>OZ220699.1:0-3872271 GCA_965116565.1 Dehalococcoidia bacterium
TACGCCATCCTGTTCGGGGCTGTTTGGAACCTGAACGCCTTCCTCAGCAAGGCGATTGGTTATGGCAGCCCAACGGGCCGGCAGGTCATCATCCACATCGGTGAGGATACCCAGGACACGACGCCCCGGAGCGTTGAGTTCCGCCCCTATCGCGTCAAGCAACGGCTCGATACCGCCCCGGTCCGCGATGTAGAAATCCGGCGTTTCGGGGCTGCGGTTGCAGATCTGCCAGATTACGTGCTTATCGTCGGGGCCTTCGACCAGCAGGACGTGAGGCTCCGGTTGCGCCGATACGATTCGGGCCATTGGGGTTATCTGACCTCAATGCCGTACTTGGCAGCGGCTTTCAGGTTGCGCTCTGAATATTCGACTGCCCGCAAATGGTCCTCATGCCTTTCCAGACGCACGAGCACGCCTTCAATGTCTTCCAGCGCAGCGGATGCTTCGGCAAAGCCCTTGACGCAGTCCCAGCTATGGGTGGTGGCGATGACCTGCACGTTGTTGCGCTGGGCGGTCTGGAGGACCATGTTCCAGAACTTGGGCTGGATTGAGTGGTGGATGCCGTTCTCGGCCTCGTCGATGAGGAGGAATCCGCCGGTGCTTTTGGCGAGGGCGAGAGCGACCGCGAACAGTCGCACTGCTCCATCGCCCAGACTGCGCAAAGGCACTGGGCGTTCTGCACTCTTTATTTTAGCTATGACCTTTTGACCGCCGCCCACCGTAGTGATGCGCATTACCTCACCGTCTGCGATCAAATTCAACGCGTCGACAGCTCGCTCTTCATGTTCGGTCAAAGCGACCGCATCGAGGTATCCTGCCAGCGCTTTATTGTCCAGGACGTTGGGTCCGAGAGATTCACAATTCAGTTCAGGTGGTAGCTCTGTACTTTCAATCATTCGTCTAATCTGTGGAGCCACACGGTTATCTCGGTATCTAGGAGCGCCGATATCCATAACGGCGGAGCTAGGAACAAAGTGCTGAGAGCCATGGACTTGTATCTGTAAGAAAAACAGCTCTTCATCAGGGAGAGTGTCGATTTCATACCGCGCATACTCACTCAGAATAACGTCGGAATGAGAAACCACGCGGATTGATAGTGAATCTTCATCTAAACCGGTTCCTACGGATAGGTGGAGCCCGACCAAGATTTCCCGACCATGAAATAGTGCTGCCCAATCGAGGGTGTTGATGTCGAAGCCATTTCTGTTCAGCGCACCGATGCGTTCATCTCTATGGTGCAACATTTCGAAAAGGGCACGCATCCTGCCTTTAGCCGCCCACACCCGCACCGCATCCAGCACCGTCGTCTTCCCCACCCCGTTCTTTCCCGCCAGCAGCGTTACGCGACCCAACCGCGGTATCGTCAGCTCGTCGATGCCGCGGAAGTTTTTGATGACCAGGCTGGGCAGGTGCAGGGGCTGGTCTGGTTGTGCGTCGGGCATGGCGTTCACCTGGCGGCTGTGACAGGTCAGTCGGCGGTGGCGGCTAGTTCGGTTTGCTGGAGGGTTTGGCGGAGGTAGCGGCCGGTGTGGGAGCCCTCGTGGTCGGCGAGCGTTTCGGGGGTGCCGCAGGCGATGAGGTTGCCGCCCTGGTCGCCGGCGCCGGGGCCGAGGTCGATGATCCAGTCGGAGTTCTTGATGAGGTCCAGGTTGTGCTCGATGAGCATCACGGAGTTGCCCTGGTCAACCAGGCGGTGCAGCACGCGCAGCAGGGCAGCGCAATCCTCAAAGGAGAGGCCGGTGGTGGGTTCGTCCAGCAGGTACAGGGTGCGGCCCGTGGCGCGGCGGGACAACTCGGTGGCCAGCTTGACGCGCTGGGCCTCGCCGCCGGACAGCGTGGTGGCCGGCTGGCCCAGGCGGATGTAGCCCAGGCCCACGTCGCGCAGCGTCTGCAGGCGGTTGCGGATGCGTGAGTAGTTCCAGAAGAAGTCCAGCGCGGTTTCGACGGTCATGGCGAGTACGTCGGCGATGGACTTCTCGCGCAGGGTGACCTCAAGGGCCTCGCGGTTGTAGCGGCGGCCCTGGCAGATTTCGCAGGGTACAGTCACGTCGGGGAGGAACTGCATCTCGATCTGGTTGTAGCCCTCGCCCTGGCAGGCCTCACAGCGTCCGCCCTTGACGTTGAAGGAGAAGCGGCCGGGCTTGTAGCCTCGGATTCGGGCCTCGGGCAGGCCGGCGAACACCTCGCGAATGGGGGTGAACGCGCCGGTGTAGGTGGCGGGGTTGCTGCGCGGCGTGCGGCCGATGGGGGACTGGTCGATGTTGACCACCTTGTCGATGTTCTCGATGCCGGTGATCTCGTCGTGGTCGCCGGGGCGGTCGCGGCCCTGGGCGACGACCTGGGCCAGGCGCTTGTACAGGATGTCGTACATCAGGGTGCTCTTGCCGCTGCCGGACACGCCGGTCACACAGCCGAGCAGACCCAGGGGAAAGTCCACGTCGATGCCCTTCAGGTTATTCTCGCGGGCGCCGCGCACGGAGATGACGTTGCCGTTGCCGGGCCGGCGTTCCTCGGGGGTGGGGATGCGCTTGCGTCCGCTGAGGTACGCGCCGGTCAGGGATGCCTCGTTGGCCATGACCTCGGACACGTCTCCGGTGGCGACGATGTGTCCGCCGTGCTCGCCGGCGCCGGGGCCGAGGTCAACGATGTGGTCGGCGGCGCGCATCATGGCGTCGTCGTGCTCGACGACGATGACGGTATTGCCCATGTCGCGGAGGCGGGTGAGGGTGCCGATGAGGCGGTGGTCGTCGTGGGGGTGCAGGCCGACGGTGGGCTCGTCGCACACGTAGAGCACGCCGGTGAGTCCGCTGCCGATCTGGGTGGCAAGGCGGACGCGCTGGGCCTCGCCGCCCGAGAGGGTGCGGGCGGTGCGGCTCATGGTGACGTAGTCGAGGCCGATGCCATCGAGGAACTGGAGGCGGCCCTCGATCTCCTTGAGGATCTGATCCGCGATGACCATTTCGCGCTCGGTGAGGGTGGCGGGTTGGTCGATTGAGGCGGCGGCGCGGCGTCCGTTCCGGCGGGTGCGGCGGGTTTTGGGTTTGGACCCGTTGGTGTCCGCTGCGCTCTCGGATGCCAGCGGCTCATCAGGATGATGGCCGTTGGTGGCGTGATGGCCGTTGCCGGAGCCGTTGAGGGACGGGTCCGCGCCCGGCTTGATGCTGCGCACCCACTGGAGACCGGTTCCGATGGTCAGGCCGGTTACGTCCATGATGTTGCGGCCACAGACCAGGACGCCCAACGCTTCCGGGCGGAGACGCGCGCCGGTGCAGGAACGGCAGGCGCGCTGGGCCATGTAGCGTTCGATTTCACTGCGGGTGTGGTCGGACTCGGTGTCGCGGTAGCGGCGCTGGAGGTTGGGGATGACGCCCTCGTAGGTGGTGTTCCACGAGTAGGTGCGGCCGCGGCCGGTGCGGTGCCGTACCGAAACCTGCTGCTTGCCGGCGCCATAGAGGATGATGTTCAGTTGGTCGTCGGTGAGTTCGCGGATGGGCGCGTGGGGCGAGAAGTCGAACTGGCGGGCGACGGCCTCCATCATGCTGGCGTACCAGGAGTTGGCGGCGCCGGAGCGGGCCCAGGGCACGATTGCGCCCTCCAGCAGGGAGAGGGAGCGGTTGTGGATGACCAGCGACGGGTCCACCTCAAGCTGGTAGCCGAGGCCGGTGCAGGTGGAGCAGGCGCCGTGGGGACTGTTGAAGCTGAAAGTGCGCGGCTCGATCTCGGGCAGGCTGATGCCGCAGGCGACGCAGGCGAACTGCTCGCTGAAGGTCAGGTCGTCCTCGCCCTCGCGACCCACCGTCAGCACGCCCTCGCCCTCACGCAGGGCGGTTTCAACGGACTCGGTGACCCGGTTCGGTTCGGTGTCGCCGCGGATGATGAGACGGTCAACCACGATGTCGATGTAGTGCCACTTCTGCTTGTCGAGGTTGAGGTTGTCGGTTTCCTCGACGAGCAGGATTTCACCGTTGACGCGGAGCCGTACGAACCCGCCGCGCCTGGCGGCCTCGAATATTTCGCGGTGCTCGCCCTTCTTCCGGCGGATCTTGGGGGCCAGCAGGGTGATGCGGGAGGACTCGGGCAGAGCCAGGATGGCGTCGACGATCTGCTGGACGGTCTGGCGGGCGACGGGGTTGCCGCACTTGGGACAGTGGGGCCGGCCGACACGGGCGAATAGCAGACGCAGATAGTCGTAGATTTCGGTTACGGTGCCGACGGTAGAGCGTGGGTTGTTGGAGACACCCTTCTGGTCGATGGAGATGGCGGGGGATAGGCCCTCGATGTAGTCCACGTCGGGCTTGTCCATGCGGCCCAGGAACTGGCGGGCGTAGGCGGAGAGGGACTCGACGTAGCGGCGCTGGCCTTCGGCGTAGATGGTGTCGAAGGCGAGGCTGCTCTTGCCGGAGCCGGAGACTCCCGTGATGACGACCAGTTGATCCCGGGGGATGGTGACGTCGATGTTCTTGAGGTTGTGCTCGCGGGCGCCCTTGATGTAGATAGTTTCCTGGGGCATGGAGTGCCTTCTTACATTAGGGTGGTGAAACCGGCCTGGGTGAAGTGGTGGTCGTTGGTCAGGGCTTCCTGGATGCTGTTGGCAGCCATCAGCTGGAAGCTGGCGCAATCCACGAGGCCCCATTCCTGGTCAGGGCGGGCGTTATAGAAATCGACGGCGTTCCAGAATTGTTCAGTGCGCACTGGTTCCACCTTTACATTGGTGTTGTTCTGGAAATCTCTCACCAGTGCAACTGTGGCTCTCCGTTTGGTCTCCCCGAATTTCGCCATGAAATTAAGCACTTCAAATAGAACTAATTCACTGGTAATAACCTCACGATGCGCCATTTCATAGAACAGCCGGAGGGCTGTATCGTGCCACTGATCCCTTTCCAGCAATAAAGCGATCCAGTAGCAGGCGTCGGCAAAGACGGGGCGCATCAGTCGTCCACCTTCGGACGACCGTACAGGTAATGGTGCAGATTCTTGGCCGCGTCCGTTGGAATGTCATCCCAATCGTCCTGCGGATATTTCTTGTGAATCTCAGCGAGCCTGTGCAGCAACGTGGGCTCCTCCGGGTCTTCCGGCGGCCTCACACGGTCCGTTCTTTTCAGATCAATGCTGACGATGCGCTCGAGGCATCCGTCGGCGTAGTTGCCTTCGCCGAATATGTTGATGGGGTAGCGGCCGCGGCTGTGCATACCTTCCAAGGATCCCCATTGTGAAGCCGTAAAGTCGGCCCGTATTGTGGAGCCGTCTTCCAATAGCAGCTTGTATGAGCCATTGTGTTCCAAGTCCAATTCCATGGACTGTACCTTGGCAACAATTTCAACGGGATAGCGGCCGGTTTTATCTGGCATGGCGGGCCTTCCCCGGGGTAGATTGACTACTCCAATTCTACCAGCGGGTCGTTAGCGTTGTTGTGAGTAGCGCACGCCGGGTTTTGTGATGAAGGCGGTTTGTTGGGCATGGAGTGCCTTCTTACATTAGGGTGGTGAAACCGGCCTGGGTGAAGTGGTGGTCGTTGGTTAGTGCTTCCTGGATGCTGTTGGCAGCCATCAGCTGGAAGCTGGCGCAATCCACGAAGCCCCACTCTTGGTCACGCCGGGAGTTGTAAAAATCGACAGCTTCCCAAAATCGGATGTTTGATAGTCGAATGACATCTACATCAGTATCGTCTCGGAGTCCTCGTACCAATGAGACTGCGCCTTGACGATTAACCGGGCCCAATTCTGCAAAGAAGTTCAGAACCTCGCCGAGCACGAGCTCAGTGGTCACGATGCGCCTGGATCCGAGGGTGTCAGACAGTAACACTGCAATCTCATGGAGAGAATCTCGTTCGTTCAACTTGGCAATCCAGTAGCAAGCGTCAGCGAAGACGTCATCCAATAATCGTCCACCTTGGCTCGCCCATATAGATAGTGATGCAAGTTCCTGGCGCCGTCAGTAGGCACGTTGGACCAATCCATGGACTTGCTGATCTCCGAAATCCGGTGCGATAGCGTAGGCATTTCCGGGTCTGCAGGAGGCCGCACGCGTTCCGTTTTGGGAAGATCGATGCTCACGATACGCTTCAAGTGGCCGTCGGCGTAGTCGCCGGTGCCGACGAATCGCATTGGATAACGGCCCTTGTTGTGCATGCTCTGGAGAATGCTCCATTGTTCGGGGGTGAAATCGACGTGGACGGTGGAGCCGTCTTTCAGCAGCAGCTTATAGGCGCCGCTGTAGTCGAGGTTCAGTTCCATGGACTGGACCTCGGCGACGACTTCGACGGGGTGATGTCCGGTTTTGCCGGGCATGGCGGGCCTTCCCCGGGGTAGATTGGCTACTCCAATTCTACCAGCGGGTCGTTGGCGTTGACAGAATCCAACGGCTGCACGAAGACGGTCTTCACCACGCCGTCGCGGTGTGCGAGGATGCTCTGCTCCATCTTCATGGCCTCGACGACGCATACCTCGTCGCCGGCGGACACGGTGTCGCCGGGGCGGACGAGGATGGACATGACGCGGCCCGGCATGGGCGAGCGCAGGATGTCGTCGTCGATGGGAGCGGTCGACGCCGGGCCGGCGGAACCGGGCGATGCAGACGCCGGAGCGTCCGGGACGGAGAGGCCGGCGGCGGGCCGACCCCGGCGCGGCGGCGTTGGGGCAGCGTCGCTGTCGACCTCCACCTCGAAGGTCTCGCCGTCAACGGTGACCTGAACGGGGGACTGGGTCAGGTCGCCGACCTCGACGGTGTACCACTGGTCACCGATGCGTACTCTGATGGTGGTCAATTTACCAGGACGCGCTCCCCAGCCGGGAACGGAACAGATCCCGACGGCCCTGCATGCGCCAGCGGGAGGCGGACTCGCGGGCGCCTCCGCCCGGCCGGTTGGCCCGCTCGGCGGCGACGGCGGCGGCCCCGATGGCGGCTGCCAGGGCGCGCGGGTCCAGATCGGGCCGGTGGCCGTTGCCGGTGGTTCCGTTGGGGTGCATGGAGGTCGTCTTGCCCCTGGCCTGCAGTCGTCGCTCGAGGATGGGGTTCAGGCTGCCGGTGTGGTATTGGCCCGATGTGAACTCGGGGCTGGCGAGCACGTCGCGCAGCAGGGGGATGTTAGTGGTTACGCCGGACAGGTGGAAGTCGGCGAGGGCCGCGTCCAGCGTGGCGATGGCTTCGTCACGGTCATGGCCCCAGGACATCACCTTGGCGAGCAGCGGTTCGTAGTGTAGCGAAACCTCGTAGCCCACGCAAAGCGCGGTATCAACGCGGACGTGTTCGCCCTCCGGGAGCCGCAGGTCGGTAACGATCCCGACGTTGGGCAGGAGGGTATCGGGGTCTTCAGGATAGACGCGGGCCTCGATGGCGTGGCCGTTGGGGCGGAGATCGGGCTGGCGGATGGAGAAGGGGATGCCGGCGGCGGACTGAAGCTGGAGATCGACGATGTCCTGCCCGGTGATCAGTTCGGTAACGCCGTGCTCGACCTGGAGGCGGGGGTTCATCTCCATGAAGTAGAAATGACCGTCAGCCGCGACGAGGAACTCGACGGTGCCGGCGTTGGTGTAGCCGGCCTCGCGGCCCAACTGGCGGGACAGGCGGCCCAGTTGTTCGCGTACCTCGGCAGAGAGCTTGGCCGAGGCGGGGGTTTCCTCGATGAGTTTCTGGTTGCGGCGCTGGATGGAGCAGTCGCGCTCGAACAGGTGCAGGACGTTGCCGTACTGGTCGGCGATGATCTGGACTTCGATGTGGGACGCGCCCTCGAGGTAGCGTTCGTAGAACAGGCTGGAATCGGCGAAGGCGGCCTGGGCGATCTTGCGGGTGCGCTCTATGACGGGCTCCAGTTCGGCCATGCTGTGCACGACGTGGATGCCGATGCCTCCGCCGCCGGCCGCGGCCTTGACCATCATGGGGAAGCCCAGCTCCCAGGCCCGGGTGATGGCCTCGTCGTCGGATACGGGCTCCTCCGTGCCCGGCATGACCGGGAGGCCGGACTTGCGGGCGACGCGGCGGGCGGAGAGCTTGTCGCCCATCTGGTTGAGGACTTCCTCGCCGGGCCCGATGAACACGATGCCGTCGGTTTTGCAGCGTTGGGCAAGCTCGTTGTTCTCGGACAGGAAACCGTAGCCCGGGTGTATGGCCTCAGCGCCGGTGGCATGGCAGGCGTCCATGACGGCGTCGATGTTGAGGTAGGAGTCCACGGCGGCAGGAGGGCCGATGCAGACGGCCTGGTCGGCCATGCGGGTGTGCATGGCGTCCCGGTCGGCCTCCGAATAGACCGCGACGGTGGATACCCCAAGCTTTTGACAGGTTCGAATTATGCGGGCGGCGATTTCGCCCCGGTTGGCAACCAATATCTTGCTGAACATTGCTATACCTCGCTTATGGGAGCCGAGCGAACAGGTTGTTATACGTGCGGACGGCGAACGATGTATGTGCAGGACGGAGCAATGACAGACTTTTACGCTTTAGTTGCATTCAGGTCAACATAAAATCCTTGCAAGTTTCAAGCAAATTGGGTCGCATCCATGAAAGCCTGGGAACGAAGCTGGCGGTCCAGCCAGTACTGGACGGTTTCGGTGCACAGCGTGGTGACCTCCGCATGCACGGCTGCCGGCATGTTCAGGTGGGGCAGCCGGTCCACCGACTCGGTGCGGTGCAGCAGGCGCATGACCTTGAGCGCGGCCAGGGAAAGAGGGCGGATGAGCACCTCGTCGGGAATGCAGTCAGAGCAGAGGGTTCCGCCGGCGCCGGCGGCGTAGCGATGGCGCTCTGGCTCCAGTTCGGCGCTGCATTCGACACACTGGTACAGTTCGGGCATGAAGCCGGAGAGCTGCAGGATCCGGAGGTCGAAGTAGCGCAGGGGCAGGTCGAATGACAGATCAGCATCGCCCACGGCCGGTTGGCTGCCGATGACCCGCAGGGTCTGCAGCGCCAGGTCGAGCACCCGGGGGTTGGACGCTGAGGAGGCGCTGAAGCCGTCGATGAGTTCGGCGACGTGCAGGCCACGGGCGACACTGACGTAGTCGGATTTGACGTCAGGGAACGCGTTGACGACCTCGACCTCGGCGACGGTGTCGAGGGTGCGGCCACGGGCGACGGACAGGCGGACCAGGGTGAGCGGCTCGAAGTGTCCCATCAGCTTGCTGGTGAGGCGACGGGCGCCCCGGGCCAGCACGTCCAGCTTGCCGTGCTCGCGGGTATAGACGGACGAGATGAGGTCGGCCTCGCCGACGGGCGACTTGCGGAGGGTGAGGCCGACGGCGCGGTAGGTTCGGGGCTGGGTCATCGGTGTTGGTTACCTGAGACTGTCTGAAAACCTTAAACTGCCAGCGGAGGTAGCGCCGGGCATCAACGATTCAGATCGGTTACAGTCCGAGATGGTCGACTATTAGCCGAGCCGATTCATCGGGCTGCGTTTTGGACGTATCTATTGTAAGTCCGGATTCAGGCAGGGATGCAAAGTCGAAAGCGCCTCCATCCCGTAGCCGTCGGTACAGAGTCAACGAGCGAAGCTTGGCGAACTCGGCGCGCGATTGATTCTCCATACGCTGTTCGAGTTCCGCCTCGGGGCAGGTGAGCGAAACGAACAGGACTCGGCCTCCAGCGCCTTCAATAGTTGTCACGACCGCACCAACAAAGTCCGGGCGTACTGAATGTTCCGGCGTGAAGGTGGTGATGAGACCCGGAAGTTGTTCCTGCGCTGCTCGCTCCATCACGTTCAGCCATACTGCTTCTCGCATTTGCACGAAAGGAGAACTGCCGAAGTCAAACACCGCCAACAGCAAATCCACCACCAGATGATTGTGAAGGACCGGGAAGTCAGTCAGCTCTCCCAGACGCCGAGCCACCGTCAGCTTCCCCGACGCAGGAGGCCCATATATGAAGACCAACTGCATACGAGACCCATACCAACTCTGCGTGTTTTGATCCAGTTTCTTATTGGTTGAGTCGTCCGCCCGAGAGACATCATTCGAGTTGGTTGCGGCCGGCGAGGGCGCGGCTGAGGGTGGTCTCGTCGGCGAATTCCAGCGAGCCGCCGACGGGCAGGCCGAGGGCGAGACGGGTGATGCGGATGCCGGTGCCGGCGAGCCGGCGGTGGATGAAATCGGCGGTGGCGTCGCCCTCAAGGGTCGGGTTGGTGGCGACGATGAGTTCCTGCAGCGGGTTGTCCTGCCCCTGGAGACGGGCGAAAAGCTGGGGCAGGTGGATGTCTTCGGGGCCGATGCCGTTGAGGGGCGACAGCGCGCCGTGGAGGACGTGGTACATGCCGCGGTAAACGCGGGTGCGTTCCAGGGCGACGAGGTCGCGGGACTCCTCGACGACGCAGATCTGGTCGCGGTTGCGCTGGGGGTTGGCGCAAATGGCGCAGGGCGAGGCGTCGGTGAGGTTGCGGCACTCGTCGCAGAACAGGATCATGTCCTTGACGGCGACGATGGCGTCGGCGAGGGCGCGGGCCTCATCGTCGGGTATGTGGGCGATGTGATAAGCGATGCGCTGGGCGCTCTTGGGGCCAATGCCGGGAAGCTGGTGCAGCCGGTCGATGAGTTGGCCGAGGGAGCGGGTGGTGCCCGGGGTGGGATCGGAGGTCATGGTGTTTATGTGGTTGCGCCGGAGGTTATCCGCCGCTCACCGGCGCCGGTTGTGGCAAGGCGGCAAGCGCCGGCGCGAGGTGTACGGATGCCCGACGCAAATCCACCGCTACCACGTCCCATTCACTTCCATCGTCAAACCACTGGCGGTAGCTCGCGAAGTCGCCATTGTCCACCACTCGATAATCGGCAGTCGGCTTGTCGCCCAGCGTCAGCGTGTCGGTGTCGGCATCGTAACCCCGCTCTGGGTCGAGCGGAAGGAACCGACTGACATCGTGAATGTCCACCCTGGTGATGTTCTCGTCATCCTCATCTTCGCCATCTATAGCGTAGATGACCCCAAAATCGTCTCGTAAAGTGCCGCCGCCACCGCCTTTCGGAGACGCTATGAGTATGAGCACATCGTTTTCGGCGTAATAGCTAACTTGCATCCCTCACCTCCAGGTTCTGGCAATGGCGTTGAAACCAGGGACGACCTGCTTGTCTGATCCTTCGGGCGGCTCTGTTGTCGAAAGTGGCCGTGATGATCTCTTCGTCGTCCAGCGAAACCGGAACTCGCAACATGGCTCGCTTGCCGGGAACGAATCCCCAGAACGTGATGGTCGTATTGCCGTCGCTGTTCGTACAGATGCCGCGAACAACCCAATGCTCCAGAACGTGTTGAATCCCGTTGGCGGTAACGTCGAGGTGGGGGTTCTCGCGCAAATGCCCGGTTAACCACCTGGTGACGCCGCCGGCCGTGATGGTCTCCGGCAGTGGGAGTCGTTCCCGTGAGGGATCCTCGCTCCCCTGGCTGGCCATCCGGCCGAGCTAGATCAGGCCGGGGATGTTCATGCCGCCGGTGACTGCGCCCATCTTTTCCGCGGCGAGTTCCTGGGTGCGGGTGAAGGCGTCGTTGACGGCGGCGGCGACCAGGTCCTGGAGGAGTTCGATGTCGGCCTGGTCCAAGTCCGGGGCGGCCTCCGGTTCGATGACTACCTCGGTGACTTCCTGCTTGCCGGTCATGGTGACACGGATAACGCCGCCGCCGGCGGAGCCCTCGACGCTCATCGCTTCGAGTTCCTCCTGGGCCTTGGCGAGGCGGTTCTGCAACTGCTGGGCCTGACGCATCATGCGCTTGTTCATCATAATGGGTTTCGGAGCCTCCTATTGTTCGTCCAGGATGCGCGCGCCGAGGCCCATAGCGGTGCGGACCAGTGGGCTGTCCTGGACGGAGCCGCGGTTCGGATTTGCGCCGTCTCTGTTGGCGCCGGCCAGGATGACCTGGAAGGGATGACGTGAGCCAAAGGATTCTTCGATGGCCTGCTCAATAGTATCACGGACGCGGGGGTCGCTCAGTTCCTCCTGCATGCGGTCCAGGTTGGCGGCGTTGCTGAAGGGCAGCATGAGTGTGGAGTCGTCGTCAGACAGGTGGACGGTATTGGGCCGGCAGTCGCGCAGCAGCGCGCCGAGGTTGTACTTGCTGCCCTTGACACGACCCAGTTGACGCACAGCCTGCTCCCAGCGACCCTGCAGGCTGTCTGGAGCGGCGGCGGGGGCGCGGGCCGGCACTGGCCGGTTGTCGGGCGGCGGCGCAGGAGGCGCGGATTGGCGGGGCGGCGGTTGCGGTGGCGGGCCGGCGTTGTCCTGGCGCGGTCCACCCCTGGCGGCTTGCTGTGGAGGCGGGCCGGAACCGCGCTGGGTCTGGCGTCCGGCGGGCGCCTGTTGCGGCGGCATCGGAGGGGCCGACGGCGCGGGTTCCTGCGGCGCGTCCTGGCGGCAGATTTCGGCGGCGGCAATTTCCAGGGCGAGGGCGGACGGCGCGTCGTAGCGGAGGCCGGCGCTGGCTTCGCCCCAGATGCGCACGGCGCGGAGGATCCGGTGGGAGTCGGTCTGCTGGATGGCGTCGCGGAGGCCGGAGAGGGTATCGTCGGGCAGGTCGAGATTCTGGCCGGCGTCCCAGGACAGGAGGAGCATGGAACGGAGGAGGTCGAGGGTCTGGCGGTGAAGCTGGCGCGGCTCGCCGCCCTCCCATACCACTTCGTTGATGGTTTCCAGTGAGCCGGTGGTGTCGCCGGCGAGGAGTTTCCGGGCCAGGGCGAGGTAGGCGTCGCTGCGCACGAGCCCGAGGGACTCCTCGACGTCGCGCAGGGTGATGTCGGAATCGGACGAGACGGCCAGTTGCTCGAGGATATTGAGGGCGTCGCGCATGGAGCCGCCGGCGTTGCGGGCGATCATGCGGAGGGCGTCGGGGTGAACCGCGATGGCTTCCTGGTCGGTGATGTAGGCCAGGCGGTCGTAGATGGTCTGGCCGGGCAGGCGCCGGAAGTCGTAGCGCTGGCAGCGGGAGAGGATGGTGGGCAGGAGGCGGTCGGCCTCGGTGGTGCAGAGGATGAATATGACGTGGCCGGGCGGTTCCTCCAGGGTCTTGAGGAAGGCGTTGGAAGCCTCACGGGTGAGCATGTGGGCTTCGTCGATGATGTAAACCTTGCGGCGGTTCTGGGCGGGCTGGAAGTTGACCTTCTCGCGGATCTCGCGGATTTCCTCCACGCCGCGGTTGCTGGCGGCGTCCAGCTCGATGATGTCGAGGTTGCGGCCCTCGTTGATGGAGACGCAGATGGCGCACTCTTCGCAGGGGTCGCCCTGCTGCGGGTTGAGACAGTTGACGGCCTTGGCGAGGACGCGGGCGGTGGTGGTCTTGCCGCTACCGCGGGTGCCGCAGAAGAGGTAGCTATGGCTGACGCGGTCCTGCAGCACGGCCTGCTTGAGCGTGCTGGCGACGTGCTCCTGGCCGGCCAGGTCGCTGAAGGTGCCGGGCCGCCACTTGCGGTAATAGACTTGCGCTGAGGTGGTCATGGGGCGAGATGAGGGTCGAGAAATTAGGGGGCGCTGATGGGCTCAATGATAACGCCAACGGCCCCGCCTGTGCCAGAGCGGGGCCGTCATGGGGTTTCCGTATGTTGGCGCTAATCGGCGGGCGCGGCCTCGGCGTTTTCAGCAGGTTCCGCGGGTTGGGACAGTTTGAGGTTTGGGAAGCGGACGCGTTTGGCCCTGCTCCAATCGACGTAGTCGGTCGAGTCGTGGGTTTCCCAGAAGGCGCGTTCTTCGGCCTCGGTTTCAAAGTACGGAACTGGCTTAAGTTTCTTGGGCATAGCGTTCTCGCTCTCTTCGGCTCATCGGACGAGCGGATATGATTCGGATTAAAGCGCCCTCGTGACGCATTGTAAAGGTAACATGCAATCGCCGTCCGGAGTCGGAAATTCCGGAAGCGTTGAGTCTGCGCTCTTGCTGGCTATGTGCAGTGTCGTCAACGATCAAAAGAGGATGATTTGAGAAAACCTGCTCTGCCTCGATTTGATCAACACCGTGGGTGTCAATATTTTTGCGCGCGTTGCCCTCGTCCCATTGGAAACCGGTCACCCGGCTGAGGTCGATCATTGATGGAATATGCTCACAGAATGACGTTGCCCTGCAGGCATTGCAGATGTTATATCCATAATAAATGGATTTTTAATCATCGTCAATTCGCGCGGCCATAATCTATTGACGGCGGTGAGGCTCCGGTTCGTCAGTCGAACGAGGGGGGTTCGGTGATTTCTTGCAGCGGCCGTTCGGTCACGAAAATATCGAATGTCTGGCTGATCTCATCACCGGCGCACTTGGCCGCGTCGTACACCGAGTCCGGGCAACGACGTTCCGCCTGGGCATTCTGATAGAAAATCGGACCCACGTAGTAGCATTTGCCGGGCAGCAGTTCCCGCAATCCCCCCTTGGGGACGCTGTGCTGGTAATCCAGGAGTATGGGATTGCGAGCGTGCTCCAAGGTCGTGCTCGGCCAGTCGGCCAGGTAGAACCAGGATTTCCGGCGGGGCCGGTCGCCCACGAAGCACCCTGACACGTACTGTCCGTCTCCGCGCACGCGGGTCAGATCGCTGGGCAGATATCCGCGTTGTTCCAGCAGCACCGGGTCCGGGTAGGGCACCGGTGTGGGTGTGGGCGCCGGTGGTACGGGAGTCGCGGTTGGTACCGGAGTGCTGGTCGGCGTAGGCAGAGCGGTGGGCGTGGGCGTGGGCGGCGGTGTCGGTAGTGGAGTAGAGGTCGGCTGGCTGGCCGCGACCGCTGCAGCCACCATGGCCGGGATGTCCGGCGTAGCGGTAGGCGGTGGCAATGGAGTGTTGGTAATCGGCGGAGTCGGAGTTTCGGTAGGTGCAGGGGTATCCGTTGGCGTCGGCTCGGCAGTGGGCGTAGCGGTGGGTTCGACCGCGGCTGCGACGGGGATTGACGTGGGAGCGACCGGCGGCGCTGACGATCCGGCTCCGATGGAACCGAGGACGGGCACGAGGCCGCCCAGGAACGCGCAGGATGCGACCATCGCAAGGACGCCCACGACGCCGGCGGCCATGATGAGGCGCACGGTTCTTGACAGTGTTGGTGTGCTGGTCGGGGTCTGACCGGCTTGCGGCGGAGCGTACGCCGGGCCGGATGGGGATGGCGCTGGATTCTGGCCGGAGGGTTGGCCACGGTTTCGGGACCGCCGTCGAACATTGACTCGCGGCCGTCGTGTCCCCTGTTGCCGGTGCAGTTCGATGGCGCGGTCCAGGGCGCGTATCCAGTCTTCGGGGCCGGGGCGTCCCGTGCCGGTCCTGAGCAGGAAGGGGTCGAACGCCTCGCAGAACAGGTGCTTGATCTCCTGGCGCAGGTTGTCCCAGTTCTCCTGGTACTGGGCGACCGGCTGCTTGTAATCGTCGGGGACGGTGTTGTCCTCGTTGTACGGGAAGTAGCCGTTTCGTATCTTTTCGCCCAGTTCGGTGACCGCGTCCTCGTCGTCGGGGGCAATGCGGCTCATGTAGGGGTGGTAGCCGCCCATGACCAGTTTGAAGATGAGGACGGCCAGGCCGAACAGGTCGTCGTTCGGCCCCCGATCGATCTCGCTGAACCGGACACCCTGCAGGCGGGGCGGGGTGTAGTCCTCGCGGCCGACGGTGCAGCGGTACAGCCGGCCGCTGTTGGGGTCGCTGATCTGGATGGCGTCGATGTCGACGATGATGACCTCGGAGCGGGCGTTGACGAGGACGTTTTTCTCGTTGACGTCGCCGATGACGTGTCCGGCCGCGTGGATCTGGCGGACTGCCTCAGCAAGGTTGCGGGCCATCTGCAGCAGGTGGGAATCGTCGAAGGAGGCGCCCAGTTCCCGCTCGGTGCGCCGTCGGGCGGCCGGGTTGAAGAAAGCCTGGCTCTCGCGGAACTGGGACAGGTCAAAGTAGGGCATCAGGAACCCGACGATGCGGCCGGCGTCGTCGCGCAGCACGTCGTCGGGCCAGGCGAAGGGCAGATGAGCCAGCGACCTGCCCACGCCGAACATCCCGCCGCCGTGGATGGCAGTCGCCGCCGCGGGCCGCTGGCGAACCATCACCGCGATTTTTTCGCCGGCGCGGGAGGTGGGGTCATGCCAGATCTTGGCGACCTGGCGGCGATTGCCCTGCACCCGGTAAACCGCGCCCTCGCCGCCGCTGCCGACCTCTGCGCCGAGGCGGATGCGGTTGCCGCGAGTGTCGCGATAGTCAGGCACGTCAGGCCACCATGCGTCAGGCCACCATACGGCGAGCCAGCAGCAGGGAGAGGTCGTCGTCGGTCCTGGCGTTGACCCGGGGCGACTTCAGGAATCGCCGGAGGCCGATGTAGGCGGACAGTTCATCGGGCTGCTGGTCCAGCCAGGCGAAGACGCCGCGAAAAAAGGGCGCGTGGGGGATCGGATCGGCGCGGTCGCGGTAGTCGAGCACCAGGTTCTGGATGCCGTCGGAGAACATGGCGATATGCTGTGGTCGCAAGTCGGGAATGACTTTGACCTGCATGGTGTCGAGGTATCGCGACTCGGTCACGAAGCTGGTCTCGTTGGCGTATTCGCCCCGGTCGGGTTGCGTGATGAGGGCGTACTCCCCGTCTTCGCCGGCCGCCACCACCGCGCCGTCGCCGATCTGGGCCGCCCCCAACAGCCCGTTGGCGTGCACGGCGACGAGGAGGGTGGTGGCGTACTCACGGGGACGATGGCCGTTGGCCTCTGCTAGGTCGTTGACGGCGTGGTGGGCTGCGTCGATGGATGCGGCCAGCATCGTCCGCAGCGCCTCGGGGTCAATGTCCGTGGACCGCTCCATCAGCGAACCGGCGATGGCGTTGATGCCGGCGGAGGCGGCGAGGCGGGAGCCCCGGTCACCGTGGGGCGCAGAGCCGGCGCCGTCGGCCGCCGCGGCGATGAGGGTGTCGGCCGGCGCGCCCGGTATCGGCAGACCGCGGAATTGGGTGGAATCCTGGCAGGGCTGGCCCGTTCGCAGGTGGCCGGTTCCCACCACCGACGCGGCCGCTATTTTCCATGGCAGTTCATTGGGGGCAGCGCTCGCCGGATCGCGGTTGCCCATCAGAAATCCAGGTAGTCGTCCTGGCTGGGCAGGGTCATGCGGTCGCCAACCTGGGACGACGAGATCTGCGAGAGGGAGCTGGATAGCCACTGGAAGATACCCTGTAGCTGGGCCTGGTGCAGGGGTTTGGCCGGGCGCCCGGGCGCCATCATGGACGACAGCATGGCGATGTCGGCGTCGTCATCGATGCCGAAGGAGAAGACGGCGGCGTGGCGGCCGGATTCCGCATCCTGGACGCGCTGGGTGGCCTCCCCGATGGCCTCGGGCGTGTCGTGCTCGGGGTAGCCGTCGGTAAGGAGCATGACGATGGGACGGTAGTAGGGGATGCCGTTGGCGCGGTAGGCCCGCTTGCGCTCCTCGATCATTTCCAGGCCGTGGTTGAGAGCGCCGGCGATGCTGGTGCCGCCGTCGGCGCTCAGCATGGGCGGCTGGAACTCGTCCGCGGTGACGAAGTCCTGCACGACGTTGACGTGGTGGTTGAACGCGACGACGGCGATCTCGGCGCGGAGAGCGGTCAGCGAGTCGGCGGCCACCTCGTCCCTGAAGGCCTGGACTCCATCGTTGACGGCTTGGATCCGGCTGCCCGACATGGAGCCGGACACATCGAGCAAAAGCACGCACGGGCAGCGAGGCTCGGGGTTATCGACAAATTCCACCATGTCCTCGAGGTGAGAACTGCCGATGGTGTTGTCCTGCATATCCCCTCCTGGTGGCGCGACCTCGGGAAGTACGATGCCAGCCGGGCATCCGGAAAAGAGTGGTATGGCGCCGCTACATCATCAAAAACTGTAATGGCGGGTATGTGGCGTGTCAAATTCAGTGGGATTTGGCCACCGTTTCAATGTGCGCACACGGTGCGGCATGATGCACAAAGGTTCAGGCGGTTCCTGTTGTTATCGGAGAGTAGCAACAAGGCCGATAAGCACAATACACCCAATATCAAACGGTCCCCACGTCCACAGGTTACGCGCCGTTGGCATTATGGCTACCGCCGTCAGGGGGCGCGTGCTGTTCGCAAACGTTGATGATCCCTTGGGCACGGTTGCGGTCTTCCCATCCCACCAGATCATTATCCACACATATTCGCATGGCTCGGTTGATAATCAACCACATAGAAAATCTAGCGGTCTCCGCCAACACGCCGACCTCGGGGATTCCCAATGTCTTGGAATGCACCCACCCTGATGGGTACCTGTATGAAAGCCGATAAATTCTCTCCTTGTCGGGATTAGCCCCGAAAACTACCTTTCTCATTTCTTTGAGGTTCGGCAATGCACCGGACACATTTTCGGGAGCGCGGGCTAGCAATCTCTCGGTTCGGGTCTTTTCCTGCTTTGCCCTTGGTTCCCTATTGACCCGCCAGGGGTCTATCTCCGCATCGTGTCGGAGATAATCGCTCAGGAAGTTGATATGGTTTTTCAGGAGCTCTTTCACCCACAGAACCAGCGCGTCGGGACAGTCCATGACGCAATATTCAAACGTTACGAGATGCTCGAACATCGAACGTGCGACTATCGCGACTGGCACCGAACGCTCTGCATCGATGTCGTCGCGCACACTGTCGAAACATTGAAGGGTCGTGTCCACGCTGTACGAAATCGCGTAACGCAAGAGATTCTTGTGGTCCCAAAAACCTGAACCTTCTGTTACCAAGTCATGGACACACGCATGGATCACCATTTTGAGTCGCGCACGAATGTCCTGCAAATTCTCACTGTCTTCCTTCAACAGCATCAAGAGTCTCCTTCTTATCTACCCTCGATTTTCCCGTGCAAAGCCCGCAATACTGCGCTTCCCTGCCCGCCCCTTTGTGTTTTGCGCGACCATCCGTGGGGAAGTTGTTATCTTGTGCGACACGTTTCGCCAGGACTGTTTACACCGCGTCGGGAATGTTGCGCACAACAATAGTGTATCCTGTGTGCATATATTTTCTTGCCGTGATGGTGCTGGCGTGATAGATTCGCCACGTTGATGCAGGAGGGATAACTGATGCGTTCGATGGGATTGATAACACTTTGCGCCTTGATAGTTTTGGTGATTGGGCTGCTGGGATGCCAGCCGGAGGTGGTCACCGAGGAGGTGGTGAGAGAGGTGGAGGTGGTGGTCACGGCCACGCCGGATCCCGATGCGGCCAGCCAGGCGGGCCAGGCTCCGGCTCCGGCGGCCACGACCGCTGGGTCGACGCCCCGCCAGGACGCCCCGTCGCCCACGCCGCCGCCGGCCGCGCCGGCGCCCTCGGGTGGTGGGACGGACGTGTCCGACAATGTTTACCAGTTGGGAATCTCGGCGGACCTGACCACGACCAACTACTGGTCATACCTGGGGCCGGACGGAACCATCTGGAACCTGTACGTGCTGGGCGGAACCAAGCCCACCCTGTATTCCTACTCGGCGCAGCGGTTCGACTGGGTGCCGTCGCTGGCCTCCGATTTTCCGACGGCGCTGCAGGAGGAAACCGTGGGCGGCCAGACCTTCTGGACCACGGAGGTTCCCCTGAAGCAGGGCGTCAAGTGGAGCGACGGCGCCGACGTGACCGCCGAGGACTTCGCGTTCACCGCGCACACCGCCGCCGATCTGCAACTCTCCGGCAACTGGCCGTCCATCGTGGACCCTGAGTTCTTCGACCACGCGGAGGCGCTGGATCCGTACCGGCTGAAGATCTACTTCAAGCAGAAGCCCGGGCTGGCGCGCTGGCAGTTCGGCCAGGCCTTCATGCCCATCTTCCCCAAGGCGTACTGGGAACCGATCGTTGAGGAGGCCAAACAGGCCGGCGACATCGTCGAGCAGCAGAAGATCCTGTACGCGCACGTGCCCGAGAACGAACCCACCGGCGGAGGCTTTGCCTTTGACAAGTGGGAGCGCGGCGCGTTCGCGGAAAAGGAACGCAACCCCGACTACTACTTCGCCGACAGCATGGTGACGCAGTACGCCAGCGGCGCGTACGCCGAGACCAAGCCGAACGCGTACGAGTTTATGGCGTACGGCGAACCGGGCGGCGACAAAATGCTGGAGTACACGGTTGGCCCTTACGCCGACAGCGCGATCTACTCCATCTACGGCAGCCAGGACGCCACGGTGCTGGCCCTGAAAAAGGGCGACATCGACTTCATGCTGAATCCCCTGGGCCTCTCGCGGGGCCTTCAGGAGCAGCTGGAGGGCGAGGACGGGCTGACCGTGATCGAGAACGCATCGGACGGCATGCGGTACCTCGGCTTCAACTTCCGCAAGCAGCCCATGCAGGACAAGGCGTTCCGGCAGGCGGTGGCGACGCTGATCGACAAGGAGTTCATCACCAGCACCGTGCTGCAGGGCGTGGCCCTTCCCATGTACACGACGGTGCCGGAGGGCAACCAGGCCTGGTACAACCCCGACGTGCCGCTGATCGGCAAGGGCCTGAGCCGGGGCGAGCGCATCGAGCAGGCGGTGCAACTGCTGAAGGACGCCGGGTTCACCTGGGAGACCGAACCGCGGGTGAGCGAGGACGGCAGGTTCGTGGAGCAGGTGGGCGAGGGTCTGAGGATGCCCAACGGCGACCCGATGCCAAAGATGGACATCCTGGCGCCCAGCCCGGGCTATGACCCGCTGCGCTCGACCTTCGCCATCTGGATCGAGCGTTGGCTGAACGAGGTGGGGATTCCGGTGCGGGCCGACCTCACCGGATTCAACCTGATCGTGGACAAGGTGTTCACCAACCAGGAATTTGATATGTGGATCCTCGGCTGGGGATTGAGCCTGTACCCCGACTACCTCGAGTCGTTCTTCCACAGCCGGCATTCGGGCCTGGAGGGACACAACGCGGGCGGGTACAACAACCCTGAGTTCGACCGGCTGGCCGACGAGTTGCTGGCGGAAACGGACGTGGCGGCGGCACGGGAAAAGGTGTTTGAGATGCAGGTATTCCTGGCGGACGACCTGCCCTACGTGCCGCTGTTCGATACGCCGCTGGTGGAAGCCTACCGCAGCGACCGTATTGAATACCCGTACACGGAGTCGTGGGGCGGGCTGCAGGACGCCGCGGGATTGACGACCCTGGTGCAGTTCAAGTAGCCGCCACCCGAGATTGCAGGAGAAGCGCGCCCTCACCATCGGTCCGTGAGGGTGCGCAGTGATAGAGACGGACGAAATGTTGGCTCAGGCTGAATGCCGCAGGGCACTTCCAAATTGTAAGCCCGGGTATGAACCCCCGGTCAGTGTTCCATACGATGATGTCGCGCCCAACACGCGAGGAATCCCAGCAGTGCACCCACGGCGCCTTTCATGAGCCAATCAAGCACATCGAGCAGTTCCCGTTGGATAGGAGATAGATCAGAGAGTGTATAACCTGACTTCCGTCCGCAGCGCTGGGCGTAAGCCCGGATGGCGGATGAGATGGACGGCGATTCTACCGGCGCCGGCTATGCTGTATGCCGGGTGCCGGATGCGTCAGTGAGCGGCCTTGATTCCCAATCTCGGAGTTCCTCTCGAAGCTCTTGCAATATGCTTCGTGTGGCGTCCAGCTTGGCTTGGCGTATAACCGGGTTCTCGCCGAGGATGCTTTGTGCTTCTTCAGTCTCCATGCGGTGGACCAGTTGAGAGAATGTCTGCTCGCGCTCTTGGGTCACACGGTATTGTTCTTCATTTTCGATCATGGGAGAGTCCTCAGGTCGATGGCGATTATTCCTTACACCGAATATGAAGCAGTTGTTCACGCGTTCGGCCTCGGCCCCAGCGGAACAACAGGATGCCTCGGACGTTCGTGAGCGACGCATCGAACGATAGCCGTTGATCGCCAGTCCGGCCAATCCGCCGAAAAACATCACCATCCCCACGGTCACCATTACCGATAACAATGTCAAAACCAAGATGTCCTCTACCATAAGCCCTCCCAATGGGCCTTGCATATAAACAATTGCATTTTATTTTAGCAACACGTTGATGTCATACACAATCTTGTCCCTCAGAGTTCGCAACACTGGACCCACGATGAACACCTGGATGCCCGCGACGCCAACCCGTTGGACGCCTGAAACCGGGAGCGTGCGGCGATGACGGGCTACCTGGTGCGGCGGGCCGGGCAGATGGTCCTGACGCTTTTCCTGATCATCACGCTGACGTTCTTCCTGGTGCAGGCGCAGCCCGGCGATTACGCGACCTTTTACTCCCTGAACCCCGACATACCGGCGGAGGTGCGGGAGCAGATCAAGGCGTCGTTCGGGTTGGACAAGCCCCTGTGGGAACAGTACCTGGTGCACATGAAGAATGCCTTCACCGGCAACTTCGGCGTCTCGTTCGGACACTATCCGCGCCCGGTGATGGAGGTGCTGGCGGAGCGATTGCCGCGCACGGTGGTGCTGTTTCTGTCGGCGACGGCGGTGTCCTTCTACGTGGGGTTCTTCCTGGGCAAGGCGATCGCATGGCGCCGGGGCGGCGTGCTGGAATACGCGGCGACGATCTCGGGGGCGACGCTGTTCACCGCGTTCACGCCGGCGTTCGCTCTGATGATGATCTGGATCTTCGCGTTCAAGCTGGGTTGGCTGCCCATCGGGAAATTCCTGGACCCGCTGATCTGGCGGGGCGCGGAGGTGAGCGCCAACCACGTGTTCAGCTACATGCTGCTGACCGCTGCGGCCTTTGTGGTTTTCGCGTTCCTCGCGTTTCTGGGCACCAGAAAGATGGGACGGTTCGGGACGGGACGAATCCCGGTGGTATTGATCGGGCTGGGCGCGGCGGCGATTCCCATTGCGTGGGCGTTCACGGGCGTGGGCTACCTGGCGCTGGACATCCTGCGGCACATGATCCTGCCTATCGCCACGCTGACGCTGATATCGTTTGCGGGCACGATGCTGCTGACGCGCAACAGCATGCTGGAGACGATGCGCGAGGACTACGTGATGGCGGCGCGGGCCAAGGGTCTGCCCGAGAAGGTGGTGCGGGACCGGCACGCCGCGCGGAACGCCCTGCTGCCGGTGATCACCAGCCTGGTGTACAGCCTGATCTTCGCCATCGACGGCAGCGTGATCATCGAATACGTGTTCTCGTGGCCCGGCACTGGGCAGACGCTGCTGCGAGCGGTACAGTCCGAGGACCTGCCGCTGGTGATGGGCGCGATGGTGTTCATCGGGCTGTTCTCGCTGCTGGCGCACGTGATCGTGGACGTTTTGTACGTGTACCTTGACCCGAGGATCCGGTACCAATGATTGAGCGGCCGCCAAACCAGCCTCCGCCGTTGGGCGAGGGATCGTCCCTGTTTGACGACGCGCCGGAGATCGACCTGAGCCGGGGGCGGTTGGATCTCGTCCTGGTGCGGCTGCGGCTGGCGTGGCGTACCCTGCGGGACGGCTGGTCAATTTTCGTTGAGAGCCGGATCGGCCTGCTGTCCCTGTCGATCATCGCCGTTTTCGCGCTGATGGCGTTCTCGCACCCGATACTCATGGCGACGGTGTGGACGCCCGACGTGTATGACCCGGTGACGGGGTACGCCTTCGACCAGTTTGACCATCCGGCGTCGCCGAACTGGCGGCACCCCCTGGGCACGGACTCGCTGGGCCGGGACATTCTGAGCCAACTGCTGTTCAGCGCGCGCTCGGAGTTCATCCTGGGCATCACCGCCGCGCTGGTGACGGTGGGCATCGCGACCACGGTGGGGGCGGTGGCCGCCTACTACGGCGGGTTGGTGGACTCGCTGCTGATGCGGCTGGCGGACCTGATCATCGCGCTGCCGGGAATCTCGCTGCTGATCGTGCTGAGCGCGCTGTTCAACCTGAACCTGTTCTACCTGGCGCTGATCATAGGCGTGCTGGGCGGGTTCGGTGGCACGGCGATCATCCTGAAATCGCAGGCCCTGAGCATCAGGGTCAAGCCCTACATCGAGGCGGCGCGGTCGGCCGGCGGGAGCCACTTCCACGTCATATTTGTGCACATGATCCCCAACCTGCTGCCGCTGTCGCTGCTGTACATGATGTTCACGGTGACCGGGGCCATCTTCGCGGAGGCGGTGCTGTCCTTCCTGGGCTTGCTGGACATCAGGATGAGCTGGGGCATCATGATCCACACGGCCAACACCGGCGGGTACCTGCTGGGCGGCACCGAATACTGGTGGCTGATCATCCCCGCCGGCGCGTCGATCACGCTGCTGTGCAGCGCGTTCTACCTGGTGGGCCGCGCCCTGGACGAGGTGGTGAACCCCCGGCTGCGGCGGCACGACGGGTAATGCTGTGGGACGCTGCGGATGACAAGCGTGGATAACGAACCCGTGCTCAAGGTCGTTGACCTCTCCCTGTCCTATCTGACGCGGCAGGGGCCGGTGCGAGCCGTGCAGTCCGTCAGTTTCGATTTGGGCCGTGGGCAGTCGCTGGGGCTGGTGGGAGAGTCGGGCTGCGGCAAGACGTCCATCGCCAACTGCCTGATGCGGCTGCTGCCCGACAACGGCCAACTGACCTCGGGGCAGGTCGTGCTGGATGGACAGGACCTGCTGCTGCTGGCCGAGGAGGAGATGCGGCACTTCAGGTGGCGGCGCATGGCCATGGTGTTCCAGGCGGCGATGAACGCGCTGGACCCCGTGTACCGAGTGGGTCAGCAGGTGGTGGAGGCAATCGAGGCGCACGGTGTGGAGGAAACGGCCGCCGACGCCCGGGAGCGCGTGGCGGGCCTGTTCCGGATGGTGGGGCTGGACCCTCAACTGATGGACCGGTATCCCCACGAGTTCAGCGGCGGGATGCGTCAACGGGCGGTGATCGCCATGGCGCTGGCATGCGACCCGGCGGTGATCATCGCCGACGAGCCGACCACCGCGCTGGACGTGATCGTGCAGGACCGCATCCTGCGCGAGTTGAAGGGCGTGCAGCAGGAACTGCACATGGGGATGATCTACATCAGCCACGACATCGGCGTGGTTGCGGAGGTCACCGACCGCATCGGCGTGATGTACGCCGGCCGCCTGGTGGAGTTGGGCGACACCGCCGACGTGTTCCGCGCGCCGATGCATCCGTATACGGCCGCGTTGATGTCGTCGTTCCCCAGCATCAGCGGCGAAAAAATGGAGCTGGAAACCCTGCCGGGCGAGCCGCCCAACCTGGCGAATCCTCCCGCGGGGTGCCCCTTCCATCCCCGATGCGCGTACGCGACCGAGGAGTGCCGGCAGGAGTTCCCGCCGCAGGCGCATCGTGGGAGCCGTTGGGCCGCGTGCTGGCATCCGTTGACAGGTGCGGATAACATCATGGATGCACCGGCTGAGCGGGATATAATTGGATAATATTTGATAATTTCCGAGTATACTGTTCATGCAGTATATCCATTACAACTGTAGGAGCGATACATTGACAACGGAGAAGTACCACGATGACAGTCGCGCCCTTTTGGCGCAGGCCCGCTATGAGTTGGCGGAGGGCGACGTGCGGCAGGCGTCGGAGAAGGGCTGGGGCGCGGTGGCTCTGATGCTCAAAGCGATTGCCGAACAGCGCGGTTGGGAACACGGCAGGCACCGGCATCTATCCGCGATCGCCAGCCGGCTGCGCTCGGAGACCGGCAATCGCGACGTCTTTCGTTACTACCAGGTCGCCAGCGACCTCCACGGCAACTTTTACGATGACGCGTTGCCGGCCCGGGATATTGCGGACGGCCTGGACGATGTGGAGCAGTTGTTGGACCTGCTGGAGCCGCTGGCCCAGGCGTGAAGCCGGCTGCCGTTTTCGGACGCATCCACACACATGGGGTACTGCAAAGAGGTACGGAATCATACTGGGGAATTGCAGTGAACGGATTTGACGGAGACGCTCAGCCTTTGGTGGCTGTGGACGGTTTGACCAAGCGATTCCCCATCGCCGCCGGCATGTTCCGCAAGCCGACGAGCTTCATCCACGCCGTGGACGACGTGTCCTTCCGGCTGGGACGGAGCGAGAGCCTGGGCCTGGTGGGCGAGTCGGGCTGCGGCAAGACCACCGTGGGCAAACTGCTGGTGAAGCTGCTGGAACCCACCGATGGGAGCATCGCCTACCGGTTCCCCGCGCCGGCCGTGGGCGGACACCTGGCGGGCTCGGTGGACGCGGCGAACATCCGCGGACGGCAGTTGCGGGTGTTCCGCCGGCAGGTGCAGATGATTTTCCAGGACCCCTACGAGTCGATGAACCCCAGGCGGACGGTGTATGACACCATCGCGGAGCCGCTGGTGGTGCAGGGGGTTGGCGACGTGCAGGGCCGCCTGGACCGGGTCTCCGAGATACTGAATCTGGTGGGGCTCACGCCGCCCGGCGCGTTCCTGTTCCGGCGGCCCCACGAGCTATCGGGCGGGCAGCGGCAGCGGGTGGCGATTGCGCGCGCCCTGGTGATCGGGCCGTCGTTCGTGGTGGCGGACGAACCGACGTCGATGCTGGACGTGTCGAGCCGCACGGGGATCATGTCGCTGATGCAGGAACTGGCGGACCGGCTGGGCATCGCGTACCTGTACATCACGCACGACCTGGCGGTGGCGCGGTACATGTGCCACCGGATCGCGGTGATGTACCTGGGCAAGATAGTGGAGGTGGCCGAGACCGAGGAACTGCTGCGGAACCCGCTGCACCCGTACACGCGGGCACTGCTGTCGGCGGTGCCCAGCCCCGACCCCATGCGCCGTCGCGATCCGCCCGACATCCTGGGGGACCTGTCCCTTCCCGTGGACCCGCCCGAGCGGTGCCGCTTTTACGACCGCTGCCCGCTGGCGACGGACGCATGCGAGACCGAGCCGCATCCGCCCCTTGAGGAAAAGGCGCCCGGACACTGGGTGGCATGCTACGAAACATGAGCCAAATGTGCACGGCGCAGCGGGTTGTGCGGGGTGTGTATGCCACGAATGCCGGGTGGCATGTCCGGTCTCCGCAAAGAAAAACCGGACCCGAAATGTGGGCCCGGCAGGTTGGCCATATAGCCGTTTCGAAATGAATATTGTGATCCGGGGCAGCTTCGACTTATTCTCCTCACTACATGGTACGGAACATTGCTCCGCTATGGCCTCTGCCGCCCCATGAGGAATATTAGCACGCGCTCAAGTGCGAAAATCGCATTTTCACAAAACCATCACAATGATTCACAACCGGGCACAAACTCATAAAAATGTATTGCAGGTCGCCGGCGGGCCTGGAGTCAGATTGGTTCCCCCGTTGGCTCCCGGACTGAGGACGCCTGGGCCTTTGCCGCCGTCCGGAAGCGGCCGCTTTCGGCGATCAGTTTCATGCCGTGGCACTCGACCACCGCCATTTCCGCGCCACAAACCTGGCTCGGCACTTCCGTGGTGATCGACCGGTGGGGCGGGCCGTCGGCGATGATGGCTCCGTTGATGATGATGGCTCCGTTGATACGGATGATGCGGCGCAGCGAGACGGCCACGCCTTTGGTCCGGCGCGTGGTCAACAGGATTGCGGCGGCGGCGCCGTTGGGGTCGAACAGGAGGTGCATCACGTCGTCGCGGGTTTTGACATCCACGTCGGCGGTGGGCTCGTGAGGGCTGGGCGAATAATCGCGCGGATTGTGCCGACGGCCCGGCGCCCGGCGTCATTCCTGGCGGTGTTCCTCGCGCATGGTGATGATGGCGAGGGGAATCGAGGAGACTATCACCAGCAGGAGGGCGGGAGCGGCGGCGCGCGCGAAGAAAGCCTCCTCGGCCGCGGCCCAGATGGACGAGGCCAGGGTGGTGAATCCGATGGGGCTGAGGATCAGCGTGGCGGGCAGTTCCTTCATGGTGAGGAGGAACACAAGCGCCGCGCCGGTCAGGATCCCCGGCCGCACGAGGGGCAGCGTGATGGTGAGCAGGACCACCATCGGCGTCTTGCCCAGGCTGCGGGCCGCGTCCTCGAATTCGGGCCGCACCTGCACCAGCGACGCGCGCAATGATCCCACCGCCGCCGGCAGGAACAACGTGACGTACGCCACGGCGAGGATGGCCAGCGACTGGTACAGCCAGGGCGCGTAGTTTGCGCCGAAGTACACCAGCCCCAGCGCGATTACAATGCCCGGCAGCGCAAAACCGATGAACCCGAGCCGCTCGAGCCACCGGCTGAACTGACCGGGGTAGCGGACCGCCAGCACGGCGATGGGCGCCGCGCACAGCACCGTGAGAACCGCCGTCAGCGCCGAAACGCCGACGGAGTTTGCGGCAGCCTTCCAGAGCAGCAGCAGCGGTTCGCCGGCCGCGACGCCGCGAACGGTCCAGTACGCCAGCACGGCCAGGGGCAGGCCGAGGGAAACCAGCGCCACCGCGCTGCAGTAGGCCAGGGCCGGCCAGCGCCACGCTCCCAGCGGGACCGGTTCCGGCAGGCGCGACGCTCCGCCGCGCGTGCGGTAGTAGCGGCCTCCTCCGGCGTTGCGGGCGGTGTACTCTCCCCAGACCACCACCAGGGCGAGAACGATGAGACCCAGCGACCAGGCGGCAGCCAGCGTGCGATTCAACGCGGCGCCATACTGGACGAAGATGCTCCAGGTGAACGTCTCGTAGCGCATGATGGCCACCGCGCCGAAGTCGCTGAGGGCGTAGAGCGCGGTGAGCAAACCGCCGGCCAGGATGGCCGGCCGCAGCATGGGGAGCGTTACGCTGCGGAAGGTCTGCCACCGGGTTCTGCCCAGGGCGCGGGCCGACTCCTCCAGAGAAGTGTCCATGTTCCACAGGGCGGCGCGGATCGGCAGCAGCGCGTACGGGAAGCTGATGATGATCAGCGTGAACGCCGCGCCCGGGTACCCGTAGATGCTGGCGATACGGTCTATTGTTATGGAGAACGGGTCGAACGCCGCCTCCAGCCAGCCCTGCAGGATTCCCCGGGGCCCCAGGCCCACCGCGATGGTGAACGCGACGATATACGACGGCAGCGCCAGCGGCAGCATGGTGACCACGCGCCAGAACCCGCGGGCCGGCAGATCGGTGCGAACGGTCAGCCAGGCCAACGGCGCGGCGATGAGGAGGCATCCCAGCATCACGCCGGCCATCAACGCCACGGTTCGCCACACCACCCACAGGGTGCGGACGCTGAAGATCAGGTCGAAGGCCTCCGCGCCCGCGCCCAGCGTCCTCAGGGTGAGGTAGGCCGGCGCGGTGAGCAGCAGCAGGGCGATCAGCAGGGCGGGCGCCCAGACGACGGGCGGCGGGCGGAGCGTGCCCTCGAACAACCATCCGGTTGGCGAACGGGGAAGGGATGTGACCAGCCTGGAAACGGGGATCATTTCGTGTGTACAGATTGTTGTGACACAGCCGCACGTACCGAGTTTTTCGGTAACGCATTGCAGGGAATCAGTGTCACCAAGTATCGCGTGACGCTGGCGCGTCGGCAACCGTTCATCCGGCGCCGCAGGGACGCATGATTTTCCCCGAAAATGGAGGCAACAAAAAACGGGCCGTGTCGCCCGTTGACGCAACTATGACTCTCGCAGTCGGTTTTCGCATCCGGGGCTTTGAATTCAGCCCGCCGCGGGGCCTACGACGGTTCCTCCGCTTCCACCGGGCGCACCACGATCTGCTGCGCCACGTTGTATCCGATTGAGATGCTGTCCACCTCGGTCTCCACCTGCATCACGCCCAGGTATGGCATCGCCTCCCGGAGCGTCATGCGGTGTCCGGGCACCAGCTGCGCGCCGGCCAGGAACTGCAGCAGTTGGGCATCTTCCTCCGGCACGCGATCCACCATGTACGACACCCCGCTGGTGGCGTTGTCCAGGGTCACGGCCCCCGGCGTGGCTCCCGGCGAGCCGTTGCCCGGTATCGGCCATCCGAAGGGTGAGTGGGTGGGATGGCCCAGCCGTTCCATCAGCTTGGCCTCGAGGGCCGGGGACATGCCGTGCTCCAGTTGGTGCGCCTCAATGTGGGCCTCGTGGAGTTCCATGCCCAGCAGCCGCACCACCAGCCACTCGGCGAGCCGGTGCCGCCGGGCGATGCTTTCGCCTGCCAGGGTGCCCCGGTCGGTGAGCCGGATCCGCTTGTCGTTGCCGATTTCGACCAGGCCCTGCTTTTCCATGCGGCGCAGCATGCCGGCGACAGAGGGGACCGATGTGCCCAGACCTTCGGTGGGCGGCAACTGCCGCAGCGCCTCGGTCAACCGGGTCAGGGTCGGTACCTCCGAGTCCTCCCACATCTTGTAGAGGGACAGAAGGTAGTTCTCGGTTACCGGCGAAAGGCGTTCGGCGCCGTTGTGCGCTTGCGTTTGAACGCTGGCTTCGGCCCTGGATTTGCGAGGACGCGCCACGTTGTTTCCCAGCACGATTGCAGAATTGTGCCCAGATTATACCCCAACGGAACGGCGGTTGTCCGCCTCGTGGATTTATCCCGGGGCGTCGGCGGCACGCAGTGGCCCCGCCTCAGTGGGTCGGCGCGCTCAACTCCTGCATGTATTCCGGGGCGTTGAAGAATGCGCGGCCGCCAACGAAGGGCAGCAGACGGTGGCCCTCTCGGGGAAATATTCTCACCCGTGTCCCGATGTCGAGATGGGAGATATGTGAAACCATCACGCGGACGCGGTGGGCCGAGGGCAACTCGACTGAGTAGATGTTGAACGCTCCCAGGAACTCCCTGGCGACGACCGTGCCGCTGCCATTCTCATCGGAAACGATATCAAGGCAGTCGGGGCGCACCATGACCTGCAGTTCGCGGTGCTCGGGCCATGGCGTGGGCCAAAAGTCCGGCCAGGGCAGCCGTCCCACCTCGCTGGCAAGATGGTCCTCATCCTTCCACGCCGGCAGGAAATCGGCCATACCGAAAAACTCCGCCGCAAAACGTGTGTCGGGGTTATGAAAGACTTCCTCGGGCGGGCCCAGTTGCTCAATCCGGCCCTCGTTCATCACCGCCACGCGGTCGCCCAGTTGCATGGCCTCTTCCTGGTCGTGGGTAACGCAAACGGCGGTTGCATTCCGTTCTTTCAGAATGGCGCGCACCTCGATGCGCAACTGTTCGCGGAGGCTCCGGTCGAGGCTCGAGAACGGCTCGTCCATCAGGATCAGGTCCGGCGCCGGCGCCAGCGCGCGAGCCAGGGCCACGCGTTGCTGCTGCCCGCCGGATAGCTGATGCGGGTAACGGTCGTCATAGCCCTCCAGGTCCACGAGCCGCAGAGCGTCGGCGATGGTCTCCTTTCGGTTGCCGCTCTTGGGCAGGCCGAACGCGACATTCTGCGCGACCGTAAGGTGGGGAAACAGGGCGCCTTCCTGGAACACCATCCCCACGCGGCGCTTTTCCGGGTTCTCGTTCACGCCCGGCCCGCACACCGTCCTGCCGCCGATCCTGACGCTGCCCGAATCGGGCTGGTCGAACCCCGCGATCAGGCGGAGCGTGGTGGTCTTGCCGCACCCACTGGGCCCCAACAGGCATAGGATCTCGCCCGACTCCAGGAACAGGTCCACGTTGGCGACCGCGACGGTGTCGCGAAACGACTTGGACAGCCCGGACAGCGTCAGGGCGTAGGGCCCCGACATATTATCGTCGCCGGCGGGTTGGCTTGTTACTTTAGAAGGCGCGAACAGCATTTAACGCGTACATGCTAAATCGTAATGAATGCCCATAGAAAACGGGGGTCAGTCTATCTACCCGCACCTGGGTTGTCAACGCTTTGGGAAGGTTTAACGCGGGCGGGAAAGAGGAGTTAGGGGTACTGATGGCCGCCGGAAAACCCATCGTACGACCGCTCGAAAAGGCGGATTTGACGCTGCCACCCGCCCCGAATATGATTCCCGGCAACCGTGATACGTAAAATAAACGCCGCATTGACCGGCGACTATCGCAGCGTCGTCCTCCTGAGCATCTGCGGCGCACTCAACAGCTTCGGCATGGGCACCATCGGCCCGGTGCTGCCGCTGTTCACGCAACACGAATACCAGGTCGGCGCCACCGAGGTGGGGATCGCGGTCGGCCTGTTCGGGGCCGGGCGTCTGTTCACCGGAGTACCGGCGGGGCTGCTGGCCCAGCGGCATGGCCGCAAGCCCATCATCGCCCTGGGCGCGGCGATCAACCTGCTGGGCGCGGCCATGGTGTCTCTGTCTTTCCATTTCTGGTGGCTCACCGGGTGGCGGTTCGTGTCGGGTCTGGGCGCGAACGCGTTCACCACCGTGATCACCATATACCTGCGGGACGAGTCGACGCCGGCCACCAGGGGACGCATCCTGAGCACGCAGGAGTTGAGCATCCTGTCGGGCCAGATCCTGGGGCCGCTGCTGGGCGGTTACCTGGCCTCGGTGTTCGGGCTGCGCGTCCCGCTGTTCACCCAGGCGGTGCTGATGGCGCTGTCCCTGTCGCTGATCGTGTTCGCGTTGCCTGAATCCCGCTGGCGGGAGCAGCGCGAGGCGTCCCCTCCGGTCCCGTCGCCCGGCTCCACGCCGGCCGATCAGCAGACGGGGAGACCCCGGGGCGGGCTGCTGGGTCTCATCCTGAGTCCGGCGTTCATCTTCGTGGGGCTGTTCGCCATCATGATCGTCGCGAACCGGCAGGGAGCGCGGTTCAGCGTGATGCCGCTGTTCGGCAAGGTGAAGGGATTCGGCCCGGAGCACCTGGGCTGGTGGCTCAGCCTCACCCATCTGCCCCAGTTCTTTTCCACCGCAGCCTCCGGCTATCTGTCGGACCGCTTCGGACGGAAATCGCCCATCATTCCGTCGGTGGTCCTCATGTGCGCGGGCATTGCCACGTTCGTGTGGGCGGACGGGCTGTGGCAACTGCTGCTGTCGGGCGTACTGATGGGCATCGGCGAGGGACTGGGCAGCCCCGCCGGGACGGTTTTCTACGCGGATATCGCGCCGCCGGGCATGGAGGGCGTGACCCTGGGGCTGTTCCGGAGCCTGGCGGGGATTGGCACGGTATCGGGCGCGCTGGCCTTCGGCGCGATCGCGGACGTCTGGGGATTCCCGTGGGCCCTGTGGGTGGACGCCATGCTGTTTGCGGTCGCCGGCATCGGCGTGATGCTGTTCGTGCGTGAGACGCGGCGGCGCGGCGAGTGACGGGCCGGGAGGAATGCCCGGGTAATCAGGGGAGCATCACGATTCGCCGCGCAGTTGGCGTATCTGCTCTTCCAGTTCGCTGACCCTGGCCTCCGCCCGCGCGCGGGCCTCTCGTTCGGACTCCAGCGTTGCAACGGGCTCTCCGGTCGCGGGGTCGTACCAGGCCAGTTGTCCGTCGGTCCAGCGGAGGTTGACGTTCAGGACGGCGCTGTAACCCTGGAGGCTGCCGTCGGGTAGCTCGTCAATCTGGATGGGATCATACTGTCCATCCACCAGCCGGTCGCCGGCCAGGCGGGTTCCGTGGGACCGGCCGTCCTGGTCGAAGCGCCAGTATTCCGGAATGCCGAGTTGGGCGTAGGCCATCCGCTTGTCCACCGTATCCCGGCGACCCGTGGACTGAGAGGCCACCTCCAGCACGAAGTCGGGCGGCTTGCCCTGTTCCGAGATGACGTAGCCGTTGTGGGCAAGGTACATGGCAGGGTCGGCGTTGAACGCCACCAGCAGGTCGGGATAGACCATGCCAGCCCTATCGGCGCGTTCGACGTCGATAATCGGCGTGATGTAGAGGTCGGAGCCGACGATGGTGGTGTCGGAGTTGCCGAGATGTCGGACCAGGAAGTAGGCGTTGCCGGTGAGGGACAGGTGACGGGCCGCGGTTGCCTTTTCGTCCTGAGTCCTGGGTGGCTCCGGCAACCGGAAGTTCGATGGGGCTTTGGGTGTTTTGGCGGTGGTCATGCTGAACCTCGCCTGGCTGGGCCGATGGGAGGGTGAACCGTGACGGGGCGGTCGTTTGGCTGGATTGTAACCGCTTGGGGCGTGTGGATGTGTTGCGTCGTGTCAGCGCGGGCTAACGCGGCTTTTCCCCGTGGTGCAGCGCCACGCCGCCGAGGCCGAGGCGGCGGTAACCCACGTTGACCAGGCCTGCCTGCCGGTACACCTCAGCAAGACCCTCGGCGGTGAGGAAGTAGTCCACGCTGCTGGGCAGGTAGGTGTAGGCGGTACGATCTCCGGCCACCAACTGGCCCATCAACGGAACCAGGTGGTGGAAATACACACGTCCCAGCGCCGCCCGCATCCCCGACGGCATGGGCGTCAGTTCCAGCGTCGTCACCCGTCCGCCGGGAGACACCACCCGCGCCATCTCGGCAATGGCGGCCGGCACGTCGGCCATGTTGCGCAGGCTGAATCCGGCGGTGGCGCAGACGAAGGTGTTGTCGGCGAAAGGCAGGTGGAGGGCGTCGCCCATGGCGAATGTTGTTGGAGCGGCCTTTGCGTCTCGCGTCTCCGGCTTGCCCGCCGCGATGGTGAGCATCTCCGAGAGCAGGTCAACTCCCACGACGCGGTCGATTCCCGTACAGCGCGCCAGGGCGAAGGCCAGGTCGCCGGTGCCGGTGGCCACGTCCAGCGCGGCGCCCCTCAACCCCGACGCCGTGAACCGTGCCGTCTCACGCTTCCAGCGGTGGTGCAGCCCGCCGGTCATCAGCGAGTTCATGAGGTCGTAGCGCGGCGAGATGCGGGCGAACATCTCCGCCACGTACTGTCGCTTGTCGTCGCCCTGCAGGTGGGCCATGAGTCTATGCGACGGCGCGACGGTAGTGCAGCATCACGATGCCGTCATCGTAGGGATGGGTCCCGACCAGTTCCATCTGGGCCGGTGGAGCGTCGCCGCCGAACATGGGAATACCGCGCCCGAGGATGACCGGAATCACGTGGATCAGGCATTCGTCGATGAGGCCGGCGCGGCGGAACTGCTCCGCCAGGTTGGCGCCGCCCACCAGCCACACGGTTCCGGAGTGCTGGGCCGGGACGCTTTGCAAGAAATCGGTTGGGCTGGCGTGGACAAAATCCACTTCGTACGGGTTGTCGTCGGGAGGACGGCTGGTGAAAACGTAGGTTGGTTTGCCGGCGTAGGGCCATTGGCCGAAATCGAGCACCTGCTCGTAGGTGCGGCGGCCCATGACCAGAGCGTCGACGCCGGCGTAGAAGTCCGCATAACCGTAGTCGATGGATTCGTCCTGGGGCAGCCAGTCCACTCCGCCGTCGGCGTCTGCGATGTAGCCGTCCAGGCTGGCGGCGACGTAGTAGATGATGTTGGGCATGCAGTGGCGGACAGGGCTCCGGTCCGGGGCGCAAGGTCAACCGGCGACGTCGGGGTCTGTTGCGGGGTCGTAGCCGGACGTTTCGGCAATCAGCCCCATCAACTGCTCCACGGCGGCCGGAATATCCTGGTGGATCGCAGCGCGGTTCAACGGCGGCAGGTCGTCGGCGTAGATGGCGCTGCCGGCGAACTCGGTGAGGTAGTTGTACTTCTCGCCCGGGATTTCGTAGTCCGCAGGCAGCCTCAACCGTTCACGCACCAGCGCGATGAGTCCGTCGAGATCGTGACCGCGCCAGCCCACGGGGTAGTCGTGGCCGTTGGCTCCCAGCAGCGCCTTGTAGGAGTGTTCCAGGGCCTGCTGGGCGATGTGGCCGAATACTTTCTCACCGATGCGCTCGACGTCAATGCCGTTTGCAATGGCATCGGCGTTTTCCCTGGCGTCCCGCACCCTGATCCTGACGTTGTTCCAATCTACGGACTCTTCGCCGTGATCGCTGGAGTATCCGATATCCTCAGGGGGCATGATGGGCACTCCATCCCTGGCGACGCGGTTGGCGAGATTGTTGATCAACGCGCGGTCGCTGAGGAACCGTTCCAGCGTATAGCAGATCACGTCGATTTTGTCGGCCTCCGGGAGAAGCTCTTGACGCACGCTTTCGGCAACGCTTTTGGCGTACTCCCGGTATTCCGGCTGGGTTTCCGCGTCGGTGATGATGAACAGGTCGATGTCGGAATACCATCGGTGATCGCCCCGGGCCCGCGAGCCGAACAGGATGGTCTGCACGGGGTGCAGCGCATCGTGGACCGCGCCCGCCACCTGCGCCGCCCTGGTGTCGTGTCGTGTGATGAATGCGGTGTCGACCATCGGGATTGAGTCCTGCCGTGGCCGGCTTGCCGGCCGGTGACAAGATTATACGCCAAGCGGCCGTTCGACCCCGCTACCGCTCGCGGTCTTGGTACTGCATGTCGTCGGGCAGGTGGTCGGCGATGCCCAGCGACACCAGGGCGCGCTGCACCACGAACCTCACCACGCCGTCGATGTCGAGCGGTTTCAGGTAGAAGGGTGGCTCCGGCGGCAGAATGGTCGCGCCCATGCGGGCGAGAGTGAGCATGTTTTCCAGGTGGATGGCGTGCAGGGGCGTTTCCCTCGGGACCAGCGTCAGCGGACGGCGCTCCTTCAGCGTAACGTCGGCAGCACGCAGCAACAGGTTGGGCGTCAGGCCGTGGGCCAGCGACGCCACGGAGTTCATGCTGGCCGGCGCGATCACCATGCCCGCCGTGGGGTACGTCCCGCTGGCGATCGGGGCGAACAGGTCGCTGATGGCGTACTGCCGGAAGTGGGAATGCTCGACCCAGCGGGCGACGGCGTCGTTGTAGGACTCGTCCAACTCCTCCTGCCACACCATCCGCGCCGCGTTGGACGCCACGGCAACCACCGGCGTTTCGCGATCCAACAGCGCGTCGATCAGGCTGCGGGCGATGACGGCCCCGCTGGCGCCGGAGATGCCCACGACCACCGGGGGGTGCTGCTGGCTCGTATTACCTATCATAACTCGGCTTTCATGTCGTCATTCACCCCGTTGGTCTGGCGGGGGGTCGTTGTCGTCGGGTACAAAGGCGCCGGAGGCCATGCGGCGTTGCAGCCACGCTCGCCACTCTGCGTTGGACTCGGCGCGCTCTTCGGCGCGCCCTTCCGACCGTATCTGCTCGTACACCTTTCTTTTGATGGTTGCAAACATGACACTCAGTCCTTTTATCCCCAGGAGAATAACCCGGTTAACGCCCGGTATTCCGGTTAGCCATCCGGCCAGAGCACCCAACACCGCCGCAGCCTCGTCGCGCTCTTTGACGCACCAATACGTCAAGGTTATGACGGCTATGGTCAGGCAGGGCACTGGATCAAGCGTGAATCTGGCAATTCCCACTGCCTCGCAAATTGATTCGTTCAGCCAACGCTCCGGCGTGATGTTAAGCCGCAACAAGGACAATAAGCCAATCGCCAACGCCACAACCGGCACCAGCCATTTGGTTCCTCTAGCTGCGGCTCCGACGCTCATATCAATGTTACAGAAACGGCAAAAAGCCGTCAAAAGGCAACGCCACCCCCAGGATGGTGAACCCCAGAAGCTGTGTGGAGATGTACTTGTTAAAGGCGAATGCCTTGCCTATCCTGGCCGGCTCCCCCGACTTGACCATGTTGTTTTCGTACACCAGCAGGACCACTGCCACGGCCCAGCCCATGAAGTAAAACACGTTGAGCTCCAACCATATGCCCACGCCCAGCAGCGCCGCCGCCGCCAGGCTGTGCAGGACGCGCGTGGTGCGGATGGCGTTGCGCACGCCGAACCGCGACGCGATGGATTTGATGTTGTGCTCCCGGTCAAAGTCGTAGTCCAGGGTGCCGTAGATGGTCTCGAATCCGCCGGCCCACATCATCACCGCAAAGGTGATCAGCACGGGCTGCCAGTCCCATTGGCCCGTCACGCCGATCCACGCGCCGGTGGGGGCAATGGACAGCGCGAAGCCCAGCATCAGGCTGCACAGCCAGGTGTAATACTTGGCGAACGAGTACAGCACCACGTACGCGGCCGCCACCGGCGACAGCATCAGCGCCAGGGGGTTCAGTTGCCAGGCGGCGACGAAGAAGATCGCCGCGCCGCCGAGCGCCATCCCGCCGACCTCCAGCGGCTTCAGGATGCCGGCGGGTATGTGGCGGCCGACGGTGCGGGGATTCTGCGCGTCCTCCCTGGCGTTGATGATGCGGTTGGCAGACATCCCCAGGGTGCGCACGCCCAGGAACGCCAGCGTGATCCAGATGAAAACGTGCCAGCCCGGCCAACCGGTGCCGCCGGAGTAGTGGGACGCCAGCACCATGCCGATGTACCCGAAAGGCATGGCGAACAGCGATTCCGAGATGTTGATGGCGTTGAGGTAGTGCGGAACCTTGACCGCAATCGTGCGGACCGGACCGGACTGCGCGGGAGCCTTCTGCATGGCGGCGTCATGGTAACATACGGACATTCTCGCGCCGACCACAACGAGTTCCCGGAGGTCTGACATGACCACCGCCGATGCTGCCGCCAGAACGCCTGAAATGCAGGGCCGCTTCCGTCTGCCCGACCCGCCGGAACGCGAGCCCGACGACATGACCAGCTTCGACCACCTCGCCGCAACTGGAAACGTGCGTTACCTGATCCGGCACTTCGGCAACCCAGACACCACCATCGTCTCCGGAGAGCACTACGTTACCCCAATCCCGACCACCGACACCACGGGAGTGAAGTATCCGGACCTGCTGATTGCCTTCGGGGTGAACCCCGACGCATACCGGGACAGCAACGCGTACGTAGTTTCGGAACAGGGCAAACCTCCTGACTTCGTACTGGAAATCGCATCCCGAGCCACGGGGCGCGAGGACACCACCGTCAAGCGCGCAGCCTACGCAGCATTGGGCATTCCGGAGTACTGGAGGTTCGACGAGACGGGGGAGTTTCACGGCGCGCGGCTGGCCGGCGATCGGCTGGTGGACGGCGTGTACGTCTCCATCGACATGGAGGAGCTGCCCGACGGGAGCTTGCAGGGACGCAGCAGCGTTCTGGACCTGAATATCCGGTGGGAAAACGGGCGATTGGCGTGGTACGACCCCGCTACGGGTCAACACATCACCACATTTGAGGACGAGCGGGATGCCCGCATTCAGGAACAGAACCGGGCCGATCAGGAATACGAGGCACGGATCCGAGAGCAACAGCGGGCGAACACCGCCGAAGCCCGCGCCAATCAGGAGCGCGATGCGCGCCTCCAAGCCGAAGCCGCTCTCCGCGCCGCGGAGGAGCGCATCCGGCAATTGGAAGGACGCGCCGGCGAGGGGGAACAGGCGAACGGGCCATGACCCCCGATAACCGCGCTGACGCCACCCCGGAACTCGAGCCGTTCATCTATCTCCCTGACCCGCCAGAGGAGAGGAGGTGGGATGGGATGGTCTTCAAGCATCTTGGCAAAAACGGCAACGGTCATTTTCTCGACGTACACCTGAACGACCGGCGCCCCACTCTCACCGGTAGTTCTCGTTACATCAGTCCGGTGGTGACCGGCGAAGCCACCGGACTGTTTGATCCCGACCTGTTCGTGGCCTTTGGGGCCGATGCTGAGGGGTATTCCAGACGGAATGGCTATGTCATCTCAGAGCAGGGCAAACCGCCGGACTTTGTGCTGGAGATCGCCTCCTATTACACCGGCGACCTGGACGTTGCTGTGAAGCGCGGTGCTTACGAAAATCTCGGAATCCCCGAATACTGGAGATTCGACCCCACCGGAGAGTATAACGGGGCGTTCCTGGCTGCTGATCGCCTGTTGAACGGCAGTTACCGACCCATCGCCATCGTGCAGTTGACCGACCAGAAATGGCAGGGATACAGCGAGGTCCTGCGACTGAATATCCGGTGGGAAAACGGGAGATTGGCGTGGTACGACCCCGCTACGGGTCAACACATCACCACATTTGAGGACGAGCGGGATGCCCGCATTCAGGAACAGAACCGGGCCGACCAGGAATACGAGGCGCGGATCCGAGAGCAACGGCGGGCAAACACCGCCGAAGCCCGCGCCGACGCTGCCGAGGCTGCCCTCCGCGCCGCAGAGGAGCGCATCCGGCAATTGGAGGCGGAGCAGGCGCCGGGAAGTTGACCCGCTACCGCAGGTTGGCCGGCGGGATGATGTCGCCCAGCCCCAGCTCTGACCACCGCCGCGACACCTGGTCCCGTACCTCCGCGCTCATCTCGATGTCGGGCGGCCACTCACGGTGGTAACCCTCCTGCGGGCCCTTGCGCGTGGCGTCGATGCCAACCTTGCTGCCGAACCGGGGCGTCGGTGACGCCACGTCCAGGTCGTCGATGGGCCCATCGACCAGCACCAGGTCCGTGCCGGGGTTGATGTTGTTGGCGACGCGCCACGCCACCTCCGAGGGATTCTGCACGTCCACGAAGTCGTCCACCACCACGATCACCTTGGTGAGGCTGAGCAGGCCCAAACCCCACAGGCCGTACATCACCTTGCGGGCGTGGCCGGGGTACTCCTTCCTCATGGACACCAGCACCAGGTTGTGGAAGATGCCCTCCGCCGGCATGTTGATGTCCACCACCTCGGGCAGGATCAGCTTGATCAACGGCAGAAAGACCCGCTCGGTGACCTTGCCCATCCAGTAGTCCTCGGTGGGCGGCCGGCCCACGAAGGTCGTGGGATAGATGGGGTTCTGGCGTCGGGTGATGGTCTCCACGTGGAACACCGGATATGGCTCGGCCAATGAGTAGTAGCCCGTGTGGTCGCCGAACGGGCCCTCGATGCGCTCGTCGCCGGGAACGACATAGCCTTCGAGGACGATTTCCGCGTTGGCGGGCACCATGAGATCGACGCTTACCGCCGGCGTCAGTTCCACGCCGGCATCGCGGATGAACCCGGCCAGCGTCATTTCGTCCACCTCAGGAGGCAGCGGAGCCGATCCGGTCCAGATCGATGCCGGATCGCCGCCCAATGCGACGGCGACCTCCAGCCGCTCGCTGCTGGCGCGGTAGTGCCTCGCGCCCACCTTGTGCGTCTGCCAGTGCATGCCGGTGGTGCGGGAGTCGAACACCTGCATGCGGTAGATGCCGTAGTTCTGCGTGCCCGTTTCAGGATCCTTTGTGATCACCAGGGGCAGCGTGATGTACGGCCCGGCGTCCTCCGGCCAGCACGTGATGATGGGCAGGCGGTGCAGGTCGACGTCCTCGCCCGTGAGAATCACTTGCTGGCAGGGAGCGTTGCGGACGGTACGCGGCTGGTAGGCGCCGATGTGGGCCAGGCGTCCCAAGGTGCGCAGCTTGTTCATCAGGCCCCGAGGCGGCCCGCCCAGAGCCATGTCGATCATGGATTCCAGCCGGGCGGCCAGGTCGTTGGCGTCGTCCACGTCCAGCGCCCAGTTCATCCGGCGCTCCGCGCAGAAGAGATTCATGGCCACGGGCATGTCGTGTCCGATGACGTTCTCGAAGAGCAGGGCCGGCCCGTCCGCCCGCATCAGGCGGTAGGCGATCTCAGTCATCTCCAGTTCAGGACTGACCGGAGCGGAGATGCGGCGCAGATCCCCCCTGCTTTCCAGAAAGGTGAGGAATTCGCGCAAATCTTGATAAGGCATACTAAATGAACCGAACCGCCCGTACAGGCGGTCGGCAAAAGAAAATCATGGCCGGACGTCACTCGACCGGCCAACCACGCCGTGGGGCGTCAGGAGTTCCGCATCTGCGCGAAGCAGTCGCTGCAGTAGACCGGCCGGTCGCCGCGCGGGCGGAAGGGAACAGTGGCCTCGGTGCCGCAGTTGCTGCACACGATGGGGAAAGATTCCCTGGGCCCCCCGAAACCGCCGCCGCCGCCGCCACCGCCGTAGTTGTCGCGGGGCTGTCCGCGACGGGCGTTGCGACAGGATTGGCACCGCTTCGGGTAGTTGGTGAATCCGCGAGATTGGTAGAATTCCTGCTCGCCTACTGTAAAAAGAAACTCCGCGCCGCAGTCGCTGCATTCCAGAGTCAGGTCTGATAGAGCCACAATTTCCCTCCAATGGGGTTGGTGATCGCGATGCACACTGTATGGTCGGATTCGTCGGGCACAGTGTTTCCCAATACCCAAGGAAGGCGGACCGGCGCAACCGGATTTGCATTTACTATACTGGCAACTGCACTCACAAGCAACGACTTTCGTGTATGTTTTGAGCGGTAATCGCCCGTTCGGCATCTCAATTTGGGCGCGTCGGAGACCATCTTTGGCCTGAATCAAACCGTTCAGCGATAGTAGGGACGAGCAATTATTCGTCCCTGCCATTGGCGCCGATGCAGTGGCCGGATCAGGCCGGTTCCGCAACGAATACGGGGATCCTCCGCGTGGTCCGGCCCTGGTATTCCTCGTACGGCGGGAACGCCTCCACCGCGATGTCCCAGAGCCGCGCCCGTTCCGCGTCGTCCCGCACCTCACGGACGCGCATGGAATACACGTCGGTCTCGTCCCGTATCTCCACGTTGTTGTCGGCCCGCAGGTTGTACACCCAGACGGGGTTATTCGGCGCGCCGCCCATGGAGGCCACCAGCACGTAGTTGTTGCCGTCCTTGACGCGCATCAGCGGCGTCTTGCGGATGGCGCCGCTCTGGTTGCCGCGGTTGGTGACGATGATGACGGGCAGCCCGGTGTCGCGCAGGGTGGTGCCTTCGGCGCCGCCGCTCCCTTCGTACACCTCGACCTGCTCGCGCACCCAGTCCCTGGTTGACGGTATGTACTCGGCCATAGTTCGCTCCTTTCGATTGGTTGTGGAGTCACATCATAACCGCAACGCCACGTGAGTTGTCCATCCCGCGGGCGGCCACGTCAAACCCGCTATAATGCCTCTGCACTTTTCTGGAGGTCCAACATGGACGGCAAGACCGCATTTGCGACGATCCTGGAACGCGAGGGCGTGGACGTCGTTTTCTGCTTCCCCAACAACATCCTGATCGACGCCTGCGCCGCCGCCGGCATCCGGCCCATCATCTCCCGCATGGAGCGCACGGCGGTCAACATGGCCGACGCCTATAGCCGCGTCAACAACGGCAACAGGAACGGCGTGGTGCTGGTGCAGGGCGGCCCCGGCATCGAGAACGCTTTTTCCGGCGTCGCGCAGGCCTATGCCGACTCGTCGCCCCTGCTCATGGTGCCCAACCATCCCGGCACCAGACGGCACGGCACGTCGTCGGACTTCAACGCCGCCCGCAACTACGAGGGCGTCACCAAGTGGTCCGATTCGGCCAACCACACCGACCGGATTCCGGAGATAATGCGCCGCGCGTACACGCAACTGCGCACCGGCCGGCCGTACCCCGTGCTGGTCGAAATGCCCAACGACGTGCTGGCCGGCGAGATCTCCGAGGAACAGTTCCACTACCAGCCCCAGCGCAGGCATCGCTCGGCCGGCGATCCCCGCGACGTGTCCCGCGTCGCCGAGATGCTGGTCAACGCCCGCCGTCCCGTCATCTACGCGGGACAGGGCGTGCTCTACGCCGAGGCAACGCCGGAGTTGGTGGAACTGGCCGAACTGCTCAATGCGCCGACCATGACCACCACGCTGGGCAAGAGCGGCTTCCCGGAGAACCACCCGTTGGCCCTGGGAGCCGGCGGCAACACCGGCACGAAAATGGTCGGCGATTTCCTCGCCAGGAGCGACGTGGTGTTCGGCATCGGCACCAGCTTCCAGAAGACGCTGGCCTCCGCGCCCGTGCCGGCCGGCAAGACCGTCATCCAGTCCACCATCGACGAGAAGGACCTGAACGGGGAGTATCCGCTGGAGGAGATCATAGTGGGCGACGCCAAGCTCGTCCTCGCCCAACTCATCGAGGAGGTCAAGGACCGCCTGGGCGCGGACGGACGCCGGGGCGATGAGTCCGTGGCCACCGAGATCCGACAGGTGCGGCTGGAATGGATCGCCGAGTGGATACCGCGCCTGTCCAGCAACGACGCGCCCATCAGTCCCTACCGCGTGGTGTATGAGCTGAACGCGCGCCTCGACAAGGCCAACAGCATCGTCACCCACGACTCCGGCAACCCCCGCGACCAGATCGTGCCCTTCTACGCCGCCACCACGCCGCGCGGCTACATCGGCTGGGGCAACTCGACACAACTGGGCAGCGGCCTGGGCTACGCCATGGGCGCCAAGGTGGCGTTCCCTGAGAAGACGTGCGTCAACCTCATGGGCGACGTGGCCGTGGGCATGGCCGGCACCGACTTCGAGACGGCGGCCCGCGAGCAGTTGGGCATCATCACGGTGATCGTCAACAACGGCGCCATGGGCGGCTACGAGAAGAACATCCCCATCGCCACCGAGCGCTACCGCACCAAGTACGTCACCGGCGAGTATGCAGCGATGGCGCAGTCGCTGGGCGCCCACACCGAGCACGTCACCGATCCCAACGAGGTTGGCCCCGCCATCGAGCGCGCCAAGGAGATCTCCGCAACCGGCCAGCCGTGCGTGCTGGAGATCATCACCCGCGAGGAGCCGGTGTTCTCCCAGTACTACCGGTAGTGGTGAACTCGTTCGTGCTATTCTTATCGTACGAGGGATGCACCATGAAAACCATCACCCTAACGGTCGACGAAGCTACCTACCACCTATACCAAAATCGGGCCGAAACGGCGGGAATTTCCGTGGAAGATTGGGTTATCGCACGCTTGGCGGGGGTGACGCCCAAACCGGTTTCCAAAGCAGAACCGGAACGCCTGCGTCAGCAGTGGCAGGATCTGATGGCCAGAATCGACACCCGGCGCAGCGGCCAAAACTGGGAAACCCCGTACGAGCCCAAACTGACACGCGACGAATTGCACGACCGGAATGCGCTTCGTTGATACCAACATCCTCGTCTATTCAGTCAGCCTTGCCCCGGAAGATGCCGTCAAACGGCGACTGGCGCATGACCTGCTTCTCGAAAGCGACCTCGCTCTGTCAGTGCAGGTTTTGCAGGAGTTCTATACCCAGGTAACGCGTCCGCCACGCCCAACGCGCCCTTGGGCGATAAGCCATGACGAGGCCGTAGCAACCATAGCGTTACTGCAACGCCTAACGGTGCAGGAAACTACACTCGAACTTATGCAAAATGCCTTCGCCCTCCACGCCCGGTTCGGCCTGAACTATTGGGATTGCGCCATCCTCGCCGCTGCCCACCTGCTCGGATGCGATGTGGTGTACTCCGAGGACATGAGCGACACGCAGGACTATGACGGGCTGCGAGTGATCAATCCCTTCGCCCCATCAGCCCAGCCCGCGTAGTCGCAGTTGCCGCGGCCATCGATCGAACGAGCCGGATGCCGGGTCGGTGCGGTGATTAGCCATCTAATCGCCGCAATTGGTGCGTAGATTAGCGTCAAACCGTACGCTCCAGGGCCTACTCAAGCCGTGCTTCAGGAACCGGCAACGAACACGATGCGCTTGGTAAAGACAGGTCTCGATGAGGTCTGCCGCATCCGGTCGAGTACGACGTGCTATACTTCAGCCCACACCGCCTGGGAAGCATCAACAATCAATGGTTGCCAAGTTCGAGTCTCTTGCCATCAACCGTCGCGACGGGTCTGCGCATCCCGCCGTCGTGGAGTTCGCACGGGGCGTCGACGGCGTGTCGCCCGTTGCGGACGTGATGGAAACGGCGATACGCATCACGAAAGCCGCATTAGCGGGCACTGTGGAACCGGAGATCTCGGTGGACGAAGATGGCGCATTGTCATTGGACTTGCGGTTGTCCAGTGGGTTGAGGATGCTTGCGGAGCTGCCCATCGACGGCTCACTGGACGTTGGAATCTACGATGACCGGGATTCTGGCCAACGGGCACGGGAAGTCGAGTACCTGTCCGATGCGACCGCGGATGATCTGATCGCCCTGCTCTAAATCTATCCATGCCAGTACCGCCGGACGATATGTTGTGCCGGTTCATCAGCCCCATGCATTGGAGCACACGCGAGAACCAGCCCAGGGAGGGAGCGTTCAAGCAGGAAGGTCTGTCGGTGTGGCATTACGGGCGCTTGCTTGAAAACGATGTGCGACTCGAAGATCTGCTGATAGAAAACCTGGCAGGGTTCGGACAGGCCCACCACTTGGCCGGGGACTATACGGATCTGGCCCGGGAGGTGTCCGAAAAATCCGGCGAGCCTTTCGAGGTCCAGGTTGAGTGGCGACCGGAGTACGAACACGTAGGACGCCCCTGGCATCGCTGGCGCTACGCCCACGTTCAGGTTGAGGCAATCGCTGGTCCCGCGCAGTTTTTGCGCCGATACCGCAAGTTGCTCACCGTTAACTCACGGGTCGTAATTCCCCCTGATCTACCGGACCCATTAGGTTAACGCTCACCCGTGTCCGAGCCACCCATCATCGTCATCGGCGGCGGGCCTGCCGGTTCCTGCGCCGGCGCCCTCCTCGCACGCCAGGGGCACGCTGTCGTCCTGCTGGAGCGCGAACGCTTCCCGCGGGCCCACGTCGGCGAGTCTCTGCTGCCGGCGAGTATCCCCATCCTGGACAATCTGGGCGTGATGGATGAGATCCAGCGCGCCGGCTTCACCATCAAGCGCGGCGCTACCATGATCTGGGGAGCCGATCGCCAACCCTGGAGCTGGTACTTCAGCGAGACCAACGCCAGCAACCCCCACTCCTACCAGGTGTGGCGCTCCGAGTTTGACGCCATCCTGCTGAACAACGCCCGCCGCGCCGGCGTGGACGTGCGCGAGGGCTGCCAGGCCACCAGCGTCGTGTTTGACGATGGCGGAACCGCCGTGGCTGTCCACTGCCGTCCCGTCGATGGTTCAGATGGCGAGACCGAGTTGTCGGCCCGTTACGTGGTCGACGCCAGCGGACAGGGCGGCCTGCTTTCCCGCCAGCTTGGGCTGCGGCAGTGGGACGACTTTTTCCGGAACCTCGCCGTGTACGGCTACTACCAGGGCGGCGACCGGCTGCCCGCGCCCGATGACGGCAACATACTCATTGAATCGCAGCCGAGCGGCTGGCTGTGGCACATTCCCCTGCGCGACGGCTGGGCCAGCGTGGGCGCGGTGGTGGACGCCGAGACGGGCCAGCAGGGTATCCGCAAGCACGGAGCCCGCCGGTTCCTTGAATCCCAGGTTGCCGCTGCCCCCCGCCTGTCCGAAATGCTGTCCTCGGCCCGATTTGTCGATGACCCCGAAGTGCTGCGGGACTGGTCATACCGTTGCGACTCGCTGCACGGCTCCGGCTACATCCTCGTCGGCGACGCCGGCTGTTTCATCGACCCGCTGTTCTCGTCCGGCGTGCACCTCGCCCTCACGTCGGCGACCCTCGCCGCCGCCGCAGTTACCTCAGCACTGGCAGACCCATCCATTGCGGCGCCGGCGGGGCAGGTTTACCAGCAGTTGTACTACAAGGAATACGGACACTTCCGCGAACTGGCCCGGCTCTTCTACTCCAGCAACCGCACCGCCGATTCATACTTCTGGGAAGCCCGCCGTCTGCTGGACAACGACCCATCCCTGACGCCGCGCCAGTCGTTCATCCAGGCCGTGGCGGGCCAGCCGGCCCGCGGCTACGAGCGGGTGGTGCTGTCCCACGGCCTTGCGCCGGCCGCGTTCGGCGACAGCGTGGTCGCCGTGGAGGCGGAACGGCAACGCCGGCAACAAAAAGGTCTGCCGTCCGATGCGCCGCTGCGGTTGGCCGACGGTGTGCTGCTCCAGCGGCAACCGGTGCTGGCCGATGACCGGTTCGTCTGGGGCGTCGGCCTGATCACCGACGGGCACCCCGAGGGCCTGCCCTGCAGCGCGCTGGTGGCCCAACTGTTGGCGCGTCTGAACGGCAGACGCACCGCCACCGATGCCATCGCCGACCTCTGCAACGGAATGGACGCCGCGGCCATCAGGCAGGTCGAACCCGCCGCGCGACAGGCGCTGCAAATCCTCTACGTGGACGGCGCGATAACTACGTAGGGGCGAATAGTCATTCGCCCCTATCTTGAAGCATACGGACTACGATAAACGCGCCGGCTTTGCTTACGCCTTCTCCCCATGCTTCGCCATGCATACCAGACGAACGGGCGTCCAGCGCATGGCCCAGTTCGTGGAGCAGCAGGTCATAGTGCTCCGTGGATACATAAGGCGTCTGGAAGAATGTTTCGTTGAGATGGGCCTCGTTGAATCGCAATATCGGGGTAGAGGTAGATACCTGACAGTCGGCTAGTTTTTTGTTGTCGGGTTCGTTGAAGTAACGCACCGTTGCGTTGAGGCCACAGTAACCGGCCATTTCAATAATCCACTCAGCGAACAGGGCCTGGTTGGAACCGGGTTCAGCCTCATATTCGCTACGTGGAGGTGGCGGGGTCGGGAATACTTCGTCAGAGTCTTTCACCGCGGCGTGTTTTCGGTACGCCTCTCGTTCTTTGGTGGATAATTCGCCGTGGCTGATTACCTCGTATCCGGCTTCTCTGGCGCGCGCATCGGCGTCCCGGTCAAGCGAGCTGAAAACCACGTTGGGACCATGGCGGCCGGCTACAATCGACTTGGTCGCATCAGGATTGGTTTGCAGATGAGTCGAAGATTGCTTGACCCACTCGGCATTGAAATCGCTCGGTCCCAGCGTCCGGTGCATTTGGTTGAGGACTTCAGCGTAAATGCGATTCAGGTATCGTTCGCTGACCACATCCCGCTGTTGGGACATAGGAATCCGCTGCATTACATCGACATCCCATCGACAGTTGATGGCCTGTACGGGTATCCCCATTTCGTAGAGCCATCGCTCGCCGTAGTCATCGGGAGGAGGTTCCACCACGTGGATCTCGGTGGTGCGTGTCGCCGTCCGCAGGGGTTCTCCGGGAGCGTCCTGCACTACGGTTTCCAGTGCAGCGGAGCGAATCGCCGCGGCGGGTCTGATCTCCACCTGCCGGTCATTGATAAATAGGCGACAGTTAGTCGGCGGCCGAAAGCGCTGCAGAAATGCTACTAGGTCGTTGCTCTGCCGCTCATCCCATGGCATAAGGACTCTTACCGCCGTGCCTTTAACGCGTGAGTTGGCGGTTTCCTTTCGCAGCCCCGTGCGGGGGAAGATAACAGTGTGCCCCTTAGTTTCCACCTCCGCCTCAATCGCAACGCTGATGACGTCCTTTTCGCCTATGCTGAAACGGCCTCTTTTCTTGTGATCAAGGCGCTTGTCGGTCTGGCCCATCAGGGTATAAGCATCAGCAATGTTATTGAAGCCCCGTCCGTCGTCCTCAACTGTGACCATAGTCGTATTGCCATCGGATTGCAGCTCTACGGCAACTCGGCACTCAGTAGCAAACGGAGCTTCATCCCATGCGTTTTGAATCAGCTCCTTCACTAGATCCCAGGGTTGGCGCCCACTGTTCAGCTCGCGCATCCCTAGTTCGGACACCGCAAAACGTCCGATTGGTGTGCTTATTTGGGATCCAGTGGTCGTCATGATTTTTAGCCTCGTTGCTCTACGGCCTAACCCACGTCTCCGACCACGCGCAACACGCCGAGCTGCTCTGCGCCGGCCCCCGCATCTCCAGCGACACCACGCCGGGCAACGCCTTGTCGCCCACGGTGACCTGCGCCTGCCGCGCCGGGAAGAAGCAGCTGTACACCCCGTGGGTGCGCCCTGAAGCCTCGCCGGCCGGGTTGTTGAGCATGTAGGGCGTGAGGAAGTCGTGCCAGCTCAGCACGACGGTCTCCGTCGCCGCTACCACGTGCTCGTTGTAGGCGCTGTCGATACCGCCGGACCGGCTGAACTCCGCACTGATCACTGGCCGGCTGGTGTCGCCAAATTCAGGGAACAGCATGCTTTCGATCTCTTCCTGCACGTACCTGGTCATGGCGATGTTGTCGGAGTACACCCGCACCTGGTCGCCGTCCAGGTCCTCACTCTTCAGGAACAGTACGTGTCCGGCGCCGGCCGGAGTCCACAGCACGCGCCAGTGGCTGGTGCGGGTCCTCTGTGCGCCGCCTTCTTCCTGCGAGAGGCGGATGAAGGAGTTCTCGCCGGTCAAGCGTATCTGTACGGGATCAACTGGGCTGGTCATAATTCTCTTCTCCGGTTGTTTCAGGGACGCAGAGTTGGCACGCCGTATGGCGGTATGTTCGGGTCGTCGGTAATTAGAATCAGGTCTTCAATCTGCGCCTGCGCCACCAGCATCCGGTCGAATGGATCCCGGTGCAGCAGGGGCAGGCGGCCCGCGGTCTTCGCGTGTATTGAGTTGATATCCAGCAATCTGAATCGAGAGTCTTCCACAACATGCTCCGGTTCTCTGTCCAGAGGATCCAACTTGCCCAGACCTTGTTTGATCGCCATCTCCCAAAGACTGGCGACGCTGATGAAAACCCGGTTGGCGGGGTCTCCCATAATTTGGTAGGTCTCCTCCCGCATGATGCGCGACGATGTCGCATACCAAAGGAATACGTGCGTATCAGGCAAGTAGTCCGGCATTGCTATTTGTAAAAGTCCTCGATGATGTCCTCAGGGGTGTCGCAGAAATCTTCAGGCACCACGAACTTCCCTTTCAATACACCCGGACGCGGCGTCGGTCGGTAAGCGTCATGGGGAACCAGTTTGACCCAAGGCTGCCCGTCCCTGGTGATGACCACCTCGCGCTGGAACCAGGACTGCTGGGCCAGTTCGGCCATCTCTTCCGGCAGTTCATTCACGTCAATCCGCATTTCGCTTACCTCCACGCGCCGGAGCGTTTGCCTTGTCGGCGCCGGATCTGGCATCCATTATAGCCCGTCGGCCGCCGCCCGCATCGTCTTGAGGTACTCGTTGCTGGCCCCCTGGATCAGCCGGCCCACGGTGTTGTGGAAGTAGCGCACGCCCAGCTCCAGGTAGTGCGGAACCAGGTTGTCGGGACAGCTGCACCCGGCCGTGATGCCCGCCGCCGCGATCTGCTGCACGCCCTTCTCCACCAGCGCCTGCACCTCCGGATGGGTCTGCTGGCCGGGATACCCCATGCTCTGCGAGAGGTCGCCGGCGCCGATGAAATAGACGTCCACGCCGGGCACGTTGACCAGCTCAGGGATGTTCTCGATGGCCTCCACCTCCTCCAGCATCAGGCACACCAGCGTGTTGCGGTTGGCGTCGGCCACATAGTCGGGGGTGGACTGGTTGAACCCGTACTCCGCCGGCCGGCCGCCGCTGAACAGCCCGCGATCGCCGTCTGGGTAGTACTTCACCGCCTTAACCGCCGCCCGCGCCTCATCGGCCGTGTTGACGTGGGGCACCTGCACGCCCCACGCTCCCCGGTCCAGGAAGGGCGCGATGATCTCGGGCTTGTTCCCCACGGGCCGCACGATGGGCGCGGTCCCCGAGTACTCGGCGGCGCGGATCATGTCCTCGGCCAGGTCCACCGTGATGCTGCCGTGCTCATTGTCGATCAGCACCCAGTCGTAGCCCAAAAACCCCAGCATCTCCACCACCGCCGCCGACGGGAAGGTGATCATGGACCCAAACACCGGCTGCCCCGCCGCCAGCTTCGTTTTCATAGTGTTTTCGCGCATGTCGCTCTGTTCTCCTGCATTTCGGTTGGTCGAATCCTATGCGCGCGCACGGCGACCGTCAACACCGCTCCGGCATGGCGTTGGCAAAGCAAACGCCCTGACGCAGAACACGCAGGGCGGCTGGACACGTACCTATGGTAGGTGAGCAACTATGCTACGGCCGGAAGGTGGATAATATCGATTCCCGTTCCGAGCTGTATTGCGTCAACACGTCCTCGCAGACGGCGAAATCGGTTACAAACCCAAACGGTTTTTCGGGATGGCTGGAGGATATGCTGGCGAGCGCTACATGCGAGCGCGTACACTCATCTTCAGCTACGCGTGAGCGGTATTCCATCCGGAAAAAATTGTGTCCGCCAATTACCACCGGACGAATGGACACCTTCTCGAAGTAGTCCCATTCGTTGCTTTCGGCAACCACGTCCAGGTATAAGGTCCAGAAGAAACCCGTCAGGCCGATAAGCTCCTCATGCGGGTCCAAAAACGGCGGTGGAATCCTGAAGGTTCGGATGATCGAGGTCCGTTCGAGGCCGTAAGCGTCGAACCAGACAAACTGCAAGGTAAGACCTTGTCCAGTCTCGCCGGAAATGTACCAACCCTTGGGTATGTCGATGCTGTATCCATAGTCCCATCGCAGGTTACGATAGGTCGCTTGATCTGGGCCACCCGCTTCATACGTGGACAGCCGATCACGTACCTCGTTGCTGGCGATTGCAAGATTGATTCCGGTTATTATCCGGTCGCCGAGTTGTTCGTAGCCGGCGGTATTGACACCTATGACGTTACCGAAACGGTCCAAGAGTGGCCCACCGCTGTTGCCGGGATTGATGAGGGCATCTATCTGAACCCAATCCGTGTCCTCGTAAATTCTGTGCGGTGACGACACAATGCCCGTGTTCAATGTAGGGGCGGTTCCCAAATGGGAACTGATCGGGTAACCCCAGGCGGACACCTCATCGCCGTAACCCAAGGCGTCGGAATCTCCCAGTTCCAGTGTGCTGAACGTCCGGTTGGAACTAAGCTGAACTGCTGCCAGGTCAGCCAGTATGCCCTTTCCCAGGACCTTTCCGGTGAACTCGATGGTCTCGCCGTTTTCGAGGATCATCTCTGCGGTCACAGTTTCGGCGTCATCGACCACGTGGCGGTTGGTCACCATCAGCCCGTCCGAACGGACGATGAATCCGGTGCCTCCGTAGGTATTCCCGTCGGACGGCATGACCGTCAGGTTGGCTATCGCCGGCCGCGCCAGTTGTCCCACCTGCGCAATGGAAAGTGGCTCCGTCGTATCGGGAGCCACCGTCAGCTCGAATGCGGGGCAGGAACCGCCGTGGTCGGTTACGGTGAGATACTGCCATGACGGGTTATAGGGCCAGGTGGGCTGCCCATAGCGGGCGCTGTTGGTAAGCACGGAGCACGCGTGGTACGCACCCTCCTGCAGGCCGTGCAGGGTGTAGGAGGGCCGTTCAGGGCTGAGGTTCTGGGCCTCAACGTCAACGTAAACGAACGCCTCCTGCCAGTTGCCGGTCACGGTGGCCTTGGCCCGGGGATAATCCCGGTCCATGTTGACGCAGCCGATGCGGTAGTGGGTGGCCCCATACGCAGCGTCCCAGGTGAGTATCACCTCGCCCGGGTTGTGGCCGTTGAACGCAACGATGTTGGTGGCAGGCGGGGTGCGCTCCTGGGCGTCCGCGGGAACCGCGCCGCTGATGAACGCGACGGATATGATGACGATAGATAGCGTGGCGAGGAGTTTGATCGACTTCAAGATGCGTGCTCCGGATGGGTGGCAATCTACGGGAATCTGAATCTAGTAGGCTTTGAACCCGCCTGAGGTTCCTGCGTTGTTGTCGCCATCCCCTGAGCGATATATGCCTTCTGGCTGCTGTTGCAAGAGTTCGGGCGCTTCCTCCACGGTAGGCCGTTCGCTGAACCAGGCACGGAAATCCTCCGCTTCCTCCTCCGTCATCGTGTCCTTATACACCGCCTGGTACAGCAGCCATTCCACGTCGATTTCGTCGGCCTTCATCGCGTCCTGGATTGAGATGGTGCCCATCTCGTCGGGCCTGTCGGCGAGCCACTGGGACAGGGCGCTGGAGCTGCCGGACCCTTCGATCTCCTGGCCAGCGCCCGGGTCCACTCCGTCGCCAGGCGCGGGTTCCACAGCCGCAGCGGGCGGTTCCACTTTCTCTACCACCGGCGGTCGGGCGTTCAGGCCCGGGTCAACGCCGTCGAGCGCCGCCGAATCGGCCACGGGCTGAGCCTCGGGGGTCGGGCGGTCGTTGGCGGCGAACAGGCTTCCCACCGCCAGCAGCGCCACCAGCAGCAGGATCGTTGCCAGCAGGGCGAGCCGGAATCGTCCCAGCGCACGGATATTGTTCATGATGCGTCTGTCCTTCGTGGATGTGCGGATCAAATGTCGATATCGGGCGATAAATATTAGCATACGCTCGCATACTGTTGGGTATGAACCGGCATACGTGGCGTGGGACTTCGGAGGTTAATCTATGGGAAACATGCCATTCATTTTGTGCGTACCAAGCCATTATCAACGAGTGATGAAACGTCTGGGCGCTCCTGCACCGCTGAGTTCCGGCAATCGGTAGCCCATGCCGCCGACCGGCGCTGGATCATCGATGAGATTTCCCACGAGCGCGGTTTCCCGCAGCGGTCACCAATCAGCCCGGTTACCGGAGACTGGCACAACGCCAACGGCCGCCGACGCCAATGCGACATCGGCCTGGTGAATGCTGTTCCGGACCGATCGTGCGGCATGCCTTCACAAACACAGGTCTGCGATCCTTTGGCGATCGAAACCCGACCCAACTATGGTGATGCCGGCCGCAGCGTCTGGCCCACTGCTTCAACGGGTATCAGCCGCCCTCCCGGTGGAACTAGCGGCGACGCCACACCAGGTAGGCGAATACGGCGATGACCAGCAGACCTACGATGACGAGGATGATGATCAGCGTGTTGCGCTGACGGGGCGTGGTCACCACGTTGATCAGAGTGTCTCGGATACGCGGAATCGCGTTGCCGATGATCGGGACGCCGGGTTCCTGCAGGTCGGCCGTGCCGGTCTGTTCCGGGACCGGCGTGGGTGTCGGCGTAGGTGAAGGCGTCGGCGTGGGTGTGAGAGTCGGTGTGAGCGTCGGCGTGACTGTAGGCGTGGCCGTCAGTGTGGGAGTCGGCGTCGGAGTAGGCGTGGGCGTGGAGGTCGGCGTGGAGGTCGACGCCGGTCCCGGCGTCGCGGTGGCCGTTGGCGTGTTTGTAGGCTCGTCCCGCTCGACGGGCGCTTCCGTCGGCTCTTCCGGTTCCTCAGTGGGAGACGGTTCTTCAGTAGGCGGCTCCTTGGTCGGTGGTTCCTTGGTCGGAGGTTCAGGCGTGGGCTGCTTCACCACCGGTGGAACGCCGCCGCCATTGTCGTCGCCTGGAGTGGGCGTGGGTGTCGGGGTAGGCGTGGGCGTCGGCGTTGCCATCACATTGAGATAGGTGGGGGCACAGCACTCGCTGCTGAATCCTCTGCTATTGTCGGCTATCACGTGGAAATACCACCATCCCGGTGAGAGTGAGCCCACTGTATGGGAGGTGCCCGTGACGGTCGCTTGGCTAACGCGTTCTCCGGTAAGGCTCACGGCCGTCACACTCATGCCATCGTGGGTGCACTCGATCCCAGGGACTCCGGATCCGCTGACCATAATCCACTGCAAACGGTACCGGGCAGCCCCCTCTACGGCATTCCAGCTGGCCGTGACCGCGCCATCGGAGTTCTGCGATACCCTGAGGCCGTTTGGGCAGTCTGGGGTTAGGTCGGGCGTCGGCGTCGGGGTAATGGTTGGTGTGGGTGTGGGGGAGGGAGTGGCGGATGGTGTCGGAGTGACAGTTGGTGTGGGGGTGATGGTCGGAGTAGGCGTGATGGTGGGCGTGGGTGTGATAGTTGGGGTAGCGGTCGGTGTGGCGGTCGCTGTCGGAGTCGGCGTAAGTGTTGCGGTGGGGGTGGGAGTCGGAGTTGGCGTGATGGTAGGCGTGTTCGTCGGAGTGCTCGTAGGCGTGGGAGTACGGGTGCTGGTCGGCGTGGGTGTGTTGGTCGGCGTGGCCGTCGGGGTGTTGGTCGGCGTCGGTGTGTTGGTAGGAGTAGGGGTATGCGTCGGCGTGCCTTCCGGCGTGTTCGTGGGCTTGGGAGTATTGGTAGGCGTCGGCAATGCTTCGTGCTCCGAGCCCGGCCCCTGGTTATTGAGTCGAAATTCGTCGCACGGAGTCACAGGTCTCGTAGGTTTCAGCGGCGCGTTCCCCTCGCGGTTTGCATCAGGGTTGTCGGTGGTGTCGCAGGCATTATCATCATTGTTGTTATCGGGAATTGGCTCCGAATACACGGTGCAGAATCTGCCCGTAAATCTGCCCTCATCGTCGACCTCTTGTTGGTATGCCCCTATACGGAAGGCCCAGTAGCCCGGCTCCAGCGAATAAATTGTTAACCGCCCCGACTGGGAGTGTTCTATCCGCAACTTGCCGGGACCTACACCATCTTCAAAATCAGCAGCGTTGTCCGCCGCGGTCCCCCCTATCCAGTCTGGCGGTGGGATGGCAGCTGTTGACGTTTCGGGCGCAGCTAACCACTGGAACTCAACCTGATAGCTATGCACCCTGCCACTGTCTTCACCACGGTCCCAGGCAATCTTTAGCGCGGCAGGCTTGTCAACATGGTTCTGGTCCATCTCCACGTACCGCACTCTGACATTCCTTGGTGCGGTCGGCAGATTGCCGTTCCAATCATTATCCGGATCATCATCGTCATTAACAGCATTACACCCCTCAGGGTATGTATCCTGCCGCACAGGTCTGTACAACAAAATGACTTGGTTCAGATCATTCCTGGCTGCCTTGGCGGGTGGGTGGTTCTCCGGTTCGGCGCCCCCGACTACGAGCATCGGCTCAGTATCCCCGACATCCCTCGCAGCCGAGGTATCCGTGTCTTGCAGCACCAGGAACAGGAACCCTGCCCAGGCCACAACTGCGGCCAGGACAAGTATTAGCGACCGCATCGTTTGCGCTATTTGACGCATTAGTCAGTGGATGACAATATAAAACGTAATCTAACATATTATAACGTTTTTGCACTTAATTATCACTGGCGGGTCGCCATTATTGCCGTATAACGACGTACCTGGGTTTTCGGGGACCCGGTTCCCACGCTGCTGGCAAGTGAATAAAATCCCCCGCCGACCTATGGCCGGCGGGGGATGGTCAGGCAGTTGGCGCTGGCTTGCGCTCAGCGTCGCCTATGCTCCGGCGGGTTGCCGCCGTGCCATCACCACGGCCACGATTGCGATAACCGCAGCGACGATGGCGATGATGAGAGCAATGATGCCCATCGAACCGGCGCTGCCGGCGGGGCCGACGGAACCGGCGGGTCCCTGCGCGCCCGGAGGCCCAGGGGGACCCTGGATGCCCTGCTCACCCTGCGGGCCAGCTGCGCCCGCGGCGCCCGCAGGACCCGGAGGGCCGGCAGATCCGGCTGCTCCGTCCGAGCCATCCTTGCCGGCGGGCCCGGGGACGCCCGGAGGACCCGGGGGACCGTCATCTCCAGACTCTGGCTGTTCCATCATCATCATCAGGTTGGCGTCCAGCATGACGATCTCGCGCCCGCCGGACATCCAGTCGTACTTGTAATCCGCCATGCGGTCGCCGACCATGAAGGTCACGGTCATCTCGCCGCCCGTGGGCTGCATCAGCTCCAGCGGGCCGAACTTGCCGTTCATCATGACCTCGGTCGAGCCGACCTTCTGGTCGCCGGCCATGGCCACGATCATGGTTCCTTCGCTGATCGGCAGGCCGTCGGCCATGGCGGTGCCGAAGAGGAATGCTGGCGGCAGATTGGCGCTGGGCGCGCCGCCCTGGGCCGAAACCAGCCCCAGCGGCAGTGCCAGCAACAGGGCGATCAGCCCCGCGGCCGCCAATGCTCCTAATCTTTTCATATCACTTCACTCCTGCTTGGTGGGTTGCCCCCCGCTCCTTCGCCTTGCGGCTCCGGAGCGAGGGTGCTCTTTCCCTGTGACTGCTTCTTTCTATCCGATATACGCTGGTTGACGCTTACCAGATTTCCAGGTTCCAGCAGTCGCCGCCGGCGCAGGTGAAGTTGACCAGGCGGCCGTTCCAGTCCACGTCCTCCTGGCTGTCCTTGACCAGGACCCAGTACGGCTGGCCGCCGTGGAGTTCGTTCAACGTGTTGAGGTCGGCGAACTCGGGACGCGGGTCGTAGAAGGTCCATTCCTTGGAGGTGTTGTTGAAGTGGAAGATGGCGTCCAGGTTGTCGCCCAGGTCGGACACGGCGCCAGGCAGCTCAGCCGCCACACCAGGCACTGCGGCCTCGGCCAGCACTTCCAGCTGAGACACGCGGGTCTCAGTGTCAACCTTCACGGTCACTGGGTAGTGGCCGGGATCAAGGAACGGCACGATAAGGTTGGAGACCGTCGCGTCGCCATCGCGGTTGGTGGTTATGCTCTGGTTGCCCAGCATATTGACCCTGCCGACCGTGATCTCATCGATCAGTGAGTACGGAGGCATACCCTGTACTCCCACCGAAATGGTCTGACCGGGAGCCGCAGCCGCCGGCATGATGCTCAGCTCGGCCTCGGTGACGTTGAAGGTCGTTTCCTCTTCAATGTCGTCGCGCCCGTCCTCGTAGGTTACGGTGACGTCGTGCTCTTCGCCGATCTTGATGCTGGCGCGCAGCTGGTACTCGTAGCGGAACCGACCGGTGCTGTCCACGTCGGCCGTGCGGGTCCGCCCGTCGACCTCGATGGTCACCGAGTTGTCCAGCTCGGGGGTGCTGATGGGCCAGTTCTCACCGCTGATGACGATGAAGTCCCGCGGACTCGCGGTGTCCGGTGTCACCGACACGGTGGGTTCCTTGATGGTGATGTCAACCTCGCCTTCGAAGCCGCCCTGGTCCACCACCTCGATGGTGTAGGTATCGTCGTCAAGAGTCGGGTTGTTGGTGGAGGTGGAAACGGTCCACACGCGAACGGTCGCTGTGAACTCGCCGGAGCTGGTCACTTTGACGCGTTCAGCGCCATCCTCGATCACCGTGCCTGCGTCGTCAACCACCAGGGGCTCGCCGTCAATGGTGATGTCGCTGACGAGGATACTGGAATTCTGGGTGAACCCGCTGCCGGAGATGATGATGCTCGCGTTGGGAGCAACTTCCTCCTGGCTCAGCGTCAGCGTCGATGCAACCACGCCCATGTAGATGCGCTTGGTGTCAGTGCCGTCGGTCACCGCAATCTGAATTCGCTCATCCAGGCCGCCGGGCAGATCGAACACGAAGTCGCTGCCGTCCCGTTCGGGGGTGAAGCAGTCGGTGTCGCCATCGGCCGAGGTCCAGGCACAGGTCGTGCCGAGGGTGATGCTTGAAATTGCGTTCGTGAAGTCGCGCGGCTTGACCGTCACTTCGTCACCAAAGTTCGCAGAGTCAGGGCTCACCGACACCGACGGTTCCAGGTCGAAGACCTTGACCGCGCTGGCCATCCGCGGGTTGCCGGCTTCGGAGTCGGCGGCGCAGATGTGGTTCACCGCGCCCGCGTCGAACTCGTCCTGGTGGACGGTGAAGGTCACCACGAACTTGTCGTCGCTGCCCACCGGGGCCGCGCCCAACTTCTCGCCCATGGTCATGACCATTTCGCAGCTCGGCGCTTCCGCGGCCGTGCTGACGTACACGCGGACTTCAGCGTTGGTGCCATTGTTGAAGCCGGTTCCGGTGACCGTGATCTCCTTGCCGCGACCGGCGTCCTCATCGCTGAGGCTGATCTTGGCCAGGGTTGCCACCTCGCCCAGCTCGACCATGGGGCCGTCGTTGGCTTCGGCGTTGACGCCGAGGACGGAGTAGCCCACGCTGTGGGTGCCCTGCTCGGTCGGGTTCTTGATGCCGGCGGCCTTGGTGAAGACCAGCTTCAGGGTCTGCCCGGCTTCCGGCCCGTTGTAGCCGCTGTTCTCGGCGTTGTTCATGTCCGGGATGAAGACGCGGATGGACCAGTCGTCATCGCCGCCAAAGTGGTCGTCGTCGTCGACATCCACTCCATAGGTGGAATAGACGCGCCCGCCATTGTTCTGGTCATTGTCAACACCACTGCCTGAAACCGTGAAGTACACGGTGTCGCGGTCGATGGAGTCGGGAACCTGGAAGTCGTCCTCCAGGTACAGCTCCACGGAGCTGCCGTCCACGGCGTTCATGGGCAGGCTGGCAATGGTCAGGATCAACTCCACCCCGGCGCCGCCGGTGGTGCTGCTGTTATCGATCATGTCGCCTTCGCTGCCCGGCATCATCCCGCCGTTGCCGCCCGTGGCGGCGTTGGTCGTCGCCGAGGCTTCGACGGACCAGGGTGATTCACCGCCGGAGCTCACGCCGCGCACCCGGTAGGTGTACGTGGTGTTGGCGGTGAGTCCCGTGTCGGTGTGGCTGGTGGTGTTCCCGGCAATCGTGCCCGAAACGGTGGTCCACTCCGGGGATGGCGGCGCACCGGGACCACCGAGGCTGCGTTGCAGTTCGTAGGAAGTTTGACCCAGCCCGGCGCTCCACGTCAAATTGATCTCGGTGTCGCTGGCCGCTGCTGCCGCCAGGCTGCTCGGCCCAACGACCGGTGGAGGGGCCTGCGCCTGGGCCTCGCCCGGTGTCCAGACCGTGGCCGCCACAACCGCCAGCATCGCGACAGCGGCTATCACCGCCAACAGCGACACCGGCCAGATGCGCTTTCTGGTTTTGTTACTCATTTGACTGAATCTCCTTTGAGATTGTCTTCTTTCGTTGCCGGAACGCTCAACTGAGCGTTGCTTGCGTCAAGCGTTCCGGCAACTTTGCTGGTCATCCAACTAGCGCGGGTCAACTACGGCTGGTAGTCCAGTGGAGTGGCCGCGGGAGCCCAGTTGGTCCACTCAGTGCCGTCCCGACCCCCAACCACGAAGACGTGGTAGGTGCCGGCCGGGCGCTCTGACATGTTGACCATGAAAGGAGTGCCGGTGGGTGCATGGTCGAACACGGCGTTGGGAATGTCCCATTCGTCATTCGCATCACGCCGGATCATCGCCACGTAGAAGGTGTCGGCGTTCTCGCCGCCCTCCCAGGTGACCGTGACCTGGACTCCGTCGTGGCTGGCCATGACGCCGCTCGGCGCCATCAGCTCGGCCGGGGCCATCGCCTCGGTCGTGGCCGATTTCTCGTCAGACCACTCGCCAGCGCCCTTGGCGTTGACCGCCTTCACCCGGTAGGTGTACTCGGTCTCCGCCATCAGGCCAGTGTCCTCGTAGGAGGTCACATCGCCAACTACGGCGTAGCGCTTCATGAAGTACTCGTCCACCGTCATCTTGTCGGCTTCAGCAAGCCCCGCGTACATCTTGCAGAACGGGTTGTCGCTGTCGGCAGTGCGATCGTCCATGACCGCCGCAACCATGGCTTCGCAGCCAAGGCCGTCCCACCAGGTCTGCGCGTCCGTGAACGCGTCGCCCATGGCGTCCTCATGGTCGAGGAACATCATGTCGCCGTACTTGCGCTCGATGATGAATCCGGTAACCGGCGCGCCAGCGGGATCCGCCGGAGCGGTCCACGACACGGTGATTGCCATGTCGCTGTCGGCCGTCGCCGTCACGCCCGTGGGCGCGTCGGGAGCCATCGCGTCGTCGGTCATCGCCGTGACGTTGTCAGACTCAGGACTCACCGAATAGGTGTCAGCCGCAGTCATGTTCTGCGCCAGCACCCGGTAGGTGCGTTCGGTCAACGGCGCCAGGCCGTAGTTGGTGTAGATGGTGCGGACCATGCCGTTCATGTTGTCGGCGTCGTCGCTATCCATTATGCGCGCCACTTCCATCCACTCGCCGTCCATATCGTATTCGATGATGTAGGCCACGATGGGCGCGGCGTCGGGGGTGCGGGACTGTACGTTCCACATCAGGTTGATCATGGTCGCGCCCATGGCTTCCGCCACCAGGCCTTCCGGCTTGTCCGGCGCCTTGGCTACCGGTGTGGTTGCGGTTGCGGTGTCGGACCAGTCGCTCTTCAGCTCCGGCACGCCCTTGTTTATTGTCAGCACCCGGTAACGCCTGGTCTGGCCGGGCAGCAGCCCTTCGTGCGTGTACGAGCAGTCATTGCCATCGCACGCCGCCTTCACCGTCACGGTGGCCAGGGCCTCCCAGCTGTCGCTGTCGTTCTCGGACACTTCGATTTCGTACTTGATGATCTCGCCAAAGCCGTCGCCGTCTCCGCCGCCGTCGGCGTCACGAGCGGGGCGCTCCCATTCGAGAATGATCTCGGTCGGGGTGCGCTGCGACGTCTTCGCCTCGACGTTCATCGGCCGGCCTGGCTTTTCAGCATTCGTGGTCGTGGCCGATGCCCGCACCGGCAGGCTGTACGCTTCGCCGTTCACAGTTGTGGGCTCGATGGTTGCCGGGGCATTCTTGGCGAACACCTCGTAGGTGTACTCCACGCCAGCCTTCCGGCCGGTGTGCGAATACATGCACTTGCCCGTGCTCATGTTGCAGATGTCTGCATCGGCCATGTCGGGCGTCAGCAGTGTCCAATCACTGGCGTCGGGATCGGTGGACCACCGTACCCGGTAGTGCGTGGCATACACCTTGTCGTCGTCCGTGGCCGACCCATCAGGCGTCGGGTCGTGCGAGTAGGTCCGTTCCCACTCCAGGTCGATCTTGGTCCGACCGCCATCGGTGTCTTGGTCCTTCATCGCCTCCAAGTCTCCGGGCGGCATCTGCAGATACACGCTCGACGGCGCAATGACCAGGTCATCGCCGTCGGGTCGGAGAATGAAAGTGGAGGTCCCCTCGTCAGTGAAGGTTATGGTTTGGGATGTCGCCTGGGCGGTATCAGCACCGGGGGCGATCACGGTTCCGGTAGCGTCCAGCGGAGCGTTGTTAGTATCCACGAGCGTGTAGCCGCCAGGGATTTTTACCATTACGACTATTTGTTCATTGGTCCCCAACTGGACTGCGTCCACGTTGGGATCAACGGTTGTGTCTTCGTCGACTTCTTCCAGTTCGACGGTAAACGTCTGGTTGGTTGCCACTGCGGGTGTAGGCGCCGCGTCCATCCTACTGGGGCGCGCGTAGACCACCATGCTGGGCGTGATCTCCAAGCTGGGTGTTCTCACTGGGACTGGGGTGGGCGCTTCGCCCGGCGTCACAGTTGTACCGTCTGTAGTGTCGTCGTCCGTAACGGTTACGGTAACGTCGGCCACATCGATTCCAGCGTATGTGGTGTCAGCACTGGCTACCGTATGGGTCAAGGTTGCCGTGTCGTTATCGGCATCGGCGCCTTCTTCTGCGGCGGTAACCGTCACCGTCTGGCCTATCCACCAGTTTGCGGTGGTGAATGCCGAAAGCGTGGAGGCAGACACGTCGGTATTGTCACTGGCGATTGTCACCGTCACATCTGCGGTGGGCGCGCGGGTCAATACCACCATGTACGTTGCGGTGTTGGCGTCGCCGCCGCCCGCCGCCTCTGTTACCGCCAGGCTGGTATCGGAGATATACACCCCCGGCTCATCGGTCACGGCCACGTTTTTGATCGTCACGCTGTTGATTGTGAGGCCGCTGAATCCTGCGGGCGCGTCGGAGACATCCACCGTGGGCTGGATGGTCGTGGTCTGCTGCACGATGTCAAGGTCGTTCAGGCTCACGTGGATGGAGTCCGACATGTTTGGCTGGGCTCCAGTTGGCGAGAGCGCCGCATCGTAAACGGTGGGCACGTCCTTGACCGTGCGCTCCCACACCCGGTTCAGGGCAAACACCCGGAACTCCCACTGCAGGTTCGCAAAGTAGGTCTCGAAGTCGCCGACATGACCTTCCAGGTCGGACATCGTCATGTCGTCGCCGTCGGTCTTGGTGTTGGCGTCTTTGTTCCACGCCACTCGGGCCGCCCGCCTCAGCTCCACCGCGTGATCGGTGAGCAGCAGGTCGGAGGTGGTCGCGGCGTGAAGGATGATCGCGTTGTCGGATTCATTGCCCCACATCACGTCGGTGTCGGTGCTTACCGGATCGTGTACCGAGCCGTCAATGTCGGTCATCGGGCGGCCCTGGATCAGGTAGCCGTTGACCGGCGCTCCGGCTGGATCGTCGGGAACCTCCCAGTAGATCCGGATGTCATTCTCCGACCTGTTCACCGACGCCCACAGGTCGGTCGGCGGGGCGGGCAGCACACCGTCGTCGGTGGTCGCGGACTTGCTGTCCGAAGCGTCGCCCGTGCCAACGGTGCCCATGGCGTCTTCGTTCACCGCGTAGATCTGGAAGTGCCACGTCTGGTGCTCCAGCAGGCCGTCGAAGGTGTACTGGCAGTCCAGGCCGTCATTGCCTGCGGTGAAGCCGCAGTAAACGTGGTCGTCGTCCGCCTCGTCGATATTGTTCACCACCGTGAGGGATTGTACCTGGTCGTCCAGGCTCAGGTCTGCCGGGTTGATCGCGTAGGCGATCTTGTACTCGACGATGCTGGTTCCGTCCGGTTCGTCCGGCTCGTCCCAGCGCAGCGTGATCATGGTGCGCGTTGCGTCGGTGGCGCTGGAGGGCGGATTCACCGCCGTGCCCCGGGTCGCCGTTACGTCGTCTGGATCCTCCGGCGTGGTGGAGGCATCCGTGACCGCCATGGCTGGCGTCGGGAATGCCACCGGGCCGATCTTCGTGCCGCTGGTGTTGTGGGCGAAGATCCGGTAGTACTTCGTCTCCCGCGCCGACAGGCCGGTGTCCTCGTACTCCGTGGCCTGGGCCGGCAGGCTGCCGTCCTCCAGTTGCCAGGTGAGACCGTCGTCGGATACGTCAATCCGGTATGCGGTGGGTCGCCCGCCATCGGTGGGCGCGTCCCACGTCAACTTCAGGCTGGTCGGGCCCGTGGATTCCAGCATTACGTTCTGGACCTGGCCCGGAGCCGCCAACGTCTGCGCCTCGGTCTCGCCGGGCTGCAGCGTCATGAAGGCGGCCAGCGCGCCGATCACGGCTACCGCCGCGATCAGTGGCACTGACCACATCAATTTTCTTGTCTTTCTACTCATTTGACAAAATCTCCTTGTGAGATCGTCATTTGCGTGTTGGGTGTTACTCGGCGCGCCCTCGGCCCGTTGGTTCCGGGGCCAGTCAGTTTCAGTGCCCGCGGGCGGGCAGGGGGCGACTTTATACATATCCTCTCGGTTCTCACCTCCTTGCGATGAGGCCGTCGGTGGGGCCGCCCCCTCCGCTCGTCCTGATCCTGTCGATGGGCTGAGCCTGTCGCAGGATCATCCTGAGCTTGTCCAGGGGCCGGCCGCGCGCGACGGCAGGATGGATTACAAGTCATGCCGCGCAATTATAGCAGGACCAATATTACGCGAGTATTACGGTTCACATATCATTTCGGACAATTTTCAAAAACCGCCAACCACCCTCCCCCGCTCATGGCGCCCCGTCGAACCACCAACCCGCACCCGACGAACCACCAACCCGCACCCGACGAACCACGCATCCCCCCGCTCATGGGGAGCCTGTCGAACCATCGTAACTGTCCCTTCTCCCTCGATGGGAGAGGGTCAGGGTGAGGGTGAAAAACCCAACCACCCACCAATCCACCAAACCCAATCCTGTGAATCCTGTATATCCCTGTAAAACAAACCCCTTGACAACCCATACCCAAACAGATAATCTAATATCAGCCAAGGCAAGAACGCGTGTTCCATCAACGACCCCAGGGAGGCAGAACCCAGGCATCGACGGCCAACCCCGTCAGTAAAAATCGCAACCGGCCCAGGTGGCAACCGCCGCTCAAAGACCTGACTCCTCAACGGCATTCGCCCCACTGGCGTCCCCGGGACTGTCCGAGCCCGCGCGCAGGCGCGCACCAAGCGCGCTGAGTACACGGAAAAGTAGGTCAAATAGTTGCGTGCCCAACCCGGCCGTGCGCTGACAACGATGCCAACCCTGCCTCCCGCCAAACCCCCAAACCAGCAAACACCGCCAACCAACCCCCAACCCAGCAACCAACCGCCAACCCGGCAACCCCAAAAGGAGAACCCGCCCCGAACCACCAAACACCCACCGCTCATGGCGAGCCCGTCGAACCACCGTAACTGTCCCCTCTCCCTGGATGGGAGAGGGTCAGGGTGAGGGTGAAAAACCCAACCCCACAGCCGTCGTCGGGTGCATCAATACCCCGTCCGGCGCCCAGACATGCGCAAGGGGCGGACTCGCATCCGCCCCTGACCCCCGCTCATGGTGAGCCTGTCGAACCATCATCCTGAGCCTGTCGAAGGATGACGCCTACGCACAGGTGGGTATCTACCCCAAAACCCCATCCTGTTTATCCTGTATATCCCTGTAAAACTCGTCCTGCAGGAACGCCAGCTATATCCCTGTAAAACTCGTCCTACAGGAACGCCAGCTGCTCGTACTGCCCCCGCACGATCGGGTCGGGGTCCAGTTCCAGCCACCGGTCCAGGATCGTCGCGTACGCGGACCGGAAGTCCGTCGTGAAGTGCATGTCCCCCTCCGAGTGGTCCTCCGGCCGCAGCGACGGGTACTCGCCATACAGCCCGCCGTTCACGCCGCCGCCGATCACGAACGCCACGCCGCCCGAGCCGTGGTCCGTCCCCGTGCCGTTGTCCCGTATGCGCCGCCCGAACTCCGAGAACACCAGGATCAGCGTGTCGTCCAGCATCCCGTGCTCCTCCAGGTCGCTGGTGAAGTCCGCGACGGCGGTGGACACGTCCGTCCACAGCTTGGCGTGCGCCGGCAGCTCGTTGCTGTGCGTGTCAAAGCTCCCGTGCATCGTGTAGTAGAACCGCGTGCCCAGGTCCGCCGACATCACCTGCGCCATGTTCCGCAGCGACTGGCTGATCGGCGTGTCCGCATACTCCACCGATGAGGAGTACAGATCCGGCGCCGAGCGCAGCCGGTCGGCGCCCTTCAGCGCGTTCGACCCCGTCTCCGACAGCACCTGCGCCACCACGTCCTTGGTCTCCGTCGGCCCGTAGATCCTGCTGAACGCCTCCAGCGCGTACTGCCGCGACTTCTCGTCCTGGATGTCCGGCATCAGCCCGTAGGTCTCCAGGTTCGCCACCGATGCGACGGGCACGCCCTTGCACACCATGGCCCTCGGCAGCCCCCGCCCGAAGTTCACCCCCGTCAGCACGTTCTCGCCCCGGGCGTCCAGGTCCCGGATCGCCGCGCCCAGCCAGCCCTCGGCCCCGATCTTCTCCGACTCGCACGTGTACCACACGTCCCGCGACCGGAAGTGCGACCGGTTCGGGTTCGGGTACCCGACCCCGTTGATCACCGCGATGTTCCCCTGGTCCCACAGGTGCTTGATCGGCGCCAGGTTGGGGTTCAGCCCCACCTCGCCGTCCAGGTGCAGCACCTCCCCCTCGGGGATGCCCACGTTGCTGCGGAAGTCGTAGTAGAGGGGGTTGTTGTAGGGGATCACCGTGTTCAGGGCATCGTTGCCGCCCTGCAGCTCAATCACCACTACCGACCTTTCCCTGTTCGTGGAAGTCATCGGGCTATCCTCCTGCTGCGCCTGTCTGTTTCCACCCTCGCCCCGGCCCCCTCCTTAATTAAGGAATAGCGACCTCAATTGGCGGAGTTCTCCAATCATCTCGTCTGCTTGATCTCGTCTGATTAATAATGAGTAGTGACCCGGCGGAGTTTTCCAATCATCTCGCCTGTTGATACACCTGGATGCGGTGCCGGTTCGCCTCCGTCACGTACAGGTTCCCGTCCCGGTCCAGCTTGACCGACACGGGCGACCAGAAATACTTTTCGATGTGCGACGATTCCTCGTGGGGGTCGTCCACAAAATACTCGATCTCGGGCTCCAGGTTGGCGCGGGAGCGGGCATCGCCCTCCTCCACGTTGATCGCCAGGAAGTTGGCCGCCCACGCGGACAGCGTCGCCTCGCCGCGCAGCTTCTGCACGAAGCCGCCGTCGCGGTCCAGCACCTGCACCCGCTCGTTGCCCCAGTCCGCCACGTAGATGTAGCCGTTGGGGTCCACCGCCACGCTCGACGGCCGGTGGAACTCGCCGTCGCCCCGGCCCGGTGTGCCGAACGACGCCAGGTGCGCCCCGTCGCCGGCGAATTTCTGCACCCGGTCATTCCCCCAGTCCGCCACGTACACGCAGCCGTCGCCGCCCACCGTGATGCCCCACGGCAGGCTGAACTCGCCGGCTCCGTCGCCCTCTCGCCCGAAGGCCAGCAGGAACCGTCCGTCCGCCGTGAACTTCTGCACCCGGTGGTTGTAGGTGTCCGCCACGTACAGGTTGTCCTCCGCGTCGAACGCCAGCCCCGACGGCGTGTCCAGTTGACCCTCGCCGGCTCCGTGCTCGCCCCAGTGGGACAGCGGCGCGCCCTCCCGGTCGAACACCGAGATCCGGTGCATCGCCTCGTCGCTCACGTACACCCGCCCCCGGCTGTCCAGCGCGCACCCCGACGGCCAGACGAACTGCCCGGCGCTCGTCCCGTAAGACGCGAACGTCCCGTAGTACTCGCTGTCGATGTCCAGCATGGTGACCCGCACGCCCCGGGTGACGTTCTCCAGCGAGCGGTTCGCCACGTACATCCGCCCGTCCTCGGCGATGGCAACGTCGGTCGGAGCGTAGAACCCCCGGCCCTCCATCGTGGTCATCCCCAGCGTCATGCGGTATTCGAGGATCTTTACCTCGGGAATGTCCTGCACTGTGGTCATGTTCTTTTCACCAGTCTGTCATTTGCAGCGCGCCAACCCGCTCATGGTGAGCCTGTCGAACCATGCACCCGCGCTTACGCCCGCTGGAACTCGTGAGTGGACGCCACCATCTGCAGCACCTCGGCGATGCGGCCGTGGCCAGCGTCGTCGGGCGAACCCGCCACCGAGGCGAAGTCCACCAGCTCCCGCCGCGTGTCCTCCGACACCTGGATCGCGCCCACCTGATCCAGGCACGCGTCCACCAGCATCTCCGGCGACACCGACGGCGTGTCCGCGATGCGCTGCACCATGGTTTGCACGCCCGGCTTGGCGGTGTCGCCCAGCTGCTGCGACGCGAAGTTGATGCGCTCCACCAGCGAGCCGGTATCGATCCAGTCGGTGCCCTGGTGCCATCCCTCCACGCTGGGCGGGTTGTTCAGGAACTGCCCCATGAAGATGGACTGCTGGTACCGCTCCAGGATCTCCTTGCGGGGGCGGTCGAACTCGCCCGTGAGCCGCAGCACGCCGGCCACCAGCTCGACGGGGCTCTTCACCTTGCGGTACCACGCCGCCTCGTCCTTGAAACAGTCGGAGTTGAACAGGGCGCGCAGCATGGCGGTGATGTCGTACCCGCTGTCGAAGTACGCCTGCACCAGCAGGTCGATGGCGGCCGGGTCCTGCGGCTCGGTGTACGGCCACTCGGGCACCGGCGGCTCGTCGGCCACGAAGAAACTGTACATGTGCCGCGAGATGAACCGCGCCGTCGCCTCCTGCTGGCAGATGATGTCCACGATGTCGTCGCCGTTGAACGCGCCGCGCTGCCCCAGGAACTCCTTTTCGCCGTAGTCGTGGTCGTCATCCTGGAACTCAAAGTGCCACGCGATCCGCCCGTACGGCCAGTCCGAGTCGCGCATGGAGCGCAGTTCCATGTACTCGCGGTTGCCCAGCGTCCACCCGGTGAAGGCGCGGGCGCACTCCTGGACGTCCTGCTCGGTATAGTTGCCCACGCCCATGGAGAACAGTTCCAGCAGCTCGCGCCCGAAGTTCTCGTTGATGGCGTCCTTGTGGTTGTCCTGGTTGTCCAGCCAGATGATCATGGCCGGGTCCTGGGACAACTCCACCAGCAGCTCGCGGAAGCTGGCCATGCCCTTGTAGCGGAACATGCGGACCTGGTCGGACAGCGCCTTGCCGTGGATGACCTTGGGGTAGCCGGTGGCGAAGATGCCGTGCCAGAACAGGGCGACCTTTTCGCGCAGCGGCGTGGTGGTGGACGCCATGCGGTACAGCCAGTTCTCGCCGGAGCCCAGCGTGCCCATCATGCCCGACAGCTCGGGATGGAACCGGCGGATCAGGTCGTCGCCCATTCGCCGCTCGTCGCGCTGGTCCAGCAGCATCTCCACCGTGGCCTCGTAGCCCTGGGCGGCGTAGGCGTCAAGCTGTTCGCGGGTCGCGCCGAATCCGGCCCGTCGCATCAGATGGCCAATCAGTTCAACATCGCGGTTTGCCATGTATCTTCCCTCCGATCATGTCGCAGGTTTGCTAAGGGATGCGCTGGGCACCAAACATCACACCGCGCATCACAGGATCACTATCCATATAAAGGAACGCCCCACCACGAGGGTGGCACATTTCCGCAATCATACTCGAACCGCAGCCGGATTTCCAGATGCGGGGATGGGCCTTTACACCGACGGACAAGGGTTTGGGAAGTGAGGCTTGATAGAATGGTTTGGCTTGATGGATCGGTTGCGGGTTCGGACGGCGATTGCGGTATCTAGCCCAAACAATGGGAAGCGATCAAATGGAATACAACGGCTATCACGCGGTTGTCACCTTCGATGATGACGTAGGCATCCTGCACGGCGAGGTGATAGATACTCGCGACGTGATCACCTTCCAGGGCAAATCCGTCGACGAACTGCGACAGGCTTTCAGGGATTCAGTAGAGGAGTACCTGAAAATCTGTGCCGAGCGAAATCGCGAGCCGGACAAGCCCTTCTCCGGCCGCGTGGTCCTCCGCATGGAACCCGAAATCCACAGAGCCGCGGTCACAGCAGCCAAGTCCAACGGGCAAAGCCTGAACTCCTGGATCGTAGGCACGATCAAGGGCGAATTGGCAGGCGACAACAGTGGGCGTCAAAACGGTGCTCGCGTTCTGCCTGCATCAAATGATCCGGTTCAGTAGACGCTGATTGACTGAAACGACGCAACCGCCGGGACTCGACCACTCGAGTCCATCGGCAAGTTGAAAACCTTCTCCGACTGCGTAGTAAGCAAGACTACTCAATATGGTGTGGTAGACTCCACTGACCTCCTGCGGACCACTGCTACGGTATTGCATGTCGACTGAAACTCTCGGAAACACCGTAGCTGACCCTATTGACCGGAATAAGATATTGCCGGAAGACAGGGCTGTGCATGCCTGGTACCGGTTCGTCCTTTCGTTCCCGCCGCATTTGGTTCGGCATTATCTGGAACGGCTGGACGTAGATTCCTCTGACACCGTTTTGGACCCGTTTTGTGGCACCGGGACGACGTTGGTGGAGTGTAAAAAACTGGGCATCGCTAGCGTGGGGATAGAGTCCAATCCGATGGCCGCCTTTGCAAGTTCCGCAAAGGTCGATTGGTCCGCAGACCCTCGAATGCTTGAGAGGTATGCAGAGGTGGTGGTGTCAACTGCGCTGAAGAAGATTGAGGACATCCCGACGAACGCCCAGATTTCCCTTCCGCTGGATGGGGTCTGTGAAAACGGAGAACAGCTTCTGCGCCAACTCGAACCCGAGCAGATGAAGCTCTTGCTGAAGGATTCCATAAGTCCGTTGCCGTTGCATAAGACCCTGGTGCTCTTGGACGAAATAGATCGGCGTGGCGACCCTGAACTGCGCCAATTTGGTCGATTGGCGCTGGCCAATGAACTGGCCTACCGGATAAGCAATTTGAAATTCGGCCCCGAGGTGGGATTGGGGCGAATCAAGGTTGACGCCCCTGTGATGCACGTTTGGCTGGATGGAATGCGTGAGATCGCCTCTGATATCAGCAACGTGAGCGACCGCGTCGGCGTAGCTGCTCAGGTCTTCAGGGCAGACTCCCGCGATATGCACAAAATCCTGGCGCCCAATTCGATTGACGCGGTGATAACGTCGCCCCCGTATCCCAACGAGAAAGACTATACGCGGACGACGCGCCTAGAGTCCGTGATCCTTGGGTTGATAAAGGACAGACAGCAGTTGCGGTCTCTAAAACAAGATTTGATCCGTTCCAACACCAGAGGTGTGTATAAATCCGACACGGATGATCTGGTGGTCGAAGCGCACGACGGGATACAAGAAATCGCGGACGCCATTGAGCGCCGGCGCGTTGAACTTGGCAAGACTTCGGGTTTTGAGCGGCTTTATCCCCGCGTCACGCGACTCTATTTCGGCGGCATGACGAGACATCTGGCCTCTCTGCGTCCGATTCTTCGGCCTGGCGCAAAGCTGGCTTATGTTGTAGGCGACCAGGCGTCGTATTTGAGGGTGATGATCCGTACGGGCCGGATTGTCGCCGAACTCGCGGAATCCCTCGGCTACCGGGTGATTGGTGTAGACCTTTTCCGGACGAGGCTATCGACCGTTACCGGTGAACAACTTCGTGAGGAAGTCGTTCTCCTTGAATGGAAAGGTTCCCAGTAGCAAGGGTACGCCGCCATGCCCCGGGCGAACCGTTATTCAAGAATTATTGAGGCCATCTTCCGCTCCAAATATCAGGACGGGAACCGCGAGGTGGAATTTGAGCGGCCTGACATAGTTACATGTGCTGCCGCTCTCAACATCAACCTTCCCAAGAATCTTGGGGACGTCATCTACAGTTTTCGGTACAGGACGCAATTGCCTGACAGCATCCTGAACCTGGCGCCCGAAGGGGAAACGTGGATCATCAGGCCCGCAGGGCGAGCCAGGTACAGGCTGGTTTTGGTAACGGACTTGCCCTTAATTGCGAACCCGAACCTGTCGGTGACGAAAATTCCCGATGCTACCCCGGGGATTATCGCGAAGTACGCCTTCAGTGATGAGCAAGCGCTTTTGGCCCGTGTCAGATACAACCGGTTGATCGATGTGTTTCTGGGCCTTGCTTGTTACTCGTTGCAGAACCACCTCAGGACCACCGTGTCCGGAATGGGGCAGGTGGAGACCGATGAGATTTACGTTGGTGTCGACAAGAGTGGGTCCCAATACGCGGTGCCAGTACAGGCGAAAGGAGGCAACGACAGACTCAACCGGGTCCAGATCGAACAAGACATCGCTATCTGCACCGAAAAACTGCCTACACTAATTTGCCGGCCGGTCGGGGCGCAGTTCATGGATGACGAGACAATCGCCCTGTTCGAGTTCGAACGGCAAGGTGACGACATCAGAGTCTCCTCAGAAAGGCACTATCAACTTGTGCCGCCCGAATCCATTACGGAGCAAGACTTGATCTCATATCGTCAGCGTTTGGGCGATAGGGCGTAAACGAAGACCGAATCCCACCATGTACAATGCCCCCATCCAACCCAACCCACGTAGGGAGCCATGCCCATGAAATACGACCACATCGTTGTCGGCGGCGGGACGGCCGGGTGCATCGTCGCTGCCCGCCTCTCCGAGGATCCTGACCGCTCCGTGCTGCTGCTGGAGGCGGGGCCGGACTATCCCGATTTCAACCACCTGCCCGAGATGCTCAAGCTGGGCTGGGGCACTGTGAACCTGGAGGCCCGCGCCGCCGGTTCGCCCTTCAACTGGTCCTTCACCGGCACGGCCACGCCGGAGCAGGACGCCATGCCCGTGCCGCGCGGCCGCGTGCTGGGCGGTTCCAGCGCCATCAACGGCCAGACCTTCATCCGCGGCGCACCCGAGGACTACGACACCTGGGAGTCATGGGGCAACGAGGGCTGGGGTTACGTGGACTGCCTGCCCTACTTCCGTCGCCTGGAGAACGATGCCGACTTCCACGACGACTTCCACGGCACCGACGGGCCGGTTCCCGTGCGGCATCACCAGCGCGAGACCTGGCCGCCGTCCCAGGAGGCGTTCTTCCAGGCCGCCACCGGAGCCGGTTACCCGTTCCATCCCGACGTGAATAATCCGGAGGCCACCGGCGTCAGCCTGCGCGCCGAGAACAACATCGACGGCGTGCGCATGAGCATGGCCCTGTGCTACGTCGACATGGCGCGACACCGCCTCAACCTGACCATCCGCCCCAACGCCCAGGCCCGCCGCGTCGTGCTGGAGCATGACGGGGCAGGCTCACCACGAGCGGTCGGGATGGAGGTCGAGAGCGGCGGCGAGACCTTCGTCGTCGAGGGCGACGAGATCATCCTGTGCACCGGCGCCGTCGGCTCGCCCCAACTGCTCATGCTGTCGGGCATCGGCCCCGCCGACCAACTGCGGACGCACGGTATCCCCGTCGTCGTCGAGTCGCCCGGCGTGGGCCAGAACATGCGCGACCACCCCAACGTGTCGGTGCGCTACATGGTCAGGGAGGGCGTTCCCCAGGACCCCAACGGCATGCGCGCCCTGCGCCTGCGTTACACCGCCACCGGCTCCGACACGCCCAACGACATGATCCTGTCGCCGGCGTCGCTGAACACCGTGGTGCGGGACGACAACCCGGCCCACACCGTCAACTGCGGCCTGTACCTGGCGGCCGGCAAGGGCGAGTTGCGGCTCGAGTCCGCCGACCCCCACGTGCAGCCCAGCATGGACTACCGCTACCTGGAGGAGGACTGGGACCGGCAGCGGCTGCGGGAGGCCGTCCGCCTCTGCGTGTCGCTGCTTCAGAACAGCGCCTACGACGACATCATCGACGAGATCACCGCGCCCACGGCGGCCGACCTGGAATCCAACGAGACGCTGGATGCGTGGCTGCGCCGCAACATCAGCACGTCGTATCACATCTCCGGCACCTGCAAGATGGGGCCGGACGACGATGCCATGGCCGTGGTGGATACGAACCTACGCGTGCGCGGCGTCGCCGGCCTGCGGGTCGCGGATGCGTCGATCATGCCGGACGTGGTGCGCGCCAACACCAACGTCACCACCATGATGATCGCCGAGCGTGTCGCCGAGTTCATCAAGTCGGGGAATTAGCGGCGGCAACCAAATCCTCGTTGGAGCCGACGATGTGATTGCCTAGGCACGGCTCGAATAGACGTTGGTACTCGGCTATCTGGAGGTCTATGTCGCAGCCATCCTGCGCCTGGACCTCCACCTCAAATATCCGGCCGACGCCCTCCACCGTGTCCAGGTTGAATACGACGTTGTCTTTCGCCCACAACTCCCGCTGCTTGCGGACGACTGCGCTGATGCCCAGCGCGGCCTCCAGCAGTTCTTTCATTGAGGGATCGTTGGCTTCCGCCGTCTGAAATCGGCTGGTGCGGGCGCCCCTATCCTGACCCTCGCAATAGTAGATCAGCTCGCCTTTGCCGTCCTCGATGCGGAGTTTGAGGCGGCGCGTGCCGCCGTCTGCATCCACGGGCGGCAGGCGGTAGTAGTAGTCCACCTGCTCCTTGACCTCGACGAGCGCCGCGCCGTGGTCGCGCAGCAGCCGGCGGATGGGGGCGAAATTGTCGCAGTACGCCTTCAGTTCCCGGTTCAGTCGGAAGGTCATGGGCCCGGCGCGTCGGCTCTCAACGCGGCGATGCCCTCCGCCAGCCCCGGGTGTTCCAGATTCAGCCGGCGCATGGTTTGGGCGCTGTCCAGGCCCAGCAGGTCGGGCCGGCTTGATTCTCCGGCGCGAGCCCGACTATCGGCGTCCACCGGTTGCACCAGGTTCTCGTCCAGTTGGAACGTCCGCGCTATGGCCAGGGCGAAGTCGTACATGCTCACCCAGTCGCGGCCGGCGATGTGCAGAATGCCCGGGCAATCCAGTCCGACCATCCTCGCGATGCCGTCCACCAGGTGCTCCACGTACACCGGCGTTCGCATGACATCGGTGGGGGCGAGGTAGGGCCGGCCGTTGCGGAGGTTCTCGATGAGCCACGGGGCGAAGTTGCGCTGCCCCGGCTCTGGCCATCCGTACACGATGCTGGTGCGAACGATGCTCCAGGATTCGGTCTCCCAGGCCACCTCCTGCTCAGCCTCCCACTTGGTACGACCATAGTGGGTGTTGGGTCTTGGGGTTCTGTCCTCCCGGTACGGTCCGCCCTCGCCGTCGTACACGTACTCCGTGGACACGAAAATCAGCCTTGACCCGTGCTGCTCACAGAGCCTCGCAATGGTTGCCGTTGCGGTCACATTGACGGCAGTGGCGCGCTCGGGTTCCCGCTCCGCCGTCCCAACGTCGGCCATGGCCGCCAGATGGATCACCAACTGCGGCCGGACCTGCTCGAACAGCGACTCCAGGGCGCCCGTATCCGTGAGTTCCACCTGATGCCACGCGTTGCCATCGTCGGCGGGAGGCTGGGACCGGTAGGTGCCGGCCACTTCATGGTCCGGCGACGCGCCGAGGCGCCGCATCAGGTATCGTCCGATGAAGCCGCTGGCTCCGATTACCAGGACGCGCAAGTTGCACCTGCCCAATGTCGATTCGTGGTGGTCATTCGCCCCGCAGTTGGCGGATCTGCTCCTCCAGTTCTCGTACCCGGGCTTCGGCCTGGAGGCGAGCTTCCCGCTCTTGGGTCAGCGCCTCCCTTTCCTCGGCAAAGGCTTGCCGTACCGAATCCAGGGTGGCGACGGGCTCGCCGGTTGCGGGGTCGTACCAGACCAGATGCCCGTCGATCCAGCGTACGTCAACATTCAGGATGGCGCTGTGCCCCTGCAGGCTGCCGTCAGACAGTTCATCAATCTGTATGGGTTCGTATCGCCCGCCCGACAGGCGGTCGCCGGCCAGCCTCGTGCCGTGGAACTGGCCGGTCTCGTCAAAGCGCCAGTATTCGGGAATACCCAGGTCGGCGTAGGTGATTCGCTTGTCCACGGTGTCCCTGCGGCCGCTTGACGCCGAGGCAACTTCCAGCACGAAATCGGGCGGCTTGCCCTGCTCTGAGATGACGTATCCGTTGCGGGCGCGAAAGGTGACAGGGTAAGCGTTCAAGGACACCAGCATGTCTGGGTAGGGCACGTCGGACATGTCAGCGAGTTCCGCGGGCAGAACCGTCGTGAGGTAGCGGTCGCCGCCGATCACCGTGGTGTCGAGGTTGCCGAGATGTTGGGCCAGGAAATGCGCGCTGCCGGTGAAGGTGAGATGGTCAAATACGGTCATCTTCTCGTCGGGAATGAAGGGAGTGTCCGGCAGCTGGTAGGAGGGGAAAGTTTTGGGTGTTTTGGCGGTGGTCATGGTGAGCCTCGCCGAGTCTGGCGCGTGCGTGGTCGGTCTGCGATGCGGCAGGCGTTGGATTGGATTATACCCCGCGGGAGGACAACATTGATCGAGCAGGCCGCCGCAAGCGCCTTCCCGGCCCTTATGTATACAGGCGGTTCAGGTTGGCGTACCGGTCGGGGTCGAGGTCCCGGCCGGCCAGCGCTGGATGGTCGTGGCCGTAGCGGTGGGCGCGGAACACGGAGTTGGCCTGACCCGAGATGGAACCGCCGACGCCGAAACCGCTCTGCCCCAGGAACGGGTTGATGTACTCCCACACGACTTCCCTCGCCGGCGTCACCTCGAAGAGGCGGCCGGGCGCGCCCTCGCAGATCAGCGTGTTGCCATTGGGCAGACGCTCCGCGCCGCTGATGTGATAGCTGTAGAAGGATATGGGCGGGTCGCCGCGGTATTCCCAGGCAACCTCGTCGGTGGCGGGATCGACCTCTATCACGCGGGAGTGCGTGACGCCGCGCTTGTGGGGCCCATTGTCAAAGAGGAGTACCCGCCCGTTGCTGAGCATGGTGGGGTGATGCTGGTGCGAGATGTTGCCGCGCCCCCACTTCCAGCGGAACTTGCCGCTATCCTTTTCAACGATGCCCACGGTGTCGGTCTGGCGGAAGCTGACCAGCAGGTCGCCTTCGGGGGTAACGTTCAGAGCGTTCTGGTGCGTCCACTCCTCACGTCCCTCCAGGAAGCAGATGCGATCCTCATCGAGGTCAAGGTGATCCCATGAGGTCCATTCGTACACCGTATCACCGGCGGGGGTGATCTCCCGGACCACGTCCCCCAGCATGCCTCCGCTCTCGCCGTCCTCGTGCCCGCCCTTGACCCGCTGCGAGATTTCCTCGGGGATCAGTTCCCAAGTCAGCACCAGGGTGTTTCCGTTGGGCAGACGCTCGAAGTCATGGTGCAGCAGCGGGTACCGGTATTCCCAGACCACGTTGCTGTCCCAGTCCAGCTCCAGGATGGCGCCGGCCACCGTCCTGCCGCCGCGAGGCAGCAGTTCCATCTCGGGACGCTCCAGGAATGAGGTCTCCTCCGCCGCCGGACCGGTGCGCAGCAGCAGGTTGCCGTTGGGCAGCAGGTACGAATACCCGATGCCCTGGCTGGAGCGCCAGGTGTGGCAGATGCGCCCCTCCATGTCGATGAGACGAGATTCCTGCCCGTTCAGGTTGGTCACCAGGGTGTAGCCCCGATACGCCTGCTTCGGGTTGTAGTGAATGAGACCGTTCGGATGGTTGTTGGACCAGCCCATGTATTTCCCTCCTTTACCGCATCTGGCGCAGGTGAGGATTGTATAATACGCCGAACGATGGTGTAGGCCATGCATCTCCTCGATGACGACCTCCCACCCAAGCGAAAAGCCTCTCACAGCGAAAACGCTCAGGTGAGAGGCTTTAGGCGGGACCAGGTGCTGGCTTCCGGGACAAACGTAAAGGGCTGGACTCCCTTACGAGTGTCCAGCCCGTGGTGATCCCACTGGATCAATATATCATCCGCCCCCGGATGCTTGTCAATTAGCGTTGCAAATGGGGTCCAATCGCGTTTCAATCCCCCAGCTCGTCGGCCGCCTGGTTCCATTCTTTCGCTCCGCACAGAGAGGTCAAGGCTCGGTTGGCCCCCTCCTGGAGCATAAGGTGGTCAGCGTGAACCAACCCGCCGAGAGTTTGGTGTGCGACCTTGTAATCCAGGTTCGGTGAATCCTCGGCCATGATGTCGAGCACTACGTCCACCTGGTCGAGGTAGGCCCACTGCACATCCTCCGGCAAAGCGTCCCTCGCCGCCGTCCGCCGCTCATTGCATTTGTCGAAGGTGGGGCTCCCGGTGTACGTGAAAACGGCGTCCGACCAGCCGGCTATATCGAGACAGTCGCGCGGCGCATCCTTCAGCGTTTTGGTGAATTCATCCCTCGCTTCTCGCATGGTCCGCGTAGCTGAATCGTAGCTCCCGCCCAGCTCCGTCTCGACAATATCGACGACCAGAGGCTCCGATATAAAATTCAGTTGCGCCGCCGCGTTAGCAATCGCCGCTTCGCGTTTGGCGATGTCGCTATTTACACGGCGCAACGCGTCGATCAGATCACGACGGATGGAGTCGCACTGCTCTGTGTTGATGGAGGGAGGGGCCGTGGGCGTCGGCAATGCCGTTGACGCGATGCGCTCAGCCGTGGGCGGAACGCTGGCCACCGGCGCGGCGCAGCCTAGGGTCATGGTGCAAACCAGAAGCAGGGTCACAAAGCCAACGAAGCCAAAGGCAATCATGTTCGCTTTGCGCAAATACCAAGGGGGGGAGGGCGGTGTCGGTGTCGCCGGTGGAGGTTGCAGAACCGGTTCGTCGTCCTCGTCTTCGCCGGACAGTTCCCACGTCAGATGCTGGTGGCGGCCGCAGTAGATGGAGCGCCGCCAAGGGGTGTTCCGACATTGCCGCCCAGCCAGGGTCATGGCTTGGCATCGAGGCAGCTCTATCACCACAACGTCGGCGGTTTCCTCGGGAAAGGCATCAAACACGCGGTCGATGTGTTTGCAGTGCCCTCTGGCTCTTGCCCCTCTGCACTCGCAGACGTAACGAAGGACGCCGTTGCGGTCCTCCACAATTTCGACGCGGTACAGCAGGCCAGGGGACGAATCGCTGAGCGCGGAGAAGGTGCCGTCAAGTTCCGGAAAAACAAGGGGATGGGGAGTATAATCAGCCACAGCAGCGTGACCTCCACTACAGGTTGACGCTGAAACTCCGCTGGAGAACCGACCCTCCGGCGGCGTCACTTTATCACGGCTAGGGATTAGCGTTCATATCGCCACCCCAAAGACCGCGGCCCCGATTCCAACTATGATTGCTTGGACTGGAGTGGAAAAAATGGCAGACCTGACCCAAACGCGCCGCATCGGGGCCCTGGTGCCCGCAACCAACCCGGTGGTGGAACCCGACTTCTACCGGGTGGTGCCGCCCGAAATCACCGTGCACTTCGAGCGAATGTGGAACGGCGCATGGGGCAGCCAGCCGGACACGCCGACCGAGTCGGGGCACCGCCTCAGCATGACCAGCGCCGAGGCCAACGAGGTGGAGTGGGCGCTGTTCGGGTTCGACGTGGGCAAGATGAACGACGACGTGGCCCGAGGCGCCAGCGCCCTGTCCAACATCGGCCCCGACGTGCTGGTGTACGCCTGCACCTCCGGCACGTGGCACAAGGGCTACATGGCCTACGACCAGTCCATGGCAAAGCTGATGGAGGAGGCCAGCGGGGTCGAGTCGATCACCGCCGTGAGTTCGTGCATCGCCGCGATGCGGCACATGGGCAGCCGCAAGCTGAGCATCGCCGGCCCGTACCGCAACTACCATTTGCGCAACCGCCTGAAGCCCCTCATGGAGGAGGCCGGGTTCGAGGTGCTGAGCGCGGACGGCGCGCCGTGGATGGAGGACTCCATGAACCCTCGCGAGATCGACATGGACCCACCCCAGGCCATTGTCGACTTCGCCGCCGAGGCGGCCCAGGACGATGCGGACACCATCTTCCTGCCCGGCACGGCGTGGCGCGCGCTGGACGCGGCAGAGCAACTGGAGCAGCGGTTGGGCAAGACGGTGATCACCGTGAACCAGGCCACCATCTGGCTGGCCCTGCGCCGGCTGGGGTGGACCAAGCCCATCGAAGGTTTCGGCAGCCTGCTGCGCCACCTGGAGTAGCCGGCGAAGATACGTCTCGCCGTGCGCTGGCGCGTTGACCCGGTCGACAAGGCCCACGCCGGCGCTATCTGCGCGCCACTCCATCCCTGTAGCGCCACGGAGTGGCGCTACACTTCCGCGGCCCTACCGCTGCCTTCCAGACGCGCGTCCTCGACTGGGGATTGCGGGGACACTCATGGTCAGTCCGGCCGCGGGCGTTGTGTGTGAAAACCTGCCCGACGTTACGTGAAGTTAACGTCGCTGCAACCTCAAAGTCACACAATTGCAATTCGCCGTTAACAGCGTGGGACTAGCGTATTTCCCAACGACGCCGGCGATCCACAACCGACTTGATCGTTCAAACCGACGAGCGGGATGAGGACACTGGCAGTTTATTTGACAGGGGGAAATACGTAATGTCTCACATAGGTTTATCGAAAGTACCTGCGTTGGCGCGGTTCGTTGCGCTCGGCGCAGTGGCCGTCCTGATGGCGCTCGCGCTGGCCGCCTGCGGCTCCGAACCGCCGCCTCCGCCGGCTGCCCCGGCCGCTCCGGCTGCAAACCAGGCGCCGGCCGCCGATCCCGCCGCTGCTGAATCCGACACCATCAAGGTGGGGATACTGCATTCCCTTTCCGGCACCATGTCGATCAGCGAAACCGCCGTGCACGACGCCGAACTGCTGGCTATCGAAGAAATCAACGCCTCCGGCGGGGTCATGGGCAAGCAGCTTGAGGTCGTGATCGAGGACGGCGCTTCCGACTGGCCCACCTTCGCCGAGAAGGCCCGCAAGCTGCTCCAGGAAGATGAGGTAGCAGTGGTGTTTGGCGGATGGACCAGCGCGAGCCGCAAGGCCATGCTGCCGGTGTTCGAGGCCAACGACGGCCTGCTGTTCTACCCGGTGCAATACGAAGGTTTGGAGACCTCGCCCAACATCTTCTACACCGGAGCAACCACCAACCAGCAGATCGTGCCCGCCATCGAGTACCTGCTGGGAGAGGGCAAGACCAAGTTCTACCTGCTGGGTTCCGATTATGTCTTCCCCCGCACGTCCAACCTGATCATCAACAAGCAGTTGGCCGCCGCCGGAATCGAGGCCGTGGGCGAGGAATACACCCCGTTGGGGCACACCGAGTACAGCACAGTCATCACCAAGATCAAGGCCGCCGAGCCCGACGTGGTGTTCAACACGCTGAACGGCGACTCCAACGTGGCCTTCTTCAAGCAACTCAAGGACGCGGGCATCTCCGCCGAGGACTTGCCGACGATTTCCGTGAGCGTCGCTGAGGAAGAGATCACCGGCATCGGCGCCGACAACATCGCCGGACACCTGGTCGCCTGGAACTACTTCCAGACCACCGACACGCCGGAGAACGTGAAGTTCGTCAGCGCCTTCAAGGCCAAGTATGGCGAAAACCGCGTAACCGACGACCCCATCGAGGCCGGTTACTTCGGCGTCTACCTGTGGAAAGCCGCCGTCGAAAAGGCGGGCAGCACCGATGTCGCCGCCGTCAAGGAAGCCGCCAAGGGAATCCAGTTCGCCGCTCCCGGCGGAATGGTGACCATCCACAACGAGAACCAGCACGTGTCCAAGACCGTCCGCATCGGCACCGTCCGGGAGGACGGGCAGATCGACGAGGTCTGGAACTCCGGCGCCCCCGTGGTGCCCGACCCTTACCTGGACACCTACGCCTGGGCCGCCGGCCTGCGGGAGCTGGCCCAGTAGTCTCGCACGCACCGACCCTGTCATTGTGAGGCAGCCGCGCTGCACTCGCAATGACAGGTGACATTAGCCGCTGAGGATGGCGCAGTCGCCCGAGACGGAAGGCATCCTCGCGGAAACCAACTCCCACTCCACAATGGCCACACAATGGAAGTTTGGGCGTTACAACTGTTCAATGGGCTCAGCCTGAGCTCCATCCTGCTGCTGATCGCGCTGGGCCTGGCGCTGTCCTTCGGGTTGATGAACGTCATCAACCTGGCCCACGGCGAGTTCATCATGATCGGCGCGTACACCACGTACGCCCTGCAGCAGGCAGCGCTGAGTTTCACCGGCGATCCCCAATCGGGAGTGACCTTCCTGATCGCCATCCCGGCATCGTTCGTGGTGGCCGGAACGGCGGGATACCTGGTGGAGAACGCGCTGATCCGGTTCCTGTACCGCCGTCCCCTGGACACGCTGCTGGCTACCTGGGGCGTCGGGCTGTTCCTGCAGCAACTGGCCCGGTCCATCTTCGGCGCGCCCAACGTGCAGGTCGTCTCGCCGCCCTGGCTGGGCACCGCGATAACCGTCACCTCCGATCTGGTCCTGCCTACCAAGCGCGTCTTCATCCTGGCCTTGGTCACCGCCTGCATCGGCGGTCTCTACTGGTACATGTACCGTTCCAATGAGGGGCGACGGATGCGCGGCGTGATGCAGAACCGCGATATGGCCGCCAGCCTGGGCGTATCCACCCGCCGCGTTGACAGCTTCACGTTCGCCCTGGGTTCGGGCCTGGCCGGAATCGCCGGCTGCGCACTGACCCTGATCGGCCCCATCGGGCCGTCGCTGGGGACCTTCTACATAGTTGACTCCTTTATCGTGGTCATACTGGGCGGGTTGGGGCAGGTTCCCGGCACGATCCTGGCCGCCCTGATCATCGGGATGCTGAATACGCTGTTCGAGTTCGGCACCACCGCCGTGGTGGGAAAGGTGCTGGTGTTCGCCATGGTGATCCTGTTCCTGCAGTGGCGTCCCGCCGGCTTGATGCGCGCCAAGGGACGGTAGCGCGGTATGGCAACGAAATCGTCCATCATCACCGCGGTGCGGAACGCCTCGGCTCCGGTCAAGATCAACGACCTGATCGGGTCGTGGGTTGCCCCGCTCGTCATGCTGGCGGTGCTGCTGCTGGCTCCCATGGTCCTATCGGATTTTCGCGTCGCGCTGCTGGGCAAGTTCCTGACGTTCGCCATGCTGGCCCTGTCCCTGAATCTGATCTGGGGGTACGCCGGCATGCTCAGCCTGGGGCACGGCGTCTTCTTCGGTCTCGGCGGCTACGCAATGGCGATGTTCCTGAAGCTGGAATCGGCCGGCGGGAAGCTGCCCGACTTCATGTTCTGGAGCGGCTTGACGGAACTGCCCATTTTCTGGGCCCCGTTCAAATACGCATGGTTCGCCTTCCCGATGACCTTCATCGTGCCCGCCGCGCTGGCCGGAGCGCTGGGTTACCTGGTGTTCCGCAGCCGCATCACGGGCGTCTATTTCGCGCTGATCACCCAGGCGTTGGCGCTGATCGTCAGCATCCTGTTCATCGGGCAGCAGCCGTACACCGGCGGAACCAACGGCATCACCAACTACACCACCATATTCGGCTATTCGCTGAACGCCCCGTCCATGCAGCTGATCCTGTACTACGTCAGCGTGGGCGCGTTGGCAGTTGCGTACCTGCTGTGCTGGTGGCTGATCTCCTCCCGCCTGGGCCGGCTGCTGGTTGCCATGCGGGACGACGAGAACAGGGTGCGGTTTTCCGGCTACGACCCCGCGGTGCTGAAAACGCTGGTATTCGCCCTGTCAGCAGGCATGGCCGGAGTGGCCGGCGCGTTGTTCACGCCGCAGGTGGGCATCATCTCCCCCACCATGATGGGCATTGTGCCGTCCATCGAGGTCGCCATCTGGGTGGCCGTGGGAGGGCGCGGCGTGCTGCTGGGCGCCATCCTCGGCGCCATCGCCGTGAACGGCGCCAAGAGCGGATTGAGCGAGTCCTTTCCTGCAATCTGGCAGTACTTCCTGGGCCTGCTGTTCATCGGCGCGGTGCTGCTGTTCCCGGCGGGGATCATGGGCCTGCTGCGCGGGGAGGGCTGGCAACGCCCCTGGTGGCTGTCCAGGGAGCAGGTTCGCAACGCGATCCGTGGCCTGATGCCCGGAGGACAACGATGACAAGTGGCTTGCAGCCTCGTCAAACCACCTTGACGTCTCCCAACGGTTTGACGCCCGCGTCATCCATGAGCAAGCCGATCCTGTCGGTGGAGAGCCTCACGGTCAGTTTCGACGGATTCACCGTGCTGGACGAACTGGATATGGCCGTGTCGTATGGCGAGATGCGCTTCCTCATTGGCCCCAACGGAGCGGGCAAGACGACGCTGATCGACGTGATCACCGGCAAGTCCAAACCCAGCAAGGGGCGCATCATCTTCGACGGAACCATCGACCTCGGCCGGCGGCAGGAGCACCAGCTGGTGCGCCTCGGCGTGGGCCGCAAATTCCAGACGCCGTCCATATATTCGAGCCTCACGGTTCACGAAAACCTGGAGGTGATGCTCGGCTTCCGCAGCAGGATCACCGGTCTCCTGGGAAAGCTGCGGCGAGGCGACGGGGACCGCATCATGGCCACGCTGGAGCAGGTGGGTCTGTCCCATCGCGCCAGGGACGTGGCCGGCGGGCTGTCCCACGGGGAAAAGCAGTGGCTGGAAATCGGGATGCTTTTGGTTCAGGAACCGAAGCTGCTCCTGCTGGACGAACCCGTAGCGGGCATGACCCGCCGTGAACGCGACCGCACCGGAGAGTTGCTGCAATCCATTGGAGGAGAGCGGTCGGTGCTGGTGGTGGAACACGACATGGACTTCGTGCGCCAGTTCGCCCAGACGGTTACCGTGCTGCACCTGGGCAAAGTGCTCAGCGAGGGATCGATGGAAGACGTGCAGCAGGACCCCGAAGTGATCCGCGCCTACCTGGGCAACAACAGGACGCAGAGGCCGCAGGCCGGGCGACTCAACGGCCGGCGCGAGCCCGAGCCGCAAGCCGCTCCGATCGCCGCCGATTGATGGTGTCATCGATGTTCCGCCAACCAGAACCGTTCCTGACCATCACGAACCTGTCCGTGGGCTATGGGCAGAGCCTGGTGTTGACCGACGTGGCGCTGGACGTGCCGGAGGGCCAGGTGGTCTGCCTGATGGGACGCAACGGGGTCGGAAAGACCACGCTGCTCAAGGCGATCATGGGATTGCTCAACCCCCGGGCCGGCCAGATTCGATTCGGCCAGTCGGACCTGACGCGCTGGGCCCCGCACAAGCGGGCCAGGGCGGGATTCGGATATGTTCCCCAGGGGCGGCACATATTCCCGTATCTGACGGTGTACGAAAACCTCCTGATGGGTCTCGAGTCTTTCCCGGACAAGAAGGGAAGGCCGGAAGCCATCGACCGGATGTATGGACTGTTCCCGGCCCTGAAGATCAACCCGAAGAAGGTGGCCGGCACGCTGAGCGGGGGTCAGCAGCAGCAACTGGCTTTGGCGCGAGCGTTGATCCGACGCCCGACCCTGCTGCTATTGGACGAACCCACTGAGGGGATACAGCCGTCCATAGTGCAGGAGATCGAAGACCTGCTGCACCGTTTGAGGGAGCAGCAGGAGACCACCATCCTGCTGGTGGAGCAGTTCCTGGATTTCGCCCTGAGCATCGCCGACTACTGCTACGTGATGGAAAAAGGAGCCATCGTCCTGGAGGGCGCCGCTCGCGACCTGGACCACAACCTGATCCGGGAGTACGTCGCGGTGTAGTCCCGGCACGAAACGCACAGCATGAGGAAAAGCCATGTCAACTGAAGGAACCGCCGCGCGGGATTTTGTTCTGCGAACCGCGCGGGAAAACGACGTCAAGTTCATTCGCCTGTGGTTCACCGACATCCTGGGCAAGCTGAAGGGCTTCGCGGTGACCGCCGACGACCTGGAGGATGCGCTGGACCGCGGGGTGGGCTTCGACGGCTCCGCCATTGACGGCTTCGCACGCCACCACGAGAGCGACATGCGCGCCTACCCCGACCCCGCCACCTTCGCGCTGCTGCCCTGGCGTCCCCGTCAGAACGCGGTGGCCCGGATGTTCTGCAATATCCGCCATCCTCGAGGCCAGACCTTCGTCGGCGACCCCCGATACGTCCTGATGCGCAACCTGGAAAAGGCCGCCGAACTGGGCCTCACCTACAACGTGGGCGCGGAGCTGGAGTTCTTCTATCTGAAGAACTCTTCAGCCCCGGAACTTCTGGACCACGACGGCTACTTTGACCAGCTGTCCAGCTTCCCCGCATCCGACCTGCGCCGCGACACCGTGCTGAACCTGGCGGAAATGGGCATCCCGGTCAAGTATTCCCACCACGAGGGCGCGCCCAGCCAGCACGAGATCGACCTTGAGTACACCGACGCGCTGACCATGGCGGACAACCTGATGACGGCCAAGCTGGTCATCAAGGAACTGGCCCAACTCCAGAGCGTGTACGCCACCTTCATGCCCAAGCCCATGTCCCGCATCAACGGCTCCGGCCTGCACCTGCACCAGTCCCTCTTTGCCGGGAACGAGAACCGGTTCTACGACGCCGATGATGAGCAGTACCTCTCCATGTTGGGCAAGCAGTTCATCGCCGGGCTGATCATGCATGCGCCGGAGATAACGCTGGTGACCAATCAGTGGGTCAACTCGTACAAGCGGCTCATTCCAGGGTACGAAGCGCCGGTGTACGTATCCTGGACCCACGTCAACCGTTCGGATCTTATTCGCGTGCCCAGCTACGAAAGGGGCGAGGAATCCTCCATCCGTATCGAGTACCGTTCCCCCGACCCGTCGTGCAATCCCTACCTTGCATTCAGCGCCATGCTGGCTGCCGGTCTCAAGGGAATCGAGGACCAGTACCAGGTGCCCTCGCCGGTGGTCGGCAACGTGCAGGAGATGTCGCCACAGCGCCGGCAGTCATTGGGCATCCGTACCCTGCCCTCCAGCCTGGGCGAGGCGATCACGCTTGCCGAGACCAGCGAACTGCTTTACGAAGCCCTCGGAGACCACGTGTTCAACAGCCTCATCGAGAACAAGAAGCTGGAGTGGGACGAGTATCGGAGCGAGGTTACCGACTACGAAGTCTCACGTTACCTCTCCACGCTGTAACGCTGGAGGCAACGCATCATGATGCTCACACCCCGCGAATCGGAGAAGCTGCTGATCTACGTCGCCGCCGACCTGGCCCGCAAACGGCAGGGTCGGGGCCTCAAGCTCAACGTGCCGGAGTCGGTGGCGCTGATCACCGAATCCATCCTGGAGGGCGCGCGCGACGGGCGCACCGTTGCCGAGGTTATGGAGCTGGGCCGGCAGGTACTCACCCGCGACGATGTGATGGAAGGCGTCCCCGAACTGGTTGACCTGGTGCAGGTGGAGGCCACCTTCCCCGACGGCACCAAGCTGGTTTCCGTCCACGACCCCATAGTGTAGCCACAGGCGCGACAAGCATGAGCAACCCCACCGAACACTACACCTTCGCCGACGAACCCATCGAGATAAACGCCGGACGGCCCACCAAGACTCTGTCCGTCTGGAACACGGGAGACCGGGCGATCCAGGTCGGCTCGCATTTCCACTTCTTCGAGGTGAACCGGGCCTTGCAGTTCGACCGGGAAGCCGCATTCGGGATGCGCCTGGATGTTCCCTCCGGCGCCGCGGTGCGCTTCGAACCGGGCGACCGCAGGGATGTGCCGCTGGTTGCCATCGGCGGCGCTCGCCGCGTCCGGGGACTCAACGGCCTGACTGACGGCAATTTGGATTCGCCCACCGTGCGTGTCCAAGCGCTGGATGCCATGTCCTCCCGCGCCTTTGGCAACCGGCCGGGCGCAGACTCCAACCCCACCAACGAGGGATAGCATGGCCAGAATCAGCCGCCGGCAGTACGTGGAACTCTACGGCCCCACAGTTGGAGACCGTTTTCGCCTGGCCGATACCTCGCTGGTTTGCGAGGTCGAGCGCGACCTCCTCACCCACGGCGACGAGCTGGTCTTCGGCGGCGGCAAGTCGGCCCGCGACGGCATGGGACAAGCTTCTGAAATCACCAACGCCAACGGGGCCCTGGACCTGGTCATTACCAACGCCATCGTCATGGACCCGGTGCTGGGCGTCATCAAGGCCGACATCGGTGTCCGGCACGGCCACATTGTCGCGCTGGGCAAGTCGGGCAACCCCGGCATCATGGATGGCGTGCATCCCGACCTGGTGGTTGGCCCGGGCACGGAGGTCATCGCCGGCGAGCATCTCATCGCAACGCCCGGCGGCGTCGACTCCCATATCCACATGATCGCGCCGCAACAGGTGTACCACGCACTCTCCAACGGAATCACCACCATGCTCGGCGGCGGCACCGGCCCCGCCGACGGCACCAACGCCACTACCTGCACGCCCGGCCCGTGGAACATCGCCCGGATGCTGGAGGCCGCAGAACCGCTGCCGGTGAACTGGGGTCTGCTGGGCAAGGGCAACGCCAGCGATCCCGCTCCGCTGGAGGAACAGATACGGGCCGGCGCCAGCGGCCTCAAGCTCCATGAGGACTGGGGAACCACGCCGGCGGCAATCGATACCTGCCTGTCCGTCGCTGACCGGATGGACGTGCCGGTTGCGATCCACACCGACACGCTGAACGAGGCGGGGTTCGTCGAGGACACCATCGCTGCCATCGGCGGACGGGCCATTCACACCTACCATACCGAGGGCGCCGGCGGCGGACACGCCCCCGACATCATCCGGATTGCCGCCGAGCTGAACGTGCTGCCCTCGTCCACCAACCCGACGCGGCCCTACACGGTCAACACGCTCACCGAGCACATGGACATGCTCATGGTGTGCCATCACCTCAGCCCCCGGGTTCCGGAGGACGTGGCGTTCGCGGAGAGCCGCATCCGGCCCGAGACCATGGCCGCCGAGGACGTGCTGCACGACCTGGGCGTTATCAGCATGTACGCATCTGACTCGCAGGCCATGGGACGGGTGGGTGAGAACTTCACGCGCCTTTTCCAGACCGCCGACAAGATGCGCCAGTTCAAGGGCAAGTTGCCCGAGGACTCGCCCGACCACGACAACTTCCGCGCGCTGCGCTACCTGGCCAAGTTGACCATCAACCCGGCCATCACCCACGGCATCTCGCACCTGGTGGGGTCGCTGGAGCCGGGGAAGCTGGCCGATATCGTCCTGTGGCCCCTGGGCAGCTTCGGCGCCAAGCCAAAGATGATCATCAAGGGCGGCATGATCTGCTGGTCGGTCATGGGCGACCCCAACGGCTCCATACCCACCGCAGAGCCATCCTTCTACCGCCCCATGTTCGGCGCAATGGGCTCGGCGGTGAGCAGCACGTCGCTCACCTTCGTGTCCGGCGCGGCCTGCGAGGCTGGCGTTCACCGGGATCTGGGCCTGACGCGACGGATCGAGCCGGTGCGCGGTTGCCGGACCATCACCAAGCGGCAGATGGTACGCAACGACTCCATGCCGGCGATAGAGGTTGACCCCGACACCTACACGGTGCGCGTGGACGGCGAAATCGCCACGGTGCCGCCGGCGGAACGTCTCAGCCTGGCCCAGCTGCACTTCCTGGTCTGATCGCAGGGAATCACGATGACGGGCGATGCCGCGCGGCAGTTCCTCACGGCGCTACAGTTGGCCGATTCCTTCTTTCCGTCGGGGATGTACGCCCACTCCCAGGGCCTGGAGAGCATGGTGTCGCGCCGGTGGGTGAAAAGCCCCGACGACGTGGAGCGGTACCTGGGCAACCTGCTGGTGTGGTCCGTTCTGCCGTCCGATGGCGTGGCGCTGCTCAACGCCTATGCGGCGGTCGGAGACGGCGGTTTGGACACGCTGACCGAGATTGACTGGAACCTGCACGCGATGAAACTGCCTGAGGAGTTGAGGCTCGCGTCCTGCCACGCCGGCCGCCGTATCCTGGACGAATCGGCATCAGCGCTGGCCGACCGGGCGGAATCTTCCGTCTGCGCTCAATTCCGGCAACTGGTCGCGGATCGCCAAACGCCGGGCGCCGGAGCAGTCGCCCTCGGTGTGGTCGCCCATTCCGCTGGCATTGACGCCGAAACGGCCCTGCTGATGTTCAGCCATAGCTTTGCCGTAGGCGTGTTGGGCGCCGCCCAGAGGTTGACGCCGTTGACCCATTCCCAGGCCCAGCAGATTTTACATTCGCTGCATGAGCCGGTGGTCGGGCTGGCCGCCGAACTTGGCGCTCGGCACTGGCGCGATATGACATCGTTCACGCCCCAGGCCGACATCGCTGCGATGCTGCATGAAAATGACGAAGTGCGGATGTTCGCCAGCTGAATCGTGTGGGCAAAACCGGAGATTACTGATGAGAAAAGTTCCCAGGATAGGTATCGGTGGGCCCGTGGGGTCCGGTAAAACGACGCTGGTCGAAAAATTGGTGCCCAGGCTGATCGACAGGGGCCGGCGTCCGGTGGTGATAACCAACGACATCTTCACCCGTGAGGACGCCGAACACGTTACCAACACGCTGCGGGGAGTGTTCGACGTTGGGCGCATTCGGGGCGTGGCCACCGGGGCCTGTCCCCACGCGGCGGTGCGGGAGGACCCGAGCCTGAATCTGCTGGCCGCTGAAGAGCTTACCGACGCCTACCCCGATTCCGACATCGTGCTGATTGAAAGCGGCGGCGACAACCTGACGCTCACGTTCAGCCCGGCCCTGGCCGACTACCAGATCTACGTCATCGACGTGGCGGCCGGCGACAAGATCCCCCGCAAGCGAGGCCAGGGCATCACCCAAACCGACCTGTTGGTGGTGAACAAGACCGACCTGGCCCCCTACGTTGGCGCTGATCTGGACGTGATGCGCCGCGACCTGGACACCGTCCGCGGATCATTGCCCTACGCGTTTACCAACTGCCGCGCCGGCGAAGGCCTGGACGCGGTGGTGGATCGAGTGCTCGATGCTGTCAGCGACGGAACGATCTGCTGACGCCGCGCCCCCGGCGCAAAACGGCCTGGCAACTCTGACGCTGGAACGGAGGGCAGGACGCACGCGGCTGACTCGCGTTCGCACCAGGCCACCTCTGCTGGTCCAGCAGGCCCTGTATCCGGACGAAGCCGTTCCGGACATGGCCTACGTGTTCCTGGCGAATCCCACGGGCGGGCTGCTGGAGGGCGACCGCCAGGAGATTTCCGTCAGCGTGGGTTCGGGAGCCAGAGCCCATGTCACCACGCAGAGCGCCACCAAGGTGCACACGATGGCCGAGGGAAGGGCCGAGCAGCGCGTTGAGCTCAACGTCGCTCCTGGCGGATATCTGGAGTACCTGCCCGACCCGCTGATTCCCTTCAAAAACGCATGCCTGATGCAACGCGTAGATATAACCCTGGAACCTGGCGCAACACTGGTGTATTGCGACGTGATAACACCAGGACGGGTGGCCCGCGGTGAGGTATTTCAATACCGCAAGATCAGCAATCGCCTGGTCGTTCATCGGCAGCAGGGACATCCCACGTTTCTCGAATCCTTTGATCTCTCTCCGGTAAACGATCATCCAATGAGCATGGCGGTCCTCGGCGTGCCGGACCTCGTCGGACCTGATGCGCCGGGTGGGCGCACGTTCGGGTCCATGCTGGCGCTTTGTGATGCGGAGTCCGCGAGGCGTGTTATCGCGTCGCTTCGTGAAGCGCTGCCAGTGTGCGATGGAGTCAATGCAGGCGTAACCATCCTGCCCGATGGGAACGGCGTGGGCGTCAGGATCATCGGATCCGACCGGTCGGCGGCTCAATCGGCGGCTGCACGCGTCTGGTCTATGGCGCGGCAGCAGTTGCTCGGTGTGTCCCCGCCCTTCCTGAGGAAATATTGAAACGAAAGGGCAAGCGCTTTGACCGCGTCCGGTGCGCGCAATGGAACAGGGCCGCCGACACCGGCCAATTCCCTCTGGTCTTCTACGCGTCGCCCGTCGCCGTGGGCAATCGCGCAAAGCCTGGACTTGTGTCGCCTCCGCGCGCGGGCGATCTCTGGACTGATCCGACGGTATTATTCCAGGCCGTATTGCGATCATGACGGCCTCCCTTCGGGTAGACGCGCCCAGCTTCCTTCCGACGTTCTCAATGTGTTCAGGCCTCCTCCTCCAGGATGTGGCCCGCTGGCAAGGCCGGGTCGTGGTGGTGGTTGATGATGGTGAGAGAGCGACGCCCCTCGGCCCATTCGTCGTGTTGCTCGGCCAGCACCGCGCCCGCCAGCCGCCTTGCGTCGCCACGCCGTGCACCCGCCGCGTCCTCTGGCCTTGATCGGGGCTCTCGGGAAACGATCGAAAGACACTGGACAGCGGGTAGTCTCGTCTGGATGCGACGCCGTTTTGGGGTTAGAATGATCTGTGCGCAACTCAGCCGAAGACCGACCAATGCAGCCGGGCGCTATGGGCCGGGCAAACGCGCCTGGTGGGAATCGTTCCGTATAGCAATGGGAGTATTGGGGGGTGTGGCTGGCGATTCGGCAGGCTCGATTGCATGGCCGCTGATTTGACCGGTCAAACGGCGGCAAACAGGTTCAAGCCAATAAGGTTCCGGCCGGCGCGCATGAGACGAGCCGCAGGCACTACTCTGCAAAGGCTTTGACCGAAAAGAAATAGGTGGAGACAACCGATGCCAAAGATAATCCCGGTACCCGATGAACTCAGCCAGCCCTTCTGGGACGCGGTGAATGAACAGCGTCTGGTCCTCCAGAACTGCACCGCCTGCGACAAGCTGCAGTACCCGCCGCAGGCCGCCTGCCAGGTGTGCGGCTCCGCCGATGGGCTGGAGTGGAAAGAGGTGGAGGGCAAGGGCCACATCGCCGCCTACATCGTCATCGAGGACGGCCGCCTGAACCGCCGGATGCTCGACCAGCCCTACAACCTTGCTCTCGTAACGCTGGACCAGGACCCCACCGTGAACTTCTACTCCAACCTGCCGGGCGTTCCGGCCTACGAGGTGCCGGTGGGCGCGGCCGTGGAGGTCACCTACGAGGAAGTTGCCCCAGACCAGTTGATACACGAGTGGCGGGTGGCGCAATAGCCGTCATCGGAAATGCGCGCCGATTCGTGGATTAGAGACAAAAGGACGGATTATGACCAGCAGCAATAACTTCCAATGGCGCAGGGACCGGGATGGCCTGGGCGTGTGGGAACACCGGGGCAAGGTGGCCATCGCCGGCTACGGGCATTCGCCGGTGGACCGGCGGTGGGACGAGACGAACCTCGATGAGTCCCTGGGTGCTTACACCATCCTGGCCTGCGAAAAGGCGATGGAGCAGGCCGGAGTGACCATCGACCAGGTGGACGGCATCGTCTGCTGCGACAGCCACATCGCCGGCGGCAGCGGCGGCACCGCCTCCCAGTGGGCGCCGCGTCCCTACTTCGACCCTCCCTACGACTCGGAGTATGGCCTGACCCTTATCAACGCCCAGTGGCTCATTGACACCATGGGCTTCAAGAACGTGAAATTCGCCCCCACCGGGGTGCCGACCATCGGCGAGATGGTGGGCATGGCCTCCCAGGCCGTGGGCGACGGCGTCTGCTCCACCTGTTTGGTGATCTATCCCACCGGCAACCTGGAAGGCCGCTACCGGCGAGGCGGCGAGAATGCCGAAGACTACGCCCGGGGCGCACGCCAGTGGACCGTGCCCTGGGGCAACCACGGCGGCAACGACTTCATCAACATCTTCCCCCACCGCCAGTACCTGATGAAGTACGGCGGCGTGCATGAGGACCTTGCGCCCTTCGTCATCAACCAACACAAGAACGGGATGCTCACGCCCTGGGGGTACAACGCCACCCACAACATCCAACCCATATCGGTGGAAGACTACATCGGCTCCCGGCCCATCCTGAATCCACTGCGCATCTGGGACTGCGACCGTCCCGTCAATGCCTCGGCTGCCTACCTGTTCACCACCGCCGAGCGGGCGCGGGATATGAAATCCCAACCCGTGTATGTGCTCAACCACTCCCAGCACAACTTCCCATTCCGCACCACCCAGCCCGACCTGGACGAGATGGAGATGTGGACCGACCGGCAGGCCGCCCGAATGTACGAGGGCGCCGGCCTGGGCCCCGCCGACGTGGACATATTCAACCCCTACGACGGCTACTCCATTATGACCCAGTTCTTCCTGGAGGGCTTCGGGTGGCACGGAGTGAAGAGGGGCGAGGCCCTTTCCTTCTACGCCGGCGACATCACCGTCAAGGGCCCCCATCCCTTCAGTTCCAGCGGCGGCAACCTGGGCAACGGCCGCACCCGTACCGCCATGTACACCGACAGCATCGAGCAGCTACGGGGCACGGCCGGCGACCGCCAGGTAACCGTGCGGGCAGAGACTGCCCTGTGCGCCTTCTCCACTCCCAGCAGCGGCGGCTGGCTGATGCTGGGTAAGTATCCTTCGTGATGATTGCGGCCTGCGCCGCGATTACGACCCGCCGGCGGAAAGGATTGCTTATTCAGAGGTTCCCCAGCACGCTTCCGGCATAGACACAAGAAATGCCCGGCTGAGTGTTCAGCCGGGCATTTTGCTGGGCGTGGATAGATCCTGACGCTAATCGGCGCCGATGCCCAACTCCGACTGCAAGTCTCGAATGGTCTGGTCGCGGCTGCGGGTCGGCGGACGCACCCGCATGCCTATCGGCTCGTTTTCTATCTGCGGGACAACCTTGATGGCGACGAATACCGGGCCGGTATCCTGCATTATCTGCTCCACGTTGGTGGCGAACTCTTCCAGGTCGTCAAAGCTGTAGGCAGAGGAATAACCGGACTCCTTGGCCACGCCGGCGTAGTTGATCTCCTGCGCGTTGGGCACCGGCTGTCCTCCGGTCGTGGCGTAACACTCGTTGTCCAACAGGATGTGGCAGAAGTTTTCCGGCTTCTTGCCGGCGATGGTGGCCAGTATCCCCATGTTCATCAGCAGCGCGCCTTCGGAATCGAACAGCACCACCTTTTCATCGGGCAGTCCCAGGGCCAGCCCCAGGGCCGCCGAAGTGGTCTGGCCCATTGCGCCGCCCAGGTTGAGGTCTCGGTTCTCGTTGTCGCTGAATTCTCCCCAGCGGCGACCCGAAGTGCCGGTGGGAATTACGATGGCATCCCCCCGGTGCTCCTGGAATACTCGGAATACGTCCTCGGCATGAATCATTCTGTGCCTCCGTTACGTGGATATTTTCTGCTCCGTAGTCCGCCCCCAAGCGAAGAAGACGTTTCGCAGTTGGTGAGGTGCCAACGGAACAATGATTATTGGTGAAGGGTCACCCGTCTAGCGGTTGAACCCGTGGTATTCGTCGCCCACGAGGATCGCAACCGGCCGCTTGGTGGCCCGAGCCTCCTCGAAAGCCGTGGAGATACGCGGACTGTCGTCGTTCTGCTCCACCAGGTAGTAGTTGATGCGAAAGGCATTCAGGAACGGCTCGGTATAGCGGGCCGCCGAGTCGGTTATGACGCCATGGCGGTTCCAGCCACGATAGCCCACTACCATTACCAGCGGGAATCCGGCGTCCAGGACCATGCCGCGGATCGAGTCGCCCGATTCCATCATGCCGGTGTTCTGGATCAGGACGACAGGGGTCTTGCCGGCAACCAGAAGTCCCAGGGCGATGGCAAAGGTCTCACCTTCGCGGGAGGCAGGAACGACATCCAGCCACGGCTGATCCTTCATCAACTCGTACAGGTAGTTGGTCTCGCTGTCGGGAATGGTCACCACGTGGGTGACGCCGTTTTTCTGAAATTCCTCTACCATGGATTCCGGGCTCAGGACCGCTGCCTGCTGTGTAACCATGAAAAATTCTCCTCACGTATGCTGTGAACCTGGCAGGCACGGTTCCCGACAACCTGGTAAAGACCCGCTGCTGCCGTTGGCTTTGCCGATTATAGTAACCCATCCCCGGAGGGTCAATTTCGGGATGTAAAGCTCGATATGGAACAACGCTGTGGCTACGAGTGGGCTGGCCTGTTGCGCTTCCCCGCCCCGAACGTCATATAATTGATTGCGCCAGGAAACGACCATGACCACCATCAACACCTCAGATGACCTGATTCGGCTGCTCCGGGAAGACCCCGCCTTCTACGCGGAGGCTCGCCGGCTCATTCTCAGCGACGAACTCCTGGCGCTGCCCGAACGTTTCGCCGCCCTCGCCAATCGGGTGGACAACTTCATGGGGGAGCAGCGCGCTTTCAACAAGGAACAGGTTGCCACCAACCAGCGCGTGGATCACTTCATCGAGGAGCAGCGCGCTTTCAACAAGGAACAGGTTGCCACCAACCAGCGCGTGGATCACTTCATCGAGGAACAGCGCGTATTCAACCAACGGGTGGATAACTTCATCGACGGGCAGCGAGTTTTCAACGACGAGCAGCGGAAATTCAACGATGAGCAGCGTGTTACCAACCGACGGCTGGAGACCGCCATTGGGGACCTCCGAGGCGACCAAGCCTACCGGATATGCCGGGAGCGCGCCGATGAGATCGCGGAAGAACTGGGTTTCAGCGTCATCGACATCATTACCGGACTACCGCTGCGCGAACTGTTCCGTTCGAACCCTCCGCCAGACTTCACCCCCGGAGACCGCCGCTCTTTTTACCACGCTGACCTGATCATGTGGGTGAGGGACTCCCAAGGCAATCCCGCTTACCTGGCCGTGGAGGCCTCATACACTGCAGACGAAAGGGACACCAGCCGGGCGCTGCGCAACGCCGAGTTCCTGAGGCACATCACCGGCCTGCCGGCCCATGCCGCTATCGCCAGTCGCCAAAACGACCGGACGATTCAGGAACTGCTGGACGGAGAAACCATCCTCTGGCACCAACTCCCGGAGGACGCTTTCCGGCCCCAGTGAATCGCCGGTCAATCAGCGGTTCGCCAAATCGTGCGGCATCTGGGCCGTGGACACCGAGGTGGCGGTTTGTCCGCAAGCATGATGCCAGCGATGTGATCGACGTGCGCCAAACCCTGGTTACCCGGCCGAACGGGTTTATGTACGGTCATGGGCGTTTCCACTCCGGCGGTTGACCGCTCATACCCGCGGTGTTAGCGTGCGCGTGATCGTCCAAGCCAATTTTTATGACCGATTGCGGGGAGAGTCCGTACATGGCAGGAGCGCTGGAACACATTCGGGTAATTGATTTCGGGCAGTATATTTCGGGCCCGCTGGCAGGAATGCTGCTGGCGGACCAGGGCGCCGACGTCGTGCGGATTGACCCTCCCGGCGGGCCCCGCTGGAAGACGCCGGCCAACTCAACGTGGAACCGGGGCAAGCGGAGCATAACCCTGGACCTCAAGCGGGCCGATGACCTGGCGACTGCCCGGTCCCTCATAGCGGGCGCGGATGTGGTCGTCGAGAACTTCCGGCCCGGCACCATGGACCGGTTGGGGCTGGGGCCCGAGGAGATGACCAGGGACAACCCCGGTCTGGTCTACTGCTCCATCCCGGGATTTGCGCCGGACGATCCCAGGGCGGCCATGCCGGCTTACGAAGGGGTTGTGGGAGCAGCGTCGGCCACCTTCCGCCCGCCCAACGCCGACAGCCCGCGACCGGTGTACACGGCCATTCCCATCGCCTCGGTGTATGGGGCCTTCCAGTCGGTGGTGGCCATTACCGTCGCCCTGAATGCCCGGGAGCGCGATGGCGTGGGGCAGCGGATAGAGGTTCCGCTGTTTGACAGCATGTTCCAGTCCATCGGGCGTTTCGGCGTGCGGGTGCATAACGCTTCCCCGACCGCGCCCACGCTGGCCGAACTGTGGGGCGGCATCTTCGAGTGCAGCGACGGCCGGTACGTGCGATTCGGCGGCCCAGGTAACCAGAACTTCCGGCACTTCGTCCAAGCCGCCGGGATCACATCCTGGGATGACGAGGGGCTGACCGACTTTGACCATCCCCTGGACGACCCTCAATTCCGGGCCGAGGCACATGCTCGGATTCGAGATCTCTTCCTAACTCGCACCGCGCAGGAATGGGAAGACCTGATCGCCGAGGCGGGCAGCGAGGGGGCGGTGTGCCGCACCAGCGCCGAGTGGTTTGACCATCCCCACGCCCTGGCCTCGCAGATGGTGGTCGAGGTGGAAGACCCCACCTACGGCAAGATGCTGCAGCCTGGAATCAACGCCCGGATGTCCCTGACGCCGGGCAGGGTGCGCGGCCCGGCTCCAATTCCCGACCAGCATCGGGAGGAAATTCTCGCGGAACTGAAGCCTCGCCCCGCTGCTGAAACGCCGGCGTCTCAGGCGCTGACTACTCAGGACACCTTGCGCGCTGCCCTGGACGGGGTGAAGGTGCTGGACCTCTGCATCATCCTGGCCGGCCCGACCATGGGCCGGACGCTGGGCGAGTACGGGGCCAACGTCATCAAGATAGACAACCCCAGGCGTGGCTCCACCGTGGCCCGCCATAACGACATCAACCGGGGCAAGCGCAGCATCCTGCTGGACCTGAGATCGGACGAGGGTCGCGACGTCTTCTGGAAGTTGCTGGAGGATGCGGACGTGGTGGCCGAGAACTATCGGGCCGGCAGCCTGGAACGGCTGGGCCTGGGGTACGACGAGGTACGAAAACGCAAGCCCGACATCATCTACGCTTCGTTGAACGCCTACGGACACATCGGCCCCTGGGCGACGCGCCCCGGCCACGAGGGGTTTGCCCAGGCCACCGCCGGCATGACCCGTCGCTTTGGTGGCGACGGCGTTCCAGAGTCGCAGCCCAATCCGGTGAACGACTACGGGACGGGTTTCATGGGCGCCTACGGGGTGGCTCTGGCCCTGCTGCACCGGCAACGCACCGGGGAGGGCCAGCATATTGACTCGGCCTTGGCCTACACCGCCATGACGCTGCAATCTCCTTTCATGCAAATGTACGAGGGCAAGGAGTGGAACGAGACCAACGGGCAGGACGCCCTGGGAACGGGCCCGTTGCACCGAGCCTACCAGGCCAGCGACGGCTGGTTCTTCATTGGAGCGCCGGAATCAGCCCTGCCGGGGATGTCGGGCTTGGAGGGACTCTCCGGAGTAGACTCCCTGAGGGGGGATGCCCTGGCTTCGTCGCTTGAAGAGCGCTTCCAGGGGAACAGCGTGGCCTTCTGGGTGGAACGGCTGGCCGCAGCCGGCATCGGAGCGCAGCGGGTGATCACCAACGTCAGAGAGCTGATGACCGACCCGTGGGTGGAGTCCCACGGACTGAGCCTCACCCGGGAGCACGACGAACTGGGGCCGGTGACCACCTGCGGCCCCGCGCCGCGGTTGTCGCGCACACCGGTGCGCCCGGGCATACCCGCGCCCAAGCCCGGTACCCACGCCCGGGAGATCCTGGAGGAACATGGTCTGGGGAGCCGGTACCAGACCCTGCTGGATTCGGGAGTGATACTTACGGATGGCGTGGCGGCAGGGTAGATAGCTGCCCTGCCTCTGGAATCGGGGTCCCGTAAGCCGGCTGCGGCAAGCCGGAGGAACCGGCCCCATCATCGCAGGCGCCGGTTGATCCGGAGGCCCGTTGGCGCTTGATCCGCTACAACCCGGTCCGGCAAGACGTGACGTGCTTCGTTGACATTGCGCCGTGTCGCCGGCGTTGGTAGCGCTGGTGCCATATAATGGCGCCGGCAAATGCAAGAGAGGTGAACGCTATGGCGGAGTTGCAGCGGACGGCGATAACCAGCGATCGGGCCCCCCAACCCCTCGGCGCATACTCGGTCGGGATGTCGGTAAACGCGGGGAAGCTGATTTACGTAGCAGGGCAGGTTGGGGTGGACCTTTCGGGCGCCCTCGTGGGGCCCGGCGACGTCGCAGCCCAGACGCGCCAGGTTTTCCAGAACATCGGCGGCGTCCTGGAATCAGCCGGAGCCGGGTTCGACAACGTGGTGGAATTCACGACCTATGTCGTGGGGCGCGACTCGGTGCAGGGCTTCATCGACGGGCGAAACCAGGTCTTTCCGGACATTTTCCCCAACGGCGACTATCCGCCCAACACCCTGCTGGTGATCGATGGCCTGGTGCGCGAAGAGTTCCTGGTCGAAATCAAAGCGGTGGCGGCTCTCGCGTAGAGAGGCAGCAAGAGTCATCCGCGCCGCCGGCCGGGTTTACAGGAGCCGGCCCTTCAGCGACTCGAACTCCTGGCGGGTCAGGTAGCCCTGATCCAGCAGGCGGGCCAGGCGCTCCAGCTCGCCCACCAAGCCGCCGCCGTCCGAGGCAGGGTCCTGGGCGACCGAGCGATCCACCTGCTTCACGTCGGTCACGCCGCAGAGTCCCATGGCCACGCTGAGTTCGTTGCGCAGTATCTCCAGGCAGTGGCGGATTCCGTCCTCGCCGTTGACCGACAGCCCCCAGAATATGGGCCGGCCCACGAAGACCGCCCGCGCGCCCAACGCCAGCGCCTTCAGCACGTCGGCGCCCTTGCGCACGCCGCCGTCGAAATAGACCTCCAGGCGGTCGCCGACGGCGTCAGAGATCTTGGGCAGCATCTCGATGGTCCCTTCGGTACCCTGCAACGCGTGGCCACCGTGGTTTGAGACGACAAGGGCATCACAGCCGTACTCGGCGCAGAGCCGGGCGTCTTCGGCAGTTTGCACGCCCTTGATGACCAGCGGCATCGAGGTTATGGAGCGCAGCCACTCCAGGTCCGACCAGTTGAGGCCATGCTCGAAGCTCTCAGCAAAGTTCTCCCGCGTGGGCAGGTTGGGCAGCTCGATTCCCTGGAAGTTCTTCAGGGTGCGTTCCTGGTCCAGGGTGTAGGCGTAGCGGTACTCCCGCTCCCGGGAGTTTGCGCCCAGGTTGTCAACGGTGAGCATCATGGCCTTGTAGCCCGCGTTTTCCGCCCGGCGCACCAGGATCTCGGTCAGTTCCCGGTTCTGGAAGAAGTAGAGCTGGAACCAAAGCGAATTGGTGGCGACCTGGGCCACTTCCTCGATGCTGTAGCTGGAGGCGGTGCTGAGACCCAGGATGGTCCCTGCAGCGCCGGCGGCCCGAGTGGAAGCCAACTCGCCCATGGGGTGGGCGCGCTGGTGGGTCCCGGTGGGGGCCAGCATCACCGGCATGCTGATCTCTTCGCCCAAGACCGTGGTGGTCATATCGCGTTCGGTGACGTCCACCAGGATCCGGGGACGCAGCTTGACCTCGCTCATGGCCTGGACGTTGGTGGTGTTGGTTATCCAGTCGGGCGCGCCCAGGTCGCCGAACAGCCGGTCGAACAGGGCCTGGGGCATGGTCTGTTTGGCCCGGGCTTCGTAGTCTCCAATGGTCAGCAGGGTCGGTTGCGTGGTCATGGGTCCTCCTTGTTGACGGGGTCCCGGCAGGAGCTAAAGAGCGTGCAGCGCCGGTATTACCTCCCGGCCCACCAGGTCGATATGCTCCAGCACCTCGGCCTGGGACATCTCCGGGTAGAACAACCGGATGGCCACGTCGGTGAACCCCATCTCGTGGTAGGCGGCGATCTGCTCGACACACTCCTCGGGACTGCCCACCAGGAAGGTGTCGTCCATCAGCGTCTCCAGGTCGCCGGTCACCTTCCGCGTCAACTCGTCGTCGGCCCCGTGCAGACCGTGATGGGCATAGACCTCGTACTTCCTGGCGAGTTTGGCGGTGGCGCGCTCCAATGCTTCCTCGTGAGTCGGGGCGCAATAGAACTCGCGGACGATGACCATATCCTCGGGAACGTCGTGGCCGTTCTCCTCCAGAGTCTGATGGTACAGGGATATCTGGCGCCGGATGGCAGCGTTGGACTGGGCGGGCCCGACGTAGAAGATATCGCCACTCCGGCCGACCCGGCGCACCGCCGGATCGCTCATCGCAGCCTGCCAGATCTTCGGGTGAGGCTGCTGGTAGGGCCGGGCGGTGGGCCGCGCCCCGGTCACATGGTAGTAGCGGCCGTGGTGGGTCACCTCGTCGTCGCTCCACAGGCGGCGCATCAGGCCGAGGGCCTCGGTGCAACGGGCGCCGCGCTCGGACATCCTGGTTCCGAAGGCTTCAAACTCCTCCGGCCGGTAGCCCAGCCCGATGCCCAGGATGAAGCGTCCTTCCGCGATGTGGTCCAGCGTAGCGGCCTGCTCGGCGACATCCACCGGATTCAGCAGCGGCAGCAACAGAACCGACGTTGCCAGCGTCATATTGCCCGGCTCGGCGGCCAGACGAGCCAGCACGGGCCAAGGCTGGAAGTGCTGGAAGGGATCGATCAGGTAGTGGTGCCCCCAGCAATAGATGTCGAACCCGGCGTCGCGAGAGGCGCGGAACTGCTCCAAGTGGTTCTGCCACTGTTGCTGATGGTCGATGCTGTCCCGCTGCACCACGTGCCCAACCTGATAACCAACGCGCATTTGCTCATCCTTATGTCAATATCAAAAGGCCCCAGGCTCCGACCTAACAGTATCTATTGACGACGCCCATACTTTACGGGCCGGAGCGGCTACGGGCCAGCCCCAGGGGAACTACAGGGCGTGCAAGCTCTTGATTCGTCTCGCCATCACGGGGTTGTTCAACCAGAAATCGCGTCCGCGCTCCGCACGTGAAACTGCAACCTGCGGTCGGTCGGATCATGCACCATCAGCCACCGGCTGAGCACGTCTTGCCCCAACACGGACGGCAGTCCGCTGCCCACCTGTTCCGGTTTGCCAACGCGAACATCGAGATTGTAAACGTAAGTGGCCGTACTGTCCGAGTCCAGAAACGTAAGCGTGCCTCGCTCCAAAAATCGCTCGGACCTGCCTCCTACACCAACGATGTGCTCACTACGCTCCAAGTGGTCGAAGGGCAATCGAAGCGCAATGCTGTCCCTCGGATGGAGGCAGGTCACCGAGGCTCCCGTATCCACCAGGAAACCGACAGCGCCGAACACTGCGAGACGTGGTATCCCGATTACTGCCGAAACATAAGGCTGGATACCCTTGAACTCGCCGATTATCACAGAACGATTACCTGGGGTTCAGCGCTCACAAACTCCAGCACTACGGTCCCGCCGGCCATTCCCTGGCCGTCGATGGCGGCCATCACCGCCTCCGGAGATTCACCGTGTACCACAACTTCGTCAACGCTCATGCCAACCCAGTAGTCATCGTCAGGCGCCGCCGCCGCCGCGATTGCGTCTCTCAAAAGCGCCACCAACCTAGCGTGTTCGTCCAGCATTGCCGAAACCGTAGCTGCCTTAGTGGTTGCGCCGTCGGAACTTTCGCTTGCCGCCATTTTCCCTGACCTCTTGCTCGGTTGGATCATCCATCTCAAATTGTACTAGTTTGCGGAGGCCTGCGTTGGCGCGAAGTAGGCGAGCCCTTGTCTGCTTTGCAACCAGGCTTAGCCCCCGACGTGGCGGTACTTGATGAGGCGCTCACCCTCGAGGTTCTGGTTGACGTAGATGTCGCCGTGGGAGTCCACCCAGACGGCGTGGGCGCCGTTGCCCCAGCCGGCGTCCGACGGACTGCCCCAGCGGGCCAGGACGTTGCCGTTGATGTCCAGGATGGACATGAAGCCGTCCAGTTCCGGCACGAACACTGCCTCATCGTCGTCGATGTAGATGTCGCAGGGCCGCGCCAGGTCGGGCCACTGTTCCAGGAAGCTGCCCTCGGAGTCGAAGATCTGCATCCGGTTGTTCTCGCGGTCGGCCACGAACACCCGCCCGTCGGTGTGCACCCAGACCCCGTGGGGGACGTGGAATTCGCCGGGGGCAGTCTTGCCCGGCTCGCCCCAGGAGTCCACCAGTTCGCCGGCGGCGGTGAACCGGTGCACGCGGGCGTTGCCGTAGCCGTCGGAGATATACAGCAGGCCGTCCGGAGAGATGGCAATGTCGCTGGGGCGGTTGAACGGGCCGGCCGCCCGGACCGCCGGGTCGCTGTAGTTACCCGACCAGCCGGTGTCGGAGGGTTGGTCCCACTCGCCCATGGTCATCAGCAGGTTGCCGCTGGGGTCGTACTTGAGCACCACGTGGCTGTTCTTGACCGGCAGGTAGAGGTTCTCGTCGTCGTCGATGAACATGCCATGGGCGTCGGTGAGAACGCCCTCGCCCCAGGAGGCGAGGTAGTTGCCGTCGCGGTCGAGGACGATCAACGGGTGATCGCCGCGGTTGAAGAGATAGACCCGGTCCTCGGAGTCGGTGACGATGGCCGTCTGGCCCAACTCCCACCCATCGGGAAGCTTCTCCCAGTTCTCGACCCGCTCGTAGGTGTACTTGCCATTGCCGACGGTTGCCATGTCGTCACCTCCTCGCTCGTGCCCGGTGGCCCCGGGATGTGAGTTGTTGGTTGATCTAGTAAGTTGTCAGCGTATCGATAACCGCCTGCTGCAACTCGCCGGCGCGGACTGAGACCTGGTCGGGGGCCAGGCCGCCCAGCGGGTGGGGGATGCCCAGCGGGTGGAAGTCGCCCCGGCCGAAGGTGCGGGCGTGGCGGAAGGCCGAGTTCAGGAACGGGTCGGTGCAGAGCACCACCGTGGGGATGCCGAGGTTCTCCAGGGACATTGCGTCGTGCACACTGCACGCGGTGCAGGACCCTCAATCCGCAATCGCAGTCACCACGAAGTCGCACCGCTGGGAGAGATCGGCGATGATGTCATCGGCGGCCGGCCGGGAATAGACGAACTTGTCCACGGTGACGAGGTCGCCCAACTCCAGGTCCTTAGCCATGCGCTCGCCGATGTTCCGCAGCAGGAGGTCGGCGTTGGCCTTGCGGTTGCCCAAGAGGCCGCCGACCTTGTGGTGCAGCGTTTCCAGCCGGGGCGCGGCCCGCCAACGGGACGCCGCGTCCGGGTCGATGGGCAGGGACAAACCCATTTCGCGCATTCGGGCCTGGTAGTCGGTTGCAGTCATGGTTACCTCGGTAATCGTTAGAATCAGGATTGGCCGGATTGGAGGATTTGCAGGGTTGGGGGTGGGATGGCGATTTTTGTGGAATCCCGCTCATTTCCGCTCATTTCCGTTCGCTCCAAGTAGGGGACGGAGGTGGATGATGGGGGTAAATGGGGGTTGTTGGGCGGGGTTTGGGGGGTGATATTGACCGTTTTGGGGGCAAATGGGCGGATCCGGAGGAGCGGCGCAATGGTCAGGATGGGGGTTTTTACATGGCTGATCGGGATTGAGTGGGTGGTGGAATGGCGGCGACAGAGCCGGATGATTGGGTGATGCGACGGATCTGAGCGATTGGATGGTTAAACGATAAGAGGGACGGGCGGGAAGGCGCAAGGAGACAATGTCAGGTCAGCGTTCGATCTTGCGCGTCACCCGGCGTGAGCCCCAGCCAGGCAGGTAGGCAGAGTGGGGGCCGCCGGCGCCGCCGGCGACGAAAATGTTGATGCGGTCCGGCGCGCGGACCACCGGCACCATCTGGTCGTCGTCCTCGGCGTCGATGTACCTGGGCCAGAAGTGGCCGCGTCGGGAGTCACCCTGGGGCGGGCCGCCCTGACGGAGTTTGCGCACCGGCTTGCGAGCGTGCTCGTAGAGGAACTGGCGGATGTCCCGCTTGTTCCAGCCGTCGCGGTGCAGGAACTTGGCGTGCTCCGGGCCGATGACCACCATGGTGTCGCCCATCACGTACATCTGGACGTTGCCCAGGGTGCACATGGTGTCGGCAAGAACGGTCAGGAAGTTCCGCGAGTGGGAGGCGTGGTACATGATGTTGTGCGGCGCCTCCGCCGGGAACACCGACACCGTGCTGTCGGTGGGCGCGAAGCCAAGCTCGACGTGCATCGGCTCCCAGGGGTTGGCGTCCTCGTCCTCGGCGACGCAGTAGGTGTAGGCGCCGGGGTGGCCGAAGGTGGCCTTGTTGGTCTCGCCGGGTATGGCGCCGCCCAGGTTGAGCAGGGCCAGCTTGACGGCGCGGCCGATGGTGGCATTGGCCCGCCAGCCGGAGCCGAAGCAATTGTAGCCGCCGTTGATGTCCAGCTCTTTGACGATGGGGCCGTTTATAATCAACAGCGGAGTGTGGATGCCGGTGGAACACATCACGCCGCGCAGGTTGAACCGCTCGTCCATCATCGCTTCGAGGGCGGTGATGATCACCGGCATGTGCTCCGGCACACAGCCCGCCATAACGGCGTTGACCGCGATGCGCTCGACGGTGGCGCGTCCGCCCAGGGGCGGAAGTTCCGCGATGAGTTCGTCGCCCCCGCGGCCGGTGATCTCCACGAACTTGCGGACCAGGTTTTCGGACGGCGGCACGACGGGCAGACCATCGGTCCACCCGGTCTCGAACATCAACTCAATAGCATCGGAAACGTCGGTGGCAAGCATTATCGACCCGTAAGGAAATCTGGATTATCCGTATCTCAGGCCAAGCGAGTGTAAGTCTCGCACATAGCGGTGTCAACGCGACCATCGTCCACAACCCTCGCGACAACCCCTGCGTTTTGGGACACGTTTCAACCCACGACTCCCGGTTCTCCCAACCACCGTTTTAGTCCGCGCCGCGGCTCGGGCCCTGCGGACATCCGCTCATGGACGTGGGTGAAGGTACTGGAGCGTCCCGATCGCGGAGAGCCGCTACGAAAGGGCCTGCAGGCCCGGGATTATGGTCGTTCGGAAGGCGTCCACCTCGGCCCGCGGAATATCGTAGCCACCCTCCTGGGTGTGGGTGGGGAAGATGAAGACGTGATCGATGCCCGATTCGTCCCGGGCCCGCTTCAGCCTGGCCAGGCATTCCTCCGGCGTGCCAAACAGGCCGAAGGCGTCGCATATTTCGGCCGCGTGGGCATCGCTGATGCTCTCGGGGACGAAGTCGTCGGCAAGGTCGATGCCGGCTTCTCGCAGCCAGACCAGGTTGGAGTCGCTGGGGTATTTCAGGTACGGCTGGTCGGGCCGGAACCACTGCTGGGGGAAACGGCGGGCAGCATCGCCATCATCCGACACGGTGGTCGGGGTGATGAAGATCGTCTGGAATCCATCGAGGCTGCGGCCGGCTCGTGACGCTCCGATTTCCAGCCGGCGGCGCGCCGCGTCGACTGCTTCAGGATGGAGTCCGACCAGCAGCAGAGCGCCGTCGGCGACTTCTCCGGCCAGCTCCACCATACGTGGACCGGCGGCGGTCATGAACACCGGGGTGGGCGGGTCGCTCAAATTGCGCAGACGGGTTTCGACGCCGTTGAACTCCACCGGCTCACCCCGCAGCAGCCGGCGGATGGTCAGCACGGCCCGACGCATGGCTTCCACCGTGGCGCGGGGCCGGCCGATGTTCCGGACGGCCAGGTATCCGGGAGCCACGGTCAGGCGCGCCCGGTCCGGCGCGATCTCGTCCAGCGAGTGCGCCAGCGACGCCAGCACCATGGGGTGACGCGTCACCGGATTGGAGGTCGCAGGGTACAAGGTGAGGCGGGAGGTGCGCTCGGCGGCCAGCGCCAGGGTCAGAAAGACGTCGCGCCCGCTGTGCTGATGATCGTGGACGCCGACGCCGGCAAACCCGGCGGCCTCGCATTCGGCGATGAAATCGGCGGTCTCGCGCACCGGCAGACCGACGGGCACCCTGATATCCACTTTCATGGGGCACACCTAACGTTCGGCCCAGAGATGGGCGAACCGGGCAGCGACCACATCCTCATATGCAGCATCGCCGTCCAGCAGACCGAGATTCCGGCAAAACTCATTGAGGCTGGATACCGTGTCCGTAGAGATTTCTGCGGTGTAGTAGGGAGCGTCCCGCCGGACCAGGTCCTCGATCAGCGCGGCCTCGTCGGATGGGAACAGCCGCTGGCCAATCTCCGCAGCGCGAGACGGATCATCCCGCAGCGCTTCCTGCGCCGCCACGACCGCGCGCACCGCTCCCTGGGCCGCGGCCGGGGCGTTTTCAATCAGCCGGTCGGTGGCGACCAGCGCCGCGAAGGTGTAGTCGCGCGCCGCCGACGGACCGACTTCCTGCCTCGGGTCCAGGACAACTTTGCCGATTCCGTTGCGCACGGCGACCTCGGCCCCCATGGCGTTGGCCCAGAACCCGTCGATGGTTCCATCCTCGAGGGCCTGGGCGGCATGAATGCCGAAGGACACGCCGGGGTCGCCGCTGCCGGGTACCGGAGCCAGCGTCACATTGTCCCGGTCAGGATCCACGCCCACTTCGGCCAGCAGCCGGCGCAGGGCCGCGTCGGGTCCGGGGGCCGCTCCGATACGCAAACCCCTGATCGCCTCGACGTCGCCAGGTTGAACTCCCAGGTCAGCGTGCAACACCAGCAACCAGAAGGTATGCTGGGATAGAGCAGCCAGCAATTTGGCGCCCTGCCAGCCGGGGAAGGCCGATGGCGTGGCGTGGGCGGGACCGGCGACGAAATCCACGTTGCCGTTCCGCAACGCCTGCATGGCCCGCCCCACCGGAAATACCATCTCCAGCTCAGCGTCTATCCCCTGTTCCCGGAAGTAACCCAACTCCACTGCGGCGACTGCCGGGAAATAGGAGTTGGACACCAGGTCGGGTACCGCGATGCGCATTCGAGTCGTCTCCCGCCGCCGGGCCGGGTTTTGAGTCCGGGGCAGCGCCAAGTTTACCACCGGTCTCGCACCCGTTATCCTCTGCGAACGAGCCACGGGTTGAGCGGGGAGGGGAAGCATTGGATGGCTCTGGCCCAGGCAGCAGCGTAGGAGCGCCCATGAATACCTGGTACCGTCCCACCGGATTGGTCCGATATAACTCGTCAGGCTCAGACCGTGGATACACGCTCTTCTCGCCCAACGGCGGAGACGACGCCTACCTGATCGACATGGAAGGCAATTTCGTCCATCGTTGGTATTATCCCAGCGGCATCGCGTACGGTTTCCTGCTGGACAACGGGAACCTGCTTTTCCGTGATTCGGGAGCCAATCCGCCCGGGGCCGACCATATCCGCGAGTTGGACTGGGACGGTCGCCTGGTGTGGGAGCATAACGACCCCAGCCTGCGACGCCACAATCGGCTGCCCAACGGCAACAATCTGATGCTGCTACAGCGCGACCGGATATCCGCCGACCTGACGCGCAGGGTTCGCGGCGGCTATGCCACCGCCAATGACCCGGAGCAGATGCTTGGCGACCAGGTGGTCGAGATTGCTCCCGACGGAAAAGAGGTCAACATATGGCGCTCCGCAGACCACCTGGATCCCGCGATGGACATAATTTGCCCCCTGGAACGGCGCGACGCCTGGGGTAGCGCAAACGATCTGACCGCATCGCCCGACGGCAACACATTCCTGATCAGCTTTCGCGTCCTTGACACCCTGGCGTTGGTGGACCGCTCGACGGGGGAGATCACCTGGAAGTGGGGGGCTGGAATCATATCCCACCAGCATCATCCCACTTACCTGGACAACGGCAACGTGCTGCTGCTGGACAACGGCTCGCACCGCCGCGGCCTCAGCTACTCCAGGGTTGTTGAGGTGGACCCGTCCACCAGCGAGATCGTGTGGCAGTACCAGGGCCGCCCAATGGTGTCCTTCTTCACCCACTTCACGGGCGGGGCACAGCGCCTGCCCAACGGCAACACCCTCATCACCGAAGGTCAACAGGGCCGGCTTTTCGAGGTAACGCCGGCCAACGAGATAGTCTGGGAATACGTCAGCCCCTTCTTTGTCCCGTCCCAATGGGGGATGGCCAATGCCGTGTTCCGCGCCCATCGGTACGGCCCTGATCATCCTGCTCTGCAGGGTCGGGACCTGGATCCGGACCGACTTGGCAACCTCAATCGACTGTACGGTGGGAGTTAGCAACGATCCACGCACCTGATCACCCATTTGAGGCGCGTCAGTTTTCAGCACCAATTTCACGGAGGTAAAACCATGTACAACAAACCGATGCTCAGCCTGGAACAGACCCAGAACGCCATTACGGCCATGATTGCGGATTTCAACAGGGATCCCGACCGGCGCAAGGTCGATATGGCTGTGGTGGACGATGCCGGCAACCTGCTGGCCTACGCCCGCATGGACCGCTGCCTGCGGCCCACCTTCGCCATCCGCAAGGCCTACACCTCGGCGGTGCGCTCCATGGACACCGCCGCCTTCGCCGAGCAACTGAGCAGCACGGGCAGGTCGCTGGAGTCCTTCGGTGATCCCCAGTTGATAGCGATACCGGGCGGCGTCGCCGTGTTCCACGAGGGCGCGGTGGTCGGAGCCATCGGCGTGGGCGGCTTGCCCAGCGGGTTCGACGATGAGGCCATCGCCAAGGCGGGGGTAGCAGCGTTGGGAATCTGACGGCGATGGCACGCTGCCTTTCTTTGCCGACCCCACAGGGCAACCGCCCCATACCCGCTTGCCCTGGCGTGTACAATCTGGGGTCGGCAAACGAGGAGGTCGCTCATGGCTAGAGGATTGCTGTCCGGGGTTACGGTTTTGGATTTCACGGCCGCGTTTGTAGGGCCGTTTTGCAGCCGCATCATGGCGGACATGGGCGCGGAGGTGATCAAGATCGAGCGGCCGGTAGCGGACCAGGAAGAGCGGTTCACGCCGGAGTCGCTGCCCACGCGCAACGGCGTTCCGTATCTGCACCTGAACGGCGGCAAGAAGAGCCTGTGCGTGGACCTGAAGACCGACGCCGGCCTGGAGATCGTTCACGCGCTGGTGAAACGAGCCGACGTGTTCGTGGAGAATTTCACGCCCCACGTGGTGCGGAGCTACGGGCTGGACTATCCCAACCTGCGCAAACTGAACCCTGGCATCATCATGTGCTCCATGACGGGCTACGGGCAGGAGGGGTTTGCGCACAATCCCGAGCACGTCTGCACCGACCCGGTGGCGCAGGCCGTCAGCGGCCTCAACTGGATCACCGGCGAGCGGGACGGCGCGCCGTACACCATCGGCGGCGGCATTGGCGACACCGCCACCGGCATGACGGGCGCGATGGCCGTGGGATACGCGCTGTTTCACCGGGAGCGGACGGGCGAGGGGCAGTACATAGACCTGGCCATGATCGACAGCCTGATGTTCCTCGACTCGCTGGCGATGCCCCACGTGGCGGCCAACCACGGGGTTCCGCTGTACCACCGGAACGGTCAGCAGAACAGCTACACCTTCCCCATGGGCATACTCAAGGCCAAGGAGGGTTATATTGCGCTGCAGGCGCTGGGGCAGGGGGCCGACAGCTCGTGGGGCCGTCTGTGCGTGTGCATGGGACGGGAGGATATGATCGAGGATCCTCGCTACCTGACGGACGACGACCGGGTGGAGAGACGGGACGAAATCGTGGGCATCATCGAGGAGTGGCTGCAGAGTCTGCCTGATGATGAGGCCGCGCTTCTGGTGCTGGCGGAGGCCCGGATCTCGTCGGGGCCGGTGCTGTCGCAGGAGGAGATCTGGCGGCATCCGCACTACAACGCGCGCGGGGCGTTCCAGGAGATTGGGTATCCGGAGGTCGGGCCCGTCGGCGTGGTGTCGCCGCCGTACCGCTTCTCGGCAACGCCGGCGGCGGTGAGCGGTCCCGCGCCGCAACTGGGGGAGCACAATTACGATGTGCTGGCTGAGCATCTGGAGTTCTCGGCGGAGCATGTGGCCGCGCTGATCGATGCCGGCGTGTTGTATGAGTCGCCAGGGGCAAAAAGGCGGAGGCAAGCGGTCTCGGGTTAAGACCGCATCGGCGCTTCGAGATCGAAGCTGAGGCGCATTTCGCCGCCGGCGCGCCGGGCTTCGCGGCCAACGTTCGATATTTTTGGTCCTCGCACCTGACCTTCCAGATTTTCTCCACGAGCGTTCAGATGAACGGCGGCAGGAAGCCGGCGACCGCGAGCTGAGCCGCCAATGTTTCCTGGACGCGCTGCATACTTCGGAGGCTATCGACATCGACGGCTTTCGTCTCCAATATGGCCCCGGAGACAAGCAGGGATCGGATACGGTTTTCCAGACCGCCATCGGCGCCGACGGAGGGTATCGCCAGGTCGAAAACCTGAACACAACGAACTGAGGGCTACGTGGCACGCCGTGCGTCGTTTCAGATCCAGCCTTCGTAGGTTACGAAATTCGTAATATCGAGCTGCGCCTCATGGCGATAGATCCGTCCAGCGCACATTGGTCGATAGCCAGTTCACATTACAGGGGACCGTTCGCGAGTTCGCCGCATCACCATTCCTCACGCAGCGCCATGCCAAACGCGACGGGCCGATTTCGGGTCGTCGCCAGTCATTCCGGCGCGTCTACGGGGTGATACCGAGGGCTCGGTTTTAGTGAGATCAGGCGGTCTCGATGGAGTGTTTTCGGGGGCTCACCGGACGTTTTCGAGGGCTCGACCAGGGGTTTTGGGGGTGTCGATTTTGCTAATTGAGACAACCTCGACGGGTAGATTTCGGGGCCTAAGCATGTCATGCAGAGCATCGATGAGTGTCGTCATGCACGCCGGTGAGGACGCCGATGATAGAACGCCGACGCCACCAACGTCAGCATCTTGTCGCCGGCATTCGCCCGAGCCGGCGTGTCCCCCAGGTCAACGCAATGGTCCACCGGTTCGCCCAGCGCCAAATGATGGGCCAAAGCGGCCGGCAGGGTCAGCCCGGCACTGGCTATCAGGCCGCGGCTGTCAAAGGCGACATGGATGCGGTCGGGGGACGCAAATGGTAGCATCTGCTGACCGCTCCTCCTGTTGAGTCGGGGGGCCGGTCTGACAGTGCCGAGCCGCGGGACCGCCGGTGTACGGCAACAGTATCCAACTTATGTCAAAATGGCCCATGTCTATTCGCGCGTCTGCGCTTACAGGAGGAGAGTGACCATGCAATACATTCACCGTATGGAATGGATAGCTTATGGATTACTTGTAATTGTTGTGTTGGCCGTATCCCTGCCACTGTTCCCGTATAGATGGCACACCTTCCTGCACATCGCCGGCGCGGTGGTCTTCCTGGGGAACATCATCGTCACCGGCGCATGGATGCTGATGGCGGAGCGCACGCGGAACGTCAATGTCATCCATTTCTCCGCAAAGGCCGTGATCCGCGCCGACCTGCTCTTCACCCTGCCTGGTGTGCTCCTGGTGCTGATGAACGGGTTGGTCATGGTGTTCGACCGCTGGGGAGGGCGGGACGCGATTTACCAGTTGTCATGGATCAGCGTCGCCCTGGCGCTATTCACCGCGTCCGGCATTATATGGGTGGGACTGCTCATCCCCGCTCAACATCGCATGGTCGTATTCTCCGACCCGTCGGTCCACCCGGACTCGCTGCCATCGGAATTCACCCCGGCGCTCCACAGGTGGTACTTCTGGGGGGCGATTGCGATAGCCCTGCCGATCGGCTCGCTCTACCTGATGGTCACCAAGCCGGCGTTCGGGTAGGGGGTTGAGGCGGACGGCGATGCCGGATGGTGTCAGCGCCACGTTGGGGATGGCGCTGGTGGACGACGTCGCCGGGACGCCGCGGCACGCCAGGCAGACGGTGGTCGCACAGCTATTGGCGCGGGGGCAAGCTTGGCAACGGCGGGGGCAGGCTCTGCCGTTGGTGGTTCGGGCGAAGGTGAGGGTGGTGGAGTCGAGCATTGCCACGTTGGAGAGCGAGTTGGTGGGCAAGCGGGTGTTGCGCGACGGCGGGACGGTGGGTGAGTGGATGGCACCGCAGATAGGCGAGGCGTACGGGACTGGGGGATGGCAACGATGCCGACGCTAAGCACCGACGATCACACAGCACACGATGGCAGACTTCCGTTCAAAGTCTGCCATTTCCAGAATGGGCCAGCACGTTTTTGTCGCACGGCCGAATGCCTTCGTGGCATCCGCCGACGCTTTGAGTTCACTTAGCGATTTGAGACCTCACATATTCCCCCAGCGCGAGCACCGCGACGACGACGAATGGGACGACCAAAAAAGGATCGCCCCCGAGGGATGTACCGTCAATGGCACGTGTCAGCACCTGGTAGGCGCCGAAAGTTGTAGATGTCACGGCCGCCCAAGTAGCCATGATAGTGTAGGTGCTCCAAAAACGACCGTCAGCTATCTCCCTTGCAGTTAGCCATAACAAGTCCCAATTTTTCCACGCGGTTACATATAATCCTGCTGCCAAGGACGCCGAGAGACCGAGCATTTGAGTTAACTCGGTCCGGTCGAACGCTATCGCCAAGACGGCAGTGGCTCCCAGGATGAGCAAAACATAACCCACCTTGAATATGGTCAACCCTCCCCACCTCAGCAAGGAGTAGGTTACGAGCGCGCCGAACAAATACGAGCCAATCACACTTAGGTCAAGCAATACGAAACCTTCGACACGCCAACCGCGTTGGGCAAGCACAACGATTCCCATAACCAGGGGAGCCAATAATAGAAGAGCGACTGAGAACCAATAACGCATTATGTGCCGCTTCAATCGGTAACGCTGCCAAGCACGGCGGTGTTCATCCGATACGTAAAAACCGTAGGCTTCGACGATGGCAGCCAAGAGTTCTCCGTTGCGTAGATACGCTCTTTCATCCAACGGCCGTCGCGGGGTCCGACCGATCCACGCCTCAAAACCATCGCCAGAGGTAGCCCAGAAGACGGAGTAGCCATCCAGCTCCCGGGCTACATCGCTTGGAATAGGCTGCGACAGATATGCCAATTCAATCGTTGTCGTTTTAGCCGATGGCCATTCGCGTAGCGCCAAAAGTTCCGTGAAAGTTTCAGGATCCAAAACTGATCCTGAGACACCGGCCTTCGCAAAGGCGTTAGACGCACCAATGGCTGTCGCGAAAACGCGGATTACGGCGTTTCGTGCGTTGGGATCCAACTCGCGGATGGACGATTCATCACGGTCGTGCGTCGTATCCATGGGGTGGTCGGATTCGTTAAAAGAGTGCGGTTTTTGGTTGATAACTTCGTTCCTACAGCTGCTATTGTGGTTTCGTCAGCCGTGGTTTTAGCTCTCAATTTGCACGTCGCATCAAACGACATGATCTTGGCAGAGATTGTACCAAAATCGGCCAAATTTCACGCTCTGGCCTTGCGCCGGGCACTCCATCAAGCACATCGCCAGCAGCAGGTCGGCGACAAGATGGCAGAGTTGCTAATGAACTGTGCCATCGCCGGACTTGGTGGATTCAGTGGGCGCCATGACCAACTTCGCTGACCGGACGATTTGGACCGGGGACAATCTGGACATCCTGCGCGGGCTGAACTCTGCGTCGGTTGACCTGATTTACCTGGACACGGCGTTCGACTGCAACCAGGACTGCGCCGCGCCGGTGGGCAGCGCTGCGGCCGGCGCCGTCTTCAAAGACACCTGGACAAGGATGCCTGACCAGGACACGTGGACGCTGTCCGATCTGGACGTGGCGTGGATAGGGCTGATCGCCGACGAACAGCAGGCCATTCACAAGGTCCTCGACACCGCCGGGTTGTCTCACCGCAAACCCATGCAGTCGCACCTCTGCGAGCCACTACCTGAAGCTGCTCATGGATGCGGTGTTCAGTCTGTTAGGGGTCCCGCTGAATCTCCGCCGCCTTGCGTGGCAGCGGGCGGAAAGGACAGCGGATGGTCGTGCGGCGTCATGGCTTGATGGGACGGTGGCGGGCGCCTACCTCAGCCGCTCCCCTCGCCCGTCTCCTTGTAGGCGTACACGGCGAACAGCGGGTCCCCCGGCGGCGCCATGTCGGGGTTGGCCAGCCCGCCGCGCACTCCGTTGAGCCCGCCGGCGTGGAGCATATACTGCCCCACCAGTTCGATGTGGTCCTCGTCGTTGGTGGAGCGCCACACGCGCACCGCCTTGGTCGGGAAGCACCGGTTCGAAAACGTCACGATGAAAACGCCGCCCGGCCTCAGGATTCGCGACACCTCCGAGAACACGTCCACAGGGCGCGTCAGGTACTGCACCGACACCGTGATCACCACCGCGTCAAATGATTCGTCCTCAAACGGCAGCCCGGGATCGACGTTGATGTCCTTCAGCAGGTACTCGTTCAGGTGCGGGTTGTCGGCCATCTCAGCGGCGTTCATCCCCAACCCCACAATGCGCTGGCGGGGATGCTCCTCAGGCCAGTGCGTCCGCCAGCTGCTCATCAGGTCCAGCACCTCTGCGTTCTCCGGAATCAACTGCTGGAACAGCCGGCCCACCGCTATGATCGCCCCGTCGTCGATGTGCACCACCAGGCGGGGCATTGTGTAAAACTCGGCGTCGTTACTGTCGTCCTCCCGCTGGAAGAACTCCGGCGGAAAGCGCTGCGGATCCATCGTCAAACCCAACCTCCTGATCAGGCCAATCCGGCCCCCCAATGGTGGCAATAACATTCAGCGGCGTAGGGGCGAATAATCATTCGCCCCTACCAATCTCCAATCCTGTCCATCCCGTGCATCCATTTGACAACCGGACTCTACCCCACCCGGTACGCCCGCGCCGCGCAGCCGTGGAACATGTCGGCCCGCTCGTCGGCCGAGAAGTCCGCCGACATGCGCTTGAACGCGTTCCACATGACACAGTACGAGAACGACTCCTTGTCCACCGGGAAGTTGCTCTCGAACATGCACCGGCTGGGCCCGAACTGCTCGATGCAGTGCCGCATCACCGGATCAATCGCCGCCGCCAGCTCCTCGGAGCCCACCGGCGTCTCCCGCTCGTGGAAATCGTAGCCCAGACGGGGCATCCCGACACCGCCCAGCTTGATCACCACGTTGGGACACTGCGCCGCCGCCGCAATCCCGCCGCGCCAGTTGGCCATCACCTCGTCGGGGTTGGCGGCATACGGGCCGGTGCGCATCAATCCGCCCACGTGGTTCAGCACGATGGTCAGGTCGGGCACAGCGTTGGCAAAGTCCACCAACTGCGGAAGCTGCGGGTGCAGCAGCGATACGTCCAGCGACAGGCCCATCTCGGCCAGCACCCTGGCGCCGGCCCGGTATTCGTCGCTCAGCAGTTGGTCGGGCATGGGATACGCGCCGACGATGGGTATCTCAGGATTCGGGTCCCAGCTGACGCCGTGGCGGATGCCCTTGAACCGGTTGGGGCTGGCCGACTGCAACGCCTCCAGCACGCGCCGCACCTCGGTTCCCAGGTGCAGGTTGGCGTGGCCCACGATTCCGTGGGCCGCCTTGGTCCGGCTGTAAATTCCGCTGGCCGACTGGGCGGCGATGCCCTGTACGAACTCCACCTCGCCCACGGGCCGCAGCTCCATGGGCGGGTCGGCGCGATACATGGCCCGCGCCTCGATGAACACGGTGGAGACGATGTTGTGCCCGCTGCCGGTGTCGGCCTCCAACTCGTCCAGGAAATAGCGCGGCTCCACCCGGTCGGTGCGCCCGTCCCACAGGTGATGGTGAGGGTCGCAGATGGGCAGGTCCGGCTCCAGGGCAGGTTCAACGGTTTTGGCCAGCCAGTCATTGATGGGAGCAGCCATTTGCGCACCTCCTCCGGGCGCCGCAGCGCGTGTGTCGAAAATCCCCTCTCCTATGGCGGGAGAGAGTAGGGGTGAGGGGGATTTATTCGCTGTCCAAGAGCGCCAGCAGTTGGTTTACGAAGTAATGCACTGCGGGACGTTCGCTTTCGACCTCGTAGTCCTCCAGGTGGTCGTGGAAGAAGTTCTCGTGGAACCGATTGGCAGCAGAGTATCCTCCTATGAGGAGAGGCTCGTTGTATTCACGCGCCAGCGCGTCCACCGCCTGCTGCATGGCCCGGTGGCTCTTGTATCGCCAGCCTCGCTGCTGGCACAACGCTATGATCGCCTGCGTCGCCGCGCCGTATAACTTTTCCGAGCCCTGCAGGTGGTCCCCGGCTGCGAACTCACGGTCGGAGGCCACCAGAAAGTCCCGCGCGGTTTGCGCGTGTTCGGCAGCGTTCATCTCCTTGCTTGCCATGCGATCCCCGGCTAGCTCTCGTCCACCGCGTACACGCGCACTGCCGTGTCGTGGAACATGGCCGCGCGCTCGCTGGCCGAGTATCCCACCGACAGCCGCTTGAAGGCGTTGTACATCACGTTGTACGAGTAGGAAACTTTGTCCACCGGGAAGTTGCTCTCGAACATGCACCGGTCCGGCCCGAACTGCTCGATGCAGTAGTTGACCAGCGGCGCCATGTCGTTGGCCAGCTCCTCGGAACTCGCGGGGATGTCCCGCAGGTGCCAGTCGAACCCCGTCCGGGGCATTCCGATGCCGCCCAGCTTGATCACCACGTTGGGGCACTCCGCCGCCGCCGCGATGCCCTGTCGCCAAGTAGCCAGCGTCTCCTCACTGTTAGAGTAGGGACCGACGCGCAGCAGCCCACCGATGTGGTTCAGGATGATGGTCAGGTCGGGCACGGCCTTTGCGAACTCCGCCAGTTCGAACATCTGCGGGAAGTACATCCAGCCTTCCAGCGTCAGGCCCATGCTGGCCAGCACGCGGGCGCCGGCGCGGAAGTTGTCGCTGGACATCTGGTTCGGCATATTGTGCGCCGCCGTGTTCTCCACCTCCGGATGCGGGTCCCACGTGACCGAATGTCGGATACCGCGGAACCGGTTCGGGCTCGCCGCCTGCAACGCCTCCAACACCGGCTTGACGCCGTCGCCCAGGTTCAGGTTGGCGTGGCCCACGATGGACGCAGCGGCGCGCCCGGATCCATACAGCCCGCTGGACGATGCCGCCGCCAGGCCCTGCACGAACTCCACCTCGCCCACGGGCCGCATCTCCTCGGGCCCGGTGGTGCGGTACATTGACCGCGCCTCGACGAAGACTGTGGAAGTCACGTTGTGCCCGCTGTTCATGTCCGCTGCCAGCTCGTGCAGCAGGTAACGCTGGTAGGGGATCCGCTCGGTGCGGTAGTCCCAGAAGTGGTGGTGCGGGTCGCAGATGGGTATCTCGGGTTCCAGCGGCTCCTCCTGCCGGAGCGCGTGCCAGTCATTGCCTCCGAATGGCATATTCGGACCTCCTGTGTTCGGTGCTTGTGTGCGATAGAAATGCGCCGGCGCCAACGGAAAAACCGTACGACCGCCGACGCCGGAATCATAACACAGGGGCAGCGCAGGCCCTCACGCCGGAATGATCCGCTCGACCTCCAGCGCGATGTCGAGCGGAGTATTTGACGCCCAGTGCGTGTTTTTCACGCTGCCGCGAAATCCGCCAGCATAACTACCCTGCCGGCGTGTTCGGTTCCGACTACTTTGCCGGCAAACCTGTCGTCGGCGGTTACGAGGATGCCATCCACGTGATGAGCAAGCGCCAGATATATGCAGTCGTAAATCGGATGATTTAGATCGCCGGCGAAACGCAGGGCATCAGCGGCCAGCACTTCATCGTTAGCCCAATTCAGAGTCATGCCCAGCACCGACTCTAACAACACGGGCGCTTCGTCAGTCGCCAATATGCCGGAACGCACCTTGCTCCATAAAGCGTTTCCCAGTTCTGCGCCCAGCAAGCGGGGAACGTGCAGGTCGTGTCCGCCAGACAGTAGTTGCCTGGCTTTTTCGAAATCTTCTTCTACGACCACCCACTTGAACGCAACACTGGCATCAGTTACGAGAATCATCGAGACCCCACGGGTCATACAGCCGCCCGTGGTCGCTGTCACGGTCCTCGCGGATTATCAACCAACCTGGCTTGTCATCGACGTTGCCCAAGCTCAGCCGCTCTCGTTGCTTCTGCAAAAGCGGTTCTACTTTTTCGAGAAATTCTTTCAACCGCGCTTCTTGGTCCTCTGGGTCCGGCCCAATCTCCCGCTTCAATATGTGGACAACCTCATCCTCCACCGACCGCCCGTGGATGGCAGCCCGTTTCTCGAGACGCTCCAGGGATTCTTTCGACAGTCCCGATATGGTGATGCTGGCCACGATGCCCTCCATGCTGATCCGTGGGGTTATGATAGCATGACCCCGTTTCCCTCCCTGTGCAAACCCAACTGTCAACCCGTGCGAGCAACCCCATGACCACCCCCACCCCACGCACGTCGCATCCCTACCGGATGTACGACGCCATCGCGTCCCAGCCCGACGCCATCGCATCCGTCATCGCAACCCAACGTGAGCAGTGCGCCGAGGTCGGCCGGACGCTGGCCGGCAAGCGCCGCATCCACGTCGTCGGCATCGGCACGTCGTGGCACGCCGCGCTGGTTGGCACGTCCATCATGACCGATGGTCCCGAGACCTTCGCCCACAACTCCTTCGAGTTCTGCACCGCGACTCCGTCGGTATCCCCCGACGACGGCGTCATCGTTATCAGCCACCGCGGCACCAAGCGCTCGTCCTACGACGCCCTGGATCTGGCGGTTGCCGCCGGCGCATACACCGTGGCCATCACGTCCACCGACCCGGGCCCGCGCATCCAGATGGCCGACGATGGCATTCGCACCGTGTCGCAGGAAACCTCCTCCGCCTTCACCGTGAGCTACACCACCGCCCTCACCACGCTGGCCATGCTGAACCTGGCCATGGCCGGAGGATTGGCCGATTCTGGCAACGGATTGGCCGAACTCCCCCAGCAGGTCGCACAAATCCTCGCCGCCGAGGACGACGTGAAAGCCGTGGTCGCCGAGCACCAGGACAAGCGTCGGTTCATCTCCGCTGCGTGGGGAGCCAACACCGCCAACGCCTACGAGGTCGCCCTCAAAATCAAGGAGACCAGCCGCGCCGACTGCGAGGGCTTCCAGATCGAGCAGCTATTGCACGGCCCCTTTTGTTCTCTCGACCCCGACTGCCTGCTGACGCTCATCGCCGCGCCCGGCGACGACCGGGGCCGCGCCCTGGACCTGACCAACGCCGCCGTCGCGTTGGGCGCTCCGGCGTGGGCCCTCAGCAACCGCCCCGACGACGGGCTGAAGGATGCGGGCGCCGGCGTATTCCAGTTGCCCGACACGCCAGCGTATCTCACGCCCATCGCCAGCGTCGTACCCCTGCAGCTGTTCACCTACCACCTGGCGCTGGCGCGCGGGACGCATCCCGATCTGTTCCAGCAGGATGTTCCCGGCCAGGCCGCCGCCCGCGTTCACTACGACCTGTAATCCGAGAGCCAACACGTAGTGGCGGGTTTCAAACCAGCCACTACCTCACCCGAATGCGAGGAGAACCAACCATGTCCACCAACCAAGACGCGCAACGCCTGATCGAAGAAGCCGCCCAGACCCGCGGCTACACCCTGGAGATGCACCGCATCAACGCCCTGGCCGACCCCGAGTGGACGCAGAAGTACGGCGAGTTCATCGAGGCCACCTACACCGGCCAGCGCCTCCTGGACCGCAAGACCAAGGAGCTATTGCAGATCGTCGTGGAGGTCGCCCTGCGCGCAGATCAGGAACAGATCCAGGCCCATATGCGGGTCGCCCTAGCCGAGGGGGCGACGCCCCGCGAGATCCTGGAGGCCATGCAGGCGGTGATCGCCCCCATGGGCGCGCTGGCGTTCCGCAGGGGCGTGCAGGCGTGGGCCGCGGAGACGGGGTTTGAGTACTGAAGGAGTTCCAGCATTGGATACCGACGCATACGGGCTATTCACCGAATTTCATCGTATTTTCGTCCGAGGCGTGAGACAGGCACTACGCGATCGGCTCCAGTCAGCCTATGAACATGACTGGTTTCACCGCGGCGTGTTGCCTGCTGTTTCTGAAGCACAACGGGCTCAACTCGAAATTTCCTTGGAAAAATCAGCCTGCGAAGATCGGGCACCTTTGATGGATGTTCGGCATTTCGGACGGATTGTTAGGTGGAATCACGCTGCGGTTTTTTCGGATGCCTTTCCAGAGATAGATCATGCGCTGGGACGATTTCGCTTCTTGGTTGCGATGAGGAACGAATGGGCACACATACCGGCGGACGATTTGTCGATGGACCGAGTCGTTTCAGCCATTTTGACTATGCAAGGTATTTTGGTTGCGTTACGTTGTCGCGAGGCATTGGAAGTAGCAAGACTCATGAACGAAAGAGACCTTAGTCAGTCAAATTCTTCGTCGCTTGATCAGGTACTTATGGAGGTTGAGTCCCCAGAAGACGAACCCGTAGATGGACCTCCCTCTGACAAGTTCGCAACCTCCTCTCTAGGGTTATGGCATACGTTGCAAAGTTATCTGGTAACAGAAGCATTCATGGTACCCGCGGAATCCGCGGATGACCCTAGCGACCCATTAGACGCCGAGGTTCTAGTGACCGTTCGAGTGACCAACATCGCACCTGCAAGCGCAGATCGACCTGTGATCAAATTCCAAAACGTCAACCTCTCGGTCAAACCCGATAGACGAGGCAACAACCGGGCAGAATTAGGAGAATTGGTCCCAGGCCAGATGGTCGAACGGCAGTACTCGTTCCACGCGAAAGAGGTCGCTCAGTTTGAATATCGCGTCGACGGGAGAGTAGACACACAAAGTTTCTTCGGTATTCACCAGAATGGCACTTTGCCGATCGGGATTATTAGGCAAGTTCTCCACGAATTCAGCGATCGGTTTGATGGCATCGGGATCCACGAACCGCTTGACCAGGCAGTGGCGTCCCTGACAGCGGTTAATCCAGCAATGACGCTGGCTGACGCTGCTCGGGTTCGCAATGAGTTAGAACAAGTCGCGACTCTTATGGAGGAAAAGCGAACCGCTCTGGGAGATTTGTCCGGAGAATTCTTCCTCGGCCGCGAATCTTCGCTTGGGTCTCAAGTCCGAGAGGTAAGCGTGCTTCTTGCAGGACTCGGAGAGAGGATCCGGGCGGTTGACGAAGCCATCAGCACGACGAATCTGGAAGAAATCAACCAGGCAGTAGAAAATTTTGAACAATCGCAGATGTCCGTGCTCCAAGTCGAGGAAACCATCCGTACACTACTAGCGGCATAAACATCCAACCGAGACAACGTTTACACCTACCAAAAAGCGCCTTCACAACGGAGGCCGCCATGTTCATCAAGTCGCTGCACCTCAAAAACATCCTGTCGTTCAAGGACACCAAGCTGGACCTCCAGCCGCTGAACGTCCTCATCGGCCCCAACGGGTCGGGGAAGTCCAACTTTGTTGACGTGATCGGTTTGTTGAAATCGGTTCCAATTGACATGACGGGATATCTGCGCAACAACGGGCCCACCGGCTGCTGGACTTGGATGGGTCCGCGCGGCATGGATTCAGAGTCCTCGACCATTGAAATTGAAACGGACTTGGAGCCACTGCAGACGGCGGGCGGTTTCGACTACAACTGTAATTACCGCCTACAGATAGTCGTACAAGATGACCGAGTCCGCTCGCTTGCCGAACAGCTGGACAACTATCACCTGACCGAGAGTTTTGACTTCACGGCACGGTCGCCTGATGATAAGACCCACAGTAATCCCTTCTTTGAGGCTTCAGACGGGAACGCGCGCCTTTGGCCCACACGGGCCGATGGCAACCTCGCTAGTTGGGAAGATGAACCAGTGCGGGTCGACATAGCTCCGGGTCGATCGGTGTTGAGCGAGATACGGAGCCATGCTGACTATCCCGCACTAACGCAAACCGCCCGCAGCCTGGCGAGCATCAAAACCTACCAAAGTTGGTATGTCAGCCGAAAAAGCTTGGTCCGGGGACCCCAGCGCACCGACGGCGACCCCAACTTCCTGGAAGAAGATTTCAGCAACCTGGCCCTCGTGGTCAACGACCTGCTCAGCCGCCGCCTGGAACCGTCATTGAACGATTACCTCAAGCGGTTCTACGAGTTCTACGAGAGCCTGCACCCGCGCATCTTCGGGAATACCATCGAGTTGATCGTCAACGAAGCCGGTATGTCCGGCGCGCTGCCGGCCTCCCGCCTGTCCGACGGGACCATCCGCTTCATCGCTCTCCTCACCATCCTGTGCCACCCGGAGCCGCCGCCGCTCATCTGCATAGAAGAGCCGGAGATCGCCATGCACCCAGACTCTCTAGACCTGGTGGTTGAGTTGCTGCGCAAGGCGTCCGAGCGCACACAGTTGATCGTGACCACCCATTCCCCACAATTGATCGACCGACTATCGGATGAGCCGGACTCGGTGGTGGTGTGCGAGCGGGAACGACATCCCGAAAAGGGGACTCAATTCAACCGCCTCTCACGGGAGAAACTCGGGGATTGGCTGGTCGATTACACCCTCGGCGACACGTGGATGCGCGGCGCTGTCGGCGGAGTGCGCTAACCTCCCGTGAACGTGTACCTTGAAGGCGGGCCGCTGCTCCGCCCCGCGATGAAAGCGTTCCTGCTCCGCGCCGTCAATGCCATTCGCCGACAGTCCGTTGATCTTAACATCGTGCCCTGCGGTTCGGGAGACGACGCAATCAGGAAATGCTCCAGAGACTCCGATGCGTTGTTGCTTATCGATTCGGAGGGCCCATTGTCGACCGACCTCACCGGCCGCATTTCCCGACAGGTTGGGTCCGACAATCACGCCTTTTTCATGGTCCAACTCATGGAAGCATGGTTTCTCGCCGATCGGCCAACTCTGGAAACATATTACGGGAGCGAATTCATCCCAGGCAGGCTGCCGGCCAACCCCAACACCGAGGACATTCCGAAATTGGACGTTGAACGGGGCTTGCGCGACGCCACCCGCAGGTGTCGCAAGGGCGCGTATAACAAGACAACTCACGCAACCGCCCTGCTGAACCTGCTCAACCCTGCCGCCGTGTACCGCGCTTGCCCCAACTTTGCCCGCCTCATCGACTTCCTCAGATCCTGATCTGCATCTTGATGCCATCGTTGACGCTCCCCACAACCCTACCCTAAAATCGCCTATACTGGCCCGGTAGCCTTATTTCGTAATCCTATGCACGGGAGTCGTAACCCCTATGGACGGCGACAGCATACGCAGTTCTTTCATCCGATTTTTCGAGGAGCGGGAGCATCTGCACATGCCTTCCGCTTCTTTGATTCCAGCCGGCGATCCCACCCTCCTCTTCACCTCCGCCGGCATGGTGCCCTTCAAACCCTTCTTCATGGGCGAGCAGACCCCGCCGCGCCGCCGTCTCACCTCCTGCCAGAAGTCCTTCCGCACCACCGACATCGACGAGGTCGGCGACCACAAGCACCTCACCTTCTTCGAGATGCTCGGCAACTTCAGCATCGGCGACTACTTCAAGCCGGACGCCGTCGCCTTCGCCTGGGACCTCTGCACGGGACTCTTCGGCCTGGAGCCCGAGCGCATGTACGTGACCGTCCACCTGGACGACGACGAGGCCTACGATCTCTGGCTCAACGACATCGGCATCCCGCCCGAGCGCATCTACCGCTACGGCAACAGCGACAACTGGTGGGGACCCGCCGGCCTGGAGGGACCCACCGGCCCCTGCTCTGAGCTGCACTACGACGGCGGCGCCGAGAAGGGCATCGGCCAGCACCGCGAAACCGATGAGATGATGACTCCCGACGAACTGACCGCCCTGCTGCGCCGCGAGGCCGACGAGGGCATACCGGCTGACCCAGGCGGATGCCACCCCAACTGCGACTGCGAGCGCTTCGTCGAGTTGTGGAACCTGGTGTTCATGCAGTTCTACCAGGACCTCGATGGCGTCCGCACGCCGCTGCCTGCCCCCAGCGTCGATACCGGCATGGGCCTGGAACGCGCCGCCGCCGTGCTGCAGGGCAAGCCCAACGTCTATGAGACCGACCTGTTCCGCCCCATCATCGATGCCGTGTGTCGCCTCACCGGCCGCGAATACGGTTCCGATGGCGAGACCGACTACGCCATCCGCGTCGTCGCCGAGCACGCTCGCGCGGCGTCGGTGCTGATCAGCGACGGCGTGGTGCCCTCCAACAGCGAGCGGGGCTACGTGCTGCGCCGCATCATACGACGCGCCATCCGCTACGGCCGGCAGCTTGGCCTCGACCGCCCGTTCATGACCGAGGTTGCCTCTGCCGTCATCGACCGCTTCGCCGCCGCGTATCCCGCGCTGTCCGAAAACCGAGACTTCATCCAGCGCGTCGTGGGCCTGGAGGAAAACCAGTTCCTCGACAATATCCGCCACGGCATGCCGCTGCTGGAAGACATCCTCCACTACCTCAAAGCTCCCGACGCCAACCCGCCGGCCCTGCTGGAAACTGCCGGCGTCAATGACGCTGGGCTGGCACCCGCCCGCGTGTCGGAGTCCATCCCCGGCGCGGTGGCATTCGTCCTCTACGACACCTACGGCTTCCCGCCCGAGTTGGTGGATGAGATCGGACGCCGCGAGTATGGGTTGTCCGTGGACATGGACGGCTTCAACACCGAGATGGAAGCCAAGCGCGAGCGCGACCGCGCCGGCCACCAGGTCACGGGAAGCATGGAAATCGTGACCGCCTACGAGAACCTCGGCGCCGGCCACACCGCCTTCGACGGCTACAGCCAGACCTCCATTGAGTCCCGCATCCTCGGCATCCTGCGCGACGGCGAGGCGGTGGGCCAGGCCACGAGGGGTCAGCACGTCGAGATCGTGCTGGCCGAGACCTGCTTCTACGCCGAGGGCGGCGGACAGGTCGGCGACCGCGGCGTCATCACCGGCCCCAACGGCCGCGTCAGCGTCGAGGACACCCAGAGTCCCGTGGCCGGCCTCATCGTCCACCGCGGCATGGTGGCCGACGGCGACATCGCCCTGGGCGACGCCGTGACCGGCCGGGTAGAATATGAGCGTCGCCTGGACGCCTCCCGGAACCACAGCGGCACCCACCTGCTCCACGCCGCCCTGCGCTCCATCCTCGGCCCCCACGTCCGGCAGGCCGGCTCGCTATGCGACACTGGACGGCTGCGCTTCGACTTCAACCACGTGGGTGCGATGACCCCCGATGAGCAGCTTTCGGTGCAGAGCCTCGCCAACTCAAAAATCCGCGAGAACCTGGCGGTGTCCGCTCGCGAGACCACCTACACCGACGCCGTGCGCGACGGCGCGCTGGCCTTCTTCGGCGACCGCTACGGCGACGTAGTCAGAGTGGTGAAAATGGCTGGTCACGATGAGCATGACGACCCCTTCAGCTTCGAGGTCTGCGGCGGCACCCACGTCCACGCCACTGGGCAGGTCGGCACCCTGGTGGTCCTCGGCGAGTCCAGCATCGGCGGCGGGATGCGACGCATCGAGGCCGTCACCGGCCGCGCCGCCGAGGAGCTTTTCGTGCAGCAATCGGCCACCCTCCAGGCCATTTCCCAGAAGCTCCAGGCCCCCGTCCACGAGTTGGAAGCCCGCCTCGACGCCTACATGGCCGACACCGACGCCCTGCGCCGCCGCCTTGCCGAAACCGAGCGCGTCGGACTGCGCGCCGAGGCCGAGGCGCTGCTGGGCCGCGTCCGCGACGTGGACGGTGTGAAGCTGGTGGCCTCCGTTACCTCCGCCAACAACGTGGAGTCCATGCGCGAGATGGGCGATTACCTCAAGCAGAAACTCGACAGCGTCGTCGTCGCCCTGGGCGCGGTGATCGACGGCTCTCCCATGATCGTCACCATGGTGACGCCCGACCTGGTGGACCGGGGCCTCCACGCCGGCAACATCGCCCGCGACTCCGCCAAACTCATGGGCGGCGGCGGCGGCGGACGCCCCGAGTCCGCCCAGGCCGGCGGCCGCCAGCCCGACCGCCTGGGCGCCGCCCTGGACGCCGTGAGCGGCCTGGTTCGGGATGGGTTGAACTGATCGACACGCTCGCCCGGCAAACGGTTGACACCAACACCTGCTATGAAATCTGCAACCAATTACGACGTCAAGGCCATCCTGGTTGCCCGATCGGTGGAGAAGATTGCCGCGCCGGACGACATTTTCCTGTTCGGTTCCCGGGCGCGAGGCGATTGGGATGATGCCTCGGACATCGACATATTCACCATCGCAGATTCCAAGCCCGCCACGAAGGAGCGTCATCGTCGCGCCCTTAAAGCCGGCCAGGATCGGGCGCTGGAAATCTACGGGCGCCCGGTCAAAATCGACCTGGTCCGCTACAGCCCTGCGGATTTTGAACGCTTCCGCAGCGCGCGAACGCACCTGACCTACCATGCCCTCAAAGATGGAATCAGCATGAACTGCGAACCGGCTGCAGGCAGCGACCGCTACCCCGAAGTCGAACCTGACAACCGGCCCGACGTGGAGCAACGCTTCATCAACTACCAGCGCCAAGTGTTGCTGGCGGGGACGGTCCTGGACGTAGGCTTAGGATATGAAGAGGCTGGGCACAATTTCCAACGCTGTCTGGAAAATGCCTACAAGGGATTCCTTGCCTATCTGGAGTATGACGACGGCGCCGGCAACGCCTGGCGCCGCACCCATTCACTCGCCGCGTTGCAGGTGGCCATCCGCGCCTTGCCGGACGGTCAGCGCATCCTGGGCGATGCCGATTTCGCGTTTCTGGATGAATACGCCATCGACGCGCCTTACGAGGGAGTTCAGGAACCGCTGCCCGACGAGTACGCGGTTCTGGACTCAATCAAAGCAACGGTCAACGCTATGATGGCTTTCATAGCCACCGACTCCGGGCAACCGTTGCCCACATACACCCCGCCAGGCCCGAGAAGATGACCCGCGACCCGGCGGACGAGAGCAACACCGATCCCTCACCACTTCCCCAAACCGGCCGCCTTCTCGCCCTGGACGTGGGCGACCGTCGTATCGGCCTCGCCGTCAGCTTCCCGCCCGGCTCGCTGATCCTGCCCGCCGGATACATCCAGCGCCGCAACCGCCGCGCCGACATCGCCGCCATCCTGGACGCCGCCGCCACGCGAGATGCCGCCGCCATCATCGTCGGCATCCCATACGACGCTCAGGGTCGCCCCGGCGAGCAGGCCCGCAAAATCCAGTCTTTGGTCCGCTCCCTGGAACGCGCCACCAACATACCCATCCTTACGGTGGACGAGTCCTACACCTCCCGTGCCGCCGAATCCGAACTCCGCCAGGCCGAACCAAACGCGCCGCCCAGCCCCGGCGACATCGACTCCGCCGCGGCCGTAGCCATCCTTCGGCGGTTCATAGCACAAGCGATTCCGGCTACATAGACCTAAAGGGATTGCGCGTCAACAGTTCAGGGAAGAGCGAAAAATCACGGTCGCGAGTGAGTAGAGCATCAACGTCGTTGGCAACGCAAATTGCAGCAATCCGAGCATCGTGAACCATGCCGCCCACCACCCCGGGTCTCAGCACAAGGCCATTCAGTATTTCGAGAAAGGCACCAGTTTCTCCAATCAAACGATTGGATGGAGAACTGGTCCATGCGATCAACTGCCGCCAAGCCTGTTCCGGTGTTGACGCCGCATCGCGCCAGATTCGAGGATTAGTTGCCAAGCTCAAAAATTCGTAGCAACAAGGCCACGGGACCGCCCAAATCTCGTTACCCTCGGCTAGAGTGCGTAATATTGCCGCCGCTGCTTGATGCGCTTCCGATTCTCGGCGGTGGGCATAAACCAGGATATTAGTATCAATGGCGTCCAATCCTGCGATTCCTCACCGTAAATCATCGCACGCAATTCTGGCCATGAGTATTGTGCAATAGGATCCGGCCCGCGCGAATCCCCATCCCCCACGCTGCAATCCGGCAGTCGATAGCCCTCGTCTGCGTAGTACGGCGCAGTTGACAAGACTCTTCGGAGGCGGTCTTCCACCAACGCCTGCAACGAGCGTCCTGTCTGCTTGGCGTGAAGCTTCGCCCGGTCCAGCAATTCGTCCTGGATGTCCACGGTGGTCTTCATGCTTGCAATGCCAACCGCCTAGCGTTAATCCGGTCAATCGCCGCTGTTTGCTATACTGCCGGCACACCATAGCCGGGCGCAATAGCGTCCGGATCCAAAGGACGTGTCTTCATGACGACCAACTCCCTGCCCGCGACCCTCGGCGAGCTGCGCGACAGCGGCTACCAGACTGTCTCCGTCCGCGAGGAGATCCGACGCAACCTCATCGCCAAGATCCGCGCCGAGGAGCCGGTCTTCCCCGGCATCATCGGTTTCGACCAGACCGTGATCCCCCAGTTGGAAAACGCCATCCTGGCCGGGCAGGACATCATCCTGCTGGGCGAACGCGGGCAGGCCAAGACCCGCCTCATCCGCGAGATGGTCAACCTGCTGGACGAGCACGTCCCCACCATCGAAGGCAGCGAGCTGAACGACGATCCCTACAATCCCATCAGTCCCGATGGGCAGCGCATTGTCGCCGAGATGGGCGACGCCGCCCCCATAGCCTGGATTCAACGGGACCTCCGATACTCCGAAAAGCTCGCCACCCCCGACATCTCAATCGCCGACCTCATCGGCGAAATCGACCCCATCAAGGTCGCTGAGGGCCGCCACCTGTCCGACGAGACCGCCATCCACTACGGCCTCGTCCCCCGCACCAACCGCGGCATCTTCTGCATCAACGAGCTTCCCGACCTCGCCGAGCGCATCCAGGTCGGCCTGTTCAACCTCATGGAGGAGCGCGACGTTCAGATCAAAGGCTACCGCATCCGCATGCCCCTGGACGTGTTCGTCGTCGCCACCGCCAACCCGGAGGACTACACCAACCGCGGACGCATCGTAACGCCCCTCAAGGACCGCTACGGCGCACAGATCCATACCCACTACCCTCAGACCATCGAGGAAGAGATCGACATCATGGAGCAGGAGCGCAACCTGTTCCCCGACGAGGACCGGGTATACGTCCCGTCGTTCATGACCGAGATTGTCGCCGAGGTGACGGCCCGAGCCCGCGGCAGCAACGAGATCAACCAGCGCTCCGGCGTCAGCGTCCGCGTCTCCATCTCCAACTACGAGACGCTCATCAGCAACGCCCTGCGCCGCAGCATCCGCCTGGGCGAGTCCATCGCCTGCCCGCGCGTCAGCGACCTGCCCTACCTCATCGCGTCCCTGGGCGGCAAAATCGAGATGGAGACCTTCGGCGAAGGCCGTGAGGACCGGCTGGTGGAAGACCTCACCAAGCGGGCCTCCCTCGCCATCTTCACCCGCTACTGCAGCGTCGACGAACTGGAAGACGTCGTGATGTCCTTCGACCTGGGCAACGCGGTGGAAACCGGCAGCGACGTGCCGGCGTCGGCCTACGCCTCCGCGCTGGCCAACGTGGACGGCCTCTCGCCGGTGGTGGCCAGGCTCACCGGAGATGACCAGCGCCCCGAGGTTCAGGCCTCCGCGATCGAATTCGTGCTGGAGGGACTGCACCTCAACCGCCGCCTCAACTGCGCCCGCACTCCCGCCGGCGGCTACCGCTACGCCCGGTGATACTGAGCGACTGATCCGTTGAGGATGCTTGCCATGACCACTCCAAACATAACTACCGCTCCACCAGTGTCGCTGGAGGAATATGCCGCCCTGCCCAAGCACCCGCGCTACGAACTGGTCGAAGGAGAACTTAAAGAGCTGATGGTGGCATCCGATGAGCACGAGGAAACGGTAATGCTAACAGGCCACCAGTTGGTTGGGCACGTCCGCCCCAGCGGGCTTGGTAAAGTGTACGGCAGCAACCGCGGCTATGTCACTGGACCGGACTCGCCAGCCACCTCGCGTATGCCGGACGTTTCCTTTGTGTCCAATGCACGCCTAGACCAACCCGAACTAGCGGGCATGCTCTACGATGGCGCGCCCGATCTGGCCGTGGAAATCCTGTCCGAAAGCAATACCCCAGCCCAGATCGCTCAGAAAATCGACGAGTACCTCAACGCCGGCGGCAAGGCCGTCTGGGTCATCGACATCGACGCCCGCACCATCACCGTCCATACTCCCAACGCGCCGCCGCTCACACTGACCGACGCCGACACCATCGACGGCGGCGACTACCTCTCCGGCTTCGCCTGCCCCGTCGCCGACCTCCCGCCGGCCATCGCCTCCCCGGCCGGCGACGCCTAGACCAGCGACGCCCGGCGGCCCAGCGTGATTCCGTCGGGCAGCGCGATGGTCGCCTTCAGGTTCCGGAACAGCAGGAACCGGCTCACCGACAGATCCACCCGATCCGCATAATCCGCGATGCCGGGAGCCAACAGCAATTCGATGTCATCCTGCTCCGCTCGTTCGTAAGCGTCCAGGTTCCGGCGGCGCCGCACGTTGGTATCGACCGATACCTCAACGGACTCGCCGGTTCAACCCTTCCAGCAGATCAGGTCGATCACGGCCTGCCCGCCCCTGTTGCGGATGAGCTGAGCCGCCTCGGGCGTAATTTCCAACTGTGCAGTCATATCATTGCCTTTTCAGTCCAGCGGTTGCCCATCCCAGGGAGCGTCGGGGTCGAGGTAGCGGCGGGGGATATCGCCGCGCAGGGCGGCGCGAAACTCGTCGGCGCTGTTGAATTTAAGCTGTTTGATAGCGATGTCGCCCATCAACGTTGCGCCAATATCTTTATCACCGTGCGAAACTCTGGTCCATATTCGAGAACCTGAAGACATCAACCATTCGTGGTAAAAGTAGGTATGGTCCCGATTATCTTGGCTAAATCGCATTCCAGGTAACAGGCGAAGCAGGTCTCTTGTTTTGATATTGGCTATTCTGACCATCGTCAGGCAAACATGTTTGATCGGGCGGGCTCAACTTTACGCACCCAATGGGTAACGCTGTCTGCAGCCAATTCCGCGAGTAGCGCCTCCAATTCATCCTGAGCTGCCTGGCCATTCTTTACCCTACCAGGCATTTTTTCCATAAAGACGGCCATCGTATCCGCAGCTTCGGCCAAAGCCTCTTCCTCAGAGTCGCCCTGCCCGTGGGCATGGGCGATAGCGGGACAAACCGCCGCGTAGCACTTGGAACCATCGGAGAGATCGTCAAGCCAGACCACAACATCGTAATCCATTACGGGCCTCCCTGCTCGTCTGCTTCGATTATACCGCTCCCGTCTGCTGCGCCAACAGCAGGGCGTTGCGCGACTCGATGGCGGCCGGATGTACCGGTACTCCCTCGTTCAACAGCCGTGCGATGTTGTTGGTCAGGAACATCAGCATCGCCGCCGGCAGGTCGGTCTCGGCCAGTTCCCCCATCTCCGGCTGCCAGGGGTAGCGCTTGAGTTTCACCGGGTCCAGCTTGTCGGCCAGGAAGATGATGTGTCCGATGGTGTCGCCGCCGGATGGGTTGCCGACGGTGTGCCAGTAGATGGCGTCGTACAACTGCGGATGGCTCAGCCCGTCCTCGCGCTTGAGCAGTTCCGCGCCCACCGGCCCGTGCAGGATGGATGGGTTGCGCCGCTCGAGGTCCGTCACCGGCGGCAGGTCGTAATCCTCCATCCGCAGCAGGTTCTCCGCGCCGGAGAAGTGCCTGGTGGCGTCGTGGGCCAGCGCGGCCAACCCAACCGCGTCGGCATCCTGGCCGTGCTTTTCGCACAGCCCCCGGGCGATCTGCTCCACCCGCTCGCAGTGCTCGCAAAGCCCGGTGGGAAGGCGACGCATCCGGCGGTGGATGCGGTCGTAAACGCGGCCGGGGATTTCAATGGTGGTCATCGCTAACCTCCTGTAAGCAGGTACAAGGTTTCTGCCGTGGTCAGCGACGGGCCAGCGCCTCGGCGTCACGAATGTATTCTATTGTCTGGCGGATCAGCAACTCTGTGTCCGCGATCGGCTCGCACCATCCGGTATAGAAGCAATCGCCGTGCAACGCCGCCTGCCGCTCAAAGTAGCGGGCGCGCAGGCTGTGGAAAGCCGGATCAGCGGCCGCCAGGGTCCGCAGCCCCCGCGTGGTGTCGGGAGACCGGGGCGGCAGTGTGCCAGTGCGCGCCAAGATGAGAGCATCGGTGGCACGTTTGGCGGCGCACCAAGCCTTTTCCGCAGCATCGCGAATATCGGCCTGCGCCAATCGCTCCAGCGCGGCAGCGTACATCTCTCTAGCGTCGGTGAACACGCCGGCAGCATCAATCGCAGAAGCGCTCATTGTTGGACTCTGGCATAGAAGTCTGGGATTTGGACGCCTGCCGTGCGTTGGGGATTTACTCTCGACAACGAAGCCGTGCGTCAGCCCATGTCGCCCAGGGCGCGGCCTCCCAGCAGGTGCATGTGGGGCCACGCGATGGTCTGGCCGGCGTCCTCGCCGTTGTTCACCACCAGCCGGTAGCCGCTGATGGTTATGCCCTCGCGCCGCGCCATCTCTGCCGCGACGACGAACAGGTGGCCCATGATGCCTTCCATTGCCGGGCTGATGTAGTCCAGGCCGTTGATGGGCATGTTGGGGATGATCAGCAGATGCACCGGCGCCTTGGGGTTGATGTCGCGCACGACGAAGCACCGCTCGTCGCGGTAGATCACGTCGGGATGCAGCGGGTCCCGGGCCATGGCGGCAAAGGGCGAACTGCGGGCGGGGGTCATGGTCATGGGTGTTTGCTCCTCAATTTCTGCGTGTGCCAGGCAAACCGTGGGGGTGGATAATCACTCGCTCCTGCCCCCGGTTCAATCAGCATCCAATTACGCCGCCTCAATCTCCTGCAGCGCGATCTCCTTGTGGTCATGCACGCTGCCGTAGGACAGCTCCTGCACCTTGGCACGGCGGGTGTACAACTGCAGGTTGTGTTCCATGGTGAACCCGATCGCGCCGTGGCACTGGTGCCCCAGCGAGCAGACCCGCTGGTAGGCTCCGCTGCACCACGCCTTGGCCACGGCAACCTCGCGGCGGGCCGACTGACCCTCGGAAATCGCCCATGCTGCCTGGTACGCCACCTGCCGCGCTCCCTCGACGTCGGTGGCCATGTTGGCGCAGTGGTGCTGCACGGCCTGGAAGCTGCCCACCGGGCGGCCGAACTGCGTGCGCTGCTTCACGTATTCCACCGTCATGTCCACCACCGCTTCGGCGCCACCCACCATCTGGACGCAGTGGGCCGCGGTGGCCCGCGCCAGGGCCCGCTCAATCACCGGCCAGCCCTCGCCCACGGCGCCCAGCACGGCGTCCGCAGATACGGACACGTTCTCCAGCCGCACCTCGCACAGCCGCTCGTTGCCGATGGTGCTCACCTGCTCGATGGCCACGCCCGACGCGCTGGAGGGCACCAGGAACAGCGTGATTCCCTGCTCGGGGTCGTCACCGGCCGGCATGGTGCGAGCGGCGACGATGATGGTGTCGGCCGCGTGGGCATCGGGGACGAACAGCTTGGTCCCGCTGATGCTGTAGCCGCCGCCCGACGCGCTGGCCTGCGTCTCAACGCCCCAGGCCTCGGTGGTAGCCGACGGCTCGGTTAGCGCCAGCGTCAGGCGGACGGTGCCCGCGCATACGCCGGTGAGGATGTCCTGTTTCTGAGCGTCGTTGCCGGCGTCCAGCACGGTCAGACCGCCCAGAACGACGGTGGCAAAGAACGGCGCCGGCAGCAGCGCGCGGCCCATCTCCTCCACCAGCACCGCCAGGTCCAGGAACGACCCTCCGGTGCCGCCATATTGCTCGGGGAAGGGTATGCCGGTCCAGCCCAGGTTCGCCACCTGGCGCCACAGGTCTTCGCTGAAGCCCTGCGCGTCGTCTTCGAGTTCGCGCACCAGCGTCAGCGGGCATTCCTGCGCCAGAAATTCGCGGGCCGAGTTCTTCAGCATCTGCTGAATCTCGCTGAGTCCCATATCCATAGGGGAAGCCTCCCGCCGCAGACCGCCTCAGAACGGGTCAGCCGGGCGAAAAAGAAAGGATTCAAAAGCGCAGCGAGTATAGCGCACCCCGCCGGGAGCGGCAAACGGAGCGCCTGCCCTGCCGGCCACGGCGCCCGCCACCAATCTGAGCCGTCTATTGGTTCGTAGTTAACTTATGTACATATTTGTTGAGGAGGAGACATTTCGGACCACTGGTTCACATACGAAACCATTTCGTTCTGTGCCCTTGTCGCGACCAATCCACCATAACTCGATTCGAACGCGAGGGAGATACGACATGACATCGAGGACACCGATATCAAGAACGGTAAAGATACAGATCAAACTCATCACGCTGTTTGCCTGCCTGCTGGCCCTGGTAATTCCTTTTGCCATCGCCGGCTCGGCCTCCGCATCAGCCGGCCTCCAGGCTGAGGCGAGTACCGATCCACTCGGCAGCGGCGAACCACAGCAACAGCAGGTCGTCCCGATTCAACTACCTGCTCTCAGCTCATTGTCCATGATAGTCGGCGGTTCCACCGTCGCACTTTCGCCAGCTTTCAACCCGGGCATTACCGAGTACCACGCAACCACACCGGCCGCATCGGGATCGCTCCATGCCAAAACTGCCGACGGCTCACGGATTGTCGGATATTCGGTCGGAGGGATCGAGGCCACGCCAGGGAAGCCTGCCGACGAGTTGATTCTGGAGTTCAACAATCCCGGAGCAGGCATGAGCACCAACCTCATCCTGACCGTGAAGACCGTGGACGGAACGATATCCACGGACTATCGCGTCAATGTGCTCCGACCTCTGCCTCAGCAAGCCGAGCCCGCGATCACCTTAACCGCCACCCCCTTCGTGTACGTGTCCGGCGTCGGCACATTGATCTTCAACTTGTCGAGAGAGGGTGATACCGCAGATAGCCTGGATGTAACCGTCAACCTCACCCAGGAACACGGATGGCTCGCCGATACAAACCACACAGCAACCTTCGCGGCCGGAGACTCAACAACCTCCCTGTCGTTCCCGGGCGGGGATTTTTCATCAAGTGTGACCCAGAGCGGCGACCTGACAGCGACGGTGGCGACGGTCGACGGCTACGATGTGACCGGCGCGTCGGCCACAGTGCAGGTAATTTCCCGGCCAGGGATTGACGTCGCAGTCACCATTGAGCATCCCTCCTACACCGTAGCCGAAGACGTCGGCACACTGGATATCGTCCTGGTGGCCAGCGCGCGCCCAAGCGTCACCAGCGTCGATGCCTTCAGCGTGTCAATATCGTCCGACGCCCAGACGGCATTGAGCGATCCGGAGGCCCCCGACTTCCAAGCCGTATCAGAGTTGCCGCGCTTTACGCCCTCGGATTTTCAGGTGGAAAACGGCGCGCTGGTGGGCCGCAAGACAGTCTCCGCAACGATCCTCGATGACGATTTGTATGAAGGCGACGAACTTTTCCACCTTCATCTGAGCAGATCACCTTTCCTGGCATCCGAGGTGACGCTCCTTGACCCTGAAGGCGAGCCGTGTGGTTCCGAATGTCCCAACCCCTACGTGGTGAAGATCACCGACGACGAACCGGCGGTAACGGTGAGCTTCGGCCAGGCCGCCTACACGGTGGTCGAGGGCAGCACACAGGACATCATCGTGACGCTGAGCGACGACCCCCAGCGGACGGTCATCATCCCCATCACCGTCGACGAGCAGGACGGGGCCACCGGCGACGACTATTCCGGCGTGCCGCAGAGCGTTACGTTCAACGCGGGCGAAACGTCCAGGACCATCCCCTTCGCCGCTACCTACGACACCATCGACGACGATGGCGAGAGCGTGTTGATCTGTATCTGTTCAAATCTGCCGCCCGGAGTGATCGAGGGCGCCAACAAGGAAACCGTCGTCACCATCGCCAATCGTAAATTCATCGCCGAGACAGAGCGGCCGGGAATCTCCGCGCCGGTGTGCGGATCAAACGGGATTTCCATCTTCTGGCACTCCGGCATCGCATTCGAAGACGACCCTCCACCATACGGATGGCGCGTGGAACGCCGGCGCTTCAGCGACGGAGCATGGGACACCACCCGGTTCGATTTCCTGGGCGCGGCGTCCGATGCGCTCCAGACCTTCAGCGATGAGTACTGGGACTGGACCGACACCACACGCCGGTCGGGCATCGATTACACCTACCGCGTTCATGCCCTCGACGGCGACGGCCAACTCCTGGAGGATCGCATGTGGTCCCGAAGAGCTCCGGAGTTCTGCCCATAGAGCCTCCGACAGGCGCACCATCAGCGAGCGGTACATGATCCTGGCTCCCAGAGCCCTTCGGTTATCGTATGTGTTGCCGGTAGTCCGCTCATCCTTCGACAAGCTCAGGATGAGCGGACGGTGGGTCAGTCAGGGTTCCGGCGAGAGCCATTGACGTTCGTTTTGGATAGGATAATCGAAAGGCCCTGCCTGGTTCCCGCCCCCAATTGCCGCCCTCCGTCGCCCCTGTGTACAATGCCGGCGTCAACTATCCCCTATCCCCTATCCCGCCGTCCCGTCGCATCCCACGGAGGTGCCCCATGTACCAGAGGCCCACTCTCAGCCTGAGCCAGGTCCGCAACGCCATGAACGCCATGTTGGACAAGGCCGAACAGGAACCCGACCGCCCGCTGGCCATCGCCATCCTTGACGCCGATGCCAAGATGCTCAGCTACGCCCGCATGGACAACTGCCGCGCCCTGCCCCAGCGCATGGCCGTCAGCAAGGCCTACACCTCCGCCATGTCCGGCTCAGACTCCGACGCCTACGCCCAGCGCCTCAAGAACGAGGGCCGCAACATCGCCGACTTCGGGGATCCGCAGCTGGTGGCCGTGCAGGGCGCCGTCGTCGTACGCGATCCCGAGACCGACCTGGTGCTGGGAGCCATCGGCGTCAGCGGCCTATCGGCCCAGGAGGACGAGGACCTGGCCCGCCTGGGAGCGCAGGCGCTCGGACTGTAACACTCTGCCCACTAGTTACCACTCACACGGAAGATGCGGTCGTGCCTTCATCTGATCCAGCCATCGGCTTTGCTGAACTATCGATCCGGCCTCCCGAACCTGGCAATCCATTCATCCGCCAGCTAAGAGTCAGCGGGATACTGTCTTTTGGGCCAAGGGGGATCGACCTGCCCATGGAGCCGCTGAACGTGCTCATCGGTCCCAACGGCTCCGGCAAGTCCAACTTCATCGAGGCGCTGGCGTTGCTGCAGGCGGCGCCGCGGGACCTGTCCGCGCCGGTGAGACGGCCCAGCGGCATTTCGGAATGGTTGTGGAAAGGCGACGACGCGCCCGGAGCCGGCGTGGTTGATGCGCTGGTCAGCTATCCCCACGGCCCTATGCCCCTGCGCCACGTATTGGAGATCGGCCAGCAGGGAGAGCGATTCGAGGTCACGGACGAACGCATCGAAAACGAACGCGCCAGTCACTCACAGACTGAACCATACTTCTACTATCGCTTTCAGAGGGGCGACCCCGTAATCAACGATTTTATCGACGAACTCGGCGGCCCCCGCAAGGAGCGCAAACTGCGCAGGAGCACCGTTCACCCCGAAGGCTCCATACTGTCCCAGAGAGACGACCCCGACCTTTATCCAGAACTGGCCTGGTTGCAGAAGCAGTATGGGAACATCCGCCTGTACCGGAATTGGGAGTTCGGACCGGCCGCAAGACTGCGGCAGCCTCCACGCGCCGACGATCCCAGCACATTCCTCACCGAGCGGGGCGAAAATCTCCCCCTGCTGTTGTCAAAACTGCGCGGCGACAGCCGGCAGCAGTTCGTCGAGTCCCTGCAGCAGCTTTACGACGGCATTGTCAATTTCCAGGTCGAGGTCGGCCGCGGGGGCGCCGAGTTGTTCGTCGTGGAGCGGGGCGCCGGCGAACGCTACATACCCGCGTCCCGCCTCTCCGACGGCACGCTGCGCTACATGGCGCTGGCGGCCATCCTGCTGGACCCGGAGCCGCCGCCGCTGGTCGTGATCGAAGAGCCGGAGCTGGGGCTGCACCCGGACGTGGTGTTGGGCATCGGCAGGATGCTGGTAGAAGCATCCCGGCGGATGCAATTGGTGGTGACGACGCACTCACGCGTGCTTGTTGATGCGTTGGATGACCTGCCGTCAAGTGTAATAGTTTGCGACAAGCACGATGGCGAATCCGTGTTCGAGCGGCTTGATCCCACTTGGCTCAAGCAATGGCTGGAAAAATACAGCCTTGGCAAGTTGTGGAGCGCCGGCGACCTGGGTGGCAATCCATGGTGAGAGTGCGGGTTTTCATTGAAGGCGGCGGCACAGCATCGGACCAAGTTTTCACTGAAGGATGGAGGAAATTCTTTGTTGCTGCCGGCCTGTTGGGCCGGATGCCAAGAGTAGTGCGTGGGGAGGGACGCGAACAGACCTTTGACAAGTTCAAAACCGCTCTGCAACGCCGGCGCCCCAACGAACTGCCGATCCTGCTGGTGGACAGCGAAGGGCCGGTTGTCGCCGGACATTCCGCATGGCAGCACTTACGCAACCGGGACAATTGGAAACAACCCACAGGCGCTGCCGACGACAGCGCCTATCTTATGGTACAAGTTATGGAGACGTGGTTTCTGGCCGACCGGGACGCGCTGCGGGGTTTCTTTGGCCCGCAGTTGAACGAAACCCATTTCAGGGAGTGGCCGAACCTGGAAGATGTTCACAAGGATACCGCTGTAAATGCTCTGGAACGCGCCACATCCAACTGCCAGAAACCGTACGGGAAAGGCAGGGTTTCCTTTGAACTCCTGGGGGAGATTGACCCGCAGCGCGTCGCAGAGGCTTGCCCGCACGCCGACAAACTCCTGAACTACCTGCGCGGGCTATAATCCGTAGCGCCGCGACAAGTCAAAACGCACTCCCCGGAGGCCCGCCCCATGCCCAACCCACGCGCCGAATTCTCCCCAATCTTCGACCGGCCGAAGCTCACGCTGCCCGACGGCGCAAAGGTGGCCGTGTGGTTCATCATCAACGTGGAGGAGTGGGACATCGGGCAGCCCATGGCCCGCACGGTGCTGCCGTCGCCCCAAGGCGCGGCAGTCTCGCCCGACATCCCCAACTACTCGTGGTACGACTACGGGATGCGCGTGGGCTTCTGGCGCATGAAGCGCATCCTCAACGACTTCAACCTGCCCTGCACCATCAGCCTCAACGCCGCCGTCTGCGAGGAATACCCGCAAATGGTCCAGTCCTGCCTCGACAGCGGCTGGGAACTCCTCGGCCACGGATACATCCAGCAGGTCCTGCACCGGGAACCCGACGAACGCGCCACCATCCGCAAGACCATTGATGTGATCCGCGAGTTCAGCGGCAGCGCCCCTCGCGGCTGGATGGGCCCCGGCCTCGCCGAAACCTTCGACACCCCCGACATCCTCGCCGAGGAGGGCATCGAGTACGTCGCAGACTGGGTCAACGACGACCAGCCATACGAGCTGAAGGTCAAGTCCGGCCGCCTCGTGGCCCTGCCCTACACCGTCGAGTTGAACGACATACCCATCTACCTGGTGCAGCACCACTCGGCTCCCGAGTTATTCCGCCGCGCCAAGGACTCCCTAGAAATCATGCTGGAGGAGGGTGAGGAGAATGCGCGCGTCCTGTGCATCTCAATGCACCCATACATCACCGGGGCGGCCCACCGGATCGGCCACTTCCGACGCCTCGTCGAGTACATCACCCAGCAGGACGGCGTAACCTACTGGACCGGCAGCCAGATCCTCGATTGGTACAATGGGCAGGTGGGAGTCCATTAGGCCGAATCGTATCTCTGCCGCACCACCCCGATGCAGTCGATAACTCGTTGATAAACAGTCGATTTACGCGTGAATACGGTCCATAATTGCGTTGATAACTTGCGATCAGCGTCGATAGACTTGGACAACCACCAAACGATCATACGTCGCGTGAGCTGAGGTCGGTGTTATCAACGCAAGACCGCGAGCTACGCATAAGATCATCAACGTGTTATCAACAACGCCGCACTCGGTATCCCTGCACTTACCCACGCCATCAACATTCTTAGTATGATTACTATATTTACCTGCTAACCTATGTACTATGATTGATACCGTAAGAATTAACGTCAAAGCCGGGAACGGCGGCGACGGCTGCATCAGCTTTCTCCGGCTGAAGTACCAGCCCCGCGGTGGACCCGACGGTGGCGACGGCGGCGATGGAGGCAGCGCCTACATCGTGGGCGACAATTCCATCAACACCCTGCTGCACCTCAAGTTCAACAGCACCTTCTATCTGGACCGGGGCACCCACGGCAAGGGCAAGAACCAGCGGGGCGCGAACGGCAAGGATCGCCATATTCCGGTACCTATGGGCACCGTCGTCTGGCGCATGCACCCTGACGGCAGCAAGGATTTCGTCGCTGACATCACGTCCGAACAGCCTGTCCTGATCGCCCAGGGAGGTCAGGGTGGATGGGGGAACGCCCGGTTCGTATCATCAACCAACCAGGAACCCATGCTGTCCGAGTCGGGCAAGAAAGGCGACTACTCCGTGCTCTGGCTGGAACTGAAGCTGCTTGCCGACGTTGGCCTGCTGGCCAAGCCCAACGCGGGAAAGTCCACGTTGATATCCCGTTGCTCGGCTGCCAAGCCCAAGGTGGCCGACTACCCGTTCACCACCGTCGAGCCCGTGCTGGGTGTTGTAACCCACGGCGGGCAGGACTTCGTCATGATGGAAATCCCCGGCTTGCTCGAGGGAGCCCACCGCGGCGTTGGCCTCGGCCACCAGTTCCTGCGCCACGCCGAGCGCGCCCGCGTGTACGTCCACCTCATCGACGGTCAATCCGACGATCCGGCCGGCGACTTCGTGATGCTCAATCGGGAGCTCCGAGAGTTCAGTCCCATGCTGGCCGCCAAACCGCAGGTGGTGGCGGTGAGCAAGCTAGACACCACCGAAGCCTACGAACTTCGGGATGTGATTGAGGAGGAGATCAGGAAGGCCATCGCCGGCATCGATGAGTACCCGTCAAGCGCGGATGAAACTCCGATCCATTTCATATCCTCCGTGTCGGGCGCGGGCATAGATGAACTACTTGGCCGGATTACCGGTATGCTCGCCGAAGCGCCCAAGACCGGTCTCGATGAGTCCGAATGGGAGGATGAACCGGTCGCTTCCATCGGCGATACCAGTCAACGGGAGCGGCCCCCGCTGGGCGTTTACCTCGATGGCGACACGTACGTTGTTGAGTCCGAACGCCTGGAATCGCTCACCGGGCGCGCCGATATGCGCGACTACCGCGTGATGCTCCAACTCTGGCGCGAGATGACCCGCCTGGGAATTGCCCGCAGGCTCGAAGAGGCCGGTATCGAACCCGGCGATACCATCCGCATCGGCAACGCCGAGCTGGAGTGGTTCTAGTGAGCGATACCGGCGATTCAGGCCGACGTATCGGCATCCTGGGCGGCACCTTCGACCCGCCGCACCTTGGCCACCTGCTCATCGCCGAAACCGCTCGCGACGTCCTCGACCTGGAGTCGATTCTGTTCCTGCCGGCCGGCGAACCCTGGCTCAAATCCGGGCAGCGCATCACCCCCGCGGCTCATCGCCTCCGCATGGTGCAGTTGGCCGTGGCGGACAACCCCGACTTCCGCGTCTCAGATTGTGAGGTGCGTCGCTCCGGCGCCACCTACACCGTGGACACCCTGCGCGAACTGCGTTCCGCCTACCCCGTCGACACCGAGTTTTTCTTCATCGTTGGTTCCGACGTCCTCGACCAGTTCCACCGCTGGAAGGAACCGGAGTGCATCCTGGAACTGTGCCGGCTGGCGGTTATCGAGCGTCCCGGCGGCCCCGCCGGTGGCGTCGAGGTGATGGCCGAACGTTTTCCGGACGCCGCCGCATCCGGCGCAGTGCTGTCCGTGGCCGGCCCTCGCGTCGACTTCAGCGCATCCGAACTGCGCCGCATCCTGGGCGCCGGCCAGTCCGTCCGCTACCAGGTGCCAGACGTGGTGGCCGAGTACATCAAACAGCACGAACTCTATCGGAATTGAGCCTGAATGGAGCTGAAAGAATGGCAACTGATCGAGGCGAAATGGCAACGCGATTGCTGGACCTGGCGTTGGAACGCGGCGCCATCCGCTACGGCGACTTCACCCTGTCGTCGGGCCGCAAAAGCTCTTACTATTTCGATGGCCGGCTGATCAGCCTGGACCCTGAAGGCGCCTACCTCCTCGGCCACGCGCTCCTGCCCCTGCTCACCGACGCCGGCGTGAGCGCGGTGGGCGGCCCGACCCTCGGCGCCGACCCCATAGTGGCTGCCGTTGCGACCGCGTCCTGGCAACAGGGCACGCCCATTCCGGCGTTCATCGTGCGCAAGGAGGCCAAGGGCTACGGCATGGCCCAGATGATCGAGGGGCCCCTGCCGCCGCCGGGAACCTCCGTGGCCATCGTCGACGACGCCTGCACCACCGGCGGCTCGCTGTTCCACGCCATCGACGCCGCGGAGGATGCCGGGTACAAGGTTGGCCTCGTCCTGGCAGCCCTGGACCGCAACGAGGGCGGGAGTGACGCCATCCGCGATCGCGGCTACCCCTTCGCCGCCCTCCTCACCGCCGGCGAAGACGGTCGGATAACTGCTGCCCGGTCCATCGGACCATAGTGATGCCGACCGTATTGAGAGTCGGGCCTTATCGTTTTTCCTTCTATGCCGGGGACAGGGATGAACCCGAACACGTCCACGTGTCACGGGATAATCTGATAGCCAAGTTCTGGTTGAATCCGGTAAGATTGGCCGGGAGTGGTGGGTTCAGGCGTGCGGATATCCGCGGGATTCAGTCATTAGTAGAGGGCAACCGGGAAATTATGCTGGAGGCATGCCATGAGTATTTCAACGGTTAGCGTGGCAGTCCCGCTGGCCATAAAAGTGGCGGCCACTGATGACACGCTCACCGCCGAACTCAGTGACGGCCGGACAATATCAGTGCCGCTGGCCTGGTATCCTCGATTACTGGATGCCACGCCCGGCGAGCGAGATAACCTGCAGCTAATCGGTAGCGGTGTAGGCATCCACTGGCCGGACCTGGACGAGGATGTCAGTGTTGAGAATTTGCTGATGGGCCAGCCGTCAGGCGAAAGCGCGGCGTCGTTCCAAAGATGGCTCGAAGCGAGGCGCAACGGAAAAGCCGTTACGCTCGATAAGCTGCGACCTCACAGGTAGCCGTCCGCCTACACGGAAATGATATTGAGGCCCGGCAGCCGCCCAAAGTGTCGGCGGTTGTTGCTCAGCAGGCTTAGGCCATGCCGCAGCGCGGTCGTCCCGATCAGCAGGTCCATGTCTGGGATGAGGGTTCCCATAGCGCGCAACCGGGCGCGCTCAATGCCGAATATCCGGCAGATAACCATATCCACATGGATGATCGGGAGGTTACGCAGGAATTCACCCATTAGCCTCTCGTTGCGTGCCGGGTCGTGGCTGTTCAGTACTCCTTCATAAAGCTCGGCTACCGACATGATACTAATCGCAATTCCTTCGGATCTTAGTGCATTGACGCGGCTCACTGTCTGCGGAACACGGTTCAGGTAACTAATAGCCCAATCGGTATCCAGCAGGTTACTCATCCGGTTTTTCGACGGGCGCACAGTAGATGCAATCGCAGTCGAAACCGCGGTGGCGAGCGGTGTAAACATACCGGATCATTTCCATCGCCGCCGCCTCGGCTTCCTGAATCTCGACCGGTGTTTCAGGGGTCCAGTCCGGCGCCTTCCAGTTGGCAAACGTCCCTTTTTGGTCAAGAGTGATTGACACTACCTCATCGTTTGCGAGTTCGAGCGGTTCCAGCGGCACCAACACGCCGTCGGTAAACTTGGCTTTTATCGTCTTGAGCATGGCTATCCCCTCGCTCTGTCAGTGCCCCGACCCCGGCTTCTCTCCGCCGAACAGCAGCGGCTGCGCCGTGATTACCGCGCACACCCCATCGACGTCCTCGGATTCCACGCTCAGGCGTCCGCCGATCTCCACGGCCCGCGTTCGCACGTAACCCAGCCCGACCAGTTCCGCTCCGTCCGACGTCGGAACCACCGTCGCCGACGTGACCAGCCCCATCGCGTCCCCCGCCTCATCGTTGAGCCGCGCTCCGGGCAGCCAGGATGCAACCTCGGCGGCATCGGCCGCGCCCGTTTCAAACCGCAGCGTCACCATGTACTTCTGCACCTTGTGATAGGTGTCCAGCCGGGCGATGACCTCCTGCCCGATGTAGCACCCCTTGTGGAAGTCGATCGCGCCGATCAGCCCCGCCTCCAGCGGGTTGTACGTATCGCTCATCTCCGACCCGTACGCCGGCCGGCCGCTGGCGATCCGCAGCGTCTCCGCGGTCTCCGCGCTGATCCCTATGGCGCCCGCAGCCCGCAGGGAATCCATGGCGCGATCCGCCGCGTCCGCATCGTCAAACAGCAGTTGATGCGTGGGCGGACGGTCGGCACCGTCCGGATCCGAGGGCAGATCCACCTGCAGGTCGGCCGCCGGCTTGGCTTGGTCGAGAATTTCGCTCGCCTCCGGTCCCGTAACCGTCAGCATCACCGTATCGCCCGTGATGTCCTCAACCTCCAGGTCCTCCATGATGGTGTACTTGTCCAGGAAGTCGATGATGTTCTGCTGCTGGCCCGGGCTGGTGATCATCAGCTGGTGGTGGCCGCAGTGAATCACGTACACCAGGTCAACGATGCGTCCCCGGTCGCTGGTCAGCACGGTAACCGCCACCTCGCCGGCCTCGCTGGCCGGGTCGATCAGGTTGGTGGACAGGCGGTTCAGCAGGTCGCGGGCGTCCTCCCCCGTCAGCCGGAGCCGACCGGCGTTGCTGGGAAAGACGGCGGCTCGCTCCGTGGCCGCGCGGAACTCCTCGGCAGTGTGGGCGTCGATCGAAGCGGTGGTCATGGACGTTCTCCGTCAGCAGGGTCGTAAACGCGGTAGGGGCGGGATTCAAACCCGCCCCTACGCCATCGGACCGGATATGTGGGTCGGGATCTAGACGGCAAAAGAGGTGCCGCAGCCGCAGGCTTTCTTGGCGTTGGGATTCTCAAAGACGAAGCCCTTGCCGTTCAGCCCGTCTGAGAAGTCGAGTTGCGTCCCCACCAGGTAGATGTAGGACTTCTTGTCCACCATCACCTTCACGCCGTATTGCTCGACGATCTTGTCGGACTCGCGCTCCTGGTTGGTGATGTTGAGGTCATAGGTGAGGCCGGAGCATCCACCGCCCTTGACCGCGACTCGTAAGCCGATGTTGTCGGTGATTCCCTCTTTCTCAGCAAAGTACTTGATCTTCTCGGCGGCCTTCTCCGAAATCTCTACGGTGAGTTCGAAGCCGTTCTGCGTGATGGGCATAGGACAGAACCTCCCTGCGGGGGTTGGTTGATATGTCGATTCTACGCAAACCGGGGCATTGCCGTCAAATGCTTGCGGGATCAAACCTACGTTACGTGCAGATCCCGCAAAGGAATTTGGCACCAGTGGATGTAACCGCTGTTGACCAGACTATTGACCACAGGGTCGTTCCTCACGCTGGCAACCACTGCTCGGGATGGACGACCGGTGAACCGGGTCAACAACTCTGCGTTTCTTTGGGCACGCTCAATGTCCCGCTGGTCGGTGGTATACGATATTTCCACCGCGATGTAGCTTGTGAACCGGTCTCCGTCCCTGACTTTTATCACCAAGTCGGCCTTGGTGAAGCTATCCAACTCGTTTCTCGAAAGTCCTTCCACCGAGTTTTCTCGCACCATGTCTTCAAGTTCGCCGGCGGAGAGGGCGCGCTCGAAGATTAGGCCCATGGCGCCAGCGATGACTTCCGCCCGGCGTACGGTTTCGGTGCGAGCGTGTCCGCCCTTGATTTCCGCCATGTCGTTGTGCATGGTCTCCAGGCGGCGCTCAACGCGTTGGTTGAACTGGCGCTGTTCCTCAATGAAGCCAGTCAGAAGAGATGCCAGGGTTGCCTGCCCTTGCGCCAGACTTTGGATGGTGGGTTCGTTGCCGGTGGTCATGGCCCCGGAAGTTCTCTGGTTTGCGAAGCTGATTGATGCTTCCGAGTTTGGTCGGCGAAATTGGTCATGTCCTTGTGTGGGTCTGGTGCGGGAGGGACCGGGCAACCAGGACGCAGTATCCAATATGATGGGATAGAATCCCGCGGCGTGTGGTCGCGACCTCGCCCCGTCCTCAGTTTGTTGTGTTCAGGTTTTCGACCTGGCGATACTTGCCGTCGGGGCCGATCACCGTGAGGAACACTGCGTCAGATCCCTGGTTGTCGGTGTCGCTGTATTCGAGGCGAAATCCGTCAACGTCTATGACTTTCGAATCGTGCAGCGAGTCCAGGAAGCATTGGCGGCTCAGTTCCCGGCCGCACGATTCCAGCCCGAACACGGCCAGCCGGCCGGCCAGGTATCCCTCCAGGGAAACAAACCCCGGTTCCGCCTGAGGGTCCAAAGCAGCCAGGGCCGCGCGGTAGCTGGCCACCACCGGGACACGGGTGTCCTCCGGGAGCGGCACGACCTGCGTGACGTAAACGCCGCGCCCATCCGTCCCCAGCGCTTTCGACAGGGCGACGCCGCCCGCGAACGAGACCGTCGCGAATATCGGATCTATGTCGTGGCGCACCAGCTCTATCGTGGTGGCGACCGCGTCCGCGGTGCCGATCATCACAACCGCTTCCGGGTTGGCCTCGACCAGGCCGGCCGCCGCTTGCCTGAAGGCTCCGGTGTTGCGTTGGTAGGTCCAGGCCCCGACCGGTTCCAGCCCCCGGCGCTCCAGTGCCCTCCGCACGCCCTCCAGCCCGTTCGTGCCGAATGAGTCGTCCTGGTAGAACACCGCCACCCTGGTGATCCCCAGGTCCCCGGTCAGCCGGGCGACCAGTTCCTCCGTTTCCTGGTAGTACGAGGCGCGGAGATTGACCACGTTGTCCAACGCCGGGTCGCGCAGGAATTCCGCTCCCGTGAACGGCGCCAGGAAGGGCACGCCGGCATCGTGGGCCAGCGGGGACGCCACGCGTGAGGTGGGAGTGCCCACCGCTCCGATCAGGGCGAATACCTTTGCCTTTTCAATCAGCCACCTGGTGGTGTGAAACGCGTAATCCGTTTCGTACGAGTCGTCCATCGTCTTGAGCATCAACTCGCGGCCGTGCACTCCCCCGGCCTGGTTGGCCTCATAAAACGCCGCCTCGATCCCGAGACGCATTCCCTGCCCCAATCCCTTCGATGGCCCACTGAAAACCGCAGACTGCCCGAACAGGATCTCATCGTCGGAGATGCCCGGGTCTCTTTCACCGACACGTGTCGACGCGGTGGCGTCCTGCATGCCAGCACACCCCATTCCCGCGACGGCAACAATCAATGCCACGCCGAGCATGCATTGGGCAAGTCTCAAAATCAGGATGCTGGCTGACTTCATAACTCACCCCTCTCAACCGCACTCTACGCACAACCCACAAATATCCAACCACGGGGCAAGTCGGCTTGAAATCAAATCTCGCGATAAAGCAAACGCGGGCGCTCTGGCAGGTACTATTGTATCGGTTCCGATGCCCTGCGGCACGGTCAAAAGCGGCCTTCAGATGCGCCGAGCAGGCGAGTGGGCAGTCGAAAGCGTCCTAAAACAGCGGCCGCTGCGGGTTGTCCCGGTCGCCGGGCGCGACGTTGGCGATGGCGTCGAACCAGTCCTCGGTGGCGTAATACATCCGGTGGTTGAAGTTGCGCAGGAATGGATGGTCCAGCCCGCCGTCCTCCGGGTCGGCGTACATCAGCACCGGCCGGGCCGGCTCGGCGGTGTGCGACGCGTACATCAGCTCCGAGTACATGCCCGTGGACAGCCGACCCCCCATGGTGATCCGGTACGCGGCGACGCACTGGGCCTGCTCCACCATGGTCAGGTCCCGGTGGCGCACCTGGTTTTCCATGTCGTCCCACACCTCCAGCGCCTCCCGCGGGTCCAGCGTCATCGGATACGCCGACGGCAGCCCGTCCTTGAGCGTTCCCGCGTTGTCCAGGGGCCAGCGCGCCTCGTCCGCGGTGATGGTGATTTCCGCCACGCCTTCGTCGCAAGCAGCCTGCGCCTTGTCGAAAACCTCCGGAGTTCCCTCGTCGAGCGTCAGCGGATCGAGCACGATGAAACGCCGGTGCAGTTCTCCCCTGATGCCGTTGATGCTCGCGCGCCGGTGCGGGTCGTACCGGATGGCGGTGATGGGAAAGCTCGAGTACACCACCGGATACTGCCGCCTGTGGAATATCAGCCGGTACAGCATCTCGGCGGGATGCTTGACCCCTACGACGTAGTGCGGAATCGTCCGCCGCTCGTAGAGGTTGCGCGCCAGCAGGTCGGCCATGGCGATCTCAGCCGACCGCCAGGCGAGGATTTCCCGCAGCCGCAGCTGGAAGTTGGTGTGCTGCTCGGCGTCGCGGCGGGCCAGCGCGGCCCGTATGTCCAGCATGTCGTCCACCAGCGTGATGATGCAGTCGGGCCGCCACCGACGGATGGTCGGGATGTCGATCAGCGAGAACTGCCGGCCGCTGGTGTAGTAGGTGAGGTGGGTGGACAGCAGGCTGTGGCGTGGGTCCAGGTCCTCCATCTGCTCGGCGATGGCGAGGCCGGCCCGCTGCCATGCGCCCAGCTGGTAGCGTGGCCGGAAGGCGGCGAGGGTGCTGGCGAGGTCGTCGCCCTGCTGCGCGAACACGTCTTCGACGCTGGCGGCCAGCAACTCCCGCGGATCCGCGTCAGCCTGGGGTTCCTGGTAGCGGTATGCGCTGTGCGCGTCGGCAAGCCCGCCGATGTCGCCGTTGGCGCGCAGCCGGTCCAGCAGGTTGGCGACAACCACGTCCTTGTTGACGCCGGAGATGCCGGCCAGCAGAGCGCGCATAAGACAACGATGCCCGGCCCCTGCCGATATGTCAAGACGGATGCCAGGCCCGGCAGGGTCAGGACGAGCGGACGGTGGGTGAAAGAGCATTCCCTGCCGGGTTCATTGCCGTATGTTTGGAAGATCGAATGGCCCTGCAGGCGCTGGCGCAAAACGCTTTGAAGACGTCTGCCGGTTGTCTTTGTAGCTCCAGGGGGGCGAGTTTACAATCCGCCATGTAACGATCTTTACTCAGTCAGACCGGATAATCACATGACGGCACATTGACCACCGACGCCCGACCCATTGGACTACGTCAAATCCAGAGCGGCGCACATGAATCGCATCGTCCAAAGCAGTCGAAATGCCGCCGCCAGAACGGCCAGCATCACGGTGTTGGTCCTGGTCGTTTGCGCGCTGGGCGCGATCGTCTCGACGACTGACACCGCCCACGCCCGGGCTGCCGACTGTCCGTCCAGTTGGCCGGATGCGGAAGGCGAGCAGTTCTTCACCGACTCCGCCGGCGCCGAGTGGTTCGTCATCCGCAGCGCGGACAGCAACGGCTATGAAACGGTGCGGGCGTATCCGGCCGATGACGGTTACTCGATGGGCTACATCCCCGGCTCGCCCGACGAGATATGCAACCTGCTGGTCCGCCGGCCCGAGAGCGCGGCAGACCTGGACGAACCCCGCCGGGTGATATTCCGCGCGGAACGCGAGCCAAAACCTCGTGAGGTGGTAACAAAAACCCTCTTCCGCGAGTTCTACGACCGCCTGATACCCAACGGCCCGCAGGGGCCGAACCCCGACCCCAAGTGGGGCGGCCTGTTCGATCTCTTTACGAACGAGGAGCGGTCGTGCATGAGCGCCGCCCTTGGCGATGAACGGCTCGCCATGGCCCTGCAGAACTCGGTATTCCATGAGGGCGACCCGCGGCTGGAGGATATGACCATACTCGCCTGCCTGTCGGAGGACACCGGCGGCGCGCTGACCTTTGCCATCACGTTCGCCGCCTTTGTCCGCCAGGTGGAGGCCAGCGGAGAGGAGAACCCCTGCGTCCAGGAACTCCTGGAACCCGCCGTTGAGGCCCTCTCCAAGCCCAACCCCACCGAGGATGAACTCTTGGCGGTCTTCGAGTTCTTCTTCGGCCTTGTTTCCTGCGGTCTGGACATGACGGATACTCCGGCCGGATCGTCGGGAGGGTAAGACGCTTCCATCCCGCACCCCCTGTCCGTCATTCTCGCGAAAGCGGGGATCGAGAAGTCCTTGCCAAAGTTGACATTCGTCCCGCTCGTGGTACGACAGGCTCACCATGAGCGGATGGTACGGCAGGCTCACTATGAGCGCGTGGTACGACAAGATACCTGCGCGGGCGGGCGTTCCGCACCATGAGCGGGCAACAGCAGCTCACACAACTTTGACAAGGCATGGACGCGGCGGACGTCCAGGATGTGGATTGGTTCGGTGATTGACGGGATGTTTCGGTAGGCTATCTCCTTTGGGGTTTCAATTTCCGATTTTCTGGCGTCAGGTTGCGGTTCGGGTTGCGTGTCGGAGCACGGCCAACACTGTTTTTTTGCTTGCGCAGAAAGATATCGTCCTAGGTTTCCGTGTCCCGCAGTTCTCCGACTCGATGAGCCGTAGCTTTGCGGCACGGGGCGGTGGTGACACCCGCTGGGTTCCGGGAGCTTGGTCGGGTAATAGAGCGACTCTAGGCCCTAGCGGAACCGTATTCTGCTTTTGGTAACCGACAGGCCGTTATGCGACCCGAACCTTTTTGACACCTCGCCATGTTTCCGTAGTTTGGTGGCTGCCGCTGCATGCGATGCGACGACCCCGCGCGGTTCTCGAGTACGTTGCGGGGAACCTGACATATGTAGGATAGAACGTGGGTGCGTAGTGGGGCAACGGGCGGGTGTCATACCTGGATTTTCAAATAGTTGCATCTCGGAACCGGTTACGTCCGGTCAAGTATCCGTGGTGGGATAAGCGTTATCCTTGGTGATGTTGTTCAGGCAGCAGCCTCCAGGATGTTGCTGGCCGGCAAGGCTGGGTCGTCTGGTTGGTGGATGATGGTGAGGTAGCGATGGCCTTCAGCCCATTCGTCGTGCTGCTCGGCCAGCACCGCGCCCACCAGCCGGAGGGTCGCTGCCCGGTTGGGGAAGATACCCACCACGTCGGTTCGCCGGCGGACCTCCTTGTGCAGGCGCTCCAGGGGATTGTTGGACCAGAGTTTCTGCCAGTGGGACACTGGGAGGGTGGTGAAGGCCAGGATGTCGGGTATGTTGCTGGTAGATGGTGCGGACCAGGGCCGCCACGCTAGGTTGGGAGCGCTTGGGTACCCGGGTCAGCAGGTTGGCCATGAAGTGGGTTCGGCAGCGTTTCCAACCGGCGCCGGCATACACCGTGGCGATGGCCTGCTTCAGTCCCCCTGCTTTCGCAGGGGCAGGCTCTGAAACCTCAGGTAGCGCAGCTGTACGCGTTGTGCTCAGCCGGCCACGGCTGGCGGGCCGCCATCACGAGACCGCACATGCGGGGATAGGTGGAACTTTCGACGTCGCGGTTCTCCTCCACTACGGAGGGTGCACAAGGTGCGGCACCTGCCAAAGATTGGCGTCTCCGGCTTGATGACCGAATGTAACGCCGGTCAGTTGCCGGGTCGCACGGTCCGTGGGTCGAGCAGGTCGCGCAGCCCGTCGCCGAGCAGGTTGAACCCCAGCACCGCGACGAAAATGGCCGCTCCCGGCAGCAACAACAGGCGGGGAGCGGTTTGCAGGTGGGGGCGGGCGTCGTTGAGCATCGCGCCCCATTCCGGCGCGGGAGGTTGCGCGCCCAGTCCCAGGAAATTCAGGCCGGCGATGCCGAGGATGATCCAGCCCACGTCCAGGGATGCGATGACTATGATCGGCCCGAGGATGTTGGGGGCGATGTGCCGGAGGATGATGCGCAGGTTGCCGGCTCCGGCAGCCCGCGCCGCCGTCACGTACTCCATCTGACGCGCACCCAGCGTCACCCCGCGAATGATGCGGGCATGGCCCACCCACCAGACCGCGCCGGCCGCCAGCAGCACGTTGAACAACCCGGGCCCCAGGGCTCCCGCCACGGCGATCGCCAGGATCAGCGACGGAAAGGCCAGCAGCAGGTCCACGACTCCCATCAGCGCCGTGTCCAGCCAGCCGCCGTGGTATCCGGAAAGTATTCCCACCGTCAGCGCGATGGTCATGCTGAGGGCCAGGGTAACGGCGGCGGCCAGCAGGGTCATGCGCGCCCCGTGAACGACCCGGCTGAAGGTGTCCCGGCCCAGATGGTCAGTACCCAGCAGGTGCTCCGGCGACGGCGTGAGCAACCGTTCGGGGAGATCGATCTCGGTGGGATCATCCAGCGGGAGCCACGGCGCCAGCATTCCCGCCAGCAGCAGCGTCGCCACCAGGAACAGCCCCAACGCGGTTCCCGGCTCCCGCAGCAGCGCGGCCCACCGGCGGCGGCGACGCGAGGAGTTGGCGGCGGGCGGGGCGAGAACGCGTTCCCCGAAATGCTCGGTATCTTCAGCCATGGGACGCTACATCTCGTCCCGTCCGAAGCGCAGGCGCGGGTCGGCGACGCGCAGGGCCACGTCGGCAGCCAGGTTGACCAGCAGCACCACCACCGCGATGTAGGCGACAAAGCCCTGCACCACCGGGTAGTCCCGGGTTACGGCCGCGCCCACCATCAACTGACCCAAGCCGGGCCAGGTGAAGATGGTCTCCACGATGACGGCGCCGCTGAGCAGGTAGCCGAGGTTCACGCCGGTGGCTCCGATTGCCGGCAGCAGCGCGTTGCGGAGCGCGTGCCGGAAGGCAACGGTCTGTTCAGCCAGTCCCTTGGCTCGCGCCGTTCGAATGTAGTCCTGCCCCAGGGTCTCCAGCATGCTGGCGCGGATCAGACGCATCAGTTGGGCCATGGGAGCCAGGGACAGGGCGATGGCGGGCAGCACCACCTGCGTGGGTGATCCGTAGCCCAGGGCCGGCAGCCACGACAGTTTCACCGCGAACAGGATGATCAGCCTGTAGGCCAGGACGTAGGATGGCGCCGCTGCGCCCACGAGCGCCGCCAGCCGCGCCACGGTATCCACCGCGCCGCCCCGTCTCCGCGCTGACAGTATGCCCATGGGCACCGCGACTGACATCGCCAGGGCCAGGGCCGCCGCGGTAAGCAGGGCCGTCGGGACGGTGCGTCGCGCCAACTGTGCCGCTACCGGCTGTTCGGTGACGTAGGACCGGCCCATGTCTCCGGCCAGAGCTCCCGACACCCAGCGGGCGTATTGCACCGGCAGGGAAGCGTCCAGGCCAAGTTCGACGCGCATTGCCGCCACCGCTGCCGGGCTTGGCAATTGGCCGGGGTTGCGCTGACGCAGCACAATCTCGGCCGGATCGCCCGGCGCCAGATTCAGGAGCGCGAAGCTGACCGCCGAGATGCCCAGGAGCAGCAGCGGCAGAGTGGCCAGGCGTCGTGCCAGGTATGCTCCCATACCGAGGGTCGGCTGTTCGCGCTGGTTATCCCACTACCTCCTTCACTCGGTCAGGCCGATGCGGTGATCGAAGAAGTAGAGGTTGGTCGGGTGGGGCTCGAAGGTGGCGACTCGCTCGTTGACTCCGTACACCAGGTAGGCGTGGGCCACCGGCAGGAGGGCGGTTTCGGATGCGACGATGTCCAGCGCCCGGCAGGCTATTTCCTGGCGTTGCCCGGGGTCTGAGACGTCGGCTGCGCTGCTGATGATGTTTTCGAGCTCGGCGCTGTGGAAATGGCCGTAATTGTTTGCGCCGCTGCCGCTTGCGTCGGCGCTGACCCCGACAAACTTGCTGATGTTCAGGATGGGGTCGCCGGTATCCACGACGTTGTTGTACCACCCGAAGAGGTCCCAACCGGACTCCTTGACCACCGACCATTCGGTGATGAGCACCTTGGCCTTGATGCCCACGTCAGCAAGCATGGCCTGGGCGGCTTCGGCCATGATCGGCAACTGGAACCGCTGGGGGTAGCCGCCGATGACGATCTCCAGGGGTTGGCCGTTCTTGTCCACAAACCCGTCGCCGTCGGTGTCAACGTAGCCGGCCTCGGCCAGGAGGTCGCGGGCCTGCGCCGTATCGTACGCCGGAGCGTTGACGCCGGGGCAGGACACCAGGGCTTCGGGCAGCAGGAGTTCCGCAAACGACCCTGAGCCGGCCGGCGCCACCAGCCCCGCTATACTCTCCCGATCAATGGCAAGGCTCACGGCCCGACGCACCAATGGATCGGCCATGGCAGGCCGCTCGAAATTGACCCACCACATCACCGCCGCGGTGCCGAAGCCGGCGGTGCGGCTCTGCAATTCGGGATGAGCGTCGATGGTCTGGGCCCCCTCAGGGGAAATATTGACGGCCACGTCGATGTCACCGGCCTGCAGGGCGAGTTCCCGGCTGTTGGTATCGGGAATGGCGACGTGTTCGATGCCGGCCAGCGGCGGGATGCCGCCCCAGTAGTCGTCGTTGGCCACGCTGCTGAGGCGTTCCTTCTGGATGTACTCGGTGGGGATGTAGGGCCCAGTGAGAGCGCCGGCGTGCAGGAAGTTGCCCTCGCCGGCAGCGTCGGCGGCCGCGGCGTCGGTGATGGCGAGGCCGGGAGTGGTCAACAGACCCGGCAGGGTCGGGCGAGGCTCCAGGGTGGTGATGGTTATAGTCTGCTCATCGTTCACGACAATGGCATCAATCCCAAGCGAATCCGCCGACGCCTCGGACAACCGTATCGTCCTTTCCAACGACGCTTTCACAGCCTCGGCGTCCATTGCTGCGCCGTTGTGGAATCTCACACCCGACCGCAGCTTTATTTCCCAGGTCAACGGGTCCACATGGGTGGCTTCCGTCGCCAGCCACGGTTCCGGCCTAAAGTTGGTGGGAGACAGGCGGAAAAGGTTCTCCGACATACCGGATTGGCTGGCGACCCAGCCGCCGAGCACCGGGTCGAACGGGCTGTCCAGCCAGATGACGCCGGCGTTCACCGTGGGACGATCCAGGACATTGGCAGGAGCAGGAGCGGCCTGCTGTTCAGCAGCCGACGGCTGTTCAGATTGACGGTCCGGAGCGACGGTTACAACCGGTTGTTGGGGTGCGGCGGCGGCCGGCGCGATTGGCTGCGGATCGCTGCCAGCTGTGGACGGTGTCGTACCGCTGGGTGCGGCAGGAGCGCCGCAGGCCACCGCCAGCAGCAATACAAGACCGAATCCTGCGGCCAGCGCAGGCTTGAAATGACTTATCAATAATCTTTCCATGTTTGACCTCCAAGACTCTACAGTAAGTTCCCAATGAACACCGCCGTCCCACAACGTCCGGTGCACCCGTATGGGTGAGGCGGAATGCGGGTTTCTCCCGGCGGTGCGGGTGGATTGGCTCCAGAGCAAACAGCAAAAGCCCCGTCCGCACTTGGTGGACGGGGCGTATTCACGGGCATCCAGTCGCTTTGGTCGACCACGCCCGATTTACCGGAAAATCCGCTTCACTCGTTCCGCGAAGTGCAGCCAGAATGTACCTGAGGCAGGCTTCCTGGCTTATGGCTGATAGCGACGGCTCTCCACCTTCCCATCCGCGCTGGGCGGACAGTGGTTTTCGTAAACATCCCGCTCCGAAGGGATACCAACGGGAGAGCGTCTCGCCAATTACAGTGGCGCGACCGCACCGGATTTGCACCGGATTTCCTTTTGTCCCGCGCATTCCGCAGGTTATCGTCGACGTGTTTCGACGGAACAGCGGAGCGCGGATCACCGACAGGTGTTGTTTGGAGTGTTCAGTTGTTAACAAAGATAACCTAGCACGGCAGCCAGTTGTGGTCAACCAAACGAACCTGGCAATCAGTACGAACCTGGCAATCAGCGGATCGCAATTCGCTTGGACAGGACCCTGGACATAAACCCGAAACCCCGACCGGCCGTTTGGCCTTTGGCCCGGATACCCGCTCTGGCAGGATATCTGCTGGGAAACCGGGGCCAGGTTCAGCGGACACTCAGCCGTTGCCAGCCTCGTTGCGCTGTGGCGCGCGTATGCGGGTTATGCGGCCCTTGGTCCGCCCGATCCGCCAAACGGTGACGCCACCGCCCCCGTCCAGCGCGGCAAGCGCGCGTCCATCAGGCCGCCAGTACAATTCGGCGACCGTGCCCGGCACAACCGCGGCCCCTATGGGACCGCCTTTTCCGTTTTTCTGCAGCGACCACACAACCACGGCGCCATCGCGGCCCCCCGATGCCAGGCGCATAGCACCGGGGGCGAAGGCAAGCGTAGTGATGGGTTGAACATGAAACTCCAGAACACCGGGCTCCGTGCCTTCGGGGCCCTCTCTATGGAAGCTCCAGACCGTCACCGCCTCCCCGCCGCCGGTGGCCAGAAGGGTGCCGGTATCATCGAAAGCCAGGGCCGAGGGCTTGCCGGGATATCCCGACATCATGGAGTCCTGCTCCGTGGAGCGACGCCAGAAGTGCACCGTGTTGTCCTGGCTGCCGCAGGCTACGATACCTCCGTCGGAGCTCAGTACCATCGACACCAGGGACCCCTGCCACTCCATCTTCTGGCGTGGCTCGCCGGTTGACGCATCGAAGAAGGACACTCGGCCGTAACAGGCCGTAGCCAGTTCCCCTGCGCTCGACCAGGCGATGGCGCTGACCGTGCTGGGGTGATCATCAGACCGCCAAACTTCCGCGCCGTCCGCACCATACACACAAACCTGCCGGGAGCAGGAGGCCGCCAACCATTGGCCGTCCGGCGACCACGCCACGTTTTCCACCCAACCGTTTCCGACGTCGATAGCCTGGCTCACCTGACCTTCGGAGGCGCTCCAGATTAAGACTCGGCTGTCCTGGCCGGCCGTGGCGAAGGTGATTCCGTCCGGGTGGACCGCCGTCGCGAGCACTCCGCCTTCATGAACCCCGCGCCGCTCCCAGGCGGTGGCGCCGGACTTGCCGTCGAGTGCGTATACGCCACCCTCAGCATCACCCACCATCAGCGCTTCACCGCACCGGCTCCACCCCCCGGCGATAGCGTAGTCGCCTACCTCCGCAGACCAGCCTTGACGAAGAACGCCCCTGGGACTCCCGACTTTTAAATCAGACATGCTGCGAATCCCTCCCGCATGCTCTGCTCATCGAGGTTGCGGCCGATGAAGACGAGTTGATTGCGGTGGGGCTCGTCACCCCATTCGCGATCCGGCTGGCCGTCAAACAGCATGTGAACTCCCTGGAAGACGAAGCGCCGCGACTCGCCCGCGACGCTGATGAAGCCCTTCATCCGGAAGATGTCCACCCCGCGCTCACTGAGCAGTGTGCTGAGCCAGGCGTTGAGTCTATTGGGATCGCAGTCGCCGTCAATCTCGATAGCTATGGAGCCGACCTCGTCGTCGTGCTCGTGCTGTGCTACCCAGGTTCGCTCGACGTCGGCGGGAACCTCCGCTCCCTTGATACGCGCGGTGTCGGTCTCCGTGCAGGCAGGCTCGGAGCAAAAGTTGCCCCCCAGCGTGAAAGCCTCGCCATCCGCGTTCGTCAATCGGATATCGAACTCCTCCGCCAGGTGCTGGGCGTAAAGGCCGACCTGGACCGGCGCATCGACCTCCAGGAAGAACGATTTGCGCCCGGGGGAATCGAGCCGGAGGTTGACGTGCTTTCCAACAGGAATCGCTTCGCCCGGGTGAATGGGCTCCGCAGGCTCGGCGTACTCTCGCACACACCACTCCGCGCCGTCACGGAGGGCAGCGTCATTGGTGCCCTGGTCGGGGACGACCACGAGGGACATCGTCGGATCCGGCCCTTCGGCAAGGCTGAGTTCGTAGCGGCCGGTACCGAGGGAATAGACTCCGGTCCATTCGAACGGATACTCGGGCTCGAGGAATGTGGGGCGACGCTCCAGCACCTGGTCCAGGTCGAAAGCGCCGAGGTTGAGTACACTATCCACGGCGACGTTCGCCCGTTCGCTGCGCACGACTCGCGCCATTCGGTTCATGTCTCGGAGCCGGGTTTCCAGCCTGTCGAGTGACTCGCCGTTGACGAGGTCGGTCTTGTTGAGTACCAGGACGTCTGCGAACGCGATTTGCTCCGTGCTTTCGTCGCTTCGGCCGAGTTGCTGCTCGATGTGGGCTGCATCGACCAGCGTGACGATCCCGTCAAGCGCGTATTCGGCGCGAAGCTCGTCATCCATGAAGAACGTCTGAGCGACCGGCCCGGGATCGGCGAGCCCGGTGGTTTCCACCAGCACATAGTCGAACTTGTCGCGGCGCTTGTTGAGGTTGTTGAGTACGCGAATCAGGTCTCCGCGCACGGTGCAACAGATGCAGCCGTTCGACATCTCGAAGACCTCCTCGTCAGCGTTGATGACGAGGGCCTGATCGATGCCTACTTCCCCAAACTCGTTTTCGATTACGGCGATGCGCCTTCCGTGCTCTTCGGTCAAAATCCGGTTGAGCAGGGTTGTCTTGCCAGAGCCGAGGAAGCCAGTGAGGATGGTAACGGGTACTTTGCCTAGCGTGTTCATATAGGATCCTCCTTGAGGTCTTATTGAGATAAAGTATCTAATAGAGAGTCGCACACTCTACATTGCCCACGCTATCGCTGTCAACCGGGCGAATTAACGGTAACCGTAAGGCCAGCAAAAACCCCGTCCAACAAGTGGGACGGGGCGTATTCACGGGCATCCTGTCAACCTGACCGGCCGTGCCCTATTTACCGGTAAATCCGCTTCACTCGTTCCGCGAAGTGCGGCCAGAATGCACCTGGAGGCGGGCTTCGTGGCCATTGGCTGACAGCTGTCGGTTTTCAGGATCATTGACCGAGATTTTCATGGTCTTTGGCCCTCCCCGGCGGCGCGGTGATTCAGCTAACATCAGGTTGCACCTGGTCGGTCAATCACCTCCCTTCGCGCCCTGCTGGGCGCGGTGTGGCGATAGTCGTTCCCGGTAGCTGGCGCCTTCGATGACGATCTGGTAGCTGGCGTTGACCGGGCGGCCGAGAGCGCTGTTGCATAGGACGGGATCGTCGAAGAGGCTCAGCCATTCGTCCACGGCCAGGTTGCCGGTGATGACGAAGCCGGACGCCCGATGGCGGTTGAGGATGAGCTCGTACAGGTCCGCCGACTGCGGTGGGGTGAGCCAGTGCGGCCCCGGGTCATCCTGGATGACCGGGTCGGGGAGTTTGTGTTTGCCAGGGACAAATCTGACGGGGTTGGCCATCGATGCTGGGATGCTGCCTCTCCTTGTCGGGTTGCAAACACGTGCTTTGTCCAGATGAATCCGGGATGGGTGGGTTGGGCAAGCACCGGTAACGGGGTGGTGTCAGTGTGTCCACTTTTTGATGAATTGCCCAGAGCCGGAGCTGCGCCCGATTTTCGGAATAATTTTTGGGCGGTCGAAAAGGGTTGACAATATTCACATTCGCATATATGATAATGAAAATCGCAATAAGTGATGACGCGGCAAATCAGAAAGGGAGGGAAGCAACGATGGTTACTGTCAACGAACGACTGATCCAAGAACAGATTGACCTACGATCCGGGTTGCTTAGCGAATGGGTGGAGCAGGATATGACCGACGTGCTGACCGAGTTCGGGGCACGAATGGAAGACGCCGCGCCGGAGCGAGTCCGGCACATCCCGCCGCCGAGCCTGGCCTATGGCATCCCGATGGCCGGCGTGAGGTATTACACCTACGTGCCGGAGAGCTAGCGCGGGCGCGGAAAAGCCAACACGATGAATGGGCGGTCCAGAGGGCCGCCCAATTTTGATATGGGGTGGTATGGGCCGGCGGAGGGAGAGTTGTAACTGTTCAGAGTTGATGGGTTTGCCTGTTATGGATGCCTCACCGGCGAGTGGGCGAATAGCTTACAGTGCGGGGATTGGGAGAGGTGAGCGGGGGAAAGATTTTCCGGATACCGGCTCAAGGCCGGCATGACGGTCTTGGTGTTGGTATGACGGTTTTGGGGTTGGCATGACGGTCTTGGTGTCAGGAGGACACCTCACATGTGAACAGTTAGGGAGAGCTGATGCGGTTGCCGACGGCGCGAACTCCAGGGTTGGGGCGGATCCGGGCGGCGCGAGGCATAACGCTGCACCCCATTTCAGCATTGCGACGAACTCGGCACGGGGTTCTCGCAATAACAGGCAGAGGGCCGGACGATGTTCCGGCCCCAATTTTTCGGCCTGGCCCGGAGCGTTGGGCGCCGGACGCTCGTCGCCGAAAACGCTACTGGGCGGAACCCAGTATTCCTGGATCGTTGATGTCCACGGAAATTGCCCGTTTCCTACCTGGTTTTGAGTAGGAAACGGGCGGCGGATGCGCCGTGCTGCTGGGTCAGGGCCGCGGGCGGCAGGCTCAGGTCGCCGCCCCTTGGAAATGGCCCCCACGTTGCCGGCGGGGGCAGGGGCTACTTTCTAGCGACCTGGATCACGAAGTCCGGATCGTAAAATTCGTAATCGGCTTCGAAATCGCCGTACCGCTCAACGCTGCTGAAGCCGGCGTCAAGCAAGAGACCGGTCACGTATTCCTGGCGGATGGGACACAGGCTCAGGAAGTGGACCGCGCCGTCGTCGTACTCGTAGCGCATCTTCAGGATGTCTTCGGTCAACTCTTCCGGCCTGACGGTCACTGTCTCGCCCATGTAGTAGGACCGGTGCTTGCTGCTGAAACCGTTGTCCAGGATGGCGTCATAGTTGCGCTGGTCGATGATGGCGACCCCGTCCCGGTTGAGGAGACGGTAAATCTCGTCCAGGGCCTTGACGCGGTCGGCTTCGTCGAACAGGTGGGTGAAGGCGTTGCCCAGGCAAATTATGGCGTCGAACCGCTCTCCCGCGAAAGACGCTCCGAGGCGGGTCCACTCGGCTTCCACGATCCGCAGATCGTCCAGGCCGAAGCGTTTTGCGTTCTCCCTGGTTTGAACCACCATGTTCGGCGCGCCGTCCGCGGCCGTCACGTCAAAGCCGTCGGCGCTCAAGGTCACGGAGTGGAACCCGGTGCCGCAGGCGATGTCAAGCACGGTTTCAGCTCCGTGTTCTGTCAGGACGTCCTGGAAAAAGTTGTTTTCCGCCTGAGCCCTGCGCTGCCAGTCGATCAATTCGTCCCAACGACCCGCGAAATCCTCCGAATACTGTTCCTTGTAAAGGTCCTTCGGGACGATGACTTTGTCGGCTCGTAACATGCCTTGACTCCTTGTGGGTTGAAGTAGAGCCCTACGACGTTCGCACGCCTGCCGGTTTCGGGGCTCGTTTCGCGAAAAACGGCAAACGCCAGCGTCTCTGATTGACGAGGAAAACGACACGCTCCGCCCCGGGGTTCCACGGGGGAGGTCAGGGAAGTCATCCTGCTGACCGTTCAGGTCGCTGGAAAGACGAAGAGCACAGCCATTGCGCGGCTGCGACAGGCGGGCGAACGCAAATCGCCCGACGATGGCCCAACGGGCCTATTTGGTTGTGGTACGGAGCGGCAGGGCGTTTGAGTTGCGGCTACCGGATCCTGGTGGTTGGTTCACACCGGATCCCACAGGCGAACCGCGCGCGTCGAAGACGCTACTCTGCTGATTTTCGAACCTATCGGTGCAAATGCGCCCGCGCTGAATTTTTGCGCAGGGTCACCTTATTTGGAAGGATAAAGGTTGTCAAGGCAAGCATCTGCGCTCAGGGAGGTGGGCGCGGACGCTTACAGTCCGGGATTGGGAGAGGTGAGCAGGGGGGAAGGATTTTCTGGATACCGGCTCAAGGCCGGTATGACGATTTTGGGGTTGGCATGACGGTTTTGGGGTTGGCATGACGGTTTTGGGATTGGACGGACACCTCAAACGTGAACAGTTACTGTTGGAGAGAGGTGGTTGCGGTGGCGCCGAATGGCCCTTACCCTTGTTCAGTCTTTCAACCGGCCAGCACCTTGAACGGTGGGGGATCAATCAGAACGGTGGGGGATCAATCAATTTCAACGGAGACCGTGAGCATGAGCGAAAGAGACATCGGCGCGATCGTTTCCAGCACGCAGGCGTATTACGATGGCCCGGCGGATGAGATATACCGCACGATCTGGGGCGACAACGTGCATCTGGGCGTCCCGTGCAGCGCCGAATGCCCCCATCCGGAAGCCATGGAGCACACCAACGAGATAATGGCCGAGTCAATTGCGTTGGGGCCGGAGGCTCGGGTGCTGGACCTGGGATGCGGATACGGCTCCACGGCGCGCTACCTGGCGGCGAACTTCGGCTGCGCCGTCACGGGAACCAACATCAGCGAGAGGGAACTGGAGACGGCCCGTTCGCGCGCGACCGAGGTTGGGCTGGACCACCTGCTGTCCTTCGAGTATGAGGATTTTCACAGGCTGGGATACGCCGACGGTTCTTACGACGTGGTGTGGAGCCAGGAGGCTTTCCTGCACGCCGTGGACAAAAACGCGGTGCTGTCAGAATGTCGGCGCGTCCTCAAACCGGGCGGGTCGCTGATTTTCACCGATATCCTGGTGCGCCGGGATACGCCGGAAGCGGACCGGGAGAGGATCTATGACCGGGTCAAATCCCCGGACATGTGGGATCTGGACGATTACCGGCAGGCATTGACTGGATTGGACCTTCCAGTCTCCAAGGAAGAGGATTGGTCGCAGCACGTCGCCCGGTCCTACGGATGGGTGCGGGACCGGCTCCAGGAGAACCGGGACGCCCTGACGCCCCGGATCGGCACCGAGACCATTGACCGGACCGTGGAGGCGCTGTCCTTCTGGGTGGACTCGGCCAACGCCGGCAACATAGGCTGGGCGCTCTTCGTGGCACGAAAACCGGACTGAAAGGCCCGACGAGGGCGGTATCGACCGGGCCGACGATTTTTCCCCCGAGAGCATCGGCGACGACCAGGCGGCCGGAACATGCGATGCCTCCGGCACGTTCGGCACTGCTGAGGAATGCCTGGCCAAGCTGAATCGGGCCCGTGAAGAATCGGGCATCGGGCACGTCTGCATATTTCCCACCCACGCCAGGGAGGGCGGCTACGGCAGGTTGCGAGCCAAGGTGGGCGCCCTCGGAGAGATCACAATGCCGAGGTTTGGCGCCAGGTCGTGAGGATCTGACGTTGGGGAGATGGCGTTCCGTTTCAGGCGGTTTCCTGGTACGGATGGACCGGATAAACGGGGTTTCGAGGCGCAAGAGATTCCTGGATTCCGGCGGAAGCCGGGATGAGGAGAATGTGACCACATGAAGTGCGACGCTGCGAGTCCGGTCCACAATATTGACACGAGTCATATCATAGTGTATGCTATGTTATATGGCACCACACTATGAGATACGTGTAATGGAGCAGGAGGAAATAACGATGATTACCATCAATGAACGCTTGAACGCTGCCGAACGCGATGGCCGGGCGGGGCTGCTGACGGACCGGGTGGAGCAGGATCTGGGCGATGCCCTGCAGGAGTTCGGCTCGCCCGCCGTGGAGCGGCAGGCGGAACAGGCGTCGGAATTGCCACGGGTCAGCTTTGGCTACGGGATTCCGATGGCCGGCGTGCGCTACTACTCCTTCACCCGTGAGGGATAGTGGCAACGCGCCCCCCGCATTCGGGCTATCCTCACGGTCCGGTGCGGGGAATAACTGGACGCCGGAGACCATAACCGATCGCGCCCGATGGCTTGGGCCGGGGATATATCCCCGGCCTTTTGTCGTTTCCAGGCCCGCATATCTGACATGGTCATCAAAAGCAGCACCGGTACTCCGCGAACCGCTTTTCGGACGATCGCTCCCCACCAAAGCCGGGGCATCGCACTCATGAATGCCGATTGCCTGAAACGGCTATTTGCGAGATGATGAGTCGGCAATACACTCGAGCATGGACCGCCGACCGCACGCCGGCCCCAGGAGACAGACAACATGACCCAACCCGTTCTGCGTACCGCCGTGGGCAACTACGGCCATACGACCCCGCTGAAAGACGGCACCGTTTCGTCGGATTCTTTCGCGATGGAGCACATCGAAGTTTCACCCGTCACGAGCATCTTTCGCCGGATGGTGCGGGAGTTGGAGTTCGACGTGGCGGAAATGGCGCTTTCGACCTATCTGTGCTCGCGGGCGCACGGCAAACAGTTCACAGGCATACCGATTTTCCTCACACGGGCCTTCTACCACGGCGGCCTGTCGGTCAATCGACGCAGCGGCATCGAAACTCCGGGGGACCTGGAAGGCAAACGCGTCGGTGTCCGCAGCTATACCCTGACTCCGGGAGTATGGACCCGCGGGTTGCTGCAAACCGAGTATGGTGTGGACCTGGACGCGGTAACCTGGGTCCTGTCCGGCGACGAGCACGTGGCTGAGTACGTGGCCCCGTCCAACGTGGTGTCCTCGGCCAATGGAGACCTGGGCGAGATGCTTTTGTCCGGCGAGATTGACGCCGCCATCGGCGCCGGACCCGTTGACTCCCCAGACATTGTGCCCCTGTTCACTGAGCCTGACGGCGCCGACGCCGCCTGGCACCGCAAGACCGGCATCTACCCCATCAGTCACATGGTGGTGGTGAAGAACGCCGCGCTGGAATCCGATCCCGACCTTCCGCAAGAACTGTGCTCGACTTTCCAGTCAGCCAAGCGCCTTTACATGGAACGCCTGCAATCAGGGAATGCTGACGAACCTTCGGATCGGGCCCTGCTCAAGATGGCAGAGGTCGTGGGCGACGATCCCATCCCCTACGGCGTAGGGAGCTCCCGAAAGACGCTGGAAACTTTCGTGCGCTTCAACGTCGATCAGAAGGTCATCCCCGAGCAGGTTGACGTAGCGGAATTGTTCCCGGCCGAGACGCTTACGCTTTGATTACCCATCGAGCATAAACAGTGGCGCCGCCGGCTACACCTTCACGGCGCGCTCGTAGTCGACGCGCCCCACCTGGCTGTCGGGGAAGATCTGCCAGTCCAACATCCAGCGGTGCGTCCGCTCGAACATCTCCCGCGTGTAGGTCTCGAAAACGATCCGTTCGCCGATGCCGGCTATCCGGTAGTCGAACATGGGTTGGTACCGCTCCGGCAGTTCTTTCAGGAAGTAGTGCTGGTACTGCTCCTTGGCGGTGTCAATTTCCACCTGTGCCCGCTGCAGCGCACGGAAGTAGGCCCGGATCTGGTCGTCGGAGGCGTCGCCATTGATGAGGAACCCGATCATGAAGCTGGTTTCGAGGATCTTGCGGAACCCCTGTTGCTCCAGCACGTAGCCCGGCGCGCCAAAGACGTTGGCGGCCTCCACGCGGCGGTCCAGCGCCAACTGGAGACGGTCTCGGGGGCTGCCCACAAACTGTAGGTTGATCTGATCGGGAGGCAAGACGCTCTGCAACGCCTGCAAACCGGAGAAATGGCTGCCTGAGTGGAACCCCACGGCGACTCCCACGCCGGCCAAATCCTCGGGGTGGCGCAGCGGCGATTCGGGCGCGACCCAGATGGCGCTGGGGGTGACCGAGTACGCGTGCCCCCACATGCGGCCGTGCGCGGCGCTGGCCGCCATGGTCACCGCCCAATGACAGGCGGAACTGATCTCGCATATACGGCCGGATTCCATAGATTCGAAAGCTCCGCGCCTGATCTCCGTCGGCGCGCCTTCGGCAGAATCAACCGAGGGGTTCAGCGCTTCGTCCGGCCGGCTGGACGCCACGAACTCGTAATCGAGTCCCTCCTCAGTGAAAAAACCCTTTTCCTCGGCTACCCACTCCTGCAGTCGGCCGTGGGGAACAATGCGGAACCTGGACATGGCGAGTCTCCTGCTGCATGAACTGACACGCGGGATTATGGGACGCATCTCCACTTGTATCAACCCACCGTCGGCAATATCATTGCAGCCAACCCAGCCCAGTTCGCCAGGTGCCGTGTCATGGTCAAGTTTTCTTTCCGTCTCCCCAACGCCGATTACCTCGGTTTCCCGGCCACCACTGAGGCCATTCTTCAAACGGCGCTCAAGGCCGAGGAAGCGGATTTCGACGCGCTGTTCGTCAACGACCACGTGATTGTGGACAACGGAGCACGCAGCGAGCCCTGGCGCAACGTGTACGATCCCCTGATGACGCTGGCCTACGTGGCGGCTCGAACCTCCCGGATCCGGCTGGGGACCTCGGTGCTCATCATGCCCTATCGCAACCCAGTCGTAACCGCCAAGATGGTGGCGACCCTGGACCAGCTGTCCAACGGGCGGGCCATAGCAGGTGTTGGGGCGGGCTGGAACGAGGCGGAGTACGCCGCGCTGGGAGTGCCCCATCGCGAGCGGGGCGCGCGCACCAACGAGTATCTGCGGCTGTGGAAGGCTTGCTGGGAGCCTGACCCGGTCAGTTTTCACGGGCGGTTTTTCTCCTTCGACGACATGCACGTCAGCCCCAAGCCGGTGCAGCAGCCCCATCCGCCCATCTGGGTCGGAGGGTCCGGCCAGCCGTCGTTGCGCCGCGCCGCCCGCTTCGCAGAGGTGTGGCAGCCGACGCCGACGCCGCTGCCAACCCTGGTCAGCAACTGGCGATACCTGAACGATGTGTCAGCCGAGATCGGGCGCGAGGAGCCGCCCCGGGTGCGCATGAGCTTCCGGGTCATCGTCAGCGGCATCACCGGAGTCTCCGCCTCGGGGAGCGACCGGCCGCCGGGCCTGGGCACACCGGAGCAGATTGCCTCTGACATCAACCGCTACCGCCAGGAGGCCGGGCTGGAGGAATTCCAGCTCAACTGCCACGAATGCAGCAGCCTGCAACAACTGCTGGACACCATCGACGCGCTGAACCAGGAAATAATACCCAGGGTGGATGCATAGGATGCCGGTTCTGACCTCCTTCCCCAGCGATACCGCCGAGAAGCGACGCGTGCTCATGGATGCTGTTGAGAGCGTCCGCGACACTCTCGCTGCCAACTCCCTCGCCGCCGAGGAAGCTTCCACTCTGCCCCAGGAGTCGGTAGATGCGCTCTACGACTCGGGCCTCCTGCGGCTCAAGCTGCCCCATGTACTGGGTGGCGCGGAGGCCGATCCGGTGACCCAACTCGACGTCCTCGAAGCCGTCAGCCGCATCGACCCGTCCGCCGGCTGGTGCCTCATGATCGGCGCGGCCAGCGTCGGCAGTCTGGCCGCCTTTCTGCCCGACGAAGCGATCGAAGAGTTGTTCCCGGGCGGGAATCCTCCGCGCACTGCGGGCGCGTTCGCACCCTACGGCGCCGCAATACCCGTGGACGGCGGTTACCGCGTGTCGGGACGCTGGCCCTTCGGCAGCGGCGTGCGCCATTCTGATTGGGTCTCGGCCGGCGCCCGCGTCAAGGGCGATGATGCTCGGCCTCTGCAACTGAGGGTGGTGATGCCGCGTCACGAAGTCACCGTCCATGACAACTGGCAGGTTATGGGTTTACGCGGCACCGGCAGTTGCGATTTTTCGGTTGACGACCTGTTCGTGCCCGAGCGGTTCGCCTGGGACGTGTCGCGCACCGAACCCACGCGAGGCGGCCCCCTTTACCGTCTCGGCCGGCCCGGCTTCGTGACCAACGAGCATTCCGCCTTTGCGCTGGGAGTGGGTCGCCGCGCGCTGGACGCCTTCGCCGACGTCGCCGGCTACAAGACCCGCGGCTACAACGCCACCAATCTCCTCGCCGGCCGTCCGGTGCTGCAGCGAGCCCTGGGCGAGTGCGACCTCCGGCTGCGCGCCGCCCGGGCCCTCAACGTCGAGATCCTTGGCGATGCCTGGGCTGCCGTGTGCGCCGGCCATCCGCCGAGACCGTCGCTCCAGGCGCAAATGCGCGCCGTGGCAACGCACACGACCGATGTCGCCGCGGACGCTGCCACCCAGGCGTTCCGCTACGGCGGCGGCTCTGCCCTGTTCACCACCAACATCCTGCAGCAATGCCTCCGCGACATCAACGCCGCCGCACAGCACCAGATGGTCAGCGACACCGCGTATGAGAACCACGGTCAGTTCCTGCTGGGCCTCCCCGACGCGCGGGTCATGAAATAAACCGCGCGTGTTATCATCCCGCCGATGTCTGCCTCGATCCGTAAAGCCGTAATCCCCGCCGCGGGTCTGGGAACCCGTTTCCTTCCCATCACCAGGTCCGTGCCCAAGGAACTGCTGCCCATCCTGGACCGGCCCATGCTGCAGTATGTGGTGGCGGAAGCCGCTGAGGCTGGCATAACCGACGTCATCATAGTGACCTCGCTGGGCAAGGAGGGCATCGCCGAATACTTCCGGCCGCGCCCCGACCTGGAGGAACGGCTGGCCGGGGACGCCGCGCTGCTGGAAAAAGTGCAGTCGGGCGCGCGGTTGGCGGAAGTGTCGTTTGTAATACAGGAGCAGCCGCTGGGACTGGGCCACGCCGTGTTGACCGCACGCGACGCCGTGGGCGACGAGCCCTTTGCCGTCATCCTGCCCGACGACATCATCGCGCACACGCCCGGGGTCCTATCGCAAATGATGATGGGCATGGCCGACGTCGGCGATGCCGCCGCGGTAGCGGTGGAGCGCGTCCCTTGGGAACTGGTACACAACTATGGTGTGGTGGACGCTGAACCGGTGGGGGGTGGGGGTCATCGGGTGCGTGGCCTGGTCGAGAAACCCCCGCCCGGCACTGCGCCTTCCAACCTGTCCATCGTGGGGCGCTACCTGCTGCCGGCAGCCGTATTCGATTGCCTGGAACGCACACCGCCCGGCGCCCGAGACGAGATACAACTCACCGACGGCCTGGCCCTGCTGATGGAGGACTGCCCACTGTACGCCTGCGAATTCGAGGGAGTCCGCTACGACGGCGGCAACCCCATGGGCCTGCTGCGGGCATCGCTGGAGCACGCGCTGCAACGAGAAGATACTCGGGAGGCCGCGGAAGCGCTGATCAGGGAACTCGCCGCCGGCCTAAGATCTGAGACCCAACACACGGAAGTCAGTCCATGAAAGTAGCAGTGATGGGCGCCGGCAGCATCGGCGGGTACTTCGGCGGGATGCTGGCCCGCGACGGCCACGACGTAACGTTGATCGCACGCGGCGAACACCTGGAGGCGATACGCCGCGACGGTTTGAAGATGCAGACCGAAGGCGGCGATTTCGTGGTGTCCTGCTCCGCTACTGACAATCCGGCCGATGTTGGCTCCGTTGACCTGGCCCTGCTCACCACCAAGACCTACCACAACGCTGACGCCGTGCCGGCCATGGCTCCAATGGTCGGAGCGGACACCGCCATCCTGTGCCTCCAGAACGGCATCGACTCATACCGGCCGTTGCTGGAAGCCTTTCCTGACGCCACCGTCCTGCCCGGAGCCGCCTACATCGAGGCAAGTCGCCCGGGTCCCGGCGCCGTCCGCCAGGCCGGTCCCGTTGTCCGCATCGTTACGGGACCGGTGCGCGGCGCTGGCCCGGCCCACGGTCAACGCGCCCAGGAAATTGCCGAGGCATTTCGGGCCGCCGGCGTACCAGCCGAAGCCTCAGACGACATTGCGGTAACGCTGTGGACCAAGTTCCTGTTCATCGCCACCATGGCTGGAACCAGTTCTTTGGCTCGCGAGTACATCAACGATCTATTGCCTCGACCCGAATGGCGCAAGATCATCGTGGGCTGCATGGAGGAAATCGAGCGCGCGGCCCGTGCCTCGAGCGTTGACCTGGCCCAGGGCATTGTGCCGGACACGCTGCACTACATTGAGGAGGGCGGGGCCGCCATGCGGTCGTCCATGCATGCCGACCTGATGGCGGGCCGGCCCATGGAGCTGGAGACCCTCAACGGCGCCGTCGTCCGCGCCGGCGAGGCGGCAGGAGTTGCCACGCCGATCAACGACGTGATCTATGCCGCGCTGAAACCCTTTTCCGCCGGTGTCAGCACGTAAACCTGGCCGTGTGGCCCTCTGCCAGCGCGTCCCCGATTCAGACCCCTGTTACGAACACGCCGTCAGAGGCGCACATTGGAACCACCCGCTGACGGGTCCAGTTCGTCTGAGCCCACAAACGCGGCGCCCGTTTACGGAGCGTAGCTGCGGAACAACTCCCGCGCCGCCAGTTTGTCGTCCAGAGTCCCGAACGCCATGGTGTAGTACCCGTCGTATCCGGTTGATTCCAGGCGCCGGAACACCGCCTGAAAATCGATATTCCCTTGTCCCGGCGGCAGGTGAACCTCCACCTCGCCCGTATTATCGGCCAGGCGAACCTCGCCGATCCTGCTCACGTCCAAGGCGTCGATGAAACCGTCGATTCCTTCGGGCACCAGGTTGGCGTGGTTTACGGTAAATGCCCAACCGAACCGTTCCGACGTGATGGTATCAAAGAAGAACCGGCATTCCTCGACGGTGTGCCCCAGGTAATGGACTTCCGCAGCATCCGGTTCCCAGTTCAGGTTTTCGAAGAACAGCGACACGCCGCTGTTTTCCGCGTAATCCGTCGCCCGGAGCAGCCGTTCCCGGGCCGCTTCCATCCGCTCGGGAATAGCGGAGCTGAAGTGCATGCCGGCGTGGACCACAACGCCGTGGGCGGTGACGCGCCGCGCCAGGTCGATGTTGCCGCGGAGATAGGCATCCACGGCGTCGCCGACGTGCGGGGCGAACTCAGCAACGTTGACCGATGACGCGGTATGCACCGTGACCGCGATCTCGTTCGCCTCCATCACCGTCCGGACGGCGCGCAAGCGATCCTGTGGCCAATTGTCCACCCGGTTCGGGCCGGTGTCGGCAGAGAAGTCCAGGTAGTGGATGCCGTGCTCGGCGGCAAATTCGAGCGACTCCTCCAGCCGGGTCGCGCCTCCGTCGTAGCCGATACGATCTATGAAATCCATCGTTGCACCTATGCCACGCCGGCCACCGTCAATTTTTCCGGTATCCAGCGCCTGAGCAAATCCATCAACTCGGTGCGGCATTCGTCCAGGCGATGTTCCGCGCCCTCGTACAGCACCAGTTCCCGCGGGTCTTTCGCCCAGTCGTGGATCGCCACCGCGCACGAAAAGGGCAGCCTGGTGTCGGCCTTGCCGTGCACCACGAGCAGCGGCGTCGGAGACAGCATGCCCGCGCCCTGTGCCCCATAGGTCTGAGGAGACAACGACACCACGCCCGCCACATGGTCGCTGAACGCGCCGCCGGCAATCACCACGGCGCCGCCGAAGGAGTGCCCCACCACCACGACGGGCCCGTATTCCATCGCCCGCAAAAAATTGATGCCGGCCAGCAGATCGAGGGCACACTCCTGTATTTCATTCGCATGTCGATAGTCCATCCTCAGCGACGTGATGCCATGGCCGGTGAATTCTTCCGACAGTTCCGCATACAAACCGCTGGCCGGCCCGCCGAACCCGCCTCGCGCCCCGCACACCCAGATCACAGCCTGTTTTGCATCCGGCGCAGCGTGAAGAATGGCAGGGATATCTCCGCGCGTGGTGCGTATCACCAATCCCTCGCCCGCGTCGCCCTCGTGGGGAGGCCCCACCAGCACCTGCTCGATCGCAATGGCCAGGCGAGATTCCCCGCCGGACGGTTCGCCTGTCGGCGGTTGGTTCGTCATGGTCTAGTCATCCTGTCCGTCGCGGCTCGCCCCGCCCACCGGTTCAGGTTCCTGGTCCAGGTCCTCATCGTCCATGTCGTTCAGATGGATGTCCGGTATCGGTGGAGCCTCCAGTGGCAGGCCAATGATCATCTCCGTGAATTCTCCGGGTTCCGATTCCACCTCAATGGTGCCGCCGTGCTCCCGGATGATGTCGTTGCAGATTGAAAGGCCCAGTCCAGTGCCCTGGCCGGTGGGTTTGGTGGTAAAGAATGGGTTGAAGATCTGCTCGATGATTTCGGACGGCATGCCACTGCCATTGTCCCGGATCCGGACCTCCACGTGGTCCTCTTTCCGTCGTGTAGCGAGCAACAGCGTGGGCATGTAACCGTTTTCACCGGAGGATTCGATCAGACTTCGTCGCTTTTCATCGGTGGCGTAACAGGCATTGCTCACCATGTTCAGGAATACGCGGCCGATGTCCCTGGGATTGACGTCGATATCCTCCATCTCTTCGAAGTCATACTGCAGGTCAAGCTGGAAGTCGGAATCCAGCGCTCGGGCGCTGTGGTAAGCCAGCCGGGCGTGCTCATCGAGGAGGTTGTTGACGCTGCTCATCTGATGCGTGACGGATTCTCTGCCCATCAGCAGCATGTCCTGCACGATGCGGTTTGCCCGGTCGCCGTGCTGGCGTATGCGCTCGAGGTTCTCGGTCAGGTCGGCAAAGATATCCTGGATGAGGTCTTTCTGCTCGTCGTCCAGGCGCCCGTCTTCGCTTTCTTCCAGCGTCTCCTTCATTTCATCCAGCAATTCCTCGGATGATTCGGAGAAATTCTTGACGAAATTCAACGGGTTCCTGATCTCGTGAGCGACGCCGGCCGTGAGCTGACCCAGCGACGCCAGCTTTTCCTGGGCCACGATGCGGTCCTGGGCTGCGGTGAGGTTGGACAGCACCTCTTCAAGTTCGTGATTCTTGCCGTCCAGTTCGGCGTTGATACCCTCAAGTTCGGCGTTTTTGCCTTCAAGCTCCTCGGCGAGCTGTTCGACCAAGTTCAATCGGATCGCCTCCTGAGCGTGGCGCCGAAAAACCTCCAGGGCGGCAGCCATATCGGCCACCTCGTCCCGTCCACCTATGTCAACCTCGGCGTCCAGGTCGCCGCCGGCCATCCGCCGCATCCAACCAGACAGCAATTCCAGCCGTCGGAGCAACACGCGGCCAATGAAAATCCAGGCAATCAGCAAACCGCCGCCGATGCTAATCAAGCTGATAACTATGAGCAGTATGCGTCCCGTGAAAATCGACTGAGAGGAAGCCTCGGTCGCGACCTGCGCCCCGACCTCGGCGCCACCCACCAGGGCATCCACCTCATCGATCAGCAACGCGGCGATCAACTGGTTGTTCTCAAGCAACAACTCCTGCCGATCGGCCAACGCCAATTGTTCAGCGCGCAAGCTGAAGCCGTTATCGTCGCTCAGTCCCAGTTCCAGCAGCCGCTCGAACTGAGGAGCCAACTCGTCATGCAGGGGTGTTCCCCGCAGCTGGAACAAATTGCTCTGAATGTGATGGGCGGATGATTCGAACCGCTCGCGCAAGGGCTCGATCAGGGAGGGTTCCGACAGGATTGCGGCACTGGACAACAACTGGGTCGCGATATTCGCGTTGGAGCGCAATTCAGCGAGGTACCGGTAACGTTCCAGTTCAGCTTCCGACAAATGCTGCTCCCGGGCCACCGCAGGCAGGTCCAGTTCCCGATATCCCGTAACCGTGAAAAAGAGCTGGTCGTCCATCTCCCGCGCGATTATTCCATTCAGGTTGAACCGCAACTCTTCGAGTTCCGTACCCAACGCCGCCAGCCGATCGTTCAACGTGAAGCTTGACCAGATTCCGTTGTTGATTCCCGCGATGTTGTCAATCAAAGCCCCTGAATACGTGTGTATGCGCTCGAAACTCGCTTCTTCGCCTCCTCGACCCTGCAGAACTGCAAGTTGCTCGTTGAACGACTCATGGGCGCTGGCGATCTGGTCACCCACTTCGGCCACTTCCTCCGGCGTAGCCGCAACCGACAACTCTGCCGCGGCGGCGACCAGGTCGTTGCTGTACTGGGCCACTCCAAACGCGGCGGCCAGTTCCGGAACGCTGCCATCGGTAACCCGTGTCTGCGCAGCGGCCACCTGGTTGAACGATATCCACCCGACCAGGCAGGCCGCAAAGGTCAAGGCCACCGCGCCCCCGATCGCCAGGTAAAGCTGGACGGACAGGCGGTAACGCAGTTCCAGTATCTGCCGGAGACTTAGCCCCCGGAGGCTGCTGGCAAGTTCCGTAAGTCTGCTCGGATTCAGTTCTGGGAGCCTACGGCTATTTCCCCGAAGCGCGCCTAGTTTCTCGTTCATCGGGACGCCCTCCGCCGCGAGTCCAGGGTTTCCAGCGGCACATACCCACCGTTATCGTCGATCATAGTCAAGAAAACGGTGTCCGATCCCTGGTTGTCGTTGTCTCCGTAACGCAGTTCGAAGCCGTCTATATTGATTGGCTCCGGGTCATAAAGTTGGTCCAAAAAGCATTGCCGGTCAACATCGCGACCGCATCGTTCCAGGCCGGCGATCGCCAGGCGTCCGGCGAGATACCCCTCCAGTGAAACGAAGCCGGGAACTGCGTCACTGTCATGTTCGGCAAGGGCATCCAGATACGAAGCTACGATAGGCACCGAGCTGTCCGTCGGGAATGGCACCACCTGTGTCACGTAGACCCCGACCCCACCGGAGCCCAGTTCCTCCGCCAGCGCATTGCTGCCGACGAACGATACCGTCATGAATTCCCAGTCTTTGCCTACATGTCGGGCCCAAGCGATCAACGACGCTACCGGTCGGTAAGCGCCTATGATGATTACCGCTTCGGGATTACCGCTTTGCAGGTCCAACAAGCCGGTCTTCACGGCGGTGGTATTCCTGGGATACAGCCCGACGGATACAGGCTGCATGCTCCGGCGGTCCAGAGCTTCCCGCGCTCCCTGGTAACCCGCGCGGCCAAATGAATCATCTTGGTACATCACGGCGATTCGGGTTATTCCCAGGTCCTGGGTCAGCCGTTCCACCATTTCCTCAGTTTCCTGGTAGTACGATGAGCGCATGTTGACTACGTTGGGCAGGTTCGCGGCATTCCTGAGGAATTCCGCGCCGGTGAACGGAGCAATGTACGGCATCTTTGCTTCCCGAGCCACCGGAGTCGCAGAGCGGGAGGTGGGGGTTCCAACGGCGCCAATCAGGGAGAAAACACCTTCCTCGATGAGTTGCGTCGTGTTCGCGATCGCCAGTTCCGGCTCGTAAGTGTCGTCCAGCGACGTCAACTCCAGTTGTCTTCCGTGCACACCTCCGTTGCGGTTGACTTCGGCAAACGCGGTCTCAATGCCCAGCCTCATTCCCGTTCCAAGCTGCCCTGCCGGCCCGCTGAACGCCGCCGATTGGCCAAACACGATACGGTCGTCAAACACTCCGTAGGAACCTGGCCCCTGGTTTGCCCGGGCTCGCGGAGTCGCCGTGGCCACCTCCGATTGGGAGGCTTCATCTTGCCCAACTGTTGTGCCCTGAGCGTCACCCCGACAACCCACCAGACCCAAGGCAACAGCGATAATGACAATGGCAAGCCATGACAGCTTGCCTATTGGTTGGTCGAGTATGCTCCTCATCCGCCTTTGCGCTTGACCATCGCCAACCGGTTCTTGCCGTCCTCTCGGCGGTAATGCAACTCATCCATCATTTCTCGTACCAGATGGATGCCCAAGCCACCGATCGCCCTGTCTTCGAGGGCTGCGTGCAGGTCCGGCTGCATGGCGTCGTTCAGTGGATCAAAGGGCCGACCATCGTCCGAGATTTCCACGCGAACCTCATCCGCATCCGCATCCAAGCATACCTCTATCTCGCTGGCCTCTCCCCCATAGTTCACTATGTTGACGCTCAGTTCGTCGAGGACCAGGTTCACTTTGAAAACCAGATCCGGCGGCCAGTCGTCTTGCTCCCCCAGGTTTTCAACAATCGCTGTGATGCGCCCAAGCTGATCCATCTCGGGAGCAATTTTCAGGGATGCTGATGCGCTCATCATTAAGCCTCTGTGCACCGCAGGGCCAGACACGTGATGTCGTCAAACTGCGGAGCGTCTCCGGCAAACTCGTTGACAGTGTCAAAAATCGCGTCGATAGTCGTTCGGCAATTGTCAAACGGCGACTCAAAAATATTCAAGAGGCGCTCCATGCCGAATTCTTCGCCCTGGTCGTTGAAAGCTTCTGTCACGCCGTCGGTGTAGAAGACTATCGTGTCTCCGGGCGAACATGACACCGTCGCCTGTTCGAACTCGGCGCCCGCCATCACTCCCAGCGCAATTCCATTCGTGCTGGGAAGGACGGTATGGCTGCCGTCCGCGTGGATCAGTACAGGCAGGGTGTGACCACCGTTGGCGTAGGTCAAGGTCTTCGTTTCGGGATCGTACACAGCGTAGATCAACGTCACGAACATCATCGCTTCGTTGTCTTCGTACAGGAGTTGGTTTACCTCGTCCAGCACCTTGCTCGGATCGTACATACCGATCGCGGTCCCTTTCAACAAGGTCCGGCTGGCCATCATGAAGAGCGCGGCCGGCACTCCTTTGCCCGAAACGTCCGCAATGGCCAGGCCAATCCTTCCATTCTCGAGGTTGAATATGTCAAAGAAGTCTCCCCCGACTTCCCTTGCCGGAGTCATATTTCCACAAATTTCGTAGTGGGGAGACACCGGGAATTCAGTTGGCAGAATGCTCTGCTGCATTTTGCTGGCGATATCGAGCTCGTTTTCTATAGCCGCCAACCGCAACCGCGATGATTCCGCTTGCCGCCACGCTTCCAGGTTGTTGAGCGTTCGCTCGATCGTCACCCGCAGATCGTCGAAGTCCAGAGGTTTGGTGACAAAATCAAACGCTCCACGGTTCATCGCAGCCCTGATATTTTTCATATCGCCATAGGCCGAGATGATTACGGACCGCGTGTCCGGGGCCACGTCCGGAATGCGCTCCAGCAAAGAGAGCCCATCCATCTGCGGCATGTTGATGTCGGACAGGACCATATCTATATCGGCGTCCTGCCCCAGTTTTTGTAACGCTTCTACTCCGTTCTGTGCAAAAACAAACTGGTATTGGCCCGAGCGGATGCTGCGTCGCATCCTTTGCAGAACCAACGGTTCGAGATCAGGCTCATCGTCAACAACTAGTATGCGATACGCTCCAACAGCCTCATCCATGATTTCAACCTCCGCAGTTATCCCGTACCAAACGGGCGCCCGGCGCTTCGCGCCGTCGCCTCCCTCCACCGCCCGTTAACCGCTGACGGCTGCAACCGCGTCCGCTTGCGAAGAGTGAATATCGATCACTCGGTCGAAACCGCTGATTTCGAAGACCTCCCTGACAGTTCCAGAGAGTGAGCAGATCGCAAATTTGGCGTTCTGCTGTTGCAGTTTGCGTGCGGTCTGCAGGATCACCCGCAGCCCCGCGCTGCTTATGTAAGCCAGACGTTCCATGTCCATGACCACAGCGCGGTCATCGGACTCAATCGCTGAATCCAATTCCTGGTAAAAAGCCTGCGCGTTGGCGCTGTCAACGCGCTCTTCGGTTTGGATGATCAGAGTTCCGTTGTCTCGGCGTGATTCGATCGGCATAAATTTATCCCCTGCTTCTTATTCGCGTCGTGAATGAACCGTACACAACAAGCGCAGCCGCGGCACGAATCCAAACTGTGGTGGATTTATCGTGAGTGCATGACACACGAGTAACATTTGCGATTTTACGGGTAATTCAACGTCCTGTACAGTGTCGCCTCCCCGATTTTATTGCCGTTGCCCGGCCATCGGAAGCGGCTCAAACGCGTCATCAACCGCGCGCCGGCCAGGCTGGATCGTGGTACCCAAGCGGCACCGTCGGCCGGGCCCAATACGGCTGCGTCTCCGAAATCTGCAACACCGGCGCCAGGTGGGTCAGTTGACCGGCAGGGACCCTGGACGTGGTCGACCAACTTTCGATTTCCTCCTTTGTGAAGTCTGCTGCCACGTCCCGCAACCGGTCCTCCGGAACCTGGCCCTGATCCACCAGCCATTTTCCGACCTGCGCCAGGGATATGCGCACCAGCCAACTGCCGCCCTCGCGCACTCTCCGTCCGAGCGCGATCATCGTGCCGTACGCCATCAGGTACCCAGTCAAATAGTCGATGGCGGATACGGGGTAGAACTGCGGGCCAGGTTCGGCTCCCGGGAACAACTCGCCCTGGCGGTGCGTGATCCCGCTGACCGTCTGCACGACGGTGTCAAAGCCTCGCCGTTCGGCCCACGGGCCCACGCGACCAAAAGCGGAGAGCGACACGCAAACGATACCCGGCCGAATTTCCGCCAGTTCCTGCGGCGAAAGCCCCCGTTGGGCCAGGGTTCCAGGGCGGTACCCCTGGGAGAACACGTCTGCCTCGCGAACCAGTCCCCGCAACGTTTCGGCTTCGTCAGAGTTTCTCAGGTCGATAAAAGTGGATAGCTTGCCGTGTCCCGTGTCGTATTCCTGGGAGCGGTTGCTGGGCAGGTGCTCGGCAGAGATTTTCATCACGTCCGCCCCGTGCTCCGCAAGGGTTCGGGCGCAGGTCGGCCCCGCCAGCACCCGAGTCAGATCCAGTACCCTGACGCCCGACAACGGCCTGTCGCCGTCCGGCAGCGGTTCCGGCGGGCTGTCGCCGATCCGGTCGATCTCAAGCAAGGGCAACGATGCCACTGCCGCAGACTGCGGGTGCTGGGCCCACTCGGCCATGGACCGCACCATCCCTCCGGCGCCTTTGGCAGCGATAATTGCTTCCTCGAGTTCCAGCGCATCCCATTGCGCCACGGCTCGCGTTACCGCTTCGCGGTCTTCCTCCACCCCCAGCACGCTCAGCGCAGCTTCCCGGTGATTTGGAAAGTTGCAGTGCAGGTAACTCCAGCGCCCGTTCCTGGCCGGGTACACGCCCATCACCGACGGCCTTTCCCCGGCGGCGGGGGCTCCTTCCAGCATCATGTAACGGCTGCTCCGCAACGAAGCGGTGGCGCGCCTGGCGTCCACGGCTATCTCCTGCCGCCGTCCGGTGCGCAGTTCCCACAGGTCGGAAACCGCCAGACCAACTGCCCCCAAGCTTGCCGAAGCCGTCTCACCAATGCGGAAAGGCGTTGGCAGTATGGGGTCTCCACCTCCCGTAAACTCGACGCCGTTTGCTTTGCCAGGATCCCATCCGGGAATTTCCAGCAATCCCTTTAGCATTTCTTTGATCACTGCTACACACGCTCCTTGATTGGGCTCACTGGGCAAGTGGGTCATTATCGCATTTTCAAATACTACAACAACCTGTCCTTTGATTCAATTTAGATATGTCAACGGGTTCGTCAATGCATCGCCACTGCGCTCGCGACCACGAGTGTCCTCCTTCCAAACTCCCATGCATTCTCCAAAGTTGAGATTGTTTCCTCGCTGTTACACATTGTGATATTAAGTGACCCGATGCTCCCATATCGTGAGCCGTGATAACATTGATACAAGAAGGTCCCTTGCGGATGAAGCAGCCGCCGCCAGGGGCAAACCAGGAGGATAAATATGGCAAACGGAGAACTGGTCTCTGCTGAAATTTTCCATCCCGAGGCATTTCCCTTCAGCACGGACAACCCCAGCGGCGTACCCGGCGACACCAAGATCGAACCCAACGTGGTGGCTGCCATCGTAGGCCATGTGGTCGGCAGCGTTTCCGGTGTGGACCGGTTGGGTAACCCAGGTGGAATCCTGCGCGCGGTGGCGGATACCGTGCGGTCAACGGCTGCGGCCCGGGCCACCGGCGTGGGTGTCGAGGCCGGCCAGAAGGAGGCGATCATCGACCTGGACGTCGTGATGGTATACGGCCATCGCATACCCAGCGTCGTTCAGGAAATCCGTGAGACCGTAGCCCAGGAGTTGTTCGACCAGATCGGCCTGGTGGCAAAGGAAATCAACGTTGGCGTCGTGGGAATCGAATTCCCCAGCAACGCCACCTCCCGCGGCGTTCTCTAGTATCGTAAATCCATGAACGCCTTCAACGGCTTACTGGTGACATTGGGCGCCCTGGCGAGCATTGCCGTCGGGGTGCTCATACTGCTGGTGGTGACCGAGACGCTGTCGCCGCAGGCCGTGCCCGTTCCTGTTCTCCAACAACAGTTAAGTGGCATGACGCAGGACGTCGGGGGCGCCTGGTGGCGCGACGTTGGCATCGCGGCCGCTTTCGTTGTGGTCGGCTTGCTGATCCTGGGATTTGAAACCCGACTGGTGAGGCGAACCGCGGCCCCCGGCATGGTATTGCTGAGTTCCGATGCCAATGGCGCCGTGCGCCTGGCCGTTGAAAGCATCGCCCAGTTGGCCCAGCGTACTGCCGAGAGCAACCGCGAAGTCCGCAGTGTACGTTGCCGAATCCGAGTCGTCCCCGGCGGGCTTACAATCATCTGCGTAGCCGGCCTACGCATGGGGTCGGATGTTCCCGCCGTAACGTCCGACCTGCAGCACGATATTCGCGAAGTCGTGGAACGCCTCACCGGCCTGAACGTCATCGACGTGCCGGTGCGTGCCCGCTACCAGGGCGATCGCGACCAGCCGATACTCACGAGGTGAACCGATGCCGGGCTTGATGCTTTCCGGTCTGATAGGTGGTTTGATTTTCGGTGTCATCCTCGTTTGGCAGGGCGCCGGCGCCGCCGGTCTGGTCCTCCTCTTCACCCTCGTCGGCCTGCTGGTAGGCGCGGTGATCTGGTTGGGTTGGCGCATTTCCACCGGGCAACTGGACACGCAGACTCTCAGAGCTCTCATCGAGGTCATCTTCCTGAATCGGTCCCGATAGCGCAGTTGATTCGCTGCAGTTGCAGCGGATAGCCCGATTTGCGGTCAGGTTTCGCCGTCGCAATGGCGCATATCGTTGCTTATGCATCGACATTGACGCTATTTCCCCCCGGATGCTACATTGGCGACTACAAAACGCGGCACGCAACCGGACCCAGGGAGGGACGAAAATGGCCAAAATGGACTTTGGATTGTTCACCACTTGGAACGCCGTTTACGAGGGCGGCAAGGTCCCCTGGGACCCCGACTATCAGGGCGGCAAGCTTCTCGAATCCGAGGCCTACAAGCAGAACTTCAAGGAGATCGATCATATCGAGGATGCGGGCTGGGACTACGTCTGGTTAGGCGGTGGGCACTTCTCCACCCAGGGCAGCATGGACCCCCAGTCCATCATGCTCTCAGGTATCTTAGCCAACCACACCAAGAACATCCGGATTGGCACGTCCATCCACCGCCCGACCCTCCGATTGCCCGGCGAGACCGTATCGGAACGGGCATTGCCCCACGAAAGGTACGCCTTCGACAACCTACAGCCCGAGGACCCCTTCCAAGTCGCGGAACAGGTTGCCATAGTGGACCAGGTCAGCGAGGGCCGGTTCATTTACGGCCCAGGGGCCCGCACCCGCGGCTCCGACGAACGCCGGGAGTACTTCTACGAGTACCTCGAACTCCTCAAGCAGCTCTGGGACGAGGACCACTTCTCCGGCTTCGAAGGCAAGTACTTCAACTATCCCGCCTTCTATGAGGGCTACATGAGCATCCCCAAGCCCGTGCAGAAGCCCATGCCCATGCTGCTTCCCGTGGACAGCCAGGAGAGCTTCGTGCCCATGGGCGAGCATGGTTATCGCATCGCCATCGGCGCCGGCAGTTCTCCACATAACCTGCGCGGCTCCGCCATCCTCCGTCAGGACGTCCAGGATTACCGCAAGGCCTACATAGACGCGGGGCATGAGGGCGATCCCACCACGGTGGTTCGGGTGCCCACTCTCGTCGCCGACACCCAGGAAAAGGCCGACCGCCGTGTCGAAAACCTCATGGATCTGGCCCGCATCTACTACGCCGGCCGCCTCGCCATCGGCAGCACCGACGCCGGCAGCGCGGGCCCCGAGGCCACCCAGGAGGTCAACCTCTTCGGCACGCCGGCAGAGGTGGTCGAGAAGATCCACATGTTCAGGGAGCAGTTCACCACCGACGAGATCATGTTCGAATGCAACTGGACATCATCTGTACCGCGCGAGGTGGTCATGGACACCCTGAAGTGCCTCTCGGAAGACGTGATCCCACACTTCAAGTAAGCCGGCTTGCGAAGCCTCATTTCACCACGCCGGGCGATGCCTATCGCCCGGCTTTTTCGTGCACAAACGACTTTCCTCTCCCATGTGCTAAACTACGGCCACACCACTCCACGGAGTACCGACGCCATGACCACCACCACCAAAGACCCGATCCTAGTCGTCATCCAACTCACCGGCGGTAACGACTACCTGAACACCGTCATCCCCTACAACGACGGGCGTTACCACGATAACCGGCCCACGGTGGGCATTCCTGCCGACCGCGCATTGCCCATCGACGACACCTTTGCTTTCAACCCCGCCTTGCCCGAGATCAAGTCCTTGTACGATGCCGGCAAGGTCGCCGTCATCAACGGTATCGGCTACCCGACGCCCAATCGGTCCCACTTCCGCAGCATGGACATCTGGCACACCTGCGAGCCGGAAAAGGTCGGTACCGAAGGCTGGTTGGGCCGCGTCATTCGCGACATCGACCCCCACGCCGAAAACGTCCTGACCGGCGTCAACTTCGGCCGCGGCCTCCCTCGCGCCATGGCCCTGTCCGGTGTTCCCGTCGCCTCGGTGGCCGTGCTGGAAACTTACGGCGTGCTCACGGGCATTACCGGCGAACCCGAACGGTCACAGGCCCTCGACATCTTCTCCCGCATGTACTCGCCCACGGTCGGTCTCGGCGTTACCATGGACTATCTGGGCCAGACGGGACTCGATGCATTGAAGGGCGCGGACATTCTGAAGGCCGCCCCTGACATGTATACCTCCACGGTGGAATACGCCGAAACCAGCATCTCAAAGAACCTCCAGGGCATTGCCAAGGTGCTGACCGCCAATCTAGGCACCCGCGTGTTCTATACACAGCAGGGCGGCTACGACACCCACGCCAGCGAGGCGGACGTGCACCCGAAGCTCCTCGGCGACCTCAGCCGCGCCGTCAGCGACTTCTACGCCGACTTGCGTGAGCACGACGCTGCCGACAACGTGGTGATGTTCGCCTTCACCGAGTTCGGCCGCCGCGTCAAGGACAACGGCAGCGGCACTGACCACGGCAGCGGCGGCGTGGCTTTTGCCATCGGCGACCCGGTGCGCGGCGGCATGTATGGCGCGTACCCGTCGCTGGCCGAGGGGGACCTGGTGGAAGGCGACCTCGCCTTCAACACCGACTTCCGCGGCGTGTACGGCACCCTGGTGGAGCAGTGGCTCGGCCTTGACGCCAATCCCGTAGTCGGCGGAGCCTTCGAGCAGCCGGGGTTCGTTTAGGGCGGTCTGCACAATGGCGCAAGGAATGATACTGCCAGGCTCTACCATTGGAAAGAAAAGTGTGGGCACGTTCAACGTTGATTTCGCCATCGGCGCTGCCGATGGATCGTACTTCGTGCCGCTCTCCGGAATGGTTGATACGGGGTCGCTCTACTCAATCATTCCAGCGTCCATTCTGGATGACCTGGGCATAGCACGGGACGAGGAAGAACTGTTCAGCCTGGCCGACGGTTCCGTCGTGGAAATGTCCATTGGCTCAGCCCTTATCAATATGGGCGGACGGGCCCGAACCGTTCATGTGGCTTTTGGCCCCGACGACGAGGTGACTTTGATCGGCGCGATGACCCTGGAAAGGTTCGCCGTCGCCGCTGACCCGCTCCATAAGCGGTTGGTACCAGCCAGGGTAACGCTGTAAGACAGCCGCAGATGACCACCCACGTCAACGGCAACGGTTCCGTCCAGGCATCACCCGGTTCCGCCATTTATGTGGACACCGAGAACCTGCGGGACTCCGAGCACGCCCAGAACATTGTCGCCCGGATCATCGCCAACTGGCCGGCCGAACACCCCAGGGTAGCCAGCCTGTCCCTCTATGTTCGGGCCGACAAGGAAGCCCTCTGGCGGCTCTGGGCGGAAGCCACGTACCCCGACCTGCTGGTGCGCGTTCGCGGCATCCAGCACTTCAGCAACCACCGGGCCAAGAACTCCGCGGACCTCGCCGTTACCGCGGACGCTGTTGCGGACCTCATTACCGGGCAGACTGCAACGGTGGCAGTGGTGAGCAACGACAGCGATTTCGGCTCCCTGTTCGTCAAGGTCAATGAATTGTCCCAGGATGCTGGAACCGGTCACATCCCGTTCCTGTGGGTCACTGCCCCCGACGCGGGCGGGGTGTCCGATGAGATCGACCAATTCATCCCGGCCCAGTTCCGGTGGGATTTATCGACCGCTCTGTCCCCGCCAACGCCGATCCACGCCGCCAGCCCCCGATCAGCCATCCCCACACCCAAGTCGCCTGAGCCGGTACGTCCGTCCCCTGTCGAAGACGACGCACAAGTTGCCAACGAAAGCATCGCCACCGAATTGATTCGCCGCCTGCCCGTTGGGCGGTTCAAAGTCGCCGATGCCCACCAGGTGGTCAGGGCCCGTTGGCCCGAGCACCCAGCCGCCGCCGACGCGTCAAAGATGGGACAATTTCTGCTGAACGAACTCTGGCCGACTCTGCAAAAACGCGGCGTCACCATGCCGCGAACGAGTTCTCCCCGAACCTACGAGGTAACGCAGGCGGCGAAGGATTCCCTGGGCAAGCCCGCCATCCAATCGTCGCCAGAGGGCAATCCTCCCTCGGAAGTCACCTCGGTTCAGTTGGCTGCCACCGTCGCCTCGGGAATCGCCGAGGAAGTGTTCAAAGCTTCCGACGCCCAAAGCGCCCTGAAAGACCTGCGGCCCAATCATCCTGCCTCATCGTACACGCCGGCGCAGTTCGGCACCTGGTTCGCGAAGCAGCTTTGGCCCGTCATGGAGCAGCACGGCGTCGTCCTGGCCAGCGAAAAACCCCGGCGCTACGAAATAACCCCCGACGCGCGCCACCGCCTGATCTCACTCGCGTAACGCTCGCGACCGTTGTCCTGCAGAATCGTGCCGGCGCCTGTTTGCGCTCCCGGTGTGCGCCGTTTCCGCCCGCGCTGATCCCCGCGCAAGATCTCAGCATTTGGTGACGCCTGCGCGTTGACCCTCGTGTTCCTGGTGATTGAACATGGGTTCGCTGTACCCGGCGGCCCCCATACCACGCCCGCCGGCCCGGAGCGAACAACCCATGCTCATCAAACGCACGCCCGACCGATACGACAAGCTGCACATCCTCGGCGGCATGGCCGCCTCCGACGACATTCTCACCGCCGGCAAGACAACCGCGGAGCCGTCATACACCCACAAATTCGCCAGCGGTTATGCCACCAGCGGGCCGAACCGCATCGCCTACTCTGACCCGCGCAAGAATCCAGCGCCCGGCGTATACAAGGCCAGCCTGCCCAACGGCAAGAAGATCAACCTCCTGCGGGTCATGTTCACCGACTTCTGCAAGATGGACTGCGCCTATTGCCCGAACAGTATCTACGTTCCCCGCAAACGATATGCATTCAAGCGCGAAGAATTGGCGGATACCTTTATGGAGCTTCACAACCGCCTCGCCGTGGACGGCCTGTTCCTGAGTTCCGGCATTGCCGGCGACGGCACCAAGACCACACAGCACATGGTGGAGACCGTCGAGATCATCCGCAAGAAGTATGGCTTCAGGGGATACGTGCACCTCAAGGTTATGCCCGGCACATCTCGCGAACTGGTCGAACGCGCTCATCGGCTCGGTTCCCGCCTCTCCGTTAATATCGAGACTCCCGAGCCCGACATGATGCGTCGCATCAGTCCCCATAAGGACCTGCAGAAAGATATCCTTGATCCCATGGCCTGGATCAATGAGCTAACCGCAGCCAGCAGCGGAGGCGCGGTCGGCCAGGCCACCCAGTTCGTCGTGGGCGCAGCCGACGAGTCGGACCGGCAGATCTACCGCCGCGTTGACCAGTTGTACACCGACTGGAACCTAAAGCGCGTGTACTACCCGCCCTTCCGTCCGGCGATGCACACGCCGATGGAGGAAAAACCACCCGTACACGCCGGCCGGGAGCATCGCCTCTATCAGATGGACTGGCTGCGCCGCGTTTACCGCTTCTCCACTGACGAGATAGAACTGGCTTTCGATCACGGCGGCTTCCTGTCACTGGAGCAGGATCCCAAGACAGTCATCGCCATGGAGAATCTCGATGCGTTCCCCGTCGATCTCAACGCGGCCACCAGGGATCAGCTCCTGCGCATCCCCGGTATCGGTCCCGTCTCCGCCGGCCGAATCCTCGAAAGCCGCCGCCGCCACTCCGTCGACAACTGGCGCGACCTGCAGGCGATGGGAGTTGCGCGCAAGCGCGCCTGGCCTTACGTCGTATTCCCAGGCCAGCGTCCGCCGGCCGGCCGACAGCTCCGCATGGACCTGTTCGGCGAGGCCCAGGACCGACGCGCCGCCGAGGCCGACGGCGTCAGTCTCCGACCCACAAAATCGCTGGCCCTCGCGTCAATCATGGAAACACCTGCCACGTACACCGCAGATCAGGCCTGCGTCCCCGGCAGCAGGGGCGCCGCGTGCGCCGGCTGTCCGGTCAATCCCGCACGTCCGGCGCCATGATAGACTCGAACACACCCCTATCCCAAGTGCGTCGGAAGGTTGACATCATGCCACGGTCATACATCGACAGGATCACCATCGAACCCGGCAAGCGCAGCGGCCAACCCTGCATCCGCAAAATGCGCATCACCGTCGATGACGTACTGGGCTACCTGGCCGGTGGCATGACCGAGGATGAAGTCCTCGCCGATTTCCCGTATCTGGAACCCGAAGATATTCTGGCGTGCCACGAGTTCGACGCCCTCCGTAAAAAGCGCATCGTGTACTTGCCGGACCGTCGGGCTCGATGATGGCCGCGCAGCTACTCTTCGATCACAACCTTTCGCCCAGTCTCGTTTCAATCCTCCTGAACACTTACCCTCGGTCGGCGCATGTTTACGATCTTGGCCTAGCGGAGTCTGAAGATATACAAATATGGGAATATGCAAGAGCGAATGGCTTCGTAATCGTATCTAAAGATTCAGATTACCTCGCTATCAGCGCCCGGCTCGGACACCCACCTAAAGTTATCCGCATCGGACTGGGCAACTGCCCCACCGACGATGTGGTCGCGTTACTCCAAACGCACCATCGCCGATTGCTGCGTTTTTTCCAGGACGAGTATGAGATAGAACGCCGCGTTCATAGAACTCCGCTAACCCCACCCGCGCATCCGTTGACCAACCACGACGCGCCTTACGGCAGGCTCGGCGGCGTCCGCCACGCGTACCCCATGCACCAGACCGGTAGCCACCGGTAAGGCTGCTATAATCCTGCCCATCTCCCATACCCCCAACGGAGGCCAGCCACCCCGTGAAAAGCTACTACTTCTCCGAGTTCCCCTACCACGAGTATCCCGACGAAGAGGGCGACAAGTACCCGTCCCTTCGTCTCACCTTCCCCAACACCTGGTTCAATCCCAACATCGCCAACGGCCTCTTCAAGCGTTACTTCGACGAGTGCGTTTACGCCGACGAACTGGGCTTCGACGGCATCATGCTCAACGAGCACCACAACACGCCGTCCTGCATGAACGCGGCCACCAACCTGTCGGCCGCCGTTCTCGCTCGCATTACCCAGCAGGCCAAGATCCTGCTGCTGGGCAACATCCTGCCCATCCACGACAACCCGGTCCGCCTCGCCGAAGAGCTGGCCATGATCGACGTGATATCCGGCGGCCGCCTCATCTCCGGCTTCGTCCGCGGCACCGGAGTCGAAACCGTCTCGACCAACAACAACCCCGTCGCCAACCGCGAGCGCTTCGAAGAGTGCCACGACCTCATCATGAAAACCTGGACCACCCCGGGACCCTTTCGCTGGGAGGGCAAGCACTATAACTTCCGCGTGGTTAACCCGTGGATGGTGCCCATCCAGCAGCCGCACCCACCCATCTGGGTTCCCGGCACCTCCTCACCCGAAACCGCCGAGTGGTCCGGACAGCACGGCTACACCTACGTTGCGTTCCTCACCGACCTTGACGTTACCGAGGAGCTCTTCGGCATGTACACGCAGGCCGCCAACGCGGCCGGTCGCGAGGCTGTGCCCGACAACTTTGGCTATCTGCTCTGCTGCTACGTTGGCGACACCCAGGAAGAGGCCGACGAGCAGGCCAAGCATTTCATCTGGCGCATGGGTCCCACCGTGCGTGGTCCGCGCGAGTACATGGCGCCCGTGGGCTATCGTTCCGCGGCCGGCGCGGCCATCGCCGCACGGCGTTCCGGCCTCAAGCCCCTCAACCTGCAGACTTTCGAGGAACTCAAGGAGAACTACCACATCGTCTGCGGCACCCCCGACACCGTCCTCGAAAAGCTCGAATACCTCCACCAGCGCCTGGGCATGGACCACCTGGTGTTTTACGGACAGGAATCCCGGATGGGCCACGAGGCCACCATGAAAAACATCGGCCTCTTCGGCAAGGAAGTCCTCCCGGTTATCCAGAAGTGGTAGGCGTCCCTACCGAACCTTACCCACCGCCTGGCAAACCGCTATGGCTACGCAGGTGACACCGGAATGGCCGCCCGCATCGATGCGCTGGCCGAGCATTATGGGCAAAGGCGATACGATCTACCAAGCTGACGTGGCATTGCTGGAAAGGCCGGTTATTCGATTGGCTCCGGGGGATGATCAGCAACTTTGGGCCGCCGTCGTCGCTCATCGCAACTTCGGCCGGAGACGCCATCCTGTCCGGTTGGGTTTCGGAGACACCTTCGGCTACGCCCTGGCCCAATCCCGCGCCCTGCCGTTTCCCTACAGGGGCGATGACCTTGCACAGGCCGACATGGCTACAACTGTGGCGAAAGAGTAGGCGACCCCCGAAAACCGCACTGAAAATGCAGGGGCGGGTCACTGACCCGCCCACTGTTTCTCCACAACGCATACTGGGTGCGCGCTACACCGCCATCAGCTCCCGGTCCGCTTCCAGCGCTGCCCTGCCATGTCCGGCGTGAGGCATGGAGGATGCCTGGCGCGCGGGTCCTCGCACCAGCAGTGTCGGCATCCGGGAATGGCGCACGATCCGATCGGCGACGCTGCCCAGCAACGCCCGGCCGATTCCGCGACGCCCGTGGCTCGCCATGACCACCAACCCGTTGTCCAGACGGTGGGTGAGTTTGATGACGGTCTCCGACGGCGTCTCCAACCGGTGGACCGCCTCAACGTCGAACGCCTGGAACTGCGCGCTCAACTCATCGGCCTTTCGCCACAGGTACGCCTTTGCCGTTTCCGCCAGCCTGGTCGCCGTGTTCTCTGGGTCATACTGTTTCATGGTCGAGATGTCGTGGGCCGCGCCCCATTCGGTGTTAACCCTGAAGTATTCCGAGTCCGGCGTCGTTCGGACCAACGTCAACCGCGCTCCAAACTCGGTGGCCAGTTCCTGGGCATACGGCAACGCGCTCTCCGCAAAATCGGATCCGTCCAACGGAACGATGATGTTCTCCAGGTGATGCGGCACCACGGGGCAGTCCTTTTCATTGCACCGCACAATGAGGGTCGGGTTGCACACCGCCCGCACGACTTTCGCCGTCACGCTGCCCATCAGCATCCTGGAGAGTCCGCCTCGCCCGTGCGTGGACATCGCGATCAGGGCATCGGGCTGCTGATTGGCCAGGTTGATGATCGACTCATGGGCCGCTCCCTCGGACGCCACGACGTCGATTCGGGAGTCCACTCCACGCTGTTCCAGCAGCTGTTTTTCCGCCCGCAGCAGCGCCGCGATCCGGTCGTGCTCCGCCACCGCCATGGAACCCCGAAAACGCCCCTGTCCCGCATCCGCCTGCCAGTACGGGATCGGCTCGAACGATCTCAGCAGCGTCATCGAGGCGCCGGTGGCTTTCGCCATAATGCTGGCTGCAGGCAACGCCTGTGCGGACAATTCCGAACCGTCCAACGGAACGATTACGTTGTTGAACACCGTCATATGGACACCTCCTGTTATCAGTTACCCGTATTCTCAGGTCCGTGAATTCCTTGACATTGCGAATGATGATAGTGATTATTGCTTGTATCTATATAGTATCACACCGGCTTTGGTTTCTCAACGAACGTACCTCCGTCCACCGCCGGGTTTTCCTCCGCCCCGACGGAACCCCGCCTCCGGTTACAAAAAAAATCGGGGGCCAACCGGACGGTGGTCCCCGGGTGCGACTCGCGGCGAATGCCACGACCCCTGTTTGAGTGTATTGTTACAACTGACCGATATATTCGTCGTAGGCTCCTGAATCCAGGAGGCTGTCCAGTTCGGCCGGATCGCTCATGCTGACCCGGAGCATCCAACCGTCGCCGAATGGGTCGTTGTTCACCAGTTCCGGCTCCTGGGCCAACCTGCCGTTCACCTCGGCCACCTCGCCGCTAACCGGCGAGAACAGGTCCGAAACGGCCTTGACCGACTCAATCTCGCCCATTTTCGCCAGGTGCCCCACCGAATCGCCCACTGCCGGCAGCTCGACGTATACCACGTCGCCAAGCTGGTCCTGCGCATAGTGCGTAATTCCGACCAACACCGTAGCGGCGCCGTCTTCCGAGACAACCCACTCGTGCTCCCGGGTATATTTGCGGTCGTCGGGATTCACTTTGTCCAATACCTCCGTAGTGTGTGGGTCGGTCACAGGCTGGCCGTGCCATCCCAACTAAATTGCCACATCCAGTAATGCCAGATTCAGGACGCGCCGCTCATCAGGCCGCGCGCCGATAAAACGGCAATTCCGTCGTCGTTACGTCCGCTGAGCGTCCACGGATGTCCACCTGCAGCGTGATCTCCGGCTCCGCATGGGCCGCGTCCACGAATGCCATGGCTACGCAACGTTCAAGGGTGGGCGAATAGCTGCCACTGCTGACGGTTCCAACCACGGCCCCATCCGCCAGAACGTCATATCCCGCCCGTGGAGCGCTTCGCCCCGGCATCGTCAGCCCCACCAGCCGCCGCGCCGTGCCGTAGACTCGCTGGTAATCCAGCACGTCGGCGCCGTTGTATCCGCCGTCCCGTCGTACAAATCGACTCAGACCCGCCTCGATAGGCGAGATGTCGTCCGCCAGTTCATGCCCGTGCAGCGGCAAACCGGCTTCCAGCCGCAGCACGTCCCTCGCGCCCAACCCGCAGGGCGCCGCTCCCGCCCCGGTGAGGCGCTCCCAGATGGCGGCCGCGTCCGAGGCCTGAACCGCCAGTTCAAAACCGTCCTCTCCCGTATAACCGGTCCGCCCTATGAAAATCCGCCGTCCGTCTATGTGCCCGCGACCCCAGGTGTAGGGGCGCAATAGAGACGGTTGCGGATCGCGGCCGGGGTTCCGCGCCAGGCGCGCGCCCGGGCTGAAATCCTCGCATAGTCCGTCGACGATGCCAGCGGCGTCCGGCCCCTGTACCGCTATCAGCCCGGTCGCCATGGTCCGGTCGGTTATCTGCACGCCCCGGCCGTCGTAATGGTGGGCCAATTGCCGGTCGAACCAGAGGGCAACGGCCGCGCGGTTGCCGGCATTGGGGATCAGCAGGAATTCATCATCTGACAACCGGTAGAAGATGGTGTCGTCGATCACGCCTCCCCGCTCGTTGCAGATGAAGCAGTATCGGGCGCGACCCACCCTCAGTCCCGACGCTGAGCCGGTGAGGAGGATGTCCAGCAAACCCGCCGCGTTCGGTCCGCCGATGTTCAGGCGACCCATGTGCGACACATCGAAAACGCCGGCGGCGGTGCGCACCGCCTCCACCTCAGCAATCGTGCCCTCGTATTGCACCGGCATATCCCAGCCGCCGAAAGGCACCATGCGGGCGCCAAGGGCAACGTGGGTGTCGTAGAGAGTCGTGCGGAGATTCTCGGCGGGGGATGTATCAGTCGTCATCTTTTTCGTATCGGGGAACCGGATGGTGACGGTCGTAAAATGCTGACAATCATCATAACGCCATCACCCCGGCCACGCAATCTCCTCGAGCATTTCACGCGCACGCACTTGGGGAAATGGCCATGGTTACGAGGCCGGGAGGTCCCAGCGCAGCAGTGGATAGTAGCGGTCGTTCCGGGCCCAGGGGAGCAGACTGGGCACGATGGTGTTGGGGAAGGGGACTTCGCCTTTCCGTCGGGTGTCGTCGAGGTAGCGTCGGAGACTGGCGAAGGTGGTGAGGCGGAAGCCGGCTTTGACGACGCGCCGGATGACGTCGGCGGGTTCCGGGGGTTCGGAGGGAGACCAGTCGGTGGCGACGATTTCGGCGATGCGTACCCAGTTTGTGGCGGAGATACACCAGAGCGAATCCCATAGTCGTCGCTGCCGCGCAAGCCGGAGCCCAGCAACCCAAAAGACTGCGGAATAGCAGGAGTGTCTGGCGCGTTGGGTTACCGGATTCCGGCCCCGTATCAAGTACGGGGCGACGTTCTTTGTACGGGGTGATGTTCTTTTACGGGGTGACGTTCTATCGGCGGAATGACAGCAGGCGCAACCGGACCGCCCCGATCACGCGAGACGAAACCGGGTACGCGTGAGCCTCAAGCGTGGGACAGAAGGTGTTGTTGCCGGGCCGACGTTTGCACGTCCTGTCGGATCCAGAGGGCACGTTGGCAAATCCGGCCCGCACCGCCGTCTCGGTGCGGGCCGTTCACACGTCACCGGAGATCATCCGATCACGGGCGGGAGGTTTTGGACCAGTGCATCCTCAAAGAAGGCCTCCGAACTCGGCGGCGCGGATAGCGACACTTGAACCTGGTCTCCATCCGACCAACCCAGGCTTGCGTCCAGGTACCAGTGGTAGATGTTTTGCCTGGGTCCCCACACCTGCGCGCCCGACACTGCAAAAACATCCTGCCCAACCATGAGCGTCCATCCCTCGGGCAGGGGCATGTTCAGGTGCAGGAACAGGTGATTGGGGTTCCCGGTCACTATCGGGTGGTACAGCGCGGTAACCAGGTAATCAACCCCGTCGTGGCTGAATGAGGCGTCATCGATGCTGCCGGTATCGGGCCAGTCGCCCGTGATAAAGCCCAGGTAACCGATCGACGCTATGTCGGATTCCCCCACCGTCATCGTCGCAGACCACACGACGATGTTCGGTGTGTCCACGTCGTCCTCCTGGGCCGCCGCGTAGGGGTGATCGTGATTCGTCCGCATCGCGGGCAGTACATCGCCGGTCGTTGGCGAGACCTCCAACCAAGCGTTCACCGCTTCGCTTTGAATGGGGGCGCTGCAATTCGCGTCCGCGGCGCACGTCTCCAGCGCTCCGGTTAGCCGACCTTCCTGGGGTGCGGCGTTTGCCTCGTTTCCCCATACCATCGTCGCCGCTGCCATCGCAATGACCAGGACCAACGCCGCTGGCATCGACCTGCATCGAATCCGACTTCCGGGTAGTGCTATCGCTCTCAGTTGTTTGTTTATGTTCAGCCTTATTGGCGCCATGATGTCCTCTCTGCTCAGATATGTGCAGTTGTTTGTTATGACTCAAAAACCCCGGGTTCAAGTTATCGGTGGGCGCATTATTGCCCGCGCCGTACGTACCGCCGCGGGACCCGCCCGGCCGGGTATTCAGGACCCATCCGAGCCTTGCGGACGGCTTGATCACTCGCACATCGGCCCGCTCAGCGGGAGGCCCCCGTGTTCCTCCAACAGGGTGACGAGCACGCGTTGGTTTTCAGACCAGCCGGGGCTCGCATCCACGCGCCATACGTGGGTGTTTTCGTCCGCGTCCAAGGCCAAAGACTCGGACACTCTGAATTGGTCATTGCCAGCGTAAAACGCCAGGTGCTCGGGCAGCCTTTTGTCCGCAACGAAAACCACCTGGTGCATCTCGCGGTTGACCTGGTGGTATATGCCCTGCACGGTGTAGGCCATGCCATCGTAGATGAACGACGCGTGGTCCAGACTTCCCGGTGATCCCAGGCCGGCGTCCGGTATGTACCCCGTGTAGGTCGTGGTCCCGTCCGTCGCCGTGCCCACGGTCATGAACGTTGACCAAACGTAGACCTCTCGCGCCGGGCTTTCAGCCCAGCCCGAATACGGCGCTGGCGCCCTCGAATATGCAAGGACTGCCGGCCAGTTGGCGCTCATCGCGTTCGCGCCAACGTCCCACACGCTGGGAGTCGACTCCAGTGCCTCTGCAGGAATATCCCTGCTCACCGCACAGGTTTCCAACGCGTCCAAGCCCGATAGCATCTGGGCCGCCGCATGATTCGCGCTGCCGCCGTAGATGGCAGTCGCCGCCACCAAGGCACCGATTGCCAACGCAACCAGTCCCGCTCCTCCGACTCTGCTTCGTCCCCAATGTCTCAGCCAGCGCCGTGGCTTGATTCCGTAACTTCCGATTGCCATGATGGCCTCCTTTCCAGTTATGGTGGTCCCGGTTTGTGTATCCACATTCCCTGCATAACAATATTATATATCATCAAATACGATACATCAGGAGCCGGACAGACCCGGATAAGTTGGAATGCCGAGGGAACGTCGCGCGCCGGCGCCCGCGGCGCGGGTTCATGCCTCGCCGGCCCCGCCGCCGACCTCTCCGAATTGCCGGCCGAAGAGGCTCGTGAGCAGCGCGCTGACGATGGTGGCGCCCAGCAGCAGGTACCCGATCCCCGCGTATCCCGATCCGGCGAGAATCGCCCCGGCGATACCTGCCCCCAGCACGCCTCCGGATTGATTGCTCAACCCCATCAGGCTGGCTCCCGTCGCCTTGGACTCGCCGGAGTACTCGGTGCTGATGGCCACCAGGGCCGGAATCGGCACGCTCAGCAGACCACTGGCCACCATCGCCACAACGACCGTCTTCCAGAGTCCAAGCTCGAATCCAAAGCTGACCAATCCCAGCGCTCCTCCCGCCACCGATATGCCGGCAATGAGCACGGCGCGGCGCCTGCTGGTTGCGACAAACGCCGCGCAGTAACTGCCCAACACCTGCGCTGACGCCACTATCACCAGCGGCAGGGCGGCGAATCCCACGTTCAAGTTGTACGTGTCGATCAGATACGCCGCGAAAAAGCTGGTCATTCCCCAGTACGCGATCCGCTGCGAAATTCCCACCGGCACCGCCACGCGGAAATATCGGCGTGAAATCAACGTGCGGTATCGCGAGAGAAACTCCCAGTTGCGGACCCGGTCCCTGCGCTCTCGCGGAAACCACACCCAGTTGGCGGTGAACGCCGTCGCCATCAGCAACCCGCCAACGAGGAAGGCAATCCGCCAACCGCCCGATCCGTCCAGCAGGATGTTTCCCGCGTCCGCCAGCAGTGCTGCCATCGGAGCGCTTACCGCTGCCGCCACGCCGTTGATGGCCAGAAGCCCGCTCACCGCCTGGGCTCTGCGGGCCGGCGAAATCACGTCCGACAGCACTCCCACCGCGTTGGGCGGCAGGGTTCCTCCGCCAAACCCGGTCAGGAACCTCAGCGCCAGCAGCGTCTCGATGTTCGGGGCGAAAGCCGACGCCACCACGCAAATCAGCACCAGCACCATGCCGGTCAGCGCCACCGGTCTTCGGCCCAGGGAATCGGAAAGGGGGCCCACGGTCAATACGGCGACCGCCCAAGCCGCGAACGTGGCGGTGGCCATCTGACCAGCCACGGCCACTGATATCTCCAGGTCGGTCGCGACCTCCACCAGCAGCGGCGGGACCATCATCACCGCGTTCTGCGTGCCGAAAACCGCGAACGCCAGCACGGCGAAGAACCGCGCCTTGTTCACCCCCTCCGCGGCCGCATGTGGCGTCTGCGTCTCGATGCCGATCACTCCCCAGTGGCTATTGCGGCCGATATCACCCGCGGTGGTCCACGCCTGCGCTGCCAGTATAGACCCGCGGCCGATTCGGGCGTAGCGCAACCCACAGTCCCACGAGGCGTTGGTCCCGGGTTGGCGCCTGAGTGGCGATCGAGGCGGGTTCCGAACCCGCCTCGCCCACCGGTTTCGCTCCCGCGCTGCGGTACGTCCGCCTGGCGAGGGGCCACGCATGATTTCCGCGGACCTTACCTCCGGATCCTGATGGGGGAGAGTATTGCCGGGTATCGCAGAACGCCGCCGCTCGTGGCGGAACGGAGGGGTTCAACCGGTTCCGTGCTAACCTGCAATCATGCGTTTTCCCTGGGCCAACATCGCCCTCATTGTCCTGGTAGCGGCGGAACTGCTCACCGGCTACCTGGGCCTGACGCACAACAACCCGGAGTGGATCGCTGCGATGCACCTGCACCGGATATTCGGGTTTGCGATCCTGGCTCTGTTTGTCTGGAAATCCCGCAACATCCTCGGGTCCCTGAGATCAGGTTACAACTGGCGGCGGTCCGGCCGCGAAATGCTCTGGTCGTTGGTCCTGCTGGCGGGATTGCTGATCGTTCTGGGATTGGGACTGGCCTGGAGCCACCTTGGCAGTTATTCCTGGCTGGGTTTCTCGGGAACCACCATTCACATGAACCTCGCATGGATGCTGATACCCCTGCTGCTGTGGCATTCACTCCGCAATCGGATCAGTTTCCGGACCCGTTACCTGGCCGACCGCCGCAACATCCTGCGTGTGGGCGGGTTGGCATTGGCGGGCCTGATGCTCTGGCGCACCGCAGAGTTGGCCGGCATCCTGTCGGAAGCGCCGGGCGCGCGTCGCCGCTACACGGGCTCATACCCCGAGGATGGGCCGGACTTCCCGGTCACCATGTGGCTCAACGACAGGGTCCCCTACGTGGACCCCGAAACCTGGAGCCTCACGGTCGACGGCCACGTTGAGCAGCCATTTGAAATGGACCTGGCCGAATTTCAGCAGTGGCGAAGCAGTTTGGACGCAACCCTGGACTGCACGGGAGGTTGGCATACCACCCGTGAGTGGGAAGGAATTCCCATGGCCGAACTGCTGGCCCGCGCCCAACCCAAACGGGGCGCCGCCAGCATCACCATACGTTCCCGCACCGGCTACTTCCGCCGATACTCGCTGCGCGAATCGGAACGCGCCATCCTGGCCAGCCGCGTCGACGGCGTCGCCCTGTCGCCCGGCCACGGATTTCCTGCGCGTATGGTGGAGCCCCACAAGCGCGGCTATGACTGGGTCAAGTGGGTTGACTCCATCACCGTCAACGACACGGGCAAGTGGTGGCAGCCTCCCTTGCCGCTCACCTGAAATGGGCCGCGGCCGAGGGTTGGGATACCGTCCCGCGCTATGCTAAAATCCGTCCGCAATCCAACTCCGCTCGAAACGTGCAAACGGAGTATCCACCAGGATACATCCCCGATCAGTTCTAACTCATAGCGAGGTGCCGCATGGCGAATATCGTCCTTTCCAATACCAACTACAATGTCGTCGGTACTCGGCCCATCCGCCACGACGGCGCTGACAAGGTCACCGGCCGGGCCAAGTACGGAGCCGACTTCGAAATGTCGGGGATGCTGTTCGGCAAGGTCCTGCGCAGCCCTCACGCCCATGCCCGCATCAAGTCCATCGACACCTCCGCGGCCGAGGCCCTGCCCGGCGTCCGCGCCGTGGTAACGGGCGCGGACCTGCCCATTGCCGGCAAGGACAATCCGCCCATGTCTGCCCGAGCTGCCAGCGACAACATCCTCGCCGGGGCCAAGGCGCTCTTCCGCGGGCATCCTATCGCGGCCGTGGCCGCCGATTCCGCCCACGTCGCAGAAGAAGCCTGCGCGTTGATCCAGGTGGAATACGAGGTACTGCGGGCCAGCTCGAACGTCATCGACGCCATGAAAGACGACGCCGAGCTTTTGCACGAAGACATGACCACCACCGAGTTCGGCGAAGAGACCGACAAACGCAGCAACGTTTCCAACCGGTTCGTGCACGAGCAGGGCGACGTCGAAAAGGCGTTCGGGGAAGCGGATTTCATCGTAGAACGCGAGTTTGACACCCGCACGGTGCACCAGGGTTACATCGAGCCGCAGAACGCGTCCGCCCTGTGGAACGCGGACGGCCACCTGACGGTCTGGACGAGCACGCAAGGGGCGTTCGTCGCCCGGGACGCGCTGGCCGGCGTGCTGGAAGTGCCAGTGTCGCAGATCAAAGTGGTCCCGATGGAAATCGGCGGCGGATTCGGAGGAAAGATTCCGATCTACCTTGAGCCGCTGGCTGCGCTGCTTTCGAGAAAGACGGGCCGGCCGGTCAAGATGCAGATGAGCCGCACCGAGACCTTTGAGGCCACCGGACCCACCGCGGGCGCCCATGTAAAGATCAAGATGGGAGCCAAGAAGGACGGGACGCTGGTCGCAGCCGACGCGGTGCTCATCTACGAAGCCGGCGCTTTCCCGGGAGCGTCGCCTGTGAGCGCGGGGGCCCAATGCGTGTTCGCGCCCTACGACCTGGAAAATCAGCGAGTTGAGGGCTACGACGTAGTCACCAACAAACCGCGATCCTTCGCCTACCGCGCGCCCGGAGCGCCAATCTCCGCCTTCGGCGGCGAGCAGGTGGTGGATGAACTTGCGGCAAAGTGCGGCATGGATCCGCTGGAGTTCCGCCTCAAGAACGCCAGCAAGGAAGGCAGCAGGAGGGTGGACGGTCCGCAGTTCCGCGTGATCGGCAACATCGAGACCCTTGAGGCGGCCCGCGACTCCGACCACTACAAGACCGAGTTGTCGGGACCCAACCGCGGCCGGGGCGTGGCCAGCGGATACTGGATGAACATCGGGTTGGCGTCCAGCGCCAGCATCAGCGTCAACGCCGACGGGACCATCGGCCTGGTGGAAGGCTCAACGGACATCGGCGGGTCCCGCGCGTCCATCGCCATGCAGGCGGCGGAGGTGCTCGGCATTCCCGCCGAGGACGTGCGCCCGAGCGTAGCCGACACCGACTCGGTTGGTTACACCTTCCTGACCGGCGGCAGCCGCACCACGTTCGCGACCGGTTGGGCCGCGTACGAATGCGCTCAGGAAATCAAGACGAAGATGATCGAGCGCGCCGCCCAGATCTGGGAGAAGGACCCCTCTGAAATAGACCTGTCCGACGGGATCTTCAAGCACAACTCCGATGAGGACCTGCAGATGGCCTTCAAGGAACTGGCTTCCCAGTTGGGCCGCACCGGTGGGCCCATTTCCTCGCAGGTAAGCGTCAGCCCCGGCGGAGAGGGCGGAGCGTTCGGCACCCACCTGGTGGACGTCGAAGTGGACCCTGACACCGGCAAGGTGGACGTCCTGCGCTACACCATCGTGCAGGACGCGGGGAAGGCCATTCACCCGAGTTACGTGGAGGGCCAGATGCAGGGAGGAGTCGTTCAGGGGATCGGCTGGGCGTTGAACGAGGAATATTACATGAGCGATTCGGGGGACATGGTCAACTCCAGCTTCCTGGACTACCGGATGCCCACCAGCCTCGACCTGCCCATGATCGACACCATCATCGTGGAAAAGGCCAACCCGGGCCATCCCTACGGAGTGCGCGGCGTCGGCGAGGTGCCCATCGTTCCCCCCATGGCCGCCGTAGCCAACGCCATCCACAACGCCATTGGCGTCCGCATGGAGCAGTTGCCCATGTCGCCCGGAGCCATCCTGGAGGAACTCTGGGAGCAGAACGGCAACTAAACAAACAGGCGCAAAACCGCTCGTTAGCCGGCGGCGGTTGAACATCGCCGCCGGTATGCGTATCCGCCGACCACGTTCACGACCGCAAGGAGGCAACAACACCATGGCACGCGTACCCTTCGCCACCAGAGAAAACATGGACGCCGCCGGACAGGCGGTTTGGGACGAGATTGAGACCTCTCGCGGCGGCGTGCAACGCAACTACGCCGCCATCCTCAACAACCCGCAGGCGGCCAGCAACTTCGCGCACCTGGGCGGGTACGTGCGGTTCCAGACCCCGCTGGACCCACGGGTGAAAGCCGTTGCCGTGCTGACTGCCGCGCGGGAAGCCTGCGGCCACTACGTATGGACGGTGAACCAGCCGGCCGCCCGCAACGCCGGCCTAACCGACGCCGACATCGCGGCAATTCATGAATACCGCGCCCCGAACGGTCTATCGGGTGATGACGCCGCAGTGTCCGGTTTCGTGATTGAGTTGCTGCGCCAGCACCGCGTGTCCGACGACACCTTCGATGCGCTCCGCGGCATCATCGGCGACGCTGGCATCGTGGACCTCCTGGTGGTGGTGGCCTACTACCACGGGCTGGCCCACACCCTGCAGGCGCTCGCGGTAGAGCTGCCGGATGGGACTGCGGACGCGCTGACCTACTGACGCTTCGCTACTGCCTCGTACTCTTCGAGGCAGTTCACAATAACGTCGTTCATCGCCGGGAACTCGTTCTCGGCGAAACTCGATATCTTCGACTTTGCAAAGCGGGAACCGCGCTTTCGAGCGCCGCAATGTGCTCTATGGTTTCAGCATCGTTCGTTTGCATGATGGTGGTCAACCTGCAAGAATAATGCCGGCAGCACTGGCGAGATGCGCGCCGGTCGGGGCCGCGACTGTACCATTCTGAACCGGTCGCAGAGAGGGAAATCCTATGGCTACGATTACCAGCGACATCACCGACCAGGTTGCCGCCATCATCGGCGACACGCTCAACGGCTGGTTCCAGCCCCATCTCCACTTCGACCCTATCGTAGTCCGACAACGCCACGACGATTGGTACGGCGAGGACTACCTGGAAGCGTGGGTTGTGTGGGAGGGAGACCACGATTACATGGACTATTCACGCATCAATGGCTTACCCATCGATATTGAGCCCGAGTTGGAAGAGTTGGGCGTCAAGCTGAGCGTTCACCAGCATTATGTCGCCAGGTGGGACTGGGAACTCAACAAGGAACGCCTTCTAGGATGAACCCCGTGGAGTTTATCGCCCTGGCCCGCACTCTGGTCAGCGGCGTCATCGCAGGCAGCGCTGCTCCGGCCAGCCAAACCGAACTGCGCCGCGCCCTCAGTTGTGCCTATTATGCCATGTTCCATACGGTGGCCCTGAGCAACGCCAACACTCTGATTGGGGCGTCTCCCGCTGATCAACAACGTTGGGCCTGGCAGCAAACCTACCGCGCCGCCGATCATCGCCCCACCCGTAACAAACTGAGCGGAGCCAGTCTGGCCGGCAGGTTTCCTGCGGCCGTTCGGGTTTTTGGAGAGGTGTTCAGAGACGCCCAACAGGCTCGCCACGCCGCAGACTACGACCCGCATAGGGCATTTTCACCGACCGATACGAGCGGCCTTATTGACAGAATTGAAAACGCCATCAACGCTTTCAACCATACACCCGACGACATCCGCCGTGACCTTGCCGTCCACATCCTGACCAACGTCCGCGGCGACTGACGACCAAACCATCTCACCTGCCAGTGGAGGTTCCGAAATGCCTGATTACGCATACCTGGTCCAGATGGACATTCCCGCCGAGCACGAGGCCGATTTCAACCGCGTTTATGACACCGAGCATGCCAAGTACCTGTGCCAGGCACCCGGCGTCCATTCCTGCGACCGCTTCGTGCTGAAGTCCACCGACGCCCCCAAGTTCGCCCGCTACGCCGCCGTTTACGGGATCGACGACCCCAGTGTGCCCAGTTCCGAGGGATGGCGCATCGAGGGCGAAAAAGGCGACTGGGCCACCAAGATCCGCCCACACGCCACCAACCGGACCCACACCATTCTCAGGCGCATCGCCGATGCCGGCGACGCGTCAGTCGACGCGGGGTACGTGTACGTCGTGCAGACTGATATCGCCGCCGATGCCGAGGACGAGTTCAACCATCTGTACGATACCGTCCACCTGCCCGGGCTTTGCCAGGTGGACGGAGTGGAGAGCGCAGTTCGGTATCGCGTCGAGAGCACGAACCTGGACGGCTTGCAGAAGTACGGCGCCGTGTACCGCATCGCTAGCCCGGCGGTCGTCGAGTCCGACGCGTGGAAATCCGCCGCGCAGGATGAATGGGCGGCCAAAGTCCGAAGCAAGTGCATCGGGCTCACCCATGCCTTGATGGAGCGCGTGGCTCGGCATCGCGCCGGCTAGTCACCGTTGACCGCTCGGGTAACCATCCACACCGACGGCGCCTGCCTGGGTAACCCCGGGCCGGGGGGTTACGGCGTCATCCTGGATCACGAAGGCCGCCGGAAGGAGTTATCCGGCGGCTATTCGCTGACCACCAACAACCGCATGGAATTGCTGGCGGCCATCGTGGGTCTGGAGGCGCTGACCCGTCCCTGCGACGTTGAGCTGTTTTCCGATTCGCGCTACCTGGTAGACGCGGTAGAAAAGGGTTGGGCCGCACGATGGCGCAAGAATGGCTGGATGCGGAACAAGCGCGAGGCCGCGGTGAACCCCGATCTGTGGGAGAGATTGCTCAACCTGCTGGCACAACACAATGTGGAGTTTCGCTGGGTGCGCGGACACAGCGGCGACCCGGGCAACGAACGGTGCGACGCGCTGGCAACCGCGGCGGCTCGGGAGGACGACCTACCCGCCGATCCTGGCTACCCACCGGTTGATCGCCGCCGGATGCCGGTATAACCGGATCGACACAGGCATGAAAGGAGCGGCCGGTCCCGAGGGGGAGTCGCTGAAGGAGCGGCTCGCTGCCGGTCGCTGGCCTACGATTGTAACCACCGGGGCGTTCAGTTGCAACCGGTAGTTGAGATTCGCTACAATCGGGCAATCACAACCCAACGAACCGGAAGAGGTAATCACCATGGCTGTATCTGCCAGTACCATCAGAAACGTCGCCCTGCTTTCTCATAGCGGCGCCGGGAAGACTTCGCTTGCCGAAACCATCCTGTTCAACGCCAAGGTGATTAACCGGATCGGCCGCGTGGAAGACGGCACCACCGTCTCCGACTACGAGCCGGAGGAAAACCGCCGCGCCGCCAGCGTTCAGACCAGTCTGCTCCGGTTCACCGACGGCGACGACAAGGTCAACCTCCTGGACACGCCCGGATACGACGAGTTTCTCGGCGAGGCGATCGGCGCCCTGCGGGTGGTCGAGTCAGCCATGATCCTGATAGCCGCTCCGACCGGAGTGGACGTTGGAACGGAGAGGGCCTGGGACCTGGCGCGGGCGCAGAACCTGCCGGTAGCGATCGTGCTCAACAAGATGGACCGGGAGAACGCCAACTTTGAGCGCAACGTGCAGGAAATCCAGAGCATCTTCGGCAACCAGTGCGTGCCGTTCCAGTTGCCGATCGGGGAGGCGCAGGACTTCACCGGCCTGGTCAGCGTGATCGACCCGCCGGCCGACATACCGGCCGACGTGGTTGGAGACTTCGATGCGGCCCGCGAACGGCTCATCGAAGCGGTTGCCGAATCCGATGACGAACTGGCTGACAAGTACCTCGAGGGCGAGGAGATCACTGCCGCCGAGGTGACGGCGGGCGCGCGGGACGCCATCCGCAACGGAGACCTGACACCCATACTAGTTTCGGCGGCAACTCAGAACATAGGCGTTGAAGAACTGGTCCAGGTGATGCGCGATTTCCTGCCATCGCCGGCCGACCTGCCCGCCACCTCCGGTGACGACGACGTTGGCGCCGATGCCTCGGGCCCCCTGGCGGCGTTGGTGTTCAAGACCACGTCCGACCCATTCGTGGGCAAACTTTCGATGTTCCGCGTATTCCGCGGCACGGCCAATTCCAACGGCGAGGTTTACAACAACAACAAGGGTGAATCCGAACGGCTCGGGCAACTGTATCTGCCGCAAGGCAAAAACCAGGACAACGTTGCCGAGGTGGTGGCGGGCGACATCGGCGCCATTGGCAAGCTCAACGCCACGCTGACCGGCGACACGTTGTGCGCAAACGATGCCCGCGTAACTCTTCCCGGCGTCGAGTTTCCTCGGGGCTACTACTCGCTGGCCGTGGTGCCTGCGACCCAGGCAGATCTGGACAAGATGTCCACTTCGCTGGCCCGAATCGTGGAGGACGACCCCAGTCTCCAGTTCACGCGCAACCCGGAGACCAGCGAGAGTCTGCTCACCGGACTGGGCGAGGTCCAGATCGAGGTGGCGTTGGACCGGATCTCACGCAAGTTCGGCGCGAATCTCAACGTAAAGCTGCCGGTCGTCCCCTACCGGGAGACCATCACCCAGGTCACCAACTCCGAGTACCGCCACAAGAAGCAGACGGGCGGCAGCGGACAGTACGGGCACGTGCTGCTGCGTATTGAGCCCATGACCCGGGACGAAGGATTCCAGTTCGGCAACGAAGTCGTTGGCGGGCGCGTGCCACGGGAGTTGATCCCGGCCGTCGAGAAGGGAGTGGTGAATACCCTGAAGGAAGGGGTTTTGGCCGGATTCCCGGTTGTGGACCTGAAGGCAGTGATCTACGACGGCAGCACCCACCCGGTGGACGGCAAGCCCATCGCGTTCGAGATCGCGGGCAGCCAGGCGCTCCGGCAGGGTATGCAGAAGGCGTCGCCCGTCCTGCTGGAACCCATACTGAGGTTGTACGTCACCGTACCGGAGAACTATACGGGCGACATCATCAGCGACATGAACAGCAAGCGCGGCCGCATCCTGGGGATGAATCCCGAGAACCGGTACACGGTCATTGAGGCGGAGGTGCCGCAGGCGGAGGTGCAGCGGTACTCCCAGGACCTGCGTTCCATGACGGGTGGACGCGGTTCCTACCGCTACGAGTTCGACCACTACGAGCAGGTGCCGCAAAACATCGAGCAGCGGGTGATCGACACCGCCAAGCAGGCGAAATCCGAAACGACGGCGTAGGCATCACCCTGCCCGACATTCCCGCGAAAGCGGGAATGCAGCGGGGGCGCTGAAGCGTCGCCAACCTGTCATTGCGAGGAGCGGAGCGACGGCGTCCTCGGTAGCGTGGTTGCCACGCTGCGCTCGCAGCGACAGTTTGCGGAGAGCGGGCGGGCGTGAGACCAGGGGCGGGCTGAAGCCCGCCCCGTTTTCATCAGGCGATGGACGGGGAACGCGGGCTACAGCGGCGATGCGAATATGTCGGACACCGCGATCCGGAGGCCGGGTATCACGTCTATGTCCACAATGTCGGCGATGTGGTACAGAACTTCCTCCGTGTACATGCCAACATTGCCGTCGATGATTGGTTCGGTCAAAGCGCGGACCGATTCTGCGTCGGCATCAACTATCAGATACATGGGGACGCCGTGGCGCGCGTAGAGTTCACGCTTGGTCTCCAAGTCGTGCCTCGTGTTAGACGGAGACAGGATTTCCACCAGCAGGTCGGGCGGGCCTTCGCAGGCCCGTTCTGTGATGATGTGTCGCCGCGCCGCGCTGACAATCAGCAGGTCCGGCTCGACCGTCGATTCGTCCGGGAACATTACGGCAAAAGGAGCGGCGTACACCAAGCCCGACCGATCCGGCCGGATCTGGCTGCTGAACAGGAAAAACAGGTTGCCGGAAGCAGTTTGGCGCTTGACGCTGGGCGCTGCGGCCGTGTGATGCAAAACTCCGTCAATCAACTCCCACCGCTCGCCCTCGGGGGTGGCGAAGTAGTCGGCGTAGGTGTATTTGCCCTTCGGCCTCGTCGATACCATGGCGGCCTCCGAAAATGTCGCGATTCACCGCTCGGCGTGGCTGACTAGAAGCCCCAGGTGGGCTGGTATTCGCCGTAGACGTCGCGGAAGACGCCCATCATCTCGCCCAACGTCGCTTCGGCTTTGACGGCCTCGATGAGCGGGTACATGAGGTTGGCGCTGCTGCCGGACTGCCTGGCGGCGGTTTCCAGGGCGCGCAGGCGCACAGCGACCTCACGATCATCGCGACGGCGGCGCACCTCGTTGAGGTGGTTGACGTGGCGCTGTTCTCCGGCCTCATCCACCCGTAGGATGGGGATGTTCAGGCTCTCGTCATCGTCCACGTGATCGTTCACGCCCACGGTGATGCGTTCCCGCCTGTCCTCCTCCTGCTGGTATATGTACGCGGCGTCTGCGATTTCCCGCTGGAAGAATCCCGATTCCAGGGCCGGTATCACGCCGCCGTGCCGGTCGATCTGCTGGAAATAATCGTAGGCGCCGGACTCGACCTGGTTGGTCAATGCCTCCAGGAAGTAACTCCCGCCCAAGGGGTCAACGGTGTCGGTTACGCCGGTCTCGTGGGCGATGATCTGCTGGGTGCGGAGGGCCTGGAGCGCGGCTTCGGCGGAGGGCAGGGCCCATGCTTCGTCCTTGCCGTTGGTGTGCAGCGACTGGCAACCGCCCAGCACGGCGGCCAGGGCCTGCAGCGACACACGGACGACGTTGTTTTCGGGCTGCTGGGCAGTCAACGATGCGCCGGAGGTCTGGGCGTGGAAGCGCATCCACGCGGAGCGCTCGTTTTCCGCGCCGAAGGTCTCGCGCATTTCCCGCGCCCAGATGCGGCGGGCGGAGCGGAACTTGGCGATCTCCTCGAAGAAGTCGTTGTGGACGTTGAAGAAGAAACTGAGCCGGGGAGCGAAATCGTCCACCGCCATACCGCGCTGCACGCAATGGCGCACGTACTCAAACCCGTCGGCCAGGGTGAACGCCAACTCCTGCACTGCGTTGCTGCCCGCCTCGCGAATGTGATAGCCGCTGATGCTGACGGGGTTGAAACGGGGCATGTTGTCGGTGGCGAACTCGACGGTATCCACCACCAGCCGCATGGACGGGTCGGGCGGGAATATGTACTCGTTTTGCGCGATGTATTCCTTGAGGATGTCGTTCTGGAGAGTGCCGCCCAGCGATGCGGGACTCGCCCCCTGACGCTCGGCCGCGGCGATGTACATCGCCCAGATGATGGCGGCCGGGCTGTTGATGGTCATGGAGGTGGTGACCTGATCGAGGGGTATGCCATCGAATACGGTCTGCATGTCCTCGAGGCAGGAGACGGCCACGCCGCATTTGCCGAATTCCCCGCGGGCCCGCTCGTCGTCGTGGTCGTAGCCGTACAACGTGGGCATATCAAACGCCACGCTCAGTCCCGTCTCGCCCTGGTCAAGGAGGAAACGGAACCGTTCGTTGGTTTCGGCAGGTTCCCCAAATCCGGCGAACATCCGCATGGTCCAGAGGCGGGAGCGGTAGCCGGTCGGATGCACGCCGCGGAGGTATGGATATTCCCCGGGGAGGCCAACGTCGCGCAGGTAGTCGGTTTCCGCTACGTCGGCAGGGCCATACAGCGGAGCCACGGGAATCTGGCTCAACGTTTTGTACGTGGATTTGCGCCTGGGGGCGGCATCGGCGCGCTGCTGCCAGTCGGCCTGGCGCTGTTGGATAGCGTCGCTGTCCTGTTCGTTGGAAAGAACCACGGGAAACTCCTGTTGGATATACGTCAGTAGGTGAAGATGTCGGCGACGGGGCAACTGAAACCCGGCAGCACCGGTTCGCAGGTGAGGGTGTCGCCGACTCCGAAACGCTGGACTGTGCCGTCGTCGTGATGAGCTACTATTTCCTGAGGCTGTGGATAGACGGCCAGCACCAGGCGCACACCTGCTTCAAGCCACAGCCGTATTTTGCGGTCGAACTGCGGTTGACGATCATTGGGGGAGAAAACCTCCACAACCAGGTCGGGAATCACCTGGGCGTAGCCCCTGGACTGTGGCCGGTCTGCCATTCGCTCGTAAGAGATATAGGCATAGTCGGGCGCCAGGACGGTATCCGGAGCCAGTTGGAACCCGGTCTCTGCTATGCGGTCGCGCCCGAGTCGGTGTAGTCGGATGAACGATCCGATTTGCCAGGTGGATTCTGAGCTGACAAATCCATGGTCATCGCTGCCCGGCGGCATTTCGATAAGTTCCCCTTGAATCAGTTCGCGCCGCATACCGTTGTCGGGCATTTCCAGCAAGTCGTCGGCAGTGATCAGTTTTTTGGCGGTGGTCATGACCGTAACTCCCGCTCTATCCGATGGTCAGCAGGTGAAGATGTCGGCGACGGGACAACTGAAACCGGGCAGCACCGGTTCACAGGTGAGCGTATCGTCAATGCCGAAACGCTGGACTGTGCCGTCGTCGTGGTGGGACACGATTTCCCGGTTGGCGATATGGGCCACCAAGACCAGACGCACCCCTGCATTCAGCCACATGTCCACCCTGGCATCGACAGCCGCCCGGGACCGATACCCTGGCGAAATAACTTCCACCACAAGGTCGGGAACCAGGCCGAAAACGTATCCGCTGGGCGGCATGGATTCGGGTATTCGATGGCGGGCAATCAACGAGACATCAGGAGCGCGAACAGTATCGGGATCCTGTTCTAAATATATTCCTATTTCAAACGTAGTTACCAGGTCGAGCTCGGCCTGCCTGACGAACGCATCAAAAAAACGATAAAAGTTCCCGGCAACCAGGCCGTGCATAAGCCCTGGAGGAGGCATTTCGATCAGTTCTCCTCGGACCAATTCCTGACGCATGCCGTTGTCGGGCAGCGCCAGCAGGTCTTCGGCGGTGAGCAGTTTCTTGACGGTGGTCATGGCCCGACCTCCGATTCCAGGCGTCAGTAGGTGAAGATGTCGGTGACGAGGCAGGAGAAGCCCGGTAGCACCGGTTCACAGGTGAGCGTATCGTCAATGCCGAAACGCTGGACTGTGCCGTCGTCGTGGTGGGACACGATTTCCCGGTTGGCGATATGGGCCACCAAGACCAGACGCACCCCGGCATTCAGCCACATGTCCACCCTGGCTTCGACAGCCGCCCGGGACCGATACCCTGGCGAAATAACTTCCACCACAAGGTCGGGAACCAGGCCGAATATGTACCCACTTTCAGGTACCGGTGTCTGGATGCGGTCGCGGGCAAACAGGGCGAAATCGGCGGCGCGTACGGTGTCAGGGTCTCTTTCAAAGAACGCCGGGGCTTCTGGACCATAGAAGAAATGCAGCCCATGCTCCTCAACAAACTGTGGAAAAAGGAAACTGAAGCGTCCGGTTACCACGTGATGCAAAAAACCCGGCGGCGGCATTTCGACTAGTTCTCCTCGGACCAATTCCTGACGCATGCCGTTGTCGGGCAGCGCCAGCAGGTCTTCGGCGGTGAGCAGTTTCTTGACGGTGGTCATGGTGTGCCGCCTCCCGGTGCCGGGGATCCAACACCATAGTGATGCAGACGGGGGTTTTGGTCAACAGCGCCTGAATGGAAGCGCTGAGGTTATTCGACCATGCGGACGTAACGCCGGCGGCCGGCGCGGATTACGTCGCCGGCTCCCAGCGTTGGACTGGAGTCGGCGGCAACCGGTTCGCGCTCTCCGTTGTCGCGGATGATTTCGACCGCTCCCTGGGCGATGAGCCGTCGGCTCTCGCTGTTACTGGACGCCAGACCGGCCTGGACGAGCAGGCGGTTCATGGGGAGGTCGCCGAGGTCGGCAAGGCTCGTCTCCGGCATATCGTCGGGGAGGTCGCGGCGCTGGACGACCTGCTCGAAGTTCGACTCGGCGGCGATGGCGGCGTCATCGTCGTGGAACACCGCCGTGATGTACCGAGCCAGGCCCTTTTTGAAGTCCATGGGGTTTGCCGTTTCGGATTCCATGGCGCTCTGCATCTCTGCGATGTCGGGGTCGGGCACGTCGGTGAGGTATTCGTAGTATGAGGCGATCAGGCTGTCGGGCAGGGACATGAGCTTGCCGTACATATCCTGGGGCGGCTCTTCCAGCGCGACGTAGTTGCCCAGGCTCTTGCTCATCTTCTGCACGCCGTCGGTGCCGACCAGGATGGGCATCATGAAGCACTGCTGCGGGGTCTGGCCCATCATGCCCTGCAGTTCGCGGCCCACCAGCAGGTTAAACATCTGGTCGGTGCCGCCAAATTCGACGTCGGACTCGATGACCACGGAGTCGTAAGCCTGCATCAGGGGATAGAGCATCTCGGTGATGGCGATGGGCTGGTTCTGGGAGTAGCGATTGGCGAAGTCTTCGCGGTGCAGGAACTGGTTGATGGTGAAGCGGCTGGTGAGCTCAATGACGTTGGCCAGGGTGAATTCGCCGAACCACTGGCTCTGCCATTCAACCTGGGTGCGGTCGCGGTCCACGACCTTGAAGAACTGGCGCATGTAGGATTCGGCGTTTTCCAGCACCTCGGCATGGGTGAGCATGGTGCGGGTGGCCGAGCGGCCGGACGGGTCGCCGATCTGGGCGGTCCAATCGCCGACGATGAGGATGACCTGGTGGCCCAGATCCTGGAGTTGGCGCAACTTGCGGAGGCCGACCACATGGCCGAGGTGGATATCGGGACGGCTGGGGTCGAAGCCCATCTTCAGGCGCAGGGGCTGTCCCCGTTGCAGCATCGCCGTGAACTCATCCTCGGAGATGATACGGCTGACGCCCCGCCGGATGATGGGTGACAGGTTATCGGGAATCTCTACTCGACTGGTCAATGCGCACCTCGCGATCAGCGATTTGTCATTTTGAGTGGGCCTGAGTACGGATGGCAGTCCGGTGGGGGCCATCGCTCACGGCTCAACGCCAAAGTGTAACGAGATTGCCACGCCGGTGCATTGTATGCAACCACGACGGGACGACCTCGCCTCCCTCGACCATCGACGGGCAGTTGTTCAGAGTTCCGGGCTGCGCGGGATTATCCCAGGTTGGCCGACGACCCGGCGGGAAACGGGCCCGGCCGGCAGGTGAACGACGCGGTTTTGATTGGCCCCGCGCTATCGATCTTCGCGCAGCCGGTGGATTTCGGCTTCAAGCTCCTGAATCCTGGCTTCGGCATTTTCGGCGCGGGCGGTTTGGCTTTGCAAGGTCGGGATGTGTTCGTCGGTGGCTGGGTCATGCCAACCCAGGTAGCCGTTCGCGGCTCTCAGGTTCAGGTTGAGCGCCGCGCTGTACCCTTGGAACACGCCGGGGCCGATTTCGGTCACCTCGATGGGCTCGTATCCGCCGCCCTCCAGCCGGTCGCCGGCCAGGACGATATTGGCGGCTGCACCGTATTGGTGCAGGTTGTCATAGCTGGTCGTGTCGTCGGGATGGCGCTCCGGGATGTCCGGGAGTCGGAATGGTTGGGCCGGAGCCGGGTCGGATGCAGCCGGCGGGCTGGTGGGTCGTGTGGTGGTCATGCTGAACTTCGACGGGCTGTGCTGGCGCGGTCGGGCGGCAATACGGCGGCGGCGCGAGTGGTTTGATCATACCACTGCGGCGGATGGCCCGGCAGTTGGACCTGGGGGCGCGCAGGGCCTTTCGACTATCCAGACATTCGGCGGTGACTCCAGCAGGAATGTGCTCTTACGCGTCATCCGATCGTGGTTCACCGTCCGATCGTGGTTCGCCATCCGATCGTGGTTCGACAAGTTCACCATGAGCGGACTACGTCGGCGTATGCGAACAATCGAATGCCCCGGGGCGGCGGTGCGCCGGGGCATTCCGGCGTTCCTCAGGTGAGAGTCAGAGCGGTTTGGACGCCACAAACGCGAACGACAAAATCTGTGACCGGCCGGTTATCTGTGACCGGCCGGTTACGTGTTGTCCAGCCGGTCGTGTTCTTCGAGTATCCTGCGAGCGTTATCGACGTCGCGGTTCATCTGGGTGATGAGGGCGTCGATGCCATCGAAGGTCTCCTGACCGCGAAGGCGCGACACGAACTCCAGACGAAGGTTCTCGTCGTAGATGTCGTCCGAGAAGTCCAGCAGGTGGGCTTCGATGAGGCGCTGGCTCAGGCCAAACGTGGGGCGAACGCCGATACTGGTTGCGGCGAGGTGCCGCACGCCATTGACGGTGGCGTAGGTGGCATACACGCCATCCGCGGGGATAACGAAATTCTGCGTGGGGATGATGTTGGCCGTGGGGAACCCCAACTGCCGCCCCATCTTGGCGCCGTGAACCACCACGCCGTCGGTGGCATAGGGACGGCCCAGGAGGTACTCGGCTCCGTCCACGTTGCCGTCGGCAAGGGAGTTCCGAACGCGGCGGCTGCGCACGGCCTCGCCTTCAAGCTCCAGCGGGGGCACGGTTTCAACCCAGAAACCCAATGAGGCGCCGCGGCGGTGCAGGTATTCCAGGTTGCCGCTGCGGTTACGTCCCAGGGCGAAGTCGGGGCCCGTGACGATCCCCTTCATCTTGAGGCAATCGACGAGCAGCGCGGTGAACTCGTTGGCGTCGAGGTTGGCGAGCTCGTTGGTGAATTCCAGGCAAATGACGCGGCCCGCGCCGGCCTGGTAGAGCAACTGGACCTTTTCCTCGGGGGTGATGATCTTGTTGACGGTGCGGTCCGGGTTAACAACCTCAGCGGGGTGGTTGCTGAAGGTAATGACGGTGGGGATCAGCGAGGAGCCGGCAAGCTCGGACATTCGGTCAAGCAGATGCCGATGGCCGCGGTGGACCCCGTCGAAAACGCCGATGGTGATGACGGTGCCAGCGCCGGACTGCGGGGCAGCGTCGGCGAGGGCCTGGCGAAAGCCCCCTGCGCCAAGAGTCCGGGGATCAGGGTTTTCCGGATTGGGCATAGCTGCTGGATGGCCGCGAATAGAGTTAACGGACGTAACGTTGGCCGCAGTTAGTTGAGAACGCTCGATGCGTCAGAAGATGCGGAAGTCCGCTGCGGCGTCGCGTAGCATAGCAAGGCGATGGTAGCACACCGCCCGACACACGGGCAAGCAGAGCGGCTCCCGTTTGGCATGGACGGGGGCCGCCGTTGGACGGGAGCAGCCGTGGGATGTGCGGGACGAAAATCGCGGAGCCGACGGGCGCGCCGGGTTGGCTACGCCGGCGCCAATCGGCGAGCGTTCGCTCGATGGCCATCGGTTGGCGGCCATGGATTCTATGTACGCAGACGGCAGGCGTTCTGCGGGCGATGCGGCGAGAGCGGGTGGCAAGCCCGCTCTCGCAAGCGCCGGTTGGTGGGCGTGGTGTTCCGGTGTCTTCCTCCTTGGGGCCGGTGTCTTGGGGCCGGTGTACTTTGGACTGGTTTGTTTTTTTGATTTCGGCGTCAGGTTGCGGTTCGGGTTGCGTGTCGGAGCACGGCCAACACTGTTTTTTGCTTGCGCAGAAAGATATCGTCCTAGGTTTCCGTGTCCCGCAGTTCTCCGACTCAACGAGCCGTAGCTTTGCGGCACGGGGCGGTGGTGACACCCACCGGGTTCCGGGAGCTTGGTCGGGTAATAGAGCGACTCTAGGCTCCAGAGGAACCGTATTCTGCTTTTGGTAACCGACAGGCCGTTATGCGACCCGAACCTTTTGACACCTCGCCATGTTTCCGTAGTTTGGTGGCTGCCGCTGCATGCGATGCGGCGACCCCGCGCGGTTCTCGAGTACGTTGCGGGGAACCTGACGTATGTAGGATAGAACGTGGGTGCGACCATGGGCAACGGACGGATGTCACACCAGTTTTTCAATTTTCATGGATGCACAGGATTGTCAGGATGGGCGTTTGGGATTCGATGGATGGTGATGCGATCAAAGGCGTGGCGCAGCGCGGTCGCATCTTGAATCGTGTTGTCGGGTTTGTGGCACATGGCGGCGGTGGGCGGTGAATTTTCACCAAATAAAGAGCATAGAGCAATGATATTCGACGCGACGTTGTTTCGATGCGACGTTGTTTCGACGCGACGTTGCGTGGCGCACCGTCCGCTCATCTTGCGACAGGCTCCCTCCGCAGGCTGGCATTCCGCAGGAAGAGTTGATGGGTTTGCTTGTTTTTCACGCCTCGCCAGCGGGCCGGCGGGAGCCTGCCGAAGTCCGCGGAACAGGTAACTTGAGCATGGGAAGGATTTTCGGGATACCGGCTCAAGGCCGGCATGACGATTGTCAAGGCCGGCACGACGATTGTTAAAGCCGGCATGACGGTTTTGGCGTCAGACGGGCACTCAACCCTGAGTGGTGGTGTTGGGTTGGGTTTGTGTTGCCGATGTCTGGTGCCCATGCTAATCTGCGTGGCGACATCAAGAATGACCGACAGAGGCAGCCCTGCCAACGCGGGGCCGGAGACGTGACATGAGAATTACCGGCGGCACCACGCGTGTACTCCAAACACCGGCGGACAATCCGTTGGTCGTGGGCATCGACCAGCCCGGGACACGGGAGTTCGTTACGCTGGAACTGCACACGGACGAGGGGATCTCGGGAGTGGGCCTGACCTTCTTCGGCGGGCCGCTGGTACACGCGCTGCGCCGAGCGGTGGACGACCTGGTTGAACTGGCCACCGACGAGGACCCGATGAATCCCGAGGCGGTGTGGGGCAAGCTCATGGACGCGTGCGCGTCGGCGGGCCCCGAAGGGGTGCTGTCGCTGGCGCTGGCCGCGGTGGACATGGCGGTTTGGGACATCAAGGGCAAGGCACTGGACCAGACGGTTTGCAGCCTGCTGGGCGGATACCGGGACCGGGCGCCAACATACGCGAGCGGGGCGCTGATGCGGCCGATGGGTTTGGAGTATCTGTCTGAGGCGGGGCCACGGCTGGTGGAGCAGGGTTTCCGGCAAATGAAAACCCAGATGGGAGCGGAACCCACCGCGGCGCGGGAGGTAGCGCGCATCAGGACGCTGCGCGAGGGCATTGGGCCGGACATTGACCTGATGTGCGACATCAACCAGTTGTGGAACGTGAACCAGGCGATCCAGATCGGCAGCATGGTTGAGGAATACAACCTGTTCTGGCTGGAGGACGTGGTGGCGCGGGACGATTACCAGGGGTTGGCGCGGGTCGCCGACGCGCTGGTGACGCCGATCTGCGCCGGAGAGTACGTGTATGGGATCCGGTCTTTCCGACACATGGTGGAGCAACGGAGCGTTGACATCGTGATGGTGGACCTGCTGCGGGCCGGGGGCATCACGCCCTTCCGGAAGATCGCGGGGATGGCGGAAGCGTTCAACCTGCCGGTGGTCTCGCACCTGATTCCGGAGGTGCAAACGCACACCATTGCGTCCATTCCCAACGGCCTCACCGTCGAATACATGCCCTGGACACTGCGGCTGTTTGACGAAACGCCCGATATTGTGGACGGCGACATCGTTGTTCCCGACCGCCCGGGCCTGGGCCTATCGTTCAGCCAGGACGCCATCGCGCAGTACGAGGTCGCGTGACCGTATTTTCACATCGATGCACAGGATGGACATGATGATTTATGCTGATTCAGTCCGTTCCATGGATCTCCACGAGAATTGAATTCCCGAGACAAACGATTTACGGAGGCTGACGAATGGCTACGTATCAACTGCGGATCTATACCATCAACCGAGGCATGATGGATTCCTGGCTGGGTGTGTTCAACGAGCATATCCGCCCGCTGCACGACCGGCTCGGCATACCGGTGGTATCGAGCTACGTGAACGCGGACCGCACGGAGTTCATCTGGGTGCGGCGGTTCGACAGCGCGGACGAGATTGCCGAGAAGGAAGCCGCCTACTTCGCGTCGCCGGAGCGTTCGGCGCTGGGAGACCGGCCCACGAGTCACATCGCCAAGATGGAGGTGCGGGTCATGGACGGCGTGGAGGAGACGGCCGGCGTGGCATGATTCGGCGGGAGAACTGAGCCGCAGCGGGGGCAGGCTTCCAACCCGCCCTAATGAGAGGTTTTGACCCTCACCATATCCCTCTCCCCTGATGGGAGGGGGATTTGCCTGTTGTCCCTACAAGGTTTTGACCATTTCGCGGTGGGGGATGCCCTCCTCGAGGAACATTTCGCCCACTTCGTCGTAGCCGTGCCGGGCGTAAAAGGACTTGACGTATTCCTGGGCGTGGAGGGTGATCTGCCGGAAACCCAACGCTCGGCCCTGATCCTCGAGGAAACTCAGCACCATGCCGCCGACCCCGCTGCGTCGCCAATCGCGTTCGACGGCCATGCGTCCGACGTGCGGGCCTTTGCCGTCGACGTCGGGCAGGAGGCGACCGGTGGCGATCACCGTGCCGTGATGCAGGGCGACGGCGTGGACGGTGTCGGGAGCGGAATCGGCCTCGTCCACCTCGACGTCCGCGGGGATGCCCTGCTCGCCGACGAATACGCGCATGCGCACGGTGACGGCGCCTTCAAGCTCGGCCGGAGTTTCGACCACCTTGACGGATACGTCGCGGGCTGGGGTTGAGGACGGCATCAGACGACCACGCGCGGCAGAGGCTAGGAGTCGTCGGCAGCGGCGACGCTTTGCGCGGCGTGCCACGAGGCGTTGACGTTGCCCCAGTGAGTTTCCCAGTCCCGCCGGGTTTGGGCTTCGCTGACTCCGCTCCAGTAGGCCGGAGACTCCAATGGCAGGGCCTGCTCCACTTTGACAAGGGCGACGGCGCGCACTGAGTCCGCCAACCGCTGGAGGGTTGCCGTGCCGCCGCGCATGCGGTTGACGATGGCATCGAACAGGTCATCGCCGCGGTGGATGGCGGCGACGCCCTTGAATCGAAAACCCTTGCGGGCGAACACGTCCAGGGTGTTGATCTCGATGGCGGGATTGCGCTCCAGGTTGCGCATGGTGCCGGGGGAGGCCAGGTCGGTGAACAGGATGTGGTCATCGTCCCAAACCATGACGGTGCCCTTGGGTGAAAGGTTGGGCGTGCCGTCGGGACAGACCGTGGCCACAAAGATCAAGCGTTGTTCCGCCAACGCCTGTTGCATTGGCGCAGTCAGTATCCCCATTTTACCCCTGTTGTCTGCGACGTGATTGCGTGTTGCGGTGATGCCGGGAGGGTCTGCCGCGTGGTGGTTGAGAGCTGGCGCCGGTCGGCGTTCGGCAGAACTCAGGCAGGGCGGCATGTGGTCTCATTTGACATTGTACCTGCCCGTCGTTAGCATTGCATCAAGTCCCTTAAAAGCCCCTTTTCCGCCACCAAGAGGAGGCCCCTGTCATGTTCGTGCAGCGAGATTTAACTGACACAGTTCCCACCCGCGAAGGCAACATGCACTTCGTGAAACAAGGCGCCGGATATCCGCTGGTGATGCTGCACCCGCTGGGCACGTCCACATGGGCGTGGAGCACGGTTATCGACGCATTCAGTCAGCACTACACCTGCTACGCTTTTGACATGCTGGGGCACGGGAAATCGGACAAGCCGACCCGGCATTTCAACATACCGGACTACGCGCAGGCGTTGGACGATGCCTGCCAGATACTGAACATTCACCGAGGGCACTACGTCGGCAACTCGGTGGGGGCGGTGCTGGCCACGGAGATGGCGTCGTCTTTCCCCGACCGCCTGGACAAGCTGGTGCTGGTTGGAGCTCCTGTGTGGGACGCGCGGAGCGCTCCCGAGCGGATCGCGGAGGCTGCGGCGGGCTACGACGCTGACGGCATGCCCGTCCTGCGCACCATGGAGCAGGCGAAAGAGTCGACCACGTTTGCCGAGCCGCGGCAGGAATGGGTGGACGCCCAGAACGACACACGGGCGCAGGCCGGCGCGTGGGTAAAGAAGCTGCACGAATCGCTGGCGTGGTACGACATCATGACGCGTCTGCCGTCGGTGAATGCCCGGGAGACCCTGGTGCTGTACGGAGAGGTGGACCGACTGCGCGACGGCGAGGAGTTGCTCCACAACAACATCGTGCGGGCCCGCAAGCACATCATGCCGGGCGTTGGGCACATCCCGCAGATTGAGGATCCCGAGGGATTTGTCGACGCGGTGCTGTCTTTCCTGAAACCTGGCTCGTGAACGGGTGGATCCCGCTGGATCCGGATAAAGGTAAATCCATAACTTACTGACATGTCAAGCATATTCGTCAGGCCCCGCAGCAGGGGCCATCAGCTGCTCCGCACCGCGCCGCGGAAAACGCAGGGCAGCCAGCCATCGCTGGTGGTGGTGGGCGCCGGCACTGCGGGAGCGCGACGGACGCTGATGTTCTTGCAGCGCATGTCGGAACTCTCCGAGATAGGTCGGGTGCAAAGCGCGGTCTTTTACGATTGCAACGAGATCACGGTCAATTATGTCCAGAGCTTCCTGAGGAAGTTGCTGGGCAGGTCAAAACACGGCACCGGCGTGCAAATCCTGTTCCCGACCTACGTCCCTCTTCCCAACGGCTTCATGCGCGATCCCAGGTTGTTCGCGGAGTACGAAGGGCCGCTGGAACGGGACATGGACAGTATCGTGGCGCAGATAATCGTTCAATCGGAAAGATGCGCCCAATCGCCGGAAGCGATCATCGAGTTCATGGGTTTTGCCGGTCACTCGGTGCTGGGTGGGCGACTGCACCGCAAAATGCGAGCGGCGTTCCCGGCTGCGGTGACCCTGCCCATATTGATGCTGCCGGACGATCACGTTTCGGAGGAATGGACCAGGCGTTACATCTGGGAGCAATTTGAGGATCTGCTGGAAGGGTCGGAATGCCTGCTGACCGCGCAATCGTCGAGTCACTTTGGCGAGGACGACCTCAGGCTGGCCACCGGGCTGGCGGGGGTTGAGGTGGCCGACTTCGATGAGGAGGGCAGGACCGGCAGCCCGCTGGCTGCTGCGTGTCAACGGTTGAGCACCTCTTCCGGCGGCTGGTTGGGGATGGCAACGGTCAAGCGGAAAATGCAGTTGATGCGGAAGTTTGAGTGGCTGCGATTGCCGCCATGGTGGCGGCAGTATGCGGCAGTTGGAGAGGAGGAGGAGCTTTCCAACGCGGTGGGCCACGCCATCTGGTCAACGCTGGACCCGCCGGCACAGATGGCGGAAGGGATGAACGACCTGCGCCACGTTCCGCAGGAGGTTGTGGTTTCGCTGCCGGTGCATCCGGACGCGCTGGAACCGTTGGCGACCAGCGCGGCGGAGATCCTGGACCGGAGCAACTTATTCGGCCAGTTTCCGAACATGGATATCGCGTTCAATACCGCGCGGTTTCTTGAGGGAATATCCAGTGAGCCATACATGCACATCACGAGGGTCTATCCCGTGCAGGGTGAGCTGGCGCCGGTGATCGAGATACTGCATCCGGATAACTCGCCGGAAAGGCGGTCAGCGAGGGTTGCGCACGAAACCGGGTTCGGTACCTATTACCACCTGGAGGCGTTTGAAAGCGAGGGCCGCATTATTCCTGACAACGACGCTGAAGAAGAATGGACACAACACGTACGGTACATTTAGTGCTTTCACCAATAATTTTACCAAATAACTGTATGTGGGTTAGTTTGACTTATTCGAGGCTCAGCCACTATAATGTCTACGATCTGCGGCACGCAAAATTCATGCTTTGCAGGCCATTTACCATAACTGTGACGCATCAATCATAATATGACCAGATGAAATGACGATCTGACGCAGGGCCAATAATCAACGACAGCGACTGACCAACACGGCAAGGGGGTATCATCAGCCATGCCGCCGAAATTGCAAAATCGAACTTTCCACATTCGCCGCAACAACCCTCATCGTTTGGGTTCCCAATTGGACCACGACCGCGACGGCGTTCCTCCGCCCATCGTGTCGGTGGCGGTAGGAACTGCGGGGTACAAGCGCAGTTGGAAATGGGCTCAGCGGATGGGAGAGGCCGGCGTGTTGGACCGGGTGCAGAGCCTGTTGATGTATGACTGCAACCAGGGCACCATCGACAACATTGATGCCGAAACGCGAGCCATGCGGCGGCGGGACCGGCACGCCAACCTGCCCGTAATCGTGCCCGGCTATCTGCCGAAAGTGGATGGCTTTCTGAGGGATCCCAACGCCTACAAGGACTACTTTGGACTAATCCACCGAGACATGGAGCGGATGGTCGATACGGTCACGCGACGCTCCGAGGAGTGCGGCTCGCCGCCTCAGGTTATTCTGGAATGGCTAGGATTTGGTGGGCATGCGAAGCTGGGCGGTGTGCTGCACCAGATGCTGCTGGAAAGGTTCCCGGACGCCCTGTTCCTGCCGATCATGCTGATGCCCAGGGAGCACGTTCTGGAAGAGAACATGCGCCGGGAAACGTGGGGAGCCTACGAAGAAACGATGGGCCTGGCGCGACCTCGGAACATCCATGGTCCCGCCGGCGAGCCAAAGGAGATTCGCGGATACCCGGCGCTGATCACCGACAACAGACTCTCTCGCGACTACCAAAGGCTCGACAACAAACTGGCGGTGGGCCTGGCGTCCATGGAAGCCGGGATGCGAGACCGCGTTGACAGTGGATCGCTGTCAGAAACCGTAGCGAGCTTCGGAGGTTACTCCAACGGATGGTTCGGGATGCGGGTCATGAGCCGGCGCCTCGACGTAAACAACGTGCCGCAGCTCAGTCCGAGATGGATGCCAAGCCGCTTGCGACGCTCGGAGTTGGTAGTGGTCAATGACGACGCCAAACAACTCTCCTGGGCGACCAAGAAGGCGATGTGGGATATTCTGGACCCGAACCGCCAGGACATGAACCTGGCCAACCATGACTTCATCCACGGTGAATCGGTCATGAGGATGGTCGTTACGCTGCCCATTGAGGCGGAAGGCCTGGCCGAGGTCGAAACGGACGTGCGCGACCAGCTGGACCGCGAAGAGTTCGAGTTGGCGTATCCGAACCTGACCTGGTCGTTTGCATCGGCCAACTTCCAGGAGAACCCGGGGGACCGGCACCTGCACGTATCGCTGTTCTACCCGCTGCAGACCGCGAACATATTCAGCATCACGGACATCATGTACGACACGTACACGCCGGCACACATGGCGGATGGCCTGGAGCAGACCGGCTTCGGCACGGGCCATTTCATGGCGCCGAACGGTTACAATACCGAGAGCCAATTCGGGTACGTTTCGCGGGGAGCGCAGGTTCGCAACGAGCGGGAACGGCAGAACCGGGCCGCCGCGGCCGCGCAGGAGCGACAGTACGGAAACGGCCACGAGAACGGAGCGGGTGGTTTCCGGCAGTAAATTCTGGTTTTACACGGAAAGAATTAAGGGGCGGCCAACAGGTCGCCCCTATACGTATTACGACGGATGGCGCGAATCAGTTGTCGGCAGCGAGGGATTCCTTGCGCGCCTTTTCCTGGAAATGGGGGATGATGTATTTCCCGAACAGGCGCAGGGACTCCATAACCTCCTCGTGGCTGACGGGGCCCACCTGGAACAGGGGCATGATTTCGTCGACGCCCATGCGCTCGTAGTCCTCGATGTATTTGATGCAGTCGTCCGGGTTTCCGATGCAGAACCGTCCACCGTCCTCAATGAGGGAACGGGAACTCACTTCGTCGGCGCGGGCGGTGTCGACGTTGGCGACCCGTTGGTAGTGCCATTGATAGTCTTCCGGCACCCGCGCCGGGTCGTATCCCCGCCAGACGTAGGAATCGCGGATGCGCTGCTGTTCCCGGTACCAGTCGATGATGGTCTCGGCGCGCTCGAAAGCTTTGTCTCTGTTTTCCATGCACAGGCCGACGGTGTTGCCGGCCACCTTGGGATAAACCAGCTTCGTTGCCGGTTCGGGATTCGCGATCGCATCACGGTAGATCTTGATCAGGTTTTCGGCCCGGTCCAGGCCGACGCTGGTCTGAGCGAGGCAACCCAAACCCTGGCGGCCCACTTTCTCGGCGGTAAATTCCTGGCTGACGGCCTGCCAGATGGGCGGGTGCGGTTTCTGGACGGGCTTGGGTATGACCTCGCGCGCCGGGATGTCATAGTGCTTGCCCTTGAATTCGAAAATTTCCTCGGTCCAAGCGCCCGGGATGATTTGCAGGTACTCTTCGACCATTTCGGAGACATCGGGCAGGTCGGCGCCGTAGGGCATCATCTGGTACGGGTAACCGGAGCGGCCGATGCCCAGGTTGACGCGACCTCCGGACAGGATGTCCAGCGTGGCCATCCTTGAGGCCACATGCAGCGGATGATGGAGCGGCGCCAAAACGACGGCAATGCCCAGGCGCATGTTCGTGGTACGTTGGCTGAGAGCCGCCAGGGTGATGTCAGGAGCGCTGGAATGAGACCATTCGGAACGGAAATGGTGTTCCACGAACCAGACGGAGGTCATCCCCATTTCTTCGGCGAAACAAACCTGCTCCACCATTTCGTTGAATTTTTGGGTTTCACTACGGTCATCCCAAGGCTTGGGGACCTGAATCTGATAGAAAAGGCCGAGATCCATACTGTTACGCTCCTGGGAGGCAGATTGGCGCATTGTAGCAGAGGAAACCGCTTTCACGGTCGCGTGCTGATGGTCTGGATCACGCCGGTCGGAGATGCCGCATCGGACGGGACAGGGTTCACCAGTGCAGGGCATCTACGATTCAGCATGGGTAACGAGCGGTGGCGAGATATATGAGGCGCCCGTTGATGCGCACGCGATGCCAAATGCGTTTTTGTGTCACCGAATGACGTGAAGTGATCATCGCTCCCGGCGAGGCCGGAGCGACGTGCACGAGGGATTCCGGAACCTGGCGATTTCAAATGATGCCGAGGGCCATATAAGTTATCAAACTTAGATATTTATATCACATTTGATTAGTATAGTTTTGAACACATACACTCAATTGACACTGTCCAAACGGTACCCGTAGAATTATCCGCCGATTGGGGTCGTGTTCGTATGGCCCCATCTTCGCTATGGCACATGATTGAGGGATACAAGGAGGGGCAAGTTATGGCGACGAGAGCCTTTTTGCTGGTCGAAACCGCCGTGGGTCGCACGCGGGACGTTGCGAACACGCTGCGGGGGTTGGACGGCATAGAATCAGTGGACGTGGTAACGGGCCCGTACGACATCATCGCAGTGATATCCGGTGAGGATATGTCGGTGGTCGGCGGGTTGGTGACCGAGAAGATCCACACCGTAGTGGGCGTGGTGCGAACCGTCACCTGCGTGGCGGTGGATGCTTGACGCAAGGTTGCTCACCAACGCAGCGAGGACAGCAGCAGGAGGCATCGGTGGAATATCGTTTTACCCAGGACGACGACCAGTTTCGGGACGACCTGCGCCAATTCATCCAGTCAGAGTTACCGGACGGATGGGAAGGAGGAGGGCGCTGGCCGGAGGAATACGACTGGGATTTCACGATGCACCTGCGCGGGAGGCTGGCCGAGAGAGGCTGGTTGACCATGCACTGGCCGGAGGAGTATGGGGGGCAGGACGCGTCCCCGGTTCGATCAGCGATCTACAACGAGGAGTTGGCCTACCTGCGGGCCCCGGGCAGGGACATTTTCGGGGTGCGGATGCTTGGGCCGACCCTGATGATGCACGGCAGCGAGGAGCAAAAGCAGGAGCATCTGCCGCCCATTGCGCGGGGCGAGATCCAATGGTGCCAGGGTTACAGTGAGCCGGAGTCGGGCTCAGACCTGGCGTCGCTGAGCACGCGGGCCGTACGCGACGGCGACGAGTACGTCATAAACGGGGCGAAAATCTGGACGACGCTGGCCCACAGATCGAACTGGATCATGTGCCTGGCGCGCACCGATCCGGAGGCGCCGAGGCATCGCGGCATCAGCTTCATCCTGGTGGACATGAAAAGCCCCGGCGTGGAAGTGAGGCCGGTAATAAACATGGCCGGGGGCCATGAGTTCAACCAGGTGATATTCGACAACGTGCGCGTGCCGGCCAGCAACGTGGTGGGTGAGGAAAACCGGGGATGGTACGTGGCGGTGACGCTGCTGGACTTTGAGCGTTCGGGGATCGACTATTCGGCCATCGCCCGGAGGCTGCTGGACGACACTCGGGAGTACGCTGATAACGTGTCGCGAAACGGGAGCAGGGTCACGAAGATACCCTGGGTGCGGAACCTGATGGCGGACCGGTACGTGGAGTGCGAGGTGGCGCGCCTGATGGCATACAACGTGGCGTGGATGCAGGGGGAGGGGTTGGTTCCCAACAAGGAGGCATCCATGAGCAAAGCCTTCGGCAGCGAGACGCTGCACCGGTCGGCCAACGCGGTACTGGAGATTGCGGGCCTGCCGGGAGCGTTGGCGCGGGACGAGGCCAGGGCGCCGCTGAAAGGCCGCCTGCCCGAGAACTGGATGATAAGTTTCTCCCACAAGATTGCCGGCGGCACATCGGAGGTGCAGCGGGGCATCGTGGCGGGACGGGGGTTGGGCTTGCCGCGAGGATGAGCGAACGAGGATTGTCCGGCTAAACGAGGATTGTCCGGTCACTGGGATCATTTCGAGGCATAGAAAGCCAGCGAGGCAAAGACTTCGGCTTCTTCGGGGGTCAGTTCCCGCATGGCGTCGCGGCACCGGTTCAGCACGCGGAAGATGGTCCGCGGGGTGACCGAGAACCGTTGGGCAGCTTCCTTTGCCGAGAGGCCCTCGGAGTGGACTGCGGCGGCGATTCGGAAATCGCGCGCCAGGCGACGGTAAGCCGTGAACCAAGCCATATCGTCGAACTTGCAGCGGGATAGAGGGCATTCGAGACACGTGCGAGCGACTTCGCACCCATTGTCCGCGTAGTAGTCAATACCGGGCTCCCTGGTTCGGCGTTTGCTGGCGGAGACGGTGTGCACTCCGTACATAGACACTCCGAAACGTCTGTTCTTTATTCTGGCAATTATAGAACCGACGTTCCGTAAATGTCAATCTGCGTCAGACGAGGAGATTTCGCTACTCGCAACCAAGCAACATCACAAAGGACGCGTCCGCTCCATTGCCCGTGCACCTTTGAGTCGCTAACATGCAAAAACAATAAGAGAAACCACCAATGACTTCTCGGCAGTATCAGCAAGCCAGTGAGCGTTTCCTGGTGCAGGCCAGACAGGAACTGGCAGACGGCGATCTGGCACAGGCCTCCGAAAAGGGCTGGGGAGCCACCACCGAGATACTCAAGGCCATCGCCGTACAACGGGGCTGGGAGCACCACCGTCACCGCCACTACCACAGGGCAGCCAGTCGAATCCGTGCCGAAACCGGCGACGGCGAGATACGCCGGCTTTTCGACTCTGCAAGCGCCCTGCATGAGAACTTCTATGAGGACGACATGGTAGCCGACGAGGTGGCCGAAAGGCTCGACGACGTAGAGACCCTCGTGGACAGACTTCTACCCTTGTTAATTCAAATGTAGTCTTGACTGTTCTGACCCTTCGAGTAGCGAAATCGTGTGGGCAGAACGATGCTGTTCCAAAATCAAAATGGACTCGAGACGTGCGGTCGATGTGCTAACATCAATCTGAAAGGTGGTGTCGCGATGTTGAGATTTCTCTGGCCCCTGCTTTTGATGTTCGGTCCGCAGTTGGCGCCGCGGGTGATCAAGTTCGTGCGCGCGGTGTGGCGTTTACACAAGGACCACCGGGTGAACATCCTGCTCAAGCTGCTGGTCCCGCTGTCGCTGGTCTATGCGGTCTGGCCGTGGGACTTTGTCAAGGACCGCATTCCGTTTGGATTGGGACGCTACGACGACATCATCATCTTCGGGTTGGCGTTGTTCATATTCTGGAAGCTGTGCCCGCCGGCCGTGGTGCGAGAGCACATGGGGGAACCTCCGCCGCCGCGTCCTGAGGACAAGGACCCGGACAGCGTGGTGGACGGGGAAGCGCGGCCGAGGGACGGCAACGAGTAGTCGAAGGCGATGATGAGTTGGCGAATGGGCGTCAAGATGAGGGGCGGGTTTCAAACCCGCCCCTATACGCAGGCGTGGTGATGGCGCGCACAGTTCAACCGCGCCACGGGCCGAAACCTGCGGCAGGACACGACGGCATTTCGCTGTACGTGCATGTTCCCTTCTGCCTGAGCAAGTGTCCTTACTGCGATTTCAACACCTACCAGGGCATTGAGTCGCAGTTTGGCGATTTTCTGACGGCGATAACCGGGGAGATCGAGGCCTGGTCGCGCGCGCTGGGGAGTCCGGCGGTGAACACGATATTCCTGGGGGGCGGCACGCCGTCGTACCTGCCCGACGGGGACGTGGGCCGGATCCTGGAAGCCATCGCCGGGTCGTATCCGGTGAGAGTGGACGCGGAGATAACGGCGGAGTGCAATCCCAACGATCTCACCGCGGCGAAGTGCGCCGAACTGCGGGCCGCTGGCATCAATCGCATCAGCATGGGCGTGCAGAGCATGGACAACGGGTTGCTGGCGATGCTGGGGAGGCGGCACGACGCGGAAGAGGCGGTGGCGGCGCTGGAAACCTGCCGGCGGGCCGGGTTCGACAACGTGAACCTGGACCTGATGTATGGCCTGCCTCATCAGACGCTGGAGCAGTGGAGAGACACGGTGGAGCGAACGGTCGCGTTGGGGACCGAGCACCTGTCGCTCTACTCGCTGACGCTGGAGGAGGGGACGCCGCTGCGCCGTTGGGTCGAGCAGGGCCGCCTGCCGGACCCGGACCCTGATCTGGCAGCCGACATGTACGACCTGGCCCGCTCGGCGTTGAGCGACGCGGGATACCACCACTACGAAATCAGCAACTGGTGCCGGGCCGGGCTGGAGTCGGAGCACAACCTGGCGTACTGGCGCAACCTGGAATGGCTGGGCGCAGGTCCGGGGGCTCATTCGTCGCTTCGCACTGTGGAATCCGTCGGTGGCTGCCGATTCTGGACGGTGCGGTCGCCGCGCGAATACGCGCAGCGGGCGGCGGAATGGGTGGGTAAAGCCGAGGCCTGGGTCGCCGCGACCGCGCGCCGGATTGAGGAAGTGCCGACCGTTGACGGTCTGGAGATTGTCGACGTGAATACCGCGGCGGCGGAGACGATGTTCCTGGGGTTGCGACTGCTGGACGGGATGGACGTGGGAGCGGCTTCGGAAAGGGTCGGGATTGACCTGATGGAGCGGTACGCGCAGGAGTTGGACGAGTTGACCGAGGATGGTCTGCTGGTGTGGTACGGAGACGGACGGGTGCGGCTGGCGGAGGAGGCGTACCTGGTGGCGAACCAGGTTTTTACGCGGTTCTTGGTGGAATGATCATGTCATGTCGGGATCGGTGTCGAAAGCGATAGAGGCAGCTGCCAAGCTAATCGGCGAACTTCCCGCAAAAGTGAGGCCGGCGGCTGCCGCATTATTTGTATGCGGAGTATAGTATTCGTTTTCGGCGTGCTTGTGGCGATCCTCGCCGTACTACCAAACCACCGGGCGGTTGATGCTTTGATCTGGGCTTTGATCGCAGTTTCAATTTTGATATTGGTTGTAATGGTGCTTTTCGGCACCTTTTTCGTAATCGATTTTATTAAATCCCGCGCCCGCGACTCCTGAGCAACTGTCTGATTATGATCGTAATCATCACGGTTGCGGCTACAATCCATGCGATCGCTGCCAGTGTTACAACGACCGTTCCGGCGATCATGGTGGCGATTCCATTTTTGTCTGCCCAGATTTCAGGAACCACGTACGCTCCGAATAGCACAAACAAAAAGCCGACGCCTGCAACGGCACCGATGATATAGAAGGCGCGGTTGAGCCAATAAAATTCGTTCTGTGACCCACCTCCATGTGCTGTCCGTTGCTTAGCGGAGTCTGACAGAATTGCGGTCTCTGAGGAAAGACCACTGGATTCAATTGAGTTGTACTGCACCTCGGGAGACGCCATTTTGCCTACCTCTCAATTGCATCTTACCAAATGGATTGACAAAAGGGCCTAGCAATTGAGGTTTTCAGGCTGTGCTAAACTGCCGGCGCGTGCGACCCAGGTGGTTCGCTGATTTTTCGATTTGCAGTTTAGCAGCGGAGGCTAGATATGGCGGTTCAGCCTTACACGATATCCGTATCGGATGACGTATTGGAGGACCTCAAGCACAGATTGGCGCACGTGAGGTGGCCGGATGAGATACCGGGAGCCGAGTGGGACTACGGGTCCAACCTGGACTACATCAGGGAGTTGGTGGCTTACTGGCGGGACGGGTTTGACTGGCGGGCAGCCGAGGCCCGCCTCAATTCTTTCGCCAATTTCCACACGACGATTGAGGGGCAGGGAATCCACTTCATCCACGAGAAGGGCAAGGGGCCCAATCCGATGCCCATCATCGTGACGCACGGGTGGCCTGGATCGATTTACGAGATGCACAAGATCATTCCGATGCTGGCGGACCCGGCCAGCCACGGGGGTAATGCGGCAGACTCGTTTGACGTGATCGTGCCGTCGATGCCGGGTTACGGGTTCAGCGCCCAGACTCGCGAGCGTGGGATGAACACGCGCAGGATTGCCGAGTTGTGGGACAAGCTGATGGCCGACGAGCTTGGTTACCAGCATTATGCGGCGCAGGGCGGCGACTGGGGGGCGGGCGTTACGGCGCGGCTGGGGTTCCATCACGCGGACCACATGCTGGGGATACACACCACATCGGTGACGCAGGCGATTCCGTACCAGGGGGCGAGCCTCCAGGGCCTCAGCATGCGGGAACGGCTGGAGCAGGTGATAGGGACACCGCAGGGCGGGTACCGACGGGACTTCGCGACCACGCTGTCGGACGAAGAGCTGGAGATGATAGACCAGCGGGTGTCGTGGGCGGCAGCCGAGGGCGGCTACGCGCACATCCAGGGGACCAAGCCGCAGACGCTGGCGTACGGGTTGAACGACTCGCCGGTGGGTCTGTGCGCGTGGATCGTCGAGAAGTACCGCACGTGGAGCGACTGCAACGGCGACGTGGAGAGCGTGTACACCAAGGATGACCTGCTGACGACGGTGATGATCTACTGGGTTACGCAGACCATCAACTCCAGCACGCGGCTGTACTACGAAAACAGCCGGACGCCGTGGTATTTCGGGCCGGAGGACAGGATCAACGTGCCGTGCGCGATTGCGGTGTTCCCGAAGGAGCTTTCAACACCGCCGCGATCGTGGGCGGAGCGCACCTACAACGTGCAGCGGTGGACGGAGATGGACAGCGGCGGCCACTTTGCGGCGCTGGAGAAGCCGGCGGAACTGGTGGCCGACATGAGAGAGTTCTTCCGCGGGTTGCGCTGAAGAACACGATGCCGTTATCAGGAGAAATGCCCGTCTGGGAGAATCATAATGGGTTCCACGGAATGGACGCTAATCGGCGTTGCAATCGCCCTCTTCCTGGCGATTGGCGGAATGATCAGGTTCAGCAATTCGTCCATACGAAATGAACTCACGGCAAGCAATGCCGAGGTCAGGACAGGGATTGCCGAGGTGAGGACGGAGATTGCCGACCTTCGCACTGAGGTTAAAGGCGACATCGGTACTGTGCGAACGGAAATCGCCGATCTGCGCGGCGAGATGAAGGTCGATATAGCCGAACTCCGCGCTGAGTTGAAAGGGGATATGGCCGATCTGCGCGGCGAGCTGAAAGGCGATATAGCCGAACTCCGCACTGAGTTGAAGGGGGATATGGCCGATCTGCGCACTGAGTTGAAAGGGGATATGGCCGAATTGCGCACTGAGTTGAAGCTCGATTTCCAGGCCAACCGGTCTGAAATCATTACCAACCGCCGTATGCTCGGCCGTTTTGCGCTGCACCGCCACGGCGATGATGGGTTGCCCCTGGCGCCGCTGACCGACACTCTTGAACCGCCGGACGGCAGCGGCGACCCCGCCACCGGGGAGAACGGCAACAATTAACCACAGGGTTGCAGGTAAGGCTGACAGAGTTGGGAAAACCCGTTACCATGTTCGCGCAGCAATTGATCAGCAGCCCGGAGCGCCGGGCGAGATAAGGAGGAATCCGTTAGATGATTACGAAGTTTGGCAGCCTTTGGGCCGGTAATGTCGACATGGACAACCCTGGCTACCAGGGCACTCCGGCCAATGACCGCTGGCTATCGGACGAGGAGTTGGCCGGAGGCGGGATAGAGAAGGCCGAGCAGATAGCCATCGCGATGGACCGATTGGGTTACGACACATTCTGGGCGGCGGAGCACCACTTCCAACGGGAGGGGTACGAAGTGATTCCCAACCTGCTGATGCTTTGGGTGCACCTCGCACACCTGACCAAGAATCTGCGATTCGGTTGCGGCTTCAACATAAACCCGATGTGGAACCCGCTGCGTCTGGCGGAGGACTATGCCACCGCGGACTGGTTGACCGACGGGCGCGTGCGTTTCGGTGTGGGACGCGGATATCACACCCGCGAGGTGGAGGTATTCGGCGCGCCGATCATGGACCAGAACGCCAACCGGGAGCTGTTCGAGGAGCAGGTGGAGGTCATCTGGAAGGCTTTCAACCAGCGCAGTTTCTCGCATCACGGCAAGCACTACGACATTCCGCCCAACGTGCCCTATCGCGGCTATGACCTGGAAGAGATCACGCTGGTGCCACGTCCCAAGTATGACGTTGAGTGGTGGCAGCCGGTGGTGTCGGCCAGCGACCGGGCGATCAACTTCATGGCCAAGTGGGGTATCAAGGGAATCATCGGCGGCGGCGCAGCCACGGGCGGCGCCAGCGACGACGTAATCCACCGTTGGCAGGCGATTCATGCCGAGCACGGGAAGGACTGGAAACTGGGCGAGGGTCTGGCCGTCGGGTACTCGGTGCAGATTGCCAATTCCGAGAAGGAGGCGATGGACCAGGCCCGCCTGTGGATGGAAGAGCGGGTCAAGATGTTTGGTCCGTTGGGATTCATCGCCGGGTTGACCCAGGAACAGTTGGATGCGCTGAACGCTTTCGGCCGCCCGGTACCCCAGGGACTCAAGATGCCGACAATCGAAGAGTCTGTGGCCGCCGGCCAATACCTGGTGGGGCCGCCGGATCGCATCACCGAGCAGCTGATGGAAGTGCAGGAGCGCTATCCTGGTCTCGAGGAAATCAACATCGGCGTCACGAACATGGGCATGCCGACCAGCGCGTCCATGGAGCAACTTGAGTGGTTTGCCAGCGACGTGATGCCGCACTTCAACAAGCAAGGCGCGGATAACTAAACCGCGACCCGCGACGCAATTAAGGCCGGCGGCTGCCAGTCGCCGGCCTATTGATGTACGCTTTGGTTTCCGCACCGAACCCGAATCTCCATCCCACCGCGGTGGTCGGCGCGACCACATGGGGGACAACGCTGGCGGTGATGGTGGCCCGCGCCGGCAATTCGGTGCGCCTGTTGTGTCGCACGGAGGAGGAGGCGGACGAGCTACGGCGGGCGGGAGAGCACAGGCGGAGACTGCCTGGCGTGTCCTTCCCCGCAGCGCTGTCTCCGGAGCATGATCCCGCGCTGGCGCTCAGCGATGCGCGATTGGTGGTGGTCGCAGTACCATCGGACCGGTTTCGTCAGAATCTGAGACGGATTGCGGAGAGCGTGCCGGCGGATGCGGTGGTGCTCAGCGTTACGAAGGGCCTGGAACTGCCGGCGGGACTCCGCATGAGCGAGGTTGTTGCGCAGGAATTGCCAGGTCATTCGTCCGACCGGTTTGCGGTGCTTTCTGGGCCCAACCTGGCCGGTGAAGTCATGGCGGGCAAACCGGCGTCGACGGTGGTGGCGGCATCGGATGAAACGGCACGCCGGATGGTGCAGGACACGATGATGTCGCCGGCGTTTCGGGTTTACACCAGCGATGACGTTGTGGGTGTGGAGTTGTGCGGGTCGCTGAAGAACATCATAGCGCTGGCGGCGGGGATGGCCGATGGTCTGGGCGTTGGGGACAACGCCAAGGCTGCGCTGGTGACTCGTGGCCTGAGCGAAATTGGGAGGCTTGGGATAGCCGCCGGGGCACAACTGATGACTTTTGCCGGCCTTGCAGGGTTGGGCGACGTGATGGCGACCTGCAACAGCCCGTTGAGCCGCAACCGGAGGGTGGGCGAGGAACTGGCGAAGGGGCGTACGCTGGCTGAGATACTAGCCAATATGGATGCGGTGGCCGAGGGTGTGAACACCGTGGTGGCGGCGCTGGAAATGGCGGAAAAGCTGGAGGTGGACATGCCGATAACCCGGCTGATGTCTAGGGTGTTGTTCGAAGGGCTGCCGGCGGCGGAGTGTATTCCGGCGCTCATGGAGCGCCCGCCGCGGGCGGAGTGGTAGGGTCATGCCAGCAGGCCATCCTGTACAATAACATGTGGAACGCTACCCAGAAGTGCAACGACCATGACTACCACGCAACAACCCGAAGAAGATCTCCTGGACCGCATTGAGCGCGTCTTGGCTGAAACCGTTGGGGGACTGGCCGAGGTGAGAGCGATCCAGGCCGAAGCTGCGACTGCCCACAGTCAGGAAATGGCAGAGATTCGGTCCATCGTCGCCGACATAGGCAAGCGAGTTGACCAGATTACCGAGCAACAACAGCGCGCCAATCAGGATTTGTCGGTCATCAAGGGCTGGCAGACTGAGTTGGCCGTTGAGCGGACCGCCTTTGCCGTTTTCAACCGCTTGTCGCATTTCGGTATGCTGATGAACATGATCCAAAAACACGACATAAATAACTACACAGTTGCCGGAGTCAGGAATAAGATCATTTCCCAAGAAGACGCCGACCGGGTTAACGCTATAGATTTTGTCATGGAAGGGATTGACGGATCCGGAGATCCGGTAATGTTCGCTGTAGAAGTTTCATACGCTGCCGGTCACGATGATGTTCGGCGAGCCGTTGAGCGCGCTCCGCTCATCAAAAGGCTGATGGGACGAGAAGTAGTAATTCCCGCCGTGGTAGCAGAAATTATCAGCCAAGATTTCGAAGACTACGCTGGGATGAACAAAATTCGCTGGACCTATGTGGCCAACGGCAACCGCATATCACAATGATCGGAGCCTGCCTGGTCAGCGCAACTCCCGCGGCAGGGTGAAGGTGATGTCTTCCTCGGCGCCTTCGAGGAGTGTCACGCGTTCGGGGCGCAATGATTCGATCACCGCTTCCACCAGCACCTCCGGCGTTGACGCGCCCGACGTGATGCCGGCGCGCCGGCATCCGACGAGCCAATCGGGGTTGATCTCGTCGGGGCCGTTGATGAGGTAGGCCGGCGTGCCGTTGGCTTCGGCGACCTCGCGCAAGCGGTTGCAGTTTGAAGAGTTCTGGGCGCCGATGACGAGCACGACGTCGACCAGGCCGGCCATTTGGGTGACGGCATCCTGCCGGTTGGTGGTGGCATAGCAGATGTCGTTGCGCACGACCGCAGCCGGGAATCGCTCCTGAATCGCGCCGATGGCGTTGGCGGTGTCGCCCACTGACAAGGTGGTCTGGGTGATGACGGCGACCTCGGTGCCGGCGGGCCATTCGATATCGGCGCTGACGGCCTGCTCGGCAAGGGGCGAGGTATCGTTGATCAGCGTCATGGGGGCCTGGCCCATGGTGCCGCGAACCTCCTGATGTCCCCGGTGTCCGACCAGCAAGACGCGCCTGCCCTCGCGGTGATATTTTTTCGCTTCGTTGTGGACGCGAGTTACCAGGGGACAGACGGCGTCGATGACGCGAAGGTTACGCTCGTTGGCGCGCTCGAAGTCCTCGGGGGGCGAACCGTGAGCGGAGAAAACGACCAGGGATCCCTCCGGGACCTCATCGACCTCCTCAACGGTGATGGCGCCCTTGCGTTCGAGTTCGGCGACCACGTAGGGGTTGTGGACGATCTGATGCTTGACGTAGACGGGCGGGCCGAACCGCTTCAGACATTCCTCGACCACGTCGATGGCGCGAACGACGCCGGCGCAAAATCCGCGAGGCGAGCTCAGTATGACTTCAACCATCTTTATATCCTTTTCATTTGCGGATATCCCGCTGGAGACCGTCAATTTTTGAAAAGCCATTCAGTACAATCCTGTTGATTCTGTCGGATGTCGTGAGGGGATTGGCTACGCGCTGTCCGGAGTCCAGCCCCACGGTCGTGGGCCCCACCCGGCCTCGAACACCTCGCCGCGCTTGACGGACAACACGGGGACGACGGCGCGTTCGGATTTCCTGGCGTTACCGAGCACGTCGTAGACGACCCATTCGCCTTCCTCGATGTCCAGGACTGAGACATCCGCCTGTTTACCCACCGCGAGGCTGCCCAGCCGATCCGCCTCGCCGATGGCACGGGCCGGATTGATGGTGCACATTTCCACGACGCGATCGAAGGTGAAACCCATGGTCAGGAAACGGGTCATCATCTCGGTCATGCTGTGGACGGTGCGGATACGGCCCGGGACGGTAAGGTCGGTGCTGATGCAATGGGGCTCCACGCCCTGGTCGAGGACGCGCTCGCCGATGTCGAAGCTGAAGTTGGCGCGGCCGTGGGCGGTATCGAGCCAAACACCGCGCTCGTGGGCCTCGCGGGCTTCGGGAACGAGATGGCCGTCGTTGTCCAGCACTCCGCCGGGATTGGCGGTAAAGAAGTGGGTAACAATATCACCGGGCTCCATGATGGGGAGCAATTCCCGGATGACCTCAGCCGGGTAGCGCTTTTCGGTGTCGCCGATGTGGACCATGAGGGGAACGCCGGCTTCCCTGGCGGCGCGCTTGGCCTGGCGAGGCATTTCCATGCCCATGATTTCCAGGGCGGGCGATACCATGCGGGCCTTGATGCCGCGAATCACGCCATTGCTCTCCTCAACGACCTGGATAGTGCGCTCCAGATCGATGCTGCTGGGGGCGAATATGTCGGGCGTGGTGGCTAGGCCGGTGCGGCAGATGTGGAGGAACGGGATGATCTCGGTGTGGTTGTTGGGGATGATGTGAGCGGGGAATCCGCCGTAGGTGTCGCAGCCGCTGCTGCCGGCGTCCACCATGGTCGTAACGCCGGCTCTCACACCACCGATGTCCGCGTTGACGCCGTTGCCATTGACGCCTTCGTAAACGTGGGTGTGGAGGTCGATCAAACCGGGCGTGACGTATCTGCCGTTGACTTCGACGACACGGGCAGCGTCATCGGTCGGGAGGTCGGCGGCGACGGCGGAAATTTTGCCGTCGGTAACACCGACATCTAGTGCGCCGTGCAGACCTTCGGTTGGATCAACTACGGTTCCGCCCCTGATAATCAGATCGTAAGTAGCCATCGCGAGATTCCCTCCGTAGGACTCGTTCCAGTACCGTGGCCGGACGACGTTCGCGGCCGGCTTGGGTCAGCGTAGTGAGTGCCTGCGGGAGTGTCAAGCGGAGCCGCGCGATCGAGGGACGGCCCGGATTTCCCGGGACGAATCCGCGCGGGGACGAATCCGCGCGGGGACGAATCCGCGCGGGGACGAATCCGCACGGGGACGAATCCGCCCAAGCGGAGAGCCGGGTTCTGACCCGGCTCCCGGTTCCGCGGAGGAATCTCCGAATACGAAGACGGGTGAGCAGGTTGGCAAGGGCGCCCCTGGGTGGAAGACGGTCAGTCGGTGGGGTTTGCGTGCGCCGCAATTACCCAGAAGGCCGATCAGCGCTGCGGACGGTCAGTCAGATCCGGACCCCGGGCGCCGGACACGAGAACGGGCGCGGCTGAGGAGCGAACCGACTCTGTCGCGTATCGTTGCCCGATCCGTTACACCGTCCGGACCTGGCGCGTATGGGTTGGCCACCATACTCTCTGCATGGCCGGGTTCCCAACGGTAGATTGACGCGAAAAGCTTGGAGCCGACGACGAAAACCATGTAAACGAAAATCGCCGTCGCGTGCCACAAATAGCCAACATTGAACCTTTCCAACACCTCATCGGGCGAGATTCCAAGTCGGGCGTAATCGGTGTCCCACGCATACAGCAAATTGTAGTCAGGGAACTGGGCCGGCAGGTCGGGCACGACATAGATGACAAGTATCGCCGCGCCTCCGAGCGTGGCCGCAACCGTGCCAAACACCAACAAGGACCACAGCAGGAAGCGGCGGTCTGCCTCCTGAGGCTCCACGGTGGGATCGCGGAGCAAGAGCAAGACGACGAAAATCGCAGCGAGAAATGCAAACACCACCCCAAGTTGGACCAACACCGCAGAGTTGGCGAGCAGGGCGAGGACGATGTAAACCATTCCGATGGGAGGCAAAACCACCGACACCGCACGCCGGAGAGCGCCGCCGGCGCGCATCCCGGCTCGGTAGCGCAATTTTTCCAGTCCGAAAAACATCGCTCCCGCCATGGAAGCCAGACCCAAGTTGACCAGGAGCGCCAACATGAAGGGTTTGGACGTGCCGGCCCAGTCGCTGATCGAATGGAAACCGTAATGGTCCATATTGAGCATGGCAGTTTGCAGCAACGGCGTGGTCAGCAATATGAAAAGCGACACGCAGAGGAACTCACACAGATCGTGATCGGTCTCCAACCTCTGAAATCCGGCGGCCAATCTCACGGCCACCACCAAGCCGATATAGGCGATGGGTATCCATAGTGCGGTCCAACCGAGGAATGACCACAAGTACCCACCGGCCAGGATGGCGACGACCGGTATAAAACAGCTGAGGAAACTCAGGCGCAACATTGGGAAGGAAGCGGTGAAAGGACGGCTCCCCGGGGCGGCTTCGCGGTGTTCAAGAATCTGGTAGGAGAGTCCGCCGGCGGACAGTTGGCTCGGATCGATTTGCGGGGGCTCGGCGTCGAGATCAGACTCCTCATTGTCGCGATTGGATTGGACCGTGAAGCCGGCAAGGGACACCAACCCGTCGATTTCCGGCTGGGACAAATTCAGCGCTCTGCCGAACACCTCCAGGCGTTCCCGGCTGGGGCGTGTGGCTCCCGATTCCCAACGGGAAACGGTCGTGTGGCTGTAGCGCTGGCCATAATTGCTATCCACCGCCGCCATGCGGCGGAGCAACTCTTCCTGTGTCAGTCCTCTCCCACCCTGATCTGACGGGAATGATTCTCGGTAGGCGCGCATCAACATGCCGACCTGTATGGCCTTGAAGCGTTGAGCGTCCCGTTCCAACATTGGCACCCCTCACATATCGAGGCAATTTTTGATGAAATATCTTTCACCTTTACTTCAAATCAATTAGGGCAAATTATCCGTCCATCTTATTGATCTGACAAGCAAGCATCATGCCAACCTCTCGTCAAACTTCTGTCGCAATATCAATAAAATGTTCTAAAGTGGTGGACAGAACCTTTCAATTTCGTCACAAGATGCGCGTGAAATGGATAAGCAAGCCAATCAAAATCATGAAATGGAATATAGCTTCGGTGTGGCCGGTCGGAGTGAACGGGAGCACCGCGAGTCGGAACTGCATCGGAGCGGGCACAACCGATCCACAAATATCCTGTGAATGCGCTGGGTGCCGACGTTCAGAAAGCCGGACGTGCCCGCTGATGGTGGGCGTGGACGTGAATGCGAATGTGTCGAATATGGGCGCAATGGCGGCGATACAGTGATCAACTGCGTGGATATATTACGATACGCCATCATGAGACCGGCGGATTCTTCACACCGGCTGCACGGGCAGGTCCGAGCAAAGGCTATTGTCCAGAGCTACGATTCGGGGCGCCGGAAATGCGGTCGATGGCCGCATGCTCAGGTCAACTGGCAACTACCGCGGGGATGTCCTATACTGCCGGACACGACGGAAACGCGATTCATAGCGCAGCATTGCTGCGGAGGTAGAAATGGCCATTGGACTGAGGAGCTATCGCCCGTTGGTGGGTGGCGTTACCCACATGGTGAGCACCGGACACTACCTGGCGACGGCTGCCGGCTACCGGATCCTGGAGCAGGGCGGCAACGCGATCGACGCGGGCGTGGCGGCTGGCATTGTGATCAACGTTACGCTGCCGCAGTACACCAGCTTCGCGGGCGTCGCGCCCATCATCATCCACCACGCGGAGTCGGGCGAAACGCGGGAGATCAGCGGACTGGGCCGGTGGCCGGCCGAGGCGTCGATCGACTACTTCAGGCAGGAACACGGCGGTGACATGCCCCACGGCGTGATGCGCACGGTGACGCCGGCGGCGCCGGACGCGTGGATCACGTCGCTGATCCGCTACGGCACCATGACCTTTGAGCAGGTGTCGACGCCGGCGTTGGAAATCGCCGAGGGCGGTTTCCCGATTCCGGCCACGCTGCACCGGGCGCTGGTGAGCAGCGGCGACAACATCATCCTAGATGAGGGCGACACCAGCCAGTGGACCAGCACCATGGAGATCTTCTACCCGGGCGGCAAGGCGCTGGGCATCGGAGACCTGTTGGTACAGAAGGACCTGGCACGCACCTTCCGTCGGATGATCCACGCCGAGCAGTCGGTGAACGGCCAGGGCAGGGAAGCCGGTCTGCGGGCCGCCAAGGACCTTTTCTACAGGGGCGACATCGCCGAGGAGATGGTCTCGTTCATCCGCAGCCAGGGCGGCTGGCTTTCGATGAAAGACCTGGCGGATTTCTCGGTGGGCGTGGACGTGCCGCCCATGATTGACTACAAGAGCGCGAACTCCGAAGAAATCGAAGTGTACGCCTGCGGCCCGTGGTGCCAGGGGCCGATGAACCTGCACGCGCTGCGCATCCTGGAGGGGTGCGACCTGCAGGGGATGGGCCACAATTCCGCAGAATACGTGCATACGGTGCTGGAGGCGCTGAAGCTGGCCTTCTCCGACCGGCACGCATACTACGGCGACCCCGATTTTGTTGACGTGCCGATGGCCGGCTTGCTGTCGCGCGAGTACGCAGAGGTTCGCCGCCGGGAGATCGACCCGCAACGGGCGAATCCCGAGATGCCGTTGGCCGGCGACCCCTGGGCGCACCAGCAGGGCGGGGTCCGGTACGGGGCCAAGCAGCCTGAGCCGGTGGCGGGGCCATTGTCGGCGGACACATCGTACATCTGCGCGGTGGACCGCTGGGGCAACGCGTTTTCGGCCACGCCCAGCGACGGTTTCGGCGGCGCGCCCATAGTGCCGGGGCTGGGATTCATGGTGTCGGCGCGAGGTTCGCAGAACTGGTTGGACGAAGACCACCCGTGCAGCCTGGAGCCGGGCAAACGGCCGCGTTTGACGCCGAATCCGGCGATGGCGTTCAAGGACGGGAAGCCGTGGCTGCCGTTCGGCACCCCGGGCGGCGACGTGCAGCCGCAGTCAATGGTGCAGTTGTTCCTGAACGTGGCCGAGTTCGGCATGGACGTGCAGCAGGCGATTGAAGCGCCGCGCGCGTCGACGTGGAGTTTCCCCAATTCGTTCTGGCCGCACGCGTACCGGCCGGGCCTGGTTGGCGTGGAGTCGCGCATCGAACCGTCGGTGGTGGACGACCTGCGCAAGCGCGGCCACGACGTGGACGTGTGGAACGAGTGGACGCCGCGCATGGGATCACTGTGCGCGATCGAGGTGGACCGGGACCGGGGCACGATGTATGGCGGCGCGGACCTGCGCCGGGACGGGTACGCCATGGGGCGGTAGGCGAGCAATAATCCCAAGGACTGCCGGCAGGGGCGAATGATTATTCGCCCCTGTGTTTTGGGCGGACGTGACCGGCGGAAACGGATCTACATCGATGCACAGGATTAGCAGGATTCCTGATCGGGCGACAGGATTCCTGATCGGGAGATCGGATGCGGTTGATATAATCGTCGGGTCAACGGGCACACAGGAAATACAGGAGATGTTGAGATGGCTAACGATTTGGGCGGACTGCTGGCCGAAACGGAACTGACGCTGCTGGATGGTACATTGGACCGCACCGAAGGGCCGTTGTGGCATCCGGGCGGGTACCTGACTTTCGTAGATCTGGCGCGGGAACAACTGCTGAAGTGGGACCCGGCTACGGGCGAGACGACGGTGGTTCGCGAGAATACCGGCGAGGGGAACGGCTGCACGTTTGACCGGCAGGGGAACCTGCTGATGTGCGAAGGGGCGGACCACAGGTGCGTGACCAGCATGGACGCGGACGGCAACATCACCACGATCGCAGACCGGTGGGACGGCAAGCGGTTCAACAAGCCGAACGACGTGATCTGCCGGACCGACGGCACCATCTTCTTCACCGACCCGCACCTGCGGTTTCCGGAAGAGCTGAGGGAAATTCCGTTCGCGGGCATCTATCGTCTGGACACCGACGGGTCGGTACACCTGGCGACGGATGAGTGCGAGTACGCGAACGGCCTGGCGCTGTCGCCAGACGAATCCGTGATGTACGTGGCGATCAGCCGGGCGGAGATGGCGGACTTTGACCGTGAGGAGAGCGGCGAGTTCTGTCCCAACCGGAGGATCCGCGCGTTTGACGTGGCGGCGGACGGGACGCTGAGCGGCAACCGGATCCTGATCGAGATGGGCTCGACGGCGTTGGGAGTGCCGGACGGGATGAAGGTGGACACGGCGGGCAACGTCTGGTGCACGGGCTCGGGCGGCGTGTGGATCGTTTCGCCGGCGGGCAAGCAGCTGGGCGTGCTGGAGACGCCGGAGGTTACGCGGAACATCTGCTTCGGCGGCGACGATATGCGGACGCTGTTCCTGACGTCGGGGGCGTCGCTCTACAGCATCGGGGTGACGACGCCGGGGATTGGAGCGTTTTAACAGGACGTGGGGGGCGCCGGTTGGCTATGGAGCCGCCGGTGTTTCGTAGGATGGTTCGCTCGGGGGCAGGAGGTCATCTACGTTGATGCCCCTGTCCCTGAGCTGTTCCAGGATTTCGGCGCGACCCTCGGCGCGACCTTCAGCCATAGCCTCCGCCATCCATTGGGCCCGTTCTCTTTCCCGGCGCTGTTTATTTTCCTGGTATTTGTCGTAAGCCCTGAGGAATAGCATTCCAATCCCTCCGCCGACCAGAATCGACAGAACAACAACGATGACGACCCCACCACCAATCTCGCCCAATCTGGTCAGGTGATTTGCAATATTGTGAGAGGCTTGCTGTATCGGCGAGCCCTCCGGTAGCAGGGTTTCACCGAGTATTAGAAACAGACTGAGGGCCGCCGCCGCGTACAGCGCAATCGTCGCGATGATCGCCCATCGTTCAAGGCGCCGCCAGTCCATAACAAAAACATATCGCTTGTGGATAAGTTCTGGATATGAAGATTCACGAACTTGGCGCTGTGAATCCAGCCAAACGACAACAGGCGGCAGGCCTGCTGGTGGAGGGGTTCGCGGAGCATTGGCCGGCGGCGTGGCCGGATTTGGCATCGGCGCGGCGGACGGTGGAGGAATCGCTGGGCGAGGGGCGGATTTGCCGGGCGGCTTTGGACGATGGCGGCGGCTTGCTGGGCTGGACGGCGGCGGAGCCGCTTTATGGCGGCAACGTGTGGGAGTTGAACATCATCGTGGTGCGGCCGGCGCGGCAGCGGCGGGGTGTCGGGAGGGCATTGATTGAGGATATGGAGGAGCGGGTGCGGGAACGCGGCGGGCTGACGATCTGGCTGGGTTCGGACGATGAGGACGACATGACCTCGCTGGCAGGAGTGGACCTGTATCCGAACCCGTTGGAGCACCTGGCGCGGATCAAGGACCGGAAGGGGCATCCGTTTGAGTTCTACCGCAAGGTGGGGTTTTCGATCGCGGGGGTGCTGCCGGATGCGAATGGGCTGGGCAAACCGGACATTTTCCTGGCTAAATCGGTGGCGCGGCGGTAAGTGAGGCCGATTTGTGGTAAAACAATGGTATGTCGACAACCGGTCAACTTTATGACGCTGGCTTCCCGCTTCCGCGGGATTGACGGCGCCTTTTCGACCGCAACGCGAAACACGAGGAGGCTCTGATGACTACTGCCACCAACGTCGTCGGCAACGGCGCGCACACCTATGAGTTTGACCGGAACTGGGCGCAGGCGCCCGATGGAATCCCGATGCCGGCCGCGGCGGTGTTCGGCGATGACGAGGACCGGATTTACTGCTTCAACCGCAACCCCGACCATCCGATCATGATCTTTGACCGGGAAGGGAAGTTCATCAAGTCCTGGGGCGCGGGAATGTTCGAGTTCCCCCATGCCATCATCATCGACCAGTGGGGCTACGTCTGGCTGGTGGACCGCAACCGGGGCCAGATTTTCAAGCTGACCAAGGACGGCGAGGTGGTGATGACCATCGGCGAGCGGGGCTACCGCTCGGACACGGGCGCGGACAACACGTCGTTTGACTCCAACTCGTGGCACCAGGTGGTGCGAGGCGCCGAGCCGTTCAACATGCCGGCGGGAATCGCGCTGAACGACGCCGGAGAGATCTACATCGCCGACGGATACGCCAACGCGCGGGTGCACAAGTTCACCGCCAACGGCGAGCACATCTTCTCCTGGGGCGAGCCCGGCGGCGGTCCCGGCCAGTTCAACCTGCCCCACGGCGCGTGGATCAACAGCGACGGCAACCTGCTGATCGCCGACCGGGAGAACGACCGGGTGCAGGTGTTCAACCAGGACGGCACGCACATCACGGACTGGCCCAGCAAGCTGATCGGGCCGGCGGTCATCTGCATCGACGACGAGGGCGTGGCGTACGTGGCCGAGCACAACGGCGGCATGGTGAGCATACTGGACGCCGAGGGCAAGCGCCTGGCGCAGTGGGGCGATTTGACCCACCGCAGTTGCCACGGCGTCTGGGTGGACAGCCAGAAGGACCTGTACGTGGTGGAGCCCTACGAGGGCAGCACCGGTCGGACGGTGGTGAAGTACACCAGGAAGGGATAGCACACGTTGCGGATTTCGCCGCAGGTTTGCTAGAATGATTGCACGCCGCTGGTACTCGGCGGCGTGCCGCTCGTGGGGCTGTAGCTCATTTGGGAGAGCGCTTCAATGGCATTGAAGAGGTAGCGGGTTCGATTCCCGCCAGCTCCACCACTTTCCCCCTCAACCAACCCTCGAAAGACGGCGTTTCCTGCTTGATTTGAGTAGGGAACGCCTTTTCTATGTCCCGCAAAGTCCGGCCCAACCCGCCCCCATCCGCGAAAGAGTGGCGCACGAATTGCGTATTGCGCCCGCCGGCGATGGCGACGGAGCACCGAAAGCAAGCCCTCTCCGCGATCCAAATACGGGGCGTCGCAAATCTGGGCAGGTGCCTCGACGGCGCCTGATTGTGCCTCCGGGCGGACGCTTCCGGGGCCAAACGATGGGTCCGGCGGGCCATCACCGACGGCGAACGGCAACCTGGGGCTGGGCGGCTGACCGGCGGCCTCATTGGTTGATGCTCGGCAATCAGTCCTGGATAACGCGAAAGCGAAGTTCACCGGATGACGTCGCCATTGGCAACGCCGTCGGAACCTGAAAACGGGCAGCGGAGCGAAGCTGATAATCCAAACGTGTACAATTCCGCCATCAATCACGATCCCACTGGCGCTTTCCGGTGGGAACAGGAGACGCGGCGCCCCTTTGAGGCTTGCCGCCGCATGAGGAACGGCGCAATGCGCCCAGCCGAGCACACCGGCAAACGGGACATATGCCAATGTTGCAAGTGACGGAAGAACTTCGAGCCGTCGAAGAGATCCTCTTACTCATCCTCGACAACGATAACGGCGAGATTCGCAACCGGTTCCCTCTGCACTCTCGCGCCATGGCCTTCGCCGGCGCGGCGCTGATGGATCTGGCGCTGGCACATCGTATCGACACCAACGCTGATCAACTCATCGTCGCGGATCCGACACCGTTGGGCGACGAATTGCTCGACCCCATCCTCGCCGAGATAGCGCAATCCGGCGACAACCCCCGCAGCACCGCATTCTGGATCGAGCACCTGGCCGGGCAGAGCGACCAGATCCGCGAGGTGGCGCTCTCGCGTTTGGTCGAGCGGGGTTACCTGGAAGCCGACGACGGCGGCCAGGTTTACCTTTCGCCAGGGGTTTCTCGCGTCCGCAGCTACACCAGCCAGGATGGCCGGACGACGGAGGAAGTGCAGCTCCGCATCATGCGGACCCTTTTCAGCGACGACATTCCCGATGTGCGGGACATCGTCATCATCAGCCTTGCTTCAGCCTGCGGAGTATTCGAGAGCATACTGTCACAGGATGAGATGGCGCAGGTTCAAAGCAGGATCGACCTGATCTGCCGGATGGACCTCATTGGCCGGGAGGTCGCCGCCGCCATCCTGGAGGTCGAGACCCTGCCCCGGCTGGCGCCTCCGGCAGGGCGGCCCACCGACCAGATTCCCCAGGCGGACGGGTTGCCCCTGTTGGGCAATGCGTTCGGCATGGCGGGAGACCTCCGGGCGTTCCTGCTGCGGGAATACCGCCAGCACGGGCCGATCTTCAGGGTGAGGGCGCTGCACCACAAGTGGGTTGCCCTGGTGGGTCCTCAAGCCAACACCTTCGCCACGCAGATCTCACCCACGCATTTCCGGTCCTGGGAGCCGTACCACGAGTTCAGCGCCGCGCTGGGAGCCCAACGCGTCCTTCTGACCATGGACGGGCCGGAGCATCTGCGCATGCGCCGCCTGCTGGTCAAGGGGTATTCTCCCAGGACGTTGGAATCCAACCTCGACCTGGTCCACGACATCACCCGGCGCGCCATAGACCAGTGGCCCCAGGGCCAGCCCATCGAGCTGCAGCACGCCATGCAGCGGGTCATCACCGAGCAGATTGGCATGTTCTGCAATGGCCTGTCATCCGAAGAGTACTTCGACGACCTGATCTATTTCCTCGCCGTGGTGATCCAGGTGAACGTCACGAAGCGTCTGCCCAAGGCGGTGGAACGCCTGCCGAAATACCGCCGGGCCAGGCGACGGGTCAACGACCTGTACCAACGGATCATGGAGGCCCATGAGCGCGAGAGGCGACCGGACCAGCCGCTGGACTTTGTTGATGAACTGCTGGAGGTGAGCCGGACGGATCCCCAGTTCCTGCCGGAGACTGACCTGTTCGCCAACGTTCTCGGGCCCTACCTGGTGGGCATGGACACATCCGCCAGCGTCTGCGCGTTCATGCTGTACGCCCTTTTGCAGCATCCCGAGATACTGAAGCAGATGCGGGTCGAAGTGGACGAGATGTATCAGAACGGCCCGCCGACTCCTGAGGGATTGCGCCGGCTGGACGTTACCCGCCGGGTTGCCCTTGAGACCATGCGGATGTATCCGGTGGTCCCCGCGCTCACTCGTACCGTTGCCAACTCGTTCGAGTTTGAGGGGTACCGAGTCCCGGCCGGCGCCCAGGTCCTGCTGGGCACCACGGTGGGCCACCACCTGCCGGAGTACTTTCCGGATCCCAACCGCTTTGACGTTGAGCGCTACTCGCCGGACCGGGCGGAGCACCTGCAGCCGGGGGCATTCGCTCCCTTCGGCGTGGACCGGCACCGCTGCATCGGCAGCAGCCTGGCGGAAATGCAGATCATCCTGACCCTGGCAACCATCGTGCACCAGGCCGACCTGGAACTGGAGCGGCCGGATCGCCCACTGAAGATCAAGCGCTCGCCGGCGGCCCACCCCGACCCATCGGTGCGCTTTCGGCTGGTTCGTCGCCGGGCTGTTTGAATCTGTTTTGCCCAGCGTACAACGTACGGATCTCCCATGCCCCCGCGAGGCAACTCAATGGACCCGAACCATGTACCGCTGATCAGTGAGGCTGAACAGATCACCGCCGATTGGATCCGGCAGGCGCTGGCCGCCGGCGGCGCATCCCATGCCTCCGACATCGCTGCGGTGGAGGTCGAACAACTGTCGGACGTCGCCAACGCGCTGGGCAATCTCTATCGCTGTCGCCTCTTCGACAAGGACGGCGGGACAGTCAATCCCGCCTCGATCGTTGTCAAGCTGCCCAGTTCGGATGCCATGGCCTTCCGGTTCAGCCGGTGGCTTTCACTCCACCGCCGCGAGCACGTTTTCTACCGGGACATCGCGCCGCTGGGTTACGTGCGGACGCCCTTTCCGTTCTACGGCGATTTCAACGAGGGCAGCAACCGCTTTGTTCTGGTGCTCGAAGACCTTGGCCACCTGCGGGGGATACCGCAGAGCGTTGGCATTGACGCGCCACTGGCACGCCATGCCATACGACAGCTCGCCGGGCTGCAGGGGCGCTTCTGGGAAGCCGCCGATGATCCGGCCCTGTCCGCCTGCGGCGATTTCCTCAGCACCAGGCAGAGCCGCATCATGCAGACGGTCTATCTGCTGACCCTTCCCGCAACCCTTGACCGATTCGGCGACCTGTTCACCGACCGCACGCGTCGGCTCGCGCTGGAGTTTGGGTTCCGCATCGCCGCGCATTTCGCGGACCTTTCCGCTGGCCCAAGGACCGTGGTGCACGGCGATTTTCGCGCGGACAACATGCTGTTTGACGACGGAGAGCAGGACGCCGCGGCCTTCATCGACTGGCAGGGTTTCGGCATCGGGTGCGGCATGTACGACGTCGCCTTCTTCATGGCAACCAGCGTCACCAGCGACCTCCGCCGCGGCATCGAGCGCGACGTACTGGACCAGTACCACGATATCGTGAGTGGCTGCGGCGTGGAAAATTACACCCGAGAGGACTGCTGGCAGAGCTATCGGCGGAACATGCTCGGCACGCTGATGCCCATGGTCATCGGCTGCGGTGCGATGGACATCAGCGATCCCCGGCTGGTGGGCCAGTCGCGGGAACTCCTGAGCCGGGTGCTGACAGCGATAGAGGAGCTGGACTCATGGGAGTTCATGCCCCGCCGTGAGGCGTTTCTGGCGCACGGGTGGGGTTTTGCGATGCTGTCGCGATGCGTCCACCCGCTGTACCGGACGGCCCTACGCCTGGGCCGCCTGGGGAAACGCCGCTGATGGGCGACGGCGAGGGGCCATCCGACGGATCACGGGACGGTCGGACCACGATGGATGCCGACGAAGGCGCTGGCGTCGAGTGTGCCGGAGACTTTGCGCCGCCGCCGCGCCGTCAGGTCGCGTTGTCGCTGGTGTGCGTGGGTCTGGCGATGTTCCTGGCCGCGCTCAGCCAGACCGTGGTCGCCAGCATCATGACATCCATGGTGGCCGACCTGGGCGGTTTCGACCGCTACACCTGGCCGGCAACCTCGTATCTGGTGGCGGCCACGGTGGCATATCCCATCGTGGGACGGCTCAGCGACATCTACGGGCGACGGGCGTTCCTCATCGTCGGGATTGCGATTTTCACCGTCGGTTCGGCGCTGGTGGGCGTCAGCGCATCCATGAACCAGGTCATCGGCTTCCGCCTGTTGCAGGGCATCGGCGGAGGCATCGTCATGACCTGCAGTTACGTTTCCATCGCGGACCTGTTTCGGCCCGAAGACCGGGGAAAGTTCCTCGGCGTCCTGGGAGCTATCTATGCGGTGGCGACCGTGGTGGGGCCGGTCATGGGCGCTTTCGTTGCCGAGTGGCTCTCTTGGCGCTGGGTGTTTCTGTTCATCGCCCTGGCCGGAGCGCCGGCGCTGGCGCTGACGGCGCTGATTTATCCGAGATCGGCCTTGCTTGACCGGCCGGCGGGATTGGATTATCCCGGCATGGCGGCGTTGGTGTTGGCCGTCGCGCCGGTGGCGCTGGCGCTGTCGTCCGTTGGCGTGCTGTATGCCTGGGACGCCCCGCAGAGCATTGGACTCCTGGCCTTCGGGCTGGCGATGGCGGGGCTGTTCGTCGTCATCGAGTCCAGGTCGAGGACGCCGATCATGCCCCTGGGGATCTACCGGGATCGGGCGGTGGCCGTCGCCATGGTGGTCATGCTGCTGACCGCCGCCGGCCTGCAGGGGTTGGTCCTGTTTCTGCCGCTGTACTTCCAGATGACGCTGGGTGTTTCAGTTTCCCAGGCCGGGTCGCTGCTGGCGCCGATGCTGCTGGGGACGGTGGTGGGGGCGATCCTGGCCGGCCAGCTGCTCTCCCGGACCGGGGGCCACTACCGGGTGCAGACGCTGGTCAGCACCGCGTTGATGGCGGGGGGTATGTACCTCTTTTCCACCCTGAGCGACGGCGGGGGATTCGCCCGGAACAGCCCGGTTATCTACGGCCAGGTATATCTGATGATCGCGGCGCTGGGCTTTGGCGGCGTGGTGGCCACTCTCTCGGTGGCGGCGCAGAACGCGGTCCCCTACCGGGACGTGGGCGTTGCGACTGCCGCGCTGCAATTCTGTCGTTCCCTGGGCGGCATGATGGGTCTGGCCATAACCGGCGTCGTGATGCTGCAGAGGTTTCGCCAGGGAGTGGACGCGGCGATTCCCGATGATGTTAAAGCTGCCCTGCCGACGCGGCTCCTTGACTCGGTGAAGGACGATCCTCGGGCAATCGTCGATCCCGCCACGGCCCGGGCGTTGCAGGAATCTCTGGCCGAGACCGGCATGGGGGATGTCACGGTGGCCGACCGCCTGCTGCACTCGCTGAACCTCGCCCTGACGGACGCGTTGAGCGACGTGTTCACCGTGCTGTGGGTCGCCGTGGCCCTGTCCTTCGCGGTCGCTTTATTCCTCCGCGTCCGTGCCGCAGATGGTCGCCACCAATCACGGAAAGAACATCGCTGACCCGATCGCCCCGCGCCAATGCGAAAAATCCCGGACATGAGCAGACCCCGACCAAGCGCCCGCGCCGTGATTGAACCGATATCGCAGTCCCCAACGCTTGCGGACAATCGCCGGCGCCACGGCCCCTTGTCGCCAATGCCTGACGTCCAATACGGTTGGCATTGAGTCAAGTGCAGGGCCGGGACGGCGTCTCGCGACATGGAGGCCGTCGCCATGAGGAACGGCGGTCCCGCCACCGCGCCGCCGGGCTTTGCTTTTCGCCCTGAACAATGCCCTTCCCCACTGGCAAAGTTTTGGTATACGCATCGGTAAACGAATGCTGTTTGGCACTCGACAGTATGATTACGCTTGAACCCGGGGCTCGGCGATTGGTACCGTGTCCGCACTCGGCGCCGTTTATCCTGATGTATGGCCGTGTGAGTTCGAGACGAGGAAGAATGTCATGAAATACGATGTGGCAATTGTGGGGGCCGGTTCGGCCGGTTCGGCGCTGGCAGCGCGCCTGTCCGAGGATCCGGGCCGGTCGGTGCTGCTTTTGGAGGCGGGGCCGGACTATCCGAATTTCGAACTGCTGCCGGACGAGTTGAAGTACGGGTTCGCCGCGGCTCCAACCCCGCCGTCGACCCGAACCGCCAGCGGCCATCCGGACTGGTTGGGCGCCAACCCGCATAACTGGCAGTTCACAGCGACCGCGACGGATCTCGCGCCGCCGATGCTGGTGCCCCGGGGGAAAGTTACGGGCGGTTCCAGCGCCATCAATTCCTCAGCATTTTACCGGGGTGTGCCCGAGGATTTCGACGCGTGGGCCACCCGGGGCAATGACGAGTGGAGTTACGAAAGGGTCCTGCCCTTCTTCCGCAAATTGGAGACCGACGTTGACCGGCACGGCGACTATCACGGCTCCGATGGGCCGATCTTCGTGCACCATTCCAATCCGGACGCCTGGGATGACACCCAGAGACGGTTCGTCAACGCGTGTCGCGGCAGCGGCTTTGAGGAAACCCGAGACCACAACCATCCGGACTCCAACGGCGTCGGCCCCGGCATAACCAACAATCACAACGGGGTGCGGTTCAGCACCGCGCTGGGCTACCTGGGCCAGGCGCGCCACCGGCTCAACCTGACGGTGCGGCCCAATTGCCAGGTTCGACGGGTGATTTTTGAGGGCAAGCGCGCGACCGGACTGCTGGTTGAGAGCGGCGATGAGACGTTCACCGTTGACGCCGGTGAGATTGTCCTGAGCGCGGGGGCGGTCGGTTCACCCCACCTGCTGCTGCTGTCCGGAGTCGGGCCGGCCGGTCAGTTGGAGAAGTTCGGCATCCCGATAATTCAGGACATGCCGGGCGTGGGTCAGAATCTCAAAGACCACCCGAAGGTGTACGTGACCTGGGAGGTCGGAGCCGGTCTGGCCGGCCCTTCGAACCGTGGAGCCGGCAGCGCTACGCTGCGACTCACCGCTCCGGGCTCGCATCTGAGAAACGACCTTTCGGTCAGTTTTTCAGCCATGGTCGTTCCCCGAGTCAAGGGGACGACGCCGGTGTCAGGAGATGACGGGTCCCGGTCCGGAGGGGCGGACAGCGCGATCCGGCACGTTGAAATGATGGTTGCCCTGCTTCTGCCGGAAAGCTGCGGTGAATTGACGCTGACCTCGCCGGACCACCGAGTACAGCCGGCCATGCACTACAACTACCTGGCCGAACCCTTTGACCGGGAGCGGCTGAGGGCGGGCATCCACCTGGCGTTGGACCTGTCGGCGCGAGATGAACTGGCGCCGCTGGTGGGACCGCGGATCGAACCCGCGGACAGGGACCTGGCGAGCGACGACGCACTGGATCAGTGGCTGCTGAGGGAGGCGACGACCTTCTCTCATATATCCTGCACCTGCAAAATGGGGCCGTCCGGCGACGCCCTGGCGGTGGTGGATCAATATGGGAAGGTGCACGGATTGGAGGGGTTGCGCATCGTCGATGCGTCGATTATGCCCGACCTCGTGCGCGCACCCATCAACCCGGCGGTGATAATGGTGGCGGAGCGGATCGCGGATTTCATCCGGTCCGGCCGGTAGTTGACTGGTGGTGCCCCAAGCTGGACTTTGTACATATCGCTAATCCAAGGAAGGACATCGTTGCGTTGAACGTAAATGCGGGCGGCAAATTTTTCAATGTTTGGTTCTGGCCCCTACATTCGAAAAATCCCGGCGTTCAACTGCGACTCAAAATGTGCAAGTTCCACCCCAATTCCAGAGTTTGTGCAAAGCCGGGCTGAGTAGGTGTGCGAGTAAACAGTTCGAAGCCCTGAGCACAATTGGGAAAAGGTAATCGGGTCCCTTCTCCCTTGATGGGTGAAGGACAGGATGATGGTGAAAATCCCAGAGTCCCACGCCCTCACAGAGTGCTGCACCCACAGCTTGGGGCAGGCAGCCTCGACCTTACCCACATCCGCTGGATCCCGTCCGTATCTGGCCGATCCCCCGTTCAGCGTGAGCCAGTCGAAGGATGCGAACGTCGGAATGTCGACTCGGTGAAACGCTCCGGGGGATTGGGATGCGCCGCCGGCGTTTTCGATTTCGAGAACCCGCCATCGAAACCCGAATGCAATTGATTTTGACCATAACTGCACTTAAAATGAGCCATACCATCGATCCTTGGCGCTATCCTGTTGAATATCGTTGGCAACGGTGGAATCTATGGATTTTGTATTCTTTTAAGGGAGTAATGGCCATGGAAAATCGCGGCGCAGGACCGGACAATGTGATGCTATCTGAGGCAGGATTGGTGATATCGCAGACGCGATTGGTGTCATTTGGCGATACCTACGCGATGTCGAGCATCACGTCATGCCGGCTTCGGTACACCGATGAGACCAACAAGGGGAAGGAATTCCTGAGGTACTGCGCATTCGCCGCAAGCGCACTGATCGGCATAGTCGTAGGTTTTGCGATTGGCGGTATGGCGGGTGTGATAGTGGGAGCGGTTCTGGCGGTTATTGGCTTGGTTGCTGCGTTGATGTTCATCAAAGTCGAGTACCAGCTCTACCACGTGCTTGTCGGAACGAACACGGGCGAAATGACCGTGGTCAGCACCGAAGATGAAGATTTCGCCAGGCGGGTGGACCGGGCAATCAACGATGCGATAATTGCGAGGGGATAGGTCGCACGCGAAACGGCCTTTTTGTCTCAGTCGGTCATCGGGGGCCGCAAGGTCAGTGATCAGGGGCATCTTACAGCCCAGGGCACGGCCAAGGTAATCTGTCTGGGCTCTATCGGACGCTGCCGAACCGCGTTCAGTTTCGCGGCAATTGTCATCCCGAGCGTAGCAATTGGGCTACCAACCGGCGCCTATATCAGATACTGCGGTCCATTGCATATTCCTAAGGTGCCCCTCAACCCGGTAGCGGTAGCTTGAACAACCCTGTTAATCTGGAGTCCTGCCAAGGACGCGGGACACGAGGGTGGCTGCATTGGCCGAACGGGATTGTTGCCGGGAAGCGTGCAGTGGGCGCGCAGGCGTCTTGACGGCTGTGGCGGCGTTACATATTCTCAGGCGGAAATGATCACACCCCTGGCAGGTTTGAATGAGACTCGACGGTAAAGTAGCGATTGTAACGGGCGGCAGCCGAGGGATCGGGCGCGCCATCTGTCTCGGCCTGGGCGATGCGGGAGCGAAGGTGGTGGTGGCATCCCGCACCGATGTGGACCGGTCGGCGGACACGGAGTACGCCAGGTACGGGTCGGGAGACATACACGATACGGCGGGGCAGATCACCGCCAAGGGCGGCACGGCCATCGGGGTCAGGTGCGACGTGGCGCAGGTCCAGGACATTCAGGACCTGGTAACCGCCACGCTGGACCACTTCGGCCGCGTCGACATCCTGGTCTGCAACGCGGGAATGGACTGCGAGTCGCCGGTGGTGGACCTGGACGTCGAACTGCTGGACCAATGTCTGGCGGTCAACGTGCGCGGTCCGCTGCTTCTTTGCAAGTACGCGCTGCCGTCGATGATTTCCCAGGGTGACGGTGGCTCCATCTACTGCGTCACCTCCGGCTCTGCCAGAAACTACCGCGAGGGTCGAGTCGGATACTCGATGAGCAAGGCGGCCCTGGAGCGCATGTTTTTCAGCCTGGCGGAGGAAGTCAGGCCTCACAACATTGCGGTCAACGTGCTGGAACCCGGCAGGGTGGACACGTGGATGAACCGGCGTGGCGACTGGCCGGGAACCGCGCACATACCCATGGTGCAGCCCGACGCCCTGACGGCTCCGGGGGTGTGGCTGGCCGGACAGACCGCCGAAACGCTGACGGGCGAGTTGGTATCGCGCGTTGACTTTGGAGTCACCTGGGGTCCTCAGACATAGGACTCCATCGACGGCGATCGGCTACCGGTCGGGTCGCGCCATCCGGTAGCCGGTTCCGTGCACGGTGAAGATGTACGAGGGATTTCGCGCGTTGTCCCCCAGTTTCTGCCGCAGCGATTTCACGTAAGAACGCAGAAGCTGCTGCTCTCCAGTATATTCGGGACCCCAGACCCTTCTGAGCAACGCAGCGTGGGTGAGGACGGTGCCCGGTGAACTGGCAAGTTCGCACAGCAGCTTGTATTCCGTCGCCGTGAGTTGCACCCATTGGCCGGACAGGTCGACGGCCCGCTCATCGAAGTTTATCCGCACGTCTCCCGATCGGTATGTGCGGCTGCCGTCAGCCACTCCGCCGGCGCTGGATCTGCGCAGGGCCGCCTTTACCCGCGCGATCAGTTCGGTGGGCGAAAACGGCTTGACGATATAGCCATCCGCCCCCAGGTTCAGGGCCTGCGAGACGTATTCTTCATCGCTGCGATCACAGAGCACGATGACGGGAACACGCATGTCGGCGCTTGCGCTGGCCAAAGCGCGGAGAGCTTGCTCCCTTCTCCCTGCGATGTCCAGAAGGACAAGATCCGGAGCATCCAATGACGTGATTTCTGCGACTTCACCCAGGGTGGATGTCGATGTAATGTCGTAACCCGCATCGAGTAATGTTTGGCGCACGGCGCTGAGCAACTGCGGTTCTTCAATTGAGACGAGTATCTGGGTCTCGTCCGGCAGAACCGGCGATGGCGCGTCAGACATTTCCCGCGATTCTCGGGGCGGACTCTCCTTCTCTTCCTCGATTATGGGCAGTGTGAAAGTGAAGGTCAGGCTGCCCTCCTGATCATCGATTTCGGCGCTGACTCGCCCGCCGTGCGCCTCGACCACCCCGCGGCAAAATGCCATCGCCAATCCCTCGCCCCGGGACGACGAATCAGCCGCCATGACGTGGGATTGCGTCGTCTGTCTGAACAACTGCGGGTCCTGGGTTGAGTTGACCAGAGGAACCGCTCCTCTGGGGCCCGGCGATGAACCGTCCACAGACACCGAAATTGAGGCGTGGATTCCAGCCAATGTTGCGGAAACCACCACCGGGGACGATCGGTTAGAACGCATCGCCGCCTGACGGAGGAAGTTGTGCAGAACCTTGCTGATGCGTTGCTGGTCAACCAGCACCGTGGCCAGGCCTTCGGAAATGTCCGACCTGATGGCAATCGCCGAATAGTCTCTGAGATACTCCGCACAGGATCGCTGAACCAGCCCGCCCAGTTCCGCCGGTTCCAGCGCCACAGACAACGATCCGGTCTCAATCTGAGCCAGCTCGATCAAGCTGTTGACCTGGTCGCGCATGAGATCCGACTGCTGGTCGATTATGCGCAACAACTGGATCTCCTCGGTGGGGTTGATCGCCTCGATATCGCTTTTGAGGGCGGCGGCGGCGCCCTTGATGCTGATCAAAGGGGTTCTCAGTTCTTCGCTCACCCTCTCCAGAAATTCGGCGTGCTTGCGCTCCAATCCGCCAAAGCGCGTCATGTCCTGAGACACGGTGAGCACCGACACAATTTCTCCCGATTCGGAGAAGATGGGAATACAATTGACGAGACTGGTAAGCGGCGGGCCATCCGGCGGATGGACGACGATCTCTTCTCCGATCACCGTCTCGCCGCTTTGAAGCACCCTGGTGCCGGGGAGATCTGCAAACGAAAGCTCACTCCCATTGGGGCGGGTGAATTTCAGAGACTGGAAGATGCTCGACGGGTCTCCGTCAGGAGGCGTGAGCGCAAGCAGCATGCGTTGGGATTCGCGGTTCATGTAAGAGACTTCACCCAGGCGCGCATCGAATACGGAGATCGCAACCGGGGACATGTCCAACAAAGCTTCGATGTCCGCTTTCGCCTGGCGCGCGACCTCGCACCTCTGCTCCCCGGCGATTATCGACGACGCGTGGGCGGCAAGGACCACCCCCACGCGCTCGTCGCCATCGGTGAACTCTGGACCAGGCTGCTTGTCCGCCAGGTACAGGCTTGCTACGCGCTCTTCCCGGGAGTAGATGGGCAGACCAAGCCAGGTCGTCGCGGGGATGTCCATGAACTCGATGTGGCCTGCCGCGCCATTCATGCGGAGCGGCGACGTCAGGTTGTTCACCTGGGCGAACGAGTCGGGTGTTTGAAGGGATCGACTGATCAGGTCGCGTTCCTGGTCAGTGAATCCCGATGTGTACAGGTCGCGAATACCGCCGGCAGCATCGAAAGTGAGGAGCGCACCGTACCGGGCGCGTGTGAGATTTCAAGCGTGGTCAACCACGTTCTGGAGCGCGGCATCCGCGTCAGGTTGCTCGGAGATGCTGACGCTTGCCTCGCTCAATCCGGCGAGTTGATTTTCGAGGGAATTATTGTCCGGCTTAAGCATGTCCACCTCTTTCTAACTCACCATCCGTGCGTGAAGGGCCGATTGCCTCCCAGTGCATGTTTGCTGATAGTGAAACGCCATCCAACTGTCTGGGCCCCTGAAAGACGTGCCCATATGCCCCCGGCAGAGGCCATGGCACGGCTGAGGGCGCGCCATACTACTACTGGTCGCAGCCCAATATAAACGGGAATTGGCCGCGCTCCACGATTTTTTCACAAAGTTTTCATTACAGCTTCATCGTCTTTCACAATTATTCACAACTGTAACGCGGCGCATTTGGGTGACCGGATGTCCCGCCGGCGGCGGCTGATATCCAAAGCCACGGGACAATGGTCATCGGATTGGCGCGCACAGATCGGGGTCGATAGGCTGGACGGCAAGCCCGTCGGAGAGTGGGCCGTTGTGGTGCTATACTCACGCAGAGACGCTGCGGTGGCGCATATCGGCAAAAATACCCGTGTCAGGAGCGTGAAGAGGTGAAATTATGTCAAGAGTTACGATGATTCAGCACATCAACCTCGAGATCAGCGACAAGGAGCGCACGCGGGACTGGTACGAGAAGGTGCTTGGGGCGGAATTCCTGGACCGGGGACCCGAGCTGAACTCGCGGCAACTGCAACTGCGCATCGGCAACGCTGAGATCCACAGCACACATACTCCAAGTCCCAATCCGTCGGGCCACTTCGCCGTCGAGGTTCACGACTGGGACGAAATGATCGCAAACCTGGACGCGCTGGAGGTCAAGTACACGCCGCCCTCAGTCCGGGAATACGCCAACGTCCATTCCACCTACATCAAGGACCCCGACGGCAACATGATCGAACTGGTGCAGCACCCGATGGGTCTTCGGGATTCCAGGGGGAATACGGTCGATATTGCCCACGACCCCGACGGCATGGTGTGGGCGCGGAATCCCGGCTTCGGCCCGCCCACGGGGTGAGATTAAGGGGTATCCATCCATCCTGCCGCCCGATAGTGAGGGGGAATCATGCCTTATTACATGTACGTAGCCGTACAGGGAGACAACAAAATATCGGTTTTCACCATCGACCCCGACAGCGGCGGCTTGACGCTGCAGCATGACGTGTCCGTTGACGGCGGCCCGTTCACCATGGCGATCAGCCCCGATCGCCGGTTCCTGTACGTGGGATGCCGGGAGATCACGCAGTTGGTCAGCTTCGAGATTGACCAGGCCAACGGAGGGTTGACGCGGAACGGTTCCGTAGCGCTGGACGCCTGGCCCGTGTACGTGGCGACCGACCGGAAGGGCAGGTTCGTGCTGTCGTCCTACTACCAGGGGGCGCAGGTGGCGGTGCATCCCATCGGGGATGACGGCTCGGTGGGCGGCGACCCCGTCGTCCAGTTGGAGACCGCCACGGGCGCGCACGCCATGCAGACCGACCCGACCAACAGCTATGCGTTCGTGCCGCACATCGCGGGGAACGGGCCAAACTCCATCTGGCAGTTCCGGTTCGACGAGGCGACGGGGCACATTACGCCGAATTCGCCGGCCACCGTTGACCCCGAGGAATTCCTGGGGCCGCGGCACTTCTGCTTCCATCCCTCGCTGGATGTGCTCTACTTCTCCAACGAGCAGGGTTGCAGCGTGAGCGCGTACAACCTGGACACCGGCAATGGGACGTTGTCGCTGTCCCAGACCGTAACCACGCTGCCGCCGGAGGGGTTCGAGGAGCGCAACACGTGCTCCCAGATCCAGATCACGTCGTCCGGACGGTTCCTCTACGCGCCCAACCGGGGGCACGACAGCATCGCGTGCTACACGGTGGACGGGGAGACGGGAGCGTTGACGTCCAACGGGATCGTGCAGTCCGAGCCGAGGCCCAATGCCCTGTGCCTGGACCTGCAGGACAAGTTCGCCTACTCGGCGGGGCAGGACTCGGGCCAGATGGCGATCTTCGGCGTGGACGGGGATTCGGGCGAGTTGACCCGGGTGGGGTCGCACCCGCTGGGCGAAGGGCCGGGCTGGATTTCGATAACGGAGTTGCCGGGATAGTTGGGAACATCCGGCGACGCAACGACCATGTGAGGAGGCAGTTGTCATGAGCAAAGATTACAGCATATGCGTGGGCGCGACGGGGTTCGGCGGCGGCGTGTGGCACAGCCCGGACGGCGGAGACAGTTGGACCCGGATCAGGGACCCGTTCCCGCTGGGGAGCCAGGTCAGGGCGATGGCGGTGTATCCGGATGACTCCAACCGCATACTGGCGGGGGCGGACAACGGGATCTATCGCAGCGAGGACAAGGGGGCCACGTGGGAGAAACTGTGGTCACCGATGGACGGAGTGCCGATCTGGTCGATAGCCATCGACCCTGACGACACCGACACCATCTTCGTGGGCATCAAGCCGGCGGCGCTGTTCCGGTCGCGGGACGGCGGCGAAAGCTGGACCAAGCTGTCGGTGCAGATGGCGCAGGAGTGCCACATCGGCCCGCCGATGGTGACCATGCTGATGGTGGACCCCAAGGACCACCGGACGGTGTGGGCCGGCGTCGAGGTGGACGGAGTGTACCGGAGCCTGGACGGCGGTGACACGTGGACCCATGTCGAGGGCGGGGTGCATCCCGACATCCACGGCATGGCCATCAGCCCGGGCGAGCCGAATCGGGTGATCGCCAGCACGCCCCGGGAGATCTACTCCACCACCGACATGGGCGAAAGCTGGCAATCGGTGGTGACCACCGACCGGTTCGTGCTGCCGTACAGCCGGGGCATTGCCATCAAGACCGACAATCCCGACGTGATTTTCTCCGCCGTTGGGGACACCGCCATCGGAGGCGCCGGAGCCATACACCGTTCCCTGGACGGCGGCCAGACGTGGGAGAGGCGGCCGCTGCCGGTGGAGCCCAATTCCAACATCTGGCAATTCGCCACCCACCCGGCGGACCCGGACGTCGTGCTGGCCTCAAGCCTGATGGGCGAGGTGTATTCGAGCGGCGACGCCGGAGAGTCGTGGGAGAAGGTGAACCGGGAGTTCACCGAGGTGGGCGCGATGGTGTGGGTGCCCAACTGACCCTGCCGCCTCTCGTTCGGCGGCAGACCCTGAACAACCGGTGACGTAGGGGCGAAAAATCTTTCGCCCCTGCTGCGGTTGCGATGATCCCGTCTTCAAAATGGTCACTCCTCTTCAAGATGGTCTCTCCCCCGGGCGTTGGGTCTGAAGGTGGAGTACAATGCGCGGATAATCCCCTTGTCAACCCCGGGACGCTGCCATAGCGCCCCCGCAAGCCAGGAAATTCGATATGGCGACAACTCCGGAACCGCAACGCAGCTTCCTGGTTCGGAGGGCGCAGCGGTTCATTGCGGCGCTGGTGTTTCGGGATTTCCGGTTCATGGCGTTCGCCACGCTGTGCAGCAGCAGCGGGGCGTGGGCGCTGATCGTGGCGCGGGGCGCGTGGGTGTTCAGCATCCCCGAGTTGCAGGGCACCCAGGGTCTGTGGGTTGGGCTGATCACGTTCGCGGCCATGTCGCCGCGCTTTTTTGCGACGCCGTTCATCGGCTACCTGGCCGACAAGCTGACCCGCAAGACGCTGCTGCAGTGGGTGTACGTGCTGCAGATCGCGCAGGCCTCGGTCATGGCCGTCCTGGTGATGACCGGCGTGAGCAACCCGTGGTACGTGGTCATGCTGGCGGTGGTCAACGGGACGTTGCGCTCGACGCAGATGACCGCCGCGCAATCGTTGACGCCGAACCTGGTGGACCGGGAGCGTTTGCCCAACGCCGTGGCCCTGAACCAGGCCATGCAGCAGGGGTCGCGCGCCATTGGCCCCGCCATACTGCTGCTGATCTCGGTGACGGTGGGCAACAGCGCCGTTTTCGGGTCCGGCGGGTTCTCGTTCTCCCTGCAGGACCTGGTGATCACGCTGGGCACCTCCGCCGTGGTGTTCTGGGCGTGCGCCGCGTTCTACCTGGTTGCGTTGGTTTCCGCGCTCAACATCCGGATGGTGTCCTCGGGCGTCATTGACCGGCGCCGGGGCTTCTGGGGCAACATGTCCGCCGGGTTCGCATATATCTACACCACGCCGCTGGTGTTCGGCATCCTGATGATGGCGTTGGCGCACTGCGTCCTGGTGATGTCCTTCGAGTCGATGCTGCCGCCGCTGGCGTTGGAGAAGCTGTCGCCCGACGGCATCACGTTCAACCAGAACGACGTGTACGCGCTCATGGCGGCGCTGGGCATCGGTTCCCTGTTCTCGTCGCTGTTCGTGGGCGGCATCGTGGACCACCTGACGCGAGGGCGAGTGTTCCTGCTGCTGGGGTTCACCAGCAGCCTGACGCCCATCGGGATGGGGTTGTCGGCCCAAACGGGAATCTCGGTAATCGCCGCGGTGCTGATGGGCCTGGGCACGTCGGGGTTCATGACCATCACCCACACGGTGATCCAATCGGTGGTGCCGGACGAGATCAGGGGCCGGGTTTCGTCGGCGTATTCGATGCACATCGGGGGCAGCATGGCGTTCGCCAATCTGCTGTACGGTGGGTTGGCAGACGTCTGGCCGGCGGGGAACATCATGGCGGTGGCGGGCGCGGCGTTCACGCTGGTGGTGGTCGGGACCGTCATCGGCAGCGGGTTCTGGCGCGACATCTACTTCCGCGGCACGGCGCGGCCCGTCGCAGCAGCGGCCGGCGCCGGCGGCGGCGATGGCTGACCCGGAAAGATAGCGCGGCCGGCCGTTGAATCATGGCAGGGGAGAGGACATGACGACTGTCATCGCCAACGCGACCATCGTAACCGGCGACGCGGGCCGCACGGTTCGGCACGATGGGGGCGTCGCAATCTCGGAGGACCGGATCGCCGCCGTGGGGCCGACCGAGGAAGTGCGGCAGGCGCATCCCGACGCCGAGGTGGTGGACGGACGGGGCAAGGCGGTGTTTCCCGGCCTGGTCAACTGCCACACGCACCTGCTTGCCACGGGAGACCGGGGGATACTGGAGGACTTCGGGTTCCCGACGCGGCTGACCTTTCCCGTGTCGGCCCGTTCACTCCTGAGCGCGGAGGAGCGGCAGACGCTGGCAGTGCTGGGTGTCCTGGAATCGATCCGCAGCGGGGCCACCTGCCTGCTGGAGATTTCGTCGGACGTGGCGGGCTACGCTGCCGACCTGGCGGCGACGGGCATCAGGCTGGCGCTGGCGGAAAACATCAACGACGTGGACGAGACGCAGGCCCGCGAGGGAGTGTTCCGCTTTGACGAGGCGAGGGCCGACGCGGGACTGCAACGGAGCGCTGACCTGGTGGAAGCCTGGCACGGTCGGGAAAAGGGACGGGTAAGCTGCTTTCTGGCCCCTCATGCGCCCGAGACGTGCTCACCGGACCTGCTGCGACGGACCCGCGAGATGGCGGAGCGGTATGGCATCGGCTATACCATCCACCTGTCGCAGAGCAGGGAGGAGATCGAGGCGGTGATGCGGGTCAGGGGCGTGCCGCCAACGCATTATCTGTTTGCCAACGACTTCCTGGGACCGGACCTGCTGGCGGCCCACTGCCGGTACGTTGATTCCGCTGAGATTGCGCTGCTGGGCCAGTGCGGGGTCAAGGTGACCAACAACGCGGCCATCGCCGCGCGCCGGGGAGCGGCGGCCCCGGTGCGGGAAATGCAGGCGGCCGGGTGCGTCATCGGCATGGGGTCGGACAACATGGCCGAGGACATGGTGGAGGTGATGCGGGCCGGGTTGTTCCTGGAACGGGTGCGGCGCAACGACGAAGTCTATCCTCAGCCCGAGGACGTGCTGGAGTGGGCCACGTCGGGAGGGGCCAGGGCGCTGGGGATGGAGGGCATAACCGGCAGCATTGAGGTGGGCAAGAAGGCGGACCTGTTCGTGGTGGACCTGCTGCGGCCGCACCTGGTGCCCAGCCTGCGCGTGGTGTCGGCCTTTGTGCACAACGGGCAGCCGGGCGACATAAGCTCGGTGATGGCGGACGGCGAGTGGGTGATGCGGGACGGCAGGATATTGACCATCGACGAGGATGATGTGGTGCGCCGGGCGGAGGCGGTGGGGCATGCGGTGTGGGGCCGGCTGCTGGAGCGCTACCCGAACGTGCCTTTTCCCATCAGCATCCCGCCGAGCATCGTCTGAGCCCGGGCGGCGGGTTGACGCGCGCCGCTAGCCGGTCGGGGCGGCGTCCAGGCGGCGCTGGGCTTCCTCCAGCACTCCGGCGGGCAATGGCCCTTCGAGAGCCGCGGCGACGTTCTCATGCAGGTGGGCCGGGTTCAGGGTGCCGACGATGGTGGTGTGGGCGTCGGGGTTGGAGATGGTGGCGCGGAGCAGGAACTCGGTGGCGGTCGCACCCTCCAGCAGGTCGTTGAGTCCAGCCCGCTCCCACCGTTCCCACACGTCCGCGCTGCCGCTCCCCGCGCCCGGTTCCCCGCGTGCGACGCCGCCGCGGATTACGATGCCCAGGCCGGCCGACGCGGCCGCAGCAATCGCCTCGGAATGTTCCGGCTGGAGGATGGAATATGGGACCTGCAACACGTCGAATACGCCCATGGCGATGTGGTCGAAGATGTTGGGCAGAATTGAGGAACAGCCGAGGTGGCGGATTTTGCCCTGTCGCTGCAATTCCTGCAACGTCTCGACGGCTTCCTCCTGTTCCAGCACCTGCCGGTCGGGGCTGAAGTGGAACTGGACTATGTCCAGATAGTCCGTCTTCATGCGCCGGAGGCTCTGGTGGCAGGCGTTGATGATGCTGTCCCGGCCGTAGTCGTGGAAGCGGGGCATGGGAACGCCGAACCGGGTGCGTTCGTCAGGCCGGAACCCCGAGTTGTCCAGCGGGCATCCGCACTTGGTGGCAAGGTAGAACTCGGAGCGGCGGTGGGAAATATGCCGGCCGATGTGTTCCTCGGCCTCTCCATAGTCAACGGCGACGTCGATGTAATTGATGCCGGCATCGAGGACGGCGTTCAGGATCCGCGGGGGTTGATCGGGAAACAGTGGTCGTCCTACGCCGGCCACCATGCCGCGCAGTTCCAGTGCGCCGAAGCCGAGGGTGGTGACGGCCAGGCCGGTGCGGCCCAGGATGCGAGTGGGGAGGTTTGGCATGCTATCGACCCAGAATGACGGAGTTGACCGAGTTTGCACAACGGCGGGTCGCGCGTCAATCCAACTGGCGGACGCGGGCTAGCGTGGCGCAGCAAACCAGGGCAAGGGACAGTCCCACGACTCCGATGATGGCCATGGCCGTTGAGGGGTTGGTGAGGTCGGATAGCAGGCCGACGGCCATGCTGGCGACGACGAGGAACCCGCGGTCAACGCTCTGCAGGCTGGTGAGGCGGCCCCGGAGGTTGTCGGGGGCCAGGGTCTGGATCAGGGTGCCGCGTGTGGTGCGGAACAGGGACTGGCTGCCGGCCATGGCGGCGATGACCACGAAGGCCAACACCATCCACTTTGAGAAGGCGAAGAAAACCAGCAGCACCGAGCTTCCGATGGCGGCGCCCAGCACCACCTTGCCCTTGGGGAACACGAAGCCGAAGGAGGCCACGAACAAGGCCGCCAGCAATCCGCCCACGCCCGTGATTGACAGCAGGTAGCCGCCCACGTCGGCGTCGCGGTGCAGCACGTCGGTGGTGAACACCGGGAAAAGGAACCAGGCGGGATGGAGGATGATGTTGGGGATGATGGAGAGGACCATGAGTTGGAAGAAGGCGCGCTCGCCGGACCAGACGTAGCGCAGGCCCTCCAGCATGTTGGCGAATGCGGAGCCGCGCTGGCGGGCGTCGCCGGGACGGTGGAACGGAGTGCGCAGGGGGAAGATCATGGCGACGTTGGCGAGATACAGCACGGATTCGATGACGAAGTTCCAGAAGAAGCCCAGGGTGAAGATCAGGATGCCGCCGACGAAGGGGCCGACGATGCGGGTGCTGGTGATGGTCAGAACGTTGGTCGCCATGGCGTTGCCCAGCATGTTGCGGGGCACGGTGCCGGCGATGAGAGACTGGCGCATGGGCTGGGTCATGGAGCGGCAGCCGCCGGCCAGGATGACGTAGAGGTAGGCGTGCCAGACGGCCACGTGTCCGGACAGGACCAGCAGGGCAAAGCACAGGGCGAGGGCGGCCATCATCAGTTGGAGGATGATGACCAGCTTGCGGCGGTCGAAGCGGTCGCTGAGGACGCCACCCCAGGGTCCCACCACCAGGCCGGGGAGAGTGTTGATGCCGCCGACCGTCACGACCAGCAGACCGGCTATGGTGGAACCCTCCGACAGTTCGCGGACGAGCCAGCCAATGCTCAGGAGTTGTATCCACTGGGCGTTGTTGGCGAAGAAATTGCCGCACCACAACAGGCGGTAGTTGCGGTAGGCGAGCCACGCGTCCAGCGTATGCAGTCGAGGGAGTGACGATATGCGGAGAATGGTTGCTCCTGGGACGTGGGGGCAGACGGCGAGACTCGTCGCAACAGGCCGGTTAGCCGGTCATTCTGAAACGCTCAATTGCGTATGTCAATGCTGAACCAGCCACTTTATTCGTATAGCGCGCGTAAGGCGGAAATGCCGGGTCGCAGACGCCGGGTATGCCCAGCGGCAGGGCTCGTGATGGTGCGGTTGCGTCGGCGATGACCGCCGGGTTCAGTTGACGGTGAGGTCGGTCCCCATCCGGGTCAAGGTCTCGCAGCCGCCGGCGGTGATGAGCACGGTGTCGCCGAGGGACATGGCGAGGCGTTGGTCCCAGTCCAGCAGGATCATGTGCATGAATATGACCATGTTGGGTTGCAATGCCACCGGGTTGTCGCGGTAGATCATGGGCCAGTCCATCCAGGTGGGCGGGTAAAGCGCGCCGAGGCTGTAGCCGCAGGCGTTGAGCCGGTGCTCGCCGAAGCCGGCCGCGTCGAGGGCGTCGGCGTGGGCGCTGAATATGTCGCCGAAGGTGGATCCGGGTCGGGCGGAGTCCTTGCAGGCCTGCAGAGCGTCGCGGCAGGCGGCGTGCATGGCGAGTTGGCGCTGGTTGGGCTGGCCGGTGAGGATGGTGCGCATGAGGCAGGAGTGGTAATGGCGGTAGGCCCCGCCGAATTCGAGCTGCAGCTGGTCGTTGGCGTCCAGCGTGCGGTAGCCGGTGAAATTCCTCACCATGAGGGCGTTTTCGCCGGAACCCAGGATGAAACGGGAGGCCGCATAGTCGCCGCCGCCGTGGAAGACCGCCGACTGCATGCCGGCCAGTATGTCCTGTTCGGGTGTACCCGGGTGCGCCAGGCGTTGGGCGGCGGCGAGGGCGTCGTCGGCCAGGGCGGCGGCGCGGCGGACATACTCCAACTCGGCGTCGCTTTTGACCAGGCGCAGGCGGTTGACCAGTTCGGAGGCGTCCTCATATTGGCAACGGCCTTCGAGGGCGGCGCGCACGTACTCCCAGCGCGCGCCGGTTAGGCAGTAGGCGTCCAGCTCGACGCCCACACGCTCGCCGCGGCAGCCCTGCTCCTCGAGGATCTGCCAGAGGTCGTGGCCGGGATTGACGTCGGCGCTGTCCACCCAGATGCGGATGTCCTCGATCACGGAGGTGAGGCGGGCCTGGCGGAGGTCGGCGGAGCGGGTGAGGAGAATGAGACTGCCGTCGACGCCGAGGTAGAGGCACTGGAACTGGGAGTAGCCGGTGGTGTCGTAGCCCGTCAGGTAGTACATGCTCTCCTGGCGGAAGATCAGCAGGGCGGCGAGACCCCTTTGGCGCAATTCCGCTACGACTTTCTCCCGCCGGGCGGCAAGTTCCTGCTCGGTGAAGTGCAATGGCATGTTCCTCCCTCCGTCCGCGGTTGCGGAGATTACGCTGATTCCGGCGTGATGATTCGCCGATTCTAGCACCGTGGGACGAGGCTGGCCCCGTTATAATCCCGATAGAGAAGACACCACCGCAAAGATCGCGCGAAGCAATGGGAGGTGGAACATGGCAACCATCAACTCGGTGCTGGGGCCGCTGGATACGGCGGACCTGGGGTTCACGCTGCCCCATGAGCACCTGATCGATTCGTCGGCCGGCATTCGCAACACGTACTACGAGCTGGAATTGCGAGACGAGGCGCTGGACATGGCCGTGGAGTCGTTCGGCGCGGCCAAGCGCGGCGGCGTGGATACCGTGGTGGAGGTCTCGCCGATGGACCTTGGGCGGGACGTGCTGCTGATGAAGGAGGTGTCGGAGCGGACGGGCGTGCAGTTCGTCTGCTGCACGGGCTGCTGGCTGGACGTGCCGCGCAGCTTCTGGGGCCGGGACAAGGACTTCATCGCGGACCTGTGGGTGCGGGAGATCGAGGAAGGGATCGAGCGAACGGGGATCAGGGCGGGCATCATCAAGGTGGCGACCAGCGACCCCATCACCGAGCACGAGGAGCTGATGCTTCGGGCGTCGGCGCGGACGCATCTGCGGACGGGCGTACCCATCACCACGCACACGCCGGCCGAGTCGCGGATCGGCGAGGAGCAGGTGCGCATCCTGATGGAAGAGGGCGTGGAGCCGCACCACGTATACGTGGGGCACCTCAACAACACGCTCGACCCGGACTATCACCACGAGTTGGCCCGGCTGGGCGTGTGGCTGGGCTGGGACATCAACAACCCGGGCGGCCGTCCCAACCTGCCGCCCTGGCAGGAGAGGACCGACTATCTGAAAGCGCGGCTGGACGAGGGTCTGGCGACCAGCATGATGCTGTCCCACGACTGGAACGTGGTGCTGTCGCGGATCAGTTCGGCGGGATTTCCGAGCAGGGACCAGAATCCCGACGGCTACCTGTGGATCAGCCGGGCGATCATTCCGAGGCTGATGGACGCCGGGGTGCCCGTGAACGTCATCGACCGGATGATGATCGACAACCCGCGGATGTATTTCGAGGGCAAACGACCGACCGAATGACCGGCGCCGGCTAACACCCATGAATGGAGTTGAACAATGACACCAGGCCGATTCAATCTGGTAAGCCAGGTGGGGCGGGTGCCCTCGATGACGTTGCCGCTGGACGCACAGCAGGAGATCAGGTTTCAGCGGTTGATGGAAGAGTCCGTGATGATCGACCTCCACCAGCACCCGATGGTGATTCCCGAGGATTTCAGCCAGTACTGGGAGTACCTGCGCAGCGACCGGTACGTGTGGGGCTACGACGCGGTGCGGGAGGGCGGGTTCACCGCGGTGGGCACGGCCAACGTCTTTCGCGGGATGGTGCACACCAACGAGATGTCCTTCATCCGGTTCTCCGACCTGATGGACGAAGTCAGCATGATGATCTCGGACATATCGCGGCATGAGGACGTGCTGCAGGTCAGCACCGCGGACGAGATCGAGTCGGCCAAGCAGCAGGACAAGGTGGGGTTCTTTCCCACGGTGGAGCACCTGGCCATCGGCAACGAGCTGAACCGGGTGGACGTGCTGTACAACGCGGGGATACGGCTGGCGGGCCTGACGTACAGTCGCAAGGCGTACATCGGGGACGGCATCTTCGAGCGCAACGACGGCGGCCTGAGCGACTTCGGGCTGGAGGTGGTGCAGCGGATGAACGAGTTAGGCATGGTGGTGGACGTGTCCCACGCCTCATCCCGCACGGCGTTGGACGCCATCGAGGCGTCGGAGGCGCCGGTGACGTTCAGCCACGATGGCTCATTCACGCTGGCCAGTCACAGCTTCCAGGCGCGGCGGCTGCGCAAGGACGAGGAGTTGCTGGCCTGCGCGCAAAAGGGCGGCATCATCGGGATCACCGCAGTGCCCAACCGGCTGAGCAATGATCCGGAGCAGAGCATCGAGTGCGTGCTGGACCACTACGACTACATGGTCAACCTGGTGGGCGTGGACCACGTTGGCATCGGCACGGACACCAGCATCGGCGACTCGGTGGGTGTGGGCGAGGCGGTGATGGGGCGGCCGGGTCCGACGCCGGCGCGGTACATGAACGGGCTGGAATCGCCGGCCGACGGCAAGAACATCGTGCGCGGGCTGATCGCGCGGGGCTACTCGGACGAGGACGTTCGGAAGATTGCCGGCGGGAACGCGCTGGCGTTTTTCAGGCGGGTGATGGGGTGAGGGGGCGGCCCTTACGGCCGTCCCCCTGCTCAAGTGGTCGGCAGGCGGCGCCGGGGCGGTCGCGTTGGTCCGACGATTGGATTTATCAATCCTGAAATATTGCTTTGAGCGTATCGCCGATTCTCCCAATAGGGCACAGGGCTATGTCGTTGAGTTCCGCCCACTCTCCAACGCTCTCCGGTATTTCCGGAAACGCATCATCTGGGACGCAGATGATTGCTGGAGCCTCGAAGTAGTCGGCGTAGTGCCGGGCCTGGATAACGGGACCCAAGAGGATCGGGTACGGTTTCGCCTCTACCAGGACCACTTTTCCGCGATGGGATACCAACATATCCGGAACATATGGTGAAGGCGGGGGTTTCAGCCACCACGAGGAAATTCGATCCAGCAACGTGATCTGATCCGGCCTGGCCCAAGGCTCCGTCGTCACTTTGTAATCCAGTGTTTTGATAGTGTCCGCCACCTGGCGCTCAAATTCAATTGCAGCTTGTTGCATCGTTGATTCACCCTCCAAAGAGTACACATCCGGCCACCCCCAATGCGGCGCCCATCAGTGCACCGGCGACCGTCCAACACGCCGTGCCGACCCAGTTTCGTAGGCGCATTCTCCTTTCCCGACGTAATGCGACGCCCCGTAATGCCCCAGTGTTCCCAGTTACGGGATTGGTGAGCGCACCGGTCACAGTGGCGCCCAATTGTACCGCGACCGCATTTCTGTATTTCAGCAATGTGTCAACGCAATCATTGAAGTTGTCGCCATGGATCGATATCACCCATTGGCCGGTAACGACAAGAGCCGTTTCACCAACCTCAGCCACGAGGGCATCGGCCGAGGTTATCAACTGTCCCAGAACTCGCCGTTGCATGCTGTGAGACATGACAGCCATGTCATCCGCAGCCATTAACATTCGTACGGATGCTTCGTTGATGCTGCCATGGTCGGCCACTGTGTCCTGCATTTCGAGGACCATCATGCCGAGCGGATGATTGGAATCTTCCATCACGTTTCGTTTGCTCTCGGCAAAAACTTGAAAGGGGATCGAGCGAACGTTATTGTACAATATTTGCATCAATACAATCGCAGAATTGCGCACCATGTGCCGATAATTGCACATTTTTTGGAATCGGTGAAGCCAACCAAACGCGGCCAAAAACCACTTACAGGTTCCGGAATTTGGAGTCCGAGGTATCGTTCCAACGACCCTGGTATTGGTGGCGCCCCGTAGCCATATCGTCGCCGGTGCTCCGATTTGCGTTCAGGGTGTAGGATGCTGGGCAGGTCAGGTTCGAAGGAGGCGTTCATCATGAAGTTTGGTTTGTTTTTGCTGGGGTCCTGGACGGAGCCGGAGGTTGGGGCCCAGAGCCGCATTTTCGGCGAGATGATGGAGCAGGTGGAGTATGCGGAGGAGTTGGGGTTCGATTCGCTCTGGATTGCGGAGCACCACTCCAGCCGCTACGGAATCTGCCCGTCGCTGATGCCGCTGCTGTGCCACATCGCGGCGCGGACCAAGAAGATACGCATCGGCGCCGGCGTGAGCGTGCTGCCGTTCCACAATCCCATCTTCCTCGCAGAGGAAAGCGCCATGCTGGACGTGCTGAGCAACGGGCGTCTGGACTTCGGCGTCGGGCGCGGCTCGGCAGACTACGAGTACGGCAACTTCGGCATTGACTTCGACACGCGGGACGGGCGGACGCAGGAGGCGCTGGACATCATCCTGGGGCTGTGGACTCAGTCGGACTTCAGCTTTCGCGGGGAGTTTTACGAGGTACAGGACCTGACCATCGCTCCCTGGCCGGTGCAGACACCGCATCCGCCGGTGTACCTGGCGGTCTCGCGCACTCCCGCGAGCGTGGACGTCGCCGTGTCGCGCGACCTGCCCATCACGACCAGCTTTTCGACGCCGGAAGCCGACAACCTGGGGCTGTTTTCCCTGTACGAGGAGCGGTGCGCCGCCGCCGGCAAGGACCTGTCCGTGGCGGAGATGCCCTACTTCCGGTTCGTGTACCTGGATGAGGACGGGCAGGCGGCGCGGGAGTATCCCCGCGAGTCGCTCACCTGGGTGCGGGATCTGGCCGGCTACCGGCGCACGCTGACCCGCGGCGATGAGATCAACGTGGACCTGGACCACTGGCGGCGTACCCGCACCGTCGAACCCGCCAGCTATGAGTCTGAGCTGGAGGGCACGGTGTACTTCGGGACGCCGGATGATTGCGTGCGGCGAATCGAGAGGCTGCGGGACGAGCACGGCATCGGCTACTTCGGGGCCAGCATGTCGTTCGGTCACATGGAGCATGCCAGGGTGATGCGGTCGATGGAGCTGTTCGCCACGGAAGTGATGCCGAAGTTCCGGTAGCATGAGCCTGGCGGCCGGCGACGCACGGGTGATGCGGGGACACCTGGCGTCGTGATGTTCACGTGACCGACGTAGCGGTTACAATTGCGCTGTCGGTTGGCATACGCAGCCGCGGGAACGCGTAAGACGGGAGACGGGATCGACAGTACATCAGCGAAGCATCACCGTTCGGATCAACCATTGGCAGGAGGGAGCCATGGCAGAGAATCTGGATCAGATTGTGGAATCTTACGAAGCGGAACGGCTGGCGACCGGGTTTGAGTTTACGGAGGGCCCCCTGTGGCACCCCGATGGTTACCTGCTGTTCGTGAACAACCGGATCAACGTGATCTATCGCCTGGTTCCGGGCGGCGAGCCGGAGGTGATCCGCGACAACAGCGGGGGCGCCAACGGCCTGACCTTCGACCTGCAGAACCGGATCATCATGTGCGACGGGGACGACCGGCAGATGACCCGCTGGGAACCCGACGGGTCGATCACCGTGATTGCCGACCGGTGGGATGGCAAGCGCCTGCACCGGCCCAATGACGTGGTGGTCCGCTCCGACGGGAGCATCTACTTCACCAATCCGGGATTGCGTCTGCCGCCCGAGGAGCGGGAGATCGACTTTCACGGCATCCACCGGATTGCGCCGGACGGGACGGTGTCGGCCGTGATCACCGACCTGGAGTCGCCCAACGGGCTGGCGTTCTCGCCCGACGAGACGATCCTGTACGCCGACAACACGCGGCGCGGCGACGAGTGCGCGGCCGAGAAGGAACGCGGCGAGGTCTGCACGCACCAGTACATCCGGGCGTACGACGTGGCTCCGGACGGTTCGGTGAGCAACAGCCGCATGTTCGCCGAGATGCACTCGGCGGAGGACGGCGTGCCCGACGGGATGAAGGTTGACACCGACGGGCGGATCTACTGCACCGGCGCGGAAGGGGTGTGGGTCTTTGAACCGGATGGGACGCTGTTGGGCATAATCCGTTTGCCCGAGATTCCCGCCAACTGCGCGTGGGGAGACGACGACTACCGCACCATGTACTTCACCGCGCGTAGCTCGGTGTACCGGATGCGGATGAAGACGACCGGCATCAACCCCTGGCGGGGCAACTGAGCGGTCGTCATCAAGGAGGAAACACTTCATGGCAGACCGCGACCTGATCGGCTACGGGATGAACCCGCCGTCGGTGCAATGGCCCAACGGCGCACGGATCGCCGTTTCGTTTGTCCTCAACTACGAGGAGGGGTCTGAGAATTCCATCCTGGACGGGGACCCGCACGGCGAGATGGTCGGTGAGTCGCCGTCGCCGGTCGCGCGGGGTGAGCGGGACCTGGCGAACGAGTCGTTCTTCGAGTATGGGAGCAGGGTCGGCGTCTGGCGCATCCTGGACCTGTTGGATGAGTTCGACGTCAAGGGGACCATCTTCGCGTGCGCGCTTGCCCTGGAGCGCAACCCGGAGGTGGGGCCGGAGGTGGTCCGCCGGGGGCACGAGGTGATGGGGCACGGCAACCGGTGGGAAGAGTACTACAAGATGGACCGGGATGCAGAGCGGGAGGCCATCAGGCAGGCGGTGGAGTCCATAGCCCGGACCTGCGGGGAGCGGCCGCTGGGCTGGTACACGCGCTACGGGCCGAGCGTGAACACCCGTGAGCTGGTGGTGGAGGAAGGCGGGTTCGTCTATGACTGCAACGCGTACAACGACGACGTGCCCTACTACACCCAGGTGCACGACAAGCCGTGGCTGGTGGTGCCCTACTCGCTGGAGGTCAACGACTACGGGTTCTGGCGCGGGCAGTTATCAACGCCCGACGACTTCTTCGAGTCGGCCCGATACTGCTTCGACACTCTGTACCGCGAGGGGGCCACGCACCCCAAGATGATGTCGGTTGGGCTCCACTGTCGCATCATCGGCAAGCCGGCGCGGGCGGCGGCGCTGCGCCGGTTCCTGGAGTACGTGAAGGGCACGCCCGGGGTTTGGCTGCCCCGTCGCATCGACATCGCCCGGTGGTGGCTGGAGAACTATCCGGCGCAGTAGGGGTTACTCGTCCACGGTTTGGGCGGCGGCCCGGAAGCCCGCATCGACGAAGCCCGCATCGACGAAGTCGGCGTCGGCAAAATCGGCGAACCGGTCGGGGAGGAACTCGCTCATGTCGGAGACGACCCGGGTGGAACCGCGGCTGATGTAGTCGGTGATGATGCGACCGGTGACGGGTCCCAGGTGGATCCCCTTGGTGGTGTGGCCGGTGGCAAGGAAGACGCCGTCGCGGCCGGGGACGGGGCCTATGATGGGCTTGCTGTCTGGACTCAGGGGCCGCGAACCGGCAAGCTGCTGGACCAACTCGGCGCGCTCAAGGTCGGGAAACACGTCGATGGCGCGCTGCAGCAGTTCCAGCCGTGCGGACTCCGTGGGCTGGCGGTCAAACTCCTCGCCCCAGAAAAGCTCCTTCTGGTCGTAGTCCCGGCCGCCGGTGCTGCCGACGCTGGTCAGGCCGTCCAGACGGCTGATCATGTGGCCGCGCTTGGGAGAGCTGATCAGGACCGGCAGGGGATCGCCGGGGTAGTTGAGCAGGAGGCGCTCGCCTTTCATGGGACGCACCGGGACGGGGAATTCCAGCCAGGGAGCGAAGGCCCGGCTCCAGGTGCCGGCCGCAATGACCACGGCGCCGCAGTGGATGTCTCCGGTGGCGGTCTGGACTCCGGACACGGTGGAGGCATTGGTGATCAGGCCGCTCACCTCGCGGTAAAGGAGGGTGGCTCCCTTGACTTCCGCGCCGCCGGCCAGGGCCAGATTGAAGCGGTAGCTGTCCAGCTGGGCGGACTCATCCTCGTACACCGCGCCGGTGATGGAGGGTGACAGGCGGGGTTCGATGGAGCGGACTTCGCGGGCATCGATCCAGCGCATCGATACGTGGGGCTGCTGCCAGGCCATCAGGTCTCTGATCAGATTGACTTCCTCGTCGTCCAGCGCCAGGCGGAGGGACGGGCGGCGCTGGTAGAGAACGTCCACGCCGGTGGCGGATTCCAACTCCGACACGATCTGCGGGAACTCGGCGTAGGAGGCGCGGGCCAGTTCGAAGGACGCGCCGGGTGAAAACTCCGCGCCCAGCAGGCTGAGCGAACCGGTGGCGTGGGCGGAAGCGCCGCTGCCGATGGATTCCCGCTCCAGGAGCGTAACGTTGACGCCCTCGCGGGCGAGGTAATAGGCGACGGATGAGCCGACCACGCCGGCTCCGATGACGACTACGTCGGCGGTATCAGGCAAGCTGCTGTCCTCCCGTGAGAGTTCCGGGGATTGTCAATGCGGTTCCTTTGGTCGTTTCAGTGCCACCGGTCGCCGGCATGACTTCTACTCGACCGGTAGCTCCCGGCCGGTGTCGGAGGCCTGCTTGACCGTATCCAGGAAACGGTGCAGGCCGACGGCGGTGTCGAAGGTGGGCTGGCGGCTTTCGCCGGTCCTGATGGCCTGGGCGAAGAGGGTGTACAGTTGGCCGATGTTGAACGGGTCGCCCTTGGGGAAATCATCAGGCAGGTACACGAACTGCCCGGGTATCTCCAGGTCCTGCAACTGCTGGCTGCCCTGCGCGCCCTGGACGCGCAGCATCTCGCCGCGCTGCGATGAGACGCTTCCGGTGGTGACGAGGGTGCCCTCACGACCGTAGATCTCCATGCGGTAGCCGGTGCCGGCCCAGGGAACGGCTCCCACGTGAACCGAAGCCGCGGCGCCTCCGGTCAACTGTCCGGAAACGCGCACGTTGTCGGGAGAGTCCGTATCCACGAATTGCTCGGTGTCGGGTTCGTACCACTGGGGCGCCTGGGTGGAGACCATGCAGGCCACGCGGGAGAAGTCGCCGGCCACGAAGCGCAGGGCGTCTATGACGTGGCCGGTGGCGATGGTCAGCGTGTTTGCGCCGAGGCTGGCGTCGCGCTGCCAGGTGCGGTCGGACGGGCGGGACAGTGGGCCGTCGCGGAACGTGGTGACGGTGCAGGACATCATCTCGCCCACGTAGCCGGTTTCGATCAGATCCTTGACGTACTGCAAAGCGGGGCTGACGCGGGATTGCAGGCCAACGGCGGTCTGCACGCCTTTGCTCCGGGCAAGGTCCGCCAGTTCCACGGCCTCGGCGGTGTTGCGGCCCAGCGGCCACTCGGTGAGGACGTGCTTGCCTGCTTCAATGGCTGCCCGTGTGGGCTCGTAGTGGGACGGCACGCGGACCACCACGGCGACGGCGTCAATCTCGTCGGACTGGGCCATGGTGCGAAAATCGTGGAAGGCAAGCTTCGCGCCGAACCGCTGGCGGGCTTCCTCCGCGCTCTCGGGCCTGGTGGTGCAGACCGCGGTGAACTCCACATCGGGACTGGCGAGGATCGCGGGGAAGTGCGACTGGTTGGCCCAGGTCGAGTTGACGTTGGCTCCCACGAATCCCAGGCGAATCTTGTCTGGCATGGTAACGGCTCCTGATTTAGAGGGTGTCCGATATGTTGGTCGTGAACGGGAAGCAGGGGGTGAAACTGTGAAGGGAATCTCCCTCGCCCCAACCCTCTCCCGCCCGGATAGAGGGAGTTTTCAAGCTCACTTTTGCGGTTGGGGCGACGTGCAGTTTACCGGCAACCTCACTCCAGGGAAGCGGGGTTGACGGGCGTGGGCATTTCCTGGACAGCGGGCAGGACCTTCTCGGCGAAGAGGCGGAGGCTCTTTTCGGCCTTGTCGCGGGGCATGCCGCCGTAGAACATGTGGATGACGACCTTTTCCAGGCTGATGGTCCACTGGAGCGTGCGGATCTTTTCGATGATCTGGTCCGGCGTGCCGATGGGCTGGGTGGCGCGTCGAGCGTTGAAGCTGGCGTCGGCGGTGCCAACGTCGGCCTGCTGGCGGATGAGGTATTCCTCGTAGCCGGATATGCCCTCATAGCCGGGGTTGTTCCACTCGAAGTAGTGGTGCTGGGCCGCCGTGAGCTGGTTGTGGAAATAGGTCCAGCCCTCCTCGGCCTCCTCCTCGGTCTCCGCGCAGTACATCCAGAGGAGTGTGGTGGGCTGGTCGGGCGGGAGGTCAAGCTCGCTGCGGATGCGGTTGAACCGGCGGACCTTGTCCACCATCTCGTCAACGTCGTCGCCGGCCACAAACATCTGGCCGAGGCCGTTTTCAGCGGCCATCCTCGCCGACGCCTCGGTGGTGAACGCCACCTTGATGTCGCCGGTCAGTTCTCCCTTGTGGCGGGCCTGGGGCCGGATGGTGGTGGGCGGAATATCGTAAACATTGCCCTTGAATTCAAACCGCTCCGCGCCGTCGGCGGCCTTGATGGCGTTGATCACGTCGTAGAAGTACTTGTGCGACTCTCCGATGGGGTAGCCGAGGGACGCGTACTCGTGGGGCGCGATGCCGCGGCCGATGCCCAGATGGAGGCGGCGGCCCTTGAGGAGGATGTCGAGCATGGAGATTTCGGAGGCCAGCCGGACGGGGTTCCACCACGGGGCGACGATGACGGCCGTGCCCACGTCGACGCGGCTGGTGCGACCGGCCCAGTAGGCCAGGTACTGCAGCGGGTTGGGCTGCATTGAGTAGGCCGAGCCGTAGTGCTCGGTGGCCCAGATGGAATCGAAGCCCAATGGCTCGACCAGTTCTCCCATGTAGAGAGTGTCATCCATGTTCTGGGCGTCGGGTATCGCCGGCGGACGGTCGTATTCTTCCCTCAGCAGACGCCCCCAGTCGCCCTGGTTGTAACCGGTGACCATCACTCCACAGTGCATTGGTGTGCTCCTCCTTGGGGTCCGCGCGGCCGGACCAGGCGCGGGTAGTCGTTCAGCATGGCAATTCGCCGTGTAAGTATAACGGTTCCGCAGGGCCGCGTATTTCACGAATGGAATCGGACCAAGGTTCTCGCGACTAGGGGTTCTCGCGACTAGGGGTTCTCGTGACGAAGCGTCTCGCGGCTATTCGACGGGGACAACGTAGTTCGTTCATGGTGAGCCTGTCGAACCACGAGCGGGCGCGGCGCTGCAACGGCACGGCGACGCCGGGCGGCTGTGATGTTGCCACCTCCGGCCAATCGGATCACACCGATGGTCGATTCCCCGCGGGCGCCATGATCCATTGCGCCGATCCGGTGGGTGCCCCGGACCGGTCTTCATCGGCGGGCCGGTTCAACAAAGACCCGCCATCAACTGCATTTCCGCTATCATGGGCTCGGTATGTCGATGAACGGCATCGCGGACCCGAGAGGATGCAGGAGGAAAAACTTGGGAACACTGAACGCAGCAGAGGTGGATGAATTTCTGTCCCAGCCACGAACGGCGCAGCTGGTGACCATGCACGCCGCCGGCACTCCCCACGTGGCGCCGGTCTGGTTCCTTTGGGATAACGGTCGGGCTTTGGTGATGGCCGGCAGAACGACGGTCAAGGTGCGAAACATTCGCCGCAACTCCGCCGTGGCCCTGTGCGTCTGCACCCCGGATCATCCCTACTCTTTTGTGACCATCGAGGGCACGGCCAGCATCACCGACCGCGGGCTGGATGACATGGCGCGCAGGACCTGCGTCCTCTACGAGGGAGACGAGCGCGGCGCAGAGTTCGCCGCGCAACTTCTGGCGGAGGAACGGTTGACGCTGATCGTCATTTCCCCCGATCGGTTCATCTCCTGGAAAGAGGATGAGGAATAGGAAACTATCCCAATGCCGGGGGCAGGACCCGACTGGTTCATCGAACCGCGGCATCCCCGCGAAGGCGGGAATCCGGGACACCGTGGCCATAAAGATTATTGCCGGGGTTGGCCTCCTTGCGCTGGAAAACGGCGCAAACAATGGATAATCGAAAGTCCCGCGATTCAGGTGGCGCGTCGTTCCGCCGACGTGCGTGGTCGGTTAGAATTGCCCGCGTAATGCACGCCTTTTGCAGGAGATGCTGCCCATGACCACGCCCGACGAGTTGTCGCGGAGGGCTCACGAACTCGAGCCGTACCTGCCCGTCAACAGCGACCTGCCATCGATCTCGGCGGATTACTGGAAGATCCAGGAACCGCTGATGTGGGGCGGGATCTGGCACGGGCCGGGGCTGGACCTGAAGTTGCGTAGCTTTGCCACCATCTCGGCTCAGTGCGTCAACGGCTGGGACTTCGGGCTGCAGCACCAGATTCGAGTGGGGCTGACCATGGGGATGTCGCCCCGGCAGATCAAGGGGATATTCATCCAGTTGCTGTTCTACGCGGGAATTCCGGCGACGGTCCACGGTTTGCTGCAGGCGCAGACGGTGATCAACGAGCGGGAGGAATGGAAGGCGGCGGACGTGCCTGTCGAGGCAGACTGGCTGGAAACCCTGGAGGCCAAGTTGGAGCGGGGCGGCGAGATCCGCCGGGAACTCTGGGGCGAGGAGGCCAACCGGGAGGTCGAGGAGTCGCTGGCGCAGCGACTGACGCCGGAGGCCTCGGACATCGTGGACGGGTACAACTACGGAGAGGTGTGGGCGCGGGACGACCTGGCTCCGAAAGAGCGCATGGTCTGCGTGCTGGCCGCGCTGATGGCCCGGGGGCACTGGAAGCAACTGCGCCGGTACATCCGGTACGCGCTGAACATGGGGTTCGAGCAGCGGGAGATCTGCGAGGTGTTCGCCCAGGCCGGTTGGTACCGGGGATGGCCCCACGTGGAGGACGCGCTGGAGCAGGCGCAGGCAGTGTTCGCGGAATCGGGAAGCTGATGGTTGACTGCCCAGGGTCAGGAGAGGTTCGCATGACGACGGTACGGGAAATTCAGGAAAGATCGGCCAAGCTGCGGCAGTTTTTCGACCAGCACCTGCCCTACGCGAGGCCCACGCCGGTGCTGGCCGATTTCGTGCGTGTGCAGCACGAGTTGATGTGGGGCGGCGTGTGGCTGGTCGACGGGCTGGACCTGAAGCTGCGGAGCTTCGCCACCATCACGGCCCAGTGCGTGAACGGGTACGACTTTGGCGTGGAGCACCAGGTGCGCACCGGGCTGACGGTGGGCATCACGGCGCAGCAGATCAAGGGAATATTCATTGAGCTGATGTTTTACGCGGGCGTGCCGGCCACCGTTTTTGGGCTGCGCATCGCCCAGGACGTCATCAACGAACGGGAGGAATGGAAGGCGGGCGACGTGCCGGTGGACGCCGAGTGGCTGGGCTCCATCCAGGAGATGCTGGCGAAGGGCAAGGCGGTTCGGGTCAGGCATTGGGGAGAACAGGGCGACGCGGAGTTGGAGAATTCGCTGGCGCGGCGGTTTGTTCCGGAGTCGGCGGAACTGGTGGACGGCTACCACTTCGGAGAGGTTTGGCGTCGCGCGGACCTGAGCGCACAGGAACGGATGGTGTGCGTGCTGGCGGCCCTGATGTGCCGGGGGCACATGAAACAGTTGAAGCGGCACGTGGGGTACGCGCTGGACGCCGGACTGGACGAAAAGCAGATCTGCGAGGTGTTCGCCCAGGCCGGCTGGTACCGGGGCTGGCCTTACGTGGAGGATGCGCTGGAGCAGGCCAGCGAGGTTTTCGAGTCCCGGGGAGCCTGACCATCGCGTCGCCGGTCTCCTCCAGAAATCGCAACATGGTGAGAAGTTGAAATGGATACTGCCGCCGATCTGGCCCGTAAAGCCGCCAACCTCCACGCCTTCATCGACCAGTACGTGCCGCAGGGTCGGCTCACCGGCGCGCTGCCCGACATCAGCGCCGACTACGTGAAGCTGCAGGAGGAGGTGATGTGGGGCGGGGTATGGCAGGTGCCGGGTCTGGACGTTACGCTGCGCAGCATTGCCACCATTGCGGCGCAGTGCTGCAACGGATGGGAGTTCGGGCTGCAGCACCAGATCAGGGTCGGCCTGTCGCTGGGAATGTCGCCGCAGAAGGTCAAGGGCATATTCCTGCAGCTCATCTTCTACGCTGGCATACCGGCCACCGTCTCCTCGCTGGCGCAGGCGCAGCGAGTAATCAACGAGCAGCCGATGTGGCAACTGGAGGATCGCGAACCCCTTGAGGCGGACTGGTTGGCATCAGTCGAGGAAAAGCTGGAAAGGGGTCGAGAAATACGGCGCGCAAACTGGGGTGACAACGCCGAGTTTGATCTGGAAAACACGCTCGCCCACGAGTTGGCGTCGGAAACCGCCTCCCTGGTCGAGGCCTACAACTTCGGCGAGGTGTGGGCGAGGGGCGACCTGACGCCCAGGGAGCGCACCGTGTGCATCCTGGTGGCGCTGATGTGCCGGGGACACATGCGGCAGCTTCGGGAGCACATCGACTACGCCCTGGAACTGGGCATGTCGAAACGGGAGATCTGCGAGGTGTTCTCGCAGGCCGGTTGGTATCGCGGGTGGCCGTATGTGGAGGAGGCGCTGGAGGAGGCCGACGCGGTGTTCACGGAGCGGGGGATCTAGCGTCGGACTGAGTCGAGCTTGCCCGCGACCGTGAGCCTCGCGCAGACCGGGACGGCTAGGCGGTCGGGGGATTGTCCCGGTACCAGTCGACGATCTCCGAGCCGGTGGCAGCCCAGACGCCGCCGCGGCGCATCATGCGGCCCAGCGCGCGGTCGAGGTAACCGATGCGGAAGGGCTGGCCGATCAGCCAGGGGTGCAGATTCAGGGCCATCAGCCGCCCGTTCTGCTGACCGTCCTCGTACAGGGTTTCGAAACTCTCTTCCAGCAACTGCTGATACCGACCGATCACCACCCTGCGTTCCCAGAGGGCTGATACGTCGTCGAGTTCCCACATCACGGGGAGGGTGAACATCTCGCCGTGGGGGCTGTGCAGCGGATAGGGCTGCTCATCGTTGACCCAGTCGCAGACATAACGCACGCCGGCCTCGGACAATAGCTGCGGTGTGCGTGCGGACTCACCGTATTCCGGGCCCAGCCACCCGGCGGGGGCGCTGCCGGTGGCCTGGGTGAGGGCGGACACCGACTGGCCGATGTACTCCCGCTCCTCGGATTCGGACATGTTGCTGGTGATCATGCGCGACAGTGATACGCCGTGGCCGATGATCTCGGCGCCGGCGTCGAGGCAGTGGCGCACCAGGTAGGGATACTTCTCGGCGGTCATGGCGTCCATGGCGACGGTGGCCGGTATGCCATGCTTGCGCAGCGTGTCCAACACGCGGAATATGCCCACGCGGTGTCCGTACTCCCGGTGCGACAGGCGGGCGTAGTCGGGGTAACCGCGGGCGCTCAAGCCGCCGGCGAAGGGCGTGGTGAAGCTGTCGGCCGGCGGGTCCCACTCAGGGTGGTCGAGATCGATGATCACGCACAGGGCGACGCGGGCGTTGTCGGGCCAGCGTAGTATCCCCCGCTTGTTGAAAGGCGACCAGTCGTAGTGCGGGTGGTCCATGCCAAAACGCCGTTCTGCGGGCATTTGGTTATCTCCTCATTGTGGGCGACGGGATCAGTGTTGCGGGATCAGCGTTGCGGGATCAGCGTTGATTGAATGGGCTTTCACCCTCACCCCAACCCTCTCCCGCCACGGGCGGACGCGCCACCCATCGGGGGAGAGGGAGATTGCGCGGTCGATCAGTTGCCGGCATCGTTGAGGCGGGCGGCATGGGCCACCGCTTCGTCGTAGTAGTTGGCGATGTAGTACTCGGCGATGTCGTCGGCGGTGGTCTGCCAGACGCCGTCGTGGGACATGATGTAGCTCAGGACGTCGTCCAGATACCTGGCCCGGTGGGGCTGGCCGATGAGGTAGGGGTGGAGTGCGATGCACATTACGCGGCCGCTGTGTGCGCCTTCCTCATACAACTGGTCGAACTGGGCCTTGCAGATCTCGGCGAAGTAGTCGCCCTCGTAGTGCTGGCGGAACAGCGGGGCGTCGTTGAGCTCGATGGAGTAGGGCACCGAGACGAGCTTGCCGCTGTTGACCCGGATGGGCACGGGCTGGTCGTCATGCATCCAGTCGGTGTGGTAGATGAGGCCGGCCTCGGCCATGAGGTCGGGGGTGCGCTCAGTGCCGGAGATGGCCGGGCCCAGCATGCCCTTGAGCTGCTTGCCGGTGTGGCGCATCAGGGTGTCGATGGTGTCGCGGTAGAACTCGCGCTCCTGCTCCTCGGTGTAGGTGTTGAGGTAGCGGGTGTTGTAGATGCCGTGGCTCATGAAGTCCCAGTTGCGCTGCACCATGGCCTCGCCGATTTCCGGGAAGTGTTCTAGCACGGCCATGTTCAGGGACACGCAGCAGCGGATGTCGTGCTTGTCCAGCACGTCCGCCATGCGCCAGAAGCCCACGCGGTTCCCGTAGTCCCGGTAGGCGTAACCCTGCACGTCGGGGTAGGGGGTGCGCGGCCAGGGATCCCGGTGCCCATCGAATTCGGGTTCGTACTCGTAGTGCTCGACGTTGGGGGCGATCCACAGGGCCACCCGGGCGTCGTTGGGCCACTTGATGATGGGCCGGTCGATTATCGGACTGTAATCGACGCGATTCTGCGGCAAAGGCATGGCGAACACCTCCCCTGGTGATTGGATGTCCCGGGCACGTGTGTAGGATCCGGCACGGAACGGGACAATGTAATCGAATGGCTTGGACCGGTCAACGGGCCATCGAGAAACGCAAACGGGCGCGTTGACCGGGCATTTGCGCGCCGGCGAAGTCGGACCCGCGTTAGTCGTCCAGGTGGATGGTGGCCGTCACGCGGGGAACGTCGCTCACCACCCGGGTGGTGTGACCGTGGCCGGTGAGGTCTTCGGCGAGGTTGACGTCACCGGGGCCCAGGCGGTGGACGGTGCCGTCGGCGAGGCCGATTTCCCCTTCCCCGGAGAGGGTGATGATGTACTGGCGTCGGGGCGCCACGTGCCAGTCGCTGAAATAGCCCGGGGGCGAGGCGCGGAAGATGATGCCCTTGGCGTTCTGCAACTCGCTCCACTCCGGATGAGTGGGCGGGTCGATATGTTCGATATGGGAATGGCCGTCGTCACCGGTGTACAAGCGTATGGAACCCATGATTCCTCCTGCGTCGTTGATTGTCACGCCGAATGCTAACACAACCGCCGGAGTGTTATGCACATCCTGATCTGAGGTTGCCAACATCGGTGTACAGTGCGGTAGGGCGAGTTGCCCGCAGCACAACGACGGTTGACGCTTCAAGGAGGACAGCCATGACGACTCTGGCGGATTACGAGAACAAATACGAGACGGTGAGCGTGCAGCGGGAGGACGGGATACTCCAGGTGACGTTTCACTCCGGGGACGGGAGCCTGCTGTGGGGCGAGGCTTCCCACCGGGAGTTGGGTTACGCATTCGCCGACATCGGCGCGGACCCGGAGAACAGGGTGGTGATCCTCACCGGCACGGGCGACGACTACTGCGCGAATTTCGAACCCAACCGACCCACCCGGCGCATGCCCCAGGACTGGGACAAGACCTACTGGGAAGGGAAGCGCCTGTTGACCAACCTGCTGGAGATCGAAGTTCCGGTGATTGGCGCGGTCAACGGCCCGGCAACCATCCACGCCGAGATTCCGGTGATGTCGGACATCGTGCTGGCGTCGGAGACGGCGACCTTCCAGGACGCGCCGCACTTCCCGCGCGGCGTGGTGCCCGGGGACGGCGTGCACGTGGTGTGGCCGATGCTGCTGGGGCAGAATCGGGGCCGGTACTTCCTGCTGACGGGACAGACGCTATCCGCGCAGGAGGCTCTGGAGTTGGGCGTGGTGTCCGAAGTGCTGCCCGGGGATCGCCTGCTGCCCCGCGCCTGGGAACTGGCCCGGCAGTTGGCGGAACGTCCTCCGTTGACGCTGCGCTACACCCGGGTCGCCCTGACCCTGCAACTCAAGCGGCAGATGCAGGATATGCTGGGGTACGGTCTGGCGGTCGAGGGGCTGGCAGCGGTGGACGTGTCGCTTTCGCAGGGCTAGGTCGGGATGGCGGGATTCAGACGTAAGCTGACGCTCCGCATTCTTCCAGTCAAATGGGTCGGTCGCGAATCGCCATTGGCAGATAGAACAGCGAAGGAATCCCAACCCTCTCCCGCCCCCGGAGGATGTTCCACCCGACGGGGGAGAGGGCTACCGGGGGAGAGGGCTATCTGCATAGCGATGACCGCAGCGGGGCCGGATGGTTACGCAGCTTCCGCTTCCAGCTGCGGACGGCGTTCGGGCCGCCGGGCCAGGATCATCAGGCACATCGCCGTGGCCTGCACCGCCGCCGAGAAGAAGATCAGGATGGCGTAGTTACCGGTCAGGTCGTACACCACCGGCCCAACGATCTGGCCGAGCGCCAGCCCACCGGCCTCGAAGGGACGCATCGCGCCGGCGATGGCCCCGTAGGAATTCCGGCCGAAATAGTCCGCGAGGACCATGTAGAGGAGCACCTCCAGCGCGCTGTGGAACAGGCCCCAGAATATGCCGAAGGCGTACGCCGCCATCAATGAGTTGACCTGGAACAGGGCCAGGGTCGCCAGCGCGGAAACTCCCATGGCTGCGATAACGCACCACCGGGGCGTCACCTTGCCGGCCACCTGTCCCCAGACCAGACTGCTCAGGGCGAGGAACGTGCTGATGCTGAGCACTCCGGTGGCCTGGATGGTGGTCAACCCGGCGAACTCGTGCAGGTAGGGCACCAGGCTGAAACCCAGGCCGGAACTGCCCGACACGTTGAGGAATGCGACGATGGAGACCATCCAGAAGGCCCTGGACCGCATCGCCTCTTTTGACGTCCAACTGACCTCCGCCGTGGCGCCCTGCGATTCCTGGGGCCGGCCGCGTGTTGTCCCGGATTGGCCGGGCTGACCTACGGCCGGCTGGGGCGTGGCTCCGTCGGGCAGCAGGCCGATGTCCTCCGGCCGGCGGCGCATGACGATGATCATGGGTATGGCCAGGAGCAGGCTGAATATCCCGAACCATCGGAAAGCGACACGCCAGTCGGCCAACAGCGTGATCGCCGAGAATGCCGGGATGATCGCCGCCGCGCTGATGGGACGATACATCCCGGTGCAGGCCAGCGCGATGTTGCGACGACGGTTGAAAAAGTTGACCGCCATCGTCCGCGGCACCACGCCGATCAGGAAGGGCTGGCTGACGGCCCGGGCGATGACCGCGGCGATGAAAAACTGCCACGCCAGGTGCACCCAGCCGAATGACAGCATCGACAGTCCCAGAACGACCAGGCCGAGCGGCATCAGCCAGCGGGGCCCGTACCGGTCCGCCATCCGCCCGGCGAACGGCGCGAAAACCCCCGACATCAGGACGCCGCAACTGGCGGAATACCCGATCCAGCTCCTGGGCCACCCGGTATCCTCCGACACCAGGATCTGGATGCCGCCCAGCACGACGCCGGCCACCACCGTAGCCGCGAAGGCCCCGGCCCCGGAGAGTGCCAGGACCAGCCAGCCGTAGTAGAAGGGGGTTTGGGGACGCCAGTTGAGAAGGGCAGCAGAATATGACGCCATAAGTCTGGCTCTTATATCAAACCAACGTCATTGGGACAAGAAACCTCAAAGCCTCACGCGTACGCACTTCCCCATCGCCAGGAGCGGAACCCCCTCAGGGCGGAACCCCCTCAGGGCGGAACCCCCTCAGGGCGGAACCCCCTCAGGAGCGAAGTCTGCCTCCCGCCCAATGGCAATCCGATGACGTCGCTCCCTTGCCCCTCCCTCCATGCCATCCTTACCATTCAAATACTCCATCGCCTAACGCCGTCAATCGCCCAACGCCATCCGGCGCCCAACCCTCGACCCGTCCAATCCCCAACTCCGTCGTCGCATCGACGCCCTCAAGCGCAAATTCGCTCGCGAACTCGCCATCATCAGGCTCCGCCGCATCGCCGTTGCCTTGGTGAGCGGTCGGTCCAGCCTTGCCGGTCGACGGGCGCGGCGGTACATTGTGTGCATCCGCATTTCCAATGAGTGCACTGATACGGGGAGCAACAGACATGACAACCAACAACCGACTGCGGAGCGGCAACGTCAGCGCGCCGGATACGACGATCTCAGTTTACGAAGCCATCCACAACCGCCGCATGAACAACGAATTTTCGGATGAGGTTCCCGGCCGGGACGCGCTGCAGCGAATGCTGGACGCCGCGGTGTGGGCGCCCAACCACCGGCTCACCAACCCGTGGCGGTTCTTCGTCCTGGAAAAGGGCGGCGAAAAACGGGCGCAAGTCGCGCAACTCGCCTACGACAACCTGTTCGCGCGCAGCGGGAATCACGAGCACGCCGATGGAAGCCGGCAGCGGGTGCTGGATGCTCCGGCCCTGATCTACGTGTACAGCGTGCCCGGGGACAGTGAGGAACTGACGCAGGAGAACTACGCCGCCGCCTGCTGCGCCGTGCAGAATCTCCTGCTGGCGGCCGTCGCGGAGGGCCTGGCCTGCGACTGGAGCACCGGGAACACGACCCGGCACCCGCAACTGGCGGAAACCATGGGAGGAGAACCGGACTGGACGATGGTGGGCGCACTGTTCATCGGACATCCGTCGCGGCCCTCCGCGTCGGTGCGCGCGCCGGCCGATGAAGTCACCGCTTGGCTGGATTAGTTTCCTCCACATCCCAACGCGCCGTTAGGGGAGACGATGGCTGGGTATAATGTCGGCTCAACCCGAACCGACGTGGGAGGCGATGGACATGGCTGCAGATCCGGTCAACATTTTCGAATATGAAGACATAGCCAGGCAAAACATCGAGAAGGGCCACTACGATTTCATCGCCGGGGGCGCGACCGACGAGATCACCATCCGCCGCACCCGGGCGGTGTACGACTCCATCATGCTGCGACCCCGCATGATGGTGGACGTGGACCGGCGGAGCATGGCGACCACGGTGCTGGGCCAGGAGATTTCCCTGCCCCTGATGCTGGATCCGGCCGGCAATCACGAGGCGGCCCACCCGGAGGCGGAGATCGCGTCGGTCAAGGCTGCGGGCGCGGCCGGCACGCTGATGGTGCTCAGTTCCCACGCCGCGCGGACGCTGGAGGACGTGGCGGCGTCGGCCAGTGGGCCAATCTGGTTCCAGCAGTACTTCTTCAAGGACCGGGGCCTGACGCTGGAAATGGCCGCCCGCGCCGAGGAAGCCGGCTATTCCGCCATCTGCATGACTCTGGACGCCAAGATCAAGCCCAAGCGCGAGCGCAACATCCGCAACGACTACGTGGGCGCGGAATCGCCCAACTACGCCCAGCTTGACCTGGGCACCCACACCTGGAAGTTCGCCGCCGACGCGCCCGCCGGACCCAGCGACATCCGCGACGTTGCGTCCACGTGGGACGACCTGGACTGGTTCGCGTCCAGCATCAACCTGCCCGTGGTGGTGAAGGGCATCATGGCCGGCGAGGACGGCCGGCTTTCGGCCGAAAACGGCGCGAAGGGCGTGATCGTTTCCAACCACGGCGGGCGCTACCTGGACACCACGCCGGCCACCATCGAGGTGCTGCCTGAGGTTGTCAACGCTGTCGACGGCAACGCCGAGGTGTACCTGGACGGCGGCATCCGCCGGGGCACCGACATCTTCAAGGCCGTCGCCCTGGGCGCGCAGGCGGTGCTCATGGGGCGGCCGCTGTTCTGGGGCCTGGCGGTGGACGGCGAGGCCGGGGTCAGGGCCGTGCTGGAGATGCTGCGGGACGAGTTGGACGCGACGATGGGCATGTGCGGCTGCCCCGACATCGAGAGCATCGGCGCCGCCACCATCGACACGGTGTCGCCGCTGCTGGCGGCGTTCCCGGCCCACGCGGATTTCCGGTAGAGCACGGTTGCGGGACAGTCTGTATGCACGTAGGGGCGAATAATCATTCGCCCCTACGCCGCACGCGCGCACGGTTTCCCCCGTCTTGTTATCGCGGTGACCAGGCGGGGCGATGTTCGGCGTGGGCCCGCTACTGGATGGGGCCCGGCGGCCTCACCTGTTCCATCAGGTCGTTGTTCCATTCACCTTCGGCCACCAGGATCGCCTTGGCGTCATACGCGAACGCCTCGATGAGGTTGTGGGACAGGTACACGTAGGTTCCGGGCTGGCGGATGGTGTGTATGGATGCCCCGGCGGAACCGGCGGCGATTTCCCAGGTTTCCAGGTCCAGTTCGGGCGGGTTGTTGAAGCCGCCGCGTTCCCACACGTAATCGCCGTGGCCGCCGATCAGGTGGGGATACGATTGCCGGTTGGCCTGGGAGTGAACGATCAGCACGTTCTCGCCCACGTTGGCGGTCAGTTGGCCCTCTCCCTGCAATGCGCCGGTGACCCCGTTGAACACTATATGCGTCGGGGCGAGGGTTTTCATCGCCTCCAGGTCATCCAGCGCCGAGGCGGCTGCGTTCTCGTAACGCTTGAACGTTCCGTCCGGGTTCCGGGGCAGATAGTAGTCCTGCTCGCCGACGTAGTACGCGCGGTCGTAGCGCAGCGGATTGCCGGCCGGATCCTTCAGGCCGTCCCGGGGCAGCACCATGATCGCGCCGTTCATGCCATGAGTGACGTGCCAGGGCACCATGGTGCCGCCGGGAGCGCAGTGATAGACAAACACGCCGGGTTTCACCGCCCGGAATCGCAGCGCCACCTCCTGGCCCGGACCCACCTGCGTCAGGGAGCCGCCGCCCAGAGCGCCCACGGATGCGTGAAAGTCGATGTTGTGGAGCAGCCCGTTGTCGGACGGGTTGGACAGAGTCAACTCAACGTAGTCGCCCTCATGCACCACGATGATGGGGCCGGGCACCGTTCCGTTGAAGGTGAAGGCCCACATGAACGCGCCGGGGCCAACCTCAATTTCCGTCTCTTCCACCACCATATTCACCTCAACCACCCTGGGCTCCCCGCTGTAGGTTTGCTCATGTTCCGGCAGGAACGGCGGGTCAACCAGTTCCTGAGTTACCCGTTCCAGGCCGCTCACGTCCTCGGGCTCCCAGGTGGTGGCTCCGTCCCAGTAGGTGGAGGTTCGCGCCGCAGTGGCCTCTGCGCCCGTGCCGTCGGAAACCGCCTCCGGGCTCGGCAGCGCAGTGGGCGGCGAGAACGGGGGCGTGGCCGTGGCCGCCGGGTCGCCCCCTCCGCGACAGGCTATCAGCAGGGACAACAGGCCCATCACCGCCAGCAGGGCCAACGTACGGGGCAGAGCCCCCGCAGTCATGCGATTCGGATGCTGCATTGCTCACTCCTTTGCCAACGCCGAGCTGTGATATGGATGCCAGCGTTCGTTCAAATTATATCATCGCACTTGATATTAGTTGTATCAATATACAGCCCATGTACAGCAGCAAGTGCGCCTCCAACCTTGAACGGTTATTTCGTGATAAAAATCATTGACCTTTTCCGCCATTAGGGATAGCATTACCGCAAACTCGGCGGATTGCCGTCTCCGTGCGGGGGACGCTTGAGAGAAGCATCAATTTATGTCTCCTAAGCGCGAAAATACGACGGAATTCGTCAACAGGGAAGTGTGGCCGCCGGGCCACGCCAGAGACACGGACTCAGGAGGTAAAAAATGGCTGAACAAGACATTGCCTTGATGGCTCACCTCATGCGGCGCGCCGGGTTTGGAGCGTCGTACGAGGAGCTCGAAGCGCGCGCCGCCAAGGGCTACGAGGCCACCGTTGAAGAACTGCTGAACCCGGAGACTCAGCCCGCCATCCAGGACGACATCCTGATGCGCTACCAGCCGCAGTGGGTGTCCAAGGCCGGGCTCGAGGGCCAGCAGGAAGAGTGGACCTTCCGGATGATCAACACCAAGCGACCGCTTGAAGAGAAGATCGCCCTGTTCTGGCACCATATCTTCTGCACCGGCCACGCCAAGTGCGAGTATCCCAAGCAGCAGAATATCGAGCTCGACATGTTCCGCACCCTCGGGTTCGGCAACTTCGAAGAGCTGCTGATGGGCCTGTCCCGCGACCCGGCCATGGTGTTCTACCTGGACAACTGCATGAGCCACAAGGACGCCATCAATGAAAACTGGGGCCGTGAGCTTCTGGAGCTCTTCTCCCTGGGCGTCGGCATGGACGGCAATGCCAACTACTCCGAAGACGACGTTAAGGAAGCCGCCCGTGCTTTCACCGGATGGACGGTGACCAACTCCATCCCCCGGTATCCCTACGGCAAGTACGAGGCCGCGTTCATCTACGACCCCTCCGACCATGACTACGAGGAAAAGACCTTCCTCGGCGAGACCGGCAATTTCAACGGTGAGGACATCGTCAAGATCGTCGCCCGTCAGCCGGCAGCCGCCCGGTTCGTAGCGCGGCACATGTACAACTTCTTCGTGGCCGATGAGCCGCAGGTTCCCGCCTGGCAGAACACGCCGCCGCGCGACCCCGAAGCCATCAAGATGCTCGAGGACGAGTACTTCCGCTCCAACTACGACATCCGATCAATGCTCCGGGTTCTGTTCAACTCCGACTTCTTCAAGAACGCCCGGTTCGAGAAGGTCAAGAGCCCGACCGAGACGGTCGTCGGCACCATGCGGCTCGTGGGCGACTTCGATATGCCCAGGCCCGGCATGAACGCCATGACCCTCACCATCCGCTACATGGGCCAGGACCTGCTGAACCCGCCCACCGTGGAGGGCTGGCACACCGGCCGCGAGTGGATCGACAGCGGCACCCTGGTGGAGCGCATCAACTTCACCGCAGACGCAGTCGGCGACACCTCCCATCGGGGCGTGCAGGCCATCATCAACCGCCTCGGCTCCCAGGGCGACACCATTTCGTCCGAACAGCTGGTGGACGGCTGCCTGCAGCTGCTCGGCCACTACCAGTTGGCCGACGTCACCCGCAACGAGCTGATTGCCCTGGCAGACAGCGAGGGCGAACTGCGGACCGGCAGCGACGAGTTCGGCACGCGCGTCGGGCAGATGCTCCAGTCCATCGTGGCGACCACCGAGTACCTGTTCGAGTAACAAAAGGGGGAAAGATATGACATCCACCAAGAAAGATCCGGTGCTGGTGGTACTCCAGCTGTCCGGGGGCAACGATGCGCTCAACACCATCGTCCCCTACGGCGACCCCCTGTACCTGGACAATCGCCCCAACGTGCGGATACCTGTCGACCAGGTTCTGCCTATCAACGACTACATCGGGTTCAACCCGGCCATGGGGCCCATGAAGCGCCTGTACGACGAAGGCAAGGTTGCCGTCATCCAGGGCGTGGGTTATCCCAGCCCCAGCCGCTCCCACTTCCGGTCCATGGACATCTGGCACACCTGTGAGCCGGACAAGGTCGGAGACGAGGGCTGGTTGGGCCGCGCCGTGCGCGACCTGGACCCGGACAAGGAAAACGTGCTGACCGGCGTCAACTTCGGCCGCGGCCTCCCCCGGTCGCTGGTGGCCCCGGGCGTCCCCGTTGCCTCGGTGGGCAACCTGGAGACCTACGGCGTGCTCACCGGCATCGAGATCGAGGAACAGCGGACGAAGGCCCTGGACGTCTTCTCCCGCGTTTACTCCCCGATGCTGGGCCAGGGCCCGGTGCTGGACTACTTCGCCCAGACCGGCCTCGACGCCCTGGAAGGCGCCGATATCCTGAGCACGGCTCCCCAAATGTATTCCTCCTCCGTGGAATACGGCGGCGACACCGTTGCCCAGTACATGCGCAACATCGCCCAGACCCACCTGGCCGGGTTCGGCACGCGGGTGCTCTACACCACCGCGCCGTACAACAGCTTCGACACCCACGCCGGCGAGTTGGCCAACCACACCCGACTGTGGACCGAGACCTCCCACGCCGTCGCCGACTTCTACGACGACCTCAAGGAGCACAACGCCGGCGACGACGTCATCCTCCTGGTCTTCACCGAGTTCGGCCGCCGCGTGCATGACAATGGCTCCGGCACCGACCACGGCTCCGGCGGCGTTGCGTTCGTGGTTGGCGAACAGGTCAAGGGCGGCCTCTACGGCGAGTATCCGTCGCTGGAAGAGAGCAAGTTGCTGGAGGGCGATCTGCACTTCAACAACGACTTCCGCGGCATCTACTCGACCATCATGGAGAAGTGGATGGGCCTGGACGCCCAGCCCATCGTGAACGGCACCTTCGAGCAGATGGACTTCATTTAGCCCGTAGGCCTACAAAAGGAGGTGATCATGGTTACAGCTACCAGAATATCCCACGTACAACTCCAGTACAGCCACACCATCGGGCGTGGCGAGCAGTTCGGCCCGGGCTTTACGTATCCGATCCACATGGCCCGGGGCGAGGACGACCTGATGTACGTCCTGTGCCGCTCGTCGGAATACCGGCCCGAGGGCACGCGCGTCACCGTCTGCACCGTTGACGAAGAATACGTCAACGCATTCGCGCGCGGCGTTCCGCAGCAGGGGCCCCACGAATACAACTTCGAGGACGGCTCCCTGGTGTGGCCCGTGAACGTGGCCATCGCCAGCAACGGCAACGTCTACGTTTCCGACGAATGGCTCCACCGCATTTCGATGTTCACCCGCGACGGCGAGTACATCGGCAAGTGGGAAGAGAAGGTCGGCAGCGGCGACGGAGAACTCGACCGCCCGTCGGGCCTGGCCATTGACGCGGACGACAACGTCCTGGTCGTGGACGGGAACAACCACCGCGTGCAGAAGTTCACGCCGGACGGCCAGTTCATCTCCAAGTTCGGGAGCTTCGGCCACGGCGACGGCGAGTTCGACACCCCCTGGGGCATCGACATCGACAACCGGGGCAACATCTACATCGCGGACTGGCGCAACGACCGCATCCAGAAATTCTCCGCCGACGGTCGGTTCCTGATGAAGTTCGGGTCCTCCGGCTCCGGAGACGGCGAGTTCAACCGGCCCGCCGACGTGGCGGTTGACCAGGACGGCATCATCTACGTTGCCGACTGGCTCAATGACCGGCTGCAGTTCTTTGATCCGGATGGCATCTTCTGCGGCGAAAAGACCGGCGACGCCACCGTATCCAAGTGGGGCCAGGACAAGCTGGACGCGAACCCCGAGATGTGGGGCGAGCGGGAACGCGCCCCCGGTCTCGAGCGGGAACGGGACTTCTGGGCGCCCACCGGCGTCGCCGTGGACGACAGCAATCGCGTGTTCGTCTGCGAAGGCCCTCGCAACCGCATCCAGGTATTCCAGAAGCAGGCGCTCACCTTCATGGGACCGCGCCTGTAAGTCCTGATCGTACCTGAACCACAAGGGGCCTCCGCTCCATGCCCGAAACGGCCGGGACGCCGGCCTGATGGGTATGGACGGGGGCCCTTTCAAGTGGTATGACGTTGGAATAACTGCCGTGACATAGGGAGTAAATCGTTGCCATGCCCATCACAGTAGGTCATGTTCCCAACCTGGAATGCGAAGCTTTCTACTTCGATATGGAGCGTCGCGGCATCGCACTGCTTGATCTGGAACCCCACGAGGTTACGGGAGCGATGGAGCGCGGCGAGATTGACGCCGGCCCCGTGCCGCTCCTGGACGTGCCCGCGCTGACGCCCAACGCCTCACCCATCGAGCGGTTCTGCGTGGCCTCGGTGAATCGCGCCGTTTCGTGCGTGCTGCTGTCCAACAAGCCGCTCGGCGAGTTGAGCGGCGCCGCCATTGCAGTGAGCGATCCCGATTCGACGACGCTGAATCTGCTGCAGGTGCTGTTGTCCCAGAAACACGGCATCGGCGGCGTCACCTTCGTGGACCGCGATATGGACCACGAAGCTATCTTTCTCACGTGGAACCAGGGATTGCGCGGGCGCCGGGCCGTGCGCGGCTTCCCTCACCGTTACGACCTGGGCGAAGAGTGGCAGGAGTGGACGGGTTTGCCCTTCGTTTTCAACCGGTGGATGTTTCGCGCGGATATGGAGCGCCAGGATTTCGTGGTCCTCCAGGATGCGCTTTTCGTAGGGCAGGAGGACTGGATGAACAACCTGTACAAGTCCACCGGGCCGCGCAATGATCTGCTGATGCTGCCCCGGGAGGTGCTGGAATACGTGCAGGGACTCAGGTTCTTCATGGGCGTGCCGGAGGAACGGGCGATCGAGGCGTTCCAGGATAAATTGGCGTTGCTGGGAGACCCGGCGACGTAACCGGCGCAGCGCGTCGGTAGCCGCACACAATGCTGCGGGAGACCGACACCGACAGGCAATATTTGAGTCAGGAATCCGTAGGGTCGAAGCTTGTCCCTACCGCTTACAGCACCGCTGGAGGTTGATCATGGTACTCGTTGGACAGGACTTGGAGACCGGGACGATCCAGTACACCAGCAGAGACGGCACGACGATCGACGCTTTCTACAGCCGCCCGGCTGCGGCGGGATCGTACCCCGGAGTCATCGTGACCATGGAAGGCATGGGCCTGATGGACCACCACAAGGACATCGCGGTGCGCTTTGCCGGACAGGGTTACCTGGCCATCGCGCCCGACCTGTACACCCGCGAGGGCACGCCGGAGCCGGAAAACGTGCTGGCCACGCTGTTTGCCTCGCCCGACGATCGGGCCATGGACGATTTGGAGGGAGCGGCGACGTTCCTCAAGTCCCAGGCCCATAGCAACGGCAAGGTGGGCATCATCGGGTTCTGCTCGGGTGGGCGCTACACGCTGATGATGGCGTGCCTGAGCAGCAACATCGACGCGGCGGTGGACTCCGCGGGCGGCCACATCGTCCACGAACCCACCGAACTGCGGCCGGTGCAGCCCATGGACATGGTGCCCGATCTGTCATGCCCGTTGCTCGCGTTATTCGGCGTCGAGGACGAAAACCCAACGGCCGAGCAGGCGGAGCGGATGAAAGCCCTGCTGGATCAGCACGGCAAGACCTACGAGTGGGTGATGTACAACAACGCCGGGCATGCCTTCTTTGCCGACTACCGGCCCAGCTACCGGGCCGCGCCCGCCCAGGACATGTGGCACCGGGTGCTGCTGTTCTACGACCGGCACCTGAGACAGTAACCGCTGCGGGCCAGGCAGCCGGAGCGGCGGGACGGGTCCCAGCGCCCGGGTGAGCAACTCCATCCCGGACGTTCCGTAGCGCGCCGGGGCGTGATACCATCGGCGCGCCCGTTCCACATGGGTCAATCCAATCATACGAATTCGCGATCAAGGAGCGATTTTCATGCCGGAGATAGAAAACAAGCTGAAAGAAATGGGTCTCGAGTTGCCCCCGCCGCGTGCGCCGGGAGCCGGCAACATCATTCCCTTCGTGCGTACTGGGAACCTGGTGTTCCTGTCCGGCACCGGACCGGGCCTGCCCGGAGGCGGGTTGCTGCACACGGGCAAGCTGGGAGCGGATTTGACCGTCGAGCAGGGTTACGACTGCGCGCGCCAGACCATGCTGAACCTGCTGACCAACCTGAAGGGCGCGATCGGAGACCTGGATAAGGTGAGCCACATCGTCAAGCTGCTGTGCATGGTGAACTCCGCGCCCGATTTCGCCGGCCCGCCCCTGGTGGCCAACGGAGCATCCGACCTGCTGATCGAGTTGTACGGCGACAGGGGCCGGCACGCGCGGTCCGCCGTCGGCATGGCGACTCTGCCGGGCGGGATGCCCATCGAGATCGAGATGATCGTCGAGGTCGAGGACTAGCAACCCGGAGCGTCCCAACGACGGGCGTGGTCGAGGCTGGATTCGGCGTCGCGCCGGTTGCGCGCCGGCGCGACGAATGCCGGCGATTCTAGGCGTCGGCCTGCGCTCACCAACGAATATACGCGGGAGAGGAGGACACGATGGCGGTTGGGGACAACTTTGGAGTCCTGCTGCCCACGCGAGGCGTCCTGGTGTACGCCGGCAGCCGGGGGCCGCAGACGGAGTTGGTCTGGCAGATGGCGGAAACCGCCGAGCGGTCCGGCTACGACTCCGTATGGGTTGGGGACAGCATCACTTCCAAGCCACGCCTGGAACCCATGACCGCGATGGCGGCCGTCGCCGCGCGCACTTCACGGGTCAAGGTGGGGACCGCCGTGCTGCTCAATGCGCTGCGCCACCCTGTGCACTTGGCGCACGCCGCCGCGACCATCGACAACATCTCCGGCGGGCGCACCATCCTCGGGCTGGGCGCAGGCCGGGGCAACAACCAGATGTTCATCGACGAACACGCGGCGGTGGGAGTCCCGATAACGGAACGGGCGCCCCGGATGGAGGAAGGGATTCGGGCCATGCGCGCGCTGTGGACTGGAGAGCCGGTCAGCAGCGGCGGCGAGTTCTATCCGCTGGAGAACGTTGCCCTGGAACCCCGGCCCGTGCAACACTCCATACCGCTTTGGATTTCCAGCAACTGGGTGCGCCGCGGGCTGGCCCGGGTGGCCGAACTGGGCGACGCATGGATCACCAACGTCCCGTCGACGGATCTGTTCAGCCAATGCTGGGAAAGGATTGAACAGTGCGCCGGGGAGATGGGCCGCGATCCTTCGGGCATAGGCCGCTGCCTGTACATCTCGGTGAACCTGAACGACGACACCGACGCCGCGCTGGCCGAGGGCGACCGGTTCATGCGGGCATACTACAGCATTCCTTACGATGTCATCAGCAAGCAGTTGCTGTGCGTGTTCGGGCCGCCGGCCAAGGTCGCCGACGCCATAGAAGCGTACCGGGAATGCGGGGCCGACTACTTCATCGTCAGGTTCGCCTCGCCCGACCAGATGGGGCAGATGGCCCGGTTCACCGAGGAGGTTTTGCCCTCGGTGAGCTGATGGTGTGCAGGGCGCCTGCGACTCCTATGGTTCGACGGCCTGCCCGCCCCAGGCGGACGTTCCGCACCATGATCGCCTCACGGGCAGATAAATCTCCTCTCCCTTGATGGGAGCCGGAGCCCCTGACCGCCACCTGCGGATCAGTCCCTGGCGGGAGACAGGGTCGCGCGCCTCGCATGCCCGCCCTGCCCAATCATCCAACGCCACCCGTCGCAGGGGTGCCAGTAGAGTACCCGGACGTGGTGTAAGAGGTACTGGGTGGCAAGACGATGGCCACCGCGTCATCCTTATCGGAACTACTACCAACCCGATGAGGGAGGAACGCGATGGCCAAGAACAGCATGGACCTTTTGGACCTACTACGCAAGCGCGGCATGGACGGCGATGTGGACTTTCTGCGGGAAGCCCTGCAGGTGCTGGTGGAGGGCATCATGGAGGCCGAGGTGTCGGCGCAGATCGGCGCTGAGCATGGGGAACGCAACCCAGAGCGCGTCACCCACCGCAACGGTTACCGCAGGCGAGATTGGGACACCCGTGTTGGTACGATGGAATTGCGCATCCCCAAGATCAGAGAGGGCAGCTATTTCCCCAGCTTGTTGGAACCCCGGCGACGCAGCGAGAAAGCGCTGCTGGCGGTGATCCAGCAGGCCTACGTGGAAGGGGTGTCCACTCGGCGGGTGGATGACTTGGTCAAATCCCTGGGCTGTGATGGGATTTCGAAAAGCCAGGTGTCGCGCATCTGCCGGGACCTGGACGAAGTGGTGGAGAACTTTCTGGGCCGGCCTTTGGACGGCGGACCCTATCCGTACGTGTGGCTGGACGCGCTGACCCAGAAGGTCAGGGAGGGCGGACGTATCGTCAACGTCAGCGTGGTGGTGGCCACCGGCGTGAACGCTCAGGGTCAGCGGGAAGTGTTGGGCATGGACGTGGGCGCCAGCGAAAACGGCGCCTTCTGGCTGGCCTTCCTGCGCTCGCTGAACGCTCGAGGTCTCAGCGGGGTGGAACTGGTCATCTCCGATGCCCATCAGGGTCTGAAGCAGGCCATCGCCACGGTGTATGCCGGCTCCGGTTGGCAACGCTGCCGAACCCACTTCATGGCCAACCTGCTGAGTAGGGTGCCTAAGCGCTCCCAACCGGGTGTGGCCGCTATGGTCCGCACTATCTACCAGCAACTCTCACCAGAGGAAGTCCACGCCCAGGCCGACCGGGTGGTGGCTCAACTCCGAGATCACTTCCCTCAAGCGTCCCAGATGCTGGAGGACGCCATACCCGACATCCTGGCCTTCACCACCTTCCCAGTGTCCCACTGGCAGAAACTCTGGTCCAACAATCCCCTGGAGCGCCTGAACAAGGAGATCCGCCGGCGTACCGACGTGGTGGGTATCTTCCCCAACCGGGCCGCCACCCGGCGTTTGGTGGGCGCCGTGCTGGCTGAGCAGCATGACGAATGGGCCGAAGGCCGTCGCTATCTCACCATTAGCAACGACATCAACGCCGAGGCTATGCCAGTAACCAACATCCTGGAGGCTGCTGCCTAAACAACATCACCAAGGATGACGTCAATTACACCTATTGACGGGACGTAACCGGGGTGCCCGGCCGGTCGTCTCACTTCCCCGACAACCAATCCTATCCTGTAAATCCACAAAAATTTGTGCCATTGGTGTGACACCCGCCCGTTGCCCGACTGCGCACGAACGTTCTATCCTACATTCGTCAGGTTCCCCAACCGGTACTCGAGAACCGGGCGGGGTCGTCGCATCGCATGCAGCGGCGTTCACCAATCGACCGAAAATTGAGAGGTGTCAACAAGGGTTCGGGTCAAAAAACGGCTTGTCGGGTAACCGACAGCAGAATATGGTTCCCAAGGGGCCGAGAGTCGGTTTATTCCCCGACTGAGCTCCCGGAACCCCGCGGGTGTCACCACCGCGCCGTGTTCGCATTGCCCCGGTTCCATCAGCCGGCTGACCGCGAGGACATGGAAGCCTAGGACTATAGCTTTCTGCTCAATCCAAACCAGCCTGGGCCGTGCTGAGTTTACCCGCCACCGGCGGACCATCGACCCGAACCACAACCTGACGCCGAAAACCCAAAAACCCAAGTCGCCGGAAAGGAGGTAGCCAACCGAAACACAACAATCACCGCCATAAATCCCCTCTCCCTTGATGGGCGCGGAACCTGTCCGCCTCAGGCAGACCCGCCGTTGGCGGCAGCGGGTCAGGGTAAGGGTGAAATCCTCGGCCGATTGCCGCCTCCCTGCCCGGTCAGCCCTCAAGGGAAGAGGGAGTTTGAGAGCGCTGGTCAGACGTTGGTAGTTTGGTCAGTTGCTGCGTTCGGCGAACTCCGACTTTGCGGCTTCCACTAGCGTGGAGTCACGCAGGAGGTCGCTGGCGGTCAGGCTGAGGGCCTTGGCGACCTGCAGCGCGCTGGACAGAGCGTAATCGGTGATGGCCGTCTCGCACATGTCGCTGGTGTGGGATGCCACGGGCGTCTCGCTGACGGCGTAGCGCAACTCGTAGGCGGGCATGGCCTGGCTGACGTTGCCGAAGTCCGTGGACGCGCCGCTGCCGGGGCGGCCGGGGATCGGGTCGTCCAGCCGGACGCCCAGGGCCTGCAGATTGGCGCCCACGGCCTGGGCCAGGGTGAGGTTGGGCTGGACGTTCTCATAGAAGGGATAGAACTCCTCGACATCGAGGCGCGCGCCGGTCATGGCTGCCGCGCCCTCGGCTATCTGCATGACCTTGCCCACCACCTCGTCGCTGAGGTACCGGCCGTCCCGGGAACGCAGCATGAAATTGGCGGCGGCGAATTGGGGCACGACGTTGGGCGCCGTGCCTCCGTCGGTGATGACGCCGTGCATCCGGACATCGTCGCGCAGGTGCTGCCGCAGGGCGTCGATTCCGGTGAACAGGTGAATGACGGCGTTGAGGGCGTTGATGCCCGCTTCCGGAGCGGCAGCCGCGTGGGCGGCCCGGCCGTGGTACATGTACCGGTAGCCGACCATGGCGAGGCTCCAGCTCTCTCCCCTGGGAGAGACCGCTGGAACGATGGTGCGATTGGAGAACGGATGGGACGACAGGGTGGCGTCCACGCCGTCGAAGACGCCGGCCTCCAGCAGGCGAATCTTGCCGCCGCCGCCCTCCTCGGCCGGCGTGCCGATGATTTCGATGCGCCCCGGCAGGTCCTGTGCGTTGGCCTTCAGACCCAGGGCGGCGCCCATGGCGGCCATCGCGATGAGGTTGTGGCCGCAGCCGTGGCCGATCTCCGGCAGGGCGTCGTATTCCGCAAGGACCGCGATGGTCGGGCCGGCGCCGGCGCCGCCCGGGATGGTGGCGCGGAACGCCGTTTCGATGCCTCCGATGCCGCGCTCCACCGGAAGATCATTCCGCTCCAGGAACGTTGCCAACGCGTTGGATGAATAAAACTCCTCGTAGTTCAGCTCAGGGTGGGCGTGGACGTCTTTGGACAGGTCGAACAGTGCCTGTTTGGAGGTCTCGATAACCGAGTTGGAAGTGGCCGCCAAATTCGCTTTCGGCGAGTTGTCTTGGAGAGTCATGGTGCTGGTTCTCCTTTGGTGGGGATCGGGAATGCTCGCGGTGTATCCGTGTTCGATGGCTGATGCAATTGGCTGAATCGGGATTTTGCGCAGTGGCTACAGGTTTCGAAGATGATTGAAATTGATCGCGCAATTGGGGTTTGATGAAGCGGCGGTGGCATACAGATCCCAGTCTACAGTGATAACCGGCGTGTCCTCCGTGGCAACTTCCAGGAGCGCGGCATCGGTCAAACCCAGACGTGTAAAGGCGTCGTTGTGAGAGGCGGAGACGCTGGCAACGACGACCTCGTTTGTTTCCTCGATTATGAACCGGAGTTGCGCAAAAAAGCGGGAACGTTCCGGTTCGCGGTGGTATCCAAGAAGGTTGGACGTTTCCGTCAGGGTGTTGGGTGTCACCAGCACCTGTCCCACCTGGGCGATCAGATCGATCAGAATGTCGTAGTCGTCCGGAGTATATTCCCGAAGCCTTCGGTGTCGGGTAATTGCATCAGGGTTGACGCTGCCTACCACTAGCAACAGGAGGAGGTTTGCGTCGATAACGTATCCACTCGCGGGCATCTAGTCGGATCTCTCCGCGAGTTGTCGGTCGGTGAGTGAGATGACGCGACTATCTTGGTCCCTGATGCGGATAACTTTGTAGGAACGGTTACGAACGCCGGGTGCTAGAGCCGCGGCAATGCCGTTGATTTGGTTCCACCGACGCGAAAAACCGACCGTGACTTTCCAATCGCCTGCTACCTCTTCGAACACTACCTCTTCAAGACCGACATCGGTTATTCCTTCATCGGCAAAGAGGTCAATGACGTAGCTTTTGGCAGTGCCTACCGCTTCTTTTACGTCCATGGGTCCCCGTCCTCTCAATTGCGGAGCGCTTCTAGGGAGTTCAGTCTATCAGGTCCGGGCGGCAGGAGCCTCAGGCGTACTTGAGCCGATCATACCATTGCGGGGCCGGCCTGAAAATTCCGCGCAGGTGGTATGCTTGATAGCCGTGTGAGGTGAACACGCTTGAATGACCATCAGAGACACGACATTCGCAACCTGGCCATCATCGCTCACGTTGACCACGGCAAGACCACGCTGGTCGACGCGCTGCTGAAACAGGGCCAGGTGTTTCGCGCTCACCAGCAGGTGGGCGAACTGATCATGGACACCAACCCGCTGGAGCGCGAGCGGGGCATCACGATCCTGGCTAAAAACGCTTCGGTCACGTATCGCGGCGTCAAGATCAACATCATCGATACGCCGGGGCATGCGGATTTCAGCGGCGAGGTGGAGAGGGTGATGAACATGGCCGACGGCTGCCTTCTGCTGGTGGACGCCGTCGATGGGCCGATGCCGCAGACGACGTACGTGCTGCGCCAGGCCCTACAGCAGAACGTCACGCCCATGGTGGTGATCAACAAGATCGACCGGCCCGAGGCGCGCGTCGCTGAAGTGGTGGAGATGGTGCAGGACCTGTTCCTGGAACTGGCCACCGATGCCGAGCAACTGGATTTTCCGGTGCTGTACGCGTCGGCCAAGCAGGGCTGGGCGACTGATGACCTCAGCAGGCCCGGGACCGATATGCAGCCGCTGTTTGACGCCATTCTGGATTCGGTGCCTCCGCCAACCGGTGACGCTGACGCGTCGGCGCAGATGCTGGTGGCCGCGCTGGACTACGACAACTACCTGGGCCAGGTGGCGATCGGGCGGATTACCAACGGCACGCTCAGGTTGCGAGACACCGTGGCCCTGCTGCACCGGGACGCGGAACCCACTCCGCACAGCGTCGAACGGGTCTTCGTGTTCCACGGCATGGAGCGTGTGGAGACGAACGCGGCCCATGCCGGAGACATAGTTGCAGTCACCGGCCCCGAAGGAGTCGCCATCGGCGACACCATCGCCAGCGCGGAGGACCCTCACGCTCTGCCGACCATAGACATCCAGGAGCCCACGGTGCGCATGACATTTGGGATCAGCACCTCGCCGTTCGTGGGCAGGGAGGGCGCGCATTGCACTTCGCGGAATCTCTACGACCGTCTGATCCGCGAACTGCGCACCAACGTCAGCCTGCGGGTGGAGACCACGGCAAGCCCCGATGTTTTCGTAGTGGCGGGCCGGGGCGAGTTGCACCTGTCCATACTGGTCGAGACCATGCGACGCGAACAGTTTGAGTTCCAGGTATCGCGCCCGGTGCCGGTGACCAAAACCGTCGACGGCAAGGTGCATGAACCCTACGAGATCCTGCACATCAGCACCCGCGAGGAGTACGTGGGCGCGCTGACCGAATACCTGGCCGGCCACCTGGCGCAGATGCGGGACATGCGGTACGGGGAAGACGGCTACGTGCACATGGAGTACCGCATACCCACCCGCGGCCTGATCGGGTTCAACTCCTTCTTCCTGCGCACCACCCGGGGTGACGGAGTGCACAACAGCAGTTTTGAGTCGTATGGACCGATGGAGGGCGAGATCAAGGCGCAGCGCGGCGGAGCGCTGGTGGCGTCGGAAGGCGGCCCCGCAGTCACCTACGGCCTGCTCAACGCGCAACGCCGGGGCGAGACGTTCATCGACCCGGGCACGCAGGTTTACGAAGGCATGGTGGTCGGCTGCCGTCGGCAGGAAGGGGACCTTGAGATCAACGTCTGTAAAGAGAAGAAGCTCACCAACATGCGTTCTTCCACAGCCGACGTGGCCGAGCGGCTGAATGCCACGGCCAGGTTGAGCCTGGAAGAGTCGCTGGAGTTCATCTCTGACGATGAGTTGGTGGAGGTTACGCCGCAAAACCTGCGGCTGCGCAAGATGGAGCTTTCCGCTCACAACCGCAAGCGTCAGCGCCGGGACGGAGCGCGCCTCAGCGCCTGACGACTCGAACCCCCCGGTCGCTCTCAGGTGATACGGGAGATCGCGTGGATCAGCCTCCGACGAAGCGGTCGCCGAATGTGGAGGCCAGTTGGGTGTCGCCTCCCGAAACTACGAGGCGACCGGATGCGATGGCCTCGGTCGGAGCCAGGCGTCCGTACATGATCAGTACGCAGGCCTCCCCGTCGCACTCGAACGCGACGCCAGGGTGACCCAACGGCTGCTCCGCGGCTGTGCCGTGGATTATCTCAGCCGCGTCATCGCTGAGGACGAGTTCCATCACTCGCTCCTCGGGTTGGTTGATGAGGAACCGGTAGCGTATGGGTCGGTTGGCCAGAGTCGGGTCGGGACGGAAAGCGCGGCGGGCAGCGCGGTCCACGGTGTCCAGCAGGGCGGCGATACTGCCGTCCGACAGGTGGAACCGGCCTTCCAGGCGAGAGCGGATATCCCAGCCGTGCATGGTCAACTCGGCAATGCGTTGGGTCAACAGCGTGTCCACGGACATCGGTCCCGACGGCCAGTAAACCGGGTTGTTCCACTGGTCGGGCTGCACGTCGCGGAAAAGGTTCACCGTTTCGTCGATTCGTTCGGTGAAATCGTCGAGCAATTCGGAACCCAATCGTTGGCTGGCGTCGATGGCGCGCTGGTAGATGGATTGCGCGAACGCGTCCTCATCGTGCTGTTCCGGTGAGGGGGAACCCTCGGGCGGGGAATGGTTGCCATCGAGGCCGCGCAACAGGCGGTTTGAGAGATCCACGCTGGTCAGGTGGCCGATGACGTCGGCGACCGTCCAGCCTTCGCAGGCGCTGGGCGTGGCCCATGCCTCCGGCGACAGAGATCTCAGGAACCGGATGAGTTCCGCGGCTTCATGTTCGAACAGGTCGATGCGGTTTGTTGTCGTGCTCAAGCGATGCTCCGGTGATGGTGTGCGGGCGATTGCAAGCTCATGGGGAATCGGCGCCGTCGATAAAGTTGAGAGTCCGCTGCGCGAGGGTGTCCGGGATCTCCACCTTCATGTTGTGGCCCACGCCGTCGAATATTTCCAGGGTAGCGTTGGGCATGGTCTGTGCCATGAGTTCCTGGGCTTCCAGCGGGGTGATCGGGTCGTGGCGCGCGGCGAGGATCAGCGTGCGAACGTTGATCCGAGGCAGCAATGGCGCGAGGTCCGCCGCGAGAAGACAGGCCTGGAGGGCCAGGACCTCGGACGCTTCGGTTCTCGCGCCTTCGTCCGCGTACCAGTGGATGACCTCGTGGGCAGTGTCGGGGCCGAAACGCTTGTCGGTGTCGGACAGCAGCCAGGCGCGGGTGCCCTCGTTACGCAGGGTGTCGCCCCAACCGCTGGCGTCCATGTTGGCGCCCATCTGGGCCAGGCGCGGGGTTGAGGCCACCAGCGTGAGGCTGTGCAGACGGTCCGGAAAGTCGTGGGCGAACTGGAGGCTGACGATACCGCCGGCGGAGGCGCCCACGAGGTGAGCCCTGGCGATGTTCAGCGCGTCCATGACCCGGGCAATGTCGGCGGCCAGTTCGGTAATCACAAAAGGCGAGTCGGAATGTGAGGTGGTGCCGCCGTGCCCGCGCATGTCGAAACGGATGGTGGGATGACGGCGGGATAACGTGGGAACCCAGGGTCGCCAGCGATGCACGTTGCCGCCGGCGGAGTGGTGGAGCAGGACCGGATCGGCGGAGCGCCACGGGTCCGAGAAATCGTCCACATGGTAATGTACCTGCTCTCCGTTCAGTTGCAGCGTTGGCATTGATTCACCTCCAAACCGCCCGGTTGGCGCCCCGAGTGTCGCGAATGGGAACCGGGCCACTCAACATAGCACGGAATTGGTCAACCGGGCGTATTGCCGCCGGAAACGTCGCGGGGCAGGAGCGCGCCGGCAATCAGCGCAGTTGAACTCATGGCGGTGCAGATGAAGAACCCGGGCAGGAAAGAGCCGGTGGCATCCCTGAGCGCGCCGACGAGAATGGGCGCGACGAACATGGCGAAACCGGAGAACGTCATCAGGGAACCATAGATGACGGCGAGGCTCTGGGGCGTGATGCCGGGCAGGCGCAGGGGCAGCGTGAGCAGGATCGGGACGTAGAACCATGAACCAAAACCCAGTATCCCTGCCGCCGCATAAATGCCGGGCAGATTCGGCGACAGGTAGGAACCCAAACCGCCCAGCAACGCCGCCAATCCGGAAACGATGAATATGCCGCGGTGTGAATCGAATCGCAGGGGAACGATGCCGCCCGCCAGCACCGCAAAAACGCCCACGAAAGGCAGCATCCCGGTGATGAATCCCGCCTCGGATAGCGATAGGCCGAGATGGTCGTTGAAGAAAGTGGGCAGCCAACCGGTGAGAGCCGTGTACTGGAGCAGGACGCCGGCGTCCGTCAGGACGATCAGGATGACCGTGCGTCCGCGCAGCACGCTGCCGGTTTGACGCAGGGAGATGGGAGCCGGGCGCACGCCTTCCAACGGGGCGTCGCGGCCCAGCATGACCCATGCGACCGATCCGGCGACGCCGACCAGGCCGAATACGGACATGGATATCTTCCAATCGGTGATCGCGGCCAGGGGAGCGGCGCCGGCCACGGCGATGGCCACGCCAAGGCTGACCGCTGCCGTGTTGAGGGAGTTCATGACCAGCACTTCCCGCCGGGAAAACCACGCCATCAGCAGCGGGCCGGTGGAGGTGATCATCAGCGCCAGTCCCAAGCCGTAGGCCAGGCGCAACAGCAGCATCACGCCGAACGTGGGGGCGAGGAACGACAGGGCGAGCACGGCCATGGAGCCCCAGGCGATGAGTTGGGAGTATTTCACCCCAATCCTGGCGACGAGCATCCCTCCCGGTATGCCGAACGCCGCCGCCAGGAGCATGGGCAGAGAAACCAGCAGGCCGGCGGCAAAGTTGCTGATCTCGTAGTCGGCAATGGCGAGGGGCAGCACCGGGGAGATGCCGAACAGGTTGAAGCCCAACGCCAGGTGCCCCACCAGCGACATGGCGGCCATTACCCACCGGTAACGGCTCAGGGTGGGAATGGCGGCGGCGGTATGCATCCGAAACGGCGTTGGCGACGCTAGGCGAGGTATGCGTCGTTGGGTATTATTAGGCCCGTCAAGACAATCCGCAACGACCAGTGGTCGGATTCACATACCGTAGGAGGCCAAGGATGAAATACGACGTAATCGTGGTGGGCGGCGGATCCGCCGGATGCACCATCGCCAGCCGATTGTCGGAAGATCCCAATCGCACGGTGCTGCTACTGGAAGCCGGCCCGGACTATCCGGTGTTCGAGCACCTGCCGGACGACCTCAAGATGGGCAACAACGTGTGGCTGTCCGCCTATGGGCCTCACAACTGGGACTACACCGCCAAGATCACCGACGACCAGACCGAACTGGTGATTCCCCGGGGCAAGGCCACGGGAGGGTCCAGCGCGGTGAACGGGCAGGTGCTGTTCCGCGGCATCCCCGAGGACTACGACCGCTGGGCGGAATGGGGCAACGACGAGTGGAGCTTCACCCGCGTGCTGCCCTACTTCAACAAGCTGGAGACCGACCTGGATTTCGGCGGCGACGACTTCCACGGTTCCGACGGGCCGGTGCCGGTTCGCCGTGCGCCGCGCAATGAGTGGCTGCCCCACTCCGTGGCGTTTGAGCGCGCTTGCCTGGACGAGGGTTTCCCACGGGACGAGGACCAGAACCATCCCGAGTCCACCGGCGTGTCGCCAAGAGCGCGGAACACCATCGACGGCGTGCGGATGAGCATGGCGATCAACTACCTCGACATCGCGCGACACCGGATGAACCTTACCATCCGGGGCAGCGTAACGGCCCGCCGCATCCTGTTTGACGCTGGTTCGACAGGCTCGCCACGAGCGGTCGGGGTGGAAGCCGAGAGCGGCGGCGAAGTCTTCACGATGGAGGCCGACCAGGTCATCGTCAGCAGCGGAGCGGTAGCGTCGCCGCAACTGCTGATGCTGTCGGGCGTCGGGCCGGCCGAGCACCTGCGGAGCATGGGCATCCCCGTGGTGCATGACTCGCCGGGCGTGGGCAAGAACCTGCGCGACCATCCCGCCGCGTCGGTGCTGTACCTGGCCAAGGGGGAGAAGCCGGACGTGCAGGCGCCCGTGATCCAGGTGGGCCTGCGCTACACGGTTGAAGGATCCGACCTGCGCAACGACATGCAGCTGAGCCCCAACCTGATGACCAGCGAGCACCGGCCGGCCCACGTCGCCATCGACGAGGACCTGAACTACATCGGCATGGGCGCGAGCCTGCAACTGGCTCTGGGGCAAGGCGAACTTACCCTGCAATCCACTGATCCCCATGTGCAGCCGAATCTGAACTACAACTACTACCAGGAGCCGGAGGACCTGCGGCGGATGCGTGAGGCCATCAGGCTGGGGGTGCGAATGGCTGAGAAGCCGCCGTTCTCCGACCTGGTGGAGGAGCGGCTGATGCCCTCCGACGAGGAGTTGGCGTCCGACGAGTTGCTTGACGACTGGCTGCGCAAGAACTCGGGCACCTCACACCACATCTCGGGCACGTGCAAGATGGGGCCGGATTCTGACCCGCTGGCCGTGGTTGACCAGCACCTGAAGGTCAAGGGCGTGGAGGGGCTGCGGGTGGCGGACGCGTCCGTCATGCCGGATTGCATCCGCGCCAACACCAACGCCACGACCATCATGATCGGCGAGAAGTGCGCCGATTACGTCAAGGAAGGGCGGTAGAGTCAGAAGTAGAGGCTATCATCACGAAGAGCATGAATATGTGGCGATCCCTCTGGCCGGGGTACGACCCCTCAGGCAACGGGATTGTCACGTCAGTCGGCTGCTATAATTCTCTAACATCAATGTGCTAGTGGAGGATTGGAATGGCGTCGATGGATGACAGCCCGGCTACCAAGGCAGATGTCAGCAATCTGCGGAACGCACTGCAATACTACGCAACCAAAGCGGACTTGGCCCACATGGAAACGCGGTTGCTGATTCGACTGGGCAGTCTCGTAGTCGCCGTGGGGGCCGCAGTGGTGTTGCTTGACCGTTTCCTGGTGTAGAGGTTCGCAGCTATGGAAGTGCAATGGATGAACCATACAGGGTTCGTGGTCAGCGACATGGAGCGTTCCCTGGCTTTCTACCGGGACATGCTGGGCCTCAGCATCGAGCGGGACCAGATACTCGAGGGCGAGTTCATATCGGAGTTGGTGGGTTATCCCGACGCGCGGCTGCACATCGTGTACCTGGGGCCCGGTGACATGCGGCATTCGGTGGAGCTGATTGAATATCTGAACCCGCCGAGCGTTCCCGTGGAATTGCCGCAGCGATTCCAGGTGGGCGCAACTCACCTGGGCGTGATGGTGGACGACCTGGACGCCTTTTACGAGGAGCTTTCGGCGAAGGGCGTCAGGTTCGTCAGCCCGCCGGCGGAGCGGCCCAACCCGGTGTATCCGGCCGCGCGCAAGGGCTGCTACATGCAGGACCCGGACGGCAACTGGCTGGAACTGCTGGAACGAGGGCCGGCGCCGCCGGATGCGACCTCGGTGTAACGCCGCGATCCAATCTGCTGTATTCAGAGGTCCAGGCCCAGTTTGGACCTCAAATTTTCGTAAACCGCCTCCAGGAAACCGCCGGCGTACTCCCGGTGGCTGAGAGCCATGCCGGCGGCATCCGCATCGCGTTTGGCGGCCTCGTAAGACTCCACCGCCTTGGCGTTGTGGTACGGGAAGGGCATCTGGCCCATGTAGTGCTCAAAGTCGCCGATGTCGGCCCAGGCGATGAGCTCCTGGGGTTCGGCGTGGTTGCTCGCCCAGTTTTCGCCATCCACCCTGCCGCGCATGAGCGACCAGGCGCGAGGGCCGACGGAGGGGTTGGATTCATCGGTTTCGGGCATGGGAATGTCAGCGGTCGTGTGTGCGGGCGGTGCAGGAGCGAGGTATGCCTCGCCCCTACGTACCTTGCACTTGATCGTGCGCCGTTAGCCGATCACCTTTTCGGCCAAACGCTCCAACTCCTCCAGTCCGTTGGGGCCGGCATCGGGCGGGAGGGCGACCGTGACGCGATTGGCGCCGGCTGCCTCGTATCCTGCGATGACTTCCCGGTCGGGCGTGACGTTCGAGACGATCAGCTGGATGGAATTGGGGTCGCGGCCGGCTGCCTCTGCCAGCTCGTCCATGGTGGCCCGGCCGGCTCTCACCTGCTCCTCGGAGACGCGTACGGGCATCCATCCGTCGCCCCAGGCCACCACGCGCTTGAACACGTTGGCAGCGTAGCCGCCCAGGAATACCGGCGGGTGCGGCTTCTGCACGGGTTTGGGTGAGCATTTGACCAATGGGAAGTCGAAGAAGCGTCCGTGGAACTCGGCCTCGTCATTGGTCCAGAGTTCCTTCATCGCCAGGATGGCTTCGCGGGTCTGGCCCCAGCGACGCTCGAAGTTGCCGCCCATGATCTCGGTCTCTTCCTGCAGCCAGCCGGCGCCGATACCGAACAGGAACCGGCCGTTGGAGAATTTGTCCAGCGTGGCGATCTGCTTGGCCTGCATCAGGGGATTGTGCTCCGGCACCAGGCTGATGGCGGTGCCCAGCTTGATCGTGCTGGTGGCCGCCGCCGCCATGGACAGGGCGATGAGCGGATCGCCGATGTCGGCCATGGACGGTGGGATGGACCCGTCGGGTGTGCCGCCGTAGCGGGAGGTGGTGTGCACGGGAAGGATCGGGTGTTCCGGCAGCCAGAACGACTCAAACCCGAGTTCCTCAGCCCGCTTCGCCAATTCTGCCGGGTCAGCCGAATCGCTGGAAGCCCTGGCGGTAACTCCGATATCCATGGTGATCTCCTCCAATTGGATGTGTGGCCCGATGATACCACCGGAGCGTGGGGCATCGTGTCCGGCCTGGCAAGACGGCAGAGTCCCGCTGCATCCTCTGATGGATTACAATCGGCGGGTGATCAGCGGCATGTATTCAACACCTGCTCCGTCATCGCCCGCAGTCCTGGCAAAGTTTCCGCTTTGGTAGAGCCCCAAAGCGGCGGTAACCGCGCTGCGTCCTACGTGCGTCGGGCTGTGGGCCCGTGGCGCGCCTCCAACTTCCGGTGGTATTGGACCAGTTCCGCCACGCAGGCCCTGGCGCAGGGGATGCAGTTCCTGGTGCTGGGCTGGCTGGTCCTCGAGGTGACCGGTTCCAAAACGCAGTTCGGGTTGGTGGTGTTCCTCTACGGCGTGCCCAACGTGGGGCTGCTGATGGTGGGCGGGGTGATCGCCGACGCCATCGACCGGAAGCGGCTGCTGATGTCGATCCAGTTTGCGGTGGGCGTCGTGATCTCAGTGTTGGCGCTGCTTTCGTTCACGGGCGCGGTGGCCATTTGGCACATCTACCTGGCGGCGGTGCTGCTGGGCTCGCTGCAGGCGCTGAATCAGCCGGCGCGGGTGGCAATGGTGGCGGACCTTGTGGACCAGCGCGCGTTGCTGGACGCAGTGGCGCATTTCAACGCGGCGGTGCACATCGGGAGGATCGTCGGCCCGCCGCTGGTTGGGCTGGTCATCGACAACTTGAGCATCAGCGCCGCCCTGTTTCTCAACGGATCGTGCTATGTGGTGAGCGTGTTCTCCGTTTACTGGATCCGCATCTCACAACGCAGCGCCCGATCAGCCCACGAACCGGTACTGCGGCACTTCACCGATGGTCTGGTCCAAATCTGGCGTTCGCCGGTCCTGCTAACCGTGATCGTGCTGGCCTGCTCGTGGGGCGGCTTTGGTATGAGCCACCTGGCGGCGCTGCCCGCCTTCGCGTGGGACCAACTGGGAGCCGACGCCTACCAGGCGGGACTGCTGCTGCTCGCGTCGGGAGTCGGTTCGTTGATCGGCAACCTGAGCATCACGTTCATGGGTCGGCGCTGGCTGTACCGGTGGCTGCTGGCGTGCCTGGGGCTGTTCTGCGTGTGCCTGACCCTGTTTGCGTGGTCGTCCAGCTTCTGGGTGTCGTGGACGGTGTTCCTGGTGCTGGGAATAGCCAGCCTGGGTACCGTGTGGCCGCTGGCCACCACCATCCTGCAGTTGGCATCGCCGGCGGAGATACGGGGCAGGGTGATGGGAATTCTGCACTTCACGCCCGGGTTCCATCACCTGGGGGCGCTGCCGCTGGCCGCGGCGTCCGGCTGGGTGGGCTGGTCCATATCCATCAGCGTGGCGGCCGGGCTGTGCCTGCTGGTCAGTCTCTGGTTCGGATTGGGGCGCGCGTCGGGCCGGCAGCTGGCGCGCACGCCTACGGGGTAGGTATTGAGCGTTTTGGCGGGAATTTCACCCTCCCGCCAGGGGCAGACGTGCCACACCTATCCCTCTCCCATCAAGGGAGAGGGGACATGCCAGACTCTCGCCAACCGATCGGTGGAACGGGATTTCCGGTACAGGCGGTTGGCGATCCGGTTACAGGGCGAGGGCGTAGCAGGCGCGGCGCGGGTCTGCGCCGGTGCTGAGTGAGCCGGTATTCGCATCACGTACTGACACGGTGGCGCCGAGGCCGCAGTTGGCAGTTCGGTAGATTTTGTGGCCGAATGCCCGCAGCGCATCGGCGGTGCGCTCCGGTACGCCCTCCTCCAGGTCAAGTTGACCGGGATAGTAGACGTGGGGATAGAAGGAGTTCACGTTGCTCGATGTGGCGAACCGGGGCGATTCCACGGCCTGCTGGGGGTCCATGCCGAATACGACGGAGTTCAGGATGAGCTGGAGGTTGCCCTGCACCTGGTTGTCGCCGCCGGGGCAACCGACGGTCATGACGGGTTGGCCGTCCTTTGCGACGATGTAGTTGACCAAAGTGGTGCGCGGGCGCTTGCCTGGTTCAACGACGTTGGGGTGGCCCGGCTCGCAGTTGAACATCTCGATGCGCGTGCTGGGGCAAGCGCCGAGTTCGGGGAAGAACACCGACTTGGAGAAAGAGCCGCCGCTGATGGTGCCGCACACCAGATTGCCGTGCTTGTCCAGGACGGAAACGTGGGTTGTCCCGTCGTCTCCCGAGGAATCGGGGCCGGTGTAGATGGGTTCCGCCATAACCTGGGGAGCGGTCTTGCCGCTGAGTCGGGAGTATTTCCACGGGTCGCCCGGCTGCGGCTGCGCGGGATACGCGCCCTCTGGATCGATCAGCTGGGCGCGCTCGGCGGCGTATTCCTTGGAGAGCAGGCCGTCGATGGGAACGGTGGCGAAGTCTGGGTCGCCGTAGAACGCCTCACGGTCACCGAAGCATAGTTTCAGGGTTTCAGCGACGGTGTGGATGTAGGCGGGGCTGTTGTGACCCATGGCGCGGAGGTCGAAGTTTTCGAGGATGTTGAGGGCCTGCATGAGCATGGGCCCCTGGGTCCAGGTGTCCTGGCCCCAGACCTGGTGGCCGTTGAATGTGGTGGTGACGGGTCCGGCGAACTTGCTGCGGTAGCCAGCGAGGTCGTCCATGGTAACGATGCCGCCGACCGATTTGGTGGAATCGACGAATTGCCTGGCGATGGGGCCGCAGTAGAAGGCGTCGCGGGCGGCCTGGAGGCTGGCGCTGCGGGATCCGGTTTCGGCCAGCGACGCGTCGCGCATGGTTTTGAGAGTGTTGGCGAGTCCCGGCTGAACCATCGGCGCACCGGGAGCCGGAACCTCGCGGTTGTTGTAGAACACGTCCCAACCGCCGGGCGGGAAGTTGTCGAACTGCTCCTGTCCGGTCTCGGACTTCAGGCGTTCCAGCATGTATTCGTAGTGGGGAATGCCGTCCTCGGCGTAGCTGATGGCGGGGGCAACGACCTCGGCGAAGGACAGGGAGCCGTATCGCTCCAGCATGGAGATGAAGGCGTCGACGATGCCCGGCTGGGTGAAGGAGAGCGGGGCGTCCATGCCCGGGCCGGTGGGGATGCGCTCGTGTCCCCTGGAACGGTAGAACTCCGGCGTTGCCGCAGCCGGCGCGCCGCCCTGCCCGTTGAGGGAGGTGAGGTCGCCGCTGTTCGAGTCGTAGAGCATGAACACGCCCTCAGCGAGCAGCGAGTAGGAGGCGATGGGCTCCACCACGGCGGCGGCGAGGCTGGCGGCGACCATGGCGTCGAAGGCGTTGCCGCCGGCCATCAACATCTTCAAGCCGGCCATTGAGGTCAGGTAGTGGCCCGACGAGATGACTCCTTCGTTGGAACGAATGACGGGACGGCCGGTTTCGGGTAGAGCTACGTCGCCCTGTTCGAGATTGTGGACAGTCTGCTGGATTACCATATCTGCTCCTGGTTTGACGAATTGCTCACGTTGGATATGGGCCGAGGCGTGTTTGAGGTGCTGACGGGGTTTACGTCGATCCGGCCAAAGCCAGGCGGGCGAAATCCTGCCCGGCCAGGTCCATGGTGAGGGTGTCGCGATGGGCGGCGGCGTGGGCGTCCCGGTGATGGCGTTGCAGGGCCGAGGAATCGAAGAGGGCGTGGCCGCCGCTGATGTCGAACAGACGGTTGACGGCCTGGAGGCACAACTGGGTCGCGTACGCCTTGTCACGGCGATACTTTGCACGTTCAAGGATGGAGAAGGTCCCACCGTCGCCGGCGCGGTCGAGGATCTCACGAACGTCCTGACGCACCAGCGCGCGGGCGGCGTCCACCTCGGCGGAAGCCTGGGAGAGGCGGATGTGCACGGCTTGGGACTCGGCGGTGCGACCCGGGCCGGCGGCGCCCCTCAAGCGGGCGATGAACTCGTCGATCATGCCCTGGGCGATGCCAAGCATGGGCGCGACCAGGTCCCATCCCAGGAGGACCGTGATGGGCGCGCGGTAGCGGTCCTGGCGGTGAACACGCCATCCGCTGTAGTCGCCGTCGCCGGCGGTGGGGACGTCCAGGACACGATGGGATGGCACGAAGGCATCTGCGACGACGACGTCCTTGCTGCCGCTGCCGCGCAGGCCGGAGACGAACCACGTATCAACGATTTCGAAGTCGGTTTTGGGGATGAGGACCCAGTTGCGCTCGCCGATGCCGGACACGCCGAGCATCAGCCAACCGGCGTGGTCGCAGCCGCTGGAGAACTCCCAGCGACCGGAGACTCGGTAGCCGCCGTCAACCGGGATGCACGTGGACTTGCCGGTGTTGAGCGAACTGGAGCAGAGCGCGTCGGGGTTGGCCTCAAAGACCTCCTCCTGCGCGGCCAGCGGCCAGTATCCGATAAGCCAGGCGTGGGCAGCCCAGAGGCCGTAGCACCAGCCGGTGGCGGGGCAGCCTCGGGCCAGTTCCTCGGCGACGTCCAGGGCGAGGGAGTAGTCCACATCCAGCCCCCCGAACCGTTTGGGTACGGCTATGCGGTATAGGCCAGACGCCAGCAGTTTCGCCACGTTTTCATCGGGCAATCTGCGGAGTTGTTCGGCACGGGCGGCGCGGTCCTTGAGGACCGGAACCAGCGCGGAGGCGCGACGCAACAATTCGTCCGGCGCGACGGATTCTGCTCGTATTTCGGTTTGGGTCGACAATTGCCTGCACCGCACTGCTGCGACGCAATGGTATCACCTTTATGAGGGTTAAGCGGGGGAGGTGTCGACCTCATCCGGGCGGCGATACAGCTCGACGGGACGCCAGACCAGGGGCGTGAAGATGATCACCGGCAGCATGAGCAGAATGCCGACGCCGGCGTTGACGCCGATGGCGATGGAAATGCTGAACGCCTGGGCGATGGCGCCGACCTCGACGCCGCCGACCACATGTCCGACGCCGTTCACCAGCCCCTGGGATCCCATGATGCGGCCCCGCATTTCGGGCGGAGAGCAGAGCAGCAGGATGGAACTCTGCATGACGCTGAACCCAGACTGGCCCATGCCGGCGGCGAGCAGCACCAGGAAGGACACCACGAACCAGGGCGACCACGCGACAATGACAACGCCGATGGCGACGATCAGGGCGCCAATGACGAAGTACCTCCCGTGGTAAGTGAACCTGGAGCGGCCGGCGAGCACGATGGCTCCGAGGAACGAGCCGATGCCCTCGGCAGCGGCCAGTATGCCGCCAAGAGCGGGGCCCACTTTCAGAACGTCGGTGGCCACCACCGGGATGAAGTATTGCAAGGGAAACACCATGCCGTTCATCAACAACGATATGGTCAGGACGCCCAGCACGAACTTGTCGGAGAACGAGTGGCCGATCCCTGATTTGATGCCCTGCAGGAACGCGGTATCTCGGACCATACGCGCCGAGCCTTCGGGGAGGCGCATTTTGAATATGAGGAAAGCCGCGAGGATATCGAGGACCACCAGGACGATGAACGCACCGGTGAATCCGTAGAACTGCACCATGAAGCCGCCAATGATCGGCCCGATGATCTTGCCGCCATTGTTGGTGAGCATCTCCAGCGACATGGCGTGAGTGATGCGGTCCTGGCCGGCAATATCGAACAGGGCGGCGCGACGGGTGGGGTCGTCCAGCACCTTGGCCGTGCCCTGCAGCAGGATGGCAAAAAAGACGTGCCAGGGTTCAACCAGTTGGTAGATCAGCAGCACCAGCAGGCAGGCGGCGATGAAAAGATAGACGATGTGCGTCCCCACCATGATGCGCCAGCGGTCGAGGCGATCGGCCAGCATCCCCGCCACCAGCGAAAGCGGCGGGCGCGGGCCGTTGAGGAACACCGAGATCAGGCCCACCGCGAACGCCGATCCGGTCAGTTCCAGGATGAGGTACCCCAGCACAATCAGTTCCATGCGCCGGGAGATCTCGTGGACCCACCGGGCCGCCCACAGGAACTGGAAGTTCCGATCCTGGAGAATGACCAGAACCGGAACGTTGCGCATACGCATCAAGGGTGGCCGCCTTTATGGGGCGTGAGGATGCGTGCAAGGCCGTGGTGGCGGTGGGCCCTGCGCGTTGGCCTACATGCCCAGAGCCGGCACGATACGCCGGGAGCGGTGGCAAGTCAAACGACGCTGAACCGCCAGCGGCAGCAACCGCTCACCGCCGCCAACCAGTCTACGAGGTTGTGAGACTGGAGAATGCTGACCCTCCCAAATATATCGCCACGCAGAGTTCAGGCGGCGGCCTCGGGGCGGCGGTACAGTTCTACGGGACGCCAGACCAATGGAGTCAGCACGATCACCGGGAGCATGAACAGCAGGCCGATGCCGGCGTTGATGCCGATGGCAAGGGAGATGGTGAACGCCTGGGCGATGGCGCCGATTTCGACGCCGCCAATCAGATGGCCGAGGCCGTTCACCAAGCCCTGGGATCCCATGATGCGGCCCCGCATTTCGGCCGGTGAGGACAGCAACAGGATCGTGCTCTGCATGACGCTGAATCCTGATTGGCCCATGCCGGCGCAGAGCAGAACCAAGAAGGAGACCACAAACCAGGGCGACCACGCCACTATCGCAACGCCAATACCCACGACCAGCGCGCCAATCACGAAGTATCGCCCGTGGAATGTGTATCTCGAGCGTCCGCCGATGATGATGGCGCCGACAAACGCGCCGATCCCGTCCGCGGCCCCGAGAATACCGCCCAGGGCCGGCCCCACTTTCAGAACATCGGTCGCGACCACGGGGATGAAGTATTGCAGGGGCAGGATCATGCCGTTCATCACCAGCGATATGGTCAGGACGCCCAGCACGAACTTGTTGGAGAAAGAATGGCCGATCCCCGATTTGATGCCCTGCCAGAAAGCGGTGTCTCTGACCATCCGGGCGGAGCCTTCGGGGAGGCGCATCTTGAATATGAGGAAGACCGCGATCAGGTCCAGCACCACCAATACGATAAACGCGCCGGTGAAGCCGTAGAACTGGACCATGAACCCGCCGATCATGGGCCCGATGATCTTGCCGCCGTTGTTGGTGATGGTCTCCAGCGACATGGCGTGGGCGATGTGGTCCTGGCCGGCAAGGTCGAACAGTGCAGCGCGGCGGGTGGGGTCGTCCAGCACCTTGGCGGTGCCCTGCAACAGGATGGCGAGGAACACGTGCCAGGGCTCGACGAGTTGGTAGATCAGGAGCACGAGCAGGCAGGCCGCGATGAAAAGATAGACGACGTGCATGCCCACCAGGATGCGCCAACGGTCCAAGCGGTCGGCGAGCATGCCGGCCATCAACGCGAGTGGCGGGCGCGGGCCGTTGAGGAACACCGAGATCAAGCCGACCGCGAACGCCGAACCGGTGAGTTCCAGGATCAGGTAGCCCAGGACGATCAGTTCCATGCGCCGGGAGATCTCGTGGGTCCACCGGGCGGCCCACAGGAACTGAAAGTTCCGGTCCTGGAGGACCACCAGCACCGGAACATTGCGGATTCGGATCAAGGGAGCGCCGCCTTCGTGGGGCGCGCAGATGGGTGCAAAGCCGTGGTTCCCGATGGGCTCTGAGCGATTGCCTACGCGCCTAGGTTCGGAACGATACGCCGGCGGCGTGCCGCAAGTCAAACGACGGCCCGACGTGAGACAATTGCCAAGTTGGTGATGTGGCATGCTCCCAGCCAGGGGGCCTCACGCGCACCCACCTGGGGAAGTGGCCGTGCTTACGGTGCCGGAAGGTCCCAGCGCAGCAGTGGATAGTAACGGTCGTTCCCGGCCCAGGGGAGCAGTCTGAGGACGATGGTGTTGGGGAAGGGGACGTCGCCTTTCCGTCGGGCTGGACTACGTTCTTCACGAGCTCGAGGAGAGCCATGGCTGGATGTATCGGGCCGAAATACCGTCGTTGCAAGGCTGCAGGGCATGGGGCGATACCCCGGCACAAACCCTGGAGGAATTGCGGGAGGTCGCCCGGACCATGCTCCAAATTCGCAAAGAGAACGGGGAACCTCTGCCGCCTGAGATTACGGCCGGCCGGAACTCTGAGGGCAGCATGACGGTAGCGGCATGACCTATCGCCAGCTCCGGCGCAAACTGGAGCGGCTGGGCTGCGTATTCGAACGCCAGGGTTCCGGTTCCCACGACATCCAGTTAAACCCTGCCAACGGGCGGAGGACCACCATCCCCAGGCACGGCAACCGGAACCTCGCCATCGGAACCCTCGACGGGATCAGTAGAGACTTGATAATCGCCCGCTACGCCTTCGACTCATCGTGATCCAAATCGCGCCCCGCAGTACCCCCCAACACCCGCGGGGAGATGTATCTTAACGTCGCCCGTTTAACGCGGGAGATTCGCAGTTATCTCTTTGTCCACACCGGCGCAAGACACACGTACGTTGATTTGAGGCTAACTTCTGAAGTCGTTCTCGTACAACTGCTGTAAACGCGCCAGATGCTCGGCGGGTATCGGCGGGAGATCAACGCATGCGGCGGCTTCCTCGGCCTCTGCGACGTTTTTGACGCCGGGGACGGTGGTGTGGATGTCTGGGTTCATGAGGCAGAAGACCATGGCGGCCTGAGAGAGCGTACGGATTGGGCCATCGAGGAGGAAGCCGAGTTTGGCCGCGCTGGCGAGGTCCTTCTGCATCAGCGCGTCGCCGGGTCGGGGCGGACGATCCAGGGCGTCGGTGAGGGCGCCGGCGGCGTGGGAGCGGATGCCGATGACGCCCATGCTGTGGCTGTGAGCCAGCGGGATGATCTGGCCGTTGTCGAACAGGCCGGCGCCTGAGGGCGGCGGTTGCTGCGCGCTTTGATTGAGCAGGTTGTAGTAGGCGAGCACGGTGTCGTACTCGCCGGTTTCGAGGATGCGGCGCATGGTGGGCACGTGGTGGTCCATGGCGGACAGGCCGATGAACCGCGTTTTGCCGGCCTGCTGCACCTCACGGTAGGCGTCGAGGACCGGGCCGAGCACGTCATCACCGGACAGCGAGTCGGGAACCTCGCCGCGGGTTGCGGTGAAACGGTTGTGCACGTGGAGCACGTCCACGGAGTCGCGGCGCAGACGGCGCAGGCTGGTGTCCACCGAACGGCGCACCGCGCCGGATACGTCGTCCATCTCATCAGCCCGCAGGCGCACCTTGGTGGCTACGACCACAGGCTCCGTGCGGCTCTCCAGCGCCTTGCCCAGCGCTTCCTCGGCCTTGCCGTCGCCGTAGGACGGGGCAACGTCGAAGAACGTGATGCCGAGGTCCAGCGCGCGGTGAACGGCGGCGATGGCTTCCTGCTCGGTGGTGGGTCCCCAGACCTGGCCGATGCCGCCGCCGCCGAATCCAGCACGGGAAACGGTCAGGCCGGTGCGGCCGAGTTGAGTGTATTCCATGGTTAGCTATGCTCCGGGCATGTTGAGTCAAGCCATTGCTGGCGAAAGCGCGGCAGTCCGCTCATCGGGATGACGCGCCCGGTTCATCGGGAACGCACGTCCTTCGACAGGCTCAGGACGAGCGGATTTACCGCCTACAATGGCGGGTAGAATCGGGCAAGGTTGGATGCCCTAGCTGTGCTCTCCCTCGGCCAGTTGGAAGTAGATGCCGTGGGAGCTGCCGGTTTCGATGCTGGCGGTCTGGTATCCGAATGGGCTGGTGGATGGGCCGTCGCCGCGCATGGCGTTGCCCTTGGATTGCAGGTCGCGAAAGACCTGGTCGATGCCGTCCACGCCCCAGGCCACGTGCATGACGCCGGGGCCGGTGGCGCGCAGTTGCTCGGCCATGGGGGTGTCGTCGCGGAGCGGCTCAAAGAAGTCCACCAGGGTATCGCCGATCTGGTAGAGGATGGACCGGAAGCCGCGCTCGGTGAATTCATCGGTTCGGAGGGGAGTGAGGTTGAAGTTGGTCTCGAGGTAGGCGGCCATATCGCTTACGCTTTCCACAACGTAGGTCACGTGATGTACCTTGTTCAGCATGATGAACCTCCGCGCTGTTAGACTTGGCAGCAGACTATTGGTTTTGGCGACCGTATTCAACCCCGAAGAGGCAGATACATGACGGACCATAAGATTTTCGAACTGGGCGACGTTGACCTGCAGTGCGGCCTGAGGTTGCGCGGGGCGCGGCTGGCGTACCAGACGTACGGGGAACTGAACGCGCGCAAGGACAACGTGATCGTGTTCCCCACGTTCTTCGGATCGCAGCATCCGTCCAACGAGCCGATGATCGGGCCGGGGATGGCGTTGGACCCGACGCGGTACTTCATCATCATCCCCAACCTGTTCGGCAACGGGCTATCCTCGTCGCCCAGCAACACGCCGTCGCCTTACGGCAGGGCGAGGTTTCCCAGAGTCACCTACTACGACAACATCGGGTTCCAGCACCGGCTGGTAACCGAGGAGTTCAGCATCGAGCGGATCGCGCTGGTTTGCGGGTTCTCGATGGGGGCACAGCAGACGTTCCACTGGGGCGCGCTGCATCCCGACATGGTGGAGCGGATCGCGCCGTGGTGCGGGTCGGCGCGGACGGCCCGGCACAATTTCGTGTTCCTGGAGGGCGTGAAGGCAGCGCTGTGCGCCGATGATGCATTCCAGGGCGGATGGTATGACACGCAGCCGGAGAAGGGGTTGCGGGCGATGGCGCGGGTGTACGCGGGATGGGCTCCGTCGCAGGCGTTTTACCGCGAGAAGGTGTACCTGGACCTGGGGCACTCGTCGCTGGAGGACTACCTGATCACGTCGTGGGAAGGGCGATACCTGCAGAATGACGCCAACAACATCCTGGCGATGGTGGCGACGTGGCAGGCGGGCGACATCAGCGACAACCCGCTCTACGGCGGCGATTTTGAGAAGGCGCTGGGGTCGATCAAGGCCAAGGCGTTCGTGATGCCGTCGGAGACGGACCAGTATTTCCCGCCGGAAGACAACCGGATAGAAGTGTCGATGATGCCCAACGCCGAACTGCGCGTGATCCCGACCATCTGGGGGCACACGGGCGGCGGGCCGGGGCGCAACCCGGTGGATACGGCGTTCATCGACGCGCAGTTGAAGGAGTTGCTGGGGAGCTGATCCCAGCGGGGCGAATGATTATTCGCCCCTGCGCCACGTAGAGTAAGTTGGTTCTGTCTTGTGTTCTGCGAGGGCGAGGCATGCCTCGCCCCTGCGATGCTGCCGTGATTTGACCACGCATGGTTTGACAGGCTCACCATGAGCGGACACAAACGGCGCCGTACCGGAGCGACTAGCTTACGGGGAGGACGGGTTCGGTGCGGTCGGCGGGGAGTTCGACCTCGAAGGCGTTGAGGAAGAAGGCGGTCTGGGCGTAGTTGCCCATGAGCGCGGTGATCTCGACGAGATGCTGCGCGCCGAACTGCTCCAGGGCGATCTGGAAGGTTGACGCAGAGATGCGGTGGTTGGCGTAGAACTCGTTGCAGAAGTTGACGATGGCCTGCTCGCCGGCGGACATGTCGGGCAGCGGCTTGCGGTCGCGGATGGCGTCCACCAGGGCGTCGGCGACACCCTCGCGGCGAGCGGCGGGCGCGTGGGCGTTCCAGATGTATGGGCAGTCGAAGTTGCGGGCCGTGACCAGGATGGCCAACTCCTGGATGGCCTTGGAGAAAGTGCTCTCGAAGCGCAGGTAGTTGGTGAGGCTGCTGCGACGGCGCGCCATCTCGGGGCTGTTGATGGCGATGGAGTAGGGGCCGCCGGTGATGGTTCCGCCGGTGTCGCGGGTAAGTTCGTCGAAGGCGTCCTGGAATTCTGCGGGCACCATGTCGCGGGTAACTATCGGTAGTCGGGCCATGATCGTCCTCCGGCATTGGGGAAGTTGCGGTGGCGGTTGATGATGCGCGTGGGCGCGTGGGTGATTCTAACACTCCGGAGGCGCCTGCTTCGCTCAGGATTATGGATACGGGCTTTCGCCGGTATGACGAGCCTGATCCCACGGTGAGAGTGACATATTGCATTGTCGGGGATACAATCCGCACATGCACCAGTGAAGCGACGGAAGAGAGCGACGAATCCTGACGAGAGGAGGCAATTCGATGGCGCTACCGGATACGATACGCACCGAGGATGAGCAGCAGTATTACGAAACGACCGATCAGATACAGCTGAAGCCCGGGTGGCTGCAGGGGGAAGGGCAGCCGTTGCCCGTGATGGAGCCGTACCTGTGGCGCTGGCCCGAGGTGGAGCCATTGGTGCTGAAGAGCGGCGAGCTGGTCACTCCCGACCGGGACGTGGAGCGACGCACGCTGCGGCTGGCGACTCCGGGTCTGGATCGCGGCACCACGCATACCATCACGGCCGCGCTGCAACTGCTGCTGCCCGGCGAGTGCGCGCCGGCGCACCGGCACACGCCGACGGCCATCCGGTGGATCCTGAAGGGAGAGGGCGCGTACACCACGGTGGAGGGTGACAAGTGCTATATGGAGCCGGGGGACCTGATCCTGACGCCCTCGTGGACGTGGCACGACCACGCCAACGAGGGGAACGAGCCGATGATCTGGCTGGATGGGCTGGACGTTCCGCTGGTGCGGTACCTGCGGGCCAATTTCTATGAGGCGTACCCCGAGGATCAGCAGCCGATTGTCGGCGTGGCCGAGTCGGAGCGCAAGTTTGCATCGGGGGCGCTGCGTCCGGCGTGGGAGGATCCGAAGGTGGACTACTCGCCGCTGTGGCACTACAAGTGGGACAGGACCTACGAGGCCCTGCAGCGGCTGGCCGAGGTTGACGCCAGCCCGTTCGACGACGTGGCGATGGAGTTCAGCGACCCCGTTACGGGCGGGCCGGTGCTGCGTTCGATGACCTGCTGGGCGCAGATGATCCGCCCCGGCATCCGCACGCGGGCGCACCGCCAGACCAGTTGCGCGGTGTACCAGGTGTACCAGGGCGAGGGATACAGCGTCATTGACGGGCAGCGGTTCGACTGGAGCGAGGGCGACTTCTTTGTGGTGCCGCCGTGGGTGTGGCACGAGCACGCCAACGAGGGATCCGACGGGGCGGTGCTGTTCTCCATCCAGGACATTCCGGTGCTGAAGGACCTGTCGCTGTATCGCGAGGAGCCGTACGAAGAGAACGCGGGGCACCAGCCGATCACCGGCATTTTCAGGGGGTAGTCGGCGATGGTCTTCCTCATGGTTCGACGGGCTCACCATAAGCGGGGCCGGAACACCGATCCGTAGGTAGGGGCGAATGATGATTCACCCCGCGGATTGGCAGGATGGGCAGGGGCAGGTTTCAGACCTGCCCCTGCGCCTGTTGGGACGGGTTGGGGTTGGCCGTTGGCAACTGTCAGAGTTGTTGGGTTCACCCACTATGGGCGCCTCATCGGAGGGCGGGCGGAAACCTGTAACGTACACAGATCAGCAAAAGTGAGCATGGGAAGGATTTTCCGGATACCGGCTCAAGGCCGGTATGACGGTTCCGGCGTCAGACGGTAACCAAAATAGATTTTCTGGCTAATGGCTCAAGGTCGGTATGGGGGCTCTGGCATCGGAAGGTCACTCAAACCTGAACGGTTACGGCTGTGGCGGGATGTGGCGACCGGGGATTCCCTCCGATACAATCTCCGGAGCCTTACTGCCTGACCGCCATTTGACATGCACCGCCTTGTAGATTTCGCCTCACGACTGGTCAATTCCACCTGGTTCGAATACTTCATCATCGCCGTCATCATCGTGAACGGCATCATCCTGGGTCTGGAGACTTCGGACGCCGTTGACCGGTTGTATGGCAACTGGCTGAGGCTGGGCAACGAGGCGGCGCTGTGGGTGTTCATCGTCGAGGCGGCCCTGAAGATGCTGGCGCTGTGGCCGCGATCCTGGCGGTATTTCCGGGACGGCTGGAACATATTCGACTTCCTGGTGATCGTGTTCGCGCTGGTGCCGGCGACGGGCCAGTTCGCGATGATTGCCCGGCTGGCGCGGCTGCTGCGGGTGGTGCGCCTGATCTCGGCGATACGGGACCTGCGGCTGATCGTGGCGGCGCTGGTCCGCGCCATTCCCAGCGTGGGGCACGTGATCATGCTGATGAGCATCGTGGTGTACATATACGCCATCATGGGGTTTCACCTGTTCCACGAGCTCGATCCGGCACGGTGGGGCAACCTGGGCCTGTCGGTGCTGACGCTGTTCAACATCATGACGCTGGACAACTGGACGAATGCGATGAACGTCGCCATGCGGCACTACCCGTGGGCGTGGCTGTACTTCGTCAGCTTCGTGGTGGTGGGGACTTTCGTGGTGATCAACATGTTCATCGCGATCATCATCAACAGCCTGGACGACGCCAAGCGAGAGCGGCTGTCCGAGTTGGAGGGACCGGTGTCCAGGGATCAGCTTCTCAACGAATTGCGGGCGGCGCGCGAGGCCTTGAGCAGGCTGGAGCGGCGGCTGGAGGCGGAGGAGTTGGGCGAGGGAAACCGTCAGAATCAGGATTCGGCGGATTAGGCGATTTTCAGGATTGGGTACCGAGTGCGCGCCCGTTGGCGCTATGGGCGGATGGTTCGACAGGCTCACCATGAGCGGGTCATTCGATAGGCTCAGGATGGGCGGCGCGCAACTGTTCAGAGTTGATGAGTTTGCCTGTTATGGGTGCCTCGCCGGCGAGTGAGTGCAGACGCTGGCAGTCCGGGGATTGGGAGACGTGAGCAGGGGAAGGATTTTCTGGATACCGGCTCAAGGCCGGTATGACGATTTTGAGGCTGGTATGACGGTCTTGGGGTTGGCATGACGGTCTTGGGGCCGGTGTAACGATTTTGGGGTTGGTATGGCGGTCTTGGGGTTGGCATGACGGTCTTGGGGCCGGTATGACGGTCTTCGCGTTAGTATGGCGGGCTTGGGGTTAGACGGACACTTCGAACGTGAACAGTTACCGCGGCGCGGGCGGCTTGAGCATGGGCTATAATGCGGCTAAACTGTACCCCTTCCCCTGGACGAACGGGACATGAACGACATTTACCTGGACTACAACGGGACGACGCCCATCGACCCGCAGGTCGCCGAGGCCATGCTGCCGTTTGTGCATGGGCTGTTCGGCAATCCGTCGAGCGGGCATTCATTCGGGGTGGCGGCGCGGGAGGGCGTTGATACGGCGAGAGCGCAGGTGGCGGGTATGCTGGGGTGCGCCGTTGACGACCTGATTTTCACCAGCGGCGGCACGGAGGCCAACAACCACGCCATTCGGGGCGTGGTGAGCGCGTACCGGGAGCGGGGCGACCACATCATCACGACGGCGGTGGAGCATCCGGCGGTGACCGAGGTGTGCCGCTACCTGGCAAAGTACGGGATTCGCACCACCTACCTGCCGGTGGATGCGAGCGGGATGGTGGATCCACAGGACGTGGCGGATGCGATCACGCCGGGGACACTGCTGGTAACGATCATGCACGCGAACAACGAGGTGGGCACGATCATGCCCATCGCAGAGATTGCGGAGATCGCGCACCGGCACGGGGTTCCGGTCCATAGCGACTGCGCGCAGTCCATCGGGAAAATTCCCGTCAAGGTGGATGACCTGGGCGTGGACCTGCTGTCGGTGGCGGGGCACAAGCTTTATGCGCCCAAGGGCATCGGCGCGCTGTACATCCGGCCGGGCGTTGAGTTGGCGAAGCTGATGCACGGGGCGAACCACGAGCAGGACCGGCGCGCCGGCACGGAGAACGTTATTGAGATGGCGGGGTTGGGGAAGGCGTGCGAGTTGATCGAGGAGAACCTGCCCGCGTACGCCGACCACATGCGAGCGATGCGCGACCGTTTGGAGGCTGGGCTACTGGAGTCGGGGCACGGCGCGCGGATCAATGGACATCCGGAAAAGCGGCTGCCCAACACGTTGAGCGTCGCGTTTCGTGGTGTGGAGGCCGACCGGGTGCTGGCGAGCCTGCCCACGGTGGCGGCGTCGGCGGGGGCGGCGTGCCACAGCGACCAGGTGGAGGTGTCGCACGTTTTGCAGGCGATGAACGTGCCGACGGAGTATGCGATGGGCACGCTGCGGCTCACCGTGGGGCGGTTCACCACCGGGGACGAGGTTGACCGGGCGGTGGCGGAGATAACGGAGGTGGTGGGGAGTATGGCGGCGGCGAGTGTTGCGGCGAATTGATGAGAAAAGCAACTGTGCCGAGTTGGCGGGTATCCTGGCCAAATGGACGGTCGTTCCTGTGGAAGCAGGAACCGAGCCATCCAGCGGACCAACAGCCGTACGCAGGCAAGGATTTTCTGGATACCGGCCCCGTATCGAGTACGGAGTGACGTTCTTTAGCCGGTATGACGGTGGTGGTGTGACGACGCCACCTCGATTATGAATGATTACCAGAGAAAACAGGCATACATAAGGAGAAACACACCATGACGACGCAAGCCAACCCCGGAGCGCTGGACGGCGCGACACTGTCGGGGTTCCAAGAAGCGTATGAGGCGCAGCCGGCGCACCAACTCATGCAGAACGTGGTGACGCAGCACGACGTTAATGACGTGGCGCTGAACCGCAACATCGTGGCGCAGGCGACCAACTCGTTCTCGACGGTGCTGGACGACTGGAGCGTGACCAACCAGGCCCGTTCGGGACGGTGCTGGATGTTCGCCGGCCTGAACCTGTTCCGCTCGGAGACGCGGAACCTTCTGAACGTGAAGGAGTTCGAGTTCAGCCAGAGCTACGTGATGTTCTGGGACAAGATGGAGCGGGCCAACTACATCCTGGAGGCCGTCATCGAGACCGCCGACCGGCCCATTGACGACCGGGTGGTGGCGTGGCTGCTGAACCAACCGCTGGGCGACGGCGGGCAGTGGGACATGTTCGTGAGCCTGGTGCGCAAGCACGGCGTGGTGCCCAAGACGGTGATGCCGGAGACGGAAAGCTCGGGCAACTCCATGCGGATGAACGCGGGGCTGAACTACCAGGTGCGGCAGGGAGCGCGGAACATCCGGCGCTGTACTCCGACGAGGCTGGCCTGGATTCCATGCGCGACGCCAAGCAGGAGGCGCTGCAGGCCATCTACCCGATCCTGTGCATCCACCTGGGCAATCCGCCGGCGGAGTTCGACTGGCAGTGGAAGGACAAGGACGGGGAGTTCCGCAGGGACGGCACCATGACGCCGCTGGAGTTCGCAGAGAAGTACATCGCCACGCCCATGGAGGAGTTCGTTTGCCTGGTGCATGATCCCCGGGAGTCCAGCCCGGCGGGTCGCACCTACACGGTGCAGTACCTGGGCAACGTGGTGGACGGCACGCGCATCACGTACCTGAACGTGGACATCGACCTGATGAAGGACATCGCGATGCGGATGCTGCAGGACGGCCAGCCCGTGTGGATGGGCTGCGACACCGGCAAGCAGATGCACCGGGACAAGGGGCTGTGGGACGCAGAGCTATTCGACTACGGCAGCGTGTACAACGCCGATTTCGAGATGGACAAGGCGGAGCGGCTGGAGTATCACCAGACGGCGATGACCCACGCGATGCTGTTCACGGGCGTGGACGTGGTGGACGGCAAGCCGCGCCGGTGGCGGGTGGAGAACAGTTGGGACGACAAGGTGGGCGACAAGGGGTTCTTCCTGATGAACGACTCCTGGTTCGCCGAGTACATGTTTGAGATCGCCGCGCCGAAAAGCTATCTGCCGGAGGAGTTGCAGCGGGCGCTGGACATGGAGCCCATCGTGCTGCCGCCGTGGGATCCGATGGGGTCGCTGGCGGCGGAGTGATGAAATAGACGAGGGGCGGGTTTCAAACCCGCCCCTCCAGACATTGGTCCATCCGGAGCATGGGGCGAATGATTATTCGCCGCCACGGGATGAGATTGTGCCAGGGGAAATGATCATCCGCCGTTGGGGCCGTAAGCGGGTCAGCCGGGTTGGCAGGGGCGTCGCAATGGATCAAGGTGGTCTTCAACTCGGAGGGGAAACCGATCACCGCCCTTTTCGACCACCGCTTGGAAAGCAGGTTTGGAGGACGGCCATGGTCGCAAAACCAATAAAACCTGCCGAGTCGGGCCTGCCTGATATTGAAGTCAGCTACGACGCGGAGGCTGACGTGCTGTTCGTGACGAACGGTCAGGATACGGCTTTCGGCGATTCGATCGCCAACGGGGTTGCTATGTTCTATGACCGGGACCCCGGTGACGCAGGCGCCGGCTGTGGCGATGCACATCATCGGAGCCCGAGGGGCACTCAAGCCATTCGTGGATGCCATCCTGCTGCAGCACGGCGTGAGGCTACCGGAGCGCAAAGCGATAGAAGAGGCGCCCGCGGATTGAGCAACAGGGGGTGCCCGGTGCGGACAGGGGAGAGGTCCGGCAGAGGTGGATCGCCCCTATGGGTAATGTGGATGGCGGGCGGCTCATCCTTCGACAGGCTCAGGATGAGCGGATTGGTGGTTTCGGGGCGCCAACGCCAGGATGAGCGGATTGGTGGTTTCGGCGCACCGACGCCAGGATGGGCGGGTTGATGGTTTCGGCGCACCGACGCCGGGATGGGCGGGTTGATGGTTTCGGGGCACCGACGCCGGGATGCGCGGATTGATGGTTTCGGGGCACCAACGCCGGGATGCGCGGATTGATGGTTTCGGCGCACCGACGCCAGGATGGGCGGGTTGGCGGTTTCGGCGCGCCGAGGTTCGGATGAGCGGGTTGGGGTCAGGCTTCGGCGTCGAACCAGGATTTGGCGGCGGCTTCGTCGGGCCAGAGGAAGTCGAAACCGTTGCGGAGGGCGTTCTGGCGGTCCAGGTCTTCGCGGTCGCCGATGTGGTAGTAGGCGTCAGCTTCGAAACCGGACTTGACGTCGGCCAACAGGTGCTTGGCGACGGCGAAGTCCACGGTGATGTTGTGTTCCTCAAACAGTGAGCGCTGGCTGCTGGGCGGCCGGTCGGAGCAGCTGCCGATGAGGAATCCCTTGTCCTGGACGATGCGAACCATGTCCATGGTCAGGGGGCCGGGCGGGTCGCCGATATCCAGGGTGCCGTCGATGTCGAAGCTGATCAGAATTGCCATGTGGTTTTTTTCCTCGGTTGCGGTGGTCGGTTCCGAATTTCGGGCGCCCCGTAGGACGCCCGGAGTTTGCTGCGGGTATTGGAGTCCCTCTCCCGCCTGAGGCGGGCGTTCCGCACCCCGACCCTCTCCCGGAGCGGGAGAGGGGCATGGGGATGACGGTTAGTCGGGGGTTGCGCTCCAGACGGTGAAGTTGCCGCCCAGGGGCATGGGGCCGCCGGATACGCCGATTTCGGGCGTGACGCCGGTCAGGGACCGGGCGCCGGCGCGACCCTGGATCTGCTGGATGCTGTCGGTGTGCATCCAGAAGCGGCTGCGACCGCTGCCGATGTTGCCGCCGCTGGGCAGGATGGGATTCGGGCCTTCGATGCTGATGTCGGTCTGGTAGAAGTCGAGCGCGTCGCCGTTCTGCATGCCACGGTAGCGCAGGCCCTCAATGTGGAACTGGTGGAACTGGGCGAACCCGTCGTACATGTTCTCGAAGGAGAGGTCGTCGGCGGAGATGCCGGCGGCTTCGTAGATCTTGCGTCCGGTGGACGCGGTTTCGGCTTCGACCTCCTCGAGGGTGGGGGTGATGCTGCGGGGCGTGCCGCGGCTGGAGGCGTGGCCGAGGATGTAAACGGGCTTCTGGGCCGAGTCCTGGGCCTTTTCGGCGGTGGTGAAGAGGTAGGCCGCCGAGGCCATGATCGGGATGTCGTTGTCGAACAGGTTGGCCGGCTTGGCGATCCAGCGGGAGGAGAGGTAGTCCTCGGGCGGCAACTGCTCGGGGCGATGCTGGGCCCAGTAGCCTTCGGGGAAGAGCAGCCCATTGCGGCGGGAGTTTTCCATGAAGGGGGCCATCATGTCGTGGTGCTTGCCGTACTTGGTGCAGTATTGGGCAAACTGGAGGGCGGTGCCGTAGCAGCCGGGGGCGCCCCAGAGGGTGCGGCCGGGGCTGAGGGCGAACGCGCCCGGGACCTCGTTGGCCGCGCTGATGCCGCCGTGGTTGTAGCGGCCCTCCAGGTTGTGCCAGCCCTTGAGCACGAGGCAGGTGCTGGCGAGGCCGTCGCCAACGGCCTGGGCGGCGATGACGATGGCGGCGGACATGCAGCCGGGGGCATACATGGTGAACTTGACGTTGGTCAGCTCCGGCATGTTCTTGAGGAGCCACTCGGCGCTGAGCTGGCCGATGCCGTCCAACGGGTCGTCGGTGGGATTGAAGGCGTTGACAACGTCCTGGGGAATGGGGGTGTTGGCGTCCCAGTGGGCGCCGGTGGTGGTTACGGGGACGAGAACGATGCCGTCAACCTGGCTGGGGTCAACGCCGGCGTCGGCGATGGCCTGGCGGCAGGCCATGATGCTCTGTGCGCCGACGGAGGTTTCGGCCCGGCCGTCCCAGCGGCGGGCGGTGGGAGAATGGCCGATGCCGACGGCGGCGACCTTGCCGCGGTGGGGCCAGACACCGAGGCCCTCGGTGGAGCGGTACATTGATTCTGGCGCCATTTGAGTGGTCATATCTCACTCCTTGATTGGGTAGCTCTTGCGGGCGGGTTGGCGGGTGTGCTGATCAGACGACCTGCCATTCGGGAATCTTCTGGCCGTTGGCGGTTTCCTCGAAGATCACCTGCACCGCGCCGCCCACGGGGACTTCATCGGCGGGAGTGCCCGGCAAGTGGGAATACATGAGGATGCCGGGGTCCTCGTCGAGCATGATGGCGGCGAGGTTGAAGGGGAGGTTTTCTTTCAGGGACGCCACGGGGCAGTCGTAAACTACGCCGTAGTTGTAGATCTTGCCGCGCCCGCTGACTTCCTGCCAGGTCATGTTGTCGCCGGAGCCGCAGAGGTCGCAAGCCGGCCGGGGCGGGAAGCAGAGCCGGTCGCAGGCTGTGCAACACTGCACCACCAGGCGACCCTCATTGGCGGCGTCAAAGAAAGGCTTGTTCAGATCGTCGGGCACGACACCCTGTTTGACCATAGTTCCCCCTCAATGCCGACAAAACCCGGCGTTACGTGCCGGGAAGTGTGGCGGAATCGGTTGATTTTGTGGGGCAAAGATTATGCGGGAATGGCAGGCGTGTCAAGTTGGGGCGTCTCGTCAAGCGCACCGTTCCAGACGGCGAGAGGGTATTTTTACCGGGATGAACAGGATGAGCGGGATGAGCGGGATTTTCGGAGGCTTTCCTGCTCACCTTAAACGGTTCCGGTTGGGCCGTCGTGCTCAGTCGGCCGGCTCGCGATGACGGCGGGTTGCGTCATTTGCACACGCCGGATCGGCGGCGGCAAACGTCAATTCATCCCAAGTCGCGTTCAGCGGGGGACAGTGGAGTGGGCATCTTTCGTCCGCCAGAGTCGAGCATTGCGGAGCCTGTCTATCTCTCGTCGATAGTGGCTGTGGGTTCCGCAACGGACCAAGGTCGGTACGAAGTCGGCCCTACTATTGGCGGTACGTCGGCGTGGTGTTCCGGTGGTTCCTCCTTTTGATGGTGGTTCGATTTTTGGGATTTTCGGCGTCAGGTTGTGGTTCGGGTCGATGGTCCGCCGGTGGCGGCTAAACTCAGCACGGCCCAGGCTGGTTTGGATTGAGCAGAAAGCTATAGTCCTAGGTTTCCATGTCCTCGCGGTCAGCCGGCTGATGGAACCGGGGCAATGCGAACACGGCGCGGTGGTGACACCCGCGGGGTTCCGGGAGCTCAGTCGGGGAATAAACCGACTCTAGGCCCCTTGGGAACCATATTCTGCTGTCGGTTACCCGACAAGCCGTTTTTTGACCCGAACCTTTTTTGACACCTCGCTATGTTTCCATGGTTTGGTGAACGCCGCTGCATGCGATGCGACGACCCCGCCCGGTTCTCGAGCGCCGGTTGGGGAACCTGACATAGGTAGGATAGAACGTGGGTGCGGTAGTGGGCAACGGGCGGGTGTCACACCTTGAAAATTGTTTTTCATGGATTTACGGGATGTACGGGATGGGGTTTGGGATTCGTGAGGTTGGGTGGCGGGAAGGCTGGGCGAGCGGCCGGTCGCCCCTACGACGGGTGGCGTTGGACGATGAAACGGGGCGGGTTTGAAGCCCGCCCCTATGGTGATTTCAGGCAGTTCGGAGGTGTGCGGTCAGTCGGCGGGGGTGGCGACGGGGGCGTCCTGGAAGTGGGGCATGACCTCGGTGGCGAATAGCTCGATGGAGCGCATGACCTTGCTGTGGGGCAGGCCGGCGAAGCCGAAGTTGCCGAAGACGTGGTTGATGCCAGCCTCCTGCACCTGCTTGAGACGCTCGGCGACGACCTCGGGGGTGCCACGGAGCGGCGGCAGGCCGGCGTGTCCGACGTCGTCGCGGCGTTCGCGGTCCTGTTGACGGTTGGCCCAGTGCTCGTAGCCCCTGGCGATGTTGCCGTTTTTGTCCATGGGCATGCCGATGGGGGCGCCGTTGGAGCCGGCGGAGCGCAGGACGCGGGAGGAGAAATCCTCGAGGCCGATGGGGTCGCGCTCGGCTTCCTCCATGGTGGGGGCGACGTAGATGGACTTGGACATGGGAGGGTCGAGATGGGCGTGAGGGTAGCCATACTCGTCCATCTTGTCGCGCCAGCGCTCGATAACCTGGGGCGCCTGGCCGAGGATGTCGGTGGGACCGCCGGTGATGACCTGGATCTGGCGGCTGGCGGCGAAGTCGATGCTGGCGGGGCTGGTGCTGACGGCCTGGAACAGGGGCGGGTAGGGTTTCTGCACGGGCTTGGGCAGCACCCAGAGGTCGTCGACGTTGGTGTACTTGCCGTGGAAGGTGAGGCGTTCCTGGGTCCAGGCCTGGATGATCACGTCGACGGCTTCCTGGAACCGCTCGCGGCTGGTGTCTATGTCGATGCCGACGCCGTCGAACTCCTGCTGCTGGTAGCCGGCGCCGATGCCGAAGTTGAAGCGGCCGTTGCTGATCACGTCGAGCATGGCGACTTCCTCGGCGACGAGGACGGGGTTGTGCAGGGGCAGGACGATGACGGCGGTGCCGATGCGGATGTTTTTGGTGCGTCCGGCGACGGCGCCGAGGAATGACCAGATGCCGGAGAGGAGGCCGTGGCGGGAGAAGCGGTGCTCGCCGAGCCAGGCTTCGTCGAGGCCGGCCTCGTCGGCGAAGGCGATCTGCTCCAGCGCGTCGTTGAGGGCCTGGGACGGCGTGAAGTCCTCGTGGTAGGGGACGATGGTGAAGATTCCGAACTGCATTTTGGCCTCCTGTGTGGGGATTACGTAACAGATGGGCGCAACTGTATCACAAGGGGTTTTGTTTGACAGGGATATACAGGATTGACAGGATTTTGATGACTCCGGTTGCCGGGTTGGGGGTGTTGTGGCAACATTGTTGCCTCAGAACGGCGGAACTGCAAGGAGTGGAGCGATGAGCCTGGACATATTCGACGTTTCCGGTCAGAAAGTGTTGCTGACGGGAGCGGGACGCGGCATCGGCAAGGGGATTGCGCTGGCTTTCGCGCAGGCAGGTGCGGACGTGGCGGTGACGGGTTTAACGTCCACGGGCGTGAACAAGGTGGCGGAGGAGGTGCGGGCGTTGGGGCGTGAGTGCCTGCCGCTGACCGGCGACGCGACCACGGCCGCGGACACCGACGCCATCGTGGCGCGGACGATTGAGGAGTTCGGCCACATCGACACGCTGGTGAACTGCGTGGGCGACGCCATCCGCAAGCCGGTGGCGCAGTTGCCGGGGAGCGACGTGCCTGGAATGACCGAAGAGGAGTGGCACAGCATCGTGGACATCAACCTGACCGAGGCGTTCCAGGGATGCCGCGCGGTGGGGCCGCACCTGCTGGAGCGGGGCCAGGGGAACGTCATCAACATCAGCGGGTGGGCGTCGTTCCGAGGCCGGCCGATGTCGGGGGCGTACGACGCGGCGAAGGCGGGGTTGATGCGGTTCACCGAGGTGGTGGCGCAGGAGTGGGCTCCGTTCGGGATCCGCTGCAACGCGATCGCGCCGGGGAGTTTCCCGGATCCGGAGCAGATGTCTGAGGAGGCGTTTGCGGCGCGGGATGTAGGAGCGGCAGATACGGTGCCGCTGGGCCGCGTCGGGCGGTTGATCGAGGTTGGATACCTGGCGGTTTACCTGGCGTCGCCGGCGGCGGCGTACGTGACGGGTCAGACCTGGGCGATCGACGGCGGCGTGAGCATCAAGCACCCGTAAAGCATGGGACCAACGCCGTCGTTCACAACGAAGCAATAACCCGGCGAAACAATAACCCAACGAAGCAATAACCCAGGAAATTCACCATATACAAAGCGTTGATTGTATCTTGCAGTCACCGGATTCCCGCTTTCGCGGGAATGACGAGACAAATGCGGGAATGACGAGATTGATGGGGGAGGTCCGCCATGACGATGCGATACGAGCTGCTGGCCCACCGGATACTGGAGGGGGCGGCGGTGCGATTTCCGAGGAAGGAGATAGTCACCCGGATGGGTGAGGAGACGCACCGCTACACATACGGCGACCTGTTTGCGCGAACGGCCCGGCTGGGCAACGCGCTGCGAGAGCTGGGCATCAGGCCGGGCGACCGGGTGGGGACGTTCGCGTGGAACAACTACCGGCACCTGGAGGCATACTTCGCGCCGCCGACCATCGGAGCGGTGGTGCATACCATCAACATACGGCTGGCCCCTGACGACATGGCGTATATCATCAACCATGCCGGGGACAAGGCGCTGCTGATCGATCCCGACCTTGCGCCGCTGATTGAGGCCATCGCCGACCGGCTGACCACGGTGCAGCACTTCGTGATCCTGGACGAGCCGGACGAGGTGCGGACAACGCTGCCGAACGCGGTGTCCTACGAGACGCTGCTGGCCGCCGCGTCGCCGGAGTACCAGCCTGAGTACGTGGACGAATACTCGATGATGGGGCTGTGCTACACGTCGGCGACGACGGGGCTGCCCAAGGGAGTGGGGTATTCGCACCGGGGGGTGTACCTGCACTCGATGGCATCGTCGATGACGGACATGTTCGAGATGTCGGAGCGGGACCGGGTGATGGCGGTGGTGCCGATGTTCCACGCCAACTGCTGGGGCATGCCGTACACGGCCACGCTGGTGGGAGCGAACCAGATTTTCCCCGGCGCGCGGCCCGACCCACGGGTGATCTGCGAGATGATCGAGCGGGAGGGCGTGACGCTGAGCGCGGGGGTGCCGACCATCTGGATTGCCGTGCTGGACTACCTGAACAGGTCGGGGGTGGAATATGACCTATCGACGCTGACGCGGTTGATCAGCGGCGGTTCGGCCGTGCCGCTGGCGGTGCTGCAGGCGTACCGGGAGCGGCTGGGGATCGAGATCATCCACGCCTACGGGATGACGGAGGCGACGCCGTTGATCTCGGTGAACCGGCGGCGCAGCTGGCTGGATTCGCTGTCGGAGCAGGAACAACTGGAGCTGTGCGCCAAGCAAGGCACGGTGGCGCCGGGGGTCGAGACCAAGCTGGTGGACGAGAATGGGGAGGAAGTGGAATGGGACGGCGAGCAACGGGGCGAGCTTTGGTTCCGCGGCCCGTGGATCGCGGACCAGTACATAGATGACGAGCGCAGCGACGAGACGTTCGTGGACGGCTGGTATCACAGCGGGGACATCGCGTCCATCGACCCGGACGGGTACATCCAGATCGTGGACCGGGTGAAGGACATGGTGAAGAGCGGCGGCGAGTGGATTTCGTCAGTGGACCTGGAGTCGGCGATCATGGCGCACCCGGACGTGCTGGAGGCGGCGGTGATTGCGGTGCCGCATCCGCAGTGGCAGGAGAGGCCGCTGGCGTGCGTGGTGGCGCGGGCCGAGACGTCGGAGCCGCTGACCAAGGACGTGATCCTGGAGTTTATACAGCCCAAGTTCGCGCGCTGGTGGATGCCGGACGACGTGGTGTTCATCGAAGAGATACCGAAGACGAGCGTGGGCAAGTTCGACAAGAAGGTGCTGCGGGAGCGGTTTGAGAGCGGCGGCTGAGTTCGCGGACGCTGCCGTGCCGGCCATCGTGGCGGCCGGCATCCGCAAGGACTACGGCGACCGGGCGGTGCTGCGCGGGGTTGACCTGACGGTGGGCTGGGGTGAGATCGCGGTGCTGTTCGGGGCGAACGGGGCCGGCAAGACGACGCTGCTGCGGGTGCTGGCCGGCCTGACGCGGGCGGACGACGGCACGGTGCACCTGGCAGGGCGACGGATGGGCCGGCGCGGCAACAGGGCGCGGCGCGTGGTGGGATTCGCCGGCCACCAGACGATGCTGTACAACGACCTGACGTGCCGGGAGAACCTGGCATTCTACGCGCGGCTGTACGGCATTCGGGACGCGGGCAGGAGGATCGGGCGGGCGATGGAAGAGATGAACCTGTCGGACCGGGCGAACCGGCGGGCGGGAACACTGTCCCACGGGATGCAGAAACGGCTGTCGATGGCGCGGGCGATCCTGCATGATCCGGCGGTTCTGCTGCTGGATGAGCCGGAGTCGGGGCTGGACGCGGAATCGGTGGCGACGCTGGGGTCGCTGCTGCGGGGATGGGCAGAGTCCGGCCGGACGGCGTTGCTCACCACGCACAGCGCGGACGTCGGGTTGGCGTGGGCGGACCGGACGCTGACGCTGGCCGGCGGACGGGTTGAGGCGGAGGCGGCGGATGCCACGGCGACCGCTGACAGGCCCTCGCATCCCGGGATGCTACAATGAGCTGGCGGACCTGCCCAGCGAATTGGGCGAGCGGGGGTATGGTGGCAGGTTGCGGGATTCGCCATTGGTGGCGGCGTCAGCGTAGCGGTACTGCAGATTTGGGAAGGTTCCGATTTGTGGGTTTACCGCAGCTTTGAGATCGCGGCCAAGGACCTGTACTGGCTTTTTGTACTGCCCCTAGCGGGGGCATTTGAGGGAGCGCGCAAGATGTTTGAGAAGGCTTCGGAGATCAGGGCGGCGCAGAGGGCAAAAATAATGGAACGAGCGCTGGACCGCGGGCGTAAGGAAGGCCGTAAAGCAGGCCGGGAACAGGCCATGGAAGAAATTCGAGACCGCTTGCTTCAAGCCGCTGAACAATTCCAGCAGAGGGACCCTCAAACAGGCGCGATCATCCTAACGCCCGAGGTGATGGAATACCTGTTGGGCGAAACGCCGGATACCGACGACTAGTCACAGTCGGCGTCGGTTTACTCGGGGCGGCGCGTCCTGTCGATGGAACTGCTGCGGGGCGCGCTTACGGTGGCGTGGAAGGATGTGCGGCTGGAGCTGCGATCCCGGGACGTGATTACGTCGGCGCTGGTGTTCGGGCTGATCGTGGTGGTGGTTTTCAACTTCGGGCTGAATCGAGCGCCGGGCAGCCTGGAGCCGGTTGCGCCCGGGCTGCTGTGGGTGGCGTACGCGTTCATCGGCGTGCTGGCGATGAACCGGGCGTTCACGAGGGAACTGGAGAACGGCGGGATGGATGGGCTGCTGCTGGCGCCGATCAGCCGGGACGCCGTGTTTCTGGGCAAGGCGCTGGGCAGCCTGGCGTTCATGCTGGTGATCGAGGCGATACTGCTGCCGGTGTTCGCGGTGATGCTGGACCTGCCGACGCTGTCGCCGGCGCTGGGGCTGGTGATCCTGCTGGCGACGGTGGGCTTTGCGACGGTTGGGACGTTCTTCTCGTCCATCGCGGTGCAGACGCGGTCGCGGGAGATCCTGCTGCCGATACTGTTCTTTCCGGTGGTGGTTCCGGTGATCATCGCGGCGGTGGAGGCGTCGGCGCTGGTATTGCAGGGCGGGCCGATGACGGCGGTGTGGACGCGGTGGCTGCCATTGCTGATAGTATTCGACGCGCTGTATTTGGTAATATGTCCGTGGGTATTCGGTTACGTATTCGAGGGATAACGAATCTTGGCAGCGACGGCCGGCCGGCCTGTGGCTAGAGTATCGTGGCAAAACGCGGTGCGGGATCTGCGGCTCTGGCTGTTGCTCCTGACCGCGGTTTTGACGCTGGTCAACGGCTACCTGATCTTCATGGTGGCGCCGACGGATGCGGTGCTGGGCCACGTGCAGCGGATTTTCTACGTGCACGTGCCGGTATCGATCATGTCGTTCCTGGGCTTCTTGGCGTGCGCGGTGGCTGGCATCGGCTACCTGATCAGGCGGACGGAGCGGTGGGATCGGGTCGCGCACGCATCGGCGGAGGTGGGCGTAGTGTTCGTGACGCTGGCGCTGGTCACCGGCATGATCTGGGCGAGGCCGGTGTGGAACGCGTGGTGGCAGTGGGAACCGAGGCTGACGACCACGCTGATTCTGTGGTTCATCTACGTGGCCTACCTGATGATCCGGCAGTACGCGCCGACGCCGCAGCAGGGACGGACGTGGTCGGCGATCGTGGGGATCATCGGGTTCGTTGACGTGCCCATCGTCTATTACTCGGTGCAGTGGTGGCAGTCGATCCATCCCCGGCAGGTGATCGGGCCGGAGGCGGCGGAAGGGTCGCTGGAGCCGATCATGGCGCAGATATTGTTGTTCTCGCTGGTCACGACGCTGGCGCTGTTCACATACCTGGTTCTGGAACGGGTGGGGTTGAGAGAGATCGAGGATCGGTTGTCGCAACTGCGCCGAGAGGGGAACTTGAACTGAAATGAGCGAAGTGCCACCGGTCAATCTTCCGTACCTGTTTGCTGCGTTCGCCGTGGTGTGGGTGGTGTTTTTCGTTTACGCGGCCTATATGTCGTGGCGCCGGCAGGTGGTGCAGCGTGAGCTTGACGAGATGCGGGGTTCAGACGAGGCGGACGCACGGGGTTCCGGCTCAGACGATACATGAGCGCCGGGGCCGGTATAATTGATGGTTGACATAGCCAACACGGGGACGGCGAAGAGCGAGCATGCAATCTGACAACTACACCAACCGGCCGGGCGACGCGGCGATATTGCTGGAGACGGAGGCCGAGGAGGAGCGCTCGGGGTGGCGCAGCAACCGCGTGCGACTGATCATCCTGGTGGGGGTGATCGCGCTGGCGGTGGCTTACATGGTGTATGCGGCGTTCCCGGGGAACACGCAGTACTTCGTGAGCGTCAGCGAGTTCCTGGACGACCCGAGGCTGCACGACGGGCAGACGCTGCGGGTGGCGGGCGCGCTGGCTCCGGACAGCTTCCGCCGGGAGGATGGATCGGCCCGGTCGCGGTTCGCGCTGGGGGACAAGGAAGTGGACGTGCCCGGGCTGATTCCCGGGAGCAGGGTGATGGAGGCGAGCTATGTTGGCGTTCTGCCGGACCTGTTCTTCAACCCGCACTCGGAGATCATCCTTGAGGGCAGCTACGACGCCGGGAGCGGGGTTTTCGCGACGGACCACATCCTGGTGAAATGCCCGTCGAAGTACCAGTCGCTGCAGGCGGAGAATCCGGACGTGGCGCCGGGTGCGGCTGGCGCGACGCAGGGCGGATACTGAGGTTTGGTTGAGGAGGCGAGATGTTTGCGACTCCCACCAGCGACAAAAACGTTTGTCAGCGGGCCCGCACTGTTTATGAACAACACATCCGAGCTCTGGTTGAACCTCAGCACGTCGACAAGTTCATAGCGATCGAGCCGGACACGGGCGAGTTTGAATACGATGAAGATTTGTCGGCAGCATCACTAAAGCTGAAAGAACGACGGCCCGATTCGCAAACGTGCATTCTTCGGATCGGCCACAAAGCAGCGATCCGGATGGGCAGCGGGTGGCCCAGCGGGTACAAAGGCACACCAATAGCAGACACCGTGAAGCATAACGTGTTCTGGAGCCGCTGCCGAGAGATCTACGACGCAGAAATTCGGCCCTGGGTCGAGCCCAAATACAATGGGAAGTTCCTTGCCCTGGATCCCGACACCGTAGATTGTGAGGTTCACGACGAACTCGTGGGCGCAGTTGCCGCGTTGAGCCAAAGGTTGCCCGGGGCACCGTTCTTTGTGCTGCAGATCGGTCTGGAGGATTCGATCACCGGGGTTATTACAGGTCAACGCGCAGCATGATCGACGGCAGCATCGGCCTGACCCGGCACGCGATGCTGCCCGTGTCGATCCTGGATCACGCCAGTGGTCAATTCACGACCTTTAATTTCATCGTCGACACGGGATTTACCGGCTGGCTCCAGCTTCCCGTTACCGACGTCCGCCGCCTCCGGCTGCCGCTAGTGGATCAACTGGATTCGCAGCTTGCGGATGGACGCGTAGTCAAAGCCGACGTGCATGCCGCGACAGTATCATGGTTGGGCAATCAAGCGACGATCAATTTGATCTCTGCTGAAGGAAATATCCCACTGATTGGCACTGCCCTGCTGTGGGGCAGCGCGATGTCAGTCGAGTGGGAGTTTGGCGGCAGCGTAACCGTCGAGCCATTGGCTCAGGCCGAATAGAAAAGCCCCCGGCACACAGCGCCGGGGGTTTTGTTTTTGCGGGGGTTGGGGCTGGTCAGAAGGTGTAGGCGTCCATCATCTGCTCGACAGCCTTGGGGCACGTTGACGAGCGATGATCGGGTTGGTAACATGTTCCTGATCCCATTGGGATAAATTGAATGCAGCTCCGTTGGAGCGGTTTGAGATCGGGGCCTCTTTGAGGCCCCATTGTGTTGCGTAGGGCACTGCTCAATGGTTGATACTTTCGCCGGTTTCGTGGATGTAGGCTTTCTGAGGGCAGAAGGGGCAAAGGCCGTCAACAGACGCGTTGAGGATGTTCGCCCCGACGCGTCGGCTTTAGTCCAGTGGTTCAAAACTATAGGCCGACTAGTGCTCTACCCTCAACCCCTGCTTCGCATCTACTGGTACGACGGAGCGTTCGAGCCCGAGCATGAGGAATATCAGCGACAGCGGCGATTCTTTGATGCTATTGCATACACTCCAGGGGTACAGTTGCGCTTGGGCCATATCGCCGAAAGGAAACCCCGATTTCGATCTCCGATTGAAAGAGCGCTGCGGGAAACTGCGGACGGTCTTGGAGTAAACAGGACGGATTTAATCAATGAATTCTATCGGCATTGGACGTTTCGGCCCGAACGTCAGCAGAAAGGAGTAGACACGCTGATTGCGTTAGATATGGTCCGACTGGCCGGGAGGTCAATTTGCTCAACCATGGTGCTCATCGCAGGGGACCGGGATTTTGCTGAAGTTGTCCGCGCAGTACAGGATTTTGGCGTGCGGGTTTTCATTGCAACACCAAATCGAGCGAGCGTCGCTCGGGAGGTCGCGCAGCTAGCCGACGGCATAATTGACATTGGCGACGAGCAAGTCCGGAGTATGTTACAACCGCGACCCTCTTCTCCGTGAGGATACAGCGGGATCCTGGTTGAATCAAAAAGCCCCCGGCGCTTTGTGCCGGGGGCTCTGTTTTTGCGGGGGTTGGGGCTGGTCAGAAGGTGTAGGCGTCCATCATCTGCTCCATGCTGCGTTCGCGAGCCTTGGAGCGGATGACGTTCATGTTGGCGTCCAGGGACTGGCGGGACTCGTCCTTGTAGATGACGCCCACGGGGAGGCCACCCTGCTGGACCAGTTCGTAGGCCGCGCGTTTGTCGCTGGGGTCGTGATCCTCGGGGATGTCCCACAGCGCTGGGGCGATGCCTTCCCTGGCGTTTCCCTTGATGAGCTGGAAGGTGTCGTTGTAGGTGACGCACGGGGACTGGACGTGGATCATGGACATGCCGTCGTGATTCATGCCCTCATTGATGAGGCGGGCCAGGACGCGAGGCTGGCCGGAGAACCCGGACGCTATGTAGGAGACGCCCACGGTGAGATAGAGTTCCAGCGGGTCCAGGTCCTCTTCGATCTTGCCGAAGGGGGTGCTGCTGGTGACGGCGCCCATTTCGGTGGTGGGAGAACTCTGGCCCTTGGTGAGGCCGTACACGCCGTTGTCCATGATGACCGCGGTGAGGTTGACGTTCCGCGCGGCCTGAGGCGCGATGTGCTCGCCGCCGATGCTGAGGAAGTCGCCGTCGCCAGCGACGACGATGACGTTCAACTCGGGGCGCGCCATCTTGATGCCCATGGCCACGGGCAGGGTGCGCCCGTGGATGCCGTGGATGCCGTAGGGCTGCTGGCCCTCCAGAAGGTGGACCAAGTTGCCGCTGCAACCGATGCCGGCCACGACCACGTTATTCTCAATGGGAAGGCTGGTTTCCTCAAGCCGGTTGATCATGGCGAGTTCCAGGGCGCGACGTACGCCGAAGTCGCCACAGCCGGGGCACCATTTAAAGTCGTATTCGGGATTCTTTTTACTCATACCCGCGCTGCCTCCGTGTGCTCAGACACAATCTTTGTAACTCGGGACACCAGGTCGCTGACCTTGAAGGGCAGCCCGGTGTATTGGGTGATGGCCTGCGCCTTGACGCCTTCGGAGCGCAGGATGCTGGCCCACTGACCCTGATAGTTCAATTCCGGCACGATGACCAGATCCTTGCTGCGCAGTTCTTCCAGCAGACGCGGCGGCAGGGGATTCAGGAACATCGAGAAGTACCAGCCGACATCGAGGCCCTGCTGGCGGAGCTGGTCGTAGGCTTCCTGGGCCGGTCCCTTGGAGCCGCCCCAGGTCATGATGGCGATTTTGGCGTCGGTGTTGTCTCTTTCGTAGTCGTCTTCTTCCAGGAGCTTGAGCTTGCCGAAGCGCCGCTCGGTCATCTGGATGTGGCGAGCCGGCAGGTGGGTGGTATCACCCATCTCGTCGTGCTCGCTGCCGTTGGCGACGTATGCGCCGGGGCCGCCGGGCAGCGGCATGGGGGACAACTCGCGACCAGAGTACCGGTGGTAGCCGTTGCTGCCTTCATAGGTCAGCCGCTCCTCGACCGGGATCTTGGTGAGGTCGGGGCGCGGTATGTTCTGGACGCGCTCGGCCATGGACATTTCGCTCATCAGGATGACGGGGCCCTGATAGCGTTCCGCCCAGTTCATGGCGTGAGCCGCGGCGAAGAGGCATTCTTCGACGGAGCCGGGGGCGATGATGGGCATCCGGACGTCACCGTGGGCCGGGTACATGCAGCCCATGAGGTCGGACTGCTCGGTCTTGGTGGGCAGGCCGGTGGCGGGTCCGCCGCGCTGCACGTTGACGACGACCAGGGGGATTTCGGCCATCCACGCCAGGCCGAGGCCCTCGCTCATCAGGGAGACGCCGGGGCCGGCGGTGGCGGTCATTGACTTTTTGCCGGCGTATCCGGCGCCCAGGATGGCGGTGATGGACTCGATTTCAGAGGATACCTGGTAGGCGAACTTGTCCTCTCCCACCAGGTTGCGCTCCATCCACAGCAGGATGGTGGTGGCCGGGGAAATGGGATAGCCGGCGTAGAATTTGAGGCCGGCGTGGCTCGCGCCGAGGGAGATGGCCTCGTTGCCCTTGAGCATCATCTGCTTGTAATCGGGCGGGTTGGGGGGAGCCAGGTCGCCGAGCACGAAACCGCTTTCGGCGGCGTTCTGACGGCCGAGCCGCATGGCCTCGATGTTGGAGGAGATGATCTCGTCGTCGTTGTCGCGACCGCGTCGGAACCGGGCCTCGACGAAGTCCTCGAGGTACTGCTGTGGCATGTGCACCAACTGGGCAAGGGCGCCGATAACCACCATGTTGGCGGCGCGGTTGTTGCCGGTGGAGCGCGCCAGCGTGTCAATGGCGAGGCCGAATGACCGCGGATCGGTCATGGTGAAGTCATCGGCGTTGTAGATGATGACCCCGCCCTCGCGCACGTCTTCGGCGTGGGTCTCGTAGGCTTCTTCGTTGAACGCGACCAGCACGTCGATCTCGTCGCCGGAGCTCAGGACGGGTTCGGTGCGAATGCGGGCCTGGGTCCAGGTGGGTCCGCCAAGGATCTGAGAGGGGAAGGTGGCGTAGGTCAGGGCGTGGTAGCCAACTTGAGTGGAGGCCTGAGCCAAGCCTTCTGCTGAGGTAACGACGCCCTGTCCGCCTTCACCAGCGAACCGGACGACGAAGTCATTCATCTGCATCTGGAGGTTCCTCCGAACCGGCTATGATCTGCTAAAAACCGGCGATTTCGTAGATGGCGGCCCGCGGCGGCGGTCGCCACGGACACAAAAATACACCGTCCCGGTCGCTATTGGGAGGTGTTGCCATCAGGCTTGCTGGTGTATTACGGGGAAAGCACCCTGGTGGGCTGCATTCGAGACCCGATCGCGTGATTGCGAGAAAGTTGCGAGCACGATTGCGCCGACGTGTTTAGCGCACGGAATATAGCATTACGCGCTCGATTTTGTCAATTTGTGGTACGAACCCGGCGCGTATGGGAGCGAGCAACGGATTGGGGGCGGCTGTCCGAATTTGAGGCGCCGGCGCAGGACGGCCGGTTGCCCCTCTACGTCGGCCGGCCGGTGAGGACTTCGCTGCGGCTGGACCACGACAGGTCGATGATGTGTGCCATTGCGTCGTTCGATACCTGGTGGTTTGCCCGTATCCAGGCGAGCTCGTCGGCCAGGGTGGTGGCGAATATCCCGGGGTCATCGGTGGCGACCACGAACGGGGCGTTGCTGGCGATGAACCGTTTCACGGGATGATATTCGGCAGCGGTGATGCCGCCGATGCGGCGGTTTGAGGTTGGACAGACTTCGATGATCGCGCCCAATGCGCTGATGCTGGCAATGGCGAACGCCTGGCGCAGCCTGATTTCGGCGAGTTTCGCGTCGTCGTACTCGATGGCCAGCAGGCGATCCGAAGGCAGGGCGCCAAGGCGGTCCAGTTCGCCGGCGGCTCCGGCGGCGTCCACGCGGATGCCGAATTTGGCGAGGCCGTGGCGGTGTCGCAGATCATAGTTCAGTTGGTCGTTGCGTTCGCTCACGGTTTCGTACCGGGTATGGCGGCCGTACAGGTCGGGGTCAACGCCCAGGGAGATGGCATGGCCGAGGCGATGGGCCCCGAACTCTGCGACCTCGTGGACCCAGCGGACGGCGCTCTCCAGGGACTTGTCGTTGAAACTCTCGCCCACGTGGTAGAGGATGGCCAGCGCGCGTTCGGGGTGGCGCTCGTTGAAATCCCTGACCGCGTCGAACAGTTCGCGTTGATCTTTCGGGGGATAGCCCTCTTCGAGGTAGCAGAAGTCGATGCCGGTCAACAGGTGGCCGGATGGACTCAACGCAGCTTCGTGCACCACCTCCCAATCGGGCCAGGGGTTGTCCCTGGGCAGGCTGATGGCGAGACGTGGCTGGATGTCGGAGTCCTGATACTGCCCGTATGCCGCGAGCATCGCAAGGATGAACTCTTTAGACTGGGCCTGGGTATATTTCGGCCCAAGGTTAATGCGGTGCTCGACGTGGCCGACATTCTGGCGGTGTTGCCGCGCGATGATTTTATGGATGAACATGCAGGTTTGATCGATGAGCGTCGGCAGCGGAACCTCGCCGGTCGAGAATCCTGACAAGGCGCTCCCATGATTCAAAATGTCGTATTTGGCCTGGAAGCGGTCGAAGTTGCCGCTGTCATCGTCTCCGAATACGAAGAGACGGTCGAATTCGGCGGGAGCGCCGGTGTCGCCGCCGCGGCATCGTCCCAGAATCTCCGCGACAGGAGGGTCAACGCCGTAGACTCTCTGGAAATTGTCCCGGTATCGGGTCCAGTCCACCTGCCGGTGTTTCAAGAATTCCAGGAAGTCCGCGGAATGGATGCAGCCGTAGAGGTGGGTATGGAGGTCGGCCAGTTTTCTGTGACGGTTACGCATCCGTGCAGTTTATCAGCGCGCCGTTGGAGACAGTCCTGGCGGGCCCCCCAATCCGGGACGGCTGGAGTTGCTATAATCCTGCGCCATGTCTATAAGCCTGGACGTTGTCATTCCGTGCCTGAATGAGGAGCGGGCGCTGCCGGTGTGCATCCGGCGGCTGCACGCGTTCATGTCGGAGTTCATGGGGCGCTATAACTGGGGGATCGTGGTGGCGGACAACGGGTCAACCGACGGGACGCTGGATGCGGCGGAGGCGCTGTCGCAGGAGTTTCCCGAGGTCCGGTACATACGGCTGGAGCAGCGTGGTCGGGGTCGCGCGCTGCGGCGGGCGTGGACCGAGAGCCGCGCGGACATCGTGGCGTACATGGACGTTGACCTGTCCACCGACCTGGGCGGCCTGCCGCCGATGATTGAAGCGATCGCGGACGACGGGTATGACGTGGCAACGGGGTCGCGCTTGCTGCCGGAATCGCGGGTGGTGGGACGGACGCTGAAGCGGGAGATCACGTCGCGGGGGTACAGCCTGCTGTTTCGCACGATGTTCTTCACGACGTTTCGCGACGCGCAGTGCGGGTTCAAGGCGGCGAGCCGGCGGGCGGCGGACGACCTGGCGCCGCTGGTGGAGGACAACGGGTGGTTCTTCGACTCGGAGTTGCTGATTTTGGCGCAGAAGTGCGGCTATCCGATCAAGGAGCTGCCGGTGCACTGGGAGGACGATCCGGACACGCGGGTGCGGATTCTGCGGACGGCGTGGGAGGACGTGAAGGGGCTGCTGCGGCTGAAGTTTGGCGGGGTGGGGAGGGTGCGGCGGGCGTTGGGCAAGTGATGGGCGGCTGGGCAAGGCGAGATGGCATGAGGCTGCTTGCCTGATTGATATTGGTTGTGTATGTTATGTGTATGTCGCGCACCAACGTGGACATTGACGACCAAGCCTGCGCCGAGGTCATGCGGCGGTACCAACTCCCCACCAAGCGCGAGGCCATCAACTTCGCGCTGCGAACGCTGGCCGCCGAACCCGCTTCCGTTGATGAGGCCCGCTCCCTGCGAGGCATCGGATGGGAGGGAGACCTGGACCTGATGCGCTCGACTCGCTCACCGTGATACTGGTCGATACCTCGGCCTGGGTGGAATTCCTGCGGGATACGGGGAGCGTCGTCTGCATTCTTGTGGAGGAGTTGCTGGCTGCGGATATCGCCGTCTGCGAGCCGGTGCGGATGGAGGTATTGGCCGGGGCCAGGGACGAATCACACCTCCTGGACCTGCGGCGGTTGCTGGCCCGGGCCGCGGTGATACCGACCCAGACGACAGACTACGAGGATGCAGCGACGCTCTACCGCCGCTGCCGGCGGGAAGGGGAGACCGTTCGAAAGCTGATGGATTGCCTCATCGCTGCCATAGCGATCAGGGCCGGCGTTCCCATCCTGCATAACGATACCGATTTCGACGCGCTGGCTCGCCACACCGAGCTGCGAATCCATCGGCCCTAGTCCTGGCAAGTAGCTGGGCTTGGCTCTGGCGCAGGAGCGGGGGTACCGGATACGGGCGCTGCGGTATTTTGACGTAGCGGGCACTGTCGTCCATTTTAGATTCGAAGGGCGCGAGAGTGCGGCAGCACTGAGGGCAAAAGAAATGGCTGGGGATACAGGATTCGAACCTGTGATACCTGATCCAGAGTCAGGCGTCTTACCACTAGACTAATCCCCAGCGCGGCCCTTCGATTCTAGCAGAGGGGGCAGCCGGTTTTCAACGCGACCTATGCTAGCCGACGCATGGAACCGGTTGGTCAATCTGTATTGAGAGGCGTTTCACGCCAGACGGCATCGCTGGTATCGAGAGCCCGGGCCACCGACGTGATGGCGATCCGATTGTAGTTACAGGTCACGAAGATGTGTGAAATTTATTGCGCTCGCCGGATCAGATGAGGAAGCAGCGAGATAAAGATCCAAATCCACTGTGACCACAGGAGTTTCCTCAGTTGCTACCTCCAAGAGGGCAGCATCGGTGAGGCCCAAGCGTGTAAAGGCGTCGTTGTTTGCCGCGCCGGCACTTGCGACAACGATCTCCTCTGTCTCCTCAATGATGAACCGAAGCCGTTCAAAAAAGCGAGAGCGTTCGGGTTCGCCGTGGAGTCCAAGGAGATTGGAGGTTTCAGTCAGAGTGTTGGGCGTAACCAGCACACGCTCAACCTGAGCAACCAGGTCAATCAGGATCCCATAGTCATCCTGCGTATACGCCCTAAGGCGGCGGTGCCTGCTGATTGCATCCCGGCTGACGCTGCCCACGACGAGCAGGAGGAGGAGGTTGGCGTCGATGAAGAATGCTCTGGCAGGCATTTACTCGGGTCTCTCAGCGAGCAACCGGTCGGTGAGAGACACTACGCTCCCGTCGCGGTCCCTGATGCGCACTACCTTATAAGCGCGGCCATGGCGATCAGGAGACAGTGCCGTAACCACCGCGTTCAACTGGTTCCACGGGCGCGAAAAGCCGATGGTAACCTTCCAATCGCCGGACGGTTCATCAAATATGATCTCTTCCAGGCCGACGTAGGTTATCGCTTCGTCGGCAAAGAGGTCGGCAACGTAGGTTTTGGCAGTGCCTACCGCTTCTTTTACGTCCATCGGATCCCCCGGCGCAGGTGCAGAACGCTGGCGTGGGTTCAGTCTATCAGGTTAGGGTTGGCCTATTGCTGCGCCTGCCACGCCTCAAGGTTCTGCTGCATGTATTCGACGTGCTCGCGGACGTGGGACTCGTAGGTGTCGAGCCAGTCGTCGAGGGTGGTGTCGCCGTTTTCGGGGTGGTAGGCGGTGTTGGACCAGGCGGACTCGGGCAGCGACTTGATGAGGGTGAGGGTCTTGCTGCGCAGCCACTGGAACAGGTTGAGGGCGTCGTCGATGTCCTGCTCGTGGTAGTCGAGGGCGGCGGCCCACCGGTTTTCGTCGTAGTCCATGAGGGTGCGGCCGGGCTCGGCGATGAGGCGGCGGGCGCGGATGTAGCTGTTGGCCTCGCTGTCGGTGATGTGGATGATGTGCTCGTGGATGCTCCAGCAGCCGTGCTCGTCGCGGAACTGCCACATCTCCCTGGGGAACTGCTCGAGGGCGTCGGTGAGGACGGAGTAGGCGTTGCCGTAGGACTCGATTTTCTGCTGGCGGGCTTCGGGGGGCATTGGGGCATTGCTCCGGAAAAGGGATGGGTTTTATTTTACAGGGATACACAGGATTTACAGGATGTGAGGATGAGGGACGGACTGATGGTTCGACAGGCTCGCCATGAGCGGCAAGGATGCGTTGTTGGTGGCGCATAAACCCATCGGCGGATAGAATGGCGTGGCAATCTCGATGCAACATCGCCCTTCCCAACTCAAGGAGACACATCGCCCTTCCCAACTCAAGGAGCGTTTACTCATGCAACTAGGAGCGATTTTTCCGCAGACCGAGATCGGGGCCGACCCGATTGCGGTGAAGGATTTTGCGCAGGCCGCCGAGGCGCTGGGCTATGAGCACCTGCTGGTGTTCGACCACGTGCTGGGCGCGGACCACACGCAACGGGCCGAGTGGAACCGACCCTACAACAAGGACGACATGTTCCACGAGCCGTTCGTGATGTTCGGGTACCTGGCCGCGCTGACCGAGAAGATCGAGTTCTGCACGGGCATCATCATTCTGCCGCAGCGTCAGACGGCGCTGGTGGCCAAGCAGACCGCCGAGGTGGACGTGCTGACCAACGGCCGGCTGCGCCTGGGCATCGGCGTGGGCTGGAACGACGTTGAGTACGAGGCGCTGGGCGAGAACTGGGAGAACCGAGGCCGCCGCTCCGCCGAGCAGATCGAGGTGATGCGGATGCTGTGGACGCAGGAGGTGGTGAATTACGAGGGCCGCTACCACAAGATCACCCACGCGGGCATCAACCCGCTGCCGGTGCAGCGTCCGATTCCGGTGTGGTTCGGCGGCGGCGCGCCGCAGGTGGTGCGCCGTCTGGCGCGGATGGGCGACGGGTGGTTCCCGCAGTTCAAGCCCGACGGCGAGGGTCGGGAAAAGCTGGAGGAGATGCGCGAACTGGCGCGGGGCTACGGACGGGACCCTGCCGACATCGGCGTGGAGGGTCGGGTCGCGTTGATGGACAGCAACGACCCGGATGACTGGAACAAGCTGGCCTCAGACTGGAACGACGTGGGAGCGTCGCACCTGTCGGTGAACACGATGCGCGCCGGACTGAGCGGGCCGGACCAGCACATTGAGGCGATCCGGCGGTTCAAGGAAGCGGTGGGGTGAGGCTGATCTGCCGCGTTGCAGGCGGTTCAGAGGGGCGAAGGGCGGTTCAGCCTTCGCCCCTCTCCTCTTCGTCATCGTCGGCCGGCCATGCGCCCAACGCGATCAATTCAGAATAATCGCCGGTTTGGTCTGCCTTGAGCTGCGCTATCGCGACCTTCTGATACCAATCTTTAATTTCCGACGGGAGATCGGCGAAGCTCACGGCGCTCTCGCTGTCCAGACGGTCATCCCGATACCAGATCTTGACCGCTCGCGGCAGGTCATCGAAGTCGTCGCCAGACGTATTCGTTAGGCGGTGATAATGGGCGATTTTTTCCGCCGCCGTACCCGTTCCCGCGACAGCGTCGATGGCCTTGCTCCACTCCAGCACGTATCGCACCTGTTCGGTCGTTTCCGGTGAACAACGCGTGCGCGATTTGGGGTTTTCGTGCCACAGTTCCGTAAGCCGGCCCAGCGCGGCATGGCCGGGTTCGTGGTGGCGGGCGAGCCAGCAGCCGATGATGGTGCCGGTGCGTCCGACGCCGCCCCAGCAGTGGACGTACACGGTTTTGCCGGCATCCAGGTGGCCGTCGATGGCGTCCAGCGCTGATTTGGTGAGCTCTGCCGATACCGGTACGCTCTGGTCCTGGATGGCGAAGCGGTGGTGGTGGGCCTGGCCTTCGAGCAGGTTACGATACGGCTTCATGGGACCGTGCAAGGTACGCTCGCCGGGTTCGGTGAGGTCGATGAAGGCGGAAACGCCGGCGTCGGTGAGTTGCTTGAGTTTTGCCCTGGAGGACTCCTCATCGAGCGTGCGCGGGTAATCGCCGGCCAGGAGTTTGCCGGGGATGACCCAGTAGCAGTGGGGGATGGGGAGGGGTGGTTGGTTTTCTGGTTCGCGGGACGGCATGGAGTTTAGAGTGCGAATTACGGTTGTGGCTGGAGGGTCAGATGCTAATCGGCCGGGAGGGTGAACGTGGCCGCTCCCTCGCTGTCGTGGCGATGGTTGGCCAGGGCGGTGACGACTTGGGTGAGCCGACTCACCTGGTTGCTCAGGTTATCAACACGATGAATCAGCATGACCAGCGGCGGCATGAAAACCGCGATGAGGGTTGCTCCTACACCAAGGATGGCGATGGTTTGAGCGTCCATACCGGGCCTCTCCATGACAGTCTTGCTGATATTTTAACAGGGGCAGAGGCGTGGCCGCAACGATTATTACCAAAAGTTTTCCAGAAATATTTGATTGTTCCCATGCGGGACCAACATACTCTGAATCGAAGCTTGCCTCACGCACAGAGAGTTGTCGCTTGGATTGGCCATTGGATTCCTGCTTCCGCAGGAATGACGGATTGGGCAGGAATGACGGATTGATTAGGGATGAAGTGCTGAATGTGATTGCGTTTTAGATTTTGCCGAGCAAGTCTTTGAGGGCGGCGTAGGTACGGGAGTTGGAGTTGGGGTCGTCGTCGGCGGTGAAGATGTTGGCGATGAAGTCGGTGGCGCCGGCGTCGGCGAACTGCTCCAGTTGGCTGCGGAGGGATGATTCGTTGCCGACCACGGCCACCTCGGATGGGCCTTCCACTTCCTCGACGTCGAGGATGCGTCGGTAGTTGACCAGGCGGCCATAGCGCTCGTAGGATTCTGCGGCGGCGCGGCGTCCGACGGCCTCGTCGTCGCAGACGGTGGCGGGGAGGCCGACGCAGATGCGAGGCTCCGGCCGGCCGGCGGTGTCGGCGGCGGCGTTGATGCGGGGACGGACGTGCTCGCGGATGGCGCGGGGGCCGGCCATCCAGGTTATCGTGCCGTCGGCCTGCTGGCCGGCGAGGCGCAGCATGCGCGGCGCCAGGGCGGAGATCACCACCGGGCAGGTCGGGCGGTCGAGCACGTCAAGCTCGGCGTTGACGTTGTAGAACTGCCCCGAGAACTGAACGCGGCCGTCGTCGATGAGGGGTCGCAGCACGGACAGGTACTCGCGAGTGTGCTGGGCAGGGCTGTCGTAGGAGAGGCCGAAACTCTCCTCGATGCCGGGGCGATGGGACGGGCCGATCCCGAGGATGAAGCGGCTGTCGGTGGCGGCGGCGGTGGTCAATGCCTGCTGCGCCAGGGCAACGGGATGGCGCGGGTAGGTGGGGACGACGCCGACGCCGAGTTCGATGCGGCTGGTCTGGGTACCGGCCAGGGCGAGCACGGTGAGGGCATCGTAGCCACGAGCCGAGATGTGCGGGATCCAGAAGCTGTCGAAACCGTCGGCCTCGGCCTGCTTGATGCGGCCGATAAGGTCGTCCAGGCTCATCAGGTCGGCGGCGGATGCTCCTACGAAAACTCCGATACGCATAATAGGCCTCGAGTGGCGGGTTCAAAAACACGGACCGGAGCGCGGTCAAGTTCAGCTAGCGTCTCCGGACAATTCACTAGCGACCAACCTTTGGTGATAACCCTGGTGAGAGTGCAGCATTCCAAGAATTTGCTTAACGTCGCCTTTCAGTCCTTTTACGTCAGCCTCAACCGTGTCGATACGGTTGCTCAACTTGCCGAACCAAATGAAGACACCGGCCGCTGTTCCCAAAATACCTATGAACGCTGCCGCGGCGGCGACTGCTGCAGGATCAATTGTAAAAGTCATGGATCACCCTCTACATTGAGGTCCATGTTATCACAGCAATGTAGGTTTTTTTACGGTTTCAGTAGCGCGGCAAACACCTTAGGCGGCGGATGCTGCTACGAAAACTCCGATGCGCATCAGTCGGCCGCCGCAGGTTCCGGTTCGATGTTCAGGATGCGGCGGGCGACGACGCGAGCCTCGTCGAGGTTGCTGACGAAGCGGTCCTCTGGCACGCGGTGCAGGGTGTTGAGGGCGTGCAGGTGCTCTTCCACCGGGGAACCGGCCAGGCCCATGACGATGGATTCGGTGTCCTCGTCGGTGGCGATGTCAATCATCTGCTCGACCACCAGGGCGGCGCTGTCATCCATGTACAGGGTCTCGGAGAAATCGAAGATCACAACCTCGTGGTCGCGGATGTCGCCGCCGATGGTGTTGACGAGGTTGCTGGAGGAGGCGACGGAGAAGCGGCCGCGCATGCCGACCACGCCGACGTGGGCCGCGAACTCGTCGCCGTCGTTGGCTGCCGCCGCCGCTTCGGGCGAGTCGTAGAGGAACACCTGGTCAAGGAGGGGTGTGGATACCACGCTGTCCAACTCCTGGCGCTCGATCTGACGCGCGGCCACCATGCCGGCGGCGATCAGGCCGATGGCGATGGCCGTGACCAGGTCGAGGAAGACCGTGAGGGCCAGCGTGATCAGCATGACCACCAGGTGGTCCCGCTGGATCTTGTGGGCGCGCTTGATGAGCCTCCAGTCGATGATGTCCCAGCCGACCTTGACGAGGATGCCCGCGAGAACGGCGTGGGGAATCTCGGTCACGTACTGGCCGAGTCCGAGCACCAACGCCAGCAGCACGCCCGCACGCACAACGCCTGAGAAGGGCGTGCGTCCGCCGGAGCGGATGTTGATGACCGTGCCCAGGGTGGCGCCGGCGCCGGGCAGACCGCCGATGAGGCCGGCGATGGTGTTGCCGAGGCCCTGGCCGATGAGCTCGCGGTTGGCGTTGTGGCGGGTGCGGGTCAGTGAGTCCGCGATGAGGGAGGTGAGCAGGCTGTCGATGGAGCCGAGGAGGGCGAGGATCAGCGCGGGGGTCAGTGAGCTGACCAGGAAGCCGATGTCGAACACCGGGATGCGCAGGTCGGGCAGGCCGGTGGGCACGTCGCCGATGACTCTGAGGTCGGTGAGCCAGAAGATGCCGATGGCAGAGCCGACGATCATGGCCGCCAGGGGCGCGGGCAGGAACCGGCTCAGCGGCGGTCGCCATAGCACGCCCACCAAAAGGGTGATGGCGGCGACGATCAGAGAGTGTACCTGTGCGTTGGCTACGGCATCAGGGATTGCGCTGATTTTCGCCATCACTCCGCCCGGTTGAGCTTCGGCGCCCACGAATGGCGCGACCTGCACCAGCATGACGATGATGCCGATGCCGGTCATGAAGCCGGATATGACGGAGTAGGGCGTATAGGCGACAAACCGCCCGATTCTGATCGCGCCCAGGACCATCTGGATCACGCCGGCCAACACCACGACGGTGAACGCCTTGGCGAAATCTCCCTCGGAGTGGACGGTAACAATGACCGCCATGGCGACGCTCATTGGGCCGGTTGGTCCGGAGATCTGGGAGCGAGTGCCGCCGAAGACCGCGGCGAAGAACCCGACGGCGATTGCGCCGTACATTCCCGCGATGGGCCCCAGGCCGGAGGCGACACCGAAGGCCAGGGCGACGGGAAGACCCACAACCGACGCGGTGATCCCGCCGAACAGGTCGCCGCGCAACATAGCCAGGGTGTAGGTGGGTCTCATGGGGTTTGCTTATCGGGCCGTGGCAGGGTGATGGAGGGAGCGGCCGAGAAGTCTGGCTAGCCGGCCACGGCGCGACCTCCCAGGAGGGTTGAGACGCGGTCCAGGATGCGGTGGCCAACCTCATACTTGGTGAGCAGAGGAAGCCTTTCCACCTGCATCTCACGGTCGATCAAGACCACGCGATTAGTGTCCACACCAAACCCGCTGCCTTCTTCAGTTATGTCGTTGGCGACAATGAGATCCAACGACTTTCGACGTACTTTATCGGCTGCGTTGGCTTCAAGATTCTCACTCTCTGCGGAGAACCCGACCCTGACAAAACTGCCCACAGCCGTCGCAAGTATATCTGTGGTTTTCTCCAAGTCAATAGACATTTCGTCCGCGGCAGTCTTTTTGATCTTCTGCTCCGCGGCGACGGCCGGGCGGTAGTCGGCGACGGCGGCGGCCATGATCAGCGCGTCGGCGTTGGACGTTTCATGGAGGACAGCGTCGCACATATCCTGGGCCGACCTGACCGATTCGACGCGGACCAGCGGCGGATCCGGCAGCGTGGTCGGCGCGGTTACCAGTACGACCTCGGCGCCGCGGTCGCGGGCGGCCTCGGCGACGGCGTAACCCATGCGGCCGGACGAGTGGTTGGTGATGACGCGCACCGGGTCGATGGCTTCCTGGGTGCCGCCGGCGCTGACGATTACCTTGCGGCCGGCCAGGTCGCCGTGCTTGCCGAGGGCGGCGGCGATGTGGCCCAGCAGGTCCGCCGGCTCGACCAGGCGGCCCATACCCATCAGGCCGGAGGCGAGGCGACCGGGTGCGGGGCCGGCCAGGAACACGCCGCGGGCGCGCAGGCGGGCCACGTTCTCCCGGGTGGCCGGATGGTCGTACATGTTGGCGTCCATGGCCGGCGCCACGAGCAAGGGGGCTTCGGTGGCGATAACCGTGGTGGTCAACGGATCGTCAGCCAGTCCCGCCGCCAGTTTGGCGATGCAGTGGACGGTGGCCGGCGCGATGACCACGACGTCGGCCCACCGCGCGAGGGCGACGTGTTCGACGCTCTGCTCGGAGTTGGGGTCGAACGTGTCGGTCACCACGGAACGATGGGTGAGGCTGCGGAAGGCCAGGGGGGTTACGAACTGGGTCGCTCCGTAGCTGAGGATGGTCTCGACGTTGGCGCCGGCCTGGACCAACTTGCTCGCCAGATCCAGCGCCTTGTAGCAGGCGATGCTGCCGGTCACGCCCAGCACGATGTTTTTTCCAGCCAGCGCGGATTGCATGGTAGTCACCAATTTGCCTAGTCCCGGGTGATTGTGGACGGGGACCGTTCGGCGTGGGGCGTATTTTTGGCGTTCATCCGGTAGATCAAGTCCAGGCCGACCAGCGTGAGTTCCTGGTTGATGGCGTCGAACACGGGGGCGTGGTCGGCGATGACGGTCACCAGGCCGCCGGTGCCGACCACCCTGGCATCCGATCCGATTTCCGCCTTGAAGCGTTCCACCATGGTGCTGACCAGGCCGGCGTATCCGAGGACGATGCCGGACTGCAGGGCGGCGGTGGTGTTACGGCCCACGGCCATGGGTGGGGCGACCAGCTCCACGCGCCGCAACAGGGACGTGTTGTGGTAGAGGGCGTCGACGGACACGTTGATGCCCGGCGTGATGGCTCCGCCCAGGTATTCGCCATCGCGGGAAACTGCGTCGAGGACGGTGGCGGTGCCCAGATCGACGACGATGGCGGGGGCGCCGTAGAGTTTCACGGCGGCCACGGCGTCCACAATCCGGTCCGCCCCGACGTCGCGGGGGTTGTCGTACCGCACGGGCATGCCGAGGTCGATTTCGGAGTTCACCAGGAGAGGCGCTACGCCGAAGAACCGCCGGCAAACATCCTCGAACAAACCGGTGAGCGGGGGCACGACAGAGCAGATGCAGGCCGCGGAGATGTCCGTGGTGGCTATGCCGCGGAACTCCAGCAGGTTCTTGAGCATGATGCCGTATTCGTCGGCCAGCCGGCGGGAATCGGTGGCGAAACGGAGGGTAGTGATCAGCCGTTCCACCGGGCTGACGCCGTTGCCATCGGCATCGGCCGCGGATCCCTGGCGGAACACGCCCATGGTAACGGCGGTATTGCCGATGTCGATGGTGAGCAGCATCTCGGGAACCTGGCTAATAGTATTATTTTCGCCACGGGCCGTCAAAACGAGCGGCGAGGCGCATCCGTCCGGCGCGGACCGACGCGAGGGTCACGGCAAACTGCGCGAGAAGGTCGGGTGACGGGTTTCGAGGTTTAGAGGGTCGAGCGCAGTGGTCACGGACGGCGGTCGAACCCCACCTGCACGATACGCGGCTGGTCGACGCCGGCAACGCCGACATACTGGAACAGAGCACCGTCGGTCTCGCGGAACATGGCATCCTGGACCACCACGGTTTGCCCACCCACGAGGAGATTCGCAAACGGCGCGGCCTGGGAACCGGAGTCGGGATCCGCCGGGAAGGTGAAATCGATCCCGGGCACGTTGGTGAACTCAATGCGTCCCCGCTCATCGCTGACCCAGAATTCGTCGATAACGGTGCTGCTGGCGATCTGGCCCAGCGCGACATTGATCTCCTGCGGTGTCATGCCGGCTCTGAGCGCGGCATCGATGTAGTGGGCGGCGAGCGTGGCCTGGGCGGCCATGTGATCTTCAACAGAGGCCTGGGGAGCAGCCTCGGTAGATTCAGAGTCGCCGCGACCGCAGGCGACCGAAAGGATGAGCATGATGGAGAGTGCCGTCAACATCACGATTTTCAGCATGGGAATATCTCCTCATTGAGGTATGCGGGCCATTGTACATGATACCGTTTAGCGGCCGGTTTTGTGCTAAAATCGCCGATAAGACCGCTTTTTGGAGACCTAACGATGGCCAACATGGAACTGGTTCAGATCGTGAAACAGGGGCGCGATGCAGTGGCGGCATGGCGTGAGGAGAACCCCAACACCTCCATGGACCTGAACGAATGCTACATGAGCCACGCCCGCATTCCCATGGTGAACCTGCGGGGCGCGCACATGCGCAATGGCGACTTCATGGGCGCGATGGTGCGCCGCGCCGACCTGTCCAACTGCTTCATGAACAACGTCCACTTTTACCGGGCGGACCTGCGGGAAACGGATATGAGCCGCTCCATCGCGCCGGGCGCGAACCTGCGCGGAGCGGACCTGCGCAACGCCAACCTGGCCGGCATCAACCTGGACGGAGCGACCCTCTCGGAGGCGAATCTTTCGGGCGCAGACCTGACCAACGCCAACTTGGACCGCGCCAACCTGGACCGGGTCAACTTCACCGGGGCCACCCTCACGGGCGCCAGCTTCAATGGGGCGAACCTGTCCAGGACGAATCTGTCGGAAGCGACGCTAAACGCGGCCGACTTCTACGAGGCGGTGCTGAATGACGTGATCACCGGGGAGGCCGATTTCAACAACTGCATCATCGGCTATACGGTTTTCCAGAACTGCGCCATGGACGCTGCGTTGGGGTTGGACAACATACGCCACGATGCTCCCAGCACCATCGGTTTGGACACGCTGCTGCGCTCCCGGGGCGCCCTGCCGCAGTCGTTCATCCTGGGGTCGGGAATTCCGATTGCGGTGGCGGGCATTCAGGACTCGGTGAGCGACGCGCCCGTGACGACGCTGGAGGTGCATATCTCGTGCGCCAGCAGGGACATTGACTTTGCCCGTCAGCTTGAAGCCAATCTGCGGGAGCAGGGGGTGCGCACCTGGGTGTTCGCCGAGGGGTTCCGCGGCAATCCGCTGGTCGATAGGCGCGCCTCCTCCGGGGAAGAAGAGATCGAACGGTGGGTGCGGCACTACGATCGGCTGATTGTGGTTTGCAGCGAGGCTTCGCTGGATAGCGAGACCGTGCGCAACGACATCACGGCGGCGCAGGAATCGGAGAACAGCTCAGATCGCTGGACCATGTTCCTGGTGGACGCCGACGGTGTGATGAACGCCGGCAGGGTCCGCGCGGCGCGGCTGCTGAAGGAGGACCACCGGGTGTTCGACCTGGCCGGGCAGAGTGCCGGGTCGGACGAGTACCAGGAGACTCTGACCAGTCTGATTGAAAATCTGCGGGAAGAGCAGCCGGCCAGTGCGGCCAAGCCGCCACGCCAGGCGGCGGATCCGCGAACGTTGCAGCTGTAACGAACGTTCAACGGCACACGTTTGCAGGGGCGGATGATTATTCGCCCCTGTGTTTTGCGGCCGGCGCGGGCGATGCCGGAGGGCTCACATCCGGTGGGATCATTGCGCAACGGTCAAGGCAGGGCGTGTACGCCTGGACCTGATCTGAGATGCGATAAGGCCGTGCGTTGACCACAGATAACCAGCCCGATAGCATCGAAAGCGAGGCCATCAAGACGGGAGGCCCCAAATGCCCATCACCGAAAAGGACATGGAGACGGTCGGGGAGATCATCCTGAACGGAGCAAGAGCCCACTTCCCGCCCAGCATACAGTTCCACGATGCGATAGTTACCGTCAAACTGGATAATGAGGATGAGGAGTTCTTCGACGTGCATCTGATTTACAGCGGGCCCAGCCGGGTGCTGGACGGCTATTTGATGATGACCCTTTTCAGGGTCACCGACGAGCCCCTCCGCAACGCGGGTATCACGGCGCGCGCTTTGGTTATGTACTCGGATATCAACGATCCCACCTTATCGGAACACATTAGAGCCACCATCACCCCCTCTCCCGCGCCATGATTGATCCGCAGGAACTTATTTCTGCCTGCTACAAGCTGGTTTCACCAAATGCGGTTACGCCACCCTCAGAAGCGGATCTGCGGCGCGCCGTCAGCACTGCGTATTATGCAGTGTTCCATACGCTGACCGCATCTAACGCTGAACTTATCGCAGGTCGGCCGCAGTCTGTCATGTCATCCCACGCCTGGGAACGGGTCTATCGCCGCCTGGACCATGGCAGAGCTCAAAACAACCTGCGCGGGGTCATCAACCAACTGTCTCCGCCGGGAGAGAACTTCGCACGCACCTTCGTTGACTTACAGAATCTGCGACAACAGGCCGACTACGATCCACATTTCTCGATTACTGACACTATAACCCTCAACTCGATCGAGCTAGCCGAGAGCGCCATCTCGGCTTTCGCACTGCTGAGTGAGGAAGAGCGCAGATTCATAGCGGCGCAGTCGTTGTTCGACAGGCGGTGACGCGCGGATGGCAACAAAAACAGGGGCGGGAGAAATCCCGCCCCTGTGAACCGTCCGTTCCGGAGAACCGACCGATTTGGATGGCTACATCGTTTAGATGTAGTCTTCCTCCTCGTACATCATGTCGACGTTGTCGGTGCTCTGGCCGAGGCCGCGGGTGACGTCGGCGCGGAAGGCTTCGAGCATCTCGTCGGTGATCTCATTGCCGTTGGCGCGAGCCGCGTCCTTCAGGTTGTCGAATGCCCACTCGCCGGTGTCGCCGTGGGGCATGTCGAAGAAGCCAGTCTCGAAGATGGGGAGTTCGCCGGGGCCGAAGTAGCCCTTGCCCTCGATGTTGTAACCTTCGAGGTCGTGGGTGCCCTTGCCGAGGACCTGACCGGTGGCGGCATAGTGGGCCATGGTGGCCTGCATGCCGTACTTCTGGATCGGGCAAACCTTCATGCAGACGCCGCAGCCGAGATAGCGGGCCATGACGGGGCGACAGCGCTTGAAGTAGAGCTTGTTCTTCTCAATTCCGCGCCACCAGATCTTGTCGCGCATCAGGGCGCGGCCGGGGCAGCGGTTCACGCAGACCTGGCACACCTGGCAGAAGGCGTGGATGCCGTAGTCGACGGGCTCGTCATAGGAGACGTTGGCGTCGGTGGTGACCATCATGATGCGGCAGCGGGACCCGACGTGGGGGGTCAGCAGGTAGCCACAGGCGCCGAGCTGGCCGAGGCCGGCGGCGACGAACATCGGGATGTAGGGGCCGGTGTTGTCGTTGGGGCTGTGGACCTGGGCGCGGTAGCCGAGGCTGCGCACGAAGTTGCCGAGTTCCAGGCCAGCGGCGCCTTCCGTGCGGTAGGTGCTGGAGTGGACGATCTCAGCGTCGATGCTGGGGATGGTCTGGGTGGGCTCGAAGTCCTGCTCGTAGGCCAAGCAGATGACGTGGGGGAAGCGGACCCAGTCCTTCTTGCTCTGATACACGTAGCGGATGTCAAAGGCGGTGATGCCGACTTCGACGAAACCGAGCTCGCGGGCCTTCTGCTTGATGACCTCGGTGACGTCCTCACCGGTGGCATCGTTGGTGGGCTCGAGCTCGCCGGTCAGGCGGGCGGCCATGACCAGGTTGCGGTTCAGCTTGTCGTGTTCCTTGCGGATCTCACGCATCTCGGCGTGCTGGTCGCGGAGGGTGTTGGCCCAGTCGCGGGAAGCGCGCTCGGTGATGTTCATGGTCTCGACCGGATACTCACGGGAGTACCAGTCAACTTCACGCTGGTTCATAGGGATACCGGGAGTCGTTTCGAGCTCCTGCGGCACCGGGATGGTTACAGGCGCGTCGCCCAGATACTTGCCGGGTCGTCGTACCTCATGACCGATCGTTAGCATATCCTCCTCCTTAGGTTGGACTGCGTATTATTGGCCCAATTTGGATAAACGATACTTGCAGACCCGCAGATTGTCAATACTTGGCCCGCTTTACAATCATATTCCGTTACATGATGATTATTATTGTTGACTTTTCGTCGGTAGGAAAACCGGTTTCTGCGAGGCGGATTCCGAGTGGGAAAGTACCCACGGGGTCGGTACGTCCGGCTACTGTGTGCCTGGCGGAGCGGACGCCACCATGGTGCGTATATCATCCAATGTCAATTCAAAAGGAGCCCCGGAATCGGGAAGGGGTTTCAAACCCATGTCCTTCAGGGCGGCGCGGTAGTTTGCGCTGGTTTCGAAGGTGAGCCGGCCATCAGAGTCCATGCGCGCGACGCCCACTCCGCGGCGGGCGATCCAGACGCGGACCTCGGGGGCCAGATCGGGCGGCCGGGGACCGTGGTAGCGGGTCAGGAACAGGACGCGGGGCTCCCCGGGCATCAGCGCAATCCCCGGGCGCTCAATGAATTCCGGCTTACCGTCGGCGCCCCTTCTGTAATATCCGTCGGACCATCTCACGTAGGCGGTGTCGCCAGGCTCGAAGCCTCCTTTCAAGGACTGGACCACTTCAAACCCGCGATACACGTCCACGAACGCAACCCGTGCTTCGGCGTGGGTCCTGGTCGAGTTGGGTGTCCCGTGCAGGGTTTCGCCGAGGAAGCGAACAACGACGATCCGATCTGAAAATCGCACCAACGATTCCGCGTCCACGGGGACGAACCAGTCCCTGATCTCACCCCTCAGTCCCAGGCAGTTGGAGAGCGCCAAAATGGTGGGGACGAATGCCACCAGGGCCGCGACGACCAAGATGGAGATCGTCAAATTGCGCGTGGGTCCCCTCAATGCCGCACGTCCCGGTCACGCATGAGTTCGTCGCCAGGAGGCCGCAGGGCCCGTCGACCCGACGGCGCCCGGCTACGCGCTCCCTCCGTCGGCGCGAAGCGCCGCGGACAACCGCCGGATTCCCTCGGCCAGTTCGTCGGTCTCGTAGAGGGAGATGCTGATGCGCAGGGCATCGGTGAATCCGCCCGACGCGGAGAAGGCCGTGCCCGGACGGTAGGACACCCCGGACTCGCGGGCCGTGGTGAGCAACGCATCGGTGTCGGGGCCATCGTTCATGGTCAGCCAGTAGAAGTACCCGCCGCCGGGTGGGTTGAACCGGACCGTGTCGGCGAACTCGGCGCGCAGCAGGTCGGCAACATCATCGTGACGCTGGCCGTACACCCGTCGGAGGGTGTCAACGTTCTCTTGCAGCGAACCCGACTCCAGCATGGCGTGCGCCAGGGTGGCGGCGAAGTGGCTCAGGCCGCCGCCGCTGGCCGCGACCCCGGAATCGACGAACCGCCGGATGATATGCGGGTTGGCGTGGACCCAGCCCAGGCGCAGGCCCGGGGACAGTATCTTGGAGAACGATCCCAGCGATATGACGCAGCCGTCGGGTGAGTCGTCCAGCATGGCCATGGGCGGAGGCGGCAGCGCCCCGTAGTGGAGGAGTTGGTACACCTCGTCGGCGATGACGGTGAAATGGTGGCGTTGCGCCAACTCGAGCAGGTGGCGGCGGCGTTGCAACGGGAGCACGGAACCGTTGGGGTTCTGGTAGGTGGGGATGGTGTAGAGCAGTTTGGGCCGCAGGGACGCGTTGGCCGCCAGCATCGCCTCGAGCGCGTTGGTGTCCAGTCCGTCGGCGTCGGTGGGCACGCCCACGACATTGAGGCCGTGGTCGACGAAGATCTGCCCGATGAGGTAGTAGGTGGGTTCCTCGACGATGACCGTATCGCCGGAGGTTGAGTAGAGGGTTGTTGCCAGGTCGATGGCAGCGGACGCGCCGGCGGTCAGGAACAGGGATTCCGGGGCGACCGCACCGCCGTAGGATTCCTCGTTCGACAGGTATCCGGACAACGATTCAAGCAGAGGTCCGAAACCCTGCACTGCGCCATACTGAAGGGGCACGGCGCAGTGTTTCCCCAGAACGGAATCGGCGGCGGCGGCGAGGGCATCGGTGGGATGCAGGCGCGGCGACGGGTGTCCCCAGCCCAGGTCGATTACGCCGTCGGGTATGGAGATGAGGAGGGAGGGTAGCGGAGTGGTCATGGCGTGTGTCTCTTTGCAATGCACGCCGGGCCGTCAGCGCATCCGGGCCCGGGCGGGTTGGCATTGTACTCCAACGCAACGCAATTCGAGCCTTTCCCTTTGACACGAGGATTCCTGAGTGCGATGCAATGTCGAACGTATCGACGGCGCGTCCGGATTCCCCTGTCGCAGTTCTAATCGGCATCTCTCATGCGTTGTCGTTGGCGGCCCATGACGGAGCGGGACATGCGGGGACGAGCCGACATTATGCGACCGTCAACGGCCACCAATCCGGCCGCCAGCAGTGCACACCCCACGAAGTGCCGGAGGTCCAATCGCTCACCCAGGACCGTCACTCCCAGGATGATGGCGGTGACCGGCATGAGTAGTGTGACCAGCATTGAATTGGTTGCCCCTGCGGATGCAAGAAGGCGGAAATATAAAATGCTCGCCAATGCCGTTGACAGCAAAGACAATCCGGCGATGGCGGCGGCGGTTTCCCAACTGGGTAACGGCCCAGTCCAGGGATGCTCGATAACAAGGGCGAATGGCGCCATTATCAATGCCGCTGCGGTCATTTGACCGGCGGCCGTCACAAACACGTTGACGCCGATCCGGCGGAAATCACGGGTGAAAAATCGGCGCGCGAAAACTCCGGAAAATGCGTAGGACCAGGTTGCGCCCCACACCGCAAGCTCACCACTCAGACGAATTCCGAGCCCATGGAGCGCATCCACGCCAATAATCATGAGCACGCCGGCGAAAGCTATGACCACGCCTACCAGGCGATGGAGGCGTATCCGTTCATCGGGAGTAAAGAAGTGAGCCACGATCGTGGTCGAAAACGGAGTAGTAGCGTTGAAGATGGATGCCAAGCCACTGTCGATGTGGGTCTGACCCCAGGCCACGAGCGCAAACGGGATGGCAAGATTCAGGAGCCCCATCACCAGGAAATTGCGCCACAAGACCAGGTTGGCAGGGATTTTCATCCCGACAGCCCGCACGAGCAGGTTCAGCGCCAGCGCCCCGAGTCCCACCCGCAGGCACGCAACGGTGATGGGCGGCAAATCTTGCAGCGCGATGGCAACGAAGAAAAATGATCCGCCCCAAAGGATGGAGAGAGTGATCAACATGGCCCATTCTGAGGGGCTCATGGTGCGCCTGACTGAGTGCATGTAAGTTGGCTGCCCGGTTGCCGTCGAATCGCCGAAAGAACCGCGCATCCAGACGGGTGCGCGGCGAGTGGTCGAAGTTTATCCGGGCACCCACACGGACGCCCCGGACAAAAAGGGGCGCAATACTATCGCGGGCGGATTCCCGGGTCAACCCGGGAGCAGAAAAAAGGCCGGCGGGAGTAATCCCGCCGGCCCATTTAGCCGGTGTGGCTGGTGAGAACTGGGCTACTAGATGTAGTCCTGGTCCTCGGCCATCATCGCCAGAACGTCGCCGCTCTGCAGCTGGATGGCGCGCTGGATCTGGAGTTTGAGATCGTCGATCATGTCGTCGGGGATCTCGCCGTCGTTCTCGCGAGCAACTTCCTTCATGGAGTCGAAGGCCCACTCGTCGGAGTTACCGTGGGGCATTTCGAAGAAGTCGCGCTCGAACACCGGGAGTTCGCCGGGGCCGAAGTAGCCCTTGCCTTCCAGGTTGTAGCCTTCGAGGTCGTGGGTGCCCTTGCCGAGGACCTGACCGGTGGCGGCATAGTGCTCCATGACGTTCTTGAGACCGTACTTCTGGATCGGGCAGACCTTCATGCAGACGCCGCAGCCGAGATAGCGGGCCATGACGGGGCGACAGCGCTTGAAGTAGAGCTTGTTCTTCTCAATTCCGCGCCACCAGATCTTGTCGCGCATGAGGGCGCGGCCGGGGCAGCGGTTCACGCAGACCTGACAAACCTGGCAGAAAGCGTGGATGCCGTAGTCGACGGGCTTGTCATAGGTGACGTTGGCGTCGGTGGTGACCATCATGATCCGGCAGCGGTTGCCGGTATGGGGGGTCAGCAGGTATCCGCATGCGCCCAGGGAGCCGAGGCCGGCGGCCACGAACATGGGGATCACAGGGCCGGTGGCATCGCTGGAGTGGATGACGTGGGCCTTGTAGCCGAGGGAGCGGATGAAGTTACCCAGTTCCAGGCCGGCAGCAGCCTGGGTCCGATAGGTGCTGGAGTGCACGATCTCGGCGTCAACGCTGGGGATGGTCTGGGTGGGCTCGAAGTCCTGTTCGAAGGCCAAGCAGATGGCGTGGGGCAGGACGGTGAAGCCGCGCTTGCTCTTGTAGTCGTACCTGGGGTCGTAGGCGGTGATGCCGACTTCCAGGTAACCCAGCTGGCGGGCCTTGTCCTTGATGAGCTGGGAGATGTCCTCGCCGGTGGGCTCAGCAGTGGGATCCATCTCGGCGGTCGCGCGACCGGCCATGATCAGGTTGCTGTTGAGCTTGTCGTGCTCCTTGCGGATCTCACGCATTTCGGCGTGGAGGTCGCGCAGGGTGTTCGCCCAGTCGCGGGATGCGCGCTCGGTGATGTTCATGGTTTCCAGCGGATACTCGCGGGCGTACCAGTCGATCTCGCGGGCGGTTGCCGGAATGCCGGGAACGGTTTCGAGTTCCTCAGGAACCGGAATGTTGACTTCGGAGTCCCCCCAGTGTCTTCCAGGACGGACTACCTCGTGCCCAATGGTAAGCATATTAGCCTCCTCGCAGTTGGCTTTGGCCGCACAAAAGCGGTCGCATTTCGGGGCAATTTATACCCTTGCGATACCTTTGTCAACACCGCAAAACGACATTCCTGAGGAATTCATGCAGAGTTACGAAAATCGTCGCGTTGGCAACGGTCGATAACGGATAAGGAGGTTTGCCTGACGACACCCGAAAACAGCGGGGCTGCCCACAAATTGCATGGCGACAGCCCCGGAAAGCGCGATATTCGGTTGGCGAACTCAGCCGCCCGTCCTCCGCGCGATCATGGCGTCGGCCAGGGGGCTGGCGCCGGATTTGACGGTGATGTTGACCAGCGAGGGCCGTCCCGAGTTGATGGCGCGCTCCACGGCCGGGGCCACGTCGTCGGGCTGTTCCACCAGTTCCGCGTAGCCGCCGATGCCCTCCACCACCTGGTCGTAGCGAACTCCGGGGCGCAGCGCGGTTCCCACGTCGCGGCCGAAGTAGGCGAGCTGGAAAGTGCGGTCGATGCCCCAGTTGCCGTCGTTGCCCATGATGCCGGTGATGGGCAGGTTGTGGCGGATGCAGGTGTCGTATTCCATTGAATAGAATCCGAATGACCCGTCGCCCATGAAGGCCAGCACCTTGCTGTCCGGGTAGGCCAGCTTGGCGGCCATGGCGTAGGGTATTGCCCCGCCGAGATGGCTGAGCGGCCCCAGGCGCATGAAGTGCCCCGGAGAGCGGGCGGGCAGGTAGCAGCGGCCCCACTGCACGTAGTCGCCGCCGTCCAGCACGATGAACGTGTTTTCGTCCACCAGGTGCTCGATGCGGGTGTACACGTCCAGCGGGTGCATGGGCGCTTCGTTGGTGGCGTTGCTGCGCAGGCTGTCGAGCCAGGCGTCCTGTTCGGCCTTGAGGGACTCGATCCACGGGCCGACGTTGCGGTTGAGCCGGCCGGCGCCGGCCAGTTGGTCGACGATTGCGCCCAGGTCGCCCAGCAGGCCCACGGCGACGCCCCGGTTGCGGCCGATCTCGGCGGGCGACGGGTCGGCCTGGATCAGCCTGGCGTCGGCGTCGAAGATGCCGCCGTAGCGATAGCGGTGGTCCAGGCGCTTGCCCAGGAGCAGGACCACGTCGGCCTCGCGGAATTTCCGGGCCGTCCGGTTCAGCGCGCCGTCGGCGTAGCCGAAGCACAGGGGATGCAGGTCGTCGATGAGGCCGCGGGCCTGCTCGACGGTGAAGATGGGCGCGCCATATGCCTCGGCGAGAGCCTCAAGCTGTTTCGGCTCCACGGAGTAGCGGGCCGGGTTGCCGACGATGATGACGGGACGCTGGGCGTTGGCCAGCAGGTTCGCCGCCTGCTCGATGAGCGCAGGGTCGCCCTGGGGTCGGCCCATGCTGCGGTATTCGTGGGGCAGGTAGGGCGGCAGGTCCTCCTCGCTGATGGGGGCTTCCTGCAGGTCGATGGGGAGCGTCAGGTGGACCGGGCCGGGGCGTCCGCTCATGGCGGTGCGGAAGGCGGTGGCGACGAACTCGGGGATGCGGTTCTTCTCGTGGATCAGCCACGAGCCCTTTGAAACCGGGGCGGCCATGGCGACCTGGTCGATCTCCTGGAAGGTGGCCTGGCCCTTTTCGGGGAGTTCGGCGCAGCCGGCGACGAAGATGACGGGACTCTCGGAGGTGTAGATGGCAGGCAGGCCGGAGATGGCGTTGGCGAAGCCGGGGCCGCCGGTGAACATGGCGACGGCGGGCTGGCCGGTGATGCGGGCGTAGCCGTCGGCCATGTGCATGGCCGCGCCCTCGTGGCGGGCGTCGATAAACTCGATGCCCTCATCGGCGGCGGCGTCCACCAGGGGGAGGATGGTGTCGCCCACGATGGTGAAGACCTTCTGCACGCCCTCCTGCTTGAGGCATCGGATAAAGAGGTGGCCCCCGTTCAGCTCGGGCATGGATGCAACTCCTTATATGGGGATGGTTTTTGCAAATGAACGGCCCGCAGGAACAGGGCAATCGCGTCTTGCGGCAATTGGCATAATCAGCTCGCTCGAACAGTCTTTACGTTGATACTGGCCCGTCACCGGCGGCTTTCCAGATACTGCGATTCAGTCCCATTGGGTTACAAGTCGGCGAACGCAAGTCTCATCAACGCATGTTTTGACCGTCGAAAGTGGCTGTGCCCCGGGGCTTGATACGGCATCATCGGGAGCCCAATTCAGACGCGATTGCCCTGCCCGTAGGGACGGGCCGGACAATCTTATCATAGCCCCATGCTATAATTCGGCTACAATCGCTCAGCGGCGGGGGCTACCCACTGTGACCACTCCTGAAAACAACGAATCGACCGAACAGAGTGAGAACGTAGCTGCCGAAGAAAAGCGTCAAAAAAAGCTGCCCGAATTTTGGAAAGGGTATGTCGGCATAGTGGACAGCAGCAAGGACCCGAATGCCGGCACATATCGCTCGTCAGCATCCAAATACGGCCAGGAGTACAGCGACCTACTCTGGGATGAGTACCAACGCGACCAGGCTGAGGCGAAACTTCGATACGAACGCGAACGCAAGCAACAGCAATGACGCTGACCGACACCGGGCCGTTGGTCGGATTAATCAATGTTGCTGACCAGCATCATACCCGATGCGTTGCAGCGTTACCGGAGGAGCCGCTGCTGACCACTTGGCCTTGCTTCACCGAGGCTATGCACCTGCTCTGGCGGGACGGCGGCTATCGCTACCAGGCCGCGCTATGGAATATGTACCGTGATGGCAGGTTGGTTCTGCACGAACCAAAGCCGGCGGAGATTCTCCGTATGACCCAGCTAATGGAGCGGTACCGGGATTTGCCCATGGATCTAGCAGATGCTTCGCTGGTAGCAACGGCAGAAAGGCTGGGATTGCGAAGCGTGTTTACCGTTGACCGCCAGTTCTATGTTTATCGTCTAGAGGACGGGGCCGCGTTGGAGGTGGTGCCGTAAAAGGAGACGATCATCCCCGTGGGCACGCTCCACGTCATCACCACTCCCGCGCGCCCATGCTGCAATCCAGCCATGTCGCCCCATGCGGCGAGGTTCGCCATGACCACCAAACCGACGAAAACCACCCGGCCGGACGACAACCCCTACGGGCTGACCGTGCTGCCCGATCCGCCCAAGCCGCCCAAGCCGCCCGACGCCATGTATCGACGTCCCCATGTCGCGAAGATGGACCAGGTCCTGCGCGCCCACTTCGGCCGACGCCCCAACATGCTCGTGTCCGGCGAAGGTTACCTGTGCGACGTGCCCGGCAAAGCGCGTCGTTCGCCCAATCCTGACCTGATCGTATCCTTCAACCTCGGCATACCCCCGGGCGAGATTGAGAGCGTGGCCAACGGGTACACGATCAGCGAAGTCGGCAAGCCGCCGGAGTTCGTGCTGGAGGTGGCGTCGGAGACCACCGCCCGCCGGGACGAGACCGTCAACCGTGACACCTGTGCCCGATTCGGAGTGTCGGAATACTGGCGGTTTGATTGCACCGGCGGCCGCTACTACGTGGCAGCGCTGGCCGGGGATACGCTGGTCGATGGGGCGTACCGGCCCATACCCGTTGAGACGGGAAGCGACGGCATTATCAGGGGATACAGCCCGGCGTTGGGGCTGGAGCTGCATGCGGCATACTGGCAGACGGTCAATCGGTTGGGTTGGCCGATTTCCGATTGGGAACATCGCATGCGGGATTGGCAGCTGAGGTTCTGGAACCCGGCTACGGAGACATACCTGCCGGACCTGCTGGACGCGCTGGAATCCTTGGCCGCAGAACGGGCGGAGCGGCTGGCTGTGGAGGAAGAGCTGCGCCGGCTGCGGGCGGAGTTGGGGCGGTAGCATAGGATCGCTTGCCAGTTCGTGACCGTCACGGCGCTGGTTCCGGTCCCAGAATCGCTATACTCCCCGCGTGGGCACGCTATACGTTATCGGCACTCCCATTGGGAATTTGGAGGACATCACCGTGCGGGCGGCGCGGATTCTGGCGTCGGCGCCGCTGGTGGCGGCTGAGGATACGCGGGTTACGCGCCGGCTGTTGGCGCATCTGGACGCCAGGGCTCGGGTGGTGAGTTGCAATGAGCACAACTGGAGCCGACGGGTGCCGGCGCTGCTGGAGGCGTTGGGATCGGGCGACGTTGCGCTGGTGACGGACGCGGGGTCGCCGGGCATCAGCGACCCGGGCGCGGGCGTGGTGGCCGCGGTTGCCGAGGCCGGCTACGAGGTGGTCAGCGTGCCGGGGGTTTCGGCGGTTTCGGCGGCGCTGTCCGTCGCCGGGTTCCCCGCCGACCGGTTCATGTTCCTGGGGTTTCTGCCCCGCCGGAGGTCGGAACGGGCGGCGACACTGACGGATGCCGCTGGACTGGGTCAGACGCTGGTGATCTTTGAGGCGCCGCATCGGGTGCGGGCCACGTTGAGCGACATCGCGGGTGTGCTGAACGACCCGCCGCTGGCGGTGTGCCGGGAGCTTACCAAGCTGCACGAGGAGGTGTGGCGCGGACTGGCGTCTGATGCGGTGGACCACTTCGCAGAACCGCGGGGCGAGTTCACCATTGTGGTGGGACCAACGGCATCTGAGGAAACGGCGGTTGCCGGCGAGCCGACCATTACCGTCGAGGCGGCACGGGAGGCGTTGACGCAGCGGCGGGCCGCCGGCATGCGTGGGCGCGAGGCCGTGGCCGAGGTCGTTGCGGCCACCGGGCTCCCGCGCCGGATTGTGTACGCGCTGTGGGTGGAGACGGGCGGCTAGGCTGATTCGCCGCGCAACCGTTGCAGTTCGGCTTCCAGCTCGGCCACCCTGGTTTCCGCGGTTTCCCGCGCGGCGCGCTCCTGTTCGTGGGCGGCGCGCTCTTCTGAATAATTACGGAGCCATTCCCCGGTCTCCGGATCGTAGAAGCGCAGACGGCCGTCGTCCCAGCACAGGCGCAGTCGGAGAGCAGGACTGTATCCGCAGGGGCGGCCCTCCTCGTCGGGCGAGACGTCGAAACGGTGATACTCACCATCCGCCAGGTATTCGCCGACCAGGGGCTCGCCGTAGAAATCGCCGCCGGAGCCGTCAAAGCGCCAATATTCGCCGAAGCCAATTTGCGCGTACAGCACCCGCTTTTCGGTCACATCCCGCCGGGCGGTGCTCTCGGATGCGATCTCCAGCACAAAATCCGGGACTTTGCCGATTTCCCACAGCAGGTAGGTGTTGCGATAGTCCATGGACGCAAACCCCTCGGCGGTAACGTCCAGGGTCACGTGGAGGTCGGGCGATATGAACCGCCTGGGGTTGCCCTCCTCGTAGTATATGAAGGTGTTGCCGCTAACCTCCACGTCCGGGCGCTCCCGGAAGTGCTCGCGAACCGTGCTGACGATTTCGGTGAAGTAGGGTTCCTGGTAACGTCCGTCGGGCAATGGTTCGTCATCCGAGTCGGGGTAGTGTATGTCGTCGGGGAAACGCCCGTGGTGGACGTCAGCAGGCAGTTTGGTCGTCATGCAAGCCTCGCAATGGCGAACGTGCCCTGGAATTGAAAGATGCCGTCATGATCACGCGCAGACGACGACGGCCTCGCCCAGGCCCTCGATGGAGATGCGGCCCTCGGAGGCGAAGCTGAGCGGCGTGGGCGGAACCAGGCTGCCGGTGATGACCGTGTCGCCGGCCTTGAGCGGGTGGTTGCGGCGGGACAGTTCGTTGGCCAGCCAGACCAGCGGCTCGAAGGGGTGGCCCATGACGTCGCGGCCGTAGCCCTCGCCGACCTGTTCGTGGTTGATCTGCATGACGCCGTGGCAGTTCACGAGGTCCAGGCCCTGCCAGTCGGTTACGGGGTCGCCCAGTACGATGCCGGAGTTCAGGATGTTGACCGCGACGCTCATCAGCGTGCGCTCCTCGGTGGTAAGGCCGTCCGGCGTGCGGATGTCCACGATCTCGAAGGCCGTGGCGATTTCGGAGACCGCATCGGCGACGGTTTCGCGGGTATAGGGCGCGCCGGACGCGGGCAGGTCTTTGCCCAGCGTCACGCCGACCTCGAGCTCGATGCCCAGGTTGACGTACTCGGTGAAATTGAGGACCACCGGAGAGCGCAGGATGGTTTTCTCGAACACGGCGCCCATGACCGGATGGTCCAGGCCGGCACGCTCCTGCATGATGGGCGTGGTGTAGGCCAGCTTGTAGCCGGCCAGCGGGCCCCACAGGCTGGACAGCATGCAGTGGAGTTCCTTCTGGATGGAGTAGGCGTCTTCCAGGGTTTTAGGGAACAGGCTGTCGGGCAGGCGGTCAAAGGGCTGCACCGCCTTGTATTTTTCGAAGATCAGTTCGGCGGCCTCGCGGGCCGGCGTGGTGGTGACCATATTGGGGCTCCTCATGATCGTGTGATGTTCGGATTATAGCCTGTTTCACGTGTCGTCGTTGCCGCGCCTGTCCCGACATGCGTAAGGGCGGGTTTGGAACCCGCCCTTACAGGTGCGTGAGAATGTCGAAGCGTTCGACTAGCGAGCCTCGCTGGCGCCCTCGAAACCGCAGTCGCGGTGGGTGCCGTCGCAGAACGGCTTGTTGTCAGACTGCCCGCAGCGGCAGAAGGACACCCACTGCCCCTCGGGGATGTTGTAGTTGTTGCCGCTCTGGTCAACAATATCGATCTCGCCGATGACCCGCAGGGGTCCGTTGGCGCGAATTTCTACCTTGACGTCCGCCATCTTGATTCCTCCTCGGTTTTGACTGTCATTGCGCCCGCTGCCGTCCTTAGCGGCGGCGGCGAACAGGCGCGGTGATTATTCACCATATCGCGGTGTCGGTCAAATAAAAGCGGGGGCGAATGACTATCCGCCCCCGCGTGTCGCGCATGGCGCAGACGCTACAGGTTCACCACCAGGTTGTCCGGCGCGCGGCAGAGGATGCCCTCCTGCTCTTCGTCGTAGGGGTTCTCCTCGATGTGAGGAGTGTTGGCGGGCACGAAGATGAAGTCGCCGGGGCCGGCTTCGATCCACTCCTCGAAGTTCTCGCCGAAATAGACGCGGACGTGTCCCTTGAGCACGTAGGCGGCGGTTTCGGCTTCGAGGTGGGTGTGCGGCGGGCCCTTTTCGAGGGGCGCGGCGGTGACCTTGCCCATCCAGATCTTGGTGGTGTCGCCCTTGCCGGGGACGATGGCCGGCTGGCGCACCATGCCGGGGGTCTGGATGGTCTCGGAGGCGTCGCCCACGGTGTGCACCACGTAGGGCTTGAGGCCGGTCTGCTGGTCGGTGGTGGTCATTGTTGTTCACTCCTGCGATTGGTCAGTCGGATAGGCGCCGGTGCGGCGGATTGGCCGGATAGTCTTCGCGGCGGCCGGTGTCGCCGTGCTGAATGATAAAGTCGCGGCGGTCGTGATACAAGCGGGCGCGGTTGAGGACTTCCTCGTCGGCCCAGTCAATCTCGTCGTAGTGGGTCATCAGCCAGTATTTGTGGTCGCCGACGAACAGATACACATTGTCCATGGTGAAGAACTGAGCAGAGGTGCCTTCACCGTTGCGGAAACGCTCGCACACCGCCTCGAAGCCGTCCTTCTGCAACAGCACGTACTCGTGGGGCCACGTGTCGCGGTAGGTGACGGCCTCGCGCCAGGGCGCGGCGGCGATGAGGTCGGTGAGGTTCATGGGGTAGGCTCCGGTGCACTGATACTCCCTATTTGCTGGAGTCCAACTTGCTTACCAGCCTTCCAAACGGGGCTGAATGGCGTTCCGGAGCTTCACCAAATTCTCGAGCATCCATGCGCGGGTGGCGATATGCTCTTGCTCAAGGTCACTGTATGAAGCGGGTTTCGATATCCATATATCGGTTTCGCCCCAATCTAACTCTACGCCAGGTATCTCGCGGTCTATGTCGTCCTTTTGCTGTCTCAACAGTTCGATGATGGCCTCACCATCGTCGTCCCAAGCTCGGAAGCCCACATATACATGGCCGTCGTTCGGTGGTGGCGGGTCATGCATGGAGGCGTAGCTTGTACCCGTGTACTGCTCGTCGGTGTAGTATTGCCGATACCGCGCAACCCAACCACCTTGCGCCGCCGAGATGGGGTAAATTCCCTCATTAGACAACTCGCTGTTCAGCAGACGATAGAAACGGCTGTAAAACTGTGGTCGTTTCATTTGACTAGGCGGAGCGGGTTCCGCACGGTCAACCTTGACGCTGGGATGCACAATTTTGTTGAAAACGGGCGCAGATGGAGAGTCACCGATCCGCACGGCGGCTACTTCAACCCCGTACACTTCTATCTCGTCGTCCGTCCACTGGTTGAGCCAGTCTAATGCCGCTCGGTGCTCTGGGAGAAAGTCTGGCGATACCCAGATCAACCTACGCACATCGTGACTTCCTGCGTAGGTGAGCAACTGACCCAAGTGATTATGATCGGTCGGTTCTAATTGGTTTTCTATGGCAACCATTACATCGAAATCGGTATCCCGAGCCAAGATGTCTAATTTAAACCGGCCGGCGGGTACTTCTTGTTCGACCAATTCTAAGTTCATTTCGAGCTCTGCCCCAAGTTGGTTGAGGTTTCCAGCCAGCCAAGGGGTGAAATTCCTTGCCTCATGTTTCCAAAGATCTCTCAAGGGTACGGATTCCAATTTGCCAAGTTCCGGTATAACCATTTTGCAATCTCCTTCTTAGGCTAGACCAGCAGCGCATCCAGCATCCGCTGGGACTGACGTATGCTGTTTCGCACCAAGTGATCGGCGAGGTGGACGCGATAGAAGTACCGATGCAACACTTCGCCTTCACCGAAAAGTCGCCGTAGGTTCACGTTCGAAATCTGTATGTCGATTGCCGGCACTGCCTGCTTTATCTCCCGGTGCGAGTGCAACACCGATTGGGTGTATCGTGGGGCAATGTGCTTGATAGCGTGTACGATCGCGCCCCACATCATTTCGGCAGCAGTAAGCAGGTCATTTTGAGCCAGTTCTTGCTCCGCTTTCCTTCGACAGCGTAAAGAAAGCGCATAGTGGTCGGGTGGGCTCACTCTGCCATCACCAGCAAATCGACTATGAACGAGCGTATTACCGGTTCGTAAAACACCACATCCTCCAAGTCCAACAGGTCACCGTCGCCGTTGGCTTGGTACTCAAGGCTGATGAGGTAGGCCGACATTAGTCCAACCCCAGGATCAAGTTGCTGGTCAAGGTTGTCGATGAACGGTTCCACGTCGTCGTAATCCAACGAGCGTAGATTGTGGCCTCGGGCCGATGCCGCCTGCTTGATCGCTGCTTCCGTGGCTTTCCAGAACAGCGTTGACGCCTCGCCGTGCTTGCCGCGCAGCAGGCTCAGGTCGGCCCGGTCGAGCAGGGATTGGATGCTCTCCGGTATGGCAGGTTCGTCAGACATAATCGTTCTCCGCGACAAACAGCAAAGTAGGGGCGACGCATGCGTCGCCCCTACATCGTAACATCGCGATGTTACGGGAGGTTACCCGCCGTTCTGCTCCCACAGCGCTTCCAGCACTGCGCCGGGGTTCATGGGGAGGTTGACCATGCGGACGCCGGTGGCGTCGTGGATGGCGTTGGCGATGGCTGCCATGGGCGGCACGATGGGCACCTCGCCGACGCCCCGCACGCCGTAGGGATGCCCGGGGTTGGGCACCTCAACCACCACGGTGTCGATCATAGGCAGGTCCAGCGCCGTGGGCATTCGGTAGTCCAGGAAGCTGGAGTTCTGCATGTGCGCGTCGTCGTTGAAGAAGTACTCTTCGTTGAGCGCCCAGCCGATGCCCTGCACCGCGCCGCCCTGGATCTGACCCTCCACGTAGGAGGGGTGGATCGCCGTGCCGGCGTCCTGGATGGCGGTGTAGCGCAGGATGTCCACCTTGCCGGTGTCCTCGTCCACCGCCACGTCGGCGATGTGCAGCGCGTAGGCGCCGCCGACGCCGGTGGGCGATACGTTGGCGCGCCCGACGATGGGGCCGCCGGTGCCGTTGAGCCGCGCGGCCAACTGCCGGAAGGTGAAGCGCAGCTCAGGCTCCGACTTGTGCTGGATGACACCCGCGTCGTATTCGACGTTCTCGGGGTCGATGTCCCAGATGCGGGCGGCGCGGTTGATCATCTGCTGCTTCACGTCCTGGGCGGCCTCATAGGATGCCCAGCCGGTCTTGAAGGCCACGCCGCTGCCGCCGGTCATGGAGGTCCAGCCGATGGAGTTGGTGTCGCCCACGGCGGGGGCCACGTCCTCAGCGGCCAGGCCCAGCACCTCGGCGACGTGCATCGCGGCGACGGCGCGGCTGCCGCCGATGTCGGGGGAACCCTCCACCAGGCTGACGGTGCCGTCGGCCAGCACGCTGACGATGGCGCTGGCGGGGCCGGTGCCGTTGAACCAGAAGCCGCCGGCGACGCCGCGCCCAACCTTCTTCCCCTCGGCCTCGGGTGAGCGGTCAATGGGCGAGTTCCAATGGTCGTGCTCACGACCGGCCTGGACGGTCTCCAGCCATCCGATGCTGCCGAACTGCGGGCCGGTGACGCGGCGGTCGCCCTGCTTGGCGCCGTTCTGCGTGCGGAAGTCCATCTTGTCCATGCCGATGGCATCGCAGATCTCGTCCACGACGGACTCCACGGCGAAGGCCGCGGCCGGCGAGCCGGGGGCGCGATAGGCGGCGGTCTTGGGGTGGTTCAACACCACGTCGGCGGCCTCGATGCGTCCGTTCTCGATGTTGTAGCAGGACAGGGCGCACTGCGCGCCGGGGTTCACGGGAGAACCGGGGAACGCGCCGGCCTCGTAGTACAGGGCGACATCGGCAGCGGTGATTTTGCCATCGTTGGTCGCGCCCATCTTGACGCGCAGGTAGCCGCCGGATGTGGGGCCCGTGCCCTCGAACACCTCGGTGCGGGACATCTGGATCTTGACCGGGCGGCCGGTCTTCTTCGACAGTACGGCGGCGACAGGCTCCAGGTACACAAGCGTCTTGCCGCCGAACCCGCCACCGATCTCCAACTGCGTCACCAGCACCTTGGACACCGGAATGCCCAGGATGGTGGACGTCTGGTCGCGGACGTTGAAGTGGCCCTGGCTGCTGCACCAGAGATGCAGAGAGTCGTCGGCGTTCCACAGGGCGGTGGCCGCGTGGGGCTCGATGTAGCCCTGGTGCACGGCCTTGGTGCGGAACTCGCGCTCGATGACCACGTCCGCCGCGGCGAATCCGGCCTCAAGGTCGCCGATCTCATAGAAGTAGCGGTTGGGCACGTTGCCCACCTTGCCGTCGTCGCCCTCGCCCAGAAGTCCGCCGGGTCGGACGCTGGGGTCGTTGAGGTTGGCGAGGCGCTCGTGCACCAGGGGGGCGTCGTCGCGCATGGCCTCCAGCACGTCCTGCACCGCTTCCAGCACCTCGTACTCAACGTCGATCAGAGCCAACGCTAGTTCGGCCTCGTGGGCGCTGTCGGCGGCAACGGCGGCGATGGCGTGGCCCTTGTAGAGGGCCTTCTCGGCGGCCAGGCAGTTGTTGCTCAGGAACTTGGGGTTGATCATCGCGCCTTCGCCCAGGTCCAGGACGCGACCGCCGGCTTGCGGCAGGTCGGCGGCGGTGGCGACGGCGTGGACCCCGGGCATGGCCTCGGCCTTGCTGGTGTCGATGCTCTTGATGCGGGCATGGGCGTGGGGGCTGCGCAGGACCTTGCCGTACAGCATGCCGGGGAGATTGATGTCGGCTCCGTACTGCGCCCGCCCGGTGACCTTGTCGGTGCCGTCGTGGCGAACGGGGCGGCTGCCAATGATGCTGTAGCCCTCGGTGGCGGCGGATCGTTGGGTGGTGGTCATTGGTTCACCTCGCAATGGCGTGATAGGGTGGCGCGTGATGGCGGAATCCTACCATATCTTCAAAGCCGGGTGATGACGATGCTGAGCACGGTCACGATGATGCCGGCGATAATGACGCCGCCGATCCATCGACTTTCGCGCCGGATGCTGGCGTTGTTGGCGTTCATCTCGTTGCGTAGAGTGGTGGTGTTGGCGTTCATCTCGTTGCGTAGAGTGTTCATCTCACCGCGCAGGGTGGTGGTGTTGGCATTCACCTCATCGCGCAGGCTCTGGATTTCCTGGTGCAGGGTCTGGAGCCTCTGGGAAATTTCAGCGAAGCGTTCGACGTAATCACCCAGCCGTTCGTTGACTTGCTCGTATGCGCCTTCCAAACGACTGATACGACCTTCGGTGGTCATGGTTCGCTCTCCTTCGGGACACGTACGACTGATTATAACGGCCAGTCTCACTCGCTGACAGTCAAACGTGTCGGTGGCGTTCCTGCTACGATATAATATCGGTCGCCGCAAAGGCCAAAATGCCATTGGCGGCGTTAGCGTCGGAGGGATTGCTGCATGACGAAACCACTGGAAGGCATCAAGGTGTTGGACCTGACCCGCGCGTTGGCGGGTCCCTTCTGCGCCCTCATGCTGGGCGACTACGGCGCCGATGTCATCAAAATCGAACGTCCCGGTGTCGGCGACGACACCCGCAAATGGGGCCCTCCCTTCATCGGCGAAGAGTCCGCGTACTTCCTCAACGTCAACCGCAACAAGCGCAGCCTGACGCTGAACCTGCGGGACGAGAAAGCGCAGCAGGTCTTTCTGCAACTGGCCGCCGACGCCGACATCATCGTTGAAAACTTCACGCCCGACGTGATGCCCAACTTCAACCTGGCCTACGAGGACGTGAAGAAAGTCAACCCGGCCATCATCTACTGCTCGATTTCCGGCTTCGGGGCCACCGGCCCGTACCGCAACCGCCCCGCCTACGACCAGATCATGCAGGGCATCAGCGGCCTGATGAGCATCACGGGCGACCTCGGCGGCGACCCGCAGAAGGTGGGAATTGCTGTTTCCGACATCGGCGCCGGCATGTGGGCGGCCTTCGCCGTCATGGCTGCGCTGCACCACCGCAACACCAGGGCCAACGGTGTGGGCCAGTACATCGACCTGTCCATGCTGGATGCGCAGGTGGCGTGGATGACCTACCAGGCCGGATACTACTTCGCCACCGGGGAGGCTCCCAAGCGGCTGGGCGCTGCGCACCCCACGCTGGTCCCCTACCAGGCGTTCATGGGCAAGGACGGCAAGTATTTCAACGTCGCCGTGGGGTCCGACCGCCTTTGGGACCGGTTCTGCGAGGGCATCAACCGCATGGACCTGCACGAGGATCCTGACTATGCCAGCAACGGGGTGCGGGTCAACAACCGCTCCAAGCTGGTGCCGCTGCTCCAGGAATACTTTCTCAAGAAAGACGCGGACGACTGGGTGGCCGACCTGCAGGCCGTCAGCGTTCCGGCCGGCCCCATCAACGACCTAGCCGACGTTTTCAACGACGAGCAGGTGTTGCACCGGGAGATGCTGCTGGAAATGCCACACCCCACGCTGGGCAGCATCCAGCAGACCGGCCTGCCCATCAAGTTCTCCGAGACTCCCGGCGGGCTCGACCAGCCACCGCCGCTCCTGGGCGAACACAATCACCAGATCCTCACAGACCTCGGTTACTCGGATGCGGACGTTGAGCAAATGGCCTCGAGCGGCGTCATCTGACGCCTGCCATTGCGATCAGGGAGGGAGGATAGATGGACCTGGGACTGCAGGACACGGTGGCGCTGGTGGTCGATTCCCACCTGGGGATTGCGACGGCGGCCGCGGCTTCGCTGGCCCGCGAGGGAGCCATCCTGTCGCTGACCGCTCCCGACAACTACAACATGCGCCACGTGGAGATCGAACTGGCGCGGTCGAATATACCCCAGGACCGTTTTCGGGCGGTCATTGCCGATCTCACTCGCACCCGCGACATTCATCGCCTGGTGCGCGAGACACTGCACCGGCAGAACGACGTCGGCGTGCTCGTGAACACGGTGCAGGAGCTGGACCCATCCTCGGCGGTTGAGCTGGAGGAGGAGAACATCGAGCCGGCGCTGGCCCGCAACTTCTTCTCCGCCGTGCAGCTCACCCGCGAGGTGGTGCCCCACATGAAACGCCTGGGCAGGGGCCGCATCGTCAACCTCATCCCATATTCGGCCATCGAGGTGTCATCGGGTGGCACGTTGTCGTCGCTGAGCCTCGCGCCGCTGTTGGCCTACTTCAAGGGGCTGGCGTTCGACCTCGCATCCGAAAACATCACCGTGAACAATATCATCTACTTCGGCGTCGAAGCTGACGCATCCGATAACAACCATGCGGCGTCCGATGTTGTCGGCTCGGATGGCGGAAACGCTGCGGGATCGGCAGGGGCAAACGGATACCACGGTAACGGCAACGAAGACGACACCCCGATGCACCGGATGGCGGCACCCCACGAGATCGGCGACGTGGTGGCAATGGTGGCCTCGTCCAGGGCTTCCTACCTGACCGGCGCCAACATCATCCTGGATGGCGGCAGACACCGGCAGTACTACGCCTGAGCCCGTGCCACGACCTGGCAGGAGGAACCCGATGGCCAACGCACAGATGATTCATGATGCCCAGGAATTTCTGGCCAACGAAGGGGTTCCCGGCTGGCTGATCTACGACTACCTGGGCTGCAACCCGGTGCTCGCCCAGGTCGCGCCCGCCTCCGGCCACGTCACCCGGCCCGTGTTTCTCTATGTACCGGCCGAGGGCGCGCCGACCCTGCTGACGCACCACGTGGATGCAGGGAAGTTCCTCGAGTCCGGCGTTGAGAACGTCGTGTACAGCAGCCGCGCAACTCTCGAATCCGCATTGAGGGACACACTATCGAGCGTTTCCGCAGTCGCAATGGAGTATTCGCCGCGCAACGGGCTGCCCCGTGTATCCCGCGTAGATGCCGGCACCGTGGAGTTGGTGCGGAGCATGGGGCCGGACGTGATCTCATCCGCCGACCTGATGCAGTACGCGACTCAGCGTTGGTCGCCGGAGCAACTGGCCGGCCACAAGCGGGCCGCCGACGCCCTGGGGCGGATCGTCAACGAGGCATTCGCGCGCATCGGGCAGCGCCTTGACGACGGCGTCACGGAGTTTGAGATCGCTGAGTTCATCCGTCGGCGATTCGGCGAGGAGGGCCTGGTCACCGCCGACGGGCCCATTGTGTCCACCAACGCACATTGCTCCGATCCACATTACGAGCCCGCCGCCGAGGGGAGCAGCGTCATCGCGCCCGGCGACTGGGTGCTGATCGACCTGTGGGCACGGGAGGATACGCCGGGCAGCGTGTACGCCGACATCACCTGGACCGCGTACGTGGGCGACGACCCTCCGGATTATTGCCGCGAGATCTTTGACATCGTGCTGGGCGCGCGAGACGCCGCCCTGGCGTTTCTGCAGGACTCCCACGCCGCCGGCGATCCGATCCAGGGCTGGCAGGCCGACGACGTGGCCCGCCGCTACATCACCGATCGCGGCTACGGGGACTACTTCACGCATCGCCTGGGCCACAGCATCTACCACACCGTCCACGGCGAGGGCGTAAACTTGGACAATTTTGAAACCCACGACACGCGCCGCGTCATTCCCGGCGTTGGGTTCTCCATAGAGCCGGGCATCTACCTGCCCGAGTTCGGCGTGCGCTCGGAGATCGACGCCTACATGAGCGAAGACGGGCCATACGCATCGTCCCCCGTGCAGCGCGACATCGTTCTGATCCGCGGTGATTAGAATCCTGGCGAGGTTATTGCGCCCGCGATTATCCAGGCATACGCCGGCAACGATGTCGAGGTGATGGCGGCTTTGACGTATTTTGCCGGAGCCGGGGGTAAGGCGACCAACGATCCGAATGAAACGAGATTCTGCGTGTCGCATGCACTCCAATCAATCAGATTTTCTCTTGTCGCGTCATTCCCATCACTATCAAACCCATACGACACCCTGCATGACGCCCTGCTCGCGCCACGATGGCCGACGGTTATTGCATCCATGTTGACCCGATATTTTTCATCTGTGCCCGTTTGTTGAGACAATAGTGCAACACATACCAAGAACCGAGCGGACGGGACACATAAAGAAGTTACTCCGGAGTGCCTGGCCAGAATACGCCAGGCCGGCCAGCCGCCACTCTCGCAGGTCATGTTCCCCGCCGGAGCATGCGGCGCCGCTTTACCCACGACACATTGTGAGGTCCTGCAGTCCTCATCAGGCCGCCTGCGGCAATCACCGTGGCCCGCAGCGACATGAAGCTGAGACCGGGAACTCGAACGCCACCGCCGCTGCGCCAAACATGCCAGGCTAACGACAAACAGTTCCGCCGGTTCCGCAATTTGCTCAGCGAACCGGGCTTTGGAACCGGTGGCCCGCCCGGATCCCGCCGCCCTCGACAACATCGGAATGCCCCAAGACTCTCAAAGGTGACCACTTGTCCCAACCCAGAATCCAACCAACGACCGACGCAGGGCTCCCGGAAGCTCGCACGGATTGGCGAAGTACAATCAAGCAGGACACGCCACCCAACGAATACGCTCAGCTGAAACGCCTGGTCAAGGAGGCCGGGCTGCTGGAAAAGGGGCCCGCGCGCTACGTGGGCCGAATACTCCTGAACCTGGGACTACTGGCCGTCAGCGTTGCGATCCTGGCAGCCGTGGACAACGTGCTGCTCCAGATGCTGAATGCCGCGCTGCTGGCCTTCACGATGACCCAACTCTGCTTCCTGGGCCATGACCTGGGACACAAGCAGGTTTTCCGGTCCAGCCGGAACAACGATCTGGCGGGGTTGCTCGTCAGCGGGCTGGTGGGCATCAACCGGACCTGGTGGGTTGAGAAACACAACGAACACCACAGCAACCCCAACGACCTGGACATGGACCCGGACATCGACCTGCCGGTGATCGCCTTTTCGCAGGACCGGGCCCGCAACATGACGGGAATACCAAGGCTGATCGTACGGCACCAGGCGTTCCTGTTCTACCCGCTGGTCTGCCTCGAAGGGCTGGTGCTCAAGGTCTCGGGAATCCAGTACATGCTCGGCAACCGTCTGCGGTACCCGGTCGGCGAGCCGCTGATGATGGCTGCCCATGTGGGGGTCTACGTTGGGCTGGCGTTCCTGCTGCTGCCGCCCCTGACGGCGGTGGCGTTCATCATCGTAAACCAACTGCTGTTGGGGCTGTACATCGGCTCGACCTTCGCGCCCAACCACAAGGGTATGCTGATGCTGGACGCCAACAACCGCATGGACTTCCTGCACCGGCAGGTGGTGACGGCAAGAAACGTGAGGCCAAGCTTCATCAACGACTTCCTGTACGGCGGGCTGAATTACCAGATCGAGCACCACCTGTTCCCCAGCATGCCGCGCAACAACCTCAAGAAGGCACGGGACATCATCCGCCCGTTCTGTGAGCAACGCTCGATCTCGTATTACGAAACCGGTGTGGCGCGTTCACACCGGGAGATACTCCAGTACCTGCACCACGTCAGCGCGCCGTTGCGTGCCTGAGACCCAAATGGCACGGCGCCCGGCCGTGGACGCTGATGCGCGTTGAGCAGGGCAACGCCCGCGGCCGCGCCGGGTTACGAAATCGACGGCCGGCCGCCAGTGGATCCGCCGTGGCCAGTCAAGGATATGGAGCGGAGAGCAGTGGATTCATTGCCGCTGTTGCTGTCCCAGGCATGCCGGGCTGACGGCGTTTAGTTTCGCAACGTGCTGCGTTCGTGGTCGCGATGCGCCCTGCCACGTTCGTGCGCACGCGTCAAAACGGTCCATCGTTAGTTGGCGACAACGGCATTGAAATCCAGCTCCAGCCGGATGGTGTCCTCCACGCTGAGGACGATGGCGACGCTGGGCTTGTTCATTCCGAAGTCATCGAAGGTGAATTCGACGGCGACGGAACCGGTCGCGGCGCCGTCTCCCGAAAACTCGGCCATCCCGCGCCACGTGACTTCCCGTGTCTGGTCCTTGACCGTCAAATCGCCGGTGATCGCGATGTCGACGGGGCCACTGGCGTCAGCGATTGATCCTGGCAACCCTTCAATCGACGTGGGTTGGAACACCACCTCGGGGTAGGTGTCCGTTTCAAGGGTCCGGTTGCGCACGTAGCCGTCGCGACGGCCGCTGTCCGTCCGCAGAGTTGCCGCCTGCACCGCGATGCGGCTCTCCTCTGCGACCACCGTGCCGTCCTCGGTAAAAGCGATGGCGCCCGCCACGTCCGTGGTTTCGCCGGTCGCCACCTTGAAACCGGTGTTCGCCAGCACCTCCTCCACCTTGTAGCGGGCGATCGTCCCCTCACCCAGCGTGAACATCGTCGCGCCTCCAGAGGGCACGGCCTCGGGTGTGGCCGGCTCGGGCGGCGACTCCGTGGGCGCTTGCGTGGCCGGAATCGCCTGGGTACCGGCCATCGCCTCCGTCGGAGTGGGGGCTGTGGTGGCGGGAGCCGGCGCTGTTGGCGCCGCGGTGGCCTCAGCAGTGGTCGCAGCTACGGGTTGGGCCGTTGGAGCCGGCGCGGCAGTGGGCGCCGCCGGCTCGCCCGCACAGGCGACCACCAACGCCGCCAACGCAAGGGCGGCGAAAACGATGGCGGGAGTGGTGAGGCGGTGGAAGACCATGAATGTTCTCCTTGCGAGTGCGGATGCCAGGGACCCTTGAATCTTATCATTGCCCCCATTTGTTGACGGCAGTACAATCCCGAAAACAGTTTTTCGTCAACGGAGCACTAGCGTCAACGGAGCACCAACGCCAACGGAGCACTAGGGGAGCACTTCACCATGAAATTCGGCCTGGCCTACGAAATGCAGCGTCCCGAGCTGGACGATCACGCCGTCATCGAGGAAACCATCGAGCAGGTCTGCCTGGCCGACGAGATGGGCTTCGATTACGTGTGGTTCGTCGAGCACCACTTCCTGACCACGTTCAGCATGTCCCCGTGTCCCGAGGTGATCTTCGGCGCGCTCAGCAAGATGACCAAGCGCATCCGCCTTGGGTTTGGCGTTGTCATCCTGCCCTACCACCATCCGGTGCGCGTCGCCGAGCGGGTCGCCATGGTGGACCATTTGACCAACGGGCGCGTGGACATGGGCACGGGCCGCAGCGCCGCCTACGAGCAGACGGGCATGGGCATCGACCCGCGCGACACCCGCGAGATGTGGGAAGAGTCGCTGAAAATGATTCCTGAGATTTGGAAGTCAGACTACTTCGAGTGGGAGGGCAGGTTCTGGAACGTGCCGCCACGGCAGGTTCTGCCCAAGCCCTACCAGCAGCCGCACCCGCCCATCTGGGTGGCGGCGTTGCAGCCGGCCACCTACGAACTGGCCGCCGAGCGCGGCATAGGCGTGATGGCCCTGGGCGTCAGCGCGCCGTCGGTCCTGGAGCCCCACATCGCCGCCTACCGGGAAAATATCAAGAAGGCGAAGCCCGTGGGCCAGTTCGTCAACAACCAGTGGCTCAGCTCCATTTTCGGCCTCTGCGGCCCGGACAACTCGGCAACGCGTCAGCTCTGCACCGATTCCCTCAAGACCTTCTTCGGACCCGGGCGACCCTACGTCCAGGACCAGAAGGACGTATATGCGCGCCTGCTGGACCAGTGGGGTGGCATACCCGAGCACCTGCAGCAGAACTTCTCCCGCTACGTCGACGTGCCGGCTGAGGGGGGAACGGAGGCCGACGGCTCAGTGGACCTGTCCGGCGGCACTGCGCTGGCGCAGAAGATCTGGGAGGAATTCGACGCCGACACCCTGGCCGACCGGGGCGTGATCGTCGCCGGGGACCCCGATAGCTGCATCCGGGCCGCCAAGCTGCACGAGGCCACCGGCGTCGACCAACTCCAGTTCCTCATGGCGACCGAAACCGTCGCCCACGACAAGGTGATGGAGTCCATCGAGATGTTCGGCAAGCACGTCTTCCCGGCGTTCAAGTAACGGGTAATGCGGTTCTGGACGGTGAGTGTGGTAACCTGAAAAATGGCCCATGCGCGCCGGCTGAACTCGTAAGGATCGAGCATTGACTTCCCCCATCCTGACACTTGACCTGCCACCGGACCACCCGCTGCGGATGATACTTGATGTCATCGAAACGCATCCGGAGGTGCGCGAACCTCTGTTGCGTGTCCTGCTCACCGAGAGACTCCTGGCGCTTCCGGAGCAGGTGGACAAGATACAGAGCGACTTTGAGGAATTTCGGGATGAAACCCGCTCACGCTTCGACGGTATCGACCAACGCTTTGACGGGATCGACCAGCGGCTGGACGGTGTCGACCAACGCTTTGACGGTGTCGACCAACGCTTTGACGGGATCGATCAACGCTTTGACGGGATCGATCAACGCTTTGACGGGATCGATCAACGGCTGGACGAAAATACCGGTGCGATTCGCCGGCTGGAAGGCCACGTTGGGCGATTGGTGGGCGCGTCTTACGAAGACTTGTGCTGCGCCGAGATCGCCGGAATCCTGGATGGGCAACTTGACCAACCGGTGCTGGCTGATCGCGAACCAATCAACGAACGCTTCTTGGCGGAGCGACATGCCCGTCGAATCAGCCGAGACGAATATCTTGATGGGCTGCGACCGGACATCATCGCACGTTCCAAGCATGACGATACTCAGGCAGGGCCGTACGCCGTTATCGAAGCCTCCGTTACCTTCAACCAAACCGACTTGCGCAACGCTGCCCGTCGCGCCGAGGTAATCAGCCGCGTCATGGGTGTGGAAACCGCGGGGTTTGTCGTCACCAACAGCGATTGGCCGATGGATGTTGGCGAGCTAGCGCAACAACTGGGTGTCGCGATCATCCGCCATATATCCCCCGACCACACCGAAGCGTAAGGGAAGGTCAGAAACCCTCCCTTTTCACTTCCCTTGTGCTTGTCGGAGACGCTAGATAGTCTCCCCCGTCAAATCACTTAACCCTCGGCGCGACCTCCTCCGCGATCAGGCGCAGGCAGTCCATCTCCCACTGGTGGTCGTCGGGGTCCCGGGTGATGCACATCAGGCGCCCGAACCCGGGCATCCCCGGTCTCGGCTCCCAACACTTGGTGTCCGGCTCAACCCTGGATGCCCTGATCTCCTATGGCACGGTCACGGCGATACACGATGGCAATCCAGGATAGTAAGACCAAACCGAAGAATATGCTGTGCTCCAACAATTCGGCCCGGTCTCCCACCACCACGTCAAAGAGCGCAAAGGCGACGAAAGTGATGGCGCTCATGAACAGTCCCAGCAGGATGGCGTTCCAGTTCCGATGGTAATGTCTTGCTCCCCTCGCGTTGCCGCACACGTAATACAGTCCCGCCGTCAGAAAAAGCAATGCGATAAGCGATTCCCACACTCCTGCGAAGTAGAGCACCCCGTTCACATATGCTTCCGGCAGGTCGGCTTTCCGGAAGTATCCTACGAACTGTTCCGAACGGTCCATTCCGTACCAACGGAAAATTACCAAGTCCGTCCCGTTGACAAATTTGTCCAGTCCATTGCTCGCCCAGAATGCAAACCAATACAGTATGACAACTCCCTCAATGGATGCCAACCTGCTCAATGGCTGGCTGGTCAAGAAATTCACCTTTCCGTCTCCGGTAAAAATTCTGAGCACGCGCTGGCATTATTTCTGCCGGGCCTTCAGTTCAGTCCCCCGTCAGGTCGCTCACCCGCGGCGCGACCTCCTCGGCGATGAGGCGCAGGCAGTCCATTTCCCACTGGTGGTCGTCGGGGTCCTGGGTGATGCAGAGCATGTGACCGAATCCGCCGGTCTCGTCGTATAGCTGACGAATGCGCTCGGCGCACTCATCGGGGTCGCCCACGATCCAGATGTTGTCCATCATGTAGTCGACGGTCAGGTCGTCGTCGCTCATGTTGGGGTCGATCTTGGTGGCCTGGATGAGCCCCGAACCCAGGCGGTTGGGCAGCTGATGCTGCAGGTAATTGCGGCCCAGCACCGCGTGGGCCCGCTCCCTGGCCTCCTCGCTGGTCTCCGCCACGAAAACGTCTCGCCCGATGCGCCAGTCTGAGCGCTTGGCTTCCCGGCCGGCCTCGGCCGCCGCGTCCTCCACTGTGGTCCAGTGCTCGGCCAGGTACTTGGGGGCAAGGTTGCTGCTGCTCATGGGGATGTACCCCTCGCGGCCGGCCACGCGGATGCTGCTGCTGCCGATGGAGGTGGCGGCCACGCCGATGGGCGGGTGCGGCTGCTGCAACGGCTTCATGTGCAGCCCGCGCTCCAGCACGGGGTCCAACTCGGGCGCTTCGATGTCGAAGAACTCGCCGTGATACTCGAACTTGCCCTCCGATGCCCACAGGCTCAGCACCACGTCCAGCACCTCGGCGGCGCGGCGGCGCACGTCGTCGCCCTGTCCGGGATCCATGCCAAACAGTTGCAGGTCAGTGGGAATCGCTCGGTGCCCGATGCCCCAGTAGAGCCGGCCCCGGGTCATATGATCCAGCATGGCGATGCGGTGGGCCAATTCGATGGGGTTGTGAATGGGCAGCAGCGTGACGCCGGTGGCGAGGCGGATGTTCTCGGTGAGCGCCGATGCCTTGGCGATCATCAGGTCGGGATAAGGGGCGTTTTCCCAGCGCTCGGTGAGGTGCTCGCCGATCCAGGCCTCATGGAACCCCAGTTTGTCGGCGGCTTGCAGCAGGTCCATATCTCGGTCATAGGAATCGGCGTAGGAACGGTGCGGCGGATGCAAGGGCATCATGAACAGGCCGAATTGCATGGCGATTCTCCTTGGGGGTGGTTGGATGCGGTCAGAATAACGCGGGATGCGCTCGGCGGCAATGCGCGTTACGGGAGGCGACTTACACGGAGTGCTGGGAAGCTTCTATTCCAAGATTCTATGTTGAACACGCCGCAACTTCTAACCAAAGGGCGAGGCCACGGCTGGGGTCCCGGCCTTTGCAGCGGCAGTATTCGTTGCAATTCTTCTTGACGGTCAAGCAAGTCTGACGGGCCCAGTCGGTCCAGAGCAATCAGCACCAGATAGTCGACCGGCTTGTCCGCACGCTCTTCCGCCCATTTGTAAAGCAATGAATCGCGATACTTGAACCGGAGGTCGTCATCAAGTTCCCCGCTGAGAAAGCTCCTCGCAAACCTATTGGTCTCCCGTTCCGGGGCATCGGGATGTTGCGGGTCTTTAATCTCTATGAACAGGTAGTAATCGCTGAACTCGACCACAAAGTCGACCGCTTTCATGCAATGGCTCAGTCCGTGGGTATCTGGGTCATCGAATCTTCGCGCGCTGATGGCATTTTGGATGGTGATTTGTAGATTGCCTTCGACAAGGACCGTCACCGTAGTCTGCCTCCAAAGCTGCGCTCGATCTCGCGATCATACAAATCGGTAAACGCGTCGCTGATTGCATTGGGGTGAATCCCTAAGTAGTGGTTCGTGGTGTGGCAGGCGATCTCGCCGGTCTCGTCCCGGTACAGGGAGTGGAAGGCCACCTGGTCTTCCTCGGTCATCTGGAGGTCAAGTTCCTTGAGCATCACGTAATCGTGGGTGGCGAAGAACACCTGCACCCCCGCCCGCTGCAATTCCAGCAGCACCTTCATCACGACGCCATACATCTTGGGGTTCAGGTTGGCCTCCGGCTCATCCCAGAACAGCACGGATCCATTCTGCAAGGTTCCGTTGCGTATCAGCAGCCACAGCAACCCCAATTTGCGCCAGCCCTCGGCGAGCAGCGTGAATTCTGTGTCGCCTTGCTCGTTGGTGAGGAAAAACTCCTCGCCGCTCACAGTGATTTTGCCGCCAATGACGAGTTCGATGCTGTCAAGCATTTGACGGTGACCATCGTCAATAGGCTCCCGCAGAGGGGGCAGATATGCGCTGTGCAGAATATCCCGATAAACCTCTTCGAAGTGGATCTCCCTGGCCGCGTAGAGAGACAAAAAACCGGGCGCGTTGGCAAGCGTCTCTTTGACAGGAATGTACACGCTCGTCACCCAGGGTTTCGGCGGGTCCTCGGGGGTGACGACAGTTCGGTGGTTGAGTCCATGGAAGGTGCAACGGGCATACCAGTCGTCGATATGGATCTCCGCTGAGCCCTCCGTTTCATCCTCTCCGCGGTGGACTAACCGGCCCCCTTGACGCCCCGAAGGAAGAAACGCCTCCACCATTTTGTAGGCCAAAGACCTGTCCGTCTTGACGAAATTGCACGCCGCATAGCAAGCCTTCATCAAATGGGTCTTCCCCGTCCCATTCGCGCCGATCAGCGCGTTTATGCCCGGCGAAAACTCCACCTCCAATTCTTTGAAGGCGGTGAAATTTTCGAACTTCACTTTGGTCACAGGCATGATGATTCCCGCGTTGACGCGACGGCGTTGCATCGATGCTAGACCCACGCGCCGGCACTGTCAAACCAATCGCGACGCTGCCCCTCAGGCGCGTGATGCTATACTTTCGTACCGGAGGGAATCAGCATGAGTTCGGATAGCAACGCCGAAGGACTGACCGCTGCCTCACTGGAGGCAAAGTGGAAAAGCAACCCCGACTCAGAGCAGCGGGAAAACCCTTTTAACCTCCGGATGCGCCGTGCCCTCAGCTGGCTAGACCGGGCCGAGCGAGAGGGGAACGATCCTGATGCCGCATTCATCTTCTATTGGATAGCCTTCAACGCGGCTTATTCTGGTAACACGGCCGGAGAAAGAATGGCGTTTAAAGTGTACTTCGGTAAGATGCTGGTATTGAGAAACGGCAGCGTAATTTTTAGCGAGATGAGCAGCAAGTTTGCCGAGGCTATCCCCAAGTTCATACCCAACCAGTTCGTATTTCCTGATTTTTGGACCGACGGTACTTTCCGACAAGCGGACCCGCAAGTTTGGAAGCCATCGCTGGATAAAAGCAAAAACCGTTTCAACGAGGCTATCGACAACCATAACGTCGGGGACATCCTTGAAGAGTTGTTTGACCGCCTGTACGTGCTTCGCAACCAGTTGATTCACGGCGGAGCGACCTGGAAAGGTGGAGTGAATCGCAGTCAAGTGCAGGACGGTGCTGCGATTATGGCTTTTCTGGTTCCCCACTTCATCGACTTGATGCTGGACAACCCCGCTGCTGATTGGGGAATTCCCCCTTATGCAGCCGGCACCAAAATACTGCCATCGATATAATTGCCATTGAGGTTTTGGTTCCCATGCTTTTTTTCAAGCGCAAGCCCGGCATTGCCGTTATCGAGATGCACGGCGTCATCGGCACCGCCATCAAGGAACCCGAATATTCCCGGTTGCTGGAGAACGTCCGGAACAACCGGAAGATTGGCGCGCTGGTGCTGGATATTGACTCGCCCGGCGGGTCCGCCACGGCCAGCGATCTGATCTACGAAAACGTCCGCGAGGTTGCCCGACGCAAGCCCGTGGTCGCCTACGTGCGCGGCCTGGGCGCATCCGGCGGGTACTACATTGCGTGCGGGGCCGGCACCATCATGGCTTCGCGGGCCGCGCTGGTGGGATCAATCGGCGTGATTTACCTGCGTCCCATCCTGCAGCAGCTTTTCGGCAAGCTGGGCGTCGAATTCTCGGTGTTCAAGGCCGGCCGGCTCAAGGACATGTCGGGCTTCTGGCGCATGCCCACCGACGAGGAGTCGGATAAGTTCCAGGGCCTCATCGGGGAGATGTACGATCTCTTCGTGTCCGTGGTCACCGACAGCCGCAGGATGAGCGACGAGCAGGTGCGCGAGCTGGCCACCGGCGAGGTGTACACCGCCCGCCAGGCACAGGAATCGGGACTCATTGACCGGCTGGGCGGTTTTGACGATGCGATTGCCGAGGCCATGCGACTCAGCGGGGCGCGGCGCAGGATCCGGCACTACCGGCCCAAGCGCCCGTTCTTCAGCCGCATAGGGTTGCCGGGACGTGCTGGCGCCTCGTATCTGCCCGCCCTGGAGAATCTCGCCACGCTGGCGTCCGGCGGCATCTACTTCCTGGAACCCGGGGTGATGGGCGGTCTATATCCGCGCGACGCGTAAGGGTGAGGCACGCCTCGCCCCTACCGGCGTGTTGTACCTACAGTCCCTTGGCTTCCTGCCATAGAGCTTCTTTCTCGTCCAGGGACAGCCTGGCGAAATCCTGCCCGCGCTCGGACGCCAGTCGTTCCATCACCCGGTAGCGGCTGCGGAACTTGGCGTTGGCCTGCCGCAGCGCGTCCTCGGCCTGGATGCCGGACCAGCGGGCCACGTTCACCAGCGCGAACAGCACGTCGCCGAATTCATCCAGACGTTCCTCGTCGGTGGCGGCGTCGCGAAATTCTCCGATCTCCTCGACCAACTTGTCCAACACTCCGCCGGCATCGTCCCAATCGAACCCGAACCGCGCGGCACGGTCCTGGATCAGCTGGGCCGCGGAGAGCGCCGGCAGCGCTGCCGGCACGCTGTCCATCGCCGACGGCTCGGGCTTGCCGGCCTGGCGACGTTCGTCGGCCTTCAGCTGCTCCCAGTTGCGTTCCACCTGCCGGGCGTCCGACGCGGATCCGTCGGCGAACACGTGGGGGTGCCGCCGGATGAGCTTGCGGTTGATGGCGGTCAGCACGTCGGCGATGTCAAACTCGCCGGCGGCGCGGGCGATGTCGGCGTGAAACGCCACCTGCACCAGGATGTCGCCCAGCTCGTCGGCCAGCTCCGCGGGCTCCCCGTCGTCGATGGCCTCCAGCGTCTCGTAGCATTCCTCCAGCAGGTTGCGCTTCAGGGACTCGTGGGTCTGCTCGGCGTCCCACGGGCATCCGCCCGGGCCGCGCAGACGCGCCACAATGTCAATCAGCGATTGAAACTCGCCGATGCGCTCTTCCGGAATGGGTGAAACGTGGTTGGTACTCATGGCGCGGGCAGTATAACGCATCCTCCGATCGCGCATAGGAACGCGGTTTGAAAAACGGGGCCGCTATCCGGTAATCTGCAATCGGTCAAAGCCCGCCGCCGGAGGTATCCCGATGGCAACCAAACCCATATCCACCGGAACCCGCCTCACCATCGCTGAGTTCCTGGATCTTCCCGACACCGAGGAGCGGGAAAAGATGGAACTGGACGATGGAGAACTCTACATCATGCCCCGACCCCGAATTGTCCACCAATTCCTGGCGTCATACCTGTTTTGGCACATTGTGAACTACATCCACAGCTTTGCGGAACCACCCGCGGCGGCTCACCTTGACATGGTGGTCATCCTATCAAGAGAGCCCCGTCGCGTCCTCGCGCCTGACCTGGCCATCATTCTAGCCGGCAATTCATACCGGATAGTTGGCGGCTACTTTGAAGGCGTGCCGGACATCGTGGTCGAGGTCCTCTCAACCGACCGCCGCCGTGATCTGGTTCGCAAGCGCCAGCTCTATGCCGAGGCCGGAGTCCTCGAATACTGGATTGTTGACCCCCGCGACGATACCGTGATCCTGCTGGAACTGCGCGACGCAGAATACGTCGAACGCGCCGTATTGACCGTTGCCGACACGTTGACCTCGCCCCTGCTGTCGGGCCTTGCCATCCCCCTGAACGACGTATTCCGCCACCGCCAGCGTCCCGCCGATGACTGATCGCCGCTCGCCCGTTATGCGGGCGCTCCCGGCGGCGCAGATTCTGGCCATCCCCGCCTGCCTGCTGTTCCTGGTGGCCGGCTCGGTGGCCTGGGCGGTGAACGACCCGGGCCTGTACCGCAACGGGTTCGAGCGGTACAACACTGCCCAGCGTTCCGGCATCACCGACGCAGACCTCATCGCCATCGGCGCCGACCTGCGCCGCTACTTCAACACCGGCGCCGAGCCGCTGGCCGTGCGCGCTCCCATCTACGGCATCGAGCGGGACGTTTTCAATGGGCGAGAGATCGCCCACATGTATGACGTGAAGCGGCTGGTGCGCGGCACGTACTGGGTCGCTGTCGGTTCGTTTCTCTGGGTAGTTGCGACGCTGGCGACGGGGTTCGCGATGCAGCGGCGCGAGTACTGGGCGCCGGCGGCGCGGCTTGCGGTCTGGGGCGGTGCGATCACACTGACCGCCGTGATTGGCGTGGGATTGGCTTCGATTGCGGCCTTCGAGCAGTTGTTCCTGCTGTTTCACCGCCTCAGCTTCGCAAACGACCTGTGGATCCTCAACCCCCGCACAGACTACCTGCTGATCCTGTTCCCCGGCGGATTCTGGTTCGACGCCACCATGCGGGTCGCGCTGACGTCCGTGCTGGGCGCCGTATTGCTGCTGTCCGCCGGCTGCGCCATACTTGGCTATCGGCGGTGGCGAACCCACCGCCAAACGGAGAATGCCGAATGACGCGACAGTTGAAAATCCAGCAGCCTTTCAACCTGGAACTCACCCTGACCATGGGCCAGGCGTTCCGCTGGCGTGAATTGCCTGCGGATTTCAACGGCGACGGCAGCAAGTGGTTCTCCGGCGTCCTGGGCGAGAACCTGATCCACATCCGGCAGACCGACGATGGCGTTGAATACCGCGCGGGCGGCCGGCAAGGGGAACGCCCAGACGCGGATTTAGACCAAGCATTGCGCGACTATTTCCGTGAGGACGACGACGTCGCGGAGATATATCGCGACCTCAGTGTTCGCGACGAGTGGATGGCCCAACTGGTCGCCAAGCATTTCGGTTTGCGGTTGCTGCGGCAGGACCCTTGGGAGTGCGTCGTCTCGTACATCTGCTCGGCGAACAACAACATCCCTCAAATCGGCCGCATCGTGAACACTGTCGCCGATACTTTCGGATATCCAGTGGAGTTAAGGGGCCAAACCAGGCAAACGTTTCCGACTGCCCAAAAACTGCTGTCAGACGCAAACCACCTCGAAAAGCTGGGTCAAATGCGTCTTGGTTTGAAACGGGCCCCCAATATATCGGCAGCAGCCTTCCGGGTTGTCGACGGCGAGTTGAATTTCAGCGAACTGAGAAACAGTCCTTACCCGATCGTCATGCGCACGTTGATGCAGGGTTCGCGTCACCATAGCAAAGCGAACGGCATCGGAGGAAAGGTTGCCGACTGTATCGCTCTTTTCTCGCTGGATAAAACGGAGGCATTCCCCATAGATACTCACATCGGGAAGGCCATAAACGCGAGGTATTTTGGTGTTGGCAAACCACCGTCCAACGCGAAAATCATAGATTGGGCCCAAGGATACTTTGGCCCAAACGCCGGCTACGCCGGCCAGTTCCTGTTCTGCGACCAGCCGAAGTAGCGGGAAACCCCGTCCCTACCTCACTCCCCCGCCTATAATCCGAAAGTGCTGGACGCTTTCGGCGTCGGGGAACGCTTCCAGCGCGCGGCGGTACACGGGTTTGCTGCGGCGCTGGCGGGCGTCCAGCAGGATGCCCACCACCGTGCCGCTGTGGGCCACGTTGATGCCCGCGCATCCCTGCTCGTCGGCGAAGGTCGCCGCCCGCTTGACCCACTCGGCCATCCCCGGCAGGTGACCGGCCCGCGCGCTGATGGTCGCGCCTCGTCCGACCAGGTCAGGATCGCCCCGGCGGATGCCCTCGCGCACCAACCCAAGCGCCTCGTCGGTGCGGGCTGCTACTTTTTCCCACAGCGCGGTCCGGTCGGTCCGGTTGAACTCCAGCGTGTCCACCGTGCCGCCCGTGTCGATGACGATCACCTCCATCGGGGGCGGCGGACCCAATGACTCTGCGATGCGGCCGCAGCGGTGGTCGAACAGGGCGATGCCCGGGTGCATCACGCCGTCGGTCGGTTCCACCGAGAGCGCTATTGCGGCGATGGCTTCGGGAGAGAACGGCCGTCCGGCGGCAACTCCGATGGCCCCCACCGCCGCGGTGATGTCCGCGCTGCTGCTGCCCATGCCTTTTCCCGCCGGGATGGGGTTGGTGATGGCAACCTCGGCGATCAGGCTTGCCGGTCCTGTTGCCCGCGCCAGATCGTCCAGAGCGGCGGCCACCGCCTCGCGGGTTTTGGGCAGATGGTCAATCCCCCGGACGACCGCCGTGGGCTCCGTGGAATCCCCGACCCGCAGGGTGACCGTCGCCCGTGAGAACTGGTTGATGGGACAGGTGACCAGGAAATGAGCGCCGCCAGTCATGCCCTGCACCAGTTCGCCGCAGGTTCCGGGCGCCGACGCCGTCGCGGTACCGATGATGTCGTCAGCCATGTCGCAAGGTTAGCACAGCGCCGTGGCAATCTCCCACTCGTCCTGAGCTTGTCGGAGCGCCGGCCCATGGTTCGACAGGCTCGCCATGAGCGGAAAGACCACAGCGGCGGCGGCGGCGACGTTCCAGCGGAAAGCAACACGGCGGGGGCGGCGCGACGTTCTATATGTGGGGTTTGATACGTACCGGTATGCCCGCCACCACCAGTGTCACCGCGTCCGCTGCCGCCGCCATGTTCTGGTTCACCGTGCCCAGCAGGTCCTGGAACCGGCGGCCCAGCGATGATGTGGCCACCAGCGAGTAACCCACCTCGCTGCTCACCACCACCGCGTCCGCGTCGATCTCGCCGACGTAGGACGCGAACCGACGCACCGCGCCCACCGTCCGCGCTTCCAGCTCCGACGTGTCCATCTCCTCGTGCTCGATCATCAGGTTCGACACCCAGCCGTCCAGAGAGTCCAGCAGCAGCACGGGCGCGCTCGCATTGTGGATGCCCGACTCACGCAACGCGCCCACGGGATTCAGCGGAGCCTCCACCGTTCGCCATTCGGCCGGCCGCCGCTCACGATGCCGGCGGATGCGCTCCGCCATCTCGTCGTCCGTTACCGTGCCGGTGGCAATGTACGTAACGGGCCGGCCGGCCGCGATCTCCGCTGCCAGATCCTCGGCGTACGCGCTCTTGCCGGAGCGGATGCCGCCCAGGACCAGGTGGATGCTGCTCATGGCGCGGGGTTGACGCCGGTCATCTCGTACACCATGTCCATGCGCAGGCTGCCCCGCACCCAGTCGGCCAGCCGGTCGTACTCGCGGTCGCGGGCCACGTCCACCCCGTCGGGCAGGGTTACGCCCTTGCGGCGGGCCAGTTCGCCCAGCATCGCCCGGCGCACGCCGGCGTTGTGGAACAGGCCGTGGATGTACGTTCCCATGACGCGGCCCGACGCATCCAGCGCGCCGTCAAAGGCGGTGGCAGCGGTGACGGCAGCGTCGGCCCGGTCGTTCACGGCGAAGGGCGGCACGAACCCCTCGCCGACGGTGCGGCCCATGTGGATCTCGTAGCCGACGACGCTCTCGCCGGCCGCGCCGGACAGCAGCCCGCCGCTCGCGCTGGCCTCCGACCGCACCGTGGCCTGCACCCGGTGGGTCTCCTTGCTGCCGGCGAAGGTGGTGGACAGCGGCAGCAGGCCCAGCCCGTCGGCCTGCCCGATGGTGGACTCGATGCCGTCGGGGTCGTACAGCGTGTTGCCGAGCATCTGGTAGCCGCCGCAGATGCCGACGATGGCGGAGCCGCGCCGGTGGGCGGACGCCACCGCTTGCGACAACCCCTGCTGCTCCATCCACAGGAGGTCGGGGATGGTGGTCTTGCTGCCGGGCAGGATCACCAGGTCGGGGTCGCCCAGGCGGTCGCCGTGCTGCACGTAGCGCAGGTTCACACCCGGCTCGCGGGCCAGCGGGTCGAAGTCGTCGAAGTTGGAGATGTGCGGCACCTGCACCACCGCCACGTCCAGCACGGCGGCGGCGGTGGACGACGGGGGCGTGATCTCCAGCGCGACGGAATCCTCCTCGGGGATGTGAATGTCACGGAAATGGTTAATGACGCCGACGACGGGCTTGTTCGTGTAGTCCTCCAGCCAGGTCAGGCCGTCGGTGAGCAGGCTGACGTCGCCGCGGAACTTGTTGATGAGCAGGCCCTTGACCGCCGCCCGCTCGGCGTCGTCCAGCAGTTGCAGCGTGCCGACCAGCGACGCGAACACGCCGCCCCGGTCGATGTCGCCGCAGAGCAGCACCGGCGCGTCGGCGTGGAGCGCGACCCGCATGTTGACGATCTCGGTGGCCTTGAGGTTGATCTCGGCGGGGCTGCCGGCGCCCTCGATGACCACCACGTCGTGCTCGCGACGCAGGGTGTCCAGCGATTTCGCCACCGACTCCCACAGGGTCGATTTCATCTCGAAGTAGTCGCGGGCGCGGGCTGAGGTCCACGGCCGGCCCATGAGCACGACCTGGGCGTGGCTGTCGGCTTCCGGCTTGAGCAGCACGGGGTTCATCTCGGCGCGGGCCTCCACGCCGGCGGCCTCGGCCTGCACCGCCTGGGCCCGCCCGATCTCCGCGCCGTCGGGCGTGACGTACGAGTTGTTGGACATGTTCTGCGCCTTGAACGGCGCGACGCGCAGCCCGTCCTGGCGCAGGATGCGGCACAGGGCGGACACCAGGACGCTCTTGCCCACGTGGGACGCGGTGCCCTGCACCATCAGCACGCGCCCCAACGGCGGATTCAGTTCATTACCAGCAGTGGTCATCGGCAACCTCCGCCGAGATGATACCCCATCTGGCGGTGTATGGACGGCATGGAGGCGCGTTGATCCCTTGCCGGGGAGGAAATTTCGCTATTCGCGATCTGACTGGACAGTATCAGAAAGCGATCAAGGAGACGACGAATATCGTTTCGTCTTTCTGGCTGGTCCGTCGCTGCTACGCCAGATTGGACGGGTATTGGACGAACTCCAAGTTACTGATGTCCTCCCGAAGCGAACATAGGCATACGTGCAGGTCCCTTACTACTCGTCTAAAAGGAGTGGATTCAGGTGCCATCTTCTCCGACCAATCCGAGATGGGCCGTATTCGGAAATGGACGAACGCGCTGTTGACGGCGTACGTGTTGTACCAGTACTGGTCATATTTGTTTTTTGGCTCGAAAGGTGGAAGCGAAGGACGTTTCGCTTCTGGAGGCAATCCCCAACATTGCAATATGTCCGGTGCGAGAGTACTACTCCCTTCGGGCAGGCCCATTCTGGCGTCACTGTCGGCCCTGTCCCGTTGCTCTCGGGCTATTCCGTTTTTTTCCCATCCATATACGTCGTCCAACGCGAGCCAGGCGGTCATGGCACGATCCATGGCAAGACGTACAAGTGCTTTGGCAGGAACTTTTTGCCCCGACTTGGCGCTAACCAACCCGAGTTGTGCAAACTGGTGAGTTTCCGATAACGCTTGGAGAAGCATCATGAACTTGTGAGTTTCCTCGTCCGCGGTATCAATGGACCAGACCGGATTGTCATGCGATTCCGCGACGTGAGCTACGGCTTCCCTAACCCACCGCCCAGTGTTCTCAATGAGATCGCCAAGCACCATGGGGTCATCTGTTGGTCTTGAACATATTGGACAATCATTCATCTCTGCCTCCGTCGCGGGCCGACGGGGTTCAACTCGGATGCAACCAGGCGACCCGTGCGTTTGGTGGCGGACACGGTGGGTTCAGCACACCACCAGTTTACCAACAGATTCCGTAATCGGTCTAAACACCTGAGGTTTCCGGGCATTTCCAGGTTCTAGGATTCCGGCAGCGTCCGAAAATCTGCCAAGGACGAGCGCCATGGAGCCGGGCAAAGAACGCCGTATCAAGCCCTGAAACAACGTTTTCGATACGCCTGTGGAGATTGGCAAAATGCCGAAACGAGATTTATCGCCCCATTAACCACTTTCAGGCATCGCGCAACGAATACAGAGTAGCGAAATCTCCTGTTGCCGTGAGGGTTCATCTGATGCCAGAAGAACCCCTTTGCTATACTCAAATGACATCGAAGGAGAACTGAATCGTGTCCGCTGATTCATGTCGGGAGAGCGCTCGCGAACTGCTCGACAAGGCTCGGGACGAACTGGCCGCCGGTGATGTCCGCCAGGCTTCCGAGAAAGGTTGGGGAGCGACCGCGCAGATGCTCAAGGCCATCGCTCAGCGGGACGAGATCCCGCACCATAGCCATGCCGCTCTTGCCCGGATCGCCAGCGACGTGCATCGACAAACCGGAGACGACGACATCGCCACCTGGTTCGCCATCGCCCAGAACCTCCACGCCAACTGCTACGAGGACAACCTGTCTCCGGAGTTCGTGCGGATCTATCTCAACCAGATCACCCTGATGGTCAGCCGCCTGGAACGCTACCTCGCTGAAGCCTGATAGTGGCCGGGACCGGGCCGCCGCCTATTCCGGTCGAAATACGAGCGCGCCGTCCTCTGATGTGACGATCACCAACCGTTCGCCGAAGACCGTGTAGCGCTCCGCGGTGGGCAGGACGTCCAGGTACCGCTGCTGCTTGGGCGAGATGCTGGCGCCGGAGTCGCACGAATTCTCGGCAACCGAGGCGGCGGCGATGGAGATCGTGCCATCCGCTGCCACCAATGGCGTACCGCCCGTTCCGGCTGCGCGGTACGCGCACGAATCACGTCCAAGCGACCCTTCTATTGACCATTCATCGAACGTGGCGGTGATGTTCTCGCTGACGCCCACGTCGGTGTTCCTCGTCCACCTCATTCCCGAATCGTCCGAACGGCTATCCAGGAAACGGATCAGCCGCCATCGCCCATCTGATATGGCATCTGCCGACTGCGGCAACGGCTCGAACGTCAGCGTCTTGCCCCGGCTGGTACGCACCTCCAACCGCTCAACCTCACCGGCTTGGTCGATCGAGTATTCATCCGCCCATCCGAAGTCCTCAGTGAATTGGTGCTCCTGTCGAGAAGCTTCGCTGGAACACGGCTCACTGGAGCCGGACATGCCCTTGTATGGTATCCGGATGCGCCCCTCGGAGGCCGTGTACCCGATGCTGTAATCGCGGCAGATTGTCGTTCCGGTGGCCGCCCAGGAGGCCAAAAACAAGAGGGTCGTAGCGTCCCCGCCGCCGTAGATGGCTTCGTCGTCCACCAGACGCCAACTGGCGCCCACCAAATCCATGGGGCGACCGGGCAACGGCTGTTCCCTGGCGAAGACCAGCGCTACCTGTCCCGAACCGTCGAGGATATGCAGGCGGTCGTCCACGACGCGAGCTTTGGCATCATCATTCATGACGGCCAGATAACGCTTCGCCTGGTCAAGGATTTCAGGGGTTGGGCAGCCTGCGGCAGTTTTAGCATACGATGGCACCGAAATCTTTCCGTTTCCCCGCACCACCGGATCGCCGGACTCATGCCGTCCGCCGAACGAATTGCAACCGTCGAATCCGCCGAACTGCGGCCCGTCCACCGTCAGCGTCAGGTGCGTGTCGGCAATGGTCGGCTGGCCGTCGATGGACTCCAGAATCCAGGTTGCGCCATCAATCGGCAACTTGGTTGGCGTGGGATCGTGAGCGACTGTTGCGGGGGCGGTCGCCAACTCCGGCGCAGGCTGCGGTCCGGTGCAGGCGATACCGACCATCAGCATCGCGGCCGTCATAGCCAATGCGGCCAGGCCGGCCGGATGCGCGAGTCGCTTCCGGAACGGTATTCGGACGATGTTTTTCATGTCACTCCAGCCGCCGGATGCGCGGGAGGCTCAGGCCCGTCACCACGTTCAGCCCCGCCAGCACGGCCCCGTTGATCAGCAGCGCGCCCGGCGCGCCCACCACGCCGGCCAGCGCGCCGACTCCGACGTGGCCCACCGGCGCGAACCCGACGCTGAGCACCCACGTGCCCATGGCCCGACCCCGCTCCTCGTCGGGCACCAGGTCCTGCATCAGCGCCTTGTAGAGGGTGTCCACCGCCATCGCGCACGCGTTCACCACCAGCAAAACCACCAGGAACGTGTAGATGTTCGTGGTGAGCGAGAACGCCATGAGGCCCAGGCCGAACCCGATGGCGGTGGCGAACGTGAGCAGCCCCTTGCGTCGCGTGGTGCCCAGGCCCGCCAGCAGCCACAGTCCCATCAAGCCGCCGGCCTGCCGGCCCGCCGTCATGATTCCCAGCCCGGTGGGACCCACCCGCAGCACCTCCTTGGCGAAAACGGGCAGCAGCGTCATGTGCGTGAACCCCAGCACCTCGGTCGTAGCCGTCAGAACCATGAGCACGAGCATCAGGCGATGTTCGCGCATGAGCCGGGCGTACCCCGCCAGGTTCTGCAGCACCGACTCCGCCGACGTGCGCAGCGACCGGCCGGGGTTGGTGATGGCCAGCGTCGCCGCGGCGGACAGCAGGTACGCCCCCGCCGACGCCAGGAACTGCCAGCCGGGGCCCACGAACTCGATGACCGCGCCCGACACCAGCGACCCGACGATGCCGCCGCCCTGCATCGCCATCGCCCCCAGCGCCAGCCCGTTCAGCGCGTGGCCCGACCCCACGATGTCGTAGGTGAAGGTCTGCCGCACCGTGATGGTGAAGGCCATCGCGCTGCCCAGGGCCAGCACCAGCCCGATGATGACCCACTCGTTGGCGAGATCAAACAGCAGCAGCAGCGCCATCACGAACGCCGCCGCCGATGCTCCCACCGTGCCGATGCGCAGCAGCGTGCGCCGGTCCCAGCGGTCGGCGATGGCGCCGGACAGCATGCCCAGTACGAAGAAGGGCAGCATCCGCGCGCCGGCGCCCACGCCCACCATGAACTCCGACCCCGTCAGCTCAAATATGAGCCACCCGACCGACACCTGCTCCATTCCCGTGGCCAGAGAATAGAAGAGCGTGGATAGCCAGAGCAGTCGAAAATCCCTGAAGCGCAGCGAGGCCGCCCAATTCCCGATAACCCTCACGATTGGCGGATGATACACCCGCGCCGCCGTATCCCGCCGTTCAGAGCGCGCCCGATTTGAGTGGTATCATTGCGCCCCGGGTCCGCTCATGGTGAGCCTGCCGAACCACCGGCGGACGGCCCAACGTTCACCGACCACAGGAGGAAACACCATGCCCTTCGGAAGCAATGACTGGCTGGCCCTGACCCAGGAAGACCCCATCGAGCCCGACATCCCCCTGTGCGATCCGCACCACCACTTCTGGGACGGCCGGTTGGGGAGCGTCCCCTACCAGCGCTATTTGCTCCATGAGCTGATGGCCGATCTGGACTCCGGCCACAACGTGCGCTCCACCGTGTTCGTCGAGGCCAGGTCGATGTACCGCGCCGACGGGCCTGAGGAGCTGAAGCCCGTGGGCGAGGTGGAGTTCGTGCAGGGTCTCGCCGCCGCCAGCGCCAGCGGGACCTACGGCGAGTCCCGCGCCGCCGCCGCCATCGTGGGCCACGCCGACCTCAAGCTGGGCGACAACGTGGCGCCGGTGCTGGAGGCGTTGCAGGCCGCCAGCCCCAACCGGTTCAAGGGCATCCGCCACAACATCACCTGGAGTCCCGACCCGTCCATCGACGACCGCGAGAGTCCCGGCATCCTGGCCAACGAGACCTTCCGGGCCGGCGCCCGCGTGCTGGCGCGCATGGGCCTGTCGCTGGACATCATGCAGTCCTTCCCGCAGTTGCCTGAGATTGCCGAGTTCGCCCGCGCCGTGCCCGAGGTGTCAATCATCCTGAACCACGTGGGCGGCGTGTCGCGCACCGGCATCTACGCCGGCAAGGACGACGAGGTGATCCCCGCGTGGCGCGAGGGCATCGCCGCCGTGGCCGAATGTCCCAACGTGGTCTGCAAGCTGGGCGGCCTGGGAATGCCGCGGTGGGGGTTCGACTGGCACGCCCGGGACATCCCCATCGGCTCCGAGGAACTGGCCGAGGCCATGGCGCCGTGGATGAACTACTGCATCGAGCAGTTCGGCCCCGACCGCTGCATGTTCGAGAGCAACTTCCCGCCCGACAAGGTGTCGTTCTCCTACAACGTGATGTACAACGCGTTCAAACGGATGTCGCGGCAGTACAGCCCGACCGAGCGCGCCGACCTGCTGCACGACACCGCCGTGCGCGCCTACCGCATCCAGGCGTAACCACAAGGCTGCCGGCGATGGCGCGGTGTTAGAATGAGCCGGCCATGTCCACGCAGAAGTACCGAGACTCAAGCCGGCACCTGCTGGCCCAAGCGCGGGCCGAACTCGCCGCCGCCGATGTGCGGCAGGCCTCGGAAAAGGGTTGGGGAGCCGCGGCCCTCATGCTGAAGGCCGTCGCCGAGGAGCGGGGCTGGGAGCATGGCCGGCATCGCCACCACTTGCGCACGGTTGGACGTCTCCGCGCGGAGCTGGGCGACGGCGCCATCACGGCCGATTTCGGAGTGGCCAACCTGCTCCACGAAAATTTCTACGAGGACGAATTTACCTCCGACCATGTCGCCGAAAGCCTGGATCGCGTGGAGGCGTTCATGGACAAGCTGGAGCCGTTGCTGCCGCAGTGATCGACCGGTAGGTTTCCTGACATAAGTGAGGGCAGCTTATGTCGATTTCCGCGTTAGATTGCAATGTCACAGTAGGCCATCCGACGCTATATGAATCAACATTGCATACTAATAATCAACTCGCATCTTCACACGGTCGGAACTCAACACATAAAGTTCACAATCAGTGACATCTGCAAGCAGTGGTTTTGATACAATGACTGAATGGAGAGTTTGCGGCGATGGTTCACGCAAGACAGGCTGCTGCGGCTGCACTTTCTTGCGTCGCCCTTCGGCGCCGGCGCCACGACCTACGGAGTAACGGTTTGGAGATTTGGCCGTTTGGTCACCGTTGCAGACGTTGACGCGCTGGCGGTGTACGCGGGTGTGGGCGTGATCCTGTATGGTATGACTGCGGTTGTCGTTGATCTGGGAGGGCAGACGATGTTTTACACCATAGCGGCAATCCTGAATTACATACACGAAAGAAAGCAGGAACGGAATGCCAATGCCGTCCGAATCGTAAGCGAAAACAGCGATCTGGCGGCTCAGGTAATCCGCGAAAATCCGGAGTTGGCAGCGCGGGTAGTTCGTGAAAATCTTACGGTGACAGCTGAGATGATCCGGGAAAATCCCGCCTTGGCAGCACAGATCCTGGAGCTGTTGGAGCGCGAATCGCCTGGCGACGCCAAGTAGCCAAGGTCCGCGAGTGTAGCCGGAGGCAGGTCGGGCGGAGTCCTCGACGCGAATAGGTGATTGCCAAATGAAATACGACTTCATCATCATCGGCGCCGGGTCTGCCGGCTGCGTGCTGGCCAACCGGTTGTCCGAGGACCCCGACCGCTCCGTGCTGCTGCTGGAGGCGGGGCCGGACTATACGTTTGACCAGCTTCCCGCCGAGTTGAAGCACGACATGAACCAGGCCGCATCCGAGGAAGGGGCGGCGCACAACTGGTCATTCGTCGGGCAGTCCACGGCCCGGAATCCCCGACCCCTGCACGTTGCCCGGGGCAAGGTGACGGGCGGCAGCAGCGCCATCAACCACCAGATCCTGCTGAGGGGCGCGCCCGAGGACTTCGACTCCTGGGCTGCCGCTGGCAACGACGAGTGGTCATATCAGAAAACGCTGCCCTACTTCCGCCGCCTGGAAAACGACGCCGACATCCGCGACGACTTCCACGGCGCCGACGGTCCCATCCCCGTGTGGCGGCACGCCCGCGAGGACTGGCTGCCCCTGCACGCCGCCTTCTACCGGGCCTGCCGCGACGCCGGGTTCCCCGACGACCCCGACATGAACCATCCCGACTCCACCGGCGTGGGACAGGTGCCGCTGAACAACCCCGGCGGCGTCCGCATGAGCACCGCCATCACCTACCTGGACGCCTGCCGCCACCGACTCAACCTGACCATCCGCGCCAACGTGACGGTCCAGCGGGTGGTATTCGACGACGGTTCATCCCCAAACCCTCATGGTTCGGTCTCCACCGCTCATGGTGAGCCTGTCGAGCCACGAGCGGTTGGCGTGGAGGTGGAGAGCAACGGCGAAGCCTTCGTGGTAGAGGGCGACCAGATCATCCTCAGCGGCGGGGCCATCGCATCGCCGCAGTTGCTGATGCTGTCCGGCGTCGGGCCCGCCGACCACCTGCGCGACGTGGGTATCGAGCCCGTCCACGACCTGCCCGGCGTGGGCCGCAGCATGAAGAACCACCCGTCGGTGTCCATCGTGTACCGCTCCCAGCCCGAAAACCACCTGCCGCCCGCCGCGCCGCGCAATCAGGTCGGCCTGCGCTTCACCGCCGCCGGCTCCACCGAGCGCAACGACATCCAGGTGCAGCCCACCACCTCCTACCCCGAGAGCCGCACCGCGCCCGACATCCGCGTCGGCTGCCGCCTGGAGTACCCCTACAGCGAGGGCCTGCTGACCCTCACCTCCACCGACGTCGACGTGCAGCCGCACCTGGACTTCCGGTTCCTGACCGACCGGCGCGACACTGAGCGGTTCCGCGACGCCGTGCGCCGAACCGTCGCCGTGTTCGAGCATCCCGCCTTCGCCGACCTGCTGGCCGAGCGCCTGTCGCCCACCGACGCCGACCTGGCCGACGACGACTCGCTGGACGCGTGGCTGCAGCAGAACGCCGGCATCGCGGGCCACTCCTCGGTCAGTTGCAAGATGGGGCCGTCGTCGGACCCGCTGGCCGTGGTGGACCAATATTGCAAGGTCCACGGGATGCGCAACCTGCGGGTCATCGACGCCGCCGTCATGCCCGACATCGTCCGCGCCAACACCAACGCCACCATCATCATGATGGCCGAACGCGCCGCCGACTTCATCCGCGCGGGCAAGTAGCGGCCGGTTACAACCCGCTCATGGTGAGCCCGTCGAACCACGAGCGGGCAGCAATCCTCCTGCACTGTCCCGGCGTACTAACGGGTACGGCGGCCGCCAAAATTGCCGGCAGACGCTCCGATTGCCAATGAGGCGGTCTCACGTCTTCCGGTAAAATTAACCGGCGGCCACCGTGATCCCATGCACCAGGATGCATGACAAGGAGGAGAGATGAACGCATATCGTTGGACGAAACGCGTCGGAATGGCTGGGTTCGCGTTCCTCGCGGCCATCGCCGTGTTCGTGACCGTCGTGAGCATCATGGACGTGCGCGTAGCCGGCGTTTACCCCGAGGCCTTCCGGCTGACCGCGATGATGACGGCGCCCTTCACCCTCGGCCTGGTGGCAGTCACCACGCTGGGAACGGCGCTGGTGGAGACGGTGCGGAGGTTCAGGCGACGGCCGGCTGGGGCATGATAGCTGGCGGCTGGGGCCGCCGGTTCGACGGAGAGAGGTGCAGGCTTCTGAGGGGGCCTGCACCTTTTTGTCGATTGTATTATTGCCTACGGTCGTCGGCCTTCACCGCAATAGGTCAGGCAGTGGAATGAGGTTTAGATTAGCGGCGCCCCTTCGGCGAGTTCATCCCATTCATCAGACAGCCAACCGCGCACCACCAGCGTTTTACAAGCCTTAGCAATCTGCTCCGAGAAGAAAGTCTGACGCTTGTGAGCGTTCCACGCCCGAACTCCTTGAACTACGTCAGCAATAGTAGCAGCACCTTCATGGTCGATGAGCCAGTAGACGGTTGCAAGTAACTCCATGTTAAATGGGTCCTTGTGACCATCGGTCAATTCAGCCACCCTGTCCAACCGCGCCTTGGTATCATCGCTGCCGTCAAGGAAAGTTTGCGCGTCATTCACAGCGCCCGGCATCAAAGAGATTGATTTGCTTGGATCGTCGCCACCATCAAAATATCCGGAAAGGAAATGGCCCTCAAACGCTGCCAAGACAAAACGCAGGTTGTCGGCGTATGGGCCGTAGTAAAGCTTCTCGTATCGGAGTTTCAGTGGTTCACCCGCCACCTGCATAAAGTACATCAATTTGTGCAACTCGAGCAGTGTAATCGACGCCACTCTCCGCCCCTCAAGATAGCTGTTCACCGCCATGATTAGTGCTGCTCGACTTGCCGTCATCGGCGGAGCTTCCGTCAGCCGTGCCATCACACCGGCGTCAGGAGGACCATTAGGTTCGAACACGATTACTCGCACACTGGCGGGCACATCTGATAAAGCAGACTCGATACGTGAGCGCACATCTGGCCAATGTAAGCCCCCCAACCCGCTGCCCAGCGGAGGAACCGCCACAGATCGGATCCCGCGTTCGCGAATCTCATCTGCCAAGGCGTCTAATCCGGATTCAATATCCCCTAAACGACTCTTGCCGCGCCAGTGTCTCTTAGTCGGGAAGTTAATGATGTATTTCGGATTGTCGAGCCGTTCTGTGATGAACATCCGGCCCGGCTCGATTTCGCCTCGCTCGCACGCGTTGGCGTAAGCCTTGAAATTCTCTGGAAACGCCTTTTTGAATTGCAGCGCCACCCCACGTCCCATGACTCCAACACAATTGACGGTGTTGACCAAGGCTTCCACCTCAGCAGCGAAAAGGTCGCCAGTTTGGTATTCGATCATGGTGGCACCGATTCAGTAATACCAGTCCCGCATTACCGTAACCCGCGGCCTGTGCGCCGCTTCCCTGATCATATCGCCAACACGGAGACGGACATCATTCGAGAAAACACCGATCCGATAGATTAGATGCCACGGGAAGAATCCGTGGATAAGAAACTCCGCCTGTTTATCTGCCCTTACCTCCGACCAATTACGAGCCTGCACCGCTTCCCAATTGATCGCATTGAGTTGCTGCAAATCGGCGTAAAAATCTGACCCGGCCGCCGCGGCGCTCCCAGTTGAGAATGCCCAGCGCTGTCTGTTGGTTTGAGCCCAATCTACCACCCGGTGCAAGTCCGCTTCAAGATGGATTATTCCTTCCTGGCCGCCTTGGTATGCCAAGTCAGGATCATCGTCTTTACCTTGATTCACGTGAATCCGGTACAGCATCACAGAACGAGGACAGAAGTAGAATGGCACATAATCCCCAACACAGGTTTCGGGATAGCATAGGACTGTCCAGGTCAGTCGCCGCTCCTTGATATTGCCCATTCCAATCGTCGTACCAACGGCTGGACGATCCGCCATCATCGCGTCGCAATGCAACCCTCCATCAATCATGATGGACTCAAGCCGGTCAATGTGAACAATGTGATAAATGCTCGGGTTGGAAGGAGTGAGCATTCTGATTCCTGTAATTTCTATAGAGATTGCAAAGTGGGAATATCAGTTCTAATATTATCACGTAATCCGCAGCGACGTCAATCGGATACCGCTCGGATCACTTCATCCTCGGTGAGGCCGTTGCTTTGGAGCTCGGCCAGCGCGTCCTCGAATGACATCGGCTCGCTCGGAGTGAGCACCACCCTGTCGTCGGTTCGGCGTACCACCATGAAACCCTCGCTCACCATTCGGGATTCCATTTCGGGCGGCACCGTGAACTGGGTCCCGGCCTGCGACGACAGGGATTTAACGTAGGTGAAAACCAGGTATTTCCCGAGCTCATCAATACCGATCTTGAAACAACATGGCGTCGAGTCTCCAGCCGGTTTGAAAATCATTGTACCCCAGGTGGGGTCAGTCCCAACGCACCATTCCGTCCGCTCCTGCAAAACCCGCCCAAACCACCGCTTGACAACCTCAATAAAAACATATAATCTAAATATAGCCAAGGCAAAACGTACGTTTATTCACACCCCAATTCAGAGAGGCAGGACCCAAGCATCGACGGCCAACCCCGTCAGTACCAAAATCGCAACCGGCCCAGGTGGCAACCGCCGCTCAAAGACCTGACTCCTCACCGGCATTCGCCCCACTGGTGTCCCCGGGACTGTCCGAGCCCGCGCGCAGGCGCGCCCTACGGCGTGCTGAGTACACGGAAAAGTAGGTCAAATAGTTGCGTGCCCAACCCGGCCGTACGCTGACAACGATGCAAAGGTCCTGCCTCCCGCCAACCAACCTCAAACCTCAAACCTCAAACCTCAACCCCACCGCCGAAACCAGGAGGAGAAAGCCCAGCAAATCACCACCAGGAAACCCCGAACATCCTTGAAACCGGCGAATCCTGATTCTGAAAAACCCCCGTCGTTGACACCGGCCGGCGCCCTTCGTACACTGCGGCGTGCTAACCGATACCACCCGCTGGAGGACGCCGGCCATGCCCGTGCCAGACCTTGCCAACCTCTTCGCCCAGGTTGACGCTGCCCAGGACGACATCATTGCCCTGGAGCAGGCCCTCGTCAGGATTCCCTCCGTCAACACCGGCTTCATGCCCACCGGCGACGAGACCCCCGTCTGCGAACTCGCCCGCGACTTCCTGGCCCAGGACGGCATATCGTCTGAAATCCTGGAGTCCGCGCCCAACCGCGGCAATCTGATCGCCCGCGTCGAGGGCCGCTCCGGCAACGCCGGCCTCATGTTCATGTCCCACACCGACGTTGTGCCGGTGGAGGACCCCGCCGAGTGGCGGTTCGACCCGTTCAGCGCCACCATCGCCGATGGCCGCGTCTTCGGGCGCGGCGCGTCCGACTGCAAGGGCCTGCTCACCGCCCAGCTCATGGCCATCCGCATCCTGCGCCGCAACGACATCCCCCTGCGGGACAGCCTGATCCTGGCCGCCGGCGCCGACGAGGAGCACGGCGGACGCTACGGTTTCGGCTGGCTGGCTGACAACCATCCCGACAAGCTGGCCGCGCCCTACGCCGTCAACGAGGGCGGCGGCACCCCCATCCCGGCCGCCGGCGCGCTCACCTACATCCTCGGCGTGGGCGAGAAGGGCCGCCTCCAGGTGGAGATCGACGTCAAGGGCGTGAGCGCCCACGCGTCGCTGCCGTGGCAGGGCACCAACGCGCTGTACCGTGTCAACCGCGCCCTGTCCTCCATCGAGCAGTACGAGCCCGACCGCGACACCACCACCGGCATCTTCGACCACCTGTCCACCTTCGCCATCGAGCACAAGCCCTCGGCGCAGAACGTGGACGAGATCATCGCCGAGATCCAGCCGGAGAACCCCCGCTTCGCGTCCATGCTGCGGGCCCTGTCGCGCATGACCCTGACCCCCACCATGATCAGCGGCGGCATCAAGTCCAACAGCGTTCCCGAGTCAATCCGCCTCACCTGCGACGTGCGCACATTGCCGCACCAGGACGAGGAGTATGTGCGCGCACAGCTTGACACCGTGCTGGCCGACATTCCCGGCGTGTCCTACGAGATCGACTATATGGCGCGGCCCAACTCGTCGCCCTTCGAGTCGCCCCTGTCCGACAGCATCCGGAGCGTGACCGCCCAGGCCCTCCAGCGCGGCGACATCCAGTGGGTGCCGGCCATCAGCAACGGCTTCACCGACTCTCGGTTCACGCGGCCCCTGGGCACCGTCACCTACGGCTTCTCCGGCTCCCATCCCGACGACGACCCCATGCTCAACTACACCCACGGGGCCAACGAGTCCGTCGGCATCAAGAGCCTGGTCAGCGGCGCCAAGATCATGCTGGGCCTGATGGTCGATATGCTGGCGGAAAAGTAGGATGGCGTACGAGAACCTGACCCTCGAACGCGACGGGCAGATCGCCGTCGTCACCCTCAACCGCCCCGAAAAGCTCAACGCCATCGACCGCAGTCTCCACCTGGAGATGATGGACGCGTGCGCCGAACTGCGCGACGATGATGATGTTCGCGTGGTGATCTTCACGGGAGCCGGACGCGGCTTCTGCTCCGGCGCGGACCTCACCGCCGACCGGTCTCGGCCCGACAACCCCAGCCGCGCCGAGCGTCTGGACGAGTACAACTGGGTCGGGCAACAGGCGTTGATGATCTACCGCGACCTGGACAAGCCCACCATCGCCGCGGTCAACGGCGTTGCGGCCGGCGCCGGCATGGGCTTGGCCCTGGCCTGCGACATGCGCGTGGGCTGCGAGAACACCCGCTTCAAGACCGTGTTCATAGAGCGCAGCCTCAGCCCAGACTCCGGCCTCTCCTGGTTCCTGCCTCGCATCGTGGGCGTCAGCCGGGCCATGGACCTGGTGTACACCAGCCGCAGCGTGGACGCCGACGAGGCCTGGCGTCTCGGCCTGCTGGACCGCATGAGCACCGCCGAAAACCTGCTGGCCGACGCGAAGGAACTGGCCCGCCAGATCGCCTTCTGGCCGCCCGTTGCCATGCAGATGTCCCGCCGCGCCATGCACCGGAGCCTGGACGTGGACCTGGACGATCAACTGCGGTACGAGACTCACAGCATCGTGTTTGCGCGCCGCGCGCCTCACGACGTTGAGGAGGCCGCCGCGTCCTTCCGCGAACGCCGCCCGCCCAACTTCACGGGCCAGTAGCGCCAACTGGTAAAATGTGGTCCGGCGCGTTGCGACCGCGTGCTGAAGGCAAGACGGCCATGACCACTCACGTCTCCGACACAACCCGAGCCACCCACGGCCACACCGGCCCGGATGCCCGGGCTTTGCACGTCGCCAAAGCTCTCCGCGACGCCACCGACGTCGAGTGCGTCATCCTGTTCGGCTCCCGCGCGCGGGGCGACTGGACGGAGCGGTCGGACATCGACCTGATGATTATCGAGCCGGATACGTCCGAACTGATACCGCGGATGGAGGAGATTCAGAAGACTGCCGGGGAACTGGCTCAACTGGCTTATCAGGACCACGTCAGCATAGACTTCGTTTATCTGTCCCACGCCGAATACGAGCGCAAAAGCGTCCATACCCTGAACCACGTCGCCCGGTTTGCCAGGAGAGACGGTATCCCGGCGCCACGCAACCCGGACATCTTTATCAGGGACGAGGGAATGAGCTACGAAGTGGATTCAAGCGAGGAGCCGGAAGAGCGCGCGCTGCGCATTGCCCACGCGAACATGTACTACGATGCCATGCACGTTATGCTGGACAGTGGCACGCGCAACAGAGTTACCGTATCCAATGCGCAGCAGGCGCTGGAGCACGCGATGAAGGCCCTGGTTTCGGCGCAAGGGCACGAATACATCCACGTTCACGAACTTGACCGGTTGCTGGCGGAGATACGAGCCAACGACCCCAACCTGAACTGGCAGCCCGCCAGCGATCTTGAACAACTCAACAACTTCGCCGGCGGCAACCGCTACGGCCCGTTGCTCACTCCTGTATCTGACTACGCCGATATGGTCAACCGCGTTACCGACGACCTGAGCCGGATCTACGACGAAATCGCCCGGCTGACCGGAGAAGACCCCTGGGCCGTGCCGCCCGAAGGCAGCAACGACCCGATCCAGCCACGCCACCGATAGCAATCATTGGCCGCATCCAGCCATTCCCACCCCGCTACCGTCATTCCTGAGGAAGCGGGAATCCGGAAAACCGAAGCCACAATCACTGCCCCGCATCCACCGAAAGGAGCCAGACCATGACCACCGCCGACTGGGGAGACATCTACAAGGAACTGGGCGCGAAGCCGGTTATCAACGCCACCGGCAGCGTCACCATGCTGGGCGGCTCCACGCCGATCCCCGAGGTGCGCGAGGCCATGGCCCAGGCCGACGGGGCGTACATTCCCCTCATGGAGTTGCAGGAGGCGGCCGGCGGCGCCATCGCGCGCATGGTCAACGTGCCCGCCGCCTACATCACCTCCGGCGCCGGCTCCGCCCTGATGCTCGCCACGGCCGCAGCCATGGCCGGCGATGACGACGACCGCATCCAGCAGTTGCCCAACACCGACGGCATGAAGAACGAGGTCCTGATCCAGACCCGCCAGCGCTACTGGTACGACCGCTGCCTGGAACTGGCTGGCGCGAGGCTGGTGATGTTCGGCTCCGAGGAGCGCACCACCGCCGAGGACCTGGAGAACGCCATCGGCCCCAACACTGCTGCCGTCCACTACTACGCCGTGGAGCAGGAGTACGACCCCAACGCTCTCTCGCTGGAGGACACCATCGCCATCGCCCACGCCCACGACGTGCTGGTGACGGTGGACGCCGCGGGGCAGATCTACCCGCTGGAGAACTTCGGCAAGTACATCCGCATGGGCGCGGACTTCCAGTGCATCGCCGCGAAGTATATGGGGTCGCCCCAGTCCACCGGCCTCGCGCTTGGATCGGAGGAGATGATCCGCAAGATCGGCATGCAGGCCTTCGCCAGCTACGAGGGCCGGCGCGTGCGCGGCGTGGGCCGCCCGCAGAAGGTTGACCGCCAGGAAATGATCGGCGCGGTGGCCGCCGTTCGCCACTGGATGACCATGAACCACGAGGACCGTTTGGCCGACTCCGAGCGCCGCAGCCGCGCCATCCTCGGCGCCGTTGCCGGCATCCCCGGCCTCCGCGCCGAGCTAATCGACAACGTCATCGGGCACCACGCCTACGGCCTGAACCTGTGGGTGGACGCCGGCGTCGCCGGGTTCGACATCTATGACCTGCGCGACCGGCTCAAGGATGGCGACCCTCCCGTCTGGACCCGCGTCCGCGACGACGAGGACTTCATCACCATCCACATGTTCGGCCTCAACCCTGGCGAGGAGATCACCGTGGGCGAGCGGATCGCGGCGCTGTTCAAGTGGCGTGATGCGACGCGACCGGCAAAGCGCAGGGGCGAATGATCATTCGCCCCTGCAGATCGTTTTGCCTACGTCTCAATCCGGTACACGCGTACCGCCGTGTCGTGGAACGCCGCCGCCCGCTCGGACGCCGAATATCCCTCCGACATCCGCTTGAAAGCGTTGTACATCACGTTGTACGAGAACGACACCTTGTCCACGGGGAAGTTGCTCTCGAACATGCAGCGGTCGGGGCCAAACGAGTCCAGGCAGTGCCGCATCCAGTCGCCCACCGAGTCGGCCAGTTCCTCGGAACCGATGGGCGTATCGCGCTCGTGCCAGTCGTAGCCGATGCGGGGCATGCCGATGCCGCCCAGCTTCATGATCACGTTGGGGCACGCGCCCACCGCCTCGATGCCGCTGCGCCACTGCGGGATGACCTCGTCGTCCCGGTTGGCGTAGGGGCCCGTGCGCATCATGCCGCCGATGTGGTTCAGCACGATGGTCAGGTCGGGCATGCGGCGGGCAAAGTCGGCCAGGTCGGGCAGCTGCGGGAAGAACACGGTGGTTTCCAGTATCAGGCCCATGTCCTGCAGCACGCGCGCGCCGGCCATGTAGTCGTCCCTCTGCAGACAGCCCTCAACCTCCCGGTTCTCAACCTCGGGATGCGGGTCCCAGCCCACCGAATGGCGGATGCCGCGGAACCGGTTGGGGCTGGCAGCCTGCAACGCCTCCAGCACCGGACGTACGCCGTCTCCCAGTTTCAGATCGGCGCGCCCGATGATGGCGGCGGCGGCGCGGGATTCGCCATAGCGTCCGCTGGCGCTGTCGTCGGCGATGGATTGCACGAACTCCACCTCGCCCACGGAGCGCATTTCCTCCGGCCCGTCGGTGCGGTACTCGGAGCGCGCCTCTATGAACACGGTGGAGCGGACGTTGTGGCCGCTGGTGATGTCGGCCACCAGGTCGGGCAGCAGGTACTGCTGGTAGTCAACGGGTTCGGGCCGCTGCACCCAGAAGTGATGGTGAGGATCGCAGATGGGCAGGTCGGGTTCCAGCGTGGGTTCGGCGGTCAGGGCCAGCCATTCGTTGCCACTCGGCGGCATGATCGCACCTCCTGAGTACGAGGTTCGGCGACGTTGGTAGGGAACGGGCCAATCATAGCACAGGCGCCTCACCAACACTGCTTGTGCTGAGCTTGTCGCACTGTGTTGTAGAATTGAGGCAGAGACCTTGGGATAAACTGGAAGAGATGATGGCAGGACGGTTCAATTGGGACTGGAGCGGGGAGGGGCCGCCCGAGGAGGCGTATTCCCGAGTGACCGAGCCGGAACGATTCGCGCCCCTGCATGACTGGGCGCTGGACACGGTGGCGCGACTTGAGCGGGATTACGAAGTCATCCGCGTTGAAGGCGTTGGGTTGGACCACGATCTGGAGCGATCCCAGATTTCCAGGCCAACGATCAAGCTTACTCCGCTCCAGGATTCCGGTGCCCCGGCGACCATCGTATTTACCGACTTCCCCGGACTTGCGGTACGAATGGGACGTTGGTTCACAGATTGGTTCCCATCCTGCGGTTGCGACGCGTGCGACGAAATGCCCGACGGGGTTTTCGAGGAGTTCACGAGGCTGGTGCGCTGCGTAGTGTCCAGCGGGTTTCGAGAGTCCCTGTACCTGCTACCCCGAGGAGACGGACGGTGCACCAGGGAATTCCGGTCGGACGAATACCACCGCTCGGGAGGGTCTCGGGTATCTCGCGACGAAGCACGCTCCATCTTGAGCGACCAGGACGAAATCGTCCTGGAGTGGACTCCCTGGCAGCCAAAACCGGAAAGTTGACACCGCCATTATTCCCCATCACAATAAACATCATAGGGAAATAAACCACATGGAGGGATCACTATGACCCAGACCACGGCCTACACCGTTGATGCGTTCATCGACGACGTGCGGGATATTTTCGACTCGACAGAGGACCCACTGGCCCAGGCCTCGGGCGTAGCCGAGCGCATGGAACTTCTGCTGAAGACCCCCGGCTGGCTGGAAGAGCGCCTGGAGCTCCCCGACGAGGGCGGCTACGGACGCTATGACCTCCACCTCGACGAGGACTACGGTCACCCCGGCGGCGGCTTCTGGCTGATGGCCTCGGTGCAGCGGCCCGAACAGGACAACCTGCCCCACGACCACGGCAATGCCTGGGTGGTGTACGGCGTGTACGACGGCGCCATTAAGCAGACCAAGTGGCGCTGGTTCTATCCCGGCGAGGGCGTGGACTCCATCCAGCTTCAGGAGACCGGCGACTTCACGCAGAAGGACGGCAAGGTTGCATTCTTCCTGCCCGGTGAGATCCACAACACGCTGAACGTCACCGGCGACCGCGCCGTGGTGGTGCGCCTCGAGTCCCAGAAGCTGGACCGCATCACCCGCTACCAGTACAACCCCGAAGAGGGCACCATGGTGGTGATGGACCGCTAACCGCCAATCCGTCGGCAATACCCGTGCGAAACAAGCGCCCCTCGATCGTGAGGGGTGCTTCTGTCTTTGTTGACACTGCCGGCCGGCCTCTATACCATCCCGATATTCGGTTCAACGCGGCTCGTACCCCGCAGCAGCAAACGTAGAAATACACCTAGAGACAGCAGATGGTAACGCAGACGTACAGAGAAGCAAGCCGCCTCTTACTCACGCAGGCCCAAAGCGAACTCGCCGCCGGCGATGTCCGCCAGGCGTCTGAAAAGGGCTGGGGCGCGGCAGCGCAGATGATCAAATCCGTTGCCAACCGGCGTGTGTGGGATCACCGCAGCCATGCTGCCTTGTACAACGCAGTCGCGCGGCTAACGGCTGAAACTGGAGATGAAGAAATCCGGCGGCTGTTTGCCGTTGCCGGAAATCTGCACGTCAACTTCTATGAGGGCTGGAACAACGCGGAAAACGTGGCCGCCGGGTTGGCCGACGTCCAACGCTTGCTGGACAAGTTGGAACCTCTGGCTTGAACGCGGGCCGCCAGGAGACCACACCATGAAAGCATCTTACCTGGGCGCGATGGGCTACGCTCTCCGCCGCGACTTCCCGCCCACCTGGCCCACGCCGCCCAGCTACAACGACGCCGAAACCTCGGTGCAGAGCTACCAGGACGGCATGGAGGAGTGCGAGTTCGCCGAGGAGATGGGCTTCGAGTGGGTCAGCTTCTCCGAGCACCACTACTCCGGACGCATCGCCACCGGCACGCCGGCCGTGATGGCCGCCGCCGTCGCCGAACGGTGCAAGACCGTCAAAATCGCCATGCTCGGCCCCCTCATGCCGCTCAACAATCCCGTGCGCGCCGCCGAGGAACTCACCCTGCTGGACAACCTGACCAACGGCCGCCTCGTCATGGGGTTCCTGCGCGGCACCCCCAACGAGGACCAGGTGTACGGCGTCAATCCCGCCGAGGGGCGCGGCCGGATGCTGGAGGGAATGGACCTGATCCTCAAGGCCATGACGGAACCCGAACCCTTCGCCTGGGAGGGACAGTATTACCAATACCGCACGGTGGCCGTATGGCCCCGTCCGGTGCAGCAGCCCTTCCCGGCCGCGCTGGTCGCGACCCGCAGCGACGACGCCGTGCGCTACGCCGCCGAGCATCAGCTGGGCCTCGGGGTGTCATTCATACCGGTGGACGCCACCGGACCCATCACCGACCGGTACCGCGCCTGGTGCGATGACAACGGCTGGCAGCCCCAGCCCGATCAGATGGTGTACCGCGGCAGCATCTACCTGGCCGAAACCGACGCCAAGGCCCAGGAGTGGTTCGACCGCCAGACCGACCAGGGCCGCGCTCCCGGCATGGCCCTGCGCTCCTCGGTGTCCCAGGTGATCCAGGCCACGCGAGCCGGCCAGGACGTGGACTACCGCAACGTCTTCGCCGGCAGCGCCAGCGGCGACATCGTGGGCGGCGCGCCCGGCCTCACCTTCGTCGGCGGGCCGGACAAGGTGTTCAACGAGATCAAGGCCTACCACGACCGCTGCGGCTTCGGCGTCATCGACCTGTTCTTCCAGCAGCCCAGCCTCACCCACTCCGACGTGATGCAGGAAATCGACCTGTTCGGGCGCGAGGTGCTGCCCCGCCTCAAGGAGTTGTGACCCGTGGCAACCGTACAGAACGACAACGCAGTGGTGCTCCTCCAGGGCAGCACGGGTCAGTCTCAGCCGCTGCGGGATGGACTGTCCGCTCACTGGCGGGTGGCGGAGTCGATCGCCGCGTCAGGGTCCCAACGGTACGGTCTGGTCGGCGTATCCGACGGCGCGAACGCTGCATTGCAGCACGCATTGGAAAGCCCCGAGCGCGTCGAGGCGCTGGTGCTGGTCTCGCCCACCGCCGTCCGGCCCGCCGCCGGCGACGCCAACGGCGCGGCTGCGGAACTGGAAGCTCGCCTGACCGACGTGCAGTGTCCAACCCTGGTGGTGCTGGGCCGCGATGACAAATCGGTCGCGCCGGAGGCCGCCGGCATCTACCGCGAGCGCATCCCCAACTGCAACATCGCATTCGTCTACGCCGCCGGCCATGACATCGTCGGCGACCGGCCCGAGGCGCTGCTCAACCTGGTATCCGACTACCTGGAGCGCCGCGAGACCTTCATCGTCCAGAACCGCACCAGCGTCATCAACCCGTAACCGTCGGGGCGACGCCCCGATCTCTATTGCGCGGTGCGCGCGAGCCCTGGGGTCGTATCGAGCGGACGCGCAAAGCGCGGTCGCGGCGCCGAGCGCCGGTCGCAGTTCGATCAGGTCGTCTCGTCTGCCGATTCCTTCCGCCCTGGCCGCAGCCTGGAAATCAGGAACCCGCGCCGGGGGGACACGAGAATCACCAGGAAGAGAAGACCCACCGACACCACCACTATCGTGGGCCCGGTCGGCAGATCAAAGTAAAACGACATGTACAGTCCCATCACGACTGCTATCAGCGCAACCGCGACGCTCGAGGTCATGATGGAAATCATCCTGCGCGCCAACAGGGTTCCGGTCACCGACGGCACCACCAGCAGGGACATCACCATCACGTTCCCCACCGTCTTGATGGCCGCCACCGTGGTCAGCGCCACCAGCATGGGCAGCATATACTCCAGCAGACGGACGGGCACTCCCGAGGCCTCCGCTACCGTCGTGTCGTACGTGGCGAACACCAATTCCTTGTAGAACACCCACACGATGGTGACCACCGCCGCCGCGAGGATTCCGATTATCCACGCATCGTTCCACGACGATCCCAGCACGTTCCCGAATAATATTCCCAGCAGGTCGCCGGCGCGATTCTCCAGCGAGTTGATTATGATCACTCCGACGGCGAACCCGCCGGCGAACAGCACGCCGATGATCGCATCGATCCGGATGCCCGTACGCCTCGACAGCGCGGAGATCACCAGCGACGCCGGCACCGCCCACAGCAATGCTCCCAGGAATATGCTGCCGCCGAACAGGAACGACACCGCCATGCCCGTCAATGCCGAGTGCGCGATTGCGTCTCCCAGAAACGCCATTCCGCGTAGCACGACGAAAGTTCCCACCACGCCGCAAGCCGTGGCGGCCAATGCGGAAACCAGCAGCGCCCGCTGCATGAATCCGAACTGCATTGGTTCGATCAGGAAGTCAAGCAACTTCCAACTCCGTCCGCCGCGCCTGACCGGCCATGCCGCAATCCGCGCCTGGCGACCTGCCGACGTTGCGTTTCGTCCATATCGTGGCGGCGCGCGTCGCCGTGCCGACTGCGCCCCCACCGAGCGCGCCTGCCGTTTGCCGGATGGTCATAGCCGGTCAATTATACCCGCAGAACCCGGGGCCATCGTGCATAGCGCGCGCTTGACGTGCGCATCCCTCGGACGTCTGAGTAGGCATGCGTGCCACGCGCCCCGGCAATGTCGGCCGTCGACAGGGCACTATTGACCCCCAACGCGCCGGGTCAAGCCGATGAATCCTCGCACCCGGTAAATCGCGCGCGCAGTGTCAAATCGGCCAGACTTCCAATCCCGCGGCCGGAGTTTCCCGCGTGCACGCGCTTGTGTTGGGGAATCAACGGCGGTGACGAGCGTCAGCGGCCGCTCCGCGCCTGTTGAGATTCCTGCAGCTCGTCAATCTGCTCCCTCGTGCGCCCGTAGATCTGGGGCACGTCCCACCCGTTGAGGCCGGAGTAGGTGTCGATTTGCGAGCGGTGGTGCACCTCGTGCTCGATCAGCATCATCAGGATGCGCCAGCCGCTCAGCGTGCCGTCCGTGTCGATCATCTTGATGCGCCGGTTCAGCCACTCCGCCGGCGAGCCGTCCAGACGGCGGTGAAACTCCGCGTGGGATTCGTTCAGCGCGGGCGCCCATTCCGACTGCCGCTCGGTGGGAGGAACCTCCCAGTCGTACAGCCAGCCCTCGTCGCGGTACGCCCTGGAGAAGTACATCCGCGACTCGCAGATGTGATGCACAATCTGGTTGATGCTCCACGATTTTTCGCCCTCGCCCGCCGGTGGCGTCCAGTTCTGCGCCTCCGGGGGCAGTGCCTGGATGTCCCGCAGGGTTCGGCGGTGTATCGAGTCAAAAAAGCGCAGAAACTCCTGCGGGTCGGTCAGCATGGCGTCGCGTCTCCTTCCGGTTCGGCTTCGTCGCCGTTGCGCCGGCGAAATAGTTGGAGCAGGCGCTCGACTTCCGCCTCGGCAGCCTGACGAGCCGCGCGCTCGGCACGCCAATTCGAATCATACGCTTCGACCGCCGGGTCGTACACTCGCGGCCAGCCGTCATCCCAGCACAGGCTCACTTCCAGCAGCGGACTGTACACTTTCAGGACTCCGTCAGGTTCGTGCGTCTGCGGCAACCCTCGATATCTTCCGTTGACCAGTTCGCCGCCCCATATCGGTTGGCCGTGATAGCGTCCGCCGGAAGGGTCAAAGCGCCAGGATTCGCGTACGCCGATGGCGGCGTAGATGCCCGGCTTGCGGGTCACGTCCGCGCTTGCGGTGCTCTCCGATGCGATTTCCAGCGCAAAGTCGGGCGGCTTGCCCACCTCCCACGGCAGGTACAGCTTGCGCGGGCGGATGGCCGCCGCGTCCACCCCGAAGGCCAGGTAGATGTCGGGAGAAATCCGAACGTTCAAATTGCTCGGGTCGTAGCAGATGAAGGTCTCGTTATCCAGGAACACGTCGGGACGCTCGTTGAAGTCGGTGAACCGGGCGCGGAAAAGGCCGAGTATTTCAACGAGCTCCAGGTTCCGTTCCATCGCATCTTCCGTTATGTTCTTGACGTCGGGATCAAATTCCAGGCTGGCATAGTCAATCTCCCCACCACGGCGGTAGGGCAGCATCGGCGCGTGCTTGGGTGATTTGGGCGTGGCCATCACAGATCTCCAACCGGGTTGATTGTACCAGCCGCCCGACCGGAAATCCCTATCCGCCCCGTCGTAGGCATGGGTCGCCCGTCGGTGGTGTCCGGTTCCGTGTCTCCCCCGGCGCGTTCTACGCGGCCCGAGGGTCGGGTCCGTAGCGGTTGGCGCCGGCCTGTCCCTGCCGGGCCAACCAGATAATTTCCCAAATTGCGATGGCAAGGCTCACCAGGATGGCGAAGATCAACCCCAGTATCGCCAATATCCATATCAGGGCGAACCGCGTCAGCAGGCCCGCAAAGAGCTCGACGGGACCCGACGCCAAACTCGCGATGTATAGAGAACCGTACACGGCGCCGATCACCAGCCCGGCCAGTATGAGCCAGGGCCCCAGGCCCAGCGCGATCCAGAGCAATACCCACCATCCGCTTTTGCCGATGTCGTGCAGCCGGCGGACGGTCACAGCCAGGTTCGGCAGCAGGACCGCAAGGGTGAATATGCCCGACAGGACGCCATCAACGTTTCCACCCAATCGCAGCGGCGATAAAGCCATCCACGATGCTCACCACCACGCTGACGATAACCACTGCCAGCACCCACCACCAGAACTCGGCGCGGGTGGCCCGACCGCTGAAAACGGCGTACTTGCGGAGGCATGTTTTTATCGCGCCGGGAAAGGTCATGGCCGGCTGATTACCCCGCGTTGGCGCTCGTTGCCAGGTTCAAACTCTGTTTCGTGAATTGACACCCGTCCATTCTACGCCCGTTGCCGGACCATCCAGACACGCGGATCGTGAATAGCAGCCATATCACAGGCGCTGGGAGCAGTGCCTTACGATTTTTTGACCGATCAGGCCGTCCGCTCGTGGTTCGACAGGCTCACCATGAGCGGGAGGCAGTTGGAAAGCCGTCGAGACCACCATTGATTCCCGCGCACACACAATCGAAATTCCCTGCGCCGCACCGCCAAATGCCGGAATCGCAGCATGCGTTGGTGTAGAATCGGGCATCCCGAACCGTAACCAGAGGCATTGCCATGAAGTACGACGTCATCGTGGTCGGCAGCGGTTCCGCCGGTTCCGTTGTGGCCAGCCGCCTGTCCGAGGACCCCAACCGCTCCGTCCTGCTGCTGGAAGCCGGCCAGGACTACCCCAACGCTGAGCACCTGCCCGACGCGGTGCGCGACGGCCATTCCAGCGAGGGCGAGGCCATCGGCTCTCCCGTGTCCTGGAACCTGCGCGGCGTCATCAATGACCAGCAGGGCGAGATCAACATCGCCCAGGGCAAGGTAATCGGCGGCTCCGGCTCAATCAACGGCCAGGTGTACCTGCGCGGCCTGCCCGAGGACTTCGAACGTTGGGAGTCCTTCGGCAACGAGGCATGGTCGTACACCAAGGTCTTGCCCTTCTTCCGCAAGGCCGAGACCGACCAGGACATCCAGGATGACTTCCACGGCAGCGACGGCCCCATCCCCATCGTGCGGCGCGAGAACCTGCCGTGGCCCGACGTGCAGAAGGCCTTCCACGCTGCCGCCATGGAACGCGGCTACGCCAGCAACCCCGACCTCAACGGCCCCGACTCCGCCGGCATCGGCGCCATCCCCATGAACAACCGGGACGGCGTCCGCATGAGCACCGCCATCACCCACCTGAACCCGGTGCGGCACCGGCTCAACCTCACCGTCAAGGGCAACGTGTTCGTCCGCCGCGTTCTGTTCGACAATGGTTCGACAGGCTCACCACGAGCGGTTGGGGTGGAGGCGGAAAGCGGCGGCGAGATATTCACCCTCGAGGCCGACCAGGTGGTCCTCAGCGCCGGCGCGCTCAAATCGCCCCACATGCTGATGCTCTCAGGCATCGGCCCCCGCGACCAGCTTGACGAGTTCGGGATCCCCATTATCCAGGAACTCCCCGGCGTGGGCCAGAATCTCTTCAACCACCCCATGGGCAACGTCACCTTCCGCGTCAAGGACCACGTCCAATTGCACGCCAATGCCGGAGCCCTGCGCTTCGGCCTGCGCGTGACCTCCGAGCCGCCCTCATATCCCTCGGACGTGATGCTGCACACCCTGGGCATATTCAACGTGATGACCGGCGAGCGTCTGCCCGACCGCACGGCCCGCATCGCCTGCGCGCTGGAGCTGCCCGACGGCTCCGGCTGGGTCCGGCTCCAATCCTCCGACCCCACCGTCCAGCCGTCAATCAACTACCGCTACTTCCACAACGAAAACGATATGCGCCGCATGCGCGATGCCGTGCGCCTGGCCGCCGACATGCTGGAATCGGACGCCTACCAGGACGTCATGGACCATCGCACCGCGCCCACCGACGAGGTGCTAGCGGACGACGACACCCTGGACGCCTGGATCCGTCAGACCGTCGGCACCTCCCGCCACGTCTCCGGCACGTGCCGCATCGGCCCCGACGGCGACCCCATGGCCGTAACCGACCAGCAGTGCCGCGTGCGCGGAGTGCAGGGTCTATGGATCGCCGACTCATCCATCATGCCCCAGGTCACCCGCGCCAACACCAACGCCACCGCCATCATGATCGGAGAGCGCGTGGCGGACTGGATAGCGTCCCTGTAAACACCGGAGCGCTTGGTAGGGGCGAATAATCATTCGCCCCTGATCTTGCGTTGGTCACTCTAAACTCACGGCGCATCAACGATCTAATCGTTAGCGGGCAATTACGTTTCTGACACCATCATCGGCGGTGCCGCCATCCCCCTTACGTCTGGGGATCATTTGGAGATAGCAGTGGGATTCAACCTGCCCTGCATCTTCTCCAACATCGAACCCTACGTTGAACCCGGTAACAGTTTTGTCCGATTCTTGTATCGCCACCTGTTGTTCTTTAAGTATCCGTTCGATTGCATTCTTCTCAGGTTGGTACAGATCGAAATAGTTTGTGTTATGCCGTTTGGGGACTATCAAAATGTGACGGTCGGTGATCTGATTCGGATCGAACATCGAATATGCTAATTCATTCTGCGCAGTAATCTCTTCCTGCAACGGGGCGCAAAAACAACAGCCGTCCTCCCTAACATCATAGCTACTGAGCACATCGCGGAAATTGGTGTCGTCAGAGGCGCGTTTGTAGCGGTTGCAATCTCCACAAAGGGCTTGCAAGTTGGATATATGGTTGCTGCCTCCCTCACTTCGTGGAACGATATGGTCAGGTTCCAAAGGGCATTCGTCCGCAGACCTCCCACAAAGAAGGCACCGGAACTTCGCCTCCTTCAATACCATGTACTTCAAGCTTCCAGGGATGTATCTACTGGCCGCGCTGCGATGCGACCAGGGTGCAGAACCTCTGACCTCCAAAAATCTTGCTAATCTCTCGTCGCACAAATCGATCAGTCGATCTATTTCAGCATCCGACAACTGGTCAGAACCGATCAATTCATACCCATCTCGGATTTTCCGCGTAATGGAACGATTTCTGGTGAGCACACGCCCCGGCATTCTCTTGGTGATTTCTGCGTAGTATTGCAATTGCGTGGGATCACGTAGCAAGATGGCTTTCGCTATATCGTTCGTTGTAGCCCGTCCACCGGATTGCAATATTTTCATCAGCATCACGGGCTGGTAAATGTGCGACATTCTCATCCTGTTTTGTATGAAGTCAGAAATGTTGTCGAATACTTGCGACATTCGGTTTCTCCTGTTGAATTTCGCCAAACGTCCAACCCCAAATGGAACGACGAAATCGTTTGGCATTGAATCCACCATCGCGATCGACGAACGAGTGGCTGACGTGATAGCACAATCATAAAATGCATGTTGCAATGCCAACACATTGTCGATGTGAATTCACAACTAATCCCATGGAACCGCAAACATACGCCATTATTGGTGTTGCCGCCACGATAGTGCTCTTTCTATTGGGCGGCGCTTTTGCGCTGGGCAAGCTGTTTCAGCGTGTGGATATGCTGTCGACCAACCTCACGCAATTGGCCGCCGATGTCAGGCAACTGTCTGGCGAAGTCCGGCAACTGTCCGGCGAGGTTCGACGAACCAACGAGTTCGTCATTGCACTCGCCAACCATCGACACGACGTTGATGGCAATACCGTGTTCACCGTGCCGGACGGCGGCGGTTAGTCTGTCTCCAGCCTAAACCCCCGGCCGCAGGTTGTGCTGCGTCGCCCGTTCGTAGGCGTCGCCGATTTGCACCAGCAGCGGCTCTGCCAGATGCTTGCCGATGAACTGGATGCTCAGCGGCAGCCCGTCCCCGTTCAACCCGGCCGGCAGTGAGATGGTCGGCGCGCCGTTGAAGTCGTACGGTATGGTGAACCGGCCCCACGTCCATTCATCGTCATCGCCCATCGGTCCGTACAGTTCCTCCGGCGTCACCCGATGCGCCACCCCGGTCATGGACGGACACACCAGCACGTCGATGTCTTCAAAGATGCCGGCCAGCACACCGTTGCATTCCAGCCGCACCAGATTGGCGGCTGCGTAGTCCACCGCCGTATACCCGTGCCCCTTCTCCAGCCACCCACGGAACCACGGGCCGTAGTCCTCCGCGCGGGAAGGGAAGGTGTCCCGGTGGGCGGTCGCAGCCTCTGCGGAGCACAGCACGCCCCACGCTCGTGAATACGGCAACGTGTCCGGCATCTTCACTGGAACCAGCACGGCTCCCATGCTCTCCAGCAGGCGTGCTCCGGACATCACCGCCTCGGCAACCTCCGCGTCAACGTCGCCGCCGCCGATGTAGTTCTCATCCACGCCGATGCTGATGCCGGCCACACCCTGGCCGATGCCGGCCAGCATGTCGGGCACGCGCGCGCGCAGCGACGTCGGGTCGTTGGGATCGTGGCCGGACAGGGCCTGCAGCATGATGCCGGCGCCGGCTGCGCTCCGCGTCATCGGGCCAACGTGGTCCAGCGATTCGCCCAGCGCCAGCACTCCGTATCGACTCACCCTGCCCCACGTCGGCTTGATGCCGGCGGCGCCGCACGCCGCCGCCGGAAAGCGTATCGACCCTCCGGTGTCGCTGCCCAGCGATCCGTAGCACAGGCCGGCCGCCGTGGCCACGCCCGAACCGCTGGACGACGCGCCGGCCCACCGGTCCGCACCCCACGGGTTGATGGGGATGTCGAACTCAGGGTTGTAGCCGGCCATCGCGCCCTCGGTCAGGTTCAGCTTGCCCAGGATCACCGCGCCGGCGTCGTTCAGCCTCCGCACAACCGTGCCATCGAAGTCCGGCACGAAATCGTGCAGCACCTTCGCGCCGCCCATGGTGGGGACGCCGGTGGTGAAACACAGGTCCTTGACGGCGATGGGCACGCCATGCAGACCGCCCCGGTAGCGTCCGGCGGCGATCTCGGCCTCGGCGGCCCGCGCCGACTCCATCGCGTGCTCGCTCATCACGGTGGCGTAGCTCTTCAGCTCACCATCCAGAGCGGCGATGCGGTCCAGCATGGTCTGCGTGAGTTCCACCGGCGAAATCTCCCGCGAGGCCAGCCGACCGGCCACCTCGGTGATGGTCTGATAATGCAGGGGCGTATCTGCCATGGAGTAACCTCCTCAACCAGGGTGTCCGAAAAATCCCTCTCCCTGGTGGGAGAGGGTTGGAGAGAGGGGGAAGGACCCCGCCAAATTAAGGCGCCGGCTGCACCAGCTCGATCAGCACGTCGTCCGGCCCCTCGATGTACGACAGGCGCGAGCCGGTGGGCGTGTCGGTGATCGGCAGCACCGTGCGAATGCCGGCGGCGGTGAGCCGCTCCATCTCCGCCTCGATATCCTCCACGTCGAACCCGAAGTGCTCCAGCCCCAGCCGGTTCAGCTCAGCGACGGCGCGCTCATCCGAGGATCCCGGCGGCTTGGACGACACGTTGAGCCGGCAGGCGCCGGCCATCTCCATGCCGATGGTGATGGTGTTGGGCATCACCGTGCGCTCCGAAACGATCTTGGCGTTGAAAAACTTTTCGTACCACGCCGCCGTGGCGTGCGGGTCCGAAGCGCGGATGTGAACGTGATTGATGCGGTATTCCATTGGTTTCCTCCTTTCGGGCATTGCGGGCGTAAATGTTCAACATGGAATCGATAAAGGTTTGCGATTGCTCCCAAGCCTCAACATATTCGGTTGCGTTCAGGTTTCCGCGGTCCGCGTGGATGTGAAGCTGATCGGTGCGTTGCCAGTTTTGCATCAGAGATGTGCCGCTTGAGTCCTCTCGCGCCAACTCTCTTACCACGTTAACTTTACCGCCGGCAGTTCCAGGGTTCTTTCTTCGCTGGTTCGCGACTGCATTGATGCACTGCTTGGCGGATTCATACAGGAGAGCCCCGGCGCAGTCGGTGTCGTTATCTCGTTCCAGCAGCAGATTGGCTTGACGACGATAATTGCGCGCTCGGGCTACATGGCGGACGGCTCTCTCTCGGTACTGATCAGGGCGATGGTTGGTTGTCAAAGCACCCCCGGATAAACTGTTCCGCCGTCTCGTACGCCAGATCCAGTTGATAACTTTCCAACACTTCCATCTCGGCGTGGTCTTTCAATAGCGAGCCCGGAGAAAGCCCGCCCCGGTAGCGCCACTTGGGCACGGAGCCGTCGGCTTCCAAAGTTCTGGCCAGCTTTATCAGTTCCTCTTCGTCCAGGCTCTTGAGCCCCACCCCGTGCGCCTCAGCCAGCGCGGCAAACGTGGCCTGGGTGGCCTGCCACATCAGCGCCGCGGCCTTGACAGCGGCCTTGACGTGATTGCCTGCCGCCTGCTCCCGTTTGGAGGCGTCCACGTATCCCAGCGGCGTCATGTCCATCGCCGGCGCGCTCATCTCATCCCTCCCGATACCCACAGTCTTGCCCACCCTTATGCGCCGTATTATATCAGCGGGGTATGGTGGCAGGGCCGGTTGCCCCCTCTCTGCACGGTTGCTACACTGGCCGCGTCCCGCTTGGACAATCACCACCAGACGCCACCAATCCCCAGGAGTGAAAGATGATTTACGAAGTCCGCACCTACGACCTCAAACCCGGCGCCGTGCCCCAGGCCGAGGAAGCCTTCGCCGAGGCGCTGCCCCACCGCGAAAAGTATTCTCCCATCGCCGCCTTCTGGCACACCGAGATCGGCCCCCTGAACCAGATCATCCACGTCTGGGGCTACGAGAACATGGAGGAGCGCAACCGCATCCGCGCCGAGGCCGGGCAGGATCCCAACTGGCCCCCGAAGATCACCCCCGGCAACATCCTCAACATGAACTCCGAAATCTGGAACCCCGCGACCTTCATGCGGCCCATGGGCGGCGACCAGGCCCTGGGCAACATCTACGAGATGCGCGTCTACACCTATGAGAACGGCTCCATGCCGGAACTGCTGCGCCGCTGGGAAGAGTCCCTGCCCTACCGCGAGGAGTTCTCCCCGCTGGCCGCCGGCATGTTCACCGAGTTCGGCGACCTTAACAAGTGGATGCACGTGTGGCCCTACAAGGACCTCAACCACCGCGCCGAGGTCCGCGCCGCCGCCAGCAAGATACCGCAGTGGCCCTCCGGCGCCCCCGGCCGCGTGAAACAGGAAAACAAGATCATGGTGCCGGCCAGCTTCTCGCCGATGCACTGATTGCTACAGTGTAGGGGCGGATGGCTATTCGCCCCTACAACCAGCCTTGCCTTGCGGTTTATGGGTTCTCCCTATTCCGCGCGCTCGATACGTCCGCTCATGGTGAGCTTGTCGAACCACGAGCGGACGTATCGTTGGATGGCAGGCCGCCGCTTGCCACGCGCCGCGTCAACGTTTACGCTACTTCGAAGGAATCCCGAAGCAGCAAACAGCGAGCGGCCATGCTAACCACCGACCGCGTACCCGCCATCTTCGCCGACGCCCGCAGCGTCCATGCCGACGCCCTGCGGATGCTGGAGGCCGGCGACATCCGCGATGCTGCGGAAAACGCATGGTGCGCCACCAAGCGCGCCACCGACGCACTCGTCCTGGCCCGCACGGGAACAGAGCCTGAATTTTTCTCCGGCACCTCGCGGGGGCTGCTGATGGTGGCCGAAGCGTACGGCGCCGTCAGTCCTTTGATTGGACGCTACTACTCTCGGCAAGGTCATTTGCATGGCGACTGCTTTTATCACGGCATCTGCGAACCCATCGCGGAAGTCCACCGTCGCATCTATCAGACCTCCGACTACATCAACGACGCCGAGCGACTGGCTGGCTACAACTAGATTGCCATCCGCCCGAGGCGGACGCTCGCAATGACAAAGGAACAACACCCATGAAACTCCTCACCTACGACAACGGCTCCGGCCCCCGCTGCGGCGTGCTGCAGGATGACGCCGTGGTGGACGTTACCGCGCTGCTGGGCGGACGCCGCACCATCAGGGACGTTGGCGCGCTGCTGGATACCAGCGATTCCGCCGTCGACCGCGTCGGCGACGCCCTGGCCGGCAACGTGGCCGCCCCCGCCGTCGCGTTGTCCGACGTGCGCCTCCGCGCGCCCATCCTGCGGCCGCCCACCGTACGCGACTACATCGTGTACGAGGAACACGCCACGTCCCAGGGCACACGGGAAATCAACGAGGTGTGGTACCGGATGCCCGTGTTCTACTTCTCCAACCCGCTGGTCATCTACGGACCGGACGATGACGTGCCCTATCCTGCGGCATCAACGCAGTTGGACTACGAGCTTGAAATCGGCTGCATCATCGGCAAGTCCGGAACCAACGTGCCCGCGTCCGAGGCGTTGCAATACGTCGCCGGCTTCTGCATCTTCAACGACTGGAGCGCGCGCGACCTGCAGTTCGACGAGATGGCCTTCGGCCTCGGCCCCGCCAAGGGCAAGGACTCGGCGTCGTCCATCGGCCCGTGGATTGTCACCACCGACGAGATGATGCCCCACATCAGGGATGGCCGCCTGGACCTCAAGGCGCACGCCCGCGTCAACGGCGACGACTGGCTCCGCGACGGCGAGACCGTAAACGCCTGGTACACCTGGGGCGAGATCATCGAGCGCGCCGCCAAGGACAGCCGGATTGCCCCCGGCGACGTCATCGGCAGCGGCACCGTGGGCGGCGGTTCCGTCCGCGAGTCCATCCGCAAGGGCTACGAGGCGTCCCGCTGGCTGGAACCGGGCGACACGGTGGAGCTTGAGGTCGAGCACATCGGCACACTGCGCAACACGCTCGCCCCCAAGGTCGGCGTCGATCCCGACTACGCCTACCTGCCCAACAACCCAACGGCTACCCCAGAGCGCGGCACCGCCCGCGACTACCGCTACGAGCGCACGCGGTAGATTGGCTGCGATGGGTATATGACAACCGTCAGGGACATCGCCAAACCAAAATCCGGCATGACGGACACGAAAGAATGTCGAGACGAAAGCATACGAATGCTGGAACTAATCGAGCGGCGGCTGGATAACCTGTGGTGGGCGGAGTTGGAACGCAGGGTACACAGCGACATCGCCAACATCGCCAGCAGGTGGCTCGGTTTAAACCGTGTTCGCATCATGCAGAGCCGCATCGTCGCAAGGTCTCCGGAGTTTCAGGACCTCATTGACGACGCTGAGGAGCAAAACCTGATCACATATGAGCAGGGCGACCACCTGGAAAAAACCGACATCATAGTGTCGGCGCGCCGGCGCAGCGACCGCCAACCCGTTCACATTGCTATCGAAGTCTCCCGAACAATCGCAGACCATGACATAGCCCGAGCTAGCGAAAGGGCCCGCAGTCTCTCCGCCATCTTTGAAACGCCGGCTATCTCGGTGGTCGTCGGCGGGAATATCTCGCAATCTCAACAGGAAATGGCCGACAGTCTGGGCGTACGCGCGATCATCCTGCCTCGTCTTGCCGTATGACTGTCGGCTGCTGACGTGCAGGGGCGGGTGCAATACCCGCCCCATTTCTTGTGCGTCAGGCTGCGCTTAATCCCTCGGCGCGCCCCACCGATCGTAAGAGCATACCTCGTTCATCGGCAGCCGCGTCACCGGCCCGAAGTTGCCGCGCGGGTACCCGAAGGGCATGCAGTACACCACCTGCGCGGTGTCCGGTATGTTGAACAGCGCATGCACCCGCTCCTCCACCACCGCGTGCAGGGTGGCGATGGTGCCGCCGATCCCGAATGCCCGCGCCGCCAGCAGCATATTCTGCGCCGCCGGTATCACCGAGCCGGCCGCCTGCGCGCCTTTGGAAGTGGCGCACACCAGCACCATCACCGGCGCGTCGCCGATCTCGTTGGCCAGCCGCATGGCGGAGCGCATCGAGTTGCGGCCGGGCGGGATGTCCTGCGGCCCCATGATTCCAGCGTCGGCGCGCTTGGCCCACCAAGCCTCGTGGTAAAGATCGCCCAGCTTGCGGCGCATCTCCTCGTTCTGCACCACGATGAAGTGCCAGCCCTGGTTGTTGCCGCCGTTGGGCGCGCGGATGGCGGACTGCATGATGTCCTCCATCACGTCGGCGGGAATCGGGTCCGGCCTGAAGCGGCGAATCGCCCGCTGGGAGAACATTGCCTCTCCCAGCGGAATTACGTTCAGACGATCGGCGGTGGTCACAGTGCTACCTCCAGATTGTGCGTACGACAGTTTTATCAGCGCCGAAATCTTACCATAGGCCCACACTTACTCCGTCATACATGGCTCGACGGTTCCTCACGGCGGTGGCGACTGCATCCGATTCACTTCGGTTGCAGGATATGCCGGACATGAGCCACCCTGACCCATCGGGAACCGACATTGCTGTTTCGAACTGTCCGCTCTTTCAGAAATGTTCGCCTTCAGACCATCAATGCACTGATTGGCTCGTGGCGGGGCAAGCGCGGTGATTTTCCTGGTGGCGTGGACACTGCTCCCGCTACTGCTGTCCGTGATCCTCATCAGCCAACTGGGCTCCGTTTACCGAAATCCCTGGGGGTTTGCGCTGATCATCGCCCTTGTCGCGGCGGGTTTGCTGACCTTGAACTGGCGCCCGATCCGGTCGTCGCTGGCAAGCGTGGACCGGTCCGGCAACTGGCGGCCTCACTGGGCTTGGGGGCTCGTCGGCCTCGCGCTCGTCCTCAGGTACATCCTGCTCGATTTTCTCCCGCCGCCTCATCCGATTTTCGAGGAAATTCAGATGGGTGGCATCGCAGCCCGCTCGCTGACCCACAACGAACTCCCGCTGGGCTTTCGTTTCACTAACTGGAAGGCCGCCATCGGATTCCGAGTGGGCGGGTACTCGCTGGAGGCTATGCGCAGCCTCTTTAAAATAGCCGGGGCGCTCTCCATCCTGGTCACCGCGCTGACCCTGCGGCGGCTTGACGTCGGCTGGCCGGCTACCATCCTGGCAGTGTTCACCATGGCCAGCCTGCGGATCCTTGTGCTGGGCGGCAATACGGCAGAGGAAATATTTGGCGGAATCCTCTTTGCCGCGGTGTTGCTCTACTGCGTGGCGTGCAGCAATACATCCCGGGACAATCACATGGTATGGGCCGGCCTCGTCGGCATCATGGCCGGCGCCCTCATGTATGAGTACGTGCCGTACAAGTAGGTCGTCGCGGCGCCCGTGCTGGCATGGTTGTGGCGGGCGCTGGCCGCCCAGGACGGTGATGCCAGGCGCGCTGCGTTGTGGGACGGAAGTTGCTACGTATTGTGCCTCACTCTGGTCGGCGCAGTGGTGCTCGCCGATTTGGTTGCTGAATCGAAGCGTAGCTACTTGCCCGAGGCTGATTTCCGGCATGCCCATGACCAGACTTCTCCACTAACCGACCTGGCCCAGTTGAAACGCTCCGGCGTCAAAATGTGGGATTACATCCAGGTTCTGATTGGTGGTTCGGAAACGCCTGCCTCACTTGCCTACCGTCAGCCCCACGGCCCCGTGGTGCCAGGGCTGGTCGGGTTGATGTTTGCGGCGGGATTTCTATACGTGCTGTGGCGCCCGCGTCTTGTCTTGCTCAGGATTGCCGCGGTGGTGGCGGCGTTGACCGCCGTGCTGTTCGCGCCGGTATCCAACAATTTCAACGTCGGTGTACTGGTCCCCATCGCAGCGTTGCTGATCCTCTTTGCCGGCGTGTCCGCCGATGCGTCGCCTGCATAACAGTGACCGGCTGAGGCCGCTCGTAATCCATTTCCCGTTGTTCGTCGCTGCGATAGTGATCCTCAACGTCTTTTCCGTCGTGCGCATGGCGGAGACGCAGCGGTACTACGGGAATTTGGCAACAATCAGTACAGCGTTTGCCGTGCCATCGGAGAAGAAACGCTCAAATATGAGCCCGTGTACCTGACTTCCTACGGCGGCCACTGCTCCTAGAACGACGAAGGATGGATGTACCCGGACAGCGACGCCCCCATCATAATACTCGACGAACTTCCTCCGGCCGCCGATGTGCCGCCGAGTTCGCTGGTGGTGGTCGGCCATGCCCACGGGCTTTCAGATGACAGCATCAGCGAATTTACCCGTTTGGCAGTTGCAATGGGCAGTGAGCATACGCTGCGCCGCACAATGAACCTGCTGGGGAATACCGCCGCCGTGTCCTTCTGCCATCGGTGCGCAACCGAACCCTGATCGCCGCCACGCGTAGGCCCACGAACCCCTTGCTATAATGCCCCGCAACCACCCCCGCTCTCTGACAGGGAGGCCCTCTTGAACCAGCAGCCTATCACCGACGCCGAACAGGCCTATCGCAACCTCGGCGTCACCCCCATCATCAACGCTTCCGGTTCCGTCACCCGCCTCGGCGGCACCCGCACCCGACCCGAGGTGCTGGAGCAGATGGCCGGCGCGGCGCGCGTGATGGTCAACATTGACGAACTCAACCGCAAGGCCGGCGAGGAAATCGCCCGCCTGGTGGGCTCCGAGGCCGCCATGGTCTCCAGCGGCGCGGCCGGCGGACTTCTGCTCCAGGCCGCCGCCTGCATCGCCGGCAGCGACCCGGCCAGCATGCACCGTCTGCCCGACACCGACGGCATGAAGAACGAGATCATCATCCAGACCATGCACCGCTTCCCCTACGACCACGCCTACCGCGCCGCCGGCGCCAAGATCGTCGAGGTCGGAAACTACCTGTACAGCCACCCCTGGGAAATGGAGGCGGCCATCAACGAGCGCACCGCGGCCATCGCCTACCTGTGCGCCCCGTACACCAGCCGGCGCATGCTGCCCTTGGATCAGGTCTGCGAAATCGCCCACGCCCACGACGTCCCGGTAATCGTGGACGCCGCGTCCATGCTGCCCCCGCGCGCCAACCTCCACCGCTACCTCAACGACGGCGCCGACATGGTCATCTACAGCGGCGGCAAGGGGGTCCGCGGGCCCCAGGGCACCGGCATCCTCTGCGGCCGCGCCGACCTCATCGACGCCGCCCTGGCCAACGCCAGCCCCGCCCAGTTCCTCGGCCGCCCCATGAAGGTTGCCAAGGAGGAAATACTGGGCCTGGTGACCGCTCTCTCCATGTTCATAGAAGAGGACGAGGAGGCGGAGATGGACTACTACCGCAATCTCGCCCAGCGCGTCGTGGACAGCCTCGTCGAGGTGCCGGGCCTGCGCGTCACCCTGGAGCACGACGGCAACAACCACCTGATTCCCACCGCCGTTCTCAACTTCGCCGGCGATGATTGGTCCGGCCCGTCGCCCCGTGAGGTCTCAGTTGCTCTCCAGCAGGGCGACCCTCCCATATTCCTCCAGCAACTCGGCCCGCCCGACGAGCTAATGGTTGACCCACTCAACCTCACGGAGCCGGAAACCGACATCGTCATCCGCCGCCTACGCGAAATCCTCACCGCCTAGCCGCCGTCACCAGGCCGGCCAGAAAAGCGATGATAGCCGGTTATTTGTCACCCCTCTCCCTTGATGGGAGAGGGCCAGGGTGAGGGTGAAACTTCTTGCGAAACGACCCCTGGTGATGGGTGTCCTCACCACTGGCGCAGCGTCGTTGAGACGCAAAACGCCTTCCTGATCGCCCGAACGCTATCGCGCAGCCGCAACCCCGATGCAGGCCCCGATCGCCTGCTCCCATTCGCCCAGGTCGAAGAAGTGCGGACCCGCGCCGCCGTGGTACGCCACCCGGCCGTCCATGTCCACCAGGTACAAACGCTCCGGCGCCGCGCCGTAGGCTTCATCAATGGCGTTGTCCATCTCCTCAATGATTACGGGCAGGCCGATCTGAAGGTCAATGCTGCACGATAGCGCCACCGATTCGCGTTCTTCATAGTCCTGGTGCTGCCTGAAAAGCACGCTTTCCTGGATGTTGTTTTCCACCTGCCACCCGTCGGTGGGATGGGCCTCCTGCACGTACACCACGAAGAACTCTACGTCTTCGCTGAAACGCCGGTAAATCTGCGTCATCCGCTCAGACTGAGCGCGGAACGGTGGTCAGGTGTAGCTGCCGAAGGCCAGGGCCACCGGCCGCCGCCCGCGATAATCCGATAACCGCACCCGCTCCTCCGAACCCAACCGCTTGAGCGAAAAATCCGGAGCGACCTCGCCAACACCGGGACCCGTTTCGTCCCGAATCAGGATGGCCTCCACCGCGGCCCGAACGTCGGCCGGCAAATCTTCCCGCCACCCGTCCAGCAGTTCACGGGCCGTAATTCGTCCCCTATTGGCCGGCGTATCGGGGCTCTCTCCCCTGGCTTCCTTGATCGCGGCGACAATTCGTCGGAGATTCTGCCGGTCGTCGTCGCTCAACCGGCTGATTGCGCTGTCGCGCTGCGCTTTCAACATGATTCCCTCCAATTCGTCCTCGTCTCCAACCTTCACCGGCGGCGCCACGATACCATCCGCCCAGTGCGCAGTCCATCGGCGATCACACTTGACGGACACCCCCGTTCGGGCCAACGCACACGCCCGTCCGGCGGGTCGCTGCGGTGAGCGCATTGCTCCAAATCCGCAGGCGCCGACGCGTGCGTTTACTTGCCGACTTTCCCGGCGGTGGGCTATACTGAACGATAGTTTTTTCAGGCAGGCGTGAGCGTAATGGCCGACATTTTCGACAAGCTGCAGCCCATCGTGGAGCGGTACCGGGCCATTGAAGACGAGATGGCGAAACCCGAGGTTGCAGCCGATTACGCTCGATTGGGCGAACTGAATCGCGAACGCTCCGGACTGGAAGACCTGGTCGCCATCGACGTGCAGCGCCGCAGTTTGGCCGAAGAACAGGCCGACCTGCGCGCCCTGATCACCGAGGGCGGTGACCTCGAACTGGTCGAGATGGCCCAGCTTGAACTCGCCGACGTGGACACCCGCCTCTCCGATCTGGCCCAGCAACTCCGCATTGCCCTGCTGCCCAAGGACCCCAACGACGAGCGCGACGTCATCGTCGAGGTGCACGCCGCCGCCGGCGGTCAGGAAGCCTCGCTGTTTGCCTCCGACCTCTACCGCATGTACCAACGCTACGCCCAGGAACAGGGCTGGAGCGTCGATATCCTCGATTCCAACCCCTCCGACCTTGGCGGATTCAGTCGCATCGCCTTCTCGGTCGATGGCAAAAATGCGTTCAGCAAGCTCAAGTTCGAGGCCGGCGTGCATCGAGTGCAGCGCGTCCCTGAAACCGAAGCCCAGGGTCGCATCCATACCTCCACCGCCACCGTGGCCGTGCTGCCACAGGCCGATGAGGTCGAGGTCAACATAAAAGAAGACGACCTCCGCATCGACATCTTCCACGCCGGCGGCCACGGCGGACAGAACGTCAACAAGGTCGCCACCGCCGTGCGCATCGTCCATGAACCCACCGGCATCACGGTCGTCTGCCAGGACGAACGCTCCCAGTACAAAAACAAGTCCAAAGCGATGACCATCCTCCGCAGCCGGCTGTACTCTGCCGAGCAGGAACGCCACCAGGCCGAGATCTCCAGCAACCGCAAGTCCCAGATCGGCAGCGGTGACCGCAGCGAGAAGATCCGCACCTACAACTACCCCCAGGATCGCATCACCGACCACCGCATCAGTCAGTCCATCCACGGGATGCAGCGACTCATGGACGGCGGCCTCAACGAGATCATCGACCGCCTGATTGCGGATGACCAGGAGCGCGGGTTGGCCGCAATCTCCACCTGACGCTGACGAAGCAGGGCCCTCTCCCACGGCGGGTATTCCATCCGCCTGTGGCGGAAGAGAGCCAGCGTGAAGGCGGTATCGGTGTCGGGCTAATCCCGCAGGTATGAGTTACCATTTGCCATGACTCCAGTTCAGGACCACGCTGCCATTTTCGCCGACGCCCGCGATGTGCACTCACAGGCGGTTGAGAGGTTGGAGCATGGCGACATACGGGATGCGGCGGAAAAGGCTTGGTGCGCCACCAAGCGCGCCACCGACGCCCTGATCCTGGCCCGGACCGGCGAGGAACCCGAGACCACCGGCATGACCACTGAGGGCTTATTGGCGCTGGCCATGCGATCGGATACTTTCGAAAATCTGGTCGGCCGATACTTCACTCGGATCAGCTATCTGCACGGGACCTGCTTCCATAACGGGATGTGCGGGCCGGATACCGAACGCCGCATCCGAGAAACGGCCGACTACATCCACGACGCCGAGCGCCTGGCGTCCTCGTAAGCGACCCTCGCGTTTTCCATCGTTCATGCCCAGCCTACGCGACGTAATCCAGGCGACCCACCGCACGCTGGATGCGGCCGGCATACCCGACGCCCGGCTCGAGGCCGAGGTCATGGTGATGGACGTCATGCGGATGCCCCGCCAGGCCATCTTCGCCGAGCAGGAAACCCAGGTCGGCGCCCAGCAGGAGGCCCAACTCGCCGCCATCGTCGAGCGACGCCTCACCCGTGAGCCCCTGGCCTACATCCTCAACTACCGCGAGTTCTACGGCGTCAACCTGCTGGTCAACCCGGACGTGCTCATCCCCCGTCCCGAAACCGAGACCCTGGTGGAACACGCCCTGTTCATGGCCCTGATGGGCATGGAGAGCCGCGAACTGGTCATCGCTGATGTTGGCACCGGCACGGGCGCCATCGCCGTCAACCTCGCCATCCACCTGCCCGCTGCCCGCATTTACGCCAGCGACGCGTTCGACCCCACGCTCGACGTGGCCGCCTACAACGTGAGGATGCACAACGTCGCCGACCGCGTCAGGCTCCTCAAAGGCGACCTGCTGGAATCGTTGCCCGAGCCGGTGGATGTTATCGCCGCCAACCTGCCCTACCTGCCCACCGACCGCATCCCGACCCTGCAGCCGGAAATCCAATGGGAGCCCGTGGCGGCCCTTGATGGTGGCCCCGACGGTCTCGACCACATCCGCCGCCTGATCGTCCAGGCCGCCGAGCCTGACCGGCTCAAACCCCACGGCGTCATCCTGCTGGAAATGGACCCCGAGCAGATGGACGAAGCGCGACGCCTGGCGTCAGACACGTTCCCCGACGCCGAAATCACGGTGGAACCCGATCTGGCCGGCCGCGACCGCGTGCTCTCCGTCAGCCTCGCCGGCGGTTACGACGGATACTGAGCTGCAGCGGGCGTCGCCGCTGCCCGTTCGTGCTTCTCTGCGCGTTTTTCCAGGAACATGGGCATCCCGCCCCTGGGGCGCAGGGAAACCAACGGCATCAACTCCACCCTGTGGCCGGGGTCGTGGCGCATTGTCCAGCGCTGGCCCAGCGTTGCCAGGATCAGTATCGCCTCCATCCAGGCGAAGCCCTCCCCGATGCACAGGCGCGGGCCGCCTCCAAACGGATAGTAGGCGAACCGCGGCAGACTTTCCTTGAACTCCGGCGTCCAGCGGTCCGGCCTGAACTCCATGGGATGGTCAAACCACCGGGGATCCCGCTGAACAATCAGTTGCGGCGCAACCAGGCCCGCTCCGGCGGGAATTTGCCACCCGCCCAGCGTGATGGGTTGAAAGGTCATGCGCCCCGTGGACCAGATTGGCGGGTACAGCCGCATCGACTCCGTGAGCACCCGTTCGGTGAACGACAGGTTTGGGAGGTCGTCCGGCGTCGGTGTGCGTCCACCCAAGACTTCATCCACTTCGGCCTGGAACCTGCTCTGGATCTCCGGATGCGTCGCCAGCAGGTACCACGTCCAGGTCAGCGCCACCGCGGTCGTCTCATGACCGGCGGCGAAGAGCGTGATGGCCTCGTCCCGCACCTGCTGGTCGGTCATCACCGCATCCTCCGGATTATCGGCCTCCTCATCTCTCACGTTCAGCAACAGCGACAGCAGGTCGTCGCCGTCCAGTCCGGTTCTCCGACGCTGCGCGATCAGGCCGTACACCGTCTCGTCCAGGTAGGCCAACCCCTGTTTGAACCTGCGGGTGAGGGGCGTCGGCATCCGGTGCAGCATATTCCTGATGGGCAGGGGCTGGTTGCCGCGTACGGTGATGTAGTCGTTGCTGACCTCAAACGCCTCTCCTATGCGTCTCACCGTATCGGGCGGTTCCAGCCCGAACAGCGTTTTCACGACGATGTGCAGCGTGAGGTCGCTCATCTCCTGGGCTATGTCAACCCTCACACCGCCCTGCCACCTTTGCTCGTGGCGGCGGGTAAAGTCTGTCATCACATCCGCATAGCCGGCGATGCGGCCGTGGTGAAACTGAGGTTGCATCAGGCGACGCTGGCGCAGGTGCAGCGGCCCGTCCGCGGTGACCAGTCCGTCGCCCATCAGGTACCGGTACGTACCCGTCATTAAGCCTCGCCCCACGCTGCGGTGGTTTTCGACATACAGTTCCCTGATCAAGTCCGGATGATTCACCAGGAATAGCAGGATGGGCTTTGTGGACACCGTGGCCAGGTCTCCGTAACCGGCAGCCTCCCGCAGGAGAGCCAGGGGATCGGACACGTACCGGAGTGATTGCCCAATGATGGGCAGTTCCGGCGGACCAGGCGGCAGTGAGGACCGGTCAACCACGGGACGCGGAGGATAATCGACGGTACGTGCGTTCATCACCATCTCTCCTGATTGCGCACCGAGAAAAGGGCGCAGCAGCGACTTAACCGGCGGCGGGCCCTGCGTTGAGCCGGGGGATGCGCTTCAATGCAGCCGGTTTATCCGGTTCGAACCGATCTCGACGAAGGCAGCCACAGCGCTCAGCGTGTGCCTGATTCTGATGTACATGAACCGGGCCGGCGCGCCCCGTCCCGGGGGTGTTTGTCAGCCGATGGCTCGATTACTCTGGAGCAGCCAGTTGGCATCCAGTTCCAGGTCATCGCGGCAGATTTTGATGAAGTCGCCCACATCGCCAATGTAGGGCGCCTCTCCGCGGCAGCAGCGCAGATATTCGACCACCAACGCCAGGTTGATCGCTCCGGACGTGTCGGTGAAGGGAGATTCGCCTACCCCGGCCAGCTCGGTGAGTTCCCATCTGCCCGGACCGGTGCCCTGGTTGTTGAACCAATCGCGCTTGAGCACGCCGTCAACGTCGGGTTTACGTTCGCCCATGGCCAGTTCCACCGCCTGCCAGAGGTGGGCGCGTCGGATCGGCTCGCCACGCGTAACCAGCACGTCGCGAATGATCTTGCTCGCCATCAGCGTGATGTTGTCGTCCGACCTGACGGCGTATTCGGGATCTTCGTTGTAGTCGGAGGAAGGGGATGCCATGGGTGCTCCTCGTGCTGGGAAGTGATACGTTTATGTTGCCCGACGATGTGGCCGGCGTCAAGGCTCGGCGCCGCTATCGGCATGGTCAAGGGATGCTCAAACCGTTGACAAGCAGGCATCCCCCAACTACCACGAAGGTGCGCGGAGTGGTCGGAGAACGTTCCCCTGTTTAAGGGGTGGACGCCGGACATAACCCGCGCTTTCTGTATGCCGTGGCGACACCTGTCACCAAAATTCGTTTGCGGGTTGTCATCCGCTCACGGCTGAAGTTGAGATGGAGACTATACAGGCTGTCGGTGATTGAACGAGTGTCCGACGCCACCAGCGCACCGATGCCATAGATGGGCTGCTGCCCGGGCGAACCCGAAAGCACTCCGGTCTCGGCAATGAAGACGGGACAGACCTCCATACCGCTCAACGATTGACGCAGATGCAGCGGGCAGGCTGAGGCTCCACGCCGGCCCGCCCGTTCGCATCACAACCCCGTGATCTCCAGCGTCCGCACCTCGTCGGCTTCAAGATCCGCGATCCTGATGGCGTGGTTATTGGTGTCCGCGATGTAGAGCAGCGGCTGCCGGCCATTCTCGAAAACGGCGAAGCTGAGGCCGCTCGGTTCGCTGAACGTCGCCAGCCTGCCCGCGCCGTCGTGCAGGCCCATCGCGCCGGAACCCAGCACCGTCTGCACCGAGCGGGTCAGGGGCAGCACCTTCTTGATCTTGTGGTTATAGGTGTCGGCAATGAACAGTTCGCCATTGTGCCATTCGATGCCGATCGGGTGCTGGAGCCGCACATTGTGCTCCACGCCGTCCCGGTCCCCGAATGCAAACAGGTCAATGCCCACCAGCGTCGCCACGCGTCCCGTGGTCGGGTCGATGCCCGCGCTTCGCACGCTGCTGGTTTCCGAGTCCGCAAAGTAAAGGATGGGACTTTCGGCCCGGTCCTTGCCCACCACGATACCGCTGGGCTGGGCCAGCGTCGCCTGGGCCAAGGGCCCGTTGTCGATACTCTCGCCACCGGTGCCGGCATGTGGGCAGACCAGCCCATCGGACAGCGACAGCCGCCACAATTGGTGAGTGCCCGCCATGGCTATGTACAGCGTGCCCTCGTGGTGCGCCAGGTCCCACGGGCTGCTCAGGGCGATCTGGGCGCCTGGCCCCGAGGCCCGACGGTCGTGTCCCTGCTGCCCCGTGCCGGCGATGGTATCCACGGTGCCGGCGGTGAGGTTGACCCGGCGGATGGCGTGGTTCTCGGTGTCGGCCACGTACAGGGTATCGCCCACCAGTTCCATGCCCTGCGGATGGTTGAATGCAGCGCTGGCATAGTTCCCGTCCGCGAAATCCTCCGCTCCCGAACCAACTACGGCCTGCACCTGTCCATCCAGGTTGGTGATGACGATGCGGTTGTGGTTGGTGTCGGCGATGAACAGGCGGTTCCCCGCTCCGTCCGCCAGCACTTTGCCCGGGAAAGCCAGCGCGGTCTCCTGTACGGCCTCCGGATTGAGACCAAGGCTGCGCCGGTCGATCATGCCCTGCTCGTCAAACTCGGCGATCATGCGGCCCAACAGATCATCAAAGGCCTCGTAGGGCAGCTCGCCCTCGTGCTTGCCGATGACCTTTCCCTCCGGATCAACGAACATGAGGGTGGGCCAGGCACGGCACGCGTACTGCCGCCACACCTCGAACTCGGCATCGTTGACGATGGGGTGTTTCAACTCATAGCGCTGGGCCGCCAGCAGCACGTTGTCAGCGTATTTCTCGTTGGGGAACTTGGCGGAATGGACCCCAATGACCACCAACTCGTCCGCGTATTTCTCTTCCATCTTCCGCAACTGCGGAAACACGTGCACGCAGTTGATTCAACAGTAGGTCCAGAAATCGATGATGACCACCTTGCCCCGCAGGTCGGCCATGCTGAGAGGGCGGTCGGTGTTGATCCATTCGACGCTGTCGGGAAAATCCGGCGCGTTGACGGTGCCGGCAAAGGACTGGGTGGCCATGGTCTATGCCTCCATAAGATTGGTTCGGTCACCCCGACTCCTGCCGGAACGACGGTTGAGGGGTAGTTGCGTGGGGCGTCAGGCCGGCGGCTGCGACTCGAAGGCCAGGGTGGCGTGGCGCATGAATATCGAGCCGACGGGCTCGCCCAGCGGGGCGTTGGCGACCAGGACGGCGATGACGTGCTCCTGTCCCGGCTGTCCCGGCTCCTCAACGAGGACGCGCTTGGGCGTGTTGTTGCCGGTGACCACGCCGATGTTGCGGTCGATCTTCCCGTCGATGAATACCTCACCGTAGTTGTCCACGTTGGTCTCGAACCACACGCGGCAGGTGTTCACATCCTGACCCTTCACGGTCTCGGGCATGGTGAACCGGAGGCGGTACCAGGCAAATGTGAAGCCAACGGAATAGCGCTTCTGGAAGTCGGAGCCGCTCTCCCATCCGGAATCGTCATAGTCGGGCAGACGGGCATTGCTGCCCAGCTTCTCGGCGACCAGGCCCTGGTTGGGCTCGCCCGGTTCCAGGCCTTGCGCCACGCGCCAGCCGTCGGACTTGATGACGGCCAGGTCCTCTTTCTGTTCAAGGTCAAGGGCTACTCGGGGCATTGGAATACTCCTTGCTGTTGGTTGGTTAGCGAGATTGGTCAGGAGACCCGGGTAAAGCGGCCCAGGGCCGGGTCAGCCTGGATTTCATTCTTGGGCGCGCCCTGGCTTTGTAGCATACTTGGCGATGATGGCGTCAACAAATGGCTTGAGAACGCGTTCGGCCAACTCGATGCGAACTCCCTCCGCGACGCAGCCGGGATTTTCGTTCATGACATTGTCTGCCGGCGGCGAGGCAAACCGGAATCAGGCAGGCCGCCGGCGGAGGGATGGCTAGGCTTTGAGGTGCTCGGCGAAGAACTCCAGGGTCCGCGGCCACGACCGGTCGGCCGCCTCTTTCTGGTAGCGCGGGCCGGTGAAGTCCATGAAGGCATGGTCTGCGTCGCGGTACACATAGAACTGGTGCTGCTTGCCCAGTCGGTTCAACTCCTCGTCGAACTTCCGCATGTCGTCCTGCGACGGGTTCTCGTCAACCTCTCCGAAGTGGAACAGCATGGGGCAGTTGATATTGGCGGCAAGTTCGAATGGGGGCGTTTCGCCGGCGCCCCAGGTCACCAGCAGGTTGCCGCCGTAGTAGGGGGCGACGGCGTTGATGTGGGGATTGCTGGCGGCGCCCAGCCAGGCCACGCGGCCTCCCATGCAGAACCCGGTGATGCCGATGCGGTCGCTGACGGCATCGTGGTTGCGCAGCCAGTCAACGGTGGCGCCGATGTCCGCGACGATATCAGGGTCGCTCAGCACGTCCCAGGGACGCGGGCGCGGGTCGGCGTTCATCACCTCGTCGGAGTTGCGGTGGTACAGGTTGGGCGCGACGGCGGCGTAGCCCTCGGCGGCCAGCCGGTCGCAGATGGTGCGGATGAACTCATCCACTCCTCCGCCGTGCTGGGAGACGATTACGGCCGGATAGGGCGCGGTGAAGCCGGCGCTGCTTGAGGGCACGCTGGCATACATGTCCATCTCGCTGCCGTCAACGGTTAGCTTTTCCCAGAAACTGGCCATGACGATACCTCCTGTTGTGGCTTGGATCGTTGATGACGTAGGGGCGGATTTGAAATCCGCTCCTACAATACCACTACGCTTTCAGGTGCTGTGCGAAGAACTCCAGGGTTCGGGGCCACGACGCCACCGCCGCGGCCTCGTTGTATCGGCCGCCGGCAGGGTTCATGAAGGCGTGGTCGGCGTCCGGATAGGTGTGGAAGGCGTGAGCCTTGCCCAGCCGCGATAGCTCGGCATCCAGCTTTTTCATGTCGTCCTGAGACGGGTTCGCGTCGATGGCGCCGAAGTGGAAAAGCATCGGACAGTTGATGCTGTCGGCGATGTCGAAGGGCGGCGTCTCGCCGGCGCCCCAGGTGGTCATGAGGTTGCCGCCGTAGTACGGGACCACGGCCTTGAAGTTGGGGTTGCTGGCGGCGGCGAGCCATGCCACGCGCCCGCCCATGCAGAAGCCGGTCACGCCGATGCGGTCGCTCTGCACCGCATCATGATTTATCAGCCATTCCACGGTGGCGTTGACGTCCGCGACTATATCGGGGTCGCTCAGCAACGTGGCCGGAGCCGGGCGCGGGCCGCCGGCGGCGGAAGCGGCAATCGCTTCCTCACTGTGCCGGTGGTACAGGTTGGGCGCCACGGCGGCGTATCCCTCGGCGGCCAGCCGGTCGCAGATATCCTGTATGAACTCGTCAACGCCGGTGGCGTGCTGCGCCACCACCACCGCCGGGAACGGCGCGCTGAAGCCTGCGCTGCTCGACGGCACGCTGGCGTACATATCCATCTCTGCGCCGTCAACGTTGATCTTTTCCCAAAAACTTGCCATGGTTTACCTCATCCTCCGGTATCGATTTCGTTTCGGGCAGCCCAAGCCTGCTTGAATATCCAGTTCAGGATTGAGCTGATGACAAGCAGTATCAATGCCGCTCCGATGATGCCGAGCGCTGGGATCCCGCCGATTTCAAACACTGTTTCGGCGGCATAGTCCAGACTGACCATGACCACTCCAAAGAAGAACAGCACAATCCAGATGGCATACAGAGTGTTCATGTCAGCTGTCCAGTTCAGCGAATACTGCAATGACCACCAACGTAATAGAGACGCCGATCAGGCCCATCAGCGTCGCGAAGGAGGCGGCCCACAGCGGCCCCTCATCCAGCACTGCAAAGAAAGCCAGGCAGAAAAACCCGACCCCGGTTGCCCCGGAGCAAACCCATCGGGCGAGGCTATTCATTTGCGTGCCTCCGTGCTGCGGTATGCGATGACCATGAGGGCGACCAGCAAAACGCCGGCCGTGCCTGCCAGAACGGCCGACAGGAGCGCTCGTAGAAATCCCAAGTCCTGCGTTGCCGAAAAAGTCATCCCCGCCGCCGCAAACCCCACGAGGACTGCCAACACCAATGCTGTGATTTTCAGTTTCATGGTCTGGCAATCCTCGCGCGAGCGACTGCGTCTCGTTGGCGGCGTTTATCCTATACTAGGCCCTCCGCACGCACCTCGGCCAACGTCGCTTCGAAGGCCGCCAGGGTTGCGTCGATGTCGGCCTCGTTATGCGTTGCTGACACCAGGAACGCGTCCCGGCCCATGATGTCGATGCCGTGGTTCTGCAGGGCGCGCTTGATGCCGGTTACCGCTGCGGATCCCGCGGCTGCCTTGATCCGCGCGTTGACGTCCGCCCCAAACTCGTGGTCGAAGTCCCCCTCGGCCAGCGTGAAGTGGATCATGGATGCGACGCCGTAGGCGTGGCCGTTGACCTCCATGCGCGTGAACACCTCGTTGAGGCCGGCCTTGAGGCGGGCGGCCATGGCGTCGGCCTGCTGGTTGACGGGCTCGGCGGCAATCATCTCCAGGCAGGTTGCGCCGGCCACGGCGGACAGCGGGTTTCCGTTGAATGTTCCGGGGTGATAGACGCGCTCGGTGTTGTCCCATTCGGGATCGCCGCGCTGGGCGATCATGTCCACGATGTCGGCCTTGCCGCCGACCGCGCCTCCGGGCAGCGCTCCGGCCACGATCTTGGCCATGGTGGTCAGGTCGGGCGTGATGCCGTAGCGCACCTGCGCACCGCCGGACGAGGCGCGGAACCCGGTCACCACTTCGTCAAAGATCAGGACCACGTCGTGCTGGTCGCAGAGGGCGCGGAGGCCGGCGAGGTAGGTCGGCACGTCGAAAGGCAGTTGACCGTAGTGTGCGCCGGTCGGCTCCAGGATAATGGCCGCGATGTCGGAATCGCGTTCCATCGCCTGCTCCACGGCGTTCAAATCTCCGGCCGGTACGATGACCATGCTGCCCCACGATTCCGGCGGGATGCCCGGCGCCGGCCGGTCGGAGCCGGCCATTGCGTAGTCGTGCCATCCGTGGAAGTGGTCCTGCAGCTTGATCACCTTGTTGCGCCCGGTGTAGGCGCGGGCCAGCCGCATCGCCATCAGCGTGGCCTCGGTGCCGCTGCTGTGGAAGCGCACCCGCTCCACGGCGGGCATCAGGTTCATGATCGCCCGCGCCCAACGCACCTCCTCGTCGGTGCAGGCGCCCAGGTGCGTGCCGCGACGTATCTGCTCGGCGACGGCGTCCGCGATGGCCGGGTGCGAGTGCCCCAGGATCAACGCTCCGTGGCCCGACACGTAGTCGATATACTCGTGGCCGTCCACGTCCCACTTGCGCGGCCCCTGGCCGTGCGTGATGTACAGGGGGAAGGGTTCGGCATAGCGGTTGTCGTGGGTAACACCGCCGGGGAAGATGCCCACGGCTTCCCGGTAGCGCTCTGCGGAACCGGGGTGGGTGGCGATGTACTGTTCCAGGATGGTGGGCATTTTGATACTCCCTTTTGCGGGTTTTGTGGCGGGCTCCCTGTCATTTGCGATAATCGGGGGTTGCTGCGCCGCTGCTTCCAACATCGTCAAGTGGCGCGCTGAATCTTCAGCACTCAAGGGATTCCATTCTCCCCGCCTGAATGACTCGATGATCTGGCGCTCTTCGTCATCGATGTACTCGAAATCCACGTGGGCTTCACCCATGTTCACATCTCCCTTATCAGGCCGTAGCTGGTCACTCGCCTGCCATCAGGGTAGATCGTTATCAAGCGGATCGTGTCGCCAACCCTCTCGTAAGGGACGGTGTAAAGGTATTCACGGATTAATCAGCAATAGATCCTGGCCCGGGTGCCGCCTTGGACTATGGCCGAAAATCACATTGACCGCATCGCCCCTGCGAAGTCCGATATATACGTCCGCAAAGGCAACGCCACGCCGTCGTTTCAGCATATGATTTTTGTCCGCAGACCACGCGAATCGCAGCGAGAGCATAACTTACGGAACACGGGAGAGTCACCTGCGCGCGTTCGTCGCGGTACGCGACCAGTGCCATTCTAGCACGCAGGCCTCTAATCGGCGCCGGCCGGCTCCGGCTCCACCATCAGCTCAGGAGGCTTTTTGATGAACAGGAAACAAGCGCCGGCGGCGAAAGCGCAGATGGCGCCGGGCACGATGGCGTAGTCGTAGTTCCCGAACCGGTCGGCTACCCATCCCGCATACACCGGCGACGCCACCAGCGCCCAGGCGTAGGCGAAGGTGATGTACCCTCGCAGCGTGGCGAACCGGTCCCTCCCGAAGTACTCGCCCAGCGCCGCCCACACGATAACTCCGGCGCCGTCCATCATCCCCTCGCACAGGATGAACCCCAGCACCAGCGTGATTCCAACCGCCGTTTGCCAGTCTCCCAGCCACAGGAACAGGTATCCGATGCCCTCCACGGTGAGACTCACGAACATGATGGCCTTCTTGGACACCCGGTCCCCCATGTAGCCCATGATCAGCCGCGATACAAAGTTTATGAAGGACATCACCCCGATCAGGTTAGCCGCCATCTGCGTGCTCATGCCCTTGTCGTCAACCAGGATGGGAAACAGGCTGACCAGGATGCCCAGCGTGGCCGTCTGCCGCAGGCCGGCGCCCACCAACAGCAGCCAGTACGCCTGCGTCCGCAACGCCTCTCGCGTCGTATAATCGCGGGTCTCGCGGCGCACGGCGGCAGCGCCCCTTCCGCTCCTTGCCGCCGGCGGGCGCGTCGCCCCGTCGGGCAGTAGGCCCATGTCCTCCGGCTTGTTGCGGAACCAGATGCACAGCGGCAGCAGGATGACGGCGTAAAACGCGCCCGACGCGATGAGCCCCCATCGCAAGCTCGACTTGTCGATCAGCAGGTTCATGGTGGGAATGAGCGCCAGGCCGCCCAGGGAAGACACCGCGGCCAGGATTGAAATCGCCAGGGAACGCCGCCGGTGGAACCATTGGTTGAGACCCGCAAAGCAGGCGTGCTGGAACGCCATGCTGTTGCCCAGCGACACCAGGCCCAGGTAGATGAGCGCGAAGCCCCAGAAACCGGGCAGCCAGAAGGCCATGATCGCGTAGCCGACCACGGCGATGAGCAACGATGGCACCAACACGGCGCGGTTGCCCCACTTGTCGATCAGCCAGCCGGCTGCCGGGCCTTCCAATCCTCCCTCGGCGCGTGCGATGGAGAAGATCAGGTTGGTCTGGGCCTGGGTTATGCCCAACTGGTCGCGGATGGGTATGACCAAAACCCCGAACCCGCGAAAGAAAATACCGCTGGCGAAGAATGACATCACCGACGTGATGGCCACCATCCACCAGCCGTAGTAAATCCCTCCGCCCGAAGACTGCTGTCGTGGCTCGGTGGCGGGGTTTTCTGCGACTGCCACTGGAACGACCTGGTAAAACGCAATAATTCGACCCGGCCAGTCAATCCGCCTCAGGCGGACCGGCCGGGTCAGCGCAACGGCAGTCAGTGTAACCGCTCCGTCATGTACGGGCAAACGGCGGACGGCAACCGGAACGCTATGCAAACGCGACGCCGCACGGTGGGTTTATGACGCATCCGGGGGTAAAATTACCGCAATACGCCAAAGAATTCGACGACACCAACGGTACCGCCATGGTTCGCCACATCATCCACGCCGACCTGGACGCTTTCTACGCCGCCGTGGAGCAGCTCGACGATCCAGAGCTGCGCGGCAAGGCAGTGCTGGTCGGCGGCCGGCCCGAGGGGCGGGGAGTCGTCGCCACCGCGTCCTACGAGGCCCGCAAGTTCGGCGTGCACTCGGCGATGCCCATGGCCACCGCCGTGCGCCAGTGTCCCGAAGGCATCATCGTGCGGCCCCGCTTCGACCGATACCGTGAAATGTCCGCCCGGGTCATGGACATCTTCCGAGACGTCACTCCCATACTTCAGCCCGTGTCGCTGGATGAGGCGTACCTGGACATCACCGAACCTTCTGCGGCAACGTCCCCCATCGCAATCGCCATCGATATCAAGGACCGAGTCCGCCGGGAAGTGGGCCTGACCGTCAGTGTGGGGTTGGGCACCGGCAAGTGCGTCGCCAAGATCGCCTCGGATTTTCAGAAACCGGACGGCCTGGTGGTCGTGCCGGAGGGAGAGGAGGCCGAGTTCCTGGCGCCGCTGCCGGTGGGAACCCTCATGGGCGTGGGGCCCAAGTCGGCTGCCCGGTTGCGCGAGGACAACGTTCACACGATCGGGGATCTCGCGGCCATGCCCGATAGCTGGTTCACGCGTCGGTTCGGCAAGCGGGGCCCGAGCATCCGCGACCGGGCCCGGGGCATCGACGACGAGCCGGTGCAGACATCACGGGAGGCCAAGTCCATCAGCAGCGAGACCACCTTCCCGCAGGACCTGAGCACGGTCGATGAAATCCGGCCCGTGGTGGAACGTTTGGCGAGCAGCGTGGCCGGTTCCCTCACTCGCAAGGGGCTCACGGGCCGCACCGTTACGGTCAAGATGCGCCTCTCCGACTTCACCACCTTCACCCGCCAAACCACGCTCTCCGAGCCAACCAACGACGACGCTGCCATCCTCACCACCGCGTGGACTCTGCTGGAACGGGAGATGACACCGGGCCGGGCGTTCCGGTTGCTGGGAGTGGGCGTCTCCGGTTTCACCACCGAAGCAGAACCAGACCTCCCCGCCGAATCGGAAACATCGCCGGAGTTGCAGCAGCGCTTGAGTTTGTAGCAATGCGGAGTTTTCCCTACAATCGGAACCAAGATAGCGAACAAGTATGACGATTCGGGGCCAACAACCATGACCACGCCAACACCCAAAACTCGTCCGGCAACTCAACATTGGGAGCCTTACCCGGACCTGCCGCCTGAACCGAGGGATGTGCAGCAATCGCGCCCTGCCAATTACCTACAGGACGTGCTCCTGAGCATATTGACCCCCGGGTTCTCATACCAGGATCACCCGACGGTGCTGTTCGGCGACCAGATCCCCATCTACTACGGAGAACCCCGGCCCGGCGGCGGGTCGCCGGCTCATGTGGTACCCGACTGCCTGGTCGCGTTGGATGTTGAGGCCGAGGCAATCTGGGACCGGGTGGGCGACGACCCGATTCAGAACGGCAAGCCGCCCGATCTGGTCATCGAGGTAGTGTCCCGTTCCACCTATAGCTATGATGCAACGGGTAAGCGGGAGATCTACCGGCAGATCGGCGTTCCGGAATACTGGCGCTTTAACCCCACCGGCGGCCGTGTTTCCGGACAGTCCGTCATCGGCGAGCATCTGGTCAACGGACGGTACGAGCGGTTCCCACTGCATCGCTACGATGACGGCAGCGAGGGTTCAACCAGCCCCCTGCTCAACCTCAACTTCCGGTGGCGGGACCAACGGTTCCGCGTTCACAACCCGGCAACTGGGCTGGAATACGAACATCCCCGAGATGAACTTGCTCGCCTCCGGGAGGAAAACCGCCGCCTGCGGGCCGAAGGCTGATTACCGGAACAGGTCCTTGTCCGGGTCCCGCACTATGGCCCAACTATCGGCATCTTCCATGCGCTCGTAGGGGTATCCCTTGATCAGGGCGACCGGCACCCCCAGCAGCTTGCCTGTCACCAGCTCCGCCGTCGCCGCCAACTCGTCGGCCACCGCAATCGTGGTGGTGTGCAGTTCGTTGCCATGGGGGTCGAACTCGCCCACGTAGCTGATCACCGGATTGAATCCGGCTACGCCGATTGACACGTTGACGGCGCCGTTGCGCCACGGCCGGCCGAACGTGTCGGACACCAGCACGGCGGCGTCCACGCCCAGCCGTTCGCGGATGGTGTCGCGGATCTGGCGAGCGGACGCGTCGGGATCGACGGGCAGCAGGCAGATCGAGTTCGAGCCAGGGATGTTGGACGCGTCGATCCCTGCGTTGGCGCAAATGTAGCCGTGGTAGGTCTCACTGATGATGACGCCCCGGTCCATTCGCACGACGCGCCGGCTTTCGCGCAAGATCATTTCCGTGTGACGCGGGTCCCGCCGGTGTCCTTCCGTGATGGCGAGGGCCAGGGGGGAGGCCTCCACTTCATCGATGGTCATCACTCTGCCCTCGGCCTTGGAGACGATTTTCTGCGTCACCACCACCACGTCTCCATCCTCGATGGGCGTGCCCTGGGCCTCAGCGGCGTCGATGATCTGACCGGCCAGGTCGTCTCCCGCCTGTACTTCCGGCAGTCCTTCGATTCCTATTGCGCGAATTTCCGGCGGCATGACTCACCTCTGCAATACGACGGGATGTTGGGGAGAGCTATCGTATCTGCGTACCACCAGTTTATCACCCGGCGCGGAGCCGCGAGATTGTCCTCGAATCCGTCAGCACCGCCCGGTCCGCCGCCGCCTCACACCAAAAGCGCCGTGCCAGCCCTGAGAGGGAAACCGGGAAATTCCAACCTCGCCTCAGTTTGTCGGAGGGCAGGTTTTTTCGATGCCCACCGTCTCCGGCGCCGCAGGCTGTGGAACGGGATGATCACTCAACTCGGGATCATTGTGTCGGCCTTTCCACTCTCGGTCCCTTGCCCGATGGCAGCCGACGGGTCCGATCACGACCGACGGAAAACGGAATGACTTGAGCGCGCAACGGAAACTATTGACAATTTTCGGGGCGTTCCGTAACCTGTTTAACCGACTGACGAAAACCGGATGGCCCCGGACCTGTCGGGGCCATTTTTAGGTTGTGGCGTGAAGTGATTCCCGCCGTAGTCACCGTCGAGATTCGCGCCCCGGTGGCGCAATTGGCAGCGCAGCCGATTTGTAATCGGCAGGTTAGGGGTTCGAGTCCCCTCTGGGGCTCTTTCAACGGATCTCAGTGACACACTGGAGAACCAAACGCAGTATCAACACGGAGGGGTGGGTGAGTGGTTAAAGCCACCAGACTGTAAATCTGGCGCCCTGACGGGCTTCGCAGGTTCGAATCCTGCCCCCTCCACCACTACTTGACCAAACAACTGAGGCCCTGGACCGAATCCGGACATCCCGCACCAACCGCCAGCACATCAAATCACGCCCAAGTAGCTCAGAGGTAGAGCACGTTCTTGGTAAGAACGGGGTCGGCGGTTCGATTCCGCCCTTGGGCTCCACCAGCGCAAATTCCCCGCCGGGGCAAACCCACAAACCCGCGGGTAGGCGAAACCGACAAGGAGCAAGGAGTAACTCCCAACCATGGCTAAGCAAGTCTTTGACCGTTCCAAGCCGCACGTGAACGTGGGTACCATTGGTCACGTTGACCACGGCAAGACCACCCTCACCGCCGCCATCACCAGCGTGCTGTCTCAGGAAAACAACGCCAGCTTCCGCAGTTTCGACAGCATCGACAACGCGCCTGAGGAACGGGCCCGCGGCATCACCATCGCCATCGCCCACGTGGAATACGAGACGGCACAACGTCACTATGCTCACGTTGACTGCCCCGGCCACGCCGACTACATCAAAAACATGATCACCGGAGCCGCCCAGATGGACGGCGCGGTTCTCGTCGTCTCTGCCCCGGACGGCCCCATGCCCCAGACCCGGGAACACATCCTTCTGGCCCGCCAGGTGGAAGTTCCCTCCATCGTCGTCGCCCTGAACAAGGTCGATATGATGGACGACGAAGAGCTCCTGGAACTGGTGGAAATGGAAGTCCGCGAACTGCTGGACACCTACGACTTCCCCGGCGACGACACTCCCATCGTTCGCGTCAGCGGCCTCAAGGCCCTTGAGGGCGACGACCAGGCGATGGAAGGGGTTCGGGAACTGGTCAAGACCATGGACGAGTACATTCCCCAGCCGTCCCGCGTAACCGACCAGCCCTTCCTCATGCCTATCGAAGACGTTTTCGGCATCAAGGGCCGCGGCACCGTTGTCACCGGTCGCGTTGAGCGCGGACAACTCAACGTCGGCCAGGAAGTCGAAATCATCCGCTCCGGCGACGTTCGCCGCACCGTTGCCACCGGCCTGGAAATGTTCCACAAGCTGCTGGACACCACCGAAGCCGGCGACGCCGTTGGCGTGCTGCTGCGCGGTGTTGACCGCGATGAAGTGGAGCGCGGACAGGTGCTGGTAGCCCCCGGTTCCATGCGTCCCTACCGCAAGGCCGAGGCCGAGGTGTACGTTCTGAGCCAGGCCGAAGGCGGCCGGCACACGCCGTTCTTCACCGGATACAAGCCCCAGTTCTACATCCGCACCAGCGACATCACCGGCGAAATCGCCCTCCCCGACGGCGTAGAGATGGTGATGCCTGGCGACAACATCACGATGACCGTCAGCCTGATCACACCGATCGCCGTCGAAGAAGGCCTGCGCTTCGCCATCCGCGAGGGCGGCCGAACGGTCGGAGCCGGCGTGTTCACCAAATTGCTGGAGTGACCTCATGGCACGCAAGTCCACCGACGCCCGGCAGATCATCACGCTGCAGTGCACCGACTGCCGAGAGCGCAACTACTCGACCATCAAGAACCGGCGCAGCCACACCAGTCGTATGGAACTGCGCAAGTATTGCAGCCGTTGCCGCAACCACGTTGTTCATCGTGAAGTGAGGTAACCCCAGGTGGCTCGGGCATCAGCAAGACGACCTACCCCGATCTCTCCCCGCTCCGTGGGGAGGGTCGGGCCAGTCGGTTTCCTGCGGGAGACCATCTCCGAACTGCGCAAGTCGGTTTGGCCCAGCAAGGAGGAGACGGCGCGCCTCACCGTAATCGTGCTGGTGCTCGCCGTTGCCATGGGTTTCTTCCTGGGGTTGCTGGACCGGTTATTCGCCGAACTGTTCACCCGGGTGATACTCAACCCCACCCTGTTCTAGCGCGGTAGCACAACGCCCGCGATTGCCGCGGATCGGTTCTTTGACAATGCCGGCGCTCCGTGCGGACCGGCAAAGGTCGAAGAGTCCGTGGCGGCAAACCCGACTTTTCCCAATCGACTCGACTAACTTACGGGCCCCTTATGACCACAATGCAACCTCCTGCTGACCTCCGTTGGTATATCGTTCACACCTATACCGGCCAGGAGGACATGGTCAAGCGGAATCTGGACCTGCGCCGGCACAGCTTTGGAATGTTGGACCGGATCGCCCGGGTCGAGGTTCCATCCGAGGACGAAATTATCCGCAACAAAGGCGAACGCACCTCACAGCGTCGCAAGTTGTTTCCCGGTTATATCCTGGTCCAGATGATTATGGACGATGAGGCCTGGTTCCTCGTCAGGAACACCACCGGGGTTACCGGTTTTATCTCCGCCGAGGAAGAGGGCGGCGACCGCCCGAGGCCGGTGCCGCTCGATGACCGCGAAGTTGACGAAATCCTGGATCGGGTTGCCTCCGGCGAGCCTCGGGCCGTAATCGGCATGAACCAGGGCGACATGGTGCGAATCTCCGACGGGCCCTTTGCCGACATGCTGGGCAAAGTCGAAGAGGTGGACGAACACCGCGGACAGGTAAAGGTGCTAATCTCCGTATTCGGAAGAGAAACACCGGTTGAACTGGACTTCATGCAGGTGGAAAAAGTCTGATCCGCCTGCATCCTAATTTAGATTCCGGCTTCCGCCGGAATGACGACTAGCCTGGGAGGCCTTCAGTGGCTAAGAAAGTAATGGCAGTGATCAAGCTGCAATTGGAAGCGGGCAAGGCCACGCCCGCGCCGCCGGTCGGCCCCGCGTTGGGTCAGCACGGCGTCAACATCATGGCCTTCGTCAAGGAATACAACGAGCGCACCGGCAGCCAGGCCGGCACCATCGTTCCCGTACACCTGACCGTTTACCAGGACCGTTCCTTTACCTTCGTTACCCGAACCCCTCCGGCCTCCGACCTGCTTCGCAGGGCCGCCGGTATCGAGAGGGGTCAGGGAGACGCCCGGGAACCCCTGGGGGTTGCCATCGGAAGTGACGTGCTGCGCAGCATCGCCGAGGAGAAACTCAAGGACCTCAACGCCAACTCGGTCGAGCAGGCCATGAACATCATCGCCGGCACCGCCCGCAGCATGGGCATCACCGTCGAAGACGACTGACATCGACGCTCAAACCGCCAAGGGAGACCAGCGCCATGCCGAAACATAGCCGCCGTTACAACGCCGTCGCCGAGCGAGTGCCGGAGGACGCCGTATACCAGCCCCGCGAGGCTCTTGACTTGATCAAAGAGCTTTCCACGGCCAAGTTCGACGAGACCATCGAGGTGCACCTGCGCACCAATGCGGACGTGCGCCACGCTGAGCAGCAAGTTCGCGGTGTTACGGTTCTGCCCCACGGCCTCGGCAAGGAGGTCCGCGTCCTGGTGTTCGCCACCGGCGAGGCCGTGGACATCGCCCGACAGGCCGGCGCCGACTACGTGGGCGACGACGACCTGATCGCCCAGATTGAAGGCGGCTGGCTCGAGTTCGACGTGGGTCTCGCGATCCCCGAGGTCATGTCCAAGATCGGCCGTCTGGGCCGCATCCTGGGAAGGCGCGGGCTGATGCCCAACCCTCGAACCGGCACCCTGGTGCCGGCCCGCGACCTGCCCCGCGTGATCCAGGAGTCCAAGGCCGGTCGTCTCGAGTTCCGCACCGACCGCACCGCCATCATCCACGGGCAGTTCGGCAAGTCCTCGTTCGAGACCGAGACGTTGATGGATAATCTGACGGTGTTCATGGACTCCGTGATGCGGGAACGCCCCGATGCGGTGAAGGGCGCCTTCATCAAGTCAGCGTACATCACATCGTCCATGGGCCCGGGGATCTCGGTGGACGTGGGCACGCTCCAGGCCATGAAGCCCGAATAGCCATCCCTTGCGTTCCCGTAACGCGGGTGATAGGCTGTTTGAAAATCCGAATACCAAAATCAACGCTTGAGACAGCGGGTCCCGTACACGGGATAATGGCGAAATTGCGCCGCCCGCCGAGGCGAACGGATCAGTGATGCGTCCTGTCGTGGACGCGATCGCCCCGCGCTATTGTCTCAATGCGCGGGGTTTCTGTTTAGTGTGCCCGCCGGTACGCTATTTGAAGCTCCGATTAGCAACCGTTTACGGAGGTGAAATTTGCCAACCCAGGCGAAAGTTGACCGGGTGTCCGAACTGCGAGAAAAGTTGGAGAACTGTTCCATCGTTATCTCCACGGGCTATACGGGCATCGGAGTGAACCAGATGGTGAACCTGCGCCGGCGCATGCACGAGGGCGGCGTAGAGTTCATCGTAATCAAGAACAACCTGTTGAGCCTGGCCGCTGACGGAGCGAATGTACCTCAGCTCAAGGAGGTAATCTCGGGGCAGACGGCCATCGCGCTTGGTTACGACGACGCGGCCGCCACTGCAAAGGCGGTTGCCGATGCGGCCAACGCGGACGGCACGCTCGCGATACAGGGCGCGGTCGTCAATAGTGGCCCGGCGTTGCCGCCGGCAGAGGTCACCCGCCTGGCCTCTCTTCCCCCGCATCCGGTGTTGATTGCCCAGTTGATGGGCAACATGCAGGCGCCGCTGTATGCTCTCGCCGGCGTGCTCAACGCGACCATCAGTGGCCTTGCCTACGCTCTGCAGGCCCGCATCGATCAGTTGCAACCCGCCGAGGATGCCGAATAGCGAAGGCAGTCCGCCATCCAATCAACCAAAGGCAGCAAAATCAGGAGGCAGCAATCATGGCAGTAAATCAGGAAGTATTGGACGCCATCAAGAACATGAGCGTGATGGACCTGGCCGATCTGGTCAAGGCTATCGAGGAGGAATTCGGGGTCTCCGCTGCCGCGCCGGTGGCGGTGGCCGCCGCGCCTGCGGCCGGCGTGGTGACGGACGATGCTCCATCCGCCGATGACGATCAGACCGAATTCACCATCACTCTGGCCGATTTCGGCGCCAACAAGATCAACGTCATCAAGGCCGTCCGCGAAGTCACCGACCTCGGCCTTCGGGAAGCCAAGGAACTCGTTGAGTCCGCTCCCACCAGGGTCAAGGAAGGCGTCAACAAGGAAGAGGCAGACTCCATCAAGGGCAAGCTGGAAGAGGCTGGCGCCACCGTACAGGTAGGCTAGTTTCCCGGCACATTGCGTCCGGTTGCGTGGGGGCAGGTTCGTAACCTGCCCCCATTGCGTATGCTGGTGTACAATGCGGCGAAAGTAGCCGGGAGGCTTTCCGCTCATGGATCTGGAACTCAACGGTAAATCAGCGATCGTAACCGGCGGCAGCCGCGGAATCGGCAAGGCCGTTGCCCGCGTACTGGCCTCCGACGGGTGCCGCGTGGTGATCACGGGGCGCTATTCCGACACGCTCTCCGCCGCCGCTGAAGAAGTGGCCGCAGACACCGGCGGCTCCGTCACGCCTATCGTCGCCGACATGACCAGCACCGAGCAGGTCAACGCCATGGTCGCCGCCGCCGCAGACGCCCTCGGAGGACGGATCGACATCCTGGTGAACAACGCCGCCGCGCCCGGCGGCCTGGCTCGCGGCTCTCTCAGCGAAATCCTCGACGAGGACGTGATGCTTGACCTGGACACCAAGGTGATGGGGTACCTGCGTTGCGCGCGTGCCGTGGCCCCCTACATGCAGCAGCAGGGTTGGGGCCGCATCGTCAACGTGGGTGGACTCTCCGCCCGTCGCGCCGCCGGGAATCTCAGCGCGGGCGTTCGCAATTCCGGACTGTCCAACCTGACCAAGTACCTGGCCGAGGAACTGGGCGGCTCCGGCGTCTGCGTGAACCTGGTCCATCCCGGCACCACCCGCACCGAGCGCAGCGGCCCGATGTATGCCGAACAGGCCGAACGTGAAGGCACCACCGTCGAGGAAATCGAACGCCGGGCCGCCGCCGGCAATTCCACGCGCCGCATCGTGGACGCCGAGGAACTGGCGTGGGTGGTGGCGTTTTTCGCATCGCCCCGCAGCATCGCCATCAGCGGCGAGACCATCGCGGCCGGCGGCGGGGCTGGCCTCAACGTCTATCACTAGGGAGATTAGCAAGATGATCAAAGTAACCGTTTTCTACGGAAACGAGGAAGGCAAGTCCTTCAACATGGACTACTACGTCAACACGCACATGCCCCTGGTGCAGGAGCGACTCACGTCGTTCGGCATGCGCTACTACAACGTGGAAAAGGGCATTTCCGACACCGACCCGAACGCCCCGCCGATGTACGTGGCCATCGGTTACCTGCTTTTCAACGACGTTGACGGCGTCCACGAGGGATTCAAGACCCACGGGCGCGAGTTGGTCGGCGACGTGAAAAACTTCACGGACATCGAGCCCAAGTTCCTGATCAGCGAACTGGTCGCCTGACCTGACCGGCATGAACCCTGCAGGGGCGACGCATGCGTCGCCCCTACGTCTATCTCCCTCCCCCAACACGGAGCCGAACGCCATGAACACCGCCGTTGAATCCCTGGCCGAAAGGGCCATCCGCGAGCACTGGGATTTCGTGCCCACCGCCGGCAGTCGCATCGGAAGGCACGAGTACGACGGAAAACTTCCGGACTTCTCATCGGGGCGGGCGCGCCGCCGCGTCGAGGAACTGCACCGGACCCTCGCCCAGTTGTCCGCGCTGCCGGACGACCCAGCGGGCAACGGCGCCGCCGACCGGGACTCCCGCATGGATGGACTGTCGCGCAGCCTGCTGGAATTGTTCCTGCGCCGGGAACTGTTCAACCTGGAGGAGATGCGGACGCTGGAGAACAATCCGCAACGGCAGGTGGGCTACATCGGCGTGGGCAGCTACGTGCAACGGGACTACGCGCCCCTGCCAGACCGCCTGCGTTCCGCGACCTCCGCGCTGCGGCAGGTCCCCGACTTCCTGGCGACGCTGGACTCGCTTACCGAGCGGAAGCTGGGAGAACCGGTGCGCGACATGGCGGTGCGCGCGTATCGGGGCATGGCATCCTTCTATCGCACCGGGTTGTCGGACGCATCCGCCCAATGCGCCGCCATCTCCCCCGATGTTGCCACCGAGTTCAACACAGCGCGGGAAACCGCGGCCAGAGCGGTGGACTCATTCGCCGAACTGCTGGAGGCGCGAGAAGCCCTGCCCGATTTCGCCATCGGTTCCCAACTGTACCAGCGGATGCTTTCCGTGGGCGAGTCGGTGGAAACTCCGCTCTCCGAGGTGCTCGCCATCGGCCAGGCCAACCTGGAACAGAACCTGAGCCGCCTGGACGAAGCCGCGGCGTTGGTCGCGCCCGGCAAGTCGGTGCGTGAGGCAGTGGCGTCAGTCAGCGCGAGCCATCCCACCGCCGAGGGGCTGATTCCCGACACCCGCGACATGCTCGAGGACATCCGGCAGGCGCTCATCGATCACGACATCATCAGCCTGCCGTCCGAGGAGCGGTGCCAGGTTACCGAAACGCCGTCCTACATGCGCTACGCCTTCGCCGCCATGGACTCTCCCGGCGGGCTGGAGGAAGTTGCGACCGAGGCGTTTTACTACGTGACGCCGGTGGAGCCGGACTGGACGCCGCGCCAACAGGAGGAGTGGCTGAGCAACTTCAACTATCACACTCTCAAGATCATCAGCATTCACGAAGTGTATCCCGGACACTACGTGCACAACCTGCACAACCGGCATGGACACCATCAACGCCAGGGCGATCTCCCGCTGATCAACCGGGTGGCGACGTCATACGCGTTCACCGAGGGTTGGGCTCACTACACAGAGGAGATGATGCTGGAAACCGAGTACGGACGCGCCAATCCCGCGCTGTGGCTGACGCAATTGCTGGAAGCGCTGGTACGCAACTGTCGCTACCTCTGCTCGCTGGGTATGCACACCCAGTCGATGACCCTGGACGAGGCCACCCGGTTCTTCCAGGACCATGCCTACATGGAGGAGCACCCCGCCTACCAGGAGGCGATCCGGGGGACGTTTGACCCGGGCTACCTCAACTACACGCTGGGCAAGTTGATGCTGCTCAAACTCCGGCAGGACTGGCGGCGGCAGGAGGGTTCGGAGTATAGCCTTCGCCGGTTCCATGACACGACCCTGGCCTGGGGCGCGCCTCCGGTCCCGCTGCTGCGAGCGGCGATACTGGACGCCGACGACGGGGCGATTTTGTAGCCCGGGAGTCGCGCCGCGAAATCTATCGCGGAAAACCCCACGCAGAGCGGGGCCAGTAAATCGCCCAGACCTTGCCGATGATGTGGTCGGCCGGCAACGGTCCCCAATGGCGGGAATCCTGGCTGCCGGTCCGGTTATCTCCCATGACGAAGTACTCGTCGTCGGCCAACTGGACCGGGTGCATACTGGTGGTGGAGATGCTGCGCAGATAGTTTTCTTCCAGCTGCACTCCGTCCACGCTGACCTGCCCGCCCTCTATCCGAACTCGCTCTCCCGGCTCGGCGATGATGCGTTTCACAAATTGGCGATGGGGATCTTCGGGATAATCGAACACGACCACATCACCGCGTTTCGGCGAGCGGCCCAGGTAGATCCGGCCGGGCTCCTCAGGCTGCCAGAACGGAATAATCATGCCCAGCCGGTCGGTGTCCACCGGAAAGTAGACCATCTTGTTGACCATGAGATAGTGCCCGGGCAGCAGGGTGGGACGCATGCTGGAGCCCTCCACCCGAAAGTTGACCACCGCCAACTGGATAACGATAAAGACAACCGCGCCTATGTACGCGGCTTCCACCAGTTCCTTGACCCAGTTGGAGTCTTTCACTGCCTATCCAGTTCACCGATTCCGGGTTAGATTCTACCAAACGAGTTGCTCGCTCATCCCTTTCGGCCGGGCAAACTGTGCCGACAGATGGCGCGCAGCGTATCGCCGATGGTTTCTATCCCAACATATGGTAGGGTCGTCGGTGGTGGCTCCTGGTAGGGTCGGTTGTGGCTACGCGGCGCGGCCGTTGACTACAAACGGCTGCCCAATTACCATTACTTGCCCGTCCCGTCTTCAAATCCGGCCGGCTTGCCGTCGGTTGCCTCCTCCGTTGCCGCTGCGCGAAAGGTGCTGTCATGTCCGTCCTCGATGCCAATGAACTCAAGGTGTTTTCCGGCAATGCCCATCCTCAACTGGCCGCGGATGTTTGCGCATATCTCGGTATCCCGTTGGGAGAAAGTGAGGCTTTCAAATTCGCCAACGACAACACCTTCGTCCGCATTCGCGAAAACATCCGCGAAAGGGACGTGTTCATCGTGCAGCCAACCGTAGCTCCAACCAATGACAACCTCATGGAGCTTCTGATCATGATCGACGCCTGCAAGCGCGCGTCGGCCGGGCGCATCACCGCCGTGATCTCCTACTACGGATACGGACGCACCGACAAAAAGGACCAGCCCCGGGTGCCCATCACCGCTCGGCTGGTGGCGGACCTGATCTCTACCGCAGGGGCTGACCGCGTTCTGACGCTGGACCTGCACGCCGGCCAGATCCAGGGGTTCTTCAACATACCGGTGGACGAACTGACCGCCGAGCCGATCCTGTCGAACTACTTCTTCGAAAAGGGTCTTGGGGATTTGGTGCTGGTGGCCGTGGACTTCGGCATCAGCAAGCGCGCCCGGGACATGGCGGAGCGGCTGGGCGTGCCGGTGGCCGTCATCGAGAAGCGCCGTACGGGGAACGACGACCGCTCGGAGACGCTCAACGTTATCGGCGACGTGCGCGGGATGCGCGCCCTCACCTTTGACGACGAGATCCTCACGGGCGGCACCATCGTCAACGCCGCCAACGCCCTGCTGGACGCGGGCGTAACCGAGGTGTACTGCTGCGCTACCCATCCCGTGTTTTCGCCGGCGGCGCCCAAACTGCTGGGAGAGAGCGCGTTCACCGAGGTGGTGGTGACGGACTCCGTGCCGCTGACATCATCGCAGAAGGTGGGCAACCTCACCGTCCTGTCAATTGCTCCATTGATGGGAGAGGCGATCAAGCGGATTCACGAAGGTCGGTCGGTCGGGGAACTCTTCCAGTAAGCCAACATCGAACAACGCAAAACGGTATTAGCGCACGCTGTGGAGTCTGGACATCCCGCCGGCGTATCGGTATCATCACCGGAATAGGCTGGAATGCAGCGTCGCGCCCGGGGTAAAGGGCGGGCTGCCGGAGGAGAGCGCCTATGGTCGAAGTCGCCAGCGACTCCACGGATCTTATCTCTCGCGTATCGGAATACGTTGAGGAGACCGCTCAGGTTGACGCAATTCGGGCGGCCTACGATTTCGCCGCCGAATGCCATGACGGCCAGAAGCGTCTTTCCGGCGACCCCTATATCGTTCATCCGCTGGCAGCGGCCACCATCCTTGCGGACCTCTACCTCGACCCCGACACCATCAAAGCGGCGCTCCTGCACGACGTGGTGGAGGACTGTGGGGTGGATGTGGAAGACCTGGAAACCCGTTTTGGCCCCGACGTGGCCCGACTGGTGGATGGCGTCACCAAGTTGGAGCGCGTCGATTACCGTCCGCCCGGATCCAACGGAACCAGCGTCGCCGAGGCGGAAAATCTCTACGCGGAGAGCCTCCGCAAGATGCTGGTGGCCATGGCGGAGGACATCCGCGTGGTGCTCATCAAATTGGCGGACCGGCTGCACAACATGCGGACGCTGGACCCGCTGCCCGTAGAGAAGCGCCGGCGCATCGCGCAGGAAACGCTGGACGTTTATTCACCGCTGGCCCATCGCCTGGGAATCTGGGAACTGAAGTGGCAACTGGACGACCTGGCCTTCCGACATCTGAATGAATCAAAGTACCGGGAGATCTCGCGCATGCTGGCGGTCCGGAGATCGCAGCGTGAAGCCTACGTCGCCGACGTGTCCAGCCGGCTGGGCGAAGAACTGGCCATCAACCATCTCAGCGCCGAGGTGTATGGACGGCCCAAAGGCATATATTCCATCCACAAAAAGATGGAAAAGTACGCCGCAGAGGGCAAGGAACTGAGCGAGATTTATGACCAATACGCCCTGCGAGTGATCGTTGAGGACGTGCCGGACTGCTACGCCGCGCTTGGCATCACCCACCGGATGTGGAACCCGATCCCGGGTCAGTTTGACGACTACATCGCCACGCCCAAGCAGAACATGTACCAGGCCCTCCACACCACCGTCCATTGTGATGCCGGACATCCGCTGGAGGTCCAGATAAAGACCCGGGACATGCACCAGGTCGCTGAGTACGGGGTGGCGGCGCACTGGCGCTACAAGGAACGGACGGGCAGCGCGGCCGGCGGTCGGTTTGAAGAGCGCATGACGTGGCTGCGGCAGTTGCTTGAGTGGCAGCGGGAAACGCCGGACACGAACGAATTCCTGGAGTCGGTGCGGGAAGACCTGTTCCACGACCAGGTGTTCGTCTATACGCCCAAGGGCGACATCATGGAGTTGGCCGCGGGTGCGACTCCGATCGATTTCGCCTACAAGATCCACACCGACCTGGGGCACCGGATATCGGGCGCCAAGGTGAACGGCCGGCTGATGTCGTTGGATACTCCGTTGGAGAACGGCGACACCGTTGAGGTGGTCGCTGGCAAGACCGGCCGCGGTCCATCGCCGGACTGGCTGAATCCGGCGCGGGGGTATGTCGCCACCAACAGCGCGCGGCAGAAGATCCGGTCGTGGTTCAACCGGCAGGCGCGCAGCGCGAACATCGTTCGGGGCAAGGACCTGCTGCGGCGCGAACTGCACCGGATGGGGGTAAAACTCTCCGACCGCGAAGTGCTGGAACTGTGTCGATTCGAGACGATGGAAGACCTGCTGGCGGCGCTGGGTTCCGGTGAGCTCAGCGACTCTGCCCTGGCGGCACGCCTGGCCGAGCACCGCAGCAAGGAAGCCGAGGCCGCCGCCGCATGGATGCCGCCACTCAAGGGATCGTCGCGACTGGACAGCCCCACGTCCGGAATATCAGTGTTGGGTGTTGGGGACCTGCTGACACGAATCGCGACCTGCTGCAATCCCATCCAGGGCGACGCGATCATCGGGTTCGTAACCCGGTCCAGGGGCGTCAGCGTCCACAAAGTCGAATGCAAGAACGTCCTGAACGAGGACGAGAAGGAGCGGCTGGTTCCCGTGTCGTGGGGACAGAAGCAGGAACTCTATCCCGTGCGGGTGCGGATCGAGGCGATTGACCGGGTGGGCCTGCTGCGGGACGTATCCACCAAGCTGTCCGAGGACAAGATCAACATCGCATGGGTCGTCACCCGGGAGAACGACAATGCGACCGTGAGCATGGAACTGACCATTCACATCGCAGGGCTGCAGCAGCTCAACCGGGTGTTCTCCCGCATTGAGAGCGTACGCGGCGTCACCTCGGTGAGCAGGGTGACCAGCAGCCCGCTGCGCCAAACCGAGCGGTGAACGCGGGCTCCTCGCCGGGAGCCTCATCCGTCTCCCGCGCGGTTTTCACCCCGATGGCGGCCAAGCTGGCGGTCGCCGTTGCAGTATTCCTGGCGATACTGCTGATGCCGACGCCCGAGGGCTTGACGCTGCAAGGACAGCGGGCCCTGGCCGTGATGACGTTTGTGGTCGTCCTCTGGGCCACCGAAGCGGTCCACTCGAGCGTCGCCGGAATCATCGGCGTGGTGCTGCTGGTGCTGTTCGGAGCCGTTGCGGGGATCGGCGAGGGCGTGTATGGGTTCTCGCAACCGGTGTGCTACTTCCTCATCGGCATCCTGACGCTGGGACTGGCGGTGCATCAATCCGGTCTGGCCGAGCGGATGGCGACGTTCCTGATGCGAGGAGCCACGGGACGGCCATCGCTGCTGTACATGCAGATGCTCTTTTCCTTCGCCGCGCTGACTTTCGCCCTCCCATCCGCCAGCACGCGGGGGGCGATCCTGGTGCACGTGTACGAGCAGGTGCTGGAACAGTGGGACATTCCGCAGGGGCACCCCTTTTACAACGCGACGATGATGGCCATGGGCTGCCTGAACCGGCTGGGCTCCACGGCGCTGCTGGCCGGCGGCATAACGCCGGTGGTGGCCTCCGGCCTGCTGGGGGACTTTTCGTGGACGCAGTGGTTCGTCATGATGAGCGTCCCGTTCTACCTCAACCTGGTGGTTGGCGGCGCGATGCTGTTCCTGATCTACAGGTCGGGCTTTCGACCGGAGGGAATCGGCGAGGCCACGCCGGCGCTGCCGGGTCCGATCAAGCCGGCCGAATATCGCGCGGGCGCCATCGTCATCATCACGGCGCTGATGTGGTTCACCGACTTTGCTCACGGGCTGCACCCGTCGGTGCCGGCGCTCATCGCGCTGTGCCTGATCCTGCTACCGCGGGTGGGCATACTGACGTGGAGCGAATTCGAGCGCAACGTGGGCTGGACCAACTTTTTCGTAATCGCGACGTCGCTGTCGCTGGCCCACGCCCTGGTTGCCTCGGGGGCAGCGGCCTGGTTCTCCCAAACACTGGTCGGCGGCGTATCCCAACTGGCAACGCAACCTTTGTTGGCGCTGCTGGCGCTGAGCGCGTGCTTTGCGGTGGTGCGGATGCTGATGCCCAACATCGCAGGCTACCTGGCCCTGGTGATACCGGTGGCGATGGCTACTGGAGATTCGCTGGGGCTGAACCCGCTGGTGTGCGGAATGGCCGCGGTGGTGGTGGGTGATTCGGCGGTGTACTACGGGGCGGGTGGAACGTCGGCGGTGTTCGTGTTCCAGAGGGCCAACATCGGGAACCCGGAGATCTTCCGGTTCGGCATGGCGATGACGGTGATGGTGATTGCCATCCTGCTGCTGGTGGTGGTCCCGTACTGGAACCTGGTGGGGTATCCGCTGGCGCAGTGACGCCCCAACCATCCGGCGGGCGACGGGAGCGGGGGCGGGTTTGAAACCGACCCATGGTTCGACAGGCTCACCATGAGCGGCAGTCGGGTAGTCAGCCGAGCCAACCGCGGGCCAGCAGTCGGGTGGTCAGCCGAGCCAACTGCGGACCAGCAGGGCAGCGGCCAGGACGATCAGGACCGTGGCGGCGATGAGCAGCCGGGTGAAGAACCGTCGTCGCCAGCGCCGGCGTTGCCTGGCTTGCCGGATGTCGGCCCGGTGATCCCAGGGGCGGCGGGCGCGGCGGCCATCTTTCCACACGCCGCGTCGTTTGCTGATGGCCTCGGCCTCAGCATCCGGGAAACCCAGGTCGCGGCCTCCATAGCGGCGATACCAGTAGGCCATGCCGGAGCGGACCATGGCGACGTTGATGGGTTCGCGCCCACGGCGGTTGGGGTACAGCAAACCGACCGTACGGCCATAGCGGTCGGTGGCCATCGTGTCCATGCGGACGCCGCCGCGTCGCACCAGGGACGCCAGTTGCTCCCGAGCCTCGCGTCCATAGGGCTGGGAGAGTTCCGGGGCGTCGATTCCGTAGAGCCGCACCGGAAAGGGACGGCGCAGAAAGCTGAACCAGCCGGCGTATTTGACCTCCAGCGAGTCGCCGTCGATTACCCTCCGTATGCGGACCTTGCGGGCCACGCTTCCATCAGCGCAGGCTGCGACGGCGGCGCCGGGCCGGCCGTTCGGCAAGCGGGGCTTTCAGTTCCGTTACGTCGTTTTGAAGGCTGACCAGGGCCGCTTCGGTGGCCGCCGCGCGTTCTGCTGCCTCATTGCGTTGCTGCCGGGCCTGGTCGCGTTCCTGCTCGGCTTTAGCCGCCCTGGCTTCGGCCTCAATGGCCCTGGCACGCTCTCGGCGTGCCTGTTCGCGCAGGGGAATGGTCAGCACGTCGCTTGACAACACGATTGCTACACCGTCAGCGGGGTGTCGTCGCGGTTGGCCCACTCGCCCATGGAGGCGTCGTAGTTCTTGGCGTTCTCGAAACCGACGAGGCGGAGTACGAAGTTTCCGTGCGCCGCACGGATGCCGGCCTGTCAATAGGAGTAAGCCGTCTTGTCGGGGGTGATGCCGTGCTCGGTTAGGATCTGCCGGATTTCGGCGGCGGGCTTGAACTCGTGGGTGTTGCGGTCCATCAGGTGGAACCATTCGAGATGCACCGCGCCGGGGATGTGTCCCGGTCGCTTGTTGCGGTAGTTGGGAGCGGACCCGTCCCACTCGCCGTCGCTGCGCACGTCCCACACCACCACGTTGTCCCGTGCCCCGTCCAATGAACAGGCTTCCTTGATTTCGTCGCCGGTGGCGATGAAGGACTCGTTAGCGCGGGGCATGAAGGTGACGGACGCCGGCGGGCGAGCCCGGCCGAAGTCGATGGGCTGGCCGGCGTTGACCCAGGCGCGCCAGCCGCCGTTGAGCACCTTGACGCTGGTGTGGCCGTAGTAGTTGAAAACCCACCAGATGCGAGCGGCGGTGAGACCCTGAGCGTGGTCGTAGGTGACGACGGTGGTATCGTCGCCGATGCCCAGGCCCTCGGCCATGGCCTTGAACTGCTCGGGGGTCATGACGTGCTGCCGCTCCGTGTCGGGGTTCTTGGCCCAGTTGTCGGCGACGTGGGCGGCGCCGGGAATGTGCCCGCGCTGCCAGGCGTCGGCGGTGTTGGCGCAGTCCAGGACGACCACGTTGGGGTCGTCGAGATGGGCGGCGACCCACGCGGGGTCGGTGAGGAATTCGGGGTGAGCGTAGCCTTCGGCGGCGGTGGTCATGGGACGGCTCCTGGGATATGGGTAGGTTGAAGCTGCCCGGATTGTATGGGCCGGCAGGCCGGCGGGTCAACGACGACGCGCGACGCTCGCGAGATTGGCCCCACGGGCCGGTTTGACGCGGGCGGGTTTTGAATCCGCCCGAGAGGTGTCGGTTGGTCGATGCGCGGTGGTGTTTCGGTTGGCTTGCTCCCTGGTCCTTCGACGGGCTCAGGATGATGGTTTGACAGGCTCACCATGAGCGGGGTGGCGGGTGTTTCGGTGGGGTTTCTCCTTCGGGTTTCGTCGATTGGGTTTCGGGATGATTGGGCGAGAGGCAGGATCTGCGCATCGTTGTCAGCGTACGGCCGGGTTGGGCACGCAACTATTTGACCTACTTTTCCGTGTACTCAGTGCGTTGTAGTGAGCACCTGCGCGCGGGCTCGGACAGTCCCGGGGACACCAGTGGGGCGAATGCCGGTGAGGAGTCAGGTCTTTGAGCGGCGGTTGCCACCTGGGCCGGTTGCGATTTTGGTACTGACGGGGTTGGCCGTCGATGCTTGGGTCCTGCCTCTCTTGATCGGGGTGTGAATAAACGTACGTTTTGCCTTGGCTGATAATAGAATAAACGTTCCCATACGGCGTGTCAAGGACTCGCGCTGCCGATTTTTGGATGAAACCAATTCTGGAGAGGCGGCAGACGGTCGTGCATGGGTCGCTTTACCGCCTGCGGTTCGGGGATGACGGTTGGGGTGGGGTAGCGTGATATGATGACGTATACGAGGGAATAGCTGTTCGGTCGGTGGAAAGCGTTGCCAAGTCGGGTGATGTGGCATCTCATTCCCCGATCCTGAGTGTCCTGATGCTGACCGCTTCATCACAATTGGCATGATTTGGGAAGTTCGCTTCCATCCCGATTTTGAGCCAGAATTCGACGATTTCGCAGAGTTGGTACAGGATGAACTCCTCGCTAAATTGTTGCTTTTGCAAGCTTTCGGGCCATCCCTGAGCCGGCCGCACGCGGATAGGTTGCAGGGATCTCGTTACGCGAACATGAAGGAGCTGCGGTTCAACGCAGATGGCGGAGTGTGGAGAGCCGCTTTCGCATTCGACCCGGGCAGGCGGGGAATTCTTTTCGCAGCCGCGGACAAGTCCGGGGTGAGCCAGCGGCTGTTCTACCGACGACTGATCGCCAAAGCTGACGACCGCTACGGCAGGCATCTGGCTGATATGCGCCGGCCTGGAGAATGACATGATCACCTTGGCTGAAAAAATGGCAAGTCTAAGCCCAGAGCACCGTGCGCGGGTAGAAGGACGCGCGGAGGAACTGATCGCTCAAGAACGCGCCAGACGCGCAAAGCAAGGGTCAAAACGGAGCCTCGCCCGTGTCAACAGCCTGCGCATTCACGCATCCGCCAAGCCTTGCTACGGACGCAAAGCCGCCAAGTTTACGATGGGAAAGCGCAGTTTTCGGAGAATACGCCGTGCGCCAGGCCGACGCTTACGGGGTGCAGGTTATCGTCGGTGCTTCAGTGCGGCGCGCTGACGGATCGTCGCGGAGGGGTTTGCCGGACGAAAGGCAGCCTTCCGCACAACCTATCGCCACCATCCAACCAAAACGCCCGCCGGCCAATCCCGGTACAATAGGCGCACTTCACGCGATTTTCTGCGAGGTGCGCTTTTATGGTTCAGCAGGGACAGATTGACCATCTTCTGCAGGAGGCCGGCGAGATCCCGCCGCCTCCCCACGTTTCCGGCCAGGCCACGCTATCCGACTACGAGGGCGTCTATGCCCGCTCCGTCGAGGACCCCGAGGGGTTCTGGGCCGAGGCCGCCGACGAGCTGCACTGGTTCCGCCGCTGGGACGACGTGTTCCAGTGGGAGTATCCCAACTTCCGCTGGTTCGTGGGCGGGCAGACCAACATCGCCTACAACGCGCTGGACCGGCACCTGACCACCGAGCGGCGCAACAAGGCCGCCCTCATCTGGCTGGGCGAGGACGGCACGGAGCAGGTCTATACCTACGCGCGGCTGGCCCAGCAGGTGAACCGCTTCGCCAACGGGTTGAAGTCGCTGGGCGTGGGCAAGGGCGACCGGGTGGTGATCTACATGCCGCTGACGCCGGAGGGGGCCATCAGCATGCTGGCCTGCGCCCGCATCGGCGCGATTCACAGCGTGGTGTACGCGGGGTTCAGCGTGGGGTCGCTGCGCGACCGCATCCAGGACGCCGAGGCCAAGGCGCTGATCACCGGCGACGTGGGGTATCGCCGGGGCAACCGCGTGGACCTGAAGGGCATCGCCGACGAGGCCGTGGAGGGCTGCGACAGCCTGGAGAACGTCATCGTGTTCCGGCGCGAACTGGCGCCGGAGGACCTGCGCGACGGCGAGACCGACTTCGACGGCCTGATGGCGCGCAGCGGCATCGACTGCCCCGCCGAGGTGATGGACGCCGAGGACCCGCTGTACATCCTCTACACCAGCGGCACCACCGGCCGGCCCAAGGGCGTGGTGCACGTCCACGGCGGCTACATGGTGGGCACCCACTACCACTTCAAGAACTTCTGGGACGTGAAGGACAACGACGTGTTCTGGTGCATGTCGGACATCGGCTGGGTGGTCGGCCACAGCTACATCGTGTACGCGCCGCTGGTGGCGGGTGCGACCACGGTGTTCCGCGAGGGCGCGCCCGATTTCCCCCACAACGCCGTGTTCTACGAGGTCATTGAGAAGTACGGCGTCAACGTGATCTTCACCGCGCCGACGGCGGTGCGGATGCTGATGCGCTACGGCGAGGAGCCGGCCAGCCGCTACGACCTGCGCTCGCTGCGGTTCCTGACCTGCGCCGGCGAGCCGCTGAATCCGGAGGCCCTGCGCTGGGCCTACGAGCACATCTGCGGCAGCGGCGAGTGGGCGCACATGGTGGACAACTGGTGGCAGACCGAGACGGGCGGCCCGTGCCTGGGCACCACCGCGAACATGACCACGCGCCCCGGCAGGGTGGGCAAGCCGCTGCCCGGCGCTGTGATGGACATCGTGGACCGCGAGGGCCAACCCATCGAGGAGCCGGACAAGGGCGGTTTCCTGGTGATCCGCCGGCCGTTCCCGCACTTCTCGCGGACGGTCTGGGGCGACCCGGACCGCTACGCCGACACGTGGCAGCAGATCCCGGGCGTGTACTCCTCGGGCGACGTGGCGCTGCGCGACGCAGACGGCTACTACATGGTGGTGGGCCGAGCCGACGACGTGCTGAACGTGGCGGGCCACCGCATCGGTTCGGCGGAGGTGGAGTCGGCGCTGGTGTCGCATCCGGAGGTTGCGGAGGCGGCGGTGATCGGCAAGCCGGACGAATTGCGGGGCGAGACCATCAAGGGTTTCGTGACGCTGCGCATGGGCAGCGAGGGGTCGGACCGGATGATCAACGAGCTGCAGCTGCACGTGCGGCGGGAACTGGGGCCGATTGCGGTGCCGTCGGAGATCGAGTTCACGCCGACGCTGCCGAAGACACGCTCGGGCAAGATCATGCGTCGGCTGCTGAAGGCGCAGGAGCTTGGGCTGGACCCGGGGGACATAACGACGCTGGAGGAGTAGGGACCACGTAAATAGACGCTGCCGGCGCGCCTCGCGGTGGAGAGAGATCAGCAGTTGAACGGGAGGGAATTTGTGAGGCGCGCCCGGCGCTACGCCAGAAGGAACGGCTTGGAATGGCGGTTTAACCCGGCGGAGGGAAAGGGCAGCCATGGCAGGTTTTATTTGGGGGATCGGCAGACAATAGTGCAACACGGCGAAATTCCCCGAAATACGCTGTTCGGGATGTTTCGCCAGTTGGGAATCAATCCCGGGGAGTTCTGATCATGCGATACCTTTATCCCTGTACCATCGAAGGGAACGAGGAGGATGGAGACGGGTTCGTGGTGTCTTACCCCGATATTCCGTGGGCCATCACCGGCGGATTTACGTTCAAGGAGTCCCTCATCCTCGCCGAAGATTGTCTGGTAGTCGCGTTGGCTCACTATGTGGACCACGACGAGGATCTGCCCGCGCCCAGTCCATACCAGAAGGGACAGGAACTCCTCACCGTGCAGCCCGTCATCGCCGCGCAGCTTGACCTGTACACCGCCATGCGCGAGCAGGGCATCAGCCTCCCGGAACTCGCGGAACGCCTGGGCATCAGCGAGGGCGATGCGGCCCCGCTGCTGAGCCTGGACTACTGCACGCCCATCGGCGAGGTTGCCAAAGCCCTGCGTGCTGTGGGCCGCAGCTCCGAGACGGAACAGGCGGCGTAAAAGCCCAGACTAACGGAGCGCGCGTTTGAACGGGAGGGAGTTCGTAAGGCGCGCCCGGCGCTACGCGCGGGCAAGTGGACTTGATTTTTATTTCGATCCTGCGTGGGGAAAGGGTAGCCACGGTAGAGTCTTCATCGGGGAGCGGTTTACCACCGTTCAGCACGGAGAGATTCGCCTGGGTACGCTTCGAAATATGCTGAGAGACCTGGATATTGACAGGCGGAGGTTTTGAATCGTGAGGTACACCTTTCCATGCAACATCAGGCCGGATGAAGAAGAGGGCGGATGGGGGTTCGTGGTCTCGTTCCCGGACATATATGGCGCCAATACCGGCGGCAAAACCTTCAAGGAATCCATCATCCTAGCCGAGGATTGCATGGTGGTCGCGCTGTCCGCCTACATTCACCTCGGGCGCGAATTGCCCACGCCCAGCCCCTACCAAAAAGGTCAGGAACTGCTCACCGTGCAGCCCGTCATCGCCGCGCAGCTTGACCTGTACACCGCCATGCGCGAGCAGGGCATCAGCCTCCCGGAACTCGCGGAACGCCTGGGCATCAGCGACGGCGACGCCGCTCCGCTGCTGAGCCTGGACTACTGCACGCCGATAGGCCGGGTGATTGAGGCGATGCAGGCCGTAGGTTGCGCTCCGGCGGTCTCCGAACAAATAGCCTGATAACGCCGGGAGCAGATGACATCATGCCGTTGGATGATCTGGTCAGCGTGATTGAGACGCTGCAGCAGCGCATAGTTTCACACCGTCAGTCGCTGCAGCAGAACGAAATCCGGACGCGCACCGCCCTGATCGACCCGCTGTTGACCGCATTGGGTTGGGACGTGTCTGATCCCGCGTTGGTTACGCCGGAGTACGCAGTGGGTGAGGGCAGAGCCGATTACGCTCTCAATGGATCGGAGACGATACCGGCTGCGATGGTGGAAGCCAAGCGGCTCGGCCATGCGCTCAACGATGACGAGCGTATGCAGATGCTCAACTATGCGAATGCCAGGGGTGTGCGGTACGCCGCCGTTACGGATGGCAACGCTTGGGAACTCTACGAAGTTTTCAAACAAGCGCCACTGGAAGATCGGCGCCTGCTGATCGTTCGGATAGTTGGCAGTCCGGCTCACGAATGGACGGCAGTAGCTACATGGCTAAATGCCGGTGGGAGCGGTGGTGGCCTTGCGCCTTTTGTCGCTATGGAGACCCAATCTGGCTTCTGGAGTTCCTGTCGCAGCGGAGGAGCCGTTGTTAGTTACAACGCCAGTACCGCCTACGATCGGGGTAGCAGCGGACGAACCCGCTGAAATCTCTCCGCCGCCAGCTATTATCCTCGATTCTCTCGATGTGCCGGGTTGGGTAAGACTCTCGGAGTTCAACCCGCCAACAGGAGCACAAGCCCCATCGTCCATAAGGTTTTTGGACGAAAGCACCGCCGAAATTGGTAGTTGGAAAAGGATTCCAATTGCCACTGCACAGTGGTTATACGCCCAAAGATTGCTCACGGTAGACAACATCCCAGTTCCCTCGGGAAGTCGCGGGTTCGCGGCCAACTCTGCCCCGATACATGCTAATGGTTCACCCATGCCGACCCACGAATCCGTTGGGGGTGAGAGTATCTTCATCAATGTGCACTTGTCTGCGAGGGCAGCGAGGGAAAACGCGAAAAAACTTTTGACACACTGCGGCGTCAGCCCCGATAACGTGTGGCTCAAGGTCGGACCTTAGCCCGAAAGCCCCCATGCTATAATCCGGCAATCCCAGCTACCCACCCTTTCTTGAATAGGTTTGAACCATGAAATCCTTGCGCGTTGCCATGCTGCATTTGTCTCCGGTGGTTGCTGATGTGGAGCACAACCGTGGGTTGGCCGAGCAGGGGCTGACCAAAGCCGCCGATATGGGGGCGCAGTGGGTGATCACGCCGGAGCTTTTCATCACGGGGTACAAGTTTGCCGAGGTGATCGGGACGGACTGGATCATGCCGCAGCCGGACGAGTGGATGCAGCGGTTCTGCGGGCAGGTTGCGGAGCGCGGCGTGACGGTGTTTTTGTCGCATCCGGAGCGCGACCCCGACGAGGGACTGATGTACAACACCGTGTTTGTGATCGGGCCGGACGGGCGCATCATCGGGCGGCACCGCAAGGTGAAGGCGCTGCGGGGGCCGGAGGCGTGGTCGTCGCCGGGGGCTGAGATCGCGCCGATTCCCGTGCCGGACGGAGAGGCGGACGGCCAGGTGCCGGTGGGCGTCATCATCTGCGCGGACGCCTACCGCAACGACGTGGCGGGCATATTGCAGGAGCAGGGAGCGAAGCTGCTGGTGTCGCCGGCATCGTGGGGTCCCGGCGACTGCGGGCCGCTGGGCGAGTGGGAGCAGCGCACGCTGGATACCGGGCTGCCCATCATGGTGTGCAACCGTTCCGGCTGGGAGGCCGACGACCTGGATTTCAACGAGGCGGTGAGCGTGGTGGCGCGGGACGGCAAGCGCGTGCTGGAGGCTTTCTGCGGCGAGGAGTCGGCGGTGCTGGCTTTCGACTGGGATCTGGACAGCATGGCGCCCATTTCGGACGCTTACGAGGTGGCGTGGCTGTGAGAACCATTTCCAGGCGGTTCGGAGCTGATGATGGAGTTTCGTGATTTTCCAATCGTGCTCGAAGAGGATGCCGGAGGTAACGGGTGGCACGCGTGCTATCAGCCCCGGGAAGACCTGGGGGTCGCAACTTGCGGCGATACCAGGGAAGCAGCGATACACAACATCAAAGAAGTTCTGTCGATGATCGTCGCCGAGATTCGCCAGGGGTACATCACCTGGGAAGAAGTCGTGCAGCGAGGCGGAATACGGCAGACCCTTGCCAGTGAGAGTAGCAATTCGCTGTCGGTTCCGATCGCGGTTTCGTAGAGTCCCCTTTCGGGCCGCTGCCTGATATGCGGATTGATTACAGCCGTATCAGGAACTTAACGGCCCGGCAGATTGAGAGCGCTTTACTGCGCGATGGTTTTGAATTCGTTCGCCAAGTTGGCAGCCACCGTCGCTACGCACACCCGCCTACCCGACGGCGCGTGACAGCAAGCCGCTCTGACGGCGATACTTTTCCTATTCCCACGCTCCGCAGCATCATTGAAAAACAGGCGCAATGGGACGCTGCCGACCTGGCGCGTCCAGGCTTGTTGCGGGGAAATTGAGCCAAGCCATCTGAACGCTGACAGGGAGCGGGGATCATGCCTGGGCGGCCAAAGGTGTAGACGAGGACCGGCCCAGGCCGGGAACGGCGCGGCGGACAAGCCGAGAGCGGGATGGTCGGAGACCTTGAAAAGGGCGTTGAGAGGTCGCCCGGATTGTTGACACGCCAAAGTGAATGTGATAATTTTCACCAGCCCAAAACGGGGGTTGATTTTTACGAGGGGTAAAAATCACGAAACCGTGGGGCGAACGACCAGACACACGCCGTTTTAAGCACAGGTTCAGGAACCAGATGCCGCCGACTGACCCCAATGCTATGAACGCCATGCTTTGGCAGAACGTTCATCTGTGGCTGACCTACCTGTGGATCTATTTCCCGCTGATCATCGTTTTCGCGTTCAGCATGCTGATCGCCCACGGGTTGATACCGTCGGGCGTCCAGACGGGCACGTATCCTGCGGCTCTTGGCCGTTTGCGTTTGCCCATCACGGTCATCGGCCTCGCCGCATTGGGCGGCGCGGTGGCGATGATGGTGCTGACCATAATGCAGTCTCCCGTTACCCTGCAAAGCGTATGGCACAGGCTGTTCGTATAACGATTCAGCAGTAGCCTGAAACCAACGGCGCCGCTACGGCGTCGCAATCAATTCACCACCCCAATAACCACGATCACTCACCAATGCCGCCTCTGCCACCAACCCGACAACTGATCCCTATGGCCCTGGCAGGGCTGCTGGTAACGGCAATCGTAGCCTTCATAGTGGTGGTGCTGTTCATTTCCTGGTTCTCGAACCCTCCGTTCGGTTGGGGCAACGCGCCGGACCAGCCGATCGCGTTCCCGCACACGGTGCACGCCGGAGCGGTTGAGGACGGCGGCCATGCGATCCAGTGCGAGTTCTGCCACCGCAACGTGACCACGGGCGCCGCCGCGACGGTTCCGGCGGTTGAGGTCTGCGTCATCTGCCACAAGCAGATCAACGGGGCCAACGCCAAGGCCGGCGTTGCGGAACCGGAAACCCTGATCAACATCCAGCGGGTGATTGACAAGCACGCGGACGGGCGTCCCATCGACTGGGAACGCGTGCACCGCATGCCGGACCACGTGCGGTTTGTTCACGAGGCGCACCTGAGATTCCTGACGCAGGGCGAGGAACGCACGGTTACCCTGCCGGTGGGCGACCAAGAGCCGATGAACCTGCCGGTGCCGGTGCAGGAAGCCTGTACCGTCTGCCACGGCGACGTGGCGCAAATGGAAGAGGTGCAGCCGCAGCAGGGCCAGTCCCTGAAGATGGGAACCTGCCTGGACTGCCACCGCGAGAACAACGTAAGCACCGACTGTACCGTGTGTCACAAGTAGGCCGCACCCTGGCAACGGAACCCTGTTACCAATGAAACTAAGCCGCCGAAATTTCCTGGCCTGGGCCGGTATCGCCGCTACCGGAGCCATCGCCTGCGACCTGTTCGACGATGAGTTGAGGGTGCAAAGCCCCGCGCTCATACCGGAGGACCTGGTGAGCGGGCGCGACAACTGGTACGCGACGTACGATACCTCAACGCCGGGCGGCGAGGGCATCCTGGTACGGGTCATGGAGGGCCGCGCCAAAAAGGTGCGCGGCAACCCCCGTTTCCCGACCAACCAGGGCAAGCAGGCGGCCGCGGCGGACGCCATCATCCAATCTGCGTACCATCCTGACCGCATCGCGGGGCCGATGCTGAGGACGGGGCCGCGCGGGTCCGGTCAGTTCCGCCCGATCACGTGGGAAGAGGCGCTGGACCGGTTCAACGCGGCGGTGGACACCAACGGCAACCGGATGCTGCTGATCACCGAGGCGCGCAAGTGCAGCTTCGCCAAGATCTGCGGCTCGTTTGCGGAAGCGTTCGGCGGACGGCACGTGGCCTTCGGCGGAGCGGCGGACGACGCGGCGTATCGAGCGGCGGTCCGGGACGTGATGGGCACCGACAGCCTTCCCTTCCACGACATTGCTCACGCTGAAACGCTGGTGAGTTTCGGTTCCGACTTCCTGTCAACCTGGGGCAGCCCGACGTCCTACGCAGTGGGTTATGGCAAATTCCGTTCCGGAGACCACGGTCACCGGGGGACGCACGTTCACTTCGGCGCGCGCTACTCGATGACGGCGGCGAACGCGGACAAGTGGGTGCCCATCGCGCCCGGCGCCGAGGGTTACGCGGCGATGGCGATGGCGTGGGGCGTGGCCGAATCGCATCCTGAATCGTCCTACGTGCAGGCGATCACCGGCGGAGCGGGGCCCGGCGCGTTGAGCGCGTTTGCGCCGGACGCCAACGCCGGCATCCTGGGGATCCCGCCGGAAGTGCTCGATGGCAAGTCCCTCAATGACTTCTTCTACAGCATGGCGCATGACTATGCGGCGCACGGCGGGCTGGCAATCGGCGGCGGCGGAGAGGCCGCGGCCTACAGCAACGGCAGGTTCAACGCCTCGGCCGTGTTGATGCTGAATCACATCATGGGCAACGTGGGGCACGAGGGCGGCCTGTTGCCCGATCCGGGGAGCCCCATATCTCACGCGCCGACCAGCGCGCCGGTGGTGTCGCTGGACGAGTGGCGGCTGATCGCCGCGGACATCGCCAACAACGCGACGGGCCTGGTCATCATCCACAATGCCGACCCGGTGCACGGCCTGCCCGCGGGCGTGGGCATGGCGGACGCGATGCGCAACGAAAGCGTGGCCATCATCAGCGCGAGTCCCTTCATTGACGACACCAGCGTGATGGCCGACCTGCTGATACCGGACCGCACGGCGCTGGAGGACTGGGGCGACGACCTGCCCGATCCCATGCCGGGGTACCACGTGTACTCGGTGCAGCAACCGGTGATCAACCCGCTGCCCGACCTGGATCCCCGCAGCTTCCCGGACGTGCTGATCAACGCAGCCGCCGACCTGGGGAACGCCGGCGCCATGCCGGCCGAGAACTACGAGGCAATGATCCGCTCCAACGTGGAGGACACGCTGGGGGCGGACTTCAACGAGACGCTGAAATACGGCGGCTGGTGGGACGAAGGCACGGGCGGACACGGTCGGGGACCATCCGGCAGCCTGCTCAGCGACATCGTCAACATGGCCGCACCGGCCGAGATGCACGGCTCCGGCGAGTTCCAACTGCTGCCCTTCGCGCACAACACCGTGCTGGACGGCCGCCACGCACACCTGCCGTGGGCCCAGAACGCGCCGGACCCCGTTACCACGGTGGCCTGGCAGACGTGGGTCGAGATCAACGCGCATCGGGCCAATGAAATGGGCATCCGCGAGGGAGACGTGGTGAACATCAGCACGTCGTCCGGCACCATACAAGCCCTGGCATACCTGAACCCCGGGATGCCGCCCGGCATCGCCGCAGTGCCCATGGGCGGCGGGCGAACGGCCGGCTCGGAATTTGCGACGGGTCGAGACTCGCGCGAGAGCAGCAACGTGGTGTCCATTCTCGCCGTCGCCGGGAACGACGCCGGCGGAGTAACGTGGAGCGGCAACCGCTGCGCCATCACTCCGACGGGCGACAGCATGGCCGTTTCCAAGATGGAGGGCGGCTACACCTCGCGCGAGGTGGGCGAACATCCCGCCGAGCAGATTTACAAGACCACGAGTGGAGAGGAGGGAGGTCACTAGGGACGACGAAATGATCCGTCCCGCTCATGGTGAGCCTGTCGAACCACAAACCTTCGACAAGCTCAGGGTGAGGGGCAAGACGGAAGCCCTGGGGACAATCTGACAATGCCGAACGCCCAACACGATCACAAGTGGGGAATGGTCGCTGACCTGGACAAGTGCACGGGCTGCCAGGCCTGCGTGATCGCCTGCCAGGCGGAGAACAACATCCCCATCAACACCAAGGACTACTTCCTGCAGCGGCGGGCCTACGAGTGGATCCGCATCGAGCGCTACTGGGAGGGCGAGTACCCCAACGTGAAGGCGCGGTTCATACCCGTGCTGTGCCAGCATTGCGAGAACGCGCCGTGCGAACCGGTCTGCCCGGTATATGCCACGTATCACAACGAAGAGGGGCTCAACGTCCAGGTGTACAACCGCTGCGTCGGCACCCGGTATTGCATCAACAACTGCCCCTACCAGGTCCGGATGTTCAACTTCTGGCATCCCAACTGGCCGGCGCGGATGGAGCACCAACTGAATCCGGACGTCACCGTGCGAACTCGGGGCATCACCGAGAAGTGCACCTTCTGCGTGCAGCGCATTCGCCGGGGCGAGTTGCAGGTCGAAGCCAGGGATGGAAACCGGCTGAACGACGAAACCATTGCCGCGGGGAACTATGATCCCGCATGCGTGCAGGCGTGCCCCACCAACGCGCTGATGTTCGGCGACCTGATGGACCCCAACGCGGCCATCAAGCCGTACTTTGACGACGTGAACGCGCACCCGGGCCACGGCGAGCACGACCGGGAGACCCGGGGCTACCGGATGCTGGAGGAAATGAACACCCGACCCAGCGTCATATACCTGAAGAAGATTGACCAGTACCCGCTGGCGGGTAAGGGCGGACACTGATGGCAAGCGAAACCCAGGCGCATCCGCCTGCGGCGGACCACGACCACGACTCCCACGAGCACGGCCATTTCGGGCCGGAGATGTGGGTGATCCCCGAAGCGTCGGGGTTGGTGGCCGAGGTCAACGAGAAGCAGCGCGCACCATCGGGCATCTTCCGCATGGTACTGCTTGCCGGCGCGGCGCTGACCATTCTCGGCGTCGTCGGGTTTGTGCTGAAAGTCGCCACGGCAGGGTTCTCCGACCACCGGGCCTGGGGATTCTACGTAGCCACGTTCGCATTCGTGTTCACGCTGACGGCGTCGGCGCCGCTGGCGGCCTGCGCCTTCCGGTTCACCAAGAGCCACTGGCGGCGGCCCCTGTCGCGGATCGCCGAGATATTCTCGCTGGTCAGCATCGTCAACATTTTGCTGTTCATACCGGCGCTGATCGCGCTGCCCGACATCGGCGTGATGACCGAGGGCGGCGAGCAGATGGTGCGCCGGTCCATCTGGTTCCAGGAGTTGGTCAACCCGTCAGGCTGGCTGCTGGCTGGCATGATCGGCCTGTCGTTCTGCTCGGTGGCGATCCTGTGGCTGGCCGCGCTGCCGGACATGGCGCAAAGCCGGCACCTGGTAACGGGGTTCCGCGCATCGCTATACGGCCGGCTGGCCGGCGGCTGGTACGGCACCAAGCGCCAGTGGCAGGTACAGAAGGGCGGCCTGGCGATCCTGGGCGCGCTGTACTTCATGATGGTGGTGTTCGTGCAGTTCCTGGTGGTCAGCGACTTCGCGATGGCTATGATACCCGGCTGGAAGGACTCGATCCTGCCGCCGTTCTACACGGTGATCAGCTTCCAGGGCGGCCTGGCGACGATCCTGCTGGTGGCGTACGTGATGCGGCGCTGGGGCGGATACCGCGACCTCATCGGCCAAGCCCCCTTCTGGGCGGCGAGCAAGGTGCTGCTGGGCCTGACCCTGCTGCACACCTACCACCTGTTCGCTTTCTTCATCACGTACTGGTACGGCCGGCTGGAGGTTGAGCAGGCGATCCTGAACTACCTGATGTTTGATTCGTACATCGGGATCTTCTGGGCGCAGTTGTTCTTCACGTTCTTCATACCGTTCCCGATCCTGGTGTCGAACCACGCCAGGCGTGAGGGCTGGGGCGCACCCCTGGCGGCCGTCTTCATCATCATCGGCCTGCTGCTGTGGCACATCCGGATATTCGCTGCGGCGTTCGGGGCCGCGCCGGCGGTTGAGGGAGGACTGTACTACCTGCCGTCCGACGCCTTCTCGTTCCCGGCGCTGCTGCTGCCAGTGCCTCCGGCGACGTTCCCCGACCTCTGGGACATCTTCATGATCCTGGGCGGCGTGGGAATAGTGCTGCTGGTATTCCGCATCGGCATGATGATGCTGCCGCCGCTGTCCCTTTGGGAAATGAAAGAGGGTTCCATGTACCAGCGGGTTGGCACGCTGATTCGCGGGCGCTACCTGGTGATGGCCAAACCCGAATAAGACAACCGCCTTTCGCTCGACCCCGCCCGGGGCAGGAAAGGAACACCAAACAACTAAACTCGACACTCGACGCATCAAGACATGATCCGACAGAACAACATCCTGGATTCCCGCGCGCTGAAGGAGCATCTTGCGACTTTCGCGGGAACGATGGGGCCCAAAGAGTAAGGCAAAATGCAGGAAGGCAAAGTCCTACCCGCAGCACAGATCAACCGGGACCTGCTGCGGTCCATACTGGAAACGCCGCGGTGGTTCTGGCCGGTGGTGTCCTTGCTGGGCGCGATTGTGCTGGCTGCAACAATCACCGTCGGGATCATGGTCAACACCGGCCTGGGCATCACCGGGTTGAACTACAAGGTGGTGTGGGGCTTCTTCATCACCAACTTCGTGTTCTGGATCGGTATCAGCCATGCCGGCGTGATGCTCTCCGCGATCCTGCGACTTGCCAAGGCCGAATGGCGCCGGCCCGCCACGCGCGCGGCCGAGGTGCTCACGATCTTCTCGCTGATGACGGCGATGATCATGCCGATCATCCACACGGGACGGCCGTGGCGCATCCTGTACTGGGCCTTCCCCTATGACTTCGCACGCGGCATCTGGCCCAACATCCGCACGCCGCTGGTGTGGGACCCATCCGCCATTCTTACGTACCTCACGTCGTCGACGCTGTTCGTGATCATCGCGCTGGTTCCGGACTTTGCGGTGCTGCGCGACCGGACCACGGGCTGGCCCAAGATCGTGTACACCATGCTCGCCATGGGCTGGGAGGGCAACCCGCGGCAGTGGAAGCTGCAGATCATTGCGGGAGTCCTGCTCTCCGCGCTGATTCTGCCGGTGTTCGTGTCCGTGCACTCCATCGTGTCCTGGGACTTCGGAATGGCGGTGGCCATCAAGTCGTGGCACAGCACGGTGTTCGCGCCCTACTTCGTGGTGGGCGCGGTCCACTCCGGCGTGTCGGCGGTGGTGTTCGCCATGATCCTGCTGCGGTGGGCATACGGCTGGCAGGACTACATCAGGCACGAGCACATCGACGCGCTGGGCCGCCTGCTGATCGTGGTGGCCACCGGCTGGTTCTACTTCCTGGTGATGGAGATCATCTTCGGCATCTACGGCCTGGAGGGCGACGAGCTGGCGGTGCGCGCGCTGCAGTTCCTGCCCGGCGAATACGGGGTTGCCTACAACGTCTGGATGATAGTTTTCGTCGGCATCACATATTTCCTGCCGGTCATCCTGTGGCTGCCCAAGGCGTGGCGGCGCAACCTGTGGATCATGTCGGCCGCGTGTATCTCGGTGAACGTGGGCATGTGGCTGGAGCGCTACCTGCTGTTCGTTCCCGGACAGGCCAACAAGCAGTTCCTGACCTTCACCTGGAACGACTACCTGCCCAGGTGGCCGGAGGCGCTGATCGTGGCCGCGACCTTCGCCTTCGTCTCCATGTTGATGCTGCTGTTCAGTCGGGTGTTCCCGCTGGTGCCGCTGTACGACATCAAGGAAGGGGACATACTCAAGACGGAAATGCAGGTGGGCCGCCGCACGGTGCCGGCCACCTTCAGGGAAGACTAAGGGATTACCGCCATGGCGATGCCAGGATTTTTGCAGCAGTTGCGGGACGCAATCTCCCCGCCCAGCACCAAGCAAGCCATACTGGGCCTGTTCCAGGATGCCGAGTCCGCCGCCACCGCCGGCGACGCGCTCAAGGGTGCTGGCATTCCCGACACCGACTACGATTTTCTGACCGACTCCCCCTATCCCGAAGGGTCGTTGGGCGAGCGCGAGGAGAAGCACCGTCTGTATCTGTATCCATTCATTGGCGCGCTGCTGGGGCTGTCGTCCGGGATCATGATCACCGCGATGACGCAGGTGGCGTACCCGCTGGTAACCGGCGGCAAGCCCGTGCTGTCGTTGCCGCCCATGGCGATCGTTTGCTACGAAGGGACGATGCTGGGCGCGATCCTGTTCACGGTCATTGGCATCGTGTTCGAATCGCGATTGCCCAAGTTCCAGCTTGGCATTTACGACAACCGCATCACCCAGGGGCTGCTTGGATTGCGCGTAAAGGCGGAACCCGAGCAACGGTTCGAGGTGGTGCAGATTATGAACTCCGCTGGCGCGGTAGAAGTCAAAACGGACCAGTAACGCAAAGAGCGGACCTATCGCATGGCAAGGCAAGCAATCCTGGGACTGTTCGACGACGCATCGGCGGCGGCTGACGCCGGCGACGCGCTGAAATCGGCCGGAATCCCGGAATCAGACTACAACTTCCTCACCGACGTGCCCTACCCCGAGGGAGCGTTGGGCGAGGGCATGGAACGACACAGGCTGTACATGTGGACGCTGATCGGTGGACTGATCGGGCTGATCGTCTCGCTGGTGGTTGCCGAAATCACCCCCATGGCCGTCCCCATGACCATCGATCCAAAGCCGATCCTGGCCATGCCGCCGCTGGCGGTGATCTGCTACACCGGCGCGCTGCTGGGAGCCATACTGTTTACGGTGATCGGCCTCGTGCTCGCGGTTCGCCCCAACGTGAGCCGGGGGCTGTCGGACGACCGGATCAGCCAGGGTATGATCGGAGTGCTGGTCAACGCGGGCGCCGAGCAGAGTCCGCAAGTAACGAATATTCTCAATGAAGCGGGCGCGGTGGACGTGACCTCCGCCTAGGCCCGATTATCCGGCGGGTTCACCCAATTGCCAATCCGAAACCTGGAATGAGAACTTTGATGACACGGACTAAACTGATGCGCGGGCGACTGCTGCCGTTGGTCGGGTTGGCCATCGTGGCCGGTTTGCTGGCCGTTGGGTGTTCGCAAGGTTCGTATCCGCTGGATATTTTCTACGAGATGCACTACCAGCCATCCTACAAGGCCCACGAGCCGCCGCGGCTGAGCCCGCCGGCGTCCGCGGTCCCGTGGTATGGGTCCACGCCGCCGGAATCAACATCCTTCGCCGGCTCGGGCAAGCATATCTTTGAGACCAACTGCGTCATGTGCCACGGCGCGACCGGGCAGGGCGACGGGCAGGTGCTCGGCCGCATGATCGTGGACTACGGCTACCAGACCACCGATGCGGCGCTGCTGAACCCCAACCTGACATCGGAGGCCGCCAAGAGCCTGGACCGGGACGGTTTGCGGGGAGCGGTGACCGGCGGGGTGAACGTGATGCCCCCGTTCAACAAGCTGCTGACCGAGAACCAGATTGAGCTGGTCCTGGACTACGTCGAGGACTGCATACAGGACGGCGATGCGGCGGCGTGCCAGTAGCGCAATAGCCGGCACAACTCCCCGGCAAAGGGTCGATCAGAGTGTTACCATTACGGTAGCACTCATTTTTATGGCGGGGCGCATCTATGAAAGACACCATAGTAGTGACGGTTGATTCTGACGTAGCCGAAAAATACCGTTCGGCTTCGAAATCCGAGCGCCTCAAATTGGATTGGCTGGTCAACTTGCACTTGCGCAATCTGATGGGACCCAGGAAGTCCCTGGAAGAGCTGGAAGCATCTATGAACGAGATGAGCCGAAAGGCGCAGGAGCGAGGACTAACACCCGAAATTCTGCAATCCATACTGGACGACGAATAAGCACGAATGTTGCGGTGTGTGTTTGACACGAACAGTGTCGTCAGCGCGGCGCTGTTTGCCGATTCCGTGCCGGCGCGAGTTTTGATGCTGGCGTTGCGTTTGGGAGTCGTTTTGATGTCCCAAGATTTAGCTGACGAGTTGGCAGATGTGCTTGCCAGGCCGCGGTTCATTCGCTACAGCAGCGTGCAGGCGAGAAAGACGCTCCTGGATAACCTGATGCAGCAAGTGGAGTGGATGGAAATCACCGAACGGATACAAGCCTGCCGCGACCCTGAAGATGACAAAATCCTGGAGTTGGCCGTCAACGGTGAGGCCGACTACATCGTAACCGGCGATGATGACCTGCTGGCGATGAACCCCTTTCGCGGCATAGACATCGTGACGCCGGCCGGATTTTTGACAGTCGCTGCTGCCACTGATTGATGATCAAGTCCGGTGCCGTTTTTGCCACGGTCATCGTGGCCTTCCTGTTGCTCGCAGGCCAAGTGTACGCCCAATCCGGCGAGAACGCCGGCGCGTATGACGTAGCGGAAGCGCAGGCCATCGACCGGATGCTGATGTGCCCCGTCTGCCCCGCGCAGACCATCGACCAGACCGAGGTGCCGCTGGCGAAACAGATGCGCGCGCAGGTGCGCGAGTTGCTGTCGGAGGGCAAGACCAGGAAGGAAGTGCTGGCCTGGTTCTCCGCGCCGGAACGGTACGGTCCGGGCGTGCTTGCAGAGCCGCCGCGCTCAGGAATCTACCTGATTGCGTGGATCGTTCCAGGCGTGATGGTTGCGGTCGCGCTGGGAGGCGGCCTGTTGACCCTGCGGGCCATGCGCCGGCGGGACGGCGGCAGCGTGGCTGCCACGAGCGACTCCGACGATCTGCAGCCGTACCTCGCGGCGGTGGACCGGGAGCTGGCGCTGGATACCGAAGCGGAGCGGGACAATGGCTGACCTCGGAGCGGCATGCCTGTGGATGGGGTTGGCGTTGGCCATTTACTCCACGTTTGCCTCGGTGCTGGGGCAGCTCCGGGGTTCGGTCGCGCTGCTGGACAGCAGCCGCAAGGCATCCTACGTGCTGGTGGTGGTCCTGTTGGTGTCCACGCTGTCGCTGGTGCAATCGTTCATCACGCGGGATTTCTCGCTGGCGTACGTGGCGGCGCACAGCAACATCGCCATGCCCAACATCTTCACGTGGGTGGCGTTCTACGCGGGCAACGAGGGATCCCTGCTCTACATCGCGTTCGCCCTGTCGGTGATGGCTGCGCTGGCGATCTGGCTGGCGCCGGCGTCCACGCGGCCCACGCTGCCGTGGACCGTCGCCATCCTGATGCTGATCGAGGTGTTCTTCCTGGCGGTGATGGCGTTCATGGCCAACCCCTTCCAGAAACTGCCGTTCCCGGTGCCCGACGGCCAGGGGATCAACCCGCTGCTGACGCACTTCGGGATGTTCTTCCACCCGCCGGCGCTGATGGCCGGGCTGGTGGGCATCAGCATACCGATGGCCTTTTCGCTGAGCAATCTGATCGGAGGCAAGGGCGGCGACGAATGGATTGACGCCGGACGCGCCTGGGGCGTTGGCATCTGGGCATTGCTGGCGTCCGGCTTGCTGTTGGGTTCGTGGTGGGCTTACACCATCCTCGGATGGGGAGGGTTCTGGTTCTGGGACCCGGTGGAGAACGCGGCGTTCATGCCGTGGATCGCCCTGACCGCGTTCATACATTCGATCATGGTGCAGAAGCGGCGCGGCATGTTCCGGATGTGGAACATCGTGCTGATCAACATCGCCTTCGGGTTCGCGCTCTACGGGATGTTCATGAACCGGGGCGGGCCGGTTCCGTCGGTGCACTCATTCGGCGCGTCCACGCTGGGTTGGGTCTTCCTGCTGTTCCTGGGATTCGGCGTCATCGTGCCCATGGTGATATTCTTCTGGCGGTACGACCTGGTGCGGAGCGCGCAACGGCTGGATTCCATGCTGTCCCGAGAGGCAGCGTTCCTGATCAACAACCTGCTGCTGCTGGGCGTTGCGTTCGCCACGCTGTGGGGCACGGTGTATCCGCTGCTGTCGCGGCTGTTTGCTGAGCAGGAGATCACGGTCGCCCGGCCCTTCTACGACCAGGTCAATGGGCCGTTGATGCTGGCGCTGGTGCTGCTCATGGGCGTCGGGCCGCTGCTGCCCTGGCGTCGGGCGAACCTGCAATCGCTGCGGCGGGCATTGCTGCTGCCGGGGACGGCGGCGTTGATAACGGCGGCCGCGCTGCTGGCGGTGGGGGTACGCCAGCCCTACGCGGTGGTCGGGTTCGGTCTGTGCGCGCTGGTCACCACCAGCATCCTGATTGAGTGGACGCGGGGGACCATCGCGCGGCGGCGCAGCGTGGGCGACAATCCAGCGGTGGGGTTCCTTCGCCTGATCGCGGCCAACCGCCCCCGCTACGGCGGGTACGTGGTCCACCTGGCCGTGGTGATGGTGGCGTTGGGAGTGGTGGGGCAGTCGTTCTACGGCGTGCAGCGCGACGTGGTGATGTTCCCCGGGGATGAGGTAACCGTCGGCGATTACCGCATGACCTACGTGGACACGACGACGTTGGCTTTTGCGGACCGCACCGAGTTCCGCACCACGGTTGAGGTGTACCACAACGGCGAGTTCCTGGAGGCGATGCACCCGCGGCGGACGTTCCATCCCGACCACAACATGGCGTCCACCCTGGCTGCCATACGCTCGACGCCGGTGGAGGATTTCTACGTGGTGCCCAGCGAGAACCGGGAGGACGGCGCCGTGGGGTTCCGCATACTGGTGAACCCGCTGGTGTGGTGGATGTGGGTTGCGGGCCCGGTGCTGATCCTGGGCACAGTGATCGCGCTGTGGCCGTCCCGGGCGCCGGTGCGCCGTCCGGTGGTGGCGCCGGCTGCCGCCGGCTCTGCCGATTAGCCTGCCTGCCATGCAGCTTGGCCTGGCGATCGCCATCGCCCTGCTGATAATTGCCGTGGTGGCGTGGCCCCTGGTGGTGCGACGGCGGAATGAATCCGCGACGCCCGAGGTCGAATCCGCGCGCGAAGTTGACCATACCGTCGCGCTGAACTCCGTGTACGACGCCATCCGCACCCTGCAGACAGACTACAGGCTGGGACGGGTCAGCGACGACGACTACCAGGAGCAACTGGAGGAGTACCGGCGGCAGGCGGCGCGGATCCTGCGCGAGATGGACCGGGAAGGCGGACGGGCACAGGATGGTTGACTCCACGGGAATCGCGGCCGCGGCCGAACCTGCGAGCGTCGCAGACATCGTGGAGGTGGTGTGGCTTCCGGCGCTGCTTGGCGTGGTCACGGCGGCGGCAACGTGGCTCATCTGGTACTATACCCATACGGTTTGTACTCTCGAGATCGCCGGTTTGACCGGTTGCAACCTGGGCTCTGTGGCCAAATATGTCAACGTTGACGTATTTGGCAGGATGCTGACCTACGGCGGGCTGGTCGGCGGGATCGGAGGGTTCTGGCGGTACGACATGATTAGAAAAGAACGAGCCGCGCGCATCGCGGCACAGATGCAAGTGGCTGAACTACAAAAACAGCTGGAGGAAGCACGAGCGAAGAACGCTGCCATCCGCGAGGAGGAACGCCTGCAGGCCACAGAGGAACGCCGGTTGGCTGCAGAGGAACGCCGGCAAGAACGCCAAGCATTTCTGGCCGCTCTGACCGAGCTAACCGCTGAAATAGCCCACATGCGCCAACAGCGCAATGGCGGCAGCCACAACGGGCAGTGACCGGGCCTTGTTGCTCCGATTGGCATTAGCGGCCGCGTTCCTGGCCATCGTGCTGGCGGCGATGGTTTCGCCGGAGATATTTGCGCAGTCCTCCGGAACAGTGGCGGTATCGGGCAAGCTGGTCAACGGGACGCAGGGCGGCGCGATTCCGGCCAATACCACCGTCCTGCTGCACCAGTTCGGCATCGACGCCGGCTCGGTGGACACGTACGAAACGGCCACCGATGCGGACGGAGCATTCCGCTTTGAAGATGTGCCACCGACACCCGCCGACGGGAGCGCCGCGCTCGTGGCGATCTACGGCGGGACCAGGTACAGCCAGGTGATGTCACCGTCGGACCCGACGGAATCGCTGGCCCTCACGGTGTACGAGTTGACGCGGGATGTGGGCGTGGTTGCCACCACCGAGCAGTCGATCATCGTGGCCGGAATTGACACCGCCACGCGGCGCATGGCCGCGGTGCAACTGTTCACGCTGGAGAACCGCAGCGATACCACGCTGGTACCCGACCTGACCGCTCCGCCCATGATCGGGCAGTTCAGCTTCCTGCGCTTTTCGTTGCCTCCGGAGGCCTCGAACCTGGACGTTTCCACCGATCTGATCGGCGGCGAAGTGATCCCGGTGGGCACTGGTTTCGCCATCACGGCTCCAGTGCAGCCGGGCCGCCACCAGGTCAGTTTCACATTCACCGTGCCCTATGAGGGTGACAGCCTGGCCTGGCGCGACAATACCCTGCAAGGAGCGGAGTCGCTGCGCCTGCTGATCCCCGACGAGTTCGGCGACATCGGCGTGGGCGGGCTGGACGCGCAGGATCCACTGACCCTGGGCGAGATAACCTACCGCGTCTGGCAAGCGGAAGATCTGGCTCCGGGGGCAGGAGTGAACCTGCAACTGTCGGGGCTCCCGGAACCGTCGTGGGTGACCAGGTTGGGCAATCCGCTATCCGAAGCGCGGTTCTGGTACGGGGCCATTCCCATCATGGTAGCCGCAGCGCTGGCCGGATTGTTGGTGTGGGGAGTGTGGCGACGTCCGGTCAACATCGCCGCCTGATGTCCCGCCGCAACTGGATCATCCTGGGGACGGCGGCCGCGCTCATCCCCCTGTTCGCGCTGCTGGCGTGGGCATCGACACAGCAGCGGGGACTGCCGGCCGGCGCCGGCATCAACCAGCAGTTCGGGGAGATCAGCATAGATAGTTCGCCGGCAGCCGATTTCACGCTGCCGTTGCTGAATGGCGACACAATACGGCTGTCCGACCTGCGCGGCAAGGTGGTGATGGTGGATTTCTGGGCATCCTGGTGCGCTCCGTGCCGGCAGGAATCGGCGGCGCTGAACCGGGCCTACGCCGCCTACGTTGGCGAGCCCGTGGAGTTCGTCGGGGTCAACGTGTGGGACACGGAGGACTCGGCGGAGTTGTTCCTGGTGGAGTTTGGCGTGGTCTATCCGGCCGGCGTGGATGCCGGTGGCGATATCGCGCTCAACTATGGGGTGCGCGGCATCCCCGAGAAGTTTTTTATCGACTCCAACGGGGTGATCCGGCACAAGTACGTCGGCCCCATGCCGGAAGAGGTGCTGCGGGCGACGCTGGACAGCCTGCTGACCGAGGCTGGATCGGGCGGGGGATAACCGCAAAAGACGGGTGATACAATCCGTCCATTCATTCCACCAGATAAGCGAGGAGACGCAACCCTGCGATGACGACCACCGGCTCTCCCGATAACTTGGCCGAGTCCCAGGTGGCGCTGGCGATGGACTGGGGCGGGACCTGGGCGCGCGCCGCGGTCATTGACCGGGAAGGCGGGCTGATCTGGCAGGGCCGCGTCGCCAACCAACCGGGCGCGCTGCAGGATGAACTGGTGACGGCGGCCGGCGATCTGTTGCTTGAGGCCCGGGACAACGCGGTCGGACGGTCCATCACGGGCGCTGGCATCGCGCTGGCGGGGTCGATCGACGCCTCTACCAACATGCTGCTCTCCTCGCCCAACCTGCCCGCGCTCAACGGGGTGACGCTGCCCGACGTGTGGGCGCCCCTGCTGGACATGCCGGTGTGGGTGGGGAACGACGCCAACCTGGCCGCGTTGGGGGAATGCTATTACGGCGCAGGTCGACCGATACCGCCACACCATGAGCCGGCACGCACGCTGGTATTCGTTACCTTCAGCACGGGGGTTGGCGCCGGCGTGGTGGATGGCGGCGAGATATTCGTCGGGGCTGCCGGCGCCGCCGCCGAGGTGGGGCACATGACCATCGACTCCCGGGCCGACGCGCCAGCGTGCGCCTGCGGCAACAGCGGATGCCTGGAAGCGCTGGCCTCGGGCACGGCCATCGGAAGGGCGGCACAGGCCCGGCTGGCCGACGCCACGCCGGGCGCTCCCCTGCAACTGGCCTACGAGGCCAACGCCGACATCACGGGCGAGGACGTGTTTAACGCGGCGGAACGGGGCGATTCCGTCGCCCTGGAGGTGGTCAACGACGCCGTGGCTGCAATCGTCGTGGGCATGGGCAACGTGCTGAACCTGTTCAACCCCGACGTGGTGGTGCTGGGCGGCGGCGTAACCCAGGGCCTGCTGCAACTGGACCTGCTGGGGCGCATCGAGGACGGGATGCGCCGCCGCGCCATGAGCTCCGGACACCGCCGGTTCCGCCTGGCTCCCGCGACGCTGGGGGACAGCCAGGGGATGGTCGGCGCGGCCAGCCTGGTGTGGGCGAAAACCGGGGGCTTCGCGTCGGGTCGCCCGACAGCCTAGCCCTCGTGCCCGCGCAGACGGCGCAGTCGGCCTCGAGGGCGGTGGCGCGCGCCTAATCTAAACTGCTCTAAACAAAAACGACACAGTAGAAATAGCTCAGCTGCCTTGTCGAACCACCCTGTCGTCAATGCAATGGTGCAGAGGTCCAATAGGCTCGTGGATCATTGGGGCTATTGGCAATGTGCCGTACCAATCCTCTCGATTCCAGCAATCGCAGATTTCGCAGTACGCTGGGGGTTGCCCTCATCGTGGTAGATGAAAGTGTTGCCATTGACGTGAGCGCCGGGCCGTTCGGCGTAGCGCCCACGCAACGTGGTCACCAGCCTCTGGAATTGGCAGCCTTGGGTTTCCGCGCTGGCAGAGGTACACCGTCCGTTTCAGGGTAGCAGACGCCGTTCTCGTACAGGTGGGGAGCGTCCACCTCCGAGGGCGGGTCGAGCAGCGGCCCGTTGACGGCGGGGGTAGTACACGCCGTTTTCGTAGAGATGCGGAGCCTCGGCCTCGGTTGGATGCTTGATCCGAGGCGGGTCGGGCATCGGCCTGGCTTTGGACGGTTTGGCGGTCATGGCCTGTCCGGCGTTGTGGGACGTGCGACGCGGCGGTTGCACGTTGCCGGCTAAACGATGTAGCGGCCGCCGACCACGTTCATGCGGTCGCCGGTGATGTAGGACGACTCGTCGCTGGCGTAGAACAGGCAAGCGTTGGCGATGTCCTGGACCGTGCCCTGCCGGCCCATGGGAATGGAGCTCAGGTGTTGCGCGGAGTTGCGCTCCACTTCCTGGAACTCCGGATACCATTCAGGGTGCGCACGGAACGTGTCCGTCGAACCGGGATTCACCAGGTTGGCCCGCACGCCCTGGCCGGCGTATTCGGCGGCGACGGCGCGGATAAGGCCCAGCAGCCCCGTTTTGGCGGTGGTGACCACGGCGGTCTCGGGCCGGCCGGTAATGGCAGCCTGGCCGCCCAGCGCAATGATGCTGCCGGAGCCCTGTTCGAGCATCCCGGGCAAAACGGCGCGCATGAGGTAGAAGGAAGCGTGCAGGTTGGTGGCGATGACGTCCTGCCACTCATCAACCGACACCTCCAGCAGCGGCTTGTGTGGCCGAACCGCCACGTTGCTGACCAGCACGTCCACCGTGCCCAGGGCATCGATACCTTCCGCCACCATCGCAGAGACGAGGTCAGGGTCGGACACGTCGCCGATGACGGTGTGGGTACGGACGCCCAACTCGCGGCATTCGGCGGCAACTGACTCCAGGTCCTCCACCGACTGCCGGGTGTTGAGGATCAGGTCCGCCCCTTCGCGGGCGAAGGTGCGGGCGATTTCGGCGCCGATGTTGCGGCTGGCGCCGGTGATGAGAGCGGTTTTGTTTTCAAGACGCATTTTGTTGTCCTCAGGGTGATCATTTCTTTCATCGTCGCTTTCGCCATAGTTTTTTGATCAGCGAGATGCCCGCGCCACAGATGGTGATAAGTGCTGCTGATAGGTACAGTATTTCCATGGCTTCAACATCAGACCGGATAACCACCACCACTATAAATGTTAGAGCTAATGCCGAGGCTACTAACGCAAACGTTGCCAGTATCGCTTTCCACAATAATGGGTAAAGCTCCATCAATCAGGAACTGAAATCGGTGGTGAAGATCAGCACAATGCCGGACACAGCCCCGGCAATCCCAGCAGCACCGGCTATCGAACCACCAACGACCGCAGTGATCGGCTGGACGTTGGTGACCACAAATTCTCCAGCCAGCACTGCCACCATGCCGACGAAGAACACAACCATCGACAAAATGAAGATACGATCCCACATAACGCTGCCTCTCATGCACCCTTACGAAGAGCATGATATGTGTGCCCAAGCGCGCTTGTCAAAAACGCCCGGGGCGGCCTCTGCTGCCCCGGGCTGAATAGACGACAATCTGCCGGCAGTATCAGTAAGGTCCGTACCCCGGCACGTTGATACACGCCGCGATGTGGTTCGGCAACACCTCCCGCGCCTCCGGCATAACCCGCATGCAGTCGTCCGTCGCCAATGGACAGCGCGGATGGAATACGCACCCGCTGGGCGGGTTCAGCGGGCTCGGAACCTCACCCGACAGGATGATGCGCTCGCGCTGGGCGTCGAGGATCGGGTCGGGAATCGGGACTGCGGACAGCAGGGCCCTGGTGTAGGGATGCTGCGGGTTTTCGTAGATTGCGTTGCGGTCGGCGATCTCGACGATCTTGCCCAGGTACATGACCGCCACGCGGTCGCTGATGTGCCGCACCACGGACAGGTCGTGAGCGATGAACAGGTACGTCAGGTCGTAGCGCTCCTGCAGGTCCTCCAGCAGGTTGATGATCTGGGCCTGAATGGACACGTCGAGCGCCGACACCGGCTCGTCGCACACGATGAAGGACGGGTCAACCGACAAGGCTCGCGCCACGCCGATACGCTGGCGCTGTCCGCCGCTGAACTCGTGGGGGAACCGGTCGGCCATGTACGGGTTCAGGCCAACGTTGTTCAGCAACTCCGCGACCCGTTCCCGGTACTCGCGCTTGTTGTTGACCAGTCCGTGTACGGCCAGGGGTTCGCCGATGATGTTGCCGGCGGTCATGCGGGGGTTGAGGGAGCTGTACGGGTCCTGGAAAATGATCTGCATCTGGCGGCGCATGGCGCGCATCTGGTTGGTTCGGGCATTGGCAATCTCGGTGCCGTCGAACCAGATTTCGCCGTCGGTCGGTCGGTAGAGACGCAGGATGCAGCGGCCGGTGGTGGTCTTGCCGCAGCCTGACTCGCCCACCAGTCCCAGGGTCTCGCCGCGCAGCACCGTGAAATTCACGTCGTCCACGGCCTTGATGTAGGCCACGGCCCGCTGGAACAGGATCCCCGACGTTACGGGGAAGTGCATTTTCAGGCCTCGGACATCCAGCAGCACCTCTCCGTGGCCCGGCTGGGTCTGGGCGGTCTGCGGCATTTCGGCAGTCGTCATTTTGTTACTCCTCTTGGAGCGGCAGCGGCGCTACGCGGTTCCCATCGCGTAGCTGAGGGCCTGCACACCGAGTATTTCGGAGCGCCAGCAGGCCGAAACGTGTGGTTCCTCGCCGCCGTTGGTTTCCACCGGCATCAGCGGCGGCGCCTCTGTGGCGCATTTATCGATCGCCCAACGACAGCGAGCGCGGAATGAGCAGCCCTGGGGCAGGTTCACGAGGTCGGGCGGCTGTCCTTCAATGGGCACCAACTTCGCGGCGTTGCCCGCGTCATCCAACAACCGCTGGTCAAGTCGCGGCACGGAGTCCAGCAATCCGACGGTGTAAGGATGGCGGGGGTTCGTGTAAATTTCCAGCGCGGAGCCGCGTTCAATGATCTTGCCCGCGTACATGACGTTCACCCGGTCCGCGTAGCGCGCCACCACGCCCAGGTTGTGGGTAATGATAATCAGCGCCACGCCCAGGGTATCCGTGAGGGACTTCATCAACTCCAGGATCTGCGCCTGAATGGTGACGTCCAACGCGGTGGTGGGCTCGTCGGCGATGATCAGCTTGGGGTTGCAACTGAGCGCCATGGCGATCATCACGCGCTGACGCATACCCCCGCTGAACTGGTGGGGATACTGTCGGATGCGGCGTTCGGGGTCAGGGATGCCCACCTGCGCCAGCAGGTCGATTGCGTCCTGGCGGGCGTCATCGCGGGACTTGCCCATGTGAAGCTGGATGGTTTCCGTGAGTTGGCGGTCGAGGGTCAGCACCGGGTTCAGGGACGTCATGGGTTCCTGGAACACCATGGCCATCTTGGCTCCCCTGATCCGTCGCATGTCGTCCATATCGACCTCGAGGATATTTTCCCCGTCGAACAGCACCTCGCCGCCTACGGTCTTGCCCGGCGGGTCGGGGATCAAGCGCATCAGCGACAAGGCGCTCACGCTTTTGCCGCATCCGCTTTCTCCCACCAGGCCCAGGGTTTCACCCGGCATCACTTCGTAGGTGACGTCGTCGACAGCCTTGACGATGCCCTCGTAGGTGAAGAAGTACGTTTGCAGATTCTTGACTTCAAGCAGCGGGTCCACGGCGGCGCTCCTTCCTCGTATGTGCGTGCGTGCAGAACTACGCCTGCCGTACGTTAGCGGCGCGAATTTGGTTGGATCAAATTACCATACGGCGCATGGTACGGCAAGATACGCAATATCGGCAGGACCGATGCCATCAGCCTGCGACTCTCCGATGCTCGCCTATAGACCATAATATCGGAGCACCGGCGAACTCGCTGTGCTTAGCGATATGGCTGGACCACCGCCAGCTTTTCCGCCATACGATCCTCGGCGGTTTCCAGGTCGTACTGGTTCTGTATCCCCATCCAGAACGCGGCGCTGTTACCGAAAAACCTGGCCAGCAGCAGCGCGGTTTCGGCGGTGATGGCCCGCTCTCCGTGCACGATTGCGTGAATGCGCCGCGGGTCCACACCTATGGATTTAGACACGCGGTATTGGCTGATGTTCAAAGGGATCAGGAACTCCTCGTTGAGGATTTCGCCCGGATGGATAGGTGGGAGCTTTTCGTTTTCGTTGGATATGCTCAAATTCATGGTTGCTCCTGCACATAATTCCGGTTTCACATACGAACTTCAATGGTAATCGGTCAACTCAACCTCCAGGGCGTTCCCTGCTTTCCATTCGAAGCAGATCCGCCATTGTTCGTTTATCCGAATGCTATATTGTCCATTGCGGTTGCCGGAGAGTTTTTCCAGACGATTGCCAGGCGGTATTCTGAGGTCATTTAAGTCAATGGCATTGTGTAGTATCGCCAATTTTCTCTGCGCGCCACGCTGCAAATCCTGAGAAAAACCCTTGATCCGTTTGCGACGAAATATCGATTCAGTATCAGAATCTTTGAAGCTTATTATCATTCACACCTCTATATCGTTGCGTTATTCTCTATAGTGTCGGCAAAATTATCCGTTATATTTAATTTGTACTTTCTGGCTGCCCACAGTCGTTTATGCCAGCCAACACCGATGCGACCGAGTGCAACCGTCCCGTTTAGTGCCTAGCACTATAATAGCACGGGGTGCTAATAGCGGCAAGCACTAATAACCATTCCGTGGACACCATCTGCTGGGTCGGCAGTAGGCTGCACACCAGCCAAACATGAAGGGGGCAGCACGCGTAGCTGCCCCCCTCATATTGTCGCGTCAGCGAGCCGTGATTTTACCCAACGTCCTCCACCGGCACCGTCGCGATGCCATACGTCCCGTAGAAGAAGTTGGCGTAGTGGGTGGAACCGCCGGTGACCCACAGCAGGTACTGGTCCGGATCCTCCAGCGCCGGGATGGTGGCGTCCGGGTCGTCGGCAAGGTGCTGAAGCTCGGGGTGGGCCAGCCACTTGCCGTTCTCGTCGGTGGGCACGCCGTTGCGGATGGCATCCTGCAATGACGCGCGGCAACGCTCGTGCAGCCACTCCTGGGCGTCGCGCTTGCTGAAGCCGGCGTTGTTCAGTATGACCGCGCGCGACGGGCTGAGCATGATCGGATGGTACGGGCCCTGGTAGGACACGCGCTCGTTGGTGTGGCCAACTTGCGCGGACTGCGGACCCTTGATCCACGCGCCACCGCCGGCGTGGCGGTAGAACATCATGGACGCGATGTTGTTCAGCGTGTCCAGGTGGTTCTTTGAGGCGTTGTCCAGCACGTCCGTCGGGCCGGTGACGGTTACCACCGTGACCGCGCTCTCGTCGGGCCGGAACCCCTTGTCCACGTGGTAGGGCTGCCACGGGCTGACCTCTTCGTTCTCGGCAATGCACATGCCGAACTTGGTGGGCAGGCCGATGAAGTTGGGGTCGCCGGCGCCGGCCTTGCAGTAGCCGATGTTGATGAGGCACAGGCGCAGGGCGCGCCCGATGGCGGTGTTGGCCTTGTTGACCACGCCGGGCCCCATGGCCGACGTGCCGTAGTTGATGCCGGCCCGGTCCGCTATTGGACCGTTGACCAGAATCAGCGGGGCCTCGGTGTGGCCCGACACCTGCATGTCCCGGTGGTTGCTCTCCGGCTGGGCGATGCACTCGATGGCGGCCAGCAGGATGGGGAACTGCTCCGGACGGCAGCCGGCCATGACCGCGTTGATGGCGATCTTTTCCACGGTGGCCAGGCCGAAGCCGGGCTCCATGACCATCACCACGTCCTGCGGCGCGCGGCGCGTGCCCTTCAGCATGGCCTCCACCAACTCGGGCGTGGGCGGAACCACGGGCATCCCGTCGCTCCAGTCCCGCTCCTCCATGAATCGGTTGACGGCATCGATGCCCCACGGCGATTCGTCCAGCGTGACGGTGAACACGTCGGTCTCGCTGTGGCCGTTGGTCATGCCGGACAGGTCGGCCGTCGCCGACATGCGGGTGAGGCCGAGGATGATGTTGTCAATCTGCTCGTCCACCATGCTGTGGATGTAATCGGACTGCTGCCCGGTGCAGGCGTGGGGGATGGTGACGAACGCCGTCGCGGGCTGGCCCCAGCCGTCCACACAGGACTGCCAGGCACGGGCGAAACTGCGGGCGGCGATGCCGACGGCGGGGATGCCGGCCCTCTCCATAGCTACCATGTCGTGGGCAAGCCACGACGTGCAGCCCCCTCAATGGGCGGCGGCGCCCACCATGGCGTCAACCTCGTTGGAGATGATTGCCGCCTCGGCCTCGTCGATGTGCACGCCGCGGCTGAGGGAGGGACGGCCATCACGCCGGGGGCCGCCGTAGCTCTCGAACTTCACGTTGGAGTAACGTCGGGCGATGTGCTCGGCCACCCGGTCAACGGCCACGCCGGCGCCGCCGGTCATGTTGTCGTAAAGGCCGATGGTCTTGCCCTCCAGGGTGTCCAGGCGGGGGGCCGGCGGAACTTTGAAATCCACCCGCGCGGCGGCGGGAGACATTATTCGCAGCTGCATGGTCGTTTCATCCTATGGTGAGTTTTGGGGATTCTGGCATGTATTGGGCGGCTTGGCAACTTTGGGGCCGTTGGGCTGTGCTACGATGCTGGGCATGCGCGCGCTGGTGGTGTCCGACATTCACTCGAACCTGGAGGCGTTTGACGCCGTGCTGGCCGATGCGGAGAGACGCGGCGGCTATGACACCGTATGGTTCCTGGGAGACCTGGTGGGTTACGGAGCCGATCCCGGCGCGTGCATCGAGCGACTGCGGGGCCTGCCGCACATCGCCATCGCGGGCAACCATGACCACGCGGTTACCGGCAAGCTGGACCCCGACCTGTTCAACGGCGCGGCGCGGGCGGCGGCCCTGTGGACTGCCCATGCACTCTCCAAAGACGAGATGACGTACCTGGCCGGACTGCCCGAGGTGCGCACGGTGGACGATTTTACCCACGTGCACGGGAGCCTGCGCGATCCGGTGATGGAGTACCTGATCAGCGAGCCGGCGGCGTTGGCCACGTTCGCGCTGATGGCGACGCCGTTCTGCCTGGTGGGGCACTCGCACTATCCGATCGTGTGGACGGAGAACGAGCACGGCGCGGACGTTGCGCTGCTGGACGAAACGGAACCGCTCATGCTGAGCGCGGAGCAGCGGGTGATCGTCAACCCGGGCAGCGTGGGCCAGCCCAGGGACGGAGACTGGAGGGCGTCGTACCTGCTTTATGACAGCGAGATCGGCGGCGCGGGCGCGCTGGAGCACCGCCGCGTCGAGTACGACATCGCGACGGCGCAGCGCAAAATTCGCGCGGCAGGCTTGCCGGAATCGCTGGCGGACCGGCTGGGGCGTGGGCATTAGGCGATTGGAGTAAAATAATTCAAATGAGCGTGAGAACTCATTCCCAACTCACGAATGCCAAACGGCTCTCTGAATCTCGCGCCACTGCCTGAATCAGCAACTGTTACAATTGGCCGGAACAAGCGCAAGGATTCGACTGGCGACGCGCCGCAATTATAGTCTCGGAGGAGGAGCCTCGGGGAAGGAGCCTCAGGAGGAACACCATGCCTGCTATCAAGACTCGGCTGGAGGGAGCCTTGGAAGCGAGACGTCGTGCAAGGGCGAATCCGACGGTAACCCGCAGCCGCTACTCGTTGCGTCGTTTCCTCAAAGCAGCCCACGAGGCGCTCGCGGCAGGTGATGATCCCAAAGCAGTGGACATGGCGGCGCGCATCTATGTTCACGAAGACTTACGAGGCCGCGTCAACACCATACTTGCGCGCAGCCTGCATGACAAAACTGCAAACCGTTCCCGCCTGCGCTTAGACAGGTTGAATCGGCGGTCCGAACTGTAGACGTGTCATGTCCAGACGATCCGATCCACAGGATGCCGAAGCAGGTGCGGGGGAGAACGGCGGCGTTGGTCGATCGTCGACAGATATTACTCCAACAGCGCCTCCCTCACCCAGCGAGTCGTCCAGTGAACGCGACACGTTTGGCGCTGATTTGGCGGGGCATCAGATCGGTCAGATCGTGATGCAAGCTTTTTCCCGTCTGTTCTAAACCACGAACGAAGAATCCATTGTCGACGCAGAACTAGCTCACAAAGCCCTTGATCTCGACCGGCATGAACTGGACTTGATAAACGAAGAGGCAAAACGTGACCACCAGAGAAAGATGCAAGAAATTAAGATTATCGCGTCTCTGGCGGTCGCGGCGATGATTGTCATCCTGTTCATATGCGGTTTGGTAGCATGGCGTGCACCTGACAAGCTCCTGGAAATCGTCATACCTACCATCACTGCCATAGGTGGCTTGTTAGGTGGTTACGGTATAGGACGGGTTAGGCGTTAGATTGGTTCGCGACTTGCACAGCCGCCGAGATTGTCGGCGCAGTGTGGGAACGATTACAATCCGGGGGCGAACTGGACCAAGTACCGAGGCGACGCTGGCAACGAGGACTAAACAAAATGAGCCAGAGCAACGATTTGGAGCGGATTTACCAGGAGCTGCGCCGGCGGGCGGTGGTGGAGTTTGGCGAGGAGCGCGCCGTGGAACTGGAATCGTACCTGCGGACTGCGGCGCAGCAGATTCACGACGTTGAGGGCGCCGACGTGCACCCGGACCTGGAGCCGCTGTTCCAGGAATAGTGGGGGAGTCGAATACTCCCGGCGCCCCGGCCCTCGCCCGCGAGGGGAGAGGGAGTTGAGCCACACCGTCAAGAGGTTGGATGATGCCTGAACTTCATGAGCTATCGGTGGTAGAAGCCGCCGCGCAAATTCGCGAGGGAACCATTTCGCCGGTGGCCCTGGCGGAATCGCTATTGGCGCGGATTGACGCGCTGGACGGGGACCTTCAGGCCTGGGTCACGATTGACCGGGACGCCGTGCTGGCGATGGCGCGGCAGCGGGAGGCCGAGGTGCAGAGCGGCGCGGCGCTGGGCCCCATCCACGGCGTGCCGGTGGGTCTGAAGGACATCTTCTACACCGAGGGGATGCTCACCGCGTGCGGCTCCAAGGTGTACGCCGACTTCGTCCCCAGCTTCGACGCCACGTCGGTGGCCAAGATCAAAGCCGCCGGCGGCATCATTCTGGGCAAGGCGGTCACCACCGAGTTCGCCACGTCCGACCCATCGCCGACGCGCAATCCCTGGAACCTGGAGCACACCCCCGGCGGTTCCAGCAGCGGGTCGTCGGCCGCGGTGGCGGCGCGCATGGTGCCGGCGGCGCTGGGCTCGCAGACCGGCGGCTCCACGTGCCGGCCGGCGGCGTACAACGGCATCGTGGGGCTGAAACCCACCTACGGGCGCATCAGCCGGTATGGAGTCGCGCCGGTGAGCTGGTCGCTGGACCACGTGGGCATCCTCACGCGCACGGTGGCGGACGCCGCGCTGATGCTGATGGTGCTGAGCGGCGAGGACGACAATGATCCCGGCAGCCTGCGCGAGCCCGTGCCCGACTTCGTGGCGCAGATGACGGAGCACGACCGGCCGCCGCGCATCGGGCTGGTGCGGCAGTATTACCAGGACTACGCTACGCCCGAGATCTGGGCGCATACGGAGGCGGTTGCCAACCAATTGGCGGAGGCGGGAGCAGAGGTGGAGGAGATCCCGCTGCCGGACAGCTTCGCCCGGGTGCACAGCTTCCAGCGGGTCGTCATGAACGTGGAGTGCGCCGGATTCCACCAGGCCAACCACCGCATCCGCGCCGCCGATTACGGGCCGCGCATACGCGGCGGCATGGAGATGGGAATGATCATGCCCACGTCCACGTACATGAAGGCACAACGGCTGCGCCGGCAGTTCCGCGCCGACATGAGCGAGATGGCGGCCCGGGTGGACGTGGTGATGACGCCGGCAACGCCGGCGCCCGCGCCGAAGGACCTGAACACCACGGGGGACGCGGCGTTCCAGCAGCCGTGGACGGCGGCCGGCCTGCCGACGGTGGTGGTATCGACAGGACTGAGCGAGCTTGGGATGCCCATGGCCGTGCAGTTCGGCGGCCCGTGGGGTCAGGAGGGCCAGGTGCTGGGCGCAGGGCAGTGGTGCGAGCGCATCGCCGGCCTGAACCAGGCGCCGCCCGTTTCTTGACACCGCCAACCGTTCAGGAACTATAGCGATGCCCGACAATCAAGAACTGTTGAAACGCATCACGGCTCGTCCGGATGTGTTTGGAGGAAAACCGATTGTTCGCAACATGCGGATATCGGTCGAGCTCATCCTGAGCCTTCTGAGCCAGGGAGCCACCACGCAAGAACTGCTGGACGACTACCCTGACTTGGAACCGGAAGACATGCGAGCCTGCGTTGCCTACGCTCACGCCGTCATCGCCGGAGACACACTCGGCACGGTTTCAATAGCCGAGACATGACGCCGTTATGCTCAGCGTGCCCGCCCGTTTCTTGACACCCCCAACTGATGTTGATAGCCTAACTTTTGCGCCTTGTGCGCCGCTCTGTGGCCCGCTAGCTCAACTGGCAGAGCAGCTGACTCTTAATCAGCAGGTTCTCGGTTCGACCCCGAGGCGGGTCACCATCTCCCAAAATGGTCGATTGGGCCGGTCATGCGCCAATCGGCGGGGGCTCTGGGGAAGTGTCGGAATTGGCAGACGAGCATGACTTAGGATCATGTGCCCTTGGGCGTGCGGGTTCGAGTCCCGCCTTCCCCACCATCTACGCTTTGGTTCCCCGATTCGTTCGGGGATTTTTGGTTCGTGTGGATCGCGGAGAAGGCTTCGCCTAGCGCGGCCTGATCAGGGTCAACGTGGCAATGTACAGCCTCTCGCTGACTGAGCTCTGCAAGTAGCCGAGGATAGCCGCTTCGGTTTGACTGAGGTGCCCTCTGGCCTCCTGTGCCGTGATGACGGCGGTGTGATCGTAGTCCGCCGAGTGGCGGAGCTGCTGCATGAGGTCAAATGTATCCGCGAAGTTGCGTGCTGGAGCGGAGAATTCATGGCGGTGGCGCCGAAGTTCACGGCGGGCGGGCGAATGGTCAAGTCCACGGTATATGCGCGACCAAGCAGCGACGGCCAGAGCGTCGCCTGGTGAACCGATGAGCATATCGGCGTTGCTTTCTGCCAGTGCGTGAAAAAGGGCGTAGTAGGCGTTGCTGATGGCCCTGCGGACGTGCCCGCCGGTGGGAGTGAATACCCCACGTCGCGTGTCGAGGAGGTCGTATCCCGCCTGTACGAGTTGACGCCAATCGACGGGCGTGGGCGGCAGGCCCCTGGCGGTAGTCATCTGCTCAGTTCGCCTCTATCCGAATACGAGATGTTGGGCGGATGGATGATCCCGGCCTTTTGGCAAACGTCGCGCATGTCGCTGCTGAATTCCAGCATCTTGTGAGGGTCGAGTTCGGGATGATCGTCTTCCAGGATCACGCGGATGTAAACGAAGTCCTCTTCGTCCGGGCCGGTCCGGTTTTCGGCTTTCACGTCGTTAATGATGAAATCGGCCGACAGGTAGTTGGGCAGTTCGTCCCTGATGATGCCGGCGATTTTTTCCAGGGTTTCGGGATTGGCGGTCATGGTTCCAACCTCTCGGAGTCGCGCTGTCATTTGATGATATTTTGCGCCGGAGACAAGGGTCAAGCAAGGCGGTGTCATTGTGAAAATGCGGGCCGCAGCCGTTCATGGGCCGAAACGGTTATGTTCGAGGCATGAGGAGTTCTTGTCCTGGCAAGCGCGCAACGGGGATAATGTTCGCGTATGGGATCCGGCGTTCGTCGAATAAGTTGACCCTCATGGCATTTGCCGATTTTCAAAGCGGAGTCTCTTGATATGGGCGTTTTTTCCAATCCGTGGCGCCGCATTGGCGCCCGTTTGTATCTGGCCCTGGGTTTTGCGGTGGTGCTGACGCTGGTTTCAGCGGCGGTGGGAGTGTTCTACTTTGAGCGGAGCGGTGACCTGAACTACCAGGTGCGGTCGGAGTCGGTGCCGGTGCTGGAGGCGTCGTGGGCGGCGGCAAGAGAGGTTGACGGCCTGCGCTACCTGGGAACCAACCTGCTGGCTCACTCGGCCGACGGATCGCGCGCCGTGAGCGCGGCCCAGGTGGATGACACCCTCGCGAGACTCGAGACGCACCTGGCGCAGGTCAGCAGCGTGCCATCTCTGGAAGCGCACTCGGAGGCGGTGTATGACGGCGCATACGATCTGGCCGACATCATCAGCAGCCTGTCCCTGAACCGGATCGCCACGCTGCAGGCTGACGAGGACGCGGCGCAGGTGCAGGCACAACTGGCGGCGCTGGAAGTATCGGACCAAGCATCGCAGACGGCGGCAGGCGTGTTGGGCCAGGCGCTCAAAGCCGACGACGACGCGGAGTTGGAACGCCTGTGGAGCGAGCTGGAAACCCTGGCCGGATCGGGCGCCGACCCTGCGGTGCTGGATCTGGCGGCGGGCGACGGAGTGTTCTTCGTGCGGCGGCAGCAACTCGGCCTGCAGGAACAGGCCGCCGGGTTGGGCCAGGATTTTGAGCAGTCCGCCGCTGCGTTGCAGGATTCGGTGACCACGCTCCTGGGTGAGGCTCGCGCGGAGTCAGCGTCCACGTTGGACGCGGCGGTGGCGAGCTTCGACCAGGGAAGGGTCCTGCTGGCGGTCATCAGCATCGCCAGCGTGATTGCGGCGACGATGGCGGCCTGGCTATGGGTCGGCAACGGCGTGGTGCGTCGGCTGTCCCGACTGTCCGACCGGATGCGCAGCATGGCCACCGGCGACCTGGAAACGCCGGTGCCGGAGGTGGGCACCGACGAAATCGGCGAGCTTGCCGACGCCCTGGAGGTCTTCCGACAACAGGCGCTGGAAGTCCAGCGTCTGAACCTGGTCGAGCAGCTTTACGGCCAACTGCGGGAGGCCAACGCCGAGTTGCAGCGCATGCAGGACCGGTTGGTGGCCCAGGAGAAGCTGGCGGCGCTGGGCGAATTGGTGTCCGGCGTGGCCCATGAGATCAGCAACCCGCTGAACTTCGTCAAGAACTTCTCCGAAGGATCCCAGGAACTGTACGGCGAACTGTCCGACATGCTCAGAACCTACCGGGACGAGATGAGCGCCGAGGACGCGGCCCTGCTGGACGACATCACTGAGGAGCTGACCACCAGTCTCAACCGGGTGCGGGACAACGGCGGGCGCGCGCTGGCGATCGTGGAGCGGATGCGCGGCCTGGGAGTGGTCGGAGGAGAACCCGTGCCGACCGACCTGAACCCGCTGGTGCGGCGGGCGGTGCAGTTGGGCTGCGACACCTTCCGGGCCGAATGGCAGGACTTCGAGATAGCGCCGAACTACGACCTGGACACCTCATTCGGGCAGGTGCCGCTGGTGGGGCAGGACTTCAGTGAGGCCCTGGTGAACCTGGTGTCCAACGCCTGCTACGCGCTGCGGGCAAAGCGGGAGTCGTCAGGCGGCGAAGAGGGTTACGAGCCTCAGCTGAAGGTATCGAGCCGGCTGGTGGACGGGATGGTCGAGGTGCGCGTACGGGACAACGGCACGGGCATTCCCGAAGACGTGGTGGGCCACATTTTCAATCCGTTCTTCACCACGCGTGAGGGAGCGATGGGAGCCGGCCTGGGGTTGTCCATCGCCGCCGACGTCGCCCGGCGCGCCGGCGGCGACCTCACGGTGGAAACCGAGTACGGGAAGTACACGGAGTTCACGCTGAGCGTGCCGACGGAGGAGCCGGCCCTGGCCGTGGCGTGAGCCGCGCGCCGTGGAGATCGGGGTAAGCAGAGCGGCCTCTCATCGAGAGGCCGCTGATTTGCGTTCGGTTTGGGGTGAGACTAGGAGTCGTCGCCCGCGCCGGCGGGTACGGGGGCCGGCGGGTCGGCCACATAGGGCTTGTTGGTCGCAGGGTCAATCTCGAAGGGGCCGGGGAGCTCCAGTTCATCTGCGATTTCGCGGACGGCGGGAAGAACCTCCTGCCCCATGAGGCGCAGGCTGCGCATGGCGTCGTCGTGGGTCATCGCGCCGTCGCCGTCCCAGAAGAAGATGCTGCCGGGGCGGATGGTCTCCAGCACGTGGCGGATCTTGGGGATGACGGTCTTGGGCGTGCCGCAGATGATGGTGTAGTCCTCGATCTGCTGCTCATAAGGACGGGAGAGGACGCCGCCGGGTCCGGCGCTGCCGCCCCGGGCCGCAGTGGCCACGGACTGGGTGGGCAGTACGCGCCGGCGGGAGGTGAGGCCGGGCAGCTGGAGCAGGGCCTGGTTGGTGGTGCCCTCGTTGCCGGCGAGGAAGGGGTTGCTGGGGCCCTGCACGTACTTGCGGCCGGCCTGCTCGGCGAGTTCCTCGGTTTCATCGACGTGAACCTTCCAGAGGTAGCCGATGTTCTGGGGGCCGGACTCGTAGCCCAGCTCGGCGGCGGTGTCGTGGTAGAGCTGGAAGGCCTGCTTGGTGGGTTCCATCTCGGTGGCGAGCATGATGTAGGGGATGCGCTGCTCGGCGGCCCACATCAGGGAGTCGCGGCTGACGACGCCGGGCAGCCAGATGGGCGGATGGGGCTTCTGGTAGGGGCGCACCCACGGGTTCACGTGGCGGAAGTGGTAGTGCTTGCCCTCCCAGCGGAAGGGGCCGGGGGTGGTCCACGCCTTGACGATAAGCTCGTGGGCCTCCTTGAACCGCTCCCAGTTGTAGTGGGGCTCGACGTTGTGGGACACGCTCTCGCGTCCGGTGCCGCGCACCCAGCCGGACACCAGCCGGCCGCGGGAGATCATGTCGATCATGGCAAGCTGCTCAACCAGCCAGAGGGGGTCATCCCAGATGGGGATGATGTTGCCCAGCAGCACGATCTTGGCGCGCTGGGTGATGCGGGCCAGGATGGAGGCCTCCACGTTCATCGCGCCGCCCATGCAGAAGGGCGTGCTGTGGTGCTCGTTGAGCATCAGGCCGTCGAATCCCATCTCCTCAGCGTAGATTTTCTCGTCGAGATAGCGGTTGTAGAGGTCGGAGCCCAACTGAGCATCGTAGATTTCGTTGCTGACGTTCAGGTCCATGATGGGCTTGCCGGTTGCCCCGAAGTATCCGGACTTGGGGTCCTGGTACGGCCTTTCGGTAAAGTATCCGATGAACATGTTGGGTCTCCTTGTCGCGCTTCCGGAGGCAAGTTAGGGGGCCGGTTCCGGCTGATGCGGGGATTCTAACACAGGGTGGTGAGACCGGCGCCTGGATTGATTGAGCGTCGAGAAAGCATCCGGGCGCTATGCGTCGGGCTTCACGTTCTCAACCAGGGTACGCAAGAAGCCGACTGCGTCCGGTACGTCCCGGGCGATGCTCTCCTTGTCCAGAGGCAGGTGTTCGTGGCTGTAGAGGGCCGCGCCGCCGAACTCGGTCAGGTAGCGGTGGTTCTCGCCGGGAACGGGCGCGTCCGGCGGCAGTATCCCGTGCCGTTTGATCAGTTCGGTGATGATGCGCAGGTTGTGGCCGTCGCGTCCGCTGGTGGGATACTCGAATCCGTGGGCGCCCAGGACGGCTTTGTACGCGTTTTCCAGGGCGTTCTGGCCCATGCGGCCAATCTGCTTGTCGTCGGCATTGGCCAGGATACCCGCGTTTGCCATGGTTTCCAGTAAATCGGCCGCGCCGGTGGCGTCTTTCATTTTGCCCTCTACATCGTCCCAGTCGATGGACTCTTCGGGCAATTCAGTGTTTTCCTGGGGCAAGATTGGGGCTCCCTGCTTGGCGATGGAGTTGGCGAGGTTGTTGCGCAGGTGGCGGCGGCCGGCGAACTCGTCCGCCGTCATGCAGATCACGTCTATGCCGGAGGCTTCCGGCAGGCTCGCCTTCTGCAGCGCGCGGGCGCGCTCGCGCAGATCATCCAGCCACTCCTCCGTTGGGGAGTGCTTCTTGATGATCAGGACGTCGATGTCGGAATCGGGCCGATGGTCGCCGCGGGCGCGCGAGCCGAACAGGATGGTCTGCTCCGGTTCCGCCATTCGGTGGACCTCGCGGGCCACTGCAACGGCGCGCCGGTCCGCTTTGATAGCGTGGACGGTCATGGCTTTCGCAGTCGGTGGTTCGGCAGGTTGGCGGGAGATTTTCATCCGCTCATGGTGGGCCTGTCGAACCATCCGTCGATTGCAATGGCATCCGTCGACAGGCTCAGGATGAGCGGGAAGGCGGTCAGGATGATCGGGAAGGCGATCAGGGTGAGCGGGAACAGGGTCAGGATGAGCGGGAGGGGATCAGGACCCGAGGAAATTTTTGACGACGCTGAGGAACTCGTCGGTTTTTTCGATGTGGGGGTTGTGGCCGCAGTTGTCGAATACCGTGAGACGGGAGTTGGGGATGGACTCGTTGTAAACCTGGCTGGCGCTGACGGGGACGATCTCGTCTTCCCGGCCCCAGATGATCTGCGTGGGCAGACGCTTGAGTCTATGCAGCAGGTTGGGCAGGCCGGGATAGTGCATGTAGGGGCGCCAACTGAGCCGGCAGGCCTCCTCGCGGGCGATCTCCCACGCCTCCGACAGCTCGGGGGAAACTTCGTCGGGGCAGACGTCGAGAAACTCGGGAGTGCTGGCGGTGTCGTAGAAGCCGGCGGTGCAGAACTCCTTGGCGACGGCGAGGAACATGTCGTAGATCTCACCCTCCGGCGGACGAATACCGGCGGGGCTGACCAGCACCAGCTTGTTGAATGTGTCGGGGGACATCGCAGCCATTTCGGCGGCGAGCCAACCCCCGATGGAAAAGCCCATGAGGTTTGCGCCCTGGAGGCCGAGGTCGTCGATGGCTTCGAGATACCAGCCGGCCAGGTCGCGCATGTTCATGATCCATTCCTGGCGTTCGGTTGCGCCGAAGCCGGGGTGGGACGGTATGTAGAGGGAGTAGTCCTGGGCAAGGGCGTCGTAGCAGCGGAGCCATGCCCGGTGTCCCAGTTCGTCGTGCAGCACGAGCAGGGGCGTTCCGCTGCCGCCTTTGACCATCTGAAGGCTGACGCCGGCTGCCTCCACGAATTCTTCCGTCCATGCTTGCGCGCCTGTCGCCATGTGCCAAGACCTCCTCGTTCTCGTTTGAAATGGGGCGCATTAGATACTGCCTAGCCATCATAACACGGTGGTGATGGAGGCCAAGTCACCGGCCTCCGTGCACACGAGCGATCTGAATGTTTCGGCCCTCGGTGGGCCGTGGTTACCCAGGTGGTTGCGTAACCCAAGAGGTCGTCCAAGAAGCAAACCGGATCATACCCGTCGCGAGCAGCCAGGTTTGATTGAATGTCCGATACACCCAAGACCAGCATGGCGTGTATGGCGCGGTTGGTATAATGCGGTCGTAATCGCGCGCGGTCCCACCGGTGCGGAGATACCCACATGACAACGAACCGCAGTGCCGAATACCTCTCCGGTCTGGTGCATGAGCTGCGCCGTCTGCCCCACGAAACCGAGTGGGTAGAGTTCAAGAAAAACCACGCCAACCCAGAAATGATTGGTGAGGATATCGCAGCCCTGTCCAACGGCGCAGCCCTGCATAGTCGGGAAAAGGCCTATATGCTTTGGGGTGTTGAAGACGAAACACATGTCGTTGTGGGCACTGATTTTGTGCCGGGCGCCGCAAAAGGCAAGGGCAACTCTCTTCTGGAGCCTTGGCTGTTGGCGAAGTTACGCCCGCAGGTGAACTTCGGCTTTCACATAGCTGAGGTTGATGGGCAGCGTGTCGTCGTTTTAGAAATTGAACCGTCCACGCAGCATCCGGTTGCTTTTGAGAACGAGCGGTTTATCCGCGTTGGCAGCGCCACCAAAAAGCTCAAAGATCACCCGGAAAAAGAACGCGCCCTGTGGCGTACTTTGGAGCGGACAAACTTCGAGAGTGGGGTAGCTTACGAACGGGCACGTAGCGAGGATGTCTTGCTGAAGCTTGACTACCCCGAATATTTCAGTCTGCTGGACGCCCCATTGCCTGATGGCCGCGGTTCCATTCTGGAGGCGTTACAGGGCGACAGACTCATCGTACCTTGCGATGCCGGCGGTTGGAACATCACCAACCTGGGCGCCATATTGTTGGCCAAAAATCTGAGGGATTTCTCCAGCGTATGGCGCAAAACGTTGCGCGTCATTCAATATCGAGGGGAAGGACGCACCGAAACCCAGCGCGAACAGGAATTCCCCGGCGGTTACGCTACGGAATTTGATTCCATTGTCAATTACATTGTGGCATTAACTCCAGCCACTGAAGTCATTGACGGGTCTTTCCGGCGCGCGGTTCCCACGTACCCGCTGATCGCATTGCGTGAACTGGTGGCCAACGCTCTGATACACCAAGATTTCTCCGTTGCCGGCGCTGGGCCAACTGTCGAGATTTTCGATAATCGCATCGAAATCACCAACCCAGGAGAACCGTTGGTCGATACGGAGCGTTTCCTGGACACACCACCCAAGTCTCGAAATGAGATACTGGCTGCTATGATGCGAAGGTTCGACATCTGCGAGGAACGTGGCACCGGCATCGACAAAGCTGTATTGAGCGTTGAGTTGCATCAGTTACCCGCACCTCTTTTCGAAGCGCCAGAGGCATTCACGCGGATATTTCTGTTTGCGCGTAAGCCGTTGTCAGCCATGGACAGACCAGAACGCGTGCGTGCCTGCTATCTGCACGCTTGTCTGCGGTATGTCGCCAATCAATCCATGAACAACGCTTCAATCCGCGAACGCTTCGGGATAGCTACACAGAACGCGGCCATCGCCTCCCGGTACCTCCGCGAAGCTTTGGACGACGGTTATATCGTGATAAGCAATCCCAGCGCCGGAGCACGGAACCGGACATACCTTCCTTTCTGGGCCAATCGGCACGAAATCGGAGACCAAGTTCTTTGATGGTTGTTTGATAGAACAAAGGTAAATCAGGCGATCGTACGACTTGCACGCACTGAATCCTATTGCAATTCATGCCCGATTTTGTTTGATGGTTGTTTGATCACCACCCCGCAAGAGCCCCGGAGGCCCATCATGCCCAACCCCACCGTCCACATCATCGCGACCGGCGGCAGCATTGCCGGCGTCGGGCCCGACCGCATGGACTACATACGCTATCCCGAGATCGGCGACCACCTGACCATCGACCAGAACCTGGCCCGCGTGCCGGAGATTGCCCAGAACTTCAACGTCATCGCCGAGGACATGGTCAGCGTGGGCAGCACCGCCATCGGCCCCGCCAACTGGATTGCCCTGGCCGAGCGCATCCACGCCATCGACCGCGAGGAACCCGACACCGCCGGCGTCGTCATCACCCACGGCACCGCGACGCTGGAGGAGACGGCCTACTTCCTGCACCTGACGGTCAAGACCCAGCGGCCCGTGGTCATCACCGGCGCCATGCGGCCGCCGACGTCCATCAGCACCGACGCCGACCTGAACCTGCTGGACGCGTGCCGGATCGCGGCCACGCCGGAATCGGCGGGCATGGGCGTGCTCACGGTGCTCAACAACCAGATCCAATGCGCGCGGGAGGTGTACAAGGCCAACACCCTGCGCGTCGAGACCTTCAAGCCCAACGAGTTGGGTTTCCTGGGCTACGCAGACTCCGACCACCGGGTGGTCTTCTATCGGCGACCCTACCGCAAGCACACCACGGACACCCCCTTCCGCGTGGACGGCATGGCCGATCTGCCCCGGGTGGACATCGTCCACGCCTACGCCGGCGCGGACGGCATGCTGATCGACGCGGCCCGAGCCCACGGATCGGCCGGCCTGGTGGTGGCCGGATTCGGCGCGGGCACTTTCCCGCCCACGTTCATCGCGGCGGCGGAGCAGGCCGTGGCCGCAGGGATGCCCGTCGTACTCGCCAGCCGTTCCAGCGCCGGCCGCGTGGTGATGACGCCGCGCAAGGACGAGCAGGGGTTCATCGTGTCGGACAACCTGATGCCGCAGAAAGCGCGCCTGCTGCTCATGCTCGGCCTGACCGTCAGCAACGACCGGGACACACTCCAGCAAATGTTTTACGAATACTGACGGTATCGGGCGGAATGTGACAGCGTGTGAGCCGCGCATTCCGCCAGAACGATTGTGAGTATGATGCTGCTTGAAAACCACATCCCGGCAAGAGCGTGCCGACAGGATTCCACACAGAGACGCCGAATATCTGACCAATCTGGTTGACAACCTACGTCGGCTACCGTCCGAAACCGAGTGGGTGGAGTTCAAGGTCAACAACGCAACGGAACCACAAACAATCGGCGAGTACATATCCGCCCTGGCCAATGCGGCTGCACTGAACGGAAAAGATGCATCATATATGCTATGGGGCATTGAGGATGGCAGCCACGCCATAGTCGGCACGGCATTCAAGCCTGCTACAGCAAGACAGGGCAACGAACCCCTAGAAAACTGGCTGCGACGCGGACTGACACCACCACTGGATTTTCGCTTTCACGAAGTAGCGCATGACGGAAAGCGTGTTGTCATTCTGCAGTTGGAAAAGACGAGGCTACAACCGGTAGCTTTCAGAGGCGAGCGGTTCATACGAGTCAGCGATGTAAAGAAGAACCTCCGTGAGCATCCTGAGAAAGAACGTGCGTTGTGGCGCATTCTTGAGCAGTTTAATTTTGAGAGCGAGGTAGCATTCGATAAAGCAAGCGACGACGATGTTCTGTCCAGCTTGAACTGCCCCGCTTACTTTGACCGACTTAGCCAGCCACTTCCAGATGGGCGTGCTGCTATTCTAAGCGCGTTGCAGAACCGTCAACTGATTGTGCCCTGCGACGCAGGCGGTTGGAGTATCACTAATGTAGCTGCGGTACTGTTCGCCCATAACCTGCATGACTTTCCGCGAATACGGGGTAAAGCAATGCGGGTTATTCAATATCGTGGTGAGGGGCGAACCGAGACTCAGCGCGAGCAGGAATTCACGCAAGGTTATGCTGTAGCGTTTAGCTCTATCATAGACTACATCATGACACTGGTTCCGGCTAATGAAGTAATCGAACAGGCTTTGCGCAGGGAAATGCCTATGTTCCCTCATATAGCGGTGCGTGAACTGGTAGCCAATGCGCTGATCCACCAGGATTTCTCGGTTGCCGGGGCTGGGCCAAAGGTAGAAATATACGACACCCGTATCGAAATCACTAATCCGGGGAAACCACTGGTCCCTACGGAACGTTTTGTGGATGCGGAACAGACACGCAATGATCAGTTGACCGGATTGATGCGTAGATTCAATATTTGTGAAGAGCGTGGTAGCGGCATTGACAAGGTGGCTGAGCAAGTCGAACTGTTCCAACTTCCAGCGCCTCTTTTTGAAACTGCACTAGGCTCCACACGCGCTGTGCTTTTCGCCCACAAGGCCTTGTCTGATATGGACCGTGCAGAACGGGTTCGTGCCTCCTATCTGCACGCCTGCTTGCGGTACGTAATGCAACAGCCGATGAACACCAGTTCATTGCGAGAGAGGTTTAGCATCGCCAACGACCGCACTGACTTAGCCTCTCGTCTGCTTAGGGAAGCAGTGAACGATGGAGCAATCGTCGTTCGTGACCCCACCGTGGGAAACAGGAGTCGCACCTACCTGCCACACTGGGCTGCTTGAATTTTATTTGCACGTTGTCTGCAAAATCGGCGCGAATCGCACGTTTGCCCACATCCTCCACATGCTCGGCCTAACCATTTCGGACGAACGGGACGCGCTGTAGCAAATGTTTTACGAATACTGATACCCCATTGCATTTATCGGAGTGTATAATGCGCTCCATTCCGCCTCTGGAGCCACATTAGGAGCGCGACGAATGGCACACGCAGCCAGCATCAGTCCTTCGCAACCCGACACTCAGGACGTGGAGCCGCGCACCAAGGGCTCCGTGATGGCGACCACGCTCATCGGGGCGCACGCCTTCGAACATCTCTACGCCCACAGCATACCCCTGTTGGCGACGGTGATCGCCCTCGACCTGGGACTTGGCGCGCTGCAGGTGGGAATGATCGTGGTGGTGCGATCGATTTTCGGCGGTCTGACCAGCGTGTCCGGCGGCATCCTGGTGGACCTGTTCCACCACAGAGTGGCCTGGGTGTTGTCCATCAGCACCTTTATGATCGGCACCGGTTACCTGCTCATGTCCATCGCGCCCACCTTTGGGCTGATAATCGGCGCCCTGGCCCTGGGTTCCATGGGCAGCGCGTTGTGGCATCCGCCGGCCTTGGGCCTGCTGGCACGCCGATTCCCACAGCGGCGCGGCCTGTTCATATCGATGCACCGCTCCACGGGCAGCATCGGCGACGTGCTGGGGCCGATGGTCGCCGGGGCGTTGGTGCTGGGCGCGCTGGCCTGGAGCGCCGGCGAAGCCGAGGACATCGTAACCCAGGGTTGCGGAGCGCTGCCCTTCTGCTGGCAATTGCCCTGGCCCGCCATCAGCTGGCGTTGGGTGCTGGGCGTCAGCACGCCGATAATGTTCATCTCCACCGTGCTGATATTCATCCTGCTGCGCAACGCCGGTGGGGAGCGTCCCGTCGGCGTGGACGTAAGCGCGCGCGTCCGCACCAACTGGGCCGGAATGAAGGACGCCTTCCGCGGCACCGGAATGTGGGCCATCTTCACCGTGTCCGCCGTTCGCGGCATGGCCGACCGGTCGCTGGTGTTCCTGATCCCCCTGTACCTGACCCAGGCGCTGGGCGCGAACACCTTCCTGGCATCGGCCCACGTCGCCCTCATGGTCGGCCCCGGCATCCTGGCCGGCCCGCTGATCGGCGCGTTCTCGGACAAGGTGGGCCGCCGCCCGCTGATCATCTTCATCATGGCGGCCACCACGCTGCTGACCCTCGGCATCATCTGGGCCGGCCAGTCGCACCAGGTATATACCTTCTGGATCACACTCTTTGTGGGAATCTACGGCCTGCTGAACTTCTCGGTGAACAACCTGACCCAGGCCGCCGCCGCCGACATCGCCGCCGGCCGTCGCCTGGAGTCCAGCTTCCTCGGCCTGATGTGGGGCAACAACACGCTGTTCGGCGCCGTTGCGGCCGTCATGATCTTCGGGCCGGTGGAATGGTTCGACTGGCAGTACGGGTTCTACATTGCGGCCGGGATCTACTTCGTGGGCCTGCTGGTGTCTCTGCTGATCCCCGGCAAGCCCAAGGAACCCGAAGCGGTGGCGGTTCCGGCCTGATCGCCTGATGGTTGTCCTCAACACGCAGGGGGCGGGTTTGAGACCCGCCCCCACATCCGTATGCGGCGGTCCATAGATGGCGCACGCGTCCGCGCCGCCACAGCCGGCGCCGAATGTACCGACCACCGAAGGCCGCCGCACGGGCAACGGCGTGATGGCCTCCACGCTCATCGGCGCCCACGCCTTCGAGCACTTCTTCTCCAACGCCATCCCTCTGCTCACCACGTTCATCGCCGCCGACATGGGGTTGAGCGCCCTCCAGGTGGGGGTGATTGTGGCCGTGCGCTCGGCGTTTGCCGGAGTCACCAGCGTTCTGGGCGGGTTCCTGTCGGACCTGTTCCACCACCGGGTGGCGTGGGTGCTGTCGATCAGCGCGTTCCTTTCGGGCATCGGCCTGCTGATGATGGCGGTGTCGCCATCCTTTGCGCCGCTGCTGATCGCGCTGGCCTGCGCGTCGTCCGGAGCGGCGCTGTGGCATCCCCCGGCGCTGGGGCTATTGGCGCAGAGATTCCCCAGCCGGCGCGCCCTGTTCATATCCATGCACCGCTCCACCGGCAGCGTCGGCGACGTTCTGGGTCCGATGGCCGCCGGCATCCTGCTGCTGGGCGCGTTGCAATGGGAGGCCTCGGATGGCCTGACCGTAGGGTGGGAACTGGGCTGGGAGCCGATCGGCTGGCGCATGTGGCTGGCCGTCAGCGCGCCCGTGATGATCGTCTCGGCGTTCATCATCTATGGACTGCTGCGCCACGCGGGCAACGCGCCGGTGTTGAACATCGACATCGTCCAGCGGATGCGCCACCAGTGGGACAGCACCCGGGTGGCGTTTCGCGGCACCGGCCTGTGGGCGATATTCGCGGTGTCTGCGGTGCGCGGCATGGCCGACGGCTCGCTGCTGTTCCTGGTGCCGCTTTACATGACGCAGGCGCTGGGGGTCAACTCATTCCAGGCGGCGGCGCACCTGGCCCTGATGGTCGGGCCGGCCATGGTGACGGCGCCGCTCATCGGAGCGCTCTCGGACAAGGTGGGACGAAAGTCCTTGATCGTGTTCCTGATGGCGTTCACCACGGTGCTGACCGTGGCCATGCCGCTCAGCGGGCAGCAGTATTCCCCGTGGATCACCGTCTGCGTCGCGCTGTACGGGTTGCAGCACTTCACGGTGATCAACCTCACGTCGGCGGCAGCGGCGGACGTGGCCGCGCGGTACCGGCTGGAATCGAGTTTCCTGGGCTTGATGTGGGGCAACAACGTTCTGTTCGGGGCGGTGGCCGCCGTGCTGATTTTCGGGCCGATCGAGTGGTTGGACTGGCAGTACGGCTTTTTCATCGCGGCCGGCATCTACTTCGTCGGCCTGCTGGCGTCGCTGATGATCCCGAGCGACCGCGGAGGGCCGGAACCGGCGGCGGCCTCCGCCTGATAGCCCGACGCAGCCCGCTATAATGGTTGCAGATCCGTAGCATTCGGAGGCCGGAGATGCTGACGCCGGAGCAGATACAGGAAGTCAAGGCCATTGTGCGTGAGGCTGACCGCGCCTTTGACCGGCGCAACTACGAAGGTTTCTCGCAGAAAATCTGGGACGCCACGGCGCAGGCCATCCGGTTCATCGCCAAAGAGCGGGGTTGGCCCCACGAAACCGACGCGGATATTGACGCTGCCGGACGTGGGTTAGCCGGCGAGTACGATGATGCCGGTTCTGCACTGTCCGAATTCCGCACCGCAGACTTCTGCCGAGTCAACGGTCAGGGTCTCGTGTTGCACAGGTACGAAATCGAAGAAGATCGGGATCTCGCGTACACCTTTGTAGAACGATTGGCGGGAACTTCGTTGTGCGATGATAGAGCACCGAGGAGACGGGCAATTGCTCTGTTCGGTGAGGAGGCTAATACAGTCAAAGACATGGTCGCAAAAGCCGATGCAGCATTTGCCCGGCAGGATTATCAGAGGTTCTACGCGCAAATGTGGGACGCAACTGCCCAAGCCATCCGCTTCGTGGCTATGGAACGAGGCTGGCCTTACGAAACCGACGCCGACATCGAGACCGCCGGCTTGCGATTAGCCCGAGATTACGAAGACGATTTTGACGCAATGGCGGAACTGAGCTTTGCCCGATTCGCTCGCGTCAACGGGCGTTGCCTGGCGCTCAAAGATTACGAAATCTCCGAGGACTGGGAAATCTCCGTCCGCTTCGTAGATCGGCTGCTCGGCACGTCGTCCCGCTACAAGCCATGACCGCCACAGAGTGCATTGACGCATACCGCAGATTTTCCGTTTTGGCGGAGCAGCATTTTAGTCAAGGCGATGACCGTGCCGGCGCCGAAATGCTGTATGGCGCGCTGACTCAGATCATCATAGCAATTGCCCTGGGGCGCCGAGCGGAGTTTCGAGAACATCAACACCGTAGGCGGGTCGTTCGCGCGCTCACCACCGAACTCAACGATTCTGGAATAGGCAAAGCCTTCGCCGCGGCTCAGCGGCTGCATGTACATTTCTACCTAAATAACCTGGCTGGGGATGACCTGGTGGAAGACATCAGCGATACTCATACTCTCATCAACCGCCTCCTGCCCCTAACCTCCTGACCATGACCGCCATCCGCACATCCGGCCTCCTGTTCCTCATCACCGCCGTCGCCACGGCGGTATCGGTGATGACCCGTCTCAGCGGCAGCGCGGAGCCTCTTGAAGGCAGTCCCATCCAGGTCCCAATCATCCTGGACCAGGGCCAGTACGTGATCGCAGGGGCGGCCCGCACCATCTCCGGATTCGCGCTGGTGGCAGCGGCGGCGTTTCTGAGGCTCGCGCTGCGTCGAGGGCAACCGGTAACGGTGGGGATCGCCACTACATTGCTGGAACTCTCGGGGACGGCGACGGCGATTTCCGGAGTGTCGATGCTGGCCCTGGCCGGATGGTTGCCACAGGCCGCGGAAGGGACCGCAACGCTCGTGGCCTGGGACGCTCCGGGCTGGATGGGAGCGGTTGACGGCGCGCGCTGGTTCGCCGGCAAGGTGGGATTCACGCTGGCCGGCCTGGGCCTCATCGCGCTGGGGCCGGTACAGTGGCGCATGGGCGGGATATTCAAAATCAGCGCGGTCGTCGACGTCATTATCGGCGTAGCCATGCTCTTTATCTGGGTAGATGCCGCCACCGTGATGCACCGTATATCCGGCATCGCCTTCCTGGTCTGGCTGATCATTATGGGCGTCTGGCTGACGCTGGGCCTGATCAAGTCTCCCCAACCCGCGACGACGTAACCTGTCAGTGCGGGCCCACCTCCGCCGGATGAGTTAATGCCAAAATTCCCCCGGCAAGTGACACCCGCCCGTTGTCCGCAGTAGCGCCCACGTTCTATCCTGCATTCGTCAGGTCCCCAACCGGTGATCGAGAACCGCGCGGGGTCGTCGCATCGCATGCAGTGGCGTTTCACCAAACCATTGAAACATAGCGAGGTGTCAAAAGGTTCGGGTCAATAAACGGCCTGTCGGGTAACCGACGGCAGAATATGGTTCCCAAGGGGCCTATGGGTGGTTCAATCCCCGACCAGGCTCCCGGAACCCCCAAACCCTCCCACCGGCCCGCCAAAACCACTATTTTCGCCCCCAAAACCGGCCCAATCCGCCACCATTCACCCCCAAGTCCAACCTCACCGCCCTACTCAAATGAACGGAAATGAGCGGAAGTGAGCGGGTTTTCGCAAAACCCCCACCGTCCCAATCCATCCCGCCCGCGATCGTCATTCCGGCGAAAGCCGGAATCCGGATCTCAGAGGTAACCCCATGACCATCTCCCAAATCCGTCGTCGCATCGACGCCCTCAAGCGCCGGTTCGCCCCCGAACTCGCCATCATCAGGCTCCGCCGCATCGCCGAGGCCGTCGCCGACGATTGGGACCCCGACCATCCTCCCGAACCCGCCGACGTCATACAGCGTATCGCCCGTGCCGGCTTCTGCCTCAACACCTTCACCAACCTCAGCCGCTACCTCAAAGACACCCGACTCCAGAGTGATGTCCCCATACCCGAATCAATCGTCCTCAGACTCCTCCCCTGGGCCAGCGCCGATCGCTATAGCGGCCTCCTCCGCTGGGACCTGCCCGCCCCCGCGCGCTAGCCGGCTTTGACATTTGGAACATGCCCCGTCGTTCCGGCGCCATCGTCCGTCATTCCGGTGAAAGCCCGTCACCCCGTGCTTGACACAGGGCCGGAATCCAGTGAGTGCAAAATGAAGAGAAGCCCACCGCAACACCAACCGGCGCCACCCTTGACACACAACACATACTGCTGGTCCGCCTTGAGCGGATGGCAATCTCGTGACTCACAGGAGATCAAAAATGCCCACCCGCGATGAAAACCTCGCCACCGTACGACGTATCCGCGACGAGCTGACGTCCTTGCTGGAGGGGATGGACTACTGCCTCGACTGGAAGGACGGCGACAACCGAGCCCTTGACCAATGGAGCGCGCGCGAGGTGCTGTATCACCTGGTGGACACACCTGAAGGCGGTATCGGCAGCGTCATCGCCGGCGTGTTGAACGGCGCCAGGGATGAGGTCACCATCCTGCCCGACGCCAACAACATGACGCCGGAGCGAATGGCAACGGATATGAACGAAGCGCTGTCCGGTCCGCTGGGCATCCTGCAGACGGCCGAGGATGCCATCGCCGGCGCGTCGGACGCGGACTTTACGGAGAAGGCCGCCATGGCCCACCTGCCGCACCGCGACATCCACGAGATGCGCACGGCCCAGTCGTTCATCGACGGGCTGGAACGGCACTGGGGCGAGCACCTGAACCAGCTGAGAGTGATTCGCGAGACGCTCGGCGTGTAGCGCCGATGCCAGGCTCGTTGGGCGCCATGGTTGCGGGTTTCAAGTCGGCAGCCACCAGGCGAATCAATACTGCACGCAATGCTCCCGGCGCACCGGTGTGGCAACGGAACCATTACGAGCGCGTTATCCGCAATGAACGCAGCATTGACCGAATTCGCCAATACATCCGGCACAATCCGCTCAGGTAGCCGGATGACCCGGACAATCCGGCTAACCGGTAATCGCAACCGGCCGGTCGCCCAAGTTGACACTTAGCCATCGTCGCGCATATATTCCGTTCAATAATATCTATCACGCAAAACGGAGGAGATTAGAAATGGCGACACCAAGAGGACGAGTCAGCGTCGACGCCGGCAACGTAGGATTCATCGTGCAGCACGAACTGTGGGACGGGAACATCCAGGACCACTCCGACCAGGGCGTTGTGATCCTGGTGCAGGTGGGCGATGAGACGGCCCTGCGGTTCAACTGCTTCGACATCGAAAAGAGCTACGTGTACGCTCCCGACGGCAAGAACGTCCAGTACCGCATGGACCAGACTACCGACGGCAACCCCATCGGTTGGTCGGTGCGCACCATGCGCAGCAACCTCGGCACCATGCTGGATGCCGCCGGCTACTCAGACGCCGCTGCCGGCCTGGACATGGACGCCGTGAACAAGGCGCTGGACGAGGTGGACAGCACTGCCCGCGTGAAGTTCGCTGCCGACCGCAACACGGTCAAGCACAACCGCGGCACCGACATCATCGAGGCCGGCAACATCCGCTTCGGGCTGGAGATGCGCCGCCAGGCTTCGGGCGACGGCGGGCTGGCCATCCACGTGCTGAGCGACCTGGCCGGCAACACCGGGCGGGTGTTCACGGAGGAGACCGAGTTGCTGGCGTTCGACTGCTTCCGCGACGAGCCGCACTACCACTACGGGCCGCGGAACAAGAATCACCGCATCTTCTGGGACAAGACGCTGGTCCCCGACCCGCTGGGCTGGTGCCTCGACCAGTTCAAGACGGGCAAGCTCAAGTCCATGATCGAGCGTGCCGGCTACCCCGGCGTCGCCGCCGACCTGGACGATGACGTGCTGGCGTCAGCCGTCCAGCGGGTGGAGCAGCGCGGCCGCGAAATGGAAGCCACCGGCATCCCCGCCGAGGTAACACCCAACACCGTGCAGTAGGCCACGAAGATCAATCAACACTGGCAGAGCACATGGGGCGGGTTTCAAACCCGCCCTTACTGACAACGATACTCACACGCTCACTATGTCTTCGCAACTCCCCCATCCCTTTCCTTATCAGGGCAGCAAGCGCAATATCGCCAAGCATATATTGCCGTACCTACCGAGCGATACAAGCCGCTTGATAGAGCCATTTTGCGGCTCTGCGGCTGTCACAATTGCAGCAGCAGCCCACGGGTTAGCTGGAAAATTTGTCCTCAATGATATTGACGCAGCGTTGATGGACCTTTGGGCAGAAATTATAGATAGGCCGGGTCAGTTAATGGATGGGTACGATCAACTCTGGAGTGAACAGCATGCGGACCGGAAAGAGCATTTTTACCGAATCCGAACAGAGTTCAACGAGACACACCACCCTCATCACCTGCTGTACTTACTGGCTAGGATCGTTAAGGGCGCAGTAAGGTACAGCTCGGATGGGTTTTTCAATCAGAGTCCAGACAATCGCCGGTCTGGTATGAAACCGGCGACTATGCGACGACAGATTTTTGGCGTCTCTGCATTGTTATCCGAGAGAACCACACTTTCTTCCCTGGATTTCAGGGATGTTGCGATGACGGCGAGGCCCTTGGACGTTGTGTATATGGACCCCCCATATCAAGGCACTTCGTTTGTGAGAGATCATCGTTACTACAGCGGGATCACCTACAATGAATTCGCTGACGTTCTCGCCTTGATGAACTTGAACCACGTATCTTATATGGTCAGTTATGATGGCCGCACGGGGGAGAAACAACATGGGAAACAGCTCCCACGCGAACTTCGCCTGCGTCACTTGGAAATTTATGCGGGAAAATCGAGCCAAGCTACGCTTCTCGGACAAGACAGCGACACCGTCGAATCTTTGTATTTGTCTCCGGCACTGGTAAACAGACTGGACTCCATTGGGAGCGGTTATTTTCAGTCAGCACTATGGAAGCCAGCAGGTTTCCCGAATGAATGAACCGAACTTGCCGCCGGAATTTTTGGAGTTGCTACGTAACGTCCAAGCGCGCCGTCCCCGCACCGTAATTGACCATATCCTTCAACACGGGTTCGTGACTACCGAGGAGCTTCGAGACCTGTACGGGTACAACCATCCACCCAGGGGAGCGCGGGACGTGCGTGAGCTCGGCATTCCGCTTGAAACCTTCAGGGTTACGGCGTCAGACGGTCGGTCGATAGGCGCGTATCGGTTCGGAGACCCGGCTGCACAAAGGTCCGCAATGCTATCTGGACGAACGGGTTTCTCCGCCACCATCAAGGCCGAACTGATTGAAAAATTCGGTTCCCGCTGCAACCTGTACCTTGAGGATTTCCCTGAACGAGAACTTCAGATTGACCACCGAATCCCATTTGGAATCGCCGGTGAGGGCAGTCTATCCACCGATATAGATGACTATATGCTTTTGTGCCCTTCAGCCAATCGCGCGAAATCGTGGAGTTGCGAGCATTGCGAGAACTGGGAAACGCGAGAGGCGGATGCTTGCCGTTCTTGCTATTGGGCTTTCCCAGAGAATTACACCCATATCGCTATGCGCCAAATTCGCCGCCTGGATATAATCTGGTCAAATGACGAAGTATCAGAATACGAAAGATTGACTGACGCGGCCCGCGACGAACAACAGGAACTGCCGGAGTTTGTCAAAGCAGTGATACGGCGCCATCTCGAGACGCTGGGGTAATGGTTCGTCCCTAATCATACAACCGTAAACCCTTATCTTGCTTGTTGGCGATTCCAAGCCTCAATGTAAAACGCCGTCAACCTACTGGCTGCATTGACTGCGAAATGAACACCGTCGTACGGCTGCACGAGCCCTGTCTATATTGGACCGCCCCAACCCAGCCGCAGCCATTCTGCCGGAACCAGGCGTTCGCCGTGTGGGTCGGCCAGCAGATTGAAGGTCTCCAGAGCCGTGGCGCCCAGCAGATAGTTGCCATCAGGCCCAAAAATTACGGGGCATTGCCGTTCTTTCTCGTCAATGCGAAAAAGCGCCATGCCGAATCCGTACCGGACCCGGCTGCCGTCAGCCAGAATGAAGCCGAGTTCTTCCTGGGGAGACACATTCAACGTGCCCAGCAGCGACGCCGGCAACATGGAGTGAGCGGCCCCGGTATCTACGACAATATCGACGGGATACATATCCCCGCCGTCAGGATGGCCTACGCTGATCGACACGGTGAAAATCGACATCGCCCCTACCCCTCGTCCCCTATCTTCAGCAGGCTCAGGAACGCCTCCTGAGGCACCTCCACGCGGCCGACGCGCTTCATGCGCTTTTTGCCTTCCTTCTGCTTCTCCAGGAGCTTGCGCTTGCGGGTGATGTCGCCGCCGTAGCACTTGGAGAGGACGTCCTTGCGCATGGCTCGGACGGTTTCGCGAGCCACGATGCGGCTGCCGATGGCGGCCTGGATGGGGACCTCGAACATCTGGCGCGGGATGGTGGAGCGGAGCTTTTCGACTATGGTGCGGCCCTGGACCACGGCGTTGTCGCGGTGGCTGATCATGCTGAGGGCTTCGACGGGCGTCTGGTTCACCAGGATGTCGATGCGGACCAGCGGCGCGGCGCGGTAACCCTCGAAGGTGTAGTCCAGCGAGGCATACCCCTGCGTGCGGGATTTGAGCTGGTTGTAGAAGTCGGCGAGCATCTCGGCCAGCGGCATGGTGTACTCCATGACCACTCGGGTCTGCTCACTCTCGGCGCTGGCGTTGGCGCCGTTCTCGCCCTGGCCGCCGCCGATGCCCTGTATGTACTCCATGCGGCGGAACTCGGAGCGGCGGGCGTGCATCAGTTCCATGACCGCGCCGACGGAGCGGCTGGGGGCGACGATGGTCACTCCCAGGATCGGCTCTCGCACCTCGGAGATGGCGTTGGGCTGCGGGAGGAGGGACGGGTTGTCCACTCGGATCACGTCGCCGTTGGTCAGCAAGACTTCGTAGGCCACGCTGGGGGCGGTGACGATGAGGTCCAGGTCGTACTCGCGCTCGAGTCGTTCCTGGACGATTTCGAGATGCACGAGGCCGAGGAAGCCGCAGCGGAATCCGAAGCCGAGGGCGCCGCTGTTCTCGGGCTCTATGGTGAGGGAGGCGTCGTTGAGCTTGAGCTTTTCGAGGGCGGCGCGCAGCCGGGTGTAGTCCTCGCCGTCGGCGGGATAGAGGCCGGCGAACACCATGGACTTGAGCTCGACGTAGCCGGGCAGGGGTTCCTCGGCGGGCAGGACGTTATTGGTCAGGGTGTCGCCGACGGCGCACTCCTGCACGTCCTTGAATCCGGTGGCGACGTAGCCCACCTGGCCGGCCTGAAGCGTGCCGGTGGCGGTGGGTTCGGGCGCGAACACGCCCACCTCCATGATCTCCACCGTCCTGCCTGAGGACATCACCCGCAGCCGGTCGCTGGTGGAGATGGTCCCGTCGGCGACGCGGACGTAGGCGATGATGCCCTTGTAGGTGTCGTAGGTGGAGTCGAAGACGAGGGCGCGGAAAGGATCGTCGGCGCCGCCGGCCGGCGGCGGGACGCGTTCCACGATGGCGTCGAGGAGTTCCATGCAGCCGAGGCCGGACTTGGCGGAGACAAACATGACCTCGTCGCGGCGGAAGCCGAAGATCTGCTCCATCTCCGCAGCCACGCGCTCGGGCTCGGCGGACGGCAGGTCCACCTTGTTGATGACCGGGATCATCTCGAGGTCGTATTCCAGGGCCAGCAGGGTATTGGCGATGGTCTGGGCCTCGACGCCCTGGGTGGCGTCGACCACCAGCAGCGCGCCTTCGCAGGCGGCCAGGGCGCGAGAGACCTCGTAGGAGAAATCGACGTGCCCGGGGGTGTCGATCAGGTTGAGCTGGTAGTCGCCGGCATTGTCGCCACCCTTGACCCGGTGGGACATGGTCACGGCCTTGCCCTTGATGGTGATGCCGCGCTCGCGTTCCAGATCCATCTGGTCGAGGAACTGCGCCTTCATGTCCTGGGGACGCACGGCGCCGGTGATTTCCAGGAAGCGATCCGCCAGCGTGGATTTGCCGTGATCGATGTGTGCGATGATGCAGAAATTGCGGATACGCTGCTGATTCATAATGCCGTCCTTATAACGTACATCATGGTAGCACGGGCCCAATCGGAGCGGCAACGAAACGGCACAGCGGCGGAATGCGGATGCCATGGAATCATTAATCCTTCAAAGGAGGCCCAGCGAACGTTCTCAAGGCAACTCAACAATCAACCTGCAACGCCGACCTTAACGAAACCTTAATCAACGGCGGGTAGCATGCGCACTGGCCAGGCCAGGGCACGACTTGCGGCGCGTTGTATCCTTACGTGCCGGAGCGAGGAGTCGCCCCGGCATGTATGCCGACGATCCGTTTGGACGAACCGGCGGCGGTGAACGGGAGCACGATATGATCTTTCTGACCAAGCTGGCCCTGCGGAGCAGGACCGTGACCGTCATGGTGCTGGTGCTCATCCTGGTTGGCGGGGTGTATGCCTACCAACAACTGCAGCAGGAGCTTTTCCCTGAAATAAGCCTGGGTGTGATCAACGTCTCCACGTCGTTCCAGCAGGGCGCTCCCTACCAGGTCTCGCAGGAGGTCACCAAACCGATCGAGGACGTGATCATCGGGATGGAGGGTCTCAAAGAGGTCACCTCCACCTCGCGAGGCAGCCGTTCCACGGTGCGGGCCAGCTTCGAGACCAACGCGGACCTGGAGGAGGCGGAGGCGGAAATAGTCAGCAGGGTGTCCGCCCTCCGGCTGCCCGACGCCGCCGGCGACCCGCGGGTGTTTGCGCTGTCGCCGAATCAGCGGCCGGTGATGGAACTGAGCATCTCGGGACAGCGGGACATTCCCGAACTGCTGCGGATTGTGGAGCGGCAGATCGTGCCTCCGCTGCAGGCCATTCCCGGCGTGTTCGAGGTGGACATCGAGGGCGGCGTGTCGGAGCAGGTTTTCGTCACGGTTGACCCGGCGCTGCTGGAAACCTACGGCCTGACGATCCAGAACGTGATCGGGGCGTTGCAGAGCAACTCCGTGGACCTGACCGCGGGCAGCATGTCGTCGCAGGACGGCATCCTTACGGTGCGGGCCTTCCACGGGTACACCAACCTGGAAACGATCCGCAACCTGCCCGTGGGGTTCGCCCGCCGAGATGCAACGGCGGGAGCGGACCGTACGGTCAGCGCCAACGCGACGCCCATCAGGATGGAAGACGTGGCCGACGTGCGGGTGGCGACTCCGGAAGCCAGAACCGTTTCCCGCACCAACGGACAGCCCAGCGTCAGCCTGAACGTGCTCAAGACGCCCGACGGCAACACCATCGACATCACCTACGAAATAGATGATCTGCTCCTGGAGTTGGAGGACGCCCTGCCGCCGGACCTGGACATCGCAGTGATGGACAGCCAGGCGCCGCGTCTGGAGGAAGAGCTGAGCAAGGTCATCAGCCAGGGCATCCAGGGATTCGCGTTCGCCGTTATAGCCGTGTTCGTATTCCTGTTGCAGATCCGGCCCGCCGTTCTGTCGGGCACGATCAATACGTTGCGCCCCACGGCCATTATCGCCACGTCGATTCCCCTGAGCGTGATGGTGACCTTCCTGGTCATGGGGGTATTCGGCTGGAACATGAACTTCATGAGCCTGGCCGGCCTGGCCATCGCGGTGGGTCGCATCGTGGACGACAGCATCGTGGTGCTGGAGAACATATACCGGCATATCCAGAACGGCAGCCCCCGGTCGGTCGCGGTGGTGGAGGCCACTCAAGAGGTCGGCCCGGCCATCGTTGCGTCCACGCTGACCACGGTAGCGGTGTTCGTTCCGTTGGGATTCCTCCCGGGCGTGGTGGGCCAGTTCTTCCTGCCCTTCGCGCAGACCGTGTGCGTGTCGCTGGTGGCGTCCACGCTGGTCGCGCTGACGGCGGTTCCGGTGCTGGCGTCGTGGTTCCTGAGACAGGGCGATTTGACGATCGATCCCGAGGCGCAGCAGGAGGACACCCTGCTGCAGCGGCTGTACACGCCGGTGCTGCGGCTGGCGCTGCGGTTCCGATTGCCGACGGCGATCCTGAGCGTCGTGGTGGTGCTGGCCAGTCTCATGTTGATACGGGCGCTGCCCATTGAGCTGTTTTCGCAGGGGCGCACGGAGGGAATCCGCATTGACCTGAACCTGAGGAACAACGCTTCCACGGGTAGGCTTTTCCAGGAGGTGCGCGCGGTTGAACGAGCGCTGGACGACTTCGTGGATAGCGGCGCGGTGGAGAGCTACCAGGTCACGCTGGGTTCCGGTAGCAGGAATTTCGGCGCGGCCGGAGCCGACGCATCGTTTGACCGGGCCGGATTCACCGTCGTTCTCCCCGAGGACGCTCCGGACGACCTGGATGAGGAGATTCGCAACGCGTTGCCCGAAAGCCCGGGCGTCACGTCGCGGGTGTTCGCGGACTCTGGCGGTCCGGGCCGGGGCGGCGGCGTCCGACTCACCCTGACCGGGCCCAACTACGAGGACGTGCGGACTGCCGCCGGCATCCTGGAGACCGCGATCGAGCGCGACCCGGGCGTGCGCAACGCGAATACCAACATCGTGGACGGGGCGGAGGAATTCACCATAAACATCGACCCCGACGAAGCCGGCCGTTACGGCCTGACGTCGACCAATGTCGCCAACCAGATTCGCACCTGGCTGCGGGGCAGCGAGGTGTCGGAAATCAACCTGGGCGAAGAAACGCTTGATGTCGTCGTGCGCGGCGCTCCCGAAAGCGTGGACGATCCCAAGGATATTCCGCTGCTGCCGATCTCGGGCAACGCCGGCGCCGTCGCGCTGGGGACCATATCGGATTCCGGCTACACCGTGGGCCCCAGCGTGGTCACGCATTACAACGGCAACCGCTCGGCCACGGTGTCGGGCAGCCTGGCCGGCCGCGACGCCGGCGCCATCGGTGATCGGGTCGATGCGATCGTAGCGTCCACGCCACTGCCGCCGGGGATCAGCGTGCGCTCGGGCGGGACGTTCAGCGACATCCGCGAGGAATTCAACAACGTGTACGTGGCGATGGCCATCGGCGTATCGCTGGTGTACCTGGTGATGGTGGCGACGCTGGGTTCCCTGAAGATCCCGTTCATCATCGTGCTCAGCATGCCGTTGGCGGTGGTCGGCGCATTGATAGCGCTGGTGATCACCGACCGTTCGCTGAGCCTGCCGGCGCTGATGGGGTTCCTGCTGCTGGTGGGCATCGTGGTGACCAACGCCATCGTGTTGCTGACGTTCGTGCAGCAGTTGAGGCAGAGGGGCGCGCCGCCGTATGAGGCCGTCATGTCGGCTGGGCGCACGCGGCTGCGACCCATACTGATGACGGCGTTCACGACGATCCTGGCGTTGATCCCGCTGTCGCTGAGCGAGTCCGCCGGGCTGGTGGGGGCGGAGCTGGCGACGGTGGTGATCGGCGGCCTGATCAGCTCCACCTTCCTGACGCTGGTGGCCGTGCCGGTGGTGTACCTGCTCTTCGAGGAATCGATCCCGAACCTGTATCACCGTGTGCGCGCGTTGGTCTGGAGACGAACGGAGGGGTCAGCGGCAGGAGATGCGGACAGCACGCAGGAAGGAGAACAGGCGGCGGTGTGAGGGGGCTAGTTTGTTATATTAACCCTATCTACGCCTGATACACCCACCGTCCGCGGGAGCATCATCTTGCTCACATCCCTTCGCCTGGTCAACTTCAAGAACTTCGCCGACGAGACGCTGAAGCTGGGCCCCTTCACGGTGATCGTCGGCGCCAACGCCAGCGGCAAGAGCAACATCCGCGACGCCTTCCGCTTTCTGCACGGCATCGGACGGGGGTACACGCTGGCGGAGATCGTGGGTGGCAAAGTTGGTGATGGAGGGCAGACAGTCTGGGAGCCTCTTCGTGGCGCGCCAATCGAGATAACTCGGTTCGCTCCGACCCTTCCGTTTGATTGGTCCAAGTTTTCCGTAACGATCGATTCGGCGTCGGAAGAGTGGCAAGCATCATATTTCATTAACGTCGGGTTCAATCAGAATTCTCCAGAAGGTTTCCGTGTGTTCGGAGAACGGCTGACGACCGACTCAGATCTTGTTTACCAGACCAGCGACGAGACTTCGGGATCGCTTCTCAAGCTACATTTCGGAGATGACAGAGTAAATTCTACGCGTGTCAACTCCAGTCAACCAATCCTTACCCAAATATTCGCACACAGCACCATGTTTTTACCTTCGGGCGACACGATGCCTATGCCTCGGGGTGTTGGATCTTTCATGAGGACGCTTGGACAGACACGGTTTTTGGAGTTCTCAAATGAACGGATGCGCGAACCATCGGTTTCGCGTGTCACTTCCTTAGGAGACTACGGCCAGAACCTGCCTACTGTCCTAGAGTCCATCTGTGCCGACGCCGACCAGAAGTACATCCTCACCTCGTGGCTGCAGGAACTGACGCCCATGGACGTGCAGGATTTCGAGTTTCCCCGCGACCCAAGCGGGCGCGTACATCTGCGCATAGTGGAGCGTAACGGGCGGCAGATATCTGCCTACAGCGCGTCGGACGGGACGTTGAAGTTCCTGGCGATGCTGGCCCTACTCCTGAACGAGAACCCGAGCGGCACCTACTTTTTCGAGGATATCGACGCCGGGATCCACCCGAACCGCCTGTGGCTGCTGCTGGAACTGATCGAAAAGCAGACCGCCAAGGGGAACATCCAAGTCATCACCACCACCCACTCTCCCGCATTGTTGGGCTGGATAAATGACACCACTTTTGAGCACACCTCCATCGTGTACCGCGACGAGAATTCCGCTGACGGGATCATTCGCCCGGTATCCGAACTGCCCAACATACGGGATCTGCGCTCATCTCAGGGATTGGGTCGCCTGCTGACGTCAGGCTGGATGGAGGATGCGCTGGCGTTGGCTCAAGATGGAGACGGAGGAGGGGAGGCTAGAGCGTGAAGGTGCTCATAATTCCTGAGGACTTTCGAAATGATCAGCACATACTCACGGCAATGTTCACTCGACTATTGCGCAATATTGGAGACACTTCTCCCAAAGTCAGGATCTGTCGCGATCCCCTGCTCGGCGGGGTGACGGAAGCCCTTAAGTCCGAGCGCATCGCCGAGATCATGGAAGCCAACCGTGGGATGTTCGACCTGTTCATCCTCTGCGTGGACCGGGACGGCGTGCTCGGCCGGCGGCAGCGGCTTGACGAAATAGAGCGCGAATTTGGCCCACACTTCCTTGCGGAAAATGCCTGGGAAGAACTTGAAACGTGGGCATTGGCAGGTCTAGATCTGCCGCCCCAATGGCGTTGGCAGGACGTTCGCGCTGAGGTTCACGTCAAGGAGCGGTACTTCGAGCCGCTGGCCACGCAACGGGGCTTATCCGATGCGCCCGGCGGTGGCCGGAAAGCGCTCGGTGACGAAGCCTCCCGCAACATCCCAGCCATCCGCCAGAAATGTCCCGAGGATTTTGACGACCTGGCGCACCGCTTGCAGGCAATCGGGCAAACACCGTAGACGCGCTGACGTCGGCGCGGCACGTCCGCCGGGGTTCGGCGTTTGGTGTTACAATTCCCCGCAGACTTTTTTGCCGCTATTCATTTCTGTCCTGTAACAGAGGAGCTTTTCGTGCCTACCTACGTCGATCCCTCCGCCTGCAACGCCTGCGCCGGCCTGCACGGCGGACCCCAGTGCGTGTACATCTGTCCCAACGACCTGATGGTCCTGGACGACATCGTCAACAAGGGCAGCAACCAGGAGCCGGACATGTGCTCCGAGTGCTACGCCTGCGTCAAGCTGTGCCCGGAGAACGCGATCCACGTCCGCGGCTATGCCGACTTCGTGCCCCTGGGCGCGGAGGTGCAGCCGCACTACGAAGGCCAGGACATCGTCTGGAACGTGACGTTCCGCGACGGACGCACCGAGCACTTCCGCTTCGCCTCCCGCTCCACGCCGTGGGGCAGCATTGACCCCTACGCCGGCATCAACCCCGCCGACCGCGACGCGCTGCGCACGACGGCCCTCTTCGGAGAACCGGAATACCTCATGCTCCCGGAATCTGCCGATTAATTCCGGCCATTTTCGCGTCGCAGGCGATCAGAGCATCGCTGGTCCCGGCCATCGCCGACGACGGTGGCCGGCATGTCTGTGACAAGTACCTTACTGTCCGGTCAGCACGAATTCCAAGCAAGCGACATCGACAGGTTGTCACACGCGCCCCAAGCTCACCCTTCTGACCGCCTCCTGACTGCCGCTCCGACCCAATCTGCTATACTGCCGTGCGCCGCTTTCAGCGGTTGCCGGCCAAACCCTGAGGAGTACTCCCGAGATGCCTGAACCCACCACTCGTATTGTTGAATCCGACGTCCTGATCATAGGCGGCGGAATGTCCGGCTGCGGCGCGGCCATCGAGGCCCGCTACTGGGGCGGCGACGACCTGCGCATCGTCATGGTGGACAAGGCCGCCACCGACCGCAGCGGCGCCGTGGGCGAGGGCCTCTCCGCCATCAACATGTACATGGGCATGCGCCATGGCTGGAACCAGCCCGAGGACTACGTTGAGTACGTCCGCAACGACATGATGGGCGTTTCGCGTGAGGATCTGGTCTACGACGTGGCCCGGCACGTGGACAGCAGCGTCCACATGTTTGAAGAGTGGGGCCTGCCCTTCTGGTACGACGACGAAGGGCTGTACGTGCGCGAGGGTCGCTGGCAGGTGATGATCCACGGCGAGGCGTACAAGCCGATCGTGTCCGAGGCCACCAAGAAGGCCATCGGACCGGACAACCATTTCGAACGGGTTTTCATCTCGCATCTGTTCACTGACGCCGACGACCCCAACCGCATCGCCGGCGCCGTAGGCTTCGGCGTGCGCGAGGATGTGATCTACATCTTCAAGGCCCGCTCCGTGATCAGCGCGGCCGGCGGGGCGACCGCCATCTTCCGTCCCCGCAGCGTGGGCGAGGGCATGGGCCGCACGTGGTACTCCATATTCGACACCGGATCCGTGTACGGCCTGATCATACCGGTGGGTGGAGAGATGACGCAGATGGAGCACCGGTTCGTGCCCAGCCGGTTCAAAGACTCCTACGGCCCGGTGGGCGCTTGGTCGCAGCTATTCCGAGCGGACCTCACCAACGCGGCCGGCGAGAACTACTTCATCAACCGCCTCCCCGAACTGAAGAAATACGATCCCTATGGCTCCGCGTTCCCGACGCCGACGCCTCTGCGGAACCACCTGCTCTGGACGGAGATCCAGGCCGGCAACGGCCCCATCATGCTCAAGACGCCCGAGGCCATCGACGCGCTGGCGGCCGGCGACGAGGACCGCAAGCGGGACATCATCGCGGAGGCGTGGGAAGACTTCCTGGACATGACCATCTCCCAGGCCATCCTCTGGGCCGCCCACAACATCGCGCCGGAGGACCGTCCTTCGGAGGTCGTTCTGGCCGAGCCGTACATCATGGGCAGCCACAGCGGAGAAGCCGGCGCCTGGGTGAGCGGCCCCGAGGACGTGGCGCCCGACGGCTACCACTGGGGCTACAGCAAGATGACCACCGTCAACGGCCTGTTCGCCGCCGGCGACGGCGTGGGAGCATGCCCGCACAAGTTCTCATCAGGTTCCTTCACCGAGGGCCGCCTGGCCGGCAAGTCCGCCGTCGCGTACGCCCTGGACAACACCACGCCGCCCAGGGTGGACGACCGCAAGATCGACGAGTTGAAGCGGCAGGCGTGGGCGCCCATGGTCACGTTCGAGGAGAACCAGTACGCCTCGACCAATCCGGATGTGAACCCCAACTACCTGCTGCCGCGCCAGGGCCTGTTCCGGCTGCAGAAGCTTATGGACGAGTATGTGGCCGGCGTGTCGGCCGGATTCACCACCAACGAATCGACCATGCTGCGCGGCCTGGAGTTGATGACCATGCTGCGCGAGGACACCGAAAAGCTGGCCGCTCGCAACCGCCATGAACTGCTCCGGTGTCACGAGCTGATCCACCGCACCTGGGTTGCCGAGGCCCACCTGCGCCACATGCTGCACCGGAAGGAGACCCGCTGGCCGGGGTTCTACTACCGCAGCGATTACCCCGAGATGGACGAGGCCAACTGGCGGGTGTTTGTGAACTCGCGCTACGACGCCGAGAAGGGCGAGTGGAGCGTGTTCACGCGGGATTGCCCGCAGGTGTTCTGACCGGACGCCATACCAAGAACCTGGCAACATCACCCCGTACCCATACGGGGTGACATTTTTGGAGCGACGCATGGCCACAGAAGCGCCGACACCCGACCCAATCGCCATTTTCGAGAAAGCGTCCCGTCGCGTACAGGTCATCATGGAGGGCATCCGGCAGGACCAGGGTGACGGCGCCACGCCCTGCACGGAGTGGAACGTGCGACAGGTGATGAACCACGTTATCGGCGGCGCGGAGGTGCTGGCCGGCAGCCTTGAGGGCAATATTCCCGAAGGTGTGGGCGGCGTGTCTCCCAACAGTTCCTACTCGGATGAGGTGGAGATTTCCAGGCTCGCGCGAGCTTACGCCGATGAGTCGGTCCGCATTCTGAACGCCGCCAGGCAGCCGGGCGCGATGGAGAGCACAACGCCCGGCGGCATGATGACGGTTCCGCAGTTCCTGATCGCCATGGCCGCGGACCACATCATCCACGGCTGGGACCTGGCTCGGGCCACCGGGCAGGACGATACGCTGGACGGGGACGTGGTGGAGGCTGCCTATGCCATGATGACGGCGTCCGAAACCGCCGGGTTTGTGGACATGGGACGCCAAATGGGGTTTGTCGGCCCTGCCGTTTCGGTGGCTGAGGACGCCCGGCTGCAGGACAAACTGGTCGCTCACATGGGGCGCCAGCCGTAACGGTCCCCACCGGACAGGACGTGCCACGATGGCCTACGACGAAACGCTGGCTGACCGCGTTCGAAAGAGCCTTGTCGGGCATTCCGACATTGACGAGCGCAAGATGTTCGGAGGGCTGGCTTTCATGCTGGACGGCAACATGTGCTGCTGCGTCACCGAACATGGGCTGATGGTGCGCGTGGGGCCGGACGCGTACGAGGATGCGCTGTCCCAACCGTATGCGGGCGTCATGGATCTCACGGGGCGACCCATGCGAGGGTGGGTACTGGTGCAGATCGAAGGGCTGGCATCCGATCCCGTGTTATGCAGATGGGTAGCGCAGGGCGCGGAGTTCGCGGCGACGCTGCCGGCGAAGTAGCGCGGACTGCTCTAGCCGGCAGCAGGCGCGGGCGCCACGTCCTCCGCCGAGATTATGACCTGGCCGTCGTCACCATGAACATGGCGGTAGAGCGGCCTGATGGCCGCGAGCAACTCCTGATGACGCCGATCGTTCTGTTCGCCGGACCGCTCAAACATCTGCAGGGTTTCCTGCCTTGCCCTTTCTATGGAATCGTGCGTTTCCTGGCGCATTCGCTCCATCGAATCGTGTGTTTCCTGACGCATTCGCTCCATCGAATCTTGCGTTTCCAGTCTCATTCGTTCGATGGTTTGCTGCGTATCATGATGGCGCCGATCCACCACTTCCAACATTCCCTGGCGCAACCGCTCCATGTTTTCCTGCGTTCCTTCGCGCAACCGCTCCATGCTCTCCTGCGTTTGCCTGTGCTGCCACTCCATGTTTTCCTGCGTTTGCTTGTGCTGCCACTCCACCAGCTCAAGAGATTCCCTGTGTCGTTCGTCAATCCTGAGGCGCGTCTCCTGGTGCTGACGGTAGTTGGACCTATCGCGAAAGTTGATTGTCCAAATGAAAATGCCGGCAATCAGCGTAATCAGGGCGATCATTGCCCCGACGCCGATTCCCGCGAGTTGGATCAGTTCAGCGTTCGTTGCCATCATGTAATTCGCTGCTGAGCGACTGTCCATACTTTACCATTAAAGTTGCGCAACCCCATTCCATCATTGTCCATATAAAATGGACAAATCAACCCTTATCTTCATGGAGAAGAACCAATGCAAGCCATTGACATGCACATTCACGTTCCGCGCGAACCCGGGCTTCCCGAGATCGAGATTGAGGCGGAGTTGCTGCGATACTTCCGCGCGCCGCCGCCTCCCAAGGACCCGGCCGAGATGGCGGACAAGTTTCGCGAGCTGGACCTGTTCGGGGTGATCTTTTCGGTGGACACCACCACCAACACGGGAGAGAAGCCCGACAGCAACGACTGGGTCGCGAGCATTGTGAACGACCACCCGGAGCAGTTCATGGGGTTCGCGTCGGTGGATCCCTGGATGGGCAAAGCGGCCTGCTATGAGCTGGAACGCTCGGTGAAGGAACTGGGACTGAAGGGCTTGAAGCTGCACCCGATTCACCAGGCTTTCTTCCCCAACGACACGCGGTTCTACCCGCTGTATGAGGTGGCCGACGGGCTGGGCATCCCGGTGCTGTTCCATTCAGGGTTCGCCGGCGCGGGTTCGGGGACGCCGGGCGGAAGCGGTCTCAAGCTCAAGTACAGCCAGCCCGTACCGTGCTTCGACGACGTGGCCGCCGATTTTCCCAACATGACCATCATCATGGCGCACCCCGCATGGCCGTGGATCGACGAGCAGATCGCCGTCGCGCTGCACAAGTCCAACGTGTTCCTGGACCTGTCGGGCTGGATGCCCCGGTTCATTCCGGAGACGCTGATCCGCGAGACCAACACGCGGCTGCAGGACAAGGTGATGTTCGGCTCGGACTTCCCGTTCATTCAGCCAGACAACTGGCTGGCCGACTTCCAGAACCTGCAGATGCGCGACCACGTCATCCCCAAGGTGCTGCTGGAGAACGCTCAGCGAGCGCTGAACATCGCGGCCTAGCGAGTCTGCGGAAACTGGACCCTTCCCGGCGGTCTGCGCTCAGGCCGGGGTCTATTGGCCGCCGCTTCGTAGCGCCGTCAACGTCCCTCCCGCGGAAGCAGCCAGCAGGAGATCCCCAGAAACGACAATCGGGGCGGTGACCGCGCCATCGAGGGAAGCGGCCCATTGCTGGGAGCCGTCGGCCAGGGACAACGCGGTGATGCGTCCGTGCTCGTCGCCGACCAGGGCGACCGGGCCGGCGATGGTGGCGCCGGTTGTTATGTCGACGGCGAGGTCGGTCTCCCAGATGATCTCGCCGGTGACGGCATCAAGGGCGCTCACCAGACCGGCGGCGTCGGAGACCACGATAGCCTGGTCGGATACAGCGGGCTGATAGGGTTGCTTGGCCGATATTCTGGTGGACCAGACGGTTCCCTGCTGGACCGGGGGCTGCTTGGCAAAACCCCACACGGCCAGTTGGGTGCGCACGTAGTAGATGGGCCGTTCCAGCGGGTAACGGTGCCCACGGTAGTCGATGCCCCAGATGCGGGCCCGGTTGCCGTCCCGCCTGACGCCGTTGCTGCTGACGTGGAGCAGATCTTCTGTCACCACGGGGCCGCCGCGGGTCCAGCGACCCTCGCCGGCGTTGTAGATCATGCGAAGCTTGCCGGTGTTGACGTTGAGGATATGGATCTTGGCGTCGTTGGAGGTGGCGATGAGCAGGCCATCGTTGATGGCCGGAGGAGCGATGATCCAGTCGTCCATCCGGTAGTCCCACAGGGTTTCGCCGGTGGCAGCGTCCAGGGCCAGCAGACGGTTGCGGTCGGTTTCGGCAACAAAGAGCCGTCCGTCCGCGACGGCTGGCGAGGGCAGAGACGCCACGGGCAGGCGCTTTGACCAGACCAAATCGCCGGAGTCCTCGTCCAGAGCAGACACGATGCCCGGCTTGAACACCACGAAAACCAACCCGTCGGACACGGCGGGGGTGACGGCGGCGGTGAGACCCGAGTCGTAACGCCACAGGGGGGTGCCGGTTTCGCGATCCAGGGCTACGACGCTGCCGTCCTCCGCAGTTACGAATACGCGATCATCCACCACGGCAGGCGGGGCACCGATGGGCGCGCCGGCGGTGTATTTCCATCCGCCGGAGGCAGACGGCTCATCGGCGACGGACACGAGCGGACCGACGGCGGCCGATGCATTGGTGATGCCGTTGCCAGCCTGGGGCCAGTCTCCGGAAACCGGTGGAGCCGAAGTGTCGGCGATGGCAGTGGTCGGCTGCGGAGGATCGGGCGGCAACCCCGTGTAGGCCCAGAGGACGTACATCAACACTCCGATCAGCGGCAAAACGATGACTGCCGCGCGAGTCAACCGGTTGCGCAGGAAATCGAGGCGCACGCGCCGGGAGCGCTGCTGCGCTTCACCGGCGGCAACGGTTTCCAGGCCGGAGAACGCGCCGCACTGGGCGCACCGTGCGCCGGACACGGATGGGTCGTTGAGGTGGCCGCAGAAACGGCAGAGGAGGACGTTCGCCTCCTCTGACTGTGACGGGTTTGCGCTCACGTGGACTAGAAGGCGGGACGCTGCAGGACCGCGGGATCGATGCGGCGGCGGATGCGCCGTCCGTCCGTGGGTTCGCCGAGGATCTGACCGTTATCGACCATGACCTTGCCGCGCAGGATCACGGTGGTGGGCCAGCCGAAAATCTCCCAACCTTCCCAGGGGCTGTAGTCGCGGAGGTGCAGGTCGTCCATGGTCAGGCGCTTGTGGATGGTGGGGTCGATGATGGCGAAGTCGGCGTCGCTTCCGGGGGCAATGACGCCCTTCTGCGGGTACATGCCGAGCAGGCGGGCGGCGTTGGTGGCGGTGATGTTGGCGAACTGGGTGAGGGACATGCCGCGCCGCACAACGGCCTCGGTGTAGTTGACGCCCATGCGGATCTCAATGCCGATGTTGCCGCCGCGCATGTCCTGCACATTGAGGCCGGCCGTCTTGTCGATGTAGGTGGTGAAACTGCTGTCGGTGGCCGTGAAAGTGAGGTCGTTGCCCAGCAGGCCGGACCACAGGTCGCTGCCGTCCTCGGGATATTTGAGGGACGGGTAGGTGTGGTACTTCATGCCGTCGGGTTCGCGATATTGCCAGGAGTTGAACGAGAGGGCCAAGGTGAGCACCTCGCCGTAGACGGCCTGACCCCGACTGCGGGCGGCAGCCACGGCGTTGACGCCGTCGCTGCCGGTGACGTGGACGAAGTACATGCCGGCGTCGTTCTGTCCGGCGATGCGTATCACGTCTCGGAAGGCTACGTCCTCCACCTCCTTGGAGTGGATGAGATTCGCATTCCACCAGTCCCACATGCCCCGTTGCTGGGCGACCAGGTAGTTGTACATGACGATTTCATCGTCTTCGGCGTGGACGGCGAGGACGCCGTCGTGGCGGCCCAGGTGCGCGGTCAGATCGGCCAGTCGCCCGTTGTCGATACGGCCGGTGGGCGTGAGGGTCAGCGGCGGATCTTGGGGCGGGCGGATATTGGTGGTGAATATTTTGACGCTGGGAAAGTCGTTGTTGATCAGTTCTCCCACGCGGGCGATGCTGTCGGCGGTGTTGCTGCTCCGGTATATGACGTGGGCGGAGTAGTCGGCGTAGGTGTTGCCCTCCCACACGGACAGGAAGTCGAGGATGCCGCCGACCAGTTCCCCCTCGTTGGGCGCGGGAGCAAAGTCAACGACGGTGGTGGTGCCTCCCCAGATCGCGCCGAGGGAATGTTCCAGCGGACCGGCGTTGGGCACGCCGGCAACCTGCTGGTGCACGCCGGGCTGGACGTTGGCCGCGGCGTGGATATGAGGCTCGATGCCGCCGGGAGTTACAATGCGTCCGGTGGCGTCCACGGTCTGCGCGGCCTCGTCGATGAGGGTGCCGGGCGCGCCGATGGCGACGATGCGGCCGTCCTGAACGCCGATATCCACGGCGGCGGCCTCGCTGGGCATGACGACGGTACCGCCAGTGATCAGCAGGTCAAACATTTTCAGCCCTCCGGACGGCGCGAATCATCGCGCCGGGATAGTGCATGGTAGCACAAACCACCAGGGACGCAGATGGCGCGTCAGCTGAGAGCCTGGGCCAGATCGGCGATGAGGTCGTCGGCGTGCTCGAGGCCGACGGATACACGGAGGAGATCGTCGGGCGTGGTGGAATCCGGCCCTTCGATGGAGGCGCGGTGCTCGATCAGGCTCTGGGTGCCGCCGAGGCTGGTGGCCCGCACGAAGAGTTGGACGTTGGCGGCCACGCGCATGGCGGCGTCCCGTCCGCCGGCGACCTGGAACGAGAGCATCCCGCCGAAGTCGGACATCTGACCGGCGGCGACGGCATGGCCCGGATGGTCGGGCAGTCCGGGGTAGTGAACCGCCGCGACGTTGGGGTGGTCGTGGAGGAAGCGGGCGACGCGGCCGGCGTTGGCGCAGTGGGCCGGCATTCGGACGTGCAGGGTGCGTATTCCGCGCAGGGTGAGCCAGCAGTCGAATGGCGACGGCACAGCCCCGTGGAGGTTCTGGATGAGGCGTATGCGCTGGAAGAATTCCGAATCGGTCGCGCTGACGACCGCGCCGCCGGTCACGTCCTCATGGCCGCCCAGGTACTTGGTGGTGGAGTGGACGACCAGATCGGCGCCCAGGGCCAAGGGACGCTGGAGCATGGGGCTGGCCCAGGTGTTGTCGCAGGCGCACAGCGCGCCGGCCGACCGAGCGATGGCTGCCATCTCCGCGATGTTGGTGATCTTGAGCAGCGGGTTGGACGGCGTTTCCACCCAGATCATGCGAGTGCTGGGCTGAACGGCGCGGCGCACGTTGTCGGCGTCGGTCATGTCAACGAAGGATGTCTGCAAACCCCACGGCGCGAAGACCTCGCGCAGCAGGCGGGCGGTGCCGTGATAGCAGTCATCTGGGGCGATGACGTGGTCGCCGGGAGCCAGCGCCTGGAATACCGTGGCGGTGGCGGCGGAGCCGGAGGCGAATGCGGCGGCAACGGCTTCCCCGGCTTCACCCCCCTCCAGCATGGACAGCAGGTTTTCCAGTGCGTGCCGGTTGGGATTGTCGGACCGGGAATAGACGAAGCCGCGAGAATAGTCGCCGTCGGGGTCGCGCTCGAAGGTCGTGGACAGGTAGATGGGCGGAGCGACGGCGCCGGTGGCGGAGTCGATCTGATGGGCGGCCTGGGCGGCGATGGTTTCGGGGTTCATGGGGTGATGGTTTGGACGCTGGAGTTCCCGCCAGAAACCTTCGCGATGTTAGAATGAGGACACACCACACGATTGTACTATGGCAGGAGTCGGGAGGAACGACGATGGCTATAAGAAATGCGGCAACTACCTCGAGCAAGCCCATCCGTATGACGGATTCAGACTGGGAAGAATGGATGGGAGACCCACAAATGGTCCGTGAGGAAATGGCCGAGCATTCGGAACGCCAACGACAAATGAACAGCATGGTCGATGACTTGACCCGTCAATACCCTGATCAATGGGCGGCGCTGACGGAAAGCGGCGAGTTGCTGATTGCCCCATCTTTGGACGCACTGATTACGGAACTGCGCCAGATGCAGACTCGCCCGGGCAGCAACGTGATTGAGTACTTGGACACCGATCCTGACAGCTTGATACTATGATCATCGGCCAATTTGACGAACGCGGGCGTCCTTTTATAGAGGGACGCCTGTTGATCCCCCGCCTGGGCCTCGCAGGGCGGGTGAATTTTTTGGTAGATACAGGTGCAAGCGGCATGTTGCTGCACCCGCGGGATGCGTCTGACATGGACTTGCCCTTTGGGAAACTGGTCAATCCAGTGCAGCGCGTGGGTATCGGTGGAGCGCACACATACTACACCGAATCCGCAAGCATACTATTTCTCGACTCTAACGAATGGCGGCGTTTTGACGTTGACCTGAACATCGCACCACCGAATCCGGATGCGGACCGTTTACCATCCCTAATGGGGAGGGAAGTCTTGAATCAGATGCGGATGGATTATGACTTCCCGGCCCGGCGGCTGGAGTTCACAGTCAGCGTCTAGGGATAGCATAAGGGCGACGCATGCGCCGTCCTTACGGCTTGAGTTGGCGTGGGTCAGCGTCAAACGCCGGCTTTGATGAACTCGGCCACGCGCTCGCCGATCATTATCGTGGTGGCGTTGGTGTTGGCGCGGATGACGTCGGGCATCACCGAGGCGTCGGCGACCCGCAACCCCTGCACCCCGTGGACCTGGCCGTGCTGGTTGACCACGGCCATGGGGTCGCTGTCGGGACCCATCTTGCAGGTGCCGGCGATGTGGTGCTGGGTGTAGGCGTTGCGCAGGATCCAGGCGTCCAGCGCGTCGTCGCTGACCAGGTCGGCGTCCACCGGGTTGAGCCGCTCGACGATGAACTCTTTGAATGGGGACTCCTGTGCAATCTCCAGGGCCTTGCGGATGGCCTGGCGCATGCGCTGGCGGTCGTAGGGGTCGCTGAATAGCTGGTAGTCCAGGTCGGGCTGCACGGCGGGGTCGGTGGACTGGAGCGAGAGTCGGCCGAAGCCCACGGCGTTCTGCAGGCCGACGCTGAGTCCGAAGTGGAAGCCCTCGCCGTCGTAGGACACGCTGGCCGGCCGGTGCTCGCTGGTCATCAGCGTGGGCGTGATCTGGAAGTCGGCTTTGGTCGGCGAATCGTCGGCGCTCCAGCGCAGGCCCACCTGGATGTTGGGCGCGAAGGTGTCGGGCTCCTCGCCCTCGCCGCGGAACAGGATATACGCGGCGGGATGGTCGCGGAAGTTCATGCCCACGCCGGGAAGCTCGTGGTTGACGGGGATTCCCATCTCGCGCAGGTGGTCGGCCGGCCCGATGCCCGACAGCAGCAGGATCTGGGCGGAGCCGATGGTGCCGCTGCACAGCACGATCTCGTTGCCCTCGACGGTGAAGATCTCGCCGCCGCTCTCGACCTCGACGCCTACCGCTCGTGGTGAGCCTGTCGAACCATCGCCATCGAGGATCACACGGCGGGCGTGGATGTTGCCGCGCACGGTGAGGTTCAGGCGATGGCGGGCGGTGTTGAGGAAGGTGAGCGAGGTGCTCATGCGCACGCCGTCGATGTTGTTCATGGGGCGCGGCGAGATGGCGGTTTCGCAGTCCGGCGCGTTCTGGTCGGGGTGCTCGGGGATGCCCAGGGCGATGCAGGCATCGTAGAAGGCGGTGTTGAAGGGCAGCCAGTCGTCGCGCCTGGGGCGGCGCACGGGCAGCGGCCCCTCGGAGCCGTGGAAGTCGTCGCCGCCGAAGTCCCAGTCGTTCTCCAGCTTGCGGAAGAAGGGCAGGCAGTCGGTGAACTTCCACTCGTCGTTGCCCCACTCGGCCCACAGGTCGTAGTCCTCGGGGATGCCGCGAAACACCACCTGGCCGTTGATGGACGACGAGCCGCCCATGGCCTTGCCGCGCGGGATGACCATGAGTTCGTCCTGCGACGGGTTGGCGCGGCCGCGCAGGTCCCAGCTGTGGGGGCCGTAGGCGGAGAGCCAGGTGTTGTTGCCCTGCTTGAGGTCCTGGGGCAGATGCTCAAAGTCGGGATAATCGGGCCCGGCCTCCAGCAGGATGACCGACTTGTCGGTCTGCTCGGACAGCCGCGTGGCCATCACACAACCGGCGGAACCGCCGCCAACCACGATGTAGTCATACTTCATAACGGGAGACGCTCCTGTGCGGGGATGGGTACGGCGGGGATTTTAGCATGGGGAATTGGGATGATTGATACACCAAGGATGTGGTTGATAAGACGTGCGGCCATCGCGACGCTTGCGGGTACGTCTTAACGCCAGTTGGCGGGATCAGCCTGAAGACAAAGTTACCCTCTCTCAATGTCAAGTAATCACACGCTCTTTGGGGAACGCAGTATAATCGCATCTTCGTCCACATCGTGCCAATTGAGGATTGGTGAACACTGGGGATATACGCTAGTAGCGCACAGAGGGTAAAGCGTCAGATGATGCGGTTCCTAAGGCCCGGGGCATATCGGGCGACCAACGTGATCCTGGCCGGGTTTATTCTCATCTTGTCCACGGTGTCCTGCGTTGGCGAGAGCACCGCGGGTGTTGATCCAAATCTCAGCGAATCAGTTTCGCGTCATGTGCATTTAGAGGCACCAAAAAGCCGCTGGGACCTGGCGCGGGACGCAGCCATCGCCGGGCAGGCTATGGCAACGATCATCGCGATCGGTTTGGGCGGTGTATTTGCCTGGCGACGTGGTTATCTTTTTCGCACAGGGCAACCGTACATAACAATCGCACACGAGATTACGCATCGGCGCGTTAGTGACGGGTATGTCCAACTGGAATTGACGGCGACCGTTCACAACCCGTCGCGGGTCAAAGTTGAGCTCCGGGACGCTCTATTCATCGTCCAGCAATTGGCTCCTGCGAGCGACGACTATGTTACCGACCTGTACCGCCGGGCGTTCGGCGAGCACGAACCCAGGCAGTACCGACCCTTGGCATGGGAGTATCTGGATGAAATCCCCCGCGTCTGGAACAAAGATGAACTGCTCGTCGAGCCAGGGGCGTCAGTAGCCGTCGCTTTCGAGTATGTACTGTCCGTTGAGATTCACTCGGTATCTATAACCACTCATTTCTATAACACGAAGGTAATGGGAAAAATACCCGCTGGTACAAATCCACGCGACGCGGAAAACAGGAAACATTTCGGGATGTGGGCGGCATCCGGAACCAAAGGCTGGAATCGCACCACTACCTACGATATACTCAGAGAAGAACTTTAGACGGTTAGTAGCGATGTTCTTTTTCTTCTTTTTCGGTGCGAAAGGCACCAAAGAACTGCGCGGGGCACAGGAGCCGAAAGTCCCGCCCGCTGTAAGTGATTTCGGGGGCGGTCCACCGGGCTATAAACTGCTGACTAAGGACCTTCTCGACAAGCGCGATGCGCTGGAAGAAGCGGCCGGTCAATCGGAAAAATAGCGGTTGGCACTCAGCTTCACCCTTCGCACGCCGCCCGCGCCCGCGCGAACACCGCGTCCAGCATATCCAGCGTGAGCCGGCCGGTTTGGGTGTTCTGCTGGCTGGGGTGGTAGCTGGCGATGAGGATGGGGCCGCCGTCGGGTAGTTCGGTGGCGACGTTGTGGCCGAAGGGCGGTTTGCGCTCGGGCGGAGTGCGTCCGGCGGCGGCGTAGGCCCGCAGGAAGGCGTCGAAGGCGATGCGACCCAGGGCGACCACGGCGCGGAGGTCGGTGAGCAGTTGGATCTCCCGGGTGATGTAGGGACGGCAGGCGGTCAGCTCGTCGGGTCGCAGCTTGTTCTGCGGCGGCGCGCAGCGGGCGGCGGCGGTGATCAGCGCGCCCTTGAGTTCCAGGCCGTCGCCGGGCCGGATCGATTCGGGCTGGTTGGCGAACCCGGCCCGGTGCAGCGCGCCGAAGAGCCAGTCGCCGCTGCGGTCTCCCGTGAACATCCGCCCGGTGCGGTTGCCTCCGTGGGCCGCGGGCGCCAGTCCCACCACCAGCAGACGGGCGTCGGGGTCGCCGAACGCGGCCAGGGGACGGCCCCAGTAGTCCTCATCGCGGTACATCCGACGCTTGACGCGGGCGGTTTCCTCGCGCCACTCGACCAGGCGGGGACACTTGCGGCAGGCTACGACCTGCTGCTGTATCTCGTCGATGGAGGCGGTCGCAGATATATCAAGCATGGCAAAGGCCAGCGGCCAGTTTTACCGGGATAAACAGGATGAACGGGATGGACAGGATATTTGACAGAGGAAAATGCGTAGGGGCGAACAATCATTCGCCCCTGCCGGGGCGCTTTTAGCGTTGGAGGAACTTGAGGATTTTCGGGTTGACCTTTTCCGGGCGCTCCTGGTGCATGAAGTGGCCGGTGCCGGGGATGATGACCTTTTCCAGCCCGCCCTTGAAGTATTCGTACATGCCCGAACTCAGGAAGGACTCCAGGCGGCGCGGCCGGTCGCGGGTGCCGTGGAGCGCAAGGGTCGGCACGGTGACGGGGCCGGCGCCGATGACGGCCTGGTCGGCGCGCACCTGGTCGTCCACCTGCGACGTGTCGTAGCGGGCGCGGTAGTAGCCAAGGGCAGCCTGCACCACGCCGGGCTTGCGGAAGGTGGAGCGGATGCTCTCCAGCGCCTCGGCGGGTATGTCCCACTCGGGCGAGGCCCAGCGCCACCAACCCTCGACGAAAGCGTAGTCGTTGTGGGCGACGATCTCATCGGCTTCGGGCCGCTGGAAGAAGAACCCGTGCCAGGTGCCGCGCAGGTACTCGAACTCCATGCTCAGTTCGCGGTTCACGCGGCCGGAGGCGATGGTCACCAGCTTGATGACCTTTTCCGGCGCGAGGGCGGTGGCTCCGACGACGGCTCCGGCGCCCCAGTCGTTGCCGATGAGGTAGGCCCGCTCGGCTCCCAGCGCGCCGATGAGTTCCACGGCGTCCCGGGCCATCAGCGCCGAGTGGTAGCGACCGTCGGCCGGCGCGGAGGTGGGCGCGTAGCCGCGCATGAACGGCGCGACGGCACGGAATCCGGCGGCGGCGAGGTCGGGCAGCAGGTGTCGGAAGGAGTAAGCGTGGTCGGGGAAACCGTGCAGGCAGATGGCCAGCGGGCCGTCGCCCATTTCCAGGTAGTGGAAATCGATGCCGTTGGCGTGCACGGAACCGGTGTTGAAATCAGTCATGGGGCCTCGCGATAGATTTTTGTTTGGAGTGACGTCTATTTGCTTGGAGCGACGTCTAATTGAGATCGTAGGACACCTGCAAGCCGACTGACACCTCCACCTCGGGTTCCGAATCGAAGGGCAGCAGAGCTGAGAAGCGATAGGAGGCGTCCCCGCCGCAACGGCTGGGGGCAGCGCCGAGCCAGCGGTAAGGGTCGTCCTGCAGCGGGTACTCCAGCGCGCCGTTGACTGCACCCCGCACGACTCCCAGGGCGTCGGCCAGATCGTCGGCGGCTTTCGCGGCGGCGGGCACCGCCTCCCGACGGGCCAGAGAAATCGCCCGGTTGCAGTTTTCGTCCGTCAGGCTGAACCGCACGCCAAACGTCTCGGAGCGGCGTACGACTTCCTCCACCTGTTCGACAATGGAATCGGCCAAAGCGGCGTATTCGTTCACGTCCATCTCCACCGAAATCACGGCGGGCTCGTACCTGCCCAGGTGTTCGAATTCCACGGCTTCCTCGGCCAGACCGATGGATACCAGATTGGCGCGTATCTCCTCGCGGTCCCGGTCGGACAATTGCTCAGGACCGGAAGGGCCATAGTCCATCTCCGGAATCACGACCACATAGGCCTCGTCGGCGGCGACGGTAACGGTACCGATGGCGGAGACGGTCAGGCTGCCTGCGGTAGCGAAGGTCTGGGAAGCGGGCGACAGGTTGAACGCTCCGAAACTTCCCGGGCCCGATGGCGCTGCTACCGAACGGGAGCGCAACAGAACCAAAGACGCCCCGCCGCCGCTGGGTCGCCGGTCCGACGCGGCGGGCTGGGTGGGCGAGGGCGCGGCTGATGTGGGCATCCGGGTTGGTGCGACCGTCGGGTCCGCTGGGACGGTCATCGGCGCCGCTGCAACCGTTGGAGAAGCGGTGGCATCTGTTACTGGAGGCGTGGCAAGGTCAACAGGCAGAGCGGAAGGTGTCGGATCGACAGCTTCCTGACCGCAGGCCATTGCGATCACCATAACGACGAGCATAAGGAGGCCAGCCATTCTCTTACGGCTCGGCAGTCTTTTCATAGCACCTCGTGTATCCCTGCGAATATGGTTCCCAAGAACCTGCGACCAACCCAGGTTCGTCGCAGGTTCAGTATAGCAACCAGCAGATCGAGGAGCGTCTGTGGCGGCGGGCGCTCGGCAACGATGGCGGATCAGAATTCGCGTATCTGCGGCAGGACTTCTTTCCCGAAGAGTTCGACCCCGGCCATGACGTCCCTGTGGTTCAGGCCGGGCTGCTGGAAGGCCAGATCGGCCACGCCGACGCCGCATTTGTCGTGGTATTCACGCAGTTGCTCCGCCACGGTGTCGGGGCTGCCGACGAAGTTGAGCATGCGGATGGTTCCGCCGGAGCGGGCTCGCGGGGGCGCAGGCGGCGACTGGGCATTGGCCTGGCCGGCGGCGCGGGCGGACTGCACCGCCTGGGACAGCGAGCGGCCGATGAATGTGCCGGTGCCTCCGCCGGCGGCTTCGACGCGGTCTCTGAGGGCGTGGGCCCTGGCGTCGGTTTCGGCGAGGCAGATGCCGCCCCGGTATACGATGTCGTCCGGCCCGGGCTGCCAGCCGGCTTCGTCGCACCACTCCCGGTATTGCCCGACGGTTGCGCTCATATCATCGGGATGATCGTAGGAAACGCCCAGGCCCAGGCGGTTGGCTGCGGCGTATTTGACGGTATCGGGGCTGCGGGTCGCCACGATGATGGGCGGCAGGGGACGCTGCACGGGCTGGGGCCAGACGCAAACGGTGCGGTACTGGTAGTGGCGCCCCACCCACGAGAAGGGTTGCGGCTCGGTGAGGGCCTTGAGCACCAGGTCCATGGCCTCTACCAGTCGCTCCCTGCCCTCGGCGGGGTTGAGGTCGTAGACCTGGTCCTCGCCGGGAGTGCCGCGCATGAAGGCCGCGACGAGCCGGCCGCCGGTCAGGTTGTCGAGCATGCCGATTTCCTCGGCGGCGCGGATGGGGTTGTTGAGGGGCAGGAGTTGACCCAGCAGGGCGATGCGGGCAGTCTTGCAGCGTTCGGCGACGGCGGCGGCCATCACCGCCGGGTTGGGCGTGGTGCGGTTGCCGGAGTAGTGATGCTCGGACAGGCTGATCCAGTCGAACCCGAGGGCCTCGGCCAGTTCACACTCGACCATGCCCTCCCGGTACGAGCGCTGGGACACCTCGGGATCGTGGTAGGCAGGCGGCACCGGCCAGCCGGCAGGGAACGTGTCCCGGTCCGCGTAGCTCATGCAACCGAAATAGGACGCCTTCATGGACAAACCTGCCGCGTGGGTGAGTGAGGCCGATGGTAGGCACGGCGACGGGGGTTGTCAACGAAGGCAATGACCGGCGACTGTTCCGAGTCGGTGGGCGCCCTCATTAAAACCCTGCCGTTCCCGGAAACACGGCAACCCGGACAGCCTGCGCACCGGCAAACGTGAGGACAGCAAGGATTTCCCGGATACCGGCTTTCGCCGGTACGACGGTCTCATTGCGGGACCGTCGTCTCAAATTTGTACCGCCACGGCCACGGTAGCAAATCCATCCGTTACGGTAGCGGAGCCATCATGCAATCCACGAACCGGTTTTCATCTCGGGGCGTCAAGTTCCGAGATGCAACTATTTGAAAATCCAGGTATGACACCCGCCCGTTGCCCATGGTAGCGCCCACGTTCTAACCTACATACGTCAGGTTCCCCAACCGGTACTCGAGAACCGCGCGGGGTCGCCGCATCGCATGCAGCGGCAGCCACCAACCAGACGACCCAGCCTTGCCAGCAGGCACCATCCTGGAGGCGGCAGCCTGAACAATATCAACGGGGATGACGCTTATCCCACCACGGATACTTGACGGGACGTAACCGCCCTTGCTCCGGCCTTGACATCGATCCCGAAATCTGATTCCATTGGCAGCCACTCAGGTCAGTTACCGTCACACACGCCATTTTTTGGACGTATACCGTTAGGAGGAGGCCCAAGGATGTCGTATATCCATATGCGAACCCGGAATCTTAGGGCGTTGGCATTATCATCTCTGGCCGTGGTAGCCCTGTTGATTGCCGCTTGCGGCACTGCTGAGCAACCGGCCCAACAGGTGGAGCCGCAGGTCATCGAGAGGGAGGTCGTCAAAGAGGTAGAAGTCACCAGGGAAGTCCAGGTGGAGGTCGAGAAGGAAAAAATAGTTGAGGTTGAGAAAGAAGTAGTAAAAGAGGTCCCGATAGAGAAGGTGGTGTTCGCCACCCCGGTGGCCGGCGTTCACCAGACGGATAGACCCGAATGGGTGAGCACTGGCGCCGACCATCACTACAATGGCGACTTCGTCTTTGTGCACCGGGCCAACCCTGGGTTCCTGGACGTGCACTATGGGGCCAGTTCCACCACTACCCTCTTGCCCTCCGGCCCTCGGTTCAACCAACTCCTGATGTACAACCCCAGGGAGCCGAAAGAGATTATCGGCGACCTGGCCCAGAGTTGGGAGATCAAGGATGGGGGCAAGAATTTCGTGTTTCGCCTGCACGATGCCAACTGGCACGACGGCACCCCGGTAACTGCCGAAGACATCGTTTGGAGCCTCAACCGAATGTCCCAGCCCGATGTTACGCGGGGCCGAGTCACAGCCATCCGTACCTTCTACGAGCACGGGAGCGCAGTGGCAGTGGACGACCAAACGGTGCTGATGCCCCTGAAGTTCCCCTCTTCGACGGCTCTGGGCTGGCTGGCTGTGGACTACTACAAGATTTATCCCAAGGCCCTGGAGAGCGTGTCCCAGGACGACTTCAACTGCTGTTTCAAGAACACCTTCGGATCCGGCCCCTGGAAGTTCAGGTCCTGGAAGAAAGGCGACTCCTACGAGTTCGACCGCAACAACGACTACTTCAAGGATCCCATGCCCTATGCTGACGGCATGAAGGTGTTCATCATCACCGACTATGCCCGGCGTCTGGCCACCCTCAAAACCCAGCAGGTTATGGGACGGTACAACATGGGCGGCATCCTGCTGGCGGACGTTGAGCAGGTGCAGAAGGAGACCGGCGGCAAGATGCGGGTTCTGAAGGGCGGCGCCGCCGGCGTTTACGGTTTCTGGTTCCACTGGAACCGGCCGCCCCTGGATGACCCCAAGGTGCGTAAGGCGATTTACCTGGCGCTGGACCGCCACGAGATCGCTGAGATTTCCCAGGGTGGCGCAGCCCTGGTTGGCAACTTCTTCCCGCCTGGCTATGCCCTCAGTGAGGAAGAAGTCATGGAGTTGCCAGGCTTTCGCACCAACGCTGAAGGCTTGAAGCATCCCGACGACTTGGTCGAGGCCAAACGGCTGCTGGCCGAAGCGGGCTACCCCGATGGGTTCAAGCTGACCTACAACGTGGATCAGAGCAAGTTTTCACGGACCAACAGCGAGCTGATGGCGGACCAGTTGAGGCAGCATCTCAACATCGATGTGGAGCTTCAGGTCGCCGACCGGGCTACTTTCTACGCCCAGTTGCGGGATGGCACCCACGACTTCAGCCAGATCGGCACCGGCCTCTACTTCAAGGAGCCGGAAACGGTGCTGGCCCAATGGTACTTCCTGGACACTCTCCGCAACCCCCATAACTGGTCCCACCCCCGCGTTACCGAGTTGATGGACTTGCAGGGGAAGGAACTGGACTCGGAGGTCCGGCGGGGATACTTCCAGGAGATGGCGGAAATCCTCAACGAGGGAGAGGGCCACTGGGTTCCCCTCTATTGGACCGCCAGCAGCGGCCTCATCGACTACCGTTTGCAGAATATGCGGCCGCCCTACCACCCGCATACCATCTGGACCTGGGAGCACGTTTGGTGGGACCCGGACGCAGAGTTGCTCGGCCCGGACGCTCCGCCCATCGAGTAACGGGCTTTCCCTTGCGTCTGATTTAGACGCCGCACCCGGTTATCCTGGGGCACCGTGTCAGTGCCCCAGGACAGGGTGAATATTGTCCAACCCATACGAGTGAGAACTGCCAAGCATAGACAGTGACCTTTGACCGCCCAGTTCCAGGGACTTCCGGTTCCAGGGGCTCGCGGTTCCGGGATGGAGAGGTCACCGAGGCGTCGGGAGGAGTGATGAAAGGCTATGTGGTGAGGAGGATAGGCCTCTTCATTCCCACCATGCTTCTGACTACCGTAATCGTATTTGGCCTCTTCTTCCTGGTCCCCGGTGATGCTGCGCTGTTCATCCTCACCGGCGAGGAGGGGGCGGGAGCGGTTACCGAGGAGGACCTGCAAAAACTGCGCCGGGAACTGGGCCTGGACCGTCCCATTCATATCCAGTACTTCGACTGGCTGTGGAATACCCTGCGCGGTGATCTGGGAGTCTCCATCTGGTACCGGGAGCCGGTCACCGACGAAATCAGGGACAAGTTTGCCGTTACCCTGCAATTATCCATCATGGGCATCATCATGGCTTTTATAGTGGCCGTGCCGATGGGTATGATTTCCGCCGTGCGGCAGGACACCTGGCCCGACTACGTCTGCCGGTCATTCACCCTCATCGGTATAGCCCTGCCGACTTTCTGGTTGGCGATCCTCATAATCTACTTCCTGGCCTACGTCTTCAACTGGTTGCCTCCGTTAGGTTACGCCACCCTGTGGGAGGACCCGATCCTCAACCTGAAGCAGCTTTTCTTCCCGGCGCTGGCCATCGCCATCCACGACCTGGCTTTCACCGCCAGGGTAACCCGCTCCTCCATGCTGGAGGTGCTGCGGGAAGACTATGTGAGGACGGCCCGGTCCAAAGGGCTGCGTGAAACCAAGGTGCTGGGCAGACACGCACTCAAGAACGCCATCCTGCCCGTCATCACGGTGTCGGGCTACCAGTTCGCCCGTCTGCTGGGCGGCACCATCATCATCGAGACCATATTTGCCGTACCGGGCCTGGGGGCTTTCCTGATCGAGAGCATCATCCACCGGGACTTCGTCGTAATCCAGGCGGTGGTTCTGCTCACTGCGGCAGTGGTGCTGACCTTGAACCTGGTCATCGACCTGGTCTACGGCATTCTGGACCCCAGGATACGGTACCAGTAAGGCCGTAAGCGGGAACCTCGGCCTCATTTCCTTGGGCGATTCGAGCCACAGAGCCATCTCGACATCTTAAAAGCAGGACGAAAATGTTAGAGCAACAGAGATCGGAGGAGTCAGCGTTGACTCGTGCGGGATCCAGTATCTCAGCCTGGGGTCAGGATACTGGAACCGGACTTTCGCGCTTCTGCCGGAGCAAGCCCCTGGGGGCTGCCGGGGGCGTAATTACCATTCTGCTCATCATAATGGCCATACTGGCCAACGTCATTGCCCCCTATCAACCCAAGGAGAGCCTGGGGCGGGAAAATGTCCACCTGCCACCCCAGCAGGGCCACATAATGGGTACCGACCACGCCGGCCGGGACGTGTTGAGCCGGGTGATCCACGGGGCGCGCATTTCGTTGTACGTGGGTTTCGGCAGCGTGGTGGTGGGGATTGCGCTGGGGTTCATCCTGGCGGTTCTCACGACCTACGCGGGCGGCATCATAGACCTCTCTTTCCAGAGGTTGGTGGACTCGTTGATGGCCTTGCCGGGCCTCATAATCGCCCTGGCAATTGTGGCGGTGCTGGGATCATCCCTGCAAAACGTCATGATCGCCATCGTAGTTGGGATGTTGGCGCCGGTGATACGGACCGTACGCTCCCAGGTGCTGACCACCAAGGAGTTGGACTACATACTTGCGGCCCGGGCCATTGGGGCCTCCCCCCTGCGCCTGGTATTCCGGCATATCACTCCCAATTGCATGGCGATAGCCCTGGTGATAGCCACCTACTACCTGGGGCTGGCGATAACCATCGAGGCATCCCTCAGCTTCCTGGGGGTGGGCGTTCCCCCGGACGTCCCCAGTTGGGGTGGCATGTTGAAGCGGGCCGCCGAGGAGCATGTGAAGACGGCACCCTGGGTCGCCATGTTCCCGGGACTCGCCATCTTCGTCGTGGTGTTCGGGTTCAACCTGTTGGGCGACGCCCTGCGGGACGCGTGGGACCCGAAGTTGAGGGGGAGATAAGGCTTATACCTCTTCCAACTATCTGAACCAAGTCCAAATTCCACCGGTACCGAGTAATCGTTGGTGCGGTACCTCGCCGGGGATAGGGAAATGACCCGGCTGGCGACGGCGGCAGGGCGTCCAGATCCCGCTCCATCCGCTGGCCGATGGTTTCAGTGTGGCGTCCAGCCTCGTCAGGCACTCCGCTCCAGGTGGATATTCAACGCCGCGAAACTCTCCACCCGGGGGACGGGTGCCAGGAAGTTGCGTCGCGCATAGCCCACCATGCCCTGCACCTCCCCCCTGGCATTGCCCTTGCCCGGTCGGCCGAACCGGTCCTTGAACAGGTAGTGGGACTGAAGCTCTAGTGAACGACCGGGTGCACTGCCTTTGACCATCGCCCAGTATCCTCGCCACCGTCCGCCTTTGGTGCTCCCTCACGTGGTCCTTGACGATGGTGTACTGACCGTCGAACCCGTACTCGTCCCGCAGTCGCTCAAAGATACGCTTGGCAGTGTGCCGCTGCTTCCTGGGAACCCTGGTATCGCATTCCAGGATGGCGTTGATCACCCCGGTGAATGGCTCATCCTGAGCTTGTTGAAGGATTGGGACGCCGTGGCGGGCCTTTTCAACGATAGCCGGGTGGAACCGAGTAGGCCAGCATCTTCCGCACCGTGTCCCGGTGCAGGCCAAACACCCGGGAGGCCTCCCCAACCCTCATCCCCTCCGCCGCAAGGCGACGCTGGAGCCGCCCACGCGGTTCAATTTACCCCCGCTTTTACACCCCGCGGGCACAGAGGGCGACCGGGCGGCGTCCCGCTACTGTTCATAGGTCCATGCTACCGCACATCCGTTGTACGTACGAGGACCCCATGTTAATATCAGCCCGTACCGGACCGGAAATGGTGGAAGTGGCGCTCGGACTGGCGGGGTCGGAGTCGCAATACAACGCAAAGAGGCAGAGTACATTCGCGAGTCTGGTCATGTCGGCCACGTCCGCGACGACTTCTTCCAAGGCCACGCAGGGATGCTTCCAGGGTGCTAAACTGCCGGTGTAACGATCCTGGCCCAACCTGTGCGCCGCGGTAAGCAAACAGAAAGGAGCGAGCAGTGCCTTACGCCAACATAGATGGAGTTAACCTGTATTACGAGGAATATGGCGCCGGCCCCGCGGTCATGCTGACGCCGGGCGGACGGGTGGACCACAACGGTTTGCGTCCCATGGCTGCCCTGCTGTCCACCCATTGCCGCGTGATCATTCACGACCGTCGCAACTGCGGCAGGTCCGACGTGGTGATCGGTGGCGAGCTTTCCGAGCAGCACCTTTGGGCTGAGGAGATGGCGGCGCTGCTGAAACACCTGGGCGCGGCCCCGGCTTACCTGGCAGGAGGGTCCGCCGGTTCGCGCACTTCCCTGACGGTGGCGGTCCGGCATCCGGAGGTGGTCAAGGGTGTATTCGTCTGGGAAGTGTCAGGCGGTCCGAGGAGCGCCGAGTTGATGTCGCCCGGCTACTACGGACAGTACATCGAGGCTGCCGAGCGAGGCGGGATGGCGGCCGTGGCCGCTACCGAGTTTTTCGACCAGCGCATCCGGGACAACCCTGACAACCGGGAGCGGATCCTTGCCATGGACCCCGCGGAGTTCTGTTCGGTCATGCGCCGCTGGCGGGACCAGTTCTCCCGACCCAACCCGGTGGGAGACCTGACCGAGGAGCAATTGGAGTCCATCACATGCCCGGTGCTGGCCTTCGAGGGCAACACGCCGGACGACGTTCACCACAAGTCTGCCGCAGAGAACGTGAAGCGGTTGGTACCCAACTCCGAACTGCTCCCGTCGCCGTGGACCCACGAGGAGTGGGCGGTCATCGGCCAGCACGACAACACCTTCCCCGGCATCGCTGCCACCAACCGCTACCACATGAAGTCCACTTTCTACGCGGCACATCTACTGGAGTTCATCGCCAGGGTCGAGGCCCGACAGACTGCGGCCGTGGCCTGACCGTATCCCGAACAGACCAAAACGGAGGAACAGGATGGGAACCTACAGACTTTACTCTGGCGATGACGGCCAGTCCCACATTGAGACCATCGACCTGGATCAGACGCCCGATTGGAAGAGCGCCCGGGACGTCACCACCATCAGCTTCAGTGAATCCCCGGCCGGTCGTTTCTCCGACTGGCACCCGGCGCCGCGCCGCCAGTTTGTCATCATCCTGTCCGGGCAACTGGAGATCGGCCTGGGCGACGGCTCCAAGCACGTCTTCGGCCCCGGCGACGCCCGACTGGTGGAGGACACCACCGGCCAGGGCCACACGACCGCGACACATGGCGACCAGCCCTGCGTCACCTGCACCATCCCCCTGGCCAACCAGTAACCAACGCTGCCCGAGCGGCAGCCCTTAAGTCGGAAGCCTGTCCCGCACGGCACTGAAAGCGGCTGCCCGACCTCATTGCTCCGGTAGCAGGGATGGCGGAAAGGCCGTTCGACGGGGTCGCTTTGCGCAACGGTGCAGGGTGAGTTTGCACCGGTTCACCCGCTCTGGTCCAGGAACTCCTGCACGCGGGCCTTGGATGGCTCCTTGTCGTAGTTGCTGTACAGCATCATCGCATTGCGCACCGGGTCGCCTCCGAAGAATCGCTCGTACAGGACCTGGCGCCCGCCGAATGCGCTGCACGCCACGTCCCAAGCCAGGTGGAACAGCCTGGCGCGGTCCCGGGCGCTGGCGGAGTCCGTGGACATGTACCGTTCGATCTCCGCCGCGATGGGCGTGTCAAAGTCCGCTTCGGCCGGCAGCGCCATCAGGCTGCTGGAACCCATCTGCTGCACGATTTCGGCCAGCCTGGGGTAGATGGTCGTGGGAAACAGGCCGCGGCTGGCGGTGAACGGCGCCATGGCAGGGCACATCACTCCCCACCGGTCGATTTCGGCGTCGGCCTCAGCGGCCCGCAGCAGAGCCTTCATGGTTTCCAGGTAAACGATCACCTCGCCCATGCGCTCCTGCACCTGCGCTATCTCGGTCGACCCCAGGGTCTCAATCATCAGTGAAAGCAGACCCAGGACAAACTCGGTCTTGACCACTCTGCGAGTGGTGACCTGGTGACCGGTGTGGGCAAGGGCGTGGGTGCTGGCCGAGTAATTGTTGCACAACTCAGTGTCGCCGAGAAGGAACACCCGCTCCCACGGCACCAGAACGTCGTCGAAGAACACAACGGCGTCCATCTCTTCGAACCGGGAGCCGAGGGGATGGTCGAAATGGGAACGGTCATGGTCGAAGCTCTCCCTGCACAGGAACTTCAGGCCCGGAGTGTCGCAGGGAATTGAAAAGGAAAACGCCTGGCGCCAGGCGTCGTCTCCGATCAGGTGGGTCCGGGTCGGGTACACGGCGATTTCATCGGATATTGGCCCCAGGGTGGCGAGAATCCGGCTGCCCCGGACCACAATGCCAGCATCGGTCTCTTTGGTCACGGTCAACGCGACCTGCTCGGTCAGGTTGTCCACCGCCGACGGACTGCGGCTCCGCTGCAGGTTGACCAGCGTGTGCGTGAGGGTAACGTCGTTCTCCCGGATGAACTCGTGGTAACGCAGCACGTTTTTCTGGAACTCGGGGCGGTTCTGGGCAAAATAGTCCGAGGCGGCGGCCCAGGCGGTGAGGGCCACGTTCAGGAAGTCCGGCGTGCGGGCCATCATCCCGCAACTGGTCCATGCCCAGCGGGCCATCATGTTGCGCCGCCGGTCCAGGTCTTCATGGGTTTTTGGGATCATGAAAGACAGACCGACCTGGTCTCCCGTGCTGGGGGAGGTGAAGGTCATTTCATACCCCACCTCCGGATCGTGTTGCAGGTCGTACAGCGCGGCCACCGATTGGACGCCGTTGCGAAAGTAAGGGTGAGTGGTCACGTCCCTCACCAGTTCACCCCGTATCCACACTTCCCTGGGGCGGTCCCTGAGCCCGTCGATGTATTCTTTCCCTGTCCGAGCCGGCATCGATCCCCCTTGGCTGACGGCATAAAACATGACACGCAAAGATATGCCGTGAGTGGTCCGAGTGTAGCAACGGCCCCTTTTGGCGTCAAAACCGGCCACTCCGGGGCAAGTCTGAAAAAGCGGGGGTGCATTGGACTACCTGGCCCGGTCGTTTGCCAGAGACCTTGGCCCGCGAACCGCGGACATTTGCCAGGGTCGGGCCTGTCGAGAAAGTCGCCGTACTGGTGGTCGTTCTACCGTTGTGCGGGCCCGAGGTGAAAGACCACGAGATACTGATCGAAAGCACTGTGCCGGAGCGGCGTAAACGGCCACGGGATCGTTCGTCGCCTGACCTGCGTTGAGGCTATGGCGTCGGCCGCCTGCAGCGCCGGGACATCTGCAGACTATGTGCGGCGGAGCGCTCCCGGAGCGCCGGAACTCTGCTGTCAGTCAAAAGCAACCTGTCAAGGAATGGATCCCGGCGGCAGGCAATTTCTTGGGGATCATACCGTAGACTGGCTGGGATGCGATCGATGAGTCGTGTCAGCGCCGGAGACCACGTGCCACTGGGATCATGGTTCGACCGGCAATCCTGTCGGACCGGCAAACGATGCTGGTGGCGGGCCAAAGCACTGCGGCGGTCGGTGCCGCGGCAGTTCGATGTTTCCAGGCCTGCTGATGCGACCGTGTTTCGCGATAGGTTGCACACGGCCATCGGGGCATGGGGAAAGAGTGCGGCAGATGGGCGTTGGTGGCTGCCTCGCGAATTTCCGATAACATTGTGCTAAAGGCTCATCACGACTGGGAAATGCAGAACATTTGGGGAGGTAATCGGATGGCAACTGATCAAACAGCCGACTTGTTGGCCGCGGTGGAGGAACTGCGGGAGCGGGTTCGCCACCTGGAGGACATTGAGGCGCTGCGCAACCTCAAATCCGAATACGCCGCCGCCTGCGACGACAACTATGACCCGGACCGGCTGGCCGCGTTGTTTGTTGAGGATGCCACCTGGGAAAGCCAGGGGATGGGGAGATATGAGGGGAGGGAGGCGATTCGTGAGTTCTTTCGCGGCATTTCCGGCCACTTCGTCTTCGCGTTGCATTACGGGCTCAACCCGCAGATCGAAGTCACCGGCGACACGGCTCGTGCCCGGTGGTACCTGTTCATGCCCTGCACCGTGGGAGACTCCGGCAAGGCGATGTGGCGGGCCGGCCTCGACGAGGAGGAATACGTGCGGGTCCACGGCAGATGGATGTACCAGAGCAAGAAGTCGGCGCCCTTCTTCCATACCACCTTCGAAGAGGGTTGGGCCAGGCAGCAGTTCGTCTAGCGAGACACGATGTCAACCGATCGGCGGCGCCTGGTTCAACCCGGCAATCCGCTCGCACCACTGCGCCGCGCCCAGGACCCTGCCCTCCTGGGCCCATGGTCCGCCGAACTGCACCGCCATGGGCATCCCCAGATCGCTCAGGCCCGTCGAGACCACCACCGTGGGCAAACCCGCCGCCGTCCACGGCACCTGGAATGCCGCATCGCCGGTGGTGTTCAGGTCGCGGGGAGCTGGGGACGGCATCGCCGGCGTCATCACCACGTCGACCCTGTCAACCATCTCGCTGAAGTCGGCGCGGAACTGTCGCCGCAGCCGCTGGGCCTTCAGGTACGCCGACGCGGGCATGACCATGCCCATCTCCATGCCGGCGCGGATGCGCGGGCCGTAGTCGGCGGCGCGATTGCGGTGATTAGCCCCGTGGACTCCCGCGCACTCGACGTTGGACACGATGCGCTGGGAACTGTGGATTACGGCGAAGCTGTCGGGCAACAGTATTTCCTCGACTTCGGCCCCGGCCTCCGCCAGCTGATTGGCCACGGCCTCGGTGTGCGCCCACATCTCCGGCGTGGCGTAGTCCTGGTAGAACTGCCGCACCAGCCCGATGCGCGGGGGCCGGTTGTGCTCGGACATCTGCGCCATGAAGTCGGGCACGGGTTCGCGCAGGCTGCCGGGATCGTTGTCGTCCGCGCCGCTGAGGACGGTCAGCATCAGGGCGGCATCGGCCACCGTGCGCGTCAGGATCCCGACGTGGTCCAGCGACCAGCTCAGCGGGGCCACCCCATACCGGGAGATGCGTCCGTAGGTGGCCTTCACGCCGACGATTGGGTTTCTGGGCTCCTGCTTTCGCAGGAGCGGCGATCTATGAGATTACGTTGAGTGCAACCCCACAACAAACTGGGTACGCGTGAGGTCCACGCCCCAGGAGTTGAACCCGTCTCAGAACCGAGTGGAGGAGTTCTTCATCGGTCGGCTGTTGCGCCACCTGCCTACCAACATCCGACCCCTGCTGTTGGCTGACCGGGGTTTCGGGCGAGCCAGTCTGATCCGTTTCGTGCAGCAGATGCCTCGCCACACCGGCTACCCCGTGGACTACGTAGTACGCCTCAGGGGAGACGTGGTGGTGCAGAACCCGGACTATCGTGGCAGGTTGCGGGACTATCCTCGGCGCAAGGGCCGCATCTTGTTCTGGCCTCAAACCCTCTACCGGTCCGACGGCGCCGTGGTCATCAATCTTATCCTGTACTGGGCCCGAGGTCATCGGGAACCCTGGTACCTGGCCACCTCACTCACCGATCCTCGCCGGGCGGTGCGGATGTATCGCAAGCGCATGCAGCCGGAGCAGTACTTCAGGGACGGCAAGCAACGCTTCGGGCTGAACCGGAGCACCGTAACCACCACCGACCTGCTGCAAAGGTTGCTGGTGGGCCTGCTGCTCGCCTGTTGCTTGCTGATATTGGCCGGACTACGAACCTCACCAACTTTCCGAAAACAGGTCTGCTCCCGAGGCAAACTGGGCATCCTCCACCTGGGCTACGAGTACTACCTGGCCACTCCAGACCCACCCCAGAACCTCTTCGCCACCCGACCCAACCAAACCGGGTACGCGTGAGGAACGGCCAACGCCGTGCCTGGTGGTATGTTGACCGGGTCGACGGTGGTCATGGCGGGGCAACGTCCGGCGAGTAGTTGGTGGACAGGCTAACGGCGTTCTGGGGATTTAGCGGTCCTGCCGACCGGCGTCTCCCCCTGCCGGGAGGATGGATCGCTGCGCTATTCAGGCCCGTTTCACGCCCTGAAAACGGTATCAATAGTCTCGCCGAGGGACTCTGGATTCCCGGCTTCGGTTAAATTCCGAAATCCGTCGAGGTACCATGGCATTGCACGACTAGTTCGACGTAATCCTATTAGATGCAGGACGAAAACCATTTATCGGTGAGGCTCGAAACCGCCTGGCGAAAAACGCAATCGCGCCGGCGGGATAATCCCCCGCACGCGCGGGGATGGACCTTCACCGCCAGCGTGATTGCGCAGTACGGGGACGGTTCCCCCACACGTGGGCAGTAGGCAGTACCTTAGAGTACGAGTTCGACTACCCCATCTCCACGCACAAGCTTTACGGCTCCGCGAAACCCGACACATCCAAGAAACGTCACACGCCGTCAACCAGCCAGCCGACGCAAATCGAAACAACCCAAGATATGAGGCATCCAACCGGTCCCAAGCCCAAGGGTAACAAGCTCACGCCGAAACAGCGTAAGGAAAGGACCCGAGGCAACCGAGCCGTCCTACGTCAGCGACGCAAGGAACTCGGCGTCTGCCGCGACTGCAAGAACCTCGCCGTCCCCGGCAAGACACGTTGCCCAGAATGTGCCGAGAATCACAGCAAGCGTCAACGCTGACACTATCCAGAGCCGCTCGGTTCAAGCCCAACGGGAACGCTCCTTACCAAACCACACGACGTTTACCTGTTACCAGCTCGACTCGCTCAACATGCGGCCTCCGCACTTCCAGCACCGCATTCACCAAGGCCGCCAAATTATTCTTTGGCATCCTCCTTAGCTTGGTGTGCCCTTCGGTCCGCAACACTGGCCGACACCATCACAGCAATACTGCTGCCTATCACCAGAGGCGAGATGATAAACCAGGGAGCCCCCTCGGAATCCATATGACAACCACTCGAACAGGCCGGTATGAGTATGGCTGCAGCCACGATGGCGGCGAGAACGCCGCCCAAGGGCACCCCCACCGCCAAACCTATCATCAGGGCGACGAATTTGCGCTCGCCGGTCAGATGCGGGCGCTTGATCAGATACACCAACGCCCCGCCACCCGCGATCAGAACACTGACTGCCGTAATGGCATTCGCAACGCCTCCGGGAAGATCTGCCAACTCATGCACGGTCATGACGCAACAATCTCACTAAATGCCGCAATTCCCGCTCACAGTACGCCAAGAGGACTTTCTGGGGAACGACCGCAAAACTGGGGCAGATCTTTGTGAACGTTGTTGTCGTCGTCGACAAGCCGGAAGATCGCTAAAGTGCCCCACGACCATCCGCAGTCGAAACGTCCAGTGACCAACGTCTACAGAACCGCTACGACGCGGCCCGCTCCCTGCGACGCCGCCACCACGAATCGAAACCCCACGCCAACAGCGCCAGATAGCCGTTCAAGATGAGAGACACCGGCGTTGCTACCGCCATCTCTGCCGCCCTGGGGTTGGAGTCCCATGCCCCGTGCCCTACATAGTCAAGGTAGAACAGGCCCGACAAACCATAGACCACAGCACCTAGCGGAATCGACGAGAAAAACCAGATGGCGAACACGATCAAAACCGACCAGACACCCAAGTATGGTCGGGTCAGAAAATATATAAAGGACAACACGGTGGGCACAATGGTGACTAGCGTAACCGGAACAAATTCCATCATCGTTCCCCCGCCAACGAGCAAAGCGACCCGGAATACGCAGCATTCCAGGCAGGGCGTTGACGCAAGTCAACGCCCCATTCTAGGCTATCAGGGGACCCTGGTGCTCACCAGAGAAGTCCTCGGGGTGACGACAGAGCCGTTCACGGCCCGCACTCGGTGGCTGTACGTGATGCCACGCGCCAAGCCGCTGATCCGGGCGCTGGAGCCCGAGAACGTGATGCCGTAGGCGGTAGTCAGATGGCTCTCCGTAACCCCAATCCACCGAAAGGGTGAATGTGGCGGCGTGGTGCGGGCATGAGAAAGAGCTCCCGGCTTCGGGGATAATGGTTTTTGAAGCAGAAAACCACCCTGAAACGAGGAGCACCCAATAGATGCTACCATCCGAGCGGCCCAACCGCATCCAAATCGCCTTCGACGACCATCGCCTGGTGGACAATGTTGGGCTGATCCTGCCGGTGACTTTGGCCTATCATCTTGGCCTGGGTGAGTTGGTGGACCGCCACCTTGACCTGGGGCAGTCCCCTGGGCGAGCCAACGCTGGGATAAGATGCTGACGCTGGTGGCGTCGGCATTGGCTGGAGGTGATTGTATTGACGACGCCGACGCGCTGCGTGCTGGGCAGCACCGAACGGGTGCTGGGTTGCGTGGTCAAGGTGCCGTCCACCCTGGGGACGTTCCTGAGGAGTTTCCGGTGGTGCCGCAAAAGGGGCGGTAAGTGTGGCGGAACTCATTCCCATGACGGTGCCCGGGGTGGGACGCCTGCTGTGGCAACGCTCCCAGCGTGATGACCTTACAGTAAGGTGGTCGCGTTGGAGACGGAGGCATCAGGCCCGGGCCCGGCAATCCCATCGCAGGCGACGTCTACAAAACCATGCTGATGATGTGCGACTGTAATATCAATCGGGTTTCTTGTTGTTCCGATAAGGATGACGCGGTGGCTTCCTCCTTGCCGCCCGATTTCCTTACACCACCTCCGGGGACTCGACTGTGATCCGGGTACGAACAGAGCGGCGACGAATAGCCGGGAAACGGGCAGGGCGGCGATTCGAAGGCATCCAAGCTGGCTGAACGGGGTGGATGGACCCACGATGTGATCAGCCAAAGTTTGGGTCGGCGCCGGCTCGTCGTCCTGGCCCGACGACTCACGACGTTGTGTGGAAAGGGACCGTGCCAAGACTCGGCATTCCTTGCCCCCGTTTTGTCCACGATCCTAACATTGATCCCGGATCGGTTGTTGGGGGTCAGGCCAGATACGGCGGTGGTTCTTTGCATGTGCCGGGCCCACTGCTCCACCCGCACACTCCCCTGGGTTTCCTGGACACTGCATCGCCGGCCGCCCCCGCTGTCCTCGTGAGCCATCGTTGCGTCGGAGCCTCGAACCCTGGTATTGCCGACGTGAAGCGATACCGGGATAATGTATGGAGCTACAGTCCCCAATCTGGGTTTCCGCACACTTCCGTTGGAGTTCTGAGCACACATATGTCTTTGCAACGGGATTTGCAACGCGCCAGGTTTGCCCAAGTCGGTTTCGTCATGCGGGCGTATCGGGAGAGCTATGTAGATGCCAGCGGGCGGCGAGGGGTGAGCCAGGAGCAGTTGCTGCAGCGCATGGCGGAGGCGGACGGAGGAGCGGGCGCCAGGTTTAGCCACGCCACCGTCTCACGCTGGGAGGCGGGGTCCGTGCGGCCTAGCGTGGACCGGATGAGGACCTTCGGCAAGGCGCTGGAACTGTCCGATACCGAGGTTGCCGGCCTGATCCTGATGGCCGGCCTGGCTCCCGATTTCGAGACCGCCGCCGAGCAGATCGGGATGCCTGTCGACGGGCCGGAGTTGGTCAACGACACGGAGCATGATCTCACCGTTGGCGACAATCCGACGGAGGGCGCTGAGGTACCGCACACCGATGGCGCGGTACCGCCAATGCGGTCGGCGCTGGGCCTGCTGGGATACCGCGTCTTGCCGCTCGCGCTGTTTGTGGTAGCGCTCGGGTATGCTTTCGGCGCGGTGGGCTGGAGCGCTCCCTGGATGCCGGTGGCATACGTGTGCGCCACCGTCGGCATCGTGCTGGCCCAGGGACTGATCTGGCCGGACCGCACGGCCGGCTTGCGGGATTTCCTCTGGGTGTCGCTGTTCTTCGTGCTGGCGATACCGTCGCTGCAATTTGCCTTTCTCGACATGGACCACTACGGATTCTACCGGGTGGGGGACTTCGCCGGCACCCACCTCCCGTACATGCTGGCCCTGCTGGTCAGCTTGGCCGCGGCCGGAGTGTCAGGGGTGGTGTTTCACATCCTGTCGGCATGGCGGAACTCCGCGCGAGGGATGACCGACAGCGCTATCTCCCGGGCGGTTTGGAAGGTGATTCCGGCCGTCCTGGCGTCCTACGCGGTGGTTGTGGTGTTGTCCAACGTTTCGGCCTGGATCCAGTCGGCGGTGGCCCTGGCCTTCATAGCTCTCGTGTTCACCCAAATGCTGGTCCTGCGCGACTCGTCGGTGAACCCGAGCCAGGTACAGCGCCGTTTCCTGCTTCACGCCACTTTCATCGCGGCTTTTGTCTGCGCGATCCTGGGACTGGCGACGATCTTGACGATATACCTGCTGCCCGACGTGCCTCGGGTGCTGCCGGACCATAACCTGCTGGTTTCGTGGGAGATCGACTTCGACGCGCTTGGCTTCACGCGCAAGGAGGCGCTGGAACGACTGAACCTCGGATACATGTGGCACGCGATGTGCATGTTCCTGTACATGACGCTGGTCGTCGGCGGTAGCGTGGTGACAGCGGTCTTCCGGCTGTCGGACGGCGACGACGCGGGTCCCGACGCGGTGCACGCTGGCGTCCCCGGTCCCGTGACGGCAGGGGAGTCGGGTGAGACCCCGCGCGTCCGGCCGGCACGTTGGCTGGGACCTGTTCTCGCGATGGGCAGATGGACCTGAGCGGCGCCCTTCCCGCTGCGTTCGCGTACCCGGTCGTTTCCCCGGGACGCCATCCAGGCGTGAGCCGCCGGCAGTTGTCCCATCCGCCGTACGTTCTTCGGCGCCGTCCAGCGGCATCGGCCGCGGGGCCCGGTCACGACCCAATTTGCCATGACCGCTGGTTACTTTGCGGAGTGCTGAACGGGCTGGAGATGCGTGCACATCGTCCCGCGCCGCGTCCATTTTGCGACATTCCGGGACAGACGTCGCCGCAAGGACTATGGCATCCCCTATGATGTGGCGCTGCCGTGGCGATATCGGTCCTGTCGTCATATTAACCTTTCAATGTATGGCACACCACAGAGATGCTCCGCGTGGAGCCGTTGGCCGGGAGGAGGGAAAGCCCGGACCATCGGAGGAGGGAGAGGTTCAGCCAGTTCAGCCGCTGGATACTTGGCGGGAAAATCGTGCGGGTCGGGGTCAAATTGGGATTGCGGTGCTCGCGGTTTGGTCATGGCGCTGGACGACCCTCAGGAGGGGCGCCGCCCTGCCTGTGGGAGCTAAGGTCCGGCCAGCCGGTCGGGTTAATTCCCGTCATGTATTGGGATAAGCGACATCCTCGTTGTTGTTCCAGCTGCCGCCGGCAGGATGTTGGTCGCCGGCGAGGTGTCGGTGTCGAGGCTCAGGTAGCGGCGGCCTTCGGCCCATTCGTCATGCTGTTCGGCCAGCGCCGCGCCCACCAGACGCTGAGCGGCGGCCCGGTCGGGGAAGATGCCCACCTTCCCTACAGGGACAGGCTCTGGTGGGCATCGGAGACGACCAGCTCTACCCCGCTGAGATCTCTGGAGTTGAGCGAGCGCAGGAAGGCCAGCCAATAAAGACGCCGTCCTCGCTGGCGCCCACGTCCATGCCCAACACCTCCCGCTGACCCCGAGCGTTCACACCGGTGGCCACCACCACGCTGACGTTGACGATCCGACCGCCTTCACGGACTTTCTGGGTGAGCGCGTCCAGCCACACTTAGGGATAGGGACCGCCCTCCAGGGGTGGTCCCGGAAAATTCTCCACCACCTGGCCCAGGTCTCGGCACATGCGCGACACCTGGCTCCTGGACATGCCATCGCAGCCCAGGGACTTGAGCAGATCATCAACGCTCCTGGTGGACACCTCTTCCACGTAGGCCTGCTGGACCACCGCCAGCAACGCCATCTTGCCGCGTCGCCTGAGTTCCAGTCCGCCTCCAGGGGGGAGTAGCTGCCCTTCCTGATCTTCGGGATGCGCAGTTCCATCGTCCCCACCCGAGTGTCCCAAACTCGGCTGCGGTAGCCGTTGCGGTGGGTGATACGCGCCGGGTTTGGCGCTCATCGTGTTCAGCGCCGACTGCGCCGATACCTCGGCATCCATTGTCCCCTCAACCAGCACGCGCAGGGTTTCCCGCGGATAGTCTACGTCGCTGGTCCCCGCCGCGCTTGCGTGGTAGTTCCAAATGGTCCATTCTGCCCTTGGCCATCGCGGTCCTCCCTCATCGGTTTGGTTGTAGTTCTGACAGGGATGACGCGGTGGCTTTCTTCCTGCCACGCGATTTTTCTTACACCACCTCCGGGGACTCTACTGGCCTCCGCACAGGTCATTCCTTTTGGGCCCTGAAAGCGTCGCGCGTCGCCTAGGGCGTCAACCCGGATCCATTGAGGCCATCCGCAAGGTGTTTGCCATCGACAACCAAGACGCACAATCGATGCGGCCAATGTATCAGGCGAAAAGTATCGGTGAACGACTCGAACAGGCGATTGTCCGTTTTGGAGTGCGGACGGACATTTGACGCTCGGAGCTCTACGATATGTACGGGCGAATTCGCCTGTGGCGGGACACGGATATTGCGCGACCCCGCCGATATTTTAGGGACCTCCCGAATAGTCGGAGGCGAAGAGAGGGAACATGCTGCAAGGGACAGCGACCGCATAACGACAAGCCCCGTCATTCTGGGGGCACCGGCTGGCCGCCATGGCGCATGGCGCGTCGGGCACGCCATTTTTTAACCCGGTTGGGCAGTGACCAACTCCGGGAATACGGTTTTCTCCCACCTACGCCGGCTTCGGTTTGGCCGTGACGTAACGCGCGGCTGGCATGCCGATTGGGTGCGCCGGTGGGGAGGTCGCCACCTGGCCTTGTCCGATGAGATGGGTCATGAAATGCAGGACCGGAAACCTCTGGACCGCGGGGATTCATAACATTTAAGGAGGACTCCATGAGTCGATTTTCCGCCAAATTTCGTTGGAATAAATCCGCAGGCTGGATTGCACCGGAACCTGGATTGGTCTAGCGATCCTGGCGCACAAACCGGCGCGGATGTGCTGGCGCCTCTGTCCATCTCACCGTAGGGCCGCCTCAGCGCCAGCAGCGCGGAACTGATATTCACGCCGGACAATCGGGCCACACCCAGGGCACAACCTCGTCATCTTGGGTGTCCGGCGCGACATTAGCCATCAAGCCGAGGCGGACAGCCCTACTCCACTTCTCAAACACGCAAATCCCTAATTGAGGGAGGTTCCTGTGCAGCTATAACCACCGTTCCAACTTCCAAATGTTTCTTGAGCAAGGCCATGGCCGGGGCAACCATAACTGACCCGGCGGATAAGGAAGGAAACCTGTGTTCACCACCATAATTACAGGATCGAAAACAATTCAATCGACGATACCGATTTCAGTCTCAATACTCATTTGCATCGCGCTGTTTTTCCTCACCGGACACGACACGGTCAACGCCGGCGTGAACGCGCACGATCGCGGTTTCGACGTCGGATCCCAGCACGACAAGCCGGAAGGGGTGTGGTCCGACGGGGAGACCATGTGGATATTGGACGACAGGCGCAGGAAAAGCGAGCTGATTGCCTACCGGTTGGCAACGGGCGCCCGTCTGCCAGACAAAGACATTGACCTCTCCGGCAACAACGCCAAACCGCAGGGGATAACGTCCGACGGCACCATCATGTGGGTCGCCGACTGGGACGATAGAAAGATCTACGCGTACGACATCGATACGCAATCCCGCGTGCCCAACCGGGATATCGCCCTGACGGGCAGCAACGACGCTCCGCGGGGCATTGCCACCGACACTCACCATATGTTTGTCGTCGACTACGAGGACAAAAAGGTGTACGTGTACCTGCTGTCCAACGGGCAATACCTGTCGACAATAACGTTCGCTCTGCACGGCAACAACGATCATCCCTGGGGAATCTGGTCACCACCACGATCCGGTTCCAGTGAGTTATGGGTCACAGACCACTCAGACGACATCGTGTACCGGTACGATTACGTTCGGGACACGCGCGACCCGGCGTTTCGACTTCCCGTCGGCAGCGGGGACCCCAAGGGCATCTGGTCTGATGAAAAACACTTCTGGATCGTGGACGATGATGACGATCACGTCTACGCGGTGACCTACGAGGGTTTCAGGCAGCAGAGCGACGACATCTCCATCTCCGGAACCACTGAACCCACGGGCGCCTGGACGGACGGAACGACCATCTGGGTCGGGAACAAAGGGGTAACTCACGACACTCTGCTCGCCTACGATCTGAGCGACGGGTCTCCCACGAACCCGAATTTCTTCCTGACGGACAACAACGAAGACCCGGTCGCCATGTGGTCGGACGGCGCTCACATCTGGGTCTGCGACGCGGATGACAGTCTGCTGTACGCCTATGAGAAAGACCAGATCGGGGCTCACAGCCCGTCTAATCTGAAAACGCTGGACTCCGAGAATGCGAACCCCACCGGCATCTGGTCAGACGGAAATGTGATGTGGGTAGCGGACAAGTCCGACGACAAGCTCTACGCCTATGAGTGGCCCCAGATGACGCGCCACGAAACCCGGGACATTACCCTGGATTCCGGCAATGACAATCCGGGCAACATCTGGTCCGACGGCGTGCACATCTGGGTATTCGACAGGACCCGCAAGAACGCGTACGCCTACAGCCTGGACGACGGTGTCCGTCAACAGTCCCAGGAATTCCGCCCGGCCCCGCAAAATGACCGCTTCAGCGGGGGCATGACCGGCTACCGCCAACGCGTGTGGATACTGGACACCCGGGACGAAAAACTGTACGCCTACTTCAAGCTCAACACCGAGCCTTCGTTCACCGCCGATTCGGTCCGGTTCGAAATACATTACAGCCTGCCCGTGACCGGCCTGGTTGGCGCGCTGCCCGAGGCCACCGACGCAGACGGCGATTCGCTGACCTACCAACTCATGGGCGCGGATTCCAGTCGATTCTACATCGACCACAATCTCCGTATCCGTAGCGGCGTTGGCGCGACATTCACGGCGGGCGAAAGCCTTTCGTTTGAAGCCACAGTCCACGACGGCAAGAGTCAGATAAACAGGACCAATCACAACGCCGACGACTACGCGACAATATACGTGGACGTGCTCCATAACGCCGACCCCGAATTCGGCGTCCCCAACGTCGAATCGTTCACGGTTCCGGAAAACGCTTCGGAGGCTGACGTGATCGCCGATCTGGACGTTACCGATCCGGACGGGGATACCCTGATATACGGGATAGACGCCTCGTCGACGCATCCTTTCCAGGTGACCGACGGGCAGATCAAGCTGAAAGCGGGCGAGACCCTCGATTACGAAGGCACGACTTCTTACGACCTGATCGTCCGGGTGAGGGACGACAAGGACGACAACGGCGGGGTGGACACCGGTTGGGACGACGATATCTCCATCCCCATCGAGGTGACCAACGTCGATGAAGCCGGAACCGTTACGCTGGGATCCAACAACCCCGAGGTCGATGTCTCGCTGTCCGCATCCCTCACCGATCCCGACGGCTCCATCTCCGACCTCGCCTGGCAATGGCAGAGGGCGGATACCGCCGATGCCACAACGTGGACCGATATCAGCGGAGCCACGGCGAGCAGTTACACGCCGGCCTCGGGTGATGCCGGGAAGTACATCAGGGCTCGGGCATCCTACGACGACGGCGAAGGAACGGACAAGACGGCGGTGGGCACGGCGAGCAACGCGGTATTGGCCGAAACCCCCACCAACCGGTCGCCGTCCTTCACGGAGGGCTCGACGGCCACACGGTCAGTCGGCGAGGACGGGGCGGACGGCGATTTCGTCGGCGAGCCGATTACCGCCACCGACCCGGACATGGACGACACCTTGGCCTATCGCCTGATTGGCGCGCACGCCAATCGATTCGGCATAGATTTCAATACGGGCCAGATTTTCCTCAAGGTGCAGGCATTTTTGAATTACGAGCGCCAGGCCTCCTACACTGTCAACGTGCGAGTCCGAGACAGTAAGGACGCCGACGGCGAAGACGACATCCTGTGGGATGCCTTTATCGACGTCACGATCAACGTGATCGACGTGGACGAACCAGGCGAAATCGAGTTCGACAGCGACCACCCACAGGTGGGCACGGAGTTTTCCGCGCACCTGGACGACGAGGACCTCCCGATCAGCAACCTCTCATGGCAGTGGCAGACCGCTGACACGGCTGATGCCACCGACTGGGTGGACATTGACGGCGCCACCACCGCGGATTACACACCCTTGTTTGCCGATCACGGGAAATTCCTGCGCGCTCAGGCAACCTACGACGACAAACACGGCACGGGCAAAACCGTTCACGGGACATCGCCCAACGCGGTCCCGCAGCGGTCGGCGAATCGGCCTCCTGAATTCGACGAAGGGGCGACGACCACCAGGTCCGTGAGCGAAGCTGCAGTCACCGGCACGCGGTTGGGCGCCGCTGTGGTCGCGTCGGATGCCGACGGCGATGCGTTGACCTACTCGCTGGCTACTGGCAACGACTCCGCAAAATTCACCGTTGACTCATCCACCGGAGAACTGGAGGTTGCTGCCGGCGCCTTGCTGGATTTCGAGACCGGGTCGTCTTTGTCCGTGGTTGTGCAGGTAACGGACGGCCTGGACACAGGCCACAATTCCGATACGACAATAGACGACACCATCACCGTGACGGTCAGCTTGATCAACGCCGATGAGCCGGGCAAGGTGAGCCTGTCAACATCGCGGCCTCAGTTCGACGAAGCCATCACAGCCACGCTCACGGACCCCGACGGCGGGGAAACCTCCATCACCTGGCAATGGGCCAAGTCATACGACTCGGGCAACACCTGGACCGACCTGGAGGGCGAAACATCCGACACCTACACGCCGGTTACGGAGGATGAGGGCGCACTGCTGCGCGCCACGGCGAGCTATGCCGATGCCGAGGGGTTGGGCAAGAGCGCAAATGCCGTGAGCCATGAAAAGGTGACAGGCAGCGGCAATGCAGAGGCTCAACAAAACCCGTCAACTCCTGAACCGAACTTCTATGACCGTTGCCTCCGCGACATGCTCGCCGGCTCCGTTGCCAATTGCGGCAGGGACAGCTTCGCGTCGTTCCGAGTTGAACTGGACGGACGCTACATCATCAACTGGAGCGAAGGAACGCCGCTCACCCTGACGTTACGGGTTACACCATCTTCATCAACGAGTTCGTGTACATGAAATACTACGTTGGCAATACAGAGGTGATCTATGATGATCTGGCTGACGTTTACGAAAGCTGCCGGTTCGCTGACAACCGCTGGCATTGCCAGGGCCCCCTGAAATCCAACTACTATCAGGATATGAGCGGAAATCCCACTCGGATGCGCGTGGTGGCGTTGGATGTCGACCACACCGAACTCAGTGCCAACCTTGAAGCCCCGGGACGTTGGATGTCAGACCAGAGTTTCCATCGCTGGAGCGGCGACGAAACCGACCCCAACAACGAACCCACAGCGGTCACCTACCGTAGGCTCAAATTGGAAATGGACCTCTATCACTTCCGGGCCCACGGTGGAAGCGCAGGAGGGGGAACCGTGCTGATCGACGGGGCCAACGGCTTCGATGAGCTACCCGAATAAATCGAAACGCCCCTCCCATCAAGGACCTGTGGTTCAGGCGCGGCTGGGTTGGTCGCTGACGCAACAGGTTTGACCGCCAACCAGGAGACTTTCTACCGTTGGAGCGGCGATGCCGTTGACCCAAACGACCTGCCCACTGCGGTCACCTTCCGTACCATGACATCCGAAGTGAACCGCTATTACTTCGTGCCTCACACCGGCAACGGTGATCTGAACGCAAAGAAAATCACAATCGCCGGTGTGGTGTTCGCGCATCCCCTTGTTCCGTGATTTGAGCAACTCGCCAGTCCGCTGGGATGTGCGGACGTCCGACCATTTCTAGGCAATGGAATCGCGGTATTCCCAATATCATTCGGCGCCCGCTCGTCCGGGCGCCGATTACCTGAACGCGAGCTCCCGAACTTCCAGAATAGATGTGCGATCTGACTGCGAGGCCCATCGGAGGTTCTTAACGTAAGGAGGCTTCTTCCTGTGGGCAAAAATGCGTTCACCGATGCGCTCGGCTGTTCGCCCGAGAAATCGGCCAATGAGATGGAGAAGGTATGATGGTGGCAGTCCAGTCACGTGGAGCCGGTGATGAGCAAGATCCTGCTGCAGCTCAACGCGGTGGCGCGAAGAGGCACGCCCTGGGTACCGCAGGCTGGGTAGGTCGTCCCCATGCCGGCACACATCAAAAACGCTTGACATCCACCACGGATACTTGACGGGACGTAACCTTGAGCCAGAGGTCCATGCCGATGATCTTGATGGTCTCCAGTTGGGTTTCCAGCCAGTCCACGTGCTCCTCTTCGGAGCGAACCATCTCCTGCAAGATGCCGCGCGTGGTGTAGTCCTGCACCCGCTCGCAATGACTGATGGCGTCCACCAGGGCGCTCACCGCGTTCATTTCGGACTGGAGGTCCAACTCCAGGTCCTCCATAACGCTCTCACCGACCATCACCTGGTTGAGGCGCTGTAGGTTGGGCACGCCTTCCAGGTAGAGGATGTGCTGGATGAGGTCCTGGGCGTCCTTCATCTCTTCCAGGCTGACGTCGCGGAACCGCTTGTACAGGCGGTTGAAGCCCCAGTTCTTGCACATTGCGCCTGTACGAAGTACTGGTTGATGGCGGTCAGTTCGATGGTGAGCAGGTTGTTGAGGTGGTCAACCACCCCGTCTTTTGCTTTCAACAGATGTCCCTCCGCGGGTTGGAGGATCGTCAGAGGTATTTGACACTCGTGTCGGACGCTCCGAACGGTCTGCACATTCGCACGCTAGGCAGCCGCCAACACCGGCGCAGCAATAGCCGTACCGTCAATCTTGCACAGTTCCACCTGCGCCATCACGGCCAGATCGTCGATCTCTTCGGCGCACCTGCCGCAACATTCGTCGTCGTCGAATCCGAGATGCCTTCGGATAGATTCAGGTGTATCGACACTGGCCCGGGCCGCATCCACCGCTTCCGAAACCCGCACCGCTTTGCAGACGCACAGAAACATAGTCGCCCCCCGAAATCCACAATACGCTCTGAGCACTCGCTGCTGTCTATCTATTCTCATCATTGTATTTTGTGAATACGTAATTCTCGATAAGGCTACATGTATCCACCGGAGACCGTTCAACTCGACGTTTTGCGTATCCGGTCCCATGACGTTGCTTCACCCTGCCACGAACGGGGTCTGAGTGCAGTTTGCACGGACCGATTCTGGCGAAACAGCACGCCGCGTCAGGTTTCCATTCAACGCCATCCTGGTGGATGACGAGAGCAACGTCGCGTGGGTGGTGAGATTGACAACGTGATTCGGCAAGCATAATATTTGATTGCTGTTAAGACGATATTGAAATTATCGTCTACATGACTGGCAATCTGCGTAGCGCGACAAGGGAGGCTTCGTGCTGCGCCGTCGTTCCGGGAGGAGGCACGGCCGGACACGATGCGGATTGCAGGTCAGCCAGCTCCGCCGCTGATCACAAACACGCGGACGCAGGCGACGCGGACGCCAGGGATGGCGTCGCGCGCGACTTCTAAGGAGCAACAATGGCTGACGACAAGGACATCATCGATATCCCTGCTGGAACCACCGGGTCTGAGGTGATGGCAGGTGGGCAACCGGATCGGATGGCCCGCCTGGGCGGCGGGTTGCTTTTGATCACGGCGATCGCGACGGCGGTGATGGCATACGGCAGGGTTGCCTCGGGCGCCGACCAGGCTACGCTGCTGGAGTCGCTGTCGGCGGTGGCGGAGAATCCGGCGCTGTATGGACTGTTCGGCGCGGCCCGCCTGGCGTCGGGCCTGACCCTGGTGGCAGCCGGCTTGTTCCTCTTGCGCACCTGGATCATAAGAGACCGCTGGGCGACGCCGTGGGTGCCCTACCTGTTCGTCGCGTCGGGCGCCTGCACCATCGTATCCGGCGTGTGCGTCCTGTTCATCGCAGTGCAGGCAGAATCGGCCGCTGCCTCTGGGACGGGCATCAGCGGAATTGTCGCAGTGGACAATCTGCGCTGGATCTCCGGCAAGGTCGGGTTTACGTTTGCGGGCCTGGCGCTGCTCGTCGCCGCGTGGTTCCAGTGGCAGGTCGGCGGCGGCCTGCGCAAGGTGTCTCCGGCCTCCGTTGTCCTTGGTGTTGCGATGCAGTTCATCTGGCTGGATGCGGCCACCATCGTCCACCCCATCGTGGGCGGGCTGTTCTTCCTGTGGTTGCTGGTCATAGGAGCGATGCTGGCAACCGGCCGCGTGGAACGACACTTCATCGCCAAGTATGGCGACGTAGCCGCGACCGGCAAAACTCGACCCTCGCTGCTGCGCGTTTGAGCGGTAGAGCGTCCCGGCGGCAAAACGCCAACCGCCGGGCGAACGGTTTCTGATCTATTTCAACCAAGTGGTTCACAGTCATCAGGCTTACTTTGGCGCAGACCAGGAGACGAATTCATTGAAGATCACGGTGATTGGATTGGGGTACGTCGGTATCGTGGCCGCCTCCTGCCTGGCCATCCGAGGACACCGCGTTACCGGAGTTGATGTCGACCCGGAACGCGTGAAGATACTCCAATCGGGTCGGTTGCCCCTTTACGAACCCGGTCTCGACCAGATCAAGTCGGACGCCATCGGGAGGGAGTTGCTGCGGTTCGCCCATACCTCCGATTGCAATGAACCATTGGGCGAGGCGGTGTTGGTAGCTGTGGGAACCCCGCAGGGCCCGGACGGGGCAGCCGACCTGCGGCAGGTGTGCGCGGCTGTCTCATGGGTTCGCAAGCGGGCCTCCAGCGAGACCACGCTGGTGATGAAGAGCACCGTGCCGCCGGGCACCGGCCAGCGGTTGGCTAACCGTGACCTGGCTGGCTCGGGCGTGCGCTACGTGTGCAATCCGGAGTTCCTGCGGGAGGGGCAAGCGGTCCACGACTGGAAACATCCTGACCGCGTTGTTGTCGGTGTGGAACCGGGCGACACGCGTTCGGTGGACGCCGTGAGGGCAATGCAGGGTTCCAACGACGCTCCACAGGTCGTAACGGACATCACCACTGCGGAGATGATCAAGTACGCGAGCAACGCCTTCCTGGCGACGCGGATCTCGTTCATCAACGAGATGGCCACCCTCTGCGAGCGGGTGGGAGCGTCCATCGACACGGTGAGCGAGGGTCTGGCGATGGACCCCAGGACGGGGAGCAGGATTCACGCGGGGGTTGGCTACGGCGGTTCCTGTTTTCCCAAGGACGTTCGGGCGCTGGACCATCTGGCGTTGACCAGCGACGCCAACGTGGAGCTCCTGCGTTCGGTGATCACGGTCAATAATCGCCAGCGGCTGCGGCCGCTCCACGCGCTCAGGGAACGTTTCAATGGAGGTATTTCCGGTCTGTGTGTCGCCGTGCTGGGACTTGCCTTCAAGCCGGATACCGACGACGTGCGGGAAGCGCCGGCGTTGGACCTGATCCGCGCACTGACCGACGACGGCGCGACGGTCTGCGCGTATGACCCACAGGCTCGAGATCAGGCACGGCGGCATCTGCCGGCATCGGTCGCATTGGCAGACGACCCGGTGGCGGCAACCGAGGAAGCGCAGGCAGCGGTCCTGATGACGGAATGGGACCAGATCGTCAACGCCGACTGGGAAACCATCGGCAGGGGGATGCGTGAACCACGCTTCCTGTTCGACGGCAGGAACGCTCTTGATCCGGTGATGATGGAACGTCTGGGGTTCGAGTACCGGGGAGTGGGACGTGACACGGCGGCGAACAGCCACGCCAATGCCGCGTTCCACAACGATCGAACCGCCAGTGGAAGGCACGCATGAAGAGCGTCGTCACGGGCGGATGCGGCTTCATCGGCACGCACCTGGTGAACCGGTTGATTGGCCTGGGCCACCAGGTAACGGTCCTGGACGATCTGTCCACCGGCAACCTGGCGCAACTCAATCCGTCGGCGGAGCCGCTGTATTGCTCGGTTACGGACGCGGACGCGTTGGTGGCCGCCACCGAAGCGGCCGATTTCGTCTTCCACACTGCTGCGTGGGCTCGAATTGAGCGGTCGGTCGCTGACCCGGTGGGTACGCACGCGGTCAACGTCACGGGCACCTTGAACGTGCTGCGCGCCGCGCAGGTCAACGGTGTGCGCCGGGTGATCAACTCATCGTCATCCAGCGTGTATGGCGACCAGGCGACACACCTGATGCGGGAGGATCTGACGCCCAACCCCAAGTCGCCCTACGCGCTGCAGAAACTGATGGGCGAGCAGTACGCCGACCTCTTCGCCAGGCTGTTCGGCATGAGCATCGTGTCCCTGCGCTACTTCAACGTCTATGGTCCGGGCCAGCCTTCTGAAGGCCAGTATGCGCTGGTAATCCCCAGGTTCCTGCGGATGCGTTGGGAAGACAGACCGCTCACCGTGTACGGCGACGGGGAACAGACCCGCTCCTACACCCACGTGTCCGATGTGGTAGAGGCCAACGTCCTGGCCGCCACCGCCGAAATAGCCGCCGGTAGCCATACCGTCCTCAACATCGGAACCGAACAGGAAACGTCGGTGAACGAGATCGCCGCCGCCATCGGTGGGACGGTGCAGCACATCGTTCCCAATCCCCGCAGGGAGTTTGAGGAGGCCCGCAAGGCGGCGGATTATTCACGGGCCCGGAAGCTCATCGGGTGGGAGCCCAGGGTTGCGTTTGCCGAAGGAATCGCGGAACTTCTGGGATAGCTGCTGACCGACGCCGGAGATTTCGGGCCACAGGACCGCCGCCGCGGCGATCACGAACCCGGCCCACCAGGCGTAGGTGAGCTGCCAGGTTTCGGCCGTCCACCGGGTGTACAGTGGAAATAGCCCGGCGACAGCTTGGAACGGCACAAATGTCATGTCGAAGGGATCCACCGCAATGGTGATTTCTCCGACCTTTCCCGCGTGAGCCAAACCGGCAGTGAATGCAAGGGTGCAGACGCCCAACAACGCCATGACCACCCGCAAGGCCATCGAAGATCGATCTATTAAGAGAGCCAGCGGTACGATGAACAGCGGCAGCACCGTGAGCATCGTCCGGCCGGGGAACCACCAGCCCATCATGGTAATGGCCACGAATGTCGCGATGAGCAGTTGGATTACGATGAGGACGAGAACCAACCGGCGCTCCCAGGTGTTCATGACCAACAGCGCCAGCGCCGGCGGCGCCGCCAGGAGCAGCGGCGCCCAGTGTCCGATACCAAAACGCCGGTCAACGAACAGTCCCCAAATGCGATAGTAGCGTTCAGAGAACTCGACGTGTCCGCCGAGGATTTGGGCGGTGTTCCAATTGGCATAGACCACGTTTACGCCGTAGGGAGTGAGCGCCCCGAAGACGTGCAGGTGGAACCAGATGAAGAGGGCTGCGGACAGGCTCCCCAGCCCCGCCAAGGCCATGCGCCCCGACCAGTCGGCTCGCAGCAGAAAGTAGCCGGCAATCGGCAAAGCCAGTGCGATGTACTTCGTGCCCAGCCAGCACAACGCCGTCATGGCAACGGCCAGGAAAATCGCGCCGCGCCAACCCGGCCGCTGGGAGTTGATGGCGATCAGCAGCCCGGCGATCAGCGCCAACGCCGCCGGGAACTCCGGATAGATCTCGGTGGAATAGATGAAAGCCGTCGCCGTCAGCCCGACACCCAATGCAACCAGGCAACAAACGGCGCGGCGTCCGGTGAGGCGATCGGCCAGAATGAAGGCGAATGTCATGGCCGCCGCCGCCATAAGCAACAACTGGATCTGCACGCCCAGCAGTCCGGCCAGAGCGTAGCCGGGAATCACCAGCACCGACAGGCCCGGGTTATGTGGGCTGAGCAGACGACCGTCGGGCGTAGGCGCCGACTGGTACCACAGGTCGTCGGCATGGTCGAAGAATGACCGGTACGACTTGGTTTCGTACTGGTTGCGCAGGTCCAGGTCGCCATCGGCCAGCAGGCTCTGGGTAGTCAGCAGGTAGAACGGCTCGTCCCCGGTGATGGACGCGCCCCGACTGGCGCGGATGTCCACCGAAAAAGCGTAGGCTGCCGAAAGCAAGAGGAAGAGAGCGACTGCCCACAGCAGCAACTCCCTTCCATGAATGATCTTGCGTATTTTGAACGGAATCGTGCCCGTCATCACGGCAGAACGCCGGTCTCCCTGAGGAGCTTCAAGGTGCCCTCGAGGTCGTTGAGGTTCCCCAGGTCCACGTCGGGTGGGTCAAGCGACGCCATGGGCGGCAGATCGCCGACCGGCTGGATGCCGGCCGACACCGGGTACTCCTTGATCTGCTGGGCGAAGTAGGTTTGAGCCGGCTCCCCCAGCAGGAATTCCACGAACTCCACCGCGATGTCCTTGTTCTCGGATGCGTCCAGGATGCCCACGCCGGCCACCAGTACCAGCGCCCCCGGATCACCGTTGCCGATGTAGTGGTTGCGGGCGCCGAACCCCTGCCCGTGCTCTTCAAGGAACCGTTCAAGGTAGTAGTGGTTGACGAACCCAACGTCCACTTCGCCGGCCGCGGCGGCGGTCACAATGGTGGTGTTGTTGGGGTAGTCAACCGCGTCGTTGTCCCGAATGCCCTCCAGCCATTCACGCGCCGTGTCCTCGCCCAGCTGCAGGCGCAGGGAGGTCACGAACGCCTGAAATGAGCCGTTGCGGGGAGCCCATCCAACTCGGCCTCTCCAGTCCGGCTTGGTGAAGTCCAGGATGGAGGCCGGGAGATCGGTTGCCGGATTGATGGCTTCCGTGTTGTAGATGATGGTGCGGGCGCGGCCTGACGTGCCGATCCAGAGGCCGGCTGGAGAGCGGAACCGTGGGTCCACCCTGTCGAGGGTAGCCTCCGGGATGGGGGCCAACATTCCCGCGTCGGCAAGGATGCCCAGCGAACCGGGATCTTGCATGAACACCACGTCTGCCGGGGTGTTCTCTCCCTCTTCCAGCAGCGTCGCCGCAGTGGATGCGCTGCCCGCGTACTTGACCCGGATGTCAATTCCGGTCTGCTCGCCGAAGGCCAGGAGCAGAGGATGCACCAGCGTTTGCGAGCGCCCGGAATACACTGTCAGCGTGCGATCCCGGGATTCCTGGGGAACCGACGTGGGCGCTGGCGGAACCGGGGTGTTGGTTGGGGTCTGGGCCGCGGTCGAACCGCCTGTCGCCGGTGGCGGCGAGGTGGAGGCGGGCGGAGGGGGCGAACCACCCCCGCCGCACGCAACCAGTCCCAACGCCAACAGCAACAGACCGGTCGGCAACCAGAAAGCCCCGATGCTTCGACGCGATAGACTCTTCATGCTTGGGTTCTCCTATGCTGGGTTGGCGAGTCTATCATCAGTAGCCGGTTATCAGGTCGCTCCGTGTTAGCAGCAGCCCTGAGCTGGCGCGGTTCAGCGCAGCCAGCGCCGCATCACGCGATTCAACTGTTATGTCTCCGGGTTCGGCCGTGACGTAGGCTATGATGGTCTCGTCAGCTGCAGGGTCTGCCCGGGCGACCTCGGGCTGGATGGATTGGTAGAACGCCAGGGCTTCGACCTGGTGGGTACCCGGATCCTTGCTTTCCGCCACGTCAGCCTGCGAGACGCCGATGTACCGGACAGTGGCCAGATAGAAGATGGCGTTGAAGCGCGAGAACACTTCCCGGGCAGCAGCGTCGCAGGCGGCAGCATCGCCATTTTCGGCGGCCTGCCTCACCCGTTCAAAGGCTTCCCGGAGCGGGATGTCGATCGTGCCTTCCCGGCCAAAGTTGCCTTCGCGGCTGCGCGCCAAACTGGACAGCGAGTAGGGGTAGGTCCCGTCGTCGCCTGGCAACCCGACGTAGATGCCCCAGCCCTCATCCACGTCGCCCGAGTCCAGGTCGGCGCAACCCCCGATCACATAGTGCTTGGACCAGTGATAGAGGATCCTGAGGATGCCTTTGTTGATGGCCTGACGCTTCTGTGCATCGGTCCACTCGGCCGCCTCGTTGCGACCGCGTATCGCGTTGTTGATTGGAGAGTCGAGGAAGTTGCCGGACCCGTAGAATTCGCCTGCGAGAGGGAATTCCTCGGCCCGCTCGGGATCTCGGGCAAAGCCCCGGAGGGTCTTGCTGCGCACGCCGATGCGGGTGTGATACCCCACCTCATAGAGCAGGAAAATGTCTGCCGCCGGCAGGGGCTGCCCCTCCTTGATCACGTTGGTCAGCTTGGCGATCTCCTGGTAGTCCGAGGGGATCTTCTGATAATGCTCCCGGTTGGTGGTGGCGTGGTAATAACCGTCCGACGGGCTGGGGACGCTGCGGTCGGTCTCATGTGGGAGGTTCACCGGGATGAGCAGCCCGGAAGAGCGGTCCAGGTCGCCGGTGTATGGGGATGGAGTGTCACTGGGCCCGTCGCCGGTGTCGTCGGTGTACCTCGTTATGAGATCACTCCGCTCCAGCATGAGTGCTGATGCTGTTCCATTGAGAGCGGCCAGCGCCCGATCCCGGGACGCGGAAGTAATCTCGCTCCCGTCCGCCGTGAGGTATGCCATGATCGTCTGGTCGGCGGACGGGTCGGCCTTGGCGACGTCGGGCTGAATGGACTGGTAAAACGCCAGGGCTTCCACCTGGTGCGTTCCCAGGGCGTCGCGGTCGCCGGCCGCCGCGTCATCCGCCACCCGGCCGATGTATCTTACGGTAGCCAGGTAGAACATGGCGTTGAAGCGGGAGAAGACCTCGTTGGTGGCGGTTTCCAGGGCAGCGGCGTTGCCGTCATCGGCCGCCTGCCGCGCCCGGTCCATTGCCTCGCGCAGTGGGATGTCGATGGCGCCCTGCCGGCCGAAGTTGCCCTCGCGCGCCCGCGCCAGGGCCGCCAACGAGTTGGGGTACGCGCCGTCGACTTCTTCGCCCACGTACACGGCCCAGGCCTCATCGATCAGGCGTGAACTACTCCGGTCGGCGCCGATGATCATGTAGAACTTCGACCAGTGGTAGAGGATGCGGAGCATCCCCTTGTTCACGGCCTGGCGTTTCTGGGCGTCGCTGTAGTTCTCCGCTTCCCGGCGCCCTCGTATGACGTTCTCGATGGGATCGTCGAGGAAGGTGTCTGACCCGTAGAACTCGGCGGAGTCGGGGAAGTACGTGGACGGAGCAGATCCGGTGGCAAAGCTGCGCAGCGTGCGGCTCTGTGGGCCGACACGGGTGTGCGAACCGGCCTCGTAGAGAAGCCAGATCTCAGCCGCCGGGAAGGGCTTTCCTTCCTTGATTACGTTGGTCAGCTTGGCTATCTCCTGGTAGTCCGTGGAAATCTTTGCGTAGATCTCACGGTTGGTCGTTGGAGTGTAGTAGCCGTCCGACGCTGTGGGCCCCTCCGTCTCATAGCTGAGGTTGGTGGGAATGAACACGCCGCCCGCCTTATCGCTCATCATCGCGGCGGTTGCGGTGCCGGATGCGGAACCCGTGCCTGAGGCCGATCCGGTGTGGGTCCCGGTACCTGTGCCGGACGCAGAGCCGGTGTGGGTCCCGGTACCTGTGCCGGACGCAGAGCCGGTTCCCGTGCCTGACCCGGTGTGGGTGCCAGTGCCGGTGCCCGTACCAGAGGCCGAGCCGGTACCAGTCCCAGTACCTGTGCCGGTGCCGCCGGACGCCTGTCCAATGACCTCGATGGTGGGACGGTCCTCACCGCGGCGAGCCGCTTCCTCGGCGGCCTGGGCGGCGCGCATCGCGGCAACCTGGGCTTCCTGCGCCGCAGCCGCAGCCGATCGAGCCTCGGAAGCCGCAGAGTCCGCCGCCTGGGCCGCTTGTGCCACCGCTGCTTCCACTGCACTGGTATCCGGGGCGGGCGCCGGCGCCGCCGGCTGCGGTTGGCAACCTGCCGCCAAGGCAAGCAATACCGCCAACGCGAGGCCCGCAATCCAATACTGTCGGCGGGGCAGTACACCCCACTTCCCGATGTCGTAACGCACTTTTGTCATCCTCCTTGATGGATTTCCTGAACGTTTATCTGCTCAGCATCTCGCGCAGCATCCCGGTGGGGACGCGCCAGAGATACTTGGGCCCGATGAATGAACTGCCCCTGGTGCGCCGCTGGTACGAGACGGGAACTTCCCGCATCCGCATACCCTTCTTCAGCAGGTCGAGGGTCAGCACCTGGGCGTAGTTGTAGTCGTGAATGATCTCGGCGCACTCCAGCGCGCGGCGGGAGAAGGCGCGGAACCCGGTCTGGCCGTCGGTGATGCGCCGGCCTGCGGCCAGGTTGAGCGCTGCGGTGAATGCCATGTTCCCGATGCGCCGGAACGCCCGCTGATCGGGGCTGTTTTCCAGGTAGCGCGAGCCCAGCACGTAGTCGGCTTCGCCGGCTTCGATGGGGGCCAGCAGGTCGGGTATCTGTTCCGGCGGATATTCGCCATCGGCGTCCAGGTACACCGCGGCGCGAGCGTCCAACTCGTTGGCGGTGGCCAGGCCGGTGCGCAGGGCCGCGCCCAGTCCCCGGTTATGCTTGTGGGACACCACCACGTCTGCGCCGTGCCGGTACGCGATCTCCGCCGTGCCGTCGGTGGAACCGTCGTCCACCACGATCACCTTGAGGTCGGGCCGGTCGTTCCGGGGTATGCGGGCCAGCGTGGCCGGCAGGTTCTCCGACTCGTTGCAGGCGGGAACGATCACGGCGACGGGTCGGGTCGATTCATCAGTATCGGGAACCCCGAGAACCTGGCCCACCGACTGGGCCGGCGGTTCGACGCCGAGGTAGTAGGCTATCGTGGCGGTCACGTCCATGACCGATTTGGGGTCGTCGATGGGTCCCTGCAGTTCAACGCCCTCGCCCCACATGATGCAGGGCACATACCGCTCGGTCGGGCCCATGTGGCCGTGCCCGCCGATGCCGATGCCCTGCCCGTGGTCGGCCGTCACGATTACCGTGGCTCCTTCCAGATACCCGACGGAGTCGCACCACCCTAGGAAATCTTCAATGTGGCGGTCGCTGTCCTCGATCTTGGCGAGGTACTCGGAGTTGTAGCTGCCCCGCGCGTGGCCGGTCTGGTCCACGCTGAGGAGCTGCAGGATGATCAGGTCCGGGTCGTCCCGCTGGATCACTGCTTTGGCCCTTGCTTTCAGGGCGTCGTCGATCTCGTCGTTGTTGGTGACCGCGGTCACCGTCTCGATGTCCGTCTCGCCGAAGGCATCCACCAGGTGCGCAATGCCCACCAGCTTGCCGGTCAATCCGGCGGCCCGCAGCGCGTCGAAGATGGTCTCGCACTTGACGCCCAGGCTGGGGACGAAGTTGCTGGACATCCCGTGGACACGAGGCGGCGCGCCGGTGAACATGGAGCTGAACCCGGTGACGGTACGGGCCGGGTACACCGTTGACGTATCGATGTAATCGACGCCCTCACGGCGCAGCTTGTCGATGAACGGGGTGTCGGCTTCCTCGAGCCGGTCGAACCGGCAGCCGTCGATCACGATGGTGATGAAACGGCGGGAGATGCGCTTGCCATCGGTTGCCCGAAGTCGGGTGGGCACGAGAGACGGCGCCGGCGGCCAGGTGAAGAACCACTGGTGCAGCAGCAGGGCGGTAATCGCCAGGCCCAGCGTGAAACCCTCCACCGCCGCGAAAGTCCAGGCCGTGGGCTGCGCCACCAGCATCTGGAAGGCCAGCACCAGAATCGCCAGCTTGGGTATCTGCTCCAGGAAGTTGCCGCTGGTGGGGTCCGGGTTTTCCAGCACCAGCCGCCAGAAACGGGTGAAGTTGAACCACGAGGTGCCGATGCGCAGGTGGTAGTAGATGGTCCCCCACAGCACGATGGTGAAGGTGAGATACACCCCCAAGATCAGGCCCACCGCGATGACGTCAAAGAACCGGAACGCAGCGAGGAACAGGCCCAGGTAGACCCACAGGGCGATCCGCAGTTTCAGGGGGAAATCGAAGCGGTAGAAGACGACGAACATCGGCGCCAGCGCCAGCAGGGCCAACCCGGCCCGGAGCCAGTAGCCGCCGTCGGCGAGGTGGGGGATGCTCAACAGCGCAAGGATCCCCAGGGTGAACACCGGGGTGAAGGGCTTGCCCTCGTTGAGGACGTTCCACGCCCGGGCCGCGAATATCTCGAACCGGGAGGCGTGCTTGTCCCCTTCAGACGATCCCCTGAGGGCGCCCAGGCCCTTGATGGGAATTGCATCCCGGACCGCGAATAGCGTGAACGCCGCCGCCACGGTGTACGAGTACGCGAACTTGAGGCCGTGGGTAAGGACCGCCAACGCCAACCCCTCCTGCCACGGTATCCCCATGGCGTACAGCGCGCCGGTCATGCTGGCCTCATAGACGCCGATGCCGCCCGGAGTCACGTGGAACACCTGGAACAGGATGGTAAAAGCGGTGACCGCGATGGCCGCAGGTATGGTTATCTCAGCGCCCAGGGCTTGCGCGGCCACCAACAGGACGCCCGCCTCCAGGATCCAGCTGGGCAGGGTCCACAACGTGGCTTTGGCAACGCGTCCCACTGAAATCTGGCCCAACTGCGTGCGCAGGCTGACCAGCCGGTCCCGCAGCAATTCGGGCATGAAACGGTCGAAGGCTCGGTAACGCAGCAGGGTCAGCGCTGCGCCGGCGCCCAACACGACGACTATCGGGATCGCCAGGCTCCGCAACCAATCTGCCCTGCCGTCCAGCGATGTTACCAACGCGCCGCACACCGCGGCGATTAGGATCAGGCAGGCGAAGTCCAGCAACCGCGCCACCGCGGTGGTGGCGGCCGCCTCGCTGAGTGGCACGCCGCGACGGGAGGCGAGCAACGGGCGCGCCGCCTCGCCGAGCTTGAACGGAAGCAGGTGGTTGGCCAGGAGCGCCGCCTGGATGCAGGTGAACAGCCCGAACGCCCCGGCCGGGCTGGTCATCAGTTGGCGCCATGCCACCGCGCGCAGCGCGAACGCTGCGGTGTAACTGACGAGAAGCGCCGCGAGCAGCTCCGGCCTTTGCCCCAGCGTTGCCACGGCATCAGCCAACTGCGCCCAGTCGGCCAGCCACCAAACCAGCACACCGAGCGCAACGGTCAGCGCCAATCCGATGATGATACGCGCGACCTTTCCCGAGATGAGGGACGTCCCCGGATAAGGCTGCACCGGGAAATCAAGGGAACCTTCGATCTTTGGAGTCTTCGTTTCCTTAGTTCGTCTCATGATTTCCCGCCGGTCCTGGGACCTTTTCCCCTCTGTTGGTAAACCGCCGCCCTCGTTACAAAGACGCGGCCTTGCCGGGAGGAGGGTTCCGACAAGGCCGTTTGCCCGGGATGGGCAGATTACCGACAGGTCACCGCCGCTATAGCAACCCACCGATGTTTTTCAAATCAGCCTGCCACTAAATTACTCGCTGTGTGCATGGCGTCGTTAATTTAGTGCATACGAATCACTATGTCAATACCCACGAGTCATAATTTTTCGTACCACTTTTCAGACCTTGATCTGCTGCCTTACGTTCCCATAAACGATCGACGGTTTGCCGTGGGAACAATACCTTGTCCAGAGCCACAAAGACTCGGAAGCCACGATGAAGCCTGGGGTCCTCCCTCCCGTGGCTACACAGGCATTATCGTCCGCCCGACCACCTGGGACGTACCGCTATACCATGCTGGGGGATGCAGATGCCGGTACGGACATGATGAAAATCAGGCCGAATCAACGTCCTGGATACCTAGGACGAATTAATCTAACCTGCCCGTCTGCAATGATGTGTCATTTGCGTGGGAGGGGAAATCGTGCGATGGCATACTTGACACTGTAAATGAGGATATGCACAATGCCGGCCGTCGGTCACATTATGCAGATTTTGCAGGGCCACGATTTCATTGCAAAACGTCAACAGATTGACCGTATCGGAGGTACATCCAGATGCAACTGAATTTGCGACGTGCTTGGATCACGATCCCGGGTCTGGCGCTATGCCTGGCGCTGGGAGCGATAGCGTGCGCCAGTGAGCCAGCTCCCGCTCCAACCGCTGAACCGTCGGCTGCCATGATGATGGAAGAGCCGAAGGTAGACGTGGACGCCCTCAAGGTGGAAGTGGTCGCTCATTACGCGGCCGGCGTACACGGCCTCTATTCCCAGAGCCTGGCTTCGGCCAAGGTCATGGATACCGCCATCGACGCGTTCATCGCCGACCCGAATCCGGCCAGCCTGGAGGCGGCCAAACGCGCGTGGCTTCGCGCCCGTGACGACTACGGGCCCACCGAGGTGTTCCGGTTCTACGGCGGCCCCATTGATAACGAAGAGAACGGGCCGGAGGGTCTGATCAACGCCTGGCCCATGGACGAGTCGTACATTGACTACGTCGAGGGCAACCCCACGGCCGGCATCATCAACATGCCCGACGAGTATCCGACCATCGACGCCGACCTGATCATTTCACTGAATGAGGAAGGCGGCGAGGCGAACGTCTCCACGGGATGGCACGCCATCGAGTTCCTGCTCTGGGGGCAGGACCTGAACGACGGCGGCCCCGGCGACCGCCCCGTCGAGGACTTCACCACCAACGACAACGCCGACCGGCGCGCCCAATATCTTGCCGTCGCGTCCGACACGTTGATCGGGCACCTGCAGGACATGGTCGACGCCTGGGCTCCCGGCGGGGGCAACTACCGGGCCGAGTTCCTGGCCAAGCCGGTCGACGACGCCCTGGTGGACATCATCACCGGCGCCGGCGCCCTCAGCAAGGGTGAACTGGCCGGCGAGCGGATGTTTGTGGCGTACTCGGAGCGGTCCCAGGAGGACGAGCATTCCTGCTTCTCGGACAACACCGTGGCGGACATAGTGGGCAACGCCATCGGCGTGCGCATGGTGCTGACGGGCGACTACGGCGTGGTCGTCGGGCCCGGCATCATCGACCTGTTCGCCGCCGACAACGAGGCGCTGGCCGATCGCCTGACCGGCGAGACCGCGTTGGCGGTGACCATGGCCCGCAACATCCCTGACCCGTTCGACCAGCATCTGACCGACACCGCGCCGGACAGTGCGTTCGGCCGGTCCCAGGTGTTGAGCACGATAGAGGCGTTGGAGCGGCAGGCGGACACCATAGTCGAAGGCGCGGCAGCCTTTGGCTTCACCATCAACACGTCCGTATAGCTGTCGTTCTACCCATGCTCACAGGCCGTACCGCCAGCATTCGCCGGGCCGGATTGCTGCGGTACGGCCTTGCCGTTTTTATCGGCCTGGCTGGCATTGCGGTGCTGGCGTGGTTCTTGCTGCGTGATGCTCGATCCGGAGCCTCGGAAGCGGAGGTTGTCGCGTTGCTGCAGGCACGCCCCGGCGGCGACACCACAATTGCCACCACCAACCGCAACTCCTTCGGCCTCGCCGCCCCCAATTTAACCAACGCGGAGCGTCGCGTTTTCGAGGTGGGCGACAGTTTCTTCACCCAGAACTGGGTAACGGCGCCGGCCTCGACGGAAGCCAGGGACGGGTTGGGGCCAACGTTCAACGCCCAGTCCTGCTCTTCCTGCCACACCCTGGACGGACGCGGCAAACCGCCGGATCACGCTGAAGACCCGGAGCGCGGCCTGCTGTTCCGGCTCAGCGTTCCCGGCGCCGACCCGACGACAGGCGGCCCCGTCGCGGATGCGGCGTATGGCGGCCAACTGCAAGACCGGGGGATACTCACCGTCCCGCCGGAGGGACGGTTCCTGATCACCTACCGGGAAGTGCCGGGAACCTACGGGGACGGCACGCCGTACACCCTCCTGGGTCCCGAGTATTCCTTCTCCGACCTCGCCTTCGGGCCCATGCATCCGGAGATCATGATCTCGCCGCGTATCGCCCCGTCGGTGTTCGGCATGGGGTTGCTGGAAGCGATACCCGAGGCGGACATCCTCGCCAGATCGGATCCGGACGATGCCGACGGCGACGGCGTCTCCGGGCGCGCCAACATGGTGTGGAGCGTCCGCGACGGGGAAACCCGGCTGGGCCGGTTCGGCTGGAAGGCCAACGTGCCCACGGTGGAGCAGCAGATCGCCGGCGCCTTCCACGGCGACATCGGCATCACCTCGCCCCTGTTCACCAACGAAAACTGCCCGGCCGACCAGGTGGAGTGCCAATCCGTGCCCAATGGTGGCTCACCGGAAATTGGCGAGGAGCGGCTGGGCAAGGTGGTGTTCTACCAGCAGACGCTGGCCGTTCCCGCCATGCGGAACGCCGATGACCCTCAGGTCCGGCAGGGTGCCCGGCTGTTCCTGAAAGCCGGGTGCGCTGCCTGCCACACTCCCAGCCACACCACGGAGGACCATCCGGTTCCGGCAGTATCCCACCAGGTTATCTTCCCCTACACCGACCTGCTGCTGCACGACATGGGCGAAGGTCTGGCGGACGGCCGCCCCGATTTCCTGGCCGGTGGACGAGAATGGCGCACGCCCCCGCTGTGGGGCATCGGTTTGATCGAGAACGTGAACAACCACACCAGGCTCCTCCACGACGGCCGCGCCCGAAACATCGCCGAGGCCATTCTGTGGCACGACGGTGAGGGATTGGAGGCCAGGGAGGACTTCCGCAAGATGTCGCGGGAGGAACGAGAGGCGCTGCTGCGCTTCTTGGAGTCGTTGTGATGCCACCAGGGATCACGGTCATGCTGCCGCTGCTCGTGGTGGCGCTGCTGGCGATGGGGTGCGCGAGCGCAACTCCGCCCTCCCGGCAGGATGTCCTTGCCAGCCTGACCGACGAGCTGATACTGCCGCGCTACCAGGCGGTGGCGGCTGGGATGGGAAACCTGAGCGATGCGCTGGATGCGTTATGTGCCAATCCCACCGCGGAAACCCTGGGTGAAGCGCGCACGGCATGGCGCGAAGCCCGCGCCCCGTGGATGCGTTCGCAATCAATCTGGTTCGGCCCGGTCATGCAACGCCGCTCCCGCATCCTGGTTGATTGGGCGCCCATCGACGCCGAGCGGATTGAGGCCACGTTGGCCAGGCGGGAGTCGGTTTCGGCCAACGATGTGCGCGAGTTTTTCGGCTCAACTCAACGCGGACTGGGAGCCATCGAGTACGTCATCTTCGGGGAAGATGCCCAGGTTCTGGCGGCTCTCGATGACCCAACGGGCATACGTTGCCAGTACGTGACCGCGCTGGGCGACGTGGTGGCGGACGAGATGTCCGGAGTCCTGGCCGACTGGACGGGCGACGGCTCAGACGGCGGTGGATACGCCGGCTATTTCAAGGGAACGGCCGGCGTCGCTCTCGTCGAACAGCAGGCGATTGACGAGGTGGTGAGGACCTCGGTGTTCATCACCCGCAGCATCAACGACATGCGGCTGGGCAGGGCGCTGGGGGCGGACGGTGGGCAGCCCGACCCGTCGGCAATTCCCGGCGCCGGCGGCAACAACGCCGTCGCGGACCTGCGCAACCAGGTGCTGGGGATGCAGGACACCTACCTGGGCTCCGGAGCTGACGGGTCTCTGGGCATCAGCGCGCTGGTGCAGGGCGTTTCCGAGGACGCCGACGAGCGCATGCGCGGGCATTTCACCGCCGCGCTGGAGGCTATCGACGGGTTGCGCGAACCCCTGCACTCAACCATTGTGTCCGACCCCGAGCCGGCGCGGGTGGCGCACCAGCGGATCCAGGAGTTGCAGCGCGCCCTGAACACCGAGGTCGTCAGCCTGCTGGGCGTCACCGTCGGCTTCGCCGACACCGATGGAGACGGCGGTTAGGGTCTCTCGGTGCCCGCCGAGTTGCTGGCTGTCGCCGCGTCGGGCTCGTATGGAAGTACCCAATATTTGGGCGCGAGGCCGGCCTGAACCGACGACAGGTCCACCTCCGGATCGATCAGCCGTGTGTTGGGCCGGCCGTTGAAGGCGACGAAGGCGTCGGCGTTCACCACAACGTCCCGGTATCCGCGATCCGCGAAGTCCTCGGCGATTATGTCGGCGGTCTGCCGGATCATATCGGGCTGGAACGACATTCGCTCGACCTGCAACGGCGTCAGGTAATCATCCGGTTCAACAAGCCAGGTTTGGCCGGTGGATGCGTCGTGAACCCGGTATTGCACGAAGCCGACCTTTTCGGTGAGCATCACCCGCCACGCAAAGCGATATCCCTCCTCGTTCCAACGCACGTTGCCGGGGTAGGCGAAATGGCGCAGGGGCAGCGCCAGCTGGACGGCAGCGAACAGCGCCAACACCGCCAAAATCGTCCTGATGTGCCACTGGTTGCCTACGCCGGCGTATGCCTCCCCTACTGAGGAGGTACGCGAGGGCAACCGAAAGAACCGCAAAACACGGCGCGGCCAGTCGGGGTCGAAGAACACCAACGACAATCCGATCATCAACCAGGGGAAAACGCCAAGCTGCGGGAACAGGACCCATGTCGCCAGGTGGAAGGCGACCAGGGTGGCGTAGGCGAATGGTCTGGTCCTCCGCCACAACAGCGCGGGAACGATCGCCAGGTCAAACACGGCGCCGCCCCAGCTCATTGCGTACGCCACCCACGTTTCCTGCAGCAGTGGGCCGACCAGCGGAAGATCACCGTGCTGGTAGAGCCAGATCCGCATGGGCAGCGCGTGGAACAGCCAATCCGGGTTGAGCTTGGCGATGCCGGCGAAAAGGTAAACGATGCCGACCTGAGCGCGCAGCAACCAGATCGTCCACCGCGGCGCCGCGTCCCGACTTGATGGCAGGACGGCCAGCAGCAGGCTGACCAGGCTCATCAGGTAGTAGTGGTTGAGGTAGGTGGTGCGGTCGAGCAGTTCTACGTAGGTGAACCCGATGCAGAACAGCGCGGCGCACAGCCGTGGTCGATAGCCCGCCGCAATTCCCAGGCTGAGCAGGCCCAGCGCCATGACGTGAGCGTACATCCCCAAACCGGGCCACGGCCGCAGCCAACCGAACCCCAGGTAGGTGAAGTGATGGTCCGGCTCCACATACAGCGGGCCGATCCACCCGTGGGCGAAAAAGCGTGCAACGACCAGAACGCCGATCAGGCCGAAGACTGCCCGAAACGCTGCGACCGATGCCCCGTCAACCGGCGCGCCGGCTGATCCTCTGGCGAGATTTAACCAGCCAGCCGGATTGATCCTCATGGCCAGCCCGAAAGGGGAGCGAACGCCAGCAGTTCGTTACTCGGATTCGTCGGGACGAACGATTATCTGCCGCGCCACATCGTAGCCGATGGATACGCGGTCCACCCCCGTCTCCACCTGCATCACTCCCAGGTACGGCATTGCTTCCAGCAGGGTGACGCGGTGATACGGCACCAACAGGGCTCCGGCCAGAAACCTCAACAATTCGGTGTTTTCCTCGGGTACCCGGTCGACCACGTAGGCCGCGCCGGCGGCTGCGTTGTCCAGCGTCACGGCGCCCGGCGCCGATCCGGCGGCGCCACTGCCGGGTATGGGCCACCCGAAAGGCGAATGGGTTGGATTGCCCAGGCGCTCTTTCAGCCTGGCCACCAGGGTTTCGGACATGCCGTGCTCAAGCTGGTGGGCCTCGACGTGGGCCTCGTGAAGCTCCATTCCAAGTAGGTTGACCACCAACCACTCGGCCAGCCGGTGGCGTTGCGCGATGTTTTCTCCCTCGGATATGCCCCGTTGCGTCAGGCGGATACGCTTGTCGCCTCCGAGGTCCACCAGACCCTGCTCCCGCATCCGCCGCAACATTCCGGCAACCGAGGGCACGGAGGTCCCCAGCCCTTCGGTCGGAGGCAACTGCCGCAGCGCTGCCGCCAGTTGGGTCAGGGTGGGCGATTCCGAGCCCTCCCACATCTTGTACAATGACAGCAGATAGTTCTCCGTTACCGGGGACAGCCGGTCGGGAACAGGTGTCCTGCGGTTCCGGGCATTCGACGGAGTTGCTGAGGTCGATTTACGGGGACGTGCCACGACGTATCCTGGGAGACGGGAGAATAGGCCCGAATTATAGCCCAAGTCGCTCAACGCCGTGCCCGCGAGGACATTACCGAGGCAATCGGGAGTGACCGCTACTGGATTTTGCAGCCGGCTCGGCCGGTTCGGCGTTACGGCCGCAGCGTGCCTCCTCCGGTAGGATCGTGGTTGTTGTTGCCCAACGCTCGCCCGTCCACGAAAGGCTGCGGGCTATGGCCTTCTCGCAGGAAGATATTGACCCGGGTCCCGATCTCGAAACGCATAATGTGGGATTTCATCACTTGCAGGCGTCGTCCTGACATCAAATCCACCGTGTAAAGGTTGAAGGCTCCCAGGAACTGTCGCCCGGTCACAAATCCGTTACCCGCTTCGTCCGGGTCCGTGTCCATACAATCGGGGCGCACCATGATCTCCAGTTGTGCGCTTTCCGGCAACGACGTGGTCCAATGCGCCGGCCAGGGGGCCAGACCCACCTCGCTGGTCAGGTGCTCGTCGTGGCGTCGGACCGGCAGAAAGTCGGCCGTACCGAAGAATGCCGCGGCGAATTTGGTGTTCGGGTTGTTGAAAACCCGTTCTGGAGCGCCGATCTGCACAATGCGACCCTGGTCCATCAAGGCCACCCGAATCCGCCAACTGCAGCGCCTCTTCTTGGTCGTGGGTGACGCAGATCACGGTAGCCCTTCGCTCTTTCAGTATGGACCGCACGTCGGCCCGTAGTTGCCCACGCAGATTCGCATTCAAGCTGGAGAAGGGTTCGTCCATCAATATCAGATCCGGCCCCGGCGCCCCAGGGCCCTCGCCCAGGCTATCCGTTGCTGTTGGCCGCCTGAAAGCTGATGCGGGTATCGGCGGTCGTAGCTCTCAAGGTCCATCATGCGCAGGGCCTCTGCCACCTTTTCGTTGCGTCGTCCTCGCCTTGGCAGACCGAAGGCGACGTTTTGCGCCACCGTCAGATGCGGGAACAGAGCGCCTTCCTGGAACACCATGCCAACCCGCCGCTTCTCAGGTGCTCCGTTGGCGTGTGGACCGAACGCCACTCTCCCTCCGATAGCAATTGATGTTGTCAACCAGCGCAACGCTCGCCAATGGGCATCATCGCCGCTCGCGGGCCTTGGCGCTGGGCCTTTGGAGGGCTACGCCAACCAGGCGGTAACCTCATCAGCCGGCGTGCGCACGGAGGCGGACGGTCGGGACGGCTTCCCGATGAACAATGCCCCCACCATGGTCCAGCCAGCCTCGGCGCCCAGGGTCTCCGCGAGTTGCGGATGCCGGGTTACGCCTCCCGTGCTCCAATCGCCGGCCAGTCCCTCGGCGACGGCGGCCAGGAGCAGGTTCTGCACGGCGCAGCAGGCGGCGGCGTAGTTCTCCTGGGTCATCTCCTCGCTGTCGCCGGGGACGCTGTACACGTAGATCAGAGCCGGAGCGTCCAGGACTCGCTGACGGCTACCCCCGGCGTTTTCCTCGTTGCCGGTGCGGGCGAACTGGTTGTCGTAGGCTAGCTGCGCTACATCGGCCCGTTTCTCGCCGTCTTTCTCCAGCACGTAGAATCGCCAGGGGTTGGTCAGGCGATGGTTCGGCGCCCACACCGCTGCGTCAAGCATCCTCTGCAAGACGTCCCGGTCCGGAACGTGGTCCGAGAAATCGTTGTTCATGCGACGATCGTGGATCGCCCGGTAAACGGAAACACTGGTTTCGGGCGCGGTGACGCTTCCGCTGCGCAATCGGCTGTTCGTTGTCATGGTAATCACCTCCGTTTGTGCGGTATCGGGTTCAATGCCGGGGGTTGGCTTTGGCATATGTCTCGTAATGGCGACTGCGTCGGCCTCATCAGTCCTGTCCATAGTCGCCATCGGGATGGCCGGCAACGCCCGGCTTCCGGTAACCGTGCGTTACCATACGGTCAGCCGGTATTCCCGCCGTGTTGATCAGATGATCCCCTATGCGTCGCATGCCGCCCGACTCCAGCACCACCCAGACGTACCTCCTGCCGGCCGGCGTTGAGAACGAACGGACAGCTTCCTCCAGAGCCTGACCGGGATGGCCGGCGCCGGCGTACAGCCATCGGGGCAGGCTGTCGTCAACGCCGAACAGAGTGCGCCGCTCGGTCGAGTGCCGCACCGCGAGGAACGCCGTAACCGGTTTGTCGGGCGGAGCCTGCAGGACCTGCGCCGCCGCCGGGATGCCGGTTTCATCCGCCTCCACTGGGTACCAATCGTCATCCTGCGGCGGGACCCAGCCACCGCGTGGCCCGGCGACGGTGATTTCATGGCCTGCCTGGGCGCGTTTGAGCCAATTGGCCACCGGGCTCTCGCCGTGCAATACCATCTCCACATCCAGTCCCAATTCCGTCGGGTCATGGCGCAACGGCGTGCAGGTGCGTAGAAACGGCGTAATAACGCCTCCAGCAAAGACGGCCCTGCGCCCTTCGTATCCCACCGGTTCGGGGATGACCTCGGATCCTGGCCCGGGCAGGATCAGTTTGATATGGGGGCCGGGCGCGCCGATTTCAAACCCCTCAAGGGCGGGGCCATGCAACCGCCGGCAACGCGTGCGCGGCGTCAGACTGTCGATTTCGCGTATGACGACGCGACGACGGGGCGGTAGGTGGCGTGGTGGTCCAACTACCGAGTCAGCAGGCATTGCATCCTCACTCTGAGCGGCGATACGATACGCCTAAATACGTTGACCCTCAAAAATTATCTCGTGTAGATTGTCTCTGAATTTATTTTCAGCGTCAACCATGTAATCAGTGGTGCTTTTTGAGAGGTAAAATCCATGAAGAAAAATGCGATCGCCGGCGCCAACAACCCCACATGACTGCCGCTCCTGTGCATCGCGGTGGCGGCGGCCCTGTGGCTGATGGGCTGCGCACCTTCCGAAGGGGTGGCGACTGAGCCTGTTGCTGCCCCGGAAAGCCAGGTAGCAGAATCCTCGGCGCACCAGGGGGACAATCTCCGCCGAGTCCTTCCGGCCACCGCCGCTGGCGGCGCATTCCTGGTATTGGCCTGCGATGTACTCAGCCGCACTATCCGATATCCCTGCGAGATTCCCGTGGGGACCGTGGTGGGCGTCGCCGGGGGCATCGCATTCCTCATCTTCTTGCTGTGGAGTCGTCGCCGTGCTGCTTGGGGCCGGTTCGCTATCCCGCCGGGGGCTTTTGACGGGTCTATCGCCCTGCCGTCGTCCCCAATTGGTCCTGTTGGTGCTGGGCATCATGCTGGTTGCGGTGGTCGCGCTGTTCATGACCTGCGACCCGAAAGGGTCGCTGGCTTTCGCTCCGGAGTGGCGAGGCCGGAGGGTGGCCGGCATGGCGTTGGTGGGGTTCGCCATCGGCTATTCCTCCGTCCTGCTGAGCCTGCCCACAAACCTGTCACTGGCAAGGACGCTGCCGCCAGCGAAGTATCGAACCCGTGGACACGTACACTTACGCAACCCACTGGCCCGATGGAAGGCGATCCGGAAGGCCAAGCTGAAGGGGCTGTCCCTGCGCGCCATATGAAGCGCCTGGGTGTGGTCACCGAGCCGGTGATCGGCAACAAGCCCCATTTTGCGTTGGCCGACCACCACACCTGGCACAACCGCATGGTGGCCTCGGAATACGAATGTGTGCAGTCCATCACCCCGGACTATCCGGCGGAGTTCAGCCAGATCTTCCAGCAGGCATTCGGCTCCACACTCAATCTGCGCAACATCACCATCGGCGGCGTGCGCTCATACCGTCAGTCTGCCGACTGATCCGCCAACATCCCGCGCAACGCTGACGGCCAATCCCATCGTCCAACCCCGGTCACAAGGAGTACAAACCATGTCTTTTACGAGTATTTGCTGCAAAACTCTCATGGTCCTTGCGGCGGTGGCCGCCCTGGCGTGCGCCGGAGGTGCGCCGGCCGCGCCCAGCGGGACGACCCCGCCCGTGGCGATCAGCGAGCCCCGCCGACCGCTCCGGCCGCAGCCGCCCCCCAGCAACCCGTTGTCACTGCCGCCCCGGCCCCACAGTCGGAGACATCGCCTCCGGCCCAACCACAGACCGGATCAGGGGCCGCCACCGACCAGGATCGGCCCACGCTGAAGGTCGGTGAGGTCTGGTTGAGCAGCCCGCTGGATCCGGTGGAGGGCGGCGGGGCAGCCTACGTTGCCGGACTGTCGGAGACCCTGTTCCGACTCTCAGGAACCACCCTCAGCGCCGAGCCATGGCTGGCGACGGGAGCCACGCCGGTGGACCCGTTGACCTGGACAATCGAGCTCCGACCGGGCGTCAAGTTCCATAACGGGAACTTGATGGATGCGCAGGCGGTCAAGGCTTCGCTGGAGAGGAGCATCCGATTGTCTCCGTCGTCGGCAGATACACTGGCCATCGATTCCATAGTGGTGGAGGACGAGCAAACCATTACGGTGACCACGACGGAGCCGAGATCCATACTGGCGGGCCTGTTGACTGATCCCGCCGTCGCCATCACCGACGCGGCCGGCGAAGGCAATTTCATCTCCGCAGGCGCCCTCACCGGCTCCTACATTCCCACCGAGTACATCCAGCGGGAACGCCTGAGCACCGTCTCCAACGACAATTACTGGGGCGGCGCTCCGCCGCTGGCCGGCATCGAGCACCTCGCAATTCCCGACACCAACAGCCGGGAACAGGCGCTGCAGGCCGGGGATATCGATGTTGCCGTCAACATATCACCGGAAGGGACGCAGACGATCAACACGCGGCCCGACCTGCACAGCCGGACCGCGGCCGTCGGTTTCAATGTAGTGATGTGGTGGGTCAACTTCCAGCGGCCGGCGCTTTCCGACCCGCTGGTGCGCCGGGCCGTGGTTCAAGCCATCGACCGGGAGAGCATCGCCGGTTTGGTGGCTCCCGAAGGCGCGGGTTCTTATGCGGAACCCCTGCTGCCGGAAGACCTGGTTTCCTGCCCCGGCGTCAGCGCTCTGGCTTACGATCCGGAACAGGCCCGCGAGTTGCTCGCCCAGGCCGGCTACGTTGACACCGACGACGACGGGTTCGTTGACAAGGACGGACAACCCCTGGAGATAGTAATCGGCGCGTATCCCCAGCGTTTCCAACTGCCCATCATGGCAGAAGCCGCCCAGGCCATGCTGACTGACGCCGGCATCAAGGCCGAGGTGCTCATCACCGAATGGTCGGTGATCAAGGAACCCGCCTGGGACCTCTTCGGCTGGTTCGACGGGCTCGATGAAGGCGCGGGAGACCCGGTGTTGAACGTCAGCAAGTTCGCCGGTGTGGGGGCCGACGCCAGCGGCAGCGGGTCCACCACCAACTACGGGCACTACGACAGCTCGGGACTGACGGGCATCGTGGCCCGCGCTGGCGCCGTATCCGATATCGAGCAGCGCAAGGAAATCGCCTGCGAAGCTTTGGCCATGATCACCGAAGAAAGCGCATTTTTGCCGGTGGCGCATCCTTACATGGTGTTCGGCGTCAGCGACCGGGTCACCGGGTTCGAGCCCCACCCATCCAGCCATTACTATTTCTTCGACCACCGCATTGGACTGAGCGAGTGATGACGGGAGTGGATGATCGGCGCAGCTAGAGGATCCCCGGCATGGGAGCATATCTGGCACGACGCCTGGCCACTCTGCCGCTGCTGCTCCTGGGCATCTCGGCGGTCAGCTTCGCGCTCCTGAACCTGGCGCCGGGCGATCCGGCCGAGATTGTGCTGCGCCAGCGCAACCCCGGCCAATTGCCAAGCCCGGCAGCGGTGGCGGCAATGCGCGTCGAACTTGGCCTGGACGCTTCCCTGCCGGTGCAATACGCCCGCTGGGTGTCGCGGGCTCTGGCCGGAGACATGGGCCGGTCCTACGTCACCGAACAGCCGGTAGCGGCACAGTTGGCGCGACGCACCGTCCCGACCGCCCTCCTCACCGCGGCAGCCCTGGCCCTGGCGCTGTCGGTCGCCGTGCCCATGGGCATACTGTCCGCCCGGAGACGGGGCGGCGCCGTCGATACCGTGGCGCGGCTGGCGGCGCTCGTGGGCGCGGCGGCTCCGTCCTACGTCCTGGCCTACGGGCTGATCATCCTGTTCGCGGTGAAACTGTCGTGGCTGCCGGCCCTGGGCTACGGCTCGCCGGCCCAGGTCGTGCTGCCGGCCATCGCGCTGTCCCTGGCTCCCATGGCCCAACTGATGCGTCTAATCCGCGCCAGCATGCTGGAGACCCTGGGGCAGGACTACATCCGAACGGCGCGAGCCAAGGGACTGGCTGAACAGACCGTCGCCTTCCGGCACGCGCTCCGCAACGCGCTGCTGCCGGCCATCGGAGCCACCGGCGTGAACCTCGGCTACCTGCTCAGCGGCGCCGTCATCGTGGAGACCATCTTTACCTGGCCCGGCTTGGGTCAGCTGATGGTGGGAGCGGCCGTAACCCGGGACTACCCGGTGGTGCAGGGCTTTGTCGCCTACATCGCGGTGGTGGTGCTGCTGGTCAACCTGGCTGCCGACGTCGCCCTCCGCGTCGCCGACCCGCGCCTGCGCTTCGGACGGGACGCGACGTAGCGACCGATGACGGGCGATACCGAACACCCCGGGAGACTGCTCCCCGTACCGGCCGTTGCCGGTAGGTCGCGCAGCAGGCGGCGATGGATCGGACTGCTGCGGGAGCCGGGAACCGCGTTGGGGCTGTTCCTGGTGGTGTCGCTGCTGCTGGCGGGGTTGTTGGCGCCCTGGCTGCCGCTGGATGATCCCACCGAGATCGATCTGCCCGAACGGTTGCTCACGCCGTCGACTGAGCACCTGCTGGGTACTGACCACCTGGGCCGGGACACCTTCAGCCGGGTCGTTCACGGGGCGCGCATGACCCTGCTGGCCGCCGCCATTACCCTGGCCCTCAGCATGACCATCGCGCTGACGGTGGGAATCCTGTCCGGATACCACGGCGGCTGGCTGGACACGGCGTTGATGGGTGTGGTGGACCTGCTGCTGGCCTTTCCTTCGCTGATCCTGGCGATCGCCGTGGCGGGAGCCCTGGGGCCCGGGTTGTTCAACGTGCTGCTGGCGGCCGGCGCGGTCTGGTGGGTGGGTCATGCCCGCATCATTCGCGGCGTGACGCTGGGCGCGCGTCAGATGGAGTACGTGACGGCGGCGAAAGCCGCCGGAGCCGGCAACCTGCGCATCATCCTCCGGCACATCGCCCCCAATTTGAAAGATGCTCCGGTCTTGCTTCTGGACGAAGCCCTGTCCAGGGTTGATGCTGAGAATGAGGCCTTGATACAGTCCGCTCTCGACCGGCTGATGGAAAACCGCACTACCTTGGTGATTGCTCATCGCTTGTCCAGCGTCATTAACGCCGACCGCATCCTGGTGCTGGACCAAGGCCGAGTGGTCGAAATCGGCGCCCACGCTGAGTTGATCGCTGCGGGCGGAACCTACGCCCGGCTGATGGAGCAGCAGACGATGCTGGGAGTAGGCGACATCTCTACTGTTTCAGACCGTCCCGCCGGGCCGAGCCCAGCAGGCCGCCACCAGCCCGACTTGCCGCACCTTTCCACCGGGCACGGTCACCATCACCCTTCGCCGTCTCACTCCGCCTCTCACAGTCATCACACTCACGTTAAGATACGTTCACTTTCAGTATGGGTCAGGCTCTTCGGACTGGTCGGCCCTGTGAAGTACCAGTTCCTGATTACCCTCATTCTGGGCCTGCTCCACCACGGATCCGTCGTTGGATTGGGGGCGCTGAGCGCACTCCTGGTGGGTGCGGTCTTTAGGGGTGAGCCACTGGGCACCCTGGTCCTGCTGGTATGTGTGTTTGCACCGGTTTCGGCGCTGCTCTTTTTCCTGGAAACCTGGCAGGCCCACGACATGGCTTACAGGTTGCTTGCCCGTATGCGCGTTGACATATACAACAAGCTGGACGGGTTGGCGCCCTCGTATATGGTCCGTCGACGTTCCGGTGACTTCGTAAGCGTCGTGGGCGGCGATGTGGAGACCGTGGAGTTCTTTTTCGCCCACGCCATATCGCCGATGATCGTCGCAGTGCCGGTCCCCGGCGGGCTGCTCATCGCCCTGGCGGTAATCTCTTGGCCGATCGCGGTTGTCCTGGCCCCATTCCTCGTTGCCGTGGCCATCAGCCCCTTTTTCGCCAACAACCGAATCGAGTGGTTGGGCAACGAAATCCGCGGCCGAATGGGTGACATTCACGCCTTCATGGTAGATAGCATTCAGGGCATGAGGGAGATTGTAGCTTTCGGCCGTGGCAAGGATAGGAATGAAGAACTGACGCGCAAAGGCCGGGATTATGCAGGCCACCTGGTGAGGTTCCAAAAGTCCCAGGCATCGCAGATTGGCTTCATGGAAGCCATGATGGGCCTCGGCGGCCTGGCCGTGCTGTCGACGGGCGTATGGCTGGTGCTGGATGGCCAGATGAAGAGGACGATGCTGCCCCTGGTCAGTGTGTTGGCCCTGTCCGCCTTCAGTCCCGTCACCGAGTTGGCCCGTACTATGAAACAGATGATGGAGACCCTGGCAGCCTCGCGCCGGGTCCTGGAGATTCACGACGAGCCGGTGCCGGTAAGTGACGGCCCAGGAGTGTCCGGTCGGGTTAACGGGGCCTCGACGCCGTCGGTGAACTTCTCGGATGTGGGGTTTTCCTACAGCGATGCCGACCCGCAAGCCTTGGAGGGCGGTTCCTTCGAAGCCGGAGCAGGCCGGACTATCGCCATTGTCGGGCAGTCCGGGGCTGGCAAGACCACGTGCGCCTACCTGATTATGCGCTTCTGGGACCCCCAGAGTGGGTCTATCCGTCTGGGAGACCATAGACTGGACCATTTCCTGCTGGATGACCTGCGGGGCGAAATCGCCCTTGTTGCCCAGGACACTTACTTGTTCAACAGCACAGTACGTGAAAACATCAGGCTGGGTCGCCACAACGCCACAGACTTCGAGGTGGAGGAGGCGGCCAGGCAGGCCAACGCCCATGATTTCATCATGTCCTTCCCCGAAGCGTACGACACCTTTGTGGGCGAGCGGGGGATGTAGGTCTCCGGCGGCCAGCGCCAGCGCATTTCGGTTGCCAGGTCTATCCTCAAGAACGCTCCTGTCCTGGTCTTGGATGAAGCAACGTCACACCTCGACGCCGTCAGCGAAGCCATAGTGCGTGATGCATTAGACCGGCTGATGGGTGATCGGACTACGGTGGTCATCGCCCACAGGCTATCCACCATCCGCAATGCTGATACGATCTTGGTGCTCGATGAAGGTCGGCTCGTCGAGCAGGGAACCCACGACGAGCTTCTCGCCATGGGCAGTCTGTACGCTCAACTGGCGTCGACCCAGATAATGGCGGGCCCCGCTCACCCCCGCCATCACCACTGAACCAAAGCCAAGGTGAAACGCGCAGAAGTATAGGGTAAGCAGAAGCATAGGGTAAATTGAGGGCCCGTCGGGTCAGGTGATTCCTGGAATTGCGAGGGGTTGCTGATGGGGGTCAGAGAGATGGATTTGGGCAGATCGGTGGTTCCCCTCCGCCTTTGACCAGTAGCAACAGGAGGAGTTGAAAGCGGCGGTGCAACTGCCGCCGCCGTCGTCAGGCATGGAAACGGCCAAGGTCACGTCCCGTCCGGTGGTGGGATGAGCGTCATCCTCGTTGATGGGGTTCCGGCTGCTGCCTCCGGGATGTTCCTTACCGACAGGGCGTCGGGGGCGAGGTCCCTGCTGGAACGGTAGCCCGTGGCATGCCTGGAGCGAAGTTCTCGCTGCGCCGCTGGGGATGGAACTGGCCGGGCTTCGCTCTCCGGCTTTGTGCCTGCCGATAAAGGGGCCGGCTTCTGGCGATGGGGGAAGTCATTCCCCGGAGCGTCCTTCCTTATCATCTCATCGCCGCACGGCTGGGCATGGGCGCCGAAGACCACGATGGCTATGCGATACGGGAGGAGACCCGGCGGGAGCCCTTGGCGCCGCTCCAAAGCGAGCGTGAGCATGTGACGGCGTCAGGTTGGTTTTGTGTCCGTCGGTCAAGGCGCGCCCTCAATTTCTGAAACGCGCAGCAGGTCCTCCTGCCGGTTGATGTTGGTGAAGCTCAACGATTCGGGGTCGAAACGCCGGATCGCGTCTTCGGTCGGGTAGCGAACTCTCACGCGATCGAAGAAGCTGGAGACTTTCAGATCTCCCGCGTCCAGGCGTTCTCTGATCGCAGGAAGGCATCGCCGGGAATAGAAAGCGTGGGTAGGCTCGGGACGGCCTCCCACCATCGGCACCACGGCGTCCACACCGACGCGGAGCTGCGACATGTGCCACAACAGGGGCGCTGAGAGGAGAGGCATGTCGCACGCCACGACCAGGGCCCATTCGGTTCGGGCAGCCAGCAGCCCGGTGTAGATGCCTCCCAGCGGGCCGCGACCGGGGAACGAGTCGACGGTTATTCGATGATCAGGATCCAGCGGCAGGCCGGCGGCGCGCTCCAGGCTGGACACGACCACCACGATTTCAAAGGCCTTGACGGCCTCGGCAGCGCGCCGCATCACCCGGCGGATCATGGGCTCGCCGGCGATCGGTTCCAGGGCTTTGTCCCTTCCGAACCGCCGGCTCCGCCCGCCGGCCAGGACGATGGCGGTGATTTCGGATGCGGCGCCGTTGCTCATGGTGTTTCTCCCGCCGTTGGCGGCAGACTCACAACATACCATCCCGGCGGGGCGCGGCAGTAACCCTGGTGGGTCCGGGGTTACTGCGGGGTAACGTCCGGTTCATATTTCGTTAATGCAAACGACACCAGCCTTTTACACCTCCGAAAAGGAGACGCAATAAAGTACCTCTAACATCATTCCTGATATCACACCAGGATGAAAGGCCTTGACCAGCGAGACGACGATGACGGCGACCCATTGCCCATACTGCGCATTCCAGTGCGGCATGACGTTATCCGCTGCCGCCGTGGGGGATATGGAAATCTCCGGCGATCCGGCGTTTCCCGTGAACCGTGGCGCGCTGTGCGTGAAGGGGTGGACGGCGGCGGCGGCCCTGAATCATCCGGAGCGGTTGACCACGCCGTTGGTGCGGGATGCCGACGGGGCGTTGAGGCCAGCCTCGTGGGATGAGGCGCTGGAGCGGGTGGTGGAGGCCATACGGCGGGTGCAGGAACGCCACGGCAATGACGCCGTCGGCGTATTCGGCGGCGGCTCGCTGACCAACGAAAAGAGCTACCTGCTGGGCAAGTTTGCTCGGGTGGCCCTGCGTACGGCCAACATCGATTACAACGGACGCTTCTGCATGTCATCGGCGGCGGCGGCGAGCATCCGGTCGCTGGGGATTGACCGGGGCCTTCCCTTTCCGGTGGAGGATATCGCCGGCGCTGGTGTGGTGTTGCTCATGGGCGACAACCCTGCCGAAACCATGCCGCCCATGATGCAGTACTTTGACGCGCACCGCGCCAACGGCGGGCGGTTGATTGTCGCCGACCCCAGGCAGACCCCCACGGCGCAGCGCGCGGACCTTCACCTGCGCCTGATGCCGGGTACCGACGCGGTCCTCGCCAATGGCCTGCTGCACATCCTCATCCGCGACGGGATGGTTGACGCCGAGTACCTGGCGGAGCGCACCGAGGGATTCGACCGGGTGAGGGCGGCGGTTGCGATCTACTGGCCGGAGCGGGTGGAGCGGATCACCGGCGTGGCCGAGGCGGAACTGATCCGGGCGGCCCACCTGCTGGGATCGGCAGGCTCCGCGATGATCCTCACCGGCCGGGGCGCGGAACAGCAGGCCCAGGGCGTCAACAACGTATCGGCCTGCATCAACCTGGCGCTGGCTCTGGGCCTCCCCGGTCGGCCCAACAGCGGCTACGGCTGCATCACGGGACAGGGCAACGGCCAGGGCGGACGGGAGCACGGCCAGAAGGCCGACCAACTGCCCGGCTACCGCCGCATCGATGATCCCATCGCGCGCCAACACGTTGCCGGCGTTTGGGGAGTTGACGAATCCTCCCTGCCCGGGCCCGGCAAATCGGCCTACGAAATGCTGGATTCCCTGGGCGCCGAGGATGGAGTGCGGGCGCTGCTGCTGATGGGCTCCAACGTGGCGGTGTCCGCGCCGCACCTTGGCAACGTGGTCCGGCGGTTGGCATCGCTGGACTTTCTCGCCGTTTCAGACTTCTTCCTTTCGGAAACGGCGGCGCTGGCCGACGTGGTGCTGCCTTCCGCTCAATGGGCGGAAGAGGAGGGCACGATGACCAACCTGGAGGGTCGGGTGATCCGCCGGCGCAAGGCCTGCGACCCTCCGGCCGGCGTCAGGGACGACGTTGCCGTGATCTGCGAACTGGCCCGCAGATTGGGCCGCGGACGCCACTTCGAATATGGCAGCGTCGAGGCGATATTCGAGGAACTGGGCAGCGCGTCGGCCGGCGGCCCTGCCGATTACTCCGGCATTGCCTACGCAAAGATCGAGGCCAACGACGGCGTGTTCTGGCCCTGTCCCGATGAGGCGCACCCAGGCACGCCGCGCATGTTCACCGACGGATTCCCCACGACCAGCGGGCGGGCGCGGATGTTCGCCGTGCGCCACCAGGAACCCGACGAGACTCCTGACGAGGCATATCCCCTGTTCCTCACCACGGGCCGCAACCTTTCCCAGTACCAGTCCGGAAACCAGACGCGACGCATCGCCGAGCTGACGGAGATGCGCCCCGAACCCCTGGCGGAGGTGCATCCCTCCACCGCCGGACGCTACGGCCTCCTGGACGGGCAGGCCGTCCGGCTGACCACCCGCCGGGGACGGGCCGACTTCCGGTTGAGGGTGACCCGCGGGATACGGGAGGACACGGTGTTCGTCCCCTTCCACTGGGGCGGCCGGCAGGCCGCCAACCGGCTCACCAACCCGGCCCTGGATCCCACCAGCCGGATGCCGGAGTTCAAAGTCTGCGCCGTGCGCATTGACGGCGCGGGCGACACCGATGACGACGACCAGGCAACAACGGAGCGTTAGCCATGATGAATCCCGCAGCAAAGCAGAAACTGGTGGTGATCGGAAACGGTATGGCCGGCGCCCGATTCGTCGAGGAAATGGTGAACCTGGGAGGGCAGGATACCTACGACATCACGGTCATCGGTGAGGAGTCCTGCGGCAACTACAACCGCATCCTGCTCTCCGGCGTGCTGTCGGGCTCCCACGACGCGGACGGCATCTTCATCAATCCGCTGGATTGGTACGCCGAGAACAACGTGACCCTCCATGCCGGCGTCCGCGCCATCGGCATCGACCGCAAGGGCAGGATGGCATACGGCTCCGGCGGACTGCTGGTGCCCTACGACAAACTGGTGATCGCCACCGGCAGCAGCGCGTTCGTCCCGCCCATGGAAGGGCTCTATGACGACGAGGGCGATTTCAAAAACGGCGCCTTCGTATTCCGCAGCCTGGACGACTGCGCCGCCATCATCGAGCACGCAGAGGGCGCCCGCAAGGCGGCCGTCATCGGCGGGGGGCTGCTGGGCCTGGAGGCGGCCCGCGGGCTGATGAACCGTGGGCTGGAGGTTGACGTGGTGCACCTCATGGGCTGGCTGATGGAGACGCAGTTGGACTCCCTGTCCGGTCAACTCCTGCAGCAGAGCCTGGAGGAGTTGGGAGTGCGGTTCCACCTGGAAAAGCTGACCACAGCGGTGTTGGGCGACGACCGCGTTACCGGCCTGCAGTTCAAGGACGGCGACACGCTGGACTGCGACCTGGTGGTGATGTCGGCCGGCATTCGCCCCAACGTGGACCTGGCGCGGATGGCTGGCCTCCATGTGCGACGCGGCATCCTGGTCAACGACGGGCTCACCTGCCGCAACGACCAGGACATCCACGCCATCGGCGAGTGCGCCGAACACCGCAGCCAGGTGTACGGTCTGGTCGCCCCACTGTGGGAGCAGGCACGCGTCCTGGCCGAAAGGCTCACCGGACGCAACACGGAATCCGCATACGCCGGGTCCCGGATATCCACCAAGCTCAAGGTGATGGGCGTGGAACTGGCCGTAGCGGGCAGCAAGGACCCGCTGGACGATGACGACGAGGTGGTGACCTACGTCGAGCCCAACCGCAACGTGTACAAGAAAGTCATCGTACGCGAGGGCAAGGTCGCCGGCGCCATTCTGCTGGGCGACGGCCTCACCATGCCCCGCATCCTGCAGGCCTTCGACCGGGGAGAGTCCCTGCCCGAGAACCGCTCAGAGCTCCTGTTCCCCCTGGCGGCCGACGCAGGTGCGGCGCTCAACGTGGAGGACATGCCCGACGACACCCAGATCTGCAACTGCAACGGCGTCACCAAGGGCAGGATCGTCGCGGCGGTGGACGGCGGATGCCGCAGCCTCAAAGCCGTATGCGACGCCACGCGGGCCGGAACCGGCTGCGGTTCCTGCAAGATGCAGGTGCAGGCTGTGCTTGAACTCGCCGCCGATGGACTGGTGGCGGACGACCCCTCGGCCCACTACTACGTGCCGGGCATTCCCCTGACCAGGCCGGAACTGGCGGGCGCGATCAAGGCCATGGAACTCAAAAGCGTGTCCCGGGTTTTCGATGCCCTGGCCGGCGGCAGGGAGGACGCCGGCAGCAAGCAGGGCCTGGCCTCGCTGCTGCGCACCATCTGGGGCGCGGAGTACGAGGACGAGCGTGACGCCCGTTTCATCAATGACCGTGTTCACGCCAACATCCAGAACGACGGCACCTTCAGCGTGGTGCCCAGGATCTACGGCGGCGTCACCACGCCGGACCAACTGCGCCGCATCGCCGACGCAGCCGAGAAGTTCGATGCCCGGATGGTGAAGATCACCGGCGGCCAGCGCATCGACCTGCTTGGCATCCCCAGGGAGCACCTGCCGGCGGTCTGGCAGGAGGTCGGGATGCCATCCGGACACGCCTACACCAAGGCGTTCCGCACCTGCAAGACCTGCGTGGGAACCGAGTTCTGCCGGTTCGGCGTGGGCGACAGCACCGCGCTGGGCGTCAAGATTGAAAAGCGGTTCCAGGGCATCGAGAGCCCGCACAAGATGAAGCTGGCCGTGTCCGGGTGCCCCCGCAATTGCGCCGAGAGCACCACCAAGGACGTGGGCGCGACCGCCATCGAGGGCGGCAGGTGGGAGGTGTACATCGGAGGGGCCGCCGGCTCCCGGGTGCGCAAGGGCGACGTGCTGTGCGTTACCGACACCCACGACGAGACCCTGCTGATGATGGGCCGGTTCATGCAGCACTACCGGGAAAACGCCCGCTACCTGGAACGCACCTACGATTTCGTGGAACGGCTGGGCATCGAACACCTGCGCCGGGTCCTGGTGGAAGACAGCGAGGGCATCTGCGCCAGGCTGGACCGGGACATGCAGGCCGCCGTGGACGCCTACCGGGACCCCTGGCTGGAAGCCTCCGACCCGGTGCATCCCAACCAGTTCGTCACCACTCCTGCGGCTGATGGCGAAACGGCGGCCGTCGGGAGGTAGCGTCATGGTGCTGATCACGAAGACTCCGGAGGTGTTTGCGGTGAGCGATATGTCCGCGACGGCGACCCACAACCTCGGCAGCGCCGCGCAGATTCCTCTCGGCGAAGGGCGACGGTTCGAAGTCGGGGGCGTGGGCATCGCGGTGTTTCGCGGCCGGACGGGACAGGTGTACGCCACGCAGGCCGAGTGCCCCCACCGGGCCGGGCCCCTGGCCGACGGCTTGCTGGGCGGCGAAGCGTTGATCTGCCCGCTGCACAACCTCAGATTCAACGTTGCCACCGGCGAACCCCTGGGGAACGACTGCCCGGCGTTGCGAACCTATCCGGTTTCGCTGAATGAGGCCGGCGAAATCGTGGTCCTGGCATCCGAATATTGACCGTCCCGCTGCACCCCTCGGAGATGAGCAAATGAGCCTGCTGAATGCCGCCGCAGATGGCGGCAAAGCGACCCGGATACGCCTGTTCAGCCTGGCGGCGCCGCAGATGCGCACGTTCCACCTCACCTGGTTCGCCTTCTTCCTGTGCTTCTTCGGGTGGTTCGGCATAGCGCCGATGATGGCGGTGGTGCGCGAGGACCTGCTCCTCACCAAGGCGCAGATCGGCAACACAATCATCGCGTCGGTGGCCATCACCATCGTGGCCCGCCTGGTCTTCGGCTGGCTCTGCGACCGCATCGGCCCCCGGCTGGCCTACAGCGGCCTGCTGATCGTCGGTTCAATACCGGTCATGTGCATCGGCCTGGCCCAGAACTACGAGACGTTCCTGCTGTTCCGCCTGGCCATCGGTGTCATCGGCGCGTCCTTTGTCATCACCCAGTACCACACCTCGGTGATGTTCGCGCCAAACGTGGTGGGCACGGCCAACGCCACCACCGCCGGCTGGGGCAACATGGGCGGCGGCATAACCCAGATGGTCATGCCCCTGGTGTTGGTCGGCGTCCTCATGTTCGGCGTGAGCGAAACGCTGGGCTGGCGCATCGCCATGGTTATCCCGGGAGCCGCGCTGATGCTGGTGGGAGTGGCCTACTACTTTCTCACCCAGGATTGCCCGAACGGCAACTATCGCGACCTGCGCGCCCGTGGTCTGATGCAGGAGTCGGGCGGAAGCAAAGGCTCATTCCTGGAAGCCGCCAGGGATCCTCGCGTCTGGGCGCTGTTCGTCATCTACGGCGCGTGCTTCGGCGTGGAGTTGACCATCAACAACATCGCCGCGCTGTACTACTATGACCGCTTTGAGCTTAACCTGGCCACCGCCGGCATCATCGCGGGTCTGTTCGGCGCGATGAACATCTTCGCCCGCACCCTGGGCGGGTTCTTCGGCGACAAGATGGGCATCCGCTTCGGTCTGAAGGGACGCGTGATGTTCCTGGGTGGGGTGCTGCTGGTGGAAGGGTTGGCCCTGATCCTGTTCTCCCAGATGGCGACCCTGTTCCTGGCGGTCGGCGCGATGATCGTGTTCAGCATGTTCGTGCAGATGTCAGAGGGAGCGACCTTCTCCGTGGTGCCATTCATCAACCGCAAGGCGCTGGGTTCCGTGGCCGGCATCGTGGGCGCCGGCGGCAACGCGGGCGCCGTGGCCTTCGGCTTCCTGTTCCGTTCCGAGAGCCTCAGCTACGCCGACGGGCTGCTCATCGTGGGCGCTGTGGTGATAATGGCTTCCACCCTGGTGCTGGCGGTGCGGTTCTCGCCGGAGACCGAGCGTGAAGAGAGGCGCGCCCTGGATCTCGCCCTGGCTGATCGGGCGGGCTTCGTTCCGTCAGCGGCCGACTGAACGAGTCCCGAATCGCAACGTCCACTGGTGTGAGACCGAAAGCCGGGTGGGACGGCGATAACCGGTTCGTCCACCGGGTCCCGTGCCGAACCGTGCCGACGGACATCATTTCTGCGATAGGACACCTGGAAGGCTGGATTTTGGGCCGGATACCCACTCAGCGCATGTGGAAATGGCGGTGGAGACGCGGATGGCGGTCCTTGCCGGCAATCGCCGCCGATTGCGAACGGCGATTGGTCTGCGCGACGGGCACATCCTTTTGGCAGCTGTCGGCCGAACCAACCGAGCCACTTGTTTGCGATCAACGCCGCGAAGGTGCCCACGATGGCAACTTGTATGATCAATCCGTTCTGCCGGCAGGCCCGTCGGTGGGGCAGGTGGGGAGGGCGCGTCGTAGGCAACTGGGCGAGCCGGGCTGACGTCCGTACTGCGCCGACGAACAGTAGGACACCCTTCCCGCCGCGCTGGTCGCTCCGAACGGATCCACGGGCTAAAAGGCCCGCATCTGCAAGTGTGGGAGACACCGGCAAGGCGATGTGGCGGGCCGGCCTCGACGAAGAGGAATACGTGCGGGTCGAAGGCGGATGGATGTATCGGAGCAGGAAGTCGGCTCCCTTCTTCCATACCACCTTCGAGGATAGTTGGGCCAGGCAGCCGTTCATCTAGTGCGGCACGATGTCAACCGATCGGCGGCGCCTGGTTCAACCCGGCAACCCGCTCGCACCACTGCGCCGCGCCCAGTACCCTGCCCTCCTGCGCCCACGGCCCGCCGAACTGCACCGCCATGGGCATCCCCAGCTCGCTCAACCCCGTCGAGACCACCACCGTGGGCAAACCCGCCGCCGTCCACGGCACCTGGAACGCGGCATCTCCGGTGGTGTTCAGGTCGCGGGGAGCTGGGGACGGCATCGCCGGTGTCATCACCACGTCGACCCTGTCAACCATCTCGCTGAAGTCGGCGCGGAACTGCCGCCGCAGCCGCTGGGCCTTCAGGTACGCCGACGTGGGCATGACCATGCCCATCTCCATGCCGGCGCGGATGCGCGGACCGTAGTCCCCGGCCCGCACTCGGTGATTGGCCCCGTGGACTCCCGCGCACTCGACGTTGGACACGATGCGCTGGGAACTGTGGATTACGGCGAAGCTGTCGGGCAACGGTATTTCCTCGACCTCCGCCCCGGCCTCCGCCAGCTGATTGGCGATTGCCTCGGTGTGCGCCCACATCTCCGGCGTGGCGTAGTCCTGGTAGAACTGCCGCACCAAGCCGATGCGCGGGGGCCGGTCGTGCTCGGCCATCTGCGCCATGAAGTCGGGCACGGGTTCGAGCAGGCTGCCGGGATCGTTGTCGTCCGTGCCGCTGAGGACGGTCAGCATCAGCGCGGCATCGGCCACCGTGCGCGTCAGGATGCCGACGTGGTCCAGCGACCAGCTCAACGGGGCCACCCCGTATCGGGAGATGCGTCCGTAGGTGGCCTTCACGCCCACGATGCCGTTGTAGCCCGCCGGCCGGCAGGTGGATCCGCCGGTCTGTGAGCCGAGCGCCGCCGGCACCATGCGTGCCGCCACCGCCGCTGACGACCCGCTGCTGGAACCGCCGGGTGTGTGCTCCAGGTTCCACGGGTTGCGCGTCGGCGAGGGGTCGCCCGAGGCGAACTCGGTGGTGACCGCCTTGCCGAGGATGATGCCGCCGGCAGCTTTGATCTTCGCCACCGATGTCGCGTCGTAGTCGGGCACGAAATCGGCGTTCACCTTCGATCCGCAGGCGGTGAGCATCCCTTCGGTGTAGAAGATGTCCTTCAGGCCCACGGGCACGCCGTGGATCGGCCCCAGCGGGTCACCTCGCTGCACCGCCGCCTCACGTTGCCGGGCCGCCGACAGCACCGCGTCCCGGTCGATGGTTACCCAGGCCTGCAGGTCGCCGTCCAGTGCGTCGATGCGCGCCAGCAGCGATTCGGCCAGCGCCACCGGCGACAGGATTCCCTCGCGAATCTGCGCGGCGGCTTCTGCTACCGAAAGCTCGTGAAGTTCAGTCATCATTCAACCTCGCATATCCGCTCAGGGTCGTTGCTCTGGCTCATGTTGGCGCGTCCCGGCACGGGCGGGAGTACCAATGTGCAAGATACCCCGCGGGCGCGTGGCCGTCCAGAGCCGGTCCCATCTCCCGCGTACTCGCTTCCGTCAATGTCAACGGGAATTGATCCAGGACTGATGCCGGGTACGCGACATGGTCAGGACTGGTCGGGCTGGTGTGGGAAGTGGTACAACCGCTGGGGACAAACCCCGAGCATCCTCCGTGCACACATTTGCATCAGACACTTGGGCGAGGTCAACAAACATGGAATACCGCAAACTCGGCAACCTGGACGTTTCGATCATCGGACTGGGAACCTTACGAACCTTCGATGTCGCCGACCACGACGAGATCGTGGTGCGAAGGCAGATCGTGGACAACTGCCTGGACAGCGACGTGAACCTAATCGACACCGCCGCCTGGTACGGCAATGCCGAGCAGGTGCTGGGCGAGATCACCGAGGACCGTCGTGAACGGTTCTACATCGCCACCAAGGTGCGCACCGAGGGGAGGGAGGCCGGAGAAGCCCAGATTGCCCGTTCCTTCGAACTGCTGCAGACCGACTACATCGACCTGTTCCAGGTCCATAACATGATCGACTGGCAGACTCACCTTCCCACCCTGGAGCGCCTCAAGGGAGAGGGCAGGATCGGCATGGTGGGCGTGTCTGCCATGGTGCCCGAGACCTACCCCACCATCATGGACCTGATGCGCCAGGGTCGGGTGGACACCGTCCAGATTCCTTACAACGTGATGAACCGGAGTGTTGAGGACGAACTGCTGCCCCTGGCCGAGGAACTGGGCGCCGGCGTCCTGGTGATGGAGCCGTTGCAGAAGGGCCGCTACGTCCTGGACCTGAAGCGGCAGCCGGACCTCACACCGCTGCAGGACTACGGCATCAACACCTGGGCTCAGGCCCTGCTGGCTTGGGTGATTTCCGACCACCGCGTGAGTTCGGCCATACCCACCACCTCACGCCCGGAGCGCATCCGGGAAAACGCGCAGGCGGCCGATGCCGCCGGGCTGCCCCAGGAGTTCCGCGACTACATCCGTTCCGAGGCGGAGCGGTGTTTGTGATTGCAACCGGCAGGCCGGACAACGGGTACAAGGATAACTATGACCATCTCTTCCCCGAACTGCCGGAACGCACCCGCCTCTCCCGCCGGCTGCAAACCTGATCCTGCTGGACCGGCTACTTCCTCGCCCCGCCTGCCATCCTGGCCATCCCCTCGGTGAACAAGGCCCCGGTCATGCAACTGGCCCGGTGCGAGCGCATCGAACGTCGTGAAAACGTCATCGCGTGGGCGACGGAGGCACCGGCAAGACCCACGTGGCCCTGGCGCGACGCCGACTGCTCAACCTTTTCGCAGTCCCGTTCCTTGCCGACCATCGTTTGGACGTCCGCGAACTCGCGCCTGCCGGTAACGCGTCGCCGGGCGATATCGCCCGGCTGCCCGGCGCCCGGTGGCGGCGGTCCCTCGTGGGCCATATAATCTCCAACTGTCGGAGTGAACACAAGCGCTCATCACCATCGGTGGGGCACCGTGGCGTCGACCGTCAGGCAGGGAGATGAACTCATGGCAGACGTGCAATTTGCGACCCTTTCCGGGGATTACACCGTGGTTCGCCAGGCATCAGTCAACGAATTTCGGAGCGCCCTGCACGGCGTATCTCTGCTGCCAGGAGACGAAGGTTACGATAGCGTGCGGCGGGTCTGGAACGCCACGGTCGACAAACGGCCCGCGCTGATCGCCCGGTGCAGCGGAACGGCCGACGTGATCAGATCCGTCAATTTCGCCAGGGAAAACGACCTCCTGATCTCGGTGCGCGGCGGCGGCCACAACTTCCCCGGCAACAGCGTTTGCGAGGACGGGTTGATGATCGACCTTTCCCTGATGACCGGCGTCCGCGTCGATCCGGCGGCCAGAACGGTACGCGCCCAGGGGGGCGCCAAATGGGGAGCCTTCGACCACGAGACCCAGGCCTTCGGACTCGCCGCGCCGGGGGGCACCGATCCCGACACGGGCATTGCGGGCCTCACGCTGGGCGGCGGCATCGGATGGCTGTCCGGCAGCCATGGGCTCAGTTGCGACAACCTGATCTCCGCCGACGTGGTCACCTCCGATGGAAAGATGCTCACCGCCAGCGCCGATGAAAACCCCGACCTGTTGTGGGGCCTGCGCGGCGGCGGCGGCAACTTCGGCGTCGCCACCTCGCTCGAGTACCGGTTGCATCCCGTTGGTCCAGCGGTGTTGGCGGGTTACCTGGTTTACCCGTACGACAAGGCGAGGGAATTGCTCGCCCTGGTCGGCGAATTCACCGCCAATATGCCCGACGAGATGAACATCGTCGTCTTCCTGGCGACCGCGCCGGACGGCGGGGACAAGGTATGCAGAATTCTCCTCTGCTACTACGGCTCCATCGGGGAGGGGGAGCGTGTGATCCGGCCGCTGCGCAAGTTCGGACCGCCGTTGTCGGACGATGTACGCCCCATGACGTACACCGACGCCCAGGCCCTGGCGTTGGCCCCCCAGGGGCGGCATAACTACCTCAAATCTCACTTCATGAGCCAGGTGGCAAACGAAGCAGTGGAGATCAATCTGGACTTCTTTGACCGGGTGACCTCGCCGCTTTCCAGCGTCCTGTTCCAATATCTCGGCAACGCCACGCGGCGCGTGCCGGCCACCGAGACTGCCTTCGGACACCGGGGCGCGTTGTGTGAATGGGCCACCAACGCGGTATTTCTGGACCCGGGCGAATCGGAGATCCACGTCCGGTGGGTGCGGGAGTTTGCATCGGCGCTATCGCCGTTTTCGTCGGGCCCTTACATCAACCAGGTGGGCGCTGAGGCCGAGGAAGGGGCCGCGGAGATTCAGGCGGCATTCGGCGACAACTTCGAGAAACTGGCCGCTCTCAAGCACAGGTATGACCCGACCAACATGTTCAGCCACAACCACAACATCCGGCCGCGAGCCTAGGCTCCGGAGCGGTATCCGCCACGGCCCGCCCACGCCGCGCTGTGCGGGTCTCCGATACCGAGCGACGATTCAGTTGAGCGCGGGCACTCCCTGCACCCGGGTTCGCAGGCTGTACACCGAATCTCCGGCGGTGATGAACATCGTATCCAGGCTGGCGCCGCCAAATACCAGGTTGCGCGGCACCTCGGGCACGCGAATGATGCCCAAGCGGTTCCCCTGCGGATCGATCACCCATATCCCTCCGGAGCCCGTGCAGTACACTCGCCCCTCGGTATCCACCTTCATGCCGTCCGGCACCCCCGGCTCAGCCGACGACATGTCGCAGAAGATCCGGTTGTTGCTGAGCGTCCCGTCGGGAGCAACGTCAAAAGCCCTGATGAGTCGGTGGGTACACACCTCGCCCCGTTCCGCCTCCTCGACGCAGCGATCGTCAAGACGGCTGTTCGCAACGTACAGCGTCGATTCGTCCGGTGATAACGTCAGTCCGTTGGGGTATTCGCATTCGTCGGTCGCTACGTGCAACGTGCCATCGGGCGCAATCCGAAAGACGCCGGCGAAACCCAGTTCCCGCTGTTCCTCTGGAATGCCCCGTTCCGGGTCGGTGAAATAGACGCTGCCGTCCGAGCGGCAAACGATGTCATTGGGCCGGTTGAGCCGTTTCCCCTGCCACCGGTCGGCAACCGTAGTTACGGTTCCGTCGGCGTCCATGCGCGTAATCTGCCGGTTGGCTCCCTCGCACATCAGCAGGCCACCCTGGCGGTCCAGGGTACAACCGTTGCCCTCTCCGGTGTCCGTGCGAACAATGACCGGTTCGCCGCCGCCGTCCCAGCGCATCAGCATGCTTTCCCGGTGTCGAACGTAGGTCAAATAGTCGTCGGGATGCCACAGAGGCCCTTCGGTGGGACCTCCGGCGGCGATCAGGACGGGGTCGCCGGACTCAACGATTGCGGAAAGGTCTGCGGCCATGACTAACCTAACCCCCATGCGTGTATCAATAAACGTTGCAGTTGCACGGGATTATATCAGTTACGCTTCGCAATGACTCCATTTGATACGAAAAGCGACGGATTCTTCAGGCCGTTCTGCCAAGTCAGCCTCTGAGCAGATCTGCCAGACCGCTGACCGGTTCTCCCTCCTCCAGCATGTCCAGGCGCGACACGACCTCAGCCGTCGTCGCTTCGGATAGTGATTGCGACGCGCAGTCTCGGAATTTCGCGCGGACATCTTCCATGCTCACGCCGCGCAGGGCTCCGCTGTTGGCGCGGTGCGCCTGCTGCCGGAGCGTGCTGCCGTCCTTCAACTGGACTTCAACCTGGTGGTACCCCTCGGTCCAGCTCGGCTGTCCCTCGTTGCCCGGGATGCGGCGCATGTCGATGCGCGGGATCAGCGCCTGGGCTTCGGGACGCATCACCTGATCGTCGGTGAAGGACTGCAACCCGACCCGCTGATCCAGCAGGGCGGCGGCCAGGCAATACTGCATGCTGAACTTTCCCTCCAGGGACGAAACCGGGCGGGCGTGGATCAGCGAGCGCGGCGGGTCGAAGTCCACCATCACGTCGATGCGGTCCACCGCCGCAGGATCTATGGCGCTTTGGGACAGCAGGTCGAAGGTGGCATCCAGGGCAAGGTGCGCGCTGCCGCAGCAGGGGTACTTCTTGATTTCAATGCCCGACTCCACCAGGTAGCATTTGTTTCCCAGGTTCTGCGCCACCTGGTCGCTGTCGAAGCCCTGCCCGCCCGAGAAGGCCCGGATAAAGCCGAATCGCCCCTCCAGCGCGTCCTCGCTGGCGGTGAAACCGTCCCGCACCAGTTTGGCCGACACGACTCCGGCGCGGGCAGCGTCCCCCGCGTGGAACGGCTTGGTCATGGTGCCAAAGTTCTGTCGCAGCCCCGACGCCTGCGACGCGGCCAGGGAGACTGCCATGGCGGTTTGTTCCGGGTCCAGGGACATGATCCTGCTGGCCGCCGCCGCCGCTCCCACCGCGCCCAGCGGGCCGGTGGGATGCCACCCCAGGTCGTCGTAGTAGGCCTCGCTCAAGGCCTCGCCCACAGCGCATGCGACCTCAAACCCGGACATGTAACCCAGCAGCATGTCCTTTCCGGAAGCTCCTGACTCCTCGGCCACCGCCAGGGATGCGGGCAACAAAACTGCGGTGGGATGGGTCTTGGTGATCTGGGTGATGTCGTCGTAGTCCAGGGCGTGTGCCATGGCGCCGTTGACCAGCGCAGCGTTGGCCGCCGAGGTCCTGAACCCACGGCCCACCACGCTCGCGGTGGGAGCGGCGCTCTCGGCCGCAACGTAACGGCAAAGGATGTCCGACAGGGATTCCCGGGAGCCGGCCAGCATGCACGCCAGACAGTCCATGATCGCTCCCTTGGCCGCTTCGATGGCATCGGGTGGGAAGTCCTCAATGTCAGTCGCGGTGACGAATTCGGCGATTCGATTGGTGATGTTCATGGATAAACTCCTGGCGTTTGTGGCTTGCCGCTCCGTTATCATGCTCCAGATCGTGATGCGAATGTATGCCTTTTTCAAAATGTATGCCTTTTTCAAGCAGTGTCAAGTCTCACGCGCAGCCACCTTGGGGAATCGCCATCGTTACCGGGTTGGGACAGGCAATTCCCAGCGGAGGAGGTCGCTATAGCGGTCGCCGCTGGCCCAGGGGAGGAGTCTGAGGACGATTGATACGGGCTCGGGGACATCTTCCCGGCGTCGGGTGTCGTCGACGTAGCGGCGGATTTGGGAGATGGTCATGGGTTGCCTCTGAGATCTGGATTCCGGCGAAAGCCGGAATGACGATCGCGGGCGGGATGGATTGGGATTGTGGGGATATTAGCGAAAACCCGCTCACTTCCGCTCATTTCCGTTCATTTGAGTAGGACGGTAGGTTCTGGTGGGGGTAAATGGTGGCGGATTGGGCGGGTTTTGGGGCGATGTTGGTGGTTCTGGCGGGCCGGCGGGAGGATTTGGGGGAGCGGAGTTGGGGGTTGGGGATTGGACGGTTCGAGGGTCGGGCGATTGATGGCGTGAGGCGATGGCATATTTGAATGGTAAGGATGGGATGTAGGGAGGGGCAAGGGAGCGAGGTCATCGGATTGGCATTGCGCGGAAGGCGGACTCCGTTCCTGAAAGGGACTCCGCTCAACGCGATGGGTAAGTATCCGTGTTTTGTGTCAAGTGCAGATCAGGTTGTGGGTAGGGGTTCCGGGCTCCATGGTTCACACCCTGTTCGGCTGTGGAATCGTCGGTGTCTCCGGACGTCCGACCAGGCACATCAACCTGAAACGACGCTGACCACGTATCAGGGTTCGGTTCATGCCGAGCGAACTCGACATAAATCCCAGGGCCACGATGATCTCCACCAGCAATGAAATGTCAGTGGTTCGCGTTTTCCGGCCGCTCCGAATCCGGAAAAGCGCGTCGCGTCTCCACCGCGAGCGTCTGCGCGTCCTCCCGACCCTTCAGTTGTGTACGACCGGTAGCCAGTCGCCTCGATTGGGGGAACCGCGTTCGGATGAGACTCACATCGCCATATATGATAATGTAAATCTATTATAATAATATTAAATCTATGATCCATCATCGCCGCCGTCCCTCCTCAAGCGATAGCGCCGCCGCATCCGGGCTGCCCGGCCCGCGATCGTTGATTGGGGAAGGTCCCAGGCTCGGTCGCTGCTGAGTCAGGCGTGATTGACCGGCAAACCGCAACCTGATATTGGTCATGTCGCCGGGTTTTCGCGGTGGCCGGACGTCGGCGCTTGTCCCCGACCCAATCGTCCAGAAACGGAGGTCAGCATGAATGTCATCTGGATCGTTTCCGACAGTTTTCGCAGGGATCACCTGGGCGCATACGGCAACAACTACATCCACACTCCTTCGCTCGATGCGCTGGCGGCGAGCGCGGTGAGGTTCGACAACCACTACTCGGCCGGATTCCCGACCATGCCCACCCGTGCCGACCACCAGACCGGGCGCTGGACCATGTCGTTCATGGGTTGGGAACCTCTGCCGGCCGGCGTAACCACCCTCGCCGAGATACTGGCGGAAAGCGGCATGCACACCGCCGCATCCGTGGACACCCCCTACTACCTCCGGAGCGGCATGAACTACGACCGCGGCTTTCAGTCGTTCCTCATGAACGTTGGGCAGGACACCCTGTGGTCGCTGATCCCCGAGCCCGGCTATCACAACGAGGCCCTCGACGTCAGGGCAGCCTGGCGCAGCGAGGCGGACCGGAACGCTCCCAAGACTTTCATGTCCGCCATGCGCTGGCTCGAACAGCACTACAAGGAGGATTTCTTCCTGTACGTGGACACGTGGGATCCCCATGAACCCTGGGACGCGCCCCCCTACTACACCGAACTCTACTGGCCGGGCTACGACGGCGAACTGGTGCTGCCGGTGTACGGCAACTGGCACGACGTGCCCGGATACCGGGCGGAGCAGCTCAACAAGGGCCATGCCACCTACTGCGGCGAGATAACCATGGTCGATACCTGGGCCGGCTTCCTGCTGCGGATGGTGGAGAACATGGGACTGTCCGACCGCACCATCGTCATATTCACCACCGACCACGGCTTCTACTTCGGCGAACACGGCGGCCTGTTCGGCAAGATGACCTCCGACAAATACCCCGACGGCACCCTCAGGCCATATGACGAGCCCGGATCGCAGTGGAGCTACTCGCCCCTTTACGAGGAGATCGTCCACCTCCCCTTCCTGCTGCGGGCTCCGGGCGTGCCGCCCGGGAACTACACCGGCATCACGTCGGCGGTGGACGTCATGCCCACGGTTCTGGATCTGCTGGGCCTGGAGATACCCGGCTTCGTGCAGGGCCGCTCCCTCGCCCCTGCCCTCAGCAACCCCGCGACCCGGGGCCGGGACTTTGTCGTGAGCAGCCTGCCTTTCGCCAACGTCGGCGACCCGGTGCACTCGGTCGATAACCTGTTGCGGGTGCTGACGGAGCCGCCCGTGACCACCGTCACGTCCGGAGGGTGGAGCCTGCTCTACAGCCCACTGCCGGGGGTCTCGAAGCTGTACAACCTCGCCTCTGACCCCGGGCAGGCTGACGATGTCATAGAGGCCAACATGGACGTGGCGTCGGAACTGCACCGGAAGCTGGTCCACTTCATGCGGGAGACCGATGTGCCCGCGCGACTGTTGGACCCGAGGCTGGAACTGAGGATGTAATATCGCATTCCTCCCACCGGTTCGCCGGAATGTGAAACAGCGCCGGGTCATAACCGGAACAAAGGAAAAACATGACCAAAAGGTACGACCACATAATCGTCGGAGCCGGGTCAGCGGGAGCGGTCCTGGCAGCCCGCCTGTCCGAAGCTGCCCATCGCTCGGTACTTCTGCTGGAGGCGGGCCCCGACTACGCCGCGCCGGAAACGACGCCCAGCGAAGTTAGGTATGCCTTCGGAGCCGCCAACACAATCTGGGACGGAGGGCACATCTGGAACTTTCGCGCCCGGGCAACGGACGAAGCGGACATCGATGTGCCCCGAGGCAAGGTCACCGGCGGCTCCAGTGCCGTCAACGATGCCCAGTTTCTCCGGCCCATGCCCGAGGACTTCGACCTCTGGTCCGATTGGGGGAATGACGAGTGGGCGTTCGGGAAAATCCTGCCGTACCTGATCAAGCTGGAAAACGACCAGGATTTTGCGGACGAGTTCCACGGCAACGCCGGCCCGATATACTGCCGGCGCTATCCCGAGAGCGCGTGGGGACCTCAGCAGCACGCCTTCTACGGGGCCTGCCGCGATGTCGGGTTCCCCCATTGCCCGGACCACAACCGGCCCGGCTCCACTGGAGTCGGACCGCTGGCTTTCAACATCGACGGCCGCACCAGGGTGAGCACTGCCATCGGGTATCTTGGGCCAGCACGGAGTCGGGATAACCTGACCATCATCCCCGAAGTCTTGGTGCATCAGGTGGTATTCGAGGGAACGCAGGCCGTGGGTGTCCGTGGAATCACGCCGGATGGCGAGCAGGAGTTCCAGGGAGCGGAGATCATCCTCTGCGCCGGCGCCATAGGTTCGCCGCACCTGCTCCTGCTCTCCGGCGTGGGGCCGGCGGACCAACTGCGCCCCTTGGACATACCCGTCGTGATTGACCTGCCCGGCGTGGGGCGCAACCTGAGAGATCACCCCGACCTGCCCATGTTCTGGCGCACTCGAAAAGACTTCCCGCTGGACACGAACCAGGTCAACACCGGCACCGTGACCCTGCGATTCACCGCGCCGGGATCGTCCCATGCCAACGACATGGTCATCTACATGGGCAACTACTCGTCGGCCACGCCCATGCGCGGCGTGGACCACATGGAACCCGAGGGCATAGGAGTGAGCCAATGCCTGTACATGGCGCTCAGCCATGGGGAACTGGCCATCCGCTCCCGAGACCCGAGAGAGCAGCCTCACATCGACCTGAACATGCTGGACCACCCCTTCGACCTGGAACGCATGCGTGCCAGCGTCCGGATGTGCGCCGACCTGTTCAGGCGCCAGGCATTCGACGGCATCGTGGAAGCACGCTCCGGCCCGTCGGACGAGATCCTGGAGAGCGATGATGCGCTGAACTTGTGGATGAGGAGACAGGTCATCACGGCCCACCACGTCTCCAGCACTTGCCGCATGGGGCCCTCGGATGACGAGACCTCTGTGGTCGACCAATACGGGAGAGTCCACGGCACACAGGGCCTGCGCGTCATCGATGCCTCCATCATGCCCGAGGCGGTGCGGGCCAACCCGAACCTCACCGTCATCGCCATGGCTGAGATGGCGGCAGACTTCGTGAAGAGCAACCGATAGGACCGACGCCGACCGGTTGGTTTCAAGTTTGGCCGGTTGCGTCAGACCGCGCTTCCTGCGCCGTGCTCGGTGCTACAATGCGCCCGGCATGACCACGCTGGATGAACACGCGAACGCGGAGCAGTCCCGTCCACTGAGCGGCTACCGGGTCCTGGATCTGTCCGGGCCCATGGGCGTCTACTGCGGCAAGCTGATGGCCGACATGGGCGCCGATGTGATCAGGGTCGAGCCGCCGGGCGGCGATCCCATGCGCGACATCGGCCCGTTCATCGGCGGCATCCCCGGTCCCGGGCGCAGCCTGTACTGGCTCCACTTCAACACCAACAAGCGCAGCGTCACGCTGGATATTCGCACACCAGACGGCGCAGACGCCCTCCGCCGGCTGGCCCTGGAATCCGACGTGCTGCTGGAAACCGGTCCGCCCGGTTACATGGACGCGCTGGGAACGGAGCACGGGGGCATGGGCTACGAAAACCTGGCGGCGGACGCGCCCGGCCTGGTGTACGCCTCCATCACTCCCTTCGGGCAGACCGGGCCATATCGCGATTTCAAGGCGTCGGACCTGGTGGGCTTCGCCATGGGCGGCTACATGTACGTCACCGGCTGGCCCCACACGCCGCCCACGCGGCTGTGGGGATCGCAGGCCTACCACACCGCTTCAAACCGCGCCTACATCGCCATCCTCCTGGCCCTGTACCACCGCATGGCCACCGGCGAGGGGCAGTACATCGACGTGTCCATGCAGGAAGCGGTGGCCGCCACCACCGAGCACGTCAACACGACCTACAACTATACCGGCGAGTCTGCGGTGCGCTGCGGGTTCCGGCACGGCGGGCAGTTCGTCGCCACCTGGCGGTGCAGGGACGGCTACGCCAGCATCACCACCAACACGCGCGCGGCGTGGGACGACCTGCGGGCCTGGATGGACCGGGACGGCATGGCCGGCGACCTGATGGACGCGCAGTACGATGACCACTTCGTCCTGCGTGGCGAGCATTCGGCCCACATCGAAGAACTCATCCAGGCCTGGGCGCTGCTCCACACCCGGCAGGAGATCACCGAGTTCGGCCAATCCAACCACCACCCGTGGGGTCCCGCCGCCACTGCCGATGAGATTCTGGAAAATGAGCAGCTATGGGGCCGCGGATACCTGACGACGCTTGAATCACCGGATGGTATGTCGATGGTGTACCCGGGAGACCCCTACCGCCTGGCTGAATTCGCATTTCCTGTACGGCGGGCCGCGCCCGCCCCCGGTCAGCACAACTCCGAGATCCTTGGCGGAATCCTGGGTCTGTCGCCGCAGGAAGTGGGGCGCCTGACTGCCTGAACTCTGATGGACGTGAACGGCAACGCGCAACAAACCGGCCTCGCCCTGCAGGGCATCCGCGTGCTGGATTTCACCTGGATTCACGCCGGGCCCTCGGCCACGCGCATCCTCTCCGACCAGGGCGCCGAGGTCATCAAGGTCGAGTCCAACAACGCCCTGTCCGTCATCGGCGGTCCCGCGTCCGCCACCGCCCGGGGGTTGGGCCAGCGCCACAACTGGAACGCCGGCAAGCTGTCCATCTCCCTGAACATGAAGACGCCTCAGGCCGTCGGCATCGCCAGGCGGCTGGTCGCGGTATCCGACGTGGTCGCGGAGAATTTCAGCGGGCGGGTGATGCCCTCATGGGGTCTCGATTACGAGTCCATCAAAACCATCAATCCCGGCATCATCATGCTCAGCATGTCCGGTTTCGGGCGCACCGGCCCGTGGAAGGACCGGGTCAGCTACGGCCAGACCCTGCAGGCCTGGTCAGGGTTCACCCAGTTGACCGGCTTCCTTGACACCGACCCCAGCGGCCCGGCCAGCGCGTACAGCGACGCCACCGGCGGCATGGCCGGGGCGCAGGCGGTAATGCTCGCCCTCATTCACCGGGCCCGGACGGGGCGCGGGCAGTGGCTCGACGTCTCCCAGTTCGAGTCCCTGTCGTCGCTGCTGGAAACCCTGGTGCTGGACATGAGCGTCAACGGACCCGCCGCGATCTCAACTCGCACCGGCAACCGCATACCCTATGGAGGAGGTGCGCCTCACGGTGCGTACCGTTGCCAGGGAGATGACCGGTGGGTCGCCATCACCGTATTCAACGATGACGAATGGCGCGCCCTGGTGGATGTCATGGGAAATCCTCAGTGGACCCGCGACCCGAGGTTCGCCACCGCCGATGCCCGCCAGCACAACGCCGACGCGCTGGACGATCTTGTCGAGTCCTGGACGGTCCGGCGCACGGCGGAGGAAGTGATGCGCCTGCTCCAGGCCGCCGGCGTCGCTGCCGGTGTGGTCCAGACCGGTGAAGACCTGTCGCAGGACCCCCAGTTGAAGGAGCGCGGTTTCTTCCGCCGGGTTCCGGACCACCAGGGCGATTACCGCACCATCGAGAGCGCCCCATACAAGCTGTCCCGCACGCCGGGCCGGGTCGCCAGGGGCGCGCCGGCATTCGCGGCGGATATGACCTACGTGCTGAGGGAGTTGCTGGCCATGTCCGACGAGGAGGTGGAGGATTGCGCCATCGCCGGAGCGTTCGACTGATCGAGGTGTCTGCGACACGCGGCGGTAAAACGGACCGACCGGTGCAACTCATCCGCCACCCCGCATTTGCTAAAATGCCGCCATCTGATCCACCCTTGTCCCCATGTAACCAGGAGCCGACATGACCACAACGATTTACGACGCCGAGCGCCGCGATATCTCCATCGCCGTGGGTGGCGACGCCATGATTACCCGCCGGATGCGGGCATTCCAGGAACCGCGTTTCCTCAGGCTGGTGGATATCCTCCGGAACGCCGACGTGTCCCTGGTGAATCTCGAAATGCTGTTCCACGACTACGAGAGCACCTGGCAGTGGAGCCGCAACACCTACACCCGGTCCGACCCTCGTAACCTGGATGAGCTGAAGTGGATGGGCATCGACGCCGTGACCACCGCCAACAACCACTCATTCGACTTTTCCGAGGGAGGTTTCCTGACCACGCTGGAGCACTGTCGGGAGTTTGACCTGCCCCATGCCGGTGGCGGACGCAACCTCGACGAGGCCCGCGCTCCTGCATACGTGGACTCCGCTCGGGGCAGAGTCGCGGTGATGAGCGCCACCAGCACCTTCAGCGATACTTCCCGAGCCGGCGCCGGACGCCCTGATTTCCCCGGTCGCCCGGGGGTCAACGCCCTGCGCCACGACATCACCCACCACGTGCAGCAGGACGTGTTCGACGCCCTGCACAAGGCCAACCTGGAACTCGGGTACGAGGAAGAGCACGCTTTCATGCGTCACTTCGGCTTCCGCGGCAACGAGGAAGCGACGGACCCCAACACCGAGATTGATTTCCTGGAGCACAAATTCATCCTGGACGAGGAGTTCGCCGTCCGCACCACCCTGAACGAGGACGACCGCCTGGGCATCGGCAACTGGATCCGGGGAGCGCAGACGCAGTCGGACTGGCAGGTCTATGGCGTCCACTGCCACGAGAGCGGGCCGGATGGCGACTTCCACGGCCATTCTCGCCTGTCGCCGCCCCATTTTCTGGTGGACTTCGCCCATTGGACCATCGACCAGGGCTGCGCCGCCTTCGTGGGCCACGGCCCCCATTTTCTCCGGGGCATCGAGATCTATAAAAACCGGCCCATCTTCTACAGCCTCGGCAACTTCATCTTCCAGAATGAGAGCGTCCTGTGGCTGCCCCACGAGGCCTACCGCCGCTTTGGCCTCGACTTCAACAGCACGCCCGGCGATTATCTCGACACCCGCTCCGGCGGCGGCACCCGCGCATTCGCCGCCGACCCGGTGTTCTGGCAGAGCGTCGTGGCGGTCTGCAACTACGCCGGCGGCGACCTGAAAGAGGTCGTCCTGCATCCCATCGACATGGGATTCGGCCGGCCCATTCCGCAGCGCGGTCGCCCGGTGCTGGCCGAGGAACCCATCGCCCGCGAAACCCTGCAGTGGCTGCAGGAGATTTCCAGCCCCTTCGGCACCGAGATCTCCATCGAGGAAAAGGACGGTGAGGTGGTCGGGGTGATCAGGGTTTAGGCAGACGAACCTGCGCGCAGACGCCCGGGAGACCATCCCGGGCGTCTTGTTTTAAACTCCGTACCCTGCGCGGAAACGAGTCAGCCGCCGGCCGGACGGGGAGTTCGGACGGTGGTCAGTGCGGCGTATTGAACTGCACCAATATGCCGTCCGGGTCATACACGTAGATGCTCCGTATGTCGCCGTCAGCATTCGTGAACGACTCGATGGGGCCGGCCAGCTCAACGCCCTTGCTGAGCAGTTCCTCCGTCAGACCTTTCACGTCGTCCACCCCGAACGAGATATGGCTGATGCCCACCATATCCAGCTTGATGGGTTCGCCGTCGGGTTCGTCGCCCGGATGACTGGTGAGGGTCAGGGTGGGCGTGGCGCCGTCTCCATAGGCCAGGCTGACCCAACGGCGGGCCTGCCGCTCGTGCAGGTAGTTGTGCAGACGCCCGCCTTCGGTGGGGTCGGTCATGCGGTCGCCCAGCACCGTCATCCCCAGCGTGTCCCGGTAGAACACCAGGGACCGGTCCATGTCGCTCACGCAGATGCCAATATGGGTAACGCAACTCGCTTCCATAATCGTTTTCCTCCATGAGAGGGTGTCAAAGAACTCCCTCTCCCTTGGTGGGAGAGGGCAGGGGTGAGGGGGAAACATTCACGGCGCCGTCCGGCGCTTGCGAGCCATAGCCGACTCATCGGCCCCTGCGAGACCGGCTGCGGCGCGGCCCGCCACTCACCCGAATTTGTTGTGCGAGCAGGGCGAGAGTGAAGGGTTCCTAATCCATGGGCGCGATGTGGAGCCAGCCCGGCTCGGATATGTCCAGCACCTGCCCGTTGGGCCCTGACCACTTCTCTTCGGCGCGCGGCGGTCGCGGTTGACCGTCGGCCGCCACCTCGCGCCGGACTATTTCCTCTCCGTTGATCTCGCGGAGTTTGGCTCCCGTATCCTCCAGGCTGTCCACCTGGAACCCGATGTGGTGAATTCCGTCGTAGTTCTCGCCGTTCGGGCCAACGTCGGCGTCCTCGTTGGTCTTCCACTTGAGGATGGTCAGGTTGATGTCGCCGTCGGAAAGCTGGATCTGCCGTGCGTTGCGAGCGACTTCAAACAGGTCGAATCCTTCCTTGTAGAACTTCGCCACCGCATCCGGATCCTCGCAGGTGATGGCGACGTGCTTGATCTTGGCCATAAGGGCGCCTCCCAATCTGTTTTCGCGACATTATAGCCGCCATTGCGTCCGGCACAACGCCGTTCACCCTGATCTCGCCCGGCGATGGCCGCATGGCCCCACAGGATCGCCGGGAGCAGCACGGTCGCCGCCGATGCCGCGCAAAGGTTGTGGCGGCAGCAAGATTGCCACTTTGCGCTCACGGTGATAGTTTTGCCACGGTTCGCCATCGTATTGCTGGCGACACTCCCTGATTTGACCTGTCCCCCAACCTGTGAGGTAGGTAGTCCATGAGCGCAACCCGAACGCTGGCAGAATTTATCGCCGAAACCGAGTTTGCAAACCTGTCGCCCGAGGCGGTCGACGCCGCCAAGATCGCCATCCTGGACGGCGTGGCCAACATGGTCGCCGGTTCGGTCCAGGAACTGGCCGACATCATCGGCCGCTACGTGCAGGAAGCCGGCGGCTCGCCCCAGGCCTCGGTCGTAGGCTGGGGCTACCGGACCAACCCGCCGTCCGCCGCCTTCGCCAACGGCGTTTTCGGGCACTGCCTGGATTACGAGATCCAGGGATTCCCGCCCACCCACGGCACCTCATCCTGCCTGCCGGCGGCCCTGGCGCTCGCTGAGCAACACCACGTCTCGGGCGAGCGCGTCATCACGGCATACGTATTGGGTTGGGAAATCCAGGGGCGGTTGCGGGCCGCGTCAGCGCCGGCCACGCGGCCGGGTTACCACCCGCCTGGCCTGGTGGGACCGCTGGGCGGAGCGGCGTCGTCGGCCAAGACCCTCGGCCTGGACGCCGAGCAGACCCTGATGGCCCTGGGCATCGCCGCCTCACGCACCGGCGGCCTCACCGCCAACACGGGCACCATGGTCAAGTCCACCCACCCCGGCAACGCCGCCCGAATGGGCGCGGAGGCCGGAATCCTGGCCAGCATGGGCTACACCGCCAGCGACGAGGCGCTGGAATCGCCCGTCGGTTTCGCGGCCGCGCTGTTCGGCGGCGAATTCGACTGGGACATTGCTACCGGTGGCCTCGGTGCATCATGGCGTCTCGTTGACCCGGGGTTCGACATCAAGCGGTTCCCGGCCCAGGTGTACATGCAGAACGTGATCGAGGCGGCGCTGAACCTGCGCGAGGAGAACGGCGTGGCTCCCGGCGACATCGACCACGCGACCATTCACCGCCGGGGACGGGGTCATTCGGGGCCGGTCCCCCGCAGCGGCCTGGACGGCAAGTTCAGCGTGGAATACTGCGCCGCCGCCGCGTTGCTGGATGGGCGCGTGGCTATCGACACCTTCACCGATGCCCGCCGCTTCGCGCCGGACATGGAGGACATGCTGGGTCGCGTCCGCGTGGAGCCGGAGGGCCCGGAGTCGGGCGCGACGCTGATCACCGGCGCGCTCAAGGACGGGCGGACGGTCAGCGGGGAGTGCGCCTCCTTCAGCGGGTCGGCGTCCAACCCCATGTCCCGGGAGCAGCGCCTGGCCAAGGTAAGCGACTGCTTCGATCGCGCCCTCACCGACGCCGACGCCGGGCGCGTGCTGGAAATGCTGGAAAACCTCGAGGGCGTTGATGATGTGGGACAGTTGATGGGCGTGCTGGGCCAGGTGGCGGCGGGTCGGGGCTGAATCGGCTTCCGTTCACCGTAATGTCACACCGTGCGGCGTTCCCGGGACCCGTTGGCCTGTCAATCCAAAATCCGATCCCGCGGTGTGACACCCGCCCGTTGCTCCACTACGCACCCACGTTCTATCCTACATTCGTCAGGTTCCCCAACCGGCGCTCGAGAACCGGGCGGGGTCGCCGCATCGCATGCAGCGGCGTTCACCAATCGACCAAATATTGAGAGGTGTCAACAAGGGTTCGGGTCAAAAAACGGCTTGTCGGGTAACCGGCAGCAGAATATGGTTCCCAAGGGGCCTAGAGTCGGTTTATTCCCCGACTGAGCTCCCGGAACCCCGCGGGTGTCACCACCGCGCCGTGTTCGCATTGCCCCGGTTCCATCAGCCGGCTGACCGCGAGGACATGGAAGCCTAGGACTATAGCTTTCTGCTCAATCCAAACCAGCCTGGGCCGTGCTGAGTTTAGCCGCCACCGGCGGACCATCGACCCGAACCACAACCTGACGCCGAAAATCCCAAAAACCCAAATCACCAAAAAGGAGGAACCCACCAAAACGCCAACCGACGACAACGTTCAGACATCATACAAACACCGGCAGCTCGCCTCCGGGCAATCGCACTTCGATTGATTGCTCCTCCATATGGCGTGCCCGGCAACCGCTGTGCTCGCGAAAGTGGCAAAGACGCATCCGGCGTGCGTGAATCCGGTGAGATTCCATCACCGGATTCGCCGCCCCTGTTTGCGTCCCGCGGCCTGTGCGTTCCGGTATTCCCGGGAGGGATTGGCATCCCAATGCTGAATACGATGCCCTTTTTGCGGCGCGGGTTGTTCTCCGCCCGTGTCCTTTTGGGTGTACACTGCCGGCCTATGCGTTCTGCCAATTCCGACGATACCCCCGGTCTGTGCCTGGAGGCGCCATCGCGTCTGATGTCACACCATTCTGATTCGCGGTCCTGATGCTTGCGAACAGGCGAATTCATTACGCTTGGGTCATCGTTGCGCTTGCCGCGATGATGGGATTCATCACGTCCTCGGTGCGGTTCGCGGCCGCCGCGCTGGTGCCCCACCTGAGCGACCCCGCCGCTGGGTTCGGCTGGAGCTACGGAGCGATCAGCCTCGCATTCAGCCTCCAGTGGATAATCTTCGGGCTGGCCAGCCCCTATGTGGGTTGGCTTGGGGACCGTTACGGAGTTCGCTGGTTCCTCCTGATTGGAACCGTTTTGTTCATCGTCGGCATGCTGCTGACCGGCATCATGAGCAGCCTGTGGCAGTTCTACCTCTTCTTCGGCGTAATCCTGGGCATCGCCTCCACCATCTTTACCGTGTTGCCGGTGTCCGCCATCACCCTGTGGTTCAGGCGGCACCTGGGAGCCGCCATGGGGGTGGTCTGGTCGTTCCAGGGAATCGGCGTGGTCGCGTTCCTGTTCCTTATCGGCGCGGCATTCAGCCAGTTGGGTATCCAGTGGATCTTCTGGCTTCCGGGTATCGCCGGCGGAGCGCTTCTGCTGGTGTTGGTCAAGTTCTTCTACAATGGCCCGGCCGACATCGGCCTGCGCCCTTTCGGGGATATTGGAGATGAACCGGTCCAAAGGCCCAGGAGGGATGAGACCACCAAGATCAGGGCCAGGGTATTTATCCAGCAGGCCAAGCGCACCGCTACCTTCTGGAACCTCATCGGCATCCACTACTGGGGCTGCATGGGACACCAGATTATCAACGTGCTCGTGGTGGCCATCGCCGTGGACCGGGGCCTGTCCCTGGGCGCAGCCACCGGCGTGCTCGCCGCCCAGCAGACCGTGGGCGTGGTCGCCCGCGCCGCCGTGCCCGTGGTGGCGGAGCGCCTGGGTTGCCGAGTCGTCTGGGTCGTGGGCATGGCCCTGCAGGTCTTCCCGCTGCTGCTCATTCTCTTCTTCAATGACGTCTGGGCCTATTACCTGTTCGGCGTCCTCTTTGGCATCGGCCAGAGTACCGAGGTGCCCACCTTCCCCATCGCCAATCGCCAGTATTATGGAAACGTCCCCCAGGGCAGCCTTTACGGTTGGCAGAGCCTCGGCAGCGGCCTCGGAATGGGACTGGCCCCCTTGTGCGGCGGCCTCTTGTGGGACTTCACGGGAACGTACGTAGCGCCCCTGCTCCTGTCCCTGGGCTTCAGCACCCTGGCCCTGATCCAGTCCTCGCTGCTGCCCTCGCCTCGCATTCGCCAAATCCCCGACTGGGAAACCCACCTGCCCGCCAATCTGCGGCCCGCCGGCGTCAGCACCGCCGATTAGGCCGGCCCGCGGCCGACGGGTGTTGGAGTAGCCGCAGATTCGTCGCGACCGGCGCGGAGCTACAGCCATGATCAAACATACCGCAGATATTGTCGTCGTGGGCGGCGGCGTGATTGGAACCAGCATCGCCATGCACCTGGCCCTCATGGGGGCTGGCCGAGTCGTTCTGGTCGAGCAGGGGCACCTGGCCGGCGGCGCCAGCGGCCTGTCCGGATCGATGATCCGGGAACACTACCTCCATCCGGTGCTGGTCAGAATGTCGATGGAGGCGAGATCGATATTCCACAACTTCGTCGAGGTCATCGGCGGCGACGCCCGTTTCCGGCAGACCGGCCGGCTGCAACTGTTCCCGCAGCGCGATGAGCCCGCGGTGCGCGCCAACGTCGCCATGAACCGCGATCTGGGCGTCAACATCGAAACCCTCACCCCGTCGGAGGCCACGCGCGTCGTGCCGCAGTTGGACATCAGCGACATAGCCGTCTGCGCCTACGAGCCGGACGCCGGCTATGCGGACCCGGTGGCCACAACCTACGCCTACGCTGATCGGGCGCAATCCCTCGGCGCGGAGGTGTTGACCCAAACCCCCGTGGCCGGGTTGGTCGCGTCAGGAGGCCGGATTACCGCGGTGGAGACGGCAGCGGGCCGTATCGACGCCGGCGCCGTTGTCGTGGCCGCCGGCTCGCGCACCAACCGGTTGGTCGGCCCCGTCGCGGAATCGCTGCCGATCTCCGCCGCTCGCGTGCAGATGGCCCATTTCTTCCGCCCGCCCGCGCTCGAATCGTTGAGCGCCATCGTCATCGACCGCTCCACGGGCGCATACCTTCGCGAGGACGCTGGACGGGGCACGCTGGTGGGAGCCGAGGGCCCCGGTGATCTTATCGAGGCCGACAATCCCGACGACATTCCCCGGAACGCCGACCATGACATGATCGAGAGCCTGTGGCGGCGGGCCAGCATGCGGTGGCCCGACTTTGCCGCCGCCACCTGTCGGGGCGGTTACAGCGCCCACTACGACATGACTCCCGACGCCAACCCCATCATCGACCGCAGCGCCGCCCTGTCCGGCTTGTTCTATGCGGCGGGATTCAGCGGACACGGTTTCAAGCTCTCGCCTGTGATCGGGAGGATGGTGGCCGAGTTGGTCTTGCATGGCGAGTGCAGCGACCATCCCGTCGAGCGGTTCCGCCTGAGCCGGTTCGCCGAGGACGACCTGCTGTTGGCCGATCACCCATACCAGGGCACAAGCCACCAGTGATCTGTAAGCTCGCCCACGTTATCCGGAGGGACCATGACAGGAGCCGACGGCAGCATTCACCTGGTGGGCAGCGTCCCGTTGCCCGACGCCGAGACCGTTTTCCGGACCGTCAGCGGGGCGCTGAACCCCTACCTCCGCCGCATCACCGACGGAGAAACCGGGCAGCGCGGCCGGTGGATCTGGTTCCAGCGGGAAATGCTGCTGGAGCATCCCGACATGGAGGTGGATACTGACGAACCGCCCTATGCCCTCTACCAGTGGGACGGGCAACTCCTCCGGGAGACGCCCTACATACGATTCAAGCCGGGCGTCGATCCGGCGTCGGTCGATTTCCCAACCGGTTACGCCGAGGCGGCGCTGGAGTCGTTCGATCTCTACACCCGGTTGCAGGCTGATGGGGTGATCGCTCCGGACACCCTGTTCCAGGTTTCGCTGCCCACGCCGATGGCAACGGCCTACATGTACGTCAGCCCCGCCGCGCGTCACGCCTATATACCCGCGTACGAGCGATCCCTGCTCAACGCGCTGAACGAGATCGTTGGGTCCGTTCCCCACGACAGGCTGTCCATCCAGTGGGACGTATGCCAGGAGGTTCTGATCTTTGAGGACTACTTCCCGCACCGTCCCGACGACTACAGGGAGCAGGTATTTGCCGAACTGGGCCGGCTGGGCAACGCCGTGCCGGACGCGGTGGACCTCGGCTACCACCTGTGCTATGGCTCGCCACGAGATGAGCACCTGGTAATGCCCAGGGACACGGAAATCATGGTGGAGATCGCCAACGGATTTTCGGAGAATCTTTACCGGGCGCTGGATTTTGTCCACATGCCGGTGCCTCAGGATAGAACGGACCGAGCGTACTTCCGGCCACTGGAAGACCTGGATCTGCCCGGCGATCCGGAGATCATGCTCGGCCTGATCCACTACGACGACGAGGAGGGGGATTGTGCCCGCATCGACGCGGCGGAGCGGTTCCTGTCATCGTTCGGCGTGGCCACCGAGTGCGGTTGGGGTCGCACGGATCCGAACCGGGTCCCGGGACTGCTGGTGAGCCACCGGCTGGCGGTTGACTACCTCATCAACGGGTGAAAGCAGCGGTCGCGCATCCGCTATAATCCGGCCAACCTGCAGATGATTGGGGTCAGACGATGGAGATCAACGGCGGCGTTTTCATAATCACGGGTTCGGCGACGGGTCTGGGCGCTGAGGTGGCGCGGCAGTTGGCCGCCAAGGGTGGCCGGATCGTCATCAACTACACCCGAAGCGAGGCCGAGGCCAAGGAATCGGCGGAGGCCTGCCGCGCGGCGGGCGGCGAGGCCATCCTGTGCCAGGCCGACGTGTCGGTGGATGAGGACTGCCGGCGGATGGCGGCCACCGCTCTGGAGCAGTGGGGCCGCATCGATGGGCTGGTGAACAACGCCGCCACGTCGGTGATCGTGCCGCATCACGACCTGGAGGGTCTGGCGTCCGACGACTTCCGGCGCGTCCTGGACGTGAACGTGGTGGGCGCATTCCAGATGGCGCGGGCCGTCACGCCGGCCATGCAGGAACTGGGCAAGGGAGCCATCGTCAACGTCTCGTCGGGCTCGGGATTCAGCGGGTCGGGCAGTTCCATCGCCTACGCGGCGTCCAAGGCGGCGCTGAACGTGATGACGTACTCGCTGGCGAGGGCGCTGGCGCCGGAGATCCGCGTCAACGCGGTGTGCCCGGGCGTGATGCAGACGCGCTGGTGGCGCGACGGCCTGGGCGACGGCTATGAGGCGTTCATCGAGCGGTACGCGGCATCCGCTCCGTTGCAATCCGCCGGCACCACCGAAACCGTGGCCGACCCGGTGATCTGGCTCCTGGAGGGCGCAGAGCACGTCACCGGCGAGACGATACTGGTGGACGCCGGTTCGCATCTGGGCCCATCACCCCGGCGTTAGGGTATCGCCCCTGTCTCAGCCGTCAAGGGTACCTGACGTGGGGCGGTGCGGGCCCGTAGCCGATTCAGATCAGTATGAAAACCAGGAAAGCGATGAGCAGAGCCGCCGCGAACGCCAATCCCGACACTATCACCACATCGCCCTTGGTTACCCCTGGGCCTCGCTTCCCTTCCTGTGCATCCTGCAACTTGCGCTGGGTCCTGGCATGCATCAGGTGTTCGTCCGGATGATGCGGCGGCGGCAGCATGGTCATTGTGCTTCACCTGCGGTCGGAGAGAGGCCGGTACGTTCATCGGGGCGTCCCGTATGTTGCCCCACGCTCGCATTATAGACCACAGAGTGTGCGAGATTCCCGCCTGGGTTCAGTGCCGGGTGATCTGATTCCGGCCATTCCCCGGCGAGTGGGTGAAAACACCCTGCATTCCTGGGCCGGCAACCGCAGTACTAGCCGATTTCATCCCGCACGCGGCCAGAACTCGGGCGTCCGGAAGATCGGTCTTGGCCAGACCACCGGCGCCCTCCGACACGATCACTCTTGGCCACAAGCCAGCAGGATCTCAACCATTTCCAACAGATCGTCGGTGCGGTGGTCCCCTCGCCAGTCCTCCCCAGTGGGGTGAATCCGGATGTCCGGGGCATCCCGAGACACGTCGATGCCTGCCGCTATGCTATCCTTGGTCGAGATGCTAACCTCCGGATGGGCAGGCATCACTCTCAACGTCGTGGCCTTGCCGATGCGGGGTAGAACCCCAAACCACTGTACAGTCTGATTTGAGGGACGGCGCGGAGACCCAACTGCATCTCGGTTTGTGGACCCGGGGGCGAATGATCATTCGCCCCGACAACACCGGGATTGCCATATGGTTCGAACCGCCGGGAGCGGGCCTGCCGCAGGCTCGCCATGAGCGGCGCGACACGCAATGACTTTTGACCAACAACGGATACGGAGGAGCAATGGAGCCCTTTGAGATTGCAATCAGCGACGAGGTGCTGAACGACCTGCATCAGCGACTCAGTTTGACCCGCTGGCCCGATGAGATGCCCGGCGCCGGCTGGGAGTATGGTTCCAACCTGGATTACATCAAGGAGTTGTGCGAGTACTGGCGGACGGACTTCGACTGGCGGGCGCAGGAGAAGAAGCTCAACGCCTTCCACCATTACAAGTCGGAGGTTGACGGGCTGAGCATTCACTTCATCCTGGAGAAGGGAACGGGTCCGAATCCGATGCCGCTGGTGATCACGCACGGCTGGCCCAGCACGTTCTTCGAGATGACCAAGATCATTCCGCTGCTGGCCGACCCGGGCGGCCACGGCGGAGATCCGGCCGATTCTTTCGACGTGGTTGCGCCGTCGTTGCCGGGATTCGGGTTCTCCCAGGCGTCGCAGGAGCCTGGGATGCAGGTGCAGAAGGTGGCCGACCTGTGGGCCAAACTGATGACCGAGAACCTCGGCTACCCCAGGTTCGCGGCGCAGGGCGGCGACATCGGCGCGGGCGTCACGTCGCGTTTGGGATACGCTCACTCGGACAAGATGATCGGCGTGCACCTGACGTCCATCACGCGGCCGACGCCGTACCTGGGGCCGGGGTCGCGTCCGCTGACGGAGGCGGAGCAGGCGCACTCGGACCAGCGTGAGCGCTGGCAGCAGTCTGAGGGAGGATACAGCCACATCCAGGGCACCAAGCCGCAGACGCTGTCCTACGGGCTCAATGACTCGCCGGCCGGGCTGGCGGCGTGGATCGTGGAGAAGTACCGGACGTGGAGCGACTGCAACGGCGACGTGGAGAGCAGCTACACCAAGGACGAGTTGCTGACCACGGTGACGATTTACTGGGTAACGCAGACCATCGGGTCGTCGGTGCGGATGTACAAGGAGAACCAGAGCAGCGTATGGGAGATGGCGCAGGACGAAAAGGTTCCCACGCCGGCGGGCATGGCCATGTTCCCCCAGGAGATCGCCAAGCCGCCGCGCGAGTGGGCGGAGCGGTCCTGGGACGTTCGCCGGTGGGTCCAGATGCCCCAGGGCGGACACTTCGCCGCCTTGGAGGAGCCGGAGCTGCTGGCCCACGAGATGCGGGAGTTCTTCAAGCCGTTCCGCGGGTGAACAAAAACCGGACGGTTCGGTCAAATCGTAGGGGCGGGTTTCAAACCCGCCCCTACGCGACTCTTGGGCGCCGCCGGCCGGCTACTTGAACACGGCCAGGCACTTGGTCGAGTTGAAGATGTAGGTCTCGTACCAGTCGACGATGTCCGCTTTGTAGCCTAGCTCATCCACCGCGCCGACGAGGCACGCCCAGTTGAGGAGTTCCTGCTGGCCGGCATCCTCGATCTGCTCCGTGGATATGCGCGCCCACGCCTGGTAGTCGCCGTCCTTCATCTCGGCGAAGCGGGCCCGGTCCGACTCGATGTCGGGGTAGAGCCAGTGGTGCTTCTCGGTCAGGAAGGCGTGGGACCATGACGACGATGCGATGAGGGCAACCCGATACGGGGATTCCTTGATCGCCTGCGCCGCCGCCGCGCCGATCTGCATGCACCGCTTGGGCGAAGGGCCGGGCGGGTCCGGGTCGGGTGAGTGCTCGACGCTGCCGCCCCGATTGCGGATGACGCGGCTGCCGTAGCAGTTCACCAGCATGGGCACGACCGGGTAGTCGAACCCCTTCCGGTCGTAGTCCAAGTACAGGATGGTGTTGAGGATGGCGTGGCCGAGGCCCGGCTCGTGGAGGGGCTGGTAGGCGTAGGCCATGTCAACGCCGCGGTCGATCATGCCGGAGACCAGGGATCGCGCTCCGTCCTTGTGCCCCCTGTACTTGAAGGTCGTGCCCGCCGGCTCGTCCCAGACGTTGCGCCGGGTGGCGTGGCCTTCCTCGCCGAAGGGTTTGCATTCGAACTCGTCGTAGGCCAGCACGCAGAAGGGCGGGATGATGTCCTCGCGGAAGTTTTCGTACTGGTCATCGCCCCAGATCACCACGAAGTCGGGGTTGAAGGCATCCAATTCCTTGCGCAACTCTCGGAATCCGGCGACCATCCGCTCGCGCAGGCGCACCGCCGAAGCGTAGCCCTCATCCTCACCGTACTCGATGCGCATGGGCTCGGGCCAGTTGGACGGGTTTTTCATCTCGGCCGGCACGTTGTCGTTGGTGCGGAGAGTGCGCTTGAGGGATGATTCGCCGTCCTCGTCGGGCCGGATGAACGACGGCGAGTGGGTCAGTCCCAGTCCCAGTATTTCCGCCATAATTGACCTCCAAATCTATACAACCGTCATTCCGGCGAAAGCCGGAATCCAGGGGTAGGGGCGGGTTTCAAACCTGCCCCTACGTGCACACAATCTGATCCGTTACTTGAAGATGGCCAGGCACTTGTTGGAGTTGAACACGTAGGTCTCCACGTAGTCCAGGATCTCCGGTTTGTAGTCCAGGGTGTCCATGGCGCCGGCCAGGCACATCCAGTTGAGCATCTCCTGCTGGCCGGCGTCCTCAACCTGGTCGGTGGAGATGCGGCTCCAGGCCTGGTAGTCGCCGGATTTGAGCTCCTCGAAGCGAGCGCGGTCGGACTCGACGTCGGGCCACAGCCAGTGGTTCTTCTCCACCAGGAAGGCGTGGGACCAGGACGACGACGCAATGAGCGCGACGCGATATTGCGAGTCCTTCAGCGTCTTGGCGGTCGCCGCGCCGACCTGCATGCACCGCTTCGGCGACGGGCCGGGCGGGTCCGGATCCGGCAGGTACTCGATGGCTCCGCCCCGGTTGCGGATGACGCGGCTGCCGTAGCAGTTGACCAGCATCGGGACGACCGGATAGTCGAAGCCCTTGCGGTCGTAGTCCAGGTAGAGCAGGGTGTTGAGCACGGCGTGGCCGAGTCCCGGCTGGTGCAGAGGCTGGTAGGCGTAGGCCATGTCGACGCCATGGTCGATCAAGCCGGATACCAGTTCGGTGGCGGCTTTCTTGTTTCCCTTGTACTTGAAGGTGGTGCCCGCCGGTTCGTTCCAGACGTTGCGGCGGCCGGCGTGTCCCTCAACGCCGAAGGGCTGGCACTCGAACTCGTCGTAGGCCAGCACGCAGAAGGGCGGGATGATGTCCTCGCGGAAGTTCTCGTACTGGTCGTCGCCCCAGATGACCACGAAGTCGGGGTTGAAGGCGTCGAGCTCCTCGCGGATGCGGCGGAAGCCGGCGACCAGGCGGGCGCGGTGCTCCAGCGACGACGCGTAGCCCTCGTCCTCGCCGTACTCTATGCGCATGGGTTCGGGCCAGGCGCTCGGGTTCTTCATCTCCTCGGGCACGTTCTTGTTGCTGTTCAGGGTGCGCTTGAGGGGGATGTTCTTGTCTTCGTCGGGCCCGATCAGGGGCGGGTAGTGCGTAAGGCCTAGGCCCAGAAGTTCTGCCATTTCGTCACCATCCGGTAAAAGTGTGGCGCAGGCGGTGCGTGATGGCGTCATTTTGCGTGGGTAACGGGGTGGTGTCAACCGGAGCGGTTTCCTCACGCGTAGCCGCTTGGGGAAATTGCTATCGCTACGGGGCTGGGGCGGGGAGTTCCCAGCGGAGGAGTTCGCGGTAGCGGTCGCGCTCGGCCCAGGGCAGGAGTCTGAGCACGATGGATTCGGGGTTGGGGACTTCGCCTTTCCGTCGGGTGTCGTCGAGGTAGCGGCGGAGTCGGACGAACGTGGGGAGTCGGAAGCCGGCGTCGGCGATGCGCCGGAGGCGGAGGGACCTGCGGGATGCAGGGGGTTTGCAGGACTGACGGCGGGCGGCGCTGATCGCGAAGCGGGTACGTGTAAGGGAGCGCGCGCCGGGCCGCTGAGTGGGGTTTCACATGGATGCACGGGATAAACAGGATGATGGGGACCGCATGGTCACAGGCTCGACGGATGGGTCTGCTAGAATTGCAGGGAACGATGATAAGGCGTCTCCCGTCGAGGAGCGTTCATGATGGCTGCGACAAACGGCGAGAAACCCCTGGAACTATCGGTCCGTAACTTCGGCCCCATCGCCGAGGCTGATATCGAGTTGCGGCCGTTGACAGTTTTCGTCGGGCCGAGCAACACCGGGAAGTCGTACCTGGCAACGCTGATTTACGCGCTGCACCAGTTTTTTTGTACTTACTGCGGCAACACAAGCGCCGGCGGTGATTTTATTAGAGTGCCCTTGTCCGATAGACCTTTCCTTACTCGGATGCACGCGATTGTATTGACTGAGGAAGACGTTGCCGAGATGTACTCTTGGGCCAACCGAACGCGCTTGGACGTAGATTCAAACGACTTCCATGAAAATAGGTTGCGCAATCTGACGCTGCCAAAACGGGTTGCGGGATTAGTTCGGCGCGTCATATCTAATTTAGGACAAGGGGATGAAGGCACAATTTTAGACGATGCATTGGTGAGGTGCTTTGGTGTAGATAGCACACGTCGCCTGGTTCATTATCTTGGCGACGAAGCAACCCGATTTTCCCTTCAAGAGCCGATCCCAAGCGACGATATGCAAGATGCTTCGTTCAGGTGCGAAGTCACTCTGCCCAGTTCGGGAACAACAATTAGTGTGTTAACCCAGGATCAATCGGCTATCCCTATCCATAGCGATAATCGTTTCCCATGGTTTTTGTCGCGAATGGATGATGTAGATGGACAACATGAAACAAATGCACGACTCATGCTCGGGTATCTTGCCGGAGTCGCGCTTTCAAACAGCGTTAATCGGTTGGGACGACCAGCGTACTACCTTCCTGCCGACCGCGCCGGTGCGGTGCGCTCGCACTCAGCGTTAACAGGAACGTTGATTTCGATGGCATCGCGTCCCGTGAACTCGAACCAACGGGCAACATTTTCTGGGACATATGGCGACTTCCTTGAACGGCTCGTCGGTTTGGGCCGCTTGCCCACGATGATCGACGAACGCTTGGGCGCACTGGCCGACTCCATGGAAAGTGACGTGCTCGGTGGTGAGATTCGGATTGACAGTAATCTCGCCGGATACCCATCATTCTTCTACCGGCCTGATGGCTGGGAACACGATCTACCGTTGATGAACGCCTCGTCGATGGTGGCGGAACTCGCTCCGGTGGTGCTGTATCTGCGCCACGTAGTGCAGCCGGGTGAAACGCTGATTATCGAAGAGCCGGAGTCTGCCCTGCATCCGGCGAAGCAGGTGGAGCTCACCCGGCTGCTGGCGGCGGCGGTGAAGGCCGGCATCCGCATCATCATCACCACGCACAGCGAATGGGTGCTGGAGGAGTTGGCCAACCTGGTGCTGATGTCGGAGCTGCCGGAGGAGCGGCGGGAGGGTCTGGAGGGTGCGGATCTGGCCCTCAGCGCGGATGAGATCGGTGCTTGGCTGTTTGAGCCGAGCGAATCTGCGGACGGTGCGACGGTAGTCAGGGAAATACCCCTTGATAAGGAAATGGGCAATTTCGACTCCGGTTTCGGCCTGATAACCACCGATCTCTACAACCGTTACGCGAGAATCTCTAATCGGATCGAACGCCTCAAGGAGGGATAATGCCGGCAACTGCCGTCGAAGCAGTCACAGCGCAGACCAACTCTCAATCCCATGCGAATACCTGTAGCGACAGCGGTTGTTCATTGCCACTTTCGGGCGTCCCAACGCCCAACGTGCTCATCAGCATGGAGCATCCCGCCTCCCCGGTCCCGACAGGCCAACCACGCTGCGACTACCTGTTCGTGGGTGGTGATGATTCTGAAGGCGGTCCGTGGGTTGCACCCATAGAGTTGACCACCGGAAAGAAGCGTGCCAGTGAACTCTTGGCGCAAATACGCAGCGTCACCTCCATCGCGGAAGAGTTGCTGCCCCGCGGAATAAAGTATCGGTTCAATCCCGTAGCGGCACACGACAGAAGCCTGCATCGCGATGATATTGCCGATCTGCGCAAACCTGCTAATAGGGTTCGCTTTCGTGGCCGGCCCCAGAATGTGCAAATCGTTCGGTGTGGCTCTCGACTAGCTAGCGCTCTGATTGAATAGTTTGCCCCTTCCCATCACCTTTCCCCTTTTGTGTTATGATTTTCCCCGCGCCGGTACGTTGCCGGCGCGTACAATGTATGTAAATCTCAGGAGGCCCGGCCTTGTACCAGACCGTGAGCGACGCCACCCTGCAGGCCCTCGCCAAAATCGACTCGCCCAGCATCTGCAACGCCATCGAGGGGTTCAACTTCCGGCCCAAAAACGCCGGCTTCATGTTGCCGGAGATCAAGACGGTGTTCCAGGAATTTCCGCCATTGGTGGGCTACGCCGTAACCGGCGTGATCTCCGCCAATCGCCCGGAGGGACGCAGCGTCCCCCGCGAGGACTGGTGGGACCTCATCGTCTCGGTGCCGGAACCGCGCTTCATAGTGCTGCACGACATCGACAACCCGCCGCTGGGCGCGTATTGGGGCGAGGTGCAGTCCAACATCCACAAGGCGCTGGGCGCCGTGGCGGTCGCCACCGACGGCACCGTGCGCGATCTTGACGAGGTGCGCGAGTTGGGCTTCCAGTTCTTTGCCAAGGAAGTGTCGGTTTCTCACGCTTACGTGCACATGGTGGATATGGGGATTCCCATCGACGTAGGCGGACTTACCGTCTCAACGGGCGACCTGCTTCACGGCGACAAGCACGGCGTGACCAACATCCCATTTGAGTTGGCCGACCGGATCCCAGACATGGTTGCGACCATCGCGGACTATGAGCAGAAAACCATCGGCCTGTGCCAGTCGCCCGACTTTTCCCTGGAAGCCCTCAAAGAAGTCGCCAAGATCACCCGCCCCTACTGACGATCGAGCCGTATAAGATGACTGCACGCAGAATACTTGCCGTTTGCCTGGTATCCGGCCTCGCCGCGCTGGTGGTGGCAGGTTGCGGGTTCATTCCGAACCCAACCGCCACCGAACCCGCCGAACCCGCTGCCACGGCCGTACCCGTTCCAGCTACCCAGATTCCACAGGCAACCCAGATCACCGACACCGGCGCGTCGTCCTCGGAATCTGGCGCGTCCACACCAGAGGTCATGGTGAACGAGGGTCAGTCCGTCAAGCAGTGGTCGTCGCCTCCGCCGATGACCATAGACCCCGGGTCATCGTATACGGCGGTGCTGAACACGTCGGTGGGCGCGATTACGGTCGAGTTGCTGCCGGAGGATGCACCCAACACGGTGAACAACTTCGTGTTCCTGGCCCGCCAGGGGTTTTACGATAACGTGATCTTTCACCGGACCATCGAGGGATTCATGATCCAGGGCGGGGACCCCACCGGCACCGGCGGCGGAGGTCCCGGTTACCGTTTCGCCGACGAGCCGGTCCAGCGTCCATATTCGCGCGGCGTGCTGGCGATGGCCAACGCTGGGCCCAACACCAACGGCAGCCAGTTTTTCATCATGCACGCCGATTACCCGCTGCCTCCCAACTACACCATTTTCGGGCAGTCCGTGGCCGGATTGGAGACCATCGACGCGATCGCGACCGCGCCCACCCAACCCGGTGGAGAAGGTTCAACTCCCGTCAATCCGGTGGTCATCCAGTCGGTGGAAATAGTCGGCCCCTGATACTGAAGGGTTGTCAGCATGGCTTTTGAAACGCTGCTGTACGAAGAACGGGACAGCATCGGCTACCTTACGCTGAACCGGCCTGAGAAGCTCAACGCCCTCAGCCCGACGCTTATCTCCGAATTCAGGGAGGCCCTGGAGGCCATCGAGGCCGACCCCGACGTCCGCGTGGTGATCCTGACCGGCGCGGGCCGAGCTTTTTCCGCGGGTTTCGACATCGAGAGCGAGGCCAGCGGGCCGTCGGGTGAGCCGCTGTCGGTGGATGGTCGGCGTTCGCGGCTCAAGCACAACATCGATACGTTCCTGATGGTGTGGAACCTGAGCAAGCCGGTGATCGCCGCAGTCAACGGGTACGCGCTGGGCGGCGCGTGCGAGTTGGTGCAGGTGTGCGACGTGAAGATCGCGTCGGACCGGGCGATGCTGGGCGAGCCGGAAATACGGCTGGGCTACGGCGCGCCGTTCCTGATCACGCCGTACTCGCTGAACTTGGCTCTGGCCAAGGAAATGATGCTCACCGGCGACATCATCGGCGCGCACGAGGCTGCGCGCATCGGCATGGTGAACCGCGTGGTGCCTCACGACGACCTGATGGCGGAGTGTGAGAGGGTAGCCCAGAAGATGCGGGGCGTCTCGGCTATAGGCATCAAGACCACCAAGTTGTCGGTCAACCGAGCCCTGGAATCGGCCGGGTTCCTGTCGGCGCTGAACCACAACCTGGAGTTGATGACGCAGTTCGACACGGCGGAGACGCCGGAGCATGCGGAGTTTGCGCGCATACGGGAGGAGAGTGGGCTGCGGGCCGCGCTGGAGTGGAGCCGGTCCCGGTTCCCCGATTAGGTTTCGGAATCCTCAGAGTGTCCGTTGACATTCCGCTGCTGTGCCAACCGGACTATGGTATCGAGTAAGGCTTGCTGGGTCGCGATATTCTGGCGCCGTTCTTCTGCGACCTCCCGTCGTTCAGCGCGCATCTCGTTGAGGATTTAGGCAAACGTACGGGCGGTTTCTGCGGGGTCGGCACTGGCTTGACGGTAGGCTTCCTCCCGCGCCGCTTCCGCTTGACGGAGCCCTTCCTCACGCAACGCAATTAGCCGGGCGGTGTTTTCCTCGTTGCGCTTGCGGGCCTCGGCCAGCTCCAGTTCCGCTTGCTGCCGCGCCTCACGTTCCTCGGCTATCATTCTGCGCATCATGGCTCAGTCGTAACCTAACTTAAGCGCGCCCACGGCCAGCGCGGCGCCCCCGAATTGCAGCAGAATTTCGACGTTAATGAAACGGGCGACGATGCCCGGGTTGCACAGTCCGTTAGCTGTGGCGGCAGCCGTGCAAGGCACTTTGGTGATGTACCATATCGTCCACACAACTGCCGCCCGTGGTCAAGCCCGGCAGAATCGGAGCGGCCCAGTCCTCCGCAAAATCGCTGGCCCGTTGACGAACGCGGTTCCACACGAGGCGCTAGCCGCCGCGCGTCACCTCCACGTCGGCCAGTTTCTCGATGAAGTGCAGGATGGCGGAGTGGTCGGCGTCCTGCTCGCCGTCGTTGATGAGCGAGCCGAGCATCTGCTGCACGAGGGCGGTTACGGGCAGCGGGACGTTGAGTTCGCCGGCGGTCTGCAGCACGTTGCGCAGGTCCTTCTGGTGCAGGCGGATGCGGAAACCGGCGCGGAAGTTGCGGTCCAGCATCATGGGGGCCTTGGCCTCCATCACGGCGCTGCCGGCCAGGCCCCCGCGGATGGCGTTGAAGACACGCTCCGGATCGACGCCGGCCTTCTGGGCCAGCACCATTGCCTCGCTGAGGGCCTCGATGTTGGCGGCCACGATGATCTGGTTGGCCAGCTTGGTGATGTTGCCGGCCCCGACGTCGCCGGTGAGCACCACGTTGCCGCCCACGACGTCGAGCACGGCCTTGCAGTCGTCGAAAACCGCCTCGTCGCCGCCGACCATGACGGCCAGCGTGCCGGCGATGGCGCCCGGCTCGCCGCCGCTGACCGGGGCGTCCAGGAATTTCACGCCCTTCTCGTCGCACGCCGCGCCGATCTTCTGGGACATGGAAGGGGCTATGCTGCTCATGTCGATGATAACGGAGCCGGGCTCCGCTCCTTCGAGCACGCCCTCGGGGCCCAGGATGGCCCGCTCGGAGTCGGCCGAGTCCGGCAGCATGGTAATGGTTCGGACGCTGCCCGCCGCCGCTCCCGCCGGGGAGGAGGCTGCCGTCGCGCCTTCCGTAGCCAGTTCTTCGACCGGCTCGCCAATGATGTCGTAAACCGTCAACTCATAGCCGGCCGTCATCAGGTTGCGGGCCATTGGCTTGCCCATGATTCCCAGCCCGACGAATCCAATCCGCTCTGACATTGTGTGTCCTCCGTTGCCAGGCGGTAGTCTGTCCGGCTGGCTGTTGCCCTAAAAATTTACCATACCGCCGGCTTACCGACTACCGAACCGCAGTACGAGCGCGGAGTCAACGGCTGCGTCGGCCGTGCCCTTGGGTGCGCCGGCGATGTCGCCGAGGGTGGTCGTTGACACCGAGGGTTGTCCGGACAGGTTGGTGACCAACTCTGCCCCAGTATCGTCTGGGACCCCAGAAGCCACCAGCGTGAGCGCGGCGTCTCCCCACGTCCCGGCGTGGTCGGTTCCCAGCACCGCCACGGCTCTGCCCGATGCGGAGACGCCGGGCACGTCGCCAAGCAGTTCTACGGAGCCGCAGATGGCGGACAGGGGAGAGAGACCGACCTGCGCCAGCGCGAGGCGGTAGTATCCGGGAGCCGGGATGAGCGAGACCGTCCCGATGGCAGCCTCGGCCTCCGCCAGCAGGTTGGGCGCGGATTCGGCGGGATCACCCAGGGTCACGACCATTGACCAGAGGCCAGCCCTTATGTCCCGCACCAGGCGATTGACCAGTTCGGCCCGGTTGTCGGGACGCAGCGGCAACTCCACCGAGCGTATCCAGCGTCGGGCCAAGGACAGGGCGGCCGGCGACCCGATGACGTAATCGGCCTCGGCGAGCATCTCGCGCGTTTGGATGGGTACCGCCGCAGGATCGCCCGTGCCCAGGCCGGCCATGGTTACCGCCCGTTCCGCCGACCGGAAGGCAGCCACGAACTTGCGGGTTTCCACCACCTGGCGGGCGTGATTGCCCTCGTGCCCTGAGGTGCGTTCGAGCAGGTCCAGCAGCGACAACGCGGGAAAGTTGTTCTCGGGGTTGTGGGGCGTGGCCGGCAGGTCCAGTTGGGCAGGAGACAGGCCGGCGATCAGCGTGCGGAACCGCTGGTAGTTGGCCTCCAGGCGGGCCACGTCGGCGGCGATGCGATCGTCGCGCGCGTCGAAGGGTGGCAGCATCTCCCGCTCACCGGAGGCGATCTCCTCCAGCGCCTGCACGAAGTTCTCGGTGAGCAGGTGCTGCATGACCTCCCATACCGACCAACGGGAGCCGAGGAACGCCTCCGCCTGGCCCACGCCGTCCAACGCATCCAGCAGGGCAGCGTGCCCCTCGTCCAGCCTGTGGAGGGCGCGTTGCTGGCGTTCGGTTGGGGAGAGGACTTCATTCTGCACATCGTCGGGCACGCCGTGGGAAACCATATAAACACCTGCCGAAACGGGTCCGTTTTTGGGCGGGAACATTATTGCACATGCAGGGCAATCGCATTTGGAATGATGCTGCCGGTCTCTCCTGGGACAGCAGGCGCCCAAGGACTGAAAAACAGCCATAATTTGGACGAAACTACCAGGGTTGACCTTCCGGATTCCCTGCTTTCGCGGGAATGACGAGAGTAGAACTTTCAGACGCGATTGCCCTGGCCCAGCAGCGTAACTGTTCAGAGTTGATGGGTTTGCTTGTTATGGATGCCTCACCGGCGGGCTGGCGGAGACGCGTACAGTCCGGGGATCGGGGAACGTGAGCAAAGGAAGGATTTCTGGATACCGGCTCAAGGCCGGTAGGACGGTGTTGCTTTTGGTATGACGGTTTTGGTGTTAGACGATCACCGTAACCCTGAACAGTCACCATCCCGCCCGGACGATTGCACCATCGGTTATCATGGAATATGTGGCCATCCGATAAACTCACTGCTGCGAGCTTCCGCCCCGGGCAAACCCTTTCGGTCGCGCGGGCGGAGCGTGAACTTTCGCGACTGCGAGACGCGGAGGAATCCGGCGTTACCGCGTCAACCCTCCACGTGCCGGCGTTGGGTGGCAACGACGACGCGACCATTGCATCGTTGGCCAGGCACCAAGACGGGCCCTCGTGGATCGACGCCCTGGAGCGGGCCAGCAACCAACTGCTGCGCTCGTCGACGGGCCTGGTGGCTTTCCGGACCGGCAACACGGGGTTGGCATTGCTGCCGCCGTTCCCGATGGATGCCATTGGCCTGGAACCGGGCATTCGCGACGAACCGTTGAGCGCCCTGCTGGCGCGCGAGTTCACGGTGGGCGTCGCGCTGGTAAGACTCGGCCGATACGCGGTTGCAATCTATGAGGGACAGCGACTGGTGGTCTCCAAGACGGACACGCGCTACGTGAAAAGCCGGCACCACGCGGGGGGCACGTCCCAACAGAGGTTCCGGCGGGTGCGTGAGAACCAGATCCACCGGCTGTACGTGGAGGCGGCCGGCGTGCTGGAGCGGCAATGGCGGCCGTGGGCGGACCGCCTGGACTACGTGGTATTGGGCGGCGAGGCGGCGACGGTCAACGGGTTCGTGAGGGAGTGTGACATGCTGGGCCGGCTCGCGTCCATCACGCTGCAACGGCGGCTGGACGTGCGGGAACCCAACCGGGCGTCGCTGGATCGGGTGGGCGGCATGCTGTACCAGTGCCGCGCCTACCCTTTGCAGTGGGATGGCTGAAACAGTACCATCGCGCTAAAGCAGCGCGCTATCGCTGGTGGTCCTTACAATGAGCAACACCACTTTCCGCTCCGAAGTCGATCCGCAAATCCTGGATGAGGCGATTGCGGTGCTGGCTGCCAACGGCCTCACAGTATCCGACGTCCTCGACGGTTTGCTGAGCTACATTGCCGAACGAAAACGATTGCCTCCTATCGACCTTTTCGTTCCCGAACCCGAACATGGCGACGGTCCTGATCCAGGGGTGCTTGATTACGCTGCCCTGAATTTCAAGGAACTACTGGCGGCGTGCCCTCTGGACGGAATCGACCTGGATATGACCCGAGAGCCTCCACGGGACATCGACGTCTGATGTTCCTTCTGGACACCAACATCATTTCCGAAATACGAAAAGGCAACCGTCGTGATTCCCACCAAGTGGATGTGTTGGAGCATTGGCTACGAACCGTCTCCGTCAGGTTTGCGGATCGGATCCTGCCGGTTGATGAAAGGGTTGCAGACGCGTCGGGTCGCATGTATGGACTCCGCAACGTTTCGGCTGTAGACGGTCTCTTGGCGGAGACTGCTGTGGTCCACGATCTGACGTTGGTCACACGTAATTCGGCTGATGTGGATGGTTTAGGGGCAACCGTGCTGAACCCTTTTGCCGGTCAACGTGATCCCACTGATCCATAGCTGATCCATAAAGGTTGGACCGCAACGCCGATGCTATAATTCCGCGCATGATTCCGGCGGACGATCAGTCCATCCCTACCGACGGCAGCTTCCGGCGTGCGCTGGGGCTGCTGGAATTTGACGAAATACGTCGCCAACTGGCCTCCGCGACCCGTACCGCCGTCGGAGCGGGAGCAGCCGCTGAGCTCACTCCCTCCGCCGATCCGCGCGATGTGGCGGTGCGCCAGCAGGAAACCGCCGAGGCCCGCCGCCTGCTGGACACTGCGGCCGCCCTGGAACTGGGCCCCGCCGACGACCTCCGCCCTGCCGTGCATCGGGCGTTGCTGGGCGGCGTGCTTTCGGGAGAGGAACTGCACCACATCGGGGCGCTGGCCGCCGCTGCCCGGTGGAATCGAGACGCCCTGACCCACCGCGAAGACCTGCCGTTGCTGGCGACGGTCACCCAGAACTTGCCCGACCTGCCCGACCTGGAGAGCGCCGTGAATCGCGCCATTGGCCCGGCCGGGGAGGTGCAGGACGACGCATCTCCGGAGCTGGCCCGTCTGCGCCGGGAATCACGCTCCGCCTACTCTGCCCTGAGCGACGTGATGCAACGGTCGCTGCGCCGTTACCAGCGTTCCGGCGTCGTGCAGGAGGACATCATCACCGAGCGCAACGGGCGGATGGTGCTCCTGATCAAGACCGATTTCAAGGGCAAGGCGCCCGGCATCGTGCACGACGTGTCGGACAGCGGCGCCACCGTGTTCATTGAACCCATGCCGGCCATCGACCTGGGCAACCGCTGGCGGGAAACACGACTGGCCGAGCAGCGTGAGGAGGAACGAGTCCTCCGGCAACTGTCGTCCCTGGTGGGCCGGTACGCCGAGGACATCACCCTGATGGCGCACCTGCTGGGTCGGCTGGACCTTGCCGTGGCCAAGGGTAGGTACGCAGCGAGCCTGCGGGCCGTGCCGCCCAACCTGCTGGGTCCGGATGAGCCGCGTACCCTGCATCTGGGCGGCGCGCGGCACCCGCTGCTGTCCGGCGACGTGGTGCCGACCACCATCACCATCGGCGAGGGCAATCCGGTACTGCTGATCACGGGACCGAACGCCGGCGGCAAGACCGTCGCGCTCAAAACCGTCGGCTTGCTGGCGATGATGGCCCACGCCGGATTGCAGGTGCCGGCCAACGAGGCTGACCTGCCGCCGTTCGACGGCATCTACGCCGACATCGGCGACCAGCAGAGCATCTTTGAGTCGCTCTCCACGTTCAGCAGTCACATCAGCAACCTGCAGGGCATCATTGACGTCGCGACTGACCGGTCTTTGATCCTGATCGACGAACTTGGATCGGCTACCGACCCCGAGGAGGGTTCCGCGCTGGCCATCGCGCTGCTGTCCCACCTGCGCGACCGGGGCTCGATGGTGGTGGCGACGACGCACCACCGCAACGTGGCGCGCCTGGCCCAGGAAGAGCAGGGCATGGTCAACGCCAGCGTGGACCTGAACCCCAGGACGCTGGAGCCCACCTACCGCCTGACCCACGGCGTGCCGGGCCGCAGCTACGCCCTGACCATCGCGTCGCGGCTGGGTTTGCCAGAGTCAGTGATTTCTGGCGCGCAGACGCACCTGGAACCATCCCACGTGGAAACCGACCGGCTGCTGCAGGAATTGCAGGAGGAGCGGCTCACCGTATCGGAACTGCGGCAGCAGGCGGAGCAGGCGCTGGCCGACGCGCGGAGACAGGAGCATGAGATCGCCGAACGCCTGGAGGCGGTGGAGGACACCAAGGCGCAACTGGTCGAGGACGCTCGCCGCGAACTCGCCGAGGAGATCGCCGAGGTGGCCGGCCGCATCCGGCAGGCCGAACGCTCGCTGCGGCGTCAGCAGGAACGGCAGGCCGCCGGCCGGGAAGTTCAACAACCTGATGTCGACTTGCAGGCGGAGCGCGAGCGTCTGGTTGAAGCGCAGCGGGAGGTGGTATCGCCGGAGTGGGCTCCGATTCCCGTGGAGCGGCCGCCGTGGTATCACGACCTGCGTGTCGGCGATCGGGTGTACATCCGAGGAGTTTCCCGTCCGGTGGAGGTGGTGACACCGCCCGATGATCAGCAGGAGATCGAGGTGATTATTGGCAGCATGCGGGCGCGGCTGCCGGTGTACCAGTTGGACCGGCCCGCCGACCGCGTGCATCCCGTCGCCGAGCAGGCCGGCGTGGTGTATCGCCGTCCCGAGGCCAAGCGCACGCTGAGCCCGGAGGTGAACCTGCACGGCTACCGGGTGGACGAAGCGCTGAATGTCATTGACTCACTCCTGGACGATGCCGCGCTGGAAGGCATGACCTCGTTGAAAATCGTTCACGGCAAGGGTACGGGCGCGCTGCGTCGCGCCATCCGCGAGTACCTGACCGGCCACCCCTTGGTGGCGACCACAGAGCCGGGAGAAGGAGGCTCGGCAGGAGGAGTAACCGTAGTGCAATTGCGCTGATGGGGATTGACGGCTCTGGGCGCATGAGTGTCTGCCAGGCGGCGCGATGTCCAATCACAACCAAGCGCCGCAGTACTGGCGTCGAATCGCATGCCCATTGGCACACGGAAACCAATGCCGAGACCTTTGGCATTGGCCTCAATATACTCTGGAAGTTTACCCTGCGACATCCCGGGCTAACACGCCCTCATATATAGCAATCATTTAAGTTATACGTCCAACTCAAACTCATACCAGACCGCGTACATATATTGAACGACTTTTCAGATACAACAGACGACAGGCATAGGAATTCACGGGAACAAGCACCAGTACTTGATGGCCCATCGCCGGACCGATTCGGTGATGGTTGGCGATACCGTCGCGTAAACCCTGTTCTGACTGGCACGCAGACCCCCGCACCCGCGCGGCAGTGGTCGTCGATGCGGCTGCTTTTGCTGGGCGGGATTCTGCTGGCCTCGCCGATGGAGTCGGTGCGGGACCACGCATCGCGTTCTTCACGGCCGTGTCGGCCTCAACGGCGACCGGATTGACCGTGGTGTACACCGTCGAGTTCTGTTCGCCCGCGGGAGAGGCGGTGATATTTGCCCTCATGCTGTTGGGCGGCTTGGAGTTCATCACCGCCGCCACCGCCCTGATCAACGTCATCGGCCGCCGGTAGACGACGGTGGAGGAGGACGTTTACCGGGACACCGTCGGAGCGATTTCCGTGGGGAGCCTGACCGGCGTGGCAGGCAACATCCTGGTCGCGTTTTTCATCATCGACCTGGCCGGGGCGGCACTGCTGTTCATTGAGATCAGGAACATATCCGGCCTCTCGCTCGGCGAAGCGGCGTGGCAATCGATCTTTCTGTCCGCCTCCGCACTGAACAGCGCCGGGTTTTCCATCCTGCCCCACGCGCCGGATGGGAACAACGCCGCCACGCTGGGCGCCCATCCTTATCTGATGTGGGTGATCACGCCGCTCATCATCGTGGGCGCGCTGGGCTGGCCGTACATCATGGACCTGCGCCGTAACCGGACCCGGTTTTCGCTGCGGCAATGGCGAGGTCAGTTCAAATTCAAACTCTCGCGGCTGACGCTGGATACCAGAACTGATCGGGATTGGATGACATCGGGCGCTTTTGATATCTGTTGCATGTCTGATAGCATCGAATCGGGCGTTATGCCGCCGGCGCTCTACCTGCGCTCGTCGGGATAATCGTCATCCTCAATGTAATCGTCGTCGTAATACCACTCGTACTCATCCTCTTCCCGTCGCCGCAGCCGTCCCCAGACCAGCTTGCCCACGACCACGACCACCGCGAGCAGCACCAGGCCGCTGATGATCCAGATATCTATGTATGCCAGCCAGGTGAGGTCGGCGGGCGCGCCGCCGGCTTGCAGGAGGGTGGAGAGGGGGCCGGGGAAGTGCATCCGTTGCTCCGCAGCGCAAAATAGTCGAATCTTGCAGGGCTTTCAGTATGCCATTTTCGATGCGATGAACAATAATAGCATTCGTCCCCCCGCCGGGCTGTCGTTATCCAGCGCCGCGTGATGGCGATCCAGGGCGGGCTGATGGTGATACGTTATGAAAGAGACTGTGAATGCTTTTCTACAGCACCTCGTCGTTGAGCGGGGCTTTTCCCAGAACACGCTGGACGCCTACAGCAACGACCTCAACCAGTTCCGGGGCTTCGTGTCCCAGTATCTGAACGTTTCCGACGACGATGCGGAAACCTGGCGCGTGGTGGACCTTGACCTGTTGAATGCTTATATCAGCGAGTTGCGGGACAAGAAAGGGTACCGGGACTCGACGACCGCGCGCAAAGTCGCCGCGGTCCGTTCTTTCTTCGGCTACCTGAGCGCCAACGAGCTCATCAGCGAGGACCCCACGGAAAACCTGGGCTCGCCCCGGGTCGGTCGTTCCGTGCCGAAGTACATTTCCGAATCGGACGTGAAACTGCTGTTGAGCAGCGCTGCCGACACCGGCACGGCGGAGGGCCGCCGCGACGCGAGCATCCTGGAACTCCTCTACGCCACCGGCGTACGCGTCAGTGAACTGGTTGCTCTCAACGTGCAGGACATCGATTTCGAGGAGGGCTTCATACGCGCGTGGGGCAAGGGTTCCAAGGAACGCATCGTGTACCTGTATCCCGAAGCCCTGGCGAACCTGCGGGTCTACATCGGCGGTGCGCGGGCCGACCTGGTCAGCAACAAGAAGGGCGAAACCGCCCTTTACATCAACAACCGCGGCGAGCGGCTGACGCGGCAGTGGGTGTGGAACATCCTGAAAAACGCCGCGAAAAAATCGGGCGTCGATCCCAAGATAACGCCCCACACGCTGCGCCACAGCTTTGCCACGCACCTGCTGCAGAACGGGGCCTCGCTGCGTCACGTGCAGGAACTGCTGGGGCACTCCAGCATCTCCACCACGCAGGTGTACACGCACCTCACCGACTCCCACATCAGGGACGAGTACGAGCGCAGCCATCCCCGGGCGTGAACGGGTCTTCTGTGTAAAACGCCCATCCTTCGAGACGCGCAGGATGAGCGGACGGATTCTGCGCGAATTTCGATTCACGCACGCGCGCAGAGTCGGCTTCAGCCTTCCCCCGCCGGGTTGGTGCGGTCCCGGGCGTTGACCACGCGTGTTTTCGCGATGTGGTCGTACAGGTTCCGGCGGTCATCGTTAATTACCACGAGCAGGCCATTGGCGAGCTGGAACAGCGCCCAGATTCCTATCATCCATCCCGTGCCGACGAAAAACCAGGGCGCAGCGGCAACAGCAGCCCGCGTGGTCGCCTGCTGCGGCGACATGGCTTCGCCGGTCGCGTTATCCACGGGGCGCGCGCCGATGATAAGGTGGCCGGCGCCGGCGCCGGCGCCCTGCTTGGTGTACATGAACCAGTAGTAGCCGAACATCACTGCCGTGGTGATGATCCATCCGATGAACTGCCACAGCAAGACTGCGCCCAATCCCAATGCGAACGCAGAAGCCCCCGCCGGAATCAACACGATGACAGATACCACGATGTTCACCAGGAAACCGATTCCGATCTCAACAAGGAACGCCAGGACCCGCCTGCTGGGTTCCACCAAGTCGCCGGCCATGCCCGATCCGGGCTCGGTCAGGCGACGGAGGGACTCCGACCAGTCGGCGCCCCCTGTTATCAAGCCGGCGGATGCCGCCCGGTAAACAGCGGTCGCGATGCCGGACTCACCGACAAAATCGACCCGTGCGCCGCGGTGCGGGCTTCCGGACTCTTTCCATTCGGCCGTAACAAAGGCGTAGCGCTCGCCATCGTCACCGGAAATAATCCCTTCGCCTGTTTCACGGGAATAATGCAAGATGGTTCCGAGCATGCCGCTTGGCGTCTCCAATCCACTGCTTCAAATGGAAGTGCATCCGGCGAAGATTATATCGTTGGCGGTCAAGTTATTCGAGCAAGGTATCAAGCTGAGACCGTCCGGAGTTGATGGAAATCCCGATAGAAGAGACCCATCCGGGACACAGGCAGTCATTCGAGGAGGCGGCGCCAGATAAAGGACGGGCGGGGTAAGGAATCCCAGGACCGGAGATCAGGCGCGGAATGACGGCGCTGGCCGTGTCTCCGTCAACTCAAACCTGAACGGTTACCGGATTGGATGAAAAAGCATTGACATAAACCCGCAAGGCGCGGTCTGCCAATTCCCGGGCGTTTGCTGGTATCATTGACTCATGCCAACGGCCGTTTCCCTCAATCGCCGTTCCCATCAATACTCTGACTGCAAATTGCGCTGACGAACGCCCTCCGGCGTGGCGGCGCATGGGGGGTCGCAATGCCAAGCAAGGGCAAACGAGTAGCGTCGCGCCAGCAGAATCTCCGCCGGCGCCGCAACAACTCCAACCGCAACAATACATCCGGGGGCGCGAGGCCAACCGCCGTAGCCGAACCCGTGGCCACTGTGGCCGAGGCGGTCGCATCATCTGCACCCGCCGCCGTCGCCGCACCCGCTCAGGCTCCCTCCGGCGCCAGCCAGGCCATCGGTCGTCCTCAGACCCAACCCCGTGGGCGCCGCTTTGACCGGCCCGCCGCCTACAACCACGTTGGGTCGGAACTCAGGCGCATCGGCATATTCTCCGGCGTGCTGGTGGTGGTGCTGGTTGCCGTATCGTTCGTGATCTAGCTACGGAGGCGGCTACCTGCCGGGGGGCCGCGCTGTCATGTTCCGGGACGAAATCGACCACCGCCTGCTGGTGACGCCGGAACGCCCGGGCGTTTACCTGATGAAGAACGCCCGGGGCGCGGTGATCTACGTCGGCAAGGCGGCGGTGCTGCGCAACCGGCTGCGCTCGTACTTCGGGTCGCCGGCCGGACTGGACCGCAAGACGCGCCGCATGGTCAGCGAGCTGGCCGATTTCGAGTACATCGTCACCGACACCGAGGCCGAGGCGCTGATCCTGGAAAACACGCTGATCAAGCGCCACCGTCCGTACTTCAACGTTCGGCTCAAGGACGACAAGACCTACCCATACCTGAAGGTTGACCTGGCCGAGGAATTTCCCCGCGTGTACATCACCCGGGGCGCCCACACCGACGGGGCACGCTACTTCGGCCCGTTCGCCAGCGCCGGCAGCGTCCGGCAGTCAATGGACCTGGTCAAAAAGCTGTTCCCCTATCGTTCCTGCACCAAGCGAATCACGGGGATGGACCCGCGGCCGTGCCTGGAGTACTACATCCACCGTTGCGTGGGGCCGTGCGCGGGCCTCGCCACCAGCGAAGAGTATGACGAGGTCATCAAGCAGGTCATCCTGTTCCTGGAGGGCAACACCGAGACCGTAACGAGCCAGATCCGGGACAAGATGGAACAGGCCGCCGAGTCGCTGGAATTCGAGCGCGCAGCCGTGCTTCGGGACCAGATGGGCGCCATCCAGAAATTCGAGGAGGAACGCACCGTCAAGGTGGACTCGGGACGGGCTATGGACCTGGACGCCATTGCCCTGGCCGTGGCGGATCCGGACTCGCGCATCACCGAGGCCTGGGTCGAGGTGTTCTTCATCCGCCGGGGCAAGCTGATCGGGCGCGACCACTTCTTCATGGAGACGCCGGAGGACGACGAGCCCGGCGCTATCACCGCCCAGTTCGTGCAGCAGTTTTACGCAAATGCGCTGGAGATTCCGCCCACCATATTGGTGCAGCACGACCCGCCGGAGGAGGATGCGCAACTGTTGCAGAACTTCCTGCGCGACCGGCGCGAGGGTGCGGTCCGGCTGTACCGCCCTCAGCGTGGAGAGAACCGCAAGCTGGTGCAGGTGGTGGCCGAAAACGCGTCGGAGGGCCTGGCGCAGCACCGGGTCAAGTGGCTCAACCGCTCCGACGCGATCCAGGGCGCGCTGACGGAGCTGGAGGAGGAACTCAGCCTGCCGGCCGCGCCCGTGCGCATGGAGTGTTATGACATCTCGCACATCCAGGGCAGCAACCTGGTGGGCAGCATGGTGGTGTTCGACGATGGCAAACCGCGCACCCGCGACTACCGCCGGTTTAAGATCAAGGCCGTGGACGGCGTTGACGACTACGCCAGCATGAAGGAGATGCTGACCCGGCGGTTCAAGCGGCTCAGCCAGGCCATCAACAATCCCGACCCGGACGGCAAGGTTGATACCTGGGGCGTCATGCCCGACCTGGTGATAATCGACGGCGGCAAGGGGCACCTGTCGGCTGCGCAGGAGGTGATGCTGCATCTGGGGCTGGAGCAGATCCCGTTATGTTCCCTGGCAAAAGAGAACGAGGAAATCTTCGTGCCCCACACGCCGGAGCCCATCGTGCTGCCCCGGGACTCGCAGGCTCTGTACCTCATGCAGCGCATCCGGGACGAAGCCCACCGATTCGCCATCACGTTCCACCGGAACCTGCGCTCCAAGGGCAGCCTCAAGTCGCCCATCGACATGGTCACCGGCATCGGTCCCAAACGCAAACGGATGCTGTTACGTCGGTTCGGTTCCCTGCAGGGGATCAAGGAAGCGACGGTAGAGGACATTGCGGCAGTGCCGGGCCTGACGCGCTCGCTGGCCGTCAGACTGAAACAGACAATATAGACCGACGCTCACGTGGTGGCGGTCTCCGAGGCAACATCATGAACCGCCAGACCGACCCACAAAATACCGGAGCGCCGGATCTCGCATCGCCGCCGATCGGCGACGACGTCCGAACCGACCATCATTCCCTGCGACAGCGCATACGGGAAGCCCTGGGACATGACCGCGCCGGCGTGGCGGTGGGGCTGCTGAGGAGGATGCTGGCGGCAGACCAGGGCATCCTGCTGCAACGGGTCTCCCGGGCGGAACGCCGGCTGCTCATCGCGCTGATGCCGCGACGCGAGCTGTCCGACGTCCTGGATGAGGCGCCGACGCAGGCGGCGGCGGCGATCGTTGAGGAACTGCCGCCGGAGCGCGCCGCCGACCTGCTGGACGACGTTGACAGCCACACTGTCGCCGACATACTCCAGGAACTGCCCGACGAGCGCGCCGCCGCCATCGTGGAGGAGTTGGAACGTCCCCAGGACGTGGTTCCGCTGCTCCAGTATCCGCCGGATACGGCCGGTGGCATGATGATGACCGACTACCCCCGGGTGCGTCACGACGTCACGGCCGGCAACGCCCTGGACGTGCTGCGTCTGTTTGGGGAAGACGCCGAGGGTTTCGGCTGGGTCTGCGTCCTGGACGACCGGCGACGGCTGATGGGAGCCGTCAGCATAACCCAACTGGCGCTGGCGACGCCGGCGCGTCTGGTGCGTGAAATTACCGAAGAACATGGGCATCGGCTGGTATCGGTCTCGCTGGCGACGGACCAGGAAGAGGTCCACCGGATAATGACCCGCTACTCTTTCAGCATCGTGCCGGTGGTTGACGAGGAGCAGCGGGTGCTGGGGGCCATCCGCGCCGAGGAAGCCATGTACGTTGGCGAGGAGGAAGCCACCGAGGACATGCTGCGCATCGCATCGGCGCCGGGCGAGCGGGTGTTTGGCCCGCTGAGCCTGTCGGTGCGTCACCGGTTGCCGTGGCTGGTGCTCAACCTGGGGACGGTGCTGGTGGCCGCCGCCGTGGTCAATCTGTTTGAATCGACGATAGCGGCCATCGCCATGCTGGCGGTGTTCCTGCCGGTGGTGGCCGGACAGGGCGGCATCGCCGGCACGCAGACGGTGACGCTGGTGGTGCGCGGCATGGCGATTGGAGAGGTGCCGCCGCCGGCGGGCCTGCGCCTGCTGGGTCGCGAGGTGCTGCTGGGCCTGATGCACGGCATAGCGCTGGCCGCGCTGGCCGGCGCGCTGGGATGGCTGTGGAAGGGCAGCATGGGCCTGGGCGTTGCGCTGGCCGCCGCGATGGTGGGTAACCTGCTGGTGGCGGCGCTCACCGGAGCGGGGGTGCCGTTGCTGCTGCGGCGGCTGGGCGTCGACCCGGCGGTATCATCGGCGGTGTTTGTGACCACGTTCACCGACGTGCTGGGGTTCCTCATTTTCCTGGCTGCCGGGGCGTTCTTCGTGGCGTGGTTGGGTTGATCTGACTCGTTCTTGAATGTGGTTGAAACGTAGTGTCTCATCACGTTGGGCGCACTTTTGACTCAGGGAGCGATGTACGATATCGATGCGGACTATTGATTGCGCAACAAGCAGGGCATGTTCAATTTACGATTGCATTTGGTGTATGGTAAATAGCTCCAATGCGCTATGACGTCATCATGCTAAATGCCATATATGGAGAAATGATATGACGACTGTGGACGCGACGATGGCGCAGACCATTGGGGCCCTGGTGGAAGGACAGCGTCAAATTGAATCCCGCCTGGATCGACTGGAGAGCAAAGTCGATCGGCTGATCTGGGTGGGCATGGGATTGCTGGGTGCGATAATCGCATCCATCGTGGTGACGGCCATTCGCTGACCCGTTCCGGGGTTGTCGGCTTCCTTCACGCGGGCTTTCCCGCCGTTTTTTCTGTCCGAATTTGGCTGGAGAAGACCCGTTCGGAAAGTCTGCCGGGCGGGTTTGCAGACGCCGTCACAATGCCGCGAAATCCACAAACGCGTCATTCGTTCGCCTTGCCACAAACCCCGACGGTACATTACCATTGTGCTATTGTCGCGCGCCGCGGCCGCGGATCAGGTCGAATAAAACCGGGGTGGTCGCAGCCTTATAGTGAATGGGTGGCAGGGAATGATCAAGCTCAACATCACATTGCCGTCAGGCGCTCAGGTATCCATTGAGGCCGACGATAAAGAGCTGGTGCGCGAGGTCCTATATTCGGCGATGCCGCACCTGAACGGAGTGGCGCACCCATCGAACGGAAACGTGAACGAGGACGTTAAAGTCGATGCGCCCGCCGCTGCTCCTCATCAGAATGGGTCCCTGACGAATGGGCATGCCATAGCTCCGGTGCAGTCCCCAGTGCCCATGGGCAACGGAGGGGATCCTTCGCGCGAACCCACCAACGGAGCCAGCAACGGCAACTATGCGCCCGCGCCGACCGCCACCGTGGCGTCCGTCGTTGATCGCCAGCCCGCGGCCCCCGAGCCGACGCGCACCGCGCCCATACCGGCCGCGCCGGCGTTCACGCCATCCACGCCCGACGAGCACGAATACATCGCATTCTGCCAGCGCGTGAACCCGCTGGGCGATATGCGGCGCGTGGTGGTGGCCGCCGAGGCCGCCCACCGTCACCTGACAGTGCAAAGCGTTGACCCTGATGAATTGGAGCGGCTGTTCACACTGGCCGGCTGGCCCATCCCGCACAGTTTCGTCCAGACCCTGCGCAACGCCGCCCGCACCAAATTCCGGTGGCTGGAGCGGATCCCGGGCAAGCCCGGGCATTACCGGGTTACCGATACGGGCCGCAAGATTGTGCTGGGCGAAAACAGTCCCGCCCGCAGGAGCACGCAGGTCGAGGCCGAGCCGGAAGCCGAAGACCAGCCGCAGGATTAGCTGCAATCCGATTCTCGATCCCGATCCGGCCGGGGCGGGAACCGTTTCCCTGCTACCCCTTTCTCTCCAGCCCGCTCTCTCGCCTGCCGCGGAGAGTCGCCTGGCCTTCCCCTCCGACGTCAGCAGTCCTCGGGGCTCTCGCGGGATTCAGCCTCCGGGCCTCTGCTAGAATGACCCCGGCCGGCCCTCAAGTGGGACCCGGCGCATCAGGATTCTGACAGGAGATATTCAACCATGGCAAAAGTAGGATTTATCGGCCTGGGCACCATGGGCGCCAGCATGGCCTACAACTGCCTCAGTGGGGGCAATGAGATGGTCGTGCACGACATCCGCCGGGAGGCCGCCACACAGCACCTGGAGGCCGGCGCCACGTGGGCCGACACGCCCCGGGAGGTTGCCGAGTCCAGCGACATCGTGTTCACGTCGCTGCCGGGGCCCGTGGAGGTGGAGGCAGTTTCGCTGGGCGAGGACGGCATCATGTCCGGCATGGCGGCCGGCAAGACCTATTTCGACCTGAGCACCAGTTCGCCGACGCTGATCCGGCAGATCCACGACCGGGTCGCCCCGCAGGGCATCAACGTGCTGGACGCCCCGGTGAGCGGCGGGCCGGCCGGCGCTGCCAGCGGTCGCCTGGCCATCTGGGTCGGCGGCGACAAGGCCGTGTTCGACGAGCACAAGGCCGTCCTGGACTCCATCGGCGACGCGGCCTACTACGTGGGGCCCATCGGCAGCGGCTCGGTGGCCAAGCTGGTGCACAACTGCGCCGGCTATATCGTGCAGACCGCGCTGGCCGAGGTGTTCACCATGGGCATCAAGGCCGGAGTGGATCCGCTGGCGCTGTGGCTGGCCGTCCGCAAGGGCGCGGGCGGACGCCGGGGGATGTTCGAGGGGTTGGCCCAGCACTTCCTGATCGATGATTACGACCCGCCGGACTTCGCGCTGCGCCTGGCCCGCAAGGACGTTGACCTGGCGGTGGCGGTGGGCCGGGAGTTCGATGTGCCCATGAAGCTGGCCAACACCACGCTGGCCGAGATGACCGAGGCCCTCAACCGCGGTTGGGCCGGCCGCGACTCGCGCGTTGCCATGCTGCTCCAGTCGGAACGGGCCGGCATCGACGTGCACGTCGATCCCGCCGACCTGCAGCGCGCGCTGGAGGAGCAGGGCGGGTAGGGCGCATCGCCGTCCTGCTCTGAGGACACGCCATGGTCGTGCGAGCAACCGGCATAAACCCGGCGATGCTGCGTTGGGCGCGGGAACGGGCGGGCTACTCCGTTGAGGAAGTGGCCCGCCGGATGAGGGTTCCTGACGAACGGGTGGAAAACTGGGAAGCGGGGCAAATCTGCTCAACATGGAAACAAGCCGAGAGCTTGGCCCAAAGGTTATATCGCCGGAGCACCACGCTGTTTTTCTTAAACGATCCTCCCGAAGAGCCAACGGTTTATGGCGAATTCCCACAGCTTCCGGCCAGCGTACTGGGTGACCTGCATCCCGATACTCTGTACGCAGTTCGCCAAGCTAGGGCCCGGCAGCGCCATCTACGAGTGTTGGCGCCAAGGGAAGATGCCTCGATCAATCAGGCAATGCTCGGCCTACGGAGCAAGGCGGACTCGGCTGATCCCTAAGCATTAGCACGACCGTCTCAAGAATTCCTCGAACAAGAACTAGGCCCAGAAGCCGATCACAAAAACTGATGTCGTGTCCATGCCCTGTTGGCGAGACTGGGTTCAGGATGCCGGTGTTTGGGTCTTTCTGCGCAGTTTCAAGCAGGAAGACGTAGCTGGTTTTTGCCTATGGGAGTACCGATTTCCAATTATCTACCTGAACCACGCAATGTCAGGCCCGCGTTTGTCAGCCACTATGCTGAGGCAATTCGCGCACTTGATTTTCGATTTCAATCACATCGAAAACGTAGACGAAAACTATTATCTGCATCTGCTATCGGGCGACGCGTTGGCAGTTGAAAAGGCGTGTAGCGAATCCGCCGGACAGATTGTCTCTTCTTCCAATCAGCACGAAAATCTGCGTCTCGCAACGGCTCCGCGTAACAGTGGTCCAAATTATTATGCGGCCGCAGCGAATTGATTGGGGAAAAATACTTGCAGGCCGCGTTTTTGGCGTTCGACGACGAGCGCATCGACGAGGTCAAGTTGTCAGCGGTGTTGGGCGTGAATACCGAGCAGATCTACAACCTAGAATCGTTCGCGTGGTCGGGTGAAATAAGAAATGACCTTGTACGTCTTGGATACCAACACGTTAAGTACGATATTTCGTTTTTATTATCAGACCGTGCTCGTGTCATTCTGGACGATGTTCGACGATTTGGTTGCGAATGGGGACGTAATATCCGTTCGACAGGTACGTCCAGAACTCAAAAGATGGGGAAGTTCGGAGCACTGGTTGCGCCATTTGTTGGCACCGAATCCAACATTTTTCTCTGACAATACGCCCGACTAATTGAGTTCCGTGGGCGAGTTTGTAAATTCGCCACGACTGTCAGAGGCTGCTGCCGGCTGGGTGCGAAATGTCGATCCCGATGAACCTACCGGCGTCGACCCATATCTGATTGCCAAAGCAATGTTGTCAACCGCGCCGGCAACGGTGGTGACGCAAGAAAGCCCTGCTCGCAATTCGACCACTCGTATCCCCTACATCTGTGGGCAGTTGGGTGTTCCTTGCATCGATTCAGAGCAGATGACGGCCCAACTCCCACTGGGGTGGCGGTTTTAGTCATTAATCCGCCGCCTCGGCCGGTTCCCAGCGGAGGACCGGCCGGCGGGCGGCCGTGGCCTCGTCGAGGCGGGAGACGGGCGTGCTGTGGGGGGCGTGCTGCACCATTTCCGGTTCGGACGTCGCCTCGGCGTCGATGGCGCGGAGGGCGTCGATGAAGGCGTCGAGGGTCTCCTTGGTTTCCGACTCTGTGGGCTCGATCATCAACGCTTCGTGGACGATGAGCGGGAAGTACATGGTGGGCGCGTGGAACCCGTAGTCCAGCAGCCGCTTGGCGACCTCCAGGCCGCTGACACCGCGCTCCCGCTGCAGGTCGGCGGAGAACACCACCTCGTGCATGCAGGTGCGGTCGTAGGGCAGCGCGTAGATGTCCTTGAGCGCGTGCATGATGTAGTTGGCGTTCAGCACGGCGTTGCCGCTGATGGATAGCAGGCCAGCCGCGCCCAGCGTGCGAATGTAGGTGTAGGCCCGCACCAGGACGCCGAAGTTGCCGTGGAACCCGCTGATCTTGCCGATGCTCTGCGCCGGCTCGGACAGGGAGTATTCGCCGGCGTCGTTCTTTTCGACCACCGGAGCAGCGAGGTACGGCGCGAGGATCTCACCGCAGCACACCGGGCCGGCGCCCGGCCCGCCGCCGCCGTGGGGCGTGCTGAAGGTCTTGTGCAGGTTCAGGTGGCATACGTCGAAGCCCAGATCGCCCAGCTTGGCCCGGCCCAGCAGCGCGTTCATGTTGGCGCCGTCGCCGTACACCAGGCCGCCGCACTCATGCACCACCTGGCACACCTCAAGGATGTGGCTGTCGAAGAGGCCCAGGGTGCTGGGGAGGGTGATCATCACGCCGGCCAGGTCGTCGCCGGCGATCTCGCGCAGGGCGGCCAGGTCGGTGTTGCCATCGGCGTCGGAGGGGATGGTAACCACGTCGAACCCGGCCATTGCCGCCGAGGCGGGGTTGGTGCCGTGGGCGCTGTCGGGTATGCCCATCTTGGTGCGACCGGAATCGCCACGCGCCAGATGGTAGGCGCGCATCATCAGGACGCCGCCAAGCTCGCCGTGGGCGCCGGCCAAGGTGGCCAGGCTGGTTGCGGACATGCCGGTCACCTCGGTGAGGAACTCCTGAAGCCGGTACAACAAATCCAGCGCGCCCTGCGACTGCTCGGCGGGCTGCTGCGGGTGGATGCCAGCGAACCCGGGCAGAAATGCCACCTCATCGTTGATCTTGGGGTTGTACTTCATGGTGCACGACCCCAGTGGGTAGAAGTGGGTGTCGATGCTGAAGTTGAGCTGGCTCAACGCGGTGAAATACTGGACCACCTCGGGTTCCGACACCTCGGGCAGCGGCAACGAATCGCGGAGCATTGAAGCATCCGGCATGGGAGCCGCCGGCACGTCCAGCTCCGGCGTGATCACGCCCACGCGGCCCGTTACGCTGCGGTCCATGAGCATCCTGGTCGTGTCGCGGTTTCCGCCTTTGTTCAGCATATTCAGTTTGTCTCCAGTGGGAAGCTATGGGATGCGGGCGTTGGTCAGGCGATCTCCGCTAGGGCGGACACCAGCGCGTCGATCTCGGCGCGGGTGTTCATCTCGGTTACGCACAGGAGCATCCCGTTGTCGAACCGGTCGCTCACGTCGAGGCCGCCCAGGATGTTGCCCTTCATGAGCTGACGGTTGACCTCGTCCGGAGATCTGGGGCACGACACCACGAACTCCTGGAAGAACGGGCTCGATTGAGGCAGGGAATAGCCGTCCAGCTTGCCGATGGCGTCCGCGGCGTAGTGGGCCTTGTGGTAGCACAGTTCCGCCACCTGGCGGAGTCCCTGGCGACCCATGGCGGCCAGGTAAATCGAGGAAGCGAGCGCGTAGAGCGCCTCGTTGGTGCAGATGTTGGACGTGGCGCGCTCGCGGCGGATGTGCTGCTCGCGGGTCTGCAGCGTGAGCACGTAGCCGGTGCGGCCCTCGGTGTCGGTGGTGCGACCGACGAGGCGGCTGGGCATCTGGCGGATGTACTGCTGCTTGCAGCTGAACAGGCCGAGATACGGGCCGCCGAAGGATGGCGGAATGCCCAGCGGCTGGCCCTCGCCGGTCACGATGTCCGCGCCGAACTCGCCCGGCGGTTTCAGCATCCCCATCGCCAGCGGATCGGCGGATACCACGAGCAGCGCTCCGTCGGAGTGCGCCGCCTCCGCCAGCGCCTGCAGATCTTCCATTGAACCGTAGAAGTTGGGGTACTGGGCGACGATGCCGGCGGTAGCCTCCGTGATCGCGCCCGTGACCTGGTCGGCGGGCGTGACGTCGATGGTGATGCCCTGGGCCTGGCAGTAGGTGGCGATCACCTGCCGGTACGCCGGCGACACGGTATCGGCGACGATGACCTGCTGGCGGCGGGTCACACGGCAGGCCATGAGCACGGCCTCGGCGACGCTGGTGGCGCCGTCGTACATGCCGGCGTTGGCGACCTCCATGCCGTAGAGCGCGCTGATCATGGTCTGGAACTCGAAGATCACCTGGAGAGTGCCCTGGGACACCTCCGGCTGGTAGGGCGTGTAGGCGGTGAGGAACTCGCCACGCGTCATGATCGCCTTGACGATGGACGGGATGAAGTGTTGGTAGGAACCGGCGCCCAGGAACGATGGACCGCTTGCGAGGGACCGGTTCTTGGCGGCCAGTTCGTTAAGCTCCCGCTGGATTTCCAGTTCCGACAGCGGTGCCGGCAGTTCCAGGGGAGGGTTGCGGTAATCATCAGGGATGTCAGCGAACAGCTCATCGATGTCCCGTAGGCCAATCGAGGCAAGCAGTTCGTCCTGCTCGGCAGGGGTGTTGGGAATGTAGTGTGACTGGAAGTTGGTTACCATTCGGGGTTACTCCGTTTGGCGATGGCAGTGAGGATTTGTCGTCAGCGAGCGGTCAGGCGGCGTTGTCCAGGATGCGCTGCATCTTGTCGGCAAACAGGACTACTATCATGCTCCGGTCGGCAATTTCGGCTCTGTCCATTTCGCCGTCGTAGAAATTGATGTGCAGGTCGCTAATGCGTCCGAATTCAGGTAGCAAGTTTACGTCGTCTACTATGGTCGTGCCGATCAGCCGGACCGCTCGAAACATGTCTCGATGAGTGCTATTCGGTAAATTGTGAATCTTGGCGACCGCTTTCACCATCTGCTGCGCCACGCCCCACAAGACCTCCGATCGCAGCTGGTGGTTGCCGGAAATCAAGGGGTGGTTGGCGAAATCCCGAAGGCGGACAGCCTGCTCTCGCGCATCCACAAATGCTATCCCATCTCGGCCAGTTCGTCGATGTGGCGGCGAACTTCAGGCCCAAAAATCTCCACCTCGTAGTCCTCCCTGGCGCCCCGTTTTACCGCATTGCGGAATCGTTCGGCGGTAGAGAAGCTGAGCAGCTGGGAATAGTAATCGCGTTGCGGCGTAGCCAACTCCTGAAGCAACTGCAGTATGTCATCATCATCACGGCATGGCGATAATCCCCGCTGGTGGGCGATGCAGTCCATCATCAAGGCGAAAGCGTCCCACAACTTCTGCGCGCCGAGCATTTCGTCGCCGGCTGCGAAAGCGTCGTCAGCCTGTTTCAGCGAATCGTAGGCGGGCTTGGCCTGGTCGCGGGTCAGCATGCCGGGTTTTACCGATCTGAGCGCGACGTCAGGCGAGGACGCGGTAGCGGTAGCTGGACTCGAGCAGGTCGTTCTCGGCGAAACGGGCCAATCGCAGGGGGGCGAGGTCGACGTCGCGGGCGCGGCCTTCCACCACAAGCTCGGCGACGGACTTGCCCACGGCCGGGGATAGCTTGAAACCATGACCGCTGAAACCCACGGCGCAGAACAATCCATCCACGTTCGGCACCGCGTCCAGGATGGGATGCCAGTCGGGCGTGGTGGTGAACAGGCCGGACCAGCCGCCCCGGTAGTAGGCGTCGGCCATGCCGGGTACGCGGCGGCCAAGTTTGGCCCTGGCGACTGATGCCTCTGACAGATCTAGTCCCTGCGGATACGCGTCAGGATCGGATTGTTCGTCGTCGTCGCCGAAACCCATGGTGGTGAAGTTGGATCCATCGGGCCGGAAGGAAAAAGACTGGCTGATGTCGCCGACCGTCGGATGATAAGGGACCGCCTCCGAGGGGCGGGCTACCGTGGCAACCTGGTGTCGCACCGGAATGAGGGGCACGTCCACGCCAATACCCGCGAGGACCTGCCTGGACCAAGGGCCGGCGGCGACGATCACGGTGCCGGTGGCGACGCGCTCGCCGTTGGCGGTGACCACGGCCTGCGCCCGTCCGCCGTCGGTTTCAATGCTCGCGGCGGAGTTGCGCGTTACGATTCGCGCGCCCGCTTCCTGGGCGCGAGCGGCATAGGACACCGTGACCTGGTAGGGGTCGGCGTAGCCCGATTCGGGCTCCCACGCGGCCCGTTCGTCGTCATACAGGACCACCGGGGGCGCGAGCCGGGCCAAGTCATCACGGGATACCACCGAGGTGGGTACCCCAAGCTCCTGCTGCATGGCCACGTTGCGTTGCAGGCCCCCCTGGTCGGACTCTTTGACCACCACGAGGTATCCGGTGTTCACGAAGCCGGACGTCCCGCCCACCCTGGCGTCAAAATCGGCGAAGACCTGCAGGCTCTGCCAAGCCAGTTGGGTGGTTATCCGGTTGGAATAGTGCATCCGGCAGATGGCCTGGGAACGGCCGGTGCTGCCGGAACCGAGGACGTCGCGCTCTAGCAGGACAGTGTTGGTTACGCCCAGCCGCGCCAGGTGGTACTGGATGGCACAGCCGATGACGCCGCCGCCTACGATGACGGCGTCGGCCGTAGGAGGGACGGACGTCCCGGGGTTACTCGCCATCTCCTTTCCAGGAGAGGATGCGCTTGACATTGATGACGATGGCAACCAGTTGCTGATCGCCCTCGGTCAGATCATTGGCGTCTTCCTCGCCGCGCTCGGGTCCCTCGTAGCGGGAGAATATGGTGCGCACCGCTTCCTTGATGTTGTTGCTGGTGACGGTGGCGTCGCCCTCCAGGATGACGTACTGGTACGGCCACTCGTCGGTGGCGACGGAGATGGAGACCTTGGGGTTGCGGCGGACGTTGCGCGTTTTGACGGCGGAGTCGCCGGATACGACGGTCACTGTGCCGGTGTCGGGTTCACTGCCCGATTTCCACTGATACCAGACCGGCGAAATGTGGGGCCCCCCATTTCGCCGTATGGAGGCGAAATGGGCCACATGGGGGCCGTCGAGATAATCGTCGACTTCCTGAGGGGTCAACCGTGGCATCGTAACCTCTAGCCATCGGGGAACGGTGGGCGCACCGGCCCGGAGTTTGTTTGAGCACTGCGAATATCATACCATATTGACCGCCTGCGGTCGGTTCGGAGTCGCCGGCGGTCCGGTACGGGTCGGTGTTTCCGTCGCCTCTCGTACTCGGTGGAGCCAACGATTGGCCCCGGATATTGACGTGGTTGCACCTATGTGGTAAAAGAACATATATGGGAACGGCAGACCAGCCCATCAATCCGAAGATGCCCCGTGGGTTCATGACGCCGTGGGTGCTGCTGCTGCTCAAGCAGTGGAGCCTGCACGGTTACCTGATAATGCAGCATCTGAACCAGATGGGCTTTTCGGAAGTGGACCATCCCACCCTGTACAAGGAACTGCGCCGGCTCGAGAACGATGGCTACGTGGCCTCGGAATGGCAGACGGGCGAGAGCGGTCCCGCCAAGCGCGTGTACAGCATCACCGAGGCGGGGGAGCAACTGCTGGAGGGTTGGACGGAGGTGGTGTCGGGCTACCAGCGGATGATCAACGGATTTTTCGACCTCTATGCGCAGGCCTTCGGATTCGCGCCGGTCGGAGCCGTTGGGATCGATTCAGACGAGGAACAGGACCAGGTCATCTCCCGGGAAACCGGGGATGAATCTTAACCAATCCGAAACAACAGGAGCGTAGACTCATGGAAAAGACCCAGGAACTATTCAAGGCGTACAACGACGCGATCGCTGCCGGCTTCACCGCCTTCAACACCGGAATGCAGCAGAGCAACACACTGATGACCGGTATGATGGAAACCAACGTCAAGATGGTGCAGTCCGGCCAGGAGTTCGCCAAGAGTTCCGTCAAGTACGGCGAGGCGTACATGGAGTGGTGGATCGACGCCACCAGGAACATGGCGCCGCAAGCCCAGGCATAGCGATATCGAGAACCTCAGCTTTTGTGGCAACCCCTCTCTCGCCGCGGGAGAGGGGCCATTGATGAAATAGATGCCAAGGAGGAACGCCGGTGGTCAGCCAGGCAGAGTTCGTTTCCCGGTTACAGGAAGAGTTGCAGGAGAACCTCAAGCGCGCCCAGACGATGGTCGACTCCTTCGTGACCAATCCGGCGGAACCGCCGATCGATGTCACCCCCTACGAGGTGATCTGGAAGCGTGGAAAGGTGCGCCTGCTGCGCTACGGTGAGCGGGACAAGATCAAGTACCAGACGCCCTACCTGATGGTGCCGTGGCTGGGCATCAGCCGTCCTTACGTGCTGGACCTGCTGCCCGGCAACAGCATGATCGAGTACCTGACCAACCAGGGGCACGACGTGTACCTGCTGGACTGGGGCGAAATCGCCGCCGAGGACAAGGACCTGGGCTTCGAGGAAGCGGCCCTCAAGCTGATCCCCCGGGCCATCGACCGGGCCCTGGAGGCGTCGGACGCCCGGGAACTCACGCTCAACGGCATATGCCTGGGCGGTACGCTGGCGGCAACCTACCTGGCGGCCCATCCCGACGCGCCGGTGAAGAACTTCGTGGCCATCGTGGCTCCCATCAACTTCGAGGAGGGCGGGATGTTCCGCGTGTGGCTGGACGAGCGCTACTTCCCGGCCGACCTGATCGTGGAGCACTACGGCGTTTTGCCGGCCAACCTGATGGGCGCCGGCTTCAAGATGCTCCGGCCCACCCTGGATGCCCAGGCCCTCTCCGGCCTGTGGGCGAACGTGAACCGGCCCGGCTACGTTGACAACTACAAGGCCATGAACCGCTGGGCCAGCGACTTCATCGGGATGCCGGGACGGTTCTTCGGGCAGCTATCCAAGCAGATGTACGGCAAGAACCAGTTGATCAACGGCGAGTTCGTGCTGAACGGGCGGCGGGTGGATCTGTCCAGAATCCAGCAGCCCCTGCTGTGCGTGGCCGCGAGCCAGGACTTCATCGTGCCGGCCCCGGCGGCCCGCAGCCTGATGGACGTCGTGTCCAGCGAGGACAAGGAGTTCATGGAGTTGCCCGGCGGCCACATCTCCGTATTCTCTGGCCGGCAGGCGCACCAAACGCTGTGGCCCAAGATCGACGAGTGGGTCGCGGCGCGGGTTGGATAAGGATACCCCGACCCTCTTCCACAAAGGGAGAGGGCCTACCAGGAGAGAGAAAGAATGACCAGCGCGCAGAACGCGGCCAACCCCTTCGAGGCATGGCAGGAGATGTTCCGCAAGTCCACCGAGATGTGGCAGCAGGCGGCGGCGTCCGGGTCGCCCAACTCGTTCTGGCCGCCCAGCAACGGCCCAATGCCCGGGACGGGGATGCCGGGGGCCGGGATGCCCGGGTTCGGAGCATTTGCTCCGCCCTTCGCGGCCAACGACCCGGCGGCGATGTGGCAGCAGTTCTTCAACCTGTGGTCCCAGCAGTGGAGCCAAATCCTCGCTGCGTCGCCCAATCCGCAGACGTTCAGCGACGCCCAGAAGCAGTGGAACGAACAGCTGGAAGCGATGGCCAAGGCGTTTGCTGATACCATGAGCACCGAGGACTTCGCGAAGGCCCTGGGCAAGTACATGGAGCAGGGCTTGCACGCGCAGGAACGGATGGCGGATGCGATGAACCCGCAGATCGACGCCATGCTCCGGACGCTCAACATGCCGTCGCGCAGCCAGATGAATCGCCTGTTCGTCCATGTGCTCAGCATTGAGGAGCGGCTGGACGACATGGAGGACGAGATCCGCAAGCTGCGAAAGGAGCAGGAAGCCTCCCGGAGCAGTACGGCCAGCCGGCGCAGAAGCGGCCGGAGCAGCGCCAGCGCCGAGACGGAAACGGCCGGTTAGGTCCGCTTGGGGAGTTGTTTCGCCGGCGACGGCACGATTTGGGGGTAGATACGGCAAACAGACAAAAATAGGTACGCGCCCATGGGCTGACAGCGACTAAGGGGGTAAGCGGTATGAAACTGGAAGGACGAACTGCGCTGGTTACCGGAGGATCGAGAGGGATTGGACGTGCTATCTCCATGGCGTTGGCCAAAGAAGGGGCGGAAGTAGCAATCAACTATTTGTCGAATGCCCGGGCGGCGGAGGAGTTGCAGGTGGAGATCCAGGAGTTCGGCGGGAGGGCTATCCTTGCGCCCGCGGACATCAGCGACTTTCCCGATACCTACCGGATGGCCCAGCAGGTCCTCGAGGAGTTCGGGCACCTGGACATCCTGGTCAACAACGCCGGCGTGACCTCGGACAAGACCTTCGTGAACATGGACCACGCCACCTGGCGCAAGGTGCTGTCGATCAACCTGGACGGCGTATTCAACTGCACCAAGGTGTTCGTGGACGGGATGGTGGATCAGAACTACGGCCGTGTGGTGAACATCACCTCGGTTATCGGTCAGATCGGGAACTTTGGGCAGGCCAACTACGCGGCGTCCAAGGCCGGCGTGGCGGCCATGACCAAGTCGCTGGCCAAGGAACTCGCCGGGAAGGGCATCAACGTGAACTCGGTGGCGCCCGGCTTCATCGAAACGGAGATGATCACCGCCATACCGGAGCGTGTGCAGGAGCGACTGCTGAACCAGATACCCCTCAAGCGGTTCGGCAAGGCGGAAGAGGTGGCGCAGATGGTGGTGTACCTGTGCGCCCCCGAGGGCGATTACGTCACCGGAGCGGAGCTTGAGGTGAACGGCGGCCTGTTCATGTAGTGAGTGTGACCGCCGAGTGCATCGAGACGGGGCGCATCATCATGCGCCCCTTTTTGGTACGGCTCTGGCGAAGGCCAACGGGCGATATAATTGGAAACGCTAAAGATGGATCGAGATCGCGATGTTGACCGAGGAACACACCCAAACCACGCAGCAGTTCCTGGAGCAGGCGGACGCCGAGTTCGCCGCCGGCGACAGCCCGCAGGGTTCTGAAAAAATGTGGGGCGCCGCATCTCACGCGGTGATGGCGCTGGCGCAGCAGCGGGATTGGCCCTTCGGTAGCCATCGATCGCTGAAAATCGCCGCCGACCGCCTGGCCGAAGAGTACAACGACCCCGGCATAAGCGATGGTTTTCTGTCGGCTCAACAATTCCACGCCAACTTTTGCCATGACTTCATGGAAGTGGATGACCTGGAGCGAGGGCGCGAATCGGTGCGCCGTTTCGTTGCCAGGCTGCTGGCGCTGCCTGGCTAGCCCACAGCAAACGGGGTAACTGTTCACGTTTCAAGTGTCCTCCTAACACCAAGACCGTCATGCCGGCCTTGAGCCGGTATCCAGAAAATCTTTCCGCTGCTCACCTCTCCCAATCCCCGGACTGTAAGTGTCTGCGCCCACTCGCCGATGAGGCATCCATAACAGGCAAACCCATCAACTCTGGACAGTTACCAAACGGGATGGGCATTGCCACCCCGTGCCGGCAGTGCCAAAATGGGCGCGTTTTGAGCGCGCCGGGCGACGGATGGCCGGGCTCGCCAACTCTTCCCGCCAACCCGACGCCGGATGCTCCAGGAGTTTCGTGATGAACATCGGCTTTTCCCTTTCCAACAACCAGGGTCTCACCAACGTGCAGGATGTGGTCAGCGTTGCCGCCCGCGCCGAGGAGCTGGGCTACGATTCCGTCTGGGCCAGCGACCACGTTTTCAACGTGAGCTACGTGTACGAGCGTCTCGGCAACCGCCCGTACTACGACCCGATGACCATACTGACCTATGCCGCCGCTCAGACCAGCCGCGTCATCCTGGGCACCAGCGTCCTCGTGTTGCCCTATCACAACCCCATGCGGTTGGCGAAGCAGGCGGCCACTCTGGACCAGTTGTCGGGCGGGCGCGTGGCGCTGGGCGTGGGCGTCGGTGTGATCGACACCGAAATCGAGGCCATGGGCGTGCCGTTCTCCGAGCGTGGCCCGTACACCGACGAATCCATCGAGATCATGAAAACCCTGTGGTGTGACGACGATCCCCAATACGAGGGTCGGTTTTTCCAGTTCGCGGACATGGCGTTCTCACCGCGCCCGGTGCGTCCCGAGGGCATCCCGCTGATCATCGGAGGCACCAGCCGGGCGGCCATCCGACGGGCCGCTCGCCACGGCGACGGCTGGCATCCCACCGCCATGCCGCCGGAGGACCTGGCCCAGGGCATCCGCTACCTGCACGAGCGCGCGGAACGCGCCGATCGCGATCCCGCCACCATCCCGGTGTCGGTCAGCGTGCCGTTGCAGGGCGGCCGGCCCGGTCGATTCACCCTGGGCACCGACGCGGCGGAGATGCGCGCCAACGCGCAGGCATACCGGGACATCGGCGTGTCGCGCATCGTGGTATCGCCCTACTCTGGCGATCCCTCGGTGGTGTTCCCGGCCATGGAAACCGTCGCGTCCGAGGTGATGCCGGCGGTGGCGTAGCTCAATTTCGCCCGTCGTCCCCGAGAAAGCGGGTATGCAGGAATTTCGATTGGAGAAGTTGTCGTGACTACCAGCAAACCCACCATCGCGCCCTACGGTTCCTGGCGTTCGCCCATCACGGCGGACGCCATCGTCGCTGAGTCCATCGGCATCGGGCAGGTCGCCATCGACGGCGACGCCATCCTGTGGACTGAGGGCCGTCCGTCCGAGGGCGGGCGCAACGTCATCGTGCGCTTGACGCCGGACGGAACCATCGCGGAGGTCAATCCGGCACCCTTCAACGCGCGGACGCGCGTGCATGAGTACGGCGGCGGCGCGTGGATCGCGGACGGCGGGACGGTGTGGTTCTCGAATTTCGACGACCAACGCATCTACCGTTTGGAACCGGACGGTGAGCCGCAGCCCATCACGCCCGACGCGCCCCTGCGCTACGCCGACGCCACGCTGGACCGGCGACTAAACCGGCTGATCTGCGTCCGCGAGGACCATTCGGATCCCGACAACATCGTCAACGCCATAGCATCAGTGCCGGCGGATGGGTCCGGCGAACAGGTCGTGCTGGCCGAAGGATGGGATTTCGCTTCGTCGCCGCGCCTCAGCCCCGATGGCGGGACGCTGGCCTGGCTGTCGTGGGATCACCCCAACATGCCTTGGGATGGGACGCATTTGTGGACCGCCCCCGTGCGGGATGACGGGACGCTGGCAGAGGCTACGCTGGTCGCCGGCGGGGAGCACGTATCGGTATTCCAGCCGGAGTGGTCGCCCGACGGCGTCCTGCACTACGTGTCCGAGGAATCGGGCTGGTGGAACCTGTACCGCCTGGGCAGCCACGGGCCGGAGGCACTCCATCCTGACGACGCCGAATACGCCCGTCCGCAGTGGGTGTTCGCCAGCCGCACCTATGGATTCGCCGGCAATGGGGACATTGTGTGCGCGGTGAACCGGGCCGGCGCGTGGTCGCTGAACCGATTGAATCCCGACAGTGGGATCATGACACACCTGAACGTTCCGGCCGGCGAGATGGGCCGTGGCGATCTGGTGGTGTCCGGCGTCACCGCGGTGGTGGTCGCCGGCGACCCCGAGCGTCCCATGTCGCTGATGCGGGTGAACCTCAGCGACGGCCATTGGGACACGCTCAAGGCCGCGTCAACCACCAATGTGGACGCGGGCTATGTCTCGCCGGCGCAGACCATCGAGTTCCCGTCCAACGAGGGACGGCCGGCCTACGCGCTGTACTACGCGCCGAGGAATCCGGAATACCAGGCACCGGGAGTCGAATTGCCGCCGCTGTTGGCCCTCAGCCACGGCGGGCCTACGGGCGCGGCGTCGGGAGCGCTGGACATGTCGGTGCAGTTCTGGACCAGCCGCGGTTTCGCCGTGGTGGACGTGAACTATGGCGGCAGCGTGGGATACGGCCGCGCCTACCGCCAACTGCTCAACGGCAACTGGGGCGTCGTGGACGTGGACGACTGCGCCAACGCCGCGCTGCATCTGGTGCATCAGGGGTTGGCCGACGGCAACCGGCTGGCGATTCGAGGCGGCAGCGCCGGCGGGTACACTACTTTGGCGGCGCTGGCGTTCCGCAACGTGTTCGCGGCCGGCGCCAGCTACTACGGCGTGTCAGATCTGACGGCCTTGGCGGGGGACACCCACAAGTTCGAGTCCCGATACCTGGACCGGCTGATCGCTCCCTATCCGGAAGGAGCGGACATCTATCAACAGCGGTCGCCCATCAACCACACCTACGGGCTGTCGTGCCCCATCATCCTGATGCAGGGCCTTCAGGACCGCATCGTGCCTCCTAACCAGGCCGAAATGATGTTCGACGCGGTGCGCGCCAAGGGGATACCGTGCGCGTACCTGCCCTTCGAGGGAGAGCAGCACGGTTTCCGCCGCGCCGAGAACATCAAGCGCGCGCTGGAGGCCGAGCTGTACTTCTACTCCCGCGTATTCGGCTTCGAACTGGCCGATCCAATCGAGCCCGTGGAGATTGAGAACTTGTAGGTGATGACAGTCGTTGATTTCTGACCCGGAATCCCCGATGCTATAGTCGAGTCATGTCCACCCAATCCTCACCACAGCTCGACCCCGAACTGCTGGTTGCGCGCATCATCGCGGACTTGCACGCCCACCCGGAAGCGCAGCCGTTGCTGTTGCGTGCGATGCTCACCAACGAGTTCCTCGGGATGCCGGCTCGCTTGGACCGCATCGAGAAGGATGTAGCCGAACTAAAGGTGGACTTCGCCCAGCTGAAGGCCGACATGGTCGAAGTCAAAGCGGATGTGGCTGAGCTGAAGACGGATGTGGCTGAGCTAAAAACCGATGTTGCTGAACTGAAGACCGATGTCGCCCAACTCAAAGATGACGTGGGTTATCTCAGGGGCAGCGATCTTGAAAATCGCTTGCACCGCAACTTGCGGTCAACAGTGAACCAGAGGCTGGACCTCATACGTCCGAGGACCATGCAGAGCCAATTGCTCGAACCGATCAATGAGTTTGCGGATCAGGTCTACGACGCGTACCGTGAAGGCCGAATTAGTGAGGATCAGTACCTCCGTATTGAGCGCACCAACTTCATCATGCGCGCCATACACTCCGAGGGGCATCGTCCGGTGATGGTGGCCGTCGAGGCGTCAGCGACTGTAGACGTTCACGACATAGAGGGCGCTCGCGAATCGGCTGACGCGCTGGCGAGCGTATTCGAGACTGATACCATCGCCGTTGTTGCTGGCCACCGCATCGATCCCCGAGATTTGGCCAGACCGGACGCGGCGGCCGTAAAGTACGTTTCCGCCAATTAGGCGGGTCAATCCGTCCCAAGCGGGATCAGTAGGCCGCCTGCAGCACCTCAATGATCGGTCCGGCGTCAACCACAGGCTTGGGGTTGGTGCTGAGGCTGCGATCCTGCAACGTCGCCGTGGCGATGTATTCCAGCCCGTCCTCGGGGACACCCACCTCGCGCAGGGTGCGCGGCAGTTCCAGTTCCCGGCACAGTTCGTCCACCGCGTCGGCGGCGGCCAGCCCAGCCTCCTCGTCAGTCATCGTGGAGTTGGCGACGCCGATGGCCTCGGCGATCATGCGCTGCCGGTCGGCGCAGGCGTCCAGGTTGTAACGCATGGTATGCGGCAGCAGGATGGCGTTCGCCTCGCCGTGGGGCACGTCGTACAGTCCGCCAACGTGATGGCAGGTGGCAGTGTTCAGCCCCAACCCTCCGAAAGAAGCCAACGACGCCATGGCGCAAGCGGTCTTGGTGGTGAGCAACGTGTCGATGTCGCCGTCCTTGCAGTTGGGCAGGTTTTCGAAGAGCAGGCGGATGGCGTGCAGGGCCATGCCGTCGCCGATGGGATTGCGGCCGGTGGAATAGACCGTCTCGATGGCGATGCGCAACTGACCTATGGCGGTGGACACCAGGATTCGTAGCGGCGTGGTGGCGAGAGCCTGCCCGTCCATGATGATCGTGCGGGGAGTGACTCCATCGCCGGCGATGCTCAGCTTGCGTCCCTGCTCGTGGTCGGTGATGCCGCCCCCGCCGCGGCTGAACTCGGCGCACCCCATGGTGGTCGGCACGCCGATAATGGGCAGCTTGGGCGACGGTGTTGGCGGCACGACGATTTTGTCGGGCGGCTCGAAGAAAATGGCGTAGTCCCGGATGTCGCCGCCCTCGGCCAGCAGGGTGGCGATTGCCTTGGTGGTGTCGTGGGTGCTGCCGCCGCCGACGCTGATGAAAACGTCGGGCTGGGTCTCCTGCGCCATGGCGGCGCCGGCTTCGACCGTCTCAACGGGCGAGTGGGGCGCGACGCCGGAGTAGGTGCCGACGTATCGGGACCCCAGCGCCTCCTGCACGCGCGGCACCACGTTGCACGCGCTGAGGATGGTGGGGCCGCAGGTGATCATGGCGCGGCTGCCGCCCAGGCTGTCCACAATCCTCGGCAGGTCGTTGATGGCGGTCTCAGAGCAGACGATGTCCTGGTGCAATGGGTCGTAGCGGTACTGCAAAGTGCTGGTGGGCATTGCGACTTCTCCTGTATCTCGGTTGCGAGGTCCGAAAGCGTGGACGATCCACGCGTAAAATGTAGAGCATTTGGTTGTGCATCTCGTCTGCGGTGACCGTGTTCAGCAGTCGGAGCAGGCGATTGGCTGTTTCGTAGGGCCGCCTGCGAACTGCGATGATGATTCCTGAGTGAGCAAGACCTTCAGTTACGTATGGATGATGTAATTCTTGGAAATCCCTACGATTGTGCGTTACTTGACACAAACCTTGACTCGCGGCATACGCAAGTTACTCAGCGTCCGGCTTGCCCAACTGACCCGCGCTCCGTGCGGTTACAGTTCTGAATCCCCGAGCGGCCACCAACTCTGCGATAACGATATGCACATCCTCGTCAAGGTAGATTGACATGAACAGTTCGCCGTTCACAGGGTCCTGACGGTCGGATGGATAAGTTCGGGTGGGACCCGGTTTTGTGCGATGTAGCCGTTTATCTCTTCGATGTGATCGCAGTAGTAACTGAGGGCGTCAAACACGGCAGCTAGACTCAGGTGGGGCAGTCCGCTGCGGATCTCTTCCGGCGCGTATCCCAAGCGCCAAAGTTCTATAATGGCGCGCACCGGAGTTCGCGTGCCTTTCACGATGGGCTCTTCACTAAGAATGCCTTCTTTCTTGATGATGTAACGGTGCGCGGTCGAGTTGCTCCCGCTTCTTCAACCATGGTCCAGCTCTCCTGTAGTAATCCCGTCCAATGGCGGTGGCTGCGCTCAGCGGATATCGTGGTTGGGACAAGATGCGCACGCACCCGTTCTGCGTTAGCGGGCAGGAAGCCCACCCCAGTTCTATGTTGGCGGCGAACCAAACCGACACCGCACGGTGAGCGTTATGGTTTCTGGCCAACAGCGCAACCAGAAAGCTTACGTCGTACAGGGACCTCAATTTTCAGATGCCCAACTCGTCGCGCCATTCGTTCACCATCTTGGTAGTGACTACGTAGTCGGTAAGAGGTATCGGCCGAATACCGTACTGCTACAGATCAACCGCCTCCACCGCGCTGACCTTCACCTCTACCTCAACCGCCTGTCCCTCCGGCAGGCCGAGCGGTTCGTCCAAATCGATAATCTGTCCTTTGATTACGCCTTTTCGTTTCATCGCGCTGTTCCTTGGTGTCGATGGGCCGATTTTACATCGCCAACGTTGGGTTGACGAAAACCGTTTGCCCCACTACTGGTTCAGCCCCCGCTGCATGCCGCGCAGGTAGCCCGCCTGGCCGCCGTGCTGGTTGACCTCCCAGATGAGCAGGCGGAACATGTCGCCGACGGCCATGCTTTCGCCCCGGCGGTTGGTCATCTGCGTGTTGACCAGGGACTCGTCGTCGTGCTGCGCCAGGAATTCCAGCAAGTTGTTTCGTGCGGCGTCGGCGTACTCCATCAGCAGGGCCTTGTCGGGACACTTCCAGTTGGTGAGATCCTCCACGGTGTAGCCGAAGCCGACGTTCATCGGTTCCGGCGCGAAGCCCAGGCGCTCGGCCCACTCCCGCTCGTATAGCTGGGTGTCCTGCTTGGCGAGGGATTGCACCCACATATCCAGCGCGCGCCCGTAGTGCCAGACGATGAAGCCGATGGAGTGGCACTGCTCGTTGGGCGTGAACTCGATCTCGTCCTGGGTCAGCCCGTCCACGTAGCGGACCAGCCACTCCCAGTTACTGTCAAACGATTCCTTGATAAATTCCTGCAACGCCATCATAGTCTCCGCATTTCGTCATTCCCGCGAACGCTGGAACCCAGGGATCGCTTTCGCAATTTGAGTGTATCGGATTATCAACGCGCCTGGATTCCGGCGAAAGCCGGAATGACGGGGCGAAGGTCAGGTTGTCCAAACCGGCTTGCGCTTTTCCAAGAACGCGGTGATGCCCTCGTGTGCGTCGTCCTCCAGCAGGTTGTCCACCATGACTTTTCCAGCGAACTGGTACGCCGACGGCCGATCCATCTCGATCTGCTTGTAGAACGCCGCCTTGCCCAGCGCCAGGGTTTGCGCGCTGGCGGACGCGATCTGCCGGGCCAGGTTCATCACCTGCTCCTCCAGTTCGTCTGCCGGCGCGATGCGGCTGATGAGGCCGAACTCCAACGCTTCCTGCGCCGATATGGGCCGGCCGGTCAGCAGCATCTCCATAGCCTTCTTGGGCATCACGGAGCGTGCGACGGCGACGCCCGGCGTGGTGCAGAACAGGCCGATCTGCACGCCCGGCGTGGCAAACGCGGCGGTGTCGGCGGCAACGGCGATGTCGCAGGTGGCGACCAGCTGGCAGCCGGCGGCGGTGGCCAAGCCCTGCACCTGGGCGATGACTGGCTTGGGCAGCAGGCGGATGCCCTCCATGACGCGGGTGCAGGCGTCAAAGACGGCAGTGTAGTCCTCAGCGTCCCCGTTGACCAACTCGTTCAGGTCGTGGCCCGAGCTGAACACCGGCCCCTCGGAGCGGATCACTATGACGCGGGCGTCGCGATCGCCGGCGATTTCGTCGAGCCGTTCCTCAAGAGCCGCGAGGGTGCCTGACGAGAGAACGTTGCGCTTTGTCGGGTTGGTCAGCGTGAGGACGGCGATACCGTCAAGGGAGAGGTCATAAGATAGGGTTTTGTAGTGAAGTTCTTGATCCATATTCACCTCAGACTATCGGCAATTTCCAGCATCCGACCAACAAAACGTTGCACGTCCTGGCGGTAATTATCCAACTGATCACAGGTGAGAAAGACTTTGTCTAAATTCGGATGCAGCCGGTGGCGGGCGGTCCAAAATCCCTCAGCCAAGCCTCGCTCATTGTATTGAATTGACAGGCGCTCAACCACGTTGCTTTCGTGGCTATACTTCCCATGATCCCACTCTCGCAGCATCGCCACAGCGTTGACCGAATGGATTGCCGCGCCCCACATCATTTCCGACGCAAGCAAATTTTCGCCATCAACAAACATTTGCCCGGCAGCCCGCAAGCAGGATGCTACGGTTTGGATGTGATCATCAGGCGTCACGGAATTGCCGGCGATCGCCTGGCCAGTTCCAGTAATTCGCCTACGAAATTGAGAATCAGCAGCCTGGCCATCCTGATTTCTCCAAGCTCCAAAAAGTCTTCCTGAATGTTATCCCGCAGTGTATCGGCGACGGCCCAACTCCCCGACAGGTGCAACTCGCGGAACTCTTTGTTGAGCGTCCAGAGAACCGACTCCAGGTCGTCCTTGGTCTGGTGAGGCCAGTCGCGAGACTTGGCAACAGCGGACAGCGCCACTTCTGTGGCCTGCCACATATTCGCAGAGCTTCCGGTGAGGTCGCCAGCCACATAGTCGGCAGCCGCGGCGTCCAGGTATTGGTACGCCGTTTTAGCGCGACTAACCTTGGGATGTTCAATTGTGGCCATTGGCTCACCTTTGTGCTACCCGCGCGGCAGGCCCAACCCCCGGCTGGCGATGATGTTGCGCTGCACCTCGCTGGTGCCGGCAGCGATGGTATGCGAGAACGCTCGCAGCCAGTGCTCCTGCATGTCGGCCTCCATGGGCGTCCACCTGGCGTCGCGCAGGCCACCGTACATCCCCATGACCTCCAGGCACGACGCGGTGGTGCGCTGCACGGTCTCGCTGCCGAACACCTTGGACATGGACGCTTCCTTGTTGGGCACCAGGCCCTCGCCCTGCATCCACGCCACGTTGTAGGCGATCAGCCGTGCCACCTCGCACTCGATGTACCGGTCGGCCAACACGTTGCGTACCCAGGGCTCCTGGCTGAGTGGCTTGCCGTTGCGAGAGATGCCGTCGGCCCACTGTCGGGTATCGTCCAGGTGCCGGCGGGCCGCCGCCGAATAGTCGATGCCGGAACGTTCGAAGTCCAGCAGCGTCACGGCCACGTACCAGCCGCGATTTTCCTCGCCCACGATATTGCGGGCGGGGACGCGGACGTTGTCGAATATGATCTGGTTGAACTCGTGCCGGTTGCCCATGTTGATGATGGGCCGCACCTCGATGCCGGGCGTCTTCATGTCCACCAGGAAGAAGCTGATGCCCCGGTGCTTGGGCGCGTCGGTGTCGGTGCGCGTGAGCAGCATGATCCAGTCGCCCCGGTGCCCCATGGAGGTCCAGATTTTGCTGCCGTTGATGACGAACTCGTCGCCGTCGCGGATGGCGCGAGTGCTCAATGAGGCCAGGTCGGAGCCGGACTCGGGTTCACTGTAGCCCTGGCACCACTGCACCTCGCCCTTGGCCACTGGCGGCAGGTGCTCGGCCTTCTGCTCGTCGGTGCCGTGAATCATCAACGTGGCTCCCATCATTCGCACGCCGAAGTTATCGCGGCCGGGCGCGCGGTGGTAGGTCATCGCCTCGTTGAAGATGGCGGTGCGCACCGGCGACGCCTTCTGACCGCCGTATTCCTCCGGCCAGTGCATGGTGAGCCAGCCGCGGTCGGCCAGCTTGCGCCGCATATCCAGGGTACGGTGCCAGTTTTCATCCCCCTCGCCGCGCTCGCCCAGTTCCCACTCGGGGACGTACTCCGCTGTGATGAATTGCTGGAGGTCGCTCTGGAAGGTTGCGTCCTCGGTGCCGAACTGGAACTCCATGATTAACCTCTCCTGGTGACGCGGAGCTTGCTACTTGCAGTAGGGGTGGCCGGATGTCCGGCCGGAATGTCGCGCTATCTTACCACGCAGGGCATTACATTTGGCTGTAGCCGCTGCCGGGGCCGCGGGTTTCGTCAACACCCCACCCGCGACCTTCGTCGATCCAGCCGAACTCCAGCAGTATCTGCTGGCTGTAGCAGACCCGTCCGGTGACCTTGTCCACGGGTTCGGACGCCAGCAGCAGAGTGGCCTGGGCCAGCAGTTCGGGCGGCTCGCCGCGCGGATCGTCCATGCCGTCGACCAGGTGGTGGAACACGGTCCCGGGCGTCGGCACCACCAGGGACGGCGCCACGGCGGTTACGGAGATTCCATACTCATAGACTTCTTGCGCCAACCCTTGTGAGAAACGCTCCAGGGCTGCTTTCTCGGCTCCGTAGCATGTCCCGTTGTTGGTCGGTGTGGTGTACGGTCCACGGCCGGGACCGACTGCGGAACCCGACGAGATATTGACGATGCTGCCCGACTTGCGCTCGATCATGTCGGCCAGCACAAGTTGGCTCAGGATGAACGGCGCATGGAAGTTTACAGCCCACGAACGCATCCACCGGTTGACGGGAAAGTCCTTGATGGGCAGGTAGTAGGTCAACGCTGCATTATTCACCAGCACGTCCACCGGCCCGTAGATGTGTCGCGCTTCCGACACCAGCATCTCGCAGTCCTCTGGAAGCGAGATGTTGGAGGCCACCGGAGTCGCCTCGCCGCCGGCCTCCTTGATGTCAGCGATGGTCTTGGCCAGAGAGCCTTCCAGCGGGTGGTCGCCTTCGTTGACGGTGCGGGCGGCGCAGATGACGCGCGCGCCTTCGGCGGCGAACAGGCGGCTGATCTCAGCGCCAATACCGCGGCTCGCGCCGGTGACGATTGCGGTTTTTCCTTCGAGTCGGGGCATTACGTATCGTCCTTTTCCTGTTTAGTTGTTGTTATCTACCGAGGATCCGTTGCGCGAGGGAGGCGGTTCGGTGAAGGGACGGCCATCGCGCTCAGCCGCTTCGCGGCGTTCCAGCCAGGCTTCCCAAAGACGATCTCGTTCTTAACGACCTTCCGCGCGGCCCTGATCGCAGTAAAACCGCTTGCGCAATTCTGCCAGTACCATGAGTGTTTCCTCTACCAATCCGAACGTGGTCGGGAGCTAGCTCTACGCCGATGGTTATTGCGGCCGAAACTATGCCGATTATAGCAATTTCCGGCCAGGCGAGCGGCGGATCTTCCGCCGTGACCAGCCGGGCGTAGGTCAGTAGACCCGCCAGCGAACTCCAGATGCAGTAAACGCAAAGAGTATCCGGCCGCTACAGCGGCCCAGCACGCCGAACAGGCCGCGTCGGGTATTGTCGTCCTGTTGGTACGAGGTGGGGGCGCTAGCCATCCAGGAGGTCGGAAAGCACCGCTTCGTTCATCGTGAAGCTTTCGGACTCGTCAGGGAACGCACCGGAACGGACGTCATCCGCGTAGCGTCGGAACGCCGCGGCGATGTCGTCAGCCAGTGTGGTGTAGCGGCGGGCGTGCTTGGGCAGGAAATCGGGGAACAGACCCAGCATATCGTGAAACACCTGCACCTGCCCATCGCAATCCGGCCCCGCCCCGATGCCGATGGTGGGAATGCTGAGACGTTCCGTGATCACCCCGGCCAAGGGGCTGGGCACGCACTCCAACACCACCGAGTACGCCCCGGCATCCTGCAAGGCGGTGGCATCATCCAGCAGACGTCTGGCCGTCTCGCGGGTGCGCCCCTGCACGCGGTATCCGCCCAGCGCGTTCACCGACTGCGGTGTGAGGCCGATGTGCCCCATGACGGGCGCGCCGGCGTCCACGATGCGGCGCACGGTATCGGCGATGGCGACGCCGCCTTCCATCTTCACAGTGTGCGCGCCGCCTTCCTGCATCAACCGGCCGGCGTTGCGCATGGCCTCATTGGCGTCAACCTGGTAGGCCATGAAAGGCAGGTCGGCGACGATCAGGGCGCTGGACGCGCCGCGACTGACCATCCTGGTGTGCCGCACCATGTCGTCCATCGTGACCGGAATGGTCGAATCGTAGCCCAGGACAACCATCCCCAGGCTGTCGCCCACAAGGATGATCGGAATTTCAGCGGCGTCTGCGATGCGGGCGGCAGTGTAGTCGTAGGCGGTGACCATGGGGATCTTCTCCCCGTTCCGCTTCATCTCAGCCAGTTTTCTGATCGTGGTCGCCATGATGACGCGATTGTATCAGGCTGGAGGTTGCGCTGTCCGCCTCAATCGCTCCAGTTCCTCCTCTCCTACGCCCTTCGACCGCGCCAATGGAATGGACGCCAGGGTCAGTTCCCGGTAGAGCGTCAGCAATTCGGGCGCGTGCTCCGACAGCAACGTCAGGTGCGCGGCTATGGTGACGGCATCTCCCCGCGCCGCCGGGCCGGTTACCGCTCGGACGGGTCCGGCCGCGGCGATGGCCTCCACGGTTGCGCGAGAAAGGGGCGCGACGGCCCTGATCCCGTCCTCCTCGGTGAATCCCATCTGCGTCCACAGGCTGATGGCAGCGTCCAGCAGGGTGCCCACGTACCCGCAGGCAAGCACGGCGCTGGCGTGATACAACGGACGCAGGCCGTCGGGAATGGTGATCGCCTGCCCGTCCAGCCTTTCGGCCAGGGACGGCAGATAGTCCGAGAGCCAGCCGGTGGCGGACACCGCGAACGTCACGCCGGACAGGCGGCTTGCCGCCTCGGTGGGACCGCTGAGTGCGGCAAAGGTCTGGAATGGGTGCATCGCTGCCACGGCAGCCCCGGCATTGGCGGGATCGGTCAGCAACTCTATCGACGCCGCGCCACAGCAGTGGGCGACGCCCTGGCCGGGGCGCCAATTCACTTCCGCCGCCACCTCCGCGATCGCGGCGTCCGGAGTGGTGACGAACACCAGGTCGCACGCATCCGCTACATCCTGCGCTGAGTCCAGAGCAACGCACCGTCGATTGGTCGTGGAGTCCGTGATTCGCTCGGCCAGCCATTCCGCGCTGGCCCGGGTGCGGCTGGCAGCGGCGGCCACGTCGCAACCCACACCGTCCAGCGCCAGCGCCAGCCCGCGACCCAGGGTTCCCGCGCCCACGAAACCGATGCGCACGTTATCGTACGATGCCATGATTCACCTCCCGTACTGCCGGGATACCCGCCAACCCGGTGGCCGATTGCACCGCGTCGATGACCGCCAGCGCGACAACGTGAGTTGCTGCCGAGACGATGGCGGTGACGTCGACAGTCGACGCGTTCTGTCCCGTCGCCACGCTGAACAGGGTGTCCCCGTCGCCCATCGTGTGGCAGGGGCGGATGGTCAGCGCGAGCCCATCGTGGGCGGAGGAGGCCACAAAGTTCGCCTGCGCCTTGTCCAGCGCGGCGTCCGTGGCGACCACACCGACGGTGGTGTTGGTCATCGTGGTATCGCGAGGCGGGTATTCGCCATTGAGGATGAGTGCCAGGGGATCCGCCATCGTCCCATCGCCGCGGCGCGGGCCGGCGAGCAGGCTGCCGTCCCGGTGGTCGTGGATGCCGCCCCACGCGTTCACAGCAATCGTCGCAGCCACCAATATCCCGTTGGGCAGAACACAGCGGGCCGACCCGATACCTCCCTTAACCGCGCCGGCGGATCCCAGGGCTTTGGCAACCGTTGCGCCGGTCCCCGCGCCCACCGATCCGGACGGCAGTGGCGCGTCGGTCGCGGTGGCGGCGGCCGCATAACCCGCCGCCGCATCGGGCCGCACGTCAGCCCTTCCCACTCCCAGGTCATAGAGAATCGCCGCGGGCACTATGGGAACATAGCCATGTGGCGTCTCAAAGCCGATACTGCGCTCTTCCAGCCACCGCTGCACGCCGGTGGTAGCGGACAGCCCGAACGCGCTGCCGCCGCTAAGCACGATGGCGTGGACCCGGTTCACGCGGCGCACCGGATCCAGCAGGTCGGTTTCGTGAGTGCCCGGCGACCCGCCCCGCACGGCGACGCCGCCAACGGATGTATCTCCGCAAAGGATGACCGTGCATCCGGTGGCGGCGTCCGCATCCGTCCAATGGCCGGCCGCGATGCCCTGAACCCCGGTGATGGTGGTGTTGCTCGTCACTACCGATCCCTGGGAACCTATTGCTCTTCCGCCTCCACCGAGGCCAGCAACTCCTCCGCGCGCTCCAGGAGCACCCGTTGCCGGTCGGCGCTGACGCCCTGGTTTTCCAGGTACATGCGCATGGCCGTCAGCGGTTGCAGGTCGGTGGGTTCAACGTCCAGGCGTCGCCGCACTTCGTCCGTCACGTCCCGAGATATGCTGGCCACGTAGTGGGCGGACGATAGCGCGGCCCGCACGTCGGTGTCGCGCACTCTGGCCGACTGTTCGCCGGTCAACCGCAGGCGCAGGCGAACGATGGAACCGGCCACCGGGCGTCGCTCGATGGCTCGCACGACGAAGTCGGTGGGGTTGCCCACGTTCTCGGGCACGTTCGCGTCGATGGTGACGAACGGGCGCGCCGCGATGCCCTCGAAGCGAAAGTCGGTCAGGCGCTGACCTTGGGGAGCGGGAGGATCGATGTCAATGATGCAGAAGCCCTTTTCGTCGGCTTCCTCTGAGAAGTCCACTCGCTGCAGGCTGCCGGAATACGCCACCGCCGGCCCGGCGCCGGACGCTCCGTTGGTCGCCGGGAGACGCAACACCTGGTGTTTGTGGATGTGCCCCAGCGCCACGTATTCGAGTTGCGGTTGCTGCACGGCGCTGACGTTCAGCACGTGGTCGTTGCCCAACATCATGGAGCGTTCGCTGCCAACGGTGGCCCCGTTGACCGTCACGTGGCCGGCCATGATCGCCGGTACGTCCGGGTCCAGCGTCTTGGCTCGACCCGCGATGGCCCCGGTCATGCGTCGCTCGATCTCCTGCCGGATCTGCTCGATGCCGAGGCCCCTTGATTCTTCTCGCGCCAGCATCGCGCCGCGCGACGGCCAGGGCACCGCCAGGACCTGCAACGGGCCGGCCGGCGTGGGCACGATTTGGTTGTCCAGCCGCGCTCCGACGTACACGTTGGGAACGTCAAGCGTGGAGAATATCTCGACGGCGTGGGCCCTTCCCGCCGCTGCCGGCAGGTCGTGGTTGCCAACCAGCAGAAACGTGGGTATGCCGCCGGCGGACAGGCGACGCAGTCGGCGGGCGAATTCCCGCTGATGGGTCTGCGACGGGTCCCGACCTTTGTAGGCGTCCCCCGCCAGCAGGACCAGGTCCACGGAGTTGGAAAGCGCGTATTCCACCAACTCGTCCAGGGCCTCCAGGAAGTCCGTGAGGCGGGTGGACAGACCGGTGTTGGGGTCGGTGCGCCCGTAGTTTTCGACGCCGATGTGCAGGTCGGAGAAATGCAGTATCCGCATGACAGGACTAACTATACACAGCCAATCGCCCCGGCGCGAACCGCCTCGACCGCGCAGCCCAGATCTGCCGCCCCGGGTAAACAGGGGCTTTCGATTGCCGTAATCGATTCCGGTAGTCCGCTCATCCTGAACCTGTCGAAGGACGAGCGGACGGTGGGTGAGAGCACATTCTTGCTGGAGTCAACGCCCTATGTTTGGATGGTCGAAAGAGCCTGCCAGGCAAACGTGACTATTCAGACTTGATGAGACCGCTCACCGATCAAGCGTCATTCCCGCGGAAGCGGGAATCCGGAAAGCCCGCCAGTAGACGTTCGTGAGTTCAGCCAGGATTTCCTGGATACCGGCTCCGTATCAAGTACCGGGTGACGTTCTTGCGCCGGTATGACGGTGTTGTTTTGGAGCGGCCACCTCAAGTCTGAACAGTTACCGGGAAACGCGCTCCAATCCGAAACCAACGCAAGATACTGAACTGGACCTGCCGGGAGGAGGGATCCGACAGGTCCAGCGGCCCGGAATGGGCAGGGATAGCGCGCTACCGGCCGCTACGGCAGCACGCCAACTTTTTGCAGCAGTTCCTGCGTGCCGGCCAGGTCCGCCAGGTCCGCCAGGTCCGCCAGCGTGATGTCAGGTTGGACTATATCGGCCAGGGGAGTCAGCAGAACCGACGGCTGTACTCCCTCGACCATCGGATATTCGAACGTCTGCCCGGCGAAATACTGCTGCCCCACCGAACTGAGCAGGAACCGGATGAACGCCTCGGCGTTCTCCGGGTTCTCGGCGGTCTCCAGTATGCTGGCGCCGGATACCAGGACGATTGAGCCCGGTCCGCCGGCGCGCAGGTGGGCGTTCCGCGCCGGAAAATCCTCACCCTCCTCGGCCAGGAAGCGGTACAGGTAGTAGTGATTCACCAGCCCCACGTCGATTTCGCCGGCCGCCGCCGCCGCCACCTGCGGCGTGTTCTTGGGGTAGGCCACCACGTCGTTGTCGATCATGGCCCGCAGCCACTCCTCCGTGCGTTCGTCGCCCCAGCCCGCGCGCAACGCCGTCACCATCGCTTGGAATGAGCCGTTCGTAGGTGCCCAGCCCACGCGTCCTTTCCACTCCGGCTCGGTGAATCCCCACAGATCGTCGGGCAGGTCTTCCTCCCTCAGTTCGTCGGTTCCGTACACCGCCACGCGCGCCCGACCGGTGATGCCAACCCACCTGCCCTCCGGGGAACGAGCCCAGGCCGGAGTGCGCTCCACGATATCGGTGGGCAGATTGGTCATCATCTCGGCAACTGCGGCCAGACCTCCCGGGTCCTGGGCGTAGAAAACGTCGGCCGGAGAGTTGGAGCCTTCTTCAAGCAGCGTCGCCGCCAGCGCTGCGGTGCCGCCGTACTTCACCTGCACGTCGATACCCGTCGTCCCCTTGAACTGCTGGATGATGGGATCGACCAAGGTCTCGCTCCGCCCGGAGTAGATGACGAGCTTGCCCGGATCCCCGTCCCCGGCCGACTCGGTGGCCACGCGTGTCACCTCCACCGGGACTTCTCGCGTCACTTCGACCTGGACTTCCCGTGTAACCTCCACGGTATTCGGCGAGGTCTGGGCGGCGGGCGCGCTGCCGCCGCACGCGATTGCCGTCAGCGCCAGCAGCGCCACTGCTACTGTCAGGGCGCGGATTCCGGCGGACTGGACGAAATTCAACTGCTTGCTCATGGTCAATTTGCCTCGGCGTATGGATTCTATGCCCCGTCGGTTTGAAAGCCCTGGACGCGGTTACGGCACATTGTATCCTAGATTCGGTACGTCAACTTTGCTAACTACGTCTAAAGACGTGCCTTATATTAGTCTATACTAATAAAAAAGGCTGTGATTACATTACGAAGTGTTATGTGGTACGAGACTTGGGATGTCGCCCAATTTACAATCACGGTACTTGGATACTGACCAGCATCGCTCCGCAGCGCCGGCATGCCCCTCGGTCGCGCCTTGTTGGGGCCCGAATCGGATGGGCATCTCAGTCGCCCACGGTCGGCAAGGGGCCGCTATAAAAACGGCCACAACCCTGATAGACTAGATTGTCGACGCCATTCCCGCCGCAATTTTCACGCCGGAGCAGATAAGGCCACCATGACTACGCCTCGAGACCTGTATGACCTTCAGGTAATCGACCACCGGATTGACGGCATCGAGACCGAACGGCAGCGGGTGGAACAGCGCTTGACTGCCGGCGTAAATCGGCCTGACCTCACCGACGAGGCTGACCGGCACTCGGCCCGGGCCCTCGCCATCGCCGACAACGTGCAGACCCGCCGGGACGAGACGGAACGATTGCAGGAGCGACTCACTGGACTGGAGTCACGCCTTTACAACTCAAACACTTCCCGCCGCGACCTCTCCACGATCCAGCGGGAGGTAGACTCGACCCGGTATCAGATCGGCCAGTTGGACGACATGATCCTCGAACAGGAAGAGGAGCAACGCACCCACCAGGAGGCCGCCGAGTCCGCACGCACTGAAATGCAGGACGCTGAAACCCAGTGGCAGGAAACCGCTACCAAACTCAACACCCGGCTTACCGAACTGGCCTCCGAGCGTGAGGAGGTGGAGTCCCAGCGACAATCATTGGCCGCCAGCCTGCCGTCCGATGACCTACAGCGTTACGAAAGGTTGCGCAGGAACAAGGGGGGCACCGCGATTGCGCTGGTCGATAACGGGAGAGTGTGTGTGTCGTGCCGTATGACGTTGACCACCAACGTGATGCGGCAGCTCAGGAATAAATCGAGACAGGTGCCGTGCAGCGCGTGCGGACGAATTCTGTACCAACCCTGAACGCCGACGTGAGTTTGGTGGAAGACAGCCCGAATGCCGGACGTTTGCCCGCCCATAGTTCTTGGAGAATGCGATAACCATGTATTCAAAAGTGATCGTGCCGCTGGACGGCTCGGACCTTTCTGAACAATCGTTGCCCTACGCCGAGCTGGTTTCCAAATCGCTGGGCGTGCCCGTCGAGCTGGTTCAGGCCTACGACATCCTGCCGCCAAGCCTGCTGGGCTCCCGGAACCGGCAGGGAGTCGTCAGCACCCTGGAGGAGGGATCTCGCGCCAGGGCGTTGGTCTCCATGGAAACTCAGAGGCGACGTCTGGAAGGGAATGGCCACGACGTGAGCGTGCTGGCCCAGCGCGGCCCGGCCGCCGATGTCATCGTCGCCATCGCCGGCGCGGAGCCCACCGCCCTGGTGGTCATGTCCACCCACGGCCGGGGCGGAATCTCCCGTTGGGTGATGGGCAGCGTCACCGACAAGGTGCTCCACACCATTCCCAATCCGATGCTGATCGTGCGGGCCAATGTGCTCGGGCCGGCGTCTCCCGAAACCTCCGTGAAGTCAGTCGTGGTGCCGCTGGACGGTTCCGCTCTGTCCGAGCTGGCGATTCCTCACGCGATCAGCCTGGCTGGTGCCCTGTCCGCCGGCATCACCGTGCTGCGTATCACGCCGTCCGAGGATCATTACCGGCACCAGATCAGTATGGTTACTCCGGAGATGGGCGTCGTTCCGGATTTCGATATGGCCGAACCCGACGAACTGGCGGCCGAGGACGCGGAAGAAACCACCGCCTACTTGGAGGACGTAAGAAACCGAATGCGCATCGACCATGCGCATGGGGTGTCAACCGAGCATCAGGTCAACGACAATATTGCGCAGACCATTATCGAGCGGGCCGGCGTTCAGTCGTCGCTGGTGGTGATGACCACCCACGGCCGCAGTGGCGTGGGACGGATGGTGCTGGGCAGCGTGACCGACCGGGTGATACGCCACTCCAATTTGCCGGTGCTGGTGATTCGCTAGCGGCGGTCACACCCGGTAGAAACTGCCGCCGCCGGCCCATCGCGCCCTGAGCGCGCGGTCGCCCACGATCGGGTCGAACCGGATCCACTCGGCCGTGGGTTCTCCGGGCGGTCCAACCAAAAAGCGTGGCGACGGGCCGGAATCGGCCGGGTGCGGCGTGAGTGGCTCCTCGGCGCCATGTGGCCAGGCGAGGTACAACTTGCCCCGCCGCGCAACGACGCGGAAATTCGACACGTACGGCGCATGACTCCGGTAGTGGCCCGGGAACGTGCTCCACTCCTGCGGGCAGGGATCCTCGCAGACCGGCGCGGCGCTGCTCTCGCGTACGTAAACATTCGACCCGTGGTGGACTTCTATGACCCGGGAGTCGACGCCTTCCTCCGACCTGCGGAACCGGAGAGGGAACGGGTCGAAATCATCGTGCGGCGCGCAGAATGTGTTCCCGGCCACGTGCTCCAGGGGAACATCGGCCACGCCCGGCCGACGCGCCAGCAGGCTATCGTGCTCGGCCACGATGGATAACGGGCTCCCGGTCCGTTCCTCGGTGTAGTTGCCGGCGTACGCGCCGGCATTGTCTATCCGCGCAGGGTCCGGCACGGGAGGGGGTTCCGGCAGAGGGAGGCCGCCCTCGGTGGCGGCGGCGGCCTGGAGCGCGTAACGCGCCACCGGGTAGGTGTTTCCGTCCGAACCGTTGCACATGATGACCACGCCTAGGCCGTCGTCCTGGTCGGTGACCAAGACCGAACGGAACCCAACCGTGCTGCCGCCGTGCCCGATGAAGTGGCGCCCATCGACCCGCTGGGAAATGATCCCCAGACAATAGTTGTAATCGGGCGGGAAATTGCCGCCGCGCGCCATCGAAATCGCGGGCGTGGTGAGGGTTTGGTACGTGGCCGGCGAAACCAGGGCCCTGACGCCGCTCCGGCCGCCGTTCAACCACAGGCGGGCGTAGCGTGCCATGTCCTCCGCCGTCGAAATCGGGCTGCCGTCGCCAACTGCGTATTCCATCCAGGTGGCGGGAATCAGAGTGTCGTTGCGGCGGTGCGGGCGGTCGTCGTGGAGCGGCACGTAGCCGGTCGCCATGGCGTTGCGGGTCGCGTGGGTGATCACGGCGTTGGTCGCCGTCATGCCCAGGGGTTCCAGCACCCGCTCGCGTATCACGGCGCCATAGTCGCGACCGGTGACGTCCTCCAGCATCCAGCCGAGCAGCTTGTACCCGGTGTTGGAGTAGTGGTAGCGGGTCCCCGGTTCCCAGGCCGCCTCGGTTTCACGCAGCGCGAAACCCTCGTAACGGGCGGCAGGCGTGAAATCGGAGCCGGACGGCAACCCTGCGGTGTGGTTCAGCACGTGGCGCAGCGTGATGGTCCCGAACCGCGACGGCATGGCGAACCACGGCAGATGCGAACTGAACGGCGCGTCCAGGTCCAGCCGGCCCGATTCGACCAACTGCAGCACGGCCAGCGCGGTCATGGACTTTCCAATGCTGCCGATCTGGAACGTGGTATCCGCCAACACCGGTCGGCGGGACGCCAGGTCGGCGTAACCCAACCCGGCGGTGTAAAGGGTCCGTCTCCGGTCGGTAATACAGATGGCGAGGCCGGCCGAAGGTACGGCCGCGAGCCAGCGGCGAAGGTAATCGGTCAGTGGAGTGAACTGGGAGGTGTTAGCCATCGTGTGCCTGCGGGTGGGGTTTCGGCGCCGGTGCTCCGACTCCCAGGCAGGAGACGGTGGTCGCTCAGGAACGTTGGTGCCCTATCGGTAAAACAGGTGGCGCAGCAGGAACGAGAGCACGTGTCCCAGTCCCCGGTTTGGTGCAAACCGCGCGGTGATGTAAACGTGTCCGTTTGATCCTCCATCAATTCCGGCGCCGCCTTGCCCCCTCAGGCGGAGCCTGCTGCCGTCCACCACCCCGGCGGGAATGGTCGCGTTCAGTCGCAGAAGCCTGCCGAGCCGCTGCTCTCCGCCGCAGCGCCAGCACCGGCCGGCTATGGCGATCTCCTCGGGTTCCAGGCCCGTGCCGCGACAGCGGGGACAGGTCTCCATGCGCTCAACGAGAAACGATTTGCGCACCCCCCGCGTCGCCTCCCGGGAGTTGACCAGGATGCAGACCTCCAGGTCCTCACCCTTCCGGGGCACGGACTCTCGGGGACGAGCAGCCCCGCGTCGCGGACCGCCGGTTCGGGTGGTACGGCGCGAACCGGCCGGGGCGGCGCTGCTGACGGTACCGTGAATGTCATACTGACGCCGACGGTCCGGATCGGACAGCGTGGCGTAGGCGTCGTTGATCTGCTGCATCCGCGCTTCCGCCTCCTCCCCTGAGTTCAGGTCGGGGTGGTACAGCCGGGCCAAACGTCGGTACGCCGCGCGGATTTCGCCCGGACTCGCGGTGCGTGGTACGCCCAGGATGCTGTAGCAGTCCTGATTCATTTGTGCATAGATCGGCGGAATGTGTGTTGTGGCGCGGCTGCGGCGCGTTGCTAACCGGCAGGCACGCGTGATATGCTGGTGTTGTTGGGGCGGGGCGTAGCGCAGCCCGGTAGCGCACCTGCATGGGGTGCAGGGGGTCGCCAGTTCGAATCTGGCCGCCCCGACCATTTTCAAACGGATACAGGCGCAAAAACGGAGCACCCGTTCGGGTGCTCCTTCTCGTCACATCGCGGTGCGGCCTCCGTCAACGACGACCTCGCTGCCGGTCACGAACGACGCCTCGTCCGATGCCAGGTAAACGACGGCGTAGGCGATATCCTCAGGGCGGCCGATGCGTCCCAGCGGCACACGCCGGCGCTGTTCCTCATCGCTGAGGCCGCTGCCCCTGCTGGCCCGCGACTCTTGCAGCATCGGCGTGTCAATCGGCCCGGGATGCACCGAGTTGCAGCGTATCCCCTCGCTGGCGTGCTGGATGGCCGTGGACTTGGTGAAAAGGCGCACCGCGCCTTTGGTGCTGCTGTAACCCGCCAGGTTGTAGTCGTTTCCGACCAGTCCCGCAGTGGACGAGATGTTCACGATGCTGCCGCCGCCGGCTTCGCGGAGCGCGGGCAGCGCGGCTTTGGTCCCGAGGAACACGCCCTTGGCGTTCACGTCGAAGAGGCGGTCCCACTCCGCTACGGTCATCTCCTCGATGCTGCGCCCCATCACGATGCCGGCGTTGTTGACCAGCACGTCGAGCTTGCCGTATCCGGACACCGCGGCATTCACGGCGTTCGTCCAGTCGTCCTCGCTGGTGACGTCAAGGTGGATGTAGGTGGCCTGACCGCCCAATTCGCGGATCTCAGCCTCGACCCTGCGTCCCTCGTCGTCGAGGATGTCGCCGAAGACTACACACGCCCCCTCCGAAGCGAACATCCGCGCCTCCACGGCGCCCTGTCCCCGCGCGCCTCCGCTGATCAGTGCAACCTTGCCGTCCAGCCTGCCCATGTGTCTCTCCTTGGTGGTGTGCGATTTTGCGAGCCCGCGTGTCGTTTCTCTACTGTCCGAACATCAGCCGTCCAATTTGGAACACGAAACCCGGCAAAACGTCCTCTCCATCCAGTGTGGCCGTGTTCTCCAGAATTTCCACGTCTTGGCCGGCACGATAAATGTAAGCTTGGCGGTCGATTGGATCCAGCAGCCACCCAAGCCGGGATCCGTCCTCCATCCATTCTTCCATCTTAGCCAGCAGGGGCGGCAGTCGGTCGCTGAGTGAGCGCATTTCTACCACAAAGTCCGGACCGCCGTTGATGGCGCCGCGGAGTTCCCGCTCGGTCAGGTTGTCGAATCGTTCCTGGATGATACAGGCAGCGTCGGGCAAGTACAGAGCGTTGCTGGGCCGCCGGAATGCGATGGTCTGGGAGAAACGTGCGCCGGGATTGGTTTGGTCCCAGATTCCCGGGTCAGCGTTGATCGTGGTCCCGCCAAGATTGATCAAAGGACCGGATGGGGCCATTACGATCAGCTCTGCCTGCGCCGAAAATTGGAAGTCGTACGGCTCGTTGCCGCGGGACAACTGGCACAAGCGCTCATCGAAATCGGGCGCGCTGCCGTCAATGCCCAGGGCTTTCGGGTTCAGGCGCAGTTCGCCGCCGGACGCCATGAGTAGATCCGGTTCGTGTTGGGCAGCCTCGATGCCCGACTCTTTCGGTGTGATCGTCGCCATTCCTTAATCCTTGCGGGCCGATGGCTACCCGCTGACGACCTCTTTGAATTCGCGTATGGCGTTGATGTGCGCGTCCGGGGTCGCCAGCCCGGCCGACATGGTGTTGATGGAGAAGTGTGTCGCGCCCATGCCCCGCCAAGTCTCGGCGCGGGCCTGCCAGAACTCGGGGTCCCCGTCGGTGTAGTTCACCCTCGGTTCCATACCGATGGCGTCGGGGTCGCGCCCCACCGATACGGCGGCTTGCCGTACCTTGGTGATCGTGGCTGCGGCTTCGGGATGATCGGCGTCAAACTGGGGGAACCAGCCGTCGGCGCACCGCCCCACCCGGCTCAACACCCGTTCGGGCGGAATCGGTCCTCGCGCCCGACTGCCGGCGCCCATCCATAACGGTATTGGCCGCTGCACTGGCAGCGGGTTGATGCCGGCGTTGGTCACGTCATGGTAACGGCCGTGGAAGTCCACCACCTCTTCGGTCCACAGCTTCCTCAGCAGTTCCATCTGCTCCTCGGCGCGCCGGCCCCGAGTGGTGAAGTCTTCGCCCAGTGCCTCGTACTCCACCGGATTCCAGCCAATGCCCACACCCAAGCGTAGTCGACCGTTACTGAGCACGTCTACCTCGGCGGCCTGCTTGGCGACCAGCGCGGTCTGCCTTTGCCCCAGGATCACGATGGCCGACACTAACTCCACGTTGGTGGTCACAGCGGCCATGTAGCCGAACGCCACGAAAATCTCGTGGAACATGCTTTCCTTGGTATAACTGCCGGTCCAAGGCTGGTGGTAATCGGTATCGGCGCCCAGGACGTGGTCGTAGGCGATGATGTGGGCGAACCCCAACTGCTCGGCGGCCTGTACGTAGTCGCGTACGGCGACGGGGTCGGAACCGATCTCGGTTTGGGGGAAAACCACGCCGATCTGCATCTGCTGGTCAGGCATGACTGCTCTCCTTGGGGTGGGAAGGTGCGTCCGCAGCGCGCAGACGCTGCGATTTTACCCGGCGCGGTGAACGGTCGCAAACCGCAACCGCGCGGATTCGCGCGTACGTTGTACCGCTCGCCTGCACAGGGTGAGCGGCGACTTACCTACGACGTCGCCCAGACCAGGTTCCAAAGCAGCAGAAACAGGAGGACCGCCGTCCACCCTGTGAGCATCAGGATGCGGAAGAGCCGGTTGAACCACGGATGCTCCCAGAAGGGCAGCCGGCGCTCTCGGGCCCATTGGGTTTCGGGTGCGCCGCCCGCCCAGATCCAGCGGCGGAATTTCGCGATCAGTGACATTGCGGACGTTTGGCGAAAACTATGATTGTTCCGTAGTTAATCGTCGGGCGCCGACTAAAGGATCTGGGACAGGAAGTACTTGACCCGTTCGTGCCGCGGATTGTTGAAGAACTCGTCCGGCGGCTGGTCCTCAACGATCACTCCCTCGTCAAACATTACGATGCGGTCCGCAACCTCCCGCGCAAACCCCAATTCGTGCGTCACGGCCAGGATCGTCATCTGGGATGCCGCCAGCTCCCGCATCACCTCCAGCACTTCCTTGATCATCTCCGGGTCCAGCGCCGAGGTTGGCTCGTCGAACAGCATGATGTTCGGCTGCATTGCCAGGGCCCTGGCGATGGCCACGCGCTGCTGCTGCCCGCCGGAAAGCTGCGCCGGGTACTTGTCCGCCTGCTCTGGGATGCCCACACGCTCCAGCAGCTCCATCGCAACGTCTTCTGCTTCGCTGGCCGGCAGCTTGCGCACCTTCATCGGCGCCAGGGTGATGTTCTTCATCACCGTCAGATGCGGGAACAGGTTGAACGACTGGAACACCATGCCGACGTCGCGGCGTATCGCGTCAATGTTGCGCACGTCGTTGGACAACTCGATGCCGTCCACGATGATGTCGCCCCGCTGGTGTTGCTCCAGCCGGTTGATGGTCCGGATGAACGTGGACTTGCCGGACCCGGACGGCCCGATGATCACCACCACCTCGCCCTTCTTCACCGACGTGGTAATGCCCCGAAGGGCGTGAAAGTTGCCGAACCACTTGTGAACGTCCCGGCAGATGATGATCTCTTCGTCGATAACTGTGTGTCCGTTGGTCGTCATGGTGGGCGCTCCGTTGGGTCGGCTATAACTGGTTCTACTGTCCGTCGTTGCGGAGCCGACGCCGCCGGGTGCGGCGCGTGGCGCGTTCGGTTCGCAACTGCTCCACTTCGGCGCTCAACTCGTCTAGCCGTCGTTCGAGCGTGTCTGCCCGCTTGACTGCGGCGTCTCGCTCTTTCGCAACGGCGTCGCGCTCCTCGGCAACGGTGTCCAGCTCTTCGGCAACGGCGTCGCGCTCCTGTTCGGCGGCGATGCGCCGGCCCGATTCCTGCCAGTAAAGCATGATGTCCGGCCCTCCTACTATCGCGCTGGCCAGCGCCATGGCGGTCAAGATGCGAATCGCCAGTTGTCCCGGCTTCAGGTCGGCTTCGCCAACACTGATGGCCGAAATCATGGCCCCAACGAACACGTCCAGGCAAACATAGAACAGCAGGCGTCGCCCCCTGGCCAGTAACCGTCTGATCATGGAGTCTGCCGCCGCCCGTCCGTATTCTAGCAGACGGCTCCCGGCGACGCAGTGTAACTACCGTTCACCCACTCCCTGGTTTCGTTCTATGTGGCGGCTGACGTACGACATTCCGTAGCAGAACACCCAGAACACGATGGCCAGAAAAACAAACATCTCACGAGCGCTCGCTATGTACTCGGGCCGGCTGATGAATACCCGCCCCATTTCGACGATGTCCACCATCCCTATGATGTACACCAGACTGGTGTCCTTGAACAGCGCAATAAACTGGCCCACGATGGCGGGAATGACGTTGCGGATCGCCTGGGGCAGCGAAATCAGCATCGTCGTCTGCCATCCCGGCAACCCCAGCGCGCGGGCCGCCTCCGCCTGCCCGGGAGACAGTGCCTGCAGGCCGCCGCGAATGTTCTCCGCCATGTACGCCGAGCTGAACATGGTGATCACCACGGCCGCGCGAAACAGCGAGTTCTGGGGAAAATCCTCGGGGAATGCCAACGGCACCAGCGTCTGCGACATGAACAGCAGCGTGATCAGCGGAACCCCGCGGAACACCTCAATGAACGCCACGCATAGCAGTTTCACCACCGGCAGGTTGCTCCGCCGTCCCAGCGCCAGGGCGATCCCGATGGGCAGGCTCAGGCTGATTCCTCCCACGGCCAGTATCAGGTTCAGCGTCAACCCGCCCCAGTACACCACGGACACCGGCTGCAGCCCCGGCACGTTGGGAATGCCGCGCTGCAGCGCCAGCGTGATCAGGAACGCCGCCACGCCCCAGGCCACCGCCCAACGCGCCTGGCCCACCGGCGTGTACCTGCCCAGCGCCCACCCGATGGCGGTGGACGGTAGATTGGCGAGCAGCAGAATGCGCACGTCCAATCCCATGCGGTCCAGGCTGTAGGGCAGGAATGCGAACAAAGCGGCAACCACCGCGGCCATGACCGCGATGTTTCTGGCCACGCCCGCGCCCAGAATGCCCCAGATCAACCCCAACAGGGCCGTTACCAAAAGCAGAGATACCTGAGGACGCCAGAAACAGTTCTGTCCCGGACAGGCCAGCTCGGTGTTGTAGCTGCCGATCAGGAACAGCCCGCCTACGCGCTCCACCACCGTCCAGTCCGCCGAAATGAACACCCAGCGCAGCCCGTACCACAGGATCACCAGCGCCAGCACGCCCGATATCACCGTCAGCGCGGAGTTCAAACGGCTGCTGAACAGATTGGCGTGCATCCAACCGATGACGCCTACCTCCGTTCGGGGAGGCGGCAGCGCGTTTGCGGCTGGTGTTTGCGTTTCCGCGGCCATCTGCTAACCGGTGAACCCGATGTGTCGGTTGTACAAGTTGCCGACGAGAGACCAGGTCAGGCTCATGGCCAGATATGCGGCCATCAGCATCAGGAAAATGTTTATGGCCGGCGCAGTCTGGGTCATGGTGACGGCGACATTGGTGAGGTCGGTGTAGCCCACCACACCTCCCAGGCTGCTGTTCTTGGTCAGGTTCAGACACTGGCTGATCCACGGCGGAATGATGACGCGCAGGGCCTGGGGAAACGTCACCTGCCGTAGAGTGTTCGTAGGCGAGAGACCCAGGGCGCGGGCGGCTTCGGTCTGGCCTCGGCCCACCGACTGGATGCCGGCGCGCACGATTTCGGCGATGAACGACGCCGTATAGATCACCAGGCCAACCAGCAGCACCAGCATGCCGGCCCTGACGGTAATCCCGCCGTCGATGCGGCCGAATCGCCCCTGGGGAGCCGGAGTCGAGATGGAGAAGGGCGCGTCCCCGAAAATCCCGCTGAGGACCAGCCACGCAATCGCCGCGATCACCACCGTGGTTGCGCAACCGAACACCACCGGATACGACGGCCGGCTGGTTTCGTCCTCACGCCGAGCCAGTCGGTGATAAACCAGCACCCCTGCCGCCACTGCAACCACCGCCAGCACGAGCCAGACCACCGCCGGCGTGATCCCGCTGGCTACCGGGCCCGGGAAAGATATGCCCGCGTTGTTCACGAAAAGACCACCGGCGATCACGTAGCCTTCACGCACCGTCGGCAGCGCCAGCACAATGTAGAACCAGAAGAACAGCTGCACCAGCAGCGGCACGTTACGGAAGAATTCGATATATGCCGTGGCCAGCTTCGACACGATCCAGTTGGGCGAGAGGCGGCACACGCCGATGAAAATGCCGAGCAGCGTGGCTAGTATGACGCCCAGGACCGCCACCGCAACGGTGTTGGTAGCGGCTACGATCAGCGCATACAGGAAACTGTCCGACGACTCATAGGGAAGGATATGCTCCCCGATTGGAGTCTGATACTCGCGCGCGAGAAAGCTGAATCCGAAGGGGATTTCCCGGTCATCAATGGCAAACGCCATGTTGCCAAAGAACCACATCACCAGCGCCACCACCAGAATCGCCGACGCGATCTGGGCCGCCCACTGGAGTATCTGCGTGTGCCTCCAGACTGGAATGCCCTGGTAGGTGAGCATGCGGGGTAATGTCGTATTGCGATTCAGCATTTCTTCCCGGCGTCGTGCGACATTCTAACCCAAAGCCCTGTCCTCAAACACCAAAAAAGAGGGCGGGTTACGAATAACCCGCCCTTGCTGTCCAGGGATCGCTGCTATGCGCGTTGTTTAGCGCAGAGGTGCGGCATAAATCTGGCCGCCCTTCGGGCAGTCCTGGCAGGGAGCGTTGGCCCACAGCGCGTTGCGGCCGTTCTCACGCGGCAGGTCGATGCCGTCGGGGCCAAGGTTGCGGGAGTAGATCTCGCCGTAGTTGCCCACGGCGTTGATCACGTCCTGCGACACGGTCTCGCTGAGTCCCAGGGGCTCCTGGCCGAACGAGCCTTCCAGACCCATCAGGCGGTCAACCTTGGTGTCGCCGGTGACGGCCGTCGGCACGTTGCCGGAGGTTACGCCATACGCCTCGGCGTAGATCAGTATGCCCATCACGGTCTTGACGATGTCAAACCACTGGTCGTCGCCGTGGGGGACCACCGGGCCCAGCGGCTCCTCGGAGATGGTCTCGGGCAGGATCACGTGATCGGCACGATTCTGGAGGCCGGTGCCCAACGCGGCCAGCTGCGAGCGGTCGTTGGTGAACGCGTCGCACTGCCCGCTCTCGTAGGCGGCGACCACGGCCGGCGTGTCCTCAAAGGTCAGCACTTCCAGGTTCAGGCCATTCTGGTTGGAGAAGTCCTGGAGGTTCAACTCAGTCGTGGTGCCCAGGGTCACGCAAACGCTGGCGCCTCCCAGATCCAGTGCGCTGGATACGCCCAGGTCCTTCCGCACCATGAAGCCCTGGCCGTCGTAGAACATGGTTTGGGCGTAGTTGCCCCACTGGGCGTCGCGGGAGGTGGTCCACGTAACCGTGCGGACCAGCATGTCAACTTCACCGGACTGGATGGTCGGCCCGCGCTCGGCGGCAGTGATCAGGCGAATCTCGATCTTGTTGGGGTCGCCGAGGACGGCAGCGGCGAGGGCGCGGCACAGGTCAATGTCGAACCCGACGTTATTGCCGTTGTCGTCAACGTAACCGTAGCCGGGAACGTCGTTGCGGCTGGCGCAGATGACCTTGTCGCGGGCGCGTACCGCGTCCAGGCGGCTGTCGCCCTGGTTGTCCATCGATGTCGCTTCGGTAGCCGTTGGGGCGGCGGTGGCTTCCATTGCCTGCTGGGTTGGCGCGGCGGCGGCGGTCGGTTCGGTCGCTGCCGGTGCAGGTGGCGCTGGCGGTTCTTCCTGACCGCAGGCCATCGCTGCCACCAGCGCGATTATCAGCGCTGTTCCAGTCAGGTATGTGATAGTTCTCTTCATCTGAATTGATCCTCCTGTTTATCGGTCGCTTTGACTCCGAGATTTGACCGGAGACGATTCTACCATGTTTGGTGGCATGTCTCGTTCAGTCTTCGTTGCCTTGTTTGCGGAATCTGCCATGCCAGCGTCGCGGTGAATCCGTTGCGGGATGTGCGTTCGCGCCTTGCGCGTTCCGCCAGCCAAACATCGCGCTGCCCTTTGAATTTTGGGCGCGGGTATGGTTCGTCTATCGAGCGGAATCCGCTCCGCACAACACACCATCGTGTTGGTGACGTCAGGAAAATCTCCACAGGTTGAGCGCTGTCCCGCCGAATATCTTGTCCAGATCCTCCCGCGGGCACCAGGACTCCATCTCCCGCATCGTGTGGCGCAGGGAGTTTCGGTATCCCTCCCGGTTGGTGCAGCGCGGCCAGTCCGATCCCCACACCATCCGGTCCGGCCCGAACGAGTCGTAGGCCATCTGCACCCACGGGGGCGTGTTGCGGTACGGGAACGGCGGGTCGCTGATCTCTCCCATACCGTGAATCTTGATGACCGTGTTGGGATGGCGGGCCAACTCCAACGCCTGCCGGTATGTCGATTCCGGAGGCATATCCTGAGCTCCGATGGCATGAATGCCCATGCCCACGATGTGCTCCAGGATGAAGGTCAGGTTGGGCAGCTCGGCCACCAGCGCTTCGAATTCAGGCGACGCGAAACCCTCCGCTGACCCGCCCACGCTCACCGACATCCCTAGGTTGGCGGCTGCCCGCCAGATCGCCAGCGGATCATTCCCCGGCGACCGGTGGAAGTTGCGGATCCGCAGCGTCTCGGCGCCGGCCGCGCGCAGGCTGTCCAGCGTGTCCGGCGCCGCCGGGTCGTCCACGTCCACCCTGCACACTACTGAGAAGCGCCCGGGAAACCGCCCGATGCACTCCAGCACGTACGAGTTGTCCAGCGTCGCCGTCGACTGCACCAGTACCGTCTTGGAAACTCCGTTCAGCTCCATCTGCGCCAGCAGCATTTCGACGGGTTCATAATGGTCGCGTCCGATATGGACATGGGTATCTACGATCAGCATGGGTAAACCACCTTTACTAACGGCTAAACCGGGCGGAAGGATACATGCCATGCCGATTTTTGTATAATGCTGACCTCACGTGCTGAAACGATGATCGGCCAACGCCGGCCCGATTCCATCCAGACCAAAGGAGGTATTGCCGCCATGATTTCGCAGGCAGATAACATTGCGCTGACCCAGGTGGGCCAGGGAACCCCGATGGGCGACCTGATGCGCCGATACTGGATGCCGGCCCTGCTTTCCTGGGAACTGGCCGAACCGGATGGAGAGCCGGTTCGGTTGAAACTGCTGGGCGAGCAGTTGGTCGCTTTCCGCGACACCGAGGGACGCATCGGCCTGCTGGAGGAGCTGTGCCCCCACCGGCTGGCCTCGCTGTGGCTGGGACGCAACGAAGAGTGCGGCCTGCGCTGCGTGTATCACGGCTGGAAGTTCGACGTCAACGGCCAGTGCACCGACATGATGAACGAGCCGGCCGACAGCGATTTTCCGTCCAAGATGACCACCACCGCCTACCCGACCATGGAGCTCGGCGGCGTCATCTGGGCGTACATGGGGCCCAAAGAACACATGCCGCCCGCGCCCAAGTTCGAGTGGGCCGCCGTGCCGGACACGCACCGCCACGTCACCAAGAACATCCAGGAGTGCAACTGGCTCCAGGCCCTGGAGGGCGGCATCGACTCCGCCCATGCCACCATCCTGCACCGCACCCTGCGCACCGACACCAAGCACGCCGGCCTGCGCATCGACTCGCCACATGTGCAGGGCCGTCCGCCGGAGCTCGAGGTAGACATCACCGACTACGGCTACCGCTACGCCGGCATCCGATCGCTGGGTGACGAGGGCAACCACGTGCGCGCGTACCATTTCATCATGCCCTTTCACCAGATTCGCGCCAGCCAGCGCGGCTATCGCGGGCGGCCCGGCCCGGTGGGTTTCCTGGCCTCCGGACACATGTGGGTCCCGATGGATGACCACAGCGTGATGGTCTGGAACTGGGACCTCTCCTACGACGACCCCATCGACGCCGAGGAGCGGGTGGACATGGACCGCAGCTACGGACGCGGCCCCGAGCACATGCTGGACAGCTTCCGCACCAGGGTCAACCGAGACAACAACTGGATGATCGACCGCGCCGTGCAGAAGACCGAGACCTTCAGCGGCATCGACGGCGTCAACGCCCAGGACGTGGCCGTGCAGGAGAGCATGGGTTACGTCGTTGATCGCACCCGCGAGAATCTCAGCCGCACTGACATGGCGATCATCTACGCCCGCCGCCAGCTTCTGCAGGCCACCCGCACGGTAGCTGAGGGCGGCACCCCGCCCGGCGTCGGCGACAACTACTACATGCTGCGACCGGCCCAGGCCATCCTCCCCGTCGGCGTCGACTGGCGCGACGCCCTCTGGGACGACCTCTACCCCGACGGCTCCCAGCAGCGCAACGGCAAGTAGCCGGCCAAAACCTCACCAATGCGTAGGGGCGGGTTCCAAACCCGCCTCATATATTGTCGGTCGACCGCTGGTCAACGATGAACACTGTCGCGCCGGCAGATGCGCACCACCGGCACACGCAAAATGTCATCCTGAATCTCGCAAACGATACGGCAGTCTCCTACCCTGTAACGCCAGAGACCGGTCAAAGGTCTGGTCAAGGCTTGACCGATGCTGTGCGGGTCGTCCCGTGTAGCGCTCTGTCGTCCAAATACCCTACTACGCGCCGTGCTGCTTGCCCGTCCAGCCGACTCAATCGTTCGTAGTTCGGGATGCGCTTTGACTGGATTACGATTTGTACAGCGTCTCCCTGCTCTGCCGGATCTTATGATCCTCCGCGCTTGGGAAACGCGGGTTCGGCTGCCGCTTTCAGTTTAGTTTTCTCGGCGCATCAAATTCTTCATAATCCGGCGGTTGGTCAGAGTCTGGTCGGCGAACTGACGGAAATATTCGACGAAACATCCCTTTCCAATGGTCCGGAGGCTTCTTTCCAACTGGTCATCGTTCATTTTCTTTGACATCCAACGTGATAGAAAACTCCGGGGCCTGCGTTGGCGGCCCCGGAGTTGCGCCGGGTTTGATGTCGAGTTGACTACCCTTCTTTCAGCGCCGGTATCACTCTCGTACCCAGCAGTTCCACGGAGCGCATCACGTCCTCGTGCGGCATGTGGCCCTCGTTGCCGTAGATCAGGATGTAGCCGGGCTCCAGATCCCGGCGGATGTGCCGCAGCTTCTCGGTTACCGTCTCGGGGCTGCCCACGATGATGTTGTAGGCGTCCTGCAGGTCCTCGTAGCTCATCCGCCGGCCCATCGTCCCCGTGCCGATCAACGGCCGCGACATCTTGATGCGCAGCGCCTCGCGGGACTGGTAGCCCGGCGGGTCATTGAACTCCATCGGCCCGCGGTTGCGGTGGTTCTCCGTCCACAGGAACGTGCGGCCGATCTCCTGCGCCCTCTCGTCGGTGTCGGCCACCAGGCAGCGGATCAGGTACCCGAAGTGCTCGGGGCCAGCCTCGTAGCCTTCCTCGGCGGCGGTCTCGTGGTAGATGCCCTTGAGCTGCTTGGTCAGGTCGAGCAGGGAACCCAGGTTCATGTACGGGTAGCGGTGCTTCGCCGCCCAGATCACGGACTCAGGGCTGCCCGTGCCGGGGAACCAGACCGGGGGATGCGGCTTCTGGATCGGCACCACCCAGGGGTTCACCATCCGGTGCGGCCAGTACTCGCCCTCCCAGCGGAAGGGACCCGGTTCGGTCCAGCACTTGACGATCAGGTCGTGCGCTTCCTCAAACCGCGGCCGGTTCTCGGTGGGCGGATAGCCGGCGTGCAGCGTCTCCACGGCGGTGCCGCGCACGAATCCGGAGATGATGCGGCCGCCGCTGATACAGTCCAGCATGGCGATCTCTTCCGCCATCTTCACCGGGTCGTTCACCGCGATCACGTTGCCCAGCATCGCGATCTTGGCGTTCTTGGTGCGCTGGGTGATCACGGCGGCGTCAACGTTTACCGACGGCTTCATGCACCAGTAGGAGCTGTGGTGCTCATTCGACATGATGCCGTCAAACCCCACCTGGTCCGCCAGTTCGTACTGGTCGTGATAGTTGGAGTAGAGGACGTGCGCCTTCTCGGGGTCGAAATAGGTGTTGGGGAAGTGCATCCGGCCCGATTCGTAGGGCGCCAGGTCGTCTTCGGTCACGTGGCCGTAGGGCTGTTCCGAGAACCAGAATACTTCAAGCTCGTGCGCCATGATGTTTGCTCCTTCTTGGTTGGGCGGTTCGACGGTTCGGTGACCGGATTAGAGGCTGTTCAGGAATCCGCTGACGGCGCCGACGAACTCCGCTCGCTTTTCCACGGCCGGCGAGTGTCCGCAGTTGTCGATGATGCGCAACTGGCTGCCCTGGATCGCCTGCTGGAAGAGGTGTCCGCACTCCACCGGAATGATGGCGTCCTCATTGCCCCACACTATCAGCGTGGGCGTGTCCACGCGGGACAGGGTGTGCGGCAGGCTGGGGTTGTGCAGGTATGGCTTCCAACACAATTGCGATGCCGTGATGGCGTTGGAGTGGACAACCAACTGCTCTTCTGGAGACAGTTCGCGCGTGTAGTTCTCGTAGTTCGGCACCTGACTGGGATCATGGAACCGCTGCTTGAGCCTGGTATCGGCGGAGACCATGAAAATCTCTGCTATCTCCCCTTCGCGGGGTTTGATGCCGGCGGCGTCAACCAATATCAGCGCATCGATATTGTGGTCGTCCATCGCGGCCATTTCCGCCGACACCCAACCACCCATCGACGAGCCCATCAGAACGATGTCCTGCAGGCCCAGCGCATCGACGAACATGTGGTTGAAGTGCGCCACATCGGCGATGGTCTTGACCCACGCCGGCGCTTCGGTGCCGTTGAAACCGGGCTGGCTGGGAACAAACACCGTGTACTCCGCCGACAGGTCTTCGTGGTACGGCTGCCAGCCATTGGAGCCGCCGGCGCCGTGGAAGAAAACCAGCGGCGGGCCGTTGCCCCCAGAATACATTTCGACGGCAGTACCGTTGACATTTACGGTAGTGCGGGAACCGTTCTGAACTGTTGTCATACTCTCGTTCCTGTGCGGGGTTGGGATGGCGATATTCTGTTACAGGGGTGACGGTATGTCAAGGCAACCGTGCTTGCGCGGCTCCCGCCGGACCATCCCTCACGCGCACCCAATTTGGGGAACCGCCATCGTTACCGGGTTGGGGCGGGCAGGTCCCAGCGGAGGAGTTCGCGGTAGCGTCCGGCGCCGGCCCAGGGGAGGAGGTTGAGGACGATGGATTCGGAGTTGGGGACGTCAATCTGGAGTCGAATGTCTTTGAGGTAGCGGCTGAGGTTGGTGAAGGTGTTGAGGCAGAAGCCGGCACCGGCGATGCGGTCGATGACGTCGGCGGGTTCGGGAGGTTGGTCGGGATCCCAGTCGTTGGAGACGGCTTCGGCGATGCGGCGGAGCCTGATGATGGCGAGTTCGGGGGCGAATTTGCGTTTGAGGGCGTCGATGCGGCGGCGGATTTGGGAGATGGTCATGGGTTTACCTCGGACGGGGAGTTTTTACCGGGATGAACAGGATGGACGGGATGGAGGGGATTGGAGATTAGATTGGGATGGTGGGGATTTTGGCTGAAACCCGCTCATATCCGCTCATTCCCGTTCATTTGAGTAGGGCGTTGGGTTGGCTGGTGGGAGTGATGGGGGTGGGTTGGGCCGAATATGAGGGCGGTATTGGTGGTTTTAGAGGGTTGGCGGGAGGAATTGGGGGAGCGGCGTTGGGGATTGGGCGGTTCGAGGGTTGGGCACCGGAGGGCGTTGGGCGATTGATGGCGTGAGGCGATGGCATATTTGAATGGTACGTATCGTATGGAGGGAGGGGCAAGGGAGCGATGTCACCGGGTTGGCAATGCGCGGGAGGCGGACTCCGCTCAACGCGTTGGGGAAGTCGGTACGCGTGAGCGCACAATCCTTCTTGCCGGACTCCCTCGTATCAATTACGATATGCGTTGTCACTGCGACCGAATCTTGACCAATAAGCGCCGAAGTTCATGACAGAATCCACCAAAGTGCTGGTAACCGGCGGCGCCGGTTTTATCGGCTCACACCTTGTGAACGGCCTGCTCGATAGCGGTTACTCGGTAGCCGTGGTCGACGATCTCAGCACTGGCCAGCTGCGCAACCTCAACCACCAGGCGACCTTCTACCACTGCCCCATCAACGATCCCAAGGTGGTGCAGATCATCCAGCGCGAAGGGCCTGAGATAGTCTTCCACCTGGCCGCCCAGAGCAGCGTTCGGCAGTCGACCCTGGACCCGGTGGCTGATGCCGATTCCAACGTGCTGGGCACCATCCGGCTGCTTTCCGCCGCCGCTGCCGAAGGGGTGGACAAAGTGGTCTTCTCGTCCACCGGCGGCGCCATCTACGGCAACCCCGATACCATCCCGTGCGACGAGGACACCGCGGTAAATCCGATCACACCCTATGCCCTGTCCAAATATGTCAGCGAATTGTACCTGGATCTGTTTCGGAACACCTACGGCCTCGAATACACTATCCTGCGATACGCCAACGTCTACGGGCCCGGCCAGGACCCCAACGGGGAAGCCGGCGTCATCTCCATATTCGCCGGAATGATGCTGCGTGGCCGGAGCCCCAACATCTATGGCGATGGCACGCAGGAAAGGGACTTCGTGTACGTGTCGGATGTGGTCGAGGCCAATCTTGCGGCGGTGTATCGGGGCGACGGGCAAACCTACAACATCGGAACCGGTGAGCCTGTTACCATCAACCACATCCATTCCCTGCTGCAGGAGTGCACGGAGTTTCACGAGGAGCCGGTCTACCGCCCCAGGCGGGCCGGCGAAGTGCTGAAGATCGCCCTGGACTCGAGCCGAGCCGCCAGGGAACTGAGCTGGGAACCAAAGGTATCGCTTGAGGAGGGCCTGCGCCGCTCCGTAGACTACATCCGTGCGAACTCGGTGCGACGATCGGCCCGTGCCCGGCTCGGCGCGAACCGCTGATGTGCCTCGCCGAGCCATTTGGCTGCCCATCTCCAGCCCGCCGGTGTACGACTACCACCAGCCGATAGGAGGAACCATATCGATGGCAAAGGACTACGACGTTGTGATCCTCGGCGCCGGCGCCGCCGGTATGTCTGCCGGTCTCTACTCCACACGTGCCATGCTCAGCACGCTGATGATCGAGAGCATTGGCCCCGGGGGGCAACTCCTGATCACCGACGACATTGAGAACTACCCGGGGTTCCGCGAAGGCGTCAAGGGCCAGGAACTGGCCGACGAAATGTACAACCAGGCCGACCGTTTCGGCGCCGAGATGGAGTTCGCTGAAGTCGAGTCCGTCGAAAACCTGTACGACGATCGCAAACTGGTCCGAACCTCCGAGGGCGACTTTACCGCCAGGGCGCTTATCATCGCCACCGGCGGCGCCCACAACAAGCTCGGCGTCCCCGGCGAGGATGAGTTCGGCGGACGCGGCGTTTCCTACTGCGCAGTCTGTGACGGCAACTTCTTTCGCGGTCAGGACGTCGTGGTGGTCGGTGGCGGCGACTCCGCCATGGACGAGAGTTTCTACCTCACCGGAATCTGCAACTCCGTCACCATCATCCACCGGCGCGATGAACTCCGTGCCACCAAGGTGCTCCAGGACCGCGCCTTCGCCAACCCCAAGTACAAGTGGCTATGGAGCCATGTCGTCGAGGAGTTTGTCGGCAACGACGTCCTTGAGGCCGCACGTGTAAAGAACGTCAAAACCGGCGAGATTTACGATTACCCCACCGCCGCGGCGTTCGTCTACGTCGGATTCCACCCCAACACCGAGGCCTTCAAGGACAAGCTCGACATGGATGAACTGGGACACATCCACGCCGATATCCACATGCGGACCAACATCCCCCGCGTGTACGTGTGTGGCGACGCTCGGGCCGAATCCACCCGTCAACTCGGAGCGGCCGTCGGCGACGGCATCACCGCTGCGCTAGCCGCTTTCCACGACCTCTCATCCTAATGCAACGCCCCCGGCAAGGTGTCGCGCAATGACTACCCACAGCCAAGCGCGCGAACCAACCGACCCGCATCGCCGGTTGGCCAACGCTGACGCAGCCTTTGCCGCCGGTGACCACTACCTCGGATCAGCTCTTTTGTGGGAATCAACCGAGTGCGCCCTGGTCAATCTGGCCAAGCAAATGGGACGCCCGCACGACATTGATGGCGATGACCTGCTGTTCTTCTGTCAGTGGCTGGACAAACAGACCGGCACACGATATTACACCGGCGGGTACACCACCGCTTCGCTTTTCGGTGATAACGCAAAGTATCGATTCATCGAGCCGGAGGAAATGGAGATATCCATTCCCCGCGCTCACGATTTCATATCGGCGCTGACATCCTACCCCGCTCCTCCCAAAACCTCTTGACTGCTCAAGGACACCTAATTGTTGCACGCCAGTTCTGGGAACTGGCTCACGATCTGAGCCGGCAAGACCACGTCGTCGCCGGCGGCGAAATGTTGTGGGGCGCGGTCAACCGAATCATTCTGGCGATCAACCTGCGACACGGCATCATACCGCCAGGCCGGCCGCTGCGCCGGAACACCGTCGTCAGGCATCTGGACGCCCAGTATCGAACCACACCCAAGTTGGAAGATGGTCTGTCCGCCGTGGGCCGGCTGCACGGGCATTTTTACAACAGCAACCTGATTCAATCGGACGTTGAACAGCAAACCGAAGATGCCGAAACATTTTTATCTACACTGTTCAACCTTCCCGAAACCCTCGCCATACCTCAAGTCTGACCACACCGCTCTCACTACAACCACCGCAGCGCCTCCCGCCCCAGCAGCGCCAGGCATCCCCCGATGATCACGAACAGCACGGCGTAACGGAACACGCCCAGACTCATCCGTCGCGCCAGCCAGCCGCCGGCAAGCGATCCGGCGACCACCGCCGGCGCTCCCACGCCGATGTCGTAGGCCATCTCACGCGGAATCAGCCCCGTCGCCGCATACATCGCGAGTCCCAGCACGCCCGCCAGCAGGAAATACACCGCCAGGGTCGCCCGCATCTGCTCCCTCGACCAGTCCTGCTCAATGGCGTAGATGCCGGCCACGAATCCGCCGATGCTCAGCGTCGTTGTCAACAGCGTCGTCGTCAACCCGAAACCCACCGCGCCACCACGGGTCCGAGCCGCCGGCAGACGCACGTTGAACAGGATCAGCACAGCAATCACCAGGATCAGCGCAGCGATGGTCGTGCGCAGCACGGTCGGAGCGGCGGTGCTGAGTAAAAATACGCCCAGCGGGACCGGTGGCAGTCCCGCCAACACGAACAGCCACGATTGCCGCCAGCGATAATGCCGCCACGTTTGCGCCAGGATCATAACCGTCGCCAGCGCGATCATCGCGTTGGTCAGCACCACCACCCACTGCGGTTCCAGAATCAGCAGCAGGATCGGCGCCATCGCCAGCGCCATGCCGAAACCCACCGCGCTGAACACGAACGACCCCAGCAGCACCGCTGCCAGGCCTATGAGCAGCTCCCACCCGGCGAGCATCAGGGATGGTTGAACAGACCTAACTGGGCCGCCCGCAACAATGCCCGCTGCACCTGCACCACCGGCGGACCGTCCCGCGCCAGCACCACCTCCACCGCGTCATCCGGGCTCAACACCAGCGACCGTTCGCCGTCCAGGGCGATGGTGCAGTAGCGCCGTTCCAGGCCGACCGGCACGCCCTCTCTGAGCAGGCCCCATCTTGCAATCGCAGCCGGCTCAACCATGCCGGGAGCCACCGGCGCTATCACCGTAGATGCGCCGTCCGGGTCCGCGTCCCGTCCCGCCAGGCGATAATGGAGTCCGCCAACATCGGCCAGCGAGAGGGGATGCAGCCGACCGCCGATGGACGACAGACCTATGCCAGCCGGTTCCGCGCGCGTCAAAAACACCTCATATACGGTTTGCAGGTCCCATATCGCGCGCGTGGCCACATACCGCTCACGGGACACCGCCACATCAACCAGCGCCAGTTCCGTGGGTTCGCCGTTCACGTGGATGTGCAGCGTCTTGCTGACGATCGCGGCGTCGGCGGCGCTGAGCCGGCCGGATGCGATGAGGCCGGCGGCAATCCCCGCCAGCGTGCCCTCCACCATCACCGGGAAAATGTTGTTGGTGCCCGTGGAGATGGCCACCACCGGTATCTGGTTGGTTCCCACTGCCACCGCCCGGTTCGTGCCGTCGCCGCCGAGGGTGATAAGGCATCCCACGCCCATTTCCGCCATCATCGCCGCCGCCCGGGTGGTGTCCCCCTCGGTGTACAACGGCGACATCGGCAACATGTCCAGCGGGATGTTGATGCTCGAATCGTCGGCCGCTCGGCGGCACAGGTTGCCGCTGTCCGGCATCGCCACCACTCTTTCCACTTCGGTGGATTGCAGGCCGATCAGCGCCCGGCGAACGGTGTTCACTTTCTCCCAGTCGGGCACCACGCGGCCCTGCGCCACCAGCCGGCGAATGTCCTTGCTGGCGGCGGGGTTCGCAATGATTCCGACTGTGGCCATGATCAAAACAGTCGTCGCGCCGACCAATGTCCCTGGGTCGGCACAACGGACGCCTACTATACACGATCCGGCCGACGGTCACCGTTCGAATTTGCCAAGAATCGGTGACGCTCCGGCGTGGCAAAACCCGGAGTGTCAGAATGGCCCAGTGGTAGATTGGCAACGCCAAAAGGGAGGCGCCCCACGCCAGGATGGTACAATGCACGGCGATTACAATCGTCCAACGTGGCGATTCTTTGACGGGGCAGTGTCAATCAGCATCAGTATGCTGCTGGCAGTGCTGCTCGCCGAATGCAATGGCTGCGCCGGCCAGTGCCCGTTGGGTTACCTCAATGGGCTGACGGCGCGGGATGACGGAATCATCATCGTAGCTACGTTGCTGCTGTTTCCCACGTCGATCGCGCTATACGGAAGAATGACTGTGTTTTTCGCTGCCAGAGAAACCGCAAGAGCGTGGGCCGAAAAAAGAGAAATGAAACGCCGCGAGCAAGGCCGACAGGATGGTCGCCAGGCGGAACGCGAGCGCATCCAGCGAGAATTGGCCCAGCATGGAGTGCCCTTCACTCCCGAGCAACTCAGAGTCCTGGCCGGGGAAACTCACCAGAATGAATCCGTATAGGCGTGGCCCGACCCGACCTACATCAAACATCACCGAACGAGGCCTCCCATGGACACCGAACTTGCCTTCGCACCCGCCACCGATATACGCCGCATGATCGCCAGCGGCGAGATCTCATCCGTGGAACTCACCGAGCTGTTCTACCAGCGCATCGATGAGCTGAACCCACGGCTCAGCGCCTATCTCGCCCTATGCCCGGATCAGGCCCTGGCCGACGCCCGCGCGGCCGATGACGCCGTCCGGCGCGGCGACACGTTGGGTCCGCTGCATGGCATCCCCATCTCCATCAAGGACCTGGAGTTGACCGAGGGCGTCACCACCACCATGGGTTCTGCCATATTCCGCGACCGGGTGCCCGAGATCGATTCTATCGTCGTTGAACGCGTCAAGGCCGCCGGCGCCATCATCCTGGGCAAGACCAATACGCCCGAGTTCGGCCAGTCCGGCACGACCGAGAACCTGATCAGCGAACCGTGCCGCAACCCTTGGAACACCGACTACACCCCCGGAGGCAGCAGCGGGGGCGCGGCCGCGGCGCTGGCGGCCGGCCTCTGCACCCTCGCCACCGGCAGCGACGGCGGCGGCAGCATCCGCATACCGTCCAGCTTCAGCGGCGTAACCGGCATCAAGCCGTCCCACGGTCGCGTGCCACGCTATGGCGGATACGGCGGCCCGGCTGTCAACCACTTCTCCCAGTCCGGCCCCATGAGCCGCACCGTGGCCGACACCGCCATGCTGCTCCAGGCTCTGGCCGGCCCCGACTCCCGCGACCCCAACACCATGACCGACACTCCCCCGGACTACACGGCGGCCCTGGAGGGAGGCGTGCGCGGTTGGCGCGTTGCGTGGAGCGATGACCTGGGCTACGCCGCCGTCGATCCCGAGGTGGTTCAGGTTACCCGAGCCGCCGCACAGGTTTTCCAGGAAATGGGAGCGATCGTTGAGGAAGCAGCACCGGAGATCGAGGGCGACCCTTTCCCGGCGTTCTCTACCGTTTTCGGGACCGCTTCGTACACCTCCAACATCGACCTCTACCCCGAGCGCCGCGACGAGCTTACTCACTACGTCCGCTCGACCTACGACGCTGCGTCCCAGTACTCCGCCGCCGACCTTTCCCGGGCGCTGGCCTACGTTGACCGGCACAAGCGGCGTTTCGCCGACTTCTTCAACACCTACGACCTGCTGCTCACGCCGGCCATGGCCGTAACTGCCTTCCCCATCGGCGAGCATCCCACCACCATCGCGGGCCGCTCGGTGGAACCCTGGTGGGGATACCTCCCCTTTACCTTCCCCATCAACATGAGCGGCCAGACGGCCGCCAGCGTTCCCTGCGGATTCTCCGCCGCCGGATTGCCGATCGGCCTGCACCTGGTCGGATCCGCTGGAGCCGAGGGCCGTGTCCTCAGAGCCATGGCTGCTTTCGAGGACGCCCAGCCCTGGAGCCAGCACCGCCCACCGGTGGCCTGACCCAGTCCGGGCCGCGGCATCGCTGCTGGGAGGATCAATCTCCAGCGATGTGCGACGCCGCGATTGCAATCGTCAAAAACGCCCCCTCCGAGTACTCGGAGGGGGCGTTTGATTCGCGGTGTCGGTGGGTTACTTCAGGTGCTCGTTGAAGAAAGCGAGCGTGCGAGACTGCGCATCGTCGGCGGCGGCCTGGTTGTAGCTGTCCCGGTCGTCGCAGTTGAAGCCGTGGCCGGCGTCGGGGTACGACTTGAAGTCGTAGGACTTGCCGGCGGCGGTGAGGGCTGCCGAGATTTGGGCTACGTCATCCGGCGTCGGGTTGCCGTCGGTATCCCCGAAGTTCCCCATCAGAGGGATGCTGATGTTGGCAGTGCCGTCGATGGGAGTGACCCCATCGCTGTAGGCGCCCATGATCGCGCCGCCGTAGTAAACGACGCCGGCGTCCAGGCCTGAGCAGGCGCTGGCGGCGAGATAAACTACACGGCCGCCCATGCAGTAGCCCACGATCCCGATTTTCTGTCCGCGCGTTCGCGGATAGGTGCGCTGCAGGTAGTCAATGGTGGCGTTGATGTCGGCAACGATGCCCGCGCCGCTGAGTTCGGGCATATAGGTGTTGATCGCAGCGTCGAAGTCGTCGGCCGTATAGCCGAGCATGGGATTGGGATTGCGCTCGTTCCTGTGGAACATGGCGGGCGCGACGGCCACGTAGCCCTCGGCGGCAAACCGGTCGGCGACCCGCTGAATGTGCTGGTTGACGCCAAACGCTTCCTGGACAACGATGATTGCGGGCAGGCTGGTGCCCGCGCTGGGCGCTGGGAAGCTCACGTAGGCGGCCATGTCTCCGGCCTCGGCGATATTGGCGCCGGACTCGCGGTCTTCCGTTGGGTCTGGCATTCGGATGTTTTCCCAGAACGACGGCATAGTATTTCCTCCTCCATTGGTTACGCAAAGGACGTTGGGGCGGCCAGAGGTCAGCGAATGCGACGCCTCCAACCGTCCTTGCCATTCGTGCGCCGGAATTGTAACAAAGGTTGCTCGGCCAAACAAGCGGCCCAATCATCCCTGTGTCCGCGGCCGTCAACGAGACGGCGGCCCACAACGCCCCGCTGAGCGAACCGGAACCCGACGGGATAGACCCGCGCGGCGGTCGGCTCTGATGTCGCCACTCCAGGCCGTCACTCCAGGAGGAAGTCGCCCACCGTCAGCCTGACGTCCGGGAACGCCAGCGGGCTGATACTCCCTTCGGCGGTGACCACCCGTCGGCTCCGGTAGGTCCCGTCCACAGGATCGGAATGCCCTTCCACCTGCCGCGACCGCAGGTTCGCTATCCACACCTCGGGGATGCCGGCGGCCGCGTACCGCGCCAGCTTCACTTCGCGGTCCGACTCCAGAGAACTGTCCGCAACTTCAACCAGCAGCAAAACGTCTGCCGCAGTGGGGTGCGCCACATGATAGTCGTCGCGCAACCGCACCACGGCAATGTCTGGCTGCGGCAAGCTATTATCGCTGAGGCGAACCGAATGTTGGACCCGCACTCGGGCGCGCCCCTGCATTCCGGCCTTGAACGCATCTGCTAGTCTGTCGGTGCCGTCTTCGTGGGATGGTCCAATCGGCGGCATTACAACAATTTCTCCATCAAGCAACTCTATACGTTCCTCAGGGTGGAATACTCCCGCCTTTTCCATCGCGAGGAGTTCTTCTACCGTGAACAGACGCCGTGCCGGCGGGTGTTTTTGCTGTTGTGGAGGCGCCGCCGGTGTGGGCTCAATGGTGGTTGTAGTAATCATGACTTGACCTCAAGCGCGAAGGAAGTCGCCCACTGTCAGCCTGACGTCCGGGAACGCCAGCGGGCTGATGGTTCCCTCGGCGGTGACCACCCGTCGGCTCCGGTAGGTCCCGTCCACCGGATCGGAGTGCCCTTCCACCTGCCGCATAGTCAGGTTTGCGATCCACACCTCGGGAATGCCGGCGGCCGCGTACCGCGTAAGCTTCACCTCCCGGTCCAACCGCACGGACGTATCCGCAACCTCGATGATCAGCAACACGTCATCCGCTGTTGCGCCCGCCCGGTGATAATCGTCCCGCAAACGCAATATCGCAATATCAGGCTGCAACAAACTGTCGTCACTGATGCGGACCGGCCCTTGCACACGTATCCGTGCGCGTCCACGCAGGTCGTATTTGAGCGATTCATCCAGGCGGTCGGTTCCGTCCGCGTGCGGATCTCCGATTGGCGGCATTACAATGATTTCTCCGTCCAGCAGCTCGATTCGCTCTTCAGGATGGAAGATGCCGGCTCGATCCATGGCAAGAATTTCGTCCACAGTGAAGAGCCGTCGCTTCGGCGGTGATTCCTGCTGCGTTTGAACAGTAGATACTGCTGGCGCGATCGCAATGGTTGTCATTGCATAACCTCGCAGCCTAGATGCTTCCGTCCAGCCGGTTGATCACCAGGCCGGTGGGCAGCTTGGGGTAGAAGAACGTCGATTTCGGCGGCAGCCGGTTGCCCGCGCTGACGATCCGCCGGAACGGTTCCAGCGGGAACGGCTTCAGCAGGATGGCCATCTGCTGCTCCCCGAGGTTCACCTGTTGCACGATGGCGTCGTGGTCGGGGCTGTAGTCGATGCAGTCGCCCAGCGCATCGCCCAACGCCGGCGCCAGCACCCGCTCCTGCAGCACCCATGCCTCCGACACCGCAAGCTGACCCCAACCCTCCCAGTCAACGCCCGCGCGGAGCGTATGCAGGGTCGGCGCGTCGTCGGCCCAGAACACCGCGAAGCAGTGGGCGTTTTCGCCCACCCTGGCCACCTCGTCCACCGCCTCGGACGGCGTGGCGTCGGGGTTCAGCGGCCGGGAGTCGAACAGGCCGTTCATGAGCGCCCGCACGTCCGACAACTGCTCGTCGCTCATGCCGCCGGCCACCCGGTGGTACGGCAACAGCAGGAGCCCAGGGTCGTCGAATTCGACCAGCGTCATCATCACGTAGTTGCTCGCCGCATCCTGCGCGCCGGACTGGCCGCGGCTGTAGCGCAGCGCCGCCTCATACCTATGGTGGCCGTCCGCCAGGAACACCGGACGTCCGGCGAACGTCTCCGTGATGGCAGCCTGCGTCTCGGCGTCCGCAATCTGCCAGAGTTCCGCGTTACCGCCGGCCGGCGTGGTTCCGGTGGCGTCCGGCGCGTTCTCCAGCACCCGGTTATAGATCCGTTGCAGGTCGCCCTCCGCGTCCCGGTACAGCGACATGATCGGGCTGAACTGTGCCTGGCACGCGTCCAGAAGCGCCACCCGGTCCAGCACCGCCGGCTCCCGCGTGAACTCGTGGGGCAGCACCGCGCCGGCATCGTAGTCCTCCACCAGCACGTCCGCGAACAGCCCGATGTGCTGCCTCCGGCGTCCGCCGAAGTTGTACGCGTGGCGCATCAGGTAGAAGCACGGCCCGTCTTCCTGGTGCAGCGCGCCGTCGGACAGCCACTGCCGGAAAAGCTGCGCCGCCTGCTGGTACCCCGCCTGCGGGTCCACCGGGTCCGGCTGCTCGCCGCCCTCCAAATGGACGGCGTTGTACGGGCTGCGGCTCTGCAGTTCGGTCTTGAGCTCCGGCCCGATCATGTCGTAGGGCGGGCAGATGACGTCGGAAAGACTGCCCACCACGCTGGGATCAAATCGGCAACCGCGAAACGGTTTCAGTACTGCCATAACTGGGACGACTCCGCAAATCGAATAGTCGCATTATACGATACGCCATGTTCTCGGCCGCTGTCGCGCCGCCAGGCTGCTCCGGCCAGGGCAATCGCATATAAAACTGTAACGTCGTCACTCCGGCTTTCGCCGGTATGACGGCGCCAAAACCGTTCATATGCGGTTGCCCTGCTGCTCCGGCAACTTGCGGTGGAGCGGCGTTGACTTCCGAGACAACCCGGTGGGACGGTGGACCGAATGCTCACTCCGATCAGACGATGGACGCCACTGGGGTATTGCCATAAACTCGGTACTTGGAACAGGTCGGTATTCACACGGAACACTCGCTTTTCCTACGATAACGGTCCATTCTGTGTCCAAGCTAGCGAAAACCTCAGCAACTACCCTCCTATCGTTGCTCCTCGCCTTCTCTCTGGTTTGGAGTGGCGCCACGTTCGTGACTGTCGAAGACCGGCCCGTGGCATCGGCGATCATCATTCGCCCCCTGCCCGAACTCGAAGGCGACGACGATGGCGATGGCCCCGACACGCCACCGACCGACAACGACGGAGTAGATACGCCGGCCACGCCCACGCCGGCCACGCCCACACTCACGCCGGCCACGCCCACACTCACGCCGGCCACGCCCACACCGGCCACACCCACTCCGGCCACTCCGACACCGGCCACTCCGACACCGGCCACTCCGACACCGGCCACTCCGACACCGGCCACTCCGACACCGGCCACGCCCACGCCGGCCACGCCCACGCCGGCCACGCCCACGCCGGCCACGCCCACGCCGGCCACTCCGACACCGGCCACGCCCACGCCGGCCACGCCCACGCCGGCCACGCCCACGCCGGCCACTCCGACACCGGCCACTCCGACACCGGCCACTCCGACACCGGCCACACCCACGCCGGCCACGCCCACGCCGGCCACGCCCACGCCAGCCACGCCGACGCCGGACACGCCCACTCCGGACACGCCCACGCCGGCCACGCCCACGCCAGCCACGCCCACGCCAGCCACTCCGACACCGGCCACGCCCACTCCGGACACGCCCACTCCGGACACGCCCACGCCGGCCACGCCCACGCCGGCCACGCCCACGCCAGCCACGCCCACGCCGGCCACGCCCACGCCGGCCACGCCCACGCCGGCCACGCCCACGCCGGCCACGCCCACGCCGGCCACGCCCACGCCGGCCACTCCGACACCGGCCACTCCGACGCCGGCCACTCCGACGCCGGACACTCCTCAGACGCCGCCGAGCGACCCGGATTCCAGCTAGTCTCCGATGATTCGCTATTGCAACCCGTCTGCGCCCGGTGATCAACTCGCGCTCGTTGACCCCATGCCGTCGCCGGATTCAAGCCAACTGCTTGACGGCCGCTGGGCTTGGCAGGCCTACTGCCGTGAGTTCGGCCCCCACGAATTTGAACCGGATCAGGTCAACGTGATCCAGTTTATGCACGCTCCCGGACGCCGTGCCACCGTCCTTTATGAAGCCCAATGGCCCGAGGACGTCTACCTTCCCAGCGAGCAATTCACGCTCCGAATGGAATCCGACCAGCCTCTCCGGATATATCGCTTTCCGGATGACCCCGACCTGCCCGGCTTGAGCGCCGCCGTCTTTCCCGAGGCGGCTCACGATCTCATCAAGGCACACGTCCTGTCCTTCACCCCGCGGCGCACATTGGTGGACGTCGTTCGCTATCGGCCTGGCAGCCACGCCGTCGTGCGCCACCTCGCCGGACGGGCCGGTTTCTACGCTCGCGTCGTGCGACCCGCCGCGGTGCTCGATATCCTACGGGCCCGTCGAATCATCGCCGGCTCAAATTTCATCGTGCCCAGGATCGCCGGCCACTGGCCGGACGGAGGAGTCATCTGGACGCCCCGGATACCCGGCGAGAACCTGCGGCTCCAGATCAGGGCCGGCAAGCGGCCCGATCCCGAGGTCATATTGCGCGGTTTGGAGAGCCTCTGGGCCACCCCGCCTCCGTCCGCCCAGGCTGCGCCCTTCGACCTGGCCTGGCGCTACCGCGATGCGAAGCGGGTCCTCGACCATGCCTCGCGGGATCATGACCACTTACGCCGGGCGTTCCTCGACGCGGTTTCCGTCCTCGATCCGTTCGTCGAGGCGTGGACGCCCGCTGCCATCGCCCACAACGACTTCTACGATGACCAACTGCTGGCGCTGCCCGACGGCCGGATGGTGTTGGTGGATTTCGAGGAGACCGGCCCTGGCGACCCCCTGCTGGACGTCGGCAATTTCCTGGCCCACCTCAGCTGGGCGTCCGCTCACGGGAACGCCGGACGCTCGCGCGCTCGCGCCGAATATCGCGCCGCGTTCCGGGACGCCGCCATCCATCGTTTCCATTGGGATGAGCGCGATCTCAACCTCAGAGAAGCCCTGTGCCTGCTCCGCCTGTGCACCACTCCCGTCAGGCGGCCCGAACCAAACGGGCTGCAAAGACTGCGCGACGGCCTATCTCTCGTCAGCGCCGCATTGGGCTGACCCGCCGCCGCGGGTTCCGACCGCGCCGGTCCCAAATCTCGCCCGCCTCCGGCCTTGCGTCACACCAACGCAGACTGCTGCCCCTGGCTGCGCCGACGCCGCGGTGCCTGCCGGAAGGTGGCCGGCGCGCCGCCCCGCGGGAAGGCCACGCTCGCTCCGGCCAACAGTTCGTCGATGGTCAGAATCTGGAGGCGCGGATACTGCTGGTCGGGAAAATGCTCGGGGGTGTAGATGCCGGCGGACAGCGCCTCCTGGCGCATGGGTTCCGTGGGCGGTTGCAGCGTGATGAACACGCCCAGCGTCGCCTGCTCCCGCTCCATGTCGCCCTTCAGGGTGGCGATCATGGTCCGATTCACGTGGCCGCTCTTGACCTGCACGATGATGCGCCTGGGCCGGCCGCTGTTGTCGTCGAAGAAGTTGATGTAGCCGTCCACGCCGGCGTCCGCGCCGCGCCGCCGGTCGTTGGCCGGCCGGGCGTCCACCAGCCCAAGGGCCCACCACTCGAACTGGTAGCGGTCGTGCTCGGCCAGGGCCCCCGCGCTGCCGGTATCCGTGGGCTGCCCGACGATCTCATAGGGCCGCAACTCGTCGCCGAAGCTGTCGCGCAGCCGGTGTCGCACCAGCGTGATGGCAAGGTGCGTGATGTCGATGCCGATCCAGCGGCGGTTGAGCCGTTCCGCCGCCACCGTCGCCGTCCCGCACCCGCAGAATGGGTCCAGCACCACGTCCCCCTCGTTGCTACTCGCGTTGATGATGCGTTCCAGCAGGGCTTCGGGTTTTTGGGTGGGGTAGCCGAGGCGTTCACGGGCCTGGGAATTGATCGGTGGGATGTCGGTCCAAACATCCCCGAAAGGCCGACCACGTTGCTCGTCTAAGTACCTTTTAAGTCTAGGCACTGCGCCGGGGCTAGGTTGAATGACTAGCCCTTGGTCATAAGCAGCTTGCATCCTTTCCTTGGTCCATCGCCATACCCTAGTTATCCCCAAGAACTCGTAGGTCAGATTTGGGCGATTGCGGTTCGGATTCAAAAGGTTATCTAACTGGTATAAACGACCATCGGGGTCACGATGGCTATATTTGGCCGCTGTCTTCGAATCTAACGAAGAAGGATCATAGGGCTGGAAAGTGGCGTCAACGTTCCAAGTAGCATCGCTGGTTTTTCGGTATGACAATAAGACGTCGTGGTTGTTGGGCAGTTGTTTGCTCATCAAGCCCTTGGCGGTCGTTCGTAGCCATACGATTTCGTTGCGGAAATTCCGAGTGTCGAACACCGCGTCCAGCAGCAGTTTCAGATAGTGGCTCGCCGTGGGGTCGCAGTGGAGGTAGATGCTGCCGGTGGGCTTGAGGACGCGGTGCAGTTCGATCATGCGCTGGGCCATCATGGTGAGGTAGGCCATCATGTCGTTCTGGCCCAGGAACTGCCGCAGCGCGGACAGCAGGTTCCCGACCTTCTCCGGGCCGCGCATCACCACGTCCTGGAACGCCGTCTCCGACTCCCAGCCCCAGTGCCAGGTGTCCTCAAAGGCGGTGATCTGCGCCGCCGATTCCTCGCCCGACCGCTCGCGGAACAGCACGTTGTACGTGGCGTTGGAGTTGAACGGCGGGTCCAGGTAGATGAGGTCAACCGACTCGTCGGCCACGTGCTGCCGGAGAATCTCCAGGTTGTCGCCGAAGTAGAGGCGGTTGGGCGCGTTGTCGGTGGTGGTCATGTGGGCATACCTGCGGTGGTTGGTGAACGTGCGCCCATGTTACACCAACGCCAACAGCCCACGCGTTGCCGCCTTGTCATTGCGGTTCAGACTATTTCCGGACGTGTAGGTTTGAAGGGCCCCATGCTCCCGGTATCCGTGGGCTGCCCGACAATCTCGTAGGGCCGCAACTCGTCGCCGAAGCTGTCGCGCAGCCGGTGCCGCACCAGCGTGATGGCAAGGCATTCGTCCCTCGTTGCGCCAACCCGCCGGGCGTCGAGTAACGTAACATAGAAATGGCAGACATCATCCTCTACACGAAACTTCTGCTACCATTGTGCCTCCAAGGCAACCCTCAAACACTTGACCGATCACAGGCAAGGTTTTCTCTCAATGTCGGCATTCCAAAACATCAACCTACGCGCAAGCCAGGGCCCTTGGCCGGCAGCCATCTGCGACTTCGCCAACGATGGACGAGCCACAGAGAAAGGGCCGCCCACAGCAATATCGGTGAAGGTACAGCGGCTTCTGTCTATCGAGCCCGAGAGACGTCTTCTCTCGTTATTGCGACCGAGAGGACCGTTCACCGAGGACGACATCCGCAATGCGGAAAGCGCGGTCGAGGATTTCATCGATGCGGCCGCCAACCGGGAGATCCTCAACCTGGCCGGTCAATTCATCGACGAAGGCATCCACCCATACAACATACCCGATGCATGGCTGACAGAAGAGCGCAAACGAAGATTTCACCAGACTCTGACCGCCAGCCGGATACCCGACACCGAGGTGATATTCGCTTACGCCTGCATCGAACTGTTCAAGGTAGCGATGGCTAACTACAGAATCCAAGAAAGACGTCGCCGCACAAAAATGGACTCCACCAGATATCAGCCCACAGATGAAGAACTTGCGGCAGAAGCGGAATTCGCGTCAATATTGAACCACGATTAGAAACATGCCGCAGACACGACGCGGCCACGTCCACTACTATTCATTCGGCCCCGCTCACGGGGCCGAACTCACGGGCAACCGCGGCGCCCTCATCATCAGCAACGACCGGACCAACTTCCGGCGCCAAAATTACATTGCATTACCCACGTCAACCTCTGAACCACCCCTCGGGCAAGGGGGTAACCACGTCCACATCCAAGATGCACGCGACTGGGCCTCGATACAGAAGATCACCACCATCGACCACAGAGCACTCGGCGGCTACATAGGTAAAGCCACTCCGGACGAACTTCAACAAGTCGTCGCCGCAATTCAGGCCCGCCTCACAGCTTCCAACAAGCCTGGAGACATTCACACCTCCGAAGGGTTGAAAACCATTCGCCCAGGCGTAGCGTTCGAAACGCGCATCGTCAACCAGAACGGCAATAGCATTCCGGCCACGTTCGTCGTAATCGATTACAACGACGGGAACAGCATAGCGCTCGCGGTGCGCTTGTACTCCCTCCCAGAGCACCTATGTCGCCCGTTTCTGTCCCGGTGCGGATACGATCAAATAGAGAGCGTGGCTCGGCCATGGTCAACCAGATATTGCCCATCTATCTCCCTGGTTACAACCTATATGGTTTCCAAGAAACTGATCCCAAAGACGTAGAAAACATCGTAGACCGATTGCTCACCGTAATCGACGAATAGTCGGGCCCGTTCCACGGTCGCACAGCCGCGACCCCTGGAATACCAAGGGATATCCCGAGCACCCAGCCCTTCCGAAGCAGACCACGGTTTCGTCACCACGTTCCAGCGCCAGGTTAAAGCCTCATCCTGACTGCGCTGACACGTTCTCAAACGCAGCGGCCAGGTTTGCATGCGCCCCTGCCTGCAGCACAGCAAACCGTCCTATTTTCGTCATCCCTCGACGACCGTCCCGTCCATCCATGAAAAAACGCCAACCCGCCACCTGTGTATAATGCGGCGATGATTGCCGCCGCCCGCTCCCGCCTGCACTACGGTTGGGTCATCTTCGTACTCTCCCTCGGCAACCTGACCGTGGAGGGCGGCACCAAGAACAGCGAGTCCGTCTATTTCCACGTCCTCAAGGACGCCTTCGGACGCAGCGCAACCTACACCTCCGCCGTGTTCGGCACCGCCGGCCTCGTTGGCGCCCTTTCTGCCCCCGTGCTGGGGATCCTGCTCGACCGCTGGGGCGCGCGGGTGATTTTCCCGCTGGCCGGCCTCGTCATCCTGTTCGCCTGGTGGGCGTCCAGTTACGCCACCGACCTGTGGCAGATGTTCATTTTCTACGGCATTTTCGCCGGCATCGGCCACACCACCATCTCGTCGTTCTCAATGACGGCGACGCTGGCGCCGTGGTTCCCCCGAACTCGAGGGCGCGCGCTCGGTTTCGCCGACAGCGGCAACCCCATCGGCCAGGCCATCTTTGCTCCCCTGGCCGGCTATCTCAGCACCGCCCTGGGCTGGCGTTGGGCATATCGCATCTTCGGGTTGATATTCGCCGTCCTGATCGCGGTGCCCAACGGCCTGCTGCAGCGCCGGCCTCCCAGATCGCCGGAGCAACAGCCGCCGGAGCAACGGCCGACGACGGCCCCGGCGCAATCGGCGGCATCCTTCGACGAGCTCAGGATGAGCGGTGAGGGCCGTCGTCGGCGCCAGAGCGCGCCGTCCCTGAGCAGCGCGGTTCGCGACCCGGCCATGTGGCTGCTGGTGCTCACCCGCATCACCGGCTCAGCAGGCGTGCAGTTGTTGCGGGTCCACCTGGTCACGTTCTTCGTGCTGGCGGGGTACAGCACGCAGTTGGCGGCCAACACCATAGGCGCCGTGGGCCTGGTCAGCCTCTTTGCCCGGCCGATGGTCGGATTCGCCACGGACCGCTATGGCCGCGAATCGGTGTACACCGTCGGGATGAGCATCGCCGCCGGTTCGGTAATATTCGTGGTCTATCTGGGAGACGGGACGAGCTTCTGGCCCCTGGCGGTGTACGTGATGTTCGCCGGCCTCACCGACGGCATCAGCGGCCTCATCGTCGGCGCCAAGGCCGCGGACCTATTTCCGACGGAATCGCTGGGAACCGTGATGGGGTTCGTGGAGATGGGACGCGGCTCCGCCATCCTGCTGGGCCCGGTCATCGGCGGCATCATGTTTGACATCCAGGGCAACTACGTCCAGGCTTTCATACTCTCGGCGTCGTTCACCTTCGCCTCCGTCTGCGCCATGTGGGCCACCGACTTCGTTGGACGGCGGCGCCGCGCAGCGCCTCAGGGCGCCAGTTAGGGCCCGCCCCGGAATTATCCCCGCTCGCTTTATGGGTGGCACATCCGCCGGAGGAGGGAGAGGATGAAATTCTTGCTCTCGCGCTGTCTGGGGCCCGTGGACAAACCGGTTGCGGGCCCGTGGGCAAACCGGTTGCGGGTCCGCGGGACGGATTGGGATCGGGGGTTCTGGAAGCGCCAGAGGGCGGTCAGTAGCGGAGCAGGTTTGTGGGGATGAGGCGGCCGTTCACCGGGTCGACGGCAAGACCGGCCTCTTCGAGGGTTACCACACCGAGGAGGCTTGGCTCATTCTCTCCGGCGAAAATGACCGGGGTGGAGAACTCGAACCCTTCGAGCTTTACGATGGTTTGGCCGATGTCCACCGGAACGATCCGCCCGTCTGCGGTCTCTGATGGCATCGACCGTTGGATGGGCACTCCCAATCGCTGGAGCATGGCCCGAGGTACCGCCGTGTAGGTGGAGCCGGTATCGACGGTGATGTCGAGTTCTTCGAACCGATGGGCCTGTCGGTCGCCGACCAGAATGGTTACCGTTACGGTCCCCAAGATGTTGCTCCGGCGGTGTGGCGTGGTTCGCCCGGTTTCCGTCTTTCGATGCTAAGGGCCAGGCGGGTCATTTGTTCATAGACCTTGAGCCGCAGCCAGCCACTCGGCGAAAGCGGCCCCACCCGTATGCCGCGCCGGCAAAAGATCCCAGAAGGTTTCCAACAGCGTTGTGGCATGGGCCATCCCCAGTTCCGTATCGGCCCGGTCCAAATCAACTTCGTAGAAGTTCGTGTGCATCGTGCGCACGATGTTGATAGATTCCCTGATCGCAACTGGATTTTCCGATTCGTCGGCGACCTGCCGCGCTGCCGCCAGCAGTTCCCGGTGCAGGAAATGCCGCCATCCCCGGTCGCTGGCTACCGCTTTGGTCATCTGGGCAACTGCGCCCCAGGCCTTTTCGCCGGCCTGACACAGGTCTCCTTCCTCCAGGTAAGAAGGACACTTCAGCCAGTATTCCCGGCATTTTGCCAGGTGCTTGGCGATTCGTTCGTCCCGCAACGCGGGGGCTTCCGTGTAGGTCGTCGGCGGCATGGATTCTATTGTACTCCCGTTCGTCGATTCGTATGCGCCGATCGTGTCATTGGCGACTGGATCTGTCAACGCGGTGACGTCATTGGCTTCACCGTACACAAACGAATATTCTATTATGGTATTGCTGCTCCAAAACTGATAGGAGGGCCAATCTCCCCGACTACGGTTACAAGGAGCCTGCATTGACCAGGTACATCTTTCGTGGTTGCCGGCGTTGCGGCGGCGACCTCTACAAGAACTATGAGAACCGCCGCGACGCCGATTGGATTTGCCTCCAGTGCGGCCGCCACCCAGAAACTCGGAGGGTTCCGCCGAACCGGGACCCATTCCGTTTCCTGCCGGCAGTTGCAGGCCACACACGACTGACTCCCCGCGACCCGAGCGTACTCACAGACTCGCCGTGACCATGGCCGGCCCTGCCACCGTGTTACACTAGCCGCCAATTTTTATATTGGCCTGCCGGAGCGAACATCCGGCCACGCCGCTGCAGGGCTGTCTATGGTTCCCCCCGATTCTCTGTTTGGCGTCCTGCCCGTCTGGGTGGGCGTTTACGTTCTTACTGCCATCACCCTCGCCGTCGCGGGCTACGCCGTTTACCACCGCGTGTTCCGCCTGGTCTTGCAGGGCGCGCCCGCATCACGCTTCGACCGTCCGCTGACCCGCTTGGTCGGCGCCGCCGCCATCGTGCTGGGCCAACGCAAGGTATTGCAACGCGTCGGACGCACCGACCCCCGTTCCCGCCGCATCGACCTCGCCGGCATCGGCCACGCCGCCATCTTCTGGGGCTTCCTGTCCTTTACCCTCTCCTACCTGATCTTCATCTTCGGCGGCTCGATCTGGCACCCCCTCGGCGAGACCATCCTCACGCCCACCGGCGTCCTGGTGTACAGCATCTACCTTGATATCCTCGCCGTCGTCGTGCTGGCCGCCCTCGCGTGGGCCCTCATCCGCCGCTGGATCGCCCAGCCTCATCGCCTCAGCTTCGACCTCACCCGCAAGGGCGAGTCGGTCATCATCGTCGGCCTCACCGCCGGCCTGATGATTGCCACCCTGCTGGTCCACTCCCTCTACGTGGCTGCCGGAGGCCACGGTCCCGAAGCCGGGGTATTCATCGGTGGCGCAATCGGCGGGTGGTTCACCGCCATCGGCATGACGACCGCCGCCGCGGAAGCGTTCCAGGCCATTTTCTGGTGGGTCCACCTGCTCATCATCCTGGGCTTTGCCTTCTACATCCCCTTTTCCAAGCACATCCACATGGTCGCGGCCCCCGTCAACGCCTTCTTCCGCAACCTGGAACCACGGGGCGGTTTGCAGATCCCGCTGATCGACCTGGACAACATGGACGAGGACGTCCGCTTCGGCGCGTCCCGCGTCCAGGACTTCACCTGGCGTCAGTTGCTCGACGGGTACGCCTGCGCCGTGTGCGGTCGCTGCACCGACGCTTGCCCGGCCAACACCACCGGCAAGGTCCTCTCGCCCATGCACATCGTCGAGAACCTCAAGGAGCACATGATCGCCATCGGGCACCAGGGCCCCCGCGATGCGCAGCACGTTGAGCCCATGCCGCTGATCGACGGAGCGATTCCCGAGCAGGCGGTCTGGGACTGCGTGTCCTGCGGCGCGTGCATGGAGGAATGCCCCGTTGTAGTCGAGCACGTTCCCACCATCATGGACATGCGCCGCAGCCTGGTTCTGGAGGAGTCCCGCATCCCCGAAACGGGCATGAACGCCCTCCTCAGCATGGAGCAGCGCGGCCATCCGTGGCGCGGCACCACCTTCGCCCGCACCGACTGGGCCGAGGGCCTGGACGTTCCCACCATCGCCGAGAAGCCGGATGCCGAGGTCCTGTTCTGGGTTGGCTGCACCGCCGCCCTGGAGCAGCGCAGCCAGGGTATCGCCCGCTCCATGGTCAAGGTCCTCAAGTCCGCCGGCGTCGACTTCGCCATCCTCGGCGAGGAGGAATCCTGCACCGGCGACCCGGCCCGCCGCATGGGCAACGAGTACCTCTACCAGATGCTCGCCCAGCAGAACATCGAGGTGATGAACTCCTACAACATCAAGACCGTCGTCACCATCTGCCCCCACTGTTTCAACACCATCAAGAACGAGTATCCCCAGTTCGGCGGCGATTACGAAGTGCTGCACTACAGCCAGTTCGTGGATGGCCTGATCCGCGACGGCCGCGTCAAGCCCATCAAGGTGATGGACGTCTCCGTCGCCTACCACGATTCCTGTTTCCTGGGCCGGCACAACGGCGTGTACGACGAGCCCCGCAACGTCGCGAAGGCCATCCCTGGGTTGGAGCTCGTGGAGATGTCTCCCCGGTGCCGGGAGCGCGGCTTCTGCTGCGGCGCCGGGGGCGGCCACATGTGGATTGAGGAAAGCCAGGGCGAACGCATCAACCACGCCCGCACCGACCACTTCCTGGAAACCGGCGCTGACACCGTGGGCGTCTCCTGCCCCTTCTGCCTCCAGATGATGACCGAGGGCATCCAGTCCAAGGGCCAGGACGACCAGAAGGAAGCCCGCGACGTGCTGGAGATCCTCGCCGACAGCCTCGCCGACGACTGAATCGCCCCCGCAAGCACAACGCGGCGGGCCAATGCATAGCGAAAGTCCCGAGAGGACCGAATCGCTCTTTGATGTTACGCCGGCTCGGCGCCGCGCGTATCTGGCCACGTTCATCCTGTTCAGTTTGGTAGGCTATGGGGTGGTAATATGGCGTCACGTCTCGGATGGCGTTGGTGTTGTCGGCAGCGGCGCGGCGGCTTTCGCCGCAACTCCTGCGGCTATCGCTGAGTCCGTGATGCTTGGGCTGGCCATCGCCCACGCCGCTGCCCTGGGCCTGGCATTAACAACTGCTGAAATCACGGGAGGAACTATGGTAATCGCCGACTGGCTGCGAACCAAACTGGTGGAACCACTACAGGACAGCCTACGTGAGGAAGGCCGGAAGGAAGGCCGTGAGGAGTCCAACAGCAATTGGCGCGAATGGAACCGTCGCCGCAGGGAGGCTGAGGAGCGCGGCGAACCCTTCAACGAACCCGAGCCTTACCAGGGAGAAGAGTAGCCGCCAGCGGCTCATCGCCCGCCTCCTCCATGTTGATCGAGATCCTCGAGCGCCGTCTCATCTTCCAACCCCGGCCGGTCTGCGATGCCCTGCCCACCGACCTGGGCATGGACTACGATGAAACGTGGGCCGAAACTCCGGATGGTCGCCGTCTCCACTGCTGGCACGTTCCAGGCGCTGGCCGCAATGATTTGACATGGCTCTGGTTCGGTGGTGTCGGCGGCAACCTCAGCCTGCGCGTGGGTGAGTTCGCCGCCGTTCGGAAACACACCGGCGCCAACATCTTTGGGTTCGATTACGGAGGATTCGGCTACAGCCAGGGCAAGGCCTCGGTGCGCAGCACCGCTATCGACGCCCGCGCCGCCTTGTCTCACCTGGAAAGCCGATACGGGGTCCATCGAAGTAACGTGGTCTACATGGGAGTGTCGCTGGGCGCTGCCGTAGCCATCCGCCTCGCCGCGGAGACGGCATCTCCCAAGGGCGCGGCGTTAATTGCCCCCTTTGCGTCGCTCGTTGACATGGCCCGCCTTTTGCATCCCGTGCTGACTCTGGGCGGCCGGCTGGTGGGTCCAAAGTTCCATTCCATGTCGTACGTCAGCCGCATCGGGTGTCCGCTGCTGATTCTCCACGGGTCGGATGACACCCTGGTGCCTCCTACTCAGGGCCGAAAGCTGTTCAGCGCCGCCGCCGAGCCCAAGCGGTTTGCCGAGATACCAGGCGCCAACCACATGGACATCGGCGATCAGCCTGAGTTCTGGGATGCGCTGTGCGGCTGGCTGGACGAGTTGCGCTGACCGTTTCCCGTTCGCAACCACCCGTGGCGATGGGCCCGTCAGCGTTGCATTGGGCAGGTGATTGCCATATTATCCGCCCATTCTATTTGTTGGCCTACGCGTCAATCGGAGGGAACCATGACGACACGCCCCGACGTCAAGAGGATGGAAATCGAGATCGTCTATTGCTGGGATTGAGGTCACGCCGGACGCGCGGCCTGGATGGCCAGCGAAGCTCTGACCCGCACCGGCGATAACATCTCCACCTTCAAACTCACGCCCGGCGAACACGGCAAGTTTGACATCACCATCGATGGCGAACTGGTGGGTGAGCACAAGCACACCCCCGACGCCCACCTGTTCCCCGACCTGCAGGACCTGATGAGGGCCATCAACGACCGCATCTGACGCCTTTGTTGCCTACCCACCCCGTCGGGAGTCGACCGGTTCGGCTCCCGATTGCGTTTAAACCCCGCTGATTACCTCGGCGCCGTAGTCGACCAACTCCACGTCGGGCCGACTTTTTTCGATGAAGTCGACCAGGTCGTTCAACACCGCATCGGCGTGGTTGCGGTCGCTGCTCACACACGCGGCCATCAACGACACGCTCTGCCAAGCATCGCCGTCCGCCTCAATTTCCTGCGCCACCGACACGTTGAAACGGCCCCGTATCCGCTGGATCAGGCTGCGGGATACCTGCCTGCGATCCTTGAGGCTGTGGCTGCCCCGGACTCGAAGGGTGATGCGTAAAATCCCCACGTGCATATGAGATCCTGGCCGCCGGCTGCTCCCTGTTTTTGCGGTCGCGGGCGCGCCGCCGGTGCGGACGGCTATTGACGGCAGTAAACTTGCCCGATAGATTATATTTCGTTGACGCAGGTAAACGAGTCAACGAATTGTAACGTTCACAAATATATTGATTGGCACGACCGGATAACGATTCAGAATATCCATATCGTCGTCATGGCAACAGTCCCCCGAGATTTCAACCCCGACCCAGGAGCCTCAGCCTCTGCGATAGAGGTTCCCGAGGTGGTCATTGACCGACTGCCCCAATACGTTCGCACCCTGACGCAACTCCTTGATGATGGCGTGGAGGTAACCAACTCCCAGCAGTTGGGCGCGCAATTGCAGGTGACGCCGGCCCAGATTCGCAAGGACCTGTCCTACTTCGGCAGGTTCGGCAAGCAGGGCCGCGGCTATCGGGTGCGCCATCTCCTGACCGAGTTGAAGCAGATCCTGGGACTGGATGCGCAGTGGAACGTCGCGGTCATCGGTGTGGGACGACTCGGCAACGCCATTCTCAACTACCCGGGGTTCAACCCTGACGGATTCCATCTGGTGGCGGCGTTCGACAATAACCCGAATAACGTTGGGCGCGAAGTGGGCGGTATCGCCATCCAACCCATGAGCGATCTGGCCGAGACGGTATCCAGCCGGGATATCACCATCGCCATCGTGGCGGTGCCCAGCGCCCACACCCAGTCGGTGGTGGATCAGTTGGTGGATTGCGGCGTGAGGGCTATCCTCAACTACACGCCCATCAACGCCCAGGTCCCGCCGTACGTGCGGGTACGCAGCATCGATCCGGTTCTGGCGTTGCAGTCGATGACCTACTACCTGGCGTTCCAGGGACCCGAGGCCAACGGATACAGGAGCGCCGGTTAGCCGCCCATTCCCGGTTGACGATTCGCCATCGAGCGATGTGGCGCATTGCGCCGCCGCCGGGCCACCGTGACCCTGACCTGGGCTCTCCGCAAGGACGCCACCGCCTGTTCCAGTTCGACGTCCGATTCGCGGTTGGCGATGCGTTGCTGTGCCTGCTCCATGGCCGCCTGCGCCCGCGCCTCGTCAATCTCGTCAACGTCCTCGGCAGCGTCGGCCAGAATGATCACCTGGTTGCCCAGCACTTCCATGTACCCGCTGGAGACGGCCAGGTAGGACTCCTCGCCGCCGGCGCGCACCATCAACTCGCCCGGTTGCAGGACGGTGATCAGGGGCGCGTGGCGGGGCAGGATACCCAGTTGTCCCTCCAATCCCGGCGCGACCAGGGCGTCCACCTCGCCCGAGAAAACCTCGCGCTCCGCGGTGATGATTTGGAGTTGCATGGGCATTGGAATATGACTCCTGTACCGTCAGATCTCCGGTGATGCTAGGCGGTGGCCCTCATCTGCTCGGCCTTTTCAACTGCCTCTTCGATGGTGCCGACCATGTAGAAGGCCTGTTCCGGCAGGTCGTCGTGTTGCCCTTCGAGGATTTCGGCGAACCCACGCACGGTGTCGCGCAGGGCGACGTATTTGCCCGGCTGGTTGGTGAAGGTTTCGGCCACGAAGAAAGGCTGCGTGAGGAACCGTTGGATCCTACGGGCGCGGAACACGATCTGGCGGTCCTCGTCGGACAGTTCTTCGATGCCCAGGATCGCGATGATGTCCTGCAGGTCCCGGTACCGCTGCAACACCTGCTGCACGCCGCGCGCCACGCGATAGTGCTCGTCGCCCACGACGCGGGGTTCCAGGATGCGGGCAAACGACGCCAGCGGGTCCACGGCTGGGTACAGGCCCTGGGAGGCCAGGGAGCGTTCCAGCGACACCACCGCGTCCAGGTGGCCGAACGTGGTCACGATGCCGGGGTCGGTGTAGTCGTCGGCTGGGACGTAGATCGCCTGGAACGACGTGATGCTCCCGCTCTTGGTGGACGTGATGCGCTCTTGCAGCGCGCCCATCTCGGTGCTCAGGGTCGGCTGGTAACCGACTGCCGAGGGCATCCGGCCCAGCAGCGCGGACACTTCCATGCCGGCCAGGATGTAGCGGTAGATGTTGTCGATGAACAGCAGCACGTCCTGGTTCTGCTCTTCGCGGAAGTATTCGGCCATGGTCAGGCCGGTGAGGCCGATGCGTGCTCGCACGCCGGGCGTCTCGTTCATCTGTCCGAACACCAGCACGGTGCTGCCCAGCACGCCCGAGTCTTCCATTTCGTGCCACAGGTCGTTGCCCTCGCGGGAGCGCTCACCCACGCCGGCGAACACCGAAACGCCGCTGTGCACCGCGCCGATGTTGCGGATCAATTCCTGGATGATGACGGTCTTGCCCACTCCGGCGCCGCCGTACGCTCCGACTTTGCCGCCCTTGGGGAACGGGGTGATCAGGTCGAACACCTTGATGCCAGTCTCCAGAATTTCAACGGTGGGGTTCTGGTCGTCGAAGGCGGGGGGGTCCCGGTGGATGGGCCAGAACTGGCCGGCCTCCACCGCGCCGAGAGTGTCGAGGGGAGTTCCGGTGACGTCGAAAAGGCGGCCGAGGGTTTCGGGCCCGACGGGAACGACTACTTTGTCTCCGGTATCGACCACCTCGGTTCCGCGTGCCAGGCCGTCGGTGGAGCCCAGCGCAAGACAGCGCGCCCAGTGGTTGCCGATGTGCTGCTGCACCTCCAGCACCAGGCGTTCGCCCGAGTTGTCCACCTCGAGGGCATCGAAAAGGTTGGGAAGCTGGTCGGCGGGGAATTCCACGTCCACCACCGTACCGATAACTTGGGCAATCTGTCCGGGCATTTTGGATCGTCCTCCCGATGGGATTGTTGAGGGTCGCCAGTGTATCCGACTGGTCCTATCCCTCTAACGCTATCTGGCCGCCGACCAGGTCCAACAGTTCATTGGTGATGCTGTCCTGGCGGAGTTTGTTCATTACCAAAGTGAGATCAGAAGCCAACTGGTTGGCGTTGTCGGTGGCGTTGCGCATGGCGACCATGCGTGCCGACTGTTCGCTGGCGATGCTTTCCAGGATGGCGTGGTACACCTGCATCTCCACGAATTGGGGCAGCAGCGCGCTCAGCACCGTGGCCGGGTTCGGCTCGTAGATATAGCCGACGCGTTGCGCCGATTCCAGTTCCGCCGGTTCGACGGGCAGGATGCGCTCGATCACGGGCTCCTGCTGCACCGTGGACACGAAGCGCATATAACCGAGGTACACCTCGTCGAACTGCCCCTCGGTGTATCCGTCGATGACCAACCTCGAAATGGCGGTGGTATCGGCCAGTGCCACGCGGTCGCTCAGGTCGGTGAAGACCGCCTGGACGGTGTCGGTGTAGCGGACCATGAAGTCCCGACCCTTGCGGCCGACCACGATGCTCCGCACGACGGCATCGCTGTCGAGGATAAACTGGGCCACGCGCCGGTTGATCGTGGCGTGCATGCCACCGGCCAGGCCGCGGTCGGGCGTGATCACCACCATGCCGACGTTGTTGACGGGGCGGACCTGGAGCAACGGGTGCGCGGTATCGTCGTCGCCAGCCGGCTGAGCGGCCAGCAGCGCTATGACCTCGTGAATCTTCTCCGCGTAAGGCCGACCGTCCGTGACGGCCAGTTGCGCCCGGCGCATTTTGGATGCCGCGATCAACGACATCGCGTTGGTAACTTTGCCGGTATTTTCGACGCTGCGAATGCGCCGCCGTATGTCTCTAACGCTGGGCATATCTTGACCCTGGCGGTCGGCTCCTACTGGAAGGTTGGCTTGAAATCGTTGATGGCGGCGGTAATCTGGCCGCCCAACTCGTCGGGCAAGTTGCCGCTTTCCCGGATGGCCTGGCTGAATTCCGGATGGGTAGCATTCAGGTGGCGGAGCATCTGCTCCTCGAAGGCGCCAAGACGCTCCAGCGGAACGTCCTCCATCAGACCTTCGTTGACAGCGTAAAGGACCAGTACCTCATCGCCCAGGTTGAGCGGCTGATACTGTCCCTGCTTGAGGGCTTCCGTGGCCAACTGGCCTCGGGCCAGCTGAGCGCGCGTGGCGGCGTCCAGGTCGGCGGTACCGAACTGGGCAAAGGTCGCCAACTCGCGATACTGGGCCAGGTCGAGCCGCAACCGACCGGCAACCTGCCGAACGGCGCGGGTCTGAGCGGCGCCTCCCACGCGGGACACGGAAAGGCCCACGTTCACGGCCGGCCGGATGCCGACGTTGAACAACTCCGGCTCCAGGTAGATCTGGCCGTCGGTGATGGAAATAACGTTGGTGGGAATGTACGCCGACACGTCGCCGGCCTGGGTTTCGATGATGGGCAACGCGGTCAGCGATCCGCCGCCGTTTTCGTCGTCGAGGCGGGCAGCGCGTTCCAGGAGACGACTGTGCAGGTAGAACACGTCGCCGGGGTAGGCCTCACGTCCGGCGGGGCGGCGCAGCAACAGAGACATCTGGCGGTAGGCCCAGGCGTGCTTGGTCAGGTCGTCGTAGACGATCAGGACGTCCTTGCCCTCTTCCATAAAGGCCTCGCCCATGGCGCAACCGGCGTAGGGGGCGATGAACTGCAACGGCGCGGAATCGGCGGAACCGGCGTTGACCACGATGGTGTGGTCCATCGCGCCGTACTCTTCCAGAATACCCACCACCTGCGCCACTTTACCCTGCTTTTGCCCGATGGCGACGTAGATGCAGATGAGGTCGGTTTCGCGCTGGTTGATGATGGTGTCGATGGCGATGGCGGTCTTGCCGGTGGAGCGGTCGCCGATGATCAGCTCACGCTGTCCGCGCCCGATGGGGATCATGGCGTCGATGGCCTTGATGCCGGTCTGCACCGGGGTGTCCACGGACTTCCGCACCACCACGTTGGGCGCGGTGCGCTCAACTGGCATGGTCTGATCGGTTACGACGGGTCCCTTCCCGTCCAGCGGGCGGCCGAGCGGGTCGACCACGCGGCCGATCAGCGCGTCGCCCACGGGGATCTCGATGATCTGGCCGGTGGCGCGAACCCGGTCGCCTTCCTTGATGGCGTTGGGGTCGCCCAGAATCGCGGCGCCGACGATGTCGGATTCCAGGTTCAGGGCCAGCCCGAGGATGTCATTTCCGAAATCCAGCAACTCGTTGGATCGGACGCTCTGGAGTCCCTGGATGCTGGCGATTCCGTCACCGACCTGCACCACGGTACCCACGTCCACGAGGGTCAGGTCGCCGCCGAACTCCTCGATCTGTCGCTTGATGAGAGATACTATCTCTTGTCCCCTGACTGCCATCGGCGAGTCTCCTTGTTTCTTTGGTTGCGATACCGGCCTTGACCGGGAACGCGGCTGGTTGGTCCGACGATTGTCTTCAGGCTGCCTGCGCCCGTACCACCTGGCGCATCCGCTCCAGGCCCGATGCGGTGCTGCCGTCCAGCAGCCGGTCGCCGATCTGGACGATGAGGCCGCCCAGGATATTTTCGTCCACGCGTGTGCTCAGCACCACCTCGCGGCCCACCAACTGCCGCACGAACTCCGTGACGCGTTCCAATTCCTCGGTTTCCAGCGGCACTGCGGTGGTCACTTCCGCACGCTGACGGCCCAGGTGGTCGTCCAGCAGTTGCGAGTAACCTTCCTGCACGTCCCGCATTGCGGCGACTCCGCCACGGGAAACCATGAGGGAAACCAGGTTCCGGACCAGTGGGTGCGCTTCCGAAAGGACTGATTCGATGGCAGAAATTTTTCGTTCCTGCGGCACGTCGGCGTGTCCCAGGAACAGGGCAAATTCGTCATCCCCGAGCACATCGGCGGCCAGTTGTAAATCCTGGTCCCATTGCTCGAGCTGTTCATTTTCCAAGGCCAACTCGAAGATGGCCTCGGCGTAGCGTTGCCCCGACAAACGATTTGCCACGGCTTGCTGCCTCCCTGTTGTGGCCCGCCCGGACTATTCGCGCCGCGTGGCGTCGGTAATCCGGACGGTACTGTACGGACAGACTAGTTGCGGCGGAGCGCCTGCTCCCCCTCGGCCAGTACCTGGTCGATCAGCTCCTGGTGCGCCTGCCGGTCAACGGTACGCCGGATGATCCGTTCGGCGGCGGTGATGGCAAGATCGCCGAATGCGGCGCGCACTTCGCTGATGGCGGCATCCCGTTCCCGCGCGATGTCCGCACGGGCTCGTTCGGAGAATTCTTCGGCGGACTGACGCGCGCGGCTCATCTCTTCTTCGCGGAACCGTTCGGCGGCCTCGCGAGCCTGATCCAGCAGCCGTTGTCCTTCCCGCCGCGCCTCATTGAGTTCTTCCTCAATGGCGGAGCGGGAGGTCGCCGCCTCTTCACGGGCCCGGTCGGCTGCCTCCAGGCTTTCCCGGATGCTGTCCACCCGGCTGTCCAGAGCGTTGAGGAGGGGACGGTACGCCAAAGCGCCGAGGAGCACCAACAGGATGATGTAGTTGATCAGGTAGCTGATCAGCGAGGGCACATTCAAGCCCAGTTCAACCATGTTGTTACACCACGAAGAGCAGGATTACTGCGACGATAAGCGAGTAAATGCCCAAAGCCTCTGCGAACGCGATGGCGAGAATCATGTTGGTGGTGATGGCGCCGGCGGCTTCGGGGTTCCGTCCGATGGCGCCCATTGCTCCGGCGCCGAGGATGCCGATGCCAACGCCGGGGCCAACCACGCCGAGGGCTATGGCGAGACCGGCCGCCAGATACTGGGCCCCAGCATCGGTCAGCGCCTGCGAACCCACCGACAGCAGTGTCGTGATCATTGAGAGGTCAAGTGCCATTGTCGAAAATCCTCCGATTCAAAGGTGGCCTTGTTTTTTTGCGTCCCCGCGCAAACGCGCCGGGACGATTGGACCCGTTGGTTGTTGTGGTCAGTGTTCCTCGTGGGTGACGGCAACCGAGAGGAACACCAGGGTGAGACCGGCGAATATCACCGACTGGATCAGCCCCACCAGCAACTCAAGCCCGAATACGAACTGGGTCGCCACGAACGGCACCAGGAAGGTAATCATTACGACCAGGATCTCTCCGGCGGTCATGTTCCCAAAGAGACGGAAGGTGAACGAGACTATCCTCACCAACTCGGAGACCAGTTCCAGCAATCCAACGAAAACGTTGATCAGGCCGGAGGGTCTGCCGCGCAGGATGTCTCCAAAAGCAAAGAACTTCTTGAGATAGCCGAAGCCGTGCGACCTGAATCCCCAGTACTCGACGAACAAGAACGAGACCAGGGCGAGGGCCAGCGGCATGTTCAGGTCGGTTCCCGCCGGCCGCACCAGGTGGGTCGCCAGCTTGAACTCGCCATCCACGTTCGCGCCGTAGCCGACGGCCTGGTAAATCGGGATCAGGAAAATCGCGATCCACGCATTGAACAGCACGAAAAAGAAAATGGTGGCGACCACGGGAAATGCCCGGCGGCCCATCTCAGGTCCGAGGATGCTGGACGCGAAGTTCAGCACGAGCTCGAACAGCATTTCGACCAGCGCCTGGAGCCGACCCGGAATTACTTTCGGGTTGCGCGCGCCGCCCACGAAGAACACGAGCATGATGATGCTGGTAAGCCATGCCGACAGCATGGTGTTGGTGACGGCGAACTGCATCAGGCCCAGGCCGTGATGCTCCTCTTCGGCGTGGTCCTTGTCGGCAGACTCGGTGTGGTCGGTTTTGGGTTCCGCGTGTTCGTCGGTTTTCTTTTCGGCTACGCGGTAACCGACCACGCTTTGGCGAACGGTGGCGGGGAATACGGGGTCAGGAGGGAGGTGAATGCCAGGCTGTTTGACGAATGGCTTGCCCAGCCCGAACATCTGCGAACCGACCGCGCCAACCACGAACCCCACGATCAGCAACACAGCTGAAATGCCGCCAATCAACAGCAGTACACGTTTAGTCGTCACGACTTGCCGTTGCCTCCGTGGTCAGTATCCCGGCGTGCCGGTGATGGGGGAGAGGGGGGATTCCGGTTGGAGCCATAGATAGCGGGGAGTACCATCCGATACACCCCGTAGAAGGCAACCACGCTGCCGATCACGGTTCCCGTCAGAACGAACAGGGCCACATGACCGGTCAGTTTTCCCAACCATACGCCTCCGATTATGCCCACTACAATGCACGCGGCTACGTACCATCCCAGACCGGTGAGCCGCAGGGCAACTATCACCCAAGGCGGCATTTCCGATTCCAAACGGCAGGCATGGTAGCATCCGCTTTCTGGCGTGTCAATCAGTAATTTTGCAGAAACCGTAACCTGCGTTACGAAAAAGCCCCGCCGCTATGGATCGGGGCTACGGTCTAATTTGCAGGCTGCAGGTGAAATGCCCGTCGATCAATCCTACTTGCGCTCGAAGTCTTCCATATCCAGTTCGTTGATCAGATCCGTGAAAGCGGACAGACCCTGGAGTTCTTCTTCCGTGACCTGAGCAGGGGCGGCTTCGCGTTCTCCGGGAGAGGCAACCGGCTGTCCGGTCTCCTCGTCCATGGATATGGCGGCTTTCTCCATCACCTGGTCCGAAACGTAGATCGGGACCTCGGCCCTGACGGCAACCGCCATGGCGTCGCTGGGCCGGGAGTCGATTTCGTGCAACTCATCCCCGACCTTGATGACGATCCTGGCGTAGAAGGTCTCGTTCTGGAGGTCGCTGACCAGGATGTGCTCCACCGTTCCGCCCACCGATTTGACCAGGTCCACCAGCAAATCGTGGGTCAGGGGCCTGGGAACGGTCATACCCTGCATTTTCACCGCGATGGCTTCCGCTTCGGTGGGACCGATCCAGATCAGGAGGAACAGACTGGTTGCCAACTCTTTCAGAACCACCACTCTCTGGTAGTTCATCTGGCTGATCCGGATGCTGTCAATTACCAGTTCACGCATCTGCTGCATCGCTCCGCCGACCGCGTCCGGTACAGGTTCGCCTTCGGGCCGGCGCAGAGCCGGCCAGACAAGTAGATTCTATACCGCACAGGTATCGCAGTGTCAAGCACGAGCGGGCCCCGAAGACTCTGGGCGCCGGGCCTACAGGATCGCGGACCGCTACCGCGTTGATCGGAAACATCGGTGTCGGTCAGCGCGCGCGGATGCGCTCTGCGATGTCATCGGGGGCGAAATCCGCCGGCGACGGAATATCGGGGCTTTCGGTGGCTGAGGCGGCCAATGCAGAGCCGGCCAGCACGTCGATGCCCTTTCGGATGGAGCCGGTCGCCGACGCGAGTTCCCTTTCGAGGTCTCGCAGTGTACGCAAGGCGTAGGCATCCGCCTGGTTGCGGCGGTTTTCGGCCTCCTTTTCGGCCTGGTCGAGGATCCGGCGAGCCCTGGCCTCGGCGTCGCGCAACATTTCCTCCGCCTTGCGGCCGAGTTCATGATCGCTCAACCGGCTGCGAAATTCCTGCTCCATGTTGTGGCGGGAGCGGTTGGCTTCCGAAACCGCGGATGAAATTATGTCATCCTTGCGCGACAGCATCTCTTCAGCCCGGCGCACTTCCTGGGGTATCTCCATACGCAGCTGGGCGACCAATTCGTATAGCTTGACCTTGTCCACCATCACATTGCTGCTGAGCGGAACTGACTTGCTGGATTCAACCAGCAACTCGATACGGTCGATGACGTTGTTGATATCTATGATGTCCTCCCTGCGCCGGCGATGGAATTGCCGATTATGGCTACCGCGGCGACAACTGGAATTTTTCGGCCAAAGCCAGGGCAACGTTGGGAGGGACCATTCCGGAAATATCGCCACCCAACTGGGCAACCTCTTTGAGCAGGCTTGAGCTGATAAAAGTGTGGGCCTGATCGCTCATCAGCGAGACCATGTCCACCTCGGGCTCGAGCCGGCGGTTCATGAAAAACATCTGGCATTCGTACTCGAAATCGGGTCCGCTTCGCAGCCCGCGTATGATGGTGGCGGCGTCCGCTTCCCGGGCGGTCTGCACCACGAGGCCGGTGAAAGGACGGACCTCAATGTTCTCGATGCCGGCCACGGCTCCACGCATCAGACTGACGCGTTCTTCGGTGTTGAAAAGCAGGCTCTTGGAGGGGGTGTCGTAAACGGCAACGATCAGCCGATCAAATAGCCTGGCGGCGCGTTTGGCGACGTCCAGATGTCCCATGGTCACCGGGTCGAAACTGCCCGGGTATAGAGCGGTTACCATTCCGCAATTCTCCAGTGTCGATTTCAGGCCGCTCAGGCTAAATCACAAGTGTAAAGGGCGATCGCGTTGTCGCCGTAACTGCGCCGGTCGTAGCGTCGCAACCCTCCGGTTGATTCGGGCAGAGCCATCCTGCTGCTGTGTCCGACGACCACCGTGGCTGCCGGGTGCAGCGCTCCCGAATCGTACAGCGCCTCCAGCGTCGGCGTCGGGTCCCCCATGCGATACGGCGGGTCCAGCAACGCCAGGCGGTACGCTTCCAGGACGGGCGGCGACTGGGTCAACCAACGAGAAACATCGGCGCAGTGCACCTGGCCGGCATCCGCGTAGCCGGAGCGTTGCAGGTTATCCTGCAAGTCCAGGCTCTGCCTGCGGTTGCGTTCCACAAAATCGCACCATTTGGCGCCCCTGCTGAGGGCTTCGATTCCAAGACTGCCCGTTCCGGCGTAGAGGTCCAAAACACGGCGATCCATCACCTGCTCCGCGTCCAATATGTTGAAAATGGCGGCGCGGACACGCTCGGTGGTGGGCCGTACACCGGCCACCGATGGGCCTTTGAGCCTGATGCCGCGCGCGTCGCCACCGGCAACGCGCATAGTATTGGACTTGCGCGGGGGTATTGTAGTACCTGCTGGCAGAAAGCCGTCGTGAGAGTGCGCTGCGTGTTTCGGAAATTTCTCGGCGGCCCCGCGCCGCGAGCGGCTTGAATTCGGCATGACGGGGGTGGCGCCGAGCTATGGTAACGGCAGTATAGTGTACACACATCCTCCGATTGCCGACGCGCTCCAGCCGTGGCAAACTTGGCAAAAGCAAAATCCGGCGCCACCGTGAGGTGAACATGTCGCAGCAGTTACCACCCGAGGTTCTCAACCTGATCGGCGCCTCGCTCACCGAGGACCAGGCATTCAATGATCCGACGACCCAGACGCTGATACCGGACGGTGTGATTGGCGATGGAGTCCTGCGCGCCAAAGCCGTGGGTGTGCTGGCCGGTGGAGCAGTCGCGCGTGAGGTGTTCCACCGCATCGACCCATCGCTGGACGTCAACATCCTCCTGGCCGACGGGTCCGACCTGACCCCCGGCACGGATATCGCCAGCGTGCGAGGTTCGGCAGCCTCCATCCTCCGGGCAGAGCGCACCGCCCTGAACTTCATGCAACGAATGAGCGGGATTGCCACGGCGACGAATCAGTATGTTCGGGCCGTGGTCGGCACACCCGCTCGAATCGTTGATACCCGGAAGACCGCGCCGGGACACCGGTTCCTCGACAAGTACAGCGTGCGCATGGGCGGCGGATACAATCACCGCCTGAACCTGGCCGACGGCATCCTGATCAAGGACAACCACCTGGCGGCCCGCGCTTCGCTGGAGGAACCGCTGGGCGCGGTGGTGCGACATGCCATAGCCCAGGCGTCGCACACGATACGGGTCGAGGTGGAGGTGGAATCGCTGGACCAGGTCAGGGAAGCGGTGGAGGCAGGCGCCCACATCATCATGCTGGACAACATGGACGTTGACACCATGCGGGAGGCCGTTGCCATCATTGACGGGCGAGCTTCGGTGGAGGCGTCGGGAGGGATCAACCTGAGCACAGTTCGCGCCGTGGCGGAAACCGGAGTCGACCTCATCAGCATCGGCGGCCTCACTCATTCGACGGACGCGCTGGATATCTCCCTCGACCTGGAGTTTCCGGAATGACGTGACGCGGGACAGCAGCGCACCCGGTCGCTTGAATACGCCATCCGACAACGGTATATTGCCAGCACCATACCCGACCAATTGGCAAGGAGCCCAACCTCATGGCCCGTCTCAACGACGTAACACGCGATCAACTCGCCACAGAACACCAGGAATTTTTCGACTCCATCGCCAGCAGCCGCGGCAGCGTGCGCGGCCCCTATGGGGTACTGCTGCACAGTCCGGACCTGGCCGCGCGGGTCGCCCACACCGGCACCTACGTACGATTTGAGCTGGACATCACGGAGGCCCAGCGCGAAATCATCATCTGTGCGACCGCTCGTGAGATTCGCCAGCAGTATGAATTTTCCGCCCACGCTCGCCTGGCACGCCAGGCCGGCGTGGCGGAGGACGTGGTCAACGCGATTGCCACCGGCAAGGCGCCCGAAGGCATGAGCGGCGTTGAGGCGTCGCTGGTCAAATACGTGCAGGAACTGACCCGCAACCACAAGATCAGTGACGAGACCTTCAACGCCGTGTCGGACCACTTTGGCACTCAGAAGACCGTCGAGATCACGGGATTGATCGGGCACTACATGCTGGTGGGGCAGATCCTGTCGGCATTTGAGGTTGACCTTCCCCCCGGCGTGCAGCCGGAAATCACATAGAGGAGGCTCACCATGCCGGCCGCTGCTGACGGTCTCATTTCCGCCCTGGAAAACAACTTCACCACGATCGACCTGGCCCTGAAAGACCTCACCGACGAGGAGTTTCACCGCATCCCGGCGCCGGACTGCAATTCGGTGTCCTGGACCCTATGGCACCTGTCGCGGGTGATGGACTCGTTCATCCACACGCGCCTGCGCGACCTTCCCCAACTGTGGGACACCAATAACTGGGAGCAGCATTTCGCGATGCCGGCCGACGGGGAAAACCGCGGACTCGGCTGGACGCACCAGATGGTATGCGACTGGCAACCACCGTCGCGCGCCATGCAAATGGACTACTTCGAGCAGGTGAGGGGCGCGTTGCGCGAGTATCTGCCCAGCCTGACCGAGGCGCAGATGCAGCAGGCTAAAATCATCCCGCCGGTGTCGGAGCCCAGGACCGTGGCGGCGGCGCTGGGGCAGATGACGTGGGACTGTGTTTCCCACGGCGGGCAAATCGCCTTCCTGCGGGGCATGTACAAAGGGATGGGCTGGCACCGCTAGGCCCTGATCCACAACCGGCAAATGGCAGGGGCGGGTTTCAAACCCGCCCTTACGAATTGCGCGGCCGGCCGCGATCCGCACTGTCGACGAGTATGGTCACCGGCCCGTCGTTGACCAGTTGGACGCGCATGTAGGCCTGGAACCGCCCGGTGGCGACGTTCAGGCCCTTGTCGCGAAACACCCGGCAAGTCAACTCATACAGGCGGTTGGCCTCATCGGGCCCCGCGGCGCGGGTGAAGTCCGGTCGGCGGCCCCGCCTGGTGTCGGCGTAGAGGGTGAACTGGGAAACCACCAGGAGTTCTGCGCCAACGTCCTGGGCTGAGAGGTTGAAGCGGCCCTGTTCGTCCGCGAAGATCCGCATATTCGCGACCTTGTCCGCCAGATACTGAGCATCGGCTTCGGCATCGCCGTCGGCCACGCCGAGCAGGACCAACAGGCCCGTGCCAATGGCGCCTTCCACCGTTCCGTCTATGGAAACGGAAGCTTCGGTGACCCGCTGGATCAACGCCCGCATGGTTGTTTGCCTATCGTTGGGTCCGCGTGGAGTGGAGCATGAAAAAGCCGCACCCGAGAGCGCGGCTCAGATTTATTCTGCACCGCGAGAGATCGCTCAGGCGGAATCGCCACCCGCGGCGGCCGGGGCCGGTGTAGCCGACGACTCGCTTCCGGAGGAGGAGCTGTCGCTGGACTTGGAGTTGTCGGAGGATGACTCGCTTCCCTTGGAAGACGACGCCGATTCCGTTGCGGATTCCTTGCTCTCGGAACTCTCGTTTGGCCGCTTCGGCCTCCCATAGTCAGTGGTGTAGAACCCGCTGCCCTTGTATATCACCGGGACAGCGTGGAAAACTCTCTGACCTGCCCCGCCGCAGGACGGGCATTCCCCCTGGCCGGCCTCGCTGAACTTCTGAACCAGTTCAAACTCATCTGAGCATTCGGTACACCGATAATCGTAACGAGGCAAACCTACCCTCCTTTATCTCGTTCCGGGATACAACCGCCCAATGATTGCAGCCGGTGACGGCCACAATCGTGGTTGACGCTCCGGACACGACGTCCGGCGCTGTGCGGTCAACTTGACGCGGGCAGTTGTGATGGGCTCCGTGGGGCGCGCACCGGCGCCGCAGCCCGATTTCCTAGCGACGCTGCCGACGACGGCGGCGTGCCGCGCGCTGGGCGGCCAATCGTTCCTTCTGGGCCTTGGACCGGAAGAATCTCCGGTCTTTCAGCTCCCGCAGGATGCCTGCGTGCTGAACCGACGCGCGGAACCTGTTAACCAAACTCTCAGGCGGTTCGCCTTCTCGAGGCGTTACGTAAGCCATGCAACACTCCGTGATTTTGCGTTTCTCGGTACTCTGTCACGCGCCAGAATATAACACGACGCTCGGAACTGGGCAAACGCGGGGCGACGGCGGGTCAGCTTTCCGCGGACGTGATCCGCCCGTCCGCCATCTGAAGCCGGCGATCGGCCATCTCGGCGAGCAGCGGGTCGTGAGTGGCGGTAACCACGGTGACTCCGCGGCTGGCGCCGATCTCGCGCATGATGCCGCCGATGGTCTGGGCCGTTACGCTGTCCAACTCCCCGGTCGGTTCGTCGGCGAACACGACCGACGGTCCTCCCACGAGCGCCCTGGCGATGGCAACGCGCTGCTGCTCGCCGCCGGACAGCTCGTAGGGGCGGTGGCCGGAGCGTCCCTGCAGGCCCACCAACTCGAGGGACTCGTTGGCTCGTCGTCGGCGTTCCCGCCAGGAGACTCCGCCGATGTGCAACGGGAGTTCCACGTTCTCGAAAGCGGAGAGCAGAGGGATCAACCCGAACGACTGGAACACAAACCCAATGCGCTCGCGGCGCAGCCCAACCAGTTCCTTTTCGGACAGGCTCGACAACTCCCGACCCTCGAACCAGACGTTGCCCGAATTGGCCCGGTCCAGACCGGCCAGCAAGTTCAGGAGGGTGGTTTTGCCGGAGCCCGAGCGACCCACCAATGCCACGAATTCGCCGGGGGCGATGCTGATGGTGACTCCGTCGACGGCCTTGACCGCGCTGTCGCCTTCGCCAAACTCGCGGACCACCGATTCGGTGGCCAGAGCCGCTGTTCCGTTGGCCATGATCGGGGTTACCCTCGGCTATCCGACTCGCGCCCCAGACCTGCGGAGCGCTCCCGGCTACGGTGGGGCGCGGAGGCCGGCCGCAACGTCACCTCGGCGCCGTCCTCGGTCATGCCGGTGCTGGTCAAGCCTTCCCATGCTCCGTTGAGGTGCTGGAAGCGTTCCATGTACTCCCGGGGCAGTTGCAGACGGCCGGCCCGGTCCACCACGAGAAATTCTTCCTCGCTGCCCGGTTCGCCCTGATACGAGGCGCGCAAATACGATTCGGAGCCGATGCGGCCGTCGCGGATGCGCACGACGCGGTCAACCCAGCGGGCGATGCCGGCGTAGTGGGTGACGATGATGACCGTAACGCCGAACTGCCGGTTGATGCGCTGGAGCATCCGGAACACGTCCTCGGCCATGGCGGTGTCCAGTTCGCCGGTAGGTTCGTCGGCCAGCATCAGGGGCGGGTTGTTTGCCAATGCGACGGCGATGGCGACGCGTTGCTGCTCACCGCCGGAAAGCTCGGAGGGATACCGAGCGGACTTGTCCGACATCTGGAGGGCCGCGAGCAGTTCCTGGGCCCGTTCACGACGGTGCCTGCGGCCCGTTCCGGCGATGGCCTGGGGCAGCTCGATGTTGTCCCGCACGTTGAGGTACGGCACGAGATTGCGGCCGGTGGCTTGCCACACAAAGCCCACATCCTGGCGGCGGTAGGCCACCAACTCGCGGTCGCTGATGTCCAGGAGGTCGCGTTCGCCCACCCGAATGCGTCCGGCGGAGGGCCGCTCCAATCCGGCGAGGATGTTGAGCAGGGTGGTTTTGCCGGACCCGCTGGCGCCCACGATGCCGACCAACTCGCCGGCCTGAATTTCCAGGTCAACGCCGCGCAGCGCGACGACTTCCAGATCGGCCGGCTTGAAGATTTTGAACAGATCGTTGGCTTCGACGTAGGGCGGGGGTTTGTCCTGCCGATCATCCCAAACGGCCGGCTCAGAGGCCGGGGCGGGATCAACCGGCGCGGTCGACGCTACCGGCGGCTGCGCCGCAGTCCCGTTGGAATGCTGAGGCGGTTCGACGGCGTCGGTTGCGGTTTCAGCAACCGGCGGGGCCGGCTCTACCGCCTGGGCAACCGTCGTTTCGGGAGCGGCGGGCTCGGCGGGTGGTTCCGCAGGCGCATCCTCTCCGGCCATCCGGGCGCGACGCTCAGGCGGCATGAACCTACGGGCGTACTCTTCACTGATGTTTTGCTGTGGTGATTCTGCCATACGATACGGACTCGCCAACCATTGCCTATGAATCCACGGGATTATAGCGCGAGTTGGATGGTTGAGGAACGGGCTGGCGCCGAACCTGCTCACACCCGGGGAGGCGGATCATCACGATCGAGTCGCCGCCAAAGCAGGCATGAAACCCGGGCTCAGCCCGTCCTGGAGACATGGAGGCGGCGGGCTAGGCGGGTTTGCGGGCGGATACCTTGACGCTGGCCACGTTGAGGGAAACGTCGTTCTCGTCGCAGCGGAGGGCCTCGTCGATGGTCTCGATGTCCGTGAAACCTGCGGTGGCCATGCGGGCCAGGTAGGTCTCGCGGTACTCGGCGCCGCCGACACAAGACACCCAGGAAGAGGAGTCCGTCAGGCGGGGGCCGTCCTCGGTCAGGGCCAGCATGTCGGACACGTGCAGGCGGCCGCCGGGGGTCAGTACGCGGTAGGCTTCCCGGAACACGGCGTCCTTGTCGGGGGACAGGCAGATCACGCAGTTGCTGATGATGACGTTCACGCTGGCATCCGGCAGGGGGATGTTCTCCAGATGACCCTCAATGAACTCGACGTTGTCCAGGCCCATGCGGTCCCGATTGGCGTTGGCGAGGGCCAGCATCTCCGCAGTCATGTCCAGGCCGATGACGTGGCCCGAGCCGCCGACCTGCTCGGCGGCGATGAAGCAGTCGATGCCGCCGCCGGAGCCCAGGTCCAGCACCGTTTCGCCGGTACGCAGGTCAGCCAGCGCCGTGGGGTTGCCGCACCCTGCCGAGGCGGCCATTGCCTCGACGGGGAGGCCCTGAAGCTGGGCCTCGTTGTACAGGGCCATGGCGTGTTCGGTGTCGGCGGGCCCGCAGCAGGCGGCCGCCTGTTCGTCGTGGCACCCGCAGGCGGCTGCGTCGTGGCCGCAATCGTCGGCGCCGCAGTTGCCATGGCCGCAATTTTCCGCGCCGCAGCCAACGCCCACGGGAGTAACGTCGGTCAAATCGATGACACGCCTGGCACGTTCTCCGTAGCGTTCCCGGACGGCATGGCGAATATCGGCGGTGTTGTCCTGCGTGGTAGTCATCAGCGCCTCCCTTGGTATCTTGAGAACGAAGAGTTGATATTGTTCATGCTACGCCGGCGGCGACATCCCGTCAAACGCTCTCACGCGTACCCGGTTTCGTCTCGCGTGATCGGGGTGGTCCGGTTGCGCCTGCTGTCATTCCCACGAAAGAACGTCACCCCGCAAAAAGAACGTCACCACGTACTTGATACGGGGCCGGAATCCGGTAACCCAACGCAGCGGACACTCCCGCCATTTCCCGGTCTTTTGGGTGACTGGGCTCCTGCTTTCGCAGCAGCGACGACTGTGGGATTCGGTCTCGTGTAACTCCGCCACCAACCGGGTACGCATGACGACACTGCTCCCTTGCCCCTGACCGCTGCCCATCCGTACCATAGAACTCCGTACGATAGAACTCCGTACGATAGAACTCCGTACCATCGAACTACGCGATCCCCCAAATCCAAACCATCATCCCGGTCCCTCCCAAACCCGCTCACACGCCCCACAAAACCACCAATATCACCCCCAAACCCGCACAATCCACCACCATCTCATCCCCACCACCCACTCCCGGCCCTACTTGAATGAAACGAAATGAGCGGTAATGAGCGGGATTTCCCAAAAAATGACGACACCCCGTACTTGATACGGGGCGCCACCATCCCCATCCGGTTCCTGATCCCGTTCATCCCGTTCATCCCGTCCATCCATGCCAATAACCCCCGTCAGAGGTACTCCCATGATCCCTCTCCCAACTCCGCCGCTACGTGGACGACATCCCACGGAAAGGCGACGTCCCCATGCCCAACACCATCGTCCTCAGACTGCTCCCCTGGGTCGGGAACGGCAGCTACTAACCACTGCTGCGCTGGGACCTTCCGGCCCGGTAATCGTGGCCATTTCCCCAGGTGGGGACGCGTGAGGTCAAACGCGGCGATGCTATAATCGCCGCCATCCCAAACTTGGACCCTGCCGCCATGCGCTTCGGCCATTTCTTTTACCCTATGAAATTCGACGATTCCCAGGACGACCGGGAGATTCAGGCGTGCCTGGAGGAAGCGGAACTGGTGGAGGCGCTGGGTTTCGACGCCATCTGGTTCGCCGAGCACTACTTCACCGGAGAGTGCGTTTACGGAGACCCGCTGGTGTTCGCCAGCGCGGTGGCGATGAAGACCAGCCGGGTGATGTTGGGGTTCGGGATCATAGAGTTGCCGCTGCACAACCCCGTCCGGGTGGCGATGCAGACGGCGCTGCTGGACAACCTGACCCAGGGGCGGCTGGTGGTGGGCACGGCCAAGGGATCCAACTACAACGCGTTCGAGTACGTGGGTTTCGGGACCGACCCGGCGTTGGGCGCGGCGCAGATGGAGGAGGCGGAGGAACTGCTGGTCAAGGCCTGGACCACGGACAACGTGGACTTTCGCGGGGAGCATTACCAGGTGTCGTTCCCGTCGGTGCGGCCGCGGCCGTACCAGAAACCGCACCCGCCGCTGGCGCGGGCCTGCATCAACCGGGAATCGATAATGGAGATGGCGCGCATCGGGCGGCCCATCCTGTTGCGGGGGCGGTCGGCGAACAGCACGGGGGCGGACATCGCGCTGTACCGGGACACGATGGCGGAATCGGGATTCAGCGACGAGGCGATTGAGCGGAACCTAGACCAGATCTGGGTCTGGCGTGAGATGCACGTGGCCGAGACGGACGACCAGGCGATGGAGGAATTCCTGCCGGCGAACCTGCGCGCCTACTCAATAATGCAGGACTACCGGGAACGTTGGAATCCGAAAGAGTTTCCGATGTCGTACCAGGCGCCACCGGTGCAGCGGGACGGCTACGGGGAACGACCGGACGCGGACGCCGCGGAGAACATCGTTGGCAGCCCACGCCGGGTGTGCGAACAGCTGGAGCAGTTGCGGGCAGCCGGCATCCGCAACCTGATGCTCACCAACCGGGGGCTGGTGGACCGGGAAAAGACGCACCGTTCCCTGAAGCTGCTAGCGGAGCAGGTGATGCCCAGGTTTCAGGGCGGGTAGGGCGAAAGCGCACCGCGGGCGCCGTAGTGGATCAGGGTCAGGGGCGAACGAATTCGTCCGCTTTATATTGGAGCGAACCGATAGGCGATCAGGGGCGGCAGGCCGTTTCGCCCCCGGGTCCACCAACCGAGATGCAGCTGGGTCGCTCGGCGCCGGGCAGCAGTCGCAGCGTGCGCCCTGGTACTTGACCGTGTTGTCCCGGACCACTTTACGGGTGTGTTTGACGCAGAGGATTTCGTCCAAGGGGTGTTGGGAGCACCACGGACGGTAGGCGGAATCAGATCGTTCGGCAGGGATGGCAACCTGGAGGTTGCAGCAGGGCAGGGAGTATTGCAGGATAGAGCTGGCCTGGTCGATGGTTCTGGCTCCGGCGAGACGCAGCTCGGTTACGAGCCGATCCGGGAGGTTACCGCTGCCCGTTCCACGCTTCCCTTGGCCTGGGGCGAGCGGGTGAAGATATGCCGGATGCCCAGTTCAGCGATGGCTTTGCTGAAGTGGGTGGCCTCCACCGGCGGCTGAATGTGCCGGGGGCTTCCCGAAAACTAGAGCGCTGCGTGGCGGTCGCCGTAGAGAGCGACGGGCCTGCACCAGCGCTCGATCCGCCCCTGATTCAGGGTGAAGTAGCTGCGGGTGTCCTCCTCAGGACCGAACACCGCAGGACCGAACACCGCGTTGGCGACAGCGCTGGCGGCGGACGATGCCAGCGTCGTGTATCGAAAACTCGTTGGCAAAAGCGGGCCACGTTGATGAGTATCCGGTCGGCGGTCCTGGTCCAGACAAATGGCCCGGGATCTTCGTTGGTGATGGACATGTAGCGGTAAATCGCCGCCTTCAACTCGCCGCTGCTCTGATGTACCCCGCGACGCGACTGCCTCTCCGTGAGCAACGCAAACCATCGCTCCACCAGGTTGAGACAGGACGCGCCGGTGGGAGTGAAGTGCAGGCGGAAACGGGGCCGCCTGGCCGGCCTGTTGTGGATCAGCGCCGTCTTGTGGGTGGCGTAGTTGTCCACAATCAGGTGGACGTCAAGGTCAGCAGGCGCCTCGGCCTCGATGGTATCGAGGAACATGCGGAACTCCACGGCTCGATGGCGTCGGTGGCAGCGGCAAGGTCACTGGCCGCTCTGGGCGTCCAGGGCGACAAAGAGGGACACCGCGCTGTGGCGCAGGTAATCATGGGTGCGCCGTTCCACCTGTCCGGGTCTCATGGGCAACATCGGGCGACGAACCCTTCGTTCCAGGATCTCCCGATCATTTTTGTCCGAGATCACCGCCGGCAATCGGTCTTCCAATTGCCATCGCCATCCTCCATCTGGGTTGCTGACCCGGAGGATACCTCATCGGCAACACTATTACTGCAAACCTCAGCTACGCCACACCAGACCAAGGCGCGCGCCAGACCATTCGCCAGAGTCCCGTATGGGGAAAAGGACGACACGCTGTTCTTGGCCAACGTGGTCTTCCCTCATCGGGTTTGTTGTAGTTCCGATAAGGATGACGCGGTGGCCGTCGTCTTGCCACCCGATTCCTCATACACCACGTTGCAGGACTCTACTAACCGTAAATACCGCACGTCCTACTCAGATGCAAAGGTTTCTGGTACCCCTGGAGTGAACGAATTTTAGGTATAAACTACGGTGATTTATGGTGGTATAGACGGCGTTTTACCACCGGCGCTCACTACCCGTCGTATTGCATCGCCTGACTGAAACGCACGCCGGCCGCAAGGTCCAGGTTTCCGCGCCGGTAGTAATGATCCCCAACGGCTCTATCCCATTGCGCCGTCCGTATCTTGCGCTTGTCCGCTCCAATCACCGGCGGGTCAATATGGTGTCCGCAAGCGTAGCAGGTCAAGGAACGGACGTATCCGCCATTACATCCGGGCCGGCGGCAAGCGTTCCTAATCATCCGGTGTTTGGCACCGGCAGAGCGTACAATGCCGGCATCCTGAACGATTGGTGTTGAACATGGATAATGACAACCCGGAATACCTGCAGGGTCAAATTCGAGGTCTCCAAATCATGCGGAACACGCTAATCGACGCCATCGCCGGCGTCATGCCCGATCTGCCGACTGACGTTGATTTGCGTATGCGTGTTAGCGCCGCGATCTCCAGCGTCATTGAAACCCAGATCACCGACGCCTTTGTAGAAACCCCGTTCGGCAAGGGTGTACGCGACGCGCTGGCGGAGTCTCAAAGCAAATTCCTCGGCGAATGATTTATTGTTCATCATTCCTCCACGCCGGCCAATTCCAGCGCCCGGTCAATATCCACGCCGTCCAGTTGGGCATAGATACCCGTCGCCCGCGCTTTGGCGGCAACGTCAACCGCCTGCAATTTGCGGAACGTGAGCGTTACATCCCGCTCCAATTTGGCGGATAGTTCCTGTTCAACGATTGCGGACATACCGCCGATGGCAACCGCTCCGAATTGCCGGAACGACTCCCGTAGCGCCGCCCCGTCGCCGTTCACCAGCGCGGGATTGATGCCCAACGCGGCCAGGCATTCCGCCGCCACGTCGCGCCGCAGTTCAATGTTGTATTGCGGAACGTCAGCGCCCAACCGGACCGGTTCCCAGGGTTTCACCATCGGGCGCATTGCGTTGCCATTGCCGCCCGCTCCGGCCTCAATCAACCCGTTGCCGCCCTTTGCGGTTTTCAGGCGCTCCCGGAGTTTGGTAATAGTGTCTCCGGCCACGCCGTCCGGGTATGGCACAAGGTAGGCGCTCCGGGTGTCCGTTTCCTCCCCCAACCGGGTTTCAAGGTTGGTGATCATCTTCGACGACAAACCGGCGGCGGCAAGGGGCGATACGCCAAGCCAGGGCGTCGCCGCGTGCGCTCCGATCCGGCAGTGAATGACACCATCGGCGGCAACGCGCCGGGTTTCGTCCCGGGACGGCCCGGCGATGTCCAGGGCATAGCGCCACGTATCCGGCGATGCCCGCCCGCCGATGTCCCAGGTGTTGACGGGCAATAGCGCCAACCCGCCCCGGCCCACGTCGATAGCGAATAGCGCATTGCCCCGCAATATCAGGCGACGGGCGATGCCTGCCCGCACCTCCGGCGTGAGCGCGGGAATGTCCGGCGACACTTCGACAAGGGCGAATGCGTATTCGATCATCCGTATGCCGTAGGCGATCATCCCAACCTGGTCCGCCTTGTTTCCGCCGCCCGACGTTGCCAGCGCCCAATCGGAGTCGAGCTGCTGATCGGTGTAGGTGGCGCGGGTTTCGCTTTTGGTCCAGGGCCAATTCATAATCAGGCGGCGTACAGCCCCTCAATATCTATCCATTGGCGGCGGTATTCGGCGTTGCGCCCCACGTATTCGACAAGGTTTTCAACGCTGAAAACCCAATCGACAAGGTTGCCGTCCGTGTCCAGGCGCTGCCCGTCCGTTACCGACAATAGCGCCGTGTTGTAAGTCAGCAGCCCGTCAATCCAGCGTATCCGCCATGAGCGCCGCGCCTCGCCGTGCTGCCCGCCCACCTCGGCAATGTCGGTAAGCGAACGCGGCGATACCTGCGCCCAAACGGTGAACGTGGTCGGATCGGGTTGCACGTATTCGCCGTACATATTCCTGCTGCCCGGAGGTTGGTAGGTGATGGTGATGATCCGGTCAAGCGTCATTCGTCGCCGTCCAGGTACAGGTCAATCGGCCGCCATAACCGCAACACGTCGTGAGCGCCGGAATTGACAATGATCGCCGCGTAGCGCATACCCGCCGCCCCGCGCGGACTGTCCAACAGGTAGCCCACGATCCGCGTGGCGGCGGTGTTGGCGATGGCGTCGGGCGCTCCGGCGGCGTAGAGGTTGACGATGGCCGTCGCCGTGTCCAGGTTCCGTTGCAGCATCCCCGATACGGGTTGGGTCGGCGCGGTTGTGCCGTCGCCGTACCGGAGATCGGCGGCAAGGTCGGTAAGGGTGATATTCACCGGCATATCAGTACACCCAGCGCCGGCGGCGTCGGTTGCGGTTCAGGTTGGCGTCCGGGAACGTCGAACGGGTCAACCCTCGTATCTCGCACAGGTCCGCCTCATTCACCTGGATAGCGCCGTTGGGCAGGGTTATGGTGTCCGCACCATCCGCCCAACCGACGGTCAACCCGCGTACCAACCCCTTGTCCATTTGCCGGAGGAAGTCGGCGGCGTAACTGGTATCGGGCAGGTTCCGCGCCCGGAATTGCAGCGCCGTTGGCGTATCCCGTAGCATCAACGATCCCGCGACGGTTGACGCCAGCGGATGATCGTAAGAAAACCCGGCCAGTAGCACGATCTCGCCGCCGGACAGATTGCGGAACGCGCCGGGGCGGATCGTAACCCGTTCGCCCCGCGCCATGCTGTACACGCCGGTTTGATCGTAAGGCACTTCGCCAACGATCTCATCGCGCCCATCTACCTGCCGCATTTGGGCGGTTTGCAGCTCGGCATAGCGGACTTGCAAAAGGCTTTTGCGGTAGGCGGGTTTGTCAACGATGCCAATGGCGTCGCCGGTCGCCCTCACCACGTCCCTAACGCCGTCGGCGGCGAATTCCTGGGCGATGATGTCAAACTCGGCGGATAGGCCGCGCAAAATCCCGCGACGGGCAAGGTAGGCGGTTTCCTCGCCGTCGCGGGTTGGCGGTAGCGTGATCTCGGCGTGTAGGGCGTCCGCCCCGTCAGTCAGCACCAATCCGCCGCCCCCCGTCCGGGCAAGCAAGCGGGTTTGCTGGTGCATTAGGTTGGCCGTCCAATCCTGCCGCGCCACATCGCCCCAAACACCGGGGCGCATCCGCTCCGGTCCCAACCGGACGGCGGTAGCAACGTCGCCATAGACGACGACGGGGCCGGAGATAATCCCCGGCGTTCCGTCGGCGGCGCGTAGTTCCAAACCGCCGCCGTAGGTGTAGCGGCGCTCCGGCATTAGGATGCAACCTTGAATTCCAGGCGGCGATAGCGGGTAGCGTCAACCATATCCTGGCCGACGTACATCGTCGCCGTGATCGCCGTTTGATCCTCTGACGACTTGGTGTAGGGGTCGCGGATCAATCTGATACCGCGCCAAACCGCTTGCGTGAAACCGCGCCCCGGCCCGGCGGCGTAGGCCAATGCCGTGGCAATCGTGCTGGCCGTATCAGGCATATTGGCGGATACGCGAAACCGCCCTTGCGGTAGGCGATCCCGCAGCAGGTCGCCGGAGGTGGCAATCTGCAATCCCCGCGCCTGTTTCCAGGTATCAACGTTCACCAGCAACCGGACGGCGCTATCGTCCATAGCGACTTTGCCGTCAACGGCGTCGTCATAGGCGCTTATGTAATCGCTCCAGGTTGCCAATCCGGTCGGGTCGGTGGGATTGTTCAACCCGCCGATTATGCCGGTGAGCGCCGGCGACGTGTTGTTGACCGCCGCCTGCCCATTCAGGCCAACGGCGTCCAGTTTGTCGGCCAACTGCGCCCGGAGATCGGTTGCCAGCGCATCGCTAGCGCCCCGCAACCGCACGTCGGCGATGTTGTCATACAGGTACCGCGCCGTTACCCGCGACGGGTTGATTGACTTGGTGGTGAACGTCGCGGCGGTGGCGTCCAGGGCAACGCCATCATCCCGAAAATCCGCCGATCCGCCGGCCGTGAGTGAAACATAACTCGCGGTCCCGTATGGCACGGTAGGCCGGTCAACTCCGAGATATTCCAGCGCCCCGATTGCGAAAATCCGCCCCGCGATAGACGACTGATTTTCCTGGACCGCCGTTGCAACGGACGTGGCGGCGTCGGCGCGGTACTGCCGTTCAGTGGGCATGTACCGCAACACGTCCAGGGGCATAAACTCCGGTGGACAATCATCGCCCAAAGTGGCGGCCCGGAGTTCGCGGGCAGCGCCGTCAACCGCACGTCCGGCGGCGGCGGCGTCCAGGTAGTCGCCAACGCCAACCCAGTCAAGCAAACGGGCGATCTCGCGCTGTTGCGGGTCCAGGTTGCCGCCGGTAGGCGCATCCGGGTCGGCGTCGTTTTCGGTTTGTTCGGTAATCAGCGCCGCCCGGTACTGACTTTCAAGGCTGGCGTATTCCGACGTGAGCGCATCGCGTTCGCTATCGTCGCCATCATCCGGGAATTCGTTGATCTTCTGCCGGAGTTCCGACATTCGGAGTTGCAGCCGTTGGGATTTCAGCATACAGCGGACACCTCAACATAGTGATACTAGATATTGTACCACAAGGGTATCCCGCTACCGTATATGGGTATCCCATTACAGTTGCCCTAGATAAGCATCCCACTCCGATTGCGCCGCTGTCCGTTCCGGCCGGTGAGCGTCAAAATGGCAACTGCGGCAGAGCGTAGTTAGGTTCTCCGGCGCATCCGATCCGCCCCGGTGAACGGGCAGGATATGGTGAACCTCGAAAACGCCGCCCTTGCGCCCGCACTCCGGGTTTTGGCAGGTCCAGTTATCCCGCCGCACTATGGCATCGCGGATCGCCCGCCAACGGTGTCCGTTCCGTCCCCTATACGAAGTCAAAGAAACCGCTCGCGGCGCTATCATCCCGCCGGTTCCGTTCACCGGCGGCAACCGCGAGTACCGCCGCCGTCAGCACGTCTATTCGCCCCAACGTCCGGGATTTGTCCAGGCGCACGTTGCCGTTGTTATCCGCCACCAACTGACTGTCTCGGATCGCCGCCGGCAGTATCAGGGTTTCAGGGAACGCTACCCGCCGCCCGATAACCGCGCCCTGGAATGCCACAACATCATCATTGCCTGTTTTCCAGCGGACCGGCCGCACCTGCAACCGCGCCGCCCAATGTTTCAGGCCGGCGGCGTCCAGGGCATCCAACACCCTTGCGCTCCGGTATTCGTCGCATACCAGTCCCGCCACGTTCACCCCGTCCAGGCGGGCAGCAACGTCGCCAACGAAGTCGGCAAGCGGCGTTTCGCGCTGGCCGGAGTAGGCCCACAATTCGCCGCGATCCGCCATGCGCTGATACAGGTCGCCAACGCCGTCCGCCTGCCCACGCGCCGCCGGATCGGGAATGCCCCCAACGCCGGCGAATATCTCGCAGCGCCCCGTGTCCGGCCAGAATGCCGCCGCTCCGGTGAACGCCGCCGCGCCGCCCACGTCCAGGGCGAGCCAGCAATCCCCGGCCCGCTCCGGCAAGGCGGCGCTAACGCAACCGGCATAATCCGCAACCGTAACTATCGGGTTGCCGCCCACGTCGCCGGCGATGTTCAGGTCCAACACCTTGAAACCCGATTGCGCCGCCGGAGTGTCCGCCGCACGTCGGGCAGCGTCCCGCATGTAGTCCAGGCTTTTGATACCGCTAGCGAGTCCAGGGTTTGCCTTGTGCCATTGGTCAACGTCCAGGAGGTCGGCATCCTCATCGGCGGCGTATTCGTGTACCACAATCCCCGGTTGCCCCTTGCGCCCTAGCAGCTCGGCAAACATCGGCCCGTTGCCCTTGACGCTGATATGGAGGTTGCGCCCGTCCCTGCCCGATACGCACGAATAGACGGCATCCCACACCGGGCGCTGATTTTCGGGCATCAATCCGCTTTCGTCGGTCAACGTGAGGTCCGCGCCAACCGCGTTGCCCGTCGCCTTGTCGGATGCAAGGAACGTTATTTCAGCGCCGTTTTGCCCGACGATCCGCCCCGGCGTTGGTGAACGATAATCCTTTATCAATTCGTCCAGGCCGGACGCTAGGGCGATCTCGGCAATCTGCCGCCGGAGTTCCGCCGCAAGCGCCCCCGTGAGCGATACCACGATGCAACGCCAATTCGGAACGTTCAACGGGCCGCACAGGCAGCACAGGCATAGCGCTGCGATCTTGCCCGACTTGCCATTTTTGCGGGCGCACGTCAGCGCCGCCTCTCTGACACCCGGCGCTAGGGCATCCCCTAGAAAATCAATCTGCCAACCGTCTAGGCGGAACGGTTGCCCCGCAAGCCTGCCCGTCGGCACAATCAACGTCCGTTCCGCCCAATCCGCCAACACGCCGGCCGGGTCCAGGTTCGCCGTTGGAGGTTCGGGAACGGGTAGCGCCGCCGCCCTATCAGCCTTGCGCCGATCTCGCCAACGCTGCTGACGTTCGCGGTTCAGGCGCTTGCGCCGTTCCTCTGCGGTTTCAACCCGGTATTCAGTCGTTACCATGCGTTATGCCCTGGACGGCCGGCGTTACGCGGTCGCTAACGCTCTATCCCCACTACGGTACTGCCCGCCCATCCCCCGGTTGGTTCAGGGTTCCCTATCCCCGTGGAGCGAATGGTCCCCAAGGTTGTTCGCCCATTCGCCTGCCGCTAGTTTGTTCCCTACCCTGATACATCGAGCACGTATAGGTTGCAGTTGTGCAAGGCCAACGCATACCGGTGGGCAGCCCGTCGCCGCCTGGTTCGTCACCTCCTATCACAACGATATTCCCCACGCGGCATTCTCCAATTTCGTACTCGCCTTGTTGCCACGACGCTTCCAACGTGTGCCAATGCTGACAAGTGCCGCATATCCTTTCCATCGTTCACCTCCGCTAGGCGTCGGGTTTTCCTTCGTATTCGCCGCACCATTCCGTTTGATCGGTTCGCGGCCAGTGTACGCCCTGGGTTTGTCCATAGTAAGGTTGCGGCGCATACCGCCTACACCAACCCCTCCGGTGATTACCATCCTGTAACCAAAACCGGCAGTTCCCGCATTGTTCTTTCATCGTTCAACCTCCAATTCGGTTTCGCGCACAGTATAGGGATTGGCCTACGCTGCGCTAATCAAGGGCAGGGCAAGGGCAGCGGTAGCCCTTGACCCTTGCCCGTTTCAATTCATTCGCGCAAGCCTGATTCTAGGGTATTGCGCTTTTCGCTAATCATGTTCCGTTGCCCAATATCGCTTTGGATCGTTCTTTACGCCGCGCCCTTCATAGGCAACCCTGCCCATGCTGAATAAGACTTTGAGCGTACTTTCAACCGTGCGCTTGCTCAATTTGTTGCCGTCGTCTCCAATGGCAGCATCGGCAATTTCAGCAGCGGTCATCATGTCGGGATAGTCTGGCAGCACCTCTAGGATTGCATCCTCTTTAGCGCGGCCCTTGCGTTCTTTGGTGTACGTTCCGGTTTCAGGGTCAAAGCGGATGTACAGGTCTTTATCCATCCCGTCCGGTCGCACACGGCCCATGAAACGCAGCCGCCGGGTGTAGTAATCGCAAGCGTCCGTTTTATCCAGGTTGACGACATTGCTTACCTTGCCAGTGAGCGCGTTGCTACCGCTGGCAGCGTCAACGGCGTCGCCTGCTGCCTTGCGGTTATGGTGGGCAACCAATATCCCCATGCGTGGGAATGCGGCGTTGATTTGTCGCAAGGGTGTCAGCACCTTGATTGTCTTGGCGTAATCGTTCCAATCCTCGTTGAGCGCCCATTCGCCAATCGTGTCAACGATCAGCACGTCGGGCGCGCCGGTGATTTTCCATTCCGCGATTGCGGCATTCACCATTAGCGGCCAATCCCTATCTTCCAGGTCGCCGACGCTAGTGATTGCCCATTCGTCGGGTATGTCGGTTAGGTCAAAGTGTGCTTCTATGGAATGCTGCTTGACCTCTACGCGGTTTTCCTCCGTCCACATTTCAACCCGCAGTCCCGGCAATGCGCGTTCCCCTAGCACAGTGCCAAACCGTTGCAGCTCCGATAGAAAACTCCATACCGCCGATGTTTTGCCCGCTTTAGGACCGGCGGATAACAGCGTGATTGTGCCGGCGGCGCACAGGATCGGAATGTGCCACGTAACCTTTTCGTCCGCTTCGGCCAGCCAATCTTTGAGCGCGAAACTGCGGTAATAGACGGGTTGGGGTTCGGGTTCAACCTGGGTTCGGGCAAACTGGCAATCCTCACAAAAGCAACCGTCGCCGTGGCTATCCTCTGCGGCAATGGCGGCAAGTTCCGCCCGTAGTTCCCGCTCGATTTGCTCAAATTCCTCTGTAAAATCCTTGACCGGGAACGCGGCAATAACCTCTTGGGCGGTTGCAACCCGCACGATGCTATCCTTGCCGAAAATCTCCGATAGCGGCGTTTGCGGGCAATCATCGCAACCTTGACAGTCCGCACCTTCGCAAGCAAAAGTGCTATACTGGTTAGGTATCGTTGCGTTGCCCGTATCGGTATTGCCGTCGAGGATTTGCCCGTCCCCGGCGGCGTCTTTCGTTTTACTCATGGTCCCATTCCTTTACCGCCTAAAACGGTGATTGCGTGGGGTCTATGTAGTCAGCCCACGCTTGCATCATGGGCCGGCGTTCATCCAATAGATCGGTTCGGAAATACGCCGCCTCCACCGACGTTCCTACCTTGTGCGCTAGGGATAGTTCGATGCACTCCCAACTTGCGCCAGACAGTTCCGCCGCCCAATCTCTGAAACTGGACCGGAACCCGTGCGGCACACAGTCAAGGTTGCTTTTCTTTGCCCGATCCGACAGGGCATTTTCGGATAGCGGTTTGAAGCTGCCAGGGTGTGGGAATATCACGCCGTCCGGCGGAACCTCTACCGGCCAGACAAAATCGCTATCGTCGGGTTCCCTGTATAGCTCCCGCGCTCGGCGCAACACCGTTTGCGCTTGCAACGATAGCGGTACCCGATGATCCCGTTTCGCCTTCATTCGCGCCGCCGGAATAACCCAGGTATCGCCGTCGATTTCCGCCCAGGTCGCGTGTCGCACTTCACCGCTACGCGCCGCCGTGAGTATCAGAAATTCAAACGCCAACTTGGTTGCCGCCCGCGCCTCTGAATAGCGGATTTTGTGAATTGCCCGTTGCACCTCCGAATGATGCAACGCCGGCCTATGGGCAACATCCGCCTTGAGTTTGGGTAGCAGCACCTCTAGGGCATCATCGGCGGGATTGTCAACGCGGAACCCGTAGGCAACCGCCCACTTGAAAACGTCGTGCAACGCCTGTTTCGTCTTACGGGCGGTTTCGTGATTGGAGCGGCGCAACGGCCCGATGATCTCGGCAAGTTCCGCACGGGTAATTTCATCAACCGGCGTGTCGCCAAGTTTCGGGATGATATGGGTTTCCAGCCGCCCTATCCACCTGCCCGCGCTGGCAGGCCGCCCGCCGCAGTCGTTTTCGTGAACGCGGTACGCCGCCTCTCGGAACGTCGGGGTTGCCGTCAATTCTGCCGCAACGGAGATCGTGGGTTTGGCGGGTTCGGTCCAGGGGTTCCGCCCCTGCTTTACCGCAACCCGGTTGGCGTCCGCTACCTTTCGCGCATTTACGAGTGAGACTTTCGGGTATCCGCCCAACCCCTTATCCAACCGCCGCCCGTCAACCCAAATGCGCTGTACCCAGGACTTCGTACCCGTCCGGGCGATGTTCAAGTACAGGCCGGAACCGTCGCCATACCTGCCCGGTTTCGCCAGTTCCTTGATTTTCTGCGCGGTTAGGTTTCCCATAATTCCCCCCTAGATTTTACCACCATAGCGGCAATCTTACCACCGGCGTTTTACCACCGATAGGGGGAATGTTACTATACCGCCTCGGTATAGTCAACGGGAATTTAGTGGTAAATGGTACCCCTGGAGGGACTCGAACCCCCGACGCGCGACTTAGGACGCCGCCGCTCTGTCCAACTGAGCTACAGGGGCAGGCAATACTTTGGTGGAGATAGCGGGGCTCGAACCCGCAACCTCGGCATTGCGAACGCCGCGCTCTCCCAGTTGAGCTATATCCCCACGCTTGCGATCGTCGCCATCACGATGACCGCGCAATCATCGTAGCCAACACAAGCCGGAACTGTCAAGGAAGCCATCAGCCGCCGCATGCGCCCACCGGGCCGTCAGTGCGGTCTATTTGACGCCGGCATAACTCAGGCAAACAACCACCGGAGCAACGCACGTCGCCGTTCCCCAATCTTTACGGCACTTGGGGCATTCAAGATGGATGGGGTCGGTATTTGAAATAATGTCATCCATTCAATATTATTCGTGCTACAGGTTAACTGCATTAACAATAAATATAGACGCATGGCGTTCCTTAAAGGCTGACCGCCAGCAAATTTTATGAGCCACTAAAATTTGATAATAAAAATCATATTATGTAAAATAGCCAGGACAATTCAGGCGACATTACACGTTTGATTCAATTAATGTGGGGAGGTGTCAAGATCGTAATCCGCGCTTGACCATCTTGAACACTGCAACGCCATTTCCCTTACCAGACCTTTCGAGCGTTCCTCCCACAAACCCTGGCGAGTCCGCGACGACGGCAACTCGTCGCCACTAAAGGCCGACCCTCAGGCTAACGCAGCGATGTTGGGTCGGTACAGATCGCCTGAACGTTATCGCGTCCGGAAGGCGACCGGATCCGGTGAATCAAGGCCTGCACATCCGGTTCCCGCGTTGACCGCCCCGGACGACTATAGGAGGGTAGTTTTATGTGCTCGCTCAGGTTTTTGGTGGGTCATCGGTGGACCCGCAACGCAGTGCGTGGCCTGATAATTGCCAGCGTGATCGCTGCATCCGGCTCATTCATACCAGATAGTTCCGCGCATTTCGTACCCGTCAATGCCACAACAGGCACGCATATCGGCCACCAGGAACAATTCCTGATCGGAGAGATGCGGTTGGGAGGTGACATTCCGATTGGCGATCAGGGGGTCGCCAACGAGCTATCCATCGCGGACAGGCACGACGACTCATCAGCGCCGCGGGGATCCGCCAGCCTCGATGCTCGCGCCCAAAACTCCGACGCTCCGTACATCGTCGCCAACGGGGTGCAGATGTACGAGGTGTCCGCCAGCGAAGCCGGCGGTTGGCCCATTCGAGTCAAACGAGACGATACCTACGGCAACGGCGAACTCATCGCGGTTTCGGTCGAATTCAGCGAAGCGGTTTACGTGAATAGCGAGACCACCTTCCGGATCCAGATCGGATCCAGGTCCCGCAGCCTGGTCCCAGCCAGCGGCAGGGAGGAAACGGTGATATTTGCGGCCCTGATCCAGTCGTCGGATAACGATTCCAATGGCGTGTGGATCGGCTCCAACACGGCGACGCTGGATCACAACCCCGCGAACTACATCACCAGCGGGGATGACTCGCCCGTCAACGCTGACTGGACCCACTCCAGCCTGGGCACCCAATCCGACCATAAAGTCAAGGGGAGCGCGTACCGACCGAAGGTCACCGACGTGCGGATTAAATCCACGCCGGAATACGGCGACACCTACGTGCGCAACGAGGTGATCGAGATTGAAGCCCGATTCAACCGGGCGGTCAGGACCACGGGCCACGTCTCGGCCAGGATAAATTCCGAGGCATTGGGGTCCGATGCCTTGCGCTACGCTCAGTATGCCGAGGGAAGCGGATCGTCCAGGTTGGTGTTCCAACACGTTCCAATCCTGGCCATCGATCCCGACGGCATCGCCATCCCGCGCAACGCCCTGGCCAAAAACGGTGACGTCACACAAGGCGTTTCGGGCGGGGGCACGATCGTCGGCAGTTCCGGAGGATTGCACGCCAGGTTGGACAGCCGCGGGAAGGGTGAAAACGGCAACCACAAGATCGACGTGCGAAAGGTCGGCGTGCCGGAGGTGATCACGTCGGTCAACTGGGATTGGGAAGAGGATTCGCCCGCCAGCGAATCGGTGGAGGTGGATTTCCACATCAGCGCCGATCCGGGGCATTTCTCGGAGGACCATTCCCTGGTCCTGGTGTTGGGTTGGGGGCACATCGGAGGCGCGCGCTTCGCCATCGGGCTGCGCACCGACGTGGACAAGCCCGGAACCGACGGGTCCCAGGGCAAGGGGATAATTTTCAACCGTTGGGGCACGGCGGACACGTCCAACTTGTCGCGCACCACCGGCGACGGTTGGACCGAGACCGGAGACTTCGGCGGCCCCTTCATCAGCGTCCGGAGGACGTTTGATTGGGGCACGGGCGCCTACAGGGTCCGCATCGTCCAGGACGGGGAAGATCACGATGCCGATGACCCAGGCGGGGCCGGCCGCTGGTACGCGATGTGGATCACCGACAAGTCCACCGGCGCCGACACCAAGCTGGGCTCCATCAAGTTCCCGTATAGCGGCGACGACGCGCCGAAACTTCGCCTTCGAGACAACGGCTTCGGGTCTTTGATCGCGATTACGGGAGAAAGCGCCATAACCGCAACCGACATACCGGTGCTGGAGGCGGGCATAGCATTGCCCGACGCCTCTGGGGACGGAGGGGATGAACCCAACGCGGCGACCGTGGACTACTCACTGTTGGGCCGGGGCATGGCCAACGCCAACGTGGCATACGACGAGGACACTGGCAAAGTGGTGATGCGCGTGGGCGGTTCTACCAACAAATCCACCCAGTCAGGAACGACCCTGACCGGATTCGAGACCCCGGAGCTTACGGCCATGTTCACGCGCGTCCCGCGCTCCCACAATGGGAGCTACGACATAGTGTTCAGGCTGATTCTCAGCGAGGACCCGCCGCTCAGCTACAAAACCCTGAGGGACCATGCCTTCACCGTCACCGGCGGGTCGGTGAAAAAAGCCAGCCGGGTGTACACGTCCAGCAACCAGAGGTGGGAGATCCGGGTTCGACCCAGCTCCAACGGCGACGTCACCGTTGTTCTGCCCGCGACAGTGAACTGTTGGGACACGGGCGCGATCTGCACCGCAGACGGCAGGGAGTTGTCGGAAGCGGTGGAAGTGACCATCCCGGGCCCAGACTCCGGCAGTTAGGCGAGCCTATCACCCAGATCTGCTCGCCGGGCAGGCGCAGCCGTCGCATCGACAAAACGGTTGATGCGTTCGGCGGCGCCTGCCGTCAATCTCACGCCGATCAGAATCTACGACACCACGCGCACCCGGTGGTTGTTGCTGTCCGCCACGTAGATCGACCCGTCGGCGGCGACACCGCATCCGTGGGGGCGGTCCATCCCCGCGTCGGTGGCTGGCCCGCCGTCTCCGTGGCCGCCCAACTCGCCGCCCGCAATAGTGGTGACGATTCCGGTGTTGGCGTCGATTCGACGTATGGCGTGATTCTCGGTGTCCACCACGATGATGTTGTCGTTGGCATCGCAGCGGATGGCTTTCGGCGCGCCCCACGTCGCGGCCAGCGCCGGCCCGCCGTCGCCGCTGTAGCCACGTTCGGCGTCCGCTCCGGCCACGGTGCCCATGATGCCGCCGGCCGTAACGATGCGCACGCCGTTGCCCTCACGCTCTGCGATGAACGTATTGCCCCGGCTGTCCATGCAGACGGCCCGCGCGCCCAAAATGCTCGCCTGAGTGGCGGGCATGCCGTCGCCGCCGCGCACCTTTTCGCCGTCGCCGGCAAAGGTGTCGATGATGCCTGTGGCAAGATTCAGGCGGCGGATACGCTGGTCCTGGATGTCGGCGATCAGCAGGCCGCCCCGTCCGTCCAGGAAGCAGTCGTTGGGTTCTCGAAGCTGCGCCTCGCTGCCCGGACCGCCGTCGCCGGAGTAGCCCGGCTCACCCGTTCCGGCAACGGTGGTGATGATCCCACTGGTTCCGTCCACCTTGCGTACGGCGGCATTCAGTCGGTCCACGATGTAGATAGCACCATCCGAGTCCACCTCCAGCGAGTAGGGTTCGTTCATCGTGGCCGCGGTCGCCGGCCCTCCGTCGCCGGCGTAACCCTGTTCTCCGTTACCGGCTACTGTGGTGACGACCCCATTGGTGGCGTCCACCCGCCGCACGATGTGGTTGCGGGCCTCACAGAAGAACAGGTTGCCCGCGGAATCGAAGGCGCACAGGAATGGCTCGCGCAGCGTGGCATGGGTGGCGGGTCCGCCGTCTCCGGCATAGCCGGCCTCGCCGGTTCCAACAACGGTTCGGATGGTGAGAGCCTGGTTGCCTGTGGTCATGTCTGTCTCCTCGGTTGCAGCGTGCTGGATGGCCCGTACTATATCAGCGTCGTGTAAGACTTCCCCATCCGTTGTGAAAGCGTGAACGGCGTCAGTGCGCGGCCAGAACCTCGGCCTTGATGTTATCTATAGACAGGCGCAGCCGTTCGTCGCTGGCAATAGCGTCCCGGACCCTGGCCACACCGTGAATGACGGTGCTGTGGTTTCGCCCAGAAAGGAACCTGCCCACGCTGGTCGGGGGCATGGCCAACTCCACGCTGAGCAGGTACATGACCACCTGCCGCGCCTGTGCCACCGTCGCGGTGCGTCCGCGTCCCAGGATTTGCTCAGCGCTGACGCGAAAATGCTGCTCAACAGCCGAAAGCACCTGCTCCGGCGTGACTTCGGCGCGTGGGTCCGGACCGGCAATCGTGTCAAGTTGGCCCGCTACCGATTCAGGCGTCAGCGGAGCGTTCATAAGCCGCGCCATCGCCATGATCCTGTTGAACGCGCCCTGCAACTGCCGCACGTTCCGGTTGACCCTTTGGGCTATCAGGGCCAGCACCGACTCCGGAGTGTCGGCGTTTTGGGCAACGGACCAGGAATGCAGGATGGCCATCCGAGTCTCCAGCGATGGAGGCTGGATGTCTGCCAACAGACCCCACTGGAACCGCGAACGTAGCCGTTCCTCCAGCCCGGTGATGGTGTACGGCGCACGGTCGCTGGTCAGCACCACCTGGGCTCCCGACTGATGCAGATCATTGAAGGTATGAAACAGACTTTCCTGGGTTTGTTCCTTGCCCGCCAGGAATTGCACATCGTCGATGAGCAACAGGTCCAACCGGCGATACCGGTCCCGAAATTCTCGCGTCGAACGCCTCTGGATCGCCGACACGAACTCGTTGGTGAACTGTTCCGAAGTGACGTATAGGACGGAACGGCCCTGTTCCAGTGCCCGGTTGCCCACGGCGTGAAGAAGATGGGTTTTTCCCAATCCCGACCCGGCATAGATGAACAGCGGATTGTAACCGCGCCCCGTATCTTCACCCACCGGTTTGCTCCCGGCACCGGCTAAGGAACCGGCAGCGTGGTACGCCAGTTCATTGCTTTCCCCCACCACGAAATTGTCAAAAGTGTACCGAGGATTGCAGGTGGCCGAGTTCACGGAATCCCAATCGTACCGGCCAGACGCGGCCCCGTTCCGTCCCAGATCATAATCCTCGGGCACCGGAGACCGGGCACGACGCGTCGGGGCCGCGGTGATCGCATGGACGCTTACCCTGTCCCCCGGTTCGGCCGATTCGCCGTCTGTCGCCACCGTGGGCATAGCTTGGTAATGGACACCGGCCGAGCGGCCCAGCGTTTTGGACAAGGCTTCCTGTGCCATTGCCAGGTGCAAGGGCAACTCCAACCACGACACTGCGAATGAACTGGAGGCAGCCACGACGAGGTCGCCGTCGTCCCAACTGTGCCCGATGGTCGGACGCAAAAATGTATTGAAATGCTCCCTGGGCATTTCCATTTCCAGCCGGCCGAGCACGGCTTGCCAGACTGATGCGGGGTCTGAAAAGTTGGCCACGGTGTACAAAATCTCCCGTTGTATAGGAGGCTATGTTAGTGAACCGACGCCCGCATCCGCTAGCAGCCTTGCTAGATATCGCGTTCTGCCTTGTTTCAGTAAATAGACCAAAAACAACCGCTGTTTGAAAACACGCGTTGGAAACAATCGTGGCAGGGATGCTGTCGGACGGATGCCGAAAGCCTGTTCCAATGCGCCGGAGGAACACCGAGCGCGGTCCGCGCGAGCGTCGACCGACGCTACATAACAACATCTGGTAGATAGCCCGTCCGGGACCTTCCGGGCCGCAGTTTGACAGTAGGTTTCCGGGCAGCCGTGCGCCCGCCACCGGGACCCATGTGGAACTTTCCCGAACGCTTTGGCGGGTGGCGAAAACGCTACGGTTTCACGGCGCCGATTACGTACTCGGTGTGCATCCGACGCTCGATGCCCGCCCACTCTCCGATTCGTTTTGACGGTGTTCTGGCCGGCATCATACGCCGGTCCCGGTCCAGGTTGCGGGGCGCGACACCCACTACGTCAAAGCCCACGTGGGCCGCGATGTCGGCCAGGCACTGGTGGGTGGGAACAAACACATCGCGCATGACCGACGGACCCACCACGATAATCACCGGTGCGCCGCGGCGCACAACCCTCGCCATCTCACCTATCGCGGCGGTCATGTCCTGGAAATACCGTTCCAGCACCCTGACCTTCGTTTTGTCCCGTTGCGCCAACTCCCGTCCCACCGCGTGGACCGACGCCGGAACCGAATAGCCGGAGCTTGCATTCTGGCTTTGTCGCTCGGAGCCGATGTAGCGACCGCGCAGTTCCGAAAGGCGTGGTATCGGGTCTCCCAGCCACGCCAGCGAAAACTTGTGCGCCCGCATGTAGTCCAGGGCGTTGGCGTACGGAGGCGAGGTAACTATGAGGTCCACGCTCTCATCCTGCAGCGGCAGCCGTCGCGAGTCTCCGGCCAACACGATACTGTTTCCCACGGTGTTGGTATTGATGGTCCGGTAGGCGTCGACAGCGCGGTTGAGCAAAATCTCGAATTGACGCAGGGCGCTCCGGGGCTGCTTGTCTGCTACCCGGTGGGGACGTGTGTGGGCAAGGTCCCTCGCCCGCGAGACGCCTCCCGACTTGGTGACGATGGTGGAGGAAAATACCACCTCCAAAAGCCTCCTCAATGCCGGTTCCGGTTCCCCTCGAATAGCCAGGGCCAGGGCCGCCAGTTCTCGCTGGGTTTCCGGCAAAAACCAGTAATCTACAAACCGCCGCGTGGCCTCGTCCATTGCGCCCCTCACGAATCCGATGGCATCAGCCGGATGACTGACGCCGGCGAACAGATCCGTCGCCCGTTCTAAGGCCGCCGACGCCGCGCTTTCAACCGCCCCGGGGTCCAGTGCCGACGTCCGCGCTGCGCTCTGCCGTCTAGCCAGCGGGTCCAGGTCCACGCCGATTACGTTCCGCCCGGTCAGCCAGCCCTCCAGCAGCGTTATTCCCGAGCCGCACATCGGGTCCAGCACCACTTCGTCAGGTCGGGTTAGCCCGTTTATGAAATAGCCGGCCAGCCCATGGGGGAACCGTGCCGCAAATGGGTGCAGCGCATGCAGCGGATGGGCCTCCCTCACGGGCGCCTGGAACGCCAGGTCGCCTCCAAGGAGGTCGGTCAGGCGTTGGTGGATTGATGCGACGCTAGTCAAGCCGGTGTCGGGGAGCACGAGTGTCAGGGCGGTCAAACTCGGTAATGGGGTACGATGCTACCACAGCGTCCTCGATGGAGATCCCATGACAGACCATCTCGTATTTCGTCCTCTCACACCCGAGCTGATGGATGACTTCGGCACGGTCCTGCGCGGCAACTATGGCGCGGGCTGCTGGTGCATGTTCCCCCGCCTCACCCGGGCCGAAACCATCGCGTTGCCCGGCAAAGGATCGATCAGCCCGCGCCGCCGAGTGGTCATGACGGAGTTGGCCAGTCGCGACCCCGCTCCCGGCATCCTGGCCTACGATGGCAACGAGCCCGTGGGATGGATCGCCGTCGCGCCCCGCGGCGAGTTGAACCGGGTGGATCGTTCCCGCGCCACTCCGAGGGTTGACGAAGTCGACGTTTGGGTAATCCCGTGCGTGACTGTACGCAAGGACGTGCGTGGACGGGGTATCGCTGTCGCTCTGATCAAAGAGGCGGTGCGATATGCCGCCCGTTACGGCGCGCCTGCCGTCGAAGCCTATCCCAGGGCGGGCAATGAGCGCACCGGCGACGACAACGCCTACTTCGGTACCGAGCCGATGTTCTTCCGGGCCGGGTTCACCGTGATACGAGAACCGTTGGAAAATCGGCCGCGCAACTGGATCGCCCGCGTGGTCATGCGATACGACCTGCGATAGCGTTTGAATATCTCTAGTCGGCCGGCTCCGGCGCAGCGGGCCCGGTTTGCGTAGTTCGTGCCCGTCGAGCCTCGTCCCGCTCCCGCTGCAGCCTCAGTCGCCTTGGCAGCGGCGGACGCGGCAGGAACCAATAGCCGATGGCCGCCGCGATGTAGAGCAGCACCAGCGGGAAAAGCGCCCAGTAGAAACTGCCCGTGTAGTCGTAGATTGCTCCCATCCACATCGCCGTCCACATAGACGCCAGTTGGTCCGGCAGATGCTGCCAGCCCCGCAGCGTCGCGTACGCCCGGCGGCCGAAGAAGTCGCCCATGATCGCCCAGTTTAACGGGTTGGCGCTTTCGGAAAAGGCCAGCAACAGGACGAATACCACCACCTGCCAGATCTCCCCGCTTTCCGTGATCAGGGAGGCCAACGCCACCGCGCCCGACAGCATGCACACCGAGCTCAGCTTGCGCCGGTCGATGCGGTCGCCCAGCCATCCCATGCAGGGGTTGAAGATCATGTTGACCACGGAAAACGCGCTCACGAACGCCGCTGCGATGATGATAAACCGCTGCCCCTGGTCCGACGCGGGATCCACCGGCACGCCGGCCTCCAGGAACCAGATGATCAACGGGGCCATCAGGAACGATGCGCCGGCGTGGACGATGTTGCGGAAGCCCGTGGACATTACCAGGAGCCAATAGGATGGCGTGCGCATTGCCTCCCCGGCCAGGAAATCGATTTCCCCTCCCTGCGTTCCGCGACGCCGCTGTATCCTTCCCTGGCTTGCGGAGGCCGCGGTGGCCGACTCCGGTGGGTCGCCGTCCGGCAGCAATCCCATTTCCTCCGGTGCGCGCTTCAGAAAATACGAAAGCGGGATCACGACCGCGATGATGGTAATCCCGAGGATCGTGCAGGCGTCCCGCCAGCCTACCAGGAAAACCAGCAGGCCCACCAGGTAGGCGGACGCGCCGCCCAACCCGTTGCCCATGCTGACCACTGACATCGCCAGGCCGCGGCGTCTCCAGAACCAGTTGTTGACCGCTGCGATGGATGCGTTGTTATACCCGGAGCGGAACCCCACTGACAGGAAGACCACGAACACGAACAGGAACCACCAGAAATTGCTGGCGCGGGCCAGCAGGATGAACCCAAGGCCCGACATCAACCCGCCGAACGCCAGCATGACGCGCGGACCAAAACGGTCCGTGCAATAACCCATCAACGGTCCCTGCACGCCGCCCATGAACCTGCCCAGGCCCTCGGCCAGTCCCAGCAAGGTCCGCGATTGCGGGCTGAACCCCAGCACGTCCTTTGGAAACAGGAGGTCGTTTTCGACCGGAACGTACATGACGGTGAAGCCCCGGTTGAAGCTGCCGTGCTTCATCCCGTCCGCAATCAGGCTGACCAGGACGATCCACCAGCCGTAGAAAATCTTGGGACGACGCAGGCGCATCAGTACACCACCTGCTCAGCCACCAACTCTGCTATTCGCGCATCGTCCAGGCCAAGCAACTCCGACAGCGCGTAGTCGTTGTGCTGACCCATCAACGGCGCCGGAGTCCGAACGCCGCCGGGAGTCCGGCTGAACCGCCACGGCACGCCGTACACCATCTCCGCGCCAACATGCGGGTGGTCAATCTCCACGTACGTTTCCCGCGTATTCAGGTGCGGGTCGGCGAACTGGTCGGCGATGTTCATTACGGGCATTGCGGCCACGCCCACTGCCTGCAGACTTGCCGTCACTTCCTCGGGCGACTGGATGCGTGTCCAATCCGACACAATTTCATCCAATTCCCGCCGGTTCAACCAGCGAGATGGAGAGTCGCAGAACCGGGGATCTGCTTTCAGTCCATCGCCTCCGAGAACGTCCGCCATCGCTCGCCACTCGGCGTCGTCTCGCACCGCGATGGACACCCACGCATCATCGCCGGCGCACGGATAGTTGTTGTGCGGCGCGAAGTCAGGGTCGTCGTTGCCCGCCGGCAGCGGAACCTCGCCGGTCATCTGGTACTGCAGCATCGGTACGCCCAGCAGGGCCGCCGTGCCCTCCAGGTGAGCCGCCTCCACATACTGCCCGCAGCCGGTTCGATTGCGGTGGCGCACGGCGGCAACGACCCCCAACGCGGCGCACAGGGCCGCCATTGTATCGCTCCAGGCTGCCTGAAGTTCTCCCACCAACGGTTCGCCCTCCTCCGGTGGATAACCGACCAGGCTCATCATACCCGACATGGCCTGGATTATGGGCGCGTACGCCACCATATCGCGCAATGGACCCGTATCCCCGAACGCGGGCATGGCGGCCACGATGATGTCCGGCTTTGCCCTACGCAGGCTGTCGTAGTCCATGCCCAGCCGTTGCAGCACCCCCGGCGAAAAGTTGGACAGCACCACGTCGCTCACCGACGCCAGCCGACGCAGGATCGCTTTCCCCTCGTCCGTGCGCAGGTTCAGCGTAACGCTTAGCTTGTTGCGATTCAGGCCATGAAATACCGGTTGCAGTTCCGGCCACAGTCCCCGGTCGCCGCCAGCCAGATCCTCGCCGACCATGGGCCGACCCAATCGCATACCGTCCATGCGGGCGCGACTCTCCACCTTGATGACCTCTGCGCCCATGTCGGCCAGCAGTTGCCCCGCCATCGGTCCAGCCCACGCGGAGCCCAGGTCAACGATGCGGACATCGCCCAAAGCGAGCGGCTGTTGGTCGTCCGCTGCGCCGCCTGACCCGCTGGCTCGTGCCGGCGCCGTTCGCAGGTCGTCAAGCTCGCCAAACACCTCATCACTGTGCTGCCCCAACGTCGGCGCTGGCCGGCTAACTTTGAGCGGCGATCTATGCAGTCGAACCAGGGGACCGGGGTACCGCAGCTTTCCCGCCTGCGGGTGACCCATATCCCTGAACCAGTCGCGCGCCTGCAACTGCGGTGAGTCCAGCGCTTCGTCCATGTTGACCACCGGTGCGCACGGAATGCGGTTCTCCAGGCACAACTGCAGAATCTCGTCCTTACCGTGCTCCATGAACCACGGGGCGATCAGGCTTTCGGCTTCCTCCGGATACTGGTCACTCATGGCCCGGCGGTCCCGGTAGCGCGGATTGTCCATCCATTCGGGGTCGCCCAGCAGGTTCAGGAAGCGCTGGTACTGCTCCAATTGCGGCGCATCGATGCACACGTAGCCATCCCGGCACGGCAGCACGCAGTTCGGGAACAGTCCCAGGCGCATCCGGTTGCCCGAGCGCGAGCCGGCGATGCCCCGGTAGATGAACGTCGGCAGGTGATAGCCGGTCAGCAACGTCGCGATGATGCCCGAATCTGCCACGTCGATGTACTGGCCGGCAGATCCTTGTCCGGACGCTGGCGCGGTGTCCCTGGCCAGTAGCGCGACGATGGCCGCGTACGCTCCGCCCACTCCGGCCATGAACCCCGCCTGTTGGTCAGGCGTGGTCAACGGCTCCCGGTGTGTATGCCCAGTGCCAAAGCTCATGCCGCTCAGGGCGTTGACCTGCAGGTCGTAGCCCGCGTACCGCTTGTACTCTCCCGTCCGGCCGTACGGTGAAAGCGAAACCGCGATCAGGTTGGCGTGTCGTTTCGCCAACTGTTCTGCGGATATCCCGGCTCTGTCCAGGACATCGTAGGGCTGGTTTTCAACGAAGACGTCCGCGCTGTCAATCAGCTCGTGCAGCCGATCGACGCCGGATCGGGAGTGCACATCCAGCGTTAGTCCACGTTTGCCCTGGTTCGCAAACAGGAACAGCCCGCTGCACTCGGGATTCGGAGCGTTCGCCGGAAACGGGCCTCGTCGCCTGGCCGGGTCGCCGCCCGTCGGTTCTACCTTGATGACGTCCGCGCCGAACTCGGCCAGCAGTTTTGCACAAAACGGGGCCGACACCATATCGCCCCATTCAACGACGCGAACGCCCTCCAGAGGGGCAGAGGGCGGCGGGACGTGTGTTGGCGTTGATGTACCGGTGTCTGGCAATTGCTACCCTGATTCGTTCAAGGGTCGGCGACGGCTCCGTGCAGCAACGGCCCACTACCGACGGGAACTCCACGGTGTACGCAGGCCCAGTATCCTGTGGGTTGATGATGCTCTGGCCGCAGTATAGGCCGGCAGGGGCCAAGTCGCAAGACGATAGGCCGCGCCCCCCAAGGCTATCCCATATGAGATTCTAACCCCGTCACTCCGGCGAAAGCCGGAGTCCAGACACCGGCCAAGGCTTCATTTCCGCAACCAAACCGACGATTTAGGACACTGGATTCCCGCTTTCGCGGGAATGACGGTGATTAATCGCTCATATGCGATAACCCTGTCGCGCCCCCGCTATCGCTTTATGTTGGTCGTGCATCTGCGTTTGACAGCGCGGAAACATTTGGGCTACCATATCAGGGACCCCCCCATCCTGTTTCGACGGATGGGCAGCGAACCGCCCGCATGGGCGGTTGCGCATTTAAGGACCTCTGTTTGCCGGATACATTTGTCTACATCGACGGGTTAAACCTTTATTACGGCGCATTGAGAAACAGGCCAGGATTGAAGTGGCTGAACCCGCTTGCCATGTTGGAAAGGATCATTCCGGGGCAACGCATCACGCATATTCGCTACTTTTCGGCGCCGGTCATGCGGAATCCTGCCGACCCAGACGCACCGGCTCGCCAGGCCGTGTACTTCCGCGCTCTGCGCACCATCCCGTCGTTATCCATCCACGAGGGCCGCATGGCAGTGCGAACCAAAACGGGCGTCGTGCTGCCAAGATCATCTCCGCCTCAGGTGGCCACTCTGGAGGTGTTCGAAGAAAAACGCACCGATGTCAACATTGCATCCCACCTGCTGATGGACGCTTTCGAGAACCGGTATGATACGGCTGTCATCGTCTCCAACGACTCCGATTTGACTACGCCCATCGAAATGGCGGTGAATAGACTTGGCAAAACCGTGGTCACGGTCAATCCCTACCGTGCGGCCCGACAGAGCAGTGAATTGCGTCACGCCGCATCGAGAGCCATACCTCAGATCAATGCCTCAGTCCTCCGTGCGTCCCAGTTCCCCAGCACCCTCACCGACGCCCGGGGCAGCTTCACACGCCCCCGTTCTTGGGTGTGAGAGCAGGTCAAGTGGGAGGCGAATGATCACCCGCCCCTGCGCCGTTGCAGATTCGCTTCGGTCCAATCTATCCAATCGAGCGGCTCTCGGAACGCCATCTCTGAGCGAGGGGGCGTCAAGTTTGCGGTTCGGGCTTCCGGCGCAAGCGGCAGTTCTTTGATATTGCGCTTGGTTCGCTTTTCCATGCTGCGCCATTGGGCGATGGGGACGAGTACGGCGGTTTCCACTCCGCGCCTGGTGACGATTTGCGGACCATCGCGTTCCGCCGCCGCCAGAAACTCGCTGAATCTGGCTTTCGATTCCTGAACTTGCCACCTTTCGCTGATGTCCCCTCCTGCCCTATGGTTGCGGACTGTCGGTTGGCATTGTCATAACTTCGTACGTCTCTTGGACGCAACAGAAGTCGCGGGGGCGAATGATCGTCCGCCCCCACATTCAGTCACTCGTATCGCCCTGACTACCCAATCGGCCGGTTGGTGACCTCACGGTCAATCTTGCGCGGTATCCACTGGCCTCGGCCCGCCTGCGCGGTCAGTTGGCCGTCCTCCACAGCCACCTGGCCTCGCATGATGGTCATCACCGGCCAGCCCTCGATCTCAAAGCCTTCCCAGATGCTGTAGTCGCTGATGTGGAAGTCGTCCATAGTGAGGCGCTTCTTGATGGACGGGTCGATCAGCGTGATGTCGGCGTCGCTGCCGGGAGCCAGCGCGCCCTTGCGCGGGTACAGGCCCATGATGCGGGCGCAGTTGGCCGACGTCACGTCCACGAACCGTTGCAATGACATCCCGCGCTTGGACACGCCCTCGCTGTAGGTGATGCCGACACGGGTCTCCGCGCCGTTGTGCCCGCCGGTAACGTCGCGCACCGACTTGCCCTGGATCTTCAGGTTCCAGTCCGTGCAGTATTCGTCGGTCGCCATGGTGTGCAGGCCGCCCCAGGCGATGCCCTTCCACAGCATGGCGGCGTCCTCCGGAGACTTCAGGGACGGGTACGTATGGTACTTCATCCCGTCCTCTTCCTTGTAGTTGTTGGCGTTGAAACACGCGTAGTTGTGCAGCGTCTCGCCGTAGGCGGGGACGCCCCGGTTGCGCGCCTCGCCAATGGCGTTGATGCCCTCCCGCGCGCTGACGTGCACGAAGTACACCGGCGCGCCGGTCCATTCGGCGACTCGCAGCACCCGGCGGAATGACACGTCCTCCGACTCGTTGCTGTGGACCTGCGGCATATTCCACCACTCGTTGCGTTCCTCACGCTGCAACTTTTCGTACATGTACTGCACCATGTCGTCGTCCTCGGAGTGGACGAGCAGCATGGCGTCGTTGCGCTGGATCACCTCCATCAGGTCGTGCAGGTGGCCCATGCCCACCTTGCGCGGCTCGCCAGACATCTCCGGCGGCCGGATGTTGGTGGTAAAGATCTTGACGCTGGACCATCCGCCCTCGATGTACTCGTGCAGCGATTCCAGCGTTCGCTGGGGAATCTCACCCAGCAGCATCAGGTGGTGAGCGTAGTCGGCGTAGGAGTTGCCCCGCCAGGAGTTGGTCCGCTCCTGTATCGCCTCATCGATGGTGTTGCCGGGATGATGGATGGCGAAGTCCAGCAGCGTGGTGGTGCCGCCGAACAGCGCGGCGCGGCTCACCTGCTCCGGCGGCGCGGTGCGCAGGTTGCCCGGCCCCATGATGGGCGCGTCGATGTGCGCGTGGGGCTCGATGCCGCCGGGCACGACGATCTTGCCCGTGGCGTCGATGACGCGCGTCACGTCGTCAGTCATGGTGTTGGGCGCGGTGATGGCAACGATCTTCTCGCCCTGTATGCAGACGTCCCAGTCGCCCACACCCCAGGGCGTGACCACCTGCCCGCCGCGAATAATCAAGTCCAGCATATTCCGAGTCCCTCCGGATACGGCGTCGGCCGGCTCTCCAATCGCCTGCTGCGGCCAACCCGTTGGATGGCCGCAGTATATCGCAAATTTGCCCCACCAACTTGCGGCGTCGTCAAGCCTGCGACCACCATGGATGGTGGCGGGGCGTCGTCGCAGAACTCACATATTGCCGCGGGTTCTGGGGCTGGCCGGAGCCATGTCCATGGAGGACCGTCGGTTGTTGACCCATACAAAAACGCATACCCCTATGGTTGCTCCTGCAATAACCAGGACCAGGGCCACGGTCGTCCACATCCACCAGTTCACGCCCTGGTTGTCAACCGTCTCCACCTTGACGTCAAGCAGGCGACCGGCGATCTGGGGGTAGCCTTCATCTAGCAACTCGCCAGTCAATGCCTCCAATGTGCCGGCCTCCGGACCCGCGTCTCCAGCGACACGATCGGCCAGGCGTTTATGAGTTTCGATAAAAGCGCTGCTCGCTGAGTTGGCCGAAACTTCCAGGCGGTCGTACGTGCCGGAGGGGGTGGTAACCGTGATGTCGAGCAGCCGGAATTGACGCGGGACCTGCACGTCGTGATGATAGTCGTCGCGCAGGGACCGGTTCTTGAGGCTGCGCGGTGTTGAGCCTTTCAGCTCCACCGTCATTCTCATGCCTCCCGCCAACCCTCGTATGTCGATCCTTCCCGGTTGGAGAACTTTTCTGTCCGGCAACCCGGGTTCTTCGACAATTTCTACAACCGAACGCCAATTGTCCAGTTCCGTCTGCAGCACCAGCGTAGAAGCGACCGAGGTATTCAGCTTGAATTCACACGAACCTACCACCGGGGTCTGCTGCCGTGCGTAACTGCCCGGTTCGGTCTGGATTTCTGAATCGCCCTCTCCGTCATCGTCAAAGTCGAGCCAGAAAGTGCACTGCTTGTCGTCTATATCTACCGACTCTCCATCTCCCTGAACCGGCCCTGACGCGCCGACGTGATGTGAAGGCAACAGCGCAGATACCAACAATAAAACGCCGGCGATCAGAACTGCCCACGCTGCCGAACGTCCGCTCGCAGCGACCATTACGCCGGCTCCTGAGCCAGTTCGGCAGAAGCTGTCTGACCGCTCACCGCCGAATCGACCGACAGGCCCGCCGCCATGTCATCCACCAGAAGGTCTGTCGGCGGTTTAACGCCGTAGTGTCGGGCACGGGCCCGCCATTCCTTCCGATCACCGACGGTCATATCGTAGTTTGCGCGCAGTAGGTCATAGGTCGTTAGGTCGCGAAACCCTTCTCCCTCGCGTACCTCTGCCAGCACCATCAAACTGTATTCGACCGGGACATCATGCTCCACACCTTGCAGCTGCCACTTCAGGGAAGCGGGTTGGTTGAGCTGCGCTCCGTCATCGTCTCCGCCGTCGCCGATCACCCGGTTTAGATCAAACGGAATGTCCACAAACGCGTTGGGAATGTGGCGACGGTCAGCGCGTACGAGATAGTCAAGACCCTCCATGTCGAACTCAAGCCTTCTCCCGCCATTACTCCAGTCGCCGATGGACACCGTGATCAGTGCTTCGAAAAACGCTCTGGAATCGTGTTGCAACGGGTCACAATCGTTTCGCCTGAGCACCTCCTCGGACAGTTGCGTCAGCCGGGCGCGCAGGGCACTGTTGCCGGCGTCGCCTAGTATGTCCAGGATGGGGGCGGGAACCCCATTGTCTCTACTTTCCAAAGCCGCGCGGCGTCTCAATTCCTCAGGCAGCTTCAGATTAATGCAGAACGGCGCTCCCTGCGGAGTTACTACGTCGGGCGCTTGATCTATTGCACAGGCTGCCTCGTAGTTGTGGTCATCGTCGGATACTGCCTGTTTGAGCAACTCGTCTACTCGGGAAAGCGCAGATTGGCGGTTTTTGGTGAGAAAATTGTTCCACTTGGCAGCCAACGGTATCGCACGAATCGTGTCGGCCAACGCTACCAAATGTTCTACATGCTCTTTGACAAAGTTGTTCCGCTCTGACTGCAGCCTGCGTTGGATATCGCTGTCAATCCGCAGCAGGAAAGCGTCCTTGCGGGCCTCCACCGAACTGTTCGCCCAGGTTTCCGGATCGCGATGCCAGGGCAGACAGACCTGGTATTCCAAATACCGACTTGCCGGTCCGTAGGAACGCTCTGATACCACGTGCGTGAGGTACGCATTCCATCGCTTGCCCTCTATCAGCCGCACCTCTGCTTCTGCATTCGACTTGCCCGAAGCTCCGTTGAGCAGGCAAGCGGTGGTCTGCGCGGCTGCACGGTCCAAAGCGGAGTGCAGATAGTTCACCGACTCATTCGAACCCACTTTGTCTTTCCCACCGTCGAATACGATGTTGATATCGAACGGTGCATAGAAAGTTTCATCATTTGCGTCCGTGGACAGAGGGACACCCTTCAGCAGTTCCTCTCGCGCCACATAGCCTCTGAAGGCGTTTCCGGGATCGGTTGCCTCGGCGCGGTTGTTGTCGATGTCAATGTTGGGGCAAATCTCGATCCCCCAAACTACTAACTCGTGGGACTTGTCGCGTTCACGAAAATATTTGCGTAACGCGGCCCCCAAGTACATGCCAACGGTCCCTGAAGTGGGTCCCTCCGCACAATATGGAATGACCGCTGCCAGGTGGTGGCCTTGCCCGGTGAAACCTCGGACTGCCTTGTACTGCTCCCACATTTCGTACGTATCGCGACAGTCTTTCTCAATACTCACTCGGCAATAGGCCCCCAGTTGAGCCGGTGAATCCGCGAGGATAATGGACGAAGGGACCGCCAGACGATTTACCCTATGCAACAGAACTCGGATCGTGTCGCCGACCACCCTCATTTCGACACCCGGCGGCACGCCCTTTAGACCAAAGATGCCCTTCCAGTCATTTGCGATACGGGGTTGCGTCTTTGCCTGCAAAGTTTTCAGATCCGTCGTGCCCCCGGTCGCTTCCGTGTGGTCGGTCGCCCACGGCGCCAACTGCGGGATGCCCTGGGCCATCAACTCGTCCACGAAATAAGGAAGGCTCTCAAGTCCTGCCTTGCCGGCTGCCATCACACGCGCTGCGCCAATCGCCATGGTAATCCCCTCAAACCTCGCTTCCATTCATTTTGGAAACTTTGTACGCTTTATGCAACGCAACCTGAGTTGCATCCGAAACTACTGGAATTGTAATCACATTTTGTCACATCGTCAAAATCAACAACGGAGTTCAATTGCAATGGTACGATTTCGAGGGGATCGGCGTTGGAGGTTGTCATAACCCCGTATCGTTCGGAATACCTCTCCGGACTCACCCTGATAACCCGGTCCTCGGGACCCGACCGCCGCGCGCCACGCCACCAGAGGAAAATGGGTTTACAATGCAGGTCACCAACCCACTCCGACCGGGAGACAACCCCATGGCATTCAAGCTGGTGATCTGCCCACCCAACTACCAGGAACACTGGCCCGACCTTCTCCGCCAGGAGATCCCCGACATCGACGTCCATCTCTGCCCCACCGTCGGCGAGGCCATGGAGGTTATCGGCGATGCTGACGCGGCTTTCGGCGACATCAGGCCGGAGCTTCTTGAACGCGCTCACAACCTGAAGTGGATCGCGTGTCCCCAGGCCGGCCCGCGCGCCGGTTATTATCACGAGTCCCTGATCGAAAGCGACGTCGTGGTCACCAACACGCGGGAGATCTACAACGACCACATCAGCGCGCACATCATGTCCCTGTTGCTCGCCTTCGCCCGCGGGTTGCAGGTGTACATTCCCCAGCAAGTCGCAGGCGTTTGGCAGCCGGGATACCAGACCATCTATCTGCCCGAATCCACCGCCGTTGTTGTCGGGGTCGGTGGTATCGGCGGAGAAGCCGCCCGCCTCTGCTCGGAGTTCGGGATTACCGTGCTCGGTGTCGATCCGAGGCTGCCGGCGCCGACGGCCGGATTGGCCGAACTGCACCGGCCCGATGACCTGTTGGATGTCCTCCCGCGCGCCGATTTCGTCATCGTCACCGTACCCGAAACCCCCGAAACGCAAGGGATGTTCCGATCTGAGCAATTCCGGGCCATGAAAAACAGCGCGTTCTTCATCAACATCGGTCGTGGCGCTACGGTGATTCTTGATGATCTCGTTGATGCGCTGCATGCCGGGGAGATCGCCGGCGCCGGTCTCGACGTGTTCCAGGTCGAGCCGCTCCCGAGCGGCCATCCGCTGTGGAGCATGCCAGGCGTGCTCATCACGCCCCACGTGGCCGGGAATGGCCCCTACCTGGAACAGCGGCGCACCGAACTCTTCATCGACAACTGCAAGCGTTTCAACGACGGCCTGGAGCTACGCAACGTGGTAGACAAGGCCAACTGGTTCTGACCCGACGGCTGCGACGATCCGTGCCCGCCTTGGACAACCTGCAGGCGCCCCCGTCCAACCGGACGGGGGCGCCTTTAACGTGGGACGTGATCAGCAGGCTAGTTGGGGAACCACATCACCGACGAGATCTCGCTGAACTCCCGGTCGAACTTGCTCCAGGAACCGCCGGCGTCGTCCGATTGGTACAGGTATCCGTACCTGCTGCCGGCCAGCAGGAAGTCGGGGTTCTGCGGCTGCGAGTTCACCACCCACATGGCCGTGTTCGGCGCAACCGGCAGGTCGAGACTGTTCCACGTCGCTCCGGCATCTTCCGACCGCATTACTACCCCGGTGGACCCGGGGGTCGTGTCGCCAAACGTCGTGAATATCGTCTGCGGGTCGTCGGCCTTCACCTTGATGCCCCGCGGATAGCCCAGCGGGAAATTCTGGCGAACGTCCAGGTTGCGCCATGTTCCGCCGTCGTCGTCAGTGAGGAACACGTCGTCGTTGACCATGACCACCACGCGGTGCGGCGGACCCGACGTTACAGTAACGTTGTGGATGTCCAGGTTGGGAATGTCCTGGTGCGGCACGGTTTCCCAGGTGTCGCCGCCGTCAGCGCTGTGGCGCAAGCCGTCCACCTCGATACCGACCCATACGCTGCTGTTGTTGGTGGGATCGATAGCGATGCCGGTCACGCGCGGCACGCCCACGGCGGGACACTCTGCCGCCACTTCACAGGGGCGAAGTTCCCAGGTTGCGCCGCCGTCCCTGGAGCGGTAGATCTGGCACGGGTCCGGCGTGCCGGTTCCGGCAAAGGCCACCTGCGGGTTGGACGGGTCGAAAGCGATGGCCCAGACCGCGGTGCCGTTCATCGGAGTGTCGATGGCGCGCCAGGTGTCGCCGTTGTCGTCGCTCCGGATGATGCCCCGGTCGCAGCCGGCCAGCACGCTGCTCTCCGACCCTGGCACCGGGGTGAGACAACGCACAACGGCATCCGAGTGTATCCCTTGAGTAATCCCGACCCGCCGCCACGACTGGCCGCTGTCCGTGCTGCGCATGACTCCCTGCCCTGCGGTGCCGACCAAAATAGTGATTCCGTCTGCCATGCTAACGCCTCCTCGAGTTTGAGATAAGGTACGGTTACCGCCATCATACCGCCGGGAACGTCAGTTGGCTATGTCGAGTTTGAAGCCCCTCTGCCCAACAGCCGCAGCACCGTGTCTACCGCATCATGCACCGAATCAGGATCGACGACGTGAAGATGCTTTTCCGCAATGGGTTGCCAGCCGGGCGACATCCAATCGTACACGTCCTGCCAAGTTTTAACCTCGTTGACCGGATCGGGAGGGGGATGTCGATTGGCCAACCGATCGAGAAGAATTGCTTCCGGCGGGTCCAGGTGAACCCTGACCGGGATCAGGTTGCGTTCGCGAGCGATCCTTTCAAGCGGCCGACGAATCCAGTCCCTCAGGCCGGTAGAGTCAAAGATTACCGTTTGGCCATGGTCCAACAATTCCTCAACGCGGCGGTTGAGAGCCCGAAAAAGGCGCTGGTTCTCCGGCCCATCATAACGCGGAGCGCCGTCGATTATGGCGCGCCGATGTTGGTCGACATTCAGGATTACCGCGTCGCAGCGTTCGCCAACCAATTCGGCGAAGTACGATTTACCGCTACCGGGCAACCCGTACAGAACGACCAGGCCGGCTAGCCCTGAATCACGCGACGGATACGACAGAGACCTGGCAATCTCCAGGTCTCTGTGAAATACGGCCTCGGTCGCCGCTTTGTCCAAACCGATTGATCAGTCGCCGTTCCCCGACGCTGCCGGCGCCGGCGAGCCACCCGACGGCGCCGCGTCCGGGCTCGCCTCTGTCGGCAGTTCTTTCTCCCATTCGGGTAGTTGGTGCTGGTGCGTCGTGGGCAGGAACAGGATGGAGAACACTCCAACCAGGCTCATCACGAACGACAGCGCCGCCGTCGCCGCGTACCCGCCGGTCACCGCCAGCAGCAGGCTCCCCACCAGGGCGCCGCTCGCCATCCCGGCGCCGGCTCCCATCATCTGGAAACCGTACGACGTGCCGATTGGGGCATTGCCGTAGTACTGCCGGTTGATGATGGGGAACGCGGACATCTCTCCGCCGAACCCGATGCCGAACAACACCGCAAACAGGTAGAACATCCAGATCACCGGGTGGAACAGGATCCCAAACAGCAGGATCAAAACCGGCGCCACCTGAAGGAAGAAGCAGACCGCCATTACCCATTTGCTGCCCAGCAGATCGGCGGCGATCGGCACCCCGAACCTCGTAAAGGTACTTACCAGGCTCATCACGGCCGCAGCCCCGCCGCCAATCGCTGATGCCCGTAGCAATGCCGCCGAACGCGCTGAATCGTCGGTGATGCTTTCCCATCCGCCTTCCGGAGCCAGCGAGCTGATGATCATCGCAGGCAGGAACACGATCACAATGCTGTGTCCGGCGCAGCCCCAATAGTGGATGCCAATCAGGTTCCAGAACGCAGGCGTTTTCCGCACCTGCCGCAGGAATACGCTGGCTCGCACTTTGGCCGTCGCTCCCGTGGCCGGCGCCTGTCGCGGCGGAGTATTGGCGTCGGCGCCCAACTGGCGCAGGCCAATATCCTCCGGCGTGTTGTAGAAGATGCGGATCAGCAGCAGCAGGATGATGCCGCCGACGATGCCGGGGATCCAGAACGCCATCCGGATGCCCAGGATTTCAGGAGTGCCCAGCGGTATCCAGCTCAGCAGCGGCGAACTCAGCGCGCTCCAGTTCAGAAGCTGCGCGCCGGCGCCCACCGTGAACCACGCCGCAATTCCCAGCATGATCGGAATGGCGATTACCGGACCGAGACCCTGCGATCCCTGCAGCAGGCCCATGCCCACGCCCAGGTGCCTGCGGAACCACGACGTTACGGACACCGTCAGCGGCACCTGGAAAATACCCATCGACGCACTGAGAATGATGCCAAAGAACAGGATCAGGTGCCATGGTTGGCTCATCGACCCGGTCAGGATCATCCCCACCAGGTACAGCGTCGCTCCGATCGCCATGGTCACCCGTGCACCGTATCGGTCGCCCAGCCAGCCGGCTGCCGGACCAAACGCCCCTGAGACCACCCACTGCAGCGAGAAGGCAAGGGTAACCAGCCACACCTGCCATCCGAACTCCACCGCGATCAACGGGATCAGCGCGGGAAATCCCATCCGGAACGACGATGACACCAGGCGCATCACCGACGTAATTACCACGATCACCCACGCGTAGTGGATGCGTTGCCCGGCAAGCGCGAACTCGCTGGGGCGAAGATTAATGGCCGCCATGATCCTCTCCCTGAGTTGCCGCAGTATGCGCCCGGTGTTAACGGTATGTCAAGAAAAATCTGCCCTGCTAGTATCATTAATCATTATAGTGCGGCATAGTGCGGCCACTCTCCGTATATCATCATCGGCGAGGCATGCTTGCCGCTTGGCTGTCTCCTGGTATCTCGCTCTTCGGCCTCCTCATGCAACCTACACCGACGCAAAAAACGGCACCCTCCGCAACACGTGAACACGTCTAAACGTAAGGTAAACTACCCACCGTGTGCGGTTGTCCTGCATCCCAAAAATCGTCGGGAGTCTGTATTCGATGACAAAACCCATAGGGCCTGACCTGTTTCGCCACCTGACCGGCGTGGGTGATCCCTCCGTTATGCCTGATGGCAGCAGGTGTACCTACGTTCTGTCCTGGATAGACGAAGCAACCTCCCAGGGCCGCTCGCGGATCTACCAGGTAAATTTGCGAGACGGCCGCGAACGTCCGGAGCCACAGCCATTCACTCGTGGCGACTCGGATACTCACCCGCGTTACTCCCCCAATGGGAGGTTCCTTGCCTTCCTTCGCCCCGACGAATCCCCGGAAAACCATCGCCAGGTCTGGCTCATGCCCGCCGATGGAGGCGAAGCCGCCCAACTGACAACCTTGGCCAAAGGCGTCCGTGAGTTCGCCTGGGCTCCTGATTCCGCGCGGTTGGCGGTGGTGGCCGACGTCAACCCAGATGACCGGGACGCGTCGGACTCACCCGTAGAAGAACCCCAGGCACGCGGGGTGCGGCGGATCCGCTACCGCCATGATGCCATCGGCTGGCGCGGCGATTCCCACTTCCACCTGTTCGTCGTTGACGTGAAATCGGGCGAAACGTCGCAGGTTACCGACGGTGACTGGGATGATACGGCTCCCGCCTGGTCCCCGGAGGGCAAACGTATCGCGTTCATATCCGGCCGTTCCGGTTCTCGGGACGTTACCGCCACCAACGAGGTGTACGTGCTGGAGCCTGACCTTGACGACGATGACTGGGAAGAGCCGGAACTGTGGTCTCGCGGCCTGACCGACGCCGCTGCCGTGGCGTGGTCCCCCGATGGTCGCCGCCTGCTCGTCGCGGGAGGCGAAGGGGACGGCCTTATGGTGCTTTGGCAGCCGTACTTGTACATCCTCGAGGAAGACCAACCACCGCGTCGTTTAACCGATGACAGCATCAGGCCGTGCCTCGGTTATCCTGGCATCTTCCCACCGCTGGAACTGCGTTGGGCCAAAGGCAAACACGGCAACAGCGACCGGATAGTGTTCCTCGCCGACGCCGCCGGCGAAACCCGCCTGTATTCACTCGACGTTCCCGTTGATGAAGACAAGGCTCCGCCCGTTCCGCTCACCGGTGGCGGCGAGTTGTTGTCCGGCATCACAATGGATGCCTCGACCAGCACCATGACTGTCATCTCGTCCGACCCGGCGTCGCCGTCCGATCTGTATCTGGTCAACGCGGATGGTTGCGGCCGACGCCGCCTGACGGACCACAACGCCTCATGGCTCGACGGGCATAGACCCGCTCCGATGGAAAAGTTCTGTGTCGAGACCGACGAATACGACATCGAATGTCGTCTCTATCACCCGCCTGATTTCGACCCCACACTGAAATACCCGTTGGTGCTGGAGATCCACGGGGGCCCCAACGGAGCGTTCTACGATTCGTTCGTCCCCTGGCACCAGGTGCTGGCTTGCGCCGGCTTTCTGACTCTCGCCGTGAACCCCCGAGGCTCCTCCACGTATGGCGAGGAGTTCGTCAACGCCGTTCTCGGCGACTGGGGTGGAGAGGACTACCGAGACCTCATGGCGGCCCTGGACGAAGTCTGTCAAAGGGACTATGTGGACACGGACCGTCTGGGCATCCACGGCTACAGCTACGGCGGCTACATGACCACCTGGGCCATCGGCCACACTGACCGCTTTCGCGCCGCCGTGGCCGGAGCCCCCTGCATTGACCTGTGGAGCATGTACGGCACGTCCGACATCGCCACCAGTTTCGGTGAGACGCAGTGGGCCAACCGGCTGGCCGGCGGCATGTCCATCAGCCGCCCGCTGGTCAACGAACTGGCCGAAGGTGTGGACAGCCTGGCGTATCGCCTGCTGCAGCGCTCTCCCATCACCTTTACCCCGCGGGTGGAAACCCCCGTCCTGCTGCTGCACGGCGAGGCCGACGCCCGCTGCCCCATCGGACAGAGCGAGCAGTACTTCCAGGTGATGAAACGCTTGGGCAAAGAGGTTGAGATGGTCCGGTTCCCCGGCTGCGGCCATGGCTTCCTGCGCACCGGCCACGTCGCCCTGCGCCAAGCTTACCTGGAACGCATGCTGGGCTGGTTCAAGCACTGGCTGTAGCGTTATTTCCGGTCGGCAGTAGCCGGTTTTACACGACTTGCACGCTGCTGTACGATGCTTTCAACCGGATCTTTACGGTGCCGCGAATTCAGTACGTTCGCGCGGCGCAGAGGTTTCAATGGCCACGACTGCCCCCATCGCATACCATGCTGAACGAAGCTGGCATTTTCTGGATCTCGTGGATAGCGAACTGGCGAGCGGCGAGTTGGAAGAAGCGAGCAACAAAATATGGGGTGCTGCCGCCCACGCTATCAAGGCCGTTGCAGAGAAAAAAGGCTGGCAATACGGCTCTCATGCCATGCTGGAAGAAACCGTACTACGCCTGATTGATGATGCCGGCGCTCCTCCACGTTTGCTCAATTATTACAGGAGCGCGAACTGGTTCCATACCCGGTTTTGCAGCGGCCCGCCGCATCGCGAGCAAATTCGTGACGGCAAACGCGAAGTAGCCGAGTTCATCGAGCTATTGGAGTCTCTGACTTAACCACATACGAAATCTGGGCCGGGCTACGGGCGCCAATGGTCAAAGGCCCGACCATAGTAAGGAGACAAAGCGATGGACTTACGGCAGTTGGCTGACGAACTGCGCCGTATGTACGACACTGCACCCCGCGGGGAACAAGTAACCCACATCCACTTGTTCGGAATTAAATACGCGTCTGAACTGGCCCGATTTACGCCGGCATCGGTGGCCGAACGTGCCGGCATCGGTCGCGCTTACGGCACGGAAATCAACAAAGGCCGGAATCTTGCCAAGTACGTAGAATTAAAACCTCAGGTGATAGACAATGCCCGCCGCAGATCTCTCTCATGATCAAATAAAGATGCTCGCCGAACTCGTCGGTATCCCCATCGACGCCGCCGAGCTACCCGAGGTCGCTAACCGCTTCGCCAGCCTCATGCAGGAACTCGACCGCCTCCGCGACCTGGACCTCGAAGGCATCGAACCGGTCGCCATCTTCCCCGACACGGATGGCTGACGCTGTTTGTCCGTCATCCCCGCGTTCTTGACCGACTGCAGGCTGCTCTTGACTGCTCTGGAAGCCCGAAATGATTGAGATGAGCCCGGCACCACTGGAAGAAGTGAAACGGATACTTCGGCAGCACGTTCCGGACTGTGAGGTTCGCGCCTTTGATTCTCGCGTAACGGGCCGCGTCAAGCCGTGGTCCGACTTGGCTCTGGTCGGCGAGCAACCGCTGGGTTTCCGACGTTTGGGCCTGTTGGTAGAGGCATTCCAGGAATCCACGTTGCCCTTCCGCGTTGACGTTTTGAACTGGCATGAAACGTCTTCGTCTTTCCAAGCCATCATTGCCCAACAGTACGCGGTCATCCAGACCCGCCAACCTATCGGAGCTGTCTAATGGTTTCAACGCCGAACCCCGACGACATCGTCTTCCTCTCCGCCGCCGCTACCTCCGCTGCCATCCGCGCCGGCCGGTTCACCGCCACCGACGCCGTCAACGCATACCTGGCGCGCATCGACGCCATCGACGGCGACATCAAGGCCTACATCACCGTCACCCGCGAGGAAGCCCTCGGCGCTGCGTCCGACATCGACGACGCCCTGCGCCGCGGCGATGAAAACCTGATCAACGCCCCGCTGTTCGGAGCCCCCGTCGCCATCAAGGACCAGTTCAACACCTCCGGCATCCTCACCAGCAACGGCTCCCGAGCCTACGCCGAAAACGTCCCGTCCAACGACGCCACGATCGTAACTCGCCTCAAGGCCGCCGGCGCGATCCTCATGGGCAAGCTCAACCTCAGCGAACTCGCCATGGGCGGCACCGCCGATCCGCCCTACGGCACGCCGCACAATCCCTGGCGCTTCGGCCACACGCCCGGCGAATCCAGCAGCGGATCCGGCGCGGCTCTGGCCGCCCACCTCTGCGCCGCGTCCGTCGGCGAGGACACCGGCGGCAGCGGACGCGGCCCCGCCTCCTACTGCAACGCCGTCGGCCTCCGTCCCACCTTCACCCGCATCAGCCGTCACGGCATCACCCCCATGTGCTGGTTCCTGGACGCCGCCTCCCCCATGACCAAGACCGTGGAGGACTGCGCCCTCGTCCTCGGAGCCATCGCCGGCTACGACCCCCTCGACCCGACCACCAGCCGCCGGCCCGTGCCCGACTACTATGGGATGCTCGATGGCGACATACAGGGCATGCGGATCGGCCGCATGACTGAACTGTGCGACTCTCCCGACATGCACCCCGACGTGCGCCGTGCCACCGACGCCGCCCTGGAGACGATGGCCGGCCTGGGCGCCGAAATCTCGGACGTGTCCCTGCCGCTCACCGAGATCGCCGGCGCCATCTTCGTGGGCATCGCCGACACCGAGGGCGCGGGCGCCCGCGACGACCTCATGCGGCGCTCTCCCGAACTCCTCGACCGTGCGTCTCGCACACGACTCCAGTCGGCTGCTCTGGTGCCCGCCAAGGTGCAGAACCGCGCGATGAAAGCGCGCGTCCTGCTTCGTCGCCAGTTTGAGGATGCGTTCAGCCGGGTCGATGTTCTGGTCTGCCCCACTGCCCCCTACCCCGCGCCGCGCCACGATGCGCTCACCGCGCCCTTCGAGTCAGCCGACGATGTACGGCAGCGGTTCTTCTTCCGCCGTTCGTACACGGGTTGCTACCCATTGGCCGGAATGCCGGCGGTGTCCATTCCGGGCGGTTTCACGGAGGACGGATTGCCAATCGGCCTGCAACTGGGCGGCGACTCTTTCGCAGAGGGTACGATATTCCGGGCCGCTTACGCGTACCAGGAGGCGACTGACTGGCATACCCGCCGCGCTCCCGTTTAGCGGCGTCCCAACATGTTCGCCATCCGCAACTTTTCCGACGACGACCTGCCCGCGCTGATGGACTTCGTCGTACCCCAGCCGTCGGGCAACGCCAAACTCAACCCGGACAGCGCAGCCCATCGCAGCGTGTTCGAGGACATCATGCGGCTGCCGGGCCGCAATCAGGAACGGGACTGCCTGCTGTTGTTCGAAGACGCCGGCGACGGGCGAGAGAGATTGCGGGGGTTTTGCCTCGTATTCCCGGAACTCTCTGCCAAAGACTCTCCCGGCGGGCGGTGCGTGCTGAACGTCCACGTTGCCCCGGGCGATGAGCACGAAACCGCCTGGCGCGCTTTGGTGCAGGCGGGCGTGAATCGGACTCGGGAAACCGACGCGGCGGTAGCCCATATCGCGCTGAGGCCGCCCTACGACCGGGCATCGGCGTTGGTCGAGGAAGGATTTGCGATGGCGCGGGTCTACTGGGATATGACCTGGGAACGGGAGGATGTACTCGATGTTGAAATGCCGGATAACTATCACGTGAGGCCTTTCACCGAAGACGACACAGCCGCGTTGACGGAGACCCATAACTCCGCCTTCGCCGGAACCTGGTGGTTCGCGCCGTACACCGAGGCGCAAACGGCGCATCGCGCCAGGATGGCCAACACCTCGTATGAGGGGATTAAATTGCTGTTTCAGGGCGAACACCTGGCCGGCTACTGCTGGACCCTCCTGATGTCCGACGGCCGGCGCCGTCAGGGGGTGATCGGTTCGATTGGGCTGGCGCCCGATTTCCGAGGCGGCGGAATCAGCAGGACGATTCTGGCCGCGGGCATGAACTACCTGCGCGCTGCCGGCGCCGACTACGTCCGGCTGGAGGTGGACGGCGACAATGCGCCGGCGATACGGCTCTACCAATCAATGGGATTTCAAAAGGCCGGCGAACTCCACTGGTACGAGCATCGACTTGGTGCGCCCAGAACGCCAGGCGGATAGGACACCCTGCTACCTTACGGTGGGCCCATGCGTCCTGACCCACAGCGATTCTCCATCGCTGATGTATTCCACGGTGCCGTCGCGCGCCGTCAGAAAGACCTGAGCAGCCCCGAGCGACGACTCCAACCGCTCGACCACCTCGGCATGCGGATGCCCGAACCGATTGCCCCGCCCGGCCGATATCACCGCGCTCTGGGCTTTCACGGCATCCAGAAACCCTCGTGTCGTCGACGTGCGGCTGCCATGGTGTCCCACCTTGAGCACGTCGGCCTCGAGCTCATCGCCGACTGCTGACACCAGGAACCTTTCCCCGTCCACCTCAACATCCCCCGTCAACAGGAACGACGCTTCACCGTACTCGAGTTTTAACACCAGGCTGCCATTATTGGCATTGGGCTCAACCCACGCCGGCAGCCCATCGGGCGGCGGATGTAACACCTCCAACGTTACATCGCGTCCGATCTGTACGGTATGCCCCGCCCGCACCGCCACCGCCTGATGGTCCCGCTCTTCGACCATCGCCCGCCACTGGGGATAAAGCGCGGCGCCTTCCGACAACCCTCCTCCGTGCAGCACTGTGCCCACCCGGTACCTGTCCAGAACTCCCAGCAGTCCGCCGACGTGATCACTGTCCAGGTGCGTCGCCGCCACCACGTCCAGCGTCCGGTCTCCCGGGGGCGTCAGTGCTGAGATGGCCCCCAGCGTGATCTCAGGATCGGGACCTCCATCAACCAGCATCTGCTGGCCCTCGGGAGTGACGACGAATATCGCGTCGCCCTGTCCGATGTCGAGCACGTACACGTGCAGCAGTCCGTCCGATCTGGAGCCCGCAAACTGCCCCGCCAGCAGCAGAAGAACGATCACTACAACCGGAATCCCGCCCGCCGCGAGACCGGCCGCTCCTCGGGGCCTCCATCTCGGGCGTCTCCGCATGCCAGCCACTGCTCGACGCACCCGCCGCGACGATACCAACACCGCCAGCAGCCCCGTTGCGCTCAACCATGCCACCGCCATCTCAGCAGTAAGCCAGGGCGCCGGCAACAACAGCGGCGGCATGGTCTCCGCTACCCATATCAACCACGACAGCGGCGCCCACGCCAACGTACCGGCGATCACCGCCAGCGGCGACGCGAGCAACCCCACAATTGATGTCAACGCCGCTCCCACCAGCGCCGCCGACATGGCGGGCATGGCCAAGATCGTGGCTGGCACGCTCATCAGCGGGATCTCGCCAAAGTGCCACGCCACCAGCGGCAGCGTCGCCAGCGTGGTTGTGGTGGAGATCACCACCGACGCCACCAGCAGCGACAGCCCATACTGCGCCCATCGGGCCGCCCACGAACCCGATGACAGACCCGACAACGCAGCGGTCAGAACGCTTATCAGCGGCAGTCCGAATATCACGCCGGCCATGGCGGTAAAACTCAGTTGGAACGACAGACTCCCCAGCAGGTGCGGGTCCATCAGGATCATCACCGCGGCGGCCAGCAGCAGCGCAGTCAGTCCGCGAATCCCGCGCCCGAGCAAGCCCTGCGCCAAATACAGGCTGCCCATGATCGCGGCCCGCACCACCGGGGGATCCAGTCCGGAGAGGATCGCGTAGGTCCAAACCACCAGTCCAGCCGTCAGGACTGCCCACGGGTTGTTCTGCCCTGCCAATGCTGACGCGGCTGCCAGCGTCAACGCCATCACCACCCCCACGTGCAATCCCGATATGGCCAGCAAATGCGACATGCCCGCTGCGCGGAAAGATTCCTTGACCGGGCGCGGTAGTTCCGACCGGATACCCAGCAGCAACGCCTGTGCCAGTCCCGCTTGCGGTTCCGGAATCGACCGTTGGATCGCCGATGCCAGGGATGTTCGTACCAAGTGCAGCGCAGCATTCCACGGCGAACCGCCGCCCGTCGAAACCAACTCGGCCTGCCGCGCCCACATCACGCCGGCGATCCCCTGCGATTCAAGCCACGCTGCGTAGTCGAAATCGCCGATCGGTTCCGGCCTCTCCACGTTGCCGGACACCCCAAGCGTATCGCCGTAGCGCAGAAACGGCCGGCTTCGCTGTCTCACCAGTTCCGCAGGCGGTAGCGAATAAACAAGGAGATTGGTTCCGACCGGAAGGCTTTTCAACCCACCGTCGGGGTCTGGAATCGCCTCGGCCTGAAATCGATACCTGCCGCCGGACACCGCCGGCGCGTCGTTGATCATCACGGTGGCGGTAATGTTTGAACCCGAAGGCACCGCCGGAAACCCGGGGCGTTCCGCAACCTCCGACCGCCAGACTCCGAAAATGAGCGCCGCTGCCAATAGCGCCGGCCCGGCGGGAACACCCGATAGCCTGAGTCCTACCGCTACTGCGAGCGCCGCCAGTGCCAGCAACAGCAACGGCAATGCGGACGGCAGCTCAGGGTCAACCCCAATGCCAATTCCCACGCCGGCGATCAACGCCGACAGCGCTAACTCCGGTACCAGGCGCACCGCTTGTTCAGAAGCCGGTCGGGAAGGGCGTCAACTCAGAGTCGGCCCGTCGCACGTTGAACCGCACCACGGTTCGGGATTCACCGACTGCCTACAGTTATCAGGTCAGCGATTTGCCCGTAAATTCCATCGCCGATGCCAGGCACTGCAGTAATGCCGTCAGCGGTTACGAATGACCCCTCTTCCTCGCGGTATGAGACGATGGACCGGGCACGAACGGCGCCAATGCCGGGCAGCGTTTCCAGGCACTCGGCGGTTGCAGTGTTGATGTCGATGGGGTCAGCGCATTTGCGGGCGGGACCAGCGGCTGCGTTTCCCGGTCCATCGGGAACCATGGCGACTGGTTCCACCCCAACCGTGGCATCAACGGTTTCTCCCGTAGCCGGAATACGGTAGTGGGCAGCGTCAGCAAGATACGATGCCAGGTTGATGCGGTTCAAATCAGCGTTTTCGGTAGGACCGCCGGCCAGTTCGATCACGTGAGCCAACCGCTGGCCCGCGGTAACGGTATAAATGCCCGTATTGGCGACCTCTCCTGTTACGTACACCGTGATCTGGGACGGAGCAGGGGTTTCATGGGCTTGGGTGGAGACCTGTGGATCCGCGCTGATGGGGTCGCTGGCTTTCGCGGCATCCGCTGGCGGGACTATCCGAACATCGGAGCGGTCATGGGGGTCGCCGCCGCTATTCCCAAGCAGCATCCATGCTACTGCGCCCAGTATAGCTGCCGCGGCCAATACGGACGTCAGAGTCGCGATGAATCGGCTGGAACGCAAAGTCGTCAACCCCGATTGTAACCTTTGACATCGATCAACGATTAATACTCTACATAGAGTGCATTCAATACGGCAATGAGGCCACGCATCTTACCAGATAATTCGAACGTTGTGTCGCACAAATGATAAATATGGTGCACAATATTACAAATACACGTTCCTGGCGTGCAAGCGTCGCGTATATCTATCCCGTTATCCCCGTGATCGGTGGACGCCCGCGCCATGACAGTTAATTGCTGCGCCCCCGCTCGAACATTTTGATTCTCGCTTTGAGCGGTCCGGTTTGCCGCCCGCAATCGCCGCCTGCTACAATCCGTCCAGCCGTCGTCCGTACCTGATCCAATCCAGAGCGACGCATCCATTGACTATGCAAGGAGATTCCGGATATGTCTTGGCGTTTCAGCCTGATCAACCGCTTTGAAGACCCGCCCGGCGGCATCACCGAGGGCCCTGCTTGGAACGGCGAGGTGGTCCTGTTCACCCACATCCACGCAAGCCGCATCTACGCCTACGACCCCAAATCCGGCGAGTTCTCGGTATTCCGCGAAAATACCAACCGCACCAACGGGCTCGCTTTCGATGCTGACGGCCGGCTCTTCGGATGCTGCCAGAACGGCCGCGCAATCGTCAGATTCGATCCCGATGGCAGCACAGTCACCGTTGCCGACAATCTGGACGGTGCGCCGCTGAACACTCCCAACGACCTGGCCATCGACCGGCAGGGCCGCATCTGGTTCACCAACCCCTGGAACGCCGGCAACATCGACCCCCACGAGGTCGAGCAGTTGGACCACCGTTCGGTCTTGTGCGCCGTGCCCCAGGGCGACGGGTCGTACCGGACCGTTCGGTCCACCCATGACACCACCATGCCCAACGGGATCCTGGTGTCGCCCGACGGCAACACGCTCTATGTTGCCGAGAGCAACAGCGACGAAATCGACATCGACCGTGAACTTCGCGCTTACCCTATCAACGCCGACGGAACCCTTGGTTCATACAAGACCCTGCATACCTTCGGCCGCGATGCCGACGCCGTCCACCGGGGCATCGACGGTATGTGCCTGGACGCCGACGGCAACATCGTCGCTACTGCAGGCTGGCCTACCGCCGGCCCCGGCGCCATGCTCTACGTGTTCTCTCCCACCGGCCGCGTCATCGAGACCCATCCCGTGGCGGCAACCCGACCAACCAATGTCTGTTTCGGCGGCGCAGACAACACCGACGTTTTCGTGACATCCACCGACGGGCACTTCTTCCACGCCAAGACCGATACCGTCGGCTGGGCAATCTACCCGTAGCCGTTAGGTGCTGTGTTGGGGAATCTCACCAGGTTTCTGGAGCAGGAAGGTCGAAACCGGGGCCGGATCGCGCCTCACGAGGCGATCATCGCGGCGTCCGCCTTTGCACTGGTCAGGGACATGCCTTACCAGCGCGCCAGCACCCGCCAGCCCGAGTCGATCATCGAAGAATGGCGGGGCACCTGCTCCGGCAAACACTACGCTCTTGATCAGATCTTCCGAGAGATGGGCATGGATTCCCGCGTCGTCATGTGCACCCGCCGGTTTACGCGGGACAATACTCGCCACTTTCCGGATCACCTCCGGGCTCTGGTGGCGCGAGAGTCCGTGCCCGACATCCACACCTACATTCGCCTCGAATCCCCGGACGGCTGGATGACGGTGGATGCCACCGGGCCGGTCAGCACGCAGACGTTGGGTATGCCCGTGAACGGGACGTTCACCCAAGGAAAAGATATGACCATTGCCTGCGAGGTGATCGACGCGCTCGAGGTCTCAGCGGGCAGAGCTCCTCAGGATTTCAAGGAGCAGTTGATCGCTGAGTTCTGCGGCGCGTCCAGTCGGGTTCGCGACGATTTCATCGAAGGCATGAGCCGGTGGCTCAGCGCGGCCACGCGATAACAACCAAAGCCCAATCTCAGGCGGTTCCATCATGCAGCATCGAAGGTTGAGCAACTATGGCATCGGTCGCGACCAACTCCGCCAGGGAGGTGGGCGCGGCAATGGCAACGACCATTTCGACGAACTGGTCGGCAGCACCGAGTTCTATGTCTACCAAACCCCCGGCCGGCGGGTGAAGGGGTTCGACAGCCTCAAACTCTACTCCGAGGCCGAAGGCTGCGAACTGCTCTACACCGCCGAGGCCCCGCCCGAACTCGCCGACCACGAGACTCTCCGCATCACCCATCGCCGCGCCGAACCCATACCCGACACCGTTTTAAAGCGTGCCCACTCCTGGGCCCACCGCAACAACTTCCTCCACAGCTTTTTCAAGCCCCTGTATCGTTGATCGACCTAGACCCGCCAGCGATGGGTTGGGCCGTCGGCGTGGTCTGACCATGACGTTGCCCACCCAGGCAGAGCGGGCTGTCCGGCGACGTATCGCTCGCAGCGGCCCCATCACGTTCGCCGAGTTCATGGCGACCGCCCTCTATGACCAGGGCGGCTACTACACCCGATCTACCGCCGGCTCCGACTACTACACCAGCCCCAGGATCCATCCCGCCTTTGGCGCCCTGCTCACCGTCCAGCTATACCACCTCTGGACCATTCTGGATCGCCCCGACCCATTCGCCGTCCTCGAACCCGGCGCAGGCGACGGCCTGCTCTGCCGCGACATCCTCACCGCCTCGCGCCACCTGCCCGACGATTTCGGCGACGCTATTCGATATACCATCATCGACCCAATACAAACCGCTGGGCACGAATCAGCGTTCCCCAACGCCGACCGCGTGGCCGCCGACGTCATCTTCCTCGACCCGTCGTCGCTCCCTTCCCCCGTCCACTGCATCCTTTCCAACGAACTGCTCGACTCCCTGCCCATCCATCGCGTCCGAATGGATGGCGCCCGCCTGCGTGAACTACACGTAGCCATCGAATCCGACGTCGCCGACGGCTACGAGGGCGCCCTCGTCGAACTGTCCCGCGATCCCTCCACGCCGGAACTGCAGCACCGCCTGTCCGATCTGGATATCGCCCTGGCCGACGGCCAGACCGCCGAAATCTGCCTCCTCCTGAATGCCTGGATAGATACCGCCGCCGCCCTGCTGAATATCGGTTTCGTCCTCACCATCGACTACGGCCGCGCCGCCGCTGAACTCTACGATCCCCTGCACCGTCCCCACGGAACCCTCGTCACCTACCACAGCCACCGCCAGACCGACGCGCCACTCCACGACGTTGGCCGTCAGGACATCACCGCCCAGGTCGATTTCACATCACTGCAACGCGCCGGCGACGCGGCCGGCCTGAACGCCATCGCCAACGTGCCCCAGGGTTGGCTCCTCCACCGCCTCGGCCTCCAGACCATCCGCCGCAGCGCACCAACGCCCGCCGCCGGCAGCAGCTGGAGCATCCTCCCCGTCGGACCCGACGGCCTGCCGCCCGACACCCTGCCTGACGCATTCAATACGCCACTCGACGATAGCCTCGCCTGGCGCGCCAACCTGACCCAACTCGCCCAACCCGGCGGCCTCGGCGACTTCCGCGTCCTCCTGCAGGCCAAAGGTCTCCCGCCCGGACGAGCCGCGGCCGCACTGTCCTGGCTCGACGGCGAACCGGCCCAGCACGGCTACACACCCTCGTCCCTGGCCGCCATGATCCCGCCCGACGCCCTGCACCTGGGCCCGGAGCGCATCCGGCTCACCCAATAACCCGGTGCTATAATCGGCGACACCCAAAACGCCCCGATTTTCAGGGTCGCATCCACTGGATTTGCCCCATGCCCGGCCCCCTGCACGGCATCAACGTCGTCGAATTCTCCACCATGATCGCCACCCCCACGGCGGGTATGCTCCTGGCCGACATGGGCGCCAGCGTCATCAAGGTCGAGCCGCCCTGGGGCGACCTCTGGCGCTACGCCCAGGCCGTCCTGCCCACCGATGGCCGCCCCTTCATGGCCTACAACCGCGGCAAGCGTTCCATGACCCTCGACCTCACCAAACCCGATGCCGCCGGTATCGTACGCCGCCTCACCGAGCAGGCCGACGTCGTCCTCGCCAACAACCGCCCCGACGTTGCCGGACGCCTCGGCATCGACTACGAAACCCTCTCCGCCATCAACCCGTCCATCATCTATTGCGAGGGATCCGCCTTCGGACACGAAGGGCCCGACGCCTACCGCCCCGGCTACGACATCATCATCCAGGCCATGTCCGGCATCGCCACCGCCGAGGGCAAGGTCGTCAACGGCGTCCCCGAGCAGATCGTCGCCAGCCCCCTCGTCGACTCCGCCTGTGGCCTCGCCCAGGCCTGGGCCGTCTGCGGCGCGCTGTTCGCCCGAGAGCGCGACAAAAACGCCGGCGGAAAGGGGCACGGCCAGAAGCTCGAAGCATCTCTGCTTGGAACCAGCCTCCTCATGCTGGGCATGCGCTTCGTCCGCATCGACCAACTCGACCTCGAACCCCACCGCGAGATCCTCCAGTCCGTGGACACCATGCGCGCCGCCGACACCCCCTATCCCGACTTGCTGGAGGTCTACCAGGCCCAGCACTTCCAATCCCCCGGCAACATCTACTACCGCTTCTTCCAGACCGCCGACGGCATGCTGGTGGTCGGTTGCCTCAACACCGCGCTGCGCCTGAAATTGCTGGACGTTGTCGGCCTGCACGACATACGATTCGACGAAGGCTACGACCAGTACTCCCGGGAAGCCGCCGAGTTCGGCGCCCAACTCATGACCGACGCCGAGGCCATATTCCGCGCCAGAACCAATGCAGAGTGGATCGACCTGCTTGATGCCGCCGGCGTCCCCGCCGGCCCGGTCCGCTTCGTCGAGGAGATGTTCGATCACCCCCAGGTCGAGGCCAACCACTTCGCCGTCGACGTGAACCACCGCGACCTCGGCAGCGTCCGCATGGCCGGACCCCTCGTCGCCTTCAGCGACACGCCCCTCGAGGCTGGCGACCTGCCCGCGCTCGGCGAACACACCGACGCCGTCCTCACCGACCTCGGCTACCCACCCGACACCATCGCCCAATGGCGCTCGAAGGGCGTGCTATAGCGCCCATGCCCGAGTACGTCTGGGACGAAACCAGGAACGAATGGCTGAGGCGCAATCGAGGGCTGACCTTCAACGACGTGGTGTATCATATCGAACACGGTGGTCTGTTGGACGATATACTCCATCCCAATCAGGAACGGCACCCCGGCCAACGTCTTTACATAGTACGAATCGGCGAGTACGTGTACGAAGTTCCGTTTTTCCGAGACGGTCACGTGGAATCAATAAGAACCGCATACCCAAGCCGAAAATTCACTCGGGCCTACCTGGGTTGAAGTCGATTCGATCGTGAGAGGCAGCGAAAACATGAAAGATCGCCCAGCGGATGCGCCGCTGACCGACGAAGAATTCGATGCTTGGTGGCCGTTCAGTGATGACGATCTGGACGACTACGAACGCGAGATCGTGGAATCCCTCCGCGATTACACATGGGACCCGCCACCGCATTTGGAAGAGGAGAGGCGACAAGCTAGGGCGAAAGTCCGCCGAATCTTGGCCGCCAAATATCCAAACGGCATCCCCAATAACAAAGCCGCAGATCCTGAACCGTCTGGCCGCCCTGCTATCTCAACGCCCGACGACGACTCGTAACCAAGATCAGGCGCCGTCCTCACCGACCTCGGCTACCCACCTGACACCATCGCCCAATGGCGCGAGACTGCCGTGATCCTATGAAACCTCATCACGGCGAGGGACGCGACGACGTAGCAAATAAACGTCGGTGGCGAAATCACTCATCTTGAGTCCGTCGAACCAAGAGGCAATCCCGTCGGTGGAGCATTGCTAGCGGCGATATTTCCAAACAGAAATCACCAGCACTTAACCGGGCTGATTCGGAGTGGATGATGAACGGCCCCGAAAATAATTGAGAACGACCATCAGTCGTCGCCAGGGCCAACAATTCATCCTCGTCTGACCGCCACGGAGTAATTCCGCTGGCGCGTAGGGGAAACGCCTGCACTCGGCGGATCACCCCAACGATTGGATGACTCTGCCCATCCTGCCCATTCATGCAAGGTTTGGTCCAGCAGCGCGCCCCACATGCTACAATATCATTAAAAGCCATAAATAGTATTGCATTACGCTACCATAAACGAGGTGCCGATATGGCCCAGTTCCCCAACATCACTGTATATGGCGCACTCTGGTGCCCAGACTGCCGACGTTCCAAACAGTTCCTTGCCGAACATCGCATTCCCTACCGGTGGATTGACATTGAGCAGGAACCGGCGGCCCAGGTCACCGTCAGCCAACTCAACGGCGGTCGTCGGATCATCCCAACCATCGTGTTTGACGACGGCGGACCCATCCTCGCCGAACCCAGTAATGCTGAGCTAGCCGCCCGCCTGGATATCAACCCCCGGGCCAGCCGCTCCCACTACGACCTCATCATCGTCGGCGCCGGCCCCGCCGGACTTACCGCTGCCATCTACGCCGCTCGCGAGGGCATGGATACCCTCGTCATCGAACGCGGCGGCGTCGGCGGCCAGGCCGGATCAACCGAGCGCATCGACAACTATCCCGGCTTCGCCCAGGGAATCACCGGATCGGATCTCGCCGACCAGATGCGCCAACAAGCCGAGCGTTTCGGCGTCGAAATCCTCGTCGCCCAGACCGTCTCCTGCATCTACCCCGGCCCAGACTCCGGCGGTGTCCGCACCATCACCACCGAGTCCGGCCAGCAGTACCGCGCCCCAGCCTTGCTGCTCACGCCCGGTACTCGCTACCGTCGCCTCAACGTCCCCGGCGAGGACGACTTCATCGGCGCCGGCGTCCACTTCTGCGCCACCTGCGACGGCCCCTTCTACCGCAACAGGGAAACCCTCGTGGTCGGCGGCGGCAACAGCGGCATCGAGGAGGGCCTGTTTCTAACTCGGTTCGCCTCCCGAGTAACCGTCCTCGAGGCCGGCGACCGTCTCCGCGCCAGCCAGGTGCTGCAGGACAAGGCCGCCGCTCACCCGAAGATGGAGGTCCGCCTCAACACCACCGTCCGCGAGTTCCGCGGCAACGGCAAGCTGGAGTCCGTACTGATCGAGGACCTCAAAACCGGCCGCCAGGAGGAACTCAACCCCGCCGGCGTCTTCGTATTCATCGGCCTCGATCCCAACACCGCCTTCCTCTCCGACACCGTCGAGATGGACCAGCGAGGTTTCATCGTCACCGGCCCGGGTATGGAGACCAACCGCCACGGTGTTTTCGCCGCTGGCGACGCTCGCGCCGGCAGCACCAAGCAGGTCGCCGCTGCCGTTGGCGAAGGCGCGGCAGCCCTCATCGGCATCCGCGCCCACATGGAAGGCGAAATCCGCAACCGCGGCTACCCAGGCGACTGACCGATAGCCCATCTCTCCAGAAGGACTGGACAAGGACAGGTGATAGGCATACTGTACCGTCTCCCTTGATGGGAGGGGGCCAGGGTGGACGGAAAACCCCTGGCCGGCGCTCCAGGTCTGCCCGCAGCCACATGAATCTCACGTGCCGGAGCAGGGCATGTTGCGCACCCGGCGAAGGCGCCAGAGTCACTCTTTGAGTCCGAAAGCCGTCGTGTCAGTGTTCGGCCAGAACTTGGTCAAACCGGTCGTATCAGGTTGCGCCTGATCGATCACTGCCAGCCTTCCATGGCGCGAAGCAGCAACCGAGCGCTGCACAATCGGCTCCGCAAGGGCGCTTTCCGGCTCACGCATACCCAGTTTCGTCTCGCGTGATCGGCGTGGTCCGGTTGCGCCTGCTGTCATCCCGGCCAAAGAACGTCACCCCGTAAAAGAACGTCACCCCGTACTTGATACGTGGCCGGAATCCGGTAACCCAATGCACCAAACACTCCCGCTATTCCCCAGTCCTTTGGGTTGCTGGGCTCCGGCTTGCGTGGCAGCGACGACTACGGGATTGGGTCTAGTGTAACTTCGACACAAACCGGGTACGCATGAGGACACTGCTCCCTTGCCCCTGACCGCTGCCCGTCCTTACCATTTAACTACGTGATCCCCCAAATCCAAACCATCATCCCGGTCCCTCCCAAACCCTCTCACGAGCCCGCCAAAACCGCCAATACCGCCCCCAAAACCCGCCCAATCCACCACCATTTCACCCCCCCACCCGCTGCCAGCCCTACTTGAATGAAACGAAATGAGCGGATTTGAGCGGGATTTCCTAAAAATGACAGCCCGCCCCGTGCCTGACACGGGGTCACCCCGTACTTGATACGTGGCCCCACCATCCTGATCGAGTCCCCAATCCCGTCCATCCATGCCAATAACACCCCGTCAGAGGTAATCCCAGGACCCTCTCCCAACTCCGCCGCCGCATCAACGCCCTCAACGCAGGTTCGCCCATGAACTCGCCATCACCAAACTCCGCCGCATCGCCGAAACCGTCTCCAACGACTGGTCTCCCTCTGAACCCCCCGAACCGGCCGACGTCATCCAGCGCGTCGTCAAAGCCGGCTTCCGCCTCACCACCTTCGCCAGTCTCCGCCGCTACCTCGAGGACACCCGCCGCAAAGGCGACGTCCCCCTCCCCAACACCATCGTCCTCAGACTGCTCCCCTGGGCCGGGAACGACCGATACTATCCACTGCTGCGCTGGGATCTACCGGCCCCGTAACCACGGCCATTTCCCCAGGTGGTTACTCGTGAGCACTTTCTGGGCCCTGCGCCATCTCTTCTTGCGTAAGCTCACGCCCGTCCCAGCCAGACTGTACCCGCCGGCGGAGAACCACATCAATCCACTCTTCGCCCTCGTCGCCAAACCCCAGGCGCCGTCGGACAACTACGCTGGTGAGCACACCCTGCGACCACCCGTGATCGGCTGCTATACGTTCTGTAGCCAATCCTGACGCCAAGATGGCGCAGGCATCAATCTTCGGCGCCAACCGCGCTTCCGGCCTGAGTCCACCGTCGCCTGCTGACGACTGCTTGCTTCCCATCCGGCCTGAACTGTTACTACACTGTTTGCCAACACAACAAGGACATTGCCAACATGACCACTCCCGCTACACGCCACGACGGACGCCAAGCCGACCAACTCCGTGAGATCCGCATCACGACCGGCTCCCAGCAAGCCGCCGAGGGATCTGCCCTCATTGAGATGGGTAACACGGCGGTGCTCTGCGCCGCATCGGTTGAAGAAGAGGTGCCCGGCTGGATGCGGGGGCGCGGCACCGGATGGGTCACCGCCGAGTACGACATGCTGCCACGCGCGACGTCATCGCGCCGTCGCCGAGATCGGGACAGCGGGCGCACCGCCAGCCGCTCCCAGGAAATCCAGCGCCTCATCGGCCGCTCGCTGCGAGCGGCTACTGATCTCCCCGCACTGGGTGAACGGGCGATTTACCTCGACTGCGACGTGCTGCAGGCGGACGGCGGAACGCGCACCGCGGCCATCACCGGAGCGTACGTCGCGTTGCATGAAGCGTTGCAGGGGTTGGTCAATGCCGGCCGGCTGGAGCGGGCGCCGCTTCACTGCGCGGTCGCCGCGGTGAGCGTCGGGCTGCTGGACGGCGAGTTGCTGCTGGACCTTGATTACGCCGAGGACTCAGCCGCGGACGCCGACTTCAACATCGTGATGACCGACGTCGGCGATGTGGTGGAAATCCAGGCCACCGCAGAAGGTGATCCGTTCCCGCGCCAGCGGGTCGGCGATGCGCTGGCCCTCGCTGCCCGCGGGATGGAAAGGCTATTTGCCGCCCAGCGAAGGACGCTGGTATGACGAAGGAGGCCCCGGGGACAGAGCCGCGAGCGAACTCACGCTACCTCCGCCCCCTCAGTGTCCAGTACGGTCAAACCGTATCCCAACGCCCGCAACGGTTCCTCTACCTGGTCACGGTCGCCCACTACGAGAATCGTGAGGCGGTCGGTACTCAAGTACTCCGCGCCCACTCGGTGCGTGTCGGCCAGGTAGACGCCGGCCAGCCGTTCCTCGAATGTTTGGAAGTAGTCATCGGGCAAACCGAACTGCGCAACTGTTACGAGTTGCGACAGGAGCTGTCCGGGGCGCTCGAATCCTGCCGGGTAACCTAGCCGCAATCCGTTTTTTGCGTTGTCCAGTTCCTCGATGGTCAGCGGACGTTCTCCGCTGATGTCGGCGAACTCTTTGAGCGTCTCAAGTACCGCTTCTCGCGTCACGGCGGTTTGCACGCTTCCACCGGCCGCCAGCAGCGAGGGAGCGTTGTACCAGGATATACCCGAGTTGTAACCGTAGGTGTATCCCTTGTCCTGACGCAGGTTCTGATTGAGGCGCGCCGAGAACTGCCCTCCGAAAGCGTAGTTCAGCACGGAGATCGCCATGTGGTCCGGATGGGAGCGTTCCACCAGTGGCAGGCCCGCCCGCACAACGGACTGCGCCGCGCCGGGCTTGTCGATCAGATAGATGCGAGGGCCGTTGACTGCTTTGATCACGTTGCCAGCATCGATGCTTGTAACCGATCCCGTCGGCGTTTGCCAATCCCCGAAGTGTTCATGGGCGGCCGACATGGCGTCGTCCAGGCGAATGTCGCCGGCTACCAGCAGGCAGATCCGATCAGGGCGCAACGATTCAGCGTGCCTGGCCACCATATCGGCACGCCGCGCCGCCGCTATTGATGACTCGTTTCCCAGGTTGGAATGCGCGTAGGGTGAATCTGATCCGAACACCAACGCACCGAAATTGGCGTCCGCTACGAACCCTGCGTCGTCCTTAGCCCTCCGCAGGTCGGTCAATCGTTCGCGGCGCACGCGATCCAACTCGTGCTCGGGGAAGTTGGCGTTGCGTGCCACATCGGCGGCCAGACTCAGCGCATGCGGCCAGTGTCGGTCGAGGGTTTCCGCCGTCAACAGCGTCAATTCCTTGCGGGCCTCCGCGGACAAGCGCGACCCAATGTGCTCAAAGGCCGCCGAGATCTCCTGGCTGCTGCGGGTTGCAGTTCCTTCGTCCATCATCGACGTGGTGAACGATGAAAGCCCCGGCAAGGTGGCGGGATCTCCGGTCGCGCCGGCCCGGGCCATGAGGGCGAAGGACACCAGGGGTAGTCCCGGCTTGTTGGCGACGATAATCTCCATGCCGTTGTCCAGGAGACCACGTTCCGGTGTCGGGGGAACGAATGCAGGCGTGGGACCGCCGTCCGGCTGTTTAGTGCGATCCACGACCAACGATGCTGTGGTCAACGGACGTTCGGGATAGACCCGCATCCGCACCTGCCCGCCGTCCATGATCTTGCGGTGTACCCGCAATACGTCCTCCCGCGTGACTTGGCGGTAGTCGTCCATCACCGTGTTCAATCCGTCCGGGTCGCCCGTGAAGGTGTTGAAGTAGTTCAAAGCGTCGGCGCGGCCGCCAAACCCACCGACGCGGGAAAGCGTGCGGTAGTGCTGCATCTCGATGCGGTTAATGGCCCGCTCGAATTCCTCATCGGTGGGCGGGTTGGTGGCGATGCTGGCCAGCACCTCTTCGGCGGCCTCCTCCACCTCGTCCAGGGTGTGGCCCTCCGCCGGCGTGAGTTCCATGCGGAACTGGCCCGCGATCTCCGCGGCGTAATAACTGACCGAAGCCGACTGCGCGATCTGCTTTTCATAGACCAGCGATCGATAAATTCGGCTGCTGTGCCCGTCGGAGAGGATTGCCCTCAGAATGTCGCTGGCGTCGTCCTCACCCGACAGATTCGCCGGCGCCAGACGTACCGAATACTGGCGGGGCAGCGTCACCCGGTCGGTCATTTCCAATTCGACCCGGCCGGCCAGAGGAGAGTCGGCTCGAGCGATGCGCCGCACCGCCGGCCCTGGGTCCAGATCGGCAAAGTATCGCTCCGCCAGGCCCAGCGCTTCGCTCGGGTCGATATCGCCGGCGATGGCAACACTGGCGTTGGACGGCGAATAGTAACGACGGAAAAAGTCCATCACATCGTCGAGGCTGGCGGCATCCAGGTCTTCCTGGGAGCCGATGGTCATCCAGTGATATGGGTGTGGCAGGGGAAACAGGGCTTGCTGGATGTGCCACTGGGCCATGCCGTAGGGCCGGTTCTCATAGCTCTGCCGCCGCTCGTTCTTGACTACGTCCCGCTCGGTGTCGAACCCATCCTGATCCAGAGCGTCCAGCAGGAACCCCATCCGATCGGCCTCCAGCCAGAGTGCCATTTCCAGATAGTTCGATGGCACGTCTTCCCAATAGTTGGTGCGATCGCCGGTGGTGGAGCCGTTCAGTGTCGCCCCGATCTTTTGCAGCGGCTCGAAATGGCTGGCCTTGTGATGTTTCGTGCCACGAAACATGATGTGCTCGAAGAGGTGCGCGAATCCGGTGCGTCCCAACTCTTCGTCCTTGGACCCGACGTGATACCAAACGTTAACCGCCGCGACGGGAATCGAACGGTCCTGGTGCAGGATCACGTCCAAGCCGTTGGGCAGGGTATGCTTCTCAAATGCGATGCCGGCCATAAATCAGCGTTCCTTTGCAATGTGATGCCGCAATTGTAGCACCGGGTTGGACGTCCGCGGTCAGGAACATCAACCGGCCCCTAACAATCGGGATCGGTGGTTGTGCTATATTCTCGGCGACCTTTAATGTCGCGAGATTACGCTTGTGCTTTACGAAGTTGAAGTCGTCGCCGACGGCAACAGCCCCATGGACCTCAACCGCGTGTTCGACCTGCTCACGGATCCTCAACCCGTTCTGCGCCTGGTCGCGCCAGACCCCATGGGCAACGACGTATGGTGCGACGTGACCGGATGGGAAAACGGGGAACCCTGCCCCGCCATGGCGGCGCTGTCCGAGGATTCGGGCGAGGGCGTAGTTATGCTGATCTACGGCGGCGAGGACGGCATCCGCCTCAAGCCGGCAGATGATACCTCCGGTTGGGACTCCAACGCCATGGACCAGTGGGGCGAGGCCTGTTTGATGCTCGGCAGCGACGTCAAGATCGAATACGCTCCCACGGACTGGGATTTCTCCCAGCACCCGCACTGACCGCCGATATATCAGCCCGTTGCGGCGATGCTGCCTTCCTCGGGAGCGTCGGGCCAGGGTTCCTCGGCGACTTTCGCCTCAGCGGTCAGCGTCGCCAGCACGCCGGGCACATCCCTCCGATAGCCGCCCTTGCCGTCCTTGCGGGGTCGGAGCCGAGCCGTTGGGCCGCCGTGCAAACGCTGAAACGCCTCGTCGTCTGCCGCCGGCGGATTGACCAGGCTCTCGTCCAATTCAACGGCCGCGATGTACACGCGCCGCGCTGCCGAATCGGCCTGCCTCTGCATGATCTCGCGGTACAGGCGCCAGCACAACGGACTCTCCAGCGCGCCACCCGAGCAGACCAACGCCACCCGGTCGTAGTTGCGGAACCTGCTCATCGGCGGGATGACCTGCGAGTTGTATATTGTCTCTTCGTCGTCGGCCAGCAGGCTCCAGCATTGCAGGCCACGCTGCCTCAGTTCCTCTTCGAGCCAGGCCACGATGGTGGCGTCCACCGTGGAGCCGATCAGGAGCACTCGCCTGTGGGGATTTTCGCCCCGGTGCAACGGAACATGCCCATTGATGAAATCCGGTGGCACGCCGGCTGAGCGCAAGAAGACTTCGGGCAGCCCGCCTCCCGAGCGAGCCAGGGTATCCGCACCGACGATGCTGGGGCCCTCATGACGTAGTGTTCCCAACGCTAAGGTTGCGCTGAGGTCGCAATCCGCGAACAACGTCATGTCCACCACGCTGTCTTCCAGCAGGGTCCGGTCCAAGCGGGTGCGCACCAGAGAGGTGTGCCGCAGGTCGCACCGGGTCAGGTTGGCGACGTCCAGGCAGGCTGCATTCAGTTTCGCGCCGCTCAGGTTGGCATCCGTGAGGTCTGACATCGTCAGGTCCGCCTCGGTGAGGTCGGCGCCCGACAGATTGGCCCCCACGAGCGTGGAGAAACCGATGTCGCAATTGGTCAGGTCCGCGCCCCTGAGGTCAGCATGGTTCAGGTTGCTTCCACGCAGGTCGGACCGGGTGAAAACGGCGCCCGAAGCATGGGAATCCTCGAAATTTGCCCGGTTGAGATTGCATCTGGTCAGAAAAGCCTCGCGCATGCGGGCCCCGGTAAATCTGCCGTGGCGCAGGTCCGCGGAGGTGAGGTCTATCTGAGTAAGGTCATCGAAAGAGAAGTCGACACCAGGCATCCGGACGCCGCTAAGGTACGCGCCGGATAAGTCAAGATGGGCGCGTTCCTGAAAAAATCGGGCACGCCAGCGAGCGATGGCGAAGGCGCGCCTCTTTGCGATGGCTACATGCTCTGGGTTGGCCAACCAATTACCCCGTTCCGGGCGTCGCGGCTGAACTAATCATCTCCGGCCACCAGCGCGGCCTCTCGTCCAGCAAAGACCGGCATCACCTCGGAGGAGAAGATCGACAACTGCTCTTTGAACTCGCTCCACGGCATCCCTTCAGGCCACTGCAGCACGATGTCCTCCAGCCCGGGGTACTTTGCCTCGATCTCCCTCAGGAAGTCTATGAAGTCGCCGGGCGAACCGCAGAACCAGGCCTTCTGCGCCACGCCATCCTCAACGCGAGGCGTCCGCGCCGGCGCTCCGGGCGTGCCCCAGGGTCGCCCTTCTTCGTCGGTATAGCGCACGAATCCGAAGGGCGCGAACCACTTGTACCGTTCGTCGTGGAACGGCCGCACCCGCTCGATAGCCTCCTCACGGCTCCCGGCGATGTAGAAGCCGAAGCCCAGCGCCATGTCGCCACCGAGAGGAATATCGCGGCCCGCGTCCACGGCTGCTGAGTGGTACTGCGTGATCATCTGCTCGGCGTACAGCTCACCCGTGAGGGCAACCATCGCCTTGATGCCGCGCTCGGCGATGTAGTTCAAGGTGCGCCCGCTGGCGATGGGCTGCCAGATCTCCACCGGTTGGTTCACGGGACGCGGGACCATTGTGATCTCTTTCAGGTCGTAGCCGCGATACGGGACGGTGGGCGGGATGGTGTAGTATTTGCCCTGGTGGCTCCAGGATTCTTCGTTGAACGCCTTGAGGATGACCTCCATCTGCTCCAGGAACAGCTCCCGGTTGGCATCGTTATCGATGACCGGGGACCCGAAAGTCTCCACCTCTCGCGAGTGGTAGCCGCGTCCGACGCCGAAAATCATGCGGCCGCCGGTGAGGATGTCTGCCATGGCGAAGTCTTCGGCGATGCGCAGCGGGTGCCACATGGGGATGATGTTGAATGCCTGCCCGAATTTCAGGTTTTTGGTCTGTCCCGCCAAGTGTACGCCCATCAGGATGAGGTTGGGGATGCACTCATAGCCCTCGTGCTGGAAGTGGTGCTCGGCCATCCACATGCAGTAAAAACCGCGCTCATCCATGTGCTGGGCCAACGCCTGGGCGTGGTCGTATGCCTGCGCCAACTGCTCGTTGGTGTAACGACGCTGGTCGGGTGGAGTACCGTCGGCGCCCACGTTGTCCAGGTCAATCTGTCCCACGTACAAAACCGAAAACCGCTTAATCATCCAGCCCATGCTCCGCTGTGATAAGAATTGGCGCAGATTATAGCATGGCGGGTGTATTCCAATCAGAATCGCCTGCTGGCCGGCGTACTTCCGCCGATAACAGGCGTCCGGACAACCCGCTATAATCCCCGCATTCCAATATGCAACAGGGAGGCAATCCAATGGATTTGACCCTCAACGGAAAGGTGGCAATCATCACCGGCGGCAGCCGCGGCCTGGGTCGGCAGTGTGCGTTGGCGCTGGGCCAGGAAGGCTGCGCCGTGGGAATCTGCGGACGCGACGCTGAGCAGGTGGGCAGGACCGTGGAGGACCTCGAAGGCCTGGGCATCAAGGCCAACGGCAGCCAGGCCGACGTGACCAACGCAGACGACGCGGTCCGTTTCCTGAAAGAGACCACCGATGCGCTGGGCGCGCCCGACATCCTGGTGAACAACGTCGGCGGCAGGCGCGGTTCCGTGCTGTTTGACGAGACCTCCATGGAACAGTTCATGGAGGGTCTGGAGGTCAACCTGATCTCGGCGGTGCGGATGACCAAACTGGCGCTACCCCACATGCAGGAGCAGGGCTGGGGTCGGGTGATCAACATCGCGTCCATCTACGGGCGCGAGCATGGCGGCTCGGTGGACTACATGACGGGTAAGGCCGGCATGATTGCCTTCTCCAAGCACCTGGCCCTGCAACTGGCGCAGACGGGCGTGCTGGTCAACTGCGTTGCGCCCGGCAGCATTGACTTCCCCGGCAGCACCTGGGACCGCTTCCAGCAGAACAACACCCCCGAGGTGGTGGCGGAGTTCATCGACCGCAACCTGCCGATGGGCAAGTTCGGCTGGCCGGAACCCATCGGCGAGACGGTGGCCTTCCTGGCATCGGATCGGGCCAGCCTGATCACCGGCGCGTGCATCAACGTGGACGGCGGTCAGTCAAAGTCGCTGTTCTAGAGTCGGTCGCTGCAGCAATCAACGGAGCCAAGAAAGGGACGGGTCGAACAACCCGTCCTTTATCGGTTCGCCAACTGTGCGGTGAACGAGGGCAATCGCCTCGTCAGGCCGGTTTGTGCACCGTCCCAACGAACTCCTGCCACGCTAGCACGCATTCCGCCGGCGCCGAGTGCTGCACGTAGCCGCCCGCGCCCGGGATCCGGGCCAGCGTGCAGTTGGGCATCAGGTCCGCCTGACCCTGCGCCCGGTCGGGAATGTCGCCCTCACTCAACTCACCCACCATCGCCAGCGCCGGCGTCTGGATGGTCGGCAATTTCTCGGAGAGGTTCTGGGTTCCCAGGTAGGCCAGCGTCTCGAGCACCACGTGACGAGCGGTCTGCCCCATTTGCTGGATGTACCACTCGTGATGTCCGGGCGCCGCGTCCGCGCTGACCCGCCGGCCTCCCGTGGCCCTCGCCCATCCTTCGACTCCCTCCTCAGACACCAAGCGGTAGTAGTTCTGATAGGTGTCCACGCCGGTGAAGTTGTACGGCGACGTGCAGGTGGTCACCGTGTGCAGTCGCTCGGGGTACTGGTAGGCGAACTGCAACGCGATGGTGCCACCGATGGTCTCGCCGATCAGGTGCACCTGGTCAATCTCGAGATAGTCCAGCAGGTTCCTGAGGTCTCCCGTGAACCCCTCGAGCGACCAGTCATAACCAGGTTCGGGCACCGTGGAACGGCCGAACCCCCGGGCGTCCACACGGATTACACGGTACTGCCGGGCCAGGAGAGGCGGCCAGGCGTACCACAGCCGCCCGTTCTTGGCGTTGCCGTGGTGCAGCACGATGGTCTCCACGGTTTCCGGATCACGCCACGGGTCGGTGAAGTTGTCGTCGTCATAGTACATTTCCAAGTTGTCGGCCAGGGACGCGATAGGCATGGCAACCTCCCGAATGGTTGATAGCGGTGGATTGGGCGGTAGCTAGACGGCGAGGCTGCCACCCGGCGTCTGATCGGCGAGGGGGATCTGTACGCTGACCCGATCAACGTCTCCAACGCTGCGGGTGGTATGCCCACGACCGGTCAGGTCTTCGCACAGCTCGATGTCGCCCACGTTGAAGATGCGCTTGGTGCCGTCGCCCAAGCCGATCTCCACCTGCCCCTGCAACGTGATCACATACTGGCGGCGCGGGGCGGTATGGAAATCAACAAGCTGGGTCGGCTTGAGGCGGCTGAACTGCACGCCGATTGCCTCTTCCATGGCGGTCCGCATCGCGTGCCCCACCTGCTCGAAGGGAAGCTCCAGGTCCTCGATGTGGGATTCCCCGTCCTCGCCCGTGAATAGCCTGACTGCCTGCATCTCTTCAAACCTCCGGTACCAATTCGGATGAGGCCATGATAGCACCTGAGGCGCCATGTAAAAGGATTTGCGATTTATCTGCCGTGTTGGATCGCTGCAAGCATGGGCGCATCCACTACGCGCAAGCAACGAAGGATGCGATTGCTCCGCCAGCGCTGTCTGCCACCTGGGATATAGGTCCGCCACCCATGATAGACTCGCCACGGTTGCAGGAACTACGTACCAGCCGGACCGGAGGATGAGGGTATGGAAACTGGGGAAACCACGAGGCAACTCCTGGCTGCCAAAAAGGCCAAGGGACTCACCTTTGCTGATTTGGGGGATGCGATTGGACGGGATGAGGTGTGGGTCGCGGCTCTGCTCTATCGTCAGGCCAGCGCGTCCGCTGAGGAAGCCAGCTACGTAGTCGCCGAGCTGGGGCTGAGCCAGGACGTGGCCGACGAGCTCACCGAACCGCCGTCGAAAGGGCTGGGCCCGGTCGTTCCCACCGACCCCCTCATCTATCGTTTCTACGAAATAATGCAAGTGTATGGCATGCCGTTGAAAGAAATTATCCACGAGAAGTTCGGCGACGGCATCATGAGCGCGATCGACTTCACTCTCAAAGTGGATAAAGAGGACGACCCTCACGGCGACCGTGTGCGGGTGACCATGTCGGGGAAATTCTTGCCGTACAAGCGGTGGTAGCGCCCACGTTCCGTAATGTTCAAGAGGGGCGGTACACATACCTGGGTCGCCCCCCACAATGTTCCCCGGATCGCTACGCCTGACGTTTGGTCCGACGCCGGAACCGCCATCGCTTTGGCTGTAGCTGCCGACAACCTGGACGAGCGCCGTCCGTTTGTTGAACTCCATCGACGCCAAAATGCCGCTGGCGCGAGTTTCTGGTGATTGCTCAGTCGGGCGCCGGAGTGGCGCGCCCGGTATCGCAAATATCCAGCAAGCAGCAGCCTCCGCACCGCGGCGCATTTTTGGTACAGACTTCCTTGTGGTGCCGGTCCAAGAGTGCGTGATACTCGTTGTACACTTGCACGTCCTCCGGCACGCCGGCGTGGAACATCGCCTGCCACCCGTCGTAGTTGTTCCTGCCCGCCGGCGTCAAGCCCACCCGCCGCATGATCCGGATGGTGTAGGCATCGATCACGAACGACGCCCTGCCCGCCGCGTACACCAGGATGTCGTCGGCCGTCTCCGGACCGATGCCGTGGATGCCCAGCAGTTCCTTGCGCAGCGCTGCCGTATCCGCGGCAAACATAGCGTCCAGGTTCCCGCCGTACTCCTCGCACACGTGAGCGGCAAAGGCCTTTAACTTGCGGGCCTTGGCGTTGTAATACCCAGAGGGCCGTACCAACTCCGCCATTCGTTCGATGGGGATGCCGTGTACCTCCGGCCAATCGTCGATTCCGCCCGCAAGCAGGTTTCCCAGCGCTTGCTCCACGTTGCGCCACGCCGCCGCCTGGGTCAGGATGGCTCCGGCGATCATCTCGAACCGGCTGCGTCCCGGCCACCAGCCCTGCGGCCCGTAGGCGTCCAACAGGCGCCGGTAAATGTCCAGCAACGAGGTCACAATCGCACGGGTATTTCATCTGCCAACTCGATGCTCCGCTCATCCACACGGCATCGGTAGGCCCAGACCTCGACTCCTCTCTTGACCGCTACTCGCAGCGTCTCACCCAGCAACGGGTCGGCGGTGTCGTGCGGCGCGAACACCTCCACATCGGCCCGTTGTATCACAAAAATCGCGCCGGCCCGGTGTCCCACATCCATCGCCGCCATCAGGCTGTGCAGGTGCTTCACTCCCCGCAGCGTGGGTGCGTCCGGGAACAGGCCGACTCCGTTCTCCACCAGTGTCACCGACTTGGTCTCCACGTAACACGATCCTTTTGGCCCTTCCAACAGGAAATCCAAGCGACTCTCGCCGAAGTTGCTTTCGGGGCGCACCACAGGATATGCGGCGAACTGGGGCAGCCGACCCTGGGAGATGGCTTCGGCAAGCAACTTGTTGGGCAACCGGGCGTCGGCCGACGACAATACGTCCCCCGTGTCCACCAGCGCCAGATCGAATGCCGTCTTGCGACTCGTCCCGGTCGGAGCGGGATTGAGCAGCACGCGGTAGCCCGGCACCAGCAACTCGCCCATGCGTCCCGAATTGGGCACATGAACCAGATATTCCCGTTTCTCGACATCCACCAGCGCGGCGAAACGGTTGAGCCGCTTGATGAATCGACCCTCAACCAGAGGAGGAAACTGCACGAATAACTCCCAATCCCGCGATGCCAATTGGAGCCGGCCCCACAATCGTAGCAATGGGTCAACTTTACGCGCAACGTCTGACGAGTGCTCACGCGTACTCACTGGGGGAAATGGCCACGGTTACGGGGCCGGAAGGTCCCAGCGCAGCAGTGGATAGTAGCGGTCGTTCCCGGCCCAGGGGAGCAGACTGAGGACGATGGTGTTGGGCAAGGGGACTTCACCTTTCCGTCGGGTGTCCGCGAGGTAGCGATGGAGACGGGTGAAGGTGGTGAGACGGAAGCCGGCTTTGACGACGCGCTGGATGATGTCGGCGGGTTCGGGGGGTTCGGAGGGAGACCAGTCATTGGAGACGGTTTCGGCGATGCGGCGGAGTTTGATGATGGCGAGTTAATGGGCGAATTGGCGTTTGAGGGCGTTGATGCGGCGGCGGAGTTGGGAGAGGGTCATGGCAGTACCTCGAGAGGGGGCACCTGGAGAGGGAGTTTGGCATGGATGGACAGGATTGGGGACGGGATCAGGATGGTGGGGATTTGGGGAAATCCCGCTCAAATCCGCTCATTTCCTTTCATTTGTGCAGGGCATATGGCGGGTGGTGGGTGTGAAATGGTGGTGGATTGGGCGGGTTTTGGGGGCGGTATTGGTGGTTTTGGCGGGCCCGTGAGCGGGTTTGGGAGGGACCGGGATGGTGGTTTGGATTTGAGGGATCACGTAGTTCGATGGCACGGAGTTCTATGGTACGGAGTTCTATGGTACGTAGTTCTATGGTAAGGATGGGCAGCGCCCAGAGGCAAGGGAGCAGTGTCGTCATGCGTACCAGGTCGGTAGCGGAGATACACCAGAGCGAATCCCATGGTCGTCGCTCCTGCGAAAGCAGGAATGACAGCAGGCGAACCGGGTCACCCCGATCACGCGAGATGAAACTGCGTACGCGTGAGCTTGCGAGTGGCTGCTCACAGTTGGATGGCAAGCGGGCAGTTGTTTGTGGGCGGCGAGGTTGTGAGATCGTGAGCCGGCCGGTGCTGAAGACTTGTGCCACCGCCATCCTTGTTTCGATGCCGGACATTTACCGTGTAGCTGCTGAGTTTGCGGCCGATATACATGAGACCACCGTCGCCGGCGTCTGCCATTCCTCTCGCAGTTCACCCCGTCAGTTTTGAACAATTATATGGCGCATCCCACGTTTGACACTGCCGCAGGCCCGCCCGATAATGCGGACACTCCCAACCGGCGGCCCAATCACGTGTCGTCCACCGCCGGAAGCAGCGGATTGCCATGGCCAGCAAGAGTGAACAACCTTATCTTCCCGTGCCGGCCGGCGATATCGGCCTACTGACCGATTTCTACGAGCTAACCATGGCGCAGTCCTACTTCGCCGAGGGGATGGATGGTGAGGCGACGTTCAGTCTCTATGTGCGGGAATATCCGCCTGATCGCGGGTACATGGTGGCGGCCGGAGTGGACGATGCTCTCGATTGCCTGGCCGCCCTGTCTTTCAACGACGCGAGCGTGGCCTACCTGCGGGACACCGGCGTTTTCACCGGGGATTTCCTGGACCACCTGCGCGAATTCCGGTTCACCGGCAGCGTGCGCGCCATGCCCGAGGGCAGTTTGTTCTTCGCGGACGAACCCATATTGGAAGTAACCGCGCCCGTGATAGTGGCCCAGCTTGCGGAGACCATCGTCATAAACCAGGTGCAGTACCAGAGCCTCCTGGCGACCAAGTCGGCCCGGTGCGTGGATGCGGCGCACGGACGCCCGCTGGCGGATTTCGCTGCCCGCCGCACGCATGGGTCCGAGGCGTCGTTGCGCATGGCGAGGGCGTCGTACATAGCCGGATTCGGCGCGACCAGCAACGTACTGGCGGCGCGACGTTACGGTATCCCGCCCACCGGGACCATGGCGCACTCGTACATCACCAGCTTCGATGACGAAGCCGAAGCATTCCGCGCCTACGCGCGCCGGTTCCCGGATCGCAGTATCCTGCTATTGGACACGTACGACACGCTAAATGCCGCCCACATCGCCGCGGATGTAGCGAAAGAGATGGAAACCGATGGTCGCCGGTTGACCGGCGTGCGGCTGGACTCCGGCGACTTCGATGACCTCAGCCGAAAGGTGCGCGGGATACTGGACAACGCGGGCCTGGACTACGTTCGCATCGTCGCCAGCGGCGGTTTGGACGAGTATGAGCTGGAGCGCCTGATCGAGGGCGGCGCGCCCATCGACATGTTTGGCGTAGGGACTCGTGTGGGTGTGTCCGCCGACGCCCCCTATTGCGACATGGTGTACAAGATGGTGTGCTACGACGGTCGGCCCGTGATGAAGCTCAGCACCGGCAAGTCATCGTTGCCGGGAGGCAAGCAGATATTTCGCCAATACGACGGCGACGGCAGCATGACCGGGGATGTGATCGCTCTCGAAGACGAAAGTCTGGAATCCGGCGAACCACTGCTGCAATTGGCGATGCAGAACGGCAGACGCACCATTGCAGCGAGTCCCATAGATGCCGCCCGCCAGCGCGTTGCCGACGGGTTGGATGCGTTGCCCGACGAATACAAGCGCCTCAGGGCACCATCGCGATACCCGGTATCGGTGAGCCCCGCCGTCCGGAGACTCGAAACGCAAATCCGCGGCGAGATAACCGCCGGCCAGTCCCAAGGAGCCTGACCCCGATGAAGATTGCAGTCTGCGTGAAATACGTTCCCGTCGTCTCCCGCATCCAGTTTGACTACGAGAACAAGGTGATCCAGCGCGAGGGTGTGCCGTCCGAGATCAATCCCTTTGACCTACTGGGCATCAACATGGCCGTGGACCTCAAGGATGGTGACAGTGACAGCGTGGTCGCCCTGTCCATGGGGCCGCCGAACGCCGCTGAGGGGCTTACGCAGTGCTATGCTCTGGGCGCCGATCGAGCGGTGTTGTTGTCCGACCGCGCTCTGGCCGGCAGCGACACGCTCGCCACGGCGCAGGCCCTGTCGCTGGCGCTGCAGCGGGAGTCGCCCGACCTCATCGTGTGCGGGCGCAACAGCAGTGACGCCGAAACGGGTCAGGTGGGACCGGAGGTGGCGGAGCTGATGGGCCTGCCTCACATCAGCAACGTCCGCAAACTGGCGATTGACCGGGTCTCCCACCGCATCAACGTGGAGCGAGCAACGGACGAAGGCTATCAGGTGCTGGAGTGCGCCCTGCCCGCTGTGGTCTGCGTGACCGAAGGCGCCGGACAGGAACGGTATCCCGGGCGTGAGGAGATGGCCGAGGCGGAGGGCAAAGCCGTGGAGCAACTCACCTGCGCCGACCTGACCGATGACCTCTCGCTGTTCGGGCTGGAGGGTTCGCCCACTTGGGTTGAGGACATTCGGCTGGTGGAGCCAGACCGTCTGGGCGTCGTGATCCGCGATGAAACTCCCGAGGAAGCCGCCCGCCAGATCGCTGAGCATCTGGGCGAACGGCTGGCATCTCTCGCCGAGGAAGGTGGGCAAGATTCCGGCGATGCGGAGATTCTCCACCACTCAGGGGGCGACCGGCCCATCTGGGTAGTGGCGGAACTGTCGTCGGACGGTGTGCGGCAGGTCACGCTCGAAATGCTTGGCAAGGCCCGGGCACTCACACCGGTGACGCGGAGCGAGGTGGTTGCGGTGGTCATAAGCGATGCGATTGGCGACGACGCCAGCAGCATTGGCATCATGCGGCAACTCACCGGGGGCGGCGCGGACCGCGTGTTGACGCTGGATATCGGCGGGTTGGGCCCGGTCTGCGGGCGTGGCGTCGCGGACAGCCTTTCGGATGCCATCGCCGCTGATCCACCCTACGCGGTGTTGTTCGCCTCCACCGCCGACGGTCGGGATCTAGCCGCCCGTATCGCTGCACGGCAACGCCTGGGACTGACCGGAGACGCCATTGACCTGGAGATCAACGAAGCCGGCCAACTGGTGCAACTCAAGCCGGCACTGGGCGGCAATGTGGTAGCCCCGATTCTGTCCAAGACCCTGCCGAACCTGGTGACGCTGCGACCCGGTGTGCTTGCGTTGCCGGCGCCGGAAGAGGGAGCCAGGACAGTGCGCGTGGATGCCATCCCTCCGGCGGCACCCACCGGCGCGGATGTGTCGCTGGTCAGCGAGCACTTCTCCGAAGAGCACGGGGCACTGGAACTGGCCTCGGCGGAAGTCGTTGTTGGCGTCGGCATGGGTGTCACGGAAGAGGGCGTGTCCGCGGCTCAGGATCTGGCGTCGTCGATTGGGGCGTCCATCTGCACCACGCGGAACGTAGTCCACTCGGGTTGGCTGCCACACCACGTTCAGGTTGGCATCAGCGGGCGCACCATCGCGCCGCGGGTGTACCTTGCGGTTGGCATTCGCGGCGCGTTCAACCACACCGTTGGCATCCAGAAAGCCGGCGTGATCCTCGCCATCAACCGGAACCATCGGGCCGCGATATTCCGCGCGGCCGACTACGGCATCGTGGGCGACTGGAACGAGTACCTGCCCGCAGTCGTAAAGGCGATCAAGCCGGTGCTGGCCGAGCACGGCCTGGGGTAACGGTTCCTCTGGCATAAGCCGCCGGTCCGGTCGAGCGACCGAACCATTACCCGCAAAGCCGATTGGCACAGCGCGATCGCCGTGCGCGACCGGGTTATTCTCGGACCCGGCGAGTGCGCGTACCCTCGCGACGTGATCTCCGATGACCGGTCCGGGATGAACATTGGGCGCCCACGTGGCAGGCGTGCCGCGGACTACGCACCGCCATGGTCAATCCGCAGTGCCCGTAGTTGACGTAATACTGGGCAATAGTCGGGGTTGGGGCATACCCAACCGGCCTTGTGGGCGTGCAACATGGCGGAACCATATAGCTACATTCTGGTCTGCGTGGGGATAGCACTGGGCATCGGTTGGTTGACCAGATATCTTGTAGAGCGTCGGATCCGGCGCTGGCGCAGGGAAAAGAACGAGCGATGACTGCGTCCTCGGGCTGAATCCGTGGCGCTTCCCATCGCGCCGCGAGGTTGTGTTTCCCACTATTCCCTCATAGTCGGAACGCGCTCGCATTGCGCTCACGGTTTGCCCGGCGTTACAGTAGGCCAACTTTCAAGATGACAGGTGTAGAGCATACGCCAGGGAGGTTATCGATGAGTTCCAATTCCGGCCAGAAGATCCTGTGCGTTCTCTACGACGATCCGGTGGCGGGCTTCCCGCCTGACTATGCGCGCCAGAGCATACCCACATTGAGCCAGTATCCGGACGGACAGGCGTTGCCCTCACCGTCGGGTCTGGACTTTACGCCTGGGCATCTGCTGGGATCGGTATCGGGCGGACTGGGGCTCGAACCGTTTCTGAAGTCCCGCGGCCATGAATTTATAGTGACGTCAGACAAGGACGGGCCCGACTCCGTGTTCGAACGAGAGTTGGCCGATGCCGCCGTTGTCATCTCGCAGCCCTTCTGGCCGGCGTACCTGACGGCGGAGCGCATCGAGAAGGCGCCCAATTTGAAGATGGCAATCACCGCCGGCATCGGGTCGGACCACGTTGACCTCCAGGCTGCCATCAACCGAGGGATTACGGTGGCCGAGGTGACCTGGTGCAACAGCATCAGCGTGGCCGAGCATGCGGTGATGCAAATGCTGGCCCTGGTGCGGGACTACATTCCGCAGTACGGATGGGTGGTGCGCGGTGGCTGGAACATCGCCGACGCTGCCTCGCGTTCATACGACATCGAGGGGATGGACGTGGGCGTCGTGGCGGCCGGACGCATCGGCCTCGCGGTACTGAAGCGAATGAAGCCGTTCGACGTGAACCTGCACTACACGGACCGTCACCGACTGCCCGCCGACGTGGAGGCGGAGTTGGGCGCGACATTCCACCCGACCGTCGAGTCGCTGGTCAGCGTGTGCGACGTGGTCAGCATCCACTGTCCGCTGCACCCCGAAACAGAGGACATGTTCAACGACGAACTCATCGGCAGGATGAAGCGTGGGTCCTACATCGTGAATACCGCGCGGGGCAAGATTTGCAATCAGGATGCAATTGTGCGCGCGCTGGAGAGCGGCCAACTGGCCGGCTACGCCGGCGACGTATGGTTCCCGCAACCGGCGCCCAACGACCATCCCTGGCGGTCCATGCCCAATCACGCGATGACGCCGCACACGTCCGGCACGTCGCTTTCAGCCCAGGCGCGCTATGCCGCAGGCGTGCGCGAGATCCTGGAATGCTGGTTCGATGGGCGTCCCATCCGCGATGAGTACCTGATCGTGCAGGGCGGCGCGTTGGCCGGCACGGGCGCACATTCCTACAGCGAGGGCGACGCCACGGTAGGGTCGGAGGAAGCGGCGCGTTTTACGGCTCGCTGAGGTACCACAAACGATATTGGGGTTCAGTGGGACTCGATACGGCGTCGCGTACACCACGCGGCGCCGTTACTCGTCTGTCCAGCCGGAGATTGCGCAGCCTGGCTCGGGTTTGCGGGGGAATTCCCGGCAGACGCGAGGGCGTTCGTCGTAGATGCGGCAAGCGGAGGTCTTCCGGTCCAGCATGGGGCATGCCTCTCCCGGTTGGTCCAGGAACAGCACGTTGCCGCCGCCGTCGTCGGTTCGGGAGATGGTAACCGTGCCGTCCAGACGATCGGCGGCGCGGTAAAACGCGCCAACCTCGTCGGGCTGCAGCCGCAGGATAATGGGACCGCGGCAACACATGGCGCGGCACTCGTCCATGCAGATGCGACTGGCTTCGGCCGGCGTCAGGTCCAGCATGGGGTCAGCGCGACGCGGGGGTTTGGAGCGAGTCCAGCAGGATGCGGGCGGCCCGTGCCACATCATCCACCGCCCGGTCGAAGGCGGGCGTGCTGGCGCGGGAAGGTGTCCGGTATCCGCTGATCTTGCGGACGAACTGAAGGGCTGCGGCGCGCACCTCGTCGTCGGAGGCGGGCTCGTGGGCGCGGCGGAGAGTTTTTATGCTACGGCACATGGTGATGATCTTGGAGATAGGTAAACGCCACGAATGGTCTGCCACGAACGGTCCCGCAATTGGCGAGTTCTATTTCTATTTTCCACTAGAATTCGGCCGTGGTAGTTTCGCAGGTTTTTGTGCGGACGGTAACACCACAGACTCGGCAACTGGCAGATCTCTAGTCAGGGTTTCTAGGTTGGGTCTGCTCCCCATCCCATGAGGCGGTTGTGCCGGCTGTTGAGCCGAAGGGAGTAGGTTCACTTTCGGTACGGAAAGCCGATCCCAAGACGCCTTGGGTTGAGTCTCAACGAACGATGGTATGAGATTATAGTTGCTCGGCTTGTTCTTCGTCGTCATTCTCTTTTCCGATAGGAAGGCCGTCCTCCCCTTCAGGTGAGTTTGGGATCGCCTTTGTTTTCGGCGGCTCAGCGGGTTTCAATGAGCTCTTGAACCGTATGGATGTTATCCCGTGGACCAATCCTTCGGGCAACGGCTTGTCGCGTCGGGGTTTAATCGCCATGCTATCACTCCTTACCGATGTCGTGTGGGCCGCGGGCAGTCCAACACATGGGTGGGCCATCACCACGGATGGGGGTATCCAGTTCTAACAGCACATCAACTGCCTCGATCCAGTCTGGTATAGCCAGGCTCATGCTGATGGTGTTCGATTCGCCCGGTTCCAGGAATATCCGGGGATTCTGCTGCGACACCCGGTAATTGACGTTCCACGGAAATTCGTATGGAGAATCATCGGCTTGCATATGCGGGGAGTACTCGGCGATTTTGTTTTCGACATCAGCGTCGGTGTATGGTGACAGCACAAATACTGACCATTCTAGTCCCGTGATTACCGCCGCCACCTTTGACGTGTTAGTCATTACCGCCACTGCACTGAGGGCATTATACGACGGACTCGCCGGCCGGCTGGACACGATCAGGTCCGTCCTGATAGCTGGTTCGCGTATTCTGAAAATTTTGAACCTCCACCAGGCCAATCCTAATGTTGTAGCCGCGATGATCAATGGCGATGCGTAGAAAATAGCCTGTACGACCGTGATTGCGGTTCCGAGAGTTGTCATGTTCTCCAAAACGTACGTGTAGATGAAGTGGTTGGAGGGTACGGACAACAAATCCACTTGCACGATATTGCACGCATTATGCCCGCCCGTTGCCGTTTGCTTGGATGGAACACCTGTACGCTAAATTGTATCACAGCCGTTGTAGTCCGCCGCCGGCTTGTCGTCCGCTATATGAGTCTGGGTATCCTCCGGTGAACGCTGGAGGAGTGTCGAATGAAACGGAGTTTGAGTTTGGCGTAAAGATTACGGTTATTGGACTGGGATACGTGGGGACGGTGGCTGCCGGTTGTCTTGCGAAGGCTGGCCACGCCGGAAACAGCCTGAGTGTCGAGCCTGAGCGAGTCCAGGCCGCCGGATGTGCCGGTCAGATCGTGGTTCGGGTACGCGCGGTTCCCCTGTGTATAATCCGGCGATAATCAGGTAACAATCGCTCTACCGCACGTCGGGCGGTAGAGCGCCAGCGGGAGGGAGACAAGCATGCAGCCCCTATCGGATTTGAGGGTTCTGGCCGTTACGGTGTTTCTGGCCGGACCATTCCTGAGCATGACGCTGGCCCGGCTGGGCGCCGAGGTGATCAAGGTGGAGATACCCGGCCGGGGAGATCCGGTGCGCGGCAACGGTCCATTTGCCGGCCCCGATGGGATCCAGGCAGAGCAGATCTCGGAGCAATACATCGCCACCCGGTTCCTCAAGCGCAGTCAAGGAGTGAAGAGCGTCACCCTTGACCTGAAAAACCCCAGCGGTCGCGAATTGTTCCTCGAGATGGCGCGGCAGTCGGATATTGTGCTGGAGAACCTCGCTCCAGGCTCGATGACGCGGCTCGGCCTGGGCTACGAGGACGTGGCGACGGTGAATCCGGGCGTCATTTACGCCAGCATATCGGGTTACGGCCAGACCGGGCCCTATGCCCAGCAGCCGGCTCATGACCCACAGATTCAGGGCATGAGCGGCCTGATGGACATCAACGGTGAACCGGATGGGCCGCCGACCCGTGTCGGTTTCTATATTGGCGATCTGGTCACGCCGATGTTTGCCGCCACCAGCATCCTCGCCGCCCTGCGGGAGAAGGAACGGACCGGCAAGGGAACGTATCTCGACGTGTCGATGATGGACACGCTGACCTCCCTGATGCTCATGGAAAACCTGGAGGAGGACATGGCCGCCGGCATCCCATTGCGGACGGGCAACAACAGCCGCAGCGGACCCACCGGGCAGTACCACGCCAGCGACGGAGCAATCATCATCACGGCGGCCAGCGATGACCAGTGGCGTCGCCTGTGCAACGCCATCGGCACGCCTGAGTTGATCGAGGACGAGCGGTTTGCCCGCTACCAGGTGCGTTCGGAAAATGCGGCGGGCGCACGGGCCGAGGTGCAAAAGAGAATCGGCATGATGACCCGCGCCGAGGCGCTGGAGTGTCTGTCGGCCGGAGACGTGCCGTGCGCGCCGGTGCGGACGGTGCCGGAAATCCTGGCCGACCCGCACTTCCGAGACCGCGGCGCGCTGCGTCCCATGCGCAATGCTGCTTTTGGGAACGAACACGGCGACGGTGAGGTGGACGAGGTGGTGGCGGGATTCCCAGTGCTGTTCGACGGAGAGCCGTTGCCCGACGTGCCCGGGGCGCCGTCGTTGGGGATGCACAACGCAGAGGTGTTGAGGACGTTGTGCGGGGTTGATCCCGCGGAGTTGGAGCGGCTACGAGAGGCCGGAGTTATCTGACTGCTGTTGCCCCCAATCGGCCAGATATTCTGGTATAAGCCACGTTCGCAATCGTGGCGCAAACCCTGCCCATTTATCATACTGATTCAATTGCCCGATTACGAAATACTTTTTGAGGAGACCGTCTGATGCCTCGGATTACCACCAAACCACTGCGCTCCGTGATGTTCGTTCCCGGCAACAAGGAAGACTGGATGCGCAAGGCCCCGCAGTACGGGCCGGACGCGCTGATCCTGGATCTTGAGGACTCGGTGCCGGAATACGATAAGGATGCCGCTCGCCCTCTGGTAGGCAGGATGATCGACGAGTTGGCCGAACGGGGGCAGACGCTTTTCGTGCGGGTCAACCGGTTGGAAACCGGGCTGACCGGGTTCGACCTGGAGGCCGTGACCCGGCCGGGCCTATACGGCATCCTGCTGCCCAAGGTGGAGTCGCCGGCCGACGTGGTGGAGGCCGACGTGCTGCTGCGCTATTTTGAGCGCAAGGCGGGTATGGAGTTGAACACGGTTTGCATCGACCCCGGGCTGGAAACCGCATCGGGCATCCGCATGGCCTACGACATCGCCATGGCCTCAGACCGCGTTTCCCACATGGGAGGCAGCGGCGGCAAGGGCGGGGACACGGCCCGCAGCGTGGGCTACCGCTGGACACTTGAGGGCGCGGAGACGCTGTACCTGCGGAGCAAGGTGCTCATGGACAGCAGGGCGGCCGGGATTCAGTGGCCCATCAGCGGCGGCTGGTTCGACATTCGCGACCTGGACGGCCTGCGCTACTGGGCGAACAACCTCAAGGCGCTGGGCTACACGGGCATGCACCTGATCCACCCGTCTCACGTGCCCATCGTGAACGAGATATTTACCCCCACTCCCGAAGAGATCGCGTTCTGGCAGGGCCTCCTGGACGCCATGGAGGAGAGTCGGCGGCAGGGGACCGCAGCCGTCACCTATGCAGGAGACATGGTGGACGTGGCCCACGAGGAAACCGCCAAGGCGATGCTGGAGATGTGCCGGAGTCTCGGGTTGGTGTGATCGACCGCGGGATCGTTGACGGACGGGAGCAGAGGTTTTGCGTCAGCCTCCCTCGCCGGCCCGCAACACTCTCTGGACTTCCAACCGGCCGGTAACGTACGCCAGCCAGAACACGGTGACGATGCTGACCACGGCCAGTACCGCATAGGCAAGCGCCAACATCCGCCAGTCGGTCTCGAAGGTCAACGGCGGAGTCGCGCGTACTCCGCCCTCGGCGACTTCCAGAACGGGCAACAGGGCGGCGCCGATCTGCGCGCCGGCCCAGGTGCCAACTGCCACGCCCGTGATTACGACGACGGCCAAGTTGAACCAGACGACGGCGTTGAGCTGTCCGCGACTACTCCCCAGTGTGCGCAGGAGGGCAAATTCGGTCTGTCGCTCTCTGGTGTCGAGCCAGCAGAACAGAGCGATGCCGGACGCGCTGGCGAGGGCGAGGGCCAGGAACATGATGACCAACAAGCCGCCCCATCCGGCGTTGGCCAGGGGCTGTTGCCCTCTCAGCTCGACCTCTTCCTCGGCGACGATGATTTTGCCGGTGGTCAAGCCCGTGTTCTGGATCACTCCGGTCGTTGTTTCAACTTCGTGCAAAGCGGCGGGCAAATCTCCAGGCAGGATATCCCGGTCGATCCACAGTTCCCCGGCTCCGCCAAAAATGCGGCGCCCGTGCTGGTTGGAGTATTTGACGAACTCTCCCAGGTCTGCGATGACGAATGGTTGCTCGCGCGGGTCAACTGTTGGGAAGAAGTCGGTGACTCCATTGATCTGCACGGGGAGTGCAAACGTGGACATTCCCAGGCTGATGCGATCACCCACCTCGGCGCCGGCAGCCTCCAGGATCTGGGGACTGACCACCACGGGCAACGGCGGCGTAGTTGCCCCGGGCCGCACGCCGGGCGCGCCGATGCCTCCCGGCGCCCAGCTGAATACCGTCGATCCGGCCGCTCCGTCGCGGGATACGTTTCGACTGGTCTCAAAGGAGTAGAGACCTGGTCGCACGTAGTCCTCGATTACCGACCAACCGTCCGCAGAGTTGAACGGAGCAATTACGACATCTCCCTGAGGCGTGTGTGCGGTCAGGTCGTTCAAAAACAGCACGCCGGGTCTGTCGCCGCCCGTGCGGCCCACTATCTGCAGATTTACGATGGTGTGGGGCGGCACGTCTGCGCGTGGGCGCTGCTCGTCCTCCGTGCGCCTGCCAGTGCGTCCCAGACGCAGTGCGACGTTTCCGTCGAGTTGTTGCCAGTCTCTGCCGGTCACGTCTCCCAACGGTATGTCGTAGTGGCGGCCGGCGTCGTCGCGCAGGCGCGCCGATACGTTGACCAACCGGTTGGGCAAGCCACCCGTCCGGGCCCACAACGAGAGACTCGTGGTGCCTTCCGGCAGTGGAATCCCGTCGAGAGCATCGGGATTGGGAGCGAGCATGGTCATCAGGTCCGGCAGCGTATTCCCGTCGCCGAAATCCTCCCGCCACCAAGCAACCTCGGCCAATCGTTCGGATTCCACGCCGAGCACCGAAACTCGCTGCGAACCGAATCCCTCAGTCAACAGGCTGCCCTCGGTTCGCATGACCTCGGCGGAATCGGGTACGAGGTCAGAGGCCCCGGTGTAGGCCCGTGGTATTCGCCCAGCGTCGTGCTGGATACGTATGTCGGCTCCGGTTTCATATCGGACGCGATCATCCAGACTGCGGTTCAATGTCGCGGAGAACGCGCTGCCGACCACGCCCAAGGCGGTTGCGAGCATGAGCAAGGCTACGAGGCTGCCCGGCGCGATGGGGTCGCGGGCGATGTGTCGCAGACCCTGCACCAGCCAGCCGGGGCCGACCGGACCGACCGCCCGCGACAGCAAACCCATGGCCATGGGGAAGAACCGCATCACCAGCAACCCGAGGGCAATCAGTCCCAAAGCAGGACCCAGCAACAGCGCGAAGTCGATCTCGAGGTCCCTGCCACCCAGGCTGCGGGTCAAGACGGTGCCCCGGTTGGAGATCTGCCACCAGAGGAACGCTATGACCACCAGGGCAAGCAGGTCCAGATAATACCGGTGGACAAAGGGAGTCTGGGCGGGCCTTGCGCCGGCTTGCCTGAACTCCACGATGCCCTTGCCGGCGGCGGCCAAGGTCGCCACTGACAATACCAGGACGGCGAGAGCCGCGCCGGCGGCGCCCATGCCGAACGCTTGCCACGAGAGCGACACCGGAGCGCCTGAGGATGCCGCGTCAAATACAAGGCCACCCAGCCCCTTGGCCAAGAGTGGAGACACGAGCACTCCCACGATGACGGCCGGGACGGCCAGCAGGAATCCCTCCACCAGGGTCAAGATTCCGATCTGGAAGGTAGTAGCACCCCGACTTTTGAGCATGGCGATTTCAGCGGCGCGGGCGCGGATAACCATGCCGGCGGTGATGGTCAGGTAATAGGCCAGGATGCCGGTGACCAGGAAAACCATCAGGAACAAAGGGATGCGCGCCAACAGCAAACGTTCTTCGTGGTCCTCGAGGATCCGGACCAAGCCGGTGGATGTGCTGCCATTGGGCAGGTAGTTGGCCACCTCGCGGCGCACCTGTCGCAAAGACAGTTGAAACTCGTCGACCGTTTTAGCCGGCAGGCCGGTGCGATCGACCTGCAGGAACCATGCGGAACTGGTGTAGATGCCGGGGTAGCGGCGTGCGACCTGCTGGCGCAGCGCATCTTCGGATACAAACATTGGCACGAGGGTCCAATTGTCATCGTGGTAAGAAAGAAGCTTGTCCCGGCGGTACCAGAACTCCTCGTCCCGGTCGACCGGTTCAACGACGCCGACGACGACAACCTGTGTCGTCGGCTGTCCCTCGCCTCCGGTGGCGGGCACAATTCCGAATCCTTCCCCCAGAGGGATGCCCAGAAACTCGAAGCCGGACGGGTCCACCGCGACCTCGATCACGATGTTGTCGGTGGCCCCCGTGGAATCGTCGTAGCCACCATCGCCGGCGACCCCGGGCCAACGGCCCTGCACCAACCGTCCTTTGCCTTCCTGGAACCCGGCCAAGTACTGTACTCGCCCTCGGGGTCGTACGTCGTTGGGCAAGTCGAGGTTGGGCCGGCCCGTGAAGTAAAACGTTGCAGTCTCCACCTGGAAAGAAGCGGCGCCGATCGCGCCGCCCAAAGGCAGCAGCACTCGCTGGGCCACGAACCGGTGGGCGTTGCGGTACCGGTCGCTGGCGGCTGTGGCGGTTCGCGGGTCGTCCAGATCGTTGAACACCCGCACCCACATGTTTACATCGCTGGAATCCGCTTCGGCCAGAGTTCGGCGCAGTGCGGTCTCCGCCAGAAGGTCGTTGAAAACCACCGCGCTGGCAAGCAGGACCACGGCCAGCGTGACGCCGAGCAATACGGTGAGCTCGATCCGGAATGACGACATCAGCCGTCTGCGGGCCAGAACGTAACCGAGGTTGAGGATCGCGGTCATCACTCGGTCTCCCGCAGCACTTCGGGGGGACGGAGCTTGCTGGCCACGGCGCCGGCCAGCACCATCGCCGCCGCAGCCGCGATGGCCAAGCAGAGGAACGTGGCCGCCAACCAGGGCCCCTGGGCGATGAAAATGATGGGCGGGGTTACCGCGCCGCCTGAGGCATTGCCGGCGAGTTCACCGAGGGTCCACCGGGCCAACGCCCAGCCGGCCAAACCGCCGATTATGCTTCCCAATACGCCGATGATGGCGCGTTCCATCGCCAAACCGGCGAGTCGCTGCCAACGCGGCACGCCCAGAGCGGCGCCCACCGACAGGTCGATTCGCTGCTCCCTCACCGCCACCGCTGCGTGTGCGCACAGCGCCAATCCGACGGCCAACGCCAGGGATGCCAGGCCGATGGCGGTGAGGGCGTCCCAAGCGCCGCCGGCCAGTGGGTTTCTTGTAGCCAGGTCCACCGCGGAGTCGCGGTCGCGCAAATAGGAGAGGCGATATCCCACGTCCCTGATAGCCCGTCCGACGGCGTCCCGATCCAAACCGGGGTCGTCCGAAACGTCGAACCACCACTCGTCGGGCGTAATCGGGTTCGCTCCCGGGGCCTGAGCGAGCCACGCGCGCAATTCATGGGCCGATACGACCACAAACGGACGGCCGGTATCGAGGGTGGGGAAATGATTCACCGTGGCCGTGACCCGCGTGGGTACGACATAACCGTCAACCGTGATGCGGACGCGTTGGCCCGCTTCGAACCCTGGTCCGGCAATCGCCGGCAGCGGCAATTGACCCGGGGGTATCACGATGCCCCTTGGTGAACGGCCCAGGGGTTCTTCCCACCGGATCGACAATCCGACCTCTCCGGAGTGCGCGGCATCCGGCGACCGCTCCGTGTGATCTGGAACAGATCCGCCTTGGGGAAGGGCAGTCCAAGGGCCCACCTCTTCGAAACCCTCCACGACGACGGAACCGCCTGGCAACGCGGCGCCTTCGGCGGTGATGTCGTCAAACGACAGTCCGCCCGGGGGAGTGCGTGAGAAGGTGTCGCCGGAAAGGTGCAGGGACACCACCCGCCAGCGGTCGTCAGGGGAGATGGTCGTGTTTTCTCCCGCCAGCGGCGTGGAAACGTATTGCCACGGTTCGCCTTTGCCGAACTGAGGCGCCAACATTCCCATCTCGAGATTGCGGTACAAGCCGTCGTCGTTGCCGATGCGCATCCACAAGCGGTAAGAAGGTAGTGGCACAGCGGCGCCGACATTCGTCCCATCGTCGCGTCGCACCCAGATGCCGACTTCCTCGGTTCCTGCCGGCAACGCCACACCCGCCGCCTCCGGGGTGAGGGTGCGACGCAGCGGGGCCAGCAAGGTGTCAAGTGGCGTCGGTTCTCCCTCGGCAAAGTCGTCGCGCCACCAGGAGGTGTCCGGCATGGTGATGGGATCAACCCCCAATACGGTACCCCGCTGGGACCCTCCTTCCAGAAAGCCCACGGACTCTCGGATCACGGGAGTGATTGCCTCCACCCCGTCGATAGCATGCAGGCTTTCCAGACGTTCTTTTTCCGCACGACCGAGAAAACGCGCGCCAGCGAGCACAAAGTCTCCGCCCGTGCGGTAGCTGGCCTGGTCCGATTCGCTCTGAGCCAGTGTGGTCTGGAACGAACCTGCGAATACTCCCAGGGCGGCGGCCAACGTTACGACCACGGTCAATGAGGCATAGGGCAGGGGATGGCGGGCCATGCGACGCAGCGACAACGCGACCCATGCCGGCGCCAACCTCTGCAAGGCCCAGGAGGCGCCGATCATCAGCCACGGGAGCGCGCGCAGCATGAGGAATGCCAGTGTCAGCAAAGCGGCCGACGGGGCTACCAATAATGATGGGTCGAGGGACGGCCCGGATCCGGTAAGCGTACCTTCCACGAATCCGCCCCGTTGCCGGATCTGCCAGATCAATACGCCGAGAGCCAGCACAGCCAGCGCGTCGATGTAATATCGCTGGAGCCAGGGAGCAGCGGGTGGACGGGCCCGGGCTCGCAGGAAATCCAGGATTCCAAGACGGGCCAGGCTGCCGCCGGCAATGGTCAGCACCGCGAGGCTCAACAAGCCTCCGACGGCTCCCATGGCGTACATCTGCCATGAAAGCGTGACGTCCAGGGGCGTTTCGCCCACGCCGGCGCGGGCTGCCGGATTGATGGAACCCAGAATAAACAGGTTCCCGATGCCCCAGGCTAGCAGGGGCCCGATAATGGTGGCGATCACGACCACCAAACCCTCGCCCACGGCCAGCAAGCCGCTGATCTGACCCACGCTGGCGCCGCGGCTGCGTATCATGGAGGACTCGGCAGACCGTGCACCCGCGAGGAGACTAACCGCGAGGGCGAGGAAATACAGAATCACGACCACGACCAGCGAGATGAACAGGAACAACGGAGCGCGGGCCAGGGTCAACTCCCGTTGGTAGGAGGCCAGCAACCCGGTGCCCCTGCTGTTTTCCAGGCCGGTCAGGATGTACGACCGCGGGAATTGACTGTTAATGTTCGTTTCCAGGGCCGTGAGGTCGTCCCGAGTGTCCTGCACGGTGTCAGCGGTGATGAGGTCGGGAACGACGTACAGGAACCATCCGTAGTCGCCGACCAGCGTGGGATACGGCCGGCCTATGCCGTCGAAATAGGCTCCCTCAGAAACGAAAATGGGGGCGACGGGCCGGCCTTCCCAATCCCCGAAACGGAAGTAATCGGCTGATCCCATCCAATACTCGGCACGTGGGTCGATGGGTTCCGCGATGCCCACGACGGTCATCGAGATGTACTGCGGAGGTTCAGCGTCGTCTCCCTCGAACACCACCAGCCAGGTCTCCTTGCCCACTTCCCAACCCAGCAGACGGGCGGTGTCCACACCCAGAACGCCTTCGATACTGGGGCACCCGCCCATCCCTGGACACCCGCCCTGGTCCCTGGCAACCGTATCGGTGGGCCAGCGGCCTTCCACCAACCGGGAATGTTCGGCGAAGCCGGTAACGAAGAAAGGACGCCCCAGAGGAACGTCGACCACGCCGTAGGGCGCGCCCGCCTGGGTTACTGGTAGCGTCGGCAGCATCTTTGCGTAACGGTTGACATCCCGCAGCAGATAGCCCACGTCGGTTGCGATGGTGTCCTCGATGCCGGTGCGGAGAGCCCGGTAGTCCTCGGGTCCCAGGGGACGGTTGCGCACGACCACCTGCGTGTTGATGATAGTGGGCGAGGTGGTCGCGAGGGCGTGGCGAAGTCCGGCCTCGGCCAGGGCCTGGGAATACATGGAGCCCAACGCCATGATGGTGACCGCGGCGAGGACGCCAAACGCGGTCACCACAAGAAGCCCCCACGCCGAACGCAAACGTCGGGGCAATAACCACAGCAGAAGTCCGAAATTCTGCAACAAGCTATACAGTGGTTCGGCGGTCGGTGATGGCCTGCCTTCTCCGGTCCGCCGGCGAATTCTTCAAAGTGCTATCGCTCGAGAGGTAATATGCTTTTACGGAGGCGCAACGAACCGCAGGGAAGCATACCATAACGCCGCCGAGGGAACGGAACCAGAGGCGGCAATTCGCCCGGTCAACCGCGGCAATGCCAAGCGGGAGCCCGGTGGACAGACAGCAAACGGGGCGGGTTCAAAACCCGCCCCTGATTTATCGGGATGTCCGGGCCGGGATCATCCGCCGGGAGGCTACCGGAGTGTTCAGATTTCGACGGCGCCAGATTCCTGACCCACCGGCGATGGCGGTTCGGACATCTGCGGCGGTGGTGGAGGGGGCGCAGCACGGCGTTGCTGAGGCCGGTTCGCCTCTGCTGCCGCTGCGAGTTGGGCCATGATCATGGTGGTCAACTCTCGACGCATCGGGACAGCGTCGAGATCGCACCCCGCGAACACCTCAAAGCCGGGCGACAACTGATCAATCATCTGCTTCACGCGGGTGCTGCCGTGTCGGGCGGCGATGATCATGCGGCTGGACTGGGGATCACGCGGGAATCCCTCCTGTTCTTCCTCTGCCTGAGGCTCGGGAATCTGGTCCAGTTCATCCTCGTAATCCATGCGGTCGACCACGCTGAGGGCGGCGGTGGCTTCCCGTCGGAACGTATCCACTTCCCGCAAGGTCTCAGTCAGACGATTGACCAGGTTTGCCGCGCTGGCGATGATTTCGGGGAGGTTTTCCTGGGCCTGGTTGGCCGCTTCGAGAGCATAGCGGGCACGTTCAATGGCGTCGTTGCGGTGCTGTTCCCGCTCTTCGACGCGCTGCAACAGGCTCACCTGTTCCCGCAACGCCGGAGCCTCGGAGGCCAGGGTTTCCAGCCTTTCAACATATGCGGCTGCCTCTTCGGCCTTGCGCAACCGTTGGGTGAGTTCATTGGATAGTTCGTCTGGCATGTTGGTACTTCCCTTTCTTTGCCAGCCTAAGGCTGCTGGTTTATACAGGTTACGAAAGTATTGGAGCGGCGGCGTGTTGCAGTACAACAGGCGAGCAGCCGACGCCCCGGTTGGCACTGCTTTATATCAAAGGCGAAATGTGAAGCGGGACATAACCGACATGCCGATTTGCGGAATTTTTTGAAACCGCCCAACGCATCATGGACACGGCACGCCGTGTCCATGATGCGTTGGAAATTCCCGAACTAACCGGTTCCGGCCCAGGATGAGTTGATTGGCAACTCTGCGCAGTCGCCGCTATAATGATCGGCAGACTTTGCTCAAAGGGGGCATTACGTGACTACCAACGGCACTACCAATGGCCAGGCTTCCTTCAACGCCGACGAACTGCAGGTGTTCTTCCGCGGGCAGTTCGTTCCGGTAAGCGAGGCCAAAGTAAGCGTAATGACCCACGCCCTGCACTACGGCACCGGCGTATTCGAAGGAATTCGCGGCAACTGGAACGATGAACAGGGGGCGATCAACATCTTCCGAATGCGGGAGCACTACGTCCGACTGCTCGACGGATGCCGGATTCTGATGCTGGACATTCCGTACACGGCAGACGAACTGTGCGACATCACCACGCAGCTGGTGGAGCGGAACCGGCACGTCAGCGACATTTACATCCGGCCGCTGGCCTACAAGAGCGAGGAGTTGGTGGCAAACCTGAAGCTGCAGGAACTATCCGCCGACTTCACGTTGATAACCGTTCCGTTCGGCAACTACCTGGGCAGCGACCGGCTGCGATGCTGCACATCATCCTGGCGACGCGTGGACGATCCCATGATCCCGGCCCGTATCAAGGCTTGTGGGATTTACGTCAACAGCATCCTGGCCAAGACAGAGGCCACGTTGAGCGGATTCGACGAAGCCATTCTGCTCAACCACGATGGGCATGTGTCGGAGGGTTCCGGCGAGAACCTGTTCATGGTGAAGGACGGGCGGATCTATACGCCGGGCCTGGAGGACAACGCGCTAGGCGGCATCACCCGCGACACGGTGATGCAACTGGCCCGCACGGAGTTGGGTCTGGACATAGATATGCGGACCATCGACCGGAGCGAGTTGTACCTGGCCGACGAGGTGTTCCTCAGCGGCACGGCGGCGCACCTCACCCCCGTGGTGGAGCTGGACTGCCGTCCCATCGCCAACGGCGAGCCCGGGCCCATCACCAGCGAACTGCAGCGGATGTACTTTGACATAGTGGTGGGCAACAATCCCAAGTACCGGCACTGGTGCACGCAGGTGAAGACAGGAAACCTGGTGCCTGCCTGACGGAAAGGTGGTAAATGCTGTGGCTGTCCGGCGCGGCAGTCCTGCTGGGCTACTTGCTGGGCAGCCTGCCGACCGCTTACCTGGTCGCTCAAAGAGTCGGCGACGCTCTCTCCGACATCAGACTGGCCGGGGACGGTAACGCCGGGGCGGCCAACGTCGGCCATGTGCTGGGGTCCAGATGGGGTGTTTTCGTAGGCGCCGTTGATATCGCCAAGGGCTTTGTCCCGGTGATGGCATTCAATGCGCTGGTCAACTCCTGGGACACGATATCAGGCGTTGGCTTGTTGAGCGGCGTGGCTGCCATGGGGGGCCACATCTGGCCGGTTTGGCTCCGGTTTCGCGGCGGCAGGGGGGCGGCCACTGCCTTGGGCGTGACCGCGGCGGTGCTCACCGGGCCGGTCCTGCTGGTGGCGCTGCCGGCGGTGGCGATACTGTGGCGGACGCGCAGCACCACGCTTACGCTGGCGTTCGTCTATATAACCTCGATCATCCTGGCGAGGATGTTCTTCGACGTGTCTTGGGGCATCCTCTGTTACTGCGTCGGGATCTTCATTACGGTGGGTGCGGTCCATTTCTGGAGTCTCAAGTTCCGGAGCCGGCCAGCGGAACCGGTATCCGCACAGATTTCAGGCGGCTGAGACCAGTACGTCAAGCTACCGCCAGCAGGGTGGTCCCCGCCACTATCATCACGATCGCAGCGAACTTGGTGGCCAGCGCTGATGTGCCGAGTGATTCCTGCAACAGCCCCAGACGCCGCCAACTGAGCAGCGATCCCGCGATGAAAACGAACATCGGCCGGGTGGCGAGTATCGCCGACGCCAACGAAACAGGCCCGAAGGCGAACGACCAGACGAACAGCAGGATCGCCAATTGAGGCAACAAGCCTTCGCCGACCAGGAACGTGGTGAGCGCCGGCCAGGAGCGCAGTCCGGAATACAGCTTCCGCCAGTTTGCCGGCCGGCCGAATACGGCGAACACGGGCACCATTCCCAGTTCCTGCAGCATGAAAACCTCCCACGGGGTCAGGTCGCTCAGCGCCAGCTTGGCCAGGAAGAAGGACATTCCCAATCCCGCAGAGCTGCCCACCAGCACGGTCAATCCGGGCGTCAACCGAAAGAGGCGGCGTCCCAATCCCTCGACGGAAATCAGAATGGCCCCCAACACGACCAGGGCGATGGCCGTCCACTGCCACGGTCCCACCGTTTCGCCCAAGATTGCCAGGGCTAGCAGAGCCACCAGGATTGGGTTGGTCTGACTGATGGCCACGGCGCGGGAAGCCTCGCCCAGCTTCAAACCGAGGAAGAGGAACAGCAGGCCGGCTCCAAGGCAGATGCCGGACAGCAGGCCGAGTCCGATCACCTGAGACGATGCGTCGGTGGGCCAACCCACCACCGCGAGCAAAATCGCGCCACACGTCAGGCGGGTCAGGACAGACCCGACACCGAGTACGCCGACGCCGTCGAGGTAGTTGTCCAGCAACCTCTTGTGGGCGATGTTGGCGAAGCCGAGGGAGGCGGCGCTGCAGATGGCCAGGAAAATCCACACGGTCGGCAGGATACCAAACCGCAATCCGGCAAACACCATAAAACGGCGGACATGCCTTGCTATAATCCGCCATCATTCAGCACGGAGGGAGTTTTCATGGGCTGGTCGATTCATCATCCGGTGGGACTGATCCACTACACGCCGACAGCGTGCCAACTGGGCTACACGCTATTTTCGACCACGCGCGGCGGCAAGGACGCCTACCTCATCGATATGCGCGGTAACGTGGTGCACCGCTGGCACTCTGAGGAGGGTATCCACTACGGATACCTGCTGGATAACGGCAACCTGCTCTGCCGCACCATGCCCCCCAAGGACGCCGGCGGCATCGAAACCGTGGGCGGATCATCGGCCAGCCTCATCGAACTGGACTGGGACAGCAACGTCGTGTGGGCCTACCGGGATCCTACCGTGCATCACGACTACGAGCGATTGCCCAACGGCAACACTTTGGCCCTTCTTTGGGAGCCGCTCCCCGACGGCCTGGAGGCGCAGGTGCAGGGCGGTTTTGAAGTGGATTTTGCGCCTGGAATGCTCGGGGACGTCGTTCGAGAGGTAACACCCGACGGCGAGACCGTTTGGGAATGGCGCTCCTGGGAACACCTGGACGTGGTGGAGGACGTGATCTGCCCGTTGGAGCCGCGACGAGAGTGGACCCACCAGAACAGCCTGAACGTCACGCCCGATGGCGACCTGTTGGTGAGCTACCGACTGACCAGCACCGTTGGCATCGTCGACCGAGAGACCGGCGCGTTCAAGTGGAAGTGGGGGCCAGGTGAGCTTTATCACCAGCACCATCCGACGTGGCTGGACAGCGGGCGCGTGCTGATATTCGACAACGGCGGACACCGCCGGGGCGCCAGCCACTCGCGCATCGTGGAGGTGGATCCCGACACGAACGAGATTCACTGGCAGTACCTCGGCGCGCCGCCCATCTCGTTCTACAGCTACAACATCAGCAGCGCTGAGCGGCAGCCCAACGGCAACACCCTGATCTGCGAGGGCGCCCCGGGCCGCATGTTCGAGGTGACCCCCAGAGGCGAGATAGTTTGGGAATACATAAACCCGTTTCCTGTGCTCAATGACGGGCCCGGAGGCCTAGGCGGTATGGAGTTGTCCAACGCGACCTTCCGCTGCCATCGTTACAGCCCCGACCATCCTGCGCTGGTCGGCCGTGACCTGGACCCCGCCGCCCACTCGGGACTGAATCGCCTGTTGGGATAGCTGGAGCGTCACGCCTTGGCTGGCCTACGGCGTCACTTCGTATTCCACCTCAGCAATCTTCCGACCCCCTTCGTACACGTAGGCCCAGTACCTGCCTGGGGCCCAACGGTGTGGTGGAGTTGGACCCAGGGAAAGCCATCGCGTGCCGCCGGAGTACTGCGGTTGGAAATCGATATCGATGTTGCGGCGCGAGTAGGAAAATCCGTCCTGGTAATATTCGACCAATTCCAGAGTGAGTTGCTCGGGATCGCCCTGCAGTTGATACGAATATTCCAGGGTCAGGAATGCCCAGCCGGCGTGGTCTCCGGCTGAGAAGCTTTCAGTCGCAGGACCGAACTGGCTCAACGACACGTGGGCGCTGTCGATGCGTCCGTTGACCTGGGGCAGATTGCGGTCGGGCACTGTCGGGTCGGGGGCCCCGTCGACGATTGGGCTGGCGGTGCCCCGGTACCATTGGTCCCAAATGTGCTCCAGTTCGGGCTGCATGAGCCGGCCCCCGGCTCGCAGCCAGGCCACGCGGAGTTCGACCTCGGGAAAGTCGTAGTCAAAAGGGTATGCTGGCTGACTCGCCAGCGTGTGGTACGGTTCGCGCCACGCCTGCAAATACCGTTCCTCGCCCAACTTCCGGTACAAGGCCAACATCAGGCGTTCGCCCAGAGAATAGGCGCAACGATCCAAATCTGGGTTCTCCAGCGAATGGTGCCGGTCCGAAGGCAACAAGATCTCCAAATTGCTCAGTGAGTCCACGGCAGCGCACGGAGTGTTGGTAGCTTCGATTGGCACACCCGAGATGAGGTGTCGCGCGTACGAGGCGGCAAAGTCGGCTCCGCCTTCCGCGTACCATATCGGGTTGGAGTAGAGATAGTAGTGCGCGATTTCGTGGAAGACGGAGTGAACGGCAAAATCGGGCATTTCGTTGGCGTCGATGACGGGTTTCAGGGTGATGTGGGTCTGGTAGTTGGTGCCGGCCGCGACTCCCACCACGTAATCCGTGATGTGGATGACGATGGCCGGTGTTGGGAACGGAGCATCGAACATCGACTCGAAGAACGGCACGGCGGTTTGGGTGGTTGACATGACCGGGGAGTCGGCAGGTGCAGTCCCTGACCGGATGATGGCTATGGGCACCGTCTTGCCGCGACGGCTGGCGGTGGCTTTCATTTCCACGTTCAGCGAGTCCGGATCCCGCACGATGTCGTCGAATTCGGGGGACTGGAACCTGGACCGCTCGTACAGCGCGGCGACGATGGCGGCTTCAGAGTCGGTCAGTCCGTCGCCGAACCAGGGGGCATCGGTCAATTGGGCCAGCCGCTCGGGGCGGTCCTGTGCCATGCGTCGCAGCGACAACAAGGCTGGCAGGTCGAACGGGGCCAGATGATCGCCGACGGTGTGGGATTTCAGCAGCGTGTCCAACGTATCCGGAGCGAGGATGCCGATGTTGAGCAGCCGTTCGGCGGCGTTGAATTCGTCAGCATCGTGAATGCCGTCAGCTACCCAACCGATGGAGCGCACGTGGGCGACCGCGCCGGGCGCGCTCTGCTCGGCGAACTTCCAATTGCGCACCTCGGTGATGTCATAAATGGCGGGTTGAGTGGGCGTGGGTGGAGGCGTGTCCGCAGGTGGAGCAAAGGAAGGGGCCTCAGGAGCGTTGGTTGGCGTGGCGGCGGGCGACGCCGGCGGCGGCACGGCGGTGGGCGAATCGGCGTCCCGCCCGTTTGGTACCAGGGTGGCATTGACCCTGGCGACGGCCGCCTGGATGGTGGCCTGCGCCGAGTCGTCACCATCCGATTCGGAGCCGCCGCAAGCCAACGCGGCGCCCACCAGCAAGAGAACGAGGAGGACCCGGGCGCGTTGCATGGATACAGTATAGAGTATTGGAACCCGTGCGCTATAATGCGGCCGAAAGTAGCACCAAACGGATTTTCAGGAGATGGAAAGATGGGCAAGTTGGATGGCAGAGTTGCGTTGATCACCGGGTCGGGACGCAATATTGGGCGGGCGACGGCTTTGATGATGGCGTCCGAGGGGGCGAACATCGTGGTGAACGCCCGCAGCAATCGGGACGAGGCGGAGGCCACCACGGCCGCAGTGGAGGAGTTGGGTGTCCGGGCCCTGCCGGTCCTTGCCGACGTGTCGCAGAAGGACCAGGTGGACGCCATGATCGACGCAGCCATGTCCACTTTTGGCCACATAGACATCCTCATTAACAACGCTGCCATCCGTCCGCACAAGCCGTTCACCGAGCTGACGCTGGAGGACTGGGAACACGTGCGTGGAGTGGTGCTGGACGGGTCCTTCTACACGACGCGCGGCGTCATCGAGCAGATGGTGGACAACAACTTCGGGCGCATCGTGTTCATCACCGGCGATGGAGCGTTTCGCGGCACCGCCCAACGGGCGCATGTGTCGGCTGCCAAGATGGGCCTGGTGGGCATGGCCCGTGCCCTGGCGTCGGAATTTGCCCCTCACAACATTCGCGTCAACGTGATCGCGCCGGGGAGCATCGACACGTCGCGGGCGAACCCCGAATGGTACGCCGGTCGCGTGCCCGATTCTTCAGGGATTCCGCTGGGCCGGCAGGGCAAGCCGGAGGAGATCGCGTCGGCCATCACGTTCCTGTGCACCGACGAGGGTGGGTTCGTGACCGGCCAGACGCTGCACGTGAACGGCGGGCAGGGGTATTTCGGGTAGAGGCGCAGCGAAGTCCTACTCAGAAGTTTTAGCAGGTGAAAGTGATGATCATCAACCGGATACAGGTGCTCAACTACGGTTGTCTTCGGTACGTGGACGTACCGATGGGTCGGTTTCACTTGCTCATTGGCCCCAACGCCAGCGGCAAGAGCACGTTGATGGACGCGATCAAATTCGTGTCCGACGTGGTGCGGGATGGTGTGGAAGCGGCGTGCGTAAAGCGCACGGGTAACTTTCAGGATCTGGTTTGGGGCCGCCCGGAAGATCCGGAACAACAGCTCTTCGAGATAGCGCTGGAGTTTGACCTACCGGAAGAAGTGCGCGAAAAACTTCCGTCCAGCCGCAATTTCACTACACTGCGATATGAAATAGGGATGGGGTTCGATGATAGTCTGAGCAGAGTAGGTATCCTCACAGAACAGGCGATCTTGCAGACTCCTGAAGAACATACTGGCGCGGAACCGAGTCTGGCTCAAACGCTGCCGTTGTTTCCCAGTCCAATGCCTCCTCCCAACACCATCCTTCAGGGTCAAAGGCAGGGCTATCGGAGGGTGTTCAGCAAGCGCAATACTGGACGGACTTGGTATTACTCGGAAACATCCGAACAGAATGCCCAGCGCGGCTGGAACGCGGGGGTTAATCTGGGGGCAAACCGTTCCGCATTGTCCATCTTGCCCGATGATGACGAACATTATCCCGCGGTAACCCGAGTATTGACTTTTTTGCGGGATCGAATTGTGGACTTGTCTCTCAATAGTGGACGCTTGCGCGAAGCAAGTCCACCACGGGCAGGCAGCCACTTCGCGGCGGACGGTGCCAACTTACCCTGGCTTGCTGACTCGCTCTTGAAAGAGGATAAAGTCAAGGCAAAGTCATGGCTGGGGCACATGGAGTGCGCGCTGTCAGGATTCGAGTCGGTCAGGGTAGTTGATCGCCTCGATGATCGGCATAAGTACCTTATGTTGAAGTACGACAATGGGCTTGAGGTTCCGTCATGGAAAGCATCCGATGGGACATTGCGGTTCATGGCTCTGACGATTCTGGCGAACTTGCCACAGGCGTCCGGATTGTACATGGTAGAGGAGCCAGAGAATGGCATACACCCCGGAGCATTAGAGGAGTTATTCAACTCTCTGTCGTCCGTATATGACGCGCAGGTGCTGTTGGCAACCCACTCGCCCGAGTTTATAGCGATAGCGGATGTCGAGCATTTGCTCTGCTTCGCCAAAACTGCTGAGGGCGTGGTGGATGTCTCTCCTGGAACGCAACATCCCCTCTTGCTGGAATGGCAGCACGAGGTTGACTTGGGGACATTCTTCGCGTCCGGGATGCTGGCTTGATGGACACGGAGACTTGCACAGATCTATTCGTTCTGGTGGCTGACTCTCAGATTCAGCGCACCGTTGAGACGCTTCTAACCTATCGTCGCGCTGCCCTAAACATTCGGGAAATCTCGTATGAAGTTCAGCGCCACCCGAGGCAAGACTCTGGTTGCCGCACCCAGTCCGTAGCGTTAGTTGAAACGACGCGGCCGAGCCACGACAAGGCAATCGTAGTTTTTGATTTTGAAGGTTGCGGTGAAAACAGGTTGGATGCCCATGGGTTGGAAGACCGTCTAGAGCAGGAGCTACGGGGGCGGGGATGGGAGCCAGACCGGGTGGCGTACATCGTCATTGATCCGGAACTAGAAGTGTGGGCATTTGGCGCATCTCCCGAGCACCTGCGTCGAGCCGTCGGTTGGACGGGAACGGAGACGATCCATGAGTGGTTAGTTTCTACCGGTCATTGGGCTTTGGAGCGTCCAAAGCCGCAAAATCCCAAAGCGGCGTTAGAATCTCTACTGTTGCGGTCTCGGAGGACTCGGTCAGCTAGAGTTTATGAAGACCTCGCTCGCCGCGTGAGTCTCGACCGCTGCCAGGACCGTGCCTTCCAGAAATTTCGCACAACGTTGCAGCGTTGGTTTCCGGCGCGATAAACGAACGGGCGGCATCAAGGCCGCCCGTTCGTATTGGTCGCGTTCGCCGGTGGCTATTCGGGGCGGACCCGCATTTCTCGGAGGTCGTCGGCGATGATGAGCTTGGCTTCGGTCTGCTCCTGGATATCCTCGGGGGACCAGCCGGGGGCGTTTTCTTTGAGTACGAAGCCTGCCTCGGTGATCTCGAACAGGCCGAGGTCGGTGGCCAGCAGTTTGACCACGCCGGGCGCGGTGATGGGCAGGCTGCAACTCTTGAGCACGCGGGGCGCGCCGTTGCGCTGGTTGTGCTCCATGGCGATGAATACGCGCTTGGCGCAGGCTGCGAGGTCCATCGCGCCGCCGATTCCGCCGCCCTTGCGGACCGGGATGCGCCAGTTGGCGAAGTCGCCGTTCTCCGAGACCTCGTAAGCGCCCATCACCGTGACATCCACCATGCCCTTGCGAATGAGGCCGAAGGAATCGGCATGGTGCACGATCGCCATGCCTGGCAGGGCGACCACGTTCTGACCGCCGGCGTTGACCAGGTGGCGGTCTTCCTCCCCAGCCGGCGCCAGCGGGCCGTACCCGATCACGCCGTTCTCCGAGTGGAATATGATCTCCTTGTCCGGCTCGCACTCCAGATAGTTTGAGCACAGGGTAGGCATCCCGACGCCCAGGTTGACGATCCAGCCGTCCTGGAACTCCATGGCCAAGCGGTCGCACATGGTCTGGCGGGACAGGCGGGGCTTATCTTCGGTGGTCATTGTCGTGGACTCCTTTGCTGGACGATACGTCGTTGGTCCCGGGGCAAGGGCGATTGATGATTCGCCTCTACATAGGGTCGGACAGTCAGTCCCACATGCCGTCCTCGGGGATTTTCACCAGGCGGTCGATGTAGACGCCGGGGACGTGGACGCAGTCGGGGTCGATCTCGCCCGGCTCCACGATGCTGTCTTCGACTTCGACGACTGTGATATCGGCGGCCATGGCCATGATGGGGTTGAAGTTGCGTTGAGTCAGACGGAACTGGAGGTTGCCGAAGGTATCAGCGCGGTAGGCACGGATGAGGGCAAAATCGGCGGGCAGTGGGTATTCGAGCACGTAGGTACGGCCGTTAATTTCCCGGTGCTCCTTGCCTTCGGCGAGTTCGGTGCCGACGCTTGCGGGCGTGTAGAAAGCGCCGATGCCGGCGGCGGCGGCGCGCATCCGCTCGGCCAGGGTTCCCTGGGGCACCAGCTCGGCGTCCAGTTCATCGTCGTTGTACATCTGGACGAAAGGCGTGATCTGAGACGGGTGCGTGGGGGCGGTGAAGGCGCAGATCATCTTCTTGACCTGACCGGCTTCGATCAGGGTCCCCACGTCAACGCGGTCATCGAGGGAACCTGCGTTGTTTGATATCCCGGTGAGTTGCTTGACCCCCAGCCGGTGGACAGCAGCCAACAAGTTGCGGGCGAGGCCGACGTTGCCAAAACCGGGCGACATAAAAGTCATGCCGTCCTTCATGTCGGCGACGGCAGAATCGAAATCGGGATAGACCTTGTTCTTCATCGGGAAGGGCTCCCAGCAGAGTTTGGGCCGACGGGATGTCGACGCGCGCCATTATACAAGCAAAGGGAGCCGGGACAAGCGCGGATATGCCATCTAGGGTTCGGTGTCGTACACAACCTTGCCGTCGCGCCAAGTGGCCACGTAACCGTCGAGGGCAATGGCTCGCTTGCGGGCCTTGTAAGCGGCGCGCCGCAGGGCGGCCAAGCCGCCGTCAATCTGAGGGTTGTAAGGACGTCGCTCATCCCTATCCCGCTGCTGCGAAACTTCAAACAGTGTGGTCATCGTCGTCGCTCCTAGCAATCAACGTCGGGAAAGCGGTTGTACTGTCGTACAGCACCCATTCGTCAACCAGATCCTTGTAAATAGCTTCGAAATTGCGTCTGCCCGCATCAAACCGACGGCGTATAACGTCCTCCGGAATGTTGTGTCCGCCGTGCCTAACCCTCTGTCTCACCCTGATTATAGCGACTTCCGGAGACGGCAATGTAAGGAAGTGCAAAGCCACCCAGTAGCCTTGTTCACGCCAGCGTGGGATCATACTAGCATAGGTTCGTCCGCTCAGCGTGGTCTCGAAGGCGAAGCTCCTACCCTCGCCGACGTACCGGCGGATCATGTCCAGCATCATGCGGCCGGCTGCGACCGCCTCCTTATCCGGCTGCAGCGGGTTCAACCCCTCAGCAATCAGGTCGGCGTTGACGAAGGTGGGGCAGTTCGCCTCGTTGGGCAGAAACTCACGGGCGAACGTGGTTTTGCCCGCCCCATTAGGGCCGGCGATGATCAGGATGACCTTGTCGTGTGGCACGTCGGATTGGGGTGGAGACCGGCTACAGTTCCAGGCGGTTGATGCCGTTCAGCGCGGCGGTCAGGTAGCATTCGGCCAGGCTGGGGTAGCTGGTGACCGCTTCGGTGAAATAGTCGATGGTGCCGTCGAATGCCATCACCGCCTGGCCGATGTGAATCAGTTCGGACGCGTCCTCGCCCAGGATGTGGACGCCGTGAAGTTTGCGCGTCTCAGTGTCGAATATCAATTTTAGCAGGCCGGCGTTGTCGCCCTGCATTACGCTGCTCATCGTCTCCTGGTAGTTGGCTTTGCCCACCTCGTAAGGGACGCCGGCGTCGGTCAGTTCCTGCTCGGTCTTGCCGATCATGGCGACCTCCGGAATGGTCCGCACGGTGTAGGGGAACAGGTCGGGGAATGGATGGGTGGGGGCGTCGAAGGCGTGGCAGGCGGCGAGGCGTCCCTGGCTCCGTGAAGTGGAGGTCAGGTCGGGGAACCCGATGACGCCGCCCACAGCATAGATGCCCGGCACGGAGGTCTGGTAGTTATCGTCGACGCTGATGCGGCCGCGGGAGTCCGCTTGCAGGCCGGCGGCCTCGAGGTTAAGGGACGCGGTGTTGCCGGTGCGGCCGACGCAATACATCACGGAATCGCTGATGATCTGCTTGCCGCTCTCGAGATGGATACGCACGCCGTCACCACGTCGTTCCCTGATGTAATCGATGTCGTCGACGCTCTCGTTGAGGCGGAGGGTGACGCCGTTCTGTCGCAGGTGGTAGACCAAAGTGTCAACGATTTCGTCGTCGGCGAAACGCAGCAACCGCGGGTTGCGGTCCACCAGGGTGACGCGGACGCCGAGGGCGGCAAAGGTGCTGCAATATTCCAGGCCGATGGCGCCGCCACCGACGATGGTGAGGGTACGCGGAATTTCAGGAAGGTCGAGCACATCGTCGCTGATGAAAATGCGGCGGCCGTCGTCTTGAACGATGGGCGGCTCGGTCGAATGGGAACCGGCGGCGATGATCACCTTGTCAGTGGTGATGTTGCGGTTCATTCTGTTATCGGGGAATGACAAGCCGATGGTGTGAGGGTCCACGAATGAACCCTCTGCGTGGAACGTCTCAACCTGATTGCCCAGGAAATGGACGCGCAGCATATCCACCTGCTGCTGCATAACGTATCCGGTGCGCACCATGAGGTCGCTCATGGTGATGTTCTGTTTCACCGAGTAGGAGTCCCCGTATATCTTTCGTTCCCGAAATCCGGTGAGGTGCAGCACCGCCTCACGCATGGTCTTGCTGGCGGTACCGGTGTTTACATCCACGCCGCCCAACATGGGCAGGCGTTCCAGCACTGCCACTTTCTTGTCGAGCTTCGCGGCCTGTATGGAGGCTCTCTGGCCGGCCGGTCCCGAACCGATCACCACCAGATCATATTCGTAGTCAGCCATGTCGGCGCTCCAGCCTCGAATGTTATCGCCCAAGTATTTCGTACACGTTCAACATTCTGTAACGTCGCCGGGTTACGTGTCAAACACACTTGAATGCTACTTTTGGGGGATGAGCGAGAGGCATCCAACCCGCTGTGTTATGCTTTTTGGCGATTTCACCCAGGAGCAGTTCCCCATGACCGACACCACAGCGATCGCGCCTGGCGCGGTTAAGGACACGCCGATCGATGCAGACGGCCACATCCTGCTGCGGCGGGATCAGGCGGTGGCGACGGTAACGATCAACCGGCCAGCGCAGCGCAACGCGATATCGTTCACGATGTGGACGCGACTGACCGAGCTAATGCGTGAGCTGGACGCCGACCGGGACGTGCGGTGCGTGGTGATCTGTGGCGCCGGGGGCGAGGCGTTTTCGGCCGGGGCGGACATCAGCGATTTTGACGAGTACCGCAGCGATTCGACCAAGGGGCGAGTTTACAACCGCGCGGTGGATGGACTGCTGGAGACCGTGGCTGAGATCGGGACGCCGGTGATATCCATGATCCGCGGGTTCGCCGCCGGCGGGGGGTGCGAACTGGCGGTTGCCACGGATCTGCGTATCGCCGCCGAGGGCAGCAGGCTGGGGATTCCGGTGGCGCGCCTGGGCATCACCATCGGACACCGGGAGATGTACGGTCTCGTGAACCTGGTGGGCAAGGGCAACGCGATGTACATCCTGCTGTCGGGTCGTTTGCTGGATTCCGACGAAGCGCTGCGGACCGGGCTGGTCAACCAGGTTGTGCCGTCCGACCAGTTGGAGGATGTTACCTACAAGCTGGCCACTGACATTGCCAACCTGGCCCCGCTGTCCCACGCGGTGAACAAGAAGACGATGAACCAGGTGTTGGCTAAGCCTTCCCTGGACTTGACCCCCGAGGAAGCGGACCTGCCGCTGACGCAGTTCGACACGCGCGATTACCACGAGGGGTTCCGGGCGTTTCTGGAGAAGCGGCGGCCGGAATTTATTGGGGAATAGGCACGCCCGCGATGCCATCGCCAGACCAACCCAGGACCAAAAAGCGGGCTGGCCGGCAACGCGCTGACGTCCTGCTGGTGGAGCGGGGACTGGTCGAGAGCCGGGAGCAAGCGCAGGCACTGATCATGGCCGGAGCGGTCATTGCCCCAACCGGCCCGGTGCAGAAGGCCGGAGCGTTTCTCAGTCCGGACACGCCGTTGGAGCTACGCGAGCGCCTCCCTTACGTCAGCCGCGGAGGGGTCAAGCTGGCCCGCGGGCTGGACACCTGGGTCGACGAGCACGGGATAAAACTGGACGGCGCGACGGCGCTGGACGTTGGGGCGTCCACCGGGGGATTCACCGACTGCCTGCTGCAGCGGGGGGCGAGCCGAGTGTACGCCGTGGACGTGGGATACGGGCAACTGCACTATCGGCTGCGCAGTGACGCCCGGGTGGCGTGCATGGAAAAGGTGAACGTTCGCTATCCGTTCGACCTGCCGGAGCGGGTGGACCTGCTGGTGGCCGACGTGTCGTTCATATCGTTGACGATGGCTCTGCCGGAGCCGCTGGGATGGCTGCGTTCCGGTGGATATGCGATCGTTCTCATCAAACCGCAGTTTGAGGCGCAGAAGGGTGAGGTGGGCAAGGGCGGCATAGTTCGGGACGACGCGCTGCGGACCGACATACTCGGGCGAGTTCTGCAATGGCTCTCGGCTCGGGATGACGTGGTCCTGCTGGACACGATTGACTCGCCCATTACAGGGGACGCGGGCAACCGCGAGTTCCTGTCGCTGCTGCGGAAGATTTGATCTCCAGCCGGTTCGCTGGACCGGTCACGGTTTTTGACGGAGCAATGCCGCGCCGCCAAATCGGGTATGATAGCGGCGTTTGCCAATTGAGACCTCTACCCCCAATCAAGGAGCAATGACGTGTACGTATTGAGGAGAATCTTCAAGACCAAGCAGCCTGGCGACGCGCGGCGAGTGGCGAGCATGCTTCAGAAGCAGGCCCAGACTTACCGCGACGCCGGACAGCGCAGCGAGTTCAAGGTGTATTTCAACGGCGGCACCGTGCCGGGCGAAACCGGCGTGGTGGTCCTGGAATGGACTGACGAAGCGCTGATGTCGCCCATGCGCGGCGGGCACCAGTTGCCGCCGGCCGCTCTGGAAATGGGAGCGGAGATCCGGCCGCTGGTGGAATCCAACCACATCGAGTTCATGGAGTTGATGACCCCAGACAAGATGATGGACGTGTAGGGACGCGGAGCAAGGAGGCAAGATAGTGGAAGTCAGAGAAGTTGCGGAAATTCTGCTGGAACGGCACCAGACGGTGTCGGTGGCGGAAGCCTGCACGAACGGACTGCTGGGCTACACGTTGGGAACGATTCCGGGAGCATCCCGGTTCTTCCCGGGCGGTGTTGTGGCGTACACCGGCGGCCTGAAGGAGAAAATCCTGGGCGTGCCGGATGAGCTTTACGATACTGCGGGCAGCGTGAGCCGGGAGATGGCCATTGCCATGGCGCGCGGGGCGCTGGAGCTGACGGGGACGGACTACGCGTTGTCCACCACGGGGGTGACGGGGCCCGCGCCCGGTCGCAGCGGCCTGCCCATCGGCACGTTCTGGATCGGGTTGGCCGTGAAGGGCGGCGAGGACGCAGCCATCGAGATCAGAGTAGGCGGCGACCGGGACGCAACCAAGCACGGCGCGGTGCAGGCTGCCATCGACCTGCTGGGGAAGGAGTTGACCGGTTAACCAATAGTCGCCGACGCCAAGGGAACGCACATGAACATCGCGCGGTCGCTTGGCGATGCTATATTAGTCCCACCGGAACGGCACTCACCGCGCCGGTGGGTATCGCGGACGATACCTCCGGCCGTGGCAACGGCGGAGTTTGCGATGGCGGCGGCCACGCTGCTTCGCCATACCGATCTGGCACACGTCAGGCATATGCTGACCACTGCCGCGGTCCTGGAAAAGTTCGTCAGTGCGACGCAAATTGATCCGGCCGTTGCTCCGGCGATTCCGGCGAACACTCACATAGGAGGGAATCGCATCATGGCGTTATTGGAAACCCTACTTAAACCGCTGCTCAACGCCCAGAGGGAAGTCGGGGAAAAGATCGGGGAGGCGCGTGGCGAAGCACGCGGGGAGGCACGCGGGGAGGCACTGGGTCGGGCAGCCGCCAACGCCGAGTTTGAAACATGGAAAGCACGCCAGCGGGATGCCGGAGTGGAGTTCGTGGATGACGGTGATTCCGCTGCAAACCCACCCGCTTCCGATAGTTAACGACCTCGTCGCCATCCGGTGATCACAGTCAGGAGCAACACATGAAGTTTGGAGTTTCCCTTTCCGCCATCGCGCAGCAACCGGCTGGCGCGGATATGCAACAGGCCTTCGCCGACATATGCGCCTACGTGGGAGCGGCGCGCGACCTCGGTTTCGACATGGTGTACCAGGGCCAACACTACCTGACCGACCCATACCAGCAGTTGCAGACGATGCCGTTGCTGGCGCGCATATCCGCAGAAGCCCGGGGAATGGGGCTGGTGGCTACGATGCTGGTGCCGCTCCACCATCCGGTGGACCTGGCGGAGCGGGTAGCGACGATGGACGTGATCACAGGCGGCAACTTCACGCTGTCGGCGGCGCTGGGCTACCGGGACGAGGAGTATGACAACTTTGGGGTGCCACGACGGACCCGGGTCAGCCGGTACCTGGAATGCCTGGAGGCCATGCGGCTGCTGTGGTCGGGCGAGAAGGTAGACTACGACGGGCAGTATTTCCAGCTGAGAGATGCCCAATTGATGCTGCGGGCGGTGCAGCAACCGCACCCGCCGGTTTGGGTCGCGGCCAACAGCGATGCGGCCATCACGAGGGCGGCGAGGCTGGGATACACATGGTACGTGAACCCCCACGCCAAATTTGAGACCATCAGCCAGCAGGTGGAGATGTACCACGAAGCGGCCGGCGCGGCGGACTCAGGGGCGCCCGAGCGGTTGCCGCTGGGTCGAGAGGTGTTCGTGGGGCGGACGCACGAGGAGGCATTCGCCAACGCCGCGCCGTACCTGGGAGGCAAGTACGAGGCCTACGCGCAGTGGGGACAGGATAAGGCGTTGCCGGGAGAGGAGAACTTCCGGGAACCCTTTGAGGACCTGGCACGGGACCGCTTCGTCATCGGCGATCCGGACGAGGTGGTCGAGGAGCTTTCGCGGTACCGGGAGCTTGGCATGTCCCACGGCTGTTTCCGGATGATGTGGCCGGGGATGCCGCTGGCCGACGGGGTGGCAAACTTAGAGCTATTCGCCGAGCGGGTCGCGCCGCACCTGCGGGAGGACTAGCGCGACGACAATGACCGCAAGCGGGCGGTTCGCATATTGAGCGAAGGTCTTTTGAGATAACAATCACGCAAAGCTGGAGAGGGCGGAATGGCAATCTATCGGGTATTTTCGGACGCCGACGGGGAGAGCCACATTGAGGATCTGAAACTTGAGGAGCATCCTGAGTTGGGGGCGCTGATCAACGTGTCGGAGGTGCGGGTGCAAGAGTTCGACGGGTCGCGGCAGATGGATTTTCATCCCCTGCCCGAGCGCAGGTTGATCATCCACCTGTCGGGCGAGGTGGAGATCGGGGCCAGCGACGGCTCGAAGCGGGTGCTGCGGGCCGGGGACATCCGGCTGATGGAAGACGTTACCGGGAAAGGCCATTCGCACCACGACCTGAGTCCGTCGGGCGCCGTATACATTCTGCTGGACGACTGACCGGACATTTAGTGGGGGGCGGACGGGCTGTGCCTGCCGTCGTCGGGGCTAGGGCAGGTCTCGATAATTTACCGGGGATTTCACCCTCACCCCCGTAACAAGTACGGGGCGGGCTCCAGCACTCTCCCGTCAAGGGAGAGTGACATGACGGCGGTTGCATAGCGCCGCTTGGGTCTCCGTTGGGGATTTCCGCAGAGGCAGAGGCTATTGGGGGCGCAGGGTCTGCTTCGTCTCGGAGTTTGCTGCGATGCGATCCCAGCCGTACATCATGGGGGCCATTCTCACGTTGCTCCACATTTCCGCCTGGTCGGCGAAGTGGGGGCTGCCGGCATGGCCTGAGGATCCCAGGGGCACCGCCCACAGGGAGCGGTCCCAGTCGGCCGGATCGTAGGCGTAGCGGAACACGGACATTCCACCGAGGGCTGCGAAGTCCGCTGGCGAGTAGGGGCCGGCCCACGGGGTATCGGCGTCGCCGCCGGTGGAGACCTGCGGCGGGTCGAGAATTGGGCCGAGGGATGGGTCGGCCATGGAAAGGGGATGCTGGGGGCGCGTGCGGTGGACTTGACTCCAAGCCCAGTTGTTGGCGTTCCGTCCCAATTTGGCGGTCAGCGTCCGGACGCCTTCGTCCAATGCGGCGCTCAACGCGGTGGGCCAGGTCTCGCCGTCGGGCAGCAAGGCGGTGTCGTTGGCGGCGATGGCGTCGGTGACCAGGTTGCGGAACCGGTTGAGAAACACGCCACGGCCACGGTCCACGGGCTCCCAGGCCAGAGCAGCGAGACGCTCACCGACGTTGTGCTTGAGGAGGCGCCAGATCAGGGCGTCGCGCATGGCGCTGTAGATGGTGGGCGCGACGGAGTCGGGGTCCATGCTGCCGGACCATGCGCGCAGGCGGCGCAGTGCGGAGGCGGTATGGGAGTCGGACGGATGCAGGAGTTTGGACAGGGCGGCGAGGTAGGTCTGCGCGGGGAGCGACATCCGCTCCGCATGGATACGTCCCATGTCGTTGGCGGACGGATTGGAGATGGATTTGATGCCGTGGGTGACGCGCATGGCGCGATAGCCGGGGGCGAAGTCCATGGAGATGTAGTAGGGATAGTCGGCGGCGACGGGGCGATTGTTGGCGGTGGCGATGTATCCCTGGGGCGGATTGATGTTGCGGGGCATATCCTCGAACGGGATGGGACCCTGCCACTCGTGCCGGTCGTCCCAGCCGGCGACGGGCAGCGGGGCCGGCGCGTCGCCGGGACGGCGGGGGATCTCGCCGCGGCACTGGTAACCGATGTTGCCGTCGGAGTCGGCCATGACGAAGTTGTTCACCGGGTCAACCCAGCCGTGCATGGCGTCGGCGAGTTCGGGGACGGTGCGAGCGTCCAGCATGGAGCACAGGATGTCGGTCCACGGGTCGGGGCCGTCGCCGGCGGTGTAGCGCAAAGCGAGGCCGTAGCCCGTGAGTGGATCACCGCCGACCACGGGGCCGTGGTGGGTTGACCAGGTGCGGATATGGACGTCGTCGCCATCGCGAACCCTGATGACCTCGTCGCGAACATCGGCGTTGAACCAGTCCTCCTCGCGCTGGTAGAGGGAGGCGTCGGCGTCGTTGAAACGCTCGATGTAGAGGTCCTGGTAGTCGGCGGCGGTGTGGGTGACGCACCAGGCGACGTGGCCGTTGTGTCCGAAATGAGGGAATCCGGGCAAGCCGGCGAAGGAGACGCCGATGACGTCGAAGGCGTCGCAGGCGATGTGGTTCTGGTAGTAGACGCTGGGGGTGTCGAGGCCGCGGTGGCTGTCGCCGGCGAGGATGGGCTTGCCGGTGGCGGTGCGAGACCCGGAGATCACCCACGAGTTGGAGCCGCTATCGGTTTCGCCGACGAGGTTGAGGTCGGCGGCGGCGTCCAGCATCTGCTGCAGGCCGACGTCCACGGGGCCGTCGTAGTCGGCGCCGGTGGGAATGATGACCGGCTGCCCGGGCGGGTAAGACGGGAAGAGTTCGGCGGCGCGTTCGGGTCCCAGTTCCTTGACCAGGCGGGCGCGCCACGCCTTGCTTTCAAACACGCCCATGAATATGTGGCGCACCTTGTAGATGGCGAGGCCGTGCCAGGGCTCCCACGGTTCGGGCTCGATGCCGGCGATGGCGTATTCCGCCGGCAGGGGCGCACCGCTGTGGATGAAGGCGTTGACGCCGGCGGCGTAGGCGTCAAACATGGCTTTGGCGCGGGGACCGGCGGCCGAGTAGTCGGCGCGAGCGGAGTCCTCCAGCCGGTGGCGACGCATCTGCATGTCCTGGCCGACGACGGACTTACCGGCGGCTTCGGCCCAGCGGCCCACGGCGCGGAGGCGGTCGAACTCCATGGCCCACAGGCGGTCCTGAGCGGTGACGAATCCCTGGGCGAACCAGGCGTCAGGCTCGTTGGCGGCGCGGACGTGGGGGATGCCCAGGCGGTCGCGCCAAACGGTGACGGTGTCGCGGAGGCCGGACAGGTTGAGTTCGCCGTGCATGACAGGGACGGCGGCGGCGAGGTCGGCGACGGTGATATTGGCGGCGCCAATGGCGGTTGCAGTCATGTTGGGAGGCTCCAGTGTGGATTGGAGCCATGGTACAACAGGACGGCAGCGTTGGGCACGCTGCGGGAACGGGGGTTGGGTTCAACCGCCGGTATCGTGGGCAGGGCGGCGGAGCGGCCCGGCGCCTGATGCAGTGTGCGGGAGGGCCCGACCGTCTCCGGCGTGGGGACGGCGCCGTTGCGGTCTCACCCTCCGCACGGCCACCGACTCACACATCCCATGCTTGGAGATGGTCGGGGCGACTCACCCGTTGGGGTTGCCCACTGGGTGCGGGCGGGTTGGTTGTTTGCGATTGCGCTCCTTTCCGTTGGTTGTTGCTATCGGTCGTTGGTATCGGTGGTTGCTTTGGTTGTGTTTTTGAGGGTTCCGGGGGTCCAGGTCGTCGGCGCTACGGCCAGAGAGCGTTTTTTGCGATATTGCGTCCTAGGATCCCACGTGCTGACCGCCTTGGTCGATGAGAGGAAAACCTCCCACTTGCCCTACCCACATCCTGGGACAAGTTCAGGATGAGTGGGAGAGGGGACTTGCGACCCTCGTGGAGCGGTGGAGACACCCGCCGTACTGGTCCATGCCATGCTGGGGAAAAGACCAGCCTCAGGCGATGGCCAGCGGTGCAGCAAATCCGACTTGGTGTCGCGGGGGGCAACCCGCGACGGATAGGCCGTTGTTGTTACTGGACCCCTATTGAACCCTATTCAATTTTTGCCCGCCTGAGGCGGGGGTGTGTCGGCAGATGCCCCGGCCCTGCGCGCCGGGCATGAGGGCTTTGGCTGACGGGAGATTGCGCTGAGCCTTCCGTCGTCCGGTTGCCGAACATGTGTACAGTATAGCGGATGGGATGTCACGGAACGGCGGGAATAGCGCAGCGGATGTCATCGATTTTTGGGATTTGGGAGATGGGGGATTTTCAGGATGCGGGGGTAGGGATTTGGGATGAGTCGGATGGGTGAACCGAAGACCGAATTCCAGTGGAGGAACTCGTGAGCGACATCGCGCTGGGCAAGGATTTCCTGAATTCCGGATCGAGTCGCGATTGACGGCAGTGGGGCGTGATGATCTGCCCAGGCGGGACCCGTCAAGTGCAATATTTTTGAAACACGGATATAAGACCGGGTGGAGTATAATGTTTGGCGATGTTGTCGAAATCATCGTGTTAAACGGCGATTGTCGTAATCCATAGAGGTAGAGCCCAGTTGTTGCAAGCGCGTGAACTCGCCCACCCGGTGCGGCTGGTGCGAGGCATGTTCTATGGGTGGTGGCTGGCGGTCGTAGGGGCGGTGATCATGGTCATCGGGACGGTGCCGCTGTTCCAGGCGCTCTCCCTGTGGATGCCGATCCTCCAGCAGAATTTCGGCTGGACGACCACGCAACTGTCCTGGGCATTCACGCTCACTCGCGTCGAAGGCACGGTGATGGGTCCCATCGCGGGCTGGGGCGTGGACAAGCTAGGCCCGCGCAAGATGGTGGTGATCGGCCTGCTGATATTCGCGGCCGGGTTCATCCTGTTCAGCCGGACGGCCAACCTGTGGATGTTCTACCTGTCGTTCGTGGTGGTGAGCCTGGGAGCGGGGCTGGGGTCGTGGCTGCCGGCCAACACCGCGCTGAACAACTGGTTCCGCGCACGCCGCTCCACGGCGATGTCGATACCGATGCTGGGCTTCGGATTGGGCGGCGTGGTGATTGTGCCCCTGATGGCCTGGGCCATGGGTTGGGACGCGCGGACGGCCACAGAGATACCGGGCCGGCTGGGATGGCAGAACACGGCGCTGGTGGTGGGGTGCGTTGGCCTGGTGGCGTCGGTTCCCCTGGCCATGCTGGTGAGGAACCGGCCCGAGGATCACGGCCAATATCCCGATGGCGTTGATCCGGACACGGTGAGCGACACGGGTGCCCGGCAGAAGGCCAATGGCGGCGCGGTGGCGCCGGATTACACATGGCAGGAGGCGATAAGGTCGCGGGCGTTCTGGCTGATCACGATGGGTCACGCGAGCTCGTCGATCATAATCATCAGCGTGATGACATATCTGGGGCTGGTGATGGTGGAGAAAGGCCTCAGCCTGGTGGAGGTGGGGCTGGTGATCTCAGTGCAGACGGCGGTGTCGACGGCTTTCATGGTGATCGGGGGCGTGGTTGGGGACCGGATTCCCATACGGATCGCAATCTGGGGCTTTTCGTTTTTGCAGTCGATCGCCATCGGCGTGCTGCTGTTTGCCGAGACGCTGCCTTTGTTCTTCCTCTTCGGCATCCTGATGGGGATTGGATTCGGCGGGCGGACGCCTCTGACCACGTCGATAAGGGGCGTGTATTTCGGGCGGAGCAGCTTCGCTCGCATCACGGGCATTTCGATGATTCCCATGAACATCATGTTCATCGTGGTGGTGCCGTACATTGCGTGGATGCGGGACTCCATCACGGGTTCGTATACGCTGCCGTTTGCGACCATAGCGATTGTCAGCGCGGTGGGCTCGTTCATGTTCCTGGTGCTGGGAAACCCGCAGCTGTCGCCATCGCAGCGGCGGCAGGCTGACGTGCGGCGATTGGTGACGCGGGGCGCGGGAGCGTCGGACTGAACGGGGGTTGCGGCTGATGGAGCCGGTCGAGGGCTACGGCCGGCCGGGGATGATGAGGCGGCTGTCGGAGTTCCTGAGGAGCGACAACACGGGCGGGGTGTATTACGGCTGGAGGCTGGTGGTCGTAGGGGTTCTGATTATCCTGGTGGGGCGGGAGATCGGGCAGGAGCTGACCTCCACGGTGTGGTCGAGCAGGGCCATCGACCACGTCGAGATAAATTCACCGTGGAATGTGTTCGCCATTGCCGGAGCCGCGATCTCTTGGCCGTTGTCGATGTACATGGCGGGTCGCGGGGTTGATCGATTCGGACCGAAACGCATGGTTCAGATCGGACTGCCGCTGGCCGGAGTGGCCGTGCTGCTGGCGACCATACCGGCTCCGGGAGTCCTGCAGGCCGCGTTTTCCGTATTGGCCGCGCTGGGAATGATCGGCGCCTATGTGCCGGCCGTAACGGCCCTGAACAACTGGTTTCGTGACCGGTTGGCGCTGGCTTTAGCTTTGATGTTTGTTGGAGTGTCGGTGGGCAGGGTGGTGGTTGACTATGGGCAAGCCGCGCTGATGTTGGTGGTGGACTGGTGGGCCCTGATGCTGGGGTCCGGAGCGGTGATAGTGGCTGCGGCGTGGCCACTGATGCGCCTGGTACGCGATCGTCCCGGGGACTGGGGTGAGCAACCGGACGGGTTGGCTCCAACTCCGGCGGGCAGGACACCCGACTACTCGTGGCGGGAAGCAGCGCATTCGCGCCAGTTCTGGACGCTGATGGCTGCGGGTTCCTGCGTGGCCGTGTCTTTTGCGATAGCGAGCGTATACGATGGCCCGATCATTTCAGGGGGCAGCGCAACGTTCGAAGACATCGGCAAGTTGAGATTATATGAAAATTTGGCGTCGCCGGTGGGTATCCTGGCAGGAGGATTGGCGGTGCTGTCGCTGGCCAGTCAGGTATGTATTGTCCGCCGCCGCCATAGCCCAGGTGGTTGGCATGGCCTTGTTGCTGTCTGGGTATGGGCCGATCATGTTGGGATCGGCCGTGTTACAGAGCGTAGCTTCGGGGATGGCGGTTGCACCGGGCATCGCGGCGGTTGGCATCTATTTTGGTCGCCGCAGTTTTGGGACGATCGCCGTGACGTTGTTCTTTATAGAGCAAGTCGCATCGTCCGGCCTGCTGGCCGCCACTGGTTACAGTACATCCATCTGGGGTGGGTACGTGCCCATATTCGCAGGGGCTGCGGTTGTAAGCTTGATCGGGGCGGGGCTGTTCTGGAAGTTGGGGCAGCCGCGGTTGGCTCCGTCGCAACAAGCCGCACCTGGGTCGGTCAGTTGACGTTCCCATCCACCCGGGGCAACTTGCTGATTTGAGGGACGGGTTTGGAACCTGCCCTTGGCTAGGTGTCGGGCCGCGTTGCGAGTCGCTCCCATCTATTCGAGCGGCGAAACCCCTGGCGACCCAAATGCCAAAGGGACCAAAATGGTCAACACCGCCATCACAACGACTAGCCCTGCGATCATGAGGAAAAGCAATCCCGTTTCGTGGCTCTTTGACCGTTTCTCTTGCGAATCTACAACTTCAAAAAGCACCGCTACGCCTGCACCTACGCATGGCAGATAGAGCAACCAAACACCCACCAACGCAATTGACACTAGCCACGAAATGTATCCCTTACTCAGTCCGCCTACCTGCGCCTGCAATCCAACCAAACCGAAAGTCGCAATAACCAGCACCGTCGCCAACGTCATCACACCGATGCAGACGTTGTCCAGATGACGACCTTCCTCAGTCATAGCGGCGGACCTTACCCCTGTCCGACACCTCGTGACTTCGCCGGGATTTGGTCCACCATTTCCAGAAGAGCCATCCCCCTCCGAGAAGGGTCAGCAGCAGCATCGCCGCAAATAGCAGTTTGTCGCCGTGCCCTACAAACAACACGACCTGAGTTACCAAGCCGCCGATTATGCAAAAAGCAAGCCATGGCCAAGATGACGCGATCCGCATGATGGCCTCCTTGTCTATTTCATCCAGTTATGCATTTGATATTATACATTGATGGACAATGTATGTCGCTTTTCCGATTCTCGGTTTGTCAAGCCGTTTTGCACGTTCACATACCGCTTTGCGTTTTCTACCGAGCATTGAATTTCGCCATGACTTCGTGTGCAAAGAGGGCGAGGGTTTCGGACGGCGCGGGGTCGGGGAATACGACGAAGAAATAGCGGATGCCGGATTCGACGTATTCGTTGATGCGGTCCGCGATCTGCTCGGGCGTTCCGGATAGAGCGTCGGAGAGACGCTCGGCCCGGTACCGGGCCGCGGTCATGCCGGCGCGCTCAGCGAGATGGGCGATCAGCGCGTCGTATTCCTGCTGGGTGGGAGCGATGACGCAGTCGGCGTTGTGGGTCCACTCGATGGCGGATGGGTCGCGGCCGGCCGCTTCGGCGGCGGCGTGGACAATGCCCTGATGCCGGCGATGTTGTTCCACGGTGTCGTTGTTGCCGACGTTGGCGATGTCGGCGATGCGGCCGATGGCGGGCAGGACGTAGCGTGGGCCGTGGCCCCCGACGAGAACAGGGATTGGATGCTGGACCGGCCTCGGCTGTACTGATGCGCCGTCAACACCGTAGAATCGTCCGCTGAATTTGACCGATGGCCCACTCCAAAGGCGGCGGATGAGTCCAACTGACTCCTCGAGCATCTGGCACCGTTCGCGGGTTGATGGGAAAGGCAGGCCGCTGGCTCGGGTGTCGGTGCCGCTCCCGCCGGCGCCGATGCCGAGGGTGATGCGGCCGTTGCTGATGACGTCGAGGGTGGCGGCCATCTTGGCGAGGACGGCGGGATGGCGGTAGGGGTTGGCCAGCACCATGGGCACGGCGCGGATGCGCTGGGTCTGCGCCAGCAGGGCGGTCAGGGTCGTCCAACATTCCAGGGCGTCGGTGTTGAGGAGGTCGAAGAGGCTGGCGGAGTAGTAGCCGAGGCGGTCGGCCTCGAGCCACGCGCGCCGGAGGTCGTCGTATGAGTAGCGGTACTGGTTGATTCGGACGTTGAATTTGACGGATGGAGGGTTGGATTGGGCGGTCATCAAACGGTTCCTCCGGACAAAAGTATGGGGCGGGTTGCAAACCCGCCCCTACCAGGCCAAACCCCTCTCCCACATGGGGGAGAGGGACTACATTACCTGGAGCCGTTGCCGTTGCGGAAGTGCGGGATGACTTCCTTCCCGAACTTCTCGATAGACGCCATGACCTTTTCGTGGGGGATGGTCTCGGTCTGCATGATGAGCATGACCTGGTCGACGCCGATGTCCTCGTACATCTGGCAGGTCTTGATGCAGGATTCGGGGTTGCCGGCGATGATGACGCCGCGGTCGGACAGGGTCTTGCCGTCGAGCTGAGCGATGGCAGCGCGGGCTGCGCCGGGGCCGGCGTCCAGGGACAGGCCGACGTCCTGAGCCAACTGCTGGTGTTCCTCATCGGACTGACGGAGCCAGCGGCTGAAGTCGGCGGAAAGGTGCTCGGGAACGCCTCCCCAGGCTTCGAGCAGTTCCTCGTAGGCGCCGATGCGGCCGGCGATGTAGGGCTTGTCGGGTCCGAAGAAGGTCTTCATGGATTCGGCGGCGAGTTCCTTGGCGTAGTCATCGTCGTCGTCGCAGAAGCCGTGGACGTTGTTGCCCCAGAACTCGGTGATGAATTCGCCGACGGGTTCGCAGTCCTTGAGGGCGTCGCGGTAGATCTGCACTTTTTCCTTCAATACATCGACGGCGTAGGAAGCGGAGGACAGGACTCCGATGCCCTTCTGGGCGGCGAGGCGGAAGCTGTCCTCGGAGGTGCAGGCGAGATACATGCGCGGGTGCGGCTGCTGGAAGGGCTTGGGGAGGACGCGCCGCTTGGGGACGCTCCAGTTTTCGCCCTCGTACTCGTACTCGTCGGACGTCCAGATTTTGGGCAGCATGCTGATGGACTCGTTCCACAGGTTACGAGTCTCTCGGGGGTCGATGCCCAGGCCAGTCTGCTCGTAGGCGTTGGAGCGACCGGTGCCGACCTCAATGCGGCCGTCGGTAAGCTGGTCGAGCAGGGCGACGCGCTCAGCAACGCGGACGGGATGGTGGTAGGGCAGGATGCAGACGCCGTAGCCGATGCGGATCTGCTTGGTGATGCGGCTGAGGGCGCCGAAGATGGCGTCCTGCGAGGGCGAGCCGGAGAAGCCGGTGAGGAAGTGGTGCTCCACGAACCAGAGGTTGTCGAACCCCACCTGGTCGGCCAGCTCGCACTGTTCCAATGTTTCCTTATATAGGGCGTTCCAATCGATTTCGGTGCCCTGGAACGGGCGTTGACATTCGTAAAGCAGTCCGAACTGCATGGTCAAACTCCTCTCTTGATCCGGATTTGCGCGAAGCACTTTCGGCGCGGCGGCATTTTTCAGGAAAGGAAAAGGGCGTCGCCGGCCCAGAGCGCGGATTGGCGGCAGTATAGCGCAAACGGTCTGCATTGGGAAATTGGGGCCTCGAACTGGGTTTGTGATAGAGTGCGTCAGTGTCTAATTACACTTGGGATCCGAGCAAGGACGAGTTGTTGCGACTATCGCGCAAGGTCTCCTTTGCCGACGTGGTGTACAGCATTGAACATGGTGGATTGCTGGACACAATTGACCATCCCAACCAGGAACGTTATCCAGGACAGCAAATATATATCGTTCGTATAAGGGATTGCGCGTACCAAGTTCCGTTCGACCGGACGGAATCGGGCGTTTTTCTGAGAACTGTGTATCCCAGTCGCAAAGCATTTAGAGATTACCTACAATAGTGGGGGTGAAACGATGACCACCACAGACAACGAAAACCGGGAACCTCCATTTTCCGAAGATGAACTGGCCGAGTTGTGGCCTTTCGATGAACCCTGGCCCTTCAACGACGATGACGGCGTTGAAGATGAAGAAGAGCTAGATATGTTGCGTTCCTTAGAGCGCGGCGATTGGCGCTCCGTTCCCGATCTTGCAGAAGAGATTGAACGCGCTCGCCAGATGGCCCGCAACACTATGGCTGGGTGGAACGAAGAGCAGCGGGCCGAAGTCCGGCGGCATTCAGAGGCGAGGATAAACGGCTCCAAAGGTGCATCGCCGCTTGCCGGCGATAGCGTAACCAGCGATAATCCGCAGGAAAGCGAAGCAAGTTAGCGTCCACCAGGAGGTGATGCGCGATGAAATATGACGTGATCATCATCGGCGCCGGGTCTGCCGGCTGCACGATGGCGGCCCGGCTTACGGAAGACCCGGACCGTTCGGTGCTGGTACTGGAAGCGGGGCCCGACTATCCGGATTTTGAGCTGTATCCCGACGACCTGAAGTACGGTTACGATCAGACAGCGTCCGCGGTGAACGCTCCCCACAACTGGACCTTCTGGGCGCAGAACCCAGGGCAGGCCAACCCGATGCCAGTGCCGCGCGGACGTGTCGTCGGCGGTTCATCGGCGATCAACGGGCAGGTGCTGCTGCGTGGCGTGCCGGAGGACTACGATGCCTGGGCCGCGCTGGGAAACACCGAGTGGGGATTCACCGAGTGCCTGCCGTATTTCCGCAAGCTGGAAACCGATACGGACATCACCGACGACTTCCACGGCAACACCGGGCCGATACCGGTGCGGCGCCATCGCAGGGAGGACTGGCTGCCGGCACAGGTGGCGTTCTGGAACGCCTGCCGGGATGCCGGCCATCCGGACGACCCGGACATGAACCATCCAGACTCCGGCGGCGTTGGCCCGGTTCCTATGAACAACCCCAACGGGGTCCGCATGAGCACGTCGATCACGTATCTGCGGGAGGCGCGGCATCGTCTGAACCTGACGATCAGAGCCAACGTCACCTGCCGACGGATCATCTTCGAAGGCAAGAAAGCCGTGGGCGTCGAGGTGGAGAGCGGCGGCGAGGTGTTCACCGTTGAGGGTAACGACATTATCCTGAGCTCGGGCTCCATCGGGTCGCCGCAACTGCTGATGCTGTCCGGCGTCGGCCCGGCCGACCACCTGCGCGAGATGGGGATACCGGTGGTGCATGAGCTGCCGGGCGTGGGTCAGAACCTGCGGGACCATCCCAATATCCGAGTGCCGGTGAAGGTGAAAGACGACTTCCCGCTGGACCCATCGGCGCCGCGGACGCAGGTCTGTTTGCGGTACACGGCGACGGGCAGCCATCTGCGCAACGACATCCAGATTATGCAGTCGTCGTTCTCCTCGCCCATTGCGGGCGACCCGCTGGAGGCTGAGGGCATCCGGTTCACCTGCATCCTGGAGCTAGCCGTGGGTTCGGGACACCTGCAACTGGCGAGCACCGACCCGCACGAGCAGGTTTCGTTGAACTACAACTATTTCCAGGAAGAGTTTGACCTGTCGCGGATGCGCGAGGCCGTGCGGCTGTGCGTGAACCTGCTGGACAGCGATCACTACCGGGACGTGGCGGACGAGTTGCTGGATCCGCTGCCGGCGGATTTGGAAAGCGACGAGGCGTTGAACGACTGGCTGAAGCGCACCGTCAGCACCTCGCAGCACATTTCCGGCACCTGCAAGATCGGCGTAGCCGACGATCCTATGGCCGTGGTTGATCAGCACTGCAAGGTGTACGGGCTGGAGAATCTGCACGTGGCCGATGCGTCGGTGATGCCCGACTGCATCCGCGCGAACACCAACTGCACGACGATCATGATCGCCGAGCGCAAAGCGGACTGGTTCCGCGCCGGCGAGTAGATAAACCAACCAAACAACGGGGGAAAAGCAATGACAACCGCTGTACGAGAAGTCCACGTTTACACCAACCCTGGTTGATTCAGCTGCCGGACGCTGGAGGAATTCCTGGCGTCCAACGGTGTTCAGTATGAACACCACGACCTGCTGACCGACGAAGCGGCCCGCGAGGACCTGAAGTCCCGGGGCGTGCTGTCCGCGCCCGTGACCATCATCGACGGGACGGAAGTGATCATCGGGTACTACCCCAAGAAGCTGATTCCGGCGCTTGGGCTGGAGGACGCGCCCATCGACCTGTCGGGCAAGACGGCCTGGCTGGCGGACAAGTACCGCGTGATCCTGGAAGCCGCCGTGCGGGCGACGCTGGAGCTGAGCGAGGAGCAACTGGCCCAGCCGGTGCAGTGGCGTCCCGAAATGCTGCGGGACACGCTGGTGCATATCGTGTCCTTCCCGGAACTGGCGTACACCAGCCGAACGCGGGGATCCATGAGCTCGGATGACATGCGGGCCTGCCGGGAGAGCCTGGCGCACCTGCAGAAGCCCCAGGAGATCGCCGACTACGCCTGCGGCGTTGCCGACGGAATCGTTGCATTCCTCAACAGCGGCGACACCGAAGGATTCGACCGCGTGGTGCCGGCGCACTACGGCGGCGAGGTTACCGTGCTGGAACTGCTCAATATCATCCTGAGCCACAGCACGCACCACCTCAAGCAGGTGTACTGGTTCATGGACACCAACCTGGGCCAACCGGCGACGACTCCCGCCACCGAAGGGGATATGGAGGGAATCTTCACGCCGGCCCAGCTGATTTAACCGCGCTGGGCGCGAGGACTGAGCAAAATGGCAGAACCACTGATAGCGTTGGACGAGATACCCGAAACCCGGGTGATCATAGCCGGCTGGCGCCGTCAGTGGTCTGACGGCGGGAACATATCCAGCGGGATGCCGCGCTGGCTGATCGACAAGACGTCGGCCCGACGCATCGGGCAAATGACTGACGAAGTTTCGCGGATGTGTTTCCCGTTCCAGGTGGCCGGCACCCACGATCTCTACCGGCCCCGGGCCGCGTTCAACGAAGGACTGCCCAGCCGGCCGATGCAGTGGGACAACGGCTTCTGGGACGCCGGGAACGGCCTGGTGATATTCCTGGGTATCGAGCCCTGGTATCGCATCGACCTGTACGGCCAGGCGTTCTTTGAGGCGGTGGCCACGCTGGGCAGCCCAAAGGTGGTGGCGGTGGAAGGGTACAACGGACCCGCGCCGCCGGACCAGGAGCGGCGCATATCGTGCGTCTACAGCAAGGCGTCGATGGCCGACGAACTGCGTCAGCACGGCATGCTGTTTTCCAGCTATGGGTCGCAGCAGCGCCAGGGCCCGACGGTGGGTATGGCGATGGTGAGCATCGCGCACTACCAGCATCCGGACGTGGAGATGGTGCGCGTGGGCGCGATGGCTCCGATGTTTCCGTTCAGTGGGGGTAGCGGAGGCAGTGGGGGTCAGCTTGGCATCACCACCGACCACCGGGCTTTCTACGACATCATGCGGCGGCTGCGCGCCCTGTACTCGCTGGAGATTGATCTGTCGGATCTACGTCCCCGGTACGAGGAGGAAGCAGAGCGGCTGCAGGAGTCGCTGGACCGGGTTGCACAGCGCAACGACGAGGCGCGCCGGTACATCGAACGGGTGCGGAGTGAGCACAATTTCATGGCCTTCGAGGAACCCATCGAGCTCCCGCCGAGCATTGAGGGTACCCTGGCGGATATCCTGGGGCAACTTGATCTGGGCGGAGAGGACGACAACACGCCGGAGCGATGACGGGCCGCCGCGAGGCCAACGGGCAAAGGCAAGGGGCGGGTTTCAAACCCGCCCCCAAGCGTTTCGGGCGTTGCGAATCGCGAACTAGTCGATGACCAGAACGGTGTTCTCGCGGCCTTCGCGCCGCATTTCAGCAAGGCCTTCCTCTGGGGTATCAAACTTGTCGTAGTAGAACTCGATGCCGTTGCCGTCCGGGTCCTCGAAATAGACGCTGCCGGTCATGCCGTGGTCGGTGGTGCGGTCAACTTTGATGTCGTTCTCAATCAGGCTGTGGTAGAGGTCGCGGAGCGAATCGAAGTCCTCGACCTGAACGGCGAAGTGGTTGAGGCCGATATTGCCCTTGCGCGTGGTGGGCGAATCGTCGGAGGCCTGGAACAGGGCGAGGTCGTGGTGGATCTCGCCGCAAGTCAGGAAGGTAGCGCCGGGGCGGGACACCGCGATCTCAAAGCCGAGGATATCGGTGTAGAACTTGGTGGACGCTGCCACGTCGGAGACGTTAATTACCAGGTGGCCTACTTGCTTGGGTTTTACCATTTTGTAACTCCTTTCGAAATAAGATGGGCGCCTGTTGCCGGCTAATATACGATAGTTGTTGTACGGGGGCAAGAATCCGGCGTTAGTCGGCGGCGACTTCTTCCGGCGTGAGCAGGACCTGGCCGTCGTCGGGGTCATGGCGATGGCGCATCACGAGGTCGACGCGCTCGTGCAGCGCGATTACCAAGCCTTTGACTTCGCTGATCTCGCGACCAAGGGCCGCGACGGTGGCTTCCAGGCTTTCCAGGCGGCCTTCAAGTCTGTCCATGCGTCCGGCAGATTATCGATGCGTTCGATGAGGCTGTGGTTAACGTTATCGGTGCGGTCGGCGAGGTTATTGTTAACGTCGTCGTTGCGCCGGTTCGTGCCGAGGAGTTCGCCTTTTAATTCGCCGATGTCGCGGGCCTGCCGGAGCAAGGCGACAAGCATGGCAACCAGCAACAGGCCGATAACGGCCAGGAAGCCGTACCGGATGTAATCGGCGAGTGTGATCGTTTCCAATTATGCGTGCCGGCCCGAATCCTGGGGCGGGGCATGATGCCGCTTGAAGTATGACCACATGCATGTATCTGCGGCAACGGCACCGGGTCGCCAACGGTGCGGTCAGATTTCGTCCATCCTGCGCACCATGGGGCGGTAGAGCCAGCCGGCGACTGAAATCACCAGCAGGACCGCCGCGCCGCTGGTGATGGCGAGGGACCAACCGTAGAGATGGGCCAGCCAGGTGAGCGGCCACGCGCCCAGGAAGTGGAAGACCGGCGCCATCTGCATCATAGCCATCATGCGCCCGCGCATTTCCGGAGCGGTGGTCAGCTGCATCAGGGAGCTGGACACCGGCCAGAAACCGCCGATGCTGGTGGAACCGACCATGGCGACCAGGATGCAGCCGGCCCAGAACCAGGGCGTCCACGCCATCACCATCAGGCCGACGCAGCACAAGGTGACCTCGAGGTACATCAGCAGTCCCTTGCGCTTTCGGTCTCCCCAGCTGGCAACTACCATGGAACCGAGGAACGCGCCGCCGCCGCGGGCCATCATGAAAATGCCGGTCTGGGTGCCGTTCAGCTTGAGGAACTCCTGGGTGAAGCCGACGACCACCTGCATGTAGGCCATCCCGAAGAACCCGAAGGATGCCGACATGAGGATCAGAACGGCGGCCATGGGCGTTCTGAGGGCGTGGGAGAAACCGCCGACGAGATCGCTGATGGGGGACGAATTGCGCCGCGTCACGACGGGCGGCGAGGCCACCATGAACAGGAAAAATATCGCCACCAGGTAGCTGACGCCGTTGATCATGATGGCCGCCCACGTGCCGAGGTGGTCGATTGCCCAGCCACCGACCAACGGGCCGACCATGTTGCCGATCTGCCCGATGGAGGTGTGCAGGGCGATGGCGTTCATCATGTCTTCGCGGGGCACCAGGTCGGCGGCCAGGGCCATGCGGGCCGGCATCTGCACGGCGCTCAAGCCGCCCATGATGAAAACGACGATGTAGACGTGCCAGATCTGGGCCAATCCGGCCAACGCCAGGAAGGCGAGAGCCAGCGTGACGGCTCCGTTGGACAGCACGCAGAATATGAGGAACAGCTTCCGGTTCACACGGTCGGCCATCACGCCGCCGGCGAAGGTAAAGATGAAGTTGGAGACCCCAAAGATGCTGACGGCCAGACCGAGCGCCGTTTTTTCGCCGGTGAGGTCAAAGATGAGCCAGCCGATGCCGAGGAACTGGATGCCCTGGCCGAATGACTGGACGCCGATGTTCAGAAAGAACCACCGGAAGTCCCGGTGGCGAAGCGCGGAAAAAGTGCTGAGCCGGCCAGCGACGGCTGCGGCGGCCATACTGTTCAGGCGCGGTCCGAGGATGAAAGCAGGCGGTCAGCCAGTTGGTTGAAGTCGGCCACTTCGAAGTCGGGCAGGTAGGGCGACTCCTCGTTGGGGAGGTCGTAGCGGTTGACGTATGCGCCGCGGTAGCCGCAGGCGCGAGCGCCGGTGATGTCAAAGGAATGGGCGGCTACCATCAGGATTTCGCCCGGCGTTTTATCGAGGATGCGGGCCGCGGTGCGGTAAACGGCCGGGTGGGGTTTGAATGAGCCGGCCTTTTCGACGGAGATGACGTCGTTGAAGGGCACTCCGATGTTGTCGCGAACCAGCTTCTCCAGGTAGGCCTGCTCGCCGTTTGAGAGAGCCACAAGGCTGAAGCGGCCGCTATCGGCCAGGCGATTCAAACCCGCCACCGCGTCGGCGTATGGGCGCAGGTCGTCGTACGCGGCCATGAATTTCGCCACGTCGTCGTAGGTGAAGTCCACCCGGTGCATGCGCAGGCAGTAGATGAAGGACCGGCGGCAGGTTTCCAGATAGCCGCTGTGGCCGAGCATGAACAGGTTGTCCTGGTACTGTTCGATGCGCTGGCGGCCGCGCCAGTCGGCCCAGAGTGTTTCACCCGTTACCGTGGAACCGCGCTGTTTGAGGAATGTGTCAGTGGGTCCGATCAGGCTGCCGCCCAGGTCCAATACCGTGCCGAACATATCGAATGCGAGGGTATTGACCTGAGCGATGGGATCGCCGGGCATGGGTGAGTTCTCCGGCGCCACGAGGCGCAAAGGCGGTGATTCGGGGCGCCGAGGGCGTCGCCGCGGGCAATCCAAGCCCGGTTGCTATTCGACAGGCTTGATGTTGTCGATGTTGGTCTGGTCGACGTTGATCTGGCGCTTGACGCTGTCGAAGTAGACGATCAGCCAGGTGGCAGGGCCGACGGTGCGCTTCTCGCGGACCTCTCCGACGTCGCCGGTAGTGATGCTGCGGACCGATGAGCCAACGGGGGAGGCCATGACTTCGCGGACCTCGAAGTCGGCGACGGCTTCGACTTTCATTCCCTTTTCATACAGGTCAAAACTCATCGGGGTACCTCCAGTGGGAACGGGTGCGCCAGAACGGGGACACGGTTTGACTGGCGTTGCAGTGTACGGGGCGATGGTAGGGGTGTCAACGAACGGGCGCCGCGCGCGGACGCCGGTGGTTACTGGACGGGGTAGGCGGGGGCGGGTATGATTTACGATGCTAACGCACCATCGCAAAAACTCTCTGGAGGTACACTGCTGCCATGAAAATCGTAAAAATGTCCGCCGTAGAAAGGACTGAAGGCACTGCGCCCCTGTTCACCGGGCCCGTAGGCCGGCAGGCGATCCTGGATCCCGAGGACAGCAACAACTTCAACTTCGGCATCGTCCACTTTGGCGCGGGCGTGCGCAACAAGTTCCACACCCACAGCGGCGACCAGATCCTGATCGTGACGGAGGGCACGGGAATCGTAGCGACCCGCGGTGAGGAAGTGACGGTCACCGAGGGCGACGTTGCTATCATTCCGGCCGGTGAGGACCACTGGCACGGCTCCCGCGAGACGGCGATGTCTCACATCACCATCACGGTCAAGGGCAGCCAGACGCAGCAAAACGAAGACTAGTTCCGCTTCGCAACCCGAACCACGTAGGGGCGAATGATCATTCGCCCCTACGTTTTTTTTGTATGGCTCGACCGGGCCTAGTGGTTGCGATGCCCGTGGGCGCCGTGACCGTGGTCATCATGGCCGTGACCGTGATCGTCGTGACCGTGATCGTCGTGGCCATGTCCGTGGCCGCCGTGCCCGCCACCGTGTCCGCCGCCATGGTCATCGCCATGCCCGTGGCCGCCGTGGCCGTGGTCACCGTGGCCGTCATGGTGGTCGTCAACCTGTGCCGGTTGCGGCAGGCGGATGATGGCCAACAGCAGCGCGGCGACCAGGTACAGGGCAGCGGTGTAGTAGAAGAGGTAGTCGTAGTTGATGACGTAGAGCCACCCGGCGATGATGGGGGACGCGGCGCTGAGGATGAACCGGGAGGTTGAGAGCAGCCCCAACGTGGTGGCCGCGGTGCCCTCACGTACGATGTCCATGGCCGCTGCCGTCAATATGGGCTGGTCGCTGTAGAGGAACAGGCCCAGGAGGGCGAGCAGGATAGTCATCACGGCCAGGTCCGAACCCAGCGGAGCCATCAGCAGTGTGACGACGCCGAGGAACAGCATGCCTGGAATGAGCACGATTTTGCGGTTCAGCCGATCTGACAGGTACCCCATAACGGGACTGGCGAATATGCCCACGAGCACCAGCAGGCCGACCAAGGAGCCGCGGATGAACAGGTTCTCGAAACTGCGATGCTCGGTGATGGTGCTGCCCAGACCCAGTTCGTCAACCAGGTACAGAGGCAGGACGGTGATGAACCCGATGTAGGCCATGCCCCGCAGGCCGGCAACCACGGTGATGCCCCAGACCCGAGGGTTGCGTACCAGCAATTTAGTTTCGGCAATCTGAGACTGCATGGTGCTGGTGGCTTTCTCTTCGATCGCGGCCTGGGCACGCTGACCGATATCCCGGAAAGCCCAGAACACCAGGAAGGCCAGGAAGATGGGCACGGCGGCATAGATGGTGATGATGGCCTGCCACGCCAGCACGGCCAGCAGGGCTCCGGTCAGGACCGGGCCGATCACATCACCGATATTGCCTCCCACGCCGTGCAGCGACAGCACGGAGCCCCGCCGGTGGGTGAAGTGGGATGACAACGCCGCCATGGCCGGCAGATGCCACACGGACGCGGCGATGGCCACCACCGCCATGCCGATGATCAGCAGGGCGTATCCGGCCGGATTGAGAGTGGTGGACGCAGGCGCCGAGACCCACGAGGCGCCGGGCACCTGCCAGCCAGCCGACGCCATCAGCAGCCAGCCGACGCCGAACATGGCCATGCACACGGCCATGACCCAGCCCCAGTAACGCCTCAGCGCGTCGGTCAGCACGCCGCCGGGCAGGGCGACCACTCCGGAGGCGATCTCACGTGTGGTCTGGAGGCTGGTGGCGGCGATGACGCTGCCTCCCAGCAGCAGGTCTCGCACTTCGGGCAGGACGACGATGAAACTCTGGGCGATGGAGTGGAATACGCCGTGCCCGCTGGATAGGCCGCCGATGATGAAAGCCGCGCCGCGTCGGAACCCGGTACGTCCTTCAGTTACGGACGGGGCGGCGTGATGATGGTGAGCATGCGCCATAGCGACCTCCTGTGGCCGTGGGTGCCGGATGCGCGTTTAGGGGATTACTCGAATGTTCCGGTGGATTCCCGGGGCAGCCTGGACAGGCCGTCGTCGGTGTCGGGGAACACGCTGCTGCGAATTTTGGACCAGGACAATGCGACAACGAACAACGCCGCCGAAAGCAGGACTACGCTGGCTCCCGATGATACATCAACGAAGTAGCTTATGTAGATGCCCAGCACGGAGCACATTACCCCGAACACTGTGGACATCACAACCATTTTCCTGAAACTGTTGGTGAGCAGGCGGGCGACGATGGGCGGGATCACCACGGCGGCGGCGATCATGGTGACGCCCAGGACCTGCATGGAGACCACGATGGTGCCAGCCAGCATGAGAGAAAAGAGCGCGTCAACCCAGCCGGTGGGAACCCCGTAAAACTGGGCGACTTCGGGGTCGAAGGTGGCAAAGAGAAATAGCTTGTAGGCCACGAAGAAAGTCACGGCGATCACCGCAGCGGCGACGGCGATGGCGATGAGATCCTCCCGGTCAACGGCCAGGACGCTGCCCCACAGCGAAGCTTCGAAGTTGTGGGTGGCGGTGTGGCTGCGGCTGACGATGGCGATGCCCAGGGCGAAGCTGGCGGTGGTGATGATCCCGATGGCGGCGTCGGAGCCGATGGGGTTCTTGCGAGTGGTCCACGCGATGAGCAGCGCCGACAGGAAACCCCACACGGTCGCGCCGATGAAGAAGTTGATCGACATGATGGCGCTGACGACGGCGCCCCCAAAAACGGCGTGGGAAAGCCCGTGTCCGATATAGGCCATGCCGCGCAGCACGATGTACACGCCCATGAGCGCGCAGAGGCCGCCGACCAGGCTGGCCGCGATGATCGCCCGGACGAAGAAACCGAACTCGAAGGGTTCAAGGAGCATGTTTAGATCTGCTCCCGTCATGCCCGCGAAAGCGGGAATCCGGCGGTGCGATGTGCAGAGACTTCCGGATTCCAGCACGCCACAGGCGCATCTACGACTTTCGCCGGAATGACGCTGTGGGGTACCAGGGAAGATTGGGATAACCTAGTCGTTGCCGTCATGGTGATGGTGATGGTCTGGCACGTTGTCGGTCGTGGGGTGGGCATGGGTCAGGATGGGTTCCAGGTGGCTGTCGTCAGGCACAGTGGCGAGGGGTTCGCCGCCGTTGCGGTCGATCCAGAAGTGTGCGCTCTCCGCCACCATGGGCATACCGTGGTATTGGATGACGGGCATCTCGGCGCCGTACACTTCCCAAAGGATGTGCGGCGATATGACGCGGTTGGGGGTGCCGTCTGCCACGATGGAACCGTTGAGGCAGACGATTCGGGGCAGGTGCACCGCCACGGTGTTGATCTCGTGGGTGGACAGGATGATGGTGACGCCGGCGTGGTTGAGATCGTGCAGCAGGTGCATCACGTCATCGCGGGTTTTCACGTCCACGCCGGCGGTGGGTTCGTCGAGCAGGAGCAGTTCCGGACTGCTGACCAGCGCGCGCGCCAGGAAGACCCGCTGCTGCTGGCCGCCGGATAACTGGCGGATGTGTCGCCGGCCCAAGTGGGCAATGCCGAGGCGCTCCATCATGTCATAGGCCAGTTGCCGTTCCTGTTTTTTGAACCAGGGGAACCAGGCGTTGGCCATGGTGCGCCCCATCATCACCACCTCTTCGACCGTGACGGGAAAGTTCCAGTCGATGGTTTCCAATTGCGGGACGTAGCCGGCGAGTATGCGCTTGGCGCGCAGGGGAGTATCGTGCACCCTCAGTTCCCCGTCCTGGACCGGCACCGCGCCCAGGATGGTACGCAGCAGGGTAGTTTTGCCGGAACCGCTGGGGCCCAGCAGGCCGACGAAGTCGCCGGGCATTATCTTCAGGTCCACTTCGCGGAGTACCGGTACGTCTTTGTAACCGGCCGATACGTTTCTCAGTTCGACGATCGGCTTGGCGTCGGGATCGGGCCTGTGGAGGTGTTCCAGCTCAGGTGGGTGCAGCATGGCAAATCCGTGTTGATGGCGAAAGACTCGATGGAGTTATTGAGGATAGACCGCCTTGGATTCGCCTTCAAAGACGGGTGAGATGTCAACTTCGTCCAAAGCGGAGGCATCGCCGCCCAGGGCGGGTATGATGATCCGCAAGTTGGCCACCTCCAGTCCCAGGTAGCTGTGGTCCGGGTCGCCCGGCGCGCCGGGCAGGTCATCGTCGCTCAGTTCGTCGATGTAAACGGCTCCCGATTCTGCGGCGATGGTCTCCATGATGTCGTTGGGGAACACCTCCGAACCGAACACTGCCGGAATGCCCTCGGTCTGGATCTGGGTGATCAGGTCCGCGACCTCCCGGGCCGAGGGTTCGGAGAAGTCCTCCGGCTGGGCGGCTCCCACCACGGTGATGCCGTACCGGCCGGCGAAGTAGGCCCAGGAGTCGTGGTAGGTGAGGAGTTTGCGGTTTTCCGGCGGTATGGTGGGTATGGCGACCTTGATTGCGGCGTCGAGCGACGCGATGCGGGCGGCGAACGCATCGTAGTTGGCCGAATAATAATCCGCGTTGGCCGGGTCCCGGGCGGTCAGGTTGTCCCGGACGATCTCGGCGTAGCGCAGCGTCAGGATGGGGTCGGGCCACAGGTGGGGGTTGGGGTGTCCCAACTCTTCCGGGAAGGAGAAGTCGAACTGCCAATCGTCGCGGGTGATGGTCTGCTCGCCCAGGCTCACGATGGAAGCGCCGGGCTTGAGGTTCGCCTTGGCCATCTCCAGCGTCGGCTCTTCCAGGAACAGGCCGTTGAGGAAGATCAGATCCGCCTGCGACAGGGTGGCGGCGACGGAGGGGGCAGGCTCGAAGGTGTGCGAGTTGACGCCCTCGGGCACCACGCCGATCAGTGTGATGCGGGTTCCGCCGATGTTTTCCACCACGCTGGTGATGGGCGACACGGTGCTGACGACGTTCAGCGCTGGCGCCGTGGTTGAGGGTGATGATGCCGGTGGATCGGTTGGCGCCGGGGCTGGCGCTGCGGCCGGTGAACACGCGACCAATATCGCGGCGGCGAGCGCAACCAGCAGGGTGGGGAACAGCTTGGAAAACATGGGGACGGGCCTCCGTTGGAGTGAGGTTTAGCGTATGCGACCTACGAGACTGCTCGGCATTGATTGCACACGCCACCGATGGTGATGTTGTCCAGGTTGGGGGAAAAGCCGAATTCCTGCTCGAGGCGCTGGCTGAATTCGGCCAGGTAGTCGGGGGTGAGAGTCTGGACCCCATCGCAGACGGAGCAGACCATGTGGTTGTGGCGGTTGTGATGGTCGGACATTTCGAAGTGCAGCTTGTTGCCGATGATGACCTCGGTTACCACGCCGAGACCCTTGAGCCATTGCAGCGTGCGATAGATGGTCGCCAGGTCAACGTAGGGGTGTTCCTCCCGCGCAAGGCTCCACACCTCATCGGCGCCAACATGCCCGGTGCGCCGGGCGACGATGTCCAGCACGGAAAGTCTCTGTGGGGTCATCCGGTAGCCCTGGGAGCGAAGTCGCGAAATCGCTGAATCATGTCCGGACATGTGCGAACCTCCGTTGTTGCAATGATTTGCGGCAGCGAATGTTAGCACAATTTCTCGCGAAGTCAATAGCATGCGGATTGACGGATGTGTCCGGCCGCTGCGGCCTGGGCGCATGCAAAACGGGGCAGGTGTCTGACCTGCCCCGTCGGTGGTTGACCGGGTGACGTGAGATTTACGCTGCGTCGGTGGCAGCGGCGCCGGAGATGTGCAGCCTCCGGGTGCGGTCGGCCTCGGCGACCGGGACCGTGACGGTGAGCACGCCGTTTTCGAGGGCCACGGCGGCATCGTCGAGGTGCAGGTCGCTGGGCAAGCGGATGGCGCGGGAGAAACTGCCGGAGCGTCGCTCGCGCATGAGGTATTCCTCGCCCTCGCCGGTGGTCTCCGTCTGTCGTGACGCTTTCACGGACAGAATGCGGTCGGGGCTGATGGAAACGTCCACGTCATCGGCGGTGAAACCGGGGAGCGAAGCGCACATCGTCAGGGCCTTGTCGTCCCGGCGCACGTCCATAGGGATGGACCAGGATTCGCTGGCGTGCTCCACGTCTCCGCCCAGGGGATCGCCCCAGCGGGCGTTCCAGAACGGGTGGTTCATCATTCGGCTGAAGTGGCGCATTTCGCGGAAGGGATCGAATCGTTGCAGGCTGGTCATAGTATTCCTCCATCAAGTCGGCGCTCTGGCCGGAATATCCGCCAGCCGATTGCCTCGACTGACACCGTCCACTTTATAAACTTGATGGCTAGTTGTCAAGTATATGGCTTGAGAATAGTCAAAATATTGACCAACGACACATAGCGATGTATGATGGTACCAAGACCAAATCCATATCAGCGGGGACCGACATGGCTGACTACTATGACATATTGGGCGTGTCGCGCACCGCCGACGAAAAAGAGATTCGCCAGGCGTACCGGCGGTTGGCCCGGCAGCATCATCCGGACGTGAACCCGGGGGATGACGCATCCGCCGAGAGGTTCAAGTCCATCAACGCGGCGTATGAGGTGCTGTCCGACTCCGACAAGCGGACGAAGTATGACCGTTACGGGGACCAGTGGCAGCATGCCGAGCATTTTGAGCAGCAGGGGGGCGGAGACTTCTCGCAGTTCTTCCGAGGCCGGGACTTCGGCGGCGGACGGGGCGGATTTTCGTTCAGCGCCGGCGGGGCGAAGCTTTCGGATATACTCGGCGGACTGGGAGGTTTTGGGGATTTGGGCGGTGTTGGCGAACGCATGCGGCCGCGGCCGGCGGACATTCCGGTGGACATCACGCTGGAGGAAGCCGACGCCGGCACCACGCGGCGGGTCAACCTGCCCAACGGGCGGAGGCTGGAGGTCAAGATACCTCCCGGTATAGCCGACGGCGGGCGAGTGCACATCGCCGCCGGGGGTGATTCCAGCGGCGAGTTCAACCTGGTGGTGACGGTTTTGCCGCACCGCAGGTTTGAGCGCAAGGGGGCCGATCTGCACACCTCGGTTGACGTGCCGTTGCTGGACGCCGTTCTGGGCGGCGCGGCCGACGTGCAAACGCTGCGCGGGCACATTGAGCTGACCCTGCCTCCGGAGACGCAGAACGGCCGGCGATTCAGGCTGGCCGGCCAGGGTATGGCGCGGCTGAACGATCCGGAACGCCGGGGCAACCTGTACGCCACCGTGAATGTGACGTTGCCGTCCAACCTGACGGACGAGCAGCGCGATCTTTTCGCGCAGATGCGCGCGGTGGAGGCGGAGAACGACGCGGCGGGGGAGGACTAACTGACCATGTCAATGGATAACGATTTCACGACTGAACCCTGTTTCGTCATAAGCGTGGCGGCCCGAATGGTGGGCCTGCACGCCCAGACCCTCAGATACTACGAAAGGGTCGGGTTGGTGATGCCGTCCCGCTCGGGCGGACGCCAGCGCCTTTACTCGATGGCGGACGTGGAACGCCTGCGACGAATCAAGACATTCACGGACGACATGGGCGTGAACCTGGCGGGGGCCGAATTGGCTTTGCGGCTGGTGGACCGGGTCCGGGAACTGGAAGCGCAGGTGGAAATTCTGACCGAAGAGGTGAGACGGTTGCGGGGCAATAATCAACACCGGGCCGTAAGCTGATCGGCCTATAACCAAGACGATAGACGATAAATGAAGAGAGGTGCCCGATATGGTTTTGAGCGCGGAAAAATTCACCCGCCAGGCGCAGGAAGCGCTGCAACGTTCCCAGGAACTGGTACGCAACTACCGGCACAGCCAGTGGGACGTTGAGCACGTTCTTCTGGCGTTGGTAGCCCTGGAGGACGGCCTGCCCGAGCGCATCCTGCGAGAGTTGGGCGTAGATCCGGAGCAGATCAAATCCCGGCTGCACCAGTCGCTGGAGGCCGCCCCCAAGTTGGTGTCCGACACCCAACAGATCTTCGTCACGCCCCGCCTGCAACGCATGCTCCAGGTGTCGGATGAGGAAGCGCAGCGGCTGCACGATCAGTTCATCAGCGTGGAGCACCTCCTGGTCGCCGCCGCCCGCGAGGGCACCGGTGACTCGGCGCGGCTGTTCCAGGACCTGGGGATCAACCAGGAGATGGTGTACCAGGCGATGCAGAAGTTGCGGGGCGCGCACCGCGTCGATGATCCCAACGCTGAGCAGCGCTACCGGTCGCTGGAGAAATACAGCGTTGACCTCACGGAACTGGCCCGCGTGGGCAAGCTGGATCCCGTGGTGGGCCGCGAGAAGGAAATTCGCCAGGTGATGCAGACGTTGACCCGGCGCACCAAGAACAATCCGGTGCTGATCGGAGAGGCCGGGGTCGGCAAAACGGCCATCGCCGAGGGCCTGGCCAGCAAGATCATCTGCGATGACGTGCCGGACTCCCTGCGCAACAAGCGAGTGATGGCCCTGGACATGGGTCGGCTGGTGGCCGGCGCCAAATTCCGCGGCGAGTTCGAGGAACGGCTCAAGTCGGTGATCGACGAGGTCACGTCGTCCAACGGCGAGGTGATCGTCTTCCTGGACGAGATGCACACGCTGGTGGGCGCGGGCGGCGGGGAAGGCGGGCTGGATGCCAGCAACATGCTGAAGCCGCCGTTGGCGCGGGGCGAGCTGCAGGCCGTCGGCTCCACCACGCTGGATGAATTCCGCAAACACATCGAGAAGGACCCGGCGTTGGCCAGGAGGTTCCAGCCGGTGTTCGTTGAGGAACCCACCGCCGAGGAATCGGTATCGATACTGCGGGCGTTGAAACCCCGTTATGAAGCGCACCACAAGGTGAGCATCACGGACGCGGCGCTGGAAGCCGCAGTACGCCTCAGTGATCGCTACATCACGGATCGCCGGCTGCCCGACAAGGCCATCGACTTCATAGACGAGGCGGCCAGCAAGGTGCGCATCGATGCCGGGTCGCTGCCTCCCCAGGTGCAGGCGATGGAGAACCGCCGGCGAGAATTGGTGGACCTGGAGGAGCGGGCCAACCAGATGTCCGACTACGAGCGGGCGGCCCAGCACCGCACCGAGCGTTTGCGGCTGGAGGACGAGTTGAATGCCGAGCACCAGCGGATCGAGCACACCTCCGGCCCCGACCTGGTGGTGAACGAGAGCGACATCGCGGAGCTGGTATCCAACTGGACCGGCATACCGGTGGGTCAGTTGATGGAAGGTGAAGCCGAACGCCTGCTGCACATGGAGGAGCACCTCCACACGCGGGTGGTGGGGCAGGAAGACGCCATCAACGCGGTGTCCGACACCATCCGCCGGGCTCGTTCCGGCCTGAACGACCCCAAGCGGCCCTACGGCAGTTTCATATTCCTGGGGCCGACCGGCGTGGGCAAGACCGAGCTGAGCCGCGCGCTGGCCGAGTTCCTGTTCGCCGACGAGGACAGCATGGTCCGCCTGGACATGTCGGAGTATGGAGAGCGGCACACGGTATCACGGCTGATCGGCGCGCCTCCGGGTTACGTGGGCTACGATGACGCCGGACAGTTGACCGAGGCGGTTCGCCGCCGGCCGCACCGGGTGATCCTGTTCGACGAGATCGAAAAGGCGCATCCGGACGTGTTCAACCTGCTGCTCCAGATCCTGGAGGACGGACGGCTCACGGACGGGCAGGGTCGCACGGTGGACTTCCGCAACACCGTGATCATCATGACCAGCAATCTGGGGACCGGTGATCTGTCCCAGCGTCCCTTCGGGTTCAACCCGACGGCCGACCATGCGAGAGACGCCGGAACGGTGACGCCGGAACTGGCCCGTTCGGTACACGCGGCGTTACGTCAGCAGTTCCGCCCTGAGTTGCTGAACCGCATTGACGAAACCATCGTATTCCACCCGCTGAGCCGGGCGCAGATCGGGCAGATCGTCGGATTGCTGGTGGGACAGGTGCAGGAACGGCTGTCGGAGCGCAACATCACCTGCGAGCTGACCGTGGCCGGCTGCGACTGGCTGGTGAAGGAAGGATTCGACGTTAGCTACGGCGCGCGTCCGCTGCGCCGGGCCATCCAGCGGCACCTGGAGAACCAGCTATCGCGGGGAGTGCTCTCCGGGGAATTCAACGAGGGCGACCATGTGGTCGCGGACGTGAACGACGCCGGCGACGGGTTGAAGCTGGAGGTTGCGGGGCGGGAGTCGGCCGAGGAAAGAGAGATGGCCGGCGTGGCCTGACCTTACCTTACCGGATAGACGGGTGGGGTGGGTAATCACCTGCCCCACGCAATACGCTTGGTTTCGGCTCATGTGCCTGGTTTACCAGCCAGGCGCAGTAAGTCATACGATCACGCTGGCATCAACGTTGACGGTCTAGTTGAGCACCAGCACCGCGCCGGCGACGATTACCCACGCGATTATCGCCACCATCAGGGGGACGTCGCGCAGCATCAGCATTTCCGGAGATTCGGCGTCCCGGCTGTGATTCAGCAGAAACAGGTAACGGAACAGGCCGAATATCACCAGGGGGACGGTCAACAGCATGGTGTTGTTCGCCGGCAGGTTATCGGCCTCGACGGCGTACAGGGTGTAGCTCACCAGCGCAGCCGTGGCGGAAAGCACGAGCAACTGTCCCCCCACCGGCGGGCCATAGTGCTGCAGGGTGGCCCGTTGGGCGTCTGCGTCGGGCCCCGCGAGGCGCGCCTCCGCGTAACGGCGGCCAATGACGATGAACAGGGCTCCCGCGGCGGTCACGGCGTACAGCCAGGGAGACGGCGCGGCGCCCACGGCCACCGCACCGGCCACCGCGCGGAGCACGTAACCCGCGGCCACGAGTATCACGTCGACCAGGGCAACCGATTTCAGCCTCAGGGAGTACCCGACGTTCAGCCCCAGGTAGACGATTCCAATCATCAGCAACACCCGGTACGGCGGGACGGATATGGTGTAGAGGGCCAGCATGCCGGCCACCGCCAGCGCGATGCAGACCGCGACGGCCACGGGAAGCGACACGGCGCCGGATGCGATTGGACGATTGCGCTTGGTGGGATGCTGACGGTCGGCATTACGGTCGGCGCAGTCGTTGAGGATGTATATGGCCGCCGACAGCGCGCAGAACGCGGTGAACAGAATCCCCAACCGGGGAGCGTAGGGCAGCAGGGTCCGCAGGTCGCCGGCAGACCAGACGAGGTCCACCGCGAACATCAGGGGCAGGAAGACCAACAGGTTCTTGACCCACTGCCGGGGCCGCGCGGTCCTGACGAGTCCGGCGACGACGCTCATCGATTGTCGTGAGTCGATTCGGTCAGCGCTTCGGCGTTGAGTTGCGCGGACCCGGTGCGACTGATCCACAGCCACGCCAGCAGCCCGATCAGCACCGCAAACCAGAGGGTGGTCAGCCGGGTCAGCAGGGTGGCCAGCGCGGCCGGCGCGGCTTCGAGTCCGGACTGGCGCAACAGCGCGACCATGCTGCCCTCGAATCCGACCAGACCGCCGGGCAGCGCTGTTACGGCGCCCACCAGAGCGGCGGCGGCGGAAATCGGTATGGCGAGCAACGGCGAGATTTGTTCCTCAATCCCAATCACAATGATCCACAACGCCACGCCCTCAGCGGCCCACGCCAGCGTCCCCAGGATCACCGCTGCAGCCAGAATCGGCGGGGTCATGAGCCGGCGAAGGCCCTGATGGGAGTGGGCCAGCGGTTCCTGCCACCGCCGCAGGATGGGCAGCCTGAGCGCGGCGGCGCCGAACCGTGAGGCGGCCAGGACGCCGATGACGATCACCGTCGCCAGGATGCATAGCACGACCACGGCGACGATTGCAGGGAGCAGCAGGGTCCCGGCCATGGCCAATAGGGCGACCGAGACGACGTCGGTCAGGCGCTCCATGACCACCGCGGGGGCGGACGCCGAGACGGGCACTCCGGCGCGTCGGCTGAGCCACACGCTCTTGAGCAGTTCTCCCGCTTTACCTGGCGTGATGGACAAGGCAAGCCCGGCGGCGAACACCGACACGCTCATGGAGAACGGTATGCGAATATCCAGCGCGCGCAAGTACAGCAACCAACGCAGGTATCGCAGCGCGTAGTTGATCACCGCCAGGGCGAGCGCCGCCGCGAACGCAACATAAAGCGACGGCGCATCCACCAGCAAACCGCTGACATCGCGCACGTCGCCGTACGCCAGCAGGCCGGCGAAGGCCGCGACGGTGACGAGCAGCAGGAGCAGCCAGCTACGCCCCCTCAATCCGCCTCCGTACCGCCCGTGCCGGAATTTTCGGAACCGGCCATCGCGCAGATCTGGGCGGCCAGATAGCCGGCGCCGAAACCGTTGTCGATATTCACCACGCTCACGCCCGGAGCGCACGCGTTCAGCATCCCGAGCAGGGCGGCGAGTCCATCAAAACTGGCGCCATAACCGACGCTGGTCGGCACGGCTATGACGGGAGCGGAGACAAGGCCGGATACGACGCTGGCGAGGGCGGCCTCCATCCCCGCGACCACCACGATCACCCGTGCCGCCTGGAGTTCATCCAACCGGTCGAGCAGTCGATGCAGTCCGGCGACCCCCACGTCGTTGAGGCGTTTGGCGCAACACCCCATCAATTCCGCAGTTACGGCGGCTTCGTCCGCGAACGGCAAGTCGGCGGTGCCGGCGGTGACGATCAGCAGCCCTTCATGTCGCAGTTCAAGCGGTGGATCGGAGGGGACGACGATGCAGCGCGCCAACTCGTGGTACTCCGCGGACGGCATCGACCCGGATACCAACCGGTAGGCATCGGGCGAAACCCGCGTGACCAGAACGGGATGACCGCGTCCCGCCAGTTCCGGAACGATGCCGGCGATCTGATCGGGGGTTTTGCCTTGGCCCATCACGACCTCGGGCCAACCGGTGCGCAAGGGCCGGTGATGGTCGAGACGGGCATAGCCAAGGTCCTGGTACGGCAGGTCGCGCAGGGCAGAGACCGCCTCGGCTACCGGGACGCTCCCGTCGCGCACTCCTTCCAGGAGGGCCATGAGCGAGGACCGTTCCATCAATCAGCCTGGGCCGGGCGCCGGAGTGATGGCCGCGGAGCGCGATTTCATCAGGCGGTAGAGGCCGCCCAGAGTGGCCATGCCGGCGACGTACGCTGAGAATACCGCCACCGCGATCCAGGTGAGGATGATGAACCGCCCGGGAATGGGCGCGGCGAGGGTAACGATGATGGCGATAATCACGAGAATGGCTGCCGAGGCCGCGCCGACGGCGGAGCCGAAAATCGCAGCGGCGACCAGCGGAGCGCGGTCCCCGGTTGGCACCGACCGGATGCCGAAGTAAGCGCCGAGGAACGGGCCGAAAGGCGCCAGCAACACCTGGGCGATGGGAACGATGGTGCACACCAGCATAACGGCAAGCGCGGTGAGGACCCCCCTAGCCATGGCGGGACCGATGGGCAAAGTCTGGTGTTGGTGTCGGCAACATCGGAGTAATCAGTATAGCGGGCGCAATGGGGCGATGCATCGAGGTTTCAGATTATAATCCCCGTTCAACAACCACAGTTACTTTGGACACGGGAGGAGTGCATGACTCTCCAGGGATCATCGCGGGCAAATGAGCAGGATGGGCCGTTCGCCGAACTGCTGGGCATAAGACCGGGAGAGTCGGCCGACGGCGTCGGCACGGCTTTCATGACGGTTGCGGACAGGCACCGGCAGGGAGCAGGGGCGGTACAGGGCGGAATCCTGGTAGCGCTGGCCGACTACGCGTTTTTTCGGGCCTGCCGGTCGCTGCTGAAAGAGGGGGAGCACGCAGTCACCATTGAGTTGAAACTGAATTTTGTTGCGCCGGCCAGGGACGGTGAGTTGACCGCCCGGAGCGCCATCAGGAGTCGAGGCGGCCGCATAATCGTTGGGGACATGGAAATATTCGGAGCGGATGGCCAGTTGATTGCGACCGGGCTGGGCACGTACATGACCGTGTACGACCGACGGGTGAGTCCAAGGACGGACGGAGCCTGAGACAAAAAGCGCGAGCGTCAGAAAGTGGTCAGCAATATTCGCTGCGACGTCGAGTGTCCGACGCGAGCAGGGCGTATTGTGATCGGCGGAAAGCGTCGCAATTTGGTGGTTTCGCTCGCAAATTCGCATCGGTTGGCATTCTGCGCGTCAATGCGTATAATTCCTCATGCGACGGAGGTGTAGGTTTGCGCATCCCGATGAGAGTTGATTATGGCGTCCGGGCGTTGGTGGAGCTTGCCATGCGCTACGGAGATGGCCCGGTGCAGACCTCGGCGATCGCCTACCGCCAGGGCATTCCGGAGTCTTACCTGGAGCGGTTGATGTCCGCGCTGAACAAGAGTGGGTTCGTGCACAGCCGCCGCGGGCCGCAGGGCGGGCACCTTCTGGCCAGAGCACCCAACCGCATCAACCTGTACGAAATCATGCAGGAGCTTGACGGCAACGCGTCCCCGCTTGATTGCCTGACCTTACCCACGGACTGCATGTTTGCGGGATGCTGCGCGCAGAAGGAGATCTGGCAGACGGTGGAAGACTCCATCCAACTGGTTTTGGAGGGCACGACACTGGCGCATCTCGCCGAGCGGCAGATCGCCCTGATTGACAGGGCCGATATGCAGGCGGAGCACTGGGAACCGGTTGCCGGACCAGCCCCGGCGCCGGTGTAGTCGGCTTGCGCCATCTCGTTGCGCCCGCGTAATTTCTTGACAAAAATTCCGGCCCGGCGATAGACTCGTCGCACATGCTTCACATGCGACCCTCAACGTTTACCTGCGCCTGTCCCGATACATAGGGGACAGGCTTCTTGCAATACCGCAAAGCCTGCACCCGCGAGGCCCGTTCAACGGACTGGGGCGCGGGTTTTGTTTTGCGCCGAGGGTTTTAGTAATCGCGAACCACTGATTCAGGCAAAACGGAGGAATCCCAAATGGTGCAACCACTACGGTTGACCCCCGACCAGGTCAAACGCTACAGCCGCCACATCATCATGCAGGATGTGGGCAGCGCGGGACAGCGCAAGATGATGGAGTCGAGCGCGCTGATCATCGGAGCTGGCGGCCTGGGGTCTCCGTCGGCGGTATACCTGTCGCTGGCCGGGGTAGGAAAGCTGGGCATCGTCGATTTCGACGTGGTGGAACTGTCCAACCTGCAGCGCCAGATCCTGCACCACACGCCCGACGTAGGGCGGCCGAAAGTCCAGTCGGCCAAGGACAACATCCAGTCCTACAATCCGGAAGTGGACGTTGTGCTGCACGAGACGTGGCTGACCTCCGAGAACGCGTTTGACATCATCGGCCAGTACGACATCGTGATCAACGGGGCGGACAATTTCGCCACGCGGTACCTGGTCAACGACGCGTGCTATCTGCTGAACAAGCCGCTGATCGACGGGAGCATCCTGATATTCGACGGGCAGGCCACCGTATTCCTGCCGGGCCAGGGTTGCTACCGCTGCCTGTTCCCGGCGCCGCCGCCTCCAGGCATGGTGCCCAACTGCGCCGAGGCCGGAGTGCTGGGCGCGCTGACGGGGCTGGTTGGGTCGATACAGGCGACCGAAGCGCTGAAGCACATCCTGGGCATCGGAGAGAGCCTGTCGTCCCGTCTGCTGGTCATCGACGCGCTGAGCATGCAGTTCCGTGAAGTGCGACTGCGGCGCAACCCTCAGTGCCCGCTGTGCGGGGAAAACCCGACAGTCAAGGAACTGATTGACTACGAGGTGTTCTGCGGAGTGGCCGAAGCGCACGAACCGCTGGCGGTGGCGGCCGGGGCCGTTTAAAGGCCTCGCAGCAACCGAGGATCCGATCAATTCGATACTCCGACCGCCAACGTTGAGACGCCGCTAATGCTCACCAAGGCTACCCACAAAGGTCTTATTTCCACCATCGGCAACACGCCGCTGGTGGAGCTGGAAAACCTGAGTCCCAACCCCAACGTTCGGCTGTTTGCCAAACTGGAGGGTCAAAATCCCACGGGCAGCGTCAAGGACCGCATCGCGCTCAAGATGATTGAGCGAGCGGAGGCGGACGGGGAGATCACAGCGAACCGGACCATTCTGGAGCCGACGTCCGGCAACACCGGCATATCACTGGCCATGATCGGCCGGCTGAAGGGCTACAAAGTGTCGGTGGTGATGCCAGAGAACGTGTCGGTGGAACGCACGCAATTACTGGAAGCGTACGGCGCGGAAATCATGTACTCGGATGGGTCGCTGGGCACCAACGGCAGCGTGGTGGTTGCGCAGGAAATCGTCGGGAAGAACCCGCACGATTACCTGATGCTGTATCAGTACGGGAATGAGGGCAACCCGGAGGCTCACTACGAGGGAACAGGTCAGGAGATCGTCGAGGCGCTTCCGGACGTGGACGTGTTTGTGGCTGGCCTGGGGACGGGCGGCACGCTAATGGGGAACGCTCGCCGACTCAAGGAGCACCGCAGCGACATCAAGATCATCGCCGTGGCTCCGGAGCCGGACGATTTCATCTCGGGTCTGCGCCGGCTGGAGGACGGATTCATTCCGCCCATCCTGGACATCAACATGCTGGACAACCGGCTGCTGGTGAACAGTTTCGATTCCTTCTACATGACCAAGGAATTGATGAACAAGGAAGGGATATTCGCCGGCATCTCCTCAGGATCGGTAATCGCCGGCGCGCTGAAGCACGCGGAGCGCATGGAGAGCGGGAACGTGGTGTGCCTGCTGGCGGACGGCGGCTGGAAATACCTGAGCAGCCAACTCTGGACCCGTGACTACGAAACGCTGGCGAAGGAAGCGCAGGGCAAGATCTGGTGGTAAGCGTGCCACCAAACGACCGGCACCCCAAAAGCCCGCCGCCACCGGCGGGCCTTTGCTTGCCATAACCTCCTTGCCCGCCCGTCGCAACGATGTTATACTTCGGCCACACAAACGCCCTGTTGCGGGACTAGATGACCGGATGGTTAACGGCCTGCAACGAGAGGTTCAAGGATAGTTCAGGCGGGGCGTAAACCCGCCTTATTTCTATGATATTGACCGGGGCACCAACCAGAGAAAATCGTTCGGCTAACGGAGGACAACCATGAAAAGCGATTTCATGATGGCGTTGAATCAGTTATCTGCCGAACGCGGTCTACGCAAGGAACTGGTGCTCAACAAGGTGGAGGTGGCGCTCGCCACCGCGTTCCGCCGGGACAGCGTGGCCGGCGCCAAAAACCTTGCGGTGAAGCTCAACCCCAACACTGGGGACATCAGCATCTTCCCGCTGCGGATGGTTGTGGAGGAAGTGGAGGATCCTGAAACGGAGATCTCGCTGGCCGAGGCGTTGATACTCACCCCGACGGCCCAGATCGACGTCGAGATTCCCGAATCAGAAGAGGTTTCGTATGACACCAGCCGTATTTCCGCCCAGACGGCGAGGCAAGTGCTGATGCAGGGATTGCGAGAGGCGGAAAGGGAGAAGACTTTTGAGGAATATTCGGGATACCAGGGCGAGATAATCAGCGGCAGCGTTGAGAGCATTGAAAAAGGCCCGACGGTTTTCATCAATCTGAACCCCCACCAGGCCCAGAATCAGAATCGGGCGCGGGGGATCATGCGCCCCGATAATCAGGTGGGCAACGAGCGGTATCGCAAAGGGCAGAACATCAAGGTGTTGCTGGTAGAAGTCCAGCAAACCACGCGTGGACCCGAAGTCGTGGTCAGCCGATCGCACCGGGACCTGCTGCGTCGACTGATGGAAGCGGAAGTGCCCGAGATCAGCAACGGCACGGTGGAAATACGCGCGATAGCCCGTGATCCTGGCGTGCGCAGCAAGGTGGCGGTGGCGTCGCACCAGGAGGGCGTTGACCCGGTCGGTTCCTGCATCGGCCTGCGGGGCAACCGCATCCAAAGCATCGTCAACGAATTGCAGGGCGAAAAGATCGACGTCATCGAGTGGGATTCAAACCCGCAGGTATTGATCGCCCGGGCGCTCAGCCCTGCCGACGTGGGCGCTGTGGAACTGGAGACGGACGATCGTACGGCGTACGTGGTGGTTCCCGAGAGCCAGATGTCATTGGCCATCGGCCGGGACGGACAGAACGCGAAACTGGCGGCGAGGCTGACCGGCTGGCGGTTGGACATCAAGAACGTGGAGCAGTGGGAAGCCCTGCGCGCCGTTCGGGCCGCTGAAGCAGCGCGAATTGCGGCTGAACAGGCCGCCGCTGCTGCGGCTCTTGCTGAGGCCGAGGCTGCCGCGCGCGCCGAAGCCGAAGCGGCCGCCCAGGTTGAAGCCGATACGCAGCCGGTGGCTCCTGAAACCGCGCCTGAAGTTGAGGCGCTCCCGGTGGCCGAGGCCGCGGAGGCGGCCATCGCGGAAACCGGTCTGGTGGTGCAAGCGCCTGATGTGGAGGAGACCGCCGAAGCGCCCGAAGAGGTGGAAGCGGTAGCCGTCGCTGATGCGCCGGCAGAGGTCGTCGAGGAGGAAAACGCCGTCGTGGAGCCGGTTGCGGCTGAGGTCGAGCCGGAGCCGGAACCCGATTACGACGAAGAGGCGCTCCTGGCTCAATTGCTGGAAGAAGAGGAGGCTGCAAAGGCGGCAGCGGAGGCTCAGGCGGAAGCCGAACCGGTTGGCCTCAGCGTCGATGCGCTGGACAGCCTGACTCTGACCGATGTGATCGAGGAGGCCGACGACGAAGAGGATGAGGACGAGCCCGAGGATGAATTGCTCGAAGAGGAAATGAGCGATCTTCTGGCGGGGCTACCGAACCTAGCGCCCGACGCCGGTAAGATCCGATTCGCCGAAGATATCGTGGGTGACTTCAGGGGCAGCACCGGACGTCGGCGGCGCGGCGGTGGAAATCGGCGCGGCGGCAACGTGCCCGGCGCGCGCGGTCCGGGTCCCCGCCGACGATAAAGACCATGATTGGGACGGGCAATACCCGCACGGGAACCAGGTAACCGGAATTCCGAGAAAACGACATACACCGGAACGCAGTTGCATCGCCTGCGGCCAGAAGGGGCCGAAAGGCACGCTGGTGCGGATCGTCCGCACGCCGGATGGACCGGTGAAACCGGATCCCACCGGACGAGCAAACGGGAGGGGCGCGTACCTGTGCAATCGGGTGGCGTGCTGGGAACGTGGCCTGGCGAAACGAGCGCTGGGGCACAGCCTTCGGGTGCAGATTACGGATACCGACCTGGACGCATTACAGAACTACTACATTGAGATAATTGAATCCGGCGGGTTTGACAACGGGATGGGTGACGCGACTCACGCATCGGCGGACTCGCGGGTTCAGGCGGTCGCGCCCCGCAAGTTCGGGCGGATCGATCGGCACGAGGAGGTGTGATTATGGCAACACAGCAACGCACGGCGGGTCCCAGGCGGGCCCGGCGGGGCGAACCCCGTCGCAGCACTCCTCGCGCCCTGGTATTGCCGGAAACCCTGACCGTTAAAGATCTGGCCGAGCTTTTGGACCAGTCGCCGGTGGATGTAATCAAGCAGCTGATGCGACACGGCATCATGGTTGCGGTGAACCAGGTGATCGATCACCAAGTGGCCACCGTGGCCGCCGCCGCTTACGGCGTAAGAACCCGATTGGCAGAGGCGACCGAGGACACAGGGTCCATCAACGCCGGGGCTGGGGACGAAGACCAGGAGTTGATGGAGTCCAGGCCGCCGGTGATCACCATACTGGGCCACGTCGACCACGGAAAAACCAGCCTTCTGGACTATATCCGGGAGACGTCGGTAGTCGAAAAGGAAGCGGGAGGGATAACCCAGCATATCGGGGCGTACCAGGTGGCGAGGGACGGACAACCGATAACGTTCCTGGACACGCCGGGGCACGCGGCGTTCACGGCGATTCGATCGCGAGGCGCTCGAGTGACGGATATCGCGGTCCTGGTGGTCGCGGCCGATGACGGGATCATGCCCCAGACCGATGAGGCAATCAACCACGCCCGCGCGGCGGAGGTGCCCATCGTGGTGGCCATCAACAAGATGGACCTGCCGGGAGCACAGCCCGATGTGGTGAAGCGGCAACTGAGCGAACGGAACCTGCTGGTGGAAGAATGGGGCGGGGACGTGATCGCCGTACCTGTGTCCGCCCAAACCGGTGAGGGCGTTGCAGATCTGCTTGAAAACCTGACCGTGCTGTCGGAGATCATGGAGTTGAAGGCGAACCCGAATCGGGACGCCGCCGGGGTGATCGTTGAGGCGACGCTGGACCGCCGCCGTGGTCCGACTGCGACCGTGCTGGTTCAGGCCGGGACGCTGACGGTCGGTGAACACATCGTGGCCGGCGGCGCCTGGGGAAGGGTGCGGGCCATTACGAACGAGCGCGGCGAATCGATGGACGCCGTTACTCCCGGGTCGCCCGGTGTCATCATCGGCCTGAACGCCACTCCTGAAGCGGGAGATATCCTGAAGGTGGTTGCCGACGAGCGGACGGCCCGTCAGACTGCCACTCGTCACGGGCAGCGCAGCAGCACCGGCAACCTGGACACCGTTCTGACCCTGGACAGCGTGGTCAAGCAGATTGACGCCGGGGATGTGAAGGAACTGATCCTGGTGTTGAAAGCGGACGTGCAGGGGAGCGTGGAAGCCGTGGTGCAATCGGTGGAAAAACTGTCCGATGGCGACGTAAAAGCGCGGGTAATCCACTCAGGGTCCGGTTCGGTCAGCGACTCCGACGTGCAACTGGCCGCGGCATCGGGAGGCATCATCCTGGCGTTCAACGTTGGGTTTGAAATCGGGGCGGAGCGGACCGCCGAGCGTCTGGGGGTGGAGGTGCGCGAGTACCAGATCATCTACCGTCTCCTGGAGGATGTGGAGCAGGCATTGCACGGCATGCTCGAGCCCGAGTTCGAGGAGGTTGTGGTTGGCCGCGCCGAGGTCAGGGAGATATTCCCCGGGCGACGGGGCCTGCGCATCGCCGGCTGTCGGGTGCTGGACGGTCGCATCACCCGTCAAGGCACGGTGCGGGTCATGCGCGAGGACGACGTGGTCGCCGAAACCCAGATGGCGAGCCTGCGGCACTTCAGGGATGAGATCAACCAGGCGACGGTGGGGACCGAGTGCGGCATCGTGCTGGACTCGTTCCACGACTATGAGGAAGGCGACCTGATCGTGTCCTATCGCATGGAGCGGGTGAACTGACCCCCGGGACCCTGGTCCGTGTCCCGGGGCCCGATGGCCGGACAACGGCGAGGGGCATACCAGGTCAGGGACCATCGCAGCATTGGCTGAGGCGAATATGGCCGACCAGCGTCGCATTGAACGGGTGAACGGGCTGCTGCGGCAGGAAATCTCCAGCCTGATCACATCACAGGTCAACGATCCACGGCTACGGGGCCTAGTGACCATCACGCAGGTCCGAACAGCGTCTGATCTGCGGACCGCTCGCGTTTACGTCAGCGTGATGGGAGATGAGGCCGTCCGGCAGGAAGCGCTGGCCGGGATACAGTCGTCGGCAACGTTTCTGCGCCGTGAACTGCGTGACAGGGTATCGCTCCGATACATACCGTTCCTGAGGTTCGTCCTGGATGACGCGATGGTGGAGGCCGACCGGTTGATGCGCATCATCGAAGATCTGGAGGTGTCGGACGGGGCGGAAAGCGGTGGACTGGCCGCATCTACCGGGCAGGGCTAGGCCATGGCGCCCCGTGGACGGGCCGAGCCAACGGTCCATGGTTTCCTGAACCTCTACAAGCCCGCCGGCATGACCTCGATGGAGGCCTTGCGTCGGGTCAAGAGGATTGCAGGGCAAAGGAAGAAAGTGGGGCATGCCGGCACCCTGGACCCGCTGGCGGAGGGGGTGCTGCCGATCTGCTTCGGCCAGGCCACGCGCCTGATGGAACAGGTGGTATCAGGCAGGAAGCGGTATCGCATGACGGTACGGCTGGGCGCGCAGAGCACTACCTACGACGCAGAAGGTGAGATCGAGGAAGTTGCCACGCCAGGCGCGCTGACGCGGGGCGACATCGCAACGGCGCTGGTCCGATTCGTGGGGACCATTGAGCAAGTGCCGCCGATGTACAGCGCGATCAAAGTGGATGGCCGCCGCCTTTATGAACTGGCCCGTGCCGGGAAGGAGATCGACAGGAAGCCGCGCCAGGTCAAGATTCACGCGATTCGCATTGACGAAATAGACCTCCCACTGTTGAGGCTCACCGTTGATTGCGGCCGAGGCACATATCTGCGGTCGATAGCCCACGACCTCGGGCGAATGCTGGGTGTCGGCGGGTACGTAACCGACCTAACAAGATTGTCGTGCGGGAAATTCAAAGCAGAGAAGGGAGTTACGCTGGATGCACTGGAGCAGGCGGCTGCTGATGGCGACTGGCGAATACACCTGCATCCGGTTGATTCGGCGTTGAGGCATTGGGGGGCAATCCGGGTGACCGGACAAGAGGAAGCCGCCATAAAAAACGGGCAAGCCATCCGCGCTGATACGGTGGGGCGCCCGGCCGAGGGGTCCGAGACACGTCGGGCATATAGCGCGGATGGCGTGTTCCTGGCGATTTTGGAGTTCTGGCACGAGACGGGCCTCTGGCAACCCAGGAAAGTATTCAACAACGTCGAAATCTCGCCCTACGCTGCGGATGCGCCCACGGTGGGACAGCCGGGGGCCAGGGATGGTTGGGGATGAGCGCTCCGGACGGAACGTGCGGAGCGTGTGCCAGGGCGTTGGGGGGGTCGAGTTACACGTTTCGGCCGCCAGGCGCCGGTGAGGGGGTTACCAAATGCCTGAGGTGCGCGGTGCGCCACTGGCCGATGCTGCGGCGTTCCCTGATCGCGTGCCTGGTAGTCGGGACTGCGCTGACCGCGTTGAATCAGGGTGATGCCATATTGACCGGGCAATTGTCGGGAGCGCTGGCGTGGAAGATACCGTTGACCTACTGCGTCCCTTTCCTGGTTGCCACCTACGGGGCTCTGTCCAACAGTCGGAACTGACCGGACTTATTTAAAATGGCGCGTACCCGAAGAGGACGCGCCATCGTATCGGCCGAGTCCGGGTGGTTCAGAACTGACGCAAGACCTCGACGACGCGCCCGCGCACCTCGACGTTGTCGGCGTCAGCGTAGATGGGATCCATGGTGCTGTTTGCCGGTTGCAAACGGACGCGGCTGCCTTCGCGGTAAAACTTCTTGAGGGTGGCTTCCTCTTCCTCTTTGAGCCAGGCGACGACCATCTCGCCGTTCTGAGCGGCGTTGGTGGGCGTGATGACCACAACGTCACCGTCATCGATGAGGGCGTCGATCATGGACGTTCCTTTTACGGAAAGGGCGAACAGGGTGCCGTGCTTCTTTTTCAACTCGGGACGAACTTCGACGATGTCGAACTCGGCGGCGGCGGCGGCGCCTTCCGAGGAGAACGCGGGAATGGGCTCGCCCGCCGCAATGGAGCCGACGATTTGGACTCGGGTCGAACCGGCGTTGACCGGCTGTCCGGTCTCGTCAAGGAGTTCGATGCCGCGAGCGATTTCCGAGCGGCGCTTCAAATAGCCGTACCGTTCGAGCAGCCTGAGGTTGTAGTCCACGACGGAGGTGCTGCTGATTTCGCAACCCCGTTGAATGTCGCGAACGGTCGGGGGCATACCGTTTTCTTCGAGAAACTGTTCGATGTAGGCGAGGATGCGTTGCTGGCGGTCGCGCAGTGGTCGTTTCGTGGTCATAGGCGAGTACCTCCGGGCCGGAAATAGGCGTTCCATTGTGCGGAAACTTTGTTCGTTGCGAACATAATACCCGGAAGCGGGAACAGTGTCAACGAGAGAGATGGCACAATCTCTGGGTCGGGGCGCGCGAATCACAACGTTAAGGCCGGCGCTGCAAGGGCGCCGGCCTTATCCTGGTTCCTGGTGATTGGGGGTAAGCGATTCGGCTCTGCGGTCACTCCGCCGATGTGCGGTTGAGGGCGGCTGCGAGGCGAGACTTGCTTCGGGAGGCGTTGTTCTTGTGCAACACTCCCTTGCGCGCGGCGACGTCCAACTGGCGCATGGCGCGGCGCACCTCTGCCTCGGAATCGGGTGCGCCTGTGGCCACGGCCCGTCGTGCTTTGACGATGGCGGTGCGGGTGGCGCGTCGCACGCTGAGGTTGCGGGCGTAACGTTTTACTGATTTGCGGTGGGCCTTCTGAGCAGGCAAGGCGACGCTCCTATGAACTGGTTTGGACGTGAAATGTTATCAGAGGGCAAGCAAAATGTCATCTTTCGGTTGACAAGGTTCGCCACGTTGCGGACAATTGTAGTGCATAATCTTACGCGATTCGTCGGTCCGTCCATGGACCTTACCGTCACGTCATTTCGAATCGCGCGCGCCAACTCGCCGAGTCCGGAGGATTCCCGCAATGCCTGAAAAGCAGCTGATTTTTGATGAGGATGCCCGACAAAGCCTGATGAGCGGCGTCGACCAGTTGGGTCGCGTAGTCGCTCTCACGTTGGGTCCCAGCGGAAGGAACGTCATATTGGGCCGCGTATGGACGCTACCAGTAGTGTGCAGCGACGGCGTTACCATCGCCAAAGAAGTGCAACTGCCGGACCCATACGAAAACATGGGCGCGCAGGTGGTCAAAGAGGCCGCCGCAAAGACCAATGATGTGGTGGGCGACGGCACGACGACATCCGTGGTGTTGGCCCGTTCCATCATCCAGGGTGGGTTCATGAACGTGGCCGCGGGCGCGAACCCGCTGGCACTCAAATCGGGCATTGACCAGGCGGTCAGCGCGGTGAGCGACCACATCAGTTCGCAGGCCGTGGCCGTAGTGAGCCGGGAGCAGGTGGCGCGCGTGGCGGCCCTTTCCGCCCATGAAGAGGCGATCGCCGAACTGATCGCCGATGCCATGGACAAGGTCGGTCGCGAAGGCATCATCACCGTGGAAGAGAGCCGCGGGCTGACCGACGAACTCGACGTGGTTGAGGGCATGCGCCTTGACCGCGGTTACCTGTCTCCGCACTTCGTCACGGACACCGACCGCATGGAAGTGTCCCTGGACGAGCCCCTCTTTTTGCTGACCGACCAGAAGCTATCGGCCGCGGCCGACGTGGTGCCCGCCCTGGAGGCGGTAGCGCAGGGCGGCCGGCGTCCCCTGGTGATAATCGCCGAGGACATTGAGGGAGAAGCCCTGGCGACGCTGGTGGTCAACCGGCTGAGAGGGACCGTGAGCAGCCTGGCCGTCAAAGCTCCCGGATTCGGCGAACGGCGGAAGGCCCTGCTGGAGGACCTGGCCATTGTCACGGGCGGCACGGTCATTACCAGCGACACGGGCATGCGCATGGAGGACATCGCGATCGAGCATCTCGGCTCCGCCCGCCGAGTGCTGGCGACCAAGGACGAAACGACCATTGTTGAGGGGCGCGGACACGAGGATGACATCGCCGGCCGCGTCGCTGAACTGCGGGTGCAGATCGAAGAGACTACGTCGGACTACGACCGCGAGAAGCTGCAGGAGCGGCTTGCCAACCTGGCCGGCGGAGTCGCCGTGATCAAGGTGGGCGCGGCCACCGAGCCGGAACTCAATGAGCGGAAGAGCCGCACGGAGGACGCGCTTGCATCCACGCGAGCGGCGGTTGAAGAGGGCGTGATTCCCGGCGGCGGCGTTACCCTGTTGCGGGCCCAGGCCACACTGGACGGCATCATAGACGGAGCCGCCGGGGACGAGGCCGTGGGTATGCGGCTGGTGCGGGCGGCGCTTGAAGCTCCGCTGAACACCATCGCTGACAATGCGGGCTACAAAGGCGCAGTGGTGGTAGAAAACGTCCGGAACGGCGAGGGCGACTATGGGTTCGACGCCGACCGTGGGGACTACACGGCCGTGGTGGCGCGAGGGATCATCGATCCGGCGAAGGTCACGCGCTCTGCCCTGCGGAATGCGGGTTCGGTCGCAGGAATGCTGCTGACCACGCAAGCCGTCGTCACCGAGATTCCGAAGTACGAGCCGCTGCCGGCGGATATCCAGGACTTCATGCACGACTAATCCCACACACGGGGATTACTGAGCCCGCCGCGGTCCCGATTGAGTCGGCGCGGCGGGCGCGTCGTTTTGGGAGCAGCATGAGCGTTGACCCCCCGAAATTCGCGGGTGTATTGAGTCGAGGAACCATCGGCGCCTTGATCAAGGGGGACCCGCCGCTGGTGGCCGAATACAGGGACCTCGATCAACAACTGCAACCCAACGGTTTTGACGTCACAGTCCGGTCCGTCGTCGCGTACTCGGAGAGTTCCGCAGGTGGAAGCATCGGTATATCCGACGACGACCGGAGACTTCCGGACGGCGTAGACCTTCCTTTCAACTCCGAGGGTTGGCTTGAACTCCAGCGAGGCCCCTATCTGCTGACTTTCAACGAGATAGTCAACCTGCCGCGACACATAATGGCGCTGGCACGACCACGGTCCAGCCTGCTCCGGTCGGGGGTTGCCATCCACACGGCGGTGTGGGATGCCGGATACTCCGGTCGCTCGCAGGCGCTGATGACCGTTCACCACCCGACGGGGTTCAGGATCCAGCAAGATGCACGGGTCGCGCAGCTTGTGTTCATTTACATGGACGCCAATGATGCACAAGGCTACGCCGGACGTTACCAATACGTGAACCTGTGAGCACGTCGCCAAGCCAACCCCAGGATGCAAGGGCGTCCCGCCAGGCGATCGAGCGGCGGGCCAAGGAAGCAGGTTTCGACCTAATAGCGGTGACGGACGCCGCGTTGTTTGACAGTGACCGGGACATAGCGCTAAGACGAATTGACGATGGGCTGATGGATGGGTTGCCGTGGTTCACCAAGCAGCGCGTTGAGCACGGGACGGATCCGGAATACCTGCTGCCCGGCGCGCGTTCGATAGTATCGCTGGGCTTGAACTACTACCCCGGGCCAGGAGAGGACAGGGGAAACGGAACCGGCCTGGTTGCCAGATACGCTCGAGGGCGGGACTATCACCGCCTGATGAAGCGGCGGATGCGTCGATTGGTCATAGCGTTGTCCGAGGATGCCGCACTGCAGTTGACTGACGAGAGCCTGAAAGCGCGCTGGTTCGTGGACGACGGCCCGATGCTGGACCGGGCCGCCGCGGTCCGCTCCGGGTTGGGCTGGTTCGGAAAAAACGGCAATGTGCTGAATCCCGACTACGGATCATGGCTGCTGTTGGGGCAAATCGTCACGAACCTGGCGCTGGAACCAGACCGGCCGTCAGCCAAGACCTGCGGCCAATGCACGCGTTGCATTCCGTCGTGTCCCACCGATGCGATCGTCGCGCCCTACGTGGTGGACAACCGGCGGTGCATCAGTTACCTGACGATTGAGCACAGGGGACCGATACCACGAGAGTTCCGGCCTGCCATCGGATCCTGGGTCTTCGGGTGCGACATCTGCCAGGAAGTATGCCCGGTTAACCGGAGGGCCAAAGCGACGGAGGATCCCAACTTCGGCAGGCGCGATCTGACCGCGCTGGACCTGATCGATCTGTTGGACATGGCCGAGGAAGATTTCCGCCAGCGGTTTGCGGGAACGCCCCTGATGCGGGCCAAGCGGGTTGGAATGCAGCGCAACGCCTGCGTTGCGTTGGGGAATGTCCAGGACCGGTCGGCGGCGCCGGCCCTGACTCGCGCTCTACGGACTGCGGAATCGCTGGTCAGACAGCACGCTGCCTGGGCGCTGGGCCGCATCGGCGGAACCGACGCCCAGGCGGCGCTCCAAACGGCGCTCCAAGCAGAAGACGATGATGCGGTAAGCGCTGAGATACGCCTGGCGCTGGACGAATTACGCCGAAGTTAGTTCTCGTCGAATCGGGGGGCGCTATCAGGAGTGTGGCGATTGCGTCCCCTGGCCGGGGAGCGGCGAGCGCGCCCATTGGAACGGTTTCGCCCTGGCCCTGATGGCGGCTGCTCGACCACGACGGGTTCAGGCGCGTCGTCGGTGGATGCGGGGACTGCCGGATTCCGCTCCGCGCCCTCAGGGGCACGGGTGGGTCGAGGCCTTGGGGGTCGCGCGGGCTCTCGCTCGGAGTTACGGCGGCGGCGTTCTCTTTGGGAATTGGTCCGTTCCGCTTCCGCTGCCAACTCTTCATCGACCTTGCGGAGCGCCGAGTCGCGCCCATCCCGCAGCTTCAACATCTCCGTCTCCAGGAGGAAGAAGTCGCCCTTGGAAAGGAGGTGCAAATTTCCCTGGAAGGCCATGTGCCAATCTTCGGGCGGCCATTTCCGGAGGTATTCCAGACGATATGCGATGAGGCCGGCGTCGATGTACTGTTCGCTGGGGAGAACAACGTCGGGTTTGATTCCAATGCGGTAAGGCCAGAGCGTCTTGCCTTCTTTGATCCAGGGAGTGGATCTGACCTCTTCGTATGGTTTGGTAACGGTGGCGGTGGCGGTAAAAACGCGCGCTCCACTAACGTAGTAAATGACTCGATCGCCGGGTTCGACCCGTTGCACTTTGCGTCGATATTCGGCCTTCAAGCCCTGTTGAGCAAATCCCAGTCGCTGAGTGATCTCAAAATTCTGCCGGTTGCAATTAATCATCCAAAAGTTATGTGGCATATCCGTATCCCGGCTGATGGATCTGAAATCTGGAATTTAGCGCATTTTAGCATATACGGATCGACACCCTGGACCTGAGACCGCTGCCCGGCGTGGTCCTCAAACGCTGCACCGCCCTGGCGTGGTTTCCCGCCGGGACGTGCCTTCGGCGCACATCCGGGCTATCCCGAGCATGGCAACGAAGTTCCTCCATACCCTGGCGGCGCGTGTGTCCTTTCCCACCCTGACCATCCAGGCGGACGGAGGCAGCGAGTTCCAGGCCGGGTGCCAGGAGCGCGGCATCAGGGTGTTCGTGCTGCCGCCCCGATGACCCAAGCTCAACGGCACGTGGGACGAGCCCAACGCACCCACGCCGAGTCCGCCTCCGGCGGCTACCAACTCTCCGACGGCTACCTTGCGATGGGGCGGCTGAACCGCGCCCTACGACGCGGTGAACAGGTCTACAACACGGTGCGTCCCCATTAGTTGCTGGAGGATGCACCCGCGCCGAGTATCTTGCCAACTGCACTCCCAACCGGCGCCTCATTCCCATTTGCACCGAACGAGTACAGTACGTTGTAACTGTTCAGAGTTGGTGGGTTTCCCTGTTATGTACGCCTCACCGGCGGGCCGGCGGAAACCTATGAAGTCCGCGGATCAGGGAACGCGTGCATGGGAAAGATTTTCTGGATACCGGCTCAAGGCCGGTATGACGGTTTTGGTGTTAGACGGTCACCTCAAACCTGGACAGTTACCCAAAGGTCTGTGCCGATGGCTGTGTGCTGGCTCGTGAAATTTCCGATTCCGACCTATTACGCTAATCCTCTCACGCCACGGGTGGATGTGCCACTCATCAGGGGAGAGGGGATGTGTTCGATAACCGAATGACCCGGCGGATTTGGGCAATCTCGATGGGGGGTTTTCGGGGTCTCGATGGCCTTTTTCAGGGCGTCGACGGGGGTTTTTCAAGGGGTGGACAACAACGGATTCTGGGCGACGAGCGTTGATGGTTGACCAACAAGGATGACGCTGATCACGCGACTTGACGGGACGTTACCCATCCGGGACGCAACCGAGAAGCCGGCCGTATATTTGAGTCGAGCGATGAGATTGCGAAGGAATTCACCCTCCCGCCAGAGGCGGACGCGCCGCACCCTGACCCTCTCCCGCCACGGGCGGATGTGCCACCCATCATAGGGAGAGGGGATGTGTCCGATAACCGAATGGCCCGGCGAATTTGGGCGATCTCGATGGGGGGGTTCGGGGTCTCGATGGCCTTTTCAGGGCGTCGATGGGGGGTTTTCAAAGGGTGGGCGACAACGGATTTGGGGCGACTAGCGTTGATGGCGGGCCAACAAGGATGACGCTGATCACACGACCGGGACGTAACCACTCACTGTACGACGCAAATTTTGGTGACGCCTTCGTTGGGACACTAGATTTCGGTTCCGCTATAATCCCGCCTGTACTAAGAGCACGTAGCCAAAGGCGCGTACTGCATTGCTAGACATGAGGACAACACGCCGGCGACAGGGGTAGAGCCATGACCACCGAGTATACGACCGAAACGGCCCTTGGCAAGTTCCAAAACCTGCTGCGCGAGTTGTTCCAGTTCGATTGCTGCGATCTGGACTTCGGGATCTACCGCATCATGAACCACAAGCGGGATGTGGTTGAGCAGTTCATCACCGAAAAGCTGCCTGCTGCCGTCGCCAGCGAGTTGGATAGTGGCCCTCTTGCCGAGCAAGCCCGCGCCCAGTCCGCCCTAGCGGAAGCCGCCCAGCGCGTGCGCGAAAATCTCACCCCTGACGCCATTGACGAACTTGGCAGCCTCAATGAGCAATTCCATGGTACGCAGGCCGGTCGCGATTACTTGGAAGCCCAAGCCAATGCTGCCCAGGGCGGCCGCAGCCGGGATGCCGTTGAAGCCGAAATCTACAACCGCCTGTGGACGTTCTTCAGCCGCTACTACGAGGAAGGCGACTTCATCTCCAAGCGGCGCTACTCGCGTAACGAACGCTACGCCATCCCCTACAATGGCGAGGAAGTCCATCTCCACTGGGCCAACAGCGGCCAGTACTACGTCAAGACCGACGAGCACTTCCGCAACTACGACTGGACGCATAACGGCGTAACCGTCCGTTTCCGACTGGACAACGCCAACCTGGAGCAGAACAACGTCAAGGGAGACGATCGCCTATTCTTGCCGCTTTGCGAAAAATCCCAATGGGACGCTGATTCACGGACGATTACGATACCTTTTGAGTACAGGCCACTGAACGGCTCAGAAAAGCAGCGGTACGGTAAAGGCCGACAGAAGCAGCAAGACAACATCATCGCTGGCGCCATCACCGCGATTCAGGAAAACTTGCCGCAACATCCCGACGCACTGGCCGCGTTGACCGGCGAGCACCGGCGCAACGGCAACGACCCGGTCAGCCATTTGGAGCACCACCTGCGCCGTTACGTCACCCGCAACAACGCTGACTTCTTCATCCACAAAGACCTGGCTGGCTTCCTCAATCGGGAACTGGACTTCTACCTGAAAAACGAAGTGCTGAACCTGGACAATATGACCGTCGCAGGTCAGAACATGGCCGACGGCTGGTTCCAGACACTGCGGCTGGTCAAGGAAGTAGGCGGCAAAATCATCGAATTCTTGGCCCAGATTGAAAATTTCCAGAGGACGCTGTACGAAAAGCGCAAGTTTGTCACGGAAACCCAATACTGCATCACTCTGGGCAACATCGACGCCGACTTCTACCCAGACATCATCGCCAACGAGGCGCAATGGGACGAGTGGCAGGAGTTGTTCTCTATTGACAGCAGAGAACGCAGCGGTGCATTCCTGCAAGCCCACCCCACCTTGGTACTGGACACCAAGCACTTCAAGACTGCCTTCACCGACCGTCTATTGGCGTCCTTCGAAGATTTGGACGGTGTAGCTGACGCACTGCTGTTGCACGGCGACAACTGGCAGGCGCTCCGTTTGATGCAAAGAAAATACGACGGTACTGTCAGGTGCATTTACATTGATCCGCCGTACAACACTGGCCAAGACGGGTTCATGTACAAGGACAAATACCAGCACTCAACTTGGTTGGCTATGATGGACAATCTGATGCCGTATTGGCTATCCCTATTGGCGCAGTCTGGGTCGCTAGTGTCCCACATTGATGAACACGAGTTCAATCAGTTAGACCATCTGATAGGCGTGCATTTCGGCACTGAACAAAATGTCGGTCCAGTCATCTGGGACAAGCGCAACCCCAAAGGGGACGCTACCGCAATCGCAAGCCAGCATGAGTATCTTTGCTGGGCAGTCCGAGACTACAGTGCACTGAAAGGCAACAAACGCAGACTTTCGAGACGGAAGGAAAACGCGCAGGACATCATCGAAAAAGCGAATGGACTGATTACGCAAAACGGCGGTGTGTCAGATGCAGTCCGGGACGAGTTTAGAGCGTGGCTGGCGAAGCAGGATTTTTCTGGCGGCGAAAGAGCATACTCCAATCTCGATGACAATGGGACGGTCTATCAATCAGTATCTATGGCGTGGCCCAACACTCAGCAAGCACCGGATGAGTATTTTGCACCGCTCATTCACCCAGTTACCGGCAAACCCTGTCCAGTACCAGCACGCGGATGGCGGAACCCGCCTCAGACGATGGCTGATCTGTCAGAGCAAGGATTGATCTTGTTTGGAGCGGACGAAACGACGCAACCTAGGCGCAAGTACCAGTTGCAAGACAACATGAGCGAAAATGTGCCGTCTCTGTACTACTATGGCGGTAGCGACACCAATCTGCAAAAAGATTTCGGTTATTCGTTTGACAACCCGAAGCCACTACGTTTGTCGGAGTACGTCGTCTCCATTGCAGCTTCAGACATTGATTCAGCGGTCACAGACTGTTTCGCCGGTTCCGGAACCACCGGTCATGCGGTGATCAACCTGAATCGGGAAGATGGCGGGGAGCGCAAATTCATCTTAGTGGAAATGGGTGAGTACTTTGACACCGTGCTGTTGCCCCGCATCAAGAAAGTCACATTCACGCCCCAGTGGAAGGACGGCAAACCGCAACGGGCTGCCACTGCGGAAGAGGCGGAGCGCTCGCCTCGCATCGTGAAGTACATCCGTCTGGAGTCCTACGAGGATGCGCTGGACAGCATCGAGTTTGACGATGTGAAAGGTCAACAAGCTCAGCTACAGCTGACAGTGCCGGATGACGAGTACCTGCTCAAGTATATGCTGCGTTGGGAAACCAAGGACAGTGCAACGCTGCTCAACGTCGGAGAGCTGAAAAGCCCCCTCGATTACCGGCTGCGTGCCCACGTCAACGGCGAAAAGAAGGAACGCAAGGTTGACCTGCCGGAGACCTTCAACTACCTGCTTGGCCTGAACATCCGCACGCGACGCGCCTACGACGACGACGGACGCCGATACCTGGTGTACCGGGGCGAAACCCGGGAGGCACCCGGCCGCAAAGTTGCCGTTATCTGGCGGGCCACCGAGAATTGGAACGAGGAAGACTTCGCCCGCGACCGTGATTTCGTCGCGGAGCACAACTTGGCCGGCGACGCTGATACCGTGTACGTCAACGGCGATTCCTGCATCACCGGCGCCAAGCCCATTGAGCCGATGTTCAAGGCGCGAATGTTTGCTGGCATGGACGCCTAAACCCAGCGATTTATTGGAGGAGACGTACCATGCCACCCCGAGGCCGGCCACAACCAGGGTATGCCCAACTGGAGCAGAAGTTATCGCTACTGGCTTGGCTGCACCAGCAGTTGGGCTATGCGAAGACGACCGACTTGCTTGGAGACTTTAAGCGCGCCGACGAGGGCTTTGACACCGATGGGCACAGCCATATCTACGCCCGGCTGGCTTCGCAATCTGGGCAACTACAGGGCGTCAACACGGACGACCTGGAACGCTACGACGATAACATCCGCCAGCACCTGGACGCTATGAACGCTGGCCGGGCGGAAGCCATTACTCTGCGTTACTTCCAGTATCTGGCGGCGCTGTATACCGAAATTTACCTTGACCGCTATTGCAATCGGCGTGCATCCTTGCTGCGTTCGCTCAACGAATTCGTGGCCCAGCATAACGCCGGCCGCATCGCTAGCGAGCGTTGGGAACCTTTCGAAAAGACCGACCTGGACAAGCTGGCCTTCTGGATGGCCACAGGCAGCGGGAAGACGTTGCTGCTGCATCTGAACTACCGGCAGTTTCTTCACTACAATCAGGAGCCCTTGGACAACATCTTGCTTATTACTCCCAATGAAGGGCTGAGCCAGCAGCACATCGAGGAGTTGCAGGCATCCAACATTTCGGCGGAGCGATTTGACCTCAATGATAGCGGCAGTTTGCTCAATACAACCGGGACTGTAAAGGTCACCGAGATTACGAAGCTGGTAATGGAAAAACGCGGCGAAGGCGATAGCGTTCCAGTGGAAGCCTTCGAGGGGAACAACCTGATTTTCGTGGACGAGGGGCACAAAGGCTCGGGCGGGGAAGCATGGCGGAGGGTACGCGACTACTTGGGCGAAACCGGCTTCACCTTTGAATACAGCGCGACCTTCGGGCAAGCACTGGCCGCAGCGAACAACGACGCGCTGCTTACCGAGTATGGCAAGGCCATCGCCTTTGATTACTCCTACCGCCACTTCCACAACGACGGCTACGGCAAGGATTTCAGCATCCTGAACCTGCAACAAGAGGGGGAGGCGGGACGGACGGACACACTGCTTCTGGCCAATCTACTGTCCTTCTACGAACAGCAGTTGGTCTTCGCACAGCAGGAAGTGGCGCTGCGGCCCTACAACCTGGCGCGGCCACTATGGACTTTCATCGGCGGCAGCGTCAACGCGATATATCAGGAAAGTCGACAGCCACGCAGCGACATTCTCACCGTAGCGCGATTCCTACACCGTGTGTTGAGCGAACCTGACTGGGCCGTCCCTGCTATCGACCGGCTGCTAGAACGTCGGTCAGGAATTACCGACGAGCAAGGACGGGACATTTTTGCTGACCGATTCGACTATCTGCGCGGCCGTGGCACTGACGCAGCAAGCGTGTACTCCGACGCGCTGTCCCGGGTGATGCACGGAGCAGTCGGGGGGTTGCAATTGTGCGACCTGCGGGGCAGCGACGGAGAGCTGGGATTGAAAGCAGCCGGCAGCAATGATTATTTTGGCGTCATCTACATCGGGGACGCCCCCGCCTTTAAGCGGCTGGCCGACGATGCTGAGCTCGACGTCACCGAGGACGCATTGCAGGGTTCCCTGTTCGACCGGATTAACGAACCCGATTCGACTGTTGAGGTGCTGGCCGGCTCCCGCAAATTCATCGAGGGCTGGAACTCCTGGCGCGTGTCCAACATGGGCCTGCTGAACATTGGACGTACCGAAGGTTCCCAGATAATCCAGTTGTTCGGCCAAGGCGTCCGCCTCCGGGGCCGGGATATGTCGCTGAAACGCAGTTCAGCGTTTGGCGGCGAGAAGCACCCCGACCACATCAAACTCCTAGAAACTCTCAACATCTTCGCCCTGCGCGCCAACTACATGACTCAGTTTCGGGATTACCTGGAAAGCGAAGGCATCGACACGCAAGGGCCACTGGAACTGCCGTTGTTCATCCAGCCTAACCAAGACTTCCTGAACAAAGGCTTGGTTATACCCCGCCTGGACGAAGGCAAGGATTTCGCCGGCCAAGAGACCGTGCTGTTGCAACACGACCCCGAAATCGGCCCGGTATCCGTGGTGATGTCAGCGACGGTACAGCAAATCGCTAGCGGTCAAAGTGGCATCGTGGAAACTAGCGCCAGCGCCGGGTTACAAAGGACCATTCCGTCGGAAAGCCTGGACCTGGTTGATTGGGACAGGGTCTATATGGCAATGCTGGAGTACAAGGCATCTCGAGAGTGGAGTAATTTGCTGATTAGTCCGGGTGCGTTAAGGAACATCGTGCAGGCACAACCAGCAGTGTACCATTTGGAAGCAGAGCAATCCGTAGTTGAGCCAAAGAGTCATAGCGACCGGCAACGGCTACAGGAAGCGGTCACCAACATACTCCGCCGATACGCCGACGCGCTCTACGGGCGCCGACGAGCACGTTGGGAATCCAACCACCTGACCTATCGAAAACTCGACGACACCGATGCCAACTTCCGGTTCAACATCGCCGAAAGCGGTGGCCCCGGACAGTACGTCGTCAGAGTTCCTCGCGGCAAACCGGACTTGGCTCAGGAAATTGAAAGTCTCATCGCGGACTGCACGACCCTCTGCACGCAGGACCAAGACGACTTGCCGCGCATCCACTTTGACCGACACTTGTACCAGCCGCTCTTGGTAGAAACCGACGATATATCCTCATCTCCGCCCGGCTTGCAAGAGAGCGAGCGCAAATTCGTAGCAGACCTGCGCGATTATTGCTCAAGCTCGTCACACACTCTAACAGCAGACACGGAGCTGTTTTTGCTGCGCAACCTCACCCGTGGCAAAGGCGTCGGATTCTTCGAGAACAGTGGGTTCTACCCTGATTTCATCCTGTGGATCAAGTCGGCTGAAGCACAGCGTATCGTGCTTATTGAACCCCACGGGATGCTAAATGCGAAAGCCTACGCACATGACGAGAAAGCGAAACTCCATGAGCGCCTGCCAAGCATAACCAAGCAAATCGCAGATCGTTCTGGCCTTGCCAACGTCCAACTTGACTCGTTCATCGTTTCAGCGACCCCTTATGATGAGTTGCGAATGCGTTACGGCGAAGGGCAGTGGTCTAGGGATGACTTTGCCGACAAACATATCCTGTTTCCAGACGATGAGTACCGCTATCTGAAGCCGATTTTCGGATACTGAGCGGCACACTAAAGCGCAAATGGGCACCGTCCGTCGTTCGTCCTTCTCGATCTTACCCGGGCTACCTGACCTTCCGGGAATCTGCGTCGTCACAGGAACGGACTGTGGCAATTCGCCACGGGTCAATAATGACGGTGTAGGCCATGACTTGCTGAAAGTAGCAGTCGGTCACTTGGTAGCTGGTGTAGCCGTCCCCGAGCAGCTTTACGACGCCAGCACTGTCCGGGAACTGGGCGACGCGTGGAAGATTTGGCCTATAGTCCTATTACGAAATCCGTTGGTCTGTTGCTCAATCTCAGAGGGTGTCCAAGAAGCCGGCCGTGAATTTGAGCCGAGAGATGAGATTGTGAAGGAATTCCCCCTCCCGCCAGAGGCGGACGTGCCGCACCCCAGCCCAGGGCAATCACATTTGGCGTAACTGTTCAGCGTAGGTAGGTTTTCTTGTTATGGACGCCTCACCGGCAGGCCGGCGGAAACCTGTAAAGTACGCTGATCAGGGAACGTGAGCATGGGAAGGATTTTCTGGATACTGGCTCAAGGCCGGTATGACGGTTTTGGCGTCAGACGGTCACCTCAAACCTGAACAGTTGCAGTACGTTGACTAGATTCGTTGGTAGTGCTACATTCGACGTACAATAGAATGCCTGACGCGAAATCTGGCGGGAGCTCGGGCAAACCGGGCTGAGAGGGCGACCAAATTCGTCGCCGACCGTCTGTACCTGACTCGGGTAATGCCGGCGTAGGAACAGTAGGTAGCACTGATGCTTTGCCGCCGGGTTTCCGCCTGGCGGCGACCTTTTTTGGGCCGTGTGGACGGCCCTGGACACTAAACCAGGAGAGTAGCAGCCATGGCCGATGAACTGGTGATAGGCGGCGTAACGTTCAATTCCCGGCTGATCGTTGGGACGGGTCGGCATCGCAGCATGCAGGAAATGGTCGATTCGCTGGAAGCGTCGGGCACCGAGATGGTCACGGTTGCGATACGGCGGTTGGACCTGGACAATCCCGAGCAGAACATCCTGGAGCACATCAATCTCGACAAGTACCGGATCCTGCCGAACACAGCGGGCTGCAGGACCGTTGAAGAGGCGCTTTTCGTGGCGCGTTTGGGTCGGGAAGTCGCTCAAACGGATTTCGTGAAGCTCGAAGTAATCCCGGATGCCAAGTACCTGTTCCCTGATCCCAACGGGACGTTGGAAGCTGCGCGGCAACTGGTCGATGATGGATTCAAAGTCCTGCCCTATATCCACGCCGATCCGGTTCTGGCGAAGAACCTGGAGGAGGCGGGCTGTGTGACAGTGATGCCTCTTGGCTCGGCAATCGGATCCGGTCAGGGGATCCACACCGTTGAAGAGGTCAGGATTATCCTGGAGAACGCCACGGTTCCGGTAGTAGTCGATGCCGGCCTTGCGGTTCCATCAGATGCTTCCAAAGCCCTGGAGATTGGGGCCGATGCGGTGCTGGTCAATACCGCCATAGCCCAGGCGGAAAATCCTGCTCTAATGGCGGACGCCTTCAAAAAAGGCGTTGAGGCCGGCCGACAGGCATACCTGGCGGGTCGAATCCCGGTCCGCACGGAAGCGATAGCCAGCAGCCCGCCAACGGACGTCCCGGAACCGGCTGTGGCAAACTAGCAGTACCGGACGGTTGTCGAATTGACCAGCGAACGGGCCATATTGCAGTATCCGTGCCTGTGCCTGGTCACGGATCCCGGCGTGTGTCCGCGCGACGAATTGTCCGGCCGCGTCTCCGCAGCGGTGAACGGCGGGGTCGACATAGTTCAACTTCGAGATAAAGAACTGCCGGGCGCAGCATTGCTGGAACTGGCCAAGGAACTCCAGAGCGCCATTGAGGGCCAAGCTCTGTTGCTGGTGAATGAGCGCGTGGACGTGGCCGCGGCCGCTCTGGCGGATGGCGTGCAGTTGGGCGAGGCGGGGCTGCCAACAGACGTCTCACGCCGGATGCTGGGCGACACAGCACTCATCGGCCGATCGGTCCATTCGGTTGACGGCGCCGGTGCGGCGATGAAAAGCGCAGCGGACTTCCTGCTGGTGGGCACGATGTTTGCGACGCGGTCCCATCCCGGCGAAGAACCCTCCGGACCCAGCCTTTTGAATCGCATCCGAGCCGCAGGCATCGCCGGTCCGATGCTTGGGATCGGCGGGATCACCGAGGAGAACGCCGGACAGGTCATGGCCGCGGGAGCACACGGCGTAGCGGTAATCACAGCCATCCTGGCTGATCCCGATCCTTACGCCGCCGCGAATCGACTCAAATCGGTTATGGTAGATGGGTCGCCGGAAAGCAATGCGATGAGAGCAGCAGAGCTGACGGTCGTCCCGGGTTTGACAGGAGGTGTTACGCCACCATGATCACGTTGAATGTGAATGGCAAACCGCGCGAAGTGGATGAAGGCCTGGATTTGGAATCCTATCTCGCGACCATAGACGTGAATATGAAATTCATCGCCGTCGGTTACAATGGGCAAGTCATCCGAAAAGAGGATTTTCCCGCGGTCAAACTGCATCCCGGCGACGCGTTGGAAATCGTGCGTCCGGTCGGTGGCGGCTAGCAAGATGCCCGACACAGGCGACGATCCAGATCTCGCGTTGGACCAAGTGCTGGAGCGCGTTGCCGACGCCCACCCCGACCGGGTGGAGGGATGGATTCGCGAGGAGCCCGGTCATTGGGGGTTCTTTGCAGGGCAAGCGGTGGTGGCCGTCCGGGAGTTGATCGGGAGGCGCCTGGAGGAACCTGAGCGCCGGTTTGTGTGGCACCGGATGTGGCAAGTGCTGCTGGCGCGAAGACGCGAATTGCTGGAGATGGCTGGGGAATGAGTTCTCAGTCGTGTCGTCGAGTCCACGATCCACAGTGGGGCGAAACGCAAGTCCGGGGTGTTGAAAATACACCCCGGACGTTTTTTGGTTGGGGCGGTCAGTCAGCCCACAAGTGGCAGGGCTATTGACCGTTATCCGATTACGGCGATGGACTCAATCTCCACCACGTATGCCGGGTTGGCGAGTTCGCTAACCACGAGGAGAGTGCTGGTTGGGGGGTTGGACGAGAACAGTTCACGCCGCACCGCGCGCACCGCAGCACCGTGTTCAATCCCGGTCACGTACGTGGTCGTCTTCACTATGTCAGCCAGGCTGCCGCCGGCGGCAGTGACCGCCACTTCGATGTTGCGCCAGATCTGGCGGGTCTGGGCCTCGGCGTCGCCCTCGCCGACGACCTGGCCGTTTTCATCCTGGGCGACCATTCCCGCGATGTACACGGTGTTGCCGGCCTTTACGACGGCGGTGAAGCCGGCAGGCGAAGGGTCGGCGATTCCGCCCGGGTTCATGTAGGTTACTTCTGGCATGGTTGTCCTCCGTAGGTTGGATTGCGGTGATTATACTGCCGTGGCAGTGTCGACGACGTCGGGTTGGGAGCCTGATGCGCGGGGCGGCAGACTGGGCGCTTTGGCCAGGAAAATCAGCATCCCGGCACCGGCGTACATCGCGATCAATACGATGAAAACCGTTGAGTAACTGTGGGTGAAGGTTAGCAGATAGCTGCCGAACAGCGGACCCACGCCCAGGGCCGTGGTCTGCAGTGGGCCCAGTGAACCCATGATTGCCCCGAAGGAACCACGCCCAAAGTACTGAGCCAGCAGCATATGCTCGAGCGTGCCCACCGTGTTGGAGAAGAACCCCCACAGGATGGCAAACAGGTAGGCCGTCAACACCGAGTTCACGCCGGTGATCAGGAAAATTCCCGACGCCACGGCCCCGGTGATGGTGATTACCATACAGTAGCGGGGCCCAAGCTTGTCGGCCATGTATCCCCACACCAGGGTCGTCATCGCCAGCACGGCGCCGAGACTGCCCACTCCCACCGCCTGAGGATTGGCCAGGCCGGGGCCGGATTCGCTCACCAGGTACGGCACCAGGATGTAGCCTGATCCCGCTGACGCGATCACCGCACAAACGGCAGTGCCGGCAATGCACCAATAAGCGCGGGTGCGCATAGCCTCCCGGGCGGTCCAGCTGAACTCCGGTTCCAACCCTGGAGCAGATCGGCCTCGCCCACCGCCGGCACGCGCCGCGCCCGCAGGTGCACTCCTGGGACGGGCGCCGTCGGGCAGCATGCCGATTTCCTCGGGGGTGCGGCGCATTATCAAAAACACAGGCACCGCCAGCAACAGCAGGAATACACCGATGTAACCGTAAGCGGCCCGCCAACTCTGGTTCAGCGCGATCAGCGAAATTATCTGTATGTTGATGGCGCCGCCCACCGGACGGGCCATCCCCGATATGGAGATGGTGATGTTGCGCCAGCGGCGGAAGAAATTAACCGTAGCGACCCTCGGAACCACCCCAATCAAGAAGGGATTGCTGATGGAGCGCGCGATCACGTACGGGATGATGAACTGCCACAGTGAGTTGCTGCCGGTGCCGGATATGATCAGCAAGCAGGAGCCGACAACCACCAAGCCGAGGGTGGTGAGCAGGCGCGGGCCATACCGGTCCGCCATATATCCCGCCATGGGAGCCAGCAATCCGGAAACCCAGGTCCCCGCCGTCACCGCGATGGCTATCTTTTCGATGCTCCAACCGGTGTCCTGGGATATATAGACCTGTATGGTCCCCATGACCACCTGAGAGACGCTGGCGCCGCCGGCGCTGGAAAGGCAACCCGTAGCCAGCACCAGCCAGCCGTAGAAGAACGGGGTAGGCGGATGCCAAGCCAGCAGCCTTTTCAGCAACGAGTCTTTCAGAGGGATCCTCGTGGGACTTTCAAATCAATGATACTCGGTGGTGTGCTTTATCACGGTGGGTGTGACGCGACGATTACTATACTCGCATCGGGCAGGCGCGTAAAACGCAAACCGGAGAGCAATTCCGGCCCACGGGCAAAAAGATGCCGGAGCGGTTTTGGCCGCTCCGGCGCGAGTCCCATGGGGATTCTGATGGAGGTTTAGAAGTCCATCGGAGGGGCTGCCGGCATGGCCGGCGTGGGCTCAGGGATCTCGGTGATCATGGACTCGGTGGTGAGCACCATGGCGGCGACGGAGGCCGCGTTCTGCAGGGCAGACCGGGTTACCTTCACCGGGTCGATGATGCCACGCTCGAGCATGGGGCCGAATTCGCTGACCTCGGCGTCGTAGCCGTAGTCATCGGACTGGTCCTTGACGTCGTGCAGCACAACGGCGCCTTCGCCGCCGGCGTTCTCGACGATGATCTTGAGGGGCTGCTCCAGCGAGTGCCGGATGATGTTGAGGCCGACGACCTCGTCACCGGTCAGATTGCTGACGCCCTCCAGGGCGCGCTGGGCGCGCACCAGTGCGACTCCGCCGCCGGGGACGATGCCTTCCTCAACCGCGGAACGGGTGGCGGACAGGGCGTCCTCCACGCGGGCCTTGCGCTCCTTGAGCTCGATCTCGGTGGCAGCGCCCACCTTGATGACGGCCACGCCGCCGGACAGCTTGGCCATCCGCTCCTGCAGCTTTTCGCGGTCGTACTCGGAGGTGGTGTCTTCGATCTGGGCCTTGATCTGGTTGATGCGGGCCTGGATCGCGTCCTCGGAGCCATGCCCTTCGACGATGGTGGTGTCGTCCTTGGTGGACGAAACGCGCCGGGCGCGGCCGAAGTCCTCGATGGTGGCGGAGTCCAGGCGGCGGCCGGTCTCTTCGCTGATGACGGTGCCACCGGTGAGGATGGCGATGTCTTCCAGCATGGCCTTGCGGCGGTCACCGAAGCCAGGGGCCTTGACGGCCAGGACGTTCATGATGCCGCGGAGTTTGTTGACGACCAGGGTCGCCAGAGCCTCACCGTCGACGTCTTCAGCGACGATGACGGCGTTCTTCTGCCCGACCTGGAGGAGCTTCTCGAGGGCGGGAACCAGATCGGCGACGGCGGAGATCTTCTTGTCGGTGATGATCAGGTAGGAGTCGTCGATGGCGGATTCCATGCGATCGCTGTTGGTGATGAAGTAAGGCGAGATGTAGCCGCGGTCGACCTGCATGCCTTCCACGTATTCGATCTCATCGGTGAGTCCGCGGGACTCTTCGACGGTGATGACTCCGTCCTTGCCGACCTTCTCCATGGCCTCGGCGATGGTCTCGCCGATGGCGTCCTCGTGGGCGGAGAGGGAAGCGACCTGGCCGATGCGCTCGCGGGTTTCCACGGGCTGGGACATGGACTGGAGCTCGGTCACGATTTCGCCGACGGCGCGCTCGATGCCGCGCTTGATGGCCATGGGGTTGGCGCCGGCGGTGACGTTCTTGAAGCCTTCGTTGATGATGGCCTGGGACAGGACGATGCTGGTGGTGGTGCCATCACCGGCGGCGTCGTTGGTCTTGGTGGCAGCTTCCTTGAGCAGCTGGGCGCCCATGTTCTCGAAGGCGTCGGGGAGCTCAATTTCCTTGGCGATGGTGACGCCGTCGGAGCAGACCTGCGGGGGTCCGAACTTCTTGTCCAGGACCACGTTGCGGCCGCGGGGGCCCAGGGTAATCTTTACCGAGTCGGCCAGGGTGTCGATACCGGTTCGCAGCGACTTACGGGCCTCTTCGGAGTATGCCAACTTCTTTGCGGGCATTGCGGTTCTCCTCGTTAGTAGTGTGGTGGTTCAGGCAGGTGGATTGAATCCGGCTGAATTAGCCGATCTTGGCGAGGACGTCGGACTCGCGCATGATCAGGTACTCTTCGTCGCCGTCTTCGTACTCGGTGCCGGCGTACTTGGAGTAGATGACCTTGTCGCCAATGGTGAGTTCCATGGCGATGCGGCTGCCGTCTTCGGCGACGCGACCCGGGCCCACCGCGACGACCTCGCCCTCCTGGGGCTTTTCCTTCGCGGTGTCGGGCAGCAGGATTCCGCCCCTGGTCTGGGCTTCCTGCTCCATCGGCTTGATGACGATGCGCTCTCCTAGTGGTGTAAACGTGGCCACTTAATGCCTCCTTGCAATGTGGTGTTTTCTATGGTCCGGTCAATGCCTTGGCGCTCACCCGGCCGGGTTTACTTTTTGCGCGCGTAATCCGTGGTGTAGAACCCGGACCCCTTGTAGATGACTGGAACCGGGTGGAATATCCTTCGGGACACGCTGGAGCACTCGGGACATTCCCCTTCCGGTGGAGCGCCGAAGCTCTGGCGCTGGTCATACTCGTGGTCGCACGCAGTGCACCGGTAAACGTACCTGGGCATTGCTTCCTCCTTCCCTGGACACGCCAGAAGCGTATCCTGAGCTTTCGGGTTCTATTTTCGGCCAACGCCGGCCTTTTTCCAACGGGCTTAATGTTAAAATCGCGTTGAAAATGTGCCAGCCAATCGCCCAACGTTGGTAATGTCTGCGTTAAACCATGGTTAGCAGGAACCTGAGGACCGAGCCTCAGGGTCAGGACTACGGAGAGGAGGATTCCGAGCTCCAGCCGGAACTCGAAAACATTCTCCGTAACGCAGTCCGAGCCCTGGGCGGCAGCGCCGCCGTCGTCGCGACGTGGGATGACGCCGTGCGCAGGTTTGTAGTTACCGGAGCGTATGGGCTGGGCCGGCAGCAGATAGCGCGCATCCTGCCGCTGCTCAATGAGGCGATACCGGACCTGGCGCTGAGCCGAGAGCAGTTCGCCTTGTTGTCAGCGCTGTTTCCTCAATCGGCGTTGCCGGTGTCCACGACGGGAGAGATGCAGAACCCGGTGATGGCGGTGCCGCTTCAGACGCACGACGAAAATGTCGGCCTGATATTTGTGCTTCGCTCGTCCGACGCGGCGAACTTCTCGCAGTTGGACCCACCCGTCTTGGCGGCGTTTGCCGAACAGGCTGCCATCGCCGTGCAATCGGCTCGGTTGGCGCACCTGCTGGTACAGGAGAAGCAGCGGGTGGAGTCGATTCTGGAGGGGAGCGCGGACGGCATCTACACCGTGGACGCAGGCCGACGGATAGTCAGCATAAATCCGGCGATGGAGCGACTGCTGGGCCTTTCCAGCGAGCAAGTGTTGGGACTGCCATGCGCGGTGGGCCTGAACTGGCGGGACCGGGAGGGGCGTCCCATCTGCCCGGGGCGGTGCCCGATGCTGAACTCACCGGCGTTCGCCACCGAAAACGTCACGGAACTGAGCGCTGCCGTTCGGTCGCGAGACGGCCGCAACACCGACGTCGCGCTGGTGTATTCGGTGGTGCGCTCTCCGGAGCTGGTCCCATTGAACGCCGTTGTGAACGTGCGGGACATGACGCGAGTCCGCGAGATGGAGGATATGCGCTCCACGTTCCTGTCGATGTTGGGGCACCAGCTGCAGACGCCGCTGGCGATCATAAAGGGCTACACCAACACACTGGCCAGGCCGGACGCCCAATGGGATACGGACACGCTGCGGCCCATTTTCGAGGCGATCGAGGAAGAAGCGGACCACATGAGCCAGTTGATGAACCGGCTGCTGCTCGCCTCCCGCCTGGAAACCGGCGAACTGCCCATGCGTCGGGAGCAGGTGGACATGGCGGCGGTGGCCGGGAAAGTGGCAAACCGTATGGCAGGCACTTCCCAGAAGCACGATTTCAGGGTCGAACTGCCGATGGACTTGCCGCCGGTTGTTGGAGACCCTGAGTTGCTGGAAGAAGTCCTGGTCAATCTGCTGGACAACGCGGTCAAATATTCACCAACCGGAGGGGCTATACAAGTTGGAGGTTCGACTGAAGGCAGGGGCACGGTAGAAGGCAGGGGCACGACAGGAGGCAGGGGCACGGTAATCGTGACGGTCAGCGATCCTGGAGTGGGCGTGCCCAGGTGGGAGTCTCGCCGCATTTTCGAGCGATTCCACCGCTCAGAGAACCCGTATTCATCGCATCCCAGGGGGATAGGCCTGGGGCTTTACATCTGCGACGAGATCATGAAAGCCCACGGCGGCGCGATATTCGTAACCGACAACCCGGGCGGCGGATCGGTTTTCACGCTGGTGTTTCCGGACCCCGGGCGAGAGTTGCCGTGACATCGACGGACAAGCGGACCATTCTCGTAGTGGACGATGAGCCGCACATCGTGCAGTTCACCGCGATGAACCTGCAAGTGGAGGGGTTCAACGTCGCCACAGCCAGCAACGGGAAGGACGCCCTGGCGCTGCTGGAAGAGGAGGACGGCATCGACCTGGTGGTGCTGGACGTGATGATGCCTGAACTCGACGGTTTCGAGACCCTGAGCCGGATTCGCGAGCAATCATCCGTGCCGGTGATTTTTGTCACCGTGCGCGGGGATGAGTCCGACCGGGTTGCGGGACTGGATCTGGGCGCGGACGACTACCTGACGAAACCGTTCAGCCCACGGGAACTGGTATCGCGGATTCGGGCCTTGTTCCGCCGGATTGAAGCCGCCGAACCTCCGCCGCTGCAGGAGGTAGTCGTCGACGACTGGCTCACCATCGACTTCGACCGCAGCCTGGTGTTTGCGGACGGCAACGAGATGCGGCTGCGGCCAACCGAATACCGTTTGCTCTACCAGTTGGTCAACAATGCAGGCCAGTTGCTGAGCCACGACACCCTGTTGGAAAGGGTCTGGGGGCCGGAGTACCGGGGTGAGCACCAGTATGTGCGGACGTACGTCACGTACCTGCGGCAGAAGCTGGAGCGGGACCCGCGCACGCCAGAATACATCCTGAGCGAACGAGGATTGGGCTACCGGTTCAAGGAGTTGTAGATCCCCGGGCAGCGTTACGGGCCGCGGCGATCTCCCGGGCCGTCTCCTCCGGCATTTCCTCGGTGAGGCGGATGCAGTCCACCCATTTGACGCTGGCGTAGCAGACCTGGTCCGCCGCAACCAACCGGCAGGGGCCGCCATGCTCGGGCGGCAACGGAGAGCCGTTCAAACGTGTCGCCAGCAAGACGCCAGCGGTGTCGTCGTCCAAAGGCACCGTTACTGAAAAGTCGGCGGCGGATATGGCAGCATACCTGGCGTTGGGCAGAGGTCCAGCGATGTCAAGGAGGACGGGGAGCGGCACGCCGTCCCACGTCTGATCCGGGACGGACCAACCTTCCAGGCAGCGGAAATCATCGGTCAGGCTGTGCTGGGTGAGATCGGCCAGGTCGGATTCGGTGAGCACGGCCGGGTTCCGGACCAGTCCCTCCAATCTGAGGCCAGGCCAGACATCGGGGCGCCCATGATGGTCGTCGAATACGGGCAGATTGTCGCGGGAGGTTTGGCGTGGGGAATTTGGCATGTTGTCCTCGCTACACGGGGGTTCCCCTGGTCATGGTTACGGCTACGATCACGATCAACACCATCAACAGCACGTTGACCCTGGCGATCCAGACCACGCATTTTCGGAGCAACGGGAGATATCCGGGTGGCGTGCCGCCGGCCTGCATTTCTTCAATCAACCGACTGGCGAACGGGCCGATGACGAAATCGTGGATGACACTGAGCCAGATTACGATGGCGACCAGGGCCACCTTTACCTGGAGAGTTGCGACGAAATGTCCGCCGAGACTGAAGAATTCGGCAAAACCGATGCCGTAGCGGGTCGGCAGGATGTACAGCCCGGTTGCGACGAGCAGCACGATGCAGACCCACGAGATCCACCGGAATCGTCGCGCGATGGTTCCCAGCAGGTCGGACGGCAACGGAGGATGCTCGGCAGGTTGACCGGGCACGGGGGCGAATCTCCGCAAGACCGGGATCAACACCAAAGCCAGGAACAGGCTGCCGCCGACCCAAATGATGGCGGACGCGAGGTGGATGAAAACCGCCGCCTGGTACATTGCAATATCCCTGGTAGTAGGTAGTGGCCGCTCGACCCGAAAGTCCATGAGGCGGGCTGGGGACAACCTTTGCCACCCTCTCAACTAGGATACACCAGGGCACGAGGCGAGAGTTCGGGGCCGAGTTTCCAGATCAGCAGCAAACCGGGGAGCGGGGCGAGGTTGAACGCGCCGTAGGGAACGGTTATGCTGGCCTCGCCTGTCAGATAGGACAGGTTGGGCATCTTTTTGATCAGCATCGGGGGAGAAGAATGAGATTGGAAGGGAAGGTAGCGATCGTCAGCGGCGGCGCTCACGGGATGGGAGCGGTTGAGACCAAGCTATTCGCGAGCGAGGGCGCAAAAGTCGTGATCGCAGATATCCGCGAGGACGACGGTCGCCGAGTGGAAGCGGAGATCAACGAGGCCGGGGGTGAGAGCGTTTTCGTTCGCACGGACGTCACCGACGAAAACGCGTGGGTGAACGTTATCTCGGAAGCGGTGTCCCGGTTCGGCCGCCTGGACATACTGGTGAACAACGCGGGGATCAGCAGCCGCGCGGTTCCGGACGACGACAGCCTGGAAGCGTGGTCGCGTATCATGGACATCAACTCGACCGGCGTGTTCCTGGGAACCAAGCACGCGATCCGTCAGATGCAACAGAATGGCGGCGGATCCATCGTCAACATTTCTTCCATCGCAGGGCTGGTGGGCATGCTGAGCGGGCACCCGGCGTACAATGCTTCGAAAGGCTCCGTGCGCATCTTCACCAAGGCGATGGCGGTTCGGTACGGCAAAGAAAACATCAGGGTCAACTCGGTGCATCCCGGCTTCATGCCGCCGATGATGGGAAACATCTCCACCGAGGACGTGCGAGCCGGCAGGAGCGAGATGATCGGGGACCAAGTGCCGATGGGCAGGGAGGGTGAGCAGGTGGAGGTGGCCAACGCGGTTCTGTTCCTGGCGAGCGACGACGCTTCCTACATCACGGGAGCCGAACTTGTGGTGGACGGCGGGTTTACAGCCCGTTAGCGAGCAACCAACAACCATCCGGCGGGCATTCGGAGGGACGCTGATGCCAATCACGGAAGTAACGATACTGAGCCGTTGTTCCCACTGCCGGCAGTTGATCAGTGAGACGACGGTCAAAAAAGACAACATGCGCCTGATGGCGCACGACCTGGTCTGGTGCGAGTCGTGCGGCGCAGACATGCCGGAGGTGCGCGAGGTGGCCGGTCGTGAATCGGCGCTGGCGGCGGAGCGGGCGAGCTATCCGGCGAACCACGCAGTGCCGGACCTTTCGGCGGCCGAATATCGGCGCTGGCGGGAAAGCGGCAGAGTTTCCTAGGTTCTCCGACTCCATGTGCCGAATATGAACGCAGACGACGCAATCCTGGAACTTGGCAAACTGGTCGAATCGCCGGCGACCGATGAGCCGGGTGGGGAACTGGACCTGGGACTCGGGGCGTTGCTGATAGCGTCCACCGATTCGCCGGCCGTTGACATTGATGGCGTGCTGGTAAATCTGGACCGGATGGCGGCCGCGGCGAGGGCTCGGATCCCCGCCGACGGAAATGAACTGCAACAGTTGAACGCCGTTACCGATCTGCTTTTCGGCGTGATCGGGTTGACCGGTAACCGGGAGGACTATTACGACCCCCGCAATTCGTACCTGGACCAGGTGCTGGAAAGGCGCCTGGGGATTCCAATCACGCTGTCTCTCGTGTGCATGGAGGTCGGCAGGAGAGCAGGCGTGCCGATCCTGGGCATCGGGATGCCCGGGCATTTTCTCATCAGGCACCGGGACGAGCCCAACTTTTTTGTGGACTCGTTCAATGGGGGGATACTGCTGAGCCAGGACGAGTGCGGCGCACTGATGCGGGAGGCGGCGGGGGACGCGGTGCGCCTGGAGGCGAATCACCTGAACCCGGTCACGCCACGGGAAATCCTCGCCCGCATACTCCGGAACCTCAAGGCGATTTACTGGGACCGGGAGGAGTTTGACCGCTGCATAACGACCATAGGGGCTCTGATGGCGGTGCTGCCCGACCGGCCGGAGGAACAGAGGGACCGTGGGGTAGTGCACCTGAAGGCTGGCAATCACGATCAATCCGCGGAGGATTTCGCTGCGTATATAGAAGCAGCACCCAACGCCGAGGACATCGAGACCGTGAGAAACGCGTTGTCCAGGCTGAGGGGCAACGAGCCCTCATAAATTCATCACACTCCCCATAATTTCAGGAGCGGTGCGATCATGATTCGCTACGCATTGGTTGCCATTGGCATTCTGGCCATTATTCCCGTTGCATGGTTGGCGTGGTGGCTGCTCAGCCCACTTTTCACCACCGACGAAGTTTACGAAGAGTTCCCCAACGCGGCCCGAGCCGTAGTGCCCGAGGGGATGTCCAGAGCGGACGTGGAGACCACGATGGTGCTGGCCGCGGCCACCGACAGCCCTGCGGTGGACGACGCGATGCCGGCCGGGTTGATGGAATCGGCGGCGGCGCCCCAGGACCTGATCAAGGCGGCGGGGAACTTCCAAGACGCCGACTCATTCCACAAAGGGTCGGGAAACGCGATCATCTACGAACTGGGCTCGGGCGAGCGGATTCTCCGGATAGACGAATTCCGGGTGACCAACGGGCCGGACCTGCGGGTGCTGTTGGCGAACGCGCCCAATCCCGAAAGCCACGGAGACCTGGACGATGCGGGCTACGTTGAACTAGGAAAACTGAAGGGCAACGTTGGCGCACAAAACTACGATATTCCGGACAGCGTTGCGCTATCCGACGTTGAGAGCGTAGTCATATACTGCAAACCGTTTCGGGTAGTGTTCACGGTGGCTACCCTCGCAAAGTCCGAAGGATAGCCAGCCCACCGGAAAGCGCCGGTGAGACCAACCAGGGGGGCTACATATCATGGCGTACCTCCCGATTGAGGACTACGGCATAGTCGGCAACATGCGGACGTGCGCGCTGATCGGCGTGAACGGATCGGTGGACTGGTTCTGCTGCCCCAGATTCGACTCGCCGAGCGTGTTCGGCGCGATCCTGGACGACCAGAAGGGCGGGCATTTCAAAATCGCTCCGGAACTGGGTGAGTCGTCGGTCAAAAGGCAGGTTTACTGGCCGGCCAGCAACGTGCTCATCACGCGGTTCCTGGCACAGAGCGGCGTGGCCGAGATCATCGACTACATGCCGGTGTCCACGACGCTGCACCCGCACGAACACACGGAGTTGATCCGGCGGGTGAACTGCGTGCGCGGGGTGGTGCCGTTCATCCTGGAGTGTTACCCGGCCTTCAACTACGGGCGGGACTCGCACCGGACCGAACTGAACGCGGAGGGTGCGGCGTTCATATCGGGCGACATCGGCCTGCAACTCTCCACACGCGTGATCCTGGAAAGGGACGGCAGCGGGGTGATCGGAGCGTTCGCACTGACGGCGGGCGAATCGGTGACCTTTGCCATAGGAGTGCTGGGCGACGACCAGGAGAGCTACCACCCGTTGACCGAAGAGGAAAGCGACGCGCTGTTTGAGGAAACGGTGTCGTACTGGCGGGGGTGGCTGTCGCAATGCACGTACAAGGGCCGCTGGCGGGAAATGGTGGAACGGTCGGCGCTGGTGCTGAAACTGCTGACCTACGAGCCGACCGGGGCGATTGTGGCGGCTCCCACGTGCAGCCTGCCGGAGGAACTGGGCGGGGTGCGCAACTGGGACTATCGGTACACATGGATCCGCGACGCGGCGTTCACGCTGTACGCCCTGCTGCGCATTGGGTTCACCAATGAGGCCAGCCGATTCATGCACTGGCTGGAGTCGCAGATTGACCCGTTCGATGACGATTGGCGGAACATACAGATCATGTACGGCATCGACGGGCGTCGGGAACTGGAGGAGTTCACGCTGGACCACCTGGACGGGTACCGGGGATCCAAGCCGGTGCGGGTGGGGAACGGCGCGTACGACCAGCTGCAGCTGGACATCTATGGCGAACTGATGGACTCGGTGTATCTATTCAACCGATATGGGGAGCCAATTTCCTTCGATTTCTGGACGAAGCTGCGCCAGATGACCAACTGGGTTTGCGACAACTGGCGGTTGGCGGATGAGGGCATCTGGGAAACACGGGGCGGCCGGCAGCATTTCGTGTACTCCAAGCTGATGTGCTGGGTGATGATGGACCGGGCGGTGAAGATGGCTGACCTGCGGTCGTTCCCATCGGAACGGTTGAAGTGGATGGCGACGCGCGACGAGATTTACGAGGAAATCCTGGCGAAGGGGTGGAGCGAGGATCGGCAGGCTTTCGTGCAGCACTACGGGAGCGATTCTCTGGACGCTTCCAACCTGATCATGCCGCTGGTGTTTTTCATGTCGCCTACGGATCCGCGAATGCTGAGCACGCTGGACGCGATCAACACGCCACCGCAACAGGGGGGCCTGGTGTCGGACAGCCTGGTTTACCGTTACAACTCGGAGCAGTTCTCGGACGGGTTGACCGGGCAGGAAGGCACGTTCAATATGTGCACGTTCTGGCTGGTGGAGGCGCTGACGCGCGCCAGCTGGGGCGGCGACCGGCGACGGTTGGATCAAGCGCGCCTGATGTTCGAGAAGATGCTGGGGTACGCCAATCACCTCGGGCTCTACGCAGAGGAGACCGGACCGAGCGGGGAGGGCCTGGGGAACTTTCCGCAGGCATTCACTCACCTGGCGCTGATCAGTTGCGCGTTCAACCTGGATCGGGCGCTGGGAGACGGTCAATAACAAAGGAGGCAACACACATGCCCATTGAGCAAGTTTCGCCGGGTTTGGAGCGGATCCTGGACCTGGAGCAGGAAGTGGAGTGGCTGGCCAGCGGATTCGGCGGCGACGGGTCCGCCCTGGGGGTGCCCTGGTGGCCGGCGGAAGGGCCGGTGTGGTATCAGGACGAAGGACACCTGCTGTTCAGCGACATCGGGCAGAACCGCCGGATGCGGTACACCGACGCCGACGGGTTGTCGGTGTTCCAGACGGAGACCAACGAGGCGAACGGGCTCACGCGGGATCCGCAGGGACGCCTGCTGGCTTGCGAGCATGCGGCCCGCAGGGTGACCCGTCAGGAAGCGGACGGCAGTATCACCGTGGTGGCGGACCGGTACGACGGAAAGCGCCTGAACCGGCCCAACGACCTGACGGTGAGGTCGGACGGGACGATCTATTTCACGGACCCGTACCGCGACACGTACCCCGGCATGGAGCTGGGATTTGCGGGGGTGTACCGGGTATCGCCCGACCTGAGCGAAATCGAGCTTCTGATTGACGACTACGTTGGCCCGAACGGCCTGTGCTTCTCGCCGGGCGAGAGCGTGCTGTACGTCAACGATTCGCGGGTGGGGCTTATCAAGGCATGGGACGTGCGAGCGGACGGCGGGATTGAGAACGGGCGGCTGCTATGCGTGCTGCAGGACGAACGGCCCGGGGTCCCGGACGGGATGAAGTGCGACCTTGAGGGGAACATCTACGTGACCGGGCCGGGCGGAGTATGGATCCTGGCAGCGGACGGGCGACACCTGGGAACGGTCGCGCTGGGTGATGGAAAGCGGGCGACGAACGTGGGATTCGGCGGCGGCGACTGGAAAACGCTGTACATCACCACGTTCGAGGAATTGGGCCGGGTGCAGGTGAACATACCGGGGGTGCCGGTGCCGAGGGGCTAGGGGCCACGCTGCGGCGTGTGTCGACAGGATCAGCAGGATTGAGTGGGGGCGACTTCCGCGTTCAGCGGATCGCCCCCAATGGATTTACATTCGAGGATGGGTGGTTGCGGGGCTCCCGCTCACCCCACCCTCTCCCATCGGCGGGAGAGGGCTTTGCTATGTTGGCCTGGATCTGACACGAAAGGTCAGTGGCCGGAGCGGATGTAGTCGGCGATTTTCTCGCCGATCATAATGGTGGTGGCGTTGGTGTTGGCGCGGATGCAGTCAGGCATGATGGATGCGTCTGCGACGCGGATATTTTCGAGGCCATGTACCCTACCGTGCTGGTCAACGACTGCCATCTCATCGCTGGCGGGGCCCATCTTGCAGGTGCCGGAAACGTGGTGCGACGTGCCGGTATTTCGCATGAGCCAGTCGTCCAGAGTCGCGTCGGAGACGAGGTCGGCATCGACGGGATTGACGCGTTCCAGGAGGATTTCGCGATAGGACGGGTGCTCGCCGATTTCGATGCAGGTACGGATAGCTTTGCGCATTCGCTCCAGGTCGAAGGGCTCCTGGTAGTAGTTGTAGTCGAGGTAGGGATATTCCAGTGGGTCGTTGGACTTGAGGCGGAGTTCGCCTTTACCGAGGGCCAACTGGAGGCCGGCGCTGATGCCGATGTAGTTCTCATCATCGTCGATGGTGACCTGGGCCGGCCGGTGCTCGGAGGTCATGAGCAACGGGGTGACCTGCATATCGTTGCGCAGGTAGGAATCCTCGACGGTGTAGCGGAGACCGACCTGTATGGCGGCGGCCTGGACGTCGGGCCGGTCGCCGGCGGCGCGGAACAGGACGCAGGCGGATGGATGGTCGCGGAGGTTCTGGCCGACGCCGGGCAGTTCGTGAACCACCGGAATACCAACCTGGCGGAGGTGATCGGCGGGTCCGACGCCGGAGAGCAGGAGAAGTTGCGGCGATGCGATGGCGCCGCTGCTGACGATGATCTGATTCCCCTCGGCCACGAAGCGTTCGCCGCCGCTTTCGACCTCGACGCCGACCGCGCGTTTGCCGTCGAACACCACCCGGCAGGCCTGTACGTTGGCGCGCAGGGTGAAATTCAGCCGATGGCGCGCCAGGTTGAGGTAGGCCAGGGCGGTGCTGATTCGAACGCCATCGAGGGTGTTGCGGGCGCGGGGAGAAACGCCGGTGGACTCAGGATGGTTCTGGTCGGCGTCGTCTTTGAATCCGAGCGCGACACAGGCATCCTTGAACGCGCTGGAGTGGGGCAACCATTCGTCGGGGCGGTAGCGGCGGACGGGGATGGGGCCGTCGGTGCCGTGCCAGTCATCCTGGAAATCATGGTCGTTTTCCATGCGGCGGAAGAAGGGCAGGACGCTGGTGTAACCCCACTCGTCGTTGCCCCATTCGGCCCAGCGGTCGTAGTCCTCGGGGATGCCACGATAGAGGACCTGGCCGTTGATGGCGGAGGATCCGCCGGTGGCCTTGCCCCGGGGTATGACCAGGTCGGTCTGCTGGGCGGTGACGCGGGCGCTGTAGGCCCAGCTGTGGGGGCCGTACGCCGAGAAGAAGACGTTGTTGCCGAGTTTCAGGTCATCCGGCAGGTGATCGAAATCGGGATAATCGGGCCCAGCCTCGAGGAGGAGGACAGTCCGGTCCGGGTCTTCGGACAGGCGGGTGGCGATGGTGGCGCCGGCGGAACCGGCCCCAACAACGATATAGTCGTACCGCATCATAACCTCCGTATCTGTCACGGGTTCCGTATCTGGCAGGAGTTCCGTGTCTGGCAGGTGTTGAGATGGCGGTAATACTAGCCGACGATACGGGGCCGGGCAAGGCGATCCATGGGTTCTCAATCAAGTGGCGCGGACCGGTAGGGTGTGCGGTGGTAGAGGCCGGTCCGGCAGCCGTGGCAATCGATGGGATGGCTGCGGCAGGCGTCGTCGACGTACTGGCCCAAAGCGTCCTTCAACTCACCGGTGGTGGTGACCTGGGGCGACGGGTCCGGCGCGGGCAGCAACTCAGGGTCGGCCATCAGCTGCTCCAGGGTCAGTGCCTCCGGCTGGTCGGCTATTGCAGCCGCGATGGCAGCGTTCAGACGGGACACCCGGCGTCGCATGCGTCGGAGCAACTTGGAGGCGGACTGATGGGGCGCGTCAACCACCTGGTCAAGCAGGCGGTACACGTCCCGGAACGTGCGGAGGTGAGCGTAGGCCACGCGGCGGCTGTAAACCAACTCGGCGAGGGCGGTGGTCAGACGCCGGCGACTATGATGACCGCTGTGCCAGTGCACGGCGGCGGCGGTTACGGCGTGGCTGGCCGCCCGCGCCAACGCGCTGGCCGCGCGGGTGTAGTCGCCAGCGGCGATGTTTACGGGGACAAAATCCAGATGGTGTCGGCTGCGGTCCAGGTGATGACTTGGATTCAACGGACATCCGCTCCTTTGGGTTTTTGGCTGGGCAGTTGATTGTTGCGATAGGCATTTGGCTCTTGTGTTGTGGGATTGGTGTCTGCCAGAGGTGAGATTCGGTGGTCGTTGTCAGCCCCACGGCCGGGGGTTACGCAAGGTTTTTGCTCACTCAAAGTTTGGCGGACGGCGCACGAGTCGGGAGGGGCCCCCTGAGCTCAATCCTCTACCGGAATGAATGGAGAGGCGGATGCGCTGGCGCCCAGCGTGTGAACTGTCGCTGGCCCCGTTGCGACCACACCGAGTAGGCAATGTTCGGGCACTGGTCATGGCGGAGGCGGGTATGCGATTTTGGGTCTGACTGGGATGGCCGTGTACGACCGGGTTGGATCACCTCTGGCGAGACTGGATAGGATGTTCTACTCGAGTGGATTCATTATGGGGTCATGCGTTCGGGTTGTCAAGGGGGTGGGATTCTAAATTGGTGGTCTCGATACGGAAGGATCCTGGCGGGATAGGCGCAGGATAATCGGACTATGGCGTGAAGACCCCACCCTCTGCCATCAAGTCGGATTGTTCAAAACGGGGATTTGACTGGTGGTATTCGCCGTTTTGCAGCAACCGGAGTCTCTGATTCATAAAGGCCAAGTACGGTGGCCGAGGGTGGAGTTGATCACGGTATTGAGAACGGGTTTGCGCTGGTAGGCATCTCATCTTGTCAGCAGGTTGGTCACTATTGACGCAGCGGCCAGGAACGCGCTGATTGACGCTACTGATAGTGGGAACCAATTCTGGGAAATCCAGATTCTGGCTGGGCGCCTGAGTTGCTGGAGTCTTCGATAACCTTGTGGCGACAGTCCTCTGGACCAGCCGTTTTTCGCTGTGTTCCCGTCTGCGTCATATAACGGGATGAGGTATCCGTATTCGACGAGGTATATGAGTGCGCATGTCAGTGCTTGGGCTTGTTCTGTGGGGTAATTGTCGCACAGGGACTTAAACGCGGCGTGGTTGGGGGTCATTATTTCGCCAGTGGCGGCGGTTTCCAGGATATCCCTTTCCATTTTTTGGTAGTCCAAATCGGGCATTATGATTCCTCGTGGGGCACTGTTTGCGCCAGGAGCGCACTACATTCTAAATGGGGCTCCAGACTTGAAGGCAACCTAGTCTTGTGTAGAACCTGAGGCTGATGGAACTGCTCGCGCGGAGGCTACGGAATCCATCGTGGACGTGGCCCGTTTCTCTCAACTTGAACAATTCTGCTTCCATCGAGGAGGAAGGATTATTTTCCTTCGGAGTGCCCACATACAGTGGAGGAACTGGTCCGTAGGTCGCTCGGGGTGAGTTTTGACCGGGTTGGCGGCGTGATGCTAGAATCGTGATGTTACAAATTACATTTGGTGATAAATGCGCTGGGGAGCGGCGGTGCGACGGCCGAGCGATGACCGGTCGAGGGCGGCGGTATATCGAAAGCGCGAGGAGGTGCCGGATGTCCGGACATTCCAAGTGGTCAACAATCAAACGGGCGAAGGGAGCGGCGGACGCCAAGAGGGGCGCGCTGTTCACCAAGCTGGCGCGAAACATATCGCTGGCGGCCAAGGAAGGCGGCAGCGGAGACCCGGACATGAACTTCCGCCTGAGGATTGCCATAGACCAGGCGAGATCCAACAACATGCCGCAGGACAGCATCATGCGGGCCGTGCGCCGAGGCACGGGCGAGGGCGGCGAAGGGATGGTGGACCTGTCGGAGGTGACGTACGAGGGTTACGGGCCGAGCGGCGGGGCGATCCTGGTACAGGCGTTGACGGATAACCGCAACCGCACCGCGTCGGAGGTCCGGTCGGCGTTCAACAAGGGCGGCGGGAACCTGGGCGACTCGGGGTGCGTGGCGTGGAACTTTGACACTCGGGGCGTGATCACGCTGGAAATCGATGATGAATCGGTGGCCGAGGAGTTGAGCCTGACGGCGATTGACGCGGAAGCGGACGACGTGAAGTTCGAGGACGGGATTCTTGAGGTTTATACGGCTCCCGAAAACCTGCTGGCGGTGAAAGAGGCGCTGGAGGGCGAAGGAGCGGAACCGTCATCGGCGGACATATCGATGGTGCCCAAGACGGTGATTCCGCTGGAGAACAGGGCGGCGGAGCAGACGCTGCGGCTGCTGGACATCCTGGAGGACCTGGACGACGTGCAGAAGGCGTACACCAACGCGGACTTTCCGGCGGAGGTGCTGGAGCGGTACGGGTCCGCCTGATGCGAGTGCTGGCCATTGACCCGGGGACCCTGCGCATGGGGTACGGCGTGGTGGACGCCGAACCGATGCCGCGGGCGGATGACTATGGAGTGGTGGCGCTGCCGGCGTCGATGCCCATTGAGAATCGGCTGTACCAACTGCACACGCACATCCTGAACATGATCCACGTGTTCCAGCCGGACGCGATTGCGGTGGAGGACCCGTTCGTGGGCCGAGGCGAGCGCGCGTTCGTAAAGTCGGCGCTGGCGATCGGGCAGGCGCAGGCGGTGGTGCTGATCGGAGCGGCGAGCCAGGGGGTGCCGGTGCACCGCTACGCGCCGGCGCGGGTGAAACGGGCGGTGACGGATTACGGCGGCGCGACCAAGGAGCAGGTGCAGCAGATGACGGTTTCCACGCTGGGGCTGCACGAGCTGCCCGAGTCGGACGCTGCGGACGCGCTGGCGGTGGGTCTGTGCCACATCCAGGAGATGACGGCGGATGACCTGGCGGCGCGCGAGATCAAGCCGGGCGAGGTGTTTTAGGCAGTGCTGGTGGGCGTGCACGGCGCGCTGGAGGCGGTTGGCGCGGACTGGGTGAACGTGCAGGTCGGCGGGATCGTGCTGCAGGTGAACGTGCCGGCGTCGGCGGTGGCGGGACTGGGCAGCGTGGGGGAGTCGGTGCGCTTGCACACGGTTCTGCGGATCCAGAACGAGCAGCCGGTACTGTATGGCTTCCCTGATGCGGGATCGGTGGAGCTTTTTGGGGCGCTGAACGGGGTGAACGGCATCGGGCCGCGGTCGGCGATGTCGATACTGTCCGAGCTGGGTGAGGACGGGTTCCGGCAGGCGGTGGCGTCGGAGGACGTGGCGGCCCTGGCACGGGCGCAGGGGGTCGGAAGGCGGATCGCGCAGCGGGTGGTGCTGGAACTGCGAGGCAAGCTTCCGGAGGCGGACGGAGCGACGCCGGTTGGGGTCGTCGCGAGCGGTACGGATGCAGAGGCGGTGGAGGCGCTGACGGCGCTGGGGATGCCACTGGCGGACGCACGGCAGGCGGTGGCGGCGCTGGAGTTGCCGGCGGACGCGCCGGTGGAGGACAAGATCCGACAGGCGTTGATGGGCATGGGCGGCGGCTGAGGCGGATGTTTTATAATGGGCGCGGATGCGCCGGCGTCTGATGGATCCGAGTTGAATAGAGTTGAACCAAGCACGCGCCGGATCGGGGAATCGCCATGACAACTGCAAAATCACCGGCGTTGGGCACAGAACGCAACGTGTTCGACGGCATTTACTATCCGGAGGAGGACGGTATTCCCTTGCCGGACGGACCAGAGCAGGAAACCCATTTCTACCGGATTACGCCAGTGCTGCGGGCCTACCTGGAGCAGTATTATGACGTGATAGTGACCGGCGACACCTTCCTGTACTACGAGCGGGGCAACCCCCGGGCGGTGGTGGCGCCGGACTGCCACGTGACCTTCGGCGTCAACCGGGACGACATTCAGCCGCACGATTCCTACTTCACCTGGCACCTGGGGCGGACTCCCGACTTCGCGCTGGAAATCGGGTCGCGGAGCACGGCGAGTGCGGACCTGGGCCGAAAGAGAGACCTGTACGCATCTCTGGGCATTGGAGAATACTGGCGTTACGATCCCTCCCCGGACAGCCGGCACTACGGGGAACGGCTGGTGGGTGAGCGGCTGGAAGACGGGGAGTACGTGCGGATGGACGTGTCGCCAGGGCCGGACGGCATCCTGCGCGGGCACAGCCCGGCGCTGGGGTTGGATCTGTGCTGGGACGACGGCCGGCTGCGGTTTTACGATACGCTGAGGGATGTTTGGGTTCCGGACTACTACGACCTGCGGGATGCGAGAGCGGAGGCGGAACAGCGGCTGGCGGAAGAACAGGCGGCTCGATTGGCGGCCGAAGCGCGGTTGGCCGAATCGGAAGAGGAACTGCGGAGATTGAGGGATCAAGGATAGACACGGGGGCGCATTATCATGCCGGATTTTCAGCTAGTGGCCGACTTTGGGATGATGGGCGACCAGGAGCCGGCGGTGTCGCGGCTGGCGGCCGGGGTGATGGAGGGTCAGCGGTACCAGACATTGCTGGGCGTCACCGGGAGCGGCAAGACTTTCACGATGGCGAACATCGTGCAGGAAGTGCAAAAGCCGACCATCGTGATGGCGCACAACAAGACGCTGGCGGCGCAACTGGCGACGGAGTTCAAGGAGTTCTTCCCGCACAACGCCGTCGAGTACTTCGTTTCGTACTACGACTACTACCAGCCGGAGGCGTACATACCGCGGTCGGATACCTACATCGAGAAAGACAGCAGCGTCAACGAGGAGCTTGACAAGCTGAGGCTGGCGTCGACGACGTCGCTGCTGACGCGGCGGGACACGCTGATCGTGGCGTCGGTGTCGTGCATCTACGGCCTGGGGGACCCGTCGGACTACTTCGAGATGGTGGCGAGGATCGAGGTGGGCGAGGAATACAACCGGCGGGCGCTGCTGCGGCAGTTGATAGACATGCAGTACGAGCGGAACGACACCGACCTGGCGCGGGGACGGTTCACGGTGCGGGGCGACACACTGGAGATCGTGCCGGCGTACGAGGAATTCGCGGTGCGGGTGCAGTTTTTCGGCGACGAGGTGGAGCGCATCCTGACGCTGGACACGCTGACGGGAGAGGTGCTGAATGAGCGGCAGGAGTTCTCGGTGTATCCGGCCAAGCACTTCGTGACCAGCCGGGAGAAGCTGGACGCCGCGCTGGTGGACATAGAAGCGGAGATGAACGAGCGGGTCGACGAGCTGAAGATGCAAGGCAAGTTGCTGGAGGCGCAGCGGCTGGAGCAGCGGACGCGGTACGACATGGAGATGCTGGACGAGACGGGGTTCTGCGCGGGGGTGGAGAACTACGCGCGGCACCTGTCGCGGCGGCCGGCCGGGAGTCCGCCCTGGACGCTGCTGGACTACTTCCCGGACGACTTCCTGATGTTCGTGGACGAGTCGCACATGACGCTGCCGCAGGTGCGGGGGATGTACAACGGCGACATCTCGCGCAAGACGACGCTGGTGGAATACGGGTTCCGGCTGCCGTCGGCGCTGGACAACCGGCCGCTGCACTTCAAGGAGTTTGAGGAGCACATCAACCAGGTGGTGTACGTATCGGCGACGCCCGGGCCGCTGGAGCTGGAGCGGACGAACATCATCGTTGAGCAGGTGATCCGGCCGACGGGGCTGCTGGACCCGACGATTGAGGTCAAGCCGACGACGGGGCAGATCGACGACCTGCTGCACGAGATCCGGCAGCGCGTGGACCGGCAGGAGCGGGTGCTGGTCACGACGCTGACGAAGCGGATGGCGGAGGAGTTGGCGGACTACCTGTCGGAGGCGGGGATACGGAACCACTACCTGCACTCGGATATCGAGACGCTGAACCGGGTGGAGATCCTGCGGGACCTGCGGCTGGGCGTGTATGACGTGGTGGTTGGCATCAACCTGCTGAGGGAGGGGCTGGACCTGCCTGAGGTGAGCCTGGTGGCGATCCTGGACGCGGACAAGGAAGGATACCTGCGCTCGACCACGTCGTTGATTCAGACGGTGGGACGGGCAGCGCGGCACGCGTCGGGGCACGTGATCATGTACGCAGACCGGGTGACGGACTCGATGCAGAATGCGATTGACGAGACGTACCGGCGGCGCGGGATTCAGCATGCGCACAACGAGCGGCACGGAATCGAGCCGCAGTCGATTCACAAGGCCGTGCGGGACATCACCGAGGGACTGCGGGGTGTTGCCGAGACCAAGGCGTCGTACCAGGTGGCGCGAGAGGAGATGACGCGGGACGATATGTACCGGGTGGTGAAGGACCTGGAGTTTCAGATGAAGGAGGCGGCGCGGTCGCTGGAGTTCGAGAAGGCGGCGCACCTGCGGGACGAGATGCTGGAGCTGAAGAAGATAATTGTCACGGAAGAGAAGATGATGGCGGTGGGGTAGCGGGTCCGGTTTTACATGGATGCACGCGATTGACAGGATTGTTGACACGCGGGCGGGTGCATCCTTCGACAGGCTCAGGATGAGCGGTTGAGCAGGTTTGGCTGCTCCAGGCGCCGAGGATTTCCGCTCTGGGCGCAGAGGATTTTGCCCCTCACCTTAGCCCTCTCCCGCCGAATGAGAGGGATTTTTTCGTGTTGCCGAGGGCGGCTACCAGTTTTGGGCCAGGTTGGTTACCAGGTTGTAGATGAACCAGCCGTCGCCGGTGTGGAAGGTCTGGGGCTTGGCGGTCTGGGCGTCGCGCATGACGCCGATGCCGTCCTCGTAGGGTTCGAAGGAGACGATGCGGTCGTAGCGGATGCGGAAACGCTTGCGGGGGCCTTGGAAGTAGATGTGCTTGCTGGTGATGCCGAGGAGCCCGGTGTCCTCGTGGACGGTTTCCTCCCACTCGATGGGACGGCTGCGGAAGGTGCTGGGACGGTAGTAGAGACCCTTGGCGACGCGGATGCTCACACCGTGGGAAGTGCCGCGCCGCTCGCGCCGCGTCTTGATCTCATAGTAGTCGACGTCGTCGATGAGCCACACCAGTTGCTCGGACTTCATGAGGTTGAAGGGAACGGGAGGTATGTCGCCGAGACGGTTTGGGATGATGCCCTCGGCGGCTTCGCGGATGACAGCGGACTGGATCATGGTGCGGTAGGCGCCGTTGGAGTTGACGTCGGGTTGTTCGAGGTTGAAACGGTCCAAGTAGCGAATCAGGGCGTTTTCCTCGTCGAGGGACAGGACGCCGTCTTCGATGGAGGTTTCGACCGCGGCTTCCCAGCCTTGAATCAGCAACGCATGGGCGTCGTCTGCTGAGAGAGCGGACTCGTCGAGGGCGGTTTCGAGGGTCTCGAGGTGTGCGCCGCCGCCGGCGGGTGAGATGGCGGCGAGGCGGGCGTGGGTGATGAGGCGGGCGTGGGCGGCGCGGTCGAGTTGCTTTGAGGTTTCCTGCCCGGCCCGGTCGTCGGTTTCGATGGCGAACTGTTCGCGGAATTCGCGGAGGCGCGCCTCCTCGTCGCGGGTGAGGATTCCGTCGGCGAGGCCTTCGCTGACGGCCTGGCGCCAACCCTCGGCGATGACGGCGCGAACGCCATCGTCGTCAACGAAGGATTGGCCGGCGACCAATGACAGGTTGTCGAGCAAAGAACTCTCGTTGAAATCGGGTTGGCCGGCGGCGGCCATCACCATCTCCACCATCTGTTGACGACCGGCCTGATGGGTGGTGTCGCATTCCTTGTGGCTGCTGCGGAACCAGCCGGCTTTCTGGCCGCAGTGTTTGCAGTTACCCATGATGAATCACCTGCGCGCGCTGAGGGGGCGTGGCTGTGGGATTGTCCCCCTCCCGCCAAAGGCGAACGTTCCGCACCCCGGCCCTCTCCCGCCGCAGGCGGATGCACCACCCGTCAAGGGAGAGGGGACGGGATTGGCTGCTAGTATCTAACCGTTGAGGTTTGAAGCGACGTAGTCGTGGAGTTCCTGGAGGACGGCAGCGTTTTCCTCGAGGGTGAACTCGTCGACCAGATAGTCGTGGGCGCCGGTGACGCCGGTTACCGCGCCGGCGTCGACGAGGTAGCGGATGCAAGCCTTGTCGGTTTCGATGTCGGGGAGAAGGTCGCGGCCAACCTCCACGGAGAGGGCAGCGACAAGGCCGTAGCCGCCCCAGTTGGAAGTGCTGGAGGCGATCAACTGGTTGCAGGTGGTAATGGCGGGATAGTCGGGCAGCATGTCGGCAGCCTCGACGACGTCGAGGAGGTTGCCCATGCCGATCTCGTTGCCGCCGTCGCCGATGCCGATGGAGGGGATGCCCAACTCAAACAGGCGGTCGATGCGGGCGGTCTTGTCGGAGATGTCGATGCCCCGCATGTTGCGATAGGTTCCGTGGGCGTCTGGAGCGCAGCGTTCGATGGAGACGACCAAAGACGGTTCGTATTCAGTGACGGCGTTCCGCGCGGCCTGATAGTTTCGGGCGGCATCCCCGGTGATTTCAAAGTCTATGACCGGCGACGGGTCGCCCCGCTGGGAGAGCCAGCCGGACATCATGCCGGCCACGGGGGCGTCGGCGGCGTAAGCGACGGGATGGCCGAGTTCGCGGATGGCGTCGCCGATGGCGAATGCGCCGGGAGGGCCGTCGGTTTCGGGGGCGTCGCTCATGATGATGTAGAAACCGGTGGCGATGATGACGGGACCGGGATGCTCCAGCAGGTAGCGGGCGGCCTGGGTGCAGAAGTCATCGGGAAGATGGGGACGCAGGGCGGTGATGCCCCTGCGGTCGTTGTTGAGGATGATGTCTTCGATAGTGGGCATTAATGTATCTCACTTGGTGGGGCGGTTGTTTCAGGACGGCGGTGCGGAGAGGGTTTCCCCTCACCCAAACCTCTCCCACCAGGGGAGAGGGCTATTTTCAGATGACTGCATAGTCGGAGTCGCGGCGGTCCGTGATGAACATCTTGCCGGGGGCGTGGGTGATCATCAGCGGGGGCTTGCAGTTGAGGGCGACGGCCTGGGGGGTCACGCCGCAGGCCCAGAAGACCGGGGTTTCGCCGGGGCGGATTTCCACTGCGTCGCCGAATTCGGGGTTGTCGATGTCGCGGATGCCGATGGCTGCGGGGTCGCCAATGTGGACGGGCGCGCCGTGGGTGTCGGGGAACCGGGAGGTCACCTGGACGGCGCGGACGATCTGCTCGCGGGGGATGGGACGCATGCTGACGACCATGGGCCCGGAGAACATGCCGGCGGGACGGGTGGGTATGTCGGTGATGTACATTGGGACGTTGCTGCCGGCTTCCTGGTGGCGCAGGGGGATGCCGGAGTCGGACATGGCGGCCTCGAACGAGAAGCTGCAGCCGAGCAGGAAGGAGACCAGATCGTCGCGCCAGAAGTCGGCGACGGACTGGTATTCTCCGGTCATCTCGCCTTTTTCGTAGATGCGGTAGGCGGGGACATCGGTGCTGATGTTGGCGCCGGGGGCGACGAAAGAGGGTTCAACGGAGCCGGCTTCGATGACCTCCAGGATTGGGCAGGGCTGGGGATTGCGCTGGCAGAACAGGAGGAAGTCGAAGGCGAGGTCGCGGGGCAGGACGGCGAGGTTGGCCTGGACGTGTCCGTTGGCGAGGCCGGAGGTGACGCCGTTGTATTCGCCGGCGCGGATCAGGCGGCGGATGTCGGAGGGCTGGGTGGGCAAGAGAGTGGCGGTGGTCATATGCGATCTCCGTTGGGGAAGGCATCCTTCGACAAGCTCAGGATGAGCGGGTCAGGTAGGTTATCAGGATGAGGTGGCGGCGGCGAATCCGTGCGAGACGATGGCTATGCTAGAATTGCGCCGGCGACAAGCCATAATAGACAGGGGATTGCGCCAGCGTCAATTTCGAGTTTGACGTTGAGGCGGTGGGATGCGAGCAAAGCGGCCGCTGTCGAGTCAGAACGCCGAGGCGAATGAATGCCTGGCTGGCGGGGCGGCCGGTGAGAACGATCGCCTTCAAGTTTCGTACTTGCGGCCAACCAAAATGCCCGTTGAGTTCGCTCATTCCGAAAATTACCGTGCGCTGGTAAGATAGCCTCACCCGGATGGAGGTACTAAACCTTGACCATCGCTTCGATCAAAGATCGAGTTGACGAACTCATAGACGACGCCAACGAAATACATGCACAAGCGATGCGACAGCTTGAGCTGGGCGATATTCGGGATGCGGCGGAGAAGGCCTGGTGCGCCACCAAGCGTGCGACTGATGCCCTCATACTTGCGCGCACCAACGACGAGCCGGTCACGACCGCGGCGACGTCGGACGGATTGGATGCCCTGGCACGGCGAGACCCCGCAGTGAAATTGCTACAGGGGCGGTACTACAGTCGGATCCACCAATTGCATGGGGCGTGCTTCTACGACGGGCGGTGCAATCCGGATACCGAGCGGCGTATCAGAGAGACGATTCTCTACATCAACGACACGGCGTCCCTGGTTGACCGAAAATAAGCTTTTCAGCAGGGTTCGGGACGATCCGAGCAGTTCCTTGCAGACCGACCGAGCCCGTCGCGCCTGGGCAGAATCGTTTTCGCTCGCACCATTCATCCATCAACTAAATAATCCGGGCCGACGCCCGGAAAAGAAACCACGGAATGTCTGCGGGACGTTCACGTGAAATTGATCGATATGCACCGCGCTTGATGTGGTGAATTGACGATCCGTACCGGAACGATAAGTTGTACAACGTATTTCTTTTGACGCGTCCCGGAGATGGGATGATGTCGCTGGTGAAGCAGATCGAGGCCTCCGGCCTGTCGTGCCGGTCGGGCAGCGACATCGCGGAGTTGGACGACGTGGCGCATACCACGAACCTGGACGTGGTGCTGCTGGACATGGCGGCGGTTGGAATCGGCGCGCAATCGGTGATCGAACAGATCAGCCAGCTGAGCCTGCCGACGATGCTGGTGGTGGATGCCGGCTTTCTGGCCCAGTACGATCCGGCGATAAATCCGGACGATTTCATTGTCGCGCCGCTGAACGCCACGGAGTTGATGGCGCGGGTGGGGCAGATTGTTTTCCGGCGCAATGGACGGAACACGGACCAGGTGGTTCGGGTGGGCGAGCTGACCATCGACCTGCAGAGCTACGAGGTATCGATGGCGGGCCGGCGCATCTCGCTGACGTACAAGGAGTTTCAGCTGCTGACACTGCTGGCGTCCAATCCCGGCCGGGTGTACACGCGGGAGGCGTTGCTGAACCAGGTTTGGGGGTATGACTACCTGGGCGGCACGCGGACGGTGGACGTGCATATACGCCGTCTGCGGTCGAAGGTGGAGGACCCGGACCACCTTTTTGTGGAGACGATCTGGAACGTTGGGTACCGGTTCCGGGACGTGGGGTCGGAGGGGTAGTCCCGCGGCGGGTTTTCATTTATCCCCAATCGGCGGTCCAGCAGGGGATCTTCCGAGTTACTGCACGCCAGAGGCGCATCAGCGGCTATCGCAGGAACGACGGCGTTGGAGCGCGACACTCCCAGAGGCGTACGACCCGGGTACATGGTCATCCTTCGACAAGCTCAGGATGAGCGGGGATTGGTGAGTCATGGGCGGTAGTGGTGAGTCATGAGCGGTGGTTGGTGAGTCATGGGCGGGCATCGGTCAGTCGGTCATGTTGGATTGGACGCGGTTCAGGAAGCGGTCGCGTTCAGCGGCGATGCCGGCGTGTCGCGGCTGTTCGAGTTCGGGGTCGTCCTGGATGATGCGGGACGCTTCCTGGCGGGCGAGGGCAAGCAGATCCTGGTCGAAGATGTTGGCAATGCGGAGCATGGTCTGGTCGCCGCTCTGGGAGGTGCCGAAGATGTCGCCCTCGTGGCGCATCTGGAGGTCGATTTCGGCGAGCTTGAAGCCGTCGCTGTTGGAGGCCAGGGCGGACAGACGCTCGTGGGCGCGCTCGGACTCCGATTCGGACATGAGCAGGCAGTAGCTCTTGTGCTCGCCCCGGCCCACGCGCCCGCGGAACTGGTGAAGCTGGGACAGGCCGAAGCGGTCTGCGCCGTCGATGAGCATGACGGTGGCGTTGGGCACGTCAATGCCAACCTCGACGACGGCGGTGGCGACGAGGACGTCAAGCTCGGCGTCGCGGAATTGGCGCATCACCTTGTCCTTCTCCCGCGATGCCAGGCGGCCGTGCATGAGGCCGACGCGGAGATCCGGGAAAACTTCTTCGGAGAGACGCTTGTGCTCGTCGATGGCGGCGCGGACGTCGAGCTTGTCGGATTCCTCAACCAACGGGCAGATGACGAAGGCCTGACGGCCGGCGGCGACCTGCTGGCGCACGAATCCGTAGGCGGCGCGGCGTTTGTCGTCCGGGACCACGCGGGTGAGGATCTCCTGGCGGCCGGGCGGGAGTTCGTCAATGGATGATATGTCGAGGTCGCCGTAGAGGGTCAGCTGCAAGGTGCGGGGGATGGGGGTGGCCGACATCATCAGCGAGTGGGGCTGCTCTTCGCCGGCGCCGCGCAGTGCGGAACGCTGCTCGACTCCGAAGCGGTGCTGCTCGTCGGCGATGGCAAGGGCGAGGTTGGGAAGCTCGACGCCATCCTGGATGAGGGCGTGGGTGCCGATGAGGAGGTCGAGGTGGCCCTCGGATGCCATCCGGAGGACCTCGCGGCGGGGAGCGGCGCGGGTGCCGCCGGTGAGTAGTCCAAAGGCGAAGGGGCGAGGCAGGCCGGGGAGATATGCCGACAGCACATTGGGCTGCTGCAAGGGCTGGTCGAACCCCTCTAGCAGTGCGCTCACGGTGCGGAAATGCTGCTCGGCCAGGACCTCGGTGGGCGCCATGAATGCGGATTGCCGGTGGGCAGAGGCCGCGGCCAGGACGGCGGCCAGGGCGACGAGGGTCTTGCCGCTGCCGACCTCGCCCTGGAGTAGGCGGCTCATGGGCGGAGTTCCCCGGGCCATGTCGTTGAGGATTTCGGCGACGCAACGGAGCTGGGCGCCGGTGGGAGTGAACGGGAGGCCGTTCAGGAAACCGTCGACGGTGGGGGCATGGTACTTGATGGGCAATCCGACGGCGTTGCGCTCGCGGTGGCGGCGGCGTCCGAGGATGGCGAGCTGGAACGCGAGGATTTCGTCGAAGGCCAGACGCCGGCGGCCGCGGTCGGCGGCGGCGGAATCGGAGGGGTAATGGACGTCGCGGATGGCGTCGGGCAGGGATGCGAGGCCGGTGCGCTGGAGCATGTCGTCGGGCATGGATTCCAGGATTGAACCGGCGGAGCGGGTTACGCCCTGCCAGGTGAGGCTGCGGAGGTTGCGGGCGGTCATGCCCTGGGTGAGGCGGTAGACGGGGGTGATGCGGCCGGCGTTGATAGGGGGCTGCCGGGCTGTGATGACGTCGTACTCGGGGGACGAGATGGACAGGCGGCCACGGTGGATTTCGACCTTGCCGTTGACGACCATGCGGTCGCCGGATTTCAGGGATCGGGCGAGGTAGCCCTGGCCGAACCACTGAAGCTCGATGTGGCCGGTGTCATCCTGGAGAACGCCCTCCGCGAGTTGAAGGCGACGCTGCCCGACGCTGGCCGAACGGATGTCAACCAACTGGCCCTCGACGGTGAACGTGCCGCCGGGGTAGAGGTCGGCGATGCTGGCGATGTCGGCGCGGTCGTCGTAGCGGCGGGGGAGCGTGTAGAGGAGGTCGCGGATAGTGCGGACGTCAAGCTGGTCGAGGCGTTGGACGGTTTTGCCGTCCATGCGGCGCAGGGCGGACACGGGCTGGTCGGCGTCGATTGGGTTGCCGCTGGCGGACGGGGGGGCCGGGGCGCGTCGGTGGAACCGGACCATGGGAGCGGCCACGTCGGGAGAGAAGAGGACGGGCGCCTCGGGTTGTCCTTCGACAGGCTCAGGACGAGCGGGAGATGCAGGAGTGGCGGCATCGGATGGGGCGGGCTCAGGACGAGCGGGCGATGCAGACTCGGATGGGGCGGGCTCGGGACGAGCGGGCGATGCAGACTCCGGACTTGCGGGCCGGACCGGGCCGGGACCGGCCGGTTCCGGAGGTTCGTCGCCGGCGGTGACGGGAGGCGGATTGACGGGCGGGTCGGCTGATTCGCCATCCAGGGCGGCCTGCCAGGCGGCGACCCAGGCGCGGCGGTGTTCCGGGTCGAGTTGGCGGTAGGGTTGGTCGATGAGTTGGGTCGCGCGGTGGTCGTCGCGCAGGTGTTCCCGCAGGGCGGGTTCCCAGCGTTCGATGAAGCGGCGGATGCCTCCGCTGACGGCGTTGTCGGCGTAACCCTTGTGGGCTTCCAGGGCCAGGATTTTACGGAGGGCGTCGCGCCAGACTGGTTCAGTTTCGCGGTGGTCGGCGTCCATTGATTGGATTATACGCCGTTGGGCGTGCGCAGTTGCGCCGGTAGTTTCACCGTCCCGCCAAAGGTGGATGTGCGGTACTCCTGCCCTCTCCCGTCAGGGGAGATGGTTTATGGGAGGGTGGAGACGGCGACTGCGCCGGGACCGACGTGGGTGCCGATGGCGGAACCGATCTGGATGGTGTAAGTGTTTTCGGGGGACGCGAGGTCGGAAAGGCGGTTGCGCATTTCCTCGGCGGGGGCGGCGTCGGTGGTGTAGGCGACGGCTAGCTTGGAGACGGAGCCGCTCTGTTCTCGCACCAGCTCCTCCAGGCGCTGCAGTCCGCGACGGAGATTGCGGGGACGATCGACCGGGAGGACCTCACCGTTGGCAACGCTGAGGATGGGCTTGACCTTGAGGATGGAGCCCATGAATGCCTGGGCCTTGCCGATGCGGCCGCCCTTCTGGAGGTATTCAAGGGTGTCGACCATGGCCAGCCCGTAACCGGCGGAGGCGCGCTGGGTTGCGGCGGCGACGACGGACTCGGCGGTGGCGCCGGGAGCGGCCGCGTCCTCGGCGGCGGCGATGACCTGGAGCATGTGGCCCACGGAGGCGGTCTGGGAGTCGATGACAGTCACTGCGCCGTCGTCAAACTGGGACGCCGCCTGGGTCGCGGAGTTGTAGGTGCCGCTGAGTTGGCGGGCGACAGTGATGCAGACGATTTCATCGCCGGCGGAGACGAGCGGTTCGAGCGCGCCGGTGAAGTCTCCGGGGGTGGGCTGCGATGTGCTGGGCAGCTGAGCAGAGGACTGGAGGCGGGCGTAGAACTGGGTCGGATTGATGTCTATGCCCTGTCGGAAGGATTCCTCGCCGAACAGGACGTAGGCCGGCACTGTGGTTATGCCGAAAAGCTCGACGTTCTCGCGGGCGATGTCGCAGGTGCTGTCGGTAACGATTTTGACTGCCATTTTGGTAGCTCCTTCACAATATTCCGGTGATTGTCAGTTATTCGCCGGTGATGCTCGCCGACTGTGTTCGCCCTCACTCCTGTGGCCGAGGGTGCGGGTTTATCGGAGGATTTTCACGCCCCTGCCAGGGGTGGACGTTCCGCCACTGAAGCCTCCTGCTCCAAGGCCTGACAAAGTTGGGTAAGGAGTTTTTGGCGTGGGACTTCACCCTCACCCCAGCCCTCTAACAATCAAAGGAGTGGGGATTTTTGAGAGTCAGAGGGGTTGCTTCAATTATTCGACGGATACGAGATAGGGATAGTGGGGCTGGCCGCCGGCGTAGAGGTCCACTTCGGCGCCGTCGTAGGCGGATGCCAGGGTTTCCTGCATGAGGGCGGCGCGTTCTTCGTCGACGCCTTCGCCCCAGTACACGGTAATGATGCTGTCGTCGTCGACGGACGAATGGGCCAATCCGTCCCGAACGGCGGCGTCGGCGTCGGCGGCGAGCGCGACGAGGCTGCCGTCGAGGATGGCCATGAACTGGCCCTCGAGGACCTGCTGCCCGTCTACGATGGAATCGCGGACGGCCTGGGTCACCTCCAGCGTTTCGATGGACGTGGCGGCGGAATCCATGCTGGACAGGTTGTCGGTGACGGAGACCTCGGGGTTGAAGCCGAGCATGGCAGCGGTGCCCTGGGGCATGGAGCGGGTGTTGACGACGTGGAGCCGGACACCTTCGGTATCGGCCTCGGCGGCCTGACCGGCGGTAAGGATGACGTTGGAGTTATTGGGGAGGACGATGACGTCGGTAGTGCCGGTGGAGAGCGCGGCGTCGATGATCTCGCTGGCGCTGGGGTTGAGGGTCTGGCCGCCGGGAACGATGGCCGCGCAACCGGCGTCCTGAAACAGGGCGGCGATGCCCGGGCCGGAGGCGACCGATACGACGGACACCCCGGGCCGGATCTCGGTGGGCCGGGAGCGCTCGCGGTGGCCGGTGGTCCAGTCCCGGTTCTGGAGGCTCATGTTGTCGATCTTGACTTCGTCGATGTCGCCGTGGGCCACGCCGAAGGTGAGGGCCGCGCCCGGGTCCTCGGTGTGGACGTGGACGCGGACGGCCGCGCCTCCGCCGATGATGACGGTGGACTCGGCGATGGCGTCGAGGCCGGCGCGGAGGACGTCAACGCTGAGATCGTGGCCGTGGATGACGAACTGAGTGCAGTAGCCGAACTCGGAGTCCTCGTGGGCGTCGAGAAAATCGCTGTCGATGGAGACGGAGGCGGTCTGCGCGGGGTCGATGAGGTTGCCCATGCTGCGGAGGCCGAGGTCGTGGGCTGGGCCCATGTCACCCCGGAGGTGTTGGAGCGCGCCGCCGATGATGGCGACGACACCGAGGCCGCCGGAATCGACGACGCCGGCCTCCTTGAGCACGGGTAGCTGCTCGGGGGTGAGGGCGAGGGCTTCGATTGCGCCGTCGTAGGCGATCTCCCAGAGGGCGACGACATCGCGTTCGCCGGCGTCGTTGGCGCGCAACGTGGCATCGGACGCGCCGCGGATTACGGAGAGCATGGTGCCCTCGCGGGGCTGGCTGACTGCGCCGTAGGCGGAATCGGTGGCGGAACGAAAGGCGGCGACGGCGTCGGAGGTCTCGATGGTCTCGGAGCCGGCCACGCCGTCGGCGAAACCGCGCAGAAGCTGGGACAGAATGACGCCGCTGTTGCCGCGGGCGCCCCAAAATGCCCCGGTGGCGATGGACTCGGCCACGTCGCCGGCCGAGTCAAGGTGAGCGTCCCTGTTCATCTGGTCGATGCCGGCGCGGAGGGTGAGGAGCATGTTGGTGCCGGTGTCGCCGTCGGGCACGGGGAACACGTTGAGGGCGTTGGCGGCGTCGCGGTAGAGTTCCATGTAGGCGGCCGCGCCGAGCATGGCCTGACGGAGGTCGGAACCCTGAAGGATGGTGGTGCTGGTGGTCATGTGACTGGTCTGTATGTATAGGATTGGCAGAGTATAGCACGAGGGTTTTTCACGTTCCGTGCGCCGGTCGTGCCATTTCGGGTATTATGTGCGCATAATGACGACCAGCAGGGAAAGTTCCGAGGGATACGAGCCAGAACGGGGCGACTCCGAGATCCGGGAGGTTTCGCCGGACGTTCAGGGCGACGATGGGGAGCAGGAAACGCGGCTGAGGCCGGCGCGGCTGAGCGACTTTGTAGGGCAGCCGCAGGTTAAAGAGAACCTGAGCATTGCGATGCAGGCGGCGCGGATGCGGGGCGAGCCGCTGGACCACGTGGTCATTTACGGGCCGCCGGGCCTGGGCAAGACGACGCTGGCGAACATCATCGCCAACGAGATGGGCACGACCATCAAGGTGACGGCGGGGCCGGCCATCGAGCGGGCGAGCGACGTGGCGTCGATACTGACGGGATTGCAGCCCAACGACGTGCTGTTCATCGACGAGATCCACAGGCTGAACCGGGCGGTGGAGGAGGTGATGTACTCGGCGATGGAGGACTATTTCCTGTCGTGGCTAGTCGGTAAGGGGTTGTCGGCGCGGAGCATCAACCTGCGCATCAACCCGTTCACATTGGTGGGAGCGACCACGCGGTATTCGCTGGTGAGCGCGCCGCTGCGGGACCGGTTCGGGTCGGTGTTCCGGCTGGACTACTACTCGGACGAGGACATGGCGACGGTGGTCCGCCGTTCGACGCGGATCCTTGGGATAGAGGCCGACGACGAGGGCATCGACGAGGTGGCGGTGCGCTCGCGGGGGACGCCCAGGATCGGCAACCGTCTGCTGCGGCGGGCGCGGGACTACGCGCTGGTGAAGGCGGACAACCGGATCACCGGGCCGGTGGCGCGGGAGTCGCTGGACAGGCTGGGCGTGGACGCGCGAGGACTGGACGAGACGGACCACCGGCTGCTGACCAACATCATCCACAAGTTCAACGGCGGGCCGGTGGGTCTGGACACGCTGGCGGCGTCGATGAGCGAGGACGCGAGCACGGTGATGGAGGTGCTGGAGCCGTTTTTGCTGCAGCAGGGGTTCCTGGAGCGTACGCCGAGGGGTCGGATGGCGACGCGGCTGGCGTACGAGTACATGGGCTGGCCGTGGGCCGGGGGGGACGACGACGGGCGGCAGGCGCAGCTGTTTGGCGGCGGTTAGGGTTATTGCAGACGGGTTCCGTCGTTGCCTGGGCAAGCGTCGCGGCGATACTGGCGGGATCGCTGCTGTATCTGCTGAAACGCCCCCATTTGAACGGGGAGCAGAAGCTCGTCGCGTTGCTGGTGTCGCTGTCGGTCTCTGCTCCGGTGGGAGGGCTGCTGATGGCGCCCCTTTACTTCCTGGTCTGGAGTCTGTGGTGGGAGCATGGAATATCGGGCGCGACGGCCGAGGTGGTTTTCCTTGGCCCGCCGGCGGTAGTGGTGGGGATTGCGGTAATCATTGCCGGCAAGATCGCTGATCGGCGAGAGGCCCGCAAAGCGTCCGAGGAGCAGGAGATCGATGGGCCCTCCGATTGAGTGATGGCCGTGGGCCGGGGGGAACGAGAACGGGCGGCAGGGTGCGACGGCTTACGGGTTGCGGGGTGCGGCGAGGAATTCGGCGTCGTTGATGTAGGTGTCGGTTTCCCTGATGCGTCGCTCGGTTTCCTGGTTGCACCGGCCGGCGTAGAAGCAGGCGCCGTGCAGTTGACTGTGGCGGCTGTAGTACCGGCCCTGCAGTGATCGGGTAGCGGGCCGATTGTGGGCCAGGTTATCAAGGCCGTCGGACGTTGCGGCGGTGGTTTCCGGTTCCGCTTCGGTCAGCGTGAGAATGAGGGCATCGGTGGCTCGCTTGGTGGCGCACCACGCCTTCTCGGCGGCGTCGCGGACGTCGCCGGCTTCGAGGCGTTCGATGGCCTGGGCCTGGATCTGCCGCGCGTCGGCGAAGAGGAGGGCGACGCGGTCACGGATGGATGCGGAAGTAGTCGCGGGGATCTCCGGGTTGGCTTTGGGCAAATATTATCAGCATCTCGCAATCTGCGGAACGGGGATGTCGTCGTCTCCGTGTTCGATGAGCGTGCATCAAGGGCATTGTTACTTGACATAACATATCATGTAACGACGCGGTGTTTATGCTGTACAGGCCGATTACTTTACATAACGACTAACGATCCTGAGGACGATGGACTGCGCGCCTTGAATGTTGTTGGGCGCGTGCATACAATGGTTCGAGTTTGCGTTTTCTGCCAGGAACCTTCAATTGACCTCCGTTATTTCCGTTCCCCATGTTGGCCGCCGGCTGCCCGCTCTGATGCGGTTGTTGGATGGCGGCGAGTTGTCGGATGCTGAAGCGCCGGGACTCGTGGAGATCGGAGCGGATGGGATGGAGGAATTGTGCGGGGTGGCGGCGGAGTTGAGGGATAGAGGGCGCGGCAGGGTCATCACGTTTTCGCCCAAGGTGTTCATCCCGCTGACGCGGCTGTGCCGGGATTTCTGCGGGTACTGCACGTTCCGGCAGTCGCCGGACGAGGCGGAGGAACTGTTCCTGTCGGGCGACGCCGTGATGTCGGTGGCGAAGGCGGGCGAACGGCTGGGCTGCACGGAGGCGCTGTTCACGCTGGGGGAGCGGCCGGAGCAGCGGTACAGCGAGGCGGGAGAGTGGTTGAACGCGAACGGATATCGGACGACGCTGGGGTATCTGTCGGAGATGTGCCGGCGGGTGTTCGATGAGACGGATCTGCTGCCGCACGGGAATCCGGGGACGATGAGCCGGCGGGAGTTGCAGGCGCTGCAGCCCACGAACCCGTCGGTGGGGATAATGCTGGAGAGTTCGAGTCCGCGACTGTACGAGGCGGGCGGGCCGCACGAGTTCGCGCCGAGCAAGAGGCCGCGGGTACGCCTGCGCACGATGGAATTGGCCGGCGAGTTGGGGATACCGTTTACGACGGGCATTCTGATCGGGATCGGGGAGACGCGGACGGAGAGGGTGGAGTCGCTGCTGGCGATACGGGATTTGCACCGGAGATTCGGGCACATCCAGGAAGTGATCGTGCAGAATTTTCGGGCGAAGGCCGATACCCCGATGGCGGACGTGCCGGACGCGGCTGGCGACGAATTGATGTGGACGACGGCGGTGGCGCGGCTGATACTGGGCGAGCGGGTGAACATACAGGTGCCGCCCAATCTGAGCGAGGACTACGAGCGGTATATCCACGCCGGCATCAACGACTGGGGTGGAGTGTCGCCATTGACGATCGACTACGTGAACCCGGAGGCGCCGTGGCCGCAACTGGCGGAGTTGCGGCGGCGGACCGAGGCGGCCGGGTATGAACTGCGACCGCGGCTGCCGGTGTATCCGGAGTATTTTGCCGGCGGGTCGGACTGGCCGCTGCCGCAAATGATGAAAGAAAAACTGCTCCGCTTGACGGACGACGATGGATACGTGAAAGGGGGAATGCAACGCTATGCCCGGAATGAATGATAAAGATGCACCGGCTACGCTGTCCGCGCTGATTTCAGGATTGCAGGCCGATGTCGCCGATGTGCTGAATCGGGCGTTGTCCGGGGAGGACATCACGGTCGAGGACGGCGAGTTGCTGTTCGGGACGTCGGGAGCCGAGTTCACCGCCATGACCATGGTGGCAGACGAACTGCGCCGCAGGGTGGTTGGCGACCTGGTGACCTACGTGGTGAACCGGAACGTCAACTTCACCAACGTGTGCATCAAGCGGTGCGGGTTCTGCGCGTTCAGCCGGGACTTCCGGGAGGAGGAAGGCTACTTCCTGCCGGTGAGCGAGATCATCCGGCGCGCGAAGGAAGCGCAGGAATATGGAGCCACGGAGGTGTGCATCCAGGCCGGGCTGCCGCCGCAGATGGAGGGGGACCTGTACATCAAGCTGTGCGAGGCGATCAAGGAAGAGTTGCCGGACATGCACATCCACGGGTTTTCGCCGGAGGAAGTGCTGTACGGATCGATACGGTCGCGGTGCAGCATCCGGGAGTACCTGCAGGGGTTGAAGGACGCGGGAGTGGGCAGCCTGCCGGGAACGTCGGCGGAGGTGCTGGACCAGGAGTTGCGGGACATCATCTCGCCGGGCCGGATCACCGTGGACCAGTGGATGGAGGTGATCACCAACGCGCACGACCTGGGGATACCGACGACATCGACGGTGATGTTCGGGCACCGGGAGACCAACGCGCAGATCGTGCGGCACATCGCGCTGCTGAGGGACATCCAGCAGAGCACGGGCGGTTTCACCGAGTTCGTGCCGCTGAGCTTCGTGGCGTCGGAAGCGCCGATGTATTTCAAGCAGACGGTGGAAGGCGTGCGCTCGGGGCCGACGGGGATGGACGTGATCAAGGTGCATGCGATCGCCCGGATCATGCTGAACAACTGGATACCCAACATCCAGGCCTCGTGGGTGAAAGAGGGGAGCCGCATGTCGCAGTTGCTGCTGACGGCAGGGGTGAACGACCTGGGAGGCACGCTGATCAACGAGAGCATCTCGACGTCGGCGGGGGCGATGCACGGCCAGCTGATGCGGCCGGGAGAGTTCCGGGGGATGATCCGCGAGGCGGGCCGGACGCCTGCGGAGAGGTACACGACCTACGGGATACGCCGGATCTATGGCGCGACCGACGAGGTCCTGGACCCGCTGGACCTGGTTGGGGACAACGTTGAAGAAATCTTCGGGTCGTACAACCAACTGGTGCAGATGGAATCCTACCGGTTCGAGCATCCCCGACACGAACGGGAGCGGGCCGCGGCGGAAAGCTCGGGTTAGGGTATGTTGGCATACAGACCTTCATCGTAGGGGTGCGACATGACCACCGCCAAACCCTTCCTTGCCACGACCCCATTGCCGGCGGACTTTCGGCTGCCCGACCCGCCGGACGACCCCGAAGACAAGATGACCAGTTTCGACCAACTGGCCGCCACGGGTAGCGCCCATCACCTCCGCCAGCACCTGGGCAACCTGGACACGACTCTGGTGGCCGGGGAGCGTTACGTGGTCATCCACCCGACCCAGGGCATGGCGGGCAGCCATTATCCCGACTTGCTGGTGGCTTTCGACGTGAATCCGGCGGCCTATAAGGCGAGGAACGGGTACGTCATACCGGAGCAGGGGAAGCCGCCGGACTTCGTGCTGGAGGTGGCGTCCCGGAGCACGGCTGACACGGACGTGTCCGACAAGCGGGCGGACTACGCGGCGATGCTGATACCGGAGTACTGGCGGTTTGACGAAACGGGCGAGCATCACGGGACGCGGCTGGCGGGGGACCGGCTGGTGGACGAGGAGTACGTCGCCATCGCCATCGAGGAGTCGGCGGACGGGAGTTTGCAGGGGTACAGCGCGGCGTTGAACCTGTACCTGCGCTGGGAGGACGGTCAACTGCGGTGGATTGACCCGGCCACGGGTGAACACATATCCACCTTTGACAGCGAACGGGCCCGCGCCGATGCCGAGCAAGCCGGCCGGTTGCAGGAACGGGCCCGCGCCGATGCCGAGCAAGCCGGCCGGTTGCAGGAACGGGCCCGCGCCGATGCCGAGCAAGCCGGCCGGTCGCAGGAACGGGCCCGCGCCGATGCTGCCGAGGCCCGGGTCCGGCAGCTCGAAGAACATCTGCATCAGCAAGACCGTTAGAAAAGCCAAAGAGGCGCAGGAATGAGATACCTACTCTGGTCACGGCTCTAGGTCGGGATGGCGACATAACGTTTGAAAATGGCAGCAGAGCCTAATCAAAAGGGTGAACGGGTGCCGGGCGGCAATGTGCTGGCGCTGGCCGGCGGCGTCGGCGGGGCCAAGCTGGCGCTGGGGCTGACGAGGCTCCTGCCGCCGGAACGGCTGACCATTGTGGTGAACACCGGGGATGACGAGGAGTTCCACGGATTGCACGTGTCGCCGGACCTGGACACCATGACGTACACGCTTTCGGGCTGGTACAACCCGGAGACGGGATGGGGAGTGGCCGGCGATTCGTTTGAGACGCTGGGCACGCTGAAACGGCTGGGCGCAGATGCGTGGTTCAACCTGGGGGACCGGGACTTCGCGATGCACATCCGGCGCACGGAGTTGCTGCATCGAGGGATGACGTTATCGGACGTTACGGCGGGGTTGACGAGCCGGTTGGGCATTGAACACCGGATTGTGCCGATGAGCGATGAGCCGGTGCGGACGGTGTTGGAAACGGACGCGGGCACGCTGTCGATGCAGGAATACTTCGTGAAGCACAGGGCGGGGCCCGTGGTGAGGTCGATCAGGTACGCCGGAGCTGAGGACGCCAGCCCGTCGCCCGGGTTTGCGGAGGCGTTGGGGTCGGCGGATGTGATCGTGTTCTGCCCATCGAATCCGCATCTGAGCGTCGCGCCGATCCTGGCGATTCCGGGGGTGCGGGATGCGATTGCGGGTCATGCGGGCTGCCGGATGGCGGTGAGTCCGATAGTTGGAGGAGACGCGGTGCGCGGGCCGGCGGGCAAGATCATGGGTGAACTGGGCGCGGAGGTGTCGGCGGTGGGCGTGGCGAGGGAGTACCAGGGCCTGTGCGACGTGCTGGTGGTGGACAACCAGGACGCTGACCTGTCGGACGCGATCGCATCGGTGGGCATCAGGGCGGTGGCAACGGGTACAATAATGCAGACCGACGACGACAAGATTGCGCTGGCACGGACGGTGTTAGAGTTGGGATGCAAGTAGATCGGGCAGGACGGCCCCTCACCCCAGCCCTCTCCCTCCAGGGGAGAGGGAGTGCAAAATTCGCGGAGTGACCAGGATGTTGACGGAATTGGGAACCGACTCGAACCCGCCGGTGATGCCGATAGTGCCGATGAAACCGCTGTCTCAGTGCAAGACGAGACTGGAACGGGTGATGGGGCCGCAGGACCGGGCGGATTTGACCATGGGGATGCTGCGGCGGGTGCTGCTGGCCATACGGGGGGCCGGAGTCGATCCATTCTGGGTGATCGGCGGCGACGACCGGATACGCAATATGTCGAGGACGCTGGGTGCGGCGTGGATTGAGGATCTGGGCAGAAACCTGAATGACACCATTACCAAGGCGTTTGAGAGCGCGCGACTGCGGGAAGTTTCGGCGCTGTACCTGCCCGGGGACTTGCCGTTCATAAAGCCGGGCGACATCCACCAACTGATACGCAGCGCGCAGCATCAGCACAACGTCACGCTGTCGCCGGCAAGGCGGGACGGCGGGACCAACGCGATCCTGGTGCCGTACGACCTGATACCGTATTTCAGGCCGGAGCTGGGCAGCAACAGCTTCCGCAAGCACGTGGGAACGGCGGCGCGCATGGGCGTGTCGGTCGCGTTCTACTACAGCGGGGGCATGGGATTCGACCTGGACGACGGGTCGGACCTGGACGAATACGAGGTCATGGAGCCGGGTTTGCTGGAACGGTTAATGGGCCGCAAGCCGGGCAATATCAACCGGAGGCCGCTGGAGTTGTGAGCAAGAACACCATGAAATCAGGACCGGTGAAACTAGGCTGCCTGCTGCCCACGCGGGGGTTGCTGCTGGAGGACGACCGGCCGACGGATGCCGAATCGGTGTTGCGGCTGGCGACGTGGGCGGAGGAGGCCGGGCTGGATTCGGTATGGGTGGGCGACAGCCTGACGGCCAAGCCGCGGCTGGAGGCGATGACAACGCTGGCGGCGATTGCGGCGCGCACGGAGCGAGTCCGGCTGGGGACGGCGGTGATGCTGATGGCGCTGCGGCATCCGGTGCTGCTGGCGCAGATGATGGGCACCGTGGACCTGATCTCCGGCGGGCGGCTGCAGCTTGGGATTGGCGTCGGCGGCGCGTTCAACGCGATGCAGCAGGCGGAATGGCGCAACGTGCAGGTGAACCAACGTACGCGGGCGCCGCGCCTGGAAGAGATGCTGGAGGTGATCAAGGGGCTGGGGAAAGACGAACCGTTCAGCTTTGCCGGCCGGCATTTTGATCTTGACGATGTTGTGATGCAGCCCACACCGGTGCAGGAAGGCGGGGTGCCTGTTTACCTGGCGGTGCACTGGCACGGGCGCGGGGATGGGCAGGGAGCGCAGCGGGAACGTCAGGCGCGACGGGCGGCGAGGCTGTCGGACGGGATCATTTCGATATCGGCGACGCCGGATGAGTTCGTGGAGTTGAACGAGACGGTCGACGGCTTCTGCGCGGAGTATGGGCGCGATCCGGAGGGCATGTCGTCGGTGATGTACCTGACCGTCAACATGGACGAGGACATCGGGCGGGCCGAAGCAGAGGCCGAGGACTGGCTGCTGGGGTACTACGGAGCGAATATCTGGGGCGACCGCTGGGGTCCATTCGGTGGCGCCGAGCGGGTCCGGGAGCGCATCCATGCGTACAGCGAGGCGGGGGCCGATCAAGTGGTGGTGAGGTTTGCGTCGTACCGGCAGGAGGAGCAGATGCAGACGTTCCTGGAGCAGGTCGCGCCGGACTTCAGCCGGTAAGGTTTCGCTTACATCGATGAACAGGATACACAGGATGATTTTGAGGTTGATGCGTGTACCCGATTGATTTGACGGGCCGCAATGCGGTCATATTTGGCGTGGCGAACGACCGCAGCATCGCCTGGGCCATCGCCCGAACGCTGGCGGAGAGCGGCGCGCGGATCGCGCTGACGTACCAGAACGACCGGCTCAAGGACCGGGTGGCGCGTTTGGCGGACACGCTGGACGACGCGGTGATACTGCCGTGCGACGCGTCTGAGGACGGGCAGATCGAGGAGGTTTTCGAGAGCCTGCAATCGCAGATGGGGAACCTGTCGGTGCTGGTGCACAGCATCGCATTCGCCAACCGCGAGGATCTGGCCGGTCGTCTGGCGGACACGGGCCGGGACGGGTTCCGGCTGGCGTTGGAGATCAGCGCGTTCACGCTGCTGCCGATGGTCCGGCATGCCGCGCCGCTGATGACGGACGGCGGGAGCGTGATCGCCATGACGTTCCACGCATCGAGCCGGGTGTATCCCGGATATAACGTGATGGGGACGGCGAAGGCGGCGCTGGAGCACGAGGTTCGGCAGTTGGCCCACGAGTACGGCGGCGACGGGATTCGGGTGAACGCGATATCGGCGGGGCCGGTTGACACGCTGGCGGCGCGAGGAATCAGCGGGTTCCTGGACATGAAGCGGGCCCATGCCGAACGGGCGCCGCTGCAGCGGAACATCACCGCGGACGAGGTGGCGAAGACGGCGTTGTTCCTGTCGAGCGACCTATCGACGGGGGTTACGGGGACGGTGCTGCCGGTGGACGCGGGCTACCACATCATGGCGGTGTGAGCCGAGACCCGTGCGTATCGGAGCGGTGGTTGGTGCGGGGCACTGAGCGCATGGTTGTGCGCCCTTACGCGACGAACAGGCGCGGAACCGGGCGATGCTCTGACCAACGAGCGGGCGAGGCATGTCCGCCCCTGCGTATGTTTGCCGTGTCGCCGGTGCGAACTGGGCAGCAAAAAGGGCGAATGGGTTATTCGCCCCTGCACCGTTTGCCGGAATGTCGTCGGGTGGAACAGACGGCATAGCAGGGGCAGTATTCATCATCACCCCAGCCCTTTCCCGTCGAGGGAGAGGGGACACTTCGTCCCGTCAGATGGCTTCGAGCTGGGCCTGGTCGGCGGCGGCTTTGTCGCTGAGTCCCAGCTCACTGTAGGCCTTGGCGCGGTTGGCCCAAGCGTCGCGGTAGCGGGGATCGAGGGCGATGGCCTTGGTGAACTGGTCAACGGCTTCGCGCACGCGGCCCTGGTTGAACAGCGTGAGTCCCGCTTCGGTCATGGCCGACGCGGTCAGCGGCCGGGTGATCTTGTTGGGGACTGCGGTGAAAGCCGGTCCCGGGTCGGGTTGGGGAGCCGCGGGTTGAGCGGGTGCGTCGGCCGTGGCGGTGGTTTGTTCGGAGGCCAGGACGGGCTCAGGCGCGATCCCGGGCGCCGGTTGTTCTGCGGCGGCGGGAGCCTCAGGCGCGTCTTCGGATGTGGCCGCTACGACGGTTTCAGGCGCCGGCGCCCCTTCAGGAGCGACTTCGTCGGTGGCGTAGGGGCGGCTCAGTTCCCACCCGCAATTGGTGCAGAAATTGGGCCCGGGCTCATGGGCGTGCTGACAACGAGGGCAATATACGTTGGTGTCCTCAGCGATCTCGTCGCCGACGGGCTGGCGGCTGGGCATGAACACCAAGGCGACCATGGGGGCCATGCACAGGATGGTAACAGCGTCCGGGAGCGCGTCGATCAGGTAGACCGCGATGGCGGGGAGCGCGGCGGCTCCGGCCCAGACGAGCATGTTGCGTCGCTTCCTCGACGCCAGCCGGGCAGTCCACAAGACCACGAACAAGACCGACAGGATTTGTAGAATTACATCCATATTCACCCGTTATTCGTTGGTACGCAATCCATTATAACCGGATCGCGCCAAAGGCGGCAAACCAACAGCGCAGGTCGTACGGCGCCGGGTTCTCGCAAATTGACAGTGGCAAACCGGCGATGCTATCGTACAGTTTACCAAAATCCACTAAAACAGTGTTGAAGCGCATCGTTTCTGGCAGCAAAAACGGGTGCGACGAGAGGGAGATTTCTGATGGATCTGACGATATCCGTGTTGAAGGCGGACGTGGGTTCGATAGGCGGGCACACCAAGCCATCGGACAGGATGATGGAATCCGTACGGGCCGCCGCGGACAAGGCCATCAAGGATGGGCTGCTGATTGACGCGTACGTCGGGCATACGGGTGACGATATCTGCATCACCTCGACCCACACCAGGGGTGACAACGACGACGCGGTACACCAATTTGCATGGAACTCGTTCCTGGAGGCTACGGAGATCGCGCGGCAGTACGGACTGTATGGAGCCGGTCAGGATCTGTTGGTGGACGCGCCGTCCGGCAACATAAGGGGCGCGGGCCCCGCGGTGGCCGAGATCACCTTTGATCACGATCCGATCAAGACGAACCCGATCCGGCCGGCAGAGTCGTTCTTCGTGCTGGCGGCGGACAAATGCGGACCGGGCGCGTACAACCTGCCGATGTTCCTGGGGTTCGCGGACCCGATGTACTGCGCGGGCCTGATGCTGCCGCGACTGGGCGACGGCTTCACGTTCAACATCATAGACATGGACAACACCGACGGCGACAGCATCATCTCGCTGAACGCGCCGGAGGACTACTACAAGATCACGGTGCTGCTGCGGGACAACGAGCGGTTCGCGATTGAGAGCATCGATTCGCGCTACAGCGGCCAGACGGCTGCGGCGATCTCCGCGACGCGGCTGCACAACATCGCGGGCAGCTACACCGGTAAAGACGATCCGGTGGCGGTGGTGCGGAACCAGGGCATCTTCCCGGCGCCGGAGGAGTTGATCTCTCCCTACACCAAGGCGCACTTCATTGGCGGGGACGCGCGAGGATCGCACGTGATGCCGCTGATGCCCGTGCCGATCAACACCGCGGTTACGGGGATGTACTGCCTGCCGCTGGTGTCGTGCATTGGGTTCAGCATCAGCGCCGAGGGCAAGTTTGCCGAATCGTCGACGGACTTCTTCGACAACCCGGCGTGGGACTACACGCGGCAGTTGGCGCAGGAGAAGGGCATCGCGATGCGGTCGCAGGGGTGGTCGGGCGCGGCCATGCTTCCGTACGGTGAGCTGGAGTACTCGGGATTTCGGCAGAGCATCGGCGACCTGGTGGACCGGTTCGCGATTCGGGCCAACGGGCACCAGCCAGCGGAGGCGGTGGTCACCGGCGACGACGACTAACGGGCGGTCAAATCAAACGACGATCAGGGGCGGGTCTCAGACCCGCCCCTGGGATTTTCCGGAGGTCTCCCTCACCCCAGCCCTCTCCCATCGGGGGAGAGGCGATTTTCAGCCGTTGAACATGCCGTGGCGCTCGAAGATGGTGGCGAGTTCGGCGATTCCCTCGGAGACGGTCTGCGCGGTGGGATGGCCGAAGCAGAGGCGGGCCATGTTGGCGCCGTTGCCTTCAGGCGAGAACATGGAGCCGTTGTAATAGCCGACGCCCTCCTGGAATGACTGCTCCTGCAGTCCGGCGAGATCGGTGCCTTCGGGCATGGTGAGCCAGACGTAGAGGCCGCCTTCGGGGCGGGACCAGGTGGCGCGGTTGCCGAAGTGCTCGCCGAGGGCGGCAAGCATGGCGTCGCGCTTGACGCGGAGAGCCTGGTTCTCCTCGTCGATGTGATCGTACATGTGGTCGCGCAGGTATTGCTCGATGGCGAGGGCGGCGAACTGGTTCACGCCGCCGGACTTGAAGCTCAAAGCGCGCTGGCGGACGACTTCGGGCGCGACCATGTAGCCCATGCGCACGCCGGGCGCGATGATCTTGGACATGGAACCGACGTAGAGGACCTGGCCGGTGTCGTCCATGCTGGCCATGGAGGTTACGTCTTCGCCTTCGAAACGGAGGTCAACGTAGCAGTCGTCCTCGAGTACGGGGACGCCGTGGCTCTGGCAGATCTCGAGGGTGCGCTGGCGGCGCTCCAGGGTCATGGTCCAGCCCAGCGGGTTCTGGAACGTGGGAATGGAGTAGAGGAACTTGACCTTTTTGCCGGCGGCGGTCTGGGCGCGGATGGTCTCATCGAGGGACTCGGGGATGATGCCCTGGTCGTCGCACTTGACGCCGACCACCTGAGCGCTCCAGAGGCGCATCTGGCGCATGGTGCCGAGGTAAACGTACTCCTCGGTGAGGAGGACGTCGCCCGGGTCGGTGAGGGCCTGGATGAGCATGTTGATGGCTTCGCCGGAGCCGGAGGTGAGGATGATGTCCTCGGCGGTCACGTCCATCTGGCGGTCGCGGCGGAGTTTGTCGGCGACGAGTTCACGGAGCGGCGGGTAGCCGGCGGATACCGGGTAGTAGGCCAGGTCGCGGCCCTCGCGCTCGAGGGCGACGCGGAGGGCGTCGACGAGGCCTTCCAGAGGCAGGGTATCGGGGTCTGGGTAGGCGACGGCGAAGTCGTACCTGGCGTTGCGGTTGGCGCCGCGGGTGGTGATGGGCGCGTTGGCCGCAAACAGGGAGTCGTAGTTGAACTGGGTCATGTTGCGTTTCCTCCGGTGGGGAACGTTCAGGGTAGTGATCGTTCGGCAACTGCGATGATTCTGACGACAAAGGTTAACCCGTCGTTTCTCCCCCGCTGGAGATCCGGGGCCGTGAGGTTGCCGTGATAAAAATGGGTATGCAGGGTTCTTTGGTTGTTGTCCAGGCACAGATCCAAATCGGATAGTGTCAGGCCGGGGTTGGCAATTCGCTGGGCGGCCTGGCGAAAACTCCACCGCTGGTTGGGTGCAAAGTGGTGGCTGACGCTGTGCTCAGGATCGGCTGCGCTCATGGCGGCTACTGTCGCACCCCAAATGATTTCGGCCACGGCCTGGCCTTGCCGCGGCATCGTTCGGAGTGTTGCGACCGCGGTCAGAAAGTCGCGCGCGGATTGGAGGTGGTCGCTACGGGTCATGGCCAGCTTTGGTTTGCAGTTCTGACCCAATCAGGTCGATGAACTTTTTTACCAGAGGCAAGCTTTTGACGTAGTCCTCCGGTTCCCAAAAGTATACCGGCAAGCTGATACCGTCTCGGAAGACGGTGGCGCTGTGAAGTTTGAAGCAGGTTACGTTGATGAACAGGGTTGAAAAAACGGGAAGCGGATCATCGACGCGCTCCAACGCCACCTTGATGGCCTCCGCCATGTCATCCGGTGGCGGCTCCACCCCGTCCAGACGGTACGTGGCGTCGTATACGTCCTCCTCGGTTTCGCAGGGCCAGCCGCGGCTTTTAGCCACGGCGCGCAACGCGGTGAACGCGGCCTCGTAAACATCGGCGGAGCCTTCCCGGTATTGCCCGGCGGCGATTTGACGCTCGCCTTCGGCAAGCAGGGCGTAGGCAGCGTCAAGAGTTTCGGAGTGAGTGGGCGTTGTGGTCATGCCATGCTCCCCGCGCGTGATCCATTCGGATTGTAGCACGGCGCTGCTTTTTCACGGGGACTGCTATTCCGCCACCCGGATTCCCAGGTCGCGCAACTGTGGGAAATCTACCGGCGCGGGCGCGCCGAAGAGCAGGTCGGACCCGCTCTGGGTCTTGGGGAAGGCGATGACCTCGCGGAGGGAATCGGCGCCGGCCAGGATGGCGACGAGGCGGTCGATGCCGGGGGCGATGCCGCCGTGGGGCGGCGCGCCGTAATCGAAGGCCTCCAGGATGTGCCCGAACCGCTCCTGGACCTGATCGGGGGAATAGCCCAGGATGGCAAAGACTTTTTCCTGCATCTCGCGTTGGTGGATGCGGATGCTGCCGCTGGCGAGTTCGGATCCGTTGCATACCAGGTCGTAGGCCCGCGAGGGTATGGCGGCGAGATCGTCGCCGTCGAGCATGGCTTCGCAGCCGGGGGCCGGGGCGGTGAAGGGATGGTGCGTCGAGTCCCAGCGCTGGGCGTCGTCGTCCCAGTCGAACATGGGGAAGTCGGTGACGAACGCGAAGGCCAGGGTGTCGGGGTCGGCGAGTTCCAGGCGGTCTGCGAGATACGCTCGCATGGACGCGAGCCATTGGTTGGCGAGTTTGGCCGGCCCTGCCATGAGCAGGATGAGGTCGCCGCGGTTGGCCCCAGCGCGTTGGGCGAGCCGTATGACCCATTCGGGCGGCATGCGCAGGCCGGGGGACAGCAGGGCGTCGCCATCCGTGATGGTGTCCAATGGGCCGTCGCCGGTGATGCGGACGTGGCTCATGCCGGCCGCGCCGAACTCCTTGGCGGTTTCCTCCATGCGGCGCATGTCGGAGCCGGAGAGGCCGCCCTGGCCGGGAACGGTCATGGCTTTGATGATGCCGCCGCGGTCGAGGATGCCGTGGAACACGCGAAACTCGGTTTCGGCGGCGAGGTCGCTGACGTCGGCCATTTCGAGGCCGTAACGGAGGTCGGGCTTGTCGCTGCCGTAGCGGGCCATGGCGTCGTCGTAGGTGAGGTACGGGAAAGGAGTTTTGATCTTGAACTGTGGCGTCAACTCGCGAACGAGGCCGGCGTACAGGCCCTCGATGAGGTTGAGCACGTCGGGTTCGTTGACGAAGCTCATTTCAAGGTCGAGCTGCGTGAACTCGGGTTGGCGGTCGGCGCGGAGGTCCTCGTCGCGGAAGCAGCGGGCGATCTGGAAGTAACGCTCGACGCCGCTGACCATGAGCAGTTGCTTGAGTTGCTGGGGGGATTGAGGGAGGGCGTAGAAGTTGCCGGGCTGCATGCGGCTGGGGACCAGGAAGTCGCGCGCGCCCTCCGGCGTGCTCTTGATGAGGATGGGCGTTTCGATTTCGAGGAAGTTGTGGTCGTCGAGGTAGTCACGGATGTACTTGACCACGCGATGGCGCAGGCGGAGGTTCTCCTGCATGGCGGGACGGCGCAAGTCCAGATAGCGGTAGCGCAGGCGGAGGCTCTCGTCGGCCTCGACGTCGTCGGTGATGTAGAACGGCGGAGTCTGGGACTGGTTCAGAACGGTGATGCCGCTGGTCATCACCTCGATTTCGCCAGTGGGTAGAGTCGGATTCTCGGAACCCTCGGGGCGCAATTGCACTGTGCCCGTGACCTGGATGCACCATTCGGAGCGGAGACGTTCGGCGGTCTCGTAATCGGTGGGCGACAGGTTTTCTGGGTTCAGGACGACCTGGACGAATCCCGAGCGGTCGCGGAGGTCGATGAAGATGATCCCGCCATGGTCGCGGCGGCGACTGACCCAGCCGGAAAGGGTCGTGGAGGAACCGTCGTGGGCGGCGCGCAACTGGCCGCAGTCGTGGGTCTTCAGGGTATCAACTCCTTGGCGCCGAGTGCAGTGGTTGGAGCGCGCTGGCGGGTTATTGCGGGCGTCTGGATTCCTGCCGTCGCAGGAACGACGGGGATCTTTGAACGGTCGTAGGTCCTTACGTCAGCCCAAAAGGTCAAGGACGTTCTGGAACGGGCTCTCCGTCACCATGCCGCCGCCGGCGACCGCATCGGCCAGCGCGGCGGGATCGGAGACCGGCGGATAGCATACCGTATCGAGGCAGACGTGGGCCTGCGCCGGGGCAGCGTCGTTTTCGACGGTTGCCAGCTTGATGAGCAAGTTGGGCGAGTCCAGGGTCATGGCGGCGGCGAGCATTACGGCGGCGTCGGCCGAGCCGGGCCGACCCTCGACGGTTACTTCAACCACGGGGTTGAGGTAGCGGTCCACGGCGATGGCGTAGTCGGCGGCGAGCTCGCCGTAGTCGCGGTTGGCTTCGCAGTAGGCGCTGAGGGTGTGATGCGCAGTGTGGAGGAAGCGTTGGTCGAATGTGATGTGGCTGAGACGCATCATGCCCAAGGCGACGGACACGTTTTCGGCCAGGGGTTTTTCACGCACCTGGAGGTAACCGGGGCGGTCCGGCGTATCCTCGATGTCGAAGCAACCACCGCGCTGGCCGTCGAGGAAACGCTCGGACAGAACGGAGGCAGCGTGTTCGGCGGCCTGACGATAGCGTTCGCTGGCGTCGGGAACGGCGTCGTGGCCTTCGAGGAGGGCCAGGAACACGTGCGCCCAATCGACCAGCAGGTCGCCGTCGGGCGATGGCTTGCGGTTCGCGGAGGGATTGACGTGGGGCAGGCGTCCGGATGTTGCGGTGTCGGCCAGGTTGTCCAGCAGATTGACCGCGATGTCGGTGAGCTCGGGACGGCCGAGTTTCCACGCCGCGGCGAACAGCAACGACGATGTTTGAGCGGTCAGGTGGGTGTAGGAGCAGGGATCCACCGGAGGCGGTTCGACGGCGGCGCGCACGGCGGCCGGCTTGTCAAAGTAGTCGGAATGGGCGCCCTGGCTGCCGCGGACCGCCTGCGCCTCGGAGTCGTAGAGCGTAGTGAGAATGTAGTCGACGGTTTGGGCGGCATTTTCGAGGTAGTCCGGCCGTTGGAGCACGATGCCGGCGTCCATGAGGATGGCAGCGAGTGCGATGTTGTCCTCGGACATCTTTTCGTACTGCGGCTGGGTCCAATCGGCGGACATGGTGAAACGGAAAAAGCCGCCGTCGATCTGATCGTGGAGAGCGCCACCCACGAGGGAGTCGAGGCTCTTCTCCAGCATCACGCGGAAGAAGGGCTCGCCGGTGGTGCGGTAGCGATGCAGCAGGAGCCGGAGCATGGGCGTGGACGGGAACTTGGGCTCGACGCCGAAGCCGCCATTGGCCGGATCGTAGGTGCCGGCGACGCGGCGAGTGATGGCGTCGACGAGGGAGGCGTCGGGTTCCTGGCCGGCGGATACGCGGGCGGCGTAGTCGCGGCGTTGGCGACGGATGTCGTTGCCCTGCTCGTATAGCTCGGGCTTACGGTCGGCATAAGCGCGGCGAACCTCATCAAGCATGGCGAGGAACTGGTCGGCGGGCAGGTAGGTTGCGCCGGCGATGTAGCCGCCGTGGGGGTTGAGGAACGACGTGGTGGGCCAGCCGCCGACGTTGTAGCGGGCGTTGATGTCGGGGCGGTGGTCGGTGTCGACGCGGACGGGGATGAAGTGCTCGTTGAGGAAACGGGCGACGTCGGGGTCGGAGTAGGTGGAGTTGTCCATCTCGTGGCACCAGTAGCACCACACGGCGTTGATGGACAGGAGGATTGGCTTGTCCAGATCCTGAGCGGCGGCGAAGGCGTCTGCGCCCCAGTGTCGCCAGGCTACCGCGTCAGTCGTTGCTGATGATGACACTGCCCGTTCGTCCCTCGTATGCCATGCTGAAATGTCTCAAAAAGGTGCGGCCGATAGGCACGTAATGCGTCTGCTCACCCTCAGTCAAATTCACGCTGGCGAATTGACCGCAAACGGTGGTATCAAGATGTGGAGTGCATATTTGAGCAAGGTGAACGGGAGCGTCAACAATGCCGCTGGCAGCAATCAGCGCTTGAGGGTCCGCAACCGGCAGGTTCAACTCTGAGGCAAGCGAGGCATCCATGTAACTCGCATCGGCTCCGGTATCAATCAAAGCAGGCAATCCGTTGGGTGACAGACTTGGCGGTACGCCGGCGCTAGCCTGATAATGAGGGTCGAAGCCGATCACAACCGCGATGGTTGGTCCGTACAACTCCAATTCGTCGGGACCGTCGAAGCCGCAGTTAGTGATCGGCATGGATTCTCCGGTATTGCACCGAGGAAGGCAATCGCATCGGTGGGCGACCAACCTGTCTTATCAGATATGGGCCGCGGCCAAAGCATTTCACCGTCTCCGCGGCCGCATCTTGAAAGTCACCGTAACTCCCCACCGGTTCCTCATCATAAAAGACCACCCACTCGCGGGAATGCTTGGATTCCAAGTAACCCCGCATCTTTTCGTAAGCGGCTATGTTTTCGTCCAAAGTCGCAACCATCATGCTACTACCATCGGGTTGAACGCCAGGACGCTGCACTCCGACTTGGGCATCGATTATAGGGTACACCCCACAGCCCGGCAAGAAACCGCAGCTCCTCACGCGTACGCACTTCCCCATCGCCAGGAGCGGGATCCCCCTAAGAAGTGGAGTCCGCCTCCCCCGCAATGGCAACCCGGTGACATCGCTCCCTTGCCCCTCCCTCCATACGATCCGTACCATTCAAATATGCCATCGCCTCACGCCATCAATCGCCCAACTCTCGACCCACCCAACGCCAAAAGGTCCCAACCCACGAACCGTCCAACCCCCAACCTCGAACGCCGCTCCCCGAAATCCCTCCCGCCAACCCTCCAAAACCACCAATACCGCTCCCAAAACCCGCCCAAACCGCCCCCATCCGCAACCCACCGCCCTACTCAAATGAACGGAAATGAGCGGAAGTGAGCGCGTTTCCGCCAAAATCCCCACCATCCCAATCTAATCTCCAATCCCCTTCATCCCGTCCATCCTTTTCATCCCGGTAAAAACTCCCCGTCAGAGGTAACCCCATGACCATCTCCGAAATCCGCCGCCGCATCGACGCCCTCAAGCGCAAATTCGCTCGCGAACTCGCCATCATCAGGCTCCGCCGCATCGCCGAAGCCGTCTCCAACGAGTGGGATCCCGACCAACCTCCTGAGCCGGCCGACGTCATCCAGCGTATCGCCGGTGCCGGCTTCTGCCTCAACACCTTCACCAACCTCAGCCGTTATCTCAAAGACATTCGACTCCGGATTGACGTCCCCAACTCGGAATCCATCGTCCTCAACCTCCTCCCCTGGGCCAGCGCCGGACGCTACCGCGAACTCCTCCGCTGGGACCTGCCTGTCTCAACCCGGTAACGATAGCGATTCTCCAAATTGGGTACGCGCGAGACCGCAGCCCCTCAGGTAGCGTTCCGTTTCAGATGGTTTTCTGGCGTGGATGCACCGGATGGATGGGTTTTTACGGTTGTGGTTTCCTGGATTCCCGCTTTCGAGAGAATGGGGAAGAGCTGAACCACCTGAATTGCAACTCTGCCGTCAGTCAGTTTCGCTTCGCTTGCAGCCTTGTGCTGCTGAGGGCTAATATTGGCTGCGCCCGCGAGGCTAGGCAAGCCCGGGCGGCTGTACTCCGAACACAAGGATGCCCAACGATGACCCGAACCGGACGCGCTGCTCTCACCCTGGCCGAGCTCGACGCCATGCGCATCGAGGAGGCCCAAGCCCTGCCCTTCGACCAGCGCGACCAGCTGCTGGACCTGATTATCGCCGACGGGCGCCGCGACGCCACCGCTTCCGTCTCCTACCGCACCGGGCTGTACAGCGACTACTTTGAGGAAGACTTGACCCGGATGCTCAAGGTGCGAGCGGTCAAGGTACATTGCCGCGGCGTTACTTCTTCCAACTTCGACGGCGTCCCCGTCGGCGAGACCTACGTGGAACAATACCGGGCCTGCTTCCGGCACGTCGAGACCATCCTGAGCGCGGCCCGCACCAACTTCGGACGGGCGGTCAAGATGGTTGTGTTCCTGACCAACATGGACCGGTGGAACGAATTCAACAAGGTGTACCGGGAGTTCATCCCCAACCCGCCCTGCCGTGCCGTCATCGGCACCACCGGTCTCGCCCAAAAGCCGTTGCTCATCGAAATAGTCGAATGCGTCGCCTACCGCGTCGCCGACTAGAGAGTATCGACAACTGGCAAATCACATCGTCACTCCTGCGCAAGCAGGAGTCCTGAGAGGGTGTGTCGAAGGTAGCGGTCCGGGGTTGGGTCACGCGGCGGCCAGCGGCTGGGTGGGAGCCATGAAGAGCAGCCTGTGCCGTTTGGTACTGCTCCAACAGCGCGGCCTGATTAACCAAACCGCCGAAATCGGAGCGCTACCCTGCCCTCATGCGTACCCGGCTTGTCATCGCGGGGCGCGCAGCGGTGTGGTGATCCCGCCGCCAGCGCGACGATCCTTCCAGTAACGAGATTGCCACGCCACGCTCGCAGTCACAGGTTGGGTGAAACCGGGTACGCGCGAGACCGCTGCCTGTCTGACTCACCGGCCAGGCCACGCCTACCGGGTGCGTGGGTTGAAGGCGTCGTTGACGGCGTCGCCGAGGATGTTGAAGCAGAAGAACAGGACGGTTACCGTGCCGATGGGGAACAGAATCAAGTGGGGGTGGTTCAGCAGCACCTGGGGGTGGCCGTTTTCGAACAGCATGCGGCCCAGGCTGGGAACGGGCGGGAATACTCCGACGCCGATCCAGCTGAGCACCAACTCGGCGCCGGCCACGCCGGCCAACCCTGCTGAGATCGATACTATGAGCGGGCTGAGGATGTTGCGCAGCATGTGGACGCGCAGAATGTGGGAGGTGGACGCTCCCGTCACCAGCGCGGCTTCGATGTACTGGCTCTCCCTGGCCTGCAGGACCTGGCCACGCACCAGGCGGGCCATGCCGAACCAGCCGAAGATGGCCAGCCCGACGGAAATGAGGGTGAAGTCAAGAACGCCGAGCCGGATGATCCAGTCCAATCCCGTGGCATCCTCGAAGTTCTGCACGGCGACCAGCAGGCGAGGCCGGAACGCGGACACGAAGATGAGGAGGAGCAGAATTTCAGGGAAGGACGAAGTCACCTCCCCCATGCGCATGATGACGCCGTCCACCCAGCGGCCGATGTAGCCGCTCAATAACCCCAGGATGACGCCCAGGATCAGCGTGCCGCCCAGCAGGGAGGTGATGGTGATGATGACGGTGGTGCGCACGCCGAATATGACGCGGGTGAGCATGTCGCGGCCCTGGCGGTCGGTGCCGAAGGGATGGGCCAGGGAAGGCCCCTGCCGGGTGTTCTGGAGGTCCACGGCCCGGAAGTCGTAGGGTGTGATGAGCGGCGAGAGCAAAGAGCCGACGTACATGAAAGCGATGATGGATACGCAGACCATCGCCAGTTTTTTGCGGGCCAGACGCCGGAAGGCCAGGCTCCAATAGCTGTGGCCGCGGATGGGCTGCTCGTCAAGCTCGAGGATCTGATCACTCGCGAGTTCGCTTTCCGCCCAGTCCAGGCGCTCAGCCTGGGTGTCGCGTGTGGAAAGGCCGGAACGGTCAGGCAGCATAGCCGGCTCCCAACCTTATGCGCGGGTCGAGCAGGGGGTACATGAGGTCAACTATCAGGTTCGCCAGCACGAAAAAGGTGGTGCCGATGACGGCGAAGCCCATGATAACCGGATAGTCCCTGGCGTTCAGAGCTTCGAGGGACAACCGTCCGACGCCTGGAATCCCAAAGTAGATTTCCACGATGAAAGTGCCGCCGGCCAAGCCGGCCAAAATGAAACCGAAGGTGGTGACGACGGGCAGCAGGGCGTTGCGCAGGATATGCCGGTATCGCACCGTCATCTCGGGCAGGCCCTTGGCCCGGGCGGTGCGGACGTATTCCTGGCCCAGAACATCCAGGGCGCTGGCGCGCACATACCTCACCACGATGGCGATGCCCGGCACGCCCATGACGATTGCCGGCATCACGATCTTGGGGGAGAAGAACCCACCCCAACCGCTGGTGGGGAGAATGTCCAGGTGCAGGGCGAATACCAGCAGCATCACTGGGGCGGTGATGAAAACCGGCAGCGACTGGAATGCCAGCGCGATAGCCACGATCACATTGTCCCAACCGGTTCCCTGGCGCAGGGCGGCCAGCAGTCCGACCGGAATGCCGATTCCCAGGGTGATGATGACGGCCGCCATGTTGAGCTGCATGGAGACCCAGAGGCGCGACCCTATGACTTCCCGCACGGACTTCCCGCGGAACTGGAAGCTCTCGCCGAAATCGAGCCGGGTGACCACGCCCTCTATGTAGCGCACGTACTGAACGACGATGGGGTCATCCAAACCCAACTTGGCGCGGATGCGCTCCCGCACCTGGTCGTTCTGGTGCTGTCCCAGCCAGATCTGCACCGGATCGCCGGGGCCAAGCCGCAGCATCACGAAGGTGATGAAGGTAACGATGATGATCAGGAAGGGCAGCCAGATGAGCCGCCGGATTGCGTAAACGCCCATGGGATTGCTTGCTATGTGGTGTTAGTCAGGGTAGGGGCGAATAATTATTCGCCCCTACGTCGCCTTTGCCTGCGATTTACTGGTTGAAATAGATGTAGCGGTACTTGGGGATACTCATCTGGAGCAGGAAATAGTCAGACACTTCCGGTTTGATGAGGGCATAGCCTTCACCGCGGAACCAGGTCAGCACCCAGGGGGCGTCGTCCATGATCATCTGCTCGACCTGGTTGTAGATTTCGAAACGGCGCGCGCTGTCCCGCTCGGTTCGCGCTTCCTCGAGGAGCCGATCGACCTCTGGGTTGCTGTAGGCGGTGTGGTTGTTCTGGCTCTCGCTGTGGAACAGCAGGTCCAGGAAGTTCTCGGGATCGGGGTAGTCGGCGATCCAGCCGAGGGAGAACATCTGGTACTTGCGTTCGTTGACATCCTGGAGGAATGTGGCCCACTCGGTTTGCTGGATGTCAATCTCAATGCCCAGCGCTCGCCACTGTTCGAGCATGACCTCGAGGTAGGTGGGGATGGTAGCGCCGAAGCTGCCCGATATGGTGAGGGTGATGCGGGGGAAGTCGCCACTGGCCAGCGCGTCGGCGTAGGTGGAGCTTTCGAGCAGTTCACGGGCGAGGTCGGGGTTGAACGAGTAGCTGCGCAGGTTCTGATTGTAGGACGGGAAACCCGGTGGGATGACGCCGGTGGCCTGGGAGACGCGGTTGTCCAGCACGTTTTCGGCGATGCCCTGGAGGTCGACGGCCCAGTTCATGGCCTGGCGAACCTTGGGATCGTCAAAGGGCGGCTCGTTGACGTTGAGGCCGACGTAGAATACGGAGAAATCCTGGGCAGACCTGCGGAGTTCGGGGTTGAGTGGGTCGTTGGGGTCCAGCAGACGGGGCAGGTCGTCGGTGCCCACGCCGGTGAGGTGGATCTCGTCGTTCTCGTACATGATCATGGCGTTGCCGCCGCTGAGGATCATGTGGACGCTGTCGATGTGGGGCGGTCCGAGATGGTAGTGTTCGTTTTTCTCGAGGATGAGCAGTTCGCCGATGTCGTACCGGGCCAGCCGGAAGGGGCCGGTGCCGTTGGGCTGTTCGAGCCAGGAACCATCTTCGGAGACCTGATTCTGGTCCAGGACGTAGGCGGTCGGATAGGAAAGCTTGGCGAGGAAGTAGGCTTTGGGAGCGTCCAGGGTGAACTCAACAGTGCGTTCGTCGACAGCGCGCACACCGCTGACCTGGGTTGCGGTTCCCTCCAGCTTTTCGGCGACGCCGACGATGTCGCCGAGGTAGGTTTCGGCGGTGGTGGAGAGGGTGTCAGGATCGGCGGCGCGTTCGATGGACCACTTCACGTCGTGAGCGGTTACAGGCGAGCCGTTCTGGAACTTTGCGTTCTCGCGCAGGACGAAGGTGTAGATGAGACCATCGTCGCTGACCGAGCAGCTTTCAGCGAGGTCGAGGACGGGTTGGTAATCCAGGTTGAGGGTGACCAGGCCGCCGAACACCTCGTTGGTGATGACGCTGGAGGTGGAATCGCTGGCGAGGTGGGGGTCTATGGTTGGCGGGTCTGCGAAGAGGCGGACCAGGGTGCCGCCCTGGGGTGGCCGGTCGTCGAACGTCAGGTCGCCGCTGGGTGCGCAATTCTCGCCGGCGACCGGCGCCGCAAGGGGCGCCACGGTGGGGACAACGCCGGACGCGGACGCCTGGCCCGGCGTAGTATCGCGCGTGGGAGCGGGCGCAGTGGTTGCCGCGGCGGCAGGGGCGGACGCCTGGGTCGCGGTAGGTTCGGCGACGGAGCGGGACGGCAGGGTCGGCGTGGGTTCGGTACCGGACGGAGCCGAGGCGGTTTCGGGGTTGGCGCCACCACCACAGGCGATGACGAAAACCATAGTGGCGAGCATTGCTGGCAGAATCAAAAAACGAAATCGGTTGAGTATCATGATCTCCTCCCGGGCAAAGGGATGTTATGCGTCGATACGGATGAGCGCCCGGAATCGGATTGATTGTATACAGCGCACCTGATTGTTTCAATGTAAAGGCGTGCGGGTATGGGGCAACGGGAGCGCGCGTATTGTGCGTATCGGAGAGGTGTGCTAACCTTTTACGGAGGTAGGCAGCACCGGGCTGCCCGCGTGTTCAACGAGGCGAGCATAGCCAAGTGGTCGAAGGCGCCTGTCTGTGGCACAGGAGATCACGGGTTCGAATCCCGTTGCTCGCCCCACCATCCAAGCCGGTCATCGCGCCAGACCATGCGCCTGTAGCTCAATGGACAGAGCACTGGGCTTCGGACCCAGGGGTTGCGGGTTCGAGTCCTGCCAGGCGCGCCACGAAAAATTCAGCCGACGGCGATCCAGCACCGTCGGCCTTTTTGTTGGGTGGGTGCGTCGGTTACTGAACGGGGCGGGCGTCCATGGTGATGTCAAGCGTGGTCTCGACGCCGTTGCGGAGCACGGTAAACACGGCGGTGTCACCTGGGCGGGTGTGCTCCACCACGTAGGCCAGGAGGTCGTCCATGCTGCGGATGGTGGTGCCGTCGATGTCGATGATGACGTCGCCGCCGATGGGGAACTCGGCGCCGTCGATCACGGTGATGCGATCGGATGCCACCAATCCGCCCCGGCTGGCGGCGCTATCGGTTCCGATGGCGAGGACCAGCGCGCCCCGGGTGTCGGACGGGAGTTCCATGGCGGTTGCGATGTCCGGGCTGACGGACGTGCCGCGGATGCCGATGTACGGGTACTCGTAGCGTCCCTCGGATATCAATGCGGGCACCACCAACTTGGCAAGGTTGACCGGAATTGCCAGGCCAACTCCGGAAAAGGCGCCCGTCTGGCTGATAATCTGAGCGTTGATGCCGACGAGTTCGCCGTGGCGGTTGAGCAGGGGGCCGCCGGAGTTGCCCGGGTTGGTGGCGGCGTCGTGCTGGATGACGCGGGGGATCGCGAAGTTGCTCTCCGACGGGCTGATGGTGCGTCCGAGGGCGCTGATCACGCCTGATGTCATGGAAAAGCCGCGTGAGAAGGGGTCGCCGATGGCGACGGCGAGCTGGCCGGGCCGGATGGTATCGCTGTCGCCGATGGTGATTGGCGGCGGGCGCACGGAATCATCATCGATCTTGATGACGGCAAGGTCGGAGTCCGCATCCATGCCGACGATTTGCGCGTCGGACTGGGTGCCGTCGCTGAGCACGACAAGGATGCGCTCGGCGGATTCAACCACGTGGCGGTTGGTGACGACGTGGCCCTGGTCGTCCCAGACGAATCCGGAGCCGCTGGCCCTGGAGAAGAAGTCATTGGGCATGCCCTGGGGAATGTTGACGCCCACGTTCACCGGCTGGATCACGCGCAGGCCGACCACTGAGGGCACGGTCTGCTCGTAGATGCTGCTCATGATCTCGTCGTGAGCGGCGGCAATTTGGGCTGCGGTGAGCTGGGTTCCGGCATCCTGATTCGGCGCCGCCGGCGAGTTCACCTCGGATTGCGCGGGCGTATCGGGAGCGGAACGCTGGCCCGACTCCTGGGGCTGCGCTTGGACGGTGTCGGTTTCAGCCGGAGCGGCGGGCGCGACGGTATTGATGGGAGGCGGAGGAGTGAGTTCCACGACGGCCGGGCCAGAGGCCGATGGCTGCGGTTGTCCGCACGCCAAGGCCAGGATCAGGACGGTTGCTGCCAGAGCGGCGGCGACACTCACGCGAGCGCGGAAGGCGCGGGGTACCAGTTGGCGATTGTGCGTAGGGTCCAATTGAATATGCTCCATCGGGGTAGAAAGTCGTTGATGTTCGTACATCGTATACGTACGTCAGCAATGTTCAGATTGTGTAAAGGAGACGGGGTAGGTCTGGGTGGAGCGGGGCCACCGTACATGATGGCGTGGCCGATGCTATACTACCGCCGGCGGGGGCCCTGCGCCAATCGGAGGATGGGCCGAACCGCCAGCAATATCCTGACCCTCACTCGGTAAGGAGAGAAGCGATGCTTTACGAACTCCGTATCTACGACGCAGTCGCCGGTCGCCTACCTGACATCAGCGGCCGATTCGCGAACCATACCTGTGGGCTTTTCCGGAAACACGGGGTCAAGTACCTGGGGTTCTGGACCGACGAGATTGGACGGAGCAACCGGCTGACCTACATCAACGTATTCGACAGCATGGCGGACCGGGAGAGCCGGTGGGCCAAGTTCGGCAGCGATCCGGACTGGCTGGAGGTACGCAAGCAAACCGAGGCGAACGGCCCGCTGGTGGATGCCGTCACCAACCGTTTCCTGCGGTTGACCCCTTACTCGCCGGAGCCCAAGGTCACGACGGCGGTGCAGGAACTGCGCATCTACGAGGCTATGCCGGGCCGGCTGGCCGACGTGCACAACCGCTTTGCCAACCACACCATCGGCCTGTTCGAGAAGCACGGCATCGAGAATGTCGGCTACTGGTCTGAGGACGTGGGCGTGAACAACGTACTGGTTTACATGCTGGGCTATCCCAGCCTGGGAGACCGGGAGAAGAGTTGGCGTTCGTTCCAGGCCGATCCGGAGTGGAACAAGGCCAGGGCGGCCAGCGAAGAGAACGGGCCGTTGGTTCGCGTATCGCGCCACACCATCATGCGGCCGACGGACTACGCGTTCACGAGCGATTAGGCCAACTCGCCACGAGGCCGGCGCAAATTCCAAAAAGTTAGGACGCCCCTCGTGGGCGTCCTTGCGTTGGCGGCCGCAACTCCGATGCGCCGCAAATCAGAGGTTACGTTTCATGGTTGAACGTGAGCCCATAAAGGCAGATGACTTTTTCAGCAACGCAGCCGGTCGTGAAACCGGTTTCACCGATCAGTTCTGGTTCGCCGCGTACACTGAATGGCTCAAGGCGATCCAAAGTGATCCTGACGCGACGTTCGACACCATCCACGACCCCCGTACCTTCAGGTTGCCTTACGGGGACAGCTATGCCGACGTGCTGGTAAGGACGCAACCGGACGGGCGCGAATATTTCTCGATGCGTTTCACTGCTTTCCCTGCGGAAGATGCGCCGATCGCGCGACAGGTGTCGCGATGGTATTTCTACGATGAAAGTCGTACGCCGCTCGGAGAGGCCGTTCTGCTGGACGCAAACTTCCGATGGTAGAATGCCGGCGCGGATCAGTATCACCGGAGCCGGTTGGAGAGTTGGGCAGTATGTCGACGAACAAGCAGGAGTGGCAGGATTCGACGCTTTCCCGGGTAACCCAGCGGTTTGGAGAGCGGCGCGAGGCTTTTCATACCGATTCCGGGTTGGGCCTGGATACGGTGTATACGCCTGAGGATGATGGAGTCGGCGATTATCACGACGCCATCGGATATCCGGGCGAGTTTCCCTACACGCGGGGGGTTCAGCCGAACATGTACCGGGGGCGCGTGTGGACGATGCGGCAGTATGCCGGGTACGCGACCGCGGCGGCGACCAACGAACGGTATCGCTATCTGTTGGAGAACGGACAGACGGGTTTGTCCGTTGCGTTCGACCTGCCGACGCAGATCGGATACGACAGCGACCACCCGCTGGCCGAGGGGGAGGTGGGCAAGGTCGGGGTGCCGATCTGCTCGCTGGCGGACATGGAGACCCTGTTCGAGGGCATACCGCTGGACCGGGTCAGCACGTCGATGACGATCAACGCCACGGCGGCCGTCCTGCTGTGCCTGTACATCGCTGCGGGCAAGAAGCAGGGAGTCGAGACGGCGCAACTGAGCGGGACGCTGCAGAACGACATCCTGAAAGAATACATAGCGCGGGGGACGTACGCCTACCCGCCGCGCCCGTCGATGCGGCTGGTGGTGGACGTGTTCAAGTACTGCGCGGAGAACGTGCCGCGGTGGAACACCATCAGCATCAGCGGGTATCACATGCGAGAGGCGGGCGCGACGGCGACACAGGAGTTGGCGTTCACGTTCGCCAACGCGATTGCTTACGTCGAGGCTGCGGTGGCGGCCGGGCTGCCGGTGGACGATTTTGCGCCTCGCCTTTCGTTCTTCTTCGTGGCGCAGAACAACCTGTTTGAGGAGGTCGCCAAGTTCCGGGCGGCGCGGCGGTTGTGGGCCAAGATCATGCGGGACAGGTTCGGGGCCACGGATCCGCGCTCCATGATGCTGCGGTTCCACACGCAGACCGCGGGCGTGACGCTGACGGCGCAACAGCCGGACAACAACGTGATTCGCAGCACGGTGCAGGCGTTGGCGGCCGTGCTGGGAGGGACGCAGTCCCTGCACGTGAACTCGCGGGACGAGGCATTGAGCCTGCCGACGGAGGAGTCAGCGCAGTTGTCCCTGCGCACGCAGCAGATTCTGGCGCACGAGAGCGGCGCGGCCGACGTGGTGGACCCGCTGGGCGGCTCGTGGTACGTGGAGAACCTGACCGACCGACTGGAGGCCGGCGTGCTGGAATACATTGAGCGGATCGACCGTATGGGCGGCGCGGTGGCGGCCATCGAGGACGGTTTCCAGGTGCGCGAGATCGGAGACGCGGCGTTCACGCACCAACGGTCCGTGGATGACGGGGAGAGGGTTGTCGTTGGCGTCAACCAGTATGTTACCGACGCGCCGCCGATATCAGACCTGCTGAGGGTGGATGCGGCCGCAGCCGCCGAACAGGTGGAACGGCTGAAACAGTTGCGGCGGGAACGGGACAACATGGCCGTGCAGATCAGCCTGGCGCGCCTGGCGGACGCGGCGCGGGCGGAGGATGCCAACACCATTCCTCCAATGATGGAGTGCGTGGAGAAATACGCGACGCTGGGCGAGATCTGCGAGGTGCTGCGGCAGGTGTTTGGGGAGTACGAACCCTCAGCGGGGCTGTGATTGAGGCGAGCGACGATGCGGGCACGCCTGTTTATCGTCATCGTCCTTGGTTGCCTGCTGGCCGTCACGATGTCGGCCTGCGGGGGTCAGGCGGACGTGCGTCTGCCGTCATCGCCGACTGTGGTTGGCGCGCCTACGGTTGCGGCGGCATGGGATGGCGCCGGCGTGCTGAGGATAGGGACGTCGGCGGACTTTGCGCCGACCAATTTCCTCAACGAGAAGGGTGAAATCGACGGGTTCGAGCGGGAGTTGGGGGATGAACTCTGCCGGCGGATGGAGGTGGAGTGTTCCTGGGTGCAAAACGACTGGGTCAGCATCATCCCCAATCTGCTGAGTGGGAACTACGACGCGATCATGGCCGGGATGGCGGCGACGCCGGAGCGGGACGAGGAGATCGATTTCACGCAGGCTTACCTGCCGAGCACTCCGTCGGCATACGTGGCGCTGGCGGGTGCGAGCGACGACGTGTTGAAGGGGAAAGTGGCCGTGCAGGTGAACACGATCCAAAGCGACTTTCTGGAAGAGGAAGGCATCACACGGATAATCTTTCTGCCTGGCGAAGATCCGGTTGAGGCGGTAAGGAACGGCGACGCGGATGCGGTGTTCGCCGACAAAATCTTCCTGGAGAGTTTTGTTGAGGACAGTGGCGGGGATCTGATATTCGTAGGCCCGGAGGTCGCGTTTGATTTTCAGCATGCGAGCATCGGGGTGCGGGAAAACGACAGCGAACTGAAAAGCCGCCTGAACGCTGCCATCAGCGCCATGAAGGACGACGGCACGCTGAACGATCTGATCAGGAAGTGGTACGGCGAGGACGCTGAGACGTTCTGATATCGCGGTAGTGGCCTGAAGTGTCCAACTGCGACCAGAGCCGTTATATGCGTGAAAGCCGGTATCCAGGATGTGACTGCCTTGCCGGAGTTTGCCGGTCCGCAAGGCCGCTGGTTCCCGGCACGCCGGAGACGCAACGGCGGCTTGCGCACGAATGACGGCACGGGGCAAGAGCGCACATTGAGTCACAACAGTTACGTTTTGAATCACAGCAAGTGTCGGGAGCTTCGCGTGTGATACACTTTTCGCCGATCTCGGATAGGTAAAACCAAAACCCGGAGGAATTCCCGTGCCCGATGTGACGTTGACCGAACAGGAAAAGATGCTGCAGAACCTCGTCCGAGATTTCGCCGAGCGCGAGGTCATGCCGCGAGCCGCTGAGCTTGATGAGAAGGCCGAATTTTCTCATGAAAACTGGCGCGGGATGGCGCAGTTGGGGTTGACCGGTATCGGCGTTGACCCGGCCTACGGCGGAAGTGGTGGCGGGTTTCGGCAATCGTCGATCGTGATCGAGGAAATCGCGCGGGCCGACGTGGCCGCGAGCGTCACCCTGGCCGCGCACCTGGGCCTGGGCCTGGAGACCATCGCCCGGTTCGGCAACGAAGAGCAGAAGCAACAGTACGTACCGTCGCTGGCATCCGGCAGTGGAATCGCGGCGTGGGCATTGACGGAGCCGGGCAGCGGGTCGGACGCGGCGGCGATGCAGACCACGGCAACGCGGCGCAACGGGAGTTGGGTGCTGAACGGTTCCAAGCAGTTCATCACCAACGCCGAGGTTGCGGAGACGCTGGTGATCTTCGCGAACCAGGACCGGTCCATCGGCTACCGCGGCATCTGCGCCTTCATCGTGCCGGCCGGTACGCCCGGTATGCAGATCAACCCGCAGCACAACAAGATGGGCATTCGCGCGTCCAGCACCTGCGAGATCGTGTTCGAGGACGCAGAGATACCGGCGGAGAACCTGATCGGCGAAGAAGGGATGGGATTCCGGTACGCGATGGACATCCTGGACTCCAGCCGGATTTCCATTGCGGCCCAGTGTGTGGGCATAGGGCAGGCGGCGCTGGAGGAGGCGGTGCGGTACGCGCAGTTGCGGGAGACTTTCGGGCGCAGGCTGGCGCAGCACCAGGCCATCCAGTTCAAGCTGGCGGACATTGCGACGGGCGTGCACGCCGCGCGCGTCGCCACGATGCACGCGGCGACCCTGCGCGACGAGGGGCTGCCTTTCATCAACGAGGCGTCCATGGCCAAGCTGATCGCGTCGGAGAACTGCAACAAGGCCGCCTACGAGGCGATGCAGATACACGGCGGGATCGGCGTGTTCAAGGAATCCCGGATTGAGCGCATCTTCCGGGACGCGCGGGTCACCACGATCTACGAAGGAACGTCGGAAGTGCAGCGGATGATCATCGCGCGGCAGGTGCTGGGACAATATCCGGTTTAGCGACCGACACCATTTCGGGAGGTGCTTGAGCGATGACCGAAGTCTGCGCCGTCAACTATGTTGACCACGTTGGGATCGCGGTCAATGACATCGCCGCCGCGCTGGAATTTTTCGGGGCCAATTTTGGGACGCCGGATGCCGAAGTGGTGGAAATGGACGACCAGGGGGTGCGAGCGTGCCTGATCGCGGTTGGGGAAACCCGGCTGGAGTTACTCGAACCCCTGTCGCCGGAGTCTGCCGTCGGACGGTTCATTGAACGCCGGGGCGAGGGTCTGCACCACCTGGCGTTGAACGTGGACGACATCGCAGGCAAGCTCAAGATCCTGGGCGCCAACGGGCTGTCGCTAATTGACAACGAGCCCCGGCACGGGCTGTCCGGGACAATCGGGTTTGTGCATCCTCGTTCAGTATTCGGCGTGTTGACCGAACTGGTGGAGAACTAGCGGTCCGACGTTTCGGTTCTACCAGTCCCAAGCCATCCAATCACCATGCCCGCCCACATTGTCTATGGGGACAGTTTTCTCGTGGCGGGGGTGGTCCGACGCGTGATTCACGAGGCAGGCGCGTCGGACGTGATGGATTCCAACCACCACAGGCTGGCGGCGGCGCAGGCGCAGCCGGCGGAGGCCGTGGCGACGTGCAATTCCCTGCCGTTCCTGGACGCCGTCCGGCTGGTGGAGATAGAGGGTGTGCTGGCCAGCGCGGAAGGCGCCAGCGGGCGGAGAGGCCGGGGCCGCGCAACCCGACGGCAGACGGGTTCGGGCGCAGGCTGGATGCAGCTGGCCGATGCGGTGCCCGACATGCCGGATACCACGCTGCTGGTGCTGGTGGATGGCGAAGTGGCCGACAGCAATCCGTTGCTGAGAGCCATGGCCGAGCATTGCCAGGTACACAAACAAGCGGCGCCCTCCGGGCAGGGTCTGAGTCAGTGGGTTAAGCGATCCGTCGAGCACAGGGGCGGATCGATCACGCCGCCGGCGATACAGGCCATCACGGAAATGATCGGCGGCGATCTGTGGACACTGGACCGGGAACTTGAAAAGTTGTCCCTTTACGCCGCGGGCCGAGAGATCACAGAGCCCGACGTTCGGACGCTGGTGCCATACGCACAGGAAGCCAACATCTTTGCGGCGGTGGACGCGATCATGGACCGGATGCCGGGCGAGGCGCTACGACTGCTGGCGCAACTGATGGAAGAGGGACGGGAACCCCTGTACATCATCGCGATGATAGAGCGTCAGTTGCGATTGATAGCCCTGGCGCGCGATCTGACGGAACGCGGGGTGGTGCAGCCGGAATTGGGTCGCCGCATGGGGGCGAACTCCGATTTCGTGGTGCGCAAAACGCTGGGACAGGCGCGGAGGATGACGCTGCCGGAAATCTCGCTCAAGTACCGGCGGGTGCTGGAGAGCGACCTGGCGATCAAGCAGGGGCGGTTGGATCCCGAGGTGTCGCTGGAGTTGCTGGTGGCGGACCTGGCAGGGGCGGGATAGGTGGTGCGTGCTCTGGTATCGTGAAACAGGATCCTGACTGAACCTGATCGGTCGCATTGGAAAAGCGAAGTGGAAGCGCTTGATTTGGAGAACATAGCTGCCACCGGCCAGACTATGTACGAAAAAATCCGCGATGAGATGGAAGAAAAATATCGGGGTTGGATGGTGGTCATTGACGTGAAAAGCGGCGACTACGAAATCGCCGAAGACGATATGGCGGGCATAGTGCGCTTGAAAGAGCGGCGCCCGCACGCCATCACATGGGGTGAGTTGGTCGGATATCTCACGTCGGTATCTTTTTCCGGGGCGATGCAACCCCTTCCCCGCAAGACCAAAACCAGCGGTTAGTGGGACAACGAGGATAATTGGGCGAGACGGCCCGATCATCTTTTGGGAGCCGCGTATCGGGATTCAGGTTGCCGGAATCGGAATGAATTTCCACACAATAGAGGTCGTAGTAGATACGGGCTTCACAGGTGCATTGGCGTTATCCGGAGAACCCGCGCACGAACTCGGCTTATCTCTCGAAGGACGGAGGCGAGCCAACTTGGCCCACGGTCAACAAATCCCGAATATCTACGGCGCGATTGTGTCCTGGCGCGGCGAGTGTCGTGCGGTGCCGGTGTATCAAGTTGACGGCAATGCTATGGTCGGCACCGCTCTGATGACCAATTGTTTGTTGACGGTGGATTTTCGGGAGGGCGGCGAGGTTAGCGTACAACCGCATTGGGTGAGCGGTGCGGCATGAGGTGAGCGGTCAGGGGTAGGTCATGGGGTTATAGCAGGCGGCCCATTGGGCGCCGTTCTGCTGATACAGGGTTGGCGTGGGTTCCACCCGGCATTTGGCCAATGCTTTGGGACAACGGGGCAGGAACGGGCACTCCACTGACAGGTCGATGAGGTCCGGCGGCGTGCCGCGGAGGGCCTGCAAACGGCGGCCGGCTGCGTCCAGGCGAGGGAGGGTCTGGAGCAAGGACCAGGTGTAGGGATGGCGGGGCTGCTGGAATATCGGCAGCAGATCGGCGTACTCCACCAGGTGGCCGGCGTACATGACCCCGACCCGTCGCGCCATATTGGCGACGACGCCCATGTCGTGGGTGATGAGCAGAATTGCGGACTTTGAGTCCCTGCTGAGCTCCTTGAGGCGTTCCAGTATCTCCGCCTGCAGGGTAACGTCCACGCTGGAGGTCACCTCGTCGGCGATGAGGAGCCGGGGCCGCATGACCATGGCCATGGCAAGCATCACGCGCTGGCACTGTCCGCCGCTGAGAGTGAACGGGTAGGCGGACATAATGCGGCGAGGGTCGGGAACGCCCAACTCACGCAGCATCTCCTGACAAACGCGGCCGGCGGCGCGGCGATTGAGCTGCGAATGGGTGATGATCACCTCGGTGAGCTGGGCGCCAATGGTCTGCACCGGGTTCAACGCGGACTGGGCGTCCTGGAACACCATGGACATGGCCTTACCGCGCAGATCGCGCAGGTAATCATCGGAAGCCGATGCCAAGTCAACGCCATCGAACAGGATCTTGCCGGCCTTGATTTCGGCGTTGTCGGGAAGTAGGCCCATGAGGGTGAGGGCGAGGGCGCTCTTGCCGGCGCCGCTTTCCCCGACGATGCAGAGGATTTCCTCTTCATCCTGGGAAAAGGAGACGCCGTTGACCGCATGCACCGATCCGTTGGGCACGCGGAACTCGACGTGTAGGTCCTGGACTTCCAGCAGGGGAGCCATTTCACGCAGTAGTGGCGGGCAGCTCCGCAGCGGCGCTGATCAAACTGACCGGCTCGGTTCTGCCGGCGCGGATTTCGGCGATCAGGTCTTCCAGCGACGTGATGCGTCGCTGAAACCTGGTCGCGGCGGTCCCGACCTGGTGGATCCGATGGGCGTCGCTGCCGGCCACACCCGGAAAGCCGAGGATCCGGTTCAGGTCGTGGGCGAACCGGTTTTCGTTTTCAGAGCCTCGGCCGTTGTTCGCTTCGACCGCGTCGAACAAACGGAGTTGCGTGTCATTGACGGCGCGTTCCAACATTTCGGATCGCACCATAGGGTCGCTGGCGGGTTCCTCGAGGAACCGGCGACGGTACGGATGGGCGGCGATGAGGACGGCGCCCAGGCTGTCGGCTTCGGCGCGGAGGAAAGCCGGCTTGTGCATCCCGAACCGGTAGCGACGCAGTCCAAAAACGAGGACGTGCCCCGCGTCGGTGTTGATCTCGGAGCCGGGCAGCACCAGGATGCCATGTCGTCGCGTGAGTTCAGCGGCGTCTTCCCACGACCAGAAGTCGTCGTGTTCCGTGATGCACACGCCGTCCAAACCCGCGAGCCGAGCCGCATCGACCAACTCGTCGGGGGACATGAAGCTGTCGTCGGATTTCGGGTAGGTGTGGTTGTGGAGGTCGATCAGCACCGGTGCTCCGGGGGCGCAGGACGCCGTAGCATCATACCACCCCCGGAGAGGTTGCGTCGGCGCGCCTCGGCTAGCCGATGACAAGTCCCTCGGCGCGCAGGTCGTCCATGATTTCGTCGGCGACCGACTTGCGTATCTTGAACCGGCGCTCGAGCATGGTCGACGTCACGCGGGGGTTCCGCAAGGCGATGTCCCGAGCCTGGTCGAGGTAGTTGCCGTCGAAGCTGTTTTCGTTGCCTGGGCCGTCGCCACCGGGATCGCCGTCCGAATCCGATTCTTCGCTGAGGTCGATTTGGGGCAACGGCGGACCCTTCTGCTCTCGCCAGAAATCGATCAACCGGTCCATCTCGTCGTCGTAAACCAGGGTGCCCTGGCCGCGGCGAGCCTTTGGAAAATCGTTATTGAGCAACAGCAGGTCGCCCTTGCCCATGAGGGCCTCCGCGCCGCCCGTGTCTAGGATTACGCGAGAGTCCACCTGTGAGGCGACGGCGAAAGCGACGCGAGCCGGCACGTTGGCCTTGAGGAGGCCGGTGACGACCTTGACGGATGGGCGTTGGGTCGCGAGAACCATGTGGATGCCGGCGGCGCGACCGAGCTGGGCGAGACGGACCAGTTGCTGTTCAACCTCGAGGCCGCCGGTCATCATCAGATCGGCGAGCTCGTCCACGATCAGGACCAGGAACGACATGGGCTCAGGGGATTTGGAGTTATAACCGGCGATGTTGCGGACGCCCAAGTCCTCCATCATCTTGTAGCGGCGGGTCATCTCGTTGATGAGTCCCCGCAGGGCGGGTTGAACCTCGTCCGGCTCGACGATCACGGGCATGACGAGGTGCGGAATCCCGTTGAACGGGGTCAGTTCCACCCGCTTTGGGTCCACCATGATCATCCGCAACTGGTCGGGCGGGCGCGTCATCAACAACGACGCCACCAACGAGTTTATGCACACGCTCTTGCCGGATCCGGTAGCGCCGGCGATGAGCAGGTGGGGCATGGCGGCCAGGTCAAGGACCAACGACGCGCCGCCGGCGTCTTCACCGAGCGCGAACGCCAGGCCACCTTTCTGAACAATTTTGCCGAAGTCCTGCCCTTCGACGATTGACTTCATGAGCACCTTGCCGGGGGAGGGATTGGGTACTTCCAGGCCGACCAAACCTTCGCCGGGTTCAGGCGTTTCGATGATACGGATGTAGGGACTCTTGAGGGCCAACGCCAGGTCTTTCTGTTGCTTGGCAATGTCGCTGACCCGGACCCGGCTGGGTCGTGGTTTTGCCGCGCCTTCCCGTCCGGGCTTTTGCGGCACGTAGCCGGGGACAAGCCCGAAACGGATCACCCTTGGGCCTGCTTTCACGTCCTCGATATCGACATAGACACCGTGCTCGGAGAGCGCCTCCTTGATTTCGTCGGACATTCCGGCGATTGCGGAGTGGTCCATTTGGTGAGATTCGGCCGGGGCGAGGATGTCGAGAGGAGGCAATTGCCATCCGCTGCTCGATGTGGAGGTGGGCAATGCGGTTGGAGCGCCGTCCGGTTGTGGTTCCTCCGGATCGGATCGCCTGGACTTTTTCGGCGCTTTTTGCCTGGGAACCCTGGCGTCCTGTTTGCGGCTGCTGATCAGGTGGGCGACGCCCCGGGTGGTTGCCACCATCCCGGCGACCAACAAGCGCCCGACGATTGCCGCGCCGGCGGCTGCGGCCACCAATGCTGCCCACACAACGATGGCAGCGTATCGGGCCGCCGCCCAATACCAACGAACGGATTCAGGTATCAACAGCAACCCGATGAGAGCGATGGCTACAGCGCACTGCAGGAGCGCCACGAGGGCGTTGCCGCCGGTGAGTGCGTAGCCCCAGGGGCCAGACATTCCATACGAGTACAGGGCGCCGCTGTCGCCTCGGACAAACGCTGCTCCGCCGATGAGTATCGCCAGTAGCAATCCGCTGGCGAGCCACCACCGCCAGGCGGTGAAGAGGGCGGTGGGTCGATGCAATAGAACCAGCAATGCGGTCGTCGCATAAAGACCCGCCGCCGCCCAGCCAAATGCCAATGTCTCCGCGAACCATGCCCTGACGTCGGGGACGAACCACGCCAGCGCGGCGGCGACCAGGGCCGCCACCGAAAGGATTGAGAACTCTACCGCGAACCGAAACCAGTTGAAATCACGGCCGCCGGTTAACGCGAAAGCGGACATAGCGATCCTCCTGCTGGTTGCACTGTCGGCGAGGCCTTTAACCCAGTTCGCCGCTGTCGGGCAGCGGCGTCAGGTGCGCAGGTTTCGATTGTGCGGTAGTCGGGCTGCCGTCAGGTGTCCAGGATTACCGGGATAATCATAGGGCGTTTGTTGAGGTTGCTGCGGAGGAACTGGCGAGCGACTTTCCGGATTTTTGCCTGCGCCGACTCCTGGTTATTCACGAACGGGATGCCGGCGACCTCCATTTCGACGATCTCGGCCAAACCGCGAAAAGCGTCGGGCAGGTCGCGCTGCTCCAGGAATCCGCTGGCGGCAACCTGCACGGGGCCCACGATTTCGCCCTGGGCGTTCAGGCCGGCGCATACGACCACGACGCCGTCCCGGGCGAGCGATCTGCGCTCACGCAAGACGGCAGAGTCGGTTTCCATCACGGTGAGGCCGTCGAGGTAGATCGGGCCGGCGGGTATCGAGTCGACGACGGCCGCGCCGGATTCGTCGATTTCCATTATGTCCCCGTCCTCCAGGACGAAAATGCCATCCGGCGCGACGTTCAACTCCCAGGCCAGTTGGGCGTGGGCGCGCAGGTGGCGGAACTCGCCGTGGACCGGCACGAAATACCGGGGTCGGGTCAGATTGAGCATGAGCTTGAGCTCTTCCTGGCTGGCATGGCCATGGACGTGGACGGGCGCGATGCGGTCGTAGAGCACGTTGGCGCCCTGCCGGAGGAGGTTGTCGATGGTCTGGCTGACCGCGCGCTCGTTGCCGGGGATCGGAGTCGCCGAGATGATGACCGTGTCGCCCTCCATGAGGTCGACGTCCCGGTTCTCGCCGTTGGCGATCCGCACGAGGGCGGAGGTGGGCTCGCCCTGGCTGCCGGTGGTCATCAAGACAACACGGTTTGGTGACCAATTGTCGGCTTCACGCACCGGGATGATGGTCCCGGGACGGGCGTCCAGATAGCCCATTTCGGTTGCCATCTGGACGTTGGCCACCATGCTGCGACCGACGAAAGCGACCTTGCGTCCGTGTTTTTCGGCGGCTGTGATCACCTGTTGGATCCGACTGATGAGTGATGCGAAGGTGGCGATGATTACTCGGCCGGAGGCGTCCGCCATCGCGCGGTCCAGAGCGGGGGACATAACCTGCTCTGACGGCGTGTATCCAGGCAGTTCGGCGTAGGTGGAGTCGGAGAACAACAGCAGAACTCCGTCGGCGCCACGAGCGGCGAGGGCCGGCAAATCGATGGTATGACCGTCCACCGGGGTGTGATCGATCTTGAAATCGCCGGTGTGGATGATGGCGCCCAACGGGGTTTCAATGCAGATGCCCATCGCGTCGGGGATGGAGTGACACACCCGGAACCAGGTGGCGCGGAAGTTGTCGCCGAACGAGATGGGTTCTTCGGGTTCGATGGCGTGGACGGTCATGTCGCGGGTGCGGCGACGTTCGTGCAGCTTGACCTGGATCAGGCCGTGGGCGAGGCGTGGGGCGTACACCGGCACTTCCAGATCGGGCAGGACGTAGGGCAGCGCGCCGATGTGGTCTTCGTGGCCGTGGGTGATCAGTATTCCACGCACCCGGTGAGCGCGAGCCGCGAGGTAGGAAACATCGGGGATGATGAGATCGACCCCGGGCATGTCCTCCGTGGGGAACTGGATTCCACAGTCGATGACGATGATGTCCTCGCCGCACTCAAGGGCCATCATATTCTTGCCGATTTCGCCCAAACCGCCCAGTGGCACCACTCGGATGGAGGCGCCGTCTGGGGGATTAGGCAATGAGCGATTGACCAAGTTGGCGTCCTTCAAAAAAGGCGTTGCTGGCCGGGCGGCGGTTCTTCGGCGGGTGGCGCCGGGGGTTCTTCCGGTGGCGTCTCAGGCTGGGTTTCGACGGGGGAGCGTTCCGTTGCAGTCTGCAGCATGTCCCACAGTGATGGCGGCGGCGCCTCGGCTGCGTATTCAGCGGGTTCCTCTCGGATGCTCTCGCCGGACGCGGGTTCGGCCTGCATGCGTAGAACGTCGAGCAAACCTGGCACCTTGGCAAAATCCTCTTCTATGGAGGCGCGCATCTCCTGGCGGCGGAGGCCGGCGGCCGGGTGCATGATGGGGAAAATGCGTCGCCCAGCGGCGGTTCGCAGTTGGCCGCGAACGCGGCTGATGCTCTGACCGGGGAAGAAGCGCGACATTGAAAAGCGACCCAGGGTAATGATCAACAGCGGGTCGATGAGTTCAATCTGCCGGTCGAGGTATTTGCTGCAGGCGGATATCTCGTTGGGCGCGGGATCACGGTTGTTGGGAGGACGGCATTTGACCATGTTGGCGATGTAGACCTGATCCCGCGTCATGCCGATGGATTGGAGCAGTTCTTCCAGGAAATTTCCCGCCGGGCCGACGAAGGGACGACCCTGGCGGTCTTCGTGGAAGCCGGGCCCCTCGCCGATGAAAAGGATCTCGGCACCGGCCGGTCCTTCACCGGGCACCGCGTTGGTTCGCGACACGTGAAGGGGACAATCCGTACAGCTTCTGACTCGATTTTCGAGGTCTTCCAGCGTGTCCATGACCAATCCTGTCCTCGACCGGCACCGCAGTCAGTTCCGACGTGACAGGATCGGCAGTGGGTAACCGCTATATGTCCTGCACGCCCTTGCCTTTGAGGTACTCGACAGCGTCGGCGACCGTGTGAATCTCTCCGGCGTCCTCGTCGGGGATCTCGATGGTGTTGCCATCGGAACTGAATTCCTCTTCGAAAGCCATAATCAACTCGACCAGGTCGAGGGAATCTGCTCCCAAGTCGTCCTGGAAGGATGATTCTTCGGTCACATCGGCAGCATCGACGCCGAGTTTGTCGACGACGATGTCGGTGATGCGCTCAAGCACGGTACTCAAAGGTTCATCTCCACGGGAGGGCGGCGTCCGGACGCCGCAATAATTGCGTTAGTAATTGTAGGTGGTCATCCAACGCCTGGGTCGGATTGGCGGATTTCGGTCGAGTCGCCAAGCACCGACCCGAGCACACCGTTTACGAATCGCGCGCTGCTCTCGCTCCCAAATTCTGAGGCTAATTCGGTGGCTTCGCTGATGACGACCCGGCGGGGAACTTGTGCCCGATTCAGCATCTCATAGATTGCCACACGCAATATGCTGCGGTCAACGATGGCCAGCAAGTTGACCGGCAGGGCGGGAGCGTATTGCTGGATCATTGAGTCCAAGTTCTCTACATCTTCGAGGATGCCGGCGATCATGCCTTCAGCATTGCGACGGACGGCACGGGGCACGGGCGTTTCCAAGCATAGCCAATCGACGGTTTGGGGTTCGAAGCGGCCACGCAGATCATGCATATAGAGACATTGCAACGTCAAGACGCGAGCCTGACGGCCCACCGGAGGGTTGCGCTTACCAGGCAAACTTTGCCGGGTGGTCATGGTGACCAACCCCCGCCGATGGTGGTTGCAATGCTAGCGCCGGCCCTACTGCTGGTCGGTTGCGACTTTGCGTATGGAGTCCGAGTCCGACAGCGTCAGCGCCTCGACGCCGGGGTCGATTCGCCGGACCAGACTGGACAGCACGCGAGCGGGTCCAAACTCCACGAACCGGTTCACGCCGGAGTCGAGCATGTACTGAACCGAGTGTTTCCACAGCACGCAGTTGCACAAGCCGGTGAGCAACTCCTGGCGCGCCTGTTCTGCGTTGGTGATGGCGACGCCGGTGGAGTTGGCGACGACCGGGCACTGAGGGTTCTGGAGGGCGATGCCATCTATGGCATCAGTGAGGCCTTCCTGCGCCAGTTCCATCAAACGCGAATGAAAAGCTCCGCTCACCGCAAGGGGCACGACTTTCTTCGCGCCGCGGGCGGACGCGAGATCCATCGCCCGGGCCAGAGCCATCTTGTCGCCGCTGATCACGATCTGGTCGTCGGAGTTGATATTGGCCATCTCAACGCCGGCGTCCTGTGCGACCTGCGCCACCACCATTTCATCCAGGCCAATGATGGCGGCCATGGAACCGGGTCTGGCTTCCGACGCTTCGTGCATCAGACGGCCGCGTTCGCGGACCAGGCGGATGCCGTCGCTGAAATCCATCACGCCGCCTACGACCATGGAGGTGTATTCGCCGAGGCTGTGTCCGGCGACCGCCGCCGGCCGCGGCGCGGATGCTCCCAGGAACTCCTGCCAGGCCCGCCAGATGGCAATGCTGACGGTCATGATGGCAGGCTGGGCGAAAGCGGTGTCCTGCAGGGTTTCCGAGGGGCCTTCGAACATCACCTGCGTGAGGTTCACGCCGAGGCTCTCGTCCGCCTCCTCGAACACGGAGCGGGCTGCGGGGGATGTTTCGTAGAGGGATTGTCCCATGCCGACTTTCTGGGCGCCCTGCCCGGGAAAGATGAACGAATACATGGGAGCTCGTTCGATATCAGTCATTCGGCCGCCCTCCAATCGCTTCACACTGCCACCGAACGCCCGCGATAGTAACCACAGCCGGGGCACGCGGCGTGGGGCCGCTTTGCCTGCCGGCAACGGGGACAACGTGCAGGGCTCATGGCGCGGAGTCGGTAAGCCGGCGAAGAAAGCCGGCGTCCCTTTCGGGCTCGAGTCAATTTTTTGTTCGGTAGTGCACCCATTTTGGTTCCGATTCATGCCGATGCAGGTGTGGAAAAACAACTGTGTCGGCGGCGTTTTTTGTTTCAGGTTTCGACCATCAGGGAGCGCAAGGCCGCCCACCTGGGGTCGATGTCTTCGGCATAGCATCCGCATTCGTTGTGGTTACGGTTGACGCCGCAACGGTCGCAGATGCCATTACAGTCCAGTTTGCAGAGTGGTTTCAGGGGCAAGATCCCCAAAGCGGCTTGTCGGACCGCTTCAGCCAGGTCCAGAAGGTTATCCGCTCCAATGTACAAGCCTTCCCAATCGGGAGGCGGGGACATCCGGCGACCGGTCCTGCCGTCGATTTCGGGAAAGTATTCCTCGTCGATTTCCAGATCCAGCGTATGGCTGGACTCTGCCAGGCAACGGCTGCAATCCTGCGAAACCTGCGCAGTCACCAGCGCCTGTACCCAAATTCCGTGGTGGGTGCGGACTAGCTTGACGTGGCCGGCGGCGCTATCGACGGGAACAAGAAATTCTGAAGACTCTCCTTTCGTTATCGTGAAAAGCCGTTCGGAACCGATGGGTTCCTTCAACAATTGAGAGACGTTGTAATTCATTATGGCACCGCCGGAGGCGAGCGCATGAAATCGCCTTTTGGGGATTATAGGTTGACGTTTATGCTATGGCAAGCAATGGCTTTGTCAATTTTTAGAAAAATTTTATCGTGGCCTGTCAAACCGTGGTCTGTCAATCGGATGCGGAGTTGGCTTTGATGTAGTCGATTATATCGTTAGTGGACGTGCCGGGTCCGAATACGGCGGACACACCCATTTGGGCCAGGGGTTCCCGGTCGGCTTCGGGCACGATGCCGCCCAGAACCACAATGACATCGTCCATTCCCTGCTCGCGCAGTAGCCGCATGATTTCGGGCAGCAGTTCCATGTGGGCCCCGGAGAGTATGCTCAGGCCCAGCACGGAGACGTCCTCCTGCGCGGCGGCCTGAACCACCATCTGCGGCGTCTGTCGGATGCCCGTGTAGATGACCTCCATCCCGGCGTCGCGCAGCGCGCGGGCGATGACCTTGGCGCCACGATCGTGGCCGTCCAGCCCGGGCTTGGCCACCAGGACGCGGATGGGGTTGTTGACGTCGGTCACCATGTTGTTGCGGCTCGCTGCATCACCAAGGTCGGCTATATGTGCCGACCCAAGTCGTACAATTTTCGCAGATGACATTCCCAGGCGCAATAGCCGCGATCTTGCGCTACGAGGAATTGCTTCGGACCGAAAGCGGATAGACTTACGGTAATGATCTACCGAATCATTCTGAATGAGCGCAGGCAGACTGCTTATTCCAGATACCCATGAAGCGACTTCGTCCGCGGATGTCCGGACCACGCGAGCCGTTGACAGTTTCAGAGTATTTTACCTATCCTAAATGTGGCGCGTCCCAGTAGCTCAGTGGACAGAGCGGCTGCCTTCTAAGCAGCTGGCCGCGGGTTCGAATCCTGCCTGGGACGCCATTTTCATGCTTGAAATTGGAGCGTAAACGATGAAATTTGGCATCATGGCAATGCCGCAACACCCGGCCAGCGATTCAGCCACGCAAAGGTTCCGCGAGACGGTGGAATTGACCCGGCTCGCGCGCGACGCGGGCTTCAGTTCGATCGCGTGCGGCCAGCATTTTCTGTCTCCGCCTTACCAGAACCTGCAGAGCATCCCCCTGCTCGCCCGGCTGGCGGCGGACTCCGGCGACATGAAACTGGTGCTGTCCATCCTGTTGCTGCCGTTGTACTCGCCAGCGGATGTTGCCGAGACTGTGGCGACGTTGGACGTAATCAGTGACGGACGCGTGGTGTTGGGCGTGGGCCTGGGCTACCGGGACGTCGAATACCAGGCATTCAACGTCGAGCGACGGCACCGGGTGGGCCGGTTCCTTGAGTCCCTGGAGCTGGTGCAGCGGTTGTGGACCGAAGAGGAAGTCACGTTCCACGGCCGGCACTTCAACCTGGACAACGCGACCTGCGCCATCCGCCCGGTGCAGGAGCCGCACCCGCCCATCTGGGTGGCGGCGAACTTCGATACGGTGGTGCGCCGGGCCGGTGAGTTGGGACTGCCCTGGTTCGTCAATCCGCACGCCACGCTGGAGACGCTGGAACGTCAAACGGCAATTTACAAGGAGGGCCTGGACGCCGGGGGCAAAGAGATGCCGCCCGAAATGCCGATCATCAAGGAAATGCACATCGCGCCCACGCACGAGGAGGCGGTCCGGAACGCCCAGCCGTACATGGAGGCCAAGTACCAGGCTTACGCCGATTGGGGCCAGGACAAAGCGCTGCCCGGGGAAGAGGACTTCCGCATTCCATTTGATGAACTGGCCCGCGATCGATTTATCCTGGGCAGCAGCGAAGAGGTGATTCAGCAGATCGAGGACCACCACCGGAGGGTGGGAGCAAACCATTTCATGTTTCGGATCTGGTATCCGGGCATGGACGCTCGCATGGCAATGCGGGTGGTGGAACAGATGGGAGACAGCGTCATTCCCTACTTTGAAAGCCGGTACGGCGACGAGGACTGACGAAATCGGGGGGTGGCCCGGAATCATCATGGCGTCAGGCGGCCGGATGGCCGGATCAATTTGACACCCTTCGCCCGGTGTACCTATACTGCGTGAGGGTTCTGCCGGCTCGACGCAAGGTAGATAGCAAACAGATTTGGGCCGATCTAACCGGAACTCCGCCCTTCACCAATGCCCAGAAAGAATATTGTCGTCGTCGGTGGCGGCACAGGGAATCACACGACTTTAAGTGGCCTGCGGGCGCTTGATTGCAACTTGACCGCTGTGGTCGCCATGACCGACAGCGGCGGCAGCAGCGGCCGTCTCCGGGACGAACTGGGCCATCTGCCACCGGGAGACCTGAGGCGATGCCTGATGGCGCTCGCCGGCGACGAAGCGTCTGCCGGGCTGATGCGGCGACTGTTCGATTACCGGTTTTCGGCGGGCGATGGCCTGAACGGGCACAGCTTCGGAAATCTCCTGCTTGCTGCCCTGACTGAGGTCACGGGCGATACCGTGACCGCCATCGAACAGGCCGGAAGGATCCTCGGAATCCGGGGAATGGTGCTGCCGGTAACCCTTACCAAAGCGACGCTGTGCGCCCGGCTTGAGGATGGTTCGGAACTAGTAGGAGAATCCACGATAGATTTGCGCCGCGATGGCCTGGATGTGGCAATTGACTACATTTACCTGGACCCAAAGGCGTACGCATATGCCCCGGTGCTGGACGCCATAGCGCAGGCGGACGTGATAGTGCTTGGCCCAGGCGACATCTACACCAGCGTCCTGCCCAACCTGCTGGTGGAAGACGTTGCAGAAGCGATAACCGAATCCCCGGCGGTAAAGATACACGTCTGCAACCTGATGACGAAACCGAACGAAACCTCCGGGTTCCGAACCTCAAACTTCCTGGCCCTGTTGACTGAATACCTGGGAACGCGCCAACCGCTGGATTTCCTGCTGGTCAACAACACGCCCATATCACCGCGCTTGCTGGCCCGGTACGCTGGTGAGGGGCAGCATCCGGTTTTGCTGGACGAAGCGGAATCGTTGACGATGGTAGGACGGATCGTGCAGCGGCCGCTGCTGGCGCCCGGAGTGTTCGTGCGTCATGATCCGGCCGCGTTGGCCTCTGCCATTATGGAGATCGCGGCGGCGGCGCCCATCGCCACGCACGACGCCCCGGCGGCCCCCCTGGTTCTGGATTGCGACGATTGGAGCGGCCCCGCGTTTTCCGCAGCGCCTTACCGGGTTCTTTCGCCGGATCAGGACCATGTCCCCGGCCGCATGGACGCCACGCTCACGGTGCGGAGCGATGATCCGGACGGCGCTTAGCATCGCATGTGCGGCATAGTCGGTTACGTGGGAGACCGGCAGGCCTGGCCGATAGTGGTCGAAGGGCTGCGGCGGTTGGAATACCGGGGATACGACAGCGCCGGGGTCGCAGTCATCGAGCCGGAGGGCGGCTTGCACCTGCGCAAGACGGTGGGACGTGTGGTCGGCCTGCTGCACGACTCCACCTGCCCCACCCCTGAGGGTTCTGCCGCGCTCGGGCATACGCGTTGGGCCACGCACGGCCGCCCCACCGAGGCCAACTCGCACCCGCACACCGATTGCACCGGTCGGATCGCGGTTGCACACAACGGCATCGTTGAGAACTACCTGTCCCTGAAGACCGATTTGCAACACCGAGGCCACAAGTTCACGTCGGAAACCGACACCGAGGTGATTCCGCACCTCATTGAAGAGGGTATGAGCGACGGGCTGAGCCTGGCGGAAGCCGTCCTGCGCATGGGGTCCGTGGTGCAAGGGCCACAGGCGATCGTAGCCGTGCGGGAAGGAGATGATGACAGCATCTGCGCGATGCGACTGGGACACGCGGGCGGAGTCGCTGTAGCCCATCACGCAGGGCAGGGGATAGTGTCAAGCGACCTGCCGGCGCTGCTGCCGGTCATCGGCGAAAATGGATACCTTCCGGTTGGCTTTCTGGAGGACGGCGAAGCCGCCGTGGTCGCTCGTTCCGGTATCACTTTCCTGGACCGGCACGGGGACCGGGTCAACAAACAAATGAGGCCCATTACGCTCAACGACGTGCTGGTGGACCGGGCGGGGTATCGCCACTACATGCTGAAAGAAATCATGGAGCAACCGCAGGCGGTGGTTGCAGCCATGCGCGACCGGGTGAATTTCACTGACGGAAAGGTGACTCTGCCCGACCTGGAGATGTCGGACTCGGAGTTGGCGCGCATCCGACGGGTGGTGTTGATCGGGTGCGGGACGAGCCTCAACGCAGCGCAGGTGGGGCGCCACCTGGTTGAGCGACTGGCAGGGGTACCGGCTGAAGCCGAGTCGGCGTCGGAATTCAGGTATCGGGAACCAATGCTGGATGACCGGACTCTGGTGGTTGCCATCGGGCAATCGGGTGAGACTGCGGACACGGTGGCCGCCATGGAGCAGGTGCGGAAAAGCCGCGCCCGGTTGATCACGATTTGCAACGCGCCGAACAGCCAGGCAACGCGCCTGGCGGAATCCGCTCTGCTGATGCGTTCGGGGATAGAGGTGGGCGTCGCGAGCAGCAAGACGTTCATCGCATCGTTGACCATTTTGAACCTGCTGGCCATGCGTCTCGCGGCGGCCCGCAACGCAACGTACGAATCGATCACTCAAAAATGGGTTGATCAGTTGGCGCGGGTTCCGGGGTACGTTGCCGGTTTAGTCAGCAACCCGGCGGAATTGGACGAATTGGCAGGGCTCTACTACAACCGCAGAAATTTCATCTACCTGGGACGCGGCATAAACGCCCCCATCGCCACCGAGGGCGCGCTCAAGCTCAAGGAGATCAGCTACATCCACGCCGAGGCGTATCCGGCCGGGGAGATGAAGCACGGGCCCATCGCCCTGATCGACCACCGGATGCCGACCATGGCCATCGCACCCCGGGATGCGTTGTACGACAAGATGGTCAACAACGTGCAGGAAGTGAAAGCGCGCGGCGGGGCCGTGCTCGGCGTCCTGACGCAAGGAGACGACCGATTGCCCAGCGTGGTGGACGGGGCGATGTTCATTCCCGAGGTTCCGGACCACCTTACCCCGATAGTGGCGACGATTCCGCTGCAGTTGTTCGCTTACCACATTGCGGTGAGGAGAGGATGCGACGTTGACCAACCGAGGAATCTGGCAAAATCGGTAACCGTGGAATGAGGATGCTGTCCGGTTCCCGTCGGCTGGGCATATTTGCCATAGGCGGGATCGCCTAGCGGCCAACGGCTGTTGAGCCTTTTGGTGTCCGATCGGGCAGCGGTTGACTTGGTCCCACCTCCTGGTATCCGGGCATGCGCGGCGCATCATCACCGCCGCGAGGGGCGGGTTTGGCCGCCGATCCCGCCAAATCGGTTTGTGATATCGGTGTACACGGTCGGCCAATGGCCTTAATATATCATCCGCGCTATTCGTAGATGGAGGCAGGGCGAGGTTGATTGACTTTATCGAGTATCCAACCGCAGACGCGGATCATTACCTCGAGCTGCTTGCCCCGGAGACGGCCAGCCGACTCACCGCGATCGCAGACCAATTCCGAACCGAGAGCGTCGTCCACATCAACAGCACCGCATACGGGGGCGGCGTAGCGGAAATCCTCCACTCCCTGGTGCCGCTCAGCAACGCTCTCGGGATCAACACGCAGCGGGCGGTGATCACTCCGAATAACCCTCGTTTTTTCGACGTTACGAAACGCATACACAATATGCTGCAGGGAGCCGAGGGTGAGCTCTCCGACGAAGAGCTGGACATCTACTACGACTGCCTGGACGAAATAGCAGCGGACGTCAAAGAGATTGACCTGACCGCGGACGTTTGGTTTTTCCACGATCCGCAGTTGCTGCCTCTGGGTCGCCTGTTGGACCGGGTAACCGCGGGGACCAAATTGTGGGTGGTGCATATTGACCTGACCGCCCCGAACCCGTGGTTGATGGATCGTCTCATGCCGCTTACCAGGGCATACGACGTGATGGTGTGCTCGCTGGACGACTACGCCCCGGCTGACGCGCCGCTCGACACCGGCATATTCATCGCTCCGCCGGCGATAGATCCGTTTGCGCCCAAGAACTGCGAGATGCCACGACACAAGGCTGCGGACATCGCCAGGGCGCTCGGCATCGATGTATCGCGTCCGTTGGTCACCCAGGTCTCCCGGTTCGATTTCTGGAAAGATCCCTGGGGAGTCATAGACGCGTACCGCCTGGCCAAGAAAACGCATCCTGATCTGCAACTGGCTCTGTTGGGTTTGAGCCAGGCGAATGACGACCCTGAGGGTGAACAGGTGCTGAGGTCGGTGAATGAGCACGCTGACGGCGACCCCGACATCCACATGTTCTTCTCGCCCTGTAACCTGCCGGCCACGAATGACGAGATCGTAAACGCGCTGCAAACCCATTCACGGGTCCTGGTCCAGAAATCTACCCGAGAGGGGTTCGGTCTGACAGTCTCGGAAGGCATGTGGAAGGGGAAACCTCTGATCGGCGGGAACGTAGGCGGCATACGCCTGCAGATCGTTGATGGAGAGTCGGGATACCTGGTCGAAAACGCGATACAGGCCGGCGAGCGGATCGCGCAGTTGCTTGGCGATGAGCAGTTGTGCGCGAAGATCGGTCGCAACGCCAGGGACCGCGTGCGCCAACGGTTCCTGATGCCCAGGCTGCTCAACGACTACATGAAGGCCGCGCAACACGCGCGTTCCGGCGCGTGCTAAAGGAGATTCCCGAGACATGCCGCCCACGACAATACTGGTGATGATCGACGGGCTTGACCCCGAATACCTGGAGGTTTGCCCGGCGCCCAACTTGCAGCGCTTCGCGCGCGACGGTTTTCACGTGACCGCCGGCGGCATGATGCCCAGCGTGACCAACGTGAACAACACGTCGATGGTGACCGGGCATTATCCGGCGCAGCACGGCATTGTCTCCAACTACTGGCTCGACCGCAGGCAGGGCATCGAGCAGTATGTGGAGTCCGGTGAGTTCATACGTTCGGACACCATTTTCGACCGTTGCCGACGCAACGGTGGACGTTCGATGCTGGCGGCCTCCAAGGACAAGCTGCGCCGGTTGCTGGGTGGCGGAACCGACCTGGCCTTCTCGTCGGAGCAGCCCACCGAGCGGGCGGTTGCTGTGGCGGGTGAGCCTCCCCACGTTTACTCTGCCGATGTGAACGGCTGGACCATCGAGGCTGCACGGCGTGCGTTGCTGGACGAGCACTATGACCTGGCATTCATCGCCACCACCGATTACGCCATGCATATGCACGGCCCAGGTCATCCGGAGTCGGCGAGGCATCTGGAGATCCTGGATCGAGGGCTGGGGCGCTTGTACGACGAAGTACCGGACGTTCAGATTCTGATCACCGCCGACCATGGCATGTCGGACAAGCGCAGGATGCTCCACCTGCCGGCGATATTGGCGCGACATAACATCCGTGCGCAGGCCGTTCCCGTGATCAAGGACCAATACGTGGTGCATCACTCCAACCTGGGAGGCTGCATCTATGTGCATCTGGAAGATCCGTCCGCAATGGAGGATGCGATTGGCGTCCTGCGAGGGACCTCCGGGGTGGAAGGAGTCTTCGCTCGTGAGGATGCGGCGGCGCATTTTTCGCTGATGGAGGAACGGATCGGGGACATATTGGTGACCGCCGATGAGGACGTAGTCTTTGGCGACCCGGCGGAGGTGTCGCTGCCGCCCGGGCTGCGGTCCCACGGTTCGGCGCATGAAACGCAGGTGCCGATAATCGGGTACGGTGGGGATTTTGGCGGTTTTGAATTCCGGGAGAACCGGGACCTGGGCCGATACGTCAGCCAGCGAGTGCTGACCTGAAAATATCTGGTCGAACGGAGAAGGTCTTGCCAACTGTAGAAGTACGCGCCCCCGCGACGACAGCCAATCTGGGCCCGGGCTACGATTGCCTGGGCATGGCGTTGGACCTGTGGAACCTGATCACGGTGACGACGACAGAGGACGGCTCTGAGCCCGTGGTGGAGGTGGTCGGTGAGGGCGACGGGGAGTTGGCGACCGACAGGGAGAACCTGACCTACAAGGCGATGGCTTTCCTGTACGGGGAAGCCGACGAGGATATGCCACCGGTCCGGATGCGCTGCGTCAACACGATTCCGCTCAGCCGCGGGCTGGGAAGCAGTGCGGCCGCGATTGCCGGCGGGCTGGTGGCGGCGAACGCGTTGCTGGGCGATCCTTTCACGGCCAACGACCTGCTGGAGATGGCCGCAACCATTGAGGGCCATCCAGACAACGTGGCGGCGGCGGTCCACGGGGGACTGCAATTGGTGGTCATGGACGACCAGCAGCTTTACACCGCGTCCATCGATGTTCCCGACGACCTGCAGGCGGTATTGTTCGTGCCGGACCGCCGGATCGCGACCGCCGACGCGCGGAGGGTGTTGCCCGCCGAAGTGTCCGTGGCGGACGCGGTGTACAATATGAGCCGCGCCGCGCTTTTGGTGGCGGGAATGCAATCCAACCACCCGGAATACCTGGGCATCGCCACGCAGGACAGGCTGCACCAACCATATCGCCAGGCCATATTTCCACCGATGAAAGTGATATTTGAGGCGGCGCGGAACGCCGGTGCGCTGGGCGTGTTCCTCTCGGGAAGCGGCAGCACGATTTTGGCCCTCGCTCGAGATCGCTCCATGACTGTGGCGTACGAAATGTTCGACGCGGCGCGACTGGCCGGGGTGGAAGGCCGTGTTGAGATCACGCGCCCGACGAGCCAGGGCGCGCACGTCCGGTCGATGGACGGGTCGTAGCGAAATGTCCCTGTTTGTTCACAAATACGGCGGAAGCTCGGTTGCCGACGCGGGGAAAATAGTCAACGTCGCGAAACGCATAGCCGGGGTTTATGAGCAGGGCCACCAGGTGGTCACCGTGGTGTCTGCCATGGGGGATACCACCGACGAATTGATAGACCTGGCCCGCACCGTGTCGGATGAGCCCGACCCCAGAGAGCTGGATCTGCTCCTGTCCACAGGGGAACTGGTGTCGATCACGCTGCTGTCGATGGCGCTCCGGAACCTGGGCTACGATGCAATCAGCCTGAGCGGGCCGCAGGCGGGAATCAGGACGGACAACGCCTACGGGCGGGCGAGGATCAGCGAGGTGGACCCGGCGCGATTGCAGCACGAACTGTCCAAAGGGCGCCTGGTGATAGTCGCCGGCTTTCAGGGCCTGACCCCCGACGAGGACATCACCACGCTGGGGCGCGGCGGATCCGACACTACCGCCGTGGCGTTGGCGGCCGCCCTGCACGCGAACCGGTGCGATATTTACACCGACGTGGAAGGCATCTACACCGCCGATCCCCGGGTGGTGAGCAAAGCGGCGAAGCTTGCCGAGGTCAGCTACGACGAAATGCTGGAACTGGCGGCGGCCGGGGCCAAGATGCACCCGCGTTCCATAGAGCTGGGAGCGGTGTACAAGGTGCCGATTTACGTGGCGTCGAGTTTCACCAACGCACCCGGCACGCTGATTCACGAACCATCGGACGACTCGAACATGGAAGACCGCATCAAAGTAACCGGAATCGCCTATCAGACCAACGTGGCCAAAGTGACCGTTTGCGGCGTGGCAGACAAGCCGGGCGTCGCCGCGGCGCTTTTCGAGCCCCTGGCTGCCTCGGGAATCAACGTGGACACCATTGTTCAGAATACCAGCGCAGACCGGACCACGACCGACATCAGTTTCACCGTCACCAGCGACGATCTGCCGCAGGCGTTGCGTCAGATGGCCGCGGCGCAACCCGGACTGGGAGCGGCCCAGGTGATCAGCGACAGTTCGCTGGCTTCGGTCAGCGTGGTTGGATCGGGCATGCAGAACACCCCGGGCTACGCCTCCAGGATGTTCCGGATTCTCGCCGACGGCGGAATCAACATCGACATGATCACCACGTCTGAAATCCGCATATCGTGCATCATCGACCGGGGTCAGGCGCACGAGGCGGTCCGTCTCCTGCATCGTGGGTTCGAACTCGACGAGGGATAGCCGAAACGTGGCCGGCAGCGATGTCTTCCTGTTACCTGTCGGTGGTGATTCCGGCCTATAACGAAGCGCGTCGGCTTCCCGAGACCCTGGCGACGATACACGCGTACCTGAGCGGACGTCCGTATACCTGGGAGGTAATCGTAGCCGACGACGGCAGCGAGGACGGCACCGCGGCGATAGTCGAGGAATTCGGGCGCTCGCATCCGGAGTTCCGGGTGTATTCGTTCCCGCATCTGGGCAAGGGTGCGGCGGTGAAACAGGGGATGCTGTTGGCGGGCGGAGAGTATCGATTCCTTTGCGACGCCGACCTGTCGATGCCCATCGAATTGCTGGGTCGCCTGCTGCCGCCCGACGCGCCGAACGCCGACATAGTGATCGGGTCGCGGGAGTCCGCCGGGGCGCGGCGTATAGGGGAGCCGCGCGGTCGGTGGCTGATGGGGCGGGTGTTCAATGCGTTTACACGCCTGTTGGCGACCCCCGGGATCAAGGATACGCAGTGCGGTTTCAAGATTTTCAGGAAAGAGGCGGCGGGAGCGCTGTTTCCATTGCAGACGCTGGACGGATTCGCGTTTGATGCGGAGATACTGTTCCTGGCCCGCAAGCGTGGGTTCACGGCGGCCGAGGTTGGCATCGACTGGCATTACCGTGCCGAAAGCAAGGTGCGGCCGTTTCGTGACGGTTGGCGCACGTTGCGGGATCTGGCGCTGATCAGGTGGCGATGGTTCACCGGGCGATACGAGTAGCGGTCCGGTCCGGCGTTCACCGGGATCGCTCCAGCCGATTATCAGGAATTTGTAAAAACCCGTCGATCTTTTAGTTGGCCTCCGCGACCGAGTCTGTGTAAACCTAGCGGCCCAGGATTTGGGCAATAACTGATACACGTCATAACGGATTGAGAGGACTGGCCATGATAGCGCACGAAACGATGAGCTCTGGCCCCAACACGGGCAGGGGAACGATGACGGCAAATCGATTCCGGATCAATCTTGGTAAAGACGCGGTCAAACTGGCACTCGACGGAGAGTGGGCCAGGGCGGCCGAGCTCAACCGTGCGATTCTTGAGCTCTACGCCGACGATTGCGAGGCCGCGAACCGTTTGGCAAAGGCCCTGATGGAGTTGGGCGACTACCCCGCAGCGCGAACCGTGCTGGTCGACCTGCTGTCCAGGCGCCCAGACAACAACATTGCCCGAAAAAACCTGGCCCGGCTTGAGACATTGGAATCCGCCGGAGCGCCGCGCCCGGCGTCATCCGCTCACGTCGCCGGATTGTCGCCGCTGTTCATAGAAGAGGGAGGCAAATCGTGCACGACCACGCTGCGGCTGGCCGGCGACGGATCAGACCGGGCGGTTGTCGTGGCGGGGGACACGGTCACGCTTTCCATTTCCGGCGACGCTGTGGCCGTAAATTCCGCAGACGGACAGCAGTTGGGAGTGGTTGAACCCCGATTATCGCGTCGGCTGCGCAAGCTCATGGCCGGCGGCAACCAGTACGGCGCCGCGGTGGTGAGCATCAATCAGGACGCCTTGTCCGTGGTCATACGAGAGACGCAGCAACACCCGTCGCTGCGCAACGTGGTGTCGTTCCCGCCGCTCCGCCGCGGCCACGGCAGTCCGGCCCGGTCGGGTCCCGATTCCGTGAACGAGGAAATTGCGGAGGACGCCGAAGTTTCGGAGGCGGTCATCGACGCCAATGCGGAGTCCGAATCGGACGCAGAGCGGGAAGATGCCCTGCCGACGTTGGGCGCCGATGACATCGACGAGGACGACGCGGACGATTCCGCGGTTGGGGTGCCTGTGTTGGACACCGACGATGTTGACGACGACCCGATCCGGGAGATCGTGCGGCCGCAAGCAGAAGAGGACGACTGGGAGTAGCGCCCGTATGCCCGGATCTACTCCCTCTGGCCCGCTCCCCGGGCGCGGGAGTCGAGGCTGACGGCGATCTGCGAACGGAAGGGCCTCAGGCGGTTGGGTGTGCCAGGCATGCCCATGGGGACGACGAACACCGCCGACTGACCGGCGGCGTGGGGCGAGAAGAACTCGGTGACGCTGTCGTCGTAGAAGGTGAGGCCCGTCGCGCCGAGGCCCAGGGCGTGCATGCCGAGGTACAATCGCCCGCCGACGATGCCCGCGACGGTTTGGGCCATCCGGTACCCCCTGGCTCCCAGGTTACGGTCGATGGCGGCGAGGTCGGCGGTGATGAACGCGACCGCGGCGGCGTCGGCGGGCAAAGCCTGCTCGAATCCCAGGTGTCCGGACATCTCGCGGAAATCGCCGGCCTTCAGCAAGCGGAGGCCCTTGTAGAAGGGGTTGTAGTAATAGGCCCCCGGATCCAGACCCTCGACGGCGTTGACGATGAAATACAGTCCCAGAGTCGCGCCGTAGCCGGATTCCAGTCCGGGCACTTTGATCGCGCTGGCTGCGGCATCGACCGCGCTACGGAAAGACTCCCAGGGTATGGGCTCGCGAGAGAAGCGTCGTGTTGATCCGCGCGACCTGATGCACGCGCCCAGCGGCTGCGACGAAAGCGCGCTCAAATCGACGTCGCTGCTGAACGCGCCGTCGGCTCCGGAACGGAGAGGGCGAAAGGTATCGCCGGTGCCGTCCAGTTCGTCCTTTTCGGATTGGGCGGCGCCGGCCGCCGCCTCGTTCCATTGTTGGAGATCCTCGTGAGTCTGCAAGGGCGACGATGAATGGACCTCGGCGCTCAAGGGATATTCGATGGCGCCTGCGGACAGATCGTTACTCTCCTGAGGGAGGGCTCCCGGGACGTCGCCGGAGCCGTCGGCCAGCATGCCATCGGGAGTGCCCACGGAGGCAACCAGCGACGGGGCTTCGGTAACTCCGTCGATGCCGAAATAGCCGGTCAGCATGCGGTCAACGAAACCGAAATTCAGCTTGACCGGCACGGCTTCAGCGTTGGCGGTCGCCAGGAGGTTGGCGGCCACCGTGCCAAGGTCCCAGTAGCAGTAGCGATACCCGCGCTCGCGGTATTTCCAGGCGCTGCGCCAGAATACGGTGGTGAACACCAGCGTCGCGGGGTATGCCGAATGGTCGCCCACGGCGCTGCCCACCCAACGGCGGAGGTCTCCGTTGCGCAGGCGGGCCAGGGTGCAGTCGCGGGGATTGAAATGGTATACGCCGGCCCGCAGACCCTCGATGTCCCCGCACACGACGTAGATTTCCGTAGGGTACAGCGCGCCTGCGGAAGCCGCGGCCCGGTAATGGACTTCGCCATCCGACAACTGGCGACGCCGGATCACGGCGGCAGCGTGGTACAACAGGCTGGTGAGCTTTTCCAGGGTGAGCGGACCCGATGAATCGCCAACGCCGTCGCCCCGAATGGCGGCCAGGGTCGCCATTTGCGGGCCCGGTTGCTCGGCCACGTTGGGCAGGCTGATATCGCGGAGCCCGGGATAAACCTTGTATAGCGGAGGCTTGTTGTCCAGGTTGATGTACTGGAGTTTGGTCGCCTCGTTGAACCGCAGGGCGATTCCGCCCGGTGCGCCGTTGCCTGTCGTTGCCATGGTGTACATCTCCGCGCCGCCAGCCGCGGCGGCTGTGCATGCTATTGAGATCTGCTCCGGTAAATTTCGACCGCGGAGGACTCTATCACTGACCCTCGGATCGGCGGGCGGGGTTTCTGCACGCGCACGCGAATCCCCTCGACCGATGGATGTTGTTCCAACACTCCGCTGGCGATGGCGCCGGCCGCCGCCTCGAGCAGGTTGAGGGGTTCGCCCTCCATCACGGCTTTGACCACACGGTACAGGTGAGTGTAGCTGACGGTGTCGGTCAAACGGTCCGAATCGCTCGCGGCAGCCAGGTCAAGTTCCGCTTCCAGGTCCACGATGAAAGGCTGGCCCAGCGCGCGTTCCTCCGCGTTCACGCCGTGAAACCCGTAGAATTGCATCCCGGTCAGGATGATCCGGTCGGCGGACATCGGCGCGAGTTTACTCCGGGACCGCGGCGGTCTGCCGTTCGATTTCTGCCACCAGGGCCAGCAGGTTCTGGGCGCGCTTCACCACCGGAACGTCCACCATGCGGCCGTCGATGGACAGCGAACCGCGGCCGGCGGCCTCCGCTTCTTCCCATGCCTCCATCACGCGGCGGGCGTAGGCGACGTCCTCGGGGTTGGGCGAGAACGTCTCGTTGATGATGTCGATCTGTGCCGGGTGGATGGCGAACTTTCCGGTGTAGCCCATCTGCCGCGCCGCGCCGGCGTCGGTTCTGAGGCCGTCGGGGTCGCGGAACCCTACGAAGGGGCCGTCCAGCGCGGCGACGCCGGCGGCCTTGGCGGCGATGGCCACGGAGGAGCGGGCGAAATAGCTCTCCTCTCCGAAGTCGTTGCGGATGATGCCCATGTCGTTGGTGTAGTCCTCGCCGCCGAACGCAATGCCGGAGACGCGTCGGGACGCGCTCGCCATTTCGTAAACGTGGACGATGGCCATGGCGGTCTCGATCCAGGGGATCACGCGGATGCTCCCGTGGGGTATGCCGGCTCTGTTCTCCAGCGGGGCCAGGAGGCGGTCCACCTGCTGCAGGTCCCACTTGGTATCGCCCTTGCCGATGCTGATACCGGTGAGCCCGGGCGACACCACTGCGGCGAGTTCGTCGGCGGTGAGGCCGGTGTCCAGCGAATTGACTCGCACCATGACACGGCGTCCGGCGGCGCGCAACTTGGGAACCCACTCGACCGCCATATCGCAGGCGGTTCCCTTCTCGCCGGGAGGGACGGAATCCTCAAGGTCAACCATGATGATATCGGTGTTGAACTCCAGCGCGCGTTCCAGCATGTTGGCGCGGTTGCCGGGGACGAACACCAGGCTGCGCATCAGATCCACGGGCGCTTCACCTCACAATCGGTTGGGTACGGTTTAATTTGCGAACCCGTCGCTCATTTGAAGGCAGGAGCCCAGAGGCCATGTGACCAGCGAATCGACAACACAATCCGCGACTTCAGGCACTGGATTCCTGCGCGCCGGAGGCGCGACTGCGACTTTCGCAGGAATGACGAATGGGGGAACTCCGGATGCGTAGATCAATTCAGAAATCGCCCCAGGAATGGCCCGATTTCACGTCCACCTTGAGGGTGACGTCCAGGTCAAGGGCGGCGGGCATTTCATCCAACGCCAGGGCGGTCATGTGATCCATCTCATCCTCGGGGACTTCGAAGACCAGCTCGTCGTGAACCTGCAGGATCATTTTGGATCGCAACTGCTCATTTTTCATGCGCTCCTGGACGTTGATCATCGCCTTCTTCATGATGTCTGCGGCCGTGCCTTGGATCGGCATGTTGATCGCCATGCGCTCGGCGGCGGCGCGCGTGTTGCCGTTGGTGGACTGGATGTCCGGGAAGTAGCGGCGACGGCCAAGCAGGGTTTCGGCGAACATAGTGGCGCGGGTCTGGTCTTTCACCGATTCCAGGTAGTCGTTGATGCCCGGATAGCGCGACAGGTAGGTGTCGATGAAGTGGCGGCCCTCTTCGCGGCTGAATCCGGTCTGCTGGGAGATGCCGTAGGGTCCCAGGCCGTAGATGACGCCGAAGTTCAGGACCTTGGCGATGCGGCGCTGCTCGCCGTCCACCTCGTTGATCGGGACGTTGAACATCTGGCTGGCGGTGGCGGCGTGGATGTCCTCGCCTCTCCGGAACGCCTCCAGGAGCGAGGGGTCCTGGGATAGGTGGGCCAGGACGCGTAGCTCGATTTGCGAGTAGTCGGCAGAGAGAAGCTGACAGTTGGTGTCGGCGACGAAGGCGCGGCGCACCTGGCGTCCCAGCTCGGTTCGCACGGGGATGTTCTGGAGGTTGGGGTCGCTGCTGCTGATCCTGCCGGTGGCTGAGCCGGTCTGGTGGTACGAGGTGTGGATGCGCCCGGTGCTGGCATTGACCATCTGGGGAAGCGCATCGACGTAGGTGGACTTGAGCTTGGACACCTGCCGATAGTCGAGGATGCGGTCAACCACCGGGTGCATGCCTTTCAGTGATTCCAGCGCGTTGGCATCCGTCGAGTAGCCGGACTTGGTGCGCCGCGTTTTGGGCAGTCCCAGTTCGCCGAACAGCAGGTCGCTGAGCTGCTTGGGCGAGTTGATGTTGACGCTGTGGCCGATGTCGCCGTAGAGGTCGGTTTCGATCTGGTCCAGCTGCTCCTTCAGGTCGCGGGACATCTCGTGCAGGATGCCGGAATCCAACCGGACACCGGCGCGCTGCATTTCGACCAGAACCGGGACCAATGGCAACTCAACGTCTGCCATCAATCCCTCCAGACCCTGCCGCTCCAGGAGGGGGTCGAACTGCTGGCGCAGTCGCAGGGTGCAGTCCGCGTCGGCTGCGGCGTAGGGCGCGCCGTCTTCGATGGCAACCTCGTTGAAGGTCTTTTGCTTCGCGCCCCGGCCGATGAGCTCGGTAATCTCCGTCATCTCCCGGCCGAGGATGGCGAGCGCGAGGGGTTTCAGGCCCAGGCGATTGTTGCCCAGCAGGTGCGCCGCGATCATGGTGTCGTTGTCGATCACGCCGTTGGGATCAATGCCGTAGTTGCTGAGCAGGGTCAGGTCGTAGTTGGCGTTGTGGGCGACCCGGCTGATGCCCTCTGCGGTGAAGAGGGGCCGCACGGACGACAGAACCTCTTCCAACGGGAGTTGCTCGCCCTCGCGGTGTCCCACGGGGACGTACCAGGCGGGGCCGTCCGGGACGGCGAAGCTGAGGCCGGCCAACTCGGCGGCCATGGGGTCGGTGCTGCTGGATTCCGTGTCGAACGCAAAGGAGCCGGCCGCGACGATCCGGTCGATCATGGCTTGCAGCCCGTCGCCCGTTGCGACGATGCGGTAGTCGGTCTCGGGCGCGGCGTCGGGAGTTTCGGACGCGGGTAAAGAGGAAATCTCGGCGTCGGACGTGTTCGCGGTCCACGGCGCGTCCGGGGATGGGACGCGTCCCACTATGCTGTGGAATTCCAGGGCGGTCATCAGAGCAACCACATCTCCGCGCTGGTAGTTGCCGAACTGGCAGGCGTCGAGGTCCAGGCTGGTCGGCGCATCGCAGTCGATGGTGGTCAGGACGCGGTATTCGAAAGCGGCTTCGCGGTTGTTGGCCAGGCTGTTCTGGACGCGTTTCTGTGTTATTTCGTCGAGGTGTTCGAAGATGCCTTCCAGCGTCGCGTAAGCGGTGAGCAAGGTGGTGGCCGTCTTGTCGCCGACGGACGGGACGCCCGGGATGTTGTCGGACTTGTCGCCGACCAGGGCCTTGTAGTCCGGTTGCTGAGCGGCGGTGAGGCCGCCGTACCGTTCGGCCAGTTCCTCCTCCCCAACGATCCGGCGGTCGCGTTCGCTGCTGGCGAGATCGACGCGCACGCGGGGCGTGATCAACTGGAAAGTGTCGCGGTCGCCGGTCAGGATGACCGTATCCACGTTGGCGGCTTCCGCCTGCCGGGACAGGGTGCCGATGATATCGTCGGCTTCCCAGCCTGGCAGCTCGTACACGGGTACGGCGAAGGCCCTCATCACCTCCTTGACTCGGTCGAATTGGCCCCGCAGCTCGGGTGGAGTGGGAGGACGTTGCGCCTTGTACTCGGGGAAGCGTTCGTGTCGGAATGTAGGGGTGGGCGTGTCGAATGCGATGGCGACGTGGGTGGGCTGCCATTCGTTCAGGGCCCGCAGGAAAACGCTCGCGAACCCGTACACGCCGGTGACGTCCTCTCCCGTGGTGGAGACAGTCAGGTTGCGGCTGACGCTGATGGCTCGGAATGAGCGGTGGACCATCGCGTGGCCATCGATCAGGAGGAGAAGCGGCGACTGCCTGACGGCGCCACCGAAAGACATCGGCATGGATATCTGGCCGCTGTTTACCATTGGCGCACCTCCCTCGGCCGGCCGAGAGCCACCGGGTCGTCGGTTGTACTGGAACGGCATTATACACAAGGCCAACCCCATCAGCCCCGACCCTGCCGAAGTGGGCGTCACTCCATTCACCAGTTTCTGAAATGGATCGCACTGCTCGGATCCGCCGCTGTGCTAAAATGCTGCCTGCCATGCCGATGTACGAATACCGATGCAACGATTGCGGCCAGCGACAATCCAGGTTGGTCTACAGTTGGACCCCTGCCGACGGGCTGAACTGCAATAGTTGCGCCAGCGGCGAGCTTTCCAGGTTGATGTCCGGCTTCTCGTTCCACCGTTCCTGGGGCGAAAGCCTCAACTGGATGCCCGATAACGCCGCCGCCGACCTCGACGACAGCCACATTGGGAGCATCGACTCCCACATGGGGCGGATGGGCGAGGCCATGGGCGGAGTGGTCACGCCGGACTTCCACGAGCACCGGCACGAGATCAACCACCCGGACGCTTGATCGTCATGCCTATCTACGAATACCGATGCCCGGAGTGCCAGGCCGTCCAGTCGGTCTTCGTGCGCTCCATCAGCGGCCACGTGCCGCCGGTCTGCTCGGGTTGCGGCCACGACACCATGGAGCGGCGGATGTCGACGTTCGCCATGGGTAAATCCGTTGCCGGCGTCCATGAAGCCAACCCCAGGGGCAGCAGCAGCCGGGATTACTACAGCGATCCGCGCAATATCGGACGCAACGTCGAGGAATCGTTTGCCCGTCACGGGATGGACATGCCGGACTCGGTGCGGCAATCAATTGACTCGGCTCGAAGTGGCGAGACGCCGAAGGGGCTGGACCTGTGACTTCTGCCCAGGACAACGCTGGATCCAACCTGTTGCCCGCCCTGCTGGCATGCCTCGACGGAATGCTGGCGTCGGACGCCATTCCCGAGGGCCTGATGCGGGGCGAGATCGGCTGGTTGGGTGATGGGCTGAGTGATCCGGCTCGTGAATCCGCCGCCCCCGGAAAGGCAGAAACCCGGTATGAGGCGCTGAATTTGGCGAATACCGCCGCCGGCTTGCTGTCGGCCCTGGAGGGTTCCGGAGAGGTCCCGTCAGACGCGGCCCTGCAGTTGGAGCGGGCGTTGGATGACGCGGTCGCTCGCATGGGCGCTGCGCTGCGGCAGGAGCAGGCGCACCGCATCCACGGTTTGTACGTGATCATCGACCCGGAGGTGACCGGCGGAAGGAGTCCCTTTGACATCGCTCAGGCCGCCATCAACGGCGGGGCGCGGATGCTGCAACTCCGCGACAAGCTGCGAGACAAGGGTGAACAACTGCCGTTGGGCATGGCGTTGCGGGATCTGTGCGCCGCGAATGGAGCGCTCTTGATCATCAATGACCACGCGGACCTGGCGGCTGCGTTGGGGCCGGATCACGTGGGATTGCACGTGGGTCAGACCGACCTGCCGGTGGCTGAAGCCCGGAAAGTCCTGGCGCCGGGCCAGGTGCTGGGGCGATCCAACCGCGAGATCGACTTGATTATCGAATCCCAGCAGATGGGGGCCGATCACGTGGCATTCGGGGCAATGTACACGACGACCACCAAGCAGGTAACGCGGGCGCCGCAGGGTCCGGAGCGGCTGAAGCAAGCGCGGGCTGCCGCCCAGGTGCCGCTGGTGGCGATTGGCGGGATCACGGCGCAGAACGTCGCTCCCGTGGTGGAGGCCGGCGCCGATGCCATCTGCGTGACCGCTGCGGTGGGCAGCGCTCCCGATCCGGAGGCCGCCGCCGCCGAGTTGACCGATGCGATCCGCGCCGCCGGCGGTCGCGTCTAAGGCTGGCGTCCGGATGCCCACGCGTTATGGTCCGCACCTCTCTGCGTTGTCGGCTCATGCGGTGTCCGAGTTATCGGCGAGGCACCAGGCCAGGGAGCGGGCTTTGGCGGTTTCGCGGCAGGTGATACGCAGTTCGGCGAACGCGATTCGGGCGGTTCATCGCAACGATTTTGAAGAAGCCAGTCGTCTGATCGCGGAGGCCTCGGAACGGTTGAGCGAGACCACCAGCATTCGGGTTGACAATCCGGAGATTTACTACGCGGGCCTTCTTTCGGACGCGCGCAAGGAGTTCACCGAGGCGAACATAACGTTGGCGGTAATATCCGAAGGCGAAATCCCCGACGCGGAAACGTTGGGCATCGATCCACCGGCGTACCTGAACGGTATGGCCGAGGTGATTGGGGAATTGCGCCGGTACATCCTGGACGCACTGCGCCGCGACGATACGGGCCGCTGCGAGGAGCTGATGGAATTGATGGACGAGATCTACGGCATCCTGGTTACCGTGGACTTTCCTGAAGCCGTCACCGGAGGACTGCGCCACAGCACGGACGCCATGCGGGGAGTCCTGGAACGCACGCGAGGGGACCTCACGATTTCCTTGCAGCAGCGTCGGTTGGAGCAAAAGCTGGCGGAGCTGGAAGGCTGAACCCGGGTTGCTCTCGGCAGTTTCGCGTTGGTTGCCCGCCGCGTTCGAGGCTCACTGGCTGAATCCCCTGCTGTTCTCCTGGCCGATTGACCGGGAGGCGTTGACTCCGTTCCTGCCAGATAGCCTGGAGATAGATTCCTGGCGCGGCGCCGCCTATATCAGCCTGGTGGGCCTCAGGTTGGAATCCGCCAGGGTGCTTGGAGTCCCTGCGCCGATCGCCGGCTATGATGAGGTCAACCTGCGGTTTTATGTGCGCCGGGTGACGGATGGAAATGACTCGTGCCCGGGAGTGGTATTCGTGCGCCAAATTGTGCCGCACCGCATCACTGCGGTCGCGGCTCGCATGGTGTACGGGGAGCCGTTCGTCGCCGCGCCGGTCAGCCATGAATTTGGCGTGGCCGAACCGGAAGGTTCACAATGTGGGCGACGGGTTTCGTACGAATGTGTACACGCCGGCCGAGCCCAACGATTCTGGGCTGAGACCGGATCCAAGGAGCAAACCTTTGCGGCGCGCGGATCTCTGGACGAATTTTTGACCGCCAGATATTGGGGCTATAACGGCAAACCGGGTGGGCGCACCAGGGCGTACCAACTGGCAAGGCCAGAATGGCAGTTGTGCCAGGTCTCGGGCTGGGGCGTCGATCGTGATCTCGGCGAACCATACGGTGAACCCTTCACCACGGTGATGCGCGGTGAACCCGCCTTGGTGTTATTGGCGACGGGATCGCGGGCCGCAGTTGGATGGCCGGCCAGGCTGGCTGTTTGACGCGTGTCCGGCCTGCAGACGACAAGTTGTGATTGGGTTCCGACGATTGGTAGAATAGCATGGTTGAGATTTCGTGAAGGAGCTGGCAAATGGTCGATCAAGTACAACGCGCGTCGGTGATTGAGTATCCCGATAGCCTGGATGCCATCGAGGAGTGCTACCGGCGCGGTTGGACGGACGGTTTGCCCGTCGTCCCTCCAACGGCGGAACGCGTGCAGGCCATGCTGGACGCCGTTGGGTTGGCGCCCGAGACCCTGCTGGGGGAGGTTGAGGTGCGAAGGCGGGCGCTGACTGCGGAGCAGGCGGCGGCCAACGCCGTCATGGCAGGATGTCTGCCCAGCTATTTCCCGATCGTGCTGGCGACGATGAACGCTCTGTTCGAGTTCGATCCGAATTGCCTTCACGAAGTCTCTGCCGTAACGAACTCCACCGGGTTGTTGACCATCGTCAATGGGCCGATACGACGCGAAATCGAGCTGAACTGTACCGACAACCTGTTCAGTCCCGGGTATCGGGCCAATGCGACCATTGGACGGGCGCTCCGCCTGATTCTGATCAACGTGTTTGAACAAAGGCCGGGTGTCCTGGACCGGGGATGCATGGGAAGCCTGACCAAGTTTGGCGTGGTCTTTGGCGAGGACGAGGAAAACAGCCCGTGGGAACCGTTCCACGTGAGCATGGGCTTCGAACCCGAACAATCTACGGTCACGGTGGCGACGATCCAGGACCCGTCGATGCACGGCAACCGCTATGGGACGACCGGCGAAAGTTTGCTGGACTCGATCGCCGACGGGATGGCAAACCACGGGTTGGGCATCTACTTTGGGCGTGGCATCAAGTGGGTATGGGTCGTGGGCCACTGGCACTCCGAACTCCTGGGGCGCCAGGGCTGGAGCCGCAGGAACATGCAGGAGTATCTGTACGAAAAATCCTGGCGGTCGGTGGGCGAACTGAAGCGCCTGGGAATGATGAACGGGGAAGTGGCGGCGGGAGACGACGAGGAACGGCTGCTGACCGTGGAAAGCCCGGACGATATCCTCATCGTAAAAGCGGGCGGTGACAGTGGCATCTACAGCGAACTGATCATGAACTACTTTGGAGTGCCAGCCGTTATTGAGGCTGTTTAGTACGACGACTGGCCTGCCAGTCAAAGGAGACCGCGATGACTACCGCCAATCGACCGACAGTACAGCTGATTGACCCGACCGGGTTCGATCCGGGAGAAACCCCCCTGGTGATGGCAGCACGCCCCGTTGACCTGCGCGGAAAGCGCCTGGGCCTGCTGGACAACTCCAAGGCGAATTCGGATGCAATCCTCTGGGCCATCGCTCGTGAACTGGATGCGGAGTTTGAGTTTGCCGACATCTTCTACGCGAAAAAGCACAGCGCCTCATTGCCTCCTTTCCCCGAGGTGATGGCCGATCTCCACCGCAATGCGGACTTCGTTATCGCCGGGGTGGGTGATTGAGGGGGCTGCTCGTCGGGCAGTTTGCACGACGGAATTACTTTGGAGCGGCAGGGCATCCCGGCGGCCACGATCATAACGACGGTGTTCGCGAACACCGCGCGCGCCTATACCCGGTTGATGGGTGTCCCGAACTTCCCCTACCTGATGTGTCCACATCCGATCACAAACGTGAAGGGTGATGCCCTCCTGGAGCGCGCTCACGAACTCACGCCGGGCGTCCGGAACCTGTTGATCAACGGGGCGTTGACGAACAACTAGTCGGAATGTGATTCGGATCGCGGTTCTATGGCAGGCTTTGGCAACATTCTCCGACGATTGGTCGGCCGACTCAGGGAACAAGAGACGACAGACTCTCGCGAGCAGGAGTTTCAGTCGAGCCTGGGTCCCCAAACATACGATCCGCTGGATCAGTCTGTGGATCGGGTCACGGTCGAGTCGGGCCGAACCGTCGGCCATGCGGTGGAGGAACCCCTGGTCCATGCTGACCCGGTGCTTTCTTCGCCGCGAATGGCCGAAAACGCGGAGTTGGCTTTCAACGCCGAGCCGCCGGCCAGCCCGGTGGCCGAACCGCCCGCCGCCCTGGTAGCCGAACCCGCTGGCGAGATGGCGATCGACGTCGGACAGGTGGGCTTGTCGGATGATGATGCTGAGGTCGATGACCCCCTGGTGGCGAATTGTCCGTATTGTGGCTTGCGCGACCAACGAATAGGGACGCGTTGCGAGCGATGCTCCCAGGTGATAGTCCGCCTGCCAGCCTGGGCCCAGCACCGGCGGCACAACTGGTTGCTCAACCGTCTGTCCTGGAAGCGGATCATCGTTGCTGCGATCGCGGCATTGCTGGTCGTATTCGTTATCTGGGTGAACTATCCCTTCGCTCCCAATCCGCTCATCATCTTCAAGAACATCCAGTCCCAGATGACGGCGGACGCCAGCCCCGGGGTTTGGACCATCAGCGGGCGCGACTTGCGCAACAGCCGCAGCATAGATGTCGGTTTCCCGCCACCGGTCGGGGACGTGGTCTGGACGACGTTCATACCGGAACCCTTGAACTCCGAACCGGTGGCGCAGCATTCGAACATTTACGTGGGATCAGCCAACGGGATATTTTCACTCGCCCAGCACGATGGTCAGCCCCGGCAAGGCTGGGAGGGCGGCACCGCAGGGAGGATTACCGGCGCCGCCGCGGTGGTAGAGACGTTCCTTTTCTTCGGCAGCACCGATCATACGGTCAACGCCTGGAACGCGCTGACTGGCGACTCCTGGTGGAGTTATCCGGCGGAAGATACGGTCGAGGTCGCTCCGGCCATCGCTGACGGCCTGCTCTATGTCAGCTCCGGCAAAGGCTGGCTGTACGCGTTGGACGCGCACAACGGCTCGCTGATATGGGAAACCCGGCTCGACAGCGACGCGAGCGCCGAGGTCGCCATTCACGACGGCAAGTTGTTTGTTGGCGACGATAAGGGCATCTTCTATATCCTCTCAGCGAGAACAGGTCAGGAATGGTTCAGATATCGGACGCTGAAAACGATCTCGGGGCCGCCGGTCATATCGTCCGACGGGGAGCGGGCGTATTTCCCATCCAGCGGTCAACTGTACGCGGTGAGCGCTCTGGAACGGGAGGTGCCGGGCCTGTATCAATTCAAGAAGATCTGGGCCCAACTATGGTTGTGGCAAGTTCCGGGAGTGCCGCGCCCGCCGGGCCAGCAGGGAGGCCTTTGGCGTTTCTCGCCCGAGAACCCACTCCAGGGAATCTACAGTTCGCCCGCACTGTCTGAAGACGAAAAGGGCAGCACTTTGTACGCCGGCGCGTACGACAATTCCATGTACGCTCTGAATGCCCTGGATGGGACTCGTCGCTGGACGTTCGATGCCGATGACGCCATCCTGGCCTCGCCCATTGTGGTGAAGGACCGGTTGATGTTCGGCGATCGGTCCGGAAACATCTACTCGCTGGACCGGCACGACGGGTCTCTGGAATGGAAAGTGTCCGTTGACTCGGCGATAACGATTCCACCGGTGCAGAGCAACGATTTGCTGGTTGTGCGTGCTGCGGACGGAAATATCTATGGCATAAAGTGAAGCGCCGGCTTCGGTTACGACCGCCCGGCTGGGCTCCAACGAAAATCGCTCCCCGAATCCCCGGGGAGCGACTGTTTTTCCGGATGGTTGCGGAACGTCAGTAGAGGTGGCATGAAACCCGGTGGCCGGGCGAAACCTCTTTCTCCACCGGCACTTCCTCGGAGCACTGGGGCATCGCAAACGGGCAGCGCGGGTGGAAACGGCACCCGCTGGGCGGGTTGATCGGCGACGGGACTTCGCCCTGGAGGACGATGTCCTCACGGATCAGGTCCGGATGCGACGGCAGCGCAGCCGAGAACAACGCCCGTGTGTATGGGTGCAGCGCGTTGTTGTAAAGCTCTTCTGTCTCCGCGTACTCCACGATCTGGCCCAGGTACATCACCGCCGTCTCGTGGGCCATGTAACGCACGGTGGCAAGGTTGTGCGCGATCAGCAGGTAGCTGACGTTGTACTGCTCCTGCAGGTCCTTCAGCAGGTTCATCACCTGCGCGCGGATCGATACGTCCAGCGCGGAAACCGGCTCGTCGAGCACGATCAGCTTGGGGTACGAAACGAGGGCGGAGGCCACTGCGATGCGCTGCCGCTGGCCACCGCTGAATTCGTGGGGATAGTTCGTAGCCTGCTGGGAGTGCAACCCAACCTGTTGAAGGACCTCGGAGACCCGCTCGTTCTTCTCCTGCGTGGTCACGTTCCGGTTCACGACCAGTGGCTCAGACACTATGTCTCGCACGCGCATACGAGGACTCAACGACGACCACGGGTCCTGGAAAACTGCCTGCACGGTGGTGCGATAATCCTGCAACTCGGAACCGCTGAAGGTGTTGATGTCCTTGCCTTCGAGCAGGATATCGCCCTCGGTTGGGCGCTCCAGACGCAGCAGCAACTTGCTGGTGGTCGTCTTGCCGCAACCGGATTCACCCACCAGCCCAACGGTTTCGCCCTGTTTGATAGAGAACGAGATACCGTCCACGGCCTGAACGTACCCGATGGTTTTCATCAGGATGAGGCCCTTGGTAACGGGGAAGTACTTCTTAAGGTTGCGTACTTCCAGGAGAGGGTCGTTAGTAGCCACTGCCATGGGGAGCGGTCCTCCTCAGAATTGTTCAGATTGTAATGGACTTGCCGGATCTTAGCCCGCGGATCCGGTCGGCGGGACGAATTCTTCGATCGGCGTACCCTGCCAGTCGGCGTCAAGAGCCCAGCAGTCAGCGTGGTGTCCTTCCGCCAGTTGGTACGAGTGCGGATACGCCTCGTAGCACTGGTCTGCGACATACGGGCACCGGGGAGCGAACCGACATCCTTCCGGCAGGTTGGACAGCAGAGGCGGCTGCCCGTCGATGGAGTACAGCCGGTCCACGCTCTGTTCCAGCTTGGGGACCGAATTGATCAGCGCCTGGGTGTAGGGGTGCGCGGGACGGCTGAAGATGTCGCGCACGTCGCCCTGCTCGATGATGCGTCCTGCGTACATCACGGCGACGCGATCGCACATTCTTGCGACCACGCCAAAGTCGTGGGTGATGAAGATGATGGCCAGGCCGGTTTCGGCCTGAATTTCCTTCAACAGGCGCAGGTACTGCAACTGGATGGTAACGTCCAGTGCAGTGGTGGGCTCGTCCGCTATGATAACGCCGGGCTCGCAGGACATGGCGATGGCGCCCACAACGCGCTGCTTCATGCCGCCGGACATCTGGTGTGGATAGTCGTCAAGCCGGCGCTCGGGCGCCGCCACGTTGACCTTGCGCAGTGCGTCAACGGCGCGCGACAACATGGAGCTCTTGTTTTCCTTGTGGGCGATGCCCAGCGCTTCCCTCAACTGGTTTCCGATGGTGAACACCGGGTTGAGCGAGGTCTGCGGGTCCTGGAGGATCATGGAGATCTGTCGTCCCCGCACGTCGCGCATTTCGTCTTCGCTCTTCTGCAGGATGTCTTCACCGTTAAGGATGATTTCTCCTTCAACGGTTTTGCCGGCCGGTTTGGGGACCAACTGCAATAGCGATAGGGCGGTCATTGTCTTGCCGCAGCCGGACTCGCCGACAATGCCAAGCGTCTCGCCTTTCTTCAGGTTGAATGAGATTCCGTCGACCGCCTTTACCGTGGCGGCACGAGTGAAGATATACGTCTTGAGGTTGTTAACCTCGAGAATGGTGTCTGTAGCGGTCTGAACAGCTGTCATGGCTTACACGTTCCTTAGTTTGGGGTCCAGTTTGTCTCGAAGCCAGTCTCCCAACAGGTTCATAGAGAGTACCGTAAGCACGATGGCTAGGCAAGGGAAGAGGAATATCCACCAGGCCGTGGTAATCAGGTCCCTGCCGTCGGCTACCATCACTCCCCAAGCCGGCGTGGGCGCCGGAATTCCCGCGCCCAGGAAGCTGAGGGTGGATTCCAGGATGATGACGTGCCCCACCTCCAGGGTCGCCAATACCACGACCGTGTTGACCAGGTTGGGGAAGATGTGCTTGATCATGATCCGCACGTTGGAAGCTCCCGAAACCCTGGCGCGGTCGATGAAGTCCTGCTGCTTGATTGACAGCGCTTCGCCGCGCACCACGCGGGCATATCGAGCCCAGAGCAGTACCGCGATTACGACGATCACAGTGGTGAAGCCGGCGCCGATGGCCGCCACCAACACCAGCGCGAGCAGAATCGATGGGAACGCGAGCTTGATGTCAACGATGCGCATGATTATGGCATCGGTTTTGCCGCCCCGATAGGCGGCCAGCATTCCCAGGATGGTGCCCAGACCTCCGCCCAGCAGGATTGCCAGGGATGAGACCATCAGCGAGATGCGGGCGCCGTGCATGATCCGGCTCAGTATGTCCCGGCCCTGCTTGTCGGTTCCGAGTGGATACTCCATGGAACCGCCCTTGTTGGCCAGGAACCTGAGGGTGTCGCCGGGATCAGCGGTGCCGTCTTCGCCGCCGGCCAGGATCGTGGCCTCACCGCGTTCTACCTTGCGCTGGGCGTTGGACAGCCCGATTTCCAGGTGCAGCCTGTCCCGGTCCGCGCGTTGCACCACGGTCCGCGTTTCGAAGCTTTCCGATACCCAGAAGGGCGGCAGCTTCGCGTCATCGAGCACCCCGATGCGTTGATTGTGGGGCGCCAGCTGATTCGCAAACATCGCAGGAATCACCAGCAGAAATATCAGCACGGCCAGAGGTATCAGCGGCAGTTCGCGCAGTGTTCGAATTACTTTGGAGGCCCGGCTGTCGCGCGGTTGAGTCCCAACGCCAGCAACCTCTGGGGTAGTAGTTACGGCTGCCATTTCACACCTCGCTCATTGACTCGCGCCTTGCGGCACACGCTACCTGATTCATCATTGCCTACGTGTACCTTATTCTCGGGTCGATGTATGCGTACAGCACGTCCACCATGATGTTGATGATGACGAACGCCGTGGCGAACAGCAGGACCACCGCCTGCACCACTACGTAGTCTCGGAACAGGATCGCCTTGATCACCAGATGGCCCAACCCGGGCCAGGCGAACACGGTCTCGATGACCACCGATCCGGTGATGAGCACCGCGCCGATGAGGCCAAAGTAGGTCAAGGGAACGATCAACGCGTTGCGGAAGCAGTGTTTCCAGATGACTTTCCATTCGGCCACGCCCTTGATGCGCGCCAGCTTGACGTATTCGGTGTCAAGCACCTCCAGCATCGATGAGCGGGTGAGCCTCATCAGCGCGGCCACGTTGTAATATCCCAAGGCCAGGGCTGGCAGAACAATGTATTCAAATCCGCCGCTGCCCGAGGTTGGGAAGAAATTCAACTGCACTGCGAATATCCACATCAGGATCAGGCCCACGGCGAATGTTGGCGCCGATTGGCCTAAAATGGCGAACAATTTGCCGCCGTAGTCAAATGGCGTGTCTTTCTTGATGGCAACCAACACGCCCACGGGGAATGCGATTACGCCGCTGACAATGAGGGCCAGTGCCGACAGCTTTATGGTGTTTGGCAACCGCTGTACGATCAATTCGGTCGCGGTGGAATTGGGCCATGCCATGGCCTCGCCCAGATCTCCCCGGAACAATTTGCCGAGGTACTGGATATATTGCATGTGAAGGGGCTTGTCGAGTCCCCACTCCGCTTTGATCAGCTCTATCTGTTCTTCGGAGGCTTCTTCCGGCAACAGGACGTTGAGTGGGTCCCCGGAAACGCGGGCCAACGCGAAGGTTACCGTGCAGATTACGAAGATCGCCAAGAGGCCTTGCGCGACTCGTCTCAAAATGTATGCCTGCATCTCGGGTCCGTTCCTTTGTCGCTGTGAAAATCGGCCCCTCCGGCGTCAACTCGAACCGAGTTGACGCCGGAGGATGAAGCTCTCCGGAATTACGTCCTTCTGCTGACTGTTAAGGTCAGTAGCGGACGCCCTTGATGTGCTCCAGGTCGGTGAACTGTCCACCGTAGGGGCCGAGGTAGATGTACTCCTCGACCACTTCGGGGTCGATCACCACCTGCACGGAAAGGGTGTGCAACGGGATCGAGGCCACCTCGTAGAACAATTCGTCAGTGGCGGCGTGCCAATGGCCCAATTGCTCCTCGAAATTCAGGGAGTTCAGGGCGTTGTAGGTACTCTGCCACACGGTGTCGCTCACGTAGAACCGCATGAAACGCTCCGGGCTGTACGCGAAGTGAATCGTCGGATGCGGCGGCTCGGCGTATCCCCGGAAGGGATAGATGCAGCACGTGGTTGTCGCGCCGCGGTATTCCTGCCGCCACTGGGAGAATTCCATCTCCCGGATCTCGGTGGTCAGGCCGATGTTCTCCCACATAGCGGCGATTGCCACCACGTAGTCCTTCATCTCGGGCAGACCGCTCATGGTGTAGCTGATGATGGGAACGTTGAATCCGTTCGGGTAGCCGGCTTCCGCCAGGAGTTCCCGGGCCCGGTCTGGGTCAAAGCCGTAGAGTTCTCCCAGGAGTTTTCCCATTCGGGGTTGTAACCGGCGTATTCGCCGCCGAACGCTTCGGCGCTGGGAATCAGACCGGCGACGCGGCCCTCGGCTCCCTGACCGTCGAAGATGTTCTCGCGGATGGAGTCTCGGTCGATGGCCTTATTCATCGCCATGCGGACCATCTTGCCCGTATCGCCTGGCGCAGCCCACGGAACCGTGGGGTCGTACGAGGCGGCGGAATAAGGTTCGAACTCCGGTCCTTCCTTGGTGGCGAAATACATGCCTCCGAAAACCATCATGCTGTTGACGGCAACCACCTGGCTGGGGGCCAGATCCAGGCCGGCGTCCAACGCCTGACCGACCAGTGCCCGGTCGATGGTGGCCACATGGGCTTCGCGCGCCAACATCGCGGCTAGGCGCGTGGACGCCTCTTCAATGATTTTGATTTCGATGGTGTCCCAGTCGGGATCAACGCGGTAGTGACCGCCGGGGGCGCGTTCCCAAAGCCAACCGATGCCTTTCTCGAAGTCGGCGAACTGGTACGGTCCCAAACGGGCCGGCCCCTGTTCCAACAGCGTGGGCTCTCCGGCGGAGCAAAACCCGTCGAGGTGAGGGATCTCGGGGAAGGACTCATAGTCGGCTGCGCCGTTGGGACAGCCGGTGTCCCACTGCGCCTTGCTGGTCATGGGCAGACCGCGATAACCGGAAATCCAGTAGTCGAAGATCAGTTCCGGCCGCGCGCCCATGGAGATGTTGATCTCGTGGTCGCTGATGACTTCCGGAATCGCCTGTGGGTTAGTGCGGAAGTAGTCGCAGTAGGACGCGCCGCAGGTGGGGTTGGTGTAGTAGTTGAGCGAGTTCACAACGTCGTGGGCCGTGAATTCGCCGTAACCAAAGTGGAAGTTGACCCCTTCGCGCAGCTTGAAGTTCCAGGTGCGTCCGTCTTCGCTCACGCTCCAGTCGGTCGCCAGTTGAGGCTCGAGCGAGCCGTCGTAGCGGTTCGCGTCGATGAGGAACTCATGGGACGGCCGGTGCTGGCTGGTCGCGCTGCCGGTCACGTCGCAGTCCATGATTCCCTGGCGCGTCTGCTGCGAGAACAGGAAGACCAGGTCCTTGGTCTTGAGCTCGCCATCACCGGCGGAGACTTCCGCGGTTGGTTGTGGCTGTGCCACCGGCGTCGTGCCAACAAACGACGGGCGGGTGGGCGCCGAGGTTGCCGGTGGAGGGGCCGCCGTAGCGGTGGGAGCGGCTTGCTGTTGTTGCTGTTGGGGCGCGGGAGCTTCGGTGGGAGCCGCCTGTTGCGCCGCCGGCTGGCTGGCAGGTTGCACGGGCGCCGGCTCCTCTGCGCCGCCGCAACCCACGATGAACAGCGCTGTCAGCAACGCCATTGCAGTGAAAATCATCGGCCATCGAAAAACGTGTTTTCTTCTCATTACGCCCCTCCTGAAAGAGTTGGAATGCCTATGTTCTCCGTGATTTACCTGAATGATCCTCCAGTGTTCGTTGAGATTCACGTGAATTGATGTGGGCTAAACGTTGCGCAGCTTGGGATCGAGCCGGTCCCTGAGCCAGTCGCCCAGCAGGTTCATCGACAGCACCGTCAGCACGATCGCCAGGCAGGGGAACAGGAAGATCCACCACGAACTGGTGATGACCTCTCTGCCGTCCGCTGCCATCAGCCCCCAGGCGGGCTGGGGACGTGGGATGCCGGCTCCAAGGAAACTCAACGTGGCTTCCAGGATGATGACGTGTCCCACCTCGAGTGTTGCCAGGACTATCACGGTGTTGAACACGTTGGGGAATATGTGCCGGCCCATGATTCGCAAGTTGGAGGCGCCGGCGACCCTGGCCCGGTCAATGAAATCCCGTTCCTTGATGGTCAGGGCTTCACCCCGAACCACGCGCGCATACCGGGCCCAGAGCAGCAACGCAATAACGATCACCACCGTGCTGAAACCGGATCCGATAGCGACCACCAGCGTCAGGGCCAGCAGGATCGACGGGAATGCCAGCTTGATATCTACAATGCGCATGAGGATGGCGTCGGTCAAACCTCCCCTGAACGCTGCCAGCATGCCCAGCCCGGTTCCAAGGACTCCACCCAACAGGATCGCGAGACAGGACACGGCCAGGGATATGCGCGCTCCGTGCATCAATCGGCTGAGCACGTCGCGGCCCTGCTTGTCGGTGCCCAGTGGGTATTCCCAACTGCCGCCGGGTTCCACGCGCACCATGGTTTCGCCGATGTCGGGCTGCCCGTTGCCATTGGCGTCTATCAAGGTGCCGGCGCCGCTGTCGATGTTCCTGCGAGCGTTGTTGAGGCTCACCTCGGCATTCTTGTCCCTGGTCCGCTGAACTATGGTTTGCTCAGTTTCACGGTCGGGAACCCAGCCCGGCGGCTCCAGCACCCGTTCCAGATCGCCGATGGTGTGGTCATGCTGCGCCAGCACGTCGGCGAAAGCGGCAGGCACGACCAGGAAAACGATCAGGACAAACAGGGGTATGAGCGGAATCCTGCGAATTTCTTGCCAGACTGCCCCGACCGAAAACCCTCGTGCCGGTTGCGCGGCGACTTCACCCTGCTGGCCGCCAGGAGCGGTGGTTTGCACGGCCATATCTCTTTTCCCTCCGGCGGTGTCTATCCGTATCGGATCCGCGGGTCAACGTACGCGTATGTAACGTCCGTAACGATGTTGATCGCCACGTACAGCAACGCGAACAGCATTACGACGGCCTGTACAGTGATGTGGTCTTTGGAGTTGATGGCTTCGATGACCATCAATCCGATTCCGGGCCATGCGAAGACGGTTTCAATCACCACTGAACCGGTGATCAGCACGGCAAATATCAAGCTGAAATACGTCAACGGGCCGATCAGGGCGTTCCGGAAACAGTGTTTCCAGACGATTTTCCATTCTGGAATTCCCTTGATCCGGGCGAGTTTCACATATTCGGTATCCAGCACCTCCAGCATGGAGGAACGTGTCAGCCTCATGATCGCCGCGACGTTGTAGTATCCCAGCGCAAAGCCGGGCATCAGCATGTGCTTCAGCCCTCCTTTGCCTGAGGTGGGCAGCCATCCCAACTGCACGGCCAGGATCCACATCAGGATCAGCCCCACGGCGAAGGTCGGCGCCGATTGACCGAGGATGGCGAACATCTTCCCCCCGGCGTCAAACCAGGAGTCTTTTTTCACCGCCGATAATACCCCGATGGGGAAAGCAATCAAACCCGTGATCACCAGAGCGAAGGATGATAGCTGCAAGGTGGCCGGAAGGCGCTCGGCTATCAACTCGGCCACCGGCCGGTCCCACTTGAATGATGTGCCCAGATCCCCGGTGAGGAGACGTTTCATGTAGGTGAAATATTGCACGTGCAGCGGTTTATCCAGGCCCCACTGCGCCCGAATTCGCTCGATCTGCTCCTTGCCTGACTCCTCATCCAGAATGGCCGCCAACGGGTCGCCAGCCACACGAGAGAGCGAAAAGACAATCAGACTGATCACGAAGACGGCCAGCAGTCCCTGTAAGAGCCGCAGAATGATGAAACGTTGCATGATGTCCGTTCCTACAGCGCGTATGACCTTTCGATTTGCCAACATCCCCGGCGCATCAGCAATACGTTGTGATGCGCCGGGGCGGATTTGGTGGAGTGTCGGCGCGGGTTATTCGCGCACACCCTTGACGTGCTCGAGATAGACGTAGTTACCGTTGTTGGGTCCCAGGAAGATGTACTCGGCGACCACATCGGGGTCTACGACTGCGCTCACCGGCAACGTCCAGCCGGGTATGGTGCCGACTTCATAGAAGATCTCGTCGGATACCTTCTGCCAGTCCACGGTTGCATCGGCTTCGTTGAGCGCGCGCAACGCCTTGTTCTTGTTCTCCTGGATGTCGTCGCTGGTGTACGCCCGGAAGAAACGCTCAGCGCTGAAGTAGAAGTGGACGCGGGTGTCGATCGGGGCTGCCGGTCCGCGGAACGGATATATGCAGCAGTCCGTGTTCAGTCCCCGGTATTCGTTCCTCCAGTTGGAGAATTCAATGGGGTCAAGCTGCGGGTCCAGCCCGATCCGCTCCCAATACCCGGCGATGGCTTCCATCAGGTCGGGCTGTTCCGGCACTCCCGACAGCGGGAAAACCGGTATCCGGAAGGAGAATCCGTTGGGATACCCGGCTTCGGCGAGGAGTTCCTTGGCGCGTTCCTCGTCATAACCGTACAGTTCTTCCCAACTGGCTTCCCACTCGGGATTGTATCCGCCCGGGAAGTCCGGCACCAGCGTGGAGACCCACTGCTTGCCGCCGGCTCCTTTGAAGATTGCATCGTTAACCTGGTCGCGGTCGAAAGCCTTGTTCATGGCCATGCGCACCAGCTTCCCGCTGGGGCCGGGATCATTCCAGGGCATCATTTCGTCGCGGGCTCCCGCGATGTTGTAGGCTTCCCGGTCGGCTGCCTGTGATTCGGGAGTGGCATTGGGGTCAACCCCCTTTTCGCCGGTCGCGAAATACATGCCGCCAAAGAGGGCGAACGCCGTCTGCGCGGTCACGGAACTGTCGAACACCTCGAGACCGTCGTCGATGGCATCCTGTAGGAGCGCTCGGTTGATCGCGGCTATATGTCCCTCGCGGGCCTGCATGATCGCAAGACGAGTGGCCGGCTCACGCACGTCCTTGATCTCAATTTCAGCGAAATCGGGGTCAACGCGCCAGTGGTCATAGTCCACGCGGGACCATTCCCAACCCACGCCCTCCGCGAAGCTGACGAATTCGTACGGGCCTGTGCGCGCCGATTTTTCGTATACCAGGTCTCGGCTGGCCTTGCAGTAGTTCAGCGCCTCCCCACCGTCAGCGTCGCCAAAGTCGGCTGCGCCGCCGGGGCACGCCTGGTTCCACTGTGCGGCGCTGCTGATGGGAACGCCTCGGTAACCGGAGAACCAGTAAAGGAAGTCCACCGCGGGGCGTTTCTGCATGTGGATGTTGATTTCGTAATCATTGACGATTTCAACTTCGCCGCCCGGGTCGCTGCGGAAGTAGTCGGAGTAGGAGGCTCGGCATTCCGGATTGGTGTAATAGGCCAGCGAGTGCTCAACGTCCCGGGCCGTGAATTCGCCCCAATCGTCGTGCCAGCGCACGCCTTGGCGCAGTTTGAAGTTCCAGGTTTTGCCGTCCGGGGTGATGGCCCATTCGGTGGCGAGCATGGGCTCATAAGAACCGTCAAATCTGCCGGCGTCGACCATGAACTCAGCGGACATTCGGTAGTTGACCACGCCGGAACCGGTCACTTCGCAGTCCAGCATGGACTCGAAGGACGGCGGGTCCAGGACGGCGATCAGGCGGTCAGTGACCAGTTCGCCTTCGGTCTGAGGTGCCAGGGTTGGCCTGGGAGTGGCCTGCAGCACCGAAGGGCGCTGCGTGGGTGTGGGCGCAAGGGTTGCGCCTTGCGGCACCGGGGTGTTGGTTGCGCTGGCCGGCGGCGGCGCCTGAGTGGCGGCCGGTTGCGCCTGCTGTTGTGGTGCCGGGGCCGCGGTCGCCGGCGCGGTCGTCTCTTCCGCGGCGCCTCCGCAACCCACGATGACCGCGGTAGTCGCCATGGCTATCACCAGCGCTACCGCCGGATATCGTAAAAACCGTCTATACGGCATACAGGCCCTCCAAGATGTATCAGAGTAGATTTGCGTCTTGCACGTGCCGCGCACGGCTGATCGCCGTCCGAGTCACGCCCGCGCAATATAGGCAAAACCCAAGGCCACAGTCAAACAAAAAAAGGTAGCGTTCAATTGCGAAAAATGTTCAGCCGAAAAACCAGGCTTTAATCATTATCGTAACAATGCGACGTATTTGGCGTAATTCGTAACAAATAGCTTGCGATTTAACAATAATTTAACATTATGCTCTGAAATGTATAATATGCTGGGCCGTAATATATCAGCAAACATAATAATGAGCTCGCGAGCCGGCGATCCGTAAATAAACGGGGCTACGAAATGCGTAGCCCCGCCATATAATTGCGCGGAATATGTTTAGAATGAGACGAACCGTGATCAGACCACTGCAATGGCGGCCAAACGATTGCGGATCGGCTGCATCTCGTCGGCCGATGTAGTCTTACAGTACGGCCTCGGCGATCCGTTCGATCTCATCCAGGGCCTGATCGCTGGTTGTATCCCCCAATCGCACGATGACCCTGTTGGCGCCGGCGCTTTCGAAGCTGCCAATCAATTCGCGATCGGCCGGCTGGCCGAAGACGGTGATGCCGATGCTGCCCGGATCTCGTCCCGACGCTTCCGCCAACTCGTCGATGGCAGCCCGGCCGGCCGCGATCTGGTCCGGGCTCGACGCGGTGGGCATCCATCCGTCGCCCCAGCGCACGATCCGGCGGAATACGTTGCGCGCGTTGCCTCCTAGGATCACCGGGGGCCCTCCCTCCTGTGCGGGTTTCGGATTGCACTGGACCAGCGGGAAATCGTAGTAACGTCCGTGGTATTCGGCGGCGTCCTGGGTCCACAGGGCGCGCATCACCTCGATCGACTCCCTGGCCTGAGTCCACCGGTGGTCGAAATCGCCGCCCATGACCTCGGTTTCTTCCCGCAGCCAGCCCGTGCCTATCCCCAGAAGGAAACGGCCGCCGGAGAAACGGTCCAACGTCGCGATCGCCCCGGCCAGCACCAGCGGGTTCCGCTCGGGTATCAGGGTGATGCCCGTGCCCAGCTTGATTGTGCTGGTGACCGCCGATGCCCGCGCCAACCCGATGTATGGATCAGCCATGTCGCTCATGTAGTCGGGAATCGAGCCGTCCGGCGAGCCGGGGTATTTGGACGCCGGATTGACGGGCATTACGGGATGCTCGGGGAGCCAGATTGACTCGAACCCCAGGGCCTCCGCTTTTGCGGCAATCTCCGCCACATCTATGGAATTGGTGGATATCGACATATTCAGTCCGATGTCCATGGGATACCTCCGAATGGTTCGTTTGGCTTGCCGTCGCCGCCTCGCCGATTGCCGGATCATAGCACGCTGTTTCGTGGGCGTCACATCAAATGTGTCGCAACCCGGCTGGAACAGCCACAACTGCCGGCACAAACCCCCGTGATCGGCGCGCGTTGCATCGCCCACCGGCGAACCGGGGCCACATGACCGGTCCGCCGACACCGCGCCTGCCAACGGCGGATTGGCGAAAAACCCCTGGTGCTATACTACTTTGGGTTCATTCTTAAACGTTTCCGAATCGAACAAGGTGCCCATAATGCCTCTCTACGTAATGCTTGCCAATTTCACCGGACGCGGCCGGCGCATGGGACAGGACAATCCGGACCTGCTCAGCGATGCCGCGGCTGCGGTGGAGACCATGTCCAGCAAAGTTCTGACCCAATACGCCGTTCTCGGCCGCTACGACTTCGTGATAATTACCGAAGCAGCCGACAACCAGTCCGCAGCGCGCCTGTCGTTGGAACTCGGTGTGCTGGCCGGGCTGAACATCGAGACTCTCCCGGCCATGGCGATCGGCGCCCTTTCTGACGAGGAGCACATCAGCCTGCTTCGGGATGCAGCCGTCGCCATGAATCTGCCGCCGGGCCCCGATGAATCACCTGAAACCGACGACTGGCGAATCCCGGACGATCCGGACTGAAGCCGGCCGGCTTTGTTTAACGGGTCAACACCATCTGACAGGTCAACACCGGACGGGCTGATACCATGGTTGCTCCCAAACCGCCAACCGCGATGACCATAGCCGGCTCGGACTCGGGCGGCGGAGCAGGGATCCAGGCCGACCTGAAGACGTTCTCCGCGTTGGGCGTATTCGGTACTTCAACTCTGACCGCCATCACCGCGCAGAATACCGTGGGAGTGACGGCAGTCCACGAGGTGCCCACAGACATCATCTCCGCGCAGATCGATGCAGTCATCACGGACATCGGCGCCGACGCCGTGAAAACGGGGATGCTGTCCTCCGCCGCCATCGTGGCGACCGTGTCTGACGCCGTGCGGCGCCACGGGATTACGAACCTGGTGGTGGATCCGGTGATGGTGGCCAAGAGCGGTGATCGATTGCTGAGAGAAGAAGCAATCTCGTCGATCTGCAACGACTTGATCCCCCTGGCGAAGGTGGTGACCCCCAACATACCGGAGGCCGAGGATTTGACGGGCCTGTCAATCGAATCTGATGCGGATGTGCGGCAGGCGGCCGAAGCAATCATCCGGATGGGCGCCCGATCCGTTGTCATTAAAGGCGGGCACCGCGACGGCCCGCCAACCGACGTCCTGTACGACGGAGCAACCTTCCTGGAGTTCACCACCGAGCGCATTCCGTCCACCAACACCCACGGCACGGGATGTACTTTCGCCTCTGCCGTCGCGGCCGGCCTTGCGCGCGGCCTTGAAATCCCGGACGCGGTGCAGCAGGCCAAGGACTACGTTACCGCTGCGATACGCGCCGCGTACCCAATCGGACAGGGCCACGGGCCACTGCACCATTTTCACGCTTTCTGGCAGTGACGCTTCTGGCAGCGACGCCGGGGGCCCGCGCGTTGGCTGCCCAACTGCGCGGACGCCTTGCGCTATAATCCTCTTCTGTAACGATGCGAATCAGCCGGCGAAGGCCCGGTGAGGCCGCCGGCGGTGAGAGGTAGGTCTGGTATGCCGGCTATGTTTGACGTGGTTTCCAGCCGAGTCAACTTTCCCGATCTGGATGCGGAAGTCCTGGATTACTGGAAAGAGCGGGACGTATTCCGTCGTTCTTCGGATGAACGCCCCGATGCGCCCCTCTTCATGATGTACGAGGGCCCGCCCACTGCCAACGGCAGCCCGGGCATTCACCACGTCCTGGCCCGGGTTTTCAAGGACGTCGTTTCCCGTTATCGGACCATGAAAGGTTGTCGGGTCATCCGCAAGGGAGGCTGGGACACGCACGGTCTGCCCGTTGAGCTTCAGATCGAACAGGAACTGGGAATTTCGTCCAAACGCGAGATCGAGGAGTTCGGCATCGCTGAATTCAACCGGCGTTGCCGTGAAAGCGTTTTCCGGTACGTGAAAGAGTGGGAGGTCCTCACCGACCGCATCGGCTATTGGGTCGATATGGACGACCCGTACGTCACCTTGGAGAACGACTACATCGAAACCGGGTGGTGGATCCTCAAGCAATTGTGGGACCGCGGGTTGCTCTACCAGGACCGCCGCGGCGCGCCCCACTGCCCGCGCTGTGTATCGAGCCTTTCCTCCCACGAGGTCGCGTTGGGATACCGGGAGAACACTCCCGACCCATCCGTCTTCGTGAAATTCGAGGCGATTGAGTGGCTGGACGGGGAAGCGCCGGACACTCCGTCGTACTTCCTCGCCTGGACCACCACTCCCTGGACGCTGCCCGGCAACACCGCCCTGGCAGTGAGCGTTGATGCCGACTACTCGGTGGTTGAAACCGTCGACGATGATGGCAAGACCTTCCGGATGGCGCTGGCGACCGCGCTGCTCGGCGTCCTGACGGGCGACTACACCGTAACGCAGGAAGTCAAGGGCAGCGACCTGGTGGGGCTGTCCTACCGGCCGCTTTACGACGCCACCAAATACGGCGCCCCGGTTCGGCAGTTCATGGCAAACGGCGACGGGCAGATTTCGCTGGAAGATTCGGAAACCTATTCAACGCGTGTGGTTGCCGCGGACTTTGTCAGCATGGAGGACGGCAGCGGCATCGTCCACATCGCGCCGGCGTTCGGTGATGAGGACCTCGGGCTGGGGCGGGAACGGCAACTGGCTTTCGTTCAACCGGTCGATCTGCAGGGAGTGATCACCGGCGACTACCCATTCGCCGGCAAGTTCGTGAAGGACGCGGACCCGGAGATCACGGCGGACCTGACGGAGCGTGGACTGCTCTACCACCAGGGTATCTACCGGCACACTTACCCGTTCTGCTGGCGCTGCGACACCCCGCTGTTGTACTACGCCAAGACGTCGTGGTACATCCGCACCACCGCAGTGAAAGACCGGCTCGTGGGAAACAACTCGCGGATCAACTGGTATCCGGAGCACATACGGGAAGGCAGGTTCGGCGAATGGCTGCGAAACAACGTCGACTGGGCAATCTCCCGCGAGCGTTACTGGGGAACGCCGATACCCATCTGGCAGTGCGATGCCTGCGGTGACACGGACTGCGTTGGCGGCGTGGAGGAGTTGTCGCAAAGGTGCGGGCAGAATCTCGTTGATCTGGACCTCCACCGGCCCTACGTGGACGACGTCTCCTGGGCCTGTTCATCCGAATCGTGCTCGGGCGTTTTCCGGCGCATCCCCGAGGTCATGGACTGCTGGTTCGACTCCGGCATGATGCCCCTTGCCCAGTGGCACTACCCGTTCGAGAACCGTGCAATAGAAACTGATGGACGTCTGCCCGCCGATTACATCTGCGAAGCCGTTGACCAGACCCGGGGTTGGTTCTACAGCCTCCATGCCCTGTCCACGCTGATGCAGGACGACATCGCGTATCGCAACGTGATCTGCCTGGGCCTGATCCTTGACGGTCGCGGGCGCAAGATGAGCAAGCGTCTGGGCAACATCGTTGAGCCGGATTCCATCCTGGATATTCATGGGGCCGACGCCCTGCGGTGGTACCTGTTCACCGCATCGCACCCCGGAGAGCCGCGCCGCTTTTCCGACCGGCTGGTTCAACAGACGCTCCGCCAGGTGCTGTTGACCTTGTGGAACGTGTACTCATTCTTTACCAACTACGCCAACATAGATGAATTCGATCCGGCGCAGATTCCCGACGACTGGCGGCCTGAAGCGGAGCTGGATCGCTGGGTCCTGGCCGAACTCAACCAGTTGGTGCAGGTGGTCGACGGGCATCTGGACAACTACAACCCCACCGACGCGGGGCGGCGCATCGCCGAGTTTATCGACGTGCTGTCCAACTGGTACGTCCGCCGATCCCGGCGACGGTTCTGGAAGAGCGAGGCCGACGCCGACAAGCTGGGGGCGTACGCGACCCTGTACCAGTGTTTGACCACGGTGGCCCGGTTGATGGCCCCGTTGGCTCCGTTTGTCTCCGAGCAGATGTACCGTAACCTTGAACTGCGCTTCAACCCCGACGCGCCGGACAGCGTCCACCTGACGGACTACCCCGCCGCGGACCCAGCGTTGATCGACCAAACCATCATGGACGCCACCCGCCTGGCGATTCGAGTGTCCAGCATGGGCCGGGCTGCTCGCAGCAAAGCGGGCCTGAAAGTCAGGCAACCCCTGGCGTCGGTGGTGGTTCGGACCCGGAATCCGGATGAGACCCAATACCTGGACTGGGTGGGAGCGCAGATCCTCGAGGAGCTGAACATCAAGAGCCTGAGGGCGGACGGGACGGATCAAGACCTGTATTCGCAGGCGCTGGCCGAGGCCGGCGAGGATGGGGACTCCGTGGTTTCCGTGGACGGGTACTCCGCCGCTTTGGAATCTGGATACATGGTCGCCGTCGACGCCAACATCACGGTGGAGCTTGCCGACGAGGGTTTGGCCCGTGAGTTGGCCCACCGTATTCAGAACCTCAGGAAGGGCGCGCGGTTTGACATTACCGACCGCATCGTCACGTACTACCAGGGTCCCGACGACGTGGCTCGTGTGATGTCAAGCCATGGCGACTACATCATGCAGGAGACGCTCAGCGATTCCCTGCTGGCGGAAGCGCCCGGCGAAGGCGCCCATTCCGAGACCGCGAAGGTGGAGGGCATGGAAGTCACTCTGGGAGTCCGGAAAGTGGCCGCGGACTGACGGCTATGCCGGAACTGCCGGAGGTTGAAAACACCCGCCAGTACCTGATCCGTTCGGGTCTCATCGGGCGTCAATTCGGGGCTCCCGATATCACCTGGGCGCGCACCGTCCACCAACCCTCGGTGGGCGAGTTCATCGAAGGCGTGGCCGGCCGGCGGGTGATCGATCTCAGGCGGCGAGGCAAATACCTCATCGCGCCGCTGGACGATGCGGAGCACCTGGTGCTGCACCTGGGCATGACCGGCCGGCTCCGGATCCACGACAGCCAAAGCGAACCGCCGCCCATGGTCCGGCACACGTTTCCGCTGGACGACGGGCGCGAGATGCGGTTCGTAGACCCGCGCAAATTCGGCCATCTGTGGCTGCTGTCCGATCCCGCGGACGCCATGTCCAGGATGGGGCCGGAGCCCCTGGAACCATCCTTCACGGATGAGGTCCTGCTGCAGGCATTGGCGAACCGCAAGGCTCCGGTCAAGGCCCTGCTGCTGGAGCAGTCGGTGATCGCTGGTCTGGGCAATCTGTACGCGGACGAGGCTCTGTTTGTTGCCGGCATTCACCCCGAACGCGCTGCCAACACGCTGGCCGGCGGTGAGATGTCGCGCTTGCGCCACGGCATCGTTGACGCCCTTACGCGGTCGACCGAGGCCTATGCCGCTGCGCGCGATGCTGAGTGGCCCGACCCGCCCACCGCGCTGGCGCCATGGACCATCCCGCGTGCGCCCGGACTGCCCTGCCCCCGGTGTTCCACCGAGGTCCAACTCATGAGAGTTCGCAACCGGAGCACGTGGTACTGTCCGAGTTGCCAGCCGCCGGGCCACGGCGGGGACTGACGCACACTTTTCAAGCCTGCGTCTTTCGATTCCGCTTCTCCTGCCGCGAAAGGCGGCCTCGATGTTGAGTCCGGTCTGGAAGACGTTCCCTGTTCCACCCTCCCGAAAATCCGATCCCGCGGTGTGACACCCGCCCGTTGCCCCACGCAGTACCCACGTTCTATCCTACCTATGTCAGGTTCCCCATCCGGTACTCGAGAACCGGGCGGGGTCGCCGCATCGCATGCAGCGGCGTTCACCAAACCATGGAAACATAGCGAGGTGTCAACAAGGGTTCGGGTCAAAAACGGCTTGTCGGGTAACCGACAGCAGAATATGGTTCCCAAGGGGCCTAGAGTCGGTTTATTCCCCGACTGAGCTCCCGGAACCCCGCGGGTGTCACCACCGCGCCGTGTTCGCATTGCCCCGGTTCCATCAGCCGGCTGACCGCGAGGACATGGAAGCCTAGGACTATAGCTTTCTGCTCAATTCAAACCAGCCTGGGCCGTGCTGAGTTTACCCGCCACCGGCGGACCATCGACCCGAACCACAACCTGACGCCGAAAATCCAAAAATCCCCATCACAAAATAGGAGGAACACCAAAGAACAAACGCCCACTCTCCCCTCACACTTTTAGGTGCCTGCCCCTGTCGACCTGTCGAGCAGGAAGGCATGTCTCCTATGACCAAACGGTCCGGCCCGCTCAACGGGTTTTGTTGACTGCGGCCCGCCCGCCCGCTTACACTATCGCCAGCGGATCGGGTCATGCCTTGGGCCTGTCCCGTTATTGATGTATGGACTAATCTGCTGTAGGAGGCGGACTGCAATGGCCGGTTACCGCAAGCATGAGGCCCAGGAATGGGCATGGCAAAACCTCAAGGGGCAGTGGACCACCCTGGTCACGCCCTTCACTCCTGATAACCGGGTCGATACGGAAGGCCTTCGGAGCAACGTAAGGCACGTCCAGAGCCTTGGCGTTCGGGGCGGTGGCTGCACCTGGAACATGGGCGAATTCTGGAGCCTTACCGAGTCGGAACGACGCTTGGTCATGGACACGGTTGCCGACGAGGCCGCGGGCCACTGGCTCATCGGCGCCCACGTAACCGACACCTCCCTCTTGGAGAGCATCGCCCTGGCAGAGCATGCTCAGGAGCGCGGTTTCGACCTCCTCATCATTGCGCCGTCTTACATGGTCACCAAGACGGAGGATCAGGTGGTCGAGTTCGTCCGCGAGGTGGCCGATAGCACCGACCTGGCGATGATGTTCTACAACTCGCCGCAGTTCGGCATTACCATCAGCCCCCAGGGCCTCAGGCGAATCTGCGCCATTCCCAACGTCGTCGGCGTCAAGGAGGCCAGCTTCAACCAGCAGATTTCCATTGAAACTCACCTGTTGGTTGGCCGCGATGCCATCATCAGCACGCCTGACGAATGGATTTTCCACAAAGCCCAGGAGCTGGGATTCCGCCAGCAGGTGATGTTCGCCAACACCTCCGACTGGCGCTTTGACACGCCGCTGCACAACTACTACGTCCAGTTCATCGAGAAGGCCACGGCCGGCGACCTGGACATGGAGTTCTACAACCGGCATCTCAAGGACATCAAGGCCCTGTCCGACAAGTGGTGGGGCGGTACGATGAAAAAGACCAACGGGTGCCTGCCCGTGTCGATGTGCAAAGCTTGGGGCGAGATGATGGGCATGGCCGGCGGCAGCGTCCGTGCGCCGCTGACCGACCTGACCGTCGAGGAAAAGAGCGGACTCTGGCGAGAACTCGAACCCCTGATCCCGCGTCCGGCCGCCTCTCGCGAACCGCAGCGCGAGGTCATTCACGGCCGCCCCCACGCGCCCTGGCTCAACGGGAACCGTGAGCCCGGTCGCCATCTGGACCTCGGCGGGTCCGGCATGATGCTGCTGGTCAGCGCTCAGAACAAGGCTGAGGCGCTGGAAGCCGACCGGGGCGGCGCCGACATCATCGACCTCAAAAACCTGCAAGAGGCGCTGGTCGGCTCGGCCCATCCCAGTCTCGTCCGGGAAGTGCGGGAGATCATCCCGCCCCACAAGCACGTCAGCGTCACGCTCGGCGTGGTGCCCAACCAGCCGGGTACCGTTGCCATGGCCGTACACGCGGCGACGATGATGGACGCAACGTCCGTCAAGGTGGGTTTCCAGGTCGCCGACTACGAAACAGCCGTTGAGGTATTGCGAGAATCGCGCGCCGCCATCGGCGACGCGGACACCAAGCTCATCGGCTCCCTTTTTGCAGACAACTTCCTGTTCGAGGGTGGTCTGGACCCACACCTGATGGTGCAGCTTGCCAGGGACGGCGAGTGCGACGGTTTCCTGATCGACACCCTGACCAAGGACGGCCGCAACCTGTTCGACTTCATGCCCGAACCCGTCCTGCGCGATATGGTCATGGAGGCCAAGGAAGCCGGTCTGAGCACCGCGCTCAGCGGCCACCTCAAGCTGGAAAACCTGGACGAACTGGCGAGAATCAACCCTGACATCGTGGGTGTTCGCGGAGCAGTATGCTCCAGCGGCGAACGCGACCGCGGCGTGGCGTGGGAAGCCGTCGCCTATTTCAAGGAACAGCTCGACCTGCGCAAGAGCGGACACATCGACGTTCGCGCGCCCGTTGGCGCCGCCCACAACGGCAATGGCAACGGTCACCAGAACGGCAGCGGCTGGACCGTGATCGACGGGCGCGGCAAAAACTGCGCCGGCGTTATCGCGGCCCTCAGCCGCCAGATGGAGCACGACCGCACCTCTTTCATCGAGGCCATCCTCCACGACGCGCTGAACATCTACGACGTCATTTACTGGACCGAGCAGGCCGGCCACAAGCTGCTCACCCAGCGCAAGGAGAACGACGGCACCCTGCGCGTCCTGATTGAGCCGTACGGCAACGGTCGCTAGAGCGGCACACTCCGACCATTCACACGGGGCGGGATGTCATCCCGCCCTTTTTTCGTGCCTTGTCCGAGGCATCTTCCTGCCGTTGACCGGGTTTGTCGCGCGACCCTATAATCCAACCCGTCCGGTGCTCCGGGGAACATCCGCTGACTCCGTTTCCCGATCACCACTGCGCCGGAGCGGGAGGGCCCTATGGCTCGATTCGACTACCATGAGCCGCATTCCCTGGACGAAGCGCTGAACCTGCTGGCCGAGCATGGGGATAGCACCCGATTGGTCGCCGGCAGCACCGATTTCCTCGTCAGGTGGCGCACCGGGGTTTGGCGTCCCGAGTCCGTGGTGTGCATGCAGCATGTACCTGGACTCGATTACGTATCCTGGAACCCTGATGACGGGTTGTCCATCGGGGCGATGGCCACCGTTGAGGATATCGAGCAGAACCACGAGGTGCGCAGCCGTTACCCTGCACTGGTTGCCGGCGCTGCCGCGTTTGCCGGCGTTCAGGTGAGGAATCTCGCCACGGTCGCCGGAAACATCTGCAACGCGTCACCGGCCGGAGACACCCTTCCGGCTCTGCTCGCCTACAATGCCCAGTGTCGTATCGTCGGCCAGGGCGGCGAGCGTTGGCTGCCCTTGGATGAGACGTTTGTCGGTCCGGGTCGTACGGCGCTGGAACCCGGCGAGATTCTTGCCGAGATACGGTTGCCGCCCCCCGCTCCGAATACGGGTGGGCTTTATATCAAGCACAGCCCGAGAGGAGCCATGGACATCTCCGCCGTGGGAGTCGCATCCGTGGTGAGTCTGGCTGCCGACGGGACTTGTGCCTCGGTTCGCATCGCCTTGGGCGCCGTTGCGCCCACGCCCCTGCGTGCCTATGGTGCGGAGGGCCGTCTGGTTTCTCAAATGCCGGACGCCGCCAATATTGCCGAGGCGGCGCGTCTGTCCGCTCAAGCTTGCAACCCGATTGCCGACGTGCGCAGCGGAGCCGAATATCGCCGCGAGATGGTGCGCGTGCTGGCGGAGCGTACCCTCAGACACGCGTCTGCCACTGCCGGTAATCCGCCCTCATTCGAAGATATCCGCCGCCTGGCCGTTCAAACCGCCTGGTAAGCCTGGAGCGTGACGTAATGAAACAACCTTTGACGCTCAACATCAACGGCGACATCACGCTGCTGCTGGTGGAGCCGTACTATTCACTGCTGGATTGCCTGCGCGACGACGCCAGGTTGACCGGTTCCAAGAAAGGTTGCGATGAAGGCGACTGTGGAGCCTGCACCGTCCTGATGGACGGGAAGCCGGTGACCTCATGCCTGGTGCTCGCCCACAGCGCCCACGGCGCCGAGATCACCACGATCGAGGGTCTGGCCGATATTGACCAACTCAACCCGGTGCAGCGGGCTTTCGTGGAGCACGGCGGCCTGCAGTGTGGTTTCTGCATCCCCGGCCTGATCGTGTCCGCCACCGGTTTCCTGCAGGCGAATCCCGACCCCACGGAGGAGGACGTGAGATTCGCCATCGGGGGGAACCTGTGCCGTTGCACGGGGTATAACCGCGTGATTGAAGCGATCATGGCCGCCGCCGCTGAAATGCGTGAAGCTGCCTGACCCCATCTCTGAGCACATTTGCCGTCCCGCCGCCAACCGGAGGCTATCGATGACCACTGCAACCCAGTTCAAAGTCCTGGAACAAAACCATCCCCGAGTTGACGCTTACGATAAGGTCACCGGGCGCGCTGCCTACGCCTCGGACGTGTACCTGCCCGGAATGCTGGCGTGCAAACTGCTGCCCAGCACTCGCAACCACGCGCGCATCGTCAGCCTGGACACGAGCCAGGCTGCGGCGCTGCCGGGCGTGCGGGCCATCATCACGGGCTCGGATTTCCCCGATATTCGCTACGGTTCCGGAGCCCTCAGGGACCGTTACGTGATGCCCCGCGAGGTGGTGAATTACGTGGGAGAACCCATCGCCGCCGTCGCCGCCGATGACGAAGCGACGGCACAGGAAGCCGTCGAGCTCATCAAGGTGGAATACGAGGATATTCCGTCGGTGGTCAACCCGCTTGCCGCCATGGTGGAGGGTGCCGCCTCCGTGCATCCGGACCTGGAAAACTACGAAGGCTACGGGTTCACCCTTGGTCACAACGTCAGCACGCTGCTGGACGCCGACCGGGGCGATGTGGAGCAGGCCTTTCGAGACGCCGATGTCGTCGTGGAGGATGTTTACCGCTCGCAGGGGATCAACCAGGGTTTCCTCGAACCCATGGCATGCGTCGCCGACGTGGAGCCCAACGGCCGGTTGGTCATATATGCATCCACCCAGGGGCCGTACCAGCTTCGCGCCAGCCTGGCGGGCGTGCTCGATATGCCGGTATCCCGTATCAGGGTAGTGGCTATGGAGCTGGGAGGCGGGTTCGGCGCAAAGCTGCGTCTGGCTTGCGAGGCCTTCCCCGCCCTGCTGGCTATGCGCACTGGCCGGCCGGTCAAGCTGGTCAACACGCGCGAGGAAGTGTTCACCCTGAACGGCCCTCGCCTGCCCGTCACCAACTACATCCGCTCCGGCGTGATGAATGACGGCACCATCGTCGCCCGCGAGGCCTACACCATATTCGACGTTGGCGCCTACCTTGGCGCCGGACCCAATTCCGGCATCGGCCACGGCATCGGGGCGTATCGCATCCCCAACTTCCGGCTGCGTTCTTACGGTGTGTACACCAACAAGATATATGTGGGTTCCTACCGTGCCTCCGGCGTGGCGGATATGACCTTTGCCGTGGAATCCCACATGGACCGCATCGCGCACGAAATCGGAATCGACCCCTACGACCTGCGGCTGCACAACGCCCTGCGCGAAGGGGACGTATCGGTCAGCGGCGCCGTGGTCCCGTCCAACGGCCTGATCGAAACCCTTGAGGCGATCAAGGAAAGGATCGACTGGCCGCGCCAGCTGGAGGACGGACACGGTCTGGGTCTGGCCCTGTGCGAATGGCGCAGCGGCAGCGGCCCGTCCACCGCCGCCATCAGCATCAACGACGACGGCACCGTCAGTCTGCTCACCGGCTCCACCGATATTTCCGGCAGCGACACGTCCCTGGCCGCCATCGCGGCCGAGGCGCTGGGCATCCCCATGGGCAGCGTCGTCGTCGCCAAGCGTGATACCGACATGGCTCCCTATACCGGCCAGTCCGGCGGCAGTCGCGTCGTGTACAGCCAGGGCACCGCAGTGCAGCGCGCCGCCGAGGACACGATTCAAAAGCTCATGGCCCTGGCCGCTGAGCGCTTGGGAGTGCCCGAAGACGCCCTGGGTTGCGAGGATGGCCGGATCTACGTAATGGACAACGAGCCCCAGGGGTTGACCTTCGCCCAGCTTGCCGCCGCCAGCATCACCTCGAGAGGCGGGCCCATCATCGGCACCGCGGCGCTGTCCAATATGCCGTACACGCCGGTGTTCGCCGCCCAGGCCGCCGAGGTCCAGGTCGACCGCGACACCGGGCACGTGAAACTCCTGCGCTACATTCAGGCCCAGGACGTCGGCGTAGCCATCAACCCGATGGCGGTGGAAGGACAACTGGACGGCGGCGTGGTCCAGGGAATTGGCCGCGCGCTCACCGAGGACCAGCAGTTTGATCCCGATACGGGCGCCGTGCGCAACCCGTCCTTCGCGTCATACCTGATGCCGCTGGCCATCGACCTGCCGGAAATCGAGGATATCCTGATCAGGGTCCCCGCGGAGGATGGGCCGTTCGGCGCCCGGGCCGTGGCCGAACCACCGGGTTTCGGGCCGCCCGCCGCCATCGCCAACGCCGTGTACGACGCCGTGGGGGTGCGGATCAAGCAACTGCCGTTGTCCGGTGAGCGCGTCCTGGGCGCGCTGAACGGCGAGTACGACGACATTCCGTTCGACGTTGACGCCCTGCGCCTCGCAGAGGGCATCATCTGACTCAGGCGCGTTTCCCGGAAGAGTGTTGGGGGCAGCCGGATGGCTGCCCCTGAATTATTGATCGGTGCGCCCGTACACGTGGCTGGGGGTTACGATGACGCCGTACCTCTGGTCTTCCCGCATCGCCTGATCGTACTCCGGCCAGTTGGGATGCTCCTGACCCGCTGCGGTGCGGTACACGTTGCGCAGGGTTTCACGGTATTCGTCCTCGCTGGCATTGTCTACGCCAACGAGCCTTGCCTCGCCTTCCAGGACCACGAAGTTCCGCCAGTCGTCGGTGCCCACCAGGATGGTGCACCGCGGGTTTCGGCGCAGGTTGCGCAACTTGGCCCGGTCGTCGGTGGTGGTGAAAGCGACCCCATCTTCGTAAATGCCGCAGGTCACGATGCTCATCTGCGCTGCGCCGTTCCTGCGGAACGTGGTCAGCGCGCCGTTGTGGTTCTGGGACAAAAACTCCCGTTGAGCGTCGGTCAGCATTGTTGGCTCTCCTTTGGTGTCAGGCTAACTCAGCCAGAACTGGGAACCGGATTCCGTTTTCAGCACCTCAATGCGCGCTGGGAACAGGTCCTTCAGTTCCTCGAGGTGAGTGATGACGATGATTTTCTCGAATTCATCCTGGATGGACGCGATGGCGTCAACGATACGCTCCCGCCCGGATGCGTCCTGCGTCCCGAATCCCTCGTCGATAAACAGGGTGGGCATGGGCGCGCCCAGCCGTTGCGACAGCACCTTGGACAGGGCGATCCGCAGCGCCAGGTTGATACGGAATGCCTCGCCCCCGCTGAACAACTCGTAGCTCCGGGAACCCAATTCGTCGCTGATCAGGATGTCCAGGGTTTCGGTCGTGTTCCCTCCCTGGGTCACCCGCTGAGTCTCCATCCTGATCGCCATGCGGTTGTCGGTCATGCGTCCCAACAGGTGGTTGGCCTCGTTTTCCAGGTGAGGGACCGCCGAGTCGATGAGCATTGCCGGCACACCGCTTCTCCCGAACGCCTCGAATAGCTCCGAGTAGATGCTCTGCTCTGCCTGGGCGTCTCGATGGCTCCTCTCCAGACGGGCGATATCCGAACGGTATGCCCGCATCCTTTCGGCATCCGCCTGCAACCGTCCGCGTCGTGCCAGCAACTCGTCCCTCTCCCGTGACAGGTTCGACAAGCCAGCCTCGGCGTCGGTTGCGGCGCGCTCGGCCTCCGGCAGCCCCGACAATGCGGTCCGGTCATCCGCCAGGATCCGCTCCGCCTCTGCGAGATCCTGCCGGGCCCGGTCGGCCCGTTCCTTCCCACGCTCCAGATCCAGTTCGTCCTGCGGCAACCTGCCGAGCGCCGAATCCAGTGCGATCTTTTCGGCGTCCCAGCGCTGTAGCGATTGGGTCAGTTGGTACGCCGTTTCTCTCTGGGCGTCGTCGTAGCCGAGGCGCGAAATCTCCGAGTCTATCTTCAGCAGCCCATCTCGCGCCGGCGACGCGAATTCGCCCGTGCTCAGCTCCCTCTGCATGGCGGCCAGACGGGGTCGGAGGGATGTCAACACTTCGCGAGCTTCCGCGCCCTGGAGACGCTGTTGCTCAAGGCGTCCACGCTCCTGTTGGGTTGCCCGCTGCATTTGCAGCAAGGTGCGACGTCTGGCTTCAGTTTCCGCCGACAGTTCGTCGCGTTTCCGGGTGAGCCCTTCAATACGGATCTTGAGATCCGAGTGCTGCTCCAATTTAGCAGCGATTTCAGATGCGTACCAATCGGCGATGTTCGCGCAGGAATCCTCTGAGAGAGGTGTGCGGCACAGCGGGCACAACATGTCTGGCCTACTCGCCGTTGACATCTCCTGCTGTTTTGCGCGTAGTTCCCTGCCCTCGGCGACGCAGCGTTCCAAATCGCCGGTCCGAGCGGCGATTTGCCCCGAAAGGTTGGATGACTCCTCTGCTCGCATTTCGATGGAATGCTGCTCAGCGGCCAGCGCGCGTTCGGATGCTTCCAGCTCTTGCAGGTTGCTTTCAACGGCCTCCGCCAGCGTCACCGCGGGCTCCAGGTCTTCCCGTACCCGCCGCGCCAACTCCGCGATTTCGGACTCGAGAGATGCCTGCTCGCGGTTGATCGCCGCCAAGAGCGTGTTGCGCTTATCCTGCAATCCACTGTGCTCGCGGCGCGCCGATTCCAGGCGCTCCAACTCGCCGCGAGCATTCACCAGGGATCCTACGCCGGCCTCGATCTCAGCGGCCCTGCCGGCCAGTTGATTGGCGGTTTCGATGCGCTCCCGTATTCCCGTCAGGTTTGACTCCTCCTGATGGATCTGTTTCTGCAAGTTGGCAATCCTGTTTTCGGTGTCGGCCAATTGGGTTTGTTTGCGCCGCAACACTTCCAGTTCATTGCGGCGATCCTGGGCAGTCACGGCTGCCGCGTTCAACTCGGCGGACAAATCCGTCAGCCGTTGGGCCAGCTCAGCCAGTTGGTCTGTGGGGTCGGTCAGTTCCTCCAGCGCCGAACGGGTCTGCATCAGCGCTCCCTCGGTGCGGGTTACGTTGTCCTGCCACTCCGAGCGCTTGCCGCGGGCGGCCGCCTGCAAGATTTCGTACAGCGCCAGGCCCAGGATGGATGACAGTACCTCTTTGCGCTCGGACGGGGTTTTGCGGGTGAATTCGTCCGAGCGGCCCTGCAGCAAAAACGCCGAGTTCACGAAGGTGTCATAGTCCATGCCGACCAGATTTCGGATGCGGGCGTTGGTCTCGTTCACCGTGTTACCCGTGACGGCGCGGGGCTGGTCGGCGTCGTCAAGCACGAACAGGTCCAGTTCGGTTCGGCCCTGACCCGCGCTGCGGCGCCTGCGGATCGCCCGGTAGGTCTGCGCTTTCGCCTCGAAATCAAGCTCGACCCGGCACTCCGTTTCGCCGTAGGCGATGAGGGAGTTGTGGTTCCGGCTCCCGGTGCGCGCCTGCCCCCAGAGGCACCACGTCATCGCGTCCAGAAGCGCGGATTTGCCGTGCCCGTTGGCTCCGCAAAGGCAGGCAACATGCACGCCCCGCAAATCGAGCGGTGGCACGTCGTCGCGGTAGCACAGAAAGTTCCGGACCGAGAGTTTGAGAGGGATCATGGTGGGGGCGATTGTAGCATTCGGGCATCGGTCGCCAGGCCGGTGTTATAATTTCTGCCGGTCTGAATGAGATGGTGTCGGCGAACAATCATAGGGTGAGGGACTGGGATGGTCCCATCATCGTGGTGGAGGAGTTGCGGAAGCGTTACGGCGACGTCCAGGCCGTCGACGGCGTTTCGTTCCAGGTGCAGAAGGGAGAGATTTTCGCACTGCTCGGGCCAAATGGGTCCGGCAAGACCACCACCATTGAGATCATCGAGGGAATGCGCACCGCGGATAGCGGTCGTGCCGAGATCGCGGGCATCGATGTTGGAAAGGATCCGCGCGCCGTCAAGCATCTGATCGGCGTGCAATTGCAGAGCAGCGCATTTTTTGAGCACCTGCAGCTCCAAGAGTTGCTCAAGATGCTGGGCAGCATCTACCGCGCCAGGGTTGATCCTGAACCCCTGTTGAGCGCGGTTGACCTTTGGGACCGACGGGGCGCATCGTTTCGCACCCTGTCCGGCGGGCAGAAGCAGCGGTTTGCCATCGCGGCTGCCCTGGTCAATGACCCCACCGTGATATTCCTTGATGAACCGACCACTGGATTGGACCCCCAGGCGCGGCGTTTGATGTGGGAGACCATTTCGGGCTGGAAGGCTGAGGGCCGGACAATAGTGTTGACCACCCACTACATGGAAGAGGCGGAGGAACTCTGCGACCGTGTCGCCGTGATGGACGCGGGTCAGATCATCACGCTCAACAGCCCTGATGTCCTGATCGAGGAACTGATTGGTCGCGGGTTCCACCGGGCGCATGAGGTGCGAGCCGCCACCCTGGAAGACGTTTTCCTGGATCTCACCGGCCGATCTTTGCGCGAGTTTTAGATTGGTCACGCGCCCCGCCATTTATATCACCTGGATGTCCATCAGAATGTGGGCGAGGGACCGCGCGGCCCTGTTCTGGACGTTCTTTTTGCCGCTGGTCATCATGGTGATATTCGGTTTGCTCAATTTTGGCGAGTTGGGCAAGGTTGATCTGGGCATCGTCGACCTGGCGCAAAATGAGGCATCCGCCAGCTTCATTGATGAAGCCGGCAATGTCGAGGCTCTGCGCGTCACGGTGGGGACCGAAGGAGAAGAACGGGCTGCGCTGGAGGACGGCAACCGGGACCTGGTCGTCATCCTGCCGCCGAATTTTGGCCCAGCGGCAACCGGGCAGGGCGCCGTTTGGGAACCCATGACGATTCGGGCGCTGTATCACGCCGGACGGCAGGCGGAGTCGCAAGTCGGGCTCAGCATCCTGCGCTCCGGCGTCGACGAGATGAACTTTGCGTTGACCGGAGTTGACCGCCTGGTGACCCTGGAAAGCGAAGCCGTGGCGGCACGGGATATTGGCTACATTGATTTCCTCATGCCCGGCATCATTGGCATGGCGATCATGCAGTTGGGCCTGTTCAGCGTGTCTTTCAGCTTCGTGACCATGAAGCGTGAGGGCGTACTGCGCCGGCTGTTGGCGACTCCGCTCAGCCCGGTCACACTGCTCGGGTCGCAGGTATTCACGCGCCTCTTGGTGGTGATGGTACAGACCCTCATCTTGACCGGCGTGGCGGTGTTCTTGTTCGGGGCGGAATTTGCCGGCAACTTTTTTGCGGTGATGCTGGCCGCGGGACTCGGCGGCGCGGTGTTTCTCGCGCTTGGGTTCGCCGTTTCCGGTTGGGCGCGCACCGAACAGCAGGCCGCGCCCTTGGCCAACATAATCTCGCTGCCCATGATGTTCCTCTCTGGTGTGTTCTTCTCACGGGACGTCTTGCCTGACATCCTGCAAGTGGTTACCGATTACCTGCCGTTGACGTTTTTGGTGGAGGCGATTCGGGGCATGACGGTGCAGGGGGACTCGGTAGTAGCCCAATGGCCGAACTTTCTGGGAATGGCGGTGTGGTTTGTGATAGCCTTCATCATCGCCAACCGCACCTTCCGATGGGAATAGGGATGCTCCATGTTTGACAATCTGACCGATCGACTCACCGGCATATTCAATCGCCTGCAGGGTAAGGGTCGCCTCAGCGAAAAGGACATTGACGACGCGCTGAGTCAGGTGCGTCGCTCCCTGTTGGAAGCGGACGTGAATTTCCGCGTGGCCCGCGACTTCGTCGCTACCGTGAAGGAACGGTCGCTGGACAGCGCGGTGCTGGAAAGCCTGTCGCCTGGCCAGCAGGTGGTCAAGATCGTCCATGAGGAACTGACTGAAGTCCTGAGCGCAGGCGATCACCGCCTCACGCCGTCCAGCCAGTTGCCGTCGGTGCTGATGCTGGTGGGCCTGCAGGGTTCCGGAAAAACTACCACTGCAGCCAAGCTGGCGCTCCAGATGAAACGCCAGAGCCACAGTCCCATGATGATCGCAGCCGATCTCCGCAGGCCCGCTGCCATCTCCCAGCTGGAAACGCTGGGCAAGCAGCTTGACATCCCGGTTTATTCCGAGGATCCCGCATCCTCCACGCCGGCCAAAGTCGCCACCGCGGGCGTGCGCCGCGCCACCGAACTCGCGCATACCTGGGCCATCGTGGATACCGGCGGCCGCCTCCATATCGACGACGACCTCATGTCGGAACTGGAAGAGGTGAAAGCCGCGGTCTCTCCCTACCAGACCATCCTGGTAGTGGATGCGATGACCGGTCAGGACGCAGTCAATGCAGCGCAGGAGTTCCACCAGCGGGTGGGGTTGGACGGGCTGATACTTTCGAAGATGGATGGTGACGCCCGGGGTGGCGCCGCATTGTCCATTACCCGTGTCACGGGAGTGCCGATCAAGTTCATCGGCACCGGCGAGCGCAGCGACGCCCTGGAACAGTTCCATCCCGACCGCATGGCGTCCCGCATTCTGGCCATGGGCGACGTGATGACGCTCATCGAACGTGCGCAGGACGCTGTCGATGAGGAGAAGGCCCGTGAACTGGAGCGCAAAATGCGCACCGCCAGCTTCACACTGGACGATTTCCTGGACCAGATCCAGGGCGTGAAAAAGATGGGCGGACTTTCGTCCGTACTGGAAATGATGCCCGGGCTTGGCCGGCAGACCAAGAAAATGCAGGGTCAGCTGGACGAGTCGGAGTTGCGCAAAACCGAGGCCATCATTCGGTCCATGACCTTGCAGGAACGCGCGAGTCCCGAGATCATCAAGGGCAGCCGGCGGCGTCGCATCGCCCTCGGCAGCGGCACCAACCCGTCGGACGTGAACCGGGTGCTCAACCAGTTCAAGCAGACTCAGCGCCTGATGCGCCAATTCTCCAACAACCCCAAGGGGTTGATGCGAATGCTCCGTTAGAGGCCATCAGGGTCAGGAGCCGGCCACCCTGCCGGCCCGCAGGGCTGCGAACAGGTATGCCGTGGCATAGGACCTCCACGGGGACCATCGTTGGGAAAACTCCAGCAGCTCCTCGTCCGTGATCTCCGCACCGTCGAAGTAGAGTCCAGCGACCGTTCGCCTCAATGCCAGGTCGCCGATGGGGAATCCATCGGGCCGCGCCAATGCGCGCACCAGCACCCATTGGGCTGTCCATTGCCCGACGCCGCGCAGGGCAACCATGGCCTTCACGACTTCATCATCGGCCAGATCGTGCATGCCCTCGAATCCGTGGGGCGATTCCAACGCGGCACGTGCGATACCCTGGATGTATTCCGATTTTCGCACGCTCAGTTTGAGTTGCCGTAGGTCCGATACCTCGGTCTGGGCCAGCGTGTCCGCCCGAGGGAAGGCGTACCATTCGCGGCCCTCGATGGAGGCTCGCACGCCGTAGTGTTGTATCAGGAGGTTGCGGACAATCCGCGCCACCGCCGTCGCGATCTGTTGCCCCATCACCGCCTGCACGAGCGCCTCGAATACCGACGCCGTCCTGGTGTTGTGGTAGCCATAGAACTGCTCAACCACGTCGCACAGGATAGGATCGTGGGCCACGGAATCATAGAACGGACGGAGGTCCTGGTCGCAACCCAGCAACCATGAGATCTGTCGGCCGGCCCGCTCGGCGTCAAGGTGAGTCAGATCGTTCCCCGCTAGTGACACCGTCAATTCAGGCTCGTCCACCGAACCGGACGATGCTACTTTAGCCAGCGCGACCCTGTCTCCCAAATCCAGCAGGCGGATATACGCTCCGTGGACGTATTCCTCGGTCTTGAATTCCTGCTCCCGCGAGTAATTCGGTTGCCCCGCGGTCAACTCAAAATCGTACGGCGCTGTGGGCTTGATGACCTTGGTCAACGTGGTTTCCATCAGATTTCGACCTCACCCAAGTTGGAATAAATCGCGCCACGCGGCGTCAGTTCGCTTTGATATAAACGTACGACGTTGGGACGCCACGTCGGGAGTCTTGGAATTGAGCAGTCCGTTATGGCCGTGGCGATCCGCCGGCGATCCGCCCCCGATGCGTGGTCTCTCACCCTGCCTACGGTGAGGTGGGGGCGAAAGGGCCGTCGCTCCGCTGCCCATCCGAGGCCGACCATAAGTGTTTCTACGCGCCGGTGCAGGCCCTCGAGGATGTCCAACTCGCCGGTCACTCCCGCCCAAAGCACCCTTGGATTTCCGCTGTTGGGAAATGTGCCCAATCGGGACAGCGCCAGTTGCGGTGATTGGGCTCCACTCAACGCCTGATCCAACCCGGACAGTATGCTCGGAACCAAACCGGCATCGGTGGACCCAAGGAACTTTAGAGTTAGGTGGATACCGGAGGGTCGTACCCAGCGCACCCCGCGGCTCGTTGCGTCCTGTAGATTGCCAATCACCGATTCCAGCGCCTGAGTCCACTCGGGAGGCAGAGGGAGCGCGATGAACGTCCGCAGCGTGTCGTCCCTATCAGCCACCTTTGAGTTCCTCTCGCCACGCTCCCAGCTTCCGATACCAGCCAATCAGGTCGTCCAGTGAATACCGGGCATTGGCCGGGCTCGGGTTGGGAAGGACGAAAACCCGGCTGCCGCCGATACGGCGCTCCTGTTTTCCCAAGTCAATGCTTCCCGCGTTTGGCGTGTTCTCAGCGTATCGGAGGTAGGCTCGATACGCGGTGAGCCCGTGAAAACAGGCGATCATCGGCTTGGCGCTGACAATTCTTTGCTTGAGTTGGGGAGCGTCTCGCCGGTAATCTGCTGCGTTGAGCCCGGAGGCTTGCGGCGTCGCGCGCTTGACCAGATCCGTGAACCCGATGCCCGATTCAATCAGCGTGGCGTCGTCCTCAGGTCCGACCTTCCGACCGGCCAATTCCGACGCCGACACGGCCGCCCAAAAGCGGTTCCTCGGGTTGGCGAAATAATGCCCGACACGCACCGAGTATGCAGACGGATTGAGTCCGATCAGCACGATGTCCAGCCCCGGACGCAGGTAATCGGGCAGCGTCTCCGCCACGCCGTCATTCGAGACTTCAGCCATTTTTCGGTCCAGACAATAACGCCGCCGCATTCGCGCCCGCTATTGCGTCGATTTCCGGGGCATCGAGTCTGGCGGACCGCACGTATTCCAAAACCCGCTGCTGGGCCAGCAACGGGTAATCGCTGCCGAACAGCAGTTTGTCTGCACCCGCGGTCGCCACGCTCGCTTCGATCGCGCTGGCACTGTAGAGGTAGGGCAGCGCCGCCGTATCATACCAAACGTTCTCCGATGCCCTGCGGACCTCCGGCATGGCTGCATAAAAGGGAAGGCCGCCGCCCAGGTGCGCCAGAACAATGCGATTCTCCGGGAAATTTGACACGAATCGCAGCAGTTTGTCGGGGGTCGTCTTTCCTTTCCCGGGATATATGTGCCCCAACGGTTCGGAAGCGTGGACCGTCACCGGCAAAGATCGCTGCCGCAATAGCTCCATCATCGGTTCCATGACAGCCAGGTCGCAGATGTCAAACTCCTGAGTGTCTGCGTGCAGTTCGCCAATGCCGACGGCGCCGGCGTCTATGCAACGTCTGGCTTCGTTCACTGCCGGATCGCCCCAACCCGGATTCACTGACGCAAACGCTGATATGCGGTCCGGGTGAGCAGTTGCTGAGGCAATCAGATAATCGTTCGCGCTTGCGGCGACCGCGCGGTCGGTCCAACCGAACCCCATTATGACGGCGTGATCCACGCCCGCCTCGTCCATCTCCCTCAGTAGTGAGTCCGCGTCGGCAATCCGCCCAGCGCCGTCGGGGAACAGGGAGGCATAGGTCGCATCGCGCCGGGATAGTTCTGCGTGCCGGTCGACGAAATCCGGAGGCATGATGTGGCAGTGGAAGTCGATGATCATGGGAATCTGGCGCCTCATCCGGCATTTTATCGTACCCGATGTGGACACTGACGAGGGCGACGAATATAATTCTTCGCGCCCCCATTATCATTTCCTTCGATAGCAGGTGACGCTTTGGCTGTAGTGACCCAACCGATGTTGACCGTGGAGGAGATGCGCGCCACCGCTCTCGAATCGCGACGCGAAATCCTCAAGATGATTTTCGATGCCGGCAGCGGCCATACCGGCGGGTCTCTGTCCGAAATCGACATACTGATCGCCCTCTACTTCGGTGTCCTGCGTTACGACCCCGATGATCCCAAATGGCAGGGCCGCGACCGGTTCATCCTGAGCAAGGGGCATGCATCGCCCGGGTTCTACGTTACATTGGCCCGAGCGGGATATTTTGACCCCGTGGAACTGGGTTCGTTTCGCAAAACCGACGGCCTGCTGCAGGGCCACGCTCATCCGATGACGCCTGGGGTCGAAATGAACTCGGGCTCCCTCGGTATGGGTCTTTCCTTCGCGTTGGGGCATGCTTTGGCCGGCAAGATTGATGGTAGCGACTACCGGGTGTTTGCCCTGTTGGGTGACGGAGAGTGCCAGGAAGGTGAGGTCTGGGAAGCCGCCATGTCCGCGGCTCACCACGGCGCGGACAACCTGACCGCCATAATCGACCGGAACCGGATACAGAACGACCGGTTCACCGACGAGGTGATGACCTTGGAACCCCTGGCCGACCGTTGGCGGGACTTCGGGTGGAACGTCATGTCGTGCGACGGGCACGAGCACGCCGATGTCCTGCATGCCCTCAACGCCGCGCGGGAAGGAGGTCCCACGGTAATCATCGCGGACACCGTCAAGGGTAAGGGCGTGAGTTTCATGGAGAACAATCCAGGATTCCACGGACGGGCTCCCACGGCCGATGAGTATGACGCAGCCCTGGAGGAGTTGGCCTGATGACCACCAACCGGCAGTCGGCGGCAACGCGAGAAACCTACGGTCGCACCCTCCTGACGATGGCGGAAGAGCATCCCGACATCGTGGTGTTGGGCGGCGACCTGAACGTTTCCACTTTCGTCCACCTGTGGCGCGACCAATATCCTGACCGGTTCTTCGACTTCGGCCCGGCGGAGCAGAACATCGTCGGCGTGGCCGCTGGACTGGCCGCGGCCGGCAAGATTCCGTTCGTCAGCACCTTCAGCGTTTTCGGGACCGGCCGACCCTACGATCAACTGCGGGTCCTGGTGTCCCAACCGTCGCTGAACGTCAAGTTGATCTGCACCCACGCCGGCATTCTGACCGGCGAGGACGGCATGTCCGCCCACAGCATCGAGGATCTTTCGTTGATGTGTGCGTTGCCGTCATTCAGCGTTGTCACGCCGTCGGATGCTCCCGAGACGGAGCAGGTGATTCGCTCTGCGGCAACTACGGAGGGCCCGCTGTACGTGCGATTGTCCCGGGCCGCCACTCCCGTACTGCACGGCGACGGCTACGAATTCCGATTGGGAAAGGCGGAGATGATGCGGGATGGGGATGACGTCAGCATCATCGCGTGCGGTTCCCTGGTCGCGCCCGCGGTTGACGCTGCTGCCAGCCTGTCCGATCAGGGCGTCCAGGCCCGCGTCATCAATCTGCATACACTGGCCCCCGCCGATGAGGCCGCGATTATCGCTGCCGCCAAGGAGACCGGGGCCATAGTAACTGCCGAAGAACACTACCTCCATGGAGGGCTGGGAAGCGTGGTGGCCGGAGTCGTTGCGCGAAATCATCCCGTTCCCGTCGAAATGGTCGCGCTTCACGGTTACACCAGTTCGGGACCGGCCAACGAACTGATGGCCAAGAACGGTCTCACAGCCGAGGGCGTCGAGCAAGCGGCGTTGCGGGCGATCAAACGCAAGTAAATCACTCGCCAGGATTACGCTTGCCGGGCGAGACGTAAACGCGCACCCGTCGCAGGGGAATCGTTCCGGGATGCTGGCTCAGGCGTCCTGTGATACGTGCTGCAATCGCGGGCTTCTCCCGCTTATGGAACTTGGTGGGTGGCCGTGACCTGATCAGGGGGCATTGAGCCGGCCACTCTTGTTTTGGTTGACACTCTCACGGGCCCGGTGCTAGCATAATTCGCCGCCGCAACGGAAACAGCGTGTCGGCGGCGCAGGGCCCCAGGCCCGTATCAAGGAGGACGCAAATGACCGACCAGCCGGAACTGCATCGCGGTTTGATGAACGTTTACATGGACACTACCGAGTCCAGCTTCATCGACGGCGACATCGGGAAACTGCTCTATCGTGGATACAACATTCACGACCTGGCCGAGAAGTCCACTTTTGAAGAAATTATCTACCTGGTTCTATACGGGGAATTGCCCACCAGCGCTCAACTGGCTGAGTTGGACGGGTTCCTTCGGGCTAACCGCAGGATCCCCAACGAGATCATCACCGTCATTGAGGCCGTCAAATCGGCCCACCCGATGGATGTTCTCCAGACTGCGATGATTGGTTTGGCCGCGTTTGACGAGGAATCCGAGGACAACTCAAAGGAGGCCAACGTCCGCAAGGCCCTGCGGTTGACGGCTCAGGCACCGACCATCGTTACGGCCCACCACCGGGTTCGCAACGGGTTGGAACCCGTCGCGCCGAACCCCGACCTGAACCACGCTGGCAATTTCCTCTACATGCTGTTCAACCAGGTCCCGGATGACGAGACGATCTCGCTAATGGACGTCGACTTTATCCTCCACGCGGAACACGGGGTCAACGCTTCCTCCTTCGCAGCCCGAGTCGCTGCGTCCACCAACTCGACGCTGCACGCCGCGGTATCGGGCGCAGTGGGAACCCTCAAGGGCCCCGCCCACGGGGGAGCCGCCGAGGAAGTCATGAAGATGTCCCTGGAGATCGGCAACCCCGAGAATGCGGAGGAATACGCCCGCAACAAGCTGGACAACCGGGAACGGATCATGGGATTCGGCCACCGTGTGTATAAGGCAGAGGATCCGCGCGCGCGCCACCTGCGTGAGCGTTCGCAGGCGCTCGGAGAGAAGCGAGGAGACCCTCGCTGGTTCCAGATTCTGACCCACCTGTCCGAAGATGTGATGGCGCCCTATCGGGATCGCGGAATCTACGTCAACGTGGACTTCTATGCGGGGTCGATCTACCACCTGCTGGGCATAGAATCCGACCTGTTCATCCCCATCTTCGCGTTGGGGCGTGTGCCCGGTTGGTCCGCACAGTGCATCGAGCAGTACGAGAACAACATCCTTCTGCGTCCTCGCCTGCACTACGTCGGCCCAATGGATCGAGAGTACGTTCCCATCGACCAGCGTTAATCAACACAGGCCGATCAGCAAATGCATGGGGGCGGATTTCAAATCCGCCCCCAATTCTTTCCTGCCGGGCCCCGGCGCAGATCAGGGGTAGACCTCCAGATTGCCCAGGTGCACTTCGGCGACGATCTCATGCTCCGCGCCGTGATCATGGCCGGCGTGGCTGTCGTCGCCCGTTGCCTGGCCCACATCCGGCACGGTTACCGAGACGATGGATTCAACCCTGGCGCCCTCGAACTCCAATTCGCTATGGTCGTTGGTGTTCAGGGAGACGCGGATCTCATGCTCCCCCGGCGGCAGGGCGGCGATGTGGTACGTGGATTCGAACACCCTGCTGATCTTTTCGCCGTCTACGTAGATGTGAGCGTGGCCAACGCCCGGCTCGTGTGGTTGATCCACCAAGTCGGGAGCGAACCGAAATCCCTCGGTGGCAATATTGACGTCGACGCCGCCGCTGGCGTCAGGTTCCGCTGTAATGGCGACGCTGACGAGGGAGTCGGATACGACAGTTTTCGCCGCGGTTCCGTCGTGATCATGGCCATGACCATCGCTTTCGTGGGCGGCGGGGTCGGATGCGAAAACGTGAAAATTGATGCCGAATGCTCCCGCGTTTGTGGCGTCAAAGGTCAACTCTCCGGGATGGTCGGGCGATACCTGAGCCGTCAGATCGTATCCGTGGAGGTGAATCTCTCCTTCCTCGTCCGACGTGATGGACAGTTTTACGGTATCGCCCTGATAAACCCGCAGATCCTCTCGAGTCAGTATGGTGGACCGGTTGGCTATGGGCAGGTTGATGGTTACCGGCCCGGCGGTGGCCGCAGAGTCCGGAGTCGGCTGTGAGTCTGCTGCGCCCTGAGGCGCAGCGGCGGGAGATTCGGCGGTGGCCACCGGAGCGGCCGGTTCAGGTTGGGACCGATCGCCACAGGCAGACAGCAGCATGGCGATGATTGCCAGTGCCAGGGCCACCCAATAGGCCGGCCGACGCGATTGCGCGTGATTGTTCAGCAACACGAAAATCCTCCGTTTTGTACGTGGTGGAAAAAGCAGATGGAGAATTTACGCGATGGGTGGCGGCAACCTCGGCACAACGTGATGTCCCACCGGCTCCCGGTACCGGACGGAGAACGGGGTCAGCGGGTTTTCATTTTTTCTGGGCGGCGACGCGGGACGCAGCGCTTCCGGCGCCTTGTGGGCAGGCGCGTTAAGCACCGCCAGCGTGAGACTGCCCGCTGGGTCCGTGAAGTAAGCGATCTCGCCCGTGGCCGGGGCGAGATGGCGGGCGCGGCCGGTCTGCGGCTCTGCGGGATGGCGGTGGCGCGCGCTCAGCTCGAACTCATGCTGGTGACTTGCCGCACGCCCGTCCAGGTAAACGTGACCGTGCGTGTGAGACCGTTCAGCGAAGTGATGGTCGTCCAGCGGGCCCACGATGGGCAGCGCCAACGCAAACAACGACACTGCCAACAAGATCATCCGCACCGGCGATGGCGGTTCGTACGGCGCTGCAGTCGAACGGTCCTGGATGGGGCGGGAGCGTGATTCCATGGGGCGGAGTGTACGCAAGCTTCGTTGACAGTAGATAAAGCATAACAGATAATGTGCCCAAACTTTGTACACTTTGCAGGAGGCGAAGTAATGGCATCGCAAGACATTGCTTTGATGGCCCACCTGATGCGTCGTGCCGGCTTTGGCGCCACTCGTGAGGAACTGGAAGAACGGGTCGCCAAGGGTTACGAGGCTACGGTTGAAGAGTTGCTCGACCCCGAGAGCCAGCCGGCCATCGACCGCTACGAGCTCATCCGCTACCAGCCCTGGACCTGGCGTCCCGGCACCATTCAGGGTATGGGTTCCGCGGAATGGCTCCACTTCATGATCAACACCAAGCGGCCGCTGGAAGAGAAGATGGCGCTTTTCTGGCACCAGATCTTCGCCACCGGCGTCTCCAAGGTTGACCACTACGACGAGATCACCCGCATGGTCGCCCTTTTCCGCGAAAAGGGCATGGGCAACTACAAGGACCTGTTGCTTGATGTCGCGAAGAACCCGGCCATGATCTATTGGCTGGACAACTTCGAAAACCATGCCGACGCGGTCAATGAAAACTGGGGCCGCGAACTGCTGGAGCTGTTCAGCATGGGCGTGGGCACCTACACCGAAGTTGATGTGCGCGAAGCGTCCCGCGCCTTTACCGGCTGGACCTTCGAGGCCAAGCTCCCGCGCGGACCCATCGGCCGCCACGACTGGCAGTTCCAGTACCTGTCGGAAGACCACGACGACGGCGAGAAGACCTTCCTCGGCGAGTCGGGCAACTTCAACGGCGAAGACATCATCAACATAATCTGCGAGCATCCTGCCACGGCAACCTTCATCGCGCGCCACCTGTACAACTTCTTCGTGGCGGACGAAGCGCAGGTGCCGGCCTGGCAGGTGATCCCGCCCAAGGATGAGGACGCAATCGATCTGCTGGCCGACGCGTTCGTGGACTCCGGCTGCGACATCACGGCGACCCTGCGCGTGCTGTTCAACAGCGACTTCTTCAAGAACGCCCGCTACGCACGCCTCAAGAGCCCGGCCGAAGTGGTCGTGGGCACCCTGCGGCTGGTCGGCGGCTTCGAGTTCCCCGGGCCCGGCCTCGGCGAAATGGCCCGTCAGCCCACCTACATGGGCCAGGACCTGCTCAACCCGCCCAGCGTGGAAGGCTGGCACACCGGGGTGGAGTGGATCAACAGCGGGTCCCTGATGCGCCGCATCAACTTTACCGCTGATATGGTCAGCGACGTGAATCGCCCTGGCATCCGGTCAATGATCAACCGAATGCAGTTGCAGGGTGACCTGTCCCCGTCCCAGATGGTCGATAACTGTCTCGACCTCATGGGCCCGCTGGAGGTGGACAATTCCACCAGGCAGGAGTTGGTAACCCACGCGGAGACCGGCGGCACGGTTTCCTGGGCCACGGACGCCGACGTAAGCGCGTCTGAGGAGCGTATCTCCGAAATGCTGCAGCTGATCGTTTCGCTGCGCGACTACCAGTACGCCTGACGAACCAGGTGCGGCGGCGCTGATATTCAGCCCGCCGCGCCACCCGTCTGCCATCCGCACAGGCGGAGCGATACCCACAGGAGCAAGCAACATGACCTCTACGAAGAAAGATCCGGTTCTGGTAGTTCTGCAGCTGACCGGCGGCAATGACTACATGAACACCGTCATACCTCACGCGGAGCCGCTCTATCGCGAAAAGCGGCCGGTGGTGGGGGTTGCGGACGATCGCATCATCAAGCTCAATGACAGCATCGGTTTCCATCCCGAACTGGCTCCTCTGCGCCGGTTCTGGGACGCTGGCAACATGGCTATCGTGCACGGCGTTGGCTACGCCAACAGCCCGCGCAGCCACTTCCGCAGCATGGACATCTGGCACACCTGCGAGCCGGACAAGCTGGGCACTGAGGGCTGGCTGGGGCGTGCCGCCCGCGACATCGACCCCAACAAGGAAAACGTGGTGACCGCCGTCAGCTTCGGGCCCAGCCTGCCCCGGGCCCTGGCGCTACCCGGCGTGCCGGTCGCGTGCGTGGACGACCTCGATAACTTCGGCATGCTGACCAGCATCCAGGAAGAGATGCAGCGGGAAAAGATCATCAATCGCTTCTCGCGGCTGTACTCACCCACCATCGGCAGCGGCTTCGTCATGGACTACTTGGGCCAGACGGGGCTTGACGGACTCAAGGCAGCCGACATTCTCAAGGTTGCTCCTGAGCAGTACAGCAGTACCGTCGAGTATCCCGACACCCCCATCGCACGGAAGCTCAAGGGCATCTCCCAGGTGCACCAGGCTGATCTCGGCAGCCGCGTACTTTACTGCGACCACGGCAGCTTCGACAGCCACTCCAACCAGGTCGGCATGCACGACGGGCTGTGGCGCGACGTGTCCGCCGCGGTCTCGAGCTTCTTTGACGACCTGCGCGAAAACGACGCCGCGGACAACGTCATCCTGATGATGTTCTCCGAGTTCGGCCGCCGTGTCCACGACAACGGCAGCGGCACGGACCATGGCGCCGCCGGATTGGTATTCGTCATGGGCGACCCGATCAAGGGTGGCGAGTATGGCGAGTATCCGTCCTCCAAGCCCGAGGACCTGGAACAGGGCGACCTCGTTCCCAACACCGACTTCCGGGGCGTGTACACCTCGATCCTGGAAGACTGGATGGGCCTGGACGCCAACCCCATCGTGAGTGGGCAGTTCGAGAAGGTATCCCTCGTCTAAGGGGCAAAGGTTCCGGTCTCCGGGACGCGCCGACAGGCAGAAACGGCCGGGGCCGGCGGGTGAATATCTGCTGGCCCCGAAGTTTTGACAAAACACACTGACAGCAAGCAGGTAAAACTATGCTTACGCAAATCGCAAAGGGCCGAGTGTACGACTACAGCCACTCGGTTGGCCGCGGGGCCGCTTCCGGCATGGGTTTCAGCCAGCCCACCGCGATGGCTTTTGAGGGCAACACGGTATACGTCCTGAACCGGGGTATTGAGGGCATCTCCAACGTACCGTGGAACAAGTTGGCATACGGCGCCCGGGTCAGCATCATTGACCTGGGCGACAACGAAGGCGACGAGGAATTCACCGGCGAGTTCGGCAAGTATGGCGACCGCGACGGCGAGTTCATCTGGCCCTCCGGTATGGTGCTGGCTCCCAACGGCCACATTTACGTGGCCGATGAATGGATGAACCAGGTATCCGAGTTTGAAAAGGACGGCACGTTCATCAGCAGGTGGAGCGCGGTTCCCGAAGACGACGGCAAGGAACACGGCACGTCCAGCATAGCGGTTGACGCCGACGGGAATATCTACTGTACCGACGGCCGCAGCCATGAAGTCCGCAAGTTCACCGGCGCAGGCCAGTTCATCACGAGCTGGGGTTCGCTGGGTGAGGCCAATGGCGAGTTCAATTCCCCGTGGGGAATCACCGTTGACCAGAAAGACGGCTCGGTGTACGTTGCCGACCACCGCAACCACCGCGTTCAGAAATTCGACGGCGCCGGGAACTGGTTGATGCAGTTCGGCGAGGCCGGAACCAAGCGTGGGCAGATGCACCTGCCGGTCCAGGTATCGATCGATCCTCAGGGTGACGTGTACGTGGCCGACTGGAGCGACAATGGGATGCATGCCGGTAAAGTGCATGTTTTCGACAAAGAGGGCAACTTCATAATTTCCCTCATCGGAGATGCCCAGTGGCTGAGCAAGTGGGCCGATATGACCGTGGTTGCCAACGCCGACTACCTCAAGCGCCGGCGGGAGGTTCCCACCACCGAGTCCGAGTGGCGGTTCGCCCTGCCCACCGACGTGCACTTTGACGAGGAACGTGGCCGCATCGTGGTGCTGGACGCGCAGCGCAGCCGGCTGCAGATTTACAACAAGGTGGAAGATTACCTGGTTCCGCAAATGAACCTGTAACCGGATCCTCCCCCGGACGCTTCCATGCCTAACGGATAGAATGAGTAGGGGCGAATGACCATTCGCCCCTACTTTTACGGACACGCCTGATATGATCACCCCTGCTCAGGAACCCGAGTACATTCAACTGGCAGAGGCTTCGCCGGGAATGTTATGCCGAGAAGCCCCGCCCGAAATCCTGGAAGCGTGCGCGCTGGACAACGAGCCGACGCCCTTCCTGGAGCAGTTCTTCGAAGCCGGAATTCGGGCCCACGCTCGCAATGAGCACGGCCGGGAACTTCCGCAATTATTTGTGAACAACGCGATCCTGGTCCTGTGGCTGCGCGCCTGTCGGCTCTATACCAACGGGCTATTGGGTGGTACCGACCCTGACCTGGAGAAAGAATTCTTCTCGAGCGCCGACGTGTCGCCTTCCTGAGCAAACCGCTCAGATTTGACGAGGGTGGTGATCAGGAGGCGGCGAACATCAGGCATGGGGAATCGATTATGGCGACGATATTGGATGCTAAAGCAAGCGGGGCTCGCCGGTTTGAGGGCCAGGTTGCCGTTGTTACCGGCGGCGGACAGGGTATAGGTGCAGCGACGGCCCGACGTCTGGCCCAGGAAGGTGCGTCCATCGTCATCGGCGACATGGTAGCAGAGTCCTCCGAGCGTGTCCGTCAGGCGATCCTGGATTTCGGCGGTGCCTGTGAGATTGCTCTGGGCGATCTGTCGCAGTGGGAGAACGCCGAAGCCTTGATTGCCAGGGCCTACGATGCTTACGGTCGGGTCGATGTCCTCGCCAACATCGCCGGTGGGACCATCTGGTTCCAGTCGTTCCAGTACTACACGCCGGAGCAGATCCAGGCGGAGATCGACCGTAGTTTCTGGACAGCAATGTGGTGTTGCCGAGCCGTACTCCCATACATGATCGACCAGGGATCCGGCGCCATCGTCAACATCGCCACCCACGCCGTGACCGGGCGGTTCCGGGTGCCCTACGCCGCCGCCAAAGCGGCCCAGATCGGGCTTACCACCTCGCTGGCCCGTGAGGTTGCCCACCTGGGGATTCGGGTCAACTGCGTCGCGCCCAGTGGAACCGCCGCGGGCGACCGCATTACGCCACGAGACCATGGCGTGGAGGTTGTCCCGCCGGAGTTGCCCGCCAGCGAACGGGCCGATCAGGAAGAATATCGCTCCGCCACGCGCAACTCTGAAATCCCCATGGGTCGGCGCGGCGAGGCCGACGAGCAAGCCGCTGCCATCGCGTTTCTCGCTTCCCACGACGCGTCCTACATCACCGGGCAAGTGCTGGCGGCGGGCGGCGGGCAGCCTTATCCGTTCTAGCCACATACCTCAAAGTCAGGTCGCCACTGCTGCGAGATGTGAGCAGCCGGATCAGGCGTGTGCCCGTTTCTTTGACCGTTCTGCTAATATGGCGGAAATCCATCATGATTTGAAATGGGGGCAGCGATTATGGGACTCAAAAGCCTTCTGCTAAAACCGCTTTCCGGCTATCCAGGCGGCTACAAGAAGATGCGTCGGGGATTCCAGGGGTTCGACTCCACGCCGCCTTTCAAAAACCCGGAGAATCCACGCGATCGCCGCAGCCGCATCCCACCGCTGGGTTTCCGGGAGTACTGGTATCCGGCCTTGCCGGCAAAGGATGTGAAGAAAAACAAACCCGCCATGCTACGCATGCTCGGCACGGACGTGGTCTTCTTCAAGGACAAGGAGGGAGAGGTGCAGGCGCTGCTGGACTGGTGCCCACACCGCGCCGTGTATCTCTCCATGGGCCGCTGCTACTTCGAGGGTTTCCTGACCTGTCCGTACCACGGCGCCACCTTCGACGGTGACGGCAACTGCGTGGCTTTCCTCACCGAGGGTCCGGAGTCCATGATGGTCGGCGCTCCCGGGATGAAAGCCCGTAAGTTCCCGACCGTAACCCTCAAGGGTTTGGTCTTCGTCTGGATGGGCGAGGGGGAGCCGGTGGATCCCCAGGAGGACATCCCGCCGGAGATGTTCGAGGAGCACAACATCTGCAGGCCGTCATTCTGCATGTTCGACTGCAACTGGGTGCTGGTTCTGGAGAACACCATGGATGCACACAACGCCTTCATGGTCCACAGGAACGCCCTGCGCATCCTGGGCAGCCGCGTCGGGGGACGCCCACGGACCCCTTTGGGCTACCGGGTCAACCTCGTCAACAACAAGAACGTGCACTATCGGCCGGGCAGCGGCAAGTCCTCGGTGGAACAATATTACTACGATGAGGAAGGCGAAATACCCTACCAGATGTATTACCCGGGCGTTGACGGGGTCTGGCCTCTCCACCGCTGGCGCCTGGCCTGGACCTGGTTCTTCGACTGGAAAGCCCGGCGCAGAGGCCAGGATCCCTACTACCGGCGCGGGGCCTCCGCTGCAACTCCCGACGTAAATGAGTGGAACGGCACCAGACTGCCCGGGATGTCGCGCACCGGCGGCAACGCCCGCTATTTCCGCAGCACGCGATGGCCGGTTCCCGTCGAGGAAAACCTGACCCGGATGGTATACCTGAACGTCGAACGGTATGAGAAACGACCAGGGATCCTGCGTCGATTGGTCAAAGGAGCAACCTGGCCGTATCGCAACTGGGAGCTCAACTTCAACTTCCGCAACCAGGACTACGACGCCGAAAAATACACGCAATACGACATGCCCGAGTACCTGTCGTCCACCGACTCCGTGGTCGTGGGCATGCGTAGGCTGTTCGTCGATCACAACCGCGATGTGATTCGGCAGCGCGAACGGGAAGAGGCACTTCCCGAGGTCATGGAAGAGAGCGAAGCCGAGCGCATGGTGCGTGAAGGCGATGTCAAGGTCGCATCTGCCAGCGAGGCTTTCGACGCGGACCGGTTGGAGGCGGAATTGATGCGCCGCGTCTGACCGTGTCCGCGGTTGGTTCCAAGGGGCAGCGTCCGCGATGGGATGCACGGACGCTGCCCCCGTTTAACGGACTGCCTTGGCCGCCTTTTGCCGGTTGATATCGAGGTCGCCCCGTCGGGCGCCGTCCGTTGAGAAGTTTCAAATCCCGCATCCATTTACGGATGCGGGCGTGTCCTTGCTATACTGTTTACGTCTGCTCGAGTTCGCCGCGGAGGGATGGCAGAGTGGACGAATGCGGCGGTCTTGAAAACCGTTAACCCCCACAAAGGGTTCGTGGGTTCGAATCCCACTCCCTCCGCCAGCCTACCCTAAACGCGATTGCCCGAATCGAGGTATTGAGCCGAGCCAGCGTGGCTGATCTGAAGCCTTTGGCGGTAGTTGCCTGACTGTGCTTCGTGGGTCGAAACCCAAGCGTCTGTTGCGGACTCCGGGCGGCCCGCCAGGGCCTCACCAATCACCCTGCCATCCATCGCCGGGATCGCGTCGTTGATTCCCAGCAGGTGAAGGATTGTCGGGGCCAGATCGAGGTTGCCGGTGGGCGTCTCCAACACCGTGCCTGCGTGAAACGAAGGCCCTCCGGCCAATCCCACGTTGCTCAGTTCGTGCCGGCTCATGCTGCCGTGTTGCCCCTGCCCCGCTGCTCCACCGGTGGCCGGGGCGTGCCCGGCGTAGCCGGACGCATTAGGTTCGCTGTTCCAAGCGAAGGACATGATCAGGTCGGCAGAGCGTGGGCCGTCGCAGCCGATCAGCGCCGCGGGCAAGGTCCCAGTCGGTTGGCCGACCCGTTCCGACGCGAGCAACGCTCCGCACCATTCGTGCGAGATAAGCCAGTGCGCCACTGATTCCGCGGTGGCCGGATCGCCTTCGTGAACGTAGAACAAGGCCGAGCCACCGTTGCCCGCAACCGCCACGCCCCCTTGTTGGTCAATAGGCGGGAATCCTGATTCCCGCAGGATTTGCTCGACGGGAACGGTCTCGCTGATGGTCGAATAGCCGTGGTCTGACGCGATGAGGATATCGGTATTTTGAAGTCGACGGTTCCGATCCAGCCAGTCGATCAGGGCTCCAAATTCGGCATCTGTCTCTCTCAGGGCCTGGGGCGCTCTGCCCATTCCGACGCCGTCCTCGTGCTGCGTCTTGTCGGGCTCGGATGACCAAAGCAGAGCCACAGCCGGATCCAATTCCGGCAGCACGTACTCGGTCATGATGCGACGCGCATGGTAGAGGCGAGCGGTGTTGGGCAGGTCCTGGGCCGGCCATTCACCAAAGCGCTCCGCCAGGTCTCCATACAGAGGCCTCGGCAGGGTGAAATCCGGATGTATGGTTGCACCGCCGGATTCGGCAGCGTTTGGGTTCTGCAGGTAGGCGTTGCCGCTGGTGCCGGTTCCTATCGCCGCATACTGCATGCCGTGTTGGCCGAGCACATCTGCCAGTGTGGGCGCCAGCAATACGCGGCCGGTGGTGTCCGCAATTGCCTGCAGGGTGGGCTCCATCGCCGGGATGACCTGGTTGGGGTCGTAGTCCCGGCACAGGAACGTGTTTCCGGACAGCCCGTGTCTGCCCGGCAAAGATCCCGTCACCAAGCTTGAAACGTTTACCCGCGTTACGGTGGGAAAAACCGGGTGATGGTTCGCCAGGGTCACCCCAGAGCGGGCGAACTCAGCGAGATTAGGCATCAGTTCCGGCGTGATCTGCGCCGGTTGCAATCCGTCGAACACGACAATGAGGACGCGCCGATTGTTAACCATAATTTAGTCCTCGCTTATTCCCAGCCCAGCAAGTCCTTGATCGCCGCCCACGCGGCATCGCTGTCCACGTGGTCCGGGGCGGCAACTTGAACCGGTCCCCGGTTGTGGTCGGTGACTTCGCACTTCCCCCACACCTCGGAGTCATCGGTTTCGTCCGAGTCAACTACTCGCATGGATATGGAGTGCAAGCCGACCACATGGGGATGCGTTCCGGCGAGCACGGCCAGGGGATCGTACAGGTGAAACTCCTCCCGCGACGCATCTTTCGCGAACCAACCCGAGAGCAGTTCTGCGGCCAGCGTACCCAGTTTGCCAGCGCTGCGGACGCTCTCAGCGTGCGCCCTGGAGATTGAAACTCGTCGGCACGCCGCCAAATCGACGAGCGTGAGGGGCAGACCGGAGTCGACAATGTTCCTGGCGGCGGTTGGATCACTGTAGAAATTGAACTCGGCGTGGGTTGTCGCATTGCCTGGGCCGTTAACAGCGCCACCCATGACTATGATCCTGGCGGCAGACCTCAGGGCTCCGGGGTTCTTCTTCCACAATCGCGCCAGATTGGTCAGCGGCCCTAGCGCGATGACCGTGACGGCGTCAGGGTCCTGGCTAAGTGTCTCTGCGAGAAAGGGAACCGCTTTGGCGTTCGACGCGGTTAGGTCCGGATCCTTGAGTCGTCGCGTCAGGCCGGATGCCGAGTGAACGTGGCGCGCGTAGGCATATCTTCCTCGCACGGGACGCGCGGCGCCACGGACGACCGGGATGTCCGAGCGACCGGCATATTCCAGGAGCGCCAGGGTATTGCGAGTGGAGCGCGCCAAGGGCACGTTGCCGGCTGTGGTTGTCAATCCGCGGATATCGAACCTGGGATCCGACAAGAGCATCAGGATGGCGACGGCGTCGTCAACCCCCGGGTCCGTATCAACGACCACCGGAATGGATTTATCGTGACGTCGCGTGTGCATATCGCGAGTTTGGCTCGAGCAGGAATGAATGGCAGTACGCCCGAGCCGCCTGCTCAGCGGAATATTTGGCTTTGAAACCGGTTACCTGCCTCAATTTCGCTTCTGAAACGATAAGGGGGTGCTTCGCGAGGTGCCGATTCCGAGATGAAGATCTCCGTCGGGAGCGACGCACGTTTGCGACGCCGCCCTTGTACATCTCCCGAAACGCTTCAGTCCCTACTACGCCGGCGCTGGCCACGTTGTAGACTCCCTCAAGTTGATGAGTCATGACAAGTTGAACAGCAGTCGACAGGTCGTGATGATGAGCCAACTGGATCGGCACGTTGCCATTGCGGCTCGATGCCACGGTGCTCCACAGCAATTCATCAGCGACCGGGCTGGCCCCCGTGGGACCGACCGCCATAGCGGAACGCAATATCGCGACTTTCAGATTTTCGGCGGTGACGGACTCTCCCACACTCTGCAACAGTTTAGACTCGGCATCCAGGAGCGGCCGGTGCTCCGGCGCGGGCTGGCCCTGGAACCGCTCCGTAACGGGAATCGGGTTTGCCGATCCCACCCCGTAGACCCGGATGTCGGAAATGTAAACGAACTGCCGCACATCCGCGAAGCTGCATGCCTGGGCCCAGTGCTGGGCGTCTTCCAGGAACCCCGTGGCGTTGGCCCGGTCATAACAGCTGCCCACGTGAATCACGGAGTCGACGGACTCCAGGTGAAAAACGTCGGGCGCGTCAGCGATGGTCAGCCGCCGATTGTCCAGCACCATGTCCCAGGCTTTAAACTGCATCACCTCCGGGATGTCGTCGATGGTAAGGATCGCTCCCGTCCGGTTGGGTTCCATTCGGTACGCTGATACTCGACTGACCGGCCGGACCAGGGGGTAATCGTCGATTGCCACCAAGTGGCAATGCGGAAGCGCGGTCTCCAGATGTGCCAGTAAGATGGCGCCGAAACTTGACGACGCGCCGATCACAGCGACCACCCGGGGAAACTCGTTAGATGTTTGGTTGGCCGTGGTCATGGGTGGATTTGCCTACCAGCAATGCCGAGTCATCATTCCCGCAGGTCGGCGAGACTAACGGCTTGAACGGAACATTTGCAGCTCTGTGGCAATCGCGTCGTCGGGTAACGTGGCGGTTGCCCGGGCGCCGAAATTTCGGGAGAGAACGAATATCTGCGCCAACCTCTCAACCAGATCGGCGACCTCCAGTGCCTCCCAGATGTCGGGCCCGACACTCACGACGCCATGGTTTCGAAGTATTGCCGCGTTACGTTCGCCCAACGCCGCGTATGCTTCCTCGGCCAACTGCTGGGTGCCCGGGAACGCGTATTTGCTGACTTTGACGGGGCCCCCGATGGTCAGAAGCATTTCGTCAATCAACGGCGGGATGTCCCGTCCGACCACCGATGCCACCGACGCGTGGATTGAGTGTGTGTGCACGACTGCCTGAACATCGTCGCGGTTGCGGTATATCTCCAGGTGTACGCGCGTTTCTGATGACGGCGCCATTCCGCCCTGGTGAACCGGTTCGCCGTCGAGATCAACGACCACCAATTCGTCAGGCTGCAACCGGTAATACGGATGATGCGTTGGGGTGACCAGCAGCAATCCGTCCGGTCCGGAGCCCGACAGCCTGAGACTGGTATTTCCAGAATACGCCCCAACCAACCCTCTGCGGTACATCTCCCGAGTGGCCTCGGTAAGCTGTACGCGTTGTTCAGCCCATTGATCTGGCACTTTAATTCTCCGAGAGCGCGGGGGCGGAGATGGAGGACATCACCGCGTCGGCAGCATTATAGCCGCTGATCAGCGCGCTCTCCATAGTCGACGGCCATCCGGTGTTCGTCCATTCTCCGGCCAGGAAAAAGTTTGGAGATTCGGTGAGTGGACCCGGACGGGACCGGTTTGCTCCCGGCGTGCATCGGAAAGTCGCGTTGCGCTGTTTGACCACCACCGCATCGAGCAGCGTCGCCTGGCGGGCCACCGGGAAAGCGTGGGCCATCTCGTCGGCAATGGCCTGGGTAAAATCGTTGCGCTCTACGTCTATGTAGTCCCAGGCCGCGCTTACCGATACCGACAAAGATTGGGCCGAGCCTTCGCTACCCTTGCCGCAGATCTGATTGGAGTTGAAAACCCACTGGAGGGGGCTATCAAGGAAGTAGCAAAAGTCGCCCTGCATCACGGGTCTATCGTACCGGAGGTGGACGTTCACGATGGGCGAGGTTGTTAAACCGGACAGACGCCGCACGGTCGGCGACTCTGCCAGGGGGCCGGGCAACATGTTGGGCAACGTCCAGAAAGGCACCGCGCTCACGTAAGCGTCGGCTTGCATTGTCGATCCGTCGCCGAGCGTGACGCTCTGTACGAAGCGGTTGGAATCAGCGTTGACGCAGCGGACCGGGATGCCGGCAACGATGGTAACGCCGAGTTTTTTCAGGTACGCCTGAGCCGGTTCAATGAGGGCGTCCATCAATGGCGCGGTTGGGTATCCAACGTTGGCCGTGTTGTTCGCGGCCAACAAGCCGTCCTGAACCATCATCACACCCATCGACGCGCTGACTTCCCTGATGTTGTCGTTCAGTGTGCCCTCGACCAACACGTTCCAGAGGTTTGAGATAACGCGTTCCGGCTGGTTTCGGGAGCGGAGCCAATCGTAAAACGTGGTGTCTTCCAAATCCGGCTGCTCCCGACGGGTGAGCATGACGGATACGAGGCAACGCACGGCTTTCAGCTTATCCAGCCAGCTGAGGTGCGGATATGACAAGAACGCCGGCAACAGGTGCAGAGGAGCGGGAACACCGACACCGTAAAGGCGTCCCGATTGTCGCGCGCGGTCGACCACTGTCACGTTCAGTTGCGACTGGAGATGCCAAAGATGCCGGGCGCCTATGGTGTCCAGGAAACCGAGCAGGTTGGTGCAAGCGCCGACTATTACGTGCTGACCGTTGTCCAGTACCCGACCACTCCGTTTGTCGGGGAAGGAAAAGACCCGCCCGCCCAAAGTGGACCGGGCCTCCACCAGTGTTACCTTCCACCCTGACTCAGCGAGCCTGGCGGACGCGGCGATTCCGGCCAAGCCGCCGCCCAATACCAGCGCGGAACGTCGTGGGATCTCGTCAGTGGTATCTGCCAATGGGGCGGCAGCGGTCACTTCAGCCACGGGCCGATGAGCCAGGCCTTGGCCATGAGCGCCAATTTCGCGCTTTTGCTGACCGTTATGCGGTTGTCGAACACATTGCACCCGGCTCGCTCGATCCGGTCCAACACGCCCCCGTAGATAAATCCCAACGCGGCGGGACAAGCGCGGGAACGCCGGGTGAGGTACGGCAATAGCCGGCGTCCGCTGACGAAGTATTCACGGGCCCGGTCGATTTGGAAATGAAGCAACGCGGCAAAGGAATCGGTAACTACGCCAGCGGCCAGGTCTTCCTCGCTAACTCCGAAACGCCGCATCTCGTCCTGAGGAAGATAGACTCGACCGAACTCCCAATCCTCGCGCACGTCGCGGCAAATGTTGGTCAACTGCATTGCCAACCCCAGATCGGTGGCATGCTGGCGCGCCGTTTCCCCGCCGGTGTAGCCAAAGATGTGGATGCAGATCAGGCCGACCACGGAGGCCACCTGGTAGCAATATTGGCGCAATTCCTCAAAATCGGCGTAGCGGGTTTTGACCAGGTCAGATTGGACGCCGTTCAATACCTCCTGGAAATACTCCTGGGGAATTCGGTACCTGGCAGCGACATCCGCCAACCCGATAAACAGCGGCTCCACAGCACGGCCGTCATAAGTCTCGTTCAGCATGTGGCGCAAGTGGGAAATGCGGGCCAGCTTCTCTTCTGGAGTACCCTCGGCATCTACCGAGTCATCGCAATAGCGGCAAAAAGTGTAAGCGACGGATATGGCGTTTCGCTGTTCAGCCGGCAGCGTCAGGAACGCGAAGTAAAAATTCTTGGCTTCCCTGCGAGTGACCCTACGGCATTCCTCATAGGCCTCGGCCAAAGCGGCTGGAGAGACGGGTGGAATGGCGGAACCTTGCGAAGCCATAAGATGGAGTCACCGCGAGGGCAGGCCGTATCCAAGCCCGATTTTGCTGCGGAACAAGGTGGACGCCAACAACCAAGCTTTTTTGCCCCTGGACAAGTACGGACGCTCAACCAACACGTCGTAGCCGCGGTTTTGAATCGCGTCCAGAACGGCGACGCCGCCCCTGGTGAACAGGGCAACCGGCAAGCGGGCCGGCCGGTCCAACAGTTTGACGAGCGAGGCCCCGTCCCTGAACAACTCCCGCGCATACGCACATTCGTAGGACAACAACGCCCGGAATTCTTCCCCGGCCCGTCCCGATGCGATGTCCGACTCGGTTGCTCCGAATCGCGCCATATCCTGCTGCGGCAAATAGATGCGTCCCCGGTCGTGATAGTCGCGGGAAACGTCCTGCCAAAAGTTGGTCAACTGGAGGGCAGTGCAGGTGTGGTCGGCCAAGTGCTGACGCTCGACGTCGGAGTATCCGAAGAGGTAGAGGAACAGGCGGCCGACCGGGTTGGCTGAGTAGGTGCAATAGTTGAGGACATCGTCCAGGGTATCGAAACGGCCGGTTCCCTGGTCAAGCCGGTTGGCGTGAATGAGGCGCGCGAACGGGTCTTTTGGTATGTCGAATTTCTGAACCGTGTGTTGTACAGCGACAGATATGGGGTGTGCCGGCTCGCCGGAGTAAACGAGGTCCAATTCTGATTCCCACCAATCGAGTCGCTCCAAGCGGTGTTCGGACACTGCCAGATCGATGAGGCCGTCGGACGCCGATTGTTCAGGTCCACCTGCGGGATTGGTTTCATCGCCGAGGTCGTCCACCATGCGGCACCAGGCGTAGATGGCATAGACGTGGGGCAGTTTGTCGCGAGGAGTGATGCACCCGCCCACGTTGAAGTTTTCGTAGTGGGTCCGGGCCGACCTGCCGCAGAACTCGTAGGCGTCGGCCAGTTCGATCTTCGGTGCGGGCCCGGAAGTTCCGGGAAAGTTTGCTGCGGTTCCGGTGTCGGCGGGGGTGGAGGTGGACATGGTGAACCGGATTGGTGAGGAGGCTATTCGCCCAGGATCTGCACCATGACCTCACGGGGTCGAGGGTGGTCCAACTCGATGAAAAAGATACTCTGCCACTGACCAAAGGGAATCTTGCCATCGACCAAGGGGATGGTCTCGCTGCAACCCAGCATCAGGTGTTGCAGGTGGGCATGACCGTTTGGAGATTCATCCTCGGTCATATTGACGGTGCGGATGGAAAAGTCGTTGTGCCGGTAATAGGCGTCGCGAGGAGCGATACGTTCCAGGAATTCGGCCATATCCTCGATGAGCAACGGCTCGTTTTCGTTGATCTTGACGGCGGCGGTGGTGTGCTTGGAGTACACGAGCACCATGCCGTTTCTGATATGGGAATCGGCGACGCAACCTTTGACCCAATCGGTTATATCGATGAGTTGGGGCGCGTCTTTCGTATCGACTTTAAGGGAGAAGTTTTTGACTTTCATGGGTGGCTCTCAAGGAACGTCCGCGCAGTCCTGGTGAATTAGGTCCATTGATCCCGGTTCAGGATCCCCGGGTGGGTGAAAATCCGTTCAACCCAGAGGAGTTTGGGCGAAGCTTACGGTTGGCAAGTGTTCGATAACGACCGAGGGCGAGCAACGGCCAAGTGTTGCGGTACAAGTGGTAATTTATCATAAATCCCGAAGATAATTCCGTTCCCTGGAAACCACGTTCACCGGGACCGGGTACGCGTTCAACACGCGCGCCTTTCTTGTATCCGGGAAAGCCGGTTCCGGTGAAATAGGGTTCATCCCAATATCCGTCCGGATGCTGCGTTTCCAGCAGATAATGCACGCCGCGCGAGGTTGCGGGATGGTGGACCTCGCCAGCCGACATCAATGCAATGATGGCCCAGGCGGTTTGCGAGGCTGTGCTGGGGCCCACGCCGTGCAGCGAGGGGTCAACGTATGATGCGCACGATTCACCCCAACCACCATCGGCATTCTGGTGCTCGATGAGCCACTGAACGGCGCGACGAACGTAAGGCTGGCGCATGTTCTCGCCGATTGCCTCAAGACCCGGCAAAACGGCTCCAAGGCCATAGACATAGTTGACCCCCCACCGTCCAAACCAGCTACCATCGTCCTCTTGTTCGGCCCGCAGATAGCGATACGCGGCCTGAATGAAGGGCAAATCCGCCTGGTATCCGAGTTTGCCGTACATCTCGATTACGTGAGCGGTAACGTCTGCGCTGGACGGATCCAGGACCTCGCCGAAATCGCTGAAGGTGAGGGCCGTCACGTGATCGTGGTGGTTGTTTTTGTCAAAGGATGCCCATCCACCATCCCGATTCTGCATGCCGCTCACCCAACCGGTGGCGCGCTCAACGGCTCGACGCCGGAGATCATCTTCATCGCCCGGCAGCCGCCCCAGCCGCAACGCGAGCACGACCTCGGCCGTATCGTCGATGTCCGGATAGCAGTTGTTGTCGAATTCGAAAGCCCATCCGCCCGGCTGGATCCGGGGCGCCTGCACCTGCCAATCGCCGCCCACCAGGATCTGTTTTTCGACGAGCCAGCGGGTTGCGGCGGTTAGCATGGGGTCGTCTGCCGGCAAGCCGCTTTCCGCCAGAGCCTGCACGACGAGGCAGGTATCCCATACCGGGGAGATGCAACCCTGCACGGTCCACATATCGCCCTTCTGGATGCCGAACCCTTCCAGTCCGTTGAACCCGTTTGCCATCGCGGGATGGTCGTGGTCGAACCCACAGACGCTGAGGGCGATCAAGCTGTATACCCAGGGGGGCTGTATGCCACCCCAACTTCCGTCAGCCTCCTGGTGTTCCAAGATCCAACGGACGGCTTTCCTCTCGGCGGCCTTGCGGAACGGGTTGAAAGGCAGACGGTCATAAATGCTGCCAACTGTCCGTTCGATCAGGTGGACCAGTCTCGGAAGATTGAATCCAGGGGGAACCGGCAGAGAGTAGTCGGTGCCATCCCTGCCATCGGGCAAGAGTTCATCGATGGCATGCTCGGCAGGGATTTCCCTGATTGGATGGCGCGACAGCACAATGGATAGCGGGACGATGCAGCCTCTAGCCCAACTGGCGAACCGGTAAATGTTGAAAGGCGCCCATTTGGGCAACAGGACCATTTCGGTGGGGAGACGGGGAGTGCCGTCCCACTTCCATTGTCCAAACAGGGCCAGCCAGATCTTGGTAAACACCCTGGCTTGTGGAGCGCCTCCATGCCCCAGGATGAACTGGCGGGCACGGATCATGGGACCCGAGTCAGGGTCGAGCCCGCAGAGTTTCAGAGCGAAATAGCATTCCACGGAAGTGGACAGGTCGCCGGGGGCACCGTAGTAGACTGACCAGGAACCATCGTTGTTCTGCTTGCTGAGCAGGTAGTTGACGATGTGCTTTTCCCGCTCCGAATTGTGGCGGCCGAGGAAGCGGCAGAGCATGACGTACTCCGCCTCCATGGTGTTGTTAGATTCCAGTTCGCCCCACCAGTAGCCCGAATCGTGCTGGGTGTCGCGGAAGTAGTCGTGCAACCTGGAGATGGCGGTGTCCAGAGCGTCCACGGACGGGGCGGCCCCGTTCGGGTCATGATCAGTCCGTATTTGAGCTTGATGCAACGTCATGACGCGATTTGCCCGGGCGAGCGTATCGGGGTGCGACGGGGCAAGTAACCGTGGTCCGCGAACCAACGAATCGCGTTTTCCAGGGCAGTTTCGACGGGGGTTTGGGGAAGGCCCAGATCATTGATGGCTTTGTCAGAACTGACGTACATGGGATGCCGGGTGATCTTGATGCCCTCGACCGGGATGGAAGGCTCGCGCCGCATGAGGTCGCTCTCGAGCCACTGGTCGCAGTAGGCGACGGCGAGGATCAGCCAATGCGGGAACCGGATCCGGGGCGAGCGCCGCCCGGTGATCGTGGACAGGATGTTGAATAGATCCAGCAGGGTGAGATTGCGATTGCCGAGGATGTAGCGTTCCCCGGGAACGCCCCGATCCATTGCCAGGATGTGCCCCTGGGCGACATCGGACACGTCGATCAGGTTCATTCCGGTGGCGATGTAACCGGGCATGCGGCCGCGAGCGAAGTCCAGTGGGATGCGCCCGGTAGGGGTGGGTTTGACATCCCAGGGGCCCACGGGGGCACATGGGTTGACCACGACGACCTGTAGATCGGCGTCGTTTTCGGAAAGGGCCAACTGTTCGGCATGATACTTGGATTGCTTGTACGAGCCGATGAGATGCGACGGCTCGGGGGGCAGGCCCTCGGTTCCGAGCGGCCCGTCCGGATTGTTGCTGCCGGCGGCGGGCAGGCCGATGGTGGACACCGAACTGGTGAAAACGACCCTGCGCACGCCGGCGGCTCGTGCGGCGTTCAGCAGGTTCTGCGTACCCTGTACGTTGGTCCGGTAAATGTCCTCACGTTGCCGGGACCAGAAGGAGTAATTCGCGGCGCAGTGGTAAACGGTCTCGCAACCGGCCACGGCCTGCCGGAGAGAGCCGGGCGATAACAAGTCGCCGGTCATACGGGTTACCCTGACGTCTCTGATAGCCAGATCGTTGGAGGTTGGCCGCGTCAGGACGCGCACCTCCTCGTCGCGTTCGACCAGGGCGCGGGCCAGATTGCCGCCGACGAATCCGGTGGCGCCGGTCACCAGCGTGGTCATTCGGGAACCGCCGACAGAACCGGATGCGCCGGAGCCAGGATTTCAATGGCTGAGATGACGCAACGGGTGAGGCCGGTTCGCGCGGCGCGCGCCGCCCGCGCAAACCGTATCAGGGTGGGCAGGCGACCGGGATGGAGGGTCAGGCCCCACAATATTCGCCCGGGGTTGGACGGCCCGCCGGAAAGGTAACCGGGTATTTCCACGCTGGCGCTGTCAATGACGGCGCGAACGGATGCGAAAGGTATTCCGGCATCGCGCGCCGCTCGGGCTGCCCAGTAATCTTCCATGTTGACCGACGCGGATCCGGTGGCGACGTGGAGTCGCGATTTCGAACCGGGGCCGGCGACGGCTTTTACGGTGGCGGAAGTTCCAGTCGCCACACGAGCGCCGGCCTGTTCCCCGGCATGGGCCAGAAGCGCGCGCAATCGTGAGTCGCTGTCGATATCATCCGGCATATCAGGGTGCAGGAACGACTGCGCTATATGCAGGTCTCCGGGTTTGAGTTGGGGGTCGGCGGCGCCGCAGAACCCAACGACCAAGATGGCTTCGGGCGCTGTTTCAACCAGCGTGCTGATGTGGCGCTGCACGGGCTCTTTGCCGATACCCATGACGCCGAATGAGATGTCGCGCTGGGCGGCGTCGTGCACCGACCGCCGGATGGCGGCGAGTTCGATGGCCATGGGGGCTACTATCGCTAACATTGGCCCTGAATCGCTGGACGATACATCGTTGACGATCCTGTTGCGAGAGTGTGGCTGGCGAATGGCACCTGGGGCGATTCCCGGTGGGCCGCGCCGATCGGACGGGGCGATCTCAGCCCACGCTGATTCCTCCCTTGTGGGCTGCTCCGGACTTGATGAAGGTCACCCATTCCCTGGGCTTCCCAATGGCGTTGAATATGGTGGCCGACTCGAACCCGCAATGCATCATGCAGTTGCTGCATCGCGGATCGCGACCGACGCCGTACTGTTCTTCCCAGAGGTGAGGCTCGTAGAGTTCGTCAAGTTCTTCGGTGTGTTCGTCCGCGAGGGGATAGCAGGGTTTGCGCCATCCCATCACCGTGTAGGTGGGGTTGGACCATGCGGTGCACTGGTATTCGCGGTCGCCCCGCAGGAAGTTGAGGTACAGGGGATTGTTGTAGAAACGCATGCCATCGATGCGTGTGGGATCCAGCAGGTTGCGGAACACGTTGCGGGATTCCTGGCGGGTGAGGAAGAGGTCCTGGTCGGGGGCGTCTTCGAAATCGTAGCCGGGGGAGATCATGGAACCCTCGACGCCGAGTTCGCTGACGTAGCGGAACATCTCGCGCAGGTCGTCCACGTCGCTGTTGCGGAAAACCGTGGTGTTGGTGCAAACGCGGTAGCCCCGTTCGATAGCCAGTTGGATGCCGTCGATGGCGCGCTTGAACACACCGGCGCGAGCGACGGATTCGTCGTGCTTCTCCTCCATGCCGTCCATGTGGATCACCCAGCAGAAGTACTTGGAGGGCGGGATTTTTTCCAGCATACGGGGCAGCAGGAGGGCGTTGGTGCAGCAGTACACGAAGTATTTTTCGGAGACCAGGGTGTTGATGATTTCATCGATATGGGGATGGATGGTGGGCTCGCCGCCGGCGATGGACACAATGGGCGCGCCGGACCGGTGGACAGCGTCCAGGGCCTCGGACACGGGCATCATCTTGTCGAGCACGCCGCGATATTCGCGGATGCGGCCGCAGCCGATGCAGGCGAGGTTGCACATCTCCAAGGGCTCGAGCATCGTCACAAGGGGGAATCGCTGCCGACCGCGCAGGCGGTTCTTCAGGATGTACCAGCCCATGCGCACGCCGAGTTCCATGGGGCGCCTGGCCGGAGGATGCTTGCCGTTCTTGATGTCAGCGGGTGGGTCGGTATGGGTCCGCACCATGTTTATTTTCTCCATGGGGATATCTAACGGTTCAACGGTTCAGAACAATCGGTAGGCCATGAAATCTATGAGGTTCTCAGCATCTTCGGCAGCCCAGGCGGGCAACTCCAGAACGGACAGCGACTCCCTGGCCTCCTGGGCGGTGGCCTCGGTGAGAGCGTCGGTCTGGACGGCGGCGCCGATGTCTTGCAGGACTTCCAGGACGCGGTCGACGTCGGGTTCCTCCAGAGTTTCCTTGGCGTAGAGCCGGCTCAGCTCGGTTCGGTTGGGGCCGGCAGACTCCTGGAACGCGTACACGATGGGGTAGCTCTTCTTGCGCTGGACGATATCGCTGTCGGTGGATTTGCCGGTGATCGCGTCGTCGCCCCAGATGCCGAGGTAGTCGTCGCGGATCTGGAAGAGGCGGCCGATGGCGCGTCCGAACCGGGCGACTCCGTCGATTGTTTCGGAATCCTCGGTAGCCAGAGCCGCTCCGATGACCAGGCTGCTGCGGATCAGGGCGCCGGTTTTGAGGGCGATCATGTCCAGGTATTCGTCGGTGCCGATGTTCTCACGCTGCTCGAACTGCAAATCGCGGCACTGGCCCTCGATCATCTCCAGGTAGCTGGCGGTGATCAGGCAGGACACGCGAATGGCGGTGGCAGGGGAGACTGAGTCGGTCGCACGGATGGACGTGAAATCGCCGAGGGACTGCATGGAGTCGCCGGCGACGAGCGCCGGGGAGGTGCCCCAGACGGCCCAGACGGTGGGCTGGTGTCTTCGTTCGTATCCACGGTCCTGTATGTCGTCGTGGATCAGGGAGAAGTTGTGGATCAGCTCGACGGCGGCGGCGGCCGGCGCCGCGTGGTCCAACTGACCCTCGAACGCCTCGCAGGCGAACATACAGAGCGTGGGGCGCAGGGCCTTGCCCTGCGAGGCGGGAGTGGGCGAGGGATTACCCGACCGGTCGGACCATCCCAGGTGGTAACGCAGCAGGGTGTTGATCGGGTGCTGTTCGAGGGCAGGAACCGCGTCGGCCAGAGCGTTTTCGAGATGCGACCGGTAGCGGTCGAACATCGTGGGGAGACTCGGCCCTGGGTTGGCCGGAGCGCCGTTGGCGGCATTGCCCACTTGGTGGGCGCCCGCAGAGGCGGTTGGTGTTGAGCCCATGTTAGGTAGCCTGCCGAGCGATGGAGGTTAGAGGGTAGCGCGGCGCGCCATTGATTGAATCGGGACGATTCGAACCGTGGCGATTCATTGATCCGGGGCGATTTATTCCAACGTGAAAAATTTAACGGACGGCGGCTACACTGTCAAGGGAACCCGAGACGGGTAACAGTTCAGACCGGGTGGTTGGCTTTATTATTGGCGCCCAACAGCGTGGCGGCGGGAGCCGACAAATTTCGCTGGGGGGCGACGTGAGCATGGGAAGAATTTTCCGGATTCCGGCTCAAGGCCGGCATGACGGTTTTGATGTGGAAGGGTCACCTCAAATCTGGACAGCGTCTGAACCAGATGTGCCGGAACACGCGCGGTCGCAGGTCCAATGGGTGCACCGGCCAACCGGGATGGGTGAGAGGGCGGGCAGGTATCACTGGATGCCCACAAAGGCCTGGCACACGCGCGCGGCGTCGAATATTTCGCTGAGGTTGGCGGTTTCGCGGGTGGTATGAAAATCTCGGACGCCGATGCCGACGGGCAGCGCGGTGATGCCATGCTCGAAGAACACGTTGGCGTCGGAGCCGCCGCCGGTGGTTTCGGTGGTCGGGGTCAGGCCGGAACCTGCCACGCAACCGGATATGAGCTGCAGGGCGGGATGATCGTGGGGGACGCTGTAAGCCCGGTACTGACTCCAGATATTCAGGTCGATATTGGCCCGGGGGTACATAGCGGCGACCTGGTCGAAAGCGCGGTGGAACTCGGCGGTGTAGTTGTCGAGCTTGGCCTGGTTGCGGGAACGCAGTTCGCCGTCGAGGTAGGCGTGCTCGGGAACGATGTTGCGCTTGAGGCCGCCCTGGAGCAGGCCGATGTTGCCGGTGGTTTCCTCGTCGATCCGGCCCAAAGGCAGGCGGGTGAGGATGTTGGCGGCTACCAGCAGAGCGGAGACACCGTTTTCGGGTTCCAGGCCGGCATGGGCGGCCACGCCGGTGATGTTTCCCTGGACGATGTTCTGGGCCGGGGCTCCGACGCAGATGCGGCTGACGGGTCCCTCGCCGTCGAAGACCATGCCGGTCGTGGCCTGGACGAGGGAAAAGTCGAGGTTGCGGGCGCCGTTGAGGCCGCCCTCCTCGGCTCGGGAGAACACCACCTGCACCGGGCGTCGGGGAGCGCCCTCCTCTACGGCGGAGGTCAAGCCTTCCAGCACGATGGCGAGTCCGGCCTTGCAGTCTCCGCCCAGGATGGTGGTACCGTCGGAGCGGAGGGTTTCTCCATCAGGGTCGAGGGTGGGATTGATGCCTCGACCGGGTTCGACGGTGTCCATGTGGGCGGAAAGCATGACCGGCGCCTGGCCGTCGGCGGCGCCACTTCCCGGGAGGGTCGCGACGAGATTGCCATAGTCGTCGTGGCGCACGGCAGCGCCCAGGTTGGCGAGGCGGTTGGAGAGGTGGGCATCAATAGCGTCCTCCTCGCCGGTGGGGCTATCGATCCGGATGAGTTCGATCAGGGTCTGGGTAAGGCGCTGGCGATCGGGCATGGGTCGCCTCCTGGTGGGATTGCTGCAACGCCGGCATTATGCGCGATGGACGTTGAATACGCCAGTCAATCCCACCAACGGGCGTGAGTGCGCGCCGATTGGGCGACCCACAGGCCGATCAGTCGGGGCGGATGACTATGCGCCTCCACAAACGCCGACGGCGTTGTTGCAGGGGGAGCAGGTGCGTGGGTTTGCGATGGGAGTTGGTCGCTTTCCCCCTCAGCCCGACCATCTTCCGCCAGGGGAGAGGGAGATTCTGAGCAGTGATTTCAATGGGTTCCTCCTTTGGGCTGTTGGTTTGGGTTTTCCGATTTTGGCGTCAGGTTGCGGTTCGGGTTGCGTGTCGGAGCACGGCCAACACTGTTTTTTGCTTGCGCAGAAAGATATCGTCCTAGGTTTCCGTGTCCCGCAGTTCTCCGACTCTATGAGCCGTAGCTTTGCGGCACGGGGCGGTGGTGACACCCGCTGGGTTCCGGGAGCTTGGTCGGGTAATAGAGCGACTCTAGGCTCTAGCGGAACCGTATTCTGCTTTTGGGTAACCGACAGGCCGTTATGCGACCCGAACCTTTTTGACACCTCGCTATGTTTCCATGGTTTGGTGAACGCCGCTGCTAGCGATGCGACGACCCCGCGCGGTTCTCGAGTACCGTTTGGGGAACCTGACATATGTAGGATAGAACGCGGGTGCGTAGTGGGGCAACGGGCGGATGTCACACCGGTTTTTTAATTTTCATGGATGCACAGGATTTTCAGGATGGGTGTTTGGGATTCGGTGGATGGTGATGCGATCAAAGGCGTGGCGCAGCGCGGTCGCATCTTGAATCGTGCTGTCGGGTTTGCGGCGCGTGGCAGCAACCGGCGGTGAATCTTACCGGGATGAACAAGATGGACCGGGATGAACGGGATGCGGTTTGGTTGAGACCGTTCGTCAGTTGTCGGCCGTTGGGCGGATTGTAAGAGCGTGGGGGAGTGCGGAGTTTTGCGATTTCGGGAGATGTGGTTCCTGACTCATTGTCTATCGTCGTCAAGACGTGATTGTCCTGGATGGGGTTTAGAGCCTTTGGATTGTTTGGACGCAGGAAATGACTATGGTCGGTACGGTTCTACATCTGCTGTTTGTCGGCGGGTTCGATCCTCTGGGGGCGGGCGTTCCGCGCCATGAACAGAATACGCGCGCAGGAACGAATAATTGAAAGGCCCCGCACGGGACGGTGCGGTGCGTTGACACCGGGGTACGGGCCGCCGATAATCGGGTCATCATGCGTTTTGATGTTCGATTATTTGCGCTGTACCGGGAACGTGCCGGGGCTTCCATCGTGGCGGTGGACGTGCCCGAGGGCGCTTCGGTGGGGGACCTCACAAATGCAGTCCGGGGAGACTATCCCCGGCTGGCGCCGCCGGAGGTTCGCATCGTTGTGGCGGTGAACGCAGAATATGCAGACGATGACCAGTTGCTGCAGGCCGGCGACGAGGTGTGCCTGATACCTCCCGTGAGCGGGGGACGCGGTTAGCGGAGGTTGCTGACGATGATCATTCTTACGGACGAACCCCTGGATCCGGTGGCAGTCACGGACTCGGTGCGGCGGGATGGAAACGGGGCGGTGGTCACGTTTATGGGCACGACCCGCGATAATTTCGGGGGCAAGGAAGTCACGCGCCTGGAGTACGAAGCCTACGACGTGATGGCGATCAAGAAGCTTCAAGAGGTCAGGGACAGCCTGTGCGCGGACTACGGCATCGAGGACATTGCAATCGCCCACCGAACGGGTCGCGTGGACGTTGGGCACATCAGCCTGGTGGTGGCGGTGGCGTCGCCGCACCGGATTGCAGCGTTTGAGGCGTGTCACGAGGCGGTGAACCGCATCAAAACCATCGTGCCGATATGGAAGAAGGAATGGTTCGCCGACGGCTCCCGCTGGGTGGCGTGCGAGGACCACGAATTCGCCGACGAGGCCGCGCATCAGCACGCCCACGCCGAGCGGCATGCGGTAGCGGCGGGGGATTAGCGCACGAATCCCGTCTCCCCCTGTCCCACAGTGGGAGAGCGGTTCTTTATCGCAATCCGCTGAGCAGGCGCACCAGCATTATGCCTGATTCGAGGTCGATGCGCTTGATGACCTGCGAGATGGCGGGCAGCAGGATTTCGGCGCCGGAGTCGGGCCGGACGACGTACACATCGTTGCTGCCGGTGGGGAGGATTTCCCTGATGGTCCCGAGGTTTTCGCCTTCTTCGGTTGTCACGGCGAGGCCGATCAACTGGTAGTGGTAATACTCATCGGGCTCCAGGCGGTCGGTGGGGCCGATCGGGGCGAAGATCCATTCGTCGACGAGGGTTCGCGCCTGAGCGGGACTTTCCAGACCGCGCAAACGGAGGAAGGCCTGGCCGTTCGCAAGAGACTGGTATGAATCGATGAACCGGAAGCTGCCGGAGACGCTGAGGGGCGCTCCGATGGTGAACCGGTCCGGGTTATCCGAGAGGGACTGGATCCTGAGGGTACCGTCGAGGCCGTGGGGCCGCATGACGCGGCCGACGAGGACGCAGCCGTCCGGCGGTTCCGGATCCTGCGGGACGGACTGGGGTTTTTGGGCGGAAGCGTCCCGGGAGGGTGACCGGGGTCTGCGACGCCGGGATTGCCGCGGGTTAGACAATCTCCAAGACTGCCCGGGTGCCGTCCTTGACGGCGGCGACTCGGAGCAGAACGCGCATTGCCTGCGCTACCCGGCCCTGACGGCCGATGACTTTGCCCTTGTCTTCAGGGGCTACTTCCAGACGGATTACGATTTGGTCGCCTTCGTCGGACTCGGTGACCCGCACCGCTTCCGGGTTAGAGGTGAGTGACTGGGCGATGAACTCAATCAGTTCTTTCATCGGCGTGTACCTTGTCGAAGATGCCGTTGAAATCGAAGATACGACGCACCGGGTCCGAGGGCTGAGCGCCTTTGCGCAGCCAGTCAACTGCCCGATTTTCGTCGAGTGTTACCGCCGGTGGGTCCGCCATGGGGTCGTAGTGGCCGATGCCGTCGAGGTATGCGCCGTCGCGCGGGTTGCGCTGGTCGGTTACGACGATTCGATAGTAGGGGCGGCCTTTCTTTCCTACTCTCCGCAGGCGAATCCGTAGCATTTGTACTCCGTGGCTGAAATTCCGAATGGGGTACCTTTCAATGTATGATTAGCCGCCCAATTTGTCAATCAGCCTGAGGTATCGCGAGCATTGCAAGGGTGGGGGTTGGCGAATCCGTGCAAGGGACGCGTCGTCGGGGGTGCAGTTAAAAGGGTATCGGGCCCAGACTGGACCTTTGGCTTGCCGCCCGATGCTCCCAAAACCTTGGGGCGACGGTAGACACTGGTCTGGGCCCGACTGACGGGCTAAATGCCGTTGTTAGAAAAGCGATGACGCTAAGAGGCGTTCACCCCGTCGTGTCCAGACTGGTGCCTACCATCGCCCCAGCATGTTAAACTAGCTTCCATTCGCAATCACCTCCTTTTCTAAAGTTTCCGCACAGCGGTTACTGCAAATTTACAGCCAGGGGAAATAGTTGTCAAGCCATCCGCAAAACGAATCCCTGGATCGTTGGCCCGGAGGAGCGATGCTTCGCGGGGTGTTCATGGGGACGCCGGCGTTTGCGGTTCCGGTGCTGGACGCTCTGCAAGAGTGCGCGGGTGTGGAGTTGGTAGCGGTTTACACGCCGCCGGACCGCAAGCGGGGCAGGGGACAGACCGTTGAACCGTCGCCCATCAAGATCAGGGCGCAAGAGCTGGGGGTTCCCGTGGTCCAGCGCGGAACTCTCCGGAGCGATGATGCGGCGGCGGAGTTGGAATCCCATCGGCCAGACGTGATCGTGGTGGCGGCATACGGGAGGCTGTTGCCTTCGAGCGTGCTGGCGATACCCCGGTTTGGGTGCCTGAACCTGCATCCCTCGCTGCTGCCCAAGTACCGGGGTCCGGCGCCGGTGGCGGGTGCCATTCTGGCTGGAGACACTGTCACGGGCGTCTCTCTGATGTTGCTCGACGAGGGGATGGACACGGGGCCGATAATCGCGCAGCGGGAGCGGGAGATCGACGTTGCGGACGATGCGGCGACGTTGACGGAAACGCTGTTCGCCGACGGTGCAGGGTTGCTGGTTGAGTCGCTGCCGGGTTGGGCCGCAGGGTTGGTTTCGGCAGTGGAGCAGGATGATGAACTGGCGACTTACACCAGCAAACTGGAGCGGGGCGACGGAGCGGTGGACTGGGAACTGGGCGCGGAAACGCTGGCGAGGCGGCAGCGGGCATACGCACCGTGGCCGGGGCTTTTTACGACCTGGGAAGGTAAGGAACTGAAGCTGCTGGAGGTTGCTCCGGTGTTGGGGGCAGGCGTGGATCCCGGGCTGGTGACCGCAGCGGCTGACGCCGAGATAGCAGTGGGAACGGGGGACGGGCTGCTGGCAGTGCGGCAGTTGCAGTTGGCCGGTCGGAGGGCGTCGACGAGCGGGGAGTTTTTGCGGGGATATCCAGAGTTCCCGGGATCGCGTTTGGCGTGAGCGCAAGGTGAGGGGGTCGGCTGCGTTGGGTCAGCGGCCGACCCCCTGGTGAAATTTCCGGGTGCCGCACCGGACGCAGTAGCCGATAGTAGCGGGCATGCCGTTGCGCATGGTGATGATCTCTACGTCGCGGGTTGGAGTGTTGGCGTTGCAGCGAGCACAGTAGATGATGGGCTCCCTCGGCTCGCGAGGGCCCGTTGGGTCCCTGGGTTGTGAGGCCATGAGTTTTTCTCTCCCTTATGCGGGGTGATTCACCGCCTCTGAAACCTGCGTGTCATGGCTGGCACGCGAAACCCGATTGCCCGGTCGTATCCCGAGCGGTCGGGGGTTGCATCGGCGGCGCTTCTCATTGGAAGCTCGCGTTTTCACCAGCATTGCCCGTGCTATATGCACATGGTGGGCACATTGGGCTGGCACTTAAAGATACGTGAAGTGTAACAGGTTGGTTTGCGCCGGATTCAAGGATGATTCGCCGCGTCCTTCGGAATAAACAGGCCGACGGTAAGTGTCCAGGGTCATTCGACTGTTCAAAAACAGGGTATTCGGCCGCGCCGCAACGTTTTCTCGACCACCGCCCGCTCGTCCTTCGACAGGCTCAGGATGAGCGGGCCGCCGGGGGCGCCCGGGATAGTCGATGGGCGGGTTCAGGATGAGCGGACCGCCGGGGGCGCCCGGGATATGAGATCGACAGGCTCACGGTGCCGGATAACCGGCGGCGCTCGGGCTAGTCGATGGGCCGAAGGCAAGCGTTGGGGAATCGGGTGGGCCAAATTGGGGGTTGGTGTAGAATGCCGGGAACGCTGCCGGTCCGAGCCGGCGAATTGCGACGGAGGGAAGCATGGCGTTTGCAGGAGTGCCGACAGAGGCGCAAGTGTTGGAGTGGTACCGGAATGAGAACAACTGGGGGCGCTGGGGCCAGCAGGACCAATTGGGGGCGCTGAACCTGATCACCCAGGGCAAGAGGACGCAGGCGGCGGCGTTGGTGCAGACGGGCGAGACCGTCAGTTGCGCCCGGCCGATCACCACTGACATGGCGCCGGACATCAGCCACCAGGTGCAGCGGTTCATGGTGGACAGCGGCGAGGGTCGGGATACGGACCCGCTGGAGCGGCGCAACTCACGGCGAGGGGCTGCGGAGTTCATCGGGATGGTGTTTCACGGGCAGACCATCACGCACATTGACGCGCTTTCGCACTACTCGTACGACGGGTTCATGTACAACGGCGTGCCGGCGGCGGTGGTGACGTCGCGTGAGGGGGCGCAGAGCCATGCCATCGACCTGACGGCGCAGGGGCTGGTGAGCCGGGGCGTGCTGCTGGATATCGCCAAGGTCCGAGGGGTGGACTGGCTACCGCCGGACGCGCCGGTGATGCCGGAGGATCTGGACGCGGCGGAGCGCGACCACGGGGTTACTGTGGAGTCCGGCGACATCCTGCTGGTGCGGACGGGGAACTACCGCAGACGGCTGGTGGAAGGGCCGCTGCCTCCGACGGAGCCGAGCGTGGCGTGTCACGTGGCGTGCGCGCCGTGGTTCAAGGAGCGAGGAATCGCGATGCTGGGGACGGACACGTCGAACGACATCCGGCCCAACGAGTACCCGAACATAGTGTCGCCGCTGCACATTTCGTGCCTGGTGTACCTGGGGGTTTGGCTGATCGACAATGCCAATTTGGAGGAGGTTGCAGAGGTGGCGGAGCGACACGGCCGCTACGAATTCATGCTGTCGATCGGGGCGCTGCGGCTGCGGAACGTCACGGGGAGCCCGGTGAATCCGATAGCGATTTTCTGAGCCGGGAGGTTGGCCGCTTAGCTATGGGTGCAAGTCGGCCTCGGTGGTGCCGGTGATTTCATACACGCGGGCGATGATGGCGTCCTTGACCTGCTCCACTTGCTCAAAAAACTCCTGCGGCGGAATGGGTATGGGGGCCGGAGCCGAATAGCGTTCTCCACCGGTGAAGTTGTCCAACCAATCCAGGCTGGGAGGAATGTTGAGGCCGTGTCGTTCGCTGAGGCGGTCGAGCAATGCCTCCAGTTCGCGCAGTTCGTGAGTTCGAGGATAGGCTACGCCCAGGGCTGAGAGGAGCGCCTTGTAGCAGTGCTCCAGCGTTTCATGGGCGTTCCGGCCCAGGTATTTCTCCGCGTCGTCGGCCAGGTCGTAGCGCATATGCCGAAAAGAGTCCAAAGCATCGCGCAGCCGCTCGGCGACGTCGGGCCAGTTGTCGGGATAGCCGTCATCGTCGGCGTCGGGGTTGATGGCATCGAATGGAATTTGGGTCATGGGGATGCCGTCCCTGGTGATGTCGTAGGCGACGTGGTTGACGGCCCGGCGGCCGCGTCGAAATCTAGGGTGGTCGAGGTGCAGGATGTCCACGGGCATGGCGTAGCCGTATTCCTGCTCCGCGATGGCCCGTGCGGCGCTGGACGTGGCGGCCTTGGCGTCCCGATTCGTGGCCGCGTGGTCTGGCGCCAGCACCATCAGGTCGATGTCCGAGCGGCCGTTGTAATCGCCCCGGGCGCGCGAGCCGAACAGGAAGACGACGGCGCCTTCCGGAACTTTCTGTTGCACCGCTCGCGCTACGGCGATGGCTTTGGGGTCGGCGTTTTTCCGGACCATGATGGACGGCATCCCGGCGCAGACGGTGGGACGGTTAGAAATTCGGCCGGTCGTTGCTGTCGGGGATTTCGTAGTTGGGCGGGTCGTTACGCGGGGGGACATTTATGCCCGAAGTATCGACGTCATCGAACCTGGGGCGGACGTTCATGGCGCGGAGGCGACGGCAGCGCTCCTCGATGGGCGGATGCGTGGAGAAGAGGCGGGCCATGGATTTGCCGCTGAGGGGGTTGACGATGAACAGGTGGGATGCGGCCTCGTTGACCTTCATGGGGCGGATTTCGGAGCCAAGTTCGAGTTTTTCCAGCGCGCGGGCTAGGGCCTCGGGGTTGCCGCAGTTGTGGGCGCCGGTCTGGTCGGCCTGGTATTCACGGGCGCGGGAGATGGCGAGGCGGATGATGGTGGCGGCGATGGGCATGATGATGGCGATGATGAGCAGGGTGATGATGTTGCCGCCGCCGCCCTCGTCGTCGTCGCTGTGGCCGCCGAAGCTGCCGAATATGGCGGCGAACTGGGCCATGAACGCGAGCATGGAGATGGCGCCGGCGATGGTGGCGACGGTAGCCATGATGAGGGTGTCGCGGTTGCCGACGTGGGCCATCTCGTGGGCCATGACGCCGGCGAGTTCGTCGCGGGTGAGGATGCGGCGTATGCCGGTGGTGGCAGCGACAGCGGCGTTCTGGGGGTTGCGGCCGGTGGCGAAGGCGTTGGGCGAGTCGGAATCGATCTCGTAAACCCTGGGCATGGGCATATCGGCGAGGCGGGCCTGTTCTTCGACGAGGTCGTAGAACTCGGGGTCGTCCTCGCGGGTGATTTCCTTGGCGTGGGCCATGCTGAGGGCGATCTTGTCGCTGAACCAATAGGCGCCGAAGTTCATCGCCAGAGCGAAGATGAGGGCGATGACGAGGCCGGCCTGGCCGCCAATGGCAGCGCCGATCAGCAAGAGCATGCCCGTCAAGACCATCAGCAGGAAGAAGGTTTTGAGAGTGTTCATGGTGTCCTCGCGACCTGATGCGGCACGGTATTTTGGTGTATCGCTGATTGAATTGTACCAAAGGTTGTGGGTTGGTTGAGCGACGGGCAATTGGAGGCCCGGCCTTTCGATTGTCTGCATACAGGGAATAACTGTGGCCGGTACGGTTCGCAAAAGGCCGGCCGCTCGTGGTTCGACAAGCTCACCATGAGCGGGCCTGCCGGATTGGACAGGCCGGGCGCTATGAGCGGGCCCGCCGGGGCGTGCAGGCTGGACGCTATGAGCGGACTACATTAGCGGACTACGTCGGGGCAGGCAGGCTGGGCGCTATGAGCGAGCCTGCCCGGACGCGCAGGCTGGCACCATGAGAGGACTATATGGGCGCATGCAAATGGTCGAGATGGCCCGGGCGCCGTCGGAGAGTGAGCGCGTATAATTCGTGCTCACTCGATGAGCCGGGAGGCGACGACACATGCGTATCACCAACGTGGAGGCGGACATCGTCCGTATTCCCCTGAGCACAAGGTTCAGCGGCAGCGTTTACCAGATCGAATCGCGGTGCACGATTGTGGTGCGGGTGCACACCGACGAGGGGTTGGTCAGCGAGGTTTACTCGGGCGACGAGCGGACGGGCTATGAGTTGCTGAAAGACCTGGTGGTGGGGCCGATGGCGGAGGCGGTGCAGGGCGAGGACCCGATGGCGATCGAGCGGTGCTGGCAGAAGATGTTCGCGCTGACGCCGCACATTGGGGACAAGGCCATCGCGATGCGAGCGATTGCGGCCATCGACATCGCGCTGTGGGACATTGCGGGCAAGGCGCTGGGCGTGCCGGTGCGGACGATGCTGGGCGGGTATGCCGAGCGGTCGCCGGTGGTGCGGTTCGCGTACTACGTGCAGGGACGGGACACGGCGTTCATGGTGGAGGACCTGCTGCACCAGCGGGAACGGGGGATCGGCGGCGTCAAGCTGAAGGTCGGCGGCGTGGCAGTGGCGGACGACCTGCTGCGGGTGCGCGCGATACGGGACACGCTGGGCGACGACTTCATCATCGTGTGCGACGCCAATCAGGCGTGGACGCTGGACGAAGCGCTGGAGTTCGCGGGTCCGGCCAGGGAGATGGGGCTGGAGTGGCTGGAAGAGCCGTGCCGGTGGCAAAACGCGGACAACGACATGCGACAGGTGCGGCTGCGGACGGGGATTCCGGTGGCGGCCGGACAGGGCGAGAGCAGTTCGTGGGGCGGGCAGCGGCTGATGGATACCGAGGCGGTGGACATCCTGAACATCGACGCGGCAATCTGTGGCGGGATCTCGGAATGGCGGCGGGTGGCCGGCGCAGCGCAGATGCGCGGAGTCCAGATGGCGCACCACGAGGAGCCGCAGCTGGCGGTGCAGTTGCTGCCGGCGCACGCGCACGGTCTGTTTGTGGAGGTTTTTGAGGAGGAACGGGACCCGGTGTACTACCAGCTGAACAGCGTGCTGCCGGAGTGGGACGACGGGGAGATCATCGCGCCCGACGAGCCGGGGATGGGCCTGCACCTGGATGCGGCGGTGCTGGAGGAGTACAAGGTTTATTGACGTGATCAGTGAGTCGGGATGCTTACGGAGGAGCGGTCCAAAACGGTAAATCTTGGTTCAATCGAGTCGGTGGGATTGCGGGATGTTTGGGCAGATGAACCCAATCGCTTCACCGTTGGCCAGCGAGCCAACCAGACTTGAACCTGCCCGGTGACGCCCTCGGAATGGCGCTGGAGATAGGGACTTTTAGCGCCGGGTTGAGTAAGTTGTGAAAACGCCACGGGGTTCCGTTACGCCGTGAGTTGATACCATCCACAGTTGAGGAACGGAGCCCCGTCAACATTGCCGGTTTTGTCACCGAACTCTACTGCAATATGGACGGCATCCTGCCTGGCTTTCCTCACCATCCCCAAGCGGTCCCGTTCATCGGCGAGGTGGCCTCAGCGGGCGTGCTCTACGCCATGAAGAACGGCAATGGTCAGTGTGCAATAATGTGATCGAATCAGAATCCTACCGGGGATGGCCCAGCTCAGTCGAACTCGAGCGAACAACGCGGATCATGCCGAGGCGGCGACTGGCGATTGTGTCCGATACCGATAACCGATATGACCAGCTTTACCGATAAATTGCTGGCGGCCAGCGAGGCGGCGCAGAGTCTGGTTTGCGTGGGTCTGGATGTGAATCCGGCGCAGATGCCGGCGTCGGTCCTATGGCAGGCTCAGGATGAACGGATGGCAGGGGATGGTCCGGATTGGCGGGCCGTGGTGGAATTCAACCGGGCGATTGTGGACGCCACCGCGGACCTGGTGTGCGCGTACAAGCCGAACATCGCGTTTTACGAGGCGTTGGGGATTCCCGGATTGCGGGCGCTGGAGGCAACGGTGGCGCATATCCGGGACGTTGCTCCGGACCGGGTGATCATCGCCGACGCCAAGCGCGGGGACATCGGCAACACCGTGGACGCCTACGCGACGGCGCTGTTTGAGGTTTGGGGGTTTGACGCCGTCACCGTGAACCCGTGGGGCGGGTTGGATACCGTGGAGGCATGGCTGGGCCGGCCGGAGAACGGGATTTTCGTGTGGTGCCGGGGTTCGAACCCGGGAGCCGCCGACCTGCAGGAGTTGGTGGCTGACGGCGGGGAGCCGGTGTACATGAGGCTCGCGCGGGGTTTGTCGGAGTTGCCGGCGAGGGGCAACCTTGGCCTGGTGGTGGGCGCGACCGCGCCCGAGCAATTGGGGTCGGTTCGGCGGGTGTGCCCGGATGCGCCGATACTGATCCCCGGAGTCGGAGCGCAGGGCGGCGACCTGGAGGAAAGCGTGCGGCACGGGGTCGATGCAAATGGGCGGCTGGCGATCATCAACTCGGCGCGGGGGATAATCTACGCATCGAGCGGGCCCGACTATGCGGAGGCGGCGCGGCGGGCGGCGACGGGGCTGCAGGACGCGATCAACGACACGCTGGAAGGCATGGGACTGGGATGGCGGCAGAACGGGGGATGAGTGGGCCGCCGAGGGTTGCGGATCTGAAGCCGGGGGACATTGTCCGGCTGAAGAAGGCGCATCCGTGCGGTGGGTTTCACTGGCTGGTGAACCGGGTGGGCGGCGACATCGGGCTGCGCTGCCAGACGTGCGAACATTACATAATGATTCCCCGGTTCCGCATTGACCGGAGGATCCGGGAGATCGTGAGGCCGACGGCGGGCGCGGATGGCAGTGATTCGGTGGGGATGCCCGGTGATTCCGGCACTCGTCCGCCGGGGGAGAAGGGGAATTCGGGCGGGCCGAATCAGTGAGGCGCGGCGGGATACGGGAGGCGCTGGCGAACCGGTATCGGGGTGTTTCGGTCCTATGCGTGGCGGTGGCGCTGAACAGCTTTGGCCTGGGCGCGATCGCACCGGTGCTGCCGTTGTTCCTGGAGCAGGAGTACGGGGTCAACGCGGCGGAGATCGGCATCACCATTGGATTGTTCGGAGCGGGCCGGCTGGTCACCAGCCTGCCGGCAGGTTACCTGGCGCAGCGGTACGGGCGGAAGAGCGTGCTGGGGTTGGGAGCGGCAATCAATGTGTTGGGCGCGGCGATGGTGTCGGTGTCGTTCAGCTACGCGTGGCTGACGGGATGGCGGTTCGTGTCGGGGTTCGGAGGGACCATATTCCTGACGGTGGCGACGATTTACCTGCGGGACGAGGCGACGCCGGAGACGCGGGGACGGCTGCTGAGTTTGCAGGAGTTGAGCATCTTGGCGGGTCAGATCCTGGGACCGCTGATGGGAGGGTACCTGGGCGACATATTCGGGTTGCGGGTGCCGCTGTACGCGCAGGCGGCTCTGATGGCAGTCTCGCTGGGTGTGGTCGTGGTGGCGCTGCCGGAGTCGCGGTGGCGGGAAGAGGCGGTGGCTCGCAGGAGAGCCGGATCGCCCTCACCACAACCGTCTCCCGCCGAGGGAGAGGGAGAACGGCGACAGCGGGGCGCGATGTGGCGGTTGATGCTGAGCCCGGCGTTCATATTCGTGGGATTGTTTGCGCTGATGATCGTGGCGAACCGGCAGGGCGCGCGGTTCAGCGTGATGCCGCTGTTCGGGCGCGCGAAGGGGTTTGAGCCCGGCGACCTGGGTTTGTGGATCAGCGTGACGCACTTTCCCCAGTTTTTCACGACGCTGGCGTCGGGCTACCTTTCGGACCGGTTCGGGCGGAAATCTCCCATCATCCCGTCGATCGCGTTGATGTGCCTGGGAATAGCGGCGTTCATCTGGGCCGGGAACCTGTGGCAACTGCTGCTATCGGGAGTGCTGCTGGGGTTGGGCGAAGGGCTGGGCAGTCCGGCGAGCACCGTGTTCTTCGCGGACATCGCGCCACCCGGGATGGAAGGTGTAACGATCGGATTGCTGCGGACGTTTGGGGGAGTGGGCACGATTGCCGGCGCGCTGGCGTTGGGTGCGATTGCGGACGCGGCCGGGTTCTCCTGGTCCCTGTGGGTTGACGCGGCGATATTGGTGGCATCGGCGCTGGGTTTAATGATTTTCGTGAGGGAGACCTACACGGCGCGGAGAGGCTAGCCTGATCGGATTATTCGGAGGTTGCGTTATCGAGGTTTTCCTCCTCAGCTTCCGGCGCTTGCTGTTGGGCGGCTCGCCGGCGGGCCAGCAACAGGAGAACGGCGGCGATGATGGCGGCCAACGCAATGACGCTCACGGCGATCAGCAGGATCAACAACAAGGTGGGGTCGGCATCCGCGAAACCGCCAGCCCGGTCAACGGAGCCGCCAGTCGCGGGGTCCGGGGCAGGGGTGGCGATGGCGGCCATGACGGCGCTGACGATAGCGTCCCGGTCGATGGTTGCCGGCGGTACGGGCGTTTCGGTGGGAACCGGAGTGGACGTTGGGGTTGGGGTTTGAGTCGGCGTGGGCGTAGGACTGGGCGTTGGGGTGGGAGTAGGGACCGGAGTAGGGGTAAGAGTGGCCGTGGGAACCGGGGTGAGCGTGGGTGTTGGAGTGGGCAAAGGCGTTTGGGTTGGAATTGGGGTGGGAGTGGGATGCAGCCCGGGCAGCATGGTTACGGTAGAGTAGGTGCCTGGGACACGGTTCGATTCCAGGTACAGGTCCAAGTACACGACAGATTCGCCGCCGCTGAAGGAGTAGGGTTCGAAATCCGGGAAAGTGGCGCGCGCGGTAAAAGCGCCGTCGCGGTTGGAATTGAAAGTATTTGCGCCGTTGAAAGTGATGAAGGGGCCATTGCGGATGCGGATTCCGTAGCCGCCAATGTAGCGGTCCAGCCCGGTCACGGTGACGGTGACGGGAGTGTTGATACGCACGACCGAGGGGGTGACCTCCAGGCCCACGGAGGCGGCCCTGATGTCGAGGTCGGCGGTTAGTTCCCTGAGGCGGTAGTCGTCGATATAGACTTCCAAGCGGATGCGCTGGCCGGGATCGAGGGTTTCGGTACGGTCGAATTCGTACCGCCACCGGCCATCGGATGAAGGATAGACGCTGCCGGCGCGGCGTCCGTTGACGGTGATTCGGACCTGCGGGGGGTTGTAGTAGTCGGGGGTCTCCGGCGGGAAATTTTCCCCACGTATCACGATGGATTCGCCCCGGTTGATGACGCTGCGGTCAGAATCCAGGATGATGCGGGGGACAGCGATGGGAATGTCGGCAGTGGCTTTGACGCCGGCGTCGTCGGTGATTTCCAGTTCAAGGTGGTCGCCGTCATCGAGGTCGATCACTTGGTCGATAAGTTCGCGGGAAATTTCGCCGTTGGGGTCTGCCAGCAGGATGGTAGCGTTGAAGCGGCCGCCACTGCGGATGGGGACGCAATCGGCGCGGTCGCGGGAATCGTCAAGCAGGGCAACGTCAACGCCGTCCAGGCGCGCGCGGCAGACTTCGGAGCCGGCCAGTTGTTGGGCGGATACCAGCAAGGTCTGGCCCAGGCCTGCGCCATCACCCACAACCCTGACCGTAAGTTCGGCATTGGAGATGGTCACGCGGGTGGTGGCGCTGCCGCCATCACGGAACTCGGCGCGTATGGTTACGGTTCCGGATTGTGAGGGCGGCAGAGTGACGAACAGGTTATCGGATGAGGTGCGCCACTCGGCGGTCCGTCCGCCGACGTAAACGGTGCGGATGCCCGGATTGCCGCCGACGATGCGCAGCCTGACTTCTTCACCGGGACTGACAGCATCGTTGCCGGAGATGATGAGTCCGGCGGCGACAGTGATGCTGATAGAGCCGGTGAGGCGGCGGCCAGCGCCGTCCCGCGCGCAGATTTGGTACTTGCCGGAGCGCCGGAAGTTTGAAGTGTCGATGGGTACGTCGGCAGTAAAGCGGTAGTCGGAGCCGACGACAGTGGAGGCAATTTCGCGCCAATCGCTGACGTCGGAAGACCTGCAGGCGCTGGAGCCGCCCTGCCGGTTGGCATATAGGTTGGCGGTGACGCCCCTGGTAAAGCCGATGCCGGTAAAGGCGACGGTTTGCCCATAGCGAACCGTGTCATCGTCTTCAGTGTCATCGTCGTCGATGTCGAGGGTTGGATCGACGCGGAGCGGGAAGGTGAGTTTTTCGCCGCTATTCCACTGGATGGAAACCGTGTAGGTTTCGTCTTCCGGTGGTGGGTAATCGGGAAGACGGAGACCGTCCAGTGTGATGCGGACGGCGGCCAGGTTGACCTCATCGCAATCGGCGCGAGTGCCGTAGAACTCCCACTCCACGCAACCGGGCAGTCTGATTTCGTGAGGGCCGTCGTCTCCACGGTAATAGTCCATCCAATTGGGTTGATAGCGCGAGCCGGCGCGGAGGACGATGTCGTCTCGGTCATAGTCGGCGGGTACGTTCATCTCCTCAGGCAGTTCAATGGTGATTTCGTCAGTTGGCAGGCCGGGGCTACAGTTGCGGTCGCCGTTGGCGTCGGTAAGGGTTAGCTCGAGGTCAACCCGAGCGCCGGGGGTGTAATCCTCATCCTGGTCGATGACGAGGATGGCGCAGTCGGCCGGCTGGGACTGGCCCACGAATGAGGCTGACGCGTGGTTTTCGGAGATGGCTGGCATAGCCAGGCCGATGACCGCCAGGACGAGGCCGGCCAATACCGCCAGCCACGGCCACGAGCGGAATGAGGTGGGACGGTAATTGCCGGAGAACGCGCGCATGTACACTCTCACCAGAGGAAACGGAGAATGCGATCAGAGCCATGATACAGCACGGCCGGGCGGGTAACAGACAGCGTTGGGATGCATCGTTTTGGAATAAGGGCGCGATCCGGGAGGACAGCCGCTCCCGGCACACTAAAAATCCGGCTACCGCAATTCGGCAGGGTGGTCCAGGCGCACCTTGTGCAGGAGAATGGCGCCGATGATGAACAGCAACGCGCTGGTTCCGAGGAGGGCCGTGTACCCGTAACCCGGGCCGAACCAGACGGTGACCAGGTCGGGCAGGGGGCCGATGGCCTTGGCGCCGGCCGCGCCGACCAGGGTGCCCAGGTTCACGATGCCCATGTGCTGGGCTTCGCGGCCGGGCGTGCCGAGGTCATTGGCCATGGCCCAGTGGCACGGGAGTATCATGCCAACTGCGCCGCCGATGATGCTGGCGACCACCACTGCCATAAAGTACGAGTTGACCCACATCATCGCCACAGTGGCGGCAACCGCGATGACCACACCGACGGAGAGCACGGGTTTGCGCCCGACCCGATCGGACAACCATCCCGCGGGGTAGGTGGTGAGCACCAATGCGCCGCCGACTCCGATAATCGCCAAACCGAGAGCCTGGGCGGGGTTGTCCACCTGGACCTTGTCGCGGAGGAAGAAGAGGCCGTAGGTGGAAAAGATGATCACGGCAGCCATGAACGCGCCCCGCGATACCACGAACCAACCGAGGTCGGGATGGAGGCGGGCCATGGAGGTGGACTCGGGGAACACCATGGTGGCGCGCTGAAATACGGCGGAGGCGGCCCCTCCGGCCTGTCGCATGCGACCGAAGATGGTGAGAGCGCTGGTGGCAGAGGTAACGAACAGGACACCGGCGACCATGGCGAGGGTGGCCCACAACCAATGGACGCCGTCGGGCCTGGAGTAGTGTCCAATCATCAGGGCGGCGACGCACAGGAGACTGGCGCCGCCCAGCGCTTCGAGGAGCGTCTTGATGGAGGCGGAAACACCCATGCGGTTGGCGGGGACCAATTCGCGCACGCTGGCGAGATAGGGGGAATAGCCGATGCCGGAGTTGATCTGGATGAACATCCAGATGACGAGGAGGCTGACGTAGGTGAGGGGCGTGGCGAGGCCGGCCAGGCCGACGGGGATGCAGAGGCACGTCCAGAGCATATAGGGCAACCGCCGACCCAGCCGGGAACGGGTGCGATCGCTGGCCCAACCCACCGGGACCTGGACCAAAGCGGTGGCCAGCAAACCGGCAAGACCGACCACGCCGAGCAAGGTGTTTTTGGCCGCGTGGGGTGCGACCTCCAGCACGAGGATGGGCAGGACCGCGGTGTCCATGGCCAGGATGAATCCGGCCAAGCCAAAGCTGTAGGCATTCAACGCCACGAGGGCGCGTTTGTCCCAGAAGCGTTCCGACACGGTGGGTGGCTGGAGCGTGGTCGCGGCGTTCATGGTGGCGGCTATGAACCGAACGGGAAATCCGGTTACGCCGGAAGTATATGCTACAATCCGGGCGACGACTACGGATAGCCGGAATGAGGGGGAGTGCGCCGTGCGGATATGTTCGCTGCTGCCCAGCGGCACGGAGATACTGTTCGCCCTGGGGAAGGGCGAACAGATCATAGGGGTTACCGATCTGTGCGATCACCCGCCGGAGGTTGCCGGGATACGGGTGGTGTGCCGGAGTAGAATCGACCCAGCGGTGATGTCGAGCGAGGAAGTGGAGGCGGAGATGAGCCGCATCCTGTCGTCGGGCGAGAGTCCGTACGACCTGGACGTGGACTGGTTGAGGCAGGCTGCCCCGGACCTGGTGCTGACGCAGGACCTGTGTTACTTCTGCGAGGTTGACGCGGGGACCGTACGGCAGGCGGTGGAGCCGATACCGTTGCCGCCGACGGTGCTCAATTTGAACCCGAGGACGCTGGACGAGATACTGGACAGTTTCGTCGAGGTCGGCGAGGCCTGCGGCGCTTCGGATGCGGCGGCGGACCTGGTATCCGGTTTGCGGGCGCGGATCAGCGCGGTTGAGAATAAGGTGAGTCGCGCCGGCCGCAATCCGGCCGTGTTCTCGCTGGAGGGAGTGAACCCGCTGGTTATCGGCGGGCACTGGGTTACCGACCTGGTGTCGCGGGCCGGCGGAGTGTTGCCGGAACGGTTTGCGGCGGGTTGCGCCGCCGAGCGGATTGAGTGGGACGAGGTGGTTTCCGCGGCTCCTGACAAGTTGTACATCGACCTGTGTTCGTCGGACCTGTCCCGGAGCGTACGGGAGATTCCGTGGTTGGCGGGTCAGCCGGGATGGAGCGACTTGCCAGCGGTGCGGTCGGGAGAGGTGTACCTGATCGACCACAGCACGCTGAGCCGGCCCGGGCCGAGGGTGGTGGATGGACTGGAGTTGCTGGCGGAATTGACGCATCCGGAATTGTTCTCCGGTCACATACCGCCGGAGACGGTGTTGAAGCTGGACGCGGGACGGGCGAGCAAGCTGCCGGCGGATCGGATCGGGGAGGCGTTTGCGCCGTGGCCGGCGGTTTCGGGCGAGAGCGCTCGGGAGAAGTTGGGCGCCGCAGTGGTCTGACGGTTTGGCGCACGGATCGGTGGCGAGAATCCGGCGGTCGGGACGAGGGATTGAATCAGCGTCGAGAGTGGCCGTCCCCTGTGTGCGGATGTGCGGGTGTGCGGATGGCGCAGGACATTGCCATCGGTGATGGAAGCAACTGCAGAGTGAACGTAATTGCGGACACCGCAGGCAACCCTTTTCGCCCGAACGCGCGATTGCTGCCAGCGAGACATACAACCACCGGTCGGATGACAACGATCCTGAGAGGGCGCTGCTGGATTCCGGATCAAGTCCGGGATGACGAAGTGTGGAGATATTCGCTCATCGCTCGTAATCGGCTGCGTGGAAGCGGGGCGTTTGGCAATGGTGATACTGTCCGGGTATAATCATCGCCAAATTATCGGGGGTAAGCCGCAGTGGTTAGTCAAAACGACTTTCGCCAGGCAATGTCAAAATTCGCGACCGGAGTGACGGTGATCACGACGCTGGATCCGGAGGGCAATCCGCATGCGATGACGGCGAACGCGTTCACATCGGTGTGCCTGGACCCGCCGACGCTGCTGGTATGCGTGGCGCACAACACCATCACGTACGGATACGTGGAGGAACAGAAGAGGATCGGGGTCAACGTGCTGCGTGAGGAACAGGAAGTGCTGGGGATGTATTTTGCGCGGCGGCCGGAGCAGCGCGAGGGGAACCCGGAGTATTCGTACACGATGGGTGATCACAATGTACCGGAGCTCGACGGCTCGATGGTGTTTTTCAACTGCGACATCGTGGGTTCGCACGTGTATGGCGACCACACGATTTACGTGGGCGAAGTGAAGCAGATGCACCACCGAGACGAAGAGGCGAACCCTCTCATGTTCTTCGACAGCCACTGGTACCACCCGATGCACTAGGGGCAGTGTCCGTCCCCAGAACTCGGATAGTCGCGGGTCGGCGTTTGTTGCTAGCCCGATGAGGCCCGGTTGCCAGTGATGCCGGCCTCTGGCACAATATCAGCCTTGCGACAGGACTAATCGGTTCAACGCGAACCGGCGCTCGCCCTCAGGCGGCGGAGCGAACGACCAACGGAGGTATCATCCGGTGGCTTTCATCAAAGGACTAAAATGCCGGGAGTGCGGCCGGGAGTATCCGGGCGACCCCCTGAACGTTTGCGATTTCTGCTTTGGGCCGCTCGAGGTCATCTACGACTACGTGACCATATCCGAGGTGGTTAGCCACGAACGGATAGCCCAGGGCCCGCTCAGCATCTGGCGGTACGAAGACCTGCTGCCGGCGTCGGCGGAAGATCCGGTGGACATAATGGCGGGCTATACGCCGCTGATGAAAGCCAAGAACCTGGGGAAACGGCTGGGCCTGAACAACCTGTACATCAAGAACGACAGCGTCAACCCGTCGTTCTCGTTCAAGGACCGGGTGGTGTCGGTGGCCGCGACCAAAGCGGTGGAGTTCGGTTACGAGACATTGGCGTGCGCGAGCACCGGGAACCTGGCCTGCAGCGTGGCGGCCCATGCCGCGCGGGCGGGAGTGGACGCTATCGTGTTCATTCCGGCAGACCTGGAACGGGGCAAGGTGATAGGCGCAGCGGTGTATAACCCGACGCTGGTGGCGGTTGACGGCACCTACGACGAGGTGAACCGGCTGTGCAGCGAGATCAGCGACAACTATCACTGGGCGTTTGTGAACATCAACATGCGCCCCTACTATGCCGAGGGCAGCAAGACGCTGGGTTATGAAGTGGCCGAGCAGTTGGGCTGGCGGATCCCGGACCACGTGGTGGTGCCGTCCGCGTCGGGCGCGATGTTCACCAAGATCTGGAAAGGTTTCAATGAACTGGCGTGCCTGGGCCTGCTGGACGGGGTTGATCCGATGCCGTTCGGGGCGGACCAGAACACGGTGCATCATCCTGCGGTGACGACACGCATGCACATGGCGCAGGCGGCGGGCTGCAGCCCGATCGTCACGGCGTGGGAGAACCACCGGAACCAGATCAGGCCGGTGCGCCCGGACAGCATCGCCAAGTCCCTGGCGATAGGCAACCCCGCGGACGGCATCTACGCGCTGCGGGTGATACGGGAGTCGGAGGGCAGCGGATACGCCGTGCCGGAAAACCAGGTCGTGGAAGGCATCAAGCTGTTGGCCGAAACCGAGGGCGTGTTCACGGAGACGGCGGGCGGCGTTACGGTTTCAACGTTGAAGTACCTGGCCGAGACCGGCGCCATCGGGCCGGACGAACTGACGGTTGCGTACATCACGGGCAACGGACTGAAGACGCAAGAGGCCGTGGAAGAGGTCGTGAATCCGCTGGTGGTCAAGCCGATGATGGGGTCATTTGAGGCGGCCCTTGAGCGCCGAGTCGCGGCCGGAGTATAGGACGCGATGGCCAGGCAGCGAGTGCGGTTCACCTTCTCGGCGGACATGGTGAGAGAGCCCGTCATCTATCGACTGGGCCACGATTTTGACGTGGTTACCAACATCCGGCGGGCGGATGTGCGCGCGGACATGGGCTGGGTAATTCTGGAGTTGGACGGGACGGACGACGAGATCCAGCGGGGTCTGACGTGGGTCGCCGACAGCGGCGTGCGCGTTGACCCGATTGCCGGAGACGTAATTGAGGGCTGACCCCGGCGACTGATGACGCCCCGGGGCTTGCAGAACAACAGGAGGAGAATCCCCAATGGGCGTTATGGTACGTATCCCCACACCGCTGCGACGGATGACACAGGGGGCGGACAAAGTAGAGTTGGAGGTGGATGATCTCTCGCAGATGATCGACCGGCTGGAGTCCGACTACCCTGGGTTCAAGGAACGGCTGCTGGACGAAGAGGGCGAACTGCGCTATTTCGTGAACATCTACGTGAACGGCGAGGACATCCGGTTTGACCAGGGGCTGAAGACGTCCATCAAGTCGGGAGACGAGGTGAGCATTGTGCCGGCGGTGGCCGGGGGTTAACTGCTGCTGCGCGGGCCACATTGGTCAAGGAAATTGGATTTCTCTCAAGTCAAGAGGCGCAGCATCAGGTTGAGACAGGACAGGCGTCATGACCACTGAAAGCAGAATCAGTTTTCTGGAGGGCGCTCTGACCCAAGTGAGCGAAAGGCTCCGGGATCACACCGAGCGTTTCACGGCGATTGCGCGGGATATTCAATGGCTACGCGCCGAGGCGAACGCTAACCGTGTGGAGATCAACGCTAACTTGGAATCTCTCCGGGCGGAGATGAATGCCAACGACGAGACGCTGAGAACTGAAATGAACGCGCTATGCGTGGAGATGAACGCTAACGTAGAATCCCTGCGCGTGGACAATTCAGCCACTCGTCGGGAGTCTCGGTGGATTGGAGGGATCATCGTATCGGGAATTATCGCGGCATTCATCGCCAATCTTGTGGTGCAGGTTTTCTGACGTGTGCAGGAAACGCTTCGCCAGTCATAGACGATTCGGGGCGGGTTTCAAACCCGCCCCGACGCAATTGGGTGTAGCTACGAACTAGTTGCGGCCGTATTTGTCCACGGCGCGGTCGCCGGTTAGGGCGAGGAAAATGTCGCCTTGGGCGTCGCACCAGATGCCGTGAGCGGAGCGGCTGTCCCAGCGAGCGAGGACGTTGCCGTCCCGGTCGAAGATGCTGACGCGGGGGCTGGCGGAGTTGTCGAGCGTGGCGAGTTCGCTGACGACGAAATCGCCTTCCGGCGTTAGCGAGATGTCGGTGGGGCGCTGGGCATCGGTCCACATGGCGATGAAGTCGCCGGAGGTGTTGAACACCTGCACGCGGCTGTTCTCGCGGTCGCAGACGTAAACCCGGTCGTCGCGGGTCACCAGCAGGCTGTGCGGAAGGTGGAACTCGTAGGGGTGTTCCTTGCCGGGCTTGCCCCAGGAATACTTGTGGTTGCCGTCGTTGTCGAAGCGGTGGATGCGGGCGTTGCGGTAGCCGTCGGAGACGAAGAGGTCGCCGCTGGGTGACGGGACCAGTTCGGTGGGGTAATTGAACGGGCCGGCGGCGCGGGGCACTAGGGCGCCAGCGACCTCGCAGCCGGTGTCGGAGTGGACGCCGTTGCGTCCCAGCATCTGGATGGGCTTGCCGTCGATCGAGTACATGATGCACGTTGAGGTGTCGCGGTCGGTCAGGTACACGATGTCGTCCTCGATGAAGAAGCCGTGGGCGTACACGAAGCCGCCGTTGCCCCAACCGCTTTTGAAATCGCCCGTGGCGCGGTCGAAGATGGCGACGGGCGGGTCGGCGCGGTGGAACGCATAGATGTCGCCGGCGGAGTCGCTGGCGATAGCGCTGACGGCGCCCAGGGGGTGGGCATCGGGCATCTTGGCCCAGTCTGAGGTGAGGGTGTAGGCGTGCTTGCCGGATCCTACGGTGGTCATGTTTGGGCCTCCAGAGGCGGGGGGTTTTACGATAGCAGGGGCAAGGCATGCCTCGCCCCTACAGGTACGAATCAGTGTGGCGGGTCGGGATTGGAACCGCCCCACGCGGGGGCTAGGCCACCAGGCGGCGGATGGTGGCGATGACTCGTTCGGAGTTGGGGACGTAGAGGTTTTCCAGCGCGCGGCTGTATGGTACGGGGGTGTGTGGCGGCGTGACGCGTGACGGGGGAGCGTCCAGGTAGTCGAAGGCTTCCTCGGCGACGCGGGCGCAGATGTCGGAGGAGATGCTGCACACGGGGGTGTCCTCGTCCACCACGAGCAGGCGGTGGGTGCGGCGCACGGAGTCCAGCACGTGGTCGTAGTCGATGGGCGAGACGCTGAGGAGGTCGATGACCTCGGCGTTGATGCCCTCCTTGGCGAGTTCCTCGGCAGCCTCGACGGCGACCCAGGTCATCTTGCTGATGCCGACCACGGTGATGTCGGAGCCGGGGCGCACCGTGCGGGCCTTGCCCAGCGGCAACGTGTACAGTTCTTCGGGGACTGGTCCGACGTCGCCATAGAGGCCCTTGTGCTCGAAGAATACCACCGGGTCATCGTCGCGGATGGCGGAGAGGAGCAGGCCCTTCGCGGTGTAGGGGTCGGAGGGACATACGCCCTTGAGTCCGGGGATGTGGCTGAACAGCGAGTAGAAGGACTCGGAGTGCTGAGCCGCGCTGCCGAAGCCGGCGCCGATACGGGTGAGCATGACGAAGGGGACCTTGACCTGGCCGCCGAACATGTAGCGCATCTTGGCGGCGTTGTTGAGAAGCTGGTCCATGCAGACGCCGACGAAGTCCACGAACATCAACTCGGCGACGGCGCGCATGCCGGTGGAGGCGGCGCCGATGGCGGTGCCGACAAAGGCGGCCTCGGAGAGCGGGGTGTCGAGGACGCGCTCGTTGCCGAACTCCTGGATGAGGCCGCGGGTGGTTCGGAATGCGCCGCCCCAGGCGTCGACGATGCCCAGGTGTTCGCGGCCGGCGCCGCCGGCGATCTCCTCGCCCATGATGATGACGGTTTCGTCGCGGCGCATTTCCTGGGCGAGAGCCTCGTTGATGGCCTCGCGGGTCTGAATTTCGCGGGTTTCGCCCGGAGGGGGCATCATTGGGGTTTCAACCATGGTGGTCATGTTGTCAGCCTCCGATGGGGGTGATGGCTACGGGGCCGTTGGGAACGGCGTCGATGGTGATGCGGTGGTTCCAGAGGAATTCCATGCCGAGGAGGGGTTCGGAGTTGAGTTGAATGATCTCTGCTCGTCGCTGGATTCCCTGCCATACAACCGTCGCTTCAGCGTAAGATACCCTGACGAACTCCCCGGTTGCGGGCCTGGCATTGACCCATTCCGAGGTCGACAGTCCGAGCCTGTTCATGTAGCGGTCGGGCAGCAGGAGTTGGCCGGTAAAACCTGTGTCGAGTATGAACTGTATGATGTGTGGGTTTCTCTGGCTGTCCAGGACGGTTACAGGAACAAGTGGCTTGCGTGTAGAGATTACTCTGCCGGAGGTCATAGCTCCGGTTCCTCATGCCATCCCAGGAATACCGGGGCGGAATAACCAACACGGATCATGAATCCGCAGGCTCCGGGGGCCCGATTTTTCAATTTGTGGGTAGCGTCCAGCATATTGTCGGCAACGGCGTAGTCGCCGGTATATACGTCCACAAACACAAACCGGCCGATGTCATTTTCGGTCATCAGCGGCCTGATTTTCTGGCGGTAGATCAGCTTGCCCAACGCCGAGATTTCGATGTCCGTCAGGTTGGGTTGGCCCTTCCCAAGGTCCAGATCCATGTTCATTGCCTGTGACCTTGGCTCCATTACACGGACATGTTGGCGCCGCGGCGCATCATTTCTACAGGGTAGTCGGCGTACACGTCTTCGTATATTTCGTGAGGCTCGGGGAGCGGACTGGCGTCGGCGAAGGCAACGGCCTCCTCCATGAGGACGCGGGCTTCCTCGTCCATCTGGTCGAGTTCCTCGGCTGTGATGACGTTGCCCTGGGCTATCATGTGGTTGCGGAAGGTGAGCAGCGGGTCGCGGGCGCGCCAGTGGTCCTCTTCCTCCTTGGTGCGGTAGGTGAGGGGATTGTCGAACACGGTGTGGCCGTAGTAACGGTAAGTGCGCGCTTCAAGCAACGCGGGACCGTCGCCGGCGCGGGCGCGGGACACAGCTTCGCCGGCAGCTTCGTACACGGCTAGCACGTCCATACCGTCAACGTGGAAGCCGGGCATGTCGTATCCGGCCGCACGGTCGGCCACGTTGGCGACGGAGAGGCCGTATTCCACGGGGGTGGACTCGGCGTAGCCGTTGTTTTCGCAGCAGAAGATCACCGGGAGTTTCCACACGGAGGCGAGGTTCATGCACTCGTGGAGGACGCCCTGGTTGGCGCCGCCGTCGCCGAAGAATGCCACGGCGACGCGGCCGAGGCGCTGGATCTTGGAGGTGAGAGCGGCGCCGACGGCGAGGGGAACGCTGCCGGCGACGATGCCGTTGGTGCCGAGCATGCCCTTGCTCATGTCGGCGATGTGCATGGAGCCGCCCTTGCCCTTGTTGGGGCCGTGGCTGCGTCCGAAAAGCTCGGCCATCATGAGCTTGGGGTCGACGCCCTTGGCGATGCAGTGACCATGGCCGCGGTGGGTGCTGCCGATATAGTCGTCGTCGGTGAGGTGGGCGCAGACGCCGGTGGGCACGGCTTCCTGGCCTACCGATGAGTGGACGGAGGATGACATGCCGCGCTGTCCGGTTTCTGGGACGCCGCGCTCCTCGAAGTGCCGGATGGTAGTCATGGTGCGGTAGAGTTTCAATAAGGTGTCGCGTTCGGGTTCCATGGCAACACACTCCTTATGGATGGTGTGGGGCTTTCCTGGCAGTTGAGTGTGGCGATTATACAAAAACCGGCGGGTGATCGCCGGTATTACGATGGGGAAATAGTAGCATTCGGGTTGGTAGTGTCAAGAAAGGGACTCTGAATTGGACGGAACCTCCGTCCGCGTCCACTAGGGTTGAGGTACAGCACAACGCACGCCGTGGGTTTGGATGTACACGAACGTGTTATCATTTATGACAGCATATCGTTGGCGTTTGGGAAGAAACGATGCCTGCCAGTTTTGATTTTGAAGACCTTGAAGATTGGGAATTCCTCGATTCCGACGAAGCCGAGAAGATCGAACCCAATCTCAAGCTGCGAGACAACGAACGAGGTTGGTTGGACAGTTACCGAAAAAGGCTGGACGAGAAGTTTCCGGGACTGGTCGTTGACGTCATGGTTTACGGGCCGCGGTCACTGGGACGCTTGCACCCGAATCCTGGCTTGAACTTGCTAATTCTTCTCGACGCGGGCGATTGGGAGACCAAAGACGCGGTCGGTTCGCTGGGTCATGAAGTGGACATGGAAGATTATTTTGCGGCTCCTACGATTTTGGTCTATACGCAGGAAGAATGGTTCGATCGAGAGGGCTTCGCGTCCAGTATTTTTTATCGAGTATCGCGGAGCTATGTTCGAGTATGATGAATCATAACTCTGCGATCGCGGAATGGAAGCGTGCCCAAGCGAGTTCTCGGGCCGCGTCAGTGTGTTTTCGCCAAAGGTGTTACGCAGACGCTGCTTCACGGTCGTACTACGCGGTGCTCCACGCTGCGAAGGCGGCGTTGATTCACTCCGGCCTGAATGTGAGCACCAATCACGGACGTGTCAATCAGCAGTTTGCCAGCACCTTAGTTAAAAACGGTTCCGTAGAGCCGGAATGGGGCAGTGAAATTGGCAGTTTGTACGGCCTGCGCATTGAAGCCGACTATGACGTTCAATCAACGTTTAGCGAGCGACGCGCTAGGACGATTTGCCAACGAGCGGAGCGCTTTTTGGAGCGTATGTTGCGCTTACTCACCGTGTCGATCCCGTTCGAAGCCCTAACCTAGAGCGTTCTGCGGGTGATCAAGAGACCCAACGCGCAATATTACCGCCACCGGCTCGCTCGTGCCCACTCCCAGCGTTAAGGTGGCGCTGCCATCCACGACGGCGATTTCCAGGCGGCCGTGGCTGCCGATGAGGGCGCGGAGGCCTGGGTCGGCCGGGTCCCCGTACTCAGTACGGGGCGGATCGTGGAAGGTGCTGGACAGGCCGTGTATGGTGTGATTGGCGATGGTGACTGACACGGATGGGTCGCCGGGGGTGGCGCCGATTTGGAGCAGCAGGTCGGCGGTGATGTCGGTGACCAGGTTGCCGAAAGCGTCGGCGAATACGACCTGGCCGGTGATTTTGCCGCCGTTGGACCGGGGGATGGGCAGGGCCAGAGCCGACATGGTTGGGGTGGATTGGCCGACTGATTCGGCGTTGGTCCCAAGAGACAGATGGGCGGCGACCGGAGCGAACACGTCGCGGCCGTGGAACGTGTTGCTGACGGGATGTCGCCAGTAGTCCGGGTTGGTTAGCCGCCAGGCTCGGCATTGATCCGGTACCGGCGCGCTCCCCGGAATGTCCGAATCACCGAATGACGAGTTGTATTGCCGGCAGACGAGGGTGAGCAGGCCGTTGTCGGGGGCTACGAGCCGGGCGTGCGGCGTTTCGAGCAGGATGGCCGCCCGGTCGGTGCCGACACCGGGGTCGACGACGGCGACGAATATGCTGCCGGTTGGGAAGTAAAGAAACGAATCGGCGAGAACGACCGCGCCGTGGCGAACGTCCTGGGCGCCGATGCCGTGGGTGAGGTCGATGACGTGGGCCGACGGATTGATGCCGTAGATGACGCCACGCATCATGCCGACGTAGGCGTCGGACAGCCCGAAATCGGTGGCGAGGACGATGGGAGGCGCGGTCATGCCGGCCACCGTTGGAGCGCTAACCGGGGAAGCGCGCGCTGAGGGTTGATACCACCAGGAAGATCACGATGAGTGCGATGGTCAGCTGGAACAAGGTGCGTTCCAGGCCGCGGCGGGTGCGGACGGTGTTCTGGGCGCTGCCGAACATTCCGCTGCCGGCTTCTCTCACCTGGGACAGGATGATGAGGACTAGGATGACTGAAGCTATGATCTGTGCGACGTTGAGCAGTGCCATTTTGCGACTCCGTGGGTATCGATTGTACCACGTCAGCCTTTCCGGGCTTCCAGACCTTCCTGGACCAGGCGGAGGGCGAGGTCGGGTTGGGCCTGGCCCTTGGTAATGCGCATGACCTGGCCCATGAGGAAACGGGCGGCGTTTTCCTTGCCGTCGAGGTAATCTGCGACGGCCTTGGGGTTGGCCGCGATGGCCTCGGCGACGGCGGCTTCGATGGCGCCGGTGTCGCTGATCTGGGCCAGGCCCTTTTGCTCGACGATCTGGGCAGCGTCGCCGCCGGTCGCGTACATCTCCTCGAGGACGGTCTTGGCGAGGGAGGTGGAGAGGGTGCCGTCGGATATGAGGCCAAGCAGGTCGGATAGTCCGGCGGGTCGAACCGGGGAGTTGTCGATGTCTACGTGTTCCTGGTTGAGCAGCCGGAAGAGGTCTCCGATGATCCAGTTGGCGACTTCTTTGGCGGATGCTTGGGTGGCGTCGGCATCGCCGGACGGGCTGCGTAAGGACACGGTGGTCTCGAAGTAGTCGGCGGTGGCGCGGGAGCCGGTGAGTTGGCCGGCGTCGTATTCGGACAGCCCGTAGTCGATCATGAAACGGGACTTGCGTTGCGGGGCGAGTTCGGGCAGGGACGCTTCCAGCCGGGTCACCCAGTCGCGGCCAATGTTCAGCGGCGGGAGGTCCGGCTCCGGGAAGTACCGGTAGTCGTGGGCGTATTCCTTGCTGCGCTGGGATACGGTGACCTGGCGCTCCTCCACCCAGCCGAGGGTCTCCTGGACGACCTGCCCACCGTCCTCGATGACGCGGCGCTGGCGCTCCACCTCGTATTCCAGAGCGTCGAACACCGAGCGGAAGCTGTTCATGTTCTTGATTTCGGTGCGGGTGCCGAAGGTGTCGTTGCCCATGGGGCGGATGCTGACATTGGCGTCGCAGCGGAAGTTGCCGTCCTGCATGTTGGCGGTGGAGACGCCGAGGAACTGGACGAGAGAGTGCAACGAGGTTAGGTACTGGCGGGCTTCCTCGGGCGAGCGCAGGTCAGGTCTGCTGACGACTTCCATGAGGGGGACGCCGGAGCGGTTGACGTCCACCAGCGAATAGCCCTCGCCGCCGTCTCCGTCGGGGAAGTGCTGCATCTTGGCGACGTCTTCCTCGAGGTGGACGCGCTCGACGCCGATGCGCCGCTGGCCACTTCCGATGTTGGGGTCGCCGTCGATTTCCAGGTAGCCGTCCAGGGCGAGAGGGAGGTCGTACTGGGAGATCTGGTAGCCCTTCATCAGGTCTGGGTACGGGTAGTTCTTGCGGTCGAACTTGGTAAAATTGGGGATGCTGCAATGCAGGGCGAGGCCGGTCATCATGGTGTACTCGACGGCACGGCGGTTGATGACGGGCAGCGCGCCGGGGAGGCCGAGGCATACGGGGCAGGTGCGGGTGTTGGGGTCGGCGTCCTGGTAGTCGGCAGGGCAGGCGCAGAACATCTTGCTGCGGGTGTCGAGCTGGACGTGGACCTCGAGGCCGATGACGGTTTCGTATTGCATGGGGTGCCCCGCTGATTCGGAAATCCGCCAGCCAGTATAGCAAAGGCGGTTGGTATGGTGGGCGGCGTAGCCGAAGATAGGATCGTGATAGAATCGAGATGGACCGGCTGGAATGTGGAGGCGGGACATGGAGTTGTTTGAGCCAATCCTTGGAATGACCATGATGGTAATGGGCCTTATCATGGTGTTGGGTGGCATGGGCCTCCTCTTTTACGCGGTGTGGACGAGCGGCAAAAGCAAGTCGTCGGCCGAGGGCGCTGCCGGCAGCAATGTCGAGGTAGAACCTTCATGACAGGCGCATTGGCCACGGCCGGCGTTCTTATTATCCTCTTTGGCTTGGTGGTTTTGGGCGGTGGCGTGCTGGTGTGGATGGCGCCGGTTCCGGCGGAAGATATGACTCCGGCAAGGGAGATTCTGCTCAACGTTGCCGATTGGATGATAAAGGCTTCGGTGGGGGCCATTCTCGGGTTCGCCGGCTCACGCTTGGCGAACAGAAGAAGCAGCCCGGCAACGGCGTAATGGAAAACAGGGGCAACCGCGAAAGGTTGTCCCTGTTACCGTTTGAGTCGGCGGCGGCCGCTTATTCCTCGTCGTCGTATTGGGCTTTTAGCATTTCTACGACGGCGGGGTCGGCGAGGGTGGTGGTGTCGCCGAGGGCGCGGCCTTCGGCCACGTCGCGGAGGAGGCGGCGCATTATCTTGCCGCTGCGGGTCTTGGGAAGCTCGGCCGCGAAGTAGATGTCGTCGGGGCGGGCCATGGGGCCGATCTTGCCGGCGACGTGCTGCTTGAGCTCGTTGATGACCTCGTCGGAACTGGCAATCTGGTCCTTGAGGGTAACGAACGCGACGATGGCCTGGCCCTTGACGTCATGGCTGCGGCCGATGCAGGCGGCCTCGGCGACCTTGAGGTTGTCCACCAGGGCCGATTCGACCTCCATGGTGCTGATGCGGTGGGCAGACACGTTGATCACGTCGTCCACGCGGCCCAGCAGCCAGAAGTAGGATTCCTCGTCCAGCTTTGCGCCGTCGCTGGTGAAGTAGATGCCGTCGTAGTTGGACCAATACTGCTGGACGAACCGCTCGGGGTCGCCGTAGATGCCGCGGAGCATGCTGGGCCAGGGCTTGCGGACGACCAGGTAGCCGCCGCCACCTGGGCCGATCTCGTTGCCCTGCTCATCCAGGATGGCGGCGTCAATGCCGGGGAACGGTTGCGTTGCCGAGCCGGGCTTGAGGGTGGTGATACCGGGCAATGCCGAGATCATGATGGAGCCGGTCTCGGTCTGCCACCAGGTGTCCACGACCGGGCAACGTCCGCCGCCGATGTGCTGCCAGTACCAGACCCAGGCCTCGGGGTTGATGGGCTCGCCGACGCTGCCCAGCAGGCGCAGGGAGGACATATCGTGCTTGTTGGGGTATTCCTCGCCCCAGCGCATGAAGGTGCGGATGGCGGTGGGCGCGGTGTAGCAGATGGTGCAGGCGTACTTCTCGACGATGGCCCAGAAGCGGTCGCGGTCGGGATAGTCGGGAGAACCCTCGTACATGACGGTGGTGGCGCCGTTGGCGAGCGGGCCGTATATGATGTAACTGTGCCCGGTGACCCAGCCGATGTCGGCGGTGCACCAGTAAACATCGTCCTCCTTGAGGTCGAAGATCCACTTGCTGGTGGCGTAAGTGCCGGTCATGTAGCCGCCGGTGGTGTGGACGATGCCCTTGGGCTTGCCGGTGGTGCCGCTGGTGTAGAGCATGAACAGCATGTCCTCGCTGTCCATCTGCTCCGGTTCGCAGTTGAGGGGCTGGTCGGCGACGAGTTCGTGCCACCAGACGTCGCGGCCCTCGACCATGGGAATGTCGTGAGCGGTGCGCTTGACCACGACGACCTTTTCGACGGGGGTGTCACCCTCGATGGAGGCGTCGGCGTTCTGCTTGAGCTGGATGATGCCGCCGCGCCGCCAGCCGCCGTCGGCGGTGATCATGACCTTGGACTGGGAGTCCTCGATGCGGTCGCGGAGGGACTCGGCGCTGAACCCGCCGAAGACGATGCTGTGGGGCGCGCCGATGCGGGCGCAGGCGAGCATGGCGATGGCGAGTTCGGGAACCATGGGGAGGTACAGGGTGACGCGGTCGCCCTTCTCGACCCCGAGACTCTTGAGGCCGTTGGCGAATTTGCAGACCTCGCGGTAGAGGTCGCGGTAGGTGTAAACCTGCCAGTCGCCGGGTTCGCCCTCCCAGATGATGGCGGCCTTGTTCTTGCGCGGGCCGTTCAGGTGGCGGTCGATGCAGTTGTATGCGGCGTTGAGCTTGCCGCCGACGAACCATTTTGCGAAGGGGGCATCGGACCAGTCGAGGACGGTGTCCCAGGGCTTGAACCAGTCGAGTTCGCCGGCGAAGCGGGCCCAGAACGCCTCGGGGTCGCGGCGGGCCTCGTCGTACACCGAGAGGTCGGCGATGTTGGCGTTGGCGGCGAATTCGGCCGGGGGCGGATAGGTGCGGTCTTCCTGGAGCAGGGCCTCGAAAGCGCCGGTATTCTGCGTCATGTTGGTGAACCTCCGGGGCAGGAAATGACGGTATCGGTACGCGGAGATATTAGCATATCGCCGATTGGGTTGACCGACAGGTCAGGGGAGCGGGCCGTACCAGCGCTTGACGATTTCGTCCACTTTTGCCGCATCGTTTTCGGACATATCAGTTTTGAACGCGGCAACCAGGTGGCAGATACCCAGATCGGTGCCCTCGCAATTGTCGGCTGGGTCTTCGTACAGGGATTTGCGGTAGAGGCCGCTGAAGCCCTGCCTGAAGGTGTCCTCGCCGAGAGCGCGGTAGAGGTCCACGAACAGTGCCTCGCCGAGGTAGTAGTTGCAGTTGAACCCCTTTTCTCCGAGGCTTTCCGGATCCAACGCCTCCAATTCCGAGATGGTTTTGGCGGAAGCGCAGGGATTGTTGGTTACTTCGATTGGGACGTCGTCGCGCCGGTTTTCGGAGATGGAACCCAGGAATTCGGCGGCGCCCTCGTCGATCCAATCGCTGTTGCTTCTCCAGTAGTAGTGGGCGACTTCGTGGGCGATCACGCTGGGCGTGGAATCCCACCAACGACCGTGTTCGACGTCGTAGAGCAATTGCATGGCCATATGGGTGCCGAAATTGGTCCCGCCGGATTCGGGGAATACGGCGTCATCGTAGAACAGCGCGATGAATGAAGTGGGCAACGAATGGGCCATGAATTCCTCGATAGTGCGTACGCTGTGTTCGAGGTAGTCCATGCTAGGAGTAACCTGGTCGCGGATCCGAACAACAGCCACGACGGTGTTGCCGGTGGATGGCAGATCGAGTTGTCGCTCTTCGAGATACACGCCAGTACCTCCGAGCAGGAAATCCGCCGACCCTGGTCGATATGCGAAAGTAGATCCCAACAACGCTACAATTTTGGCCTGTTCGTCGGTAATACCCCCTTCGAGTTTGGGGTGGGATAATGTACGGAAAAAAGCGTCGATGTTTTGGCGTTCAAGTCTTCGCAACGACCGGACGGCCATAGCGTCCTGACCGTCCACACTTTGCATGAAGGGCATGTTGAGGATCTGGAGCGCAGCGGCTTCCACCTGCTCATCGGGCTCATCTTGGTACCAGATCATCCAGTACAGGTATCGGACAGCGGTCGCTTCGTCGGTGGTGATGTCGTCGAGCACCCAGGGCTTTTCCAAAACCTTCTCGATAAGCGCAGGCGAGTACCTAGCCATCCATCGCAGTCCGTTCAGGGCCTGTGTTTCGGCAAGGGTGATGTCATCCCGGATCCAGTCCAGCGACCGCAACACCCCGAATGTGTCTGGGTACCACCGCGCGGCTGCAATCAGCAATTCGGCGGCTTCACGCTCCGTTGAATCAACACCGTCTCGAACCCATGCGAGTTCGCGAATTTCGGCTGCGCGCGCTCGCCGGTTGCTCTCCAGCCAGTCTGCATACCGCAAGCCGGCGATGGGACTGGGCGGCTGAGGAGTGTTTGTAGGCCGGGGAGTCCTTGTAGGCCGGGGAGTGTTCGTTGGGCGCGGAGCGGGCGTGGCTGCGCGTGTAGACGTTGGCAATGCCGTGGGGTTGGACGAGGCGTGAACGTAGGACGCGGTGTGTTGGTGGGGGACGGTTCAGCCGCTATGGTAGGTGTCGGTGGGCGAGGGGTTGCCGTTGGTGGCACAACGATGGTTGGCGTTGGGCTCGGGTTCGCCATTGCCGGACGGCGGGTTTCCTCAGCAGGCGGTGGGGTCGGAACGGGTGTTGGTTCAGGTGAGGTGCAGGCGACCGCGATTGCACAAGTCACCATCGCGATAACGGACAAGATGCGAACAATGACTGCTGGGTGCACGGTCAAGTGATTCCCTCTCAAGCAACACCATGATGTCGTTCTCGGAGAGCGTCATTATAGTTTACGCACGACGATGACTGAACGCGGTGTAGCGTACAATCTGGCGCCATGGCTGCTGCTCCTGAATCTACGCCCGTGGCCAGCGCGCGCGTTACGTGGCGGACGGTCGCGTTGGCGGCGGCGTCGGCGCTGGGGATGGTGCTGGCGTCGCTGGATTTTGCGGTGAACGTGGGGCTGCCGGCGATGCGGGACGCGTTTGGCACGGACCTGGCGGCAGTGCAGTGGGTGATCGTCGTTTTCATCGCCACGCGGGCGGGTTTGGCGTTGGGAGCCGGCGCGTTCGCCGACCGGTTCGGGCTGCGCATTGTGTACCTGTGCGGGACGGTGACCTACCTGGTGTCGATGGTGTGCATGTCGCTGTCGCCCAACCTGGAGACGTTGGTGGGCTTCAGGATGCTGCAGGCGCTGGGCACCGGATGCCTGTACAGCACCGCGCCCGCAATTGCCGCGTCGGTGTTTCCGGAGCACCGGCGCGGGCTGTCGATGGGGTTCACGTCGGCGAGCCTGGCGTCGGGGATGGTGATGTCCACGCTGGCGGCGGGGCCGCTGGTGCAACTATTTGACTGGCCGTCGGTGTTCTGGGGACGGATTCCGTTGACGACGCTCGCGCTCGGCATTGGGTTGTTTGCGATCCCAAGTTCAATTGCCAGTGGGTCCGCGCCGGCGCAACGCCCGAGATTTGATGTGGCGGGCGCCCTGCTGGTGTTGTCGCTGCTGTGGTGCCTGATGATCGGGCTGCGGCTGGGGCAGGCGATTGGGTGGACATCGGTGGTGGTGTTGTCGCTGCTGGCGGCTGCGCCGGTCGTATTGGCGGCGCTGGCATGGGTGGAGCGGCGGGCGGAGTCCCCGGTACTGCCGGGCGCGTTGGCGCGATTGAGTGGTTTTCAGACGGCGACCAGCGCGATGTTCCTGGGGCATTTCTCGCAGTTCGTGATCTGGTTCATCTTCCCGTTCTACATCACGGATTCGCTGGACCGCAGTCCGGTGGTGTTGGGGATACTGTTCGCGATCATGTCGACGTGCAACATATTGTCGTCGCCGGTGGGTGGGTGGCTGTGCGACCGCTGGGGAGTGAGGCCGGTGGGTGCGGTGGGTTTGAGCCTCACCGCAACGGGGTTGCTGGTGATGTCGGGATTGGACGACGGATCGGCGATCTGGCATCCGGCGGGCGCGATTGCCATCGTCGGCCTGGGCGTGGGCTGGTTCCAGTCGGCGGCGTACGCGCTGATGCTGGGGAGCGTGCCGTCGGAGCGGTTCGGGACGGCGTCGGGGGCGATGTCGCTGGCGCAGGCGTCGGGCACGGTGCTGTGCGTGGCGATAGTGGGGGCGATATTTGCCGCGCTCAGCGACCATTATGAGGCCAGCCGTTCGGTCGGAGAGGCTTTCCTGCTGGCTTACCGGGACGTTTTCAGGATCGGGGCGGTCACCGCGGCGTTGGGCGCGATCTGGTTCGGGCTGCGGGCGCGGCAGCCGAGGCGGTGACGGGATGGGTTCGCGGTTCGACAAGCTCATCCTTCGACAGGCTCAGGATGAGCGGCCGGTTCCGTAGATCTCGATCCATCCCGGAGTTGTTATGAGTCGCGTTGAAGGTTCAAAACCAGGGCATTCGTACCACGTTCAGCCAGCGCCCACAGTGTCTTACTGATATGCGCGATGGTTGGCCCCTGGGTTTCTGGATTCCTGCTTCCGCAGGAATGACGGCTGAAGCCGGTCAGATGATAAAAGCCGCTCGCGGTTTTGGCACGGAGCGGCTTTTGGGTTCGCTGAGGGACCAGCGTGGTCGGTGGTTGCGAGGTTACGATGGGCGCTCGCGGCGTTCTTCCTCGCGCTCCTCGGCCTTGTGGCGCAGGGGGCGGCCCTTGTCGGGCGTGGGGTCTTTCACCTCGCCGTAGATGGCGCGGCCTTCGTGGTCCTCCGGCAGATACTCTGTGATGGGCAGACCGCCCTCAGTCACAAAGAGCAGTCAATGGCAATACTTGTAGATCTGCATATCGTCGCAGGCGCAGATCCACGTGCGGTGCTTGATCTCTTCTTCCTTGCTGGGATAGAAGCGGCAAGGGCAGAGAGGCCGGCCGATATCATCGACGTTCTGGGCCAGGCCCAGGATCACGGATTCGGCGATTCCCTCCTCCGGATGCAGATAAGTACCCGATTTTGCGCAGTAGCGTTCGACGAACAGGCGCATTCGCTCGATTGATTTTTCACTGGGCTGGTCGGCCAAAGTAATCCTCCTCGGCGCGTTCGGACTCCGGGATTCCGATTGCTATTGGAACGATGATATTCGGATATGCCCAATTCTGCAAACCGGATTCAAGAGGCGGGCAGAAGTCGGCAGGTCTCATGTGCTCCCAAGCCTGATATACGGTGCGGCACTCAGACGGCGGATCTGCCCGGGAGGTCGTAGTTGAAGAAGGCGGTGGACACCAGGCTGTGCAATTCCAGGCAGCGCGAACGCAGGCGAATGAGCAACCTCTGCCGGTCGGCGGTGTCGGGCCAATCGTAGTGGACCATGGCGACCAGACGACCGGCCAGTCTGCGGGCGGCGGCATCGGCTCGGGCGTCCGGGCCGGGGGCGATGGACTCCAATTCGGCGTCGGCGAGATCCAGGGACCGGCACAGGGAGTCGGGGAGCAGGGGGTCGGTGGTCAGCAGGTCCAGCACCTGCTCCGGGACGATTTCCACGCTGTAGGTACGGTTGTAAGCGGCCATGGCGTGGTACATGCGAAGCAGCGTGACCCAGTCGGACTCGGAAGCCAGCGAGGAGTCGGAGTCATCAACCGGGTCGGAGTCGTATACGGGGAACTGTTCGATCTGGGCGATCAACAGGGCGGCCGCCAGCTGGGCACGCTCGATGAACCGTCCCAGCTGCATGAAGTGCCAACCCTCGTCGCGGTACATGCTGGCCGCCGCCACGCCCATGAAATTGTCGATGTCGGCGTCGATCTCATCGTAAAAGGATTCGGGGGACGTGTTCCAGATGTCGAGGATGCCCACCCGCTGGATGCGAAGGTACGCGAGGTTGAGGGAACGCCACATTTCGGCGCTGATCCGATGTCGTATCTGCCGGGCGTTTTCGCGTCCCATGGCAAAGCAACTGAAGACGGAGCACGGGTTGGAGCGTTCAAAGGTCAGGTCATCGGCGAGGGTGAAGGAATCGGCAAGGGTGTACTCATCGCCGCCGCTGCTCTGCCAGGCCCGGGTGCCGGGCACGCCCATGACCTGCAGAAAGCCGTTGTCGCTGGCGGGATCGTAGCCGGGGAGCGAATCGGGTCGGGCGCCGGGGGGCTGACGGTCCAGGCACGAATAGATGCGGTTCCAGCCGTTGTAGATCTCCGCGATGGGACGGTCGACGAGGGCCTCGGTCTGCAGGCGGAGCAGCCGGCAGAGGTGGTCGGCCCGCTCGAGGTAGCGGCCCATCCAGTAGAGTCCCTGGGCGCTGCGGGCTAGCACGTCGATCAATCCTCGAGGACCCAGACGTCCTTGCCGCCGCCGCCCTGGCTGCTGTTGACGACGATGCTGCCGCGGCGGAGGGCGACGCGGCAAAACGCGCCGGGCACGATGCGGGTGGAGCGGCCATGAAGGATGAACGGCCGGAGATCTACGTGGCGCGGCTCGAAGTTGCCCTCGATGAGGCAGGGGGAGCGGGAAAGGTCCAGGGTGGGCTGGGCGATGAAATCGTTGGGGTCGGCCCTGATCTGCTCGGCGTACTCCGCGCGTTCCTCGGGGGTGGCGTGGACTCCGACCAGCATGCCATAGCCGCCGGATTCGCCGACGCGCTTGACGACGAGGGTGTCCAGGTTATCCAGGGTGTAGGCCAACCCGTCGGGGTTCCGGCAGAGGTAGGTCTCCACGTTCTGGAGCAAGGGCTCCTCGTTGCGGTAGTAACGGATCATATCCGGGACGTAGGCGTACACGCTCTTGTCGTCGGCGACGCCGGTCCCTGGAGCGTTGGCGAGGGCGACGTTGCCGGCCCGGTAGGCGTCCATGAGGCCGGGGACGCCGAGGACCGAATCGGACCGGAACACGGTGGGGTCAATGAAATCGTCATCGACCCGGCGGTAGATCACGTCGACGCGCTGGAGGCCGACGGTGGTGCGCATGTAAACGAAACCGTCGCGCACCAGCAGGTCGCGGCCCTCCACAAGCTCGGCGCCGATCTCGCCGGACAGGAACATGTGCTCATAGAAGGCGGAGTTGTACACACCCGGCGTGAGGAGGGCGAGCCCGGGGTTTTCCCGGCCGTCGGGAGCGAGTTCCAGCAGAGTTTGCCGGAGGAGGCGGCCGTAGTGCTCGACTTCCTGCACGCGGGAATCGCGGTACAGCCGCCGCAGGCTGGCCTTGGTGGCCTTCCGGTTGGCGATCATGTAGGAGACGCCGGAAGGCACGCGGAGGTTGTCCTCGAGGACGTGGAAACCGTCGTTGGTGCGCACCACGTCGGTGCCGCAGACGGCGACCCACGTGCCCTGGGGCGGAGTGAACCCCTGCATTTCCGGCCGGTACTGGGGGCATCCGAACACGATCTCGGCGGGTATGACGCCGTCGGCGACGATCCTGGCGTCGCCGTAGATGTCCTGCAGGAACTGGTTGAGGGTCTGGAGGCGCTGGGTGAGGCCGGCGTCGAGGAAGTCCCACTCGTGCCTGGGCAGCAGACGTGGGATGCAGTCGACGGGGATGATGCGCTCCTCAGCCTCGGCATCTCCATACACGGTGAAGGTGATGCCCTCGTTGGAGAAAGAGCGGGTCACCCGCTCCTGGATGCCCGCCAATTGCTCGTCGCCGAAGTCGGAGAGAGCATCGAACAACGCCTGGCAGTGTGGCCGCGGTTGGCCGTCGGGCAGGAACATCTCATCGTAGACGGGGTCTTCGAGAGCGTATTTCGTGAATCGGTCTGGCGGCGTGGTGCTCACAGGATGATCCAAATGCGAGTGGATAGGGCCGGGCAAGCGTAGCAAAGAACGGGGGGAGGGACAAGGTTGCAGGGGTTATCGGAAACGGATCAGCGCATTTTGTCATTGGCCTGACCACCCACATCCTTCCATCTACGTTTCATTGTCCAAGCGTGCTGCCTCTGCTAGACTACAACCACTTGGCGGGGCAGGGCTCGGCAAGGCAGGAGAGCGGTCCGCATGGGGCCGCTTATACATTTCAATGCGTCAGCCCCGAGAGCAGGAGGCCCCATGACAGCAGCGCAAGCATTGAGCCCCGAAGCCGAACAAAACATCGCGCAGATCGTTCGACTCGACCTCGAACCCATCACCGCGAAGGGGATCTCGATCAACGAGGTCAAGGTCATGCCCGGTGAGGACCAGGATGGCGACCCGTATCACCACATTATCGTCGTCTACTCTGGGAACGACGACCTCCTGGACCCGGCGTGGCTCAACGGTTTCAAGAGGCGGAACCGGGACGAGTTGGCCAAGTGGGGCGTCCACATCACGACCGAGTCGTACGTCGAGGACAGCGAGTGGTCGCAAGTATCCAACGGGGCGTTCCACGAAGAATAGAAACGATGAACTGGGAGCAGTTGCTTGAGCTTGCGGAATTGCTCGCCGGGATGCCGCAACACGGCGAGACCAGGGGCAGGCCGCAACAGACTCACCTGAGAAAAGCCAACAGCGCCGCCTACTACGCCATGTTCCACGCCGTGGCAAACAGCAACGCGGACACCTTGATTGGGGCAACGCCAACAGTCCGCCGAAGCGAAGAATGGACCGCGACCCACCGTGCGCTCAATCACGGGACGGCCAAGAGCCAGATGCTCAATAAGAGCCGGATTTCAACCTTTCATGCCGAAATACAGGACTTCAGCGAAACGTTCATAGCGTTGCAGGTTCAGCGCCACGAGGCGGATTACAACCCGAACCCGGATACGCCCCCAACCAGAACGCAGACGATGCGAAACATCCAGCGCGCTGGCGACGCAATCAAGGCCTTTTTGGCAGCATCACCGCAAGAACGCAGGCGCTTCGCCACGCACCTTCTGTTTCCGCGAAGAAACTGAACAATCCAGGGCCAAGTTCTCCTGCCACCGCCAATGCAAACGAACCAACCCGGTTCCGACCGGAGTAGCGATATGGCCTCGGAACGGATCGGAATTGTTGAGCGCTGGCCTGACCATGTGATAATATCTGGGTAGAGTGACGTGGGCGATTAGCTCAGTTGGTTAGAGTACTTGCTCGACACGCAAGAGGTCGGTGGTTCGAGTCCACCATCGCCCACCAGATCGTACCGTATTCATAACAGCCCCGTTGAGGGTTATCTCCGAGGCGTCCGCTCCCCCTACGGGACTGTCCTCCGGCGTGGGAATGGTGTAAATGATGGCAGCCATGCCGGGCTTCACCTGCACCTCCTTGACGAAGGAACGGACGAAGGCCCTGGTCTCGGTCAACTCGCTGGTCTTCAGGAAGTCGCTCATATCCTCGGCAAAGGCGGCGATGGTGTCGGCGCTGTCCAGCATCCCCCGACGGTCGGCCAGTTCAGCCCTTGCGTCTTGGGCGGCATCCTCCAACTGAGCCTGCCGGTCCCGGTGCTCCTTGATGCGGTCGGCGGCGTCGGCCATCTCGATGTCGGTGGACTCGACAAACTGCCAGATGCGGGCCAGCTTGCGCTTGACCTCTTCCAGCTCAGCCTCGATGGTCTCCAGCTTCTGACGCTGTTCGCGGGCCACGCCGTCCATCTCCTCGTCCACCAGCTTCACCAGGGCGCGGATGTTGGACTCGGTGAGCACGTTCTCCCTTAGCTGCTCGATGATAAGCCCCTCGAAAGCCTTGGCGTTGAGCCTGGGAGTATCGCATGTCCCCTTGCCCTGCTTCACTAGGGAGTGGCAGATGTAGTAGGTATACTTGCCGCTCTTGGCTTCTGCGGCGGTCATGGCCTTCCCGCAGGTCTCGCACTTGAGTAACCCGCTGAGCAGGTAGGGGCTGACGGCCCGGCGGGGGTGGGAGACGCTGGGGGCGCGGGACTGCAACATCCGGTCGATGCGGTCAAACTCCTGCCGGGACACGATGGCGGGGAAGGCGTCCTCCACCCGGACCGGAGGTGCGCCGTCCCGGGCGTCTTTGCCCCAGACCAGGGTGCCGGCATAGGCTTCGTTGGTGAGCATGGCGTGGATGGTGGTTTTGAGCCAGCGCTTGCCGTTGGAGTTGGGAATGCCCTCGGAATTCAGGGTCTTCACGATGTCCAGCACGCTGTGGCCCTGGAGTGCCATATCGAAGATGCGGCGGGCCACGGCGTCGTGGGGCGGGTTCAGTTCCAGCTTGGGGCGCTTCTTGGCCCCGTCCTGGACCTGGACCTTCTTGTAGCCGTAGGGAGCGTAGGTGGTGACCCAGAAGCCCCGGGAGGCGGCTTCCCGCATACCCCGGGTGACCTCCTGGGCCAAATTCTCCGAGTAAAACTCGTCCACGCTCTCTATGATGGCCTCCATCAGCTTGCCGGTGGGAGAGTCGTCGGCGTGCTCGGTGATGGAGACCACGCGGATGCCCTTGCGCCTCAGCATGGATTTGTAGGCCACGGCGTGCTCCCGCTTGCGGGTGAAGCGGCTGAATTTCCAGACCAGGATTTCCTGGAAAGGGGTGTCGGGCTTGGATGCCTCTTCGATCATCTTGCGGAACTGGGGGCGTTCGGTGCTGCGGCCACTCTCGGCCTCGTCGATGTACTCGCGGAACACCAGGTAGCCGTTCCTCTCGGCATAGTCCCTGAGTGCCCTGAGCTGGGCGGCGACGGAGAGGTCCACATCCTGACGGTCGCTGGACACCCGGGCGTAGAGCGCTGCCGGGGTCAGGTCGTTTCCTCTACTCATTGATTTCACCTCGTTCATACTCTTCTTGTTCAGCAAGGCGGGAGCGCAGCCGTTCCAGGCGTTGCTCACGGCGCAGTTCCCGCTCTTCCATGTAAAGGCGGAGGGCTTCGCGCACCAACTCGCTCATATCGCGGCCCTCCTCACGCCTCACGGCATCTACCTGCTCGAACATCTCCGGGGGCAGGGAGAAGGTGATGGTCTTTCTGCGTGGCGGCATGGTCTCTCTTTTTTGCCTGTCTGTGTATGCACTTGTCTTACACTTGATTATCGGACATCCGGCCCGCCCCGTCAAGGCGCGGCGGTCACTGCCCTCTGGTTGTACCTGGGATAGGGTCGCCATTGCCGACCGCCCAACTGCGGTTCCAGGCTGCTGCGACGCTCCCAGGGCACGGCGACGACAATCACCTTGGCCAGCCGTCCCTTCCACCGGACGAGGTTGGCTATGACGGCCAGACCGTCCGCTTCGGCGTACTCCGGTTGGCCGCTGTGGGCCGCCCGCTCCGCCAGGGAACCGGAAGGAATAGCCTTGTCCCTACGGGGCATCCCGCCCCGCCGTCCATTCAGCAGCCGCGACCGGCGTGCCCCGAAACCGGCCGTCCGTTTCACCACCCGGCAACACAGCAACGGCGGCTCCGTCCAGGCTGCGGGGTCGCCCCGTTCCGTGTGCTCGTACAGGACCACCAGCAGGGGCGGGTCCCGCACCACCTCGGCCAGCCGCAGGGCCGCCGAGGAATAGGCACAGCCGAAAACATCGTGCAGGGCCGCCACGTCCAGCCCGCTGGCCTGGGCGTAGGGCAGGAAGATGTCCGGCTGCAACAGCGCCGCCGCCGCGAAGCGTTCCGCCTGCTGGCAGATCACGGGGTTCGGCCCGGAGAGGACAGGCATTCCCGGCGAGTGTATTTCGGCCATGCGCTCCAGGACGATCTCGTACAGCTCGTGAAGTACGGTCTGAGCCTTGGAACCCTCCCACAGGTCCTCCCGGTGGTAGATGTGGTACTCGCCCCCGGGCTGGCCGACGTGGGCGCCCCTCAGCCCGTCCATCTTTCCCTCTTGCACGGTGCCGAACCCGGCCCGCTCCGCCAGGGCGGTCAACTCTTCCAGGGTGGGACGGGCCGACAGGCCGAAGTGGTCCACGAAACGGGCGCCAAGGGTCTCCGGGTCCAGGGCCTGCCCATCGGGGTCGTCGTCCAGCAGGTCGCGGCAGAAGCCGCCGAGAGTCTTCTCCATCATTCCAGCAGCCTCTTGCCGGTGAACTTCTCGTACATCTCCACGATGAACCGCTTGGCGTTGATGGTCATGGGGCCGTCGGGCCGGGTGCCCACCCGGAAGGCGGGGTCGTCCAGCACGAAGCGGTAGGCCCGCTCCACGTCCATCGCCTCGTCGCCGTAGGGGTCGGGCGGCGGCCCGTGGCCGGCCCGCCGGAGCAACTGCTGGGCGTCCACGTTGTACAGCTCGGCCAGCTTGCGCACCAGGTTGGCGCCGGGGCGGCGCTCGCCCCGCTCGATCAGGGAAAGATAGGAGCTGGACACGCCGGTGCGCCGGGTCACCTCCCGCAGGCTCACTCGGCCCCGCAGCCGCTTGAGCAGGGCGCCGATGTCCTCGTAGCTCTCCGTTTCTTCCCGCAGGCTGTCCGCCTCCCGGTTGTCCTCTTGTTGGCTCATGCTTCCCACCCCCCGTCGTCGGTATCAGGGCCGAACAGGTGTTACGTTTTAGCGTACTAATTGTTACATCATAGTAAACACTTTGTCAAAACAGGCCGCTTAACGCCTCTTGTTCATTGTCCGTCTTGGGGAGCCATTGTTACACTTCACTCACAGAACTAAATTTCTAAATCCAAGCAGAGTATATCCCACCAGCCCCTTTCGGGCTACCCCCGGGAGTCAGCCGGTTCCCCAAGAGAGAAGATCCTTTTGAGTAGAAAGCGAAGACTCACCGAGGACCAGGAGCGCCAGCGCATGGAAGGGCTCCGCATCCTGGCCCGCATCATCGCCCGCCACTACCTGGCCCACCCGGAGCTTTATCCCAGCCCGGGGGACGGGACTGATCTCGCCGTCAGGAAAGACAAGGCTCACGAGGAGGACGCGGCGTGAAGCGCATCAAACCCGCACTCAGGGCCAGGCTGGACCCGGGCAAGGCGTGGGAACGGCTCTACGTGCTCAACATGAGCCTGAATGAACTGGCCCGGCGCATCGGACGGTCCCGGAGCTTCGTCTCCGACCTGTTCCACGGCCGGCGCTACGCCTCCGGCGAGACCCGCCGCCGTCTGATGGAGGTCCTCCAGGTCAACAGCTTCGAGGACCTGTTCATCCTGGAGGAAACCGATGACTAGAGACCGCGACCCCTCCGGCTACCGACGCTTCCCGCCGGGCTTTGCCCTAATGCCCGAGGACTTCCCCCAGAAGCTGGCGGCCATCAAGGAGCTGACCGGCCTCACCTGGGAGGGGATGTCCGACGCCCTGGGGGTGGACCCCCGCCAGCTCTGGCGCTGGCGCCAGCGGGACGGCGAACCCAACGCCGGCGCCACGCTGTCCCTGGCTCGCCTCGCGGTCCGGGTGCCGGGTGGCCTGGCCCTGCTGATCGACGAAGACGTGACCGTAATCTACCGACCGAGGAGGTAACTGCATGACATTGGCAGAACGAAACCCTTTGACGGACTTCCACCCGACGCTCTGGCCTGAGGACTTCGGGCGGCGGCTGGAGGGCCTGAAGGTGCTGGCCGCAGTGAAATGGCGGGAAATGGCCCGGCTCTTGGGAGTGACCGAGCGGGCGATCCTGATGTGGCGGCGGGGTGAGCGCCGGCCATCCAGCGCCAACATCCTGGCCATCACCGAGCTGGCCCGCAGCATCCCCGGCGGCATCGAGCTGTTGTGCCAGGGCGACGCCGGGGCCTTGACCCTATGGGTCAGGGGCGGCGGCGGTGAGTAGGGACATAAGCGGCTCGCCGCAGGATAGGTACTTGCGGTTTCCCGCCCCTTCCCTGCCCCAGGACTTCCCGGTGCGGCTGGCACGGCTGGAAGACCGCTCGGGCGCTTCCCTGGAGGAAGTGGCCCTGGCCGCCGGCCTGCCCGCCCGGCGGGGCCGGCTGTGGCGCGTCGGGCGGCCTCCCAGCGAGGACGAACTGCGGGCCATCGTGGAGTTCGCCGGCGCTGTGCCCGGCGGTATCGCCGTGCTGCTGCTGGACGCCGCCCAGCCCTGGCCGGTCCGGGAGTAAGCAGTCCTGTGGGCCGCCACCGGCAGTGGGTCTATCACATCGAGCCGGAGGAGTTTCCGCCGGACTTCCCGGAGCGGCTGGACGCCTTCCGGCAGGCCGCCGGGTTGAGCTGGCGGGGCCTGGCCCGGCTGCTGAAGGTCAACGCCCGCCTGGTGTTCCGCTGGAAGGCCGGGGCCGCTCCGGGCTCCGGCCATTTGGTTTCCCTGTTCGGCCTGGCCGCCGGGATGGGGCTGCTCCACCTGCTGTTGCCGGAGGTGGGAGAGGGGGAGTGTGGGGAAAGGGAACAACCCGAAAGCGGCTGAAGTCTATCCACCAGGAATAACGCGGCAGAGGGCCGGACGCTTGAATTCGTCCGGCCTTTCCTTTTATCTCACGCTCTTCCTTCCTCTCGTCACCTTCTGACCACCCCCTGGGGATCGTTCCGCGCCGCCCTCCGGTTCAGGGCGCGGTCCAGGACGTTGAAGGTGCCGACGCCTTCACCGGCGTCCACACCGGCGCCGGGTTCCTCCCGCCATAGCAGGGCGTGAGCCACAAGGCCGGCCACCTGGAGCAGGCAGTCGGCATCGGGGCTGCGGAAGACGGAGCTGCCGATGATCCGGTCGATGGGCAGGTTGCGGGTGTGCCAGCCGTCGCCGCAGGCGCCGACGCGCACGGGCACCGGGTTGTGGCTGCGCAACCGCTCGTAGGTGCGGACCACCGTTTCGTCGGGTTCCCGGCCGAAGATCAGGAATGCGTAACCGCGCTCCTGGGCAGCGGTGGCGTTGGCGCGGTTGAAAAGACGGTCCAGGGCAACGCGCCGGTAGGACGGTGCCTCGTCCATGTCCAGGCAGACGTTGATCGCCTGGACGCCGCCGGTCTCCACGGCAAAGTCCTCGACGACGCGCAACGCCTCGTCCACCACCTTCGTCCCGTGCGGCGACGCCGGTCGCGTGTGGCAGCCGCAACCACAAGACGGGCCAGACGGCACTGTGGCGGTGAGCAGGTCAGAGAAGCGCAGTCCCTCGTTGGCCGGGATGCCGTGGCGTCGTTTCAACTGGCGATGCCATTGCCGGACGCGACGGTCAAGCCGGTTCCAGGCCCGGACGTCCACGCCCAGGGCGGAAAGGACGTGGCACCGGCGACCCTGGGCCTCCATCACGTAGTAGATTCTCATGGGATCCTCCTTGCCGGTCGGGAATTACGGTTCAGTGGGGTTGAAAGGCATAGTCCGGCGGGTCGCCGCTGCGGGAAATCCAAGCCCTACCCAGGGGACCGGCGCTCTCCACCAGTTCCCGGTGGGAGGCCAGGAGGGGAACCCGCACCTGGGCGCGTTCCATCTCGCGGCCCGCGACTTCGAGGAAGTGGGTCAGGGCAATGTCGTCGTCGAAGACCACCAGGACCAGCGGCTGATTGCCGTGGTCGTCGGTGGGTTTGGGGCCGGCGTAGTAGCGCAGATAGGGCGCGACGCGGGCGGCCATGGTGGCCGGCCTAACGGCCCGGCGTTCCCACTCCAGGAAGAAGGGCCAGGTGTTCTCACCCCGCCGGACGATGCCGAAGGCGTCCGGATGCACCGAGCGGAGCTTTCCCTCGTGCCGGAAGTAGCGCGACGCCCGGCGGGGCGGGTCAAGCTGCACAATCTCACGGGAGCGAGAACGGGCCTGCTGGCACAGGGCGGCGATAAAGGCGTGGACGGCGGCGGTGTGCTCGACGTTGCGGAGCAACTGGCGGGTCCTGGTTCCGGCCACGTTGCGCCATTCCAGAGGAGCGTCGCCGTCCAGGGGCGAGGCGCTCCACCGCTTGCGAGCTTCACCGACCGATGTGCGGTCCCGGCGCGCCAGCATCACCAGCCCCCTATCGGAAAGGGCCAGCCGGCGCTGGCTGCCAACCTTGGCGTCCACCAGCAGATCCAACTCGGCCAACCGCGTCGTGATCTGCGACAGGCGGGTCCGCTTCACCCCCAGCATCGTTCCCAGGTGTTGAGGCGACAGCCAGGGCCAGTCGGCCAGCAGGTCCACGGCCCGCTTCTCCACCGGCTTGAACAGAGACGGCAGCAGACAGTCGGCGTTGGGGTCCAAGGCGTCGGGGACCGCCGCCCGCAAGGGCGGCCTCCGCAGGGGCCAGGACCGGGGCGGGCCGGTGTGGGCCAATGCCGTTTGCAATTCCAGGGGCGCGGGACCGGAGGGCGTCCTCCATACGGCGGCCCCAGCCCCGGCGGAAGCGGCGTCGCTTTCCAGGGCCAGGAATACAGGCGTCGGCAGGGCAGTCGCCAGCCGGCGGGGCTGCCGCAGCCGCACCTCGTCGGTCAGCAGCATCAGGACGGCGCTGGTGGGCGGCAACTGCCCCAGCCGCCAGAGGCGCTTGGCGAAGGCGGTCCGGTCGCTGGTGTTGCCCTGCCGCACCACCGCCAACGTCCGGCCGTCGGGCAGGACCAGGGCGGCGTCCAGTGGCATGGCCCGATACCAGCGGAAGACCAGGGGGTGGGATACCTGATTGACGGCACAGGCCAGCCGGTAGATGACGGCCACGGCGTCCAGGCGTTCCAGCAGCCCCCGCCGCCACTGGCGGGAGACGGGCAGCAAGAAAAGCGGTTCCTCCGGGGATACGCCGTCCAGCTCGGCCAGCCGTTCCACTCCGGCGGCTGTGAGAGCATGGCGGCGGGTGGGGGCCAACAGGGGCGAGGCGTGGGGGACGGCTTCCACCATCCCCCGATCTTCCAGTTTGGCAACGGCGTCGTACACCGCGCCCCGGGACCAGCCGGTGAGGACGGCCAGTTCCAGCCGGTCCAGGAAGGGCATGTCGGCCAGGCGGCGCAGGGCGTCGGCCTCGCAACGGTTGAATTTCATGGTCTGTCCTCCCCGTTTTCCGCCTCCGCCTGCTGCCGCTCAATGAGCAGTTGACGGTAGGGACTGAGACTTTCAGCCTGGATCTCGGCCCCGCCGTCCCCGGCCTCAGCCTCGTCGTCCGAGTCGGACGCCCCTTCGCCCGCATCCTCCGCCTTCGGGCCTCCGGTGGGCGGCTGGAAGTGCTTGCTGCGCTGCCCGTCCCGGTTCAGGTTCTTGGACGCTGGCGGTTGCTTCGAGTCCGGCGGCGGGTTCTGAGACTGGCGGATGCGCTCCACCTCCCGGCGCCACTCCTGGACCCGCTGGCGGCCCCGCTCCTGCTGGACGGCGATCTCCGTCTCCAGCGTGAGATACGCCGAGGCACCGTCGCGAATGCGGTGAGCCACCGCCAGGCTGCCCGGCTCGGGCTTGCGCACCATCATGGAGAAGGGCGGCATCCGCTCGGTGACCACGGTGGCGCGCACGTAGCAGTGGTGCACGTCCAGGGAAACCACGTCATCCTCGGAAACGTGGTCCTTGCCCAGCTCCCACACCAATTGCCGGGCGTCGCTGCCCGCCACCTGGAAGACGGCGAGGCAGCCCATGTTGGCCAGGATGGTGTCGCGCATGGTGCGGGACAGGTCCTCCAGCTTGGCCAGGCTCTGGGTAGCGAGAATGAACGACGCGCCGAACTTGCCCAACTCGGAAAGCATGGACTCGTAGTCCACGCCGGGCATGGACTGCATCTCGTCCACGACCACCAACGCGCCCCGTCTTTCCTGCGGCGGCAGGCTGCCCTGCTCCCGGATCACCGCGTCCACCAGGTTGAGCAGGGACGCGCCCACCAGGGCGGCCACGTCCCGGCCCACGGCGCCCTGGGCGGTGGAAACCAGCAGCACGCCGCCCTCCCGGATCGTCTGGCGCAGGTCGATGGTGGAGCGGGGCTGGCCCAGGATGGCCCGGGCCTTCTCCGAGGAGGCGTAGTAGGAGAGGCGGGTCTGCACCGGGGCCAGGGCGTCGCCCTGGTAGTCCCTACGCCAGCTGGCGAATATGCCGCCCCACCAGTCCAGCAGGAAGGGGTCGGAGACCCGGGTCAGGACGCCGGTGCGGTAGTTGTCGTCGGAAAGCAGGGACAGTCCGTCCAGCAAGGTGAACTGCTCGTCGTCGCTGGTGGCCGGGTGGCGGTTGGCCTCGTGGAGGCTCTTGACCGTGTGCTCCAGGATGGACTGCATCCGGGGACCCCACTGGTCCCACAGGCCGTGGGCCACGCGCACCACGGAATCGGCGGTGCGGTCCCTATCGGCGAAGACGCGGGCGTCCAGCAGGTTGATGCCGGGCGCGCCCCGGGGGTCGGCCAGGTCGATGAGCTTCACCCGGTCGGCGATGGCCTCCGGCACCTGCTCCAGCAATGCGGCCACCAGGTCGGCGTGGGGGTCGATGACCACGATGGCGTCGTTGTCCCGGCCCGCCGCCTTCTCCCTGAGCTTGTGGCTGACGATGTGGTGCATCAGGGTGGACTTGCCCATGCGGGTGCGGGCCACGTAGAGGTGATGGCGGCGCAGCAGGTCCTCCGGGAAGTGGATCTCCTTGGAGCGGCCCGCGGTGGTGTCGCCCACCAACGCGCCGCCGCGCACGCCCTTGGCCGAGGGCAGCAGCGCCCTTGAGCCGGAGCGTTCCAGCAGGGGCGTCTCGTCCCGGGCGCCAGGCGGGTGCCACAGGGCCGCCGCCTCGCGGACTCCCAGGACGCTGCGCTTGCCGAAGAGACCGGGGCCCGCCGGATGAAGGTTCATCACGGGGACGATGGGACGCACCCGGCTGGCCTTGAACCGCGCCCCGGCGGGATGGTCGTAGTGGCGATAGGCGGCGGCCACCGGCTCCAGCACGTCCCTGGCCCGCTTCAAGCCCGCCGTGGGATCGGCGGCCTCGGGCAGCACGGCGATGAGCTCCAGCTCTCCGTCGAAGGCGATGCGGCCCACCTTCTCCTTGATGATCAGGGGGTCGTAGACCCGGTTGCGGGCCTGCTTCCAGCGCCACCAGCCCCAGCCGGCCACGGTGAGGCCCAGGGCGGAACCGGCGGCCAGCAGCGCCACCTTGAGGATTTCCCCCTGCTGCACCCACAGGTAGCCCCGCAGCGCAATCAGCGCGGCCACGCCCAGGACGGCCATGGTCACTCCGTCCAGTTGCAGGGGCCGGGTCTGGTAGGTGTAGGAGGGGTCGGGGCGCTGGTGGCCGGGGTTGTTGAAGGCTTTCTGCTGGTGGGCCTGGGACCAGTCGGGGCCGAGGGAACGCAGCAGCAACCGGGCCAGCACCCGCTCGCCGTCCTTCAGGTTGGACAATGCGCCGATGATGGCGATGAGGGGGTCGGAGCCCGGGTCCAGCAGGTCGTCGTCCCGGAACGTGCGCAGCGGCACGTACTCCGGCCCGGATGCGCGCAGCGTCATGCCCCACGCCTGCTCGCCCCGGTGGACGAAGATGGGGTCCTCGTCCACCGGCACCTCCTGGATGCGGGCCTGGGGGTAGTGGGCGGCGAGCTGGCCCCGGACCACCTCCCGGTCCAGGCAGCGGGCCAGCAGGGAAACGCCGTCGGCGGTGCCGGCCAGTTCCAGGGCGAAGGGTTCGGGGACGGCGATGGACTGGAGCAGGTTCTCCACGCCCAGCATGGTGCGCTCGCCGGTGCGGGGCGGCGTCACCGCCAGCAGCACCGGGGCGCTGGACTGGCGGTTGCCCAGGAATATCCGCTTGGGGTTCAGTTGCAGATTCATATCGTCCTTCCTTTCGCTTGTTATCGGGTTGGTTGCCGTTATCGGTATCGTTGGCTCCTACCGGCTAGTGCCTGGGGCCGGGCCGCCACTCGATGACCTCGGTCTCCTCGGGGGTGGCCTCGATGCGGACGGGAAAGCGTTGGCCTCTCGCCAGCAAAAGGCCGTCTCCGCGAGGACAGGACAAAAGCCAGCGTTGCAGTTCCTCGGGCAGATCGAAGGCTTCGCCCACGGTGCTGACGGCGGCGGCGTCCTGCTGGAGCAGCAGCTTGAAGGCGGCGTTCTGGAGCAGGGCGCGACCGCTGTGTCCGGTGATGGTTCTTGAAGAATCCTCGGAGAGGAGGTCCTGTACGTCCTGGGTGATGAACTGCAAGCCCAGCCGGTGCTTCCTGGCACGTTTCGCCATGCTGACCATGAAGGCCGCGCCCTCGGGGTGCTGCATGATGCTCCACACCTCGTCCACCACCAGCAGGCGGGGCCGGGGGTCCTGGGCGGCGGCGGCCCACACCGTCTCGGTGCAGACCATGGCGGCGGCGGGGCGCAACTCCGGTTCCAGCAGGTGCAGGTCGAACACGGTCACCAACGCTTCCCTGGCCAGCAGGTCGTCGCCCTCGTCGGAAAGCAGGTCCCGCAGGCTGCCGGTGGCGAAGGGACGCAGCAGGTGGGCGATTTCCGGCGTCTCCTGTTGCAGGTAGGCGTAGAAGTCGCGGAAGCCGGTGCGCTCCCGGCGCTGGGCGTAGTAGGACGCGAGGGCGTGGTCCAAAGACGACCGCCGCTCGGCGCTGAGTCTTTCCCCCACCATCACCTCGATGAGACGGCGCAGGCTGCCGATGCGCTGCAAAAGTTCCTCGCTGTCGCCCCGGTCGATGACGAAGGGGTTCATGCCCTGACCGGGGACGCCGGGAGACAAAACCCTTCCGCCGGCGGCCCGCGCCATGTCGGTGTACTCACCTTCCGGGTCGATGACGTAGGCCCGCACGCCCCGGCACAGCCCGCGCAGCACCCCCAGCTTGGTGGCGAAACTCTTGCCGCTGCCGGAACGGGCCAGCACCGCCGTGTTGGCATTCAGGTGAGTGCCGTCGAAGGGGTCGTAGACGATGGGGGCGCAGGCCCGCAGGTCGATGCCGTAGAGGGTGCCGGAACGAGTGTCCAGGTCGGGCGGCGAGAAGGGGAACAGCCTCGCCAACGACGACGTGTCCAAAGTCCGCCACGTCGCCACGGCGTTGAGGCCCAGGGGCAGGGTGGACAGCAACCCTTCCCGCTGGCGGAAGACCAGGTTGTCCAGCTTGCCCAGCGTGGCGGCGAAGTGGGCCCGGGCCTTCTGGGTCAGGTCCTTCAGGATGTCCTGGTCGTCGGCGTGGATGGTGACGGACAGGGAGGCGTGGAACAGCCTTTCCCGGCCCCGCTGCACCTCGTCCCGCAATCTGGAAACGTCCTCCAAGGCGATCTCCGCCTCCGGGGACATGGTGCGGCCCCGCTTGAAGGACAACGACTGGGCCGACTCAAACCGGACCTTCTGCCACTCCAGGGTGCGGGCCGCCTGCTCCGTGGGGATGGCGCCCAGGTGCACCGACAGGTCCATGGGCGCTCCGGCGGCCATCAGCCCCTGCAGGAAGCCGGGCGCCAATGACCGGGGCCACTTGCCCAGGTGCAACGAGCGGGTCAGATGCTCGCCGATGCGGATGTACCGGCGATTGACCTCGACTTCCATTTCGGCCTCTTCATCACGGTCCTGGGGAGAGCCGCCCAGGGCGCAGGCCAGGAGCAGCAGTTTCAGGGTTTCGCCGTTCAGGGGAAAGATGCCGAGACCGGCGCGGATTAACAACGCCCGCAGTTCGTCGGCTCTTGCGTGTTCGCACACGGCGTAGAAACGCCGGTCCAGGATGCCTTCTCTTGTCTCCAGCGTGGTCAGCAGCCGCCCCAGGCTGTCGGCGGCGTCCCTGGTCTGTTGCGGCAGGTCATCGGGCTGGGCATCGGCAAGATTCTTGCGGAGGGTGGAGAGCACCGGCGGGTGCTGCCTTACCAGCAGTTGCACCGGGAAGTCCACGGCGTTCAGGGAACCGGCGAAGGCGCCTAGCTTGGGCTCGTCCAGCTCCAGTCCCATCACCTCCATCACCGCCAGCTTCACCCCGTCCAGCCGCACCGGTCCGTCGTCTTCCAGGTGGGACAGCATGAAGAACAGGGGCAGGGGCGGCGGGGGCTTGACCTCCGCCACTTCGTCAACGGCGCTTTCAACCGTTTCGGGTTGGGACCGGCCCGGCGGCCAGCGCCGGGCCAGGTCCCTGGGGTTGGGTAGTTTGAGTTTGGCCATGCAAGACTCCTCTGCGTTATTTGATTTCGGGCAGGACCGCGATGATCCTGCCGATGATGCCGGCGGCGATGCCCTTGGCCAGCAGCACCACCACCAGGCCAACCACGGCCATGAGCACGGCGTTCCTGGCTCTGCCCCGGCCCTCGCCCTCGGCGCCCTCGGCCATCAGCAGGAACCCGGCCCAGACGATGCCGAAGAAGCACAGGCCCGCCCCCAGGTAGGCCATGCCGGTCAGCGCCGCGTCGAAGGCGGCGGTCATCGCGTTCAGCTCGTCGTCCGGGGCGGCGGCCACCGACGCCAGGGCCGCCGCCGAGGACAGAAGGACTACGGTCAGTTGCCGGGCCATAGCCAGTTCCACCAACTGGAACCGCCCACCGGCGTCTGCTCCGCCTTGGGCGGCGGAGGAGTGGGCGGCGGCACGTACAGGGCCTGGTAGGGGGCGTCGGCGCCCAGGCCCACGTCCTGGACCGTATTGGACACCGGGACCAGGGACACGCTCTCGGTGCGGGTGCGGGTCACCGGGGAACGCTGGTTCTCCACGGCCCGCACGTGCTCCGGGTGGTGGACGTAGATGCGCACCGTCCTGACGGTGCTGCTTTCCCCGCAGCGGCAGGTCACCCGCCGGGTGTACACGTCGGTGCGGGCCGGATGGTGGACGGTGTGCAACATGGGCGGCCGGGGGACGTTCAGCGTTGCCGTCAACTCCGCCGTGATTCCAGGTCGTTGGCCGCCCGGCTGTTGGCGACGGGCAGGGTGAAGGAAGTCTCGCCGCCCGGGACGAAGGCCGCCGTGGTGGAGTGGCCGCCCCACGCGACGCTGACCGTTCCGGCGACGCCGGTGACGGTGGCGTCCAGCATTGCCTGGACCGACTGGTTGAAGTGGCCGCCGTAGACCGGCAGGTCCTCTTCGTGGCGGGTCTCGGCGATGCACTGCGAGGCGATGACCCCGGTGATCCGCCCCGGCGTCCACTCCAGGGAGGTGACCTCCAGGTCGCACAGGTCCGCGTCAACCGAGGGCAGGGGGTATGGAATTTGATGGCTCTTCAGCGACGCCGCGCCCGAGAATCCCAGGGCGTCCTGCCAGGAGAAGGTGAAGGAGGGCGACGGGCCGTCCAGGGTCAGGTTGTAGCTCTTGCTCTGCCCTGCCGCCAGGCTGGTGTTGAAACCCATCTTCAGCGTCCGGCCGGTCCTGCCGCCGAAAACCCGGCCCTTCAGGTCCAGGTCGTGGGCGGCCCGCAGGGTGACGGCGGCGGTGTCGCCGGACACCGCCAGCCGCTCCACGTAGACGCGGCGGCCCGGCACCGGGTCCGGCGGCTCAAAGTAGATTTCGTCCAGCCTCCAGGCGTCGCCGTAGGGGTTGTCGTCCGGGTCGTCGGCCAGGGCCGAGCCGGGCAGCAGCACCAGGGCCAGCAGGCCCAAGGCGCCCACCGCCAGGAAGCGGCCCCAGGGTTTTCTGGCGCTTGTTCCTTCGGTGGGCGTTTGGGTGCGGCCGCCCGCGTCCCTCCGGCGGCGGCCCTTGCCGAACCAGCTGTGGGGACGGAAGGGGCGGCGGCCCCGGCGTTTCGCCGCCTTCACCGCCCGGCCCACGCCGGAGGCGGCCTTCTTCGCCAGCAGCCGCAGCGGGTCGGGTTTCGCCTCGGGCTGGGGCGGCGGTTCGCTGATGGCCAACTCCGCCGGACACCCGGCGTAGCGCCGGGCGCCCAGGTTGAACTTCAGCAGGTCGGCGGCCACCAGGGGCAGCCCCCGGCCGCCCACCTTGCCCACGGTCATGGCGATGCCAAACGCGCCAAGCAGGATGGCGATGCCCAGCTTCAGCCCCGAGGGGCCGAAGGGGAAGTAGCGATAGACGCCGTAGGCCACGGCGCAGGTCGCCACCACCGCCACGATCTGGGGGAAGGTGAACCACAGCAGGGCCTTGTCCTCGGCCTGCACGTGGGTGGGTACTTCGTGCTCTCTCATGCCTTCCCTCCTATCCGCCGCCGCCGGTGGTGTCTCCACCGGAGTCGCCGCCGCTGTTGGTGGGGTCGGGCACGTCCAGGTCCACCGGGCTGCCCACCACGGCGTTGATCACCAGCTCCACCACGCCGTAGGCCACCAATGCCAGCACGATGCCGGCCAGGGCGGTCATCATGGCGGACTTGCCGCGCTCCATCTGGTTGGGCGCGCCCGAGGCGGTGAGGTACATGTAGGCGCCGTAGATGAAGTAACCCACGCCGACCACGCCCACCAGCCCCAGCAGGATGCCCACCAGGTTCGATATGGTCTGTGTCAGGTCTCCCATAAGGTCTCTCTCCTTGCGTGTTGATTTCCAATTCCGTCATTCAGCGATTTATCGTGTCGCTACGGTTCCGATTGCTGGCACATGGCGCACCTCCTGGAGTTGATGACGGCGGGGACAACCGCCCCGCCGGTGGTTGTCGTGATTCGGGCTACGGCCCCTGGCTGCGGGGCGCGGGTCCGCCCTGGCCGGTTGGTGTGGAGTTCTGGGCCGCCGAGTTGACGGCGCTGGCTGCGCCGCTGCCCGCGCCGGTCGCCGCGCTGGCGGCCGCCGCGCCCACCCCCGCCGGTCCTCCGGCGGCTCCGCCCCCAACCAGCGCCAGGGCGCGGGCGGAGCGGACCATGGAGCCGGGCAGGGACATACCGAAGTAGAGGGTGTGCAGCCAGGCGTCGAAGGTGCCGTGGTGTCCCAGCATCGAGGGGACCCGGCCCGCCAGGTACATGAAGGCAATCGCCATCAGCAGCTTCCACACCAGGTCCTGCACCGGCTCGAACTCGCCGATGGCGGCGAACTCCCCCAGGAAGGCGAAGCCCAACGCCACGGCAATGAGCTGCACCGCCTGCTGGAACACCGCCGTCATGAACAGCCGCAGCCAGTGGCGGCCCCAACCGGCGGTATGGGGCAGGATCCACAGCCCCAGCGCGATGGGGGCCAACACCAGCAGGATGTCGATGAGGGCCAGGCGCAGGATCATCTGCACCAGCAGGTAGAGCAGGAAGAAGCCGAAGACCAGGTAGAGCAGGGCGATGAAGATGGCCACCCCCACCTCGCCGGTCTCCACGGCGGCCAGGAGCGCGAACAAAGGCGCCCGCAGCAGGTCGCCGGGGGTGACGCTCAGGGTGGCGGCGATGAACTGGGAAACGGCGTGGGCCACGTCGATGACCAGGGCACACCACCACAGCGACGACGCGGCGGCGGTCAGGCCCAGCACCAGGCGGGGGACCATCTCCCGCCAGCCCGATTGGTGCCTGCCGAGATGCTCCTGGACGATGAAGCTCAGGCCCATCCAGCCCAGGATCACGGTGAGGGCCGCGGTGGTTACGGCCCACACCGCCCACCACGCCTGTTGGACGAAGGGGTGCAGGTAGGTCAGGTTCGGAGGGGTTCCGGTGAGGATGTCTCCCATGCTGCCTACCCTCCCTCGCAGTTGGCGATGTCCGTCTGGAACACGCCCTCGAACACGCCGCACAAAGTCCCGTGGACGCCCTGGACCACCCATTTGGCGGCGGCCCTAGCCCAGCGGTCCGGGTCCAGGGCGCCCAGCACCCGATCCCACAACCCCTTGGGCTGGTGGACGGGAATCAGGGCGTAGAAGACGTGGCGCTCGCCGCCGCCAGTCCTGGGGACGGCCAGCATCAGCAGGAGGGGTTGTTCGGGGTGGAAGTCGGGCTGCTCGCCCAGGGCCGGATACTCGAAGGTGTACTCCCAGCCCTCGGCCAGCCGCTTCTCGCCGCCCCGCACCTGGTAGGTGTTGGTCAGCCAGTCGCCGGTGTCCGGGTGGCGGATGGCGTAGTAGAGGACGCCGACCTGGCGGCTGAAGATGGGACGGGCCACGAAGTCCCCCTCCTTCTTCCGCTCCACCAGTTGCCGGTCCCGGTTGACCAGGCTGATGTCGTCGGCGGGGGGAGGGGACTGGGCCAGGGCCAGGCCGCTGGCGGGAATGGCGACGATGGCCGAAAGCAGCAGCGCGGCGGTGAGCAGGGTCAGCCGCCGGGCGCTGGGGGACCTGGGTACAAGACGCCGGAACATGGTTGCCTCCTTGCGTCCGGTTCGAGACCGGATGTTCGACAACCAAGTCTGGCGACGGCGTGGGCCGCGCGGAATGCCGTATATGGGGTGACGCGCGCGTCACCCCTTTTAGGGCATGGGATTGGGATAGGCGGGTGTGGTGTCATACCCGTGTACAGGGATTTGCGGTTGGTGGACAGGTGTCCAATCCTGTCCGGTTGAACCTGAAATCGGGGGAAACCGCCCCCTATCGGACGGTTTTGGCGAACACTTTGGTTCCAGGGCAGCTTCCAGTCCCGTTGGACAGCGCCAAGTATGAAATCGGACAGTGCGCCGCTGGCAGAGGAGGCAGGTTTTGGACAGTGGCACGTATGAAATCGGACAGTGCGCCGCCGGGCAGGGCGATGCGATGGCTGAGAGCGAGCAGTACCCGCCCAGCAGCCGGAGCCTGGACAGCCTGGACGAGATGCGGTTGGTGGCGCTCCTGGGGGACATGATCGAGAAGCAGGGCAAGCCCGGGGCGGCGGAGACCCTGGGGGTGAGCGTGCGGACGTTGGGCCGGTTTGAGGAGTCCCGGCGGTTGACGCGGACTGTGGCGGCGGCCCTGGAGACCCACCTGCTCATGGGGGGCGGGTCGGCGGCGGACCGGCAGCGTCGGCAGGCGTCGGAAGTGGCGGAGGTTACGTCCCGTCAATAGGTGTAATTGGCGTCATCCTTGTTGATGTTATTAGGCTGCGGCCTCCAGGATGTTGCTGGCCGGCAAGGTCTCGGCAGCAAGATCGTCGGTGAAGGTGAGATAGCGGCGGCCTTCGGCCCATTCGTCGTGCTGTTCGGCCAGTACGGCGCCCACCAGACGCCGGGTCGCTGCTCGGTTGGGGAAGATGCCCACCACGTCGGTACGCCGGCGGATTTCCTTGTTCAATCGCTCCAACGGGTTGTTGGACCAGAGTTTCTGCCAGTGGGACACTGGGAAGGCGGTGAAGGCCAGGACGTCGGGGATGGCGTCTTGCAGCATCTGGGCCGGCTGAGGGAAGTGTTCCTGCAGCTGAGCGATCACCCGATCGGCCTGGGCGTGGACCTCTTCTGGGGAGAGCTGCTTGTAGATGGTACGCACCATGGTGGCCACGCCAGGTTGAGACCGCTTGGGCACCCTGCTCAGCAGGTTGGCCATGAAGTGGGTTCGACACCGCTGCCACGCCGCTCCGGCAAACACGGTGGCAATGGCGTTTTTCAGTCCCTGGTGGGCATCGGAGATGACCAACTCGACACCGCTGAGTCCCCTGGCGTTGAGCGAGCGCAGGAAAGACAGCCAGAACGCGCCGTCCTCGCTGGCGCCCACGTCCATGCCCAATACCTCCCGCTGACCCTGAGCGTTGACACCGGTGGCCACCACCACGCTGACATTCACGATCCGCCCGCCCTCTCTGACCTTCTGGGTCAAAGCGTCCAGCCAAACGTACGGATAGGGACCACCATCCAGAGGCCGACCCAGAAAGGTCTCCACCACCTGGTCCAGGTCCCGGCAGATGCGTGAGACCTGGCTTTTCGAAATGCCGTCGCAGCCCAGAGATTTGATCAGATCATCCACCCGCCTGGTGGACACCCCTTCCACGTAGGCCTGCTGTATAACACTCAGGAGTGCTTTCTCACTGCGTCGCCGGGGTTCCAACAAGCTGGGGAAATAGCTGCCTTCCCGGAGCTTCGGGATGCGCAACTCCATCGTCCCCACCCGGGTGTCCCAGTCTCGACTGCGGTAGCCGTTGCGGTGGGTAGTGCGCTCCGAGTTGCGTTCACCATGCTCAGCGCCGATCTGCGCCGATACCTCGGCATCCATGATCCCCTCCACCAGCACCTGCAGAGCTTCCCGCAGGAAGTCCACATCACCGTCCATGCCGCGCTTGCGTAGTAGTTCCAAAAGGTCCATGCTTTTCTTGGCCATCGCGGTCCTCCCTCATCGGGTTTGTTGTTGTTCCGATAAGGATGACGCGGTGGCTCTCTTCTTGCCACCTAGTCCCTGTTACACCACCTTCAGGGACTCTACTTGGACTCCCCAACTAGCGACTGAAATTCCGCCCGAGCGCCGAAGGGAAACTGTGGCCACGGTCGAGTTCGTTGACCTTGAACAGCGCTCATGTGTTTACCGTCTTTCGGGACAGTTAGAAAGGAGTCGAACCTTATAGTGAGTGATCGATATTCCTTTAGACCTATTACGACCTGTGCATGTTACATCCGCAGGATGTTGCACCTCGCCAGCTCTTGTTGAAACCAAGTCGGCTGCCCAAGAATATCAGAGTTTTTGGTATTGATTGGATAACCGATGCCTTGATAATTGATATACGTTTGAGCGGGGATGGCAGATTAGCTGTATCGCCGTGCGACGGTCTGAAAAGGTCTATGGAATGGACGGCACAGTTGCTCAGAGCCAACCGTGATAAAGTAATGATCATGGTTGAATCCTGTGTTAGGCCGGACAAACAGGGGATGACCCGGTCTCGGCGAGCGGCTCAGAATCGCGGATACAGCGGGCATATGGCGTGGCTCACGGCCATCATGTCCGAGTTGGCCTACATGCGGTTCGAGGAAGAGAACTTGAGTTCGCTCCTCGCACTGCCGGCCGAATTGGGGAAGGCTGTTTGCCGCATCCCCTCGGACTCGGAATTGCATGAAATCGAAGGGCTGTTGTCCACACGGGACAACAAGGACTGCCGACTGCTTCGGGCCGTATTGGCGACGGGCGGGTTCGAACTTGTTGGAGCGCTGTCCGATCACGGCACCAACACCCAGGGCTTCGTCGCCGTCCGCCGCGCCGGCGATGAAATGGACATGGCTGTGGTCAGCTTCCGGGGAACCGAGAATGAACAGGACTGGAAGACCAACCTGCGCTACTCGCTGACCCCGGTGGACTTCCACAAGCGGAAGGGAGAGAGCCGACGGGGAAAGTTCACCAGGGGTTTCTTGACGCCTTCAGGTCCGTTAGGGACCAGGTTGACCGGTATCTGCTATGCACCGAGGGACTCCCCATCTTCATCACCGGCCATTCCCTAGGGGGCGCCCTGGCGACCTTGGGGGCGGCGCAACTGTCCGGCAGGGGCTTGGCGGCGTGCTACACCTTCGGAGCGCCCCGGGTTGGGGACAAGGGGTTTGCCAGCAGTTTGCGAATTCCCGTGTACCGCTTGGTCAACCCCCTGGACCCAGTGCCTCTGGTGCCGGGCCGTTTGCGGGGATACCGTGATGTGGGCGACGAGGAGAGTCTCAGAAGGACATGTGCGTTCGACACGCTGCGAGAAATCGGCTGCGGCCTGTTTCGCCTGTGCCGGTCTGCGTGGGGCCAGCTTCCTTCATCGCACCAGTTCTACGACAAAATCGACCAATGGCACAATATCCGCGTCTATCGGGAGAAGCTGCGCGATGACGCTGGCGGTTTGGTCTGACGGGGGGCATGCGCCAGGGGATAGTAGAGTCCCACGGCGGCGGCATCCGGGCCGAGCGTGACTAGACGGGGCTGGTGGCGCGGTTCACCTTCACCATACCCTCGGTGGAGCAGGCGGGGGCCGTCTCTCAGGCAGCGTCAGTGCCGTCCTCGACCCGCTCCTCACGGCGGCGGGCCTCGGAAGGTGCGGGTGCTGGCTGTGGACGACGACCCCCAGGCGCTCCGTCACGTCCGGGACGCCCTGCTGAAGTCGGACTACACGCCCATCGTGACGCCCGACCCGGAGGAGGCTCTTCGCCTGGTGGAGGAGGAGAAACCCCACCTGGTCCCGCTGGACCTGGTGCTGCCTGGGACCGACGGCATGGAGCTGATGAGGGAGATCGTGGGGAGGGCCGATGTTCCGGTCATCTTCCTGTCGGCCCACGGCCAGGAGCAGCTCGTTGCCCGGGCCCTGGACCTGGGGGCCGCCGACTACCTGGTCAAGCCCTACTCGCCCACGGAACTGGCGGCCCGCATCAGGGCGGCGCTCCGGAAGGCGGTGGAGCCTTCGCCGGGCCAGCCAGGGGCGTCCTTCGCCGTGGGGGAACTGAGCATCGACTACGCCCGGCGGAGGGTGGCGCTGGCCGGGGAGCCGGTGGAGCTTACGGCCACGGAGTACGCGGTGCTCTACCAGTTGGCGGTCCAGGCCCCCAGGGTGCTGACCCACGGGCTGCTGGGTCGGGCGGGTGTGGGGGCCGGAACGGGTCGGGGAGGGCAGCCTGCTGCGCAACGTGGTGAAGAACCTGCGCCGCAAGCTGGGGGATTCCGCTGAAAACCCCAGGTACGTCTTCACCGAGCCACGGGTGGGGTACTGGATGCCGGAGGGAGAGGAGTGAGTTAGCCTCAATTCATGCTCGTATTCACGATGGATTGGGCTTTAGGGAAGGTAGCACGACCTGGTAACAGACCACACCCAAGTCGTCCTCAGTAATAGGATCGGGAGCTTGAGGAAGCTCCACCACGCGCAAGCCAAACTGCGCGACGACTTCAACGATTCTGCGGGCACAGTCGGCCACACTCATCCCGCTGCTTTCGTACTCCCGGCGCAGTTCGGACAACTGACGCCTTACCAGGTTGTTCCGGCCAACCGAAAGGGCTTGGTCTCCCTCGTCGTACTCATCGCCGGATGGAGCGTCCGGTGAGCGTAATACGTCCAGCGCCCACCGCTGGCTAGCTGGGAGGGAAGCAAACCTAGTTGCCGGGTCCAGCAGCGCGTTATGCTCGGCGCAAATGTCGTCGGCTGCAACCGCAAATAGATGCTCCAGGTCGAGACCGCCTGGAATGGGAGTTCCGGGCTGTTGCTGGGGATCTATCAACCGGAGCATGGGCAGGTCATCGCGGTGCAGGATCTCTCCTGATTGGGACACCATGCGCCAATAGCGTTCATCTCCACGAGTGCGGCAGGCGAAGAACACCGCAGGCGCCGCCAGTTTCGGAGACCTCTGCACGAAAACGGCCCCGATGCCCCAGGGCAAGCTCCGAAGCCGGTCCACTTCACCTTCCTCTGCGGCGCGCCGCAGATAGGATCGGAACAATTCACCCGCGAATGCTGAGCCACTTTCGCCACTGCTCTCCTGCTCATCCACCAGGGTAGTGTCACCGCTGGCAAGACGTTCCACAAAGGTGTTCAGGTCAGCGTACACCTGGGACTCGGTTTCCACGTCGGCCAATACCGGCGTTTCCATGCCCACCGAGGCGTTGGCCGCCATAATCTTCGCTTGGAGCTTGGCCTCCAACCTTAGCAGGCGGTCCAAATCGCCCTGCTTGGGCAGCAGGGTGTATAGGTACGCTGTATCGTGGGGGCTGCGCAGCCTTATGATACGGCCATTGCGCTGCACCACGCGCTGGGGGTTCCATGGCATATCAAAGGAGAGGACTGCCTGGGCCTGCTGTAAGTTCTGACCTTCGGAGAGGATGTCGGTACTAATAATGACGTCCACCTCGCCGCTTTCAGGAACAAAGCTCGGATCGTCCGTCACCGACTCCGGGCAGAACCGTTCAAGTTCCCTGGTACGGGCGTCGGCGCTGGTTTCGGAACCAATTACCACCGTCCAACTGCGGTTTCCCAACACTTCCGGCTGTTCCTCGATTTGCTCCTTGAGATAGGCCGCCGTGTCCTGGAAGGCGGTGAATACAGCGACCTTCTGCGACGGCGTTGCCAACATCATCTCTTTGAGCGTATCCAGCTTGGGGTCGGGGCCGTCAGTCAAGTTCGACAACTGCGTTGACATGGCTGTCAGGGCATCCCGGTCTTTCTGCAAGTCGATCAAGAACTGGTCGTTGAACTTGTCGGCAGAAATTCCACCCTCCGAGCCGGCCAATGCCTCGTCAATCAGATCGGTGCTGAGGAAGGAGTCGTCTTCGCCGGCATCTCCAACCAGGTCCTTGATGACCTCTGGGGGTGGCACTACTCCCCGCTCAGCTATGGCACGGAGTATCACGTCGTTGCCACTTCGCATCCTGCTCACGGTTTGCAGCGCCGCAGACCAGGAGGACTCGAAACGTTTCAGCAATTGGGACTGTATCAAACCGGCCAGCGCTTCCTCTGACGCCGATTCTTCTTGCTTGTCTACCCTGTAAAACGATAGTCGATAACGCGCCATCGTCAACCCGTCTATACCGTCGTAAATGGCCTGCACGATTCCGGGGTGCGCACTGTCCAGGTCGTAGCGGCGCTCATGCAACTCCGGCTCTGGAAAACGCACCGGCGTTCCGTCAATAAACCGCTCGTTCCGGTAGCGTTCCTTGATGAAGCCCCGGTCCCGCCGCACTGTCAGGGCATCTATCAGCGGAAATAGCTTTGCCTCGGAAAGGTTCTCGGTCCTGGACGCACCGGCGTCGGCGAAGAACTTCCGCAGGCTGGAAATCCTCAGCGGTTCAGCACTGAAGGCGCTGTCATGTCGCCCGAATAGTAGAAAGAGGTTGTGCAAGTCCCATAGGGAGTTGTTGACTGGTGTGGCGGTCAACAGCAGTAGCTTTTTGGGCGTTCCTCCCATGAGCCGGTCCAGGGCCGCGTACCAGGTGTTATCGACGTTGCGGTAGGCGTGGGCCTCGTCGATGATGACAAATCGGTACACGTCCTTGTTTACCGGCAACACGCGGCGGTCGCCACGAGGGGACAGTTGACGGTCCTGGGCCAACTGCTGGTAGGACACAACGGTTCCCGGCAGGTTCGCCTCACTCAGGCGTTGCTGCCACAGACGATCCCGCAGTTGTGCCGGTGAGATAACCAGCACGTGCTGCCCCAAGTCCCGAGTGTGTTCCCGGATAAACTGTACCCCGATCTCGGTCTTGCCCATGCCCACGCCGTCGGCGTAAAGTACGCCGCCGTGTTCGTCGAGGATTCGCTTGGCCCGCGCCAATCCATCCCGCTGGAACGAGGTTAGAGTATGCAGGTCGGGCAGGTTAGCCTCTTCATCGTCCAAGTCACTCTCGTAGAGTTCCAGCAACGCCCGCAGAAACACGGTTTGGGGATCGCTCTCCAGCGAAGGAGGCCGCAGCAGTTCCAGCAACTCTTCCCGGAAGTCCAGGGCGTCATCCCACAAGCGCTGATACCAGTCCAGCGCCATCGCCACCACGTTGGGCTGGTAGTGAACCATGCCCAGCTCGAGATTGGCGACTAGGCCACCTTGGGTCAGGTTGGCCGACGACACCAGGGCCGCCCCCGGCTTCACCGGAGAGCCGGCATCATTCAGTTCGCCGATGACGTAGGCTTTGCCGTGCAGGAAGCGCCTGACGTAACGACGCACTTCTACATGGTTAGAATCTAAGAAGCCGGTCACACGCTCAAGAACGGCTCGCCGGGCGGCCGGAAACGCGGAGAAATCTCTTTCACGGCGCAGCGCCGACACCGACTGCTCAAAACGACCGGCGACGGTCTCCTGGACCGGGCCAGCCAGATTATCGGGTATTGCGCCAATGAGCAGCCGGGCCGGGTGTTCCCGTGCCTGCCGTATTCTGGCTAAAGCATCCAGCCCTTCTAGGCCGATGTAGCCTGTGGCCGCATTCAGAGGCCCGTCATAGTGCTCCGCCAGCCACGCCAATGCCTGCTCGTGGTTGCCGTAGTCAACATTGTCCACCAACTCGAAGGGGCCATTAATCGGAGCGGGATTGAGGCTTGTCATGGTATCTCTACAGGCCCTCGAATTTTTCCAACACCAAGTGCCGGTATGCTGGCGTTACGGCGTTCTCGGTGAAGTCGGTGAAGATGAACCGCAAATCGTCCTCGGTCAGGTCGTAGGCATGGGCCACCAGCGCGTCAATTTCCGCCCGCATATCGTTGCGCTGGGCGTCGGTCAGCGGACCATACTCCACCCCGGCCTCCGCTGCAAAGTTGGCAAACCGCTCGTCCACGCAGGACAGCCGCGCCGCCAACTCACCGATACGCTGCCAGGGGGTGTTGTCCGGTGGGGGGAAGGTGAGCATGTTAAGGACGTAGAAGTTCAGGTGAAGCTCCACGTACCTACGTGCGAGCCAGTCGAATGAGAGGCTGTTCATCGTACCCAATAGGCTTCCTTGCTGGATGGCATCCCATCCAGAGAAAACGAAATATGGGGCACTGTTGGTCAACGGTGTCCGTGGTGGCACCAGGCAGGTGATTACCGTTCTAGAGTTGGTCCGGTTAGTTACATCTCGGAACGCGACCCGGCAGTAGTTTATTGGGTGCGTATTAGGATCGGAAAGGACTTTGGTAGAGAACATCCGCTTGAAGACGGGGGATCGCGTTCGCTTCCCTTGTACCCAAGAACGGACCTCATTCCACTTGGAGTACCCGGCAGGTTCATTGCCATGAGGCTCATACTGGTCGAAGGAGCGGCCCTTCCACACTGAAAAACCCCTGGAATGGGAGAAAAGGGCGCGCTGCTGTGTCTCATCTAGCTCCCTATACGGAATTGCATGAGACACAGCAGCGCGCCCTTTTGAAATTTTTTGATTTCCGGGAGTTTGGAGCGAATCGAACTGGACACCGCGGCGCAACTTCGCTAACACATCGGCGTGCATCTGGCTTGGTAGGAGCGGAACTACTCGGGCGCTTCCCAAGGAAGACGCCGGAACGCTTACACCCTGGCCGAGTGCCGCATCGTGAAACGCTTTGGGGTTTGCGGAAGGTCCGGTTATTTGGAAGGTGGTCTGTTCAGTTGGCGTCCTGCGTTGGCCGGTCAGTAGAGCGATAGTGTATTGAGGATGAATGGTGAAGGCCCAACTCCTATTGTTGAGAAGTAGGTCAAGGCGTCGCAGACTGTTGTGGGCAAACAGCCATTGCCTGAATCCTCTGGCCCCCTGTGCAAGGAACGCTGTTCTGGGCAACACTACACCTAGCTGCCCATCCTGTCTAACCAGGTGTCCATACCGCTCGCAAAAGAGCTGATACAGGTCTTTGTCACCTACTCCTTGTAGCTGGTATCCACCACTTTCTGAAAAGAACCCCCGGACTGTTTTCAATTGTCGCTGCTGGTCCTCAAACTCCTCTCGCCAATCAGGGTTTTGCTTATCAAGTTGCGCAATGCGCTTTCTTCTATCGGCCAGATTGGGCAACCCACGCAGTCCTGGCTCACGCAGTGCGTAGAAGGCCAGTTCCTCGATGGTTATTTCGTTCCACGGAGGGTTGCCCACAACCACGTCGAATCCTGCACGTTCCCGGTGGAAAACATTGGGGAACTCCAGGGGCCAGTGAAAAAAGCGGTACTGGCTGGCGATACGCGATGCCTCATCCATTGCATCCATAACTTCGGCATCCAGTTTCTTGCCCGCGTCCACTATGGAATCAGCGTATGTCTCCAACGTATGCCGGGCACCATCCAATCCCAGCGGTTCCGCCGTCCATAAATCGAAGGCGGATCGCAGCCCAGCAGTTGCCTCGTCACGCCGTGCGGCCAGTTCCTCGGAACGCTTCACCTCCTCCGGGGTACGGTCGGGAATGGCCGCTTGCTCCCGCTGCAACTGCGCGGCTTGTTCCATGGCATTCCGTACGTTCTGGCCGGTGAACATGGGGCTGTCGCTGGCGCCGACGACGGAGGGGTTAGCCACTCCGATGAGGGCGTCGCCACACTTAAGATTGCTGCCCAGGTAGGAGAGAGCCAGGCCGGGAACGAAGGAGGCCAGCCACAATGTCACGTTGGCGACTTCCACTGCCATTGGGGAAAGGTCCACGCCATAAATGCAGCGTTTGAGGATCAGCCTGCGTAGCAGGTCGCCGTCCTCCGGCTGCTGCGAAACCGCGCCGTTGTCTTGGCTCAACTCGCTGAGCTGTTGGGCGATTCCGGGCAAGCCGCCAACCTCAGCCAGAAAAATCTCAATGCGGTCCGCCATCATATCCAGGGCAGCCGTCAGGAAATGGGCGCTGCCCATCGCCGGGTCCACCACCGAAAAATCAAACAGCCTCTGCGCCGCTTCATTGGGGTTCCGGTCTGCCGATTTCCTGACTTCGGCCAAGTGGTCGTCAAGGGCGGGCAACAGAGAATGGTTGAGCAAGTGGTCGACGAATTCGTGGCGAGTGTAGAACACGCCTCCCGCCTTCCGTCCACCGGCCTCGGCTTGGTAATAGAGCTGCGCCTTGGTTACTTCCGGTTGCTCTCCGGCGCGGACGGGTCGGAACACATCGCCCCTAGCGTCGTAGGCCAAGTCTTCAGGAGCACGGGTTAGCCGCAAGGTCAGCAAGGCTTCATAGATAGCTCCCAAGTGGCCGATTTGCAGGCCAGCATAGTCCAACCCCGGTGCGTCGGCTTTATCGGTTTCATAGGCGATGGACACCAGGGCGTGAGCCAGGTAAACGTCGCCAATCTCGGCCCGTTCCAGAAGGGCACTCCCGGGGAACCCGTCGGCAGCGAACAGGCTGCCGTTGTAGGCGGGTACGCCGGCGGAGCGGTCTCCAGTTCGGACCATCCGCACCAGGGTCCGCAGCCGGTCCCAACGTTGGGTGGACTTCCGGCTGAGGGAAGACCCGGCCAGGCGAGAATCTTCGGCCAATTGGCGGGCGCTGTGGGGACGGTAAGCCGCCGAGCCGATAGGCAGGTAGCCCCGGGCTTCGGTGTGCAGCAGGAACATGAAACGGAACACCAGGGTCAGCGCAGCTTCTTCAATCTGCCGAAGTTGCTCCCCGTCACTCAGGTCGGCACCCTGTGACTCAAGATATTCACCCAGACCCCGGGCGATGTTGGGCAGCGCGTCCTTGATTAGCCGCTCTTCCAGGCCCTTGCGCAGTTCTTCGCCAAAGTCCTTAGCTTCCGCAACCCACTCAGTCAGCCAGCCGTTTTCCATCAAAGATTCCGGCGCAAGCAAGCCAAGATACAAGCGGTCTTTCCGTTCCAACTCAGCCGTGTCTATTTCCAGGTGCTGCCCGGTAGCCGGGCCGACCGGGGGGCGCCGCTGAAAGAGCCGGTAGCGGCCGGATGCCGCTAGGACGCCCCACTGAGCGCCGTACTGCCCGCAGTCGGCCAGCACCATTCCTTCGGGCAGTTCCCCGTTTTCCGTGAGTCGGCTGAAGTGGGCGGGATCACGGTGAGGGTGTACTACGGCAACCGGGGCATTGTCGTACCGGAGCAGGTACCCACGCTGCGGAAGTTGCTCCACTTGGTAACCCATTTCCTGAAACAGCGAACGCCACGCCATACTGCCAGTGCGCCCTCTGCCTGCAACTGCGCTGGACAAACGCTGCTCGTTCACGGGCCAGCGCATCCGCTCCCGTAGGAAATGAGGTGTGAGCAGGTCCTTGACCCGCAGGCCGGGAACCACGGCCTCTTCAAGGCGGCTGAACTCCCTCGTCAGGAACGATGCGGCTTCACGGGCCACCATGCCGCGACTGGCTTCCAGCAAGTCGATCACCCGGCCGGCCGGCAGCTCCCGCACCGGGCGGGCGTCCTGCGGTCCGGCGACTTGGACTTTCGCTGTATCGCTCGACGGGGCCAGCAGGACCACAGGATAGGCTTGGCGACCCTTTCGCGCCTCCCACAATCTGCGGACTTCACCTTCGGCGGTTGCATCAACCGCCCACAGCAGATGGTAGGCGGCCAACTCCCAAACCGTTGCGGTTGAACCAGCCTGAGAAGTCCATTTCCGGCCGGTTCCGAAGGTGGACTCAAGGCGCAGCAAGGGTGTTGGGTTGGCGGTGGATGTTGTCACGGTCGTCCCTCTCTATCGGACGCTCACTAAACGCAACCGACGGCGTTTAATCGCTTCTACTTCGTCCAAGTGGCATCTCTTGTATTTTACTCCACTCCCGCAAGGACAGGGCCGGTTTCTACTGGGTTTGTTGCCGACAAGTTGGAGAATCTCGTCCTGGTACTCAATCTCGCCGGCTACTCCGTGGCGATACTCCCCCCACAGATCATCCTTAGCCGCGGTCAAGCCATAGCGGTCGGTGTAAGCCAGCCGGTAAAAGAAGGGAACCACCAGTTCGAGTATGAACCGTTGTAGGGTCAGGTCCTTTTCCGGGGCGTATTTGAGGCTCAGGCAGCAAGCCCCGTCCTCGAAAAAATGGAGGTCCACCATGGCGCACTGGTTTTGTTCCGCAATGTCGAAGCGCCGCCCGCCGACTTCATAAACTGTGGGCCACCTGTTCTTTCCCAGGCGGCCCAAGTCGATCCTAACTTTGAAACGATCGCACAGAAAATTGGCAATTTCCCGATGCTCGTCGGTGTCGCCCAGCTTCAGTTGACCTACGCTCTGGTCGAACGCAGCGCAAAAGCGGAGTTCTCCATCGATCCGTTGGTCCGCCGGCGCATAACCCAATTCGGGAAAGTTGGACGCCAGCCAATCCAGGTCACTGTCACGCAGGTTCATCTTGCGTAAGGCTTCCTCGGCGTTACGGTCGCGGCGGTCATTGCTGCGGTACTGGACGCCCCGTTGTTCTTGGACTTCGACTTGGCAAAGTCCTCGCCGAACAGCTTCTGCCATTTCTGGATGCTCTTCTGCGGGTCTGACTCATCAAAGGCGTCGTTCACCTGGTCGTTGTAAATCTTGAACTTATCCCGGAAGTTCCGGTACTTGTTCTGGTCCCAATGTCGCGTGAAGGTTTCCTGGGGTAGTACGGGATTGCGGATCTCCGGCTGGTTGGGATTGGTCTGCAAGAAAGCGTTTATGCGGTTGCAGACCGTCTTCAACGTGTCAGGAACGGTCTTGAACTTGGCGTCTCCCTCGTTGTCCTGCACGCTCATTCCGATGAGGGTTGTGAGAAGGATCGAAGGGGCGGTGAAATTGCCTTTGTGGTCCCTCATGTACTTCAGCAACCGGGTAGCTCGCTTGAGGTTGCCGTTGGTGATTCTCGTCTTGTCGTTGAACCAGTCCCGATAGCCGGTTCCGTCCGTGATTTCGAACTCGTCGGTCTTGTTGTTGCAGATGTAGCGTTGGCCGTTGATCTCGACGCAGGGAACGATGTCCAGGTGGAAGTCGCCGGCGTAATCGACCATTGCGCACCGAGTCCTTCTGTGCGCCATGTCCGTGTAGGTGCCGTGCTGCCGGAGGCAGTTGTAGGCGTCGTTGATGTACTCGGCCGGTTTCTTGCCCTTCTGATACTTCATGAAGAGCAAGACGTCGGCGTCGTATTCCTTGTTTTCTTTCGGCTTGATGATCGTCCGCAATGCGTAGGAACCCTGGCGCTCCACCTTCTCGAACGATTCCAGGTGGCGGCTCAAATGGGTCGTCACCGCCGCCACGTGGTCGTTCAGCTTGTCCAATCGATTTTGGTTGATGTTGACGTGGTCTGCCAGGAATTCGTTGAAGTCTTCTACCCGCTTCATTCGGTTTATCTCCTTATGTGGCTCAAGATGGCTTTGGATTGATAGGTGAAATCCCTCTCGGCAAGGGCTTTCAGGTTGGTAAGGTGCTTGGTGTCGTCCAATTCCCAGGTGTCAATTTCGGGGTCCAGGCGGAAGTACCGGTCATTCAGGATCAGCTTCGCCATGTTCGTCGAAGCCTGGGACTGAAGCCCCAAGGTGTATGAGACCAGCTTATTGCCTCCCCATCCGGTCAACAGGCCCCAGGAACCCCGTTCTGCGTACATGGTTGTGGTGTGTCCGGTGCCTATGGAAAATACCCTTATTTGCTCCACCCCCTTCTTGAATTTGGATATTGCCTCGGTCAACGCGATGATTGACGGATTGTTAGCCCAAAGGCCGCCATCCGTCAGCAGGTACGGCCCGACCGCTTTGGGGTCGAAGTAGGTCGGCGCCGCGCAGGACGCGAGAATCGCATCCCTGAGCGACACGTCTCCATCCCTTTCGTAGGGTTCGCCGAGGTCCCCCAAATAGCGGGACTTGAAGACGTGGACTCCGCCCGTGGATATATCGGCGCTCGTTATCATCAATGGAGTTGACAATTCCCGAAGGACGGTTTGGGGCAGATATTCTTCCAGCACGCTTTCGAGGGGCGCCCTGGAATATCGGCTACGCAAGAGCGCAGAGATCAGCGACGGGAGTCGCGATTTCCCAAATATGCGCGGCGACTCCCTCTCGAACAGACCGACCACTTCTTCTAGCGGAATTCCCGCTGCCGCAGCTCCTACGATGATAGATCCTGTGCTGGTCCCGGCTAGCAGGTCAAAGCATTCTCTGACCGGCTGTCCCAGCGCCTCCTCAACCCTGGCAAGGATTTGGGCAGCGTAAATCCCTCTGGTGCCACCACCATCCACCGCAAGGATGCTGAAGCTCCCCTTGGGGACTGTTGGCGGCCCTGCCCGGTAGAAGCTAGACACGACAGGCTCTCCCCACACCACCATTGACTACGGCCCGGTTCTTGATTATCATCCAATCACCACGAGTGAAACAGCGTTTTGCCAAAGTTACGCATAGGCTAACCCAACAAGCGTAACATTGTCAAGACAACGTTTCATTACTGGAACGGGAGGCGCTGTGGTTAAGGTCACGTTACAGAACCTAGGAACCATCGTCCGTGAAAAACGGGGTTCTCGGGGACTCAGGACGGTGGCGGGCGAAATTGGCACCAGCGCGCCGACGCTCTCGCGCATTGAGTCGGGCAAGATGCCCGACCTCCAAACCTTCGGGAAACTATGCCGCTGGCTTGATGTTGACCCGGGCGCCCTCTTGGACTTTACGCCCCAATCAACGGAAACAACCACTACCCATGTCGCTGCTGCGCATCTGAAGGCACATCGCGAGATCGACCCGAACACGGCGGGCGCTCTGGCTAACGCAATTCTCAGGGCGCAGTTGATGCTGCATGATGCGCCTGGCAAGGTGGGAGAAGTGGATGGAGAGGGGCTTTAAATCCCGCTGTGAGGAGATGTCCCGCTCACTGCGAGCAGAGCTGGGCTTGGACCCGGCTGCCCCCTTACCGGCAGAACAACTCGCGTCGTATTTGGGAGTTTATCTATGGTCAGTCGAAGACCTTGGATTGGATCCTGCCGACGTGAGGCAATTGGTGCATAACGACCCGGACTCCTGGTCCGCAATAACCGTATCGGCGTCAGGCTTGGACGCCATCATCCTGAATCCGAACCACCGGCGGGGCCGCTATTCCAGCGATGTCATGCACGAATTGGCTCACTTGCTGCTGGGACACGAACCAAGCACCGTGTTCTTCGCTGGACAGGAGAGCTTGGCGTTGCGCGGGTTTAACAAGTCTGCCGAAGACGAGGCCAATTGGTTGTCGGGCGCTCTGTTGCTGCCCAGGGACGCACTCGTAAGGCTGCGCGCAAAACGCTGTCCAAAGGAAGTGGCGTGCGACGAATTCGGAGTGAGTCGACAAATGCTGGAGTTCCGAATGCGGGTCACAGGGGTGGAGCGCCAGTTTTCACGCAAGAGGAAGACACGTGCTAGCTAATGAGCAACTCGCGCACCCTGCTATGATATTGGCCACCTATGCCAAAAACACCAAGAGCTTTGCTTATCTCATTTGCCAGCAGCCCGACTACAGTGTCACCTCCCACCGGAAAGTTCGCAATTCGGTACGCTCAGGCCCCACTTTTTCAGGCCAAGCAGACTGAATTCATAACTCCCCTGTCGATCAATCAAGTATAAGGCAGAACCATTATGGCAAACCGCTCAAAGCAACTGCCGGCGACGGAAACGCCGTCTGGTTGGCAGAAGCCCGATGTCGCAGGGCTCGATCTAAAGTTCTGGATGACCCGGAGCGTTTTGGACGAATTTGTGGAGGAACACGATCCGTCGGATGTCCTGCGAGAGTTGGTCCAGAACGAATTTGATGCTCAAGGCACTCGCTTGGAGATTGCGTTCGGCGCAGACTCTTTGCGTGTCCGAGGCAACGGGATCCCTATCGATGGCGCAGGTTGGAAACGGCTCAGCGTTATGCTCGGCCAAGGGCAAGTGGCAGGATCTGATCTCATCATCAAACCGAAGACTAACGGCATAGGATCAAAGAATTTTGGCCTGAAATCTCTGTTTTCGTTTGGTCCACAAATTTTCATTCGGTCGGCGGGATTGCAAACGGTTCTGGATTATCAAAGAGGAACTTTGCCCAAACCGCAGCCCGAACCCGATTCCAAACGCAAACCCGGCGTCGATATCCAAGTACCGTACAGGACGGTAGCCGAAGGCAATTTGGTGCCGTTTGGGTTGGAGCAGGAGAAGGCTGCCTTTGATCAGTTCGCACAAAACCTGGTCCCTACGTTGATAAAACTTGTCGAACCTGATTCACGAAAACAACTGAAGGGACTCACTGTGACGTCTGAGCGCCACGACAAAAGGATTAGATGGACACAGTCCGCCAAGAAGATTGATTGCTCTGCCCGCTACGTAACTGCTATAGAGCGAACCCTAAGGGTGGTGCGCAGCCGACTAGATGACAGCAACTCCAGTCAACAAACGATCAGGGAGATTGAATTTCAAAAATCGTTCGAGGTACCGGAGGAGTTTCGACGCGTTCCATTCCCAAGCTATTTCAGAGCCTCGAGCCGCAACAGGATTAAAGTCGGCGTATCGGTGAGGATGAAAGGAAGTCAAATAGACCTTAGTCATCGCGGCCAGCTCTTCTATCCAATTGGGGTTCCCAATGGACAGAGCGGAAACGGCGTCAGCATTAGTGCGCCCTTAAAAATGGATATGGATAGAAGCACCATATTGGGTGCCGATCCATGGAATCGATGGCTATTGCAATGTGCGGCCGATTTGACTATGGATCTTCTCACTTCTGATTGGCTAGATCGGTTCGGAGCAGCCGCTTACTTGGTATCCAGGCCCGATGAACACCGTCCGGAGAATAGCAAAGCATATTGTGATGCCATTTCCGAATACCTGGCGAGCGGGGAATGTTGGCCCACTCGCGATGTCGAAAATGGAAGAAATCGACGAAAGATTTTTAACAAAGCGAGCGGGATTGTCATACCGGATGCTGAAGAACTTGACAATTACTTAGGCCCGAAACGTTACCTAGATCCGCGATTGGCGCGAGATGAACGCGTTCAACAGATGGCAATGGAATTCGGATCTCGACGGTTTACCATCAACTCGTTGGTCCGCTTACGGTGCGGAGGGAAAGAGAGTGGGAACTTGACCACGCGCCTTGGGCAGCCCGAAGCCAATTGTTGGTACAGGGACTACCCGAATAGTTGGGGAAACGTTAAGCGGCAAAAGAGGTTTGCGCACGCGTTGGACGTATTTGCACGGAAACTGTCCAACCAGAACCGCGAAGACCTGAGACGTGCCAGTACGACCTTGAACGCTGCCGGAGGCCTGTCTGCTCCGAACGCGCCCCTCTGGGTAGTGCAAGACGATGTAGTACCGGCCGTAGATCTTGAACCTGAGAAACGACTACATCCTGACTTGTGCCAATATAAGGTCTTGCCTAAGCTTTGCGAAGATTTCGACATTAAATCTTGGGTTCGCCAGACCGCAGAAGAAATTCGCTTAGGTACCGCTTCTCCAAATCAACGAGAGGCGTTGTACGCCTATGTTATCGAGAGGCACGGGCAGTTTGATCAGACTACCAAAGCCATCCTGAGACGGTCGCCTATTTTGAAAACTGACTCTGGTGATTGGGCGACGCCTGAATCCATAATCGACATAAGGACCAGGAACGCAGAAGACCTGCGGGTTGTGTTGAATTTCCCGAACGCAGACTATGCCCGAGATATGGATCTAGCCAAATCTTTGCGTTTCAAAAATAAAGTGAGCGGCGTAGACTTGGTAGCATACGCGCGGATGGTTCAACAGAATCCTGGAATGGCTGAAACTTGCGCTAATACTTTGTGGAAACTGCGGAAGCTACTTGACCCTAAGACAATCTCCCAACTGTCCAAAATACCGTTTCTAAGGAACACATCAGGTGCTCTCACCAGCCCTACGAATACCTATTTGCCCACGGAGTTGAATTCGGTGTGTTTGGGTCCCGACGCGGCGTTCGCCAAAGGAGAACACCGGTCGTTATACGAGAAATTGGGATGTCGCCTTACCCCACGATCTGAAGATATCGTCGAGTATATCGAAAGGCTTCAAGACAACGGCGAAAAACCGGAAGACTCCAAGATCCTATACGCCACTTTGGTTCAATCCTTGAGATTAGAAGGCGAACCGACGGATTCGTACGAAAACGATCAAATTCTATGGACAGATGACGATTTTCACCCACCGAGCGACGTCCTAGCAGGAAATGGCTATCGAAAAATGTTCGGTTATGCAGTGCCACAAGTAACCGGTTCAAGTGGCTACCTAAAACCAGCTCGCGAATTGGGAGCGCATTCGGAGCCACGACCGCAACATTGGCGGACGCTCTTGCGCTGGTTCTCTGACAAGTGGGGTGGGGCGGACCGTTGCATACCATTACCGAATTCGGAGCGAGAAAGGTTGCGACAAGCGTACACGACGTTACGCGTACCCCCAGATGGGATGCCTGCTAACGTGCGTTTCCTTTTGGGTAAGAATGGGCGGCTTTATTCACCAGACGACGCAGTCGAAAGTATTTTGCTTATCGACGACGACCCGCGATTAGCCGCAGCCCTGGAAGCATCCCAATCAACCGTTGCCTTTGCAGACACATCAAGGCTCGGTAGCCTCAGATTTTTCACTGAAGCTTCAGTGAAAAATCTGACCGAGGTGAGGCATCGGCAAGGTGTTCAACTCGGTGAAATTGTGACGGCGCGCGAGCGTGTCAATGTCGCTGCCGCCATACAAAAAGTGCGGTCGGATGAGTTTGGGTCCGCATTCAGCAGGCTGGTGGAGTACGACGTTGAGAGTGACCACGCGGTACTGCGACCTATTGAGCTGTTGGAGGAGCTAAAAAAGCGATCTGATATTACCTTCGTTGACAAGTTGCAGGTGGCTTACACCGTTTCAGGGCAAACAGTATATGTCGACGAGGAGATAGTCGCGGAAGACGACCGGTTTGTAGCGATCAGGGCTTCGAGCAACAGAGAATTGCGAGGCCGGTTGAGCAGCTCTTTGGCGAGTCTTGTCACTGAGGACCGTGTGCTTCGCCGTTCTTTGGCTGATTCCATATATAGACTGCTCGACAGCCCAACGACACAAGACATGGAACACTATCTGAAGGGACGAGGAATCCCTTGGGAGTGGGGCGCAGGTGCGGTATCCGAGCAATGGGAAGACCAATGGATGGAGTCTGACATCGAACAGGATAGAGACGAAGTAGAGGTCGTCGTCTCGAAAGTGCTAGGTGCAAGCCTAGCTTCATACTCAGTCCAGAGTCGGGTCGAGAATGAAGGGCAAAGGTCGGTTTCGAACCGCACGAGCAATAGCGTCCAAAGCGAACCAACCGCCGTAACACAAACAAAGCGTCGGTCGTTGCCTCCAATAGTAGAAGTAACTGTAAGACAAATTCCACGTGACGGAACCATCCACGTTCGGCAGCCTCAGCAAGCGCGGACGTCTGGAAGTTCAAGAGGTTGGTCTCCTCCTACATGGGAACAAGAGGAATGGGATCGCGAGATTGGGCGGCGAGGGGAAGAACTCGTTTACCATGAAGAATTAAAAAGGGTCAAGAAGCTCGGATATCCGGAGTCCCGAGTCGAATGGATTTCCGAACAGAACCCGGGAGCGGATCACGACATACGATCCGTGGGGTGCGACGGCGAAGACTTGTACATCGAGGTTAAGTCCACCGCGGGGAAAGATGGGCGTTTCCAGTGGTCGAAAAATGAGTTTGATCTCGCGCGTTCACTTCGGGATCATTACGTGCTGTACCGAGTGTATGAGGTCGACACGAAAACTCCCTCGATAAAGCCGTTTCCAGACCCTGTCGGCCTCTTGCTCGAGAACGCCCTGCGATTGGACATTAGCTCGTTGTATGCGGAGGTTGAATCCCTGTAGATGAACGCAGCATGCAGCTGTTGTATTCTCTGCACGCGACAGCCATTCTCTGTGATATGATCCCATTCGTCCGGATGCTCATATGGCTACCTCCCACCGAAAAGTTCGCAATACGGTACACTTAGGCCCACCATTTGGAACACCAGCGCCGCAACCTGTTCGGGTTGCGGCTTTTTGGTTGGCCGGCGGCTCTACAGCAGCACTTCGGCGCGGCGGTCGACGGAGTAGGGGCCGGTGAGTTGGTCGACGGTGATGTGGGTGTCGGCCTGGGGTTCGACCATGGCGATGGTGGGGTCGGTTTCGCCGGCCAGGACGAAGAGGCACCAGGCGTGGGAGTCGCCCCAGATGACGGCGCACCCGTTGACGCCGTGCTTGCGCGCCAGGTTGGTGCGCAGGGTCTCGGAGAAGTTTTCGCAGTCGTAGTTGCGTCCGCCGCGATCCGCGATGTAGTCCACGCGGTCGGTTGAATCCTCGTCGAGGAACCGTTCCAGGCCCCGGCGGGTGATGGCCACGATTCCGCGGTCGCTAGTGGTCTGTCCGAAGAGGCGGACATCGCGGCCGACGGCGTTTTCGATAGCCTCGATGACGGCTGTCGGGCTGTAGATGCGGCTGCCGTCGGTGACCGAAGCCGGCGTTGGCGCCGGCAGGCTCTCCGATGCGGTCTCGTCCTCGGTTGCGTGGGCGACCTGATCGCAAGGGACGGGCAGCCGGCCCTGCCAACCGCCGCGCCACGGTTGCAGGTCGGCGACGGGAACACCGTTGATGATGAGTCCTCGACGCGGGATGTCGGGGTCGCCGAAAACGCGCACGCGGTCGGGTTCACGGAGGACCAGCGGGGACCCGTTGGGACGGTGGAACAGGTCGGGTAACGGCGAGACCGCCCGGTAGAAGCGGCCCCGTTGGGAGAACCGGACGTTGTCGAGGATGATCGGGCCGGCGGTTTCGGAGGCGGCAGGATCGTGTACGGAGTCAACTGCCGCAGGGTACGGTTCGCCGACGATCTGCGCGATGTGTTCCGGGGCGATGTGGGCGACCATTCGACAGCATGGCCCGTAGGTCTGGGCCGTGAGTTCGATGGACACGCCGTTGATGGTGATGGCGGATACGTGATCGAGGGCGCGGCGGGCCACCCAGACCCAGAGCATGCCGTCGTCGAAAAGTTCCATGGCCGGGCCGAAACGGTAGCCGTCGATGGGGTCGACGTCGTCACCGCGCTGGGTTCCCTGGCCCAGGGGTCGCATGATCCACGACCGGTGGCTGGCCCACGTGGCCGACTGTGGCGGGTGAGTGCGGCGGGCTTCCCAGCGAGAGTCGTCGCAGGCGCGAACCCAGGACACGTGCAGGTCGGTGTCGTAGGTGAAACGCCGGGATCCGGCGGCGAATTCGTCCAGCAGGTGGCGGTCGGCCATGCGGACGGCGCGGCGGGTGGGTGAGTATGAGCCCTCGGCCCGCTCCTGCTGAACCCGAGGGTTGGTTACCTCCAATAGCAAGTCATGACGGCCAAGTTTCTTTTCCGCGGCTGGCAGGTGCCTCCGCAGGAAATCCACGATGGAGAGTTCCTGGTCGGCGAGCCAATAGCGCAGGATGATGTGTTGCTCCGGATCGTATTGGGGCACCTGCCACGCGTAGGCCAGGCGTTTTGGGCTCAAGGGATCGCCGCCCATCTCGCGGGCGAGGCGGGACGCGCGTGCGGCGTCGGCGTGGGCCACCGCCGGCTGCTGGCCGGTCCAGTAGCGTCCCTCCCACCATGCCTGTGCGCCGAACAGGATGAGGAGCGGAGAGTAGGGTACGGGCGGCCAGTCGGGGACGTCGACGGTGGAGATGGGGATGCCGGCGATGCGGACGGCGTCCTCGTAGTCGTCGTATTCGTCGGGGGTGATGCGGGCGCGGTGAGCGATGTCGCGGAGGAGACGGTGCTGGGGTTTGACGTATTGCAATGGACAACCTCGAATCATTGAGCGGTATGGTGAATTCGAGGTTACGGGAACGCATGTGCGTTCAGCAACGGCCCGGTGTCATAGCATGGTCAGGATCCGGCCGGTTGACCCGTCCGCAGAACGAAACGCCCCCGGCACTCGCTGGCGTGGGGGCGATCGAAAGGGAATTACATACCCAAGTAACGAAAAAGCTGGGAGTTAGTCCCTGCCTTTCTCCTGTTTGATTCGTATTCGTCTTGAAGCGGGTTGGTCAACCTCTGATCCTAGAGTGAGTTCATTTTGACACTGCTAATCACCGGAATGAACCGGTACCGTAAGACCAAGCTCTTCGGCCTCCTTTTTTAGGTCCTCCGGGAGTTTGAAATCTTTATCTATCAGTTCTTGCAAAAGTTGGCGACGCCCCTCACGATGACGTTTTTCAATTTCCTTCCTGCGCTGTGCTAATGCATAAAATACCAATCTGACACCTCCATCGAGAAACAGCACAAATGATCCGTACAACACTGCGCCTAAAGGGACCGCTTGCCCTGCCGCAATCAGGTCCGCTGATTTACTCCACCACCGTGCGCCGGCATCTGAAACCGCGAGGAGCAACCACGTCGTGAGCAACGTGCCTAGCGGCAACGTTGCTAAATGTCGGGTTAAGGATTGCTCGCTCAACCATCTAACGATTTTAGACCACAACGATTCGACCTAACTTGGCAATCAATGTTTCTCTAGTCGTCCGAAGGCATTACTTTCTACTGCGACTAGTAGACAGGAGCCTACTGGATCGCCCTTTTATCGCACTATACCACTATGGTATCGCGGCGCGTCATCAATCCGTTCTAACAACCGAAGTCGTCGGATTGTACCTCCGATGCCCCTCGACTTGAGATTGGAGCCTCTGCCGTTTGTTTGCTTTGCAATATATTTTCCAATCGAAAGGCGGTGAGGGTGGCTAGCGGTCGATGATGGAGACCCACATGGGACCCTGGCCGACGGCGTAGACGTCCAGTGGTTCCAGGGCGCCCGTGTTCTGGTTGATGTGATAGGCGGCGAGGTTGCCGGAGTCCAGGCCGGTGGCGTAGAGGAACGCGCCCGACGTGTCGAGGCTGAACGCGCGCGGAATGGGCTCGGTGGCCGTTTGGCCGAGGGGGGTCAGGCTACCGTCGGATTGGTCAACGGCGAATCCCGCGATGCTGTTGTGGCCCCGATTGGGAGCGTAGAGGAAACGGCCCGACGGGGTGATCTGGATCTGGGAGCAGGAGTTCTGGCCGTCGAAACCGTCGGGCAGCGTGGGGACGGTCTGGAACGGCGACAGGACGCCGCCCACGGGGTCGAATTGATAGGCGGTGACGCTGCACCCCTGCTCGTTGGACGAGTACAGCACGTCGAGGTTGGGGTTGAAGCAGAAATGGCGCGGGCCCTCCAGAGTGTTGGGCACCACACGGTCGGGATCGTTGGGGTTGAGGCGTCCTGAATCCTGGTCGAACTGGAACTGGAAGATTGCGTTGACGCCGGTGTGGTTGCCCTCTGCGATATGGGGGACGAAGGCGTAGCGGTTTTCGGGGTCGGTCTGGATGTAGTGGGCGCCGATGCCGGTCTCCCGCCATTCGATGGGCGACGGGTCGAGGGCCCCGGCATCGTCGAAGCCGTGGACGCCGACCCTGGCCTGGTAGTAGTAGGCCGACAGGAGGTAGTGGCCGCCGCGATCGACGGACAGGTGGACGGGATCGCCGCCGAGAGGGACGCTGTTGAGTTGTTCCAGGTGCCCGTTGCCCGGCTGGAGGGCGAACCCGGTCAGTCCGAATTCGTTGGGCCTGCGGCGACCTACGAAGAGGAAGCGTTTCCGGGGGTCGATGGCCATCGGGGCGGGCATGCCGGCCAGGGGATAGTCGGCGTGGTGTTCGAGGGCGCCGGTGGCCGGGTCCAGGGTGTACTGGGCGATGCGGTCTTCCTGCTGGAGCGATACGTACATGAATGTGGCCATTTCATTACCTCCTGTGGAGAGCACCCCGTCAAATCCCTTTGCTTCGTTCATGGGGAGCGGCGTTCATGGTGAACCGGTCGAACCATGAGAGCATCCTTATACAGGTTCAGCGTCCTTCGACGGGCTTGGGACGAGTGGGTCAAACGTCAATTTTTCAATAGCATTCCCGGTTGGCAGTGTCGGCAGTAGCTGGTGATGGTCTGGTTGGCGCGCAGTTCGGTGATGGAGTTGCCGCATTGGGGGCAGGGCTGGCCGCCTTTGTTGTGGACGGCGAGAAAGTCGCGGAGCTCGTGGTCGATCTGGTTGCCCATGCGCTGGCGCACCTGCTCGACGGCGTCCAGGACGACCTCGCGCGAGCTTTGGTGGATGCGGCGAAGCTCGTCGTCGGAGAGGGCGCGGCGCTTCTTGAAGGGATAAACGCCGGCGCGGAAGAGAATCTCATCGGCGTAGGCGTTCCCGATGCCGGCGATGACGCGGCCGCGAGTGAGCACGCCCTTGATCTCGCCGCTGAAACCCTTCAGGTTGGCCTTGAAGTCGTCGAAGGTGAAATCGTCCAGCACGTCGGGGCCCTGCTCGGCCAGACCGGGCACGGTTTCCACAAGGTCGTCGGGGACGTAGTAGAACTGGCCCATCTGGCGGTCGTCGATGTAGCGCAGGTCGTTGGCGTCGGAGAGGCCGAACCTGACGCAGGTCCGCTTGAAGACGCGCTGCTTCGAGGGAACGTGTTGGATGTCGCCGGTGAGCTTGGGGTTGATGACCAGGGTGTGGTCGCCGGACAGGCCCAGGAGCAGGAACTTGCCCCGTCTGCGGAATGAAACGAACTCGCGGCCGACGGCGTCGTCGGGGAACGGATCGGCCAGGGAGCGGACGACGCTGGGTCTGAGCACCTGCGCGTCAATGATGGTCTGGCCGGGCAGGCGCGATTCCAGGAACTCAACGGCGACCTGCAACTCTGGGGCTTCGGGCATGGGCGCACCTTCCGGTCAGTAGGGGTCGAGCCAGCCGAATTTGCGGAAGCTGATGCGGTCGACGTCGCTGAACTCCACGCCCTCGGCGATGAGGAGTTGTCTCTGCCTCAACGCTCCGTCGCCAACGCCGCGAGGACTGATTCTGCCCTGGGCGTTGATGACCCGCTGCCACGGCACGTCGGAATCCGGCTCGAGAGAAGCCATGCAATAGCCGACCATGCGCGGCGTGCAGTTGCCTACGATCATGGCGATCTGGCCGTAGGTTGCCACCTGGCCGTTGGGTATCTGCCGAACGACTTCAAGGACCCGGTCGTAGACGGCGGGTACCCGCCGGTCGGCGTGCGTTGAAGCATCGTTGAGCATGGTGGCATCACTGGGTTCAGAGCGGTTCAGCGACATTGGCGTGGCGGGCGGCGCCGGCCCAGGCGATTTCCGTCAGGATACGCACCGGGTCCATGATTTGCCAGACCACCGCGTTGTTGGTGAAGTGGGCGTTGACGAACAGCACGGCGCCCAGCGCCACCGATACCACCGCGCCTATTTTGCCGGCGGCGCGGCCACAACGCCAGAGGGCCACCGCAGACACGCTGCACGAGGCGATGAAAAGCGGGTTGACCGTTCGCCAGACTTCGCCCCAATAATCGCCGAACGCTGCGGTGTAGGCGTTGGTGAAGACAACCGCCGCCAGGATGCCGAGGGCGAGGCTGCGCACCCACGGCACGCGGCGGGTGCTGAACCACACCCACCAGACGCCTACGAAGGCAATGGTCAAGGGGCCGAGTTGCCACAGGCGCCAGGCCCAGCCGGTGTAGGACAGTTCGAGGGGATCAACGACGTAGGTCGTTTCGGTCCAGGCGAATATGGCGATAGCGACGAACGCTGCGGCGGCGATGGCCGGAATCGCGCCCAGGTCGCGGGGAGCGAACAGGCTGAACATGGGAGATCTCCCTGGCGACGCAGATAATCATGCTCGGGCGGACGGCAATTTATGAGGGGCAACTCCGAGGCGGTTGATGTTGCTCCGGAGCTGCCGTTTGGGTTCGCACTGTATTGGGATTGGACTCGTTGGTTTCGCCTACCAGTTGACGAGGCCGGGCTTCTGGGCGCGCCACCCGTCGTCGGAGGGGAACACGGTCTCCATTTCCACGCGGCCAAGGTCGCCTTCAAACATGTGCTCGACGGCGGAGCGCCAGGCGACGTAGTGGGGCTGCTCGCGGTGGGTGGCGTGGGACTCGCGGTTGGCGTACACCTCGTAGAGGTAGAACTGGTTGGGGTTGTCGGGGCTGCGCAGGATGTCGAAGCGGAAGCAGTTTTCCTCGTCGCGGACGCTGCCCTGGCCGTCGCCGAGGCTGGCGGCGGCGAATTCGTCGGCGAAACCGTCCTTGATGTTGATGGTCACGAAAATGGCGTACATGGTGGGTTTCCTCCTGTGGATTGGGAGTGCTGCGCTGTCCTTCGATCCTCCGCAGGTGGACCTGCGGCGAGTTCGGGATGATCCTTCGACAGGCTCGGGATGAGCGGATTTCCGGTGGAATTATAGCAGGGGGGCCGTGCTAGAATGCCGCGAGGAGAATTGCCTATGCCTGCGCCGAAAGACCGTTTCGTTGACCTGCGGGGACTTCCGTTTCACTACCGCGACTGGGGAGGAGAAGGGCGTCCCGTTTTGCTGCTGCACGGGCTTGCGTCTACCTGCCACATATGGGACCTGGTAGCGCCGCTGCTGGCCGAGGATTTCAGGATCGCGGCGATGGACCAACGGGGGCACGGGCAGTCGGCGCAAGTGGATGACGGGTACGACTTCGCGACGGTGCTGGGCGACGCGGCGGCGATGATCGAGCATCTGGGTTGGGAACGACCGATCGTGGTGGGACATTCCTGGGGCGCAGACGTGGCGCTGGAGTTGGCGGTCTCGCATCCTGGCATGGTGAGCGGCCTGATATTCGTGGACGGCGGCACGATCGACATATCGAGCCGGCCCGGGTGGACGCCGGAGCAGGCGCGGGAGGAGATGGCGCCGCCCATATTCACCGGTTTCACCCCGCAGATGATGCGGGAACGGGTGGAGTCCAGTGGGCGGTTCGGGCCGAACGCGCCGCCGGAAACGACCGAGGCGGTGCTGGCCAACTTCCGCGTGCTCGAGGACGGAACGATTCAATCCAACCTGCGGAGAGAGAATCACCTGCGCATCATAGACGCGCTATGGGACCACAGGCCCGGGGAGTTGTACGCGCGCTTGAAGTGCGCCACATTAATGCTGCCGGCGCGGCAGTCCACGCCGGACGCCCACGAGCGGCGGTTCCGGCGGGAGGAATCGATCGCGCGGGCGGAATCGCTGCTGCCGCGCAGCAAGACGGTGTGGATGGAGGACAGCATCCACGACGTGCCGCTGCAGAGGCCGGCGCTGGTGGCCGGAGCGATACGGGAGCACATAATAGGCGGGTTTTTCGACTGATCGCCGGGCGCAAGCGGTCTGTTAGAATGCGGCTACGGCCAACGGGGCCATGGCCGTATTCCTATTTACGATTGAAACAGAAATCGGCTGAAGTACAAATCGGCGTTGGCATGGATCACGGCAAGGAGGTGGCGCTATGACTACCGTTGGTTCCGGGAAATACACCTATGTTTTGGAAAGGGAATGGGCGCGGTTGCCCGAAGGAATGACCATGGGCAACGCCTCGGCGGTTGCCACCGACTCGCGGAGTCAGGTTTATGTGTTCCAGCGCAAGGATCCGCCGGTGCTGATCTTCGGTCCTGGGGGCAACTACCTGGGTTCGTGGGGCCTGCGCGCGATTGAGGAAGCCCACGGCATCTTCATCCAGGATGACGTTGTGTACATGACCGATCGGAACGACTCGGTGTGCCTGATCTACACCCTGGACGGCAAGCCGTTGCAGGTGATCGGCGACCGGGGCGTGCACTCCGACACCGGCTGCGAGATTCCCGGCGAGGTGTGCCCGCGCTCGGCGGGGCCGTTCAACTACCCTACGGAGTTGGTGCCGGCGCCCAACGGCGACCTGTACGTTTCGGACGGCTACCGCAATGCGCGCGTCCATCGCTTCTCGCGCGAAGGGCAGCTGAAGCAGTCGTGGGGCGAGCCGGGCAAGGGCGGCCCGGGCGAATTCCACCTGCCGCACAGCATCGTGGCCCACGCCAACGGCAACCTGTACCTGTGCGACCGCGAGAACAATCGGATGCAGATCTATTCGTCGGACGGCGAATTCATCACCATGTGGGAAGACATGCGCCGTCCATTGGACATCTCGATTGACAGCGAGGGCGCGCTGGTGATCAGCGAGGGCGGCGCGAATGGAATGTCGCCGCGCGTGAGCATCATGGACCCCGACGGCAACGTGCTGGCGCGCTGGGACTCCGAGTCCGCGCACGGCAGTTGGGTTGACGCGGAGGGCAACATCTACATGGCGCTGGGCGCGCAGGAGCGGGTGGACAAGTACGTGCGGCAGTAGATTTCCGACGGAATACGAAGGCAACGGCCAAAGCGACCTCTGTGCTATAATCATGAGCCGTTGCCGACTATTCCCGTATGCGCTGTGGGCGCCTTTCGAAAAGTTGAAATGAAAGCATCAGAACTGTTTCCACCTGAGGTGAACGAAAATATTCCGGACTTTGGGCCGGGGGATACGGTGCGGGTGAACTTCCGCATCCGTGAGGGCGCTCGCGAGCGCGTGCAGGCGTTTCAGGGCGTATGCATCCGGCGCACGCATGGCACGGGGCCGGCGGCCAATTTCACGGTGCGGCGAATCACGGCCGGCATCGGGATTGAGCGCGTGTTTCCCCTGCACTCGCCTCTGATCGAATCTCTCGAGGTGACCAGGCAGGGCAAGGTCCGCCGCGCCAAGCTCTACTACCTGCGGGGACGCCAGGGCAGGGCGGCGCGGATCAAGGAACGGACCACCTACCGCAGCCGGTAAAACCCGGAACCACAACGAGAGCCGCCGCCCGTGTTTTGTGGCACGGATGCGGCGGCTTCGTTTATTCTGGCGGCGCATCTTCTCAAGCGCGGTTGGGATTGAACCGTGAACTACGCTGACGTGGCAATCGACGCTGACTGGATTCCGGCCGGCAAGACCTTCTCGTATCGGATTCCCCGCCATCTTTCCGTCGAACCGGGGCAGTTGATCTGGGTGCAGTTCGGTCGGAACTACGTTCAGGGGGTGGTGGTCAGTCTGTCGGATGAGTCGGCGGTGTCCGAGGAGGAGACGCGAGACGTTCTGCATCCGGTGGAGCCCTCGCCGTTGATCGGATCGCTGGGGTTGGAGCTTGCGGAATGGGTGGGTCAAACCTACCTGTGCTCGCCGTTTGAGGCGTTGTATCCGATGCTGCCGCCGGGCTTTCGCGCGCATCAACGATCGAGACTCACCCCGGTATCCGGACCCGATGATGGAGCCGCGTTGGCATCGTTTCGCGAGTCCGCCCGGACCGCCTGGCAAGACTTGCTGGACACGGGACGGGCGTGCGATGAGGAAGGGTTTCTGAAGCAGATTGACGCCGTTCGGCCTCAAGTCGCCCGGAGGGAACTGCAACGCCTGGTGGACCGGGGCATGGTAAGGAAGCAGGTGAGCCTGCCGCGGCCCCGCACCCACTCCTACCGGCGCACTGTGATCCCAGCGGGTCAACGCGTGCCTGGCGGCGACGGCGGGCAGGAAATCCCGCCCCGCGCCACGAGGCAGACCGAGATGTTGGCGGCAGTTCGGGAAGGGTCGGAACCATACGATGTGGCCGGCAGGGGCGACGTGGCCGACGCGTTGCTCGCGCGTGGCCTGGTCGCGGAGGAGTGGAGACGGATTGAACCCGAGATACCGTCCGGCGCGGACCCGGTCCGGCCGCGTCCCGCAACTCTGACTGCCGCGCAGCAGGATGCTCTGTCCAGAATCAGGGCCGTGCTGGACAATGCCGCGGCGATGCCCCGCAGCCTGCTCCTGCACGGCGTCACCGGCAGCGGCAAAACCGAGGTATATCTCCAGGCCATTGAACATGCGATTCGGTTGGGCAAGCAGGCGCTGTACCTGGTGCCCGAGATAGCGCTCACGCCTCAGACCCTGGGACTGGTGGAAGAGCGGGTCCCGGGCAGCACCGCCGTGCTGCATCACCGGCTCACCGATCGGGAGCGTTTCGATCAATGGTGGCGCATACGCGACGGGCTGGTGGACGTGGTTGTTGGCCCCCGCAGCGCGCTGTTTGCGCCGGCGTTCAACCTGGGCCTGATCATCGTGGACGAGGAACACGAACCGGCCTACAAGCAGGATGAGTTCCCTCCCTATTACCACGCCCGCGACGCCGCGCTGGCGTTGGCGCGGCGTTGCGGAGCCGTGGTTGTGATGGGTTCGGCGACGCCGGACGTGGCGACCTATCATGATGCCGCGAGGGGGCGCCATCATTTCGTGCGCATGCCGGACCGGGTGCCCGGCGCGGATGGCGAACCACTGCCCCTGGCGGCCACGCAGATAGTCGACATGCGGCGCGAGTTGAGGGAAGGCAACCGGAGCGTCTTCAGCCGTGGACTGGCGAACGCGATGGACATTACGATCGCGGCGGGGCAGCAGGCGATATTGTTTTTGAACCGCCGGGGGAGCGCGGCGTTCATGCAGTGCCGCGAGTGCGGTTGCGTGATCACGTGCAGCCGTTGCTCGGTGGCCTACGCATACCACCGGGACACCGGCCGCCTGCTCTGCCATTTCTGCAATCGATCCCGCCGCCTGCCGCGGGCGTGCCCGCAGTGTCGCGGCGGGCGGATCCGGGAGATGGGCGCCGGAACCGAGGCGGTGGAGGACGAACTGCAACGGCGCTATCCCGGCGTGTCCATCGAACGCTGGGACTCCGATGCGGTGCGCAACCCCTCCGAACTGGAGCGGGCCATGGACCGGTTGGCCCACGGCGACGCGCAGATTCTGATCGGCACGCAGATGGTCGCGCGGGGCCTGGATCTGCCCAACGTCACGCTTTCGGCGGTGCTGCTGGCGGACCTGGGGCTGAACGTGCCCGACTTTCGGGCGGGCGAACGGGCATTCGCGCTGCTGTGCCAGGTGTGCGGACGTTCGGGCCGGGGAAGCCTGCCCGGTCAGGCCATCATCCAGACCTATCAGCCCGACCACTACGCGATCGTGGCGGCAGCGGCGCAGGACTACGAGGCGTTTTATCAGACCGAGATCGAGGCGCGCCGGGAGCAGGGCAATCCACCGTTCAACGGCATTGCCCAGATTACCTGCGCCGATCTCAGCGTACGGTCGGTGCAGCAGACCCTGGAGGAGTTGGGCGGACGGCTGGGTTCGAGAGCGGTGAGGTCGGGACTCAGCGACGTTGAGGTGGTGGGTCCGACTCCCTGCCAGCCGGAACGCGTGCGGGGCAGGTATCGCTGGCGGTTGCTGCTGCGCGGGAGACGATTGTGGCAGTTCCTGGATGGCGAACCCATTCCGCGCAATTGCCGCGTTGTGATTGACCCGATGCGATTGGACTAGAGAGGGTCGGAGGCGTGGGTGCGGCACTGCTCATGCCTCGAACGTGCTTTATAATCGAATGAGCAAATGAATACTCTTGAGCAAATGAAGACTCTTGGGGGCAGAATGGACCCGATTTACTCGGTGGCGGAACGACTGGGCTTGGACCAGGAACACCTCATCCCGTTCGGAAGGTACAAGGCCAAGATCAGCCTTGACGCCATCAAGCCCGACGCGCCGAAAGGCAAGCTGGTGGTGGTGACGGGCATCACGCCGACCCCGGCTGGGGAAGGCAAGACCACCACGTCGATCGGATTGACCGACGGGTTGGGCAGGCTGGGCTACAAGCCGGTCGTGAACCTGCGGGAGCCGGCTCTGGGTCCGATTTTCGGCATCAAGGGCGGCGGGACCGGCGGCGGCAAGGCGCGGATAGTTCCCGAGGACGAGATCAACATCCACTTCACCGGAGATGCCCACGCGGTGGGATCGACGCACAACCTGCTGGCGGCGTTGGTGGAGAATGCCGTCTACCGGAATAGCGCCAACGACATGGCGCCGGAAGGGTTGACGTGGTCGCGGGTGACCGACGCGTCCGACCGGGCGTTGCGGCAGATCACGGCCGGGCTGGGCGGCAGCGCCAACAGTCCGTTGCGGGAGACCCGGTTCGATTTCATCACTGCGTCGGAGATCATGGCGATCCTCGCGCTGTCGGCAAACCTCAACGACCTGCGCGAGCGTCTTGCCCGCATGGTGGTGGGAACCAACCGCAGCGGCGCGCCGGTGTCGGTGGGCGACCTGGGATTCGAGGGATCACTGATGGCGGTGATGCGGCACACCATCATGCCCAACCTGGTGCAGACGATGGAGGGGCAGCCGGCCATCGTGCACGCCGGGCCGTTCGGGAACATTGCCCACGGCTGCAGTTCGATCATCGCGGACCGGCTGTCCATGGGCTACGCCGATCACATCATCACAGAGGCGGGATTCGGGTCGGACCTGGGGTTCGAGAAATTCATGCACATCAAGACCCGGCAGAGTGGTTTGCCGGTGAGCGCGGCGGTGCTGGTGTCGTCCGTGCGGGCGATGCGATGGCACGGCGGCGCCACCCGCCGTCAATTGGGCGAGCCCAACCTGGACGCCATGAAGGCGGGCGCGGCGAACATGGTCCATCACATCAACAACGTGCGTGCGTTTGGCTTGCCGTGCGTGGTCGCGCTGAACCGGTTCCCCGGCGATAGCGATGACGAACTGCGGGCCGCGGCCGACATCGCGAAGGATGCCGGCGCGTACGCGACGGCGGAATACGCGGGCTTCACGGACGGCGGCGAGGGCGGCATGACCCTGGCCGAGGCGGTCGCACGGGCTGCCGGCGACGCGGACGTTGCGCCGGATCGCATCGACTACGCCTATGAGTTGGACGGGACCATCGAGGAGAAGACGCTGGGGTTGGCGAAGCGGGTGTACGGGGCAGAGTCGGTGACCTGGTCGGCGGAGGCGCGTCGGCGGGCGCGGTTTTTCACCGAGCAGGGCTGGGGAAACCTGCCCATCTGCATGGCCAAGACGCACCTGTCGGTGTCCCACGACCCTACGCTGCGGGGCAGCCCGTCGGGGTACACGTTCCCGATTTCGGACCTTCGCGCGTCGGTGGGAGCCGGCTTCCTGTACGCGCTGGCCGGCCGTATCGAGACGCTGCCCGGACTGCCGACACGGCCCCGAGCGATGGACATGGACGTGACGCCGGACGGCGAGATAACGGGCTTGTAGGCCCCAGCGCACTCGCCGGAGTGGTGTGATTGCGTGGCAACTCTTTCGCACGCCGCACTCGTCGGGGCCAGCGCTTTCAATCGTCGGTTCCTCTTTGCGGCGCTGTCGGAGATCGCCATTCCGGTTTCCGTGGGGATCCGCTGAGGGACTATCACCGGCTATTCTTACCCTGGTCCGCATCATGTGGCGTCTGCGTCCCGGTTTCCACGGGTTCGATTGGTCTCGGCATCGATTGGTCTCGGCATCGATTGGCCTGCGAATCCAAAAATTCGATTTCGCGGTGTGACACCCGCCCGTTGTCCGTAGTAGCGCCCGCGTTCTATCCTACCTATGTCAGGTTCCCCGCAACGTACTCGAGAACCGCGCGGGGTCGTCGCATCGCATGCAGCGGCGTTCACCAAACCATGGAAACATAGCGAGGTGTCAAAAAAGGTTCGGGTCAAAAAACGGCTTGTCGGGTAACCGACGGCAGATCTGGTTCCCAAGGGGCCTAGAGTCGGTCTATTCCCCGACTGAGCTCCCGGAACCCCGCGGGTGTCACCACCGCGCCGTGTTCGCATTGCCCCGGTTCCATCAGCCGGCTGACCGCGAGGACATGGAAGCCTAGGACTATAGCTTTCTGCTCAATCCAAACCAGCCTGGGCCGTGCTGAGTTTAGCCGCCACCGGCGGACCATCGACCCGAACCACAACCTGACGCCGAAAATCCCAAAAACCCAAATCACCAAAAAGGAGGAACCCACCAAAACACCAACCGACGACACCGTTCAGACCCAACACACATACCGCGAACCCGCCTCCCAGCTATCGCATTGCCATTGATGGCTCCTCCATGCGGCGTGCCGGCAATCGCTATTCCCGCGGCCTCTGCGTTCCGGTATTCCCGGGAGCGATTGGCATCCCGATCCCAAATGCGATTGCCCCGCTCCGCTCGTGGCTCGCTTTACACCGTTGGGCGGCCAAGCATATAATTTGACATCCGTCGTTACGAATTTCGCAACGATGACCCAGTGATGTTCCCACATTCGGGGTGCTACCGTGGCCAGATTGGAAGTACGTAAATTTCCGGACCCGATCCTGCGTCAACGCGCGATCAAAGTGACGCGATTCGACGACAAGTTGGCGAAGCTGGCCGCCGACATGGTGGAGACGATGGAGGCAGAGCGGGGCGTTGGGCTGGCGGCCAACCAGGTTGGCGTGCTCCAGCGGATGTGCGTCGTCAAACCGGAGGACTGGGAAGAGCCTCTGATATTGGTCAATCCCGAAATAATCCGGCGGGAGGGCGAGCGCGAGGTTGAGGAAGGGTGCCTGAGCCTGCCCGGTTACCGAGGTATGGTGAACCGGTCGGTGCGCATTCGCCTGCGCTACCAGGACCTGACCGGCAAACAGCTGCGCCTGAAGGCGGACTGCGTATTGGCGCAGGCTATTGAGCACGAAACCGATCACCTCAACGGCATTCTGTACATAGACCACCTGATCGCCCACGACCAGTTCTTCCGCATCCATGTGAACGAAGAGGGCGACGTCGAGTACATCCCCACGGGCGAGCCGGACGCCGCCGAGCTGGAAAACGCCGCGCGCCGGATGAACCATGCCCCGCCGGTGCCGCAATTCGATCCCTCCAATGGCAGGCCGGTGTCCTCGCAAAGCGAAGACGTAACCGCCGCCGACTGAGATGGACGCCGACAGCCTGCTCACCCGGCTGGGCGGGTTTTTCGCTGCCCGAGGCGCTGACGCCTGGGTGGTGGGCGGTGCCGTCCGCGACGCGATGCGCGGGCGAGAAGTCCACGATATTGACCTGTTGGTCGATGGCGATGCGGGACCGGCGGGCCGAGCGGTCGCAGAATTCCTCGGTGGAACTCCGGTGCCCCTGGAGCCGTGGAACATCACCCGGGTCGCGCTGCCGGTGGCAACGGACGGCGCGCTTCCGTTCATCATTGACATTAACGGTTACCACGGTTCCCTGGAAGAAAACCTGCGTTCTCGCGATTTCACCGTGGACGCCATGGCGTTGCCGTTGCGGCACTGGGATACGGACGAACGGTTTGACTCGATCGTGGACCCCGCGAACGGCAAGGCCGATCTGGTGCAGGGGATTCTCAGAGCGACGAGCCACGACGTGTTTCAGGCAGATCCGGGCCGGATGCTGCGTGGAGTGCGCCTGGCCAATCAGCTCGGGTTCCGGATGGAACCGGACACCGCACGCGCGATTCGGAGAGACGCGCCGCTGCTGGGTCGGGTGTCCGGCGAGCGGGTTCGGGATGAGTTCATGGCGATCCTGGCGGCCGACGGGGCCAGGGTGCAACTTGAAGTGCTGGACCGTCTGGACCTGTTGTGCCGGGTGATACCGGAGTTGGAGGCGACGCGAAATTGCGACCAGCCGCGGGCCCATCACTACTGGGACGTTTGGGGACACCTGCTGCACTGTGTCGAATACGCCGAGGCGATCACCGCGGGTCACCGCAACAACGCGATCTACACGATGGCTCCGTGGACGGCCAACGAGGAGACGCATTTCGCCGAGATCGTCGGGGACGGACACACCCGCCGAACCGTGCTGAAGCTGGCGGCCCTGCTGCACGATATCGCCAAGCCCCAGACCAAGGGGCCCGACCAGAACGGGCGCATCAGGTTCCTGGGGCACAGTGAGCAGGGAGCGGAGATGGTCGAGAGCCGGCTGCCGGCCCTCCGGTTGGCCCGGCGGACGACGGACCTGGTATCCGCGATGGTGCTGCATCACCTGCGGCCGAGCCAGCTTCGGGAGCGGGACAACATGCCCTCGCCGCGGGCGATCTACCGGTATTACCGCGACGTGGGGGATGCGGCGGTGGACACGCTGTACCTGGCGATGGCGGATTTCCTGGCGGCGCGCGGGCCTGAACTGTCGCCGGAGCGCTGGAATAACTATGCTAGAATGATTGCTACTGTTCTTGAAGCGGGAGCCGCACCTCCATCGAGGGAGGAGGGGCCCCGCGCATTAGTGAATGGCCACGACTTGATGGATACTTTGAACATGGCGCCCGGTCCCCGCATAGGGGCGCTGCTGGATAGGTTGCGCGAAGCCGAGGCGGTGGGCGAGATTTCAAGTCGGGACGAAGCGTTGTCGTTGGCCGCCCGGTTGCTGGAAGATAACTCATTCGAAGATAACCCATTCAAGGATTGATCACACGATATGCGACGTCGCACCGTCCTATTGGCCGCCCTGATACTGGTCGTCCTGTCCGTATCGGCCGTTTCCCTGGCCCTACCTGAAATCCACATCGCGATACCGGGCATTCCGCGCCTGGACCGGGCTGAAACCGGCCCGTTGGGCCTGAAGCTGGGTCTGGACCTGCAGGGCGGCGCGCACCTGGTGTACCAGGCGGAAACCGGCACCACCCTGGCGGTCGCGTTTCCGGACGAAGTTGATACGGACGTCGAAGCCCTCCAGGAGGCGCTGGATCAAGCCGATTACCAGGGGACGGTGAGCCGAGGCGAGGACGGGCAGTCGTTTGAGATCGTGGGGCCGTACCTCGCGCCGGAGGAACGGGAAACGGTGCGCCTGGCGTTGGTCGAGAACATTGGCGAACCCACCGAGTTTGTAAACAGCGACCTGGCCCCGCCGACTGCTGACCAGATGGACGGCGTGCTGGACATCATCAGCCGGCGCGTGAACCTGTACGGTACCGAAGAACCCATTGTGCAGCGGTTCGGAGATGACCGCATCATCGTGCAGTTGCCGGGCGCCAGCGGGTCGGTGATTACCGTCAGGTTCTCGGATGCCGCCGACGTCGCAAAATTGGGCAGCGTGGTGGAAGGTCGCGGGTACGGAGAGACCCAGGTGGTGAGCAGGGGCGACAACGAATACCGCGTCACCACGACCAACACACTGAGCATTGACCAGCGTCGGCAGCTGGAAGAGGTGCTGGCGGCGGAGGTGGGGCCGGTAGAGTCATACCAGGTCACCGGCGGCATTGAAGACGCCAAGCGGTTGATCGGCGAGACGGCGCAGTTGGAATTTCTGCGGCGCCAGTGCGCGGGCCCGGTACTGGGTCTGGGCTGCGTACCGCCTTACACCGACAGCGATATCGGGTTGACCGGGGACGATCTGGTCGACGCCTATGCCAGCACGGACTCGGTGACCGGCGAGTGGGTCGTCAACATCCAGTTCGACAACCGGGGGGCCGACATATTCAGCCAGATGACAAGCGAGATCAACGTGCAAACCAACCAGGACTCGGATGAGGTGATTGCGGTCATCCTGGACGGCGAGCAACTGATCGCGCCGGTGGCGCGCGCCCACATTCGAGACGGGCGCAGCCAGATTTCCGGCAATTTCAATCGCGAAAGCGCGCGCACGCTGTCGGTGCAGTTGAAGTCCGGCAGCCTGCCCGTGCCGCTGACGTTGATCCAGGAATCCGATGTCGCGGCATTGCTCGGCGCGAAGTCCCTGGAGCGCAGCCTGCAGGCCGGTCTCGTCGGGCTTGGCCTGGTGCTCCTCTTTGTCATCGCATACTACCGGGCGGCGGGCGTCGTGGCGGCTATTGCGCTCCTGTGTTATGCGGTGGTGACGCTGGCCATATTCAAACTCGTGCCGATAACGCTGACGCTGCCACACATCGGAGGGTTCATCCTTTCGATAGGTCTGGCGGTGGACGCGAATATCCTGATTTTCGAACGGATAAAAGAGGAGATCCGATTGGGCCGGAGCCTGGCGTCCGCGATGGACGTGGGGTTCAACCGGGCCTGGCCGGCGATTCGGGACGGCAACGTGAGCACGTTGATCACGTGCGTGGTGCTGCTGTGGTTCGGCAACCGGTTGGGCGGTGGCCTGGTCAACGGATTCGCGCTGACGCTGCTGGTCGGGGTGCTGGTGAGCATGTTTACCGCAGTGCTGGTGAGCCGAAACCTTTTGCAGGCCTTCCAGGCAATGGGCCTGGGCGGGATGGCGAACCTGTTCACGCCCGAGAAAATTCAACCTCGCAGCACCGGCCAACAACCCCGGTCAGCCCAGGGAGGCCGTTAGCACATGTTCAACATCGTCGGCAAACGCGGCTGGTACTTTGTCGCGTCCGCCCTGCTGATCATCCCGGGACTGCTATCGATGATCGCGCCGCCGGGTTGGGCAAGCGGCGGTTCGGGTCTCAAGCCCGGCATCGATTTCACCAGCGGATCGGTGCTCGATATCACGTTTGAGGAATCGGTGCTGCCCGAGGACGTGAGGAGCGTGCTTTCCAGACTGGGACACCCGGGCGCCCTGGTGCAAGCGGTGGGCAACGATTCTGTGCTGATCCGCACCCGGGTGTTGGAGGAATCGTCGGGAGGGCAGGTGTCCGAGCGGCAGGTCATCCAGGACGCCCTGGAGGAAGAGATCGGACCCATTGCCGGGTCGGGAGTGGACACGGTATCGCCGATCATCGCGCAGGAAACGGTCCGCAACACTTTCCTGGCTTTGGTGGTCGCGTCGGTGTTCATCCTCGGTTACATCTGGTACGCCTTCCGCAGAGTGCCGCGAGCGTACAGGTACGGGATAGCGGCGGTCGTGACGCTGGCGCACGACACGTTAATCGTGCTGGGCGTGTTTTCGATCCTGGGCCGTGTGCTGGGCATGGAGGTCAACTCCATGTTCATCGTCGGCATCCTGACGGTGGCGGGTTATTCGGTGAACGACACGATCGTGGTGTTTGACCGAATCCGGGAGAACGCCATTCGTGTACCCGACCGGCGATTGGAAGACACGGTGAACCTGAGCATAATCGAAAGCGTGGGTCGGTCGGTCAACACCAGCTTCACAACTCTGCTGGTGCTGTTGGCGATGCTGTTGATCGGTGGCGATTCGATCCGGGAGTTGTTGCTGGTGGTGGCTATCGGCGTGGTGATCGGAACTTACAGCTCGATATTCATCGCGGCGCAGTTCCTGGTGATCTGGGAGCGACGGGAGTTCGGGCGGGTGTTCACGCTGGGCAGGCGAGAGGCGGCGGCGTGAGGACCTGAGAGTCCAGTCAGTCATTACGAAATACGAGATCATACTGAAACAATATCCCCCTGGCGACGGATTACCCAGTGGCTATTGGGTGGCCGTTTGTCCGTCCCTGCGCGGCTGCGTCACCAACGGCGAAACGCGGGAGGAAGCGCTGGCGATGGTTGCCGATGCAATTCACCTCTGCCTTGAGGATGACGAGCCCTTGGATGTCGCTACTTCAGAACTTGAAAAAGCCGCCACCTTGCGGGAAGCGAGGGCGGAAGGGGTAGTCATTGCCATTGAGACCCACCCGGTGGAACCCGGGGCGATGACCGATGAAGGATTGGCAACGTGGCCTTTCACCGCTCACCTGGTCCTCGATGTGACGAGATAGATAGGCGTGCCGAGTCATTTCCGCAACCGGAAAACGGCGGATGTGCTCTCGGCATACTTTCGGATGGGATTCGACCGGGTCAATAACCGGGGACGGCATCATAAACTCCGACGCCGCCGGCTGAACTTGACGATGCTTGTTCACCGGCATCGCGGCGAAATCCCATAAAGTACGCTGGCCGATGCGGTTCGACGATCTGGCGTCGCCGACGAGGAATCTCCGTCAGCGTTGGACGGACACGTAGCGGAACGATCCCGCGGGTAGTTCCCAACTGCAATCGCTCACGTTTGTGAAGGCGCTAAAATTATCCGTCCCAGGGGTTGTCGTTCCGAGACCAGTTGGAATGCTTCGGTGACGCCTGCTGGCGTCAGTGGCAGCGTCTGGGAAACCACCGGGCGGATCCGGCCGGCGGCGGCCAGGTCGACTGCCTGTTTCAGGGTCGATAACGACAGGCCGGAAACCCCGATGATACGGGCGTCCCGGAATATCACCTCGGCGAGGCGGAGCCCGACCGGTTCGCCCGTGAGGTCGCCCAGGAGGGCCAGTCGGCCGAATTGACCCAGGCATCGCAGGGTGGCCGGCCATAGGGGCGGCCCGACGGTATCGATTACCGCATTCGCGCCGGCGTCGTCGGTGAGCGCCATGACTATTTCTGAGAAATCGGGACCGTCGTTGACGTCGATTACCACCGCGGCCCCGAGGGATTCCAGCGCCGTCGTTTTGTCCGGGGACGTGGTGACGGCAAACACCTGGGCGCCCTGAGCGGCGGCGAATTGAACGGCGTGGGAGCCCAGGCCGCCGCCGGCGCCGGTGACCACGACGGTGTCTCCGGGTGAGATTTCCGCCGCCGTTACGGCGTGCAGGGCGACTCCGGCGGGGCAGGCCAACACCGCGGCTTGTTCCGGCGGGATGCTGTCCGGGATTGGGACCAACGCGGCGGCGGGCAAGACGACGTATTCCGCGAATCCGCCGTCCCTGCCGTGCCCGATGCCCACTCCGACGAGACAGCGGTGCTCGTTGCCGTCGAGGCATCGCGCACACCGGCCGCAGGCTGCGGTCAACAGGCTGACCACCCGTGCGCCGGGCTGTGGATCTCGCACGTCCGGGGCGGCCCGCACCACGGTGCCGGCTATTTCGTGGCCGAGGGTAACGCCCTGGGTGACTCCTCTGCGGAGCACACCGCTCATTACCAGCAGGTCGTGGTGGCAGAACCCGCAGGCATCAACGCGGAGCAGGACTTCGCCTTCACCCGGCGATGGAGTGGGCCTGTCGTCCCGCGCGAGTTCCGGTGGCTGCCCCGGTTTGACCAGGGTCAGAGCGGACATGGTGGGGGGGATGTGAAACGAAGCGGTGGCCATGTAGGTTATGCCGGCCGGTGGGTTGTGTTAGTGTTACCGTGCACAGTACCAAGTTCTGCGAGGAAAATGAAATGATCATCGGCGCTCATGTATCCGCGGCCGGCGGGATCGGCAACGCCGTCGACCGGGCCGTTGAAATCGGAGCGGAGGCGGTCCAGATTTTCGGTTCGTCGACGCGCTCGTGGCGATTCAAGCCGCTCACCGATGCCCAGGCGGACGGCTTCAGAGAAAAGAATGCTGAGGCAGGCCTGGCGCCGCCGTTCCTCCACGCGATTTACCTCATCAACCTGGGAAACCCCAAGCCGGAGAACGTCGAAAAGTCCGTCACTTCGCTGGTTCAGTATATGCAGTTGGCGGAGCAGATCGGCGCAGGCGGCGTCATATTTCACCCTGGCAGCCACGGCGGGGCCGGCTATGAGGGAGTCTTTCCGCAGGTGGTGGAGAGCATCAACCGCGTGCTGGACCAGACTTCGGAGGGGCCGATTCTGTGCCTGGAGAACATGGCGGGCATGGGTCAGCACATCGGAGCGAAGTTCAGCGAACTGGGCGAGGTGCTGCGGGCGGTTGACAGCGAGCGGCTCGGAATCTGCCTGGACACTCAGCATGCGTTCGCGGCGGGTTATGACCTGACCAATCCCGAGGGCGTGGCCGGGATGATCGAGGAGTTCGACCGGGACATCGGGCTGGATCGGCTGACGGCGGTGCATGCCAATGATTCAAAGAGGCCGAGCGGGTCCGGGGTCGACCGCCACGACAACATCGGCGAGGGGTTGATCGGCGAGGATGGGTTCCCGAACATCATGTCTCACCCCGCGTTTGCGGATGTCCCGTTTTTCCTCGAAGTTCCGGGGTTCGGCGAAGAACGCAATGGCCCGGACAAGCCCAACGTGGACATCCTCAAGGCGATTCGAAAACAGGTGGGAGCCAAACGCTAGTACGCCATCAGGTTGACGAGGAAGGCGGGGCCAAAGGGTTCGATCAACCGCCACAGAAACAGGCCGGCGACCATCACCAAAGCTCCCCACAGGCCGGCGCCTACATCGTCCAGCATGATGCCCCAGCCGCCGGGGAGCCGCTCCAATCCCCGGCACGGCCAGGGTTTCAACACGTCGAACGCGCGGAACACCACGAAGGCTCCGAACAGCCAGACCGGCGAACCGAATGGAACAAACAGGCACGTGAGCCACATCCCCACGAATTCGTCCCAGGTCGCGCTGCCCGGGTCGGGAGTTTTGGGAGTGGACATGCGGCCGGTGGCCCAGACGCCGATGACGAGACCGGGCGCAGACAGCACGGCGATGGTTGCCGTCCCTTGCCAACTGTACCAACCGGTGGGGATGGCAAACGACAGCGCGTAGAGGAACACCGCCGCTGCCAACGAGCCTGCTGAGCCGGGCGCGAGCGGCGACAACCCGCACCCGAAACCCGAGCCGATGAACCATGCAATGCGATCAGGCCAGGATCTGCCCGGCAGTTCACGCATAACCGAGGCGTTCCAAATCCTGCTCTCCCAGTCCGAGGTAATGCCCAATTTCGTGAAGCAGCGTGATGCGAATCTCCTCCACAACGGCGTCGTATGAATCGCAGACCTCCAGAATGGGGCGACGGTAGATGTAGATGCAATCGGGCAGGACCGGGTCGCCGCCGTATCGGTCGATGAGCGGGACGCCGACGTACAGGCCCAGGAGTGTGCCGTCCTCGTGGTGGGAATCGAAAGCGCCTTCGGATTCCGGACCGGGCCAGTCCTCGACCACGATGTCGATGTTGCCATCGTCCAAAGCAGCCTGAGCGGCGGCAGGCAATTGCTCATAAGCCGCGAGGACGTGTCGCTCGAACTCCTGGCTGGACATTCGCATGAGGTCAGGACTCCGACGCTCCGAATATTTCCCGCAGAGCTTCCTGCTCCAGACGCTGCATCGCGTCGCGTTCGGCGTCCTCGTAGTGGTCGTGTCCCAGGAGGTGCAGGGCGCCGTGGACCAGCAGGAGGGCAAGTTCCCGCCGCAGGGGGACGCCTTGCTCAAAGGCCTGGCGCTTCGCCTGGGGAAGAGAGACGACTATGTCTCCGAGAGGCGGCGGCTCGTCGTCGGGCAACGGCCAATCCGAGGGCCAGTCGGATTCGGACGCTTCCGGATTTACAACCCCTTCCCAGTGTCCGGAATGTTGGGCCGAGAACGACAGGACGTCGGTGGTCTGGTCGAGGCCGCGGTACGCCCGGTTCAGGTCGCGAACGGTCTCGTCATCGGTGATCAGCAGGCTGACCTGGCCCAAAGCGTCCGGCGTGAGCGCCTGGGCCAGGCCATGTCGGATCGCGCTGGCGCACCAGTCGATTGAGGGTACGTCGCTTTCTCCGTCGACCAGGACGGCCTGAACGGAGACGGTGATTTCAGGAAGCGGATTCGTAGGCATATCGCGATGTTCCAACCTCGCCGGAGGGATTATACGCAAATTGCCGGGCCGCGCCTAAATCCGACGGGCCGGGACGTGGACCGATCCGCGGTCGTTCGCGTCCCCAACGGTTGGCTCGGGGAATGCAAGTTGAGGTGGAACTCCGCCGCTCACGGGTCAACGAACCCCTCCGTGATACAATTGCTGTCGTGGACCGGCAATCCGCGCCAACCGAGGTCGGGAGCCAATGGGCCGCTCCTCGGGGAGGCCAAATCAGCCGACGAGAGTCCTTATGATGAGCGACGATCAGCATAGTCCCCAGCCCGAATCCGGCGACGAACAATGGGCGAACTTTGCGCTGCCCGAAGACGGCGTAGCCGACCTCACGGACCGGCTCACCGAGTTTCTGCCGGAGCAAGATGAGAATGACCCTCCGTTGATCATCGGACAGGTATTGGACGATTTCATCGACCAATCCGGCGCCATGCCTGAGAACCTGCGTGAGGAAGACGCCCACGCGATGATCTGCCAGATGCAGATGGCGGTCACCCTGGCGTACCAGTTGGGTCGCCTGGAAGCCAGCTCGCCGGACATGGTGCGGCGTTTCATCCTTGAGGCCATACAGAAGTGGGAAGCCCGGCCGTTGCCCGATTCGCTGGATTTTGTGGAGGCGGACTTCCGCAAGCCCAAAGAGCTGGTGTTGCCCCGTTTGCGGCGCTGGTGGCAGGAAAATCTGAGCGCAGAGGACTATTATTGGGATGAAGACTGATTGCCGGCGTGAAACGGTTTGGGTATTGTGGGGGGCGGCTGACCGGTCGCCCCTCTCTAATGGGGCCGACGCACGCGAGATTTTCCGGGCCGGAGGGAGATGGTTCCGATGACTACCGCAACTTACGATCTGGCGCTGACCGGCGGGAACCTGCTGGATCCCGGACTGGGCATCAACAACGAACCGCGCGACATCGCTTTCAAGGACGGCAAAGTCGCCGCAGTCGCCGACAGCATAGATCCGTCCACGGCGACCCAGTCGATTGATGTATCCGGCAAACTGGTCACCCCGGGGCTGATAGATCTCCACGGCCATTTCTACCACGGCGGCAGCGGCACCGCGGTACACGCGGACCAGACGTGCCTGGGCAGCGGTGTTACCACCGGGGTAGATGCGGGCAGCTCGGGTTTCCTCAACTATGGGGCGATGCGCGATTACGTTTTCCCGGCGCACCGCACGCGGCTGATTGCATTCCTCCACATTGGAGCGGTTGGGCTGGCGGCCAACCGTGTCCTCGGCGGCGCTCTGCACGACATGCGGATCATCGACGTGGATCAGACGGTGCAGGCCATCAAGGAAAATCCCGGCTTCATATTCGGCGTCAAGGTCCGCATGCACTACGATGCGGTGGCCCGATGGAATGCGCACGAGGCAATGGCCAGGGCCAAAGAGGCCGCCACGGAGGCGGGCGTTCACCTGATGGTCCACGTCAGCGGCACGCCGATCCCGCTGCCTGACGTGCTGGAGCATCTCGGCCCCGGAGACATTTCGACCCACGCGTTCAACGGGCTGCCGGAGAACATCCTGGACAACAACGGCAAGCTTCGGCCCGAGGTGCGTGACGCCGCGGACCGGGGGGTCATCATGGACGTTGCACACGCCGGCGTTCACTGCGACGTTGAGGTGGTCAAGGCGGCCATGGATCAGGGCCTGGCCCCCGATACCATCAGCACCGATATCCACATCGCGCCGCCGGGCCGGATCGTTTACCTGATGAACGACCTGGTCAGCAAGTTCCACGCGATGGGCATGACCCTCTCGGACGCCATTGCGGCCAGCACCAATCGGCCGGCCAGAGTGCTTGGGTTGGAGGATAGCATCGGGTCGCTGGGCGTCGGCATGGAAGGCGACGCGGCCGTCTGGGAGCAGCGGCAGGGCAGGTTTGTTTGGCACGACATGGCCGGACATAATGTTGACGGATCGCTGCGCCTGGACACGTTCGCGACCGTGAAAGGCGGAATGGTCGCCTGGCGCGAGGGCCGTCTGACCGAAATGGGAAACTGCTGACGCCGCATAGCATCCGGCACGAAAAAGCCCCGGAGGCTGCAGCAGACTCCGGGGCTTTGGCATTTTGCACCGGGTGGCGTCAGGCAGATGCCGGGTCACCGGGGCGGTTGGCAATCGGCAGCAGCAGGAAAACCACTGCCGAGACGGCGAACAGCCCAGCGATGAAGTACACAACGACTGAGAAGCCGCCGGCCTCGTACAGCGCTCCGGCGATTATGGCGGCGCCAGCGGCCATCAGGAAAGCGGTGAACGCCACCACGCCGAGTCCGGTGGATGCGACCTCGCGGCCGACGACGTCGAATATGGTTGCGGTCAGGATGGGTTGGTCCGGGTAGAGGAACAGCCCGAGGAGGGCTATGGTGATGGTGAGCATGATGCCGCCGTCGAATACCACCAGGGCCAGCGCCATCAAACACGACCAGACCAGGCCGGGGACGAGCACCTGCTTGCGGCCAAAGCGGTCCGACAGGTATCCGGCGCCGGTCTTTGCGACGAGGCCCACGGCGATCAGCAAACCGATGTGGAGACCGCGGTTCCACTCGGACAAGCTGAGGTCATGGTCGAGGTACAGCGGGAGGGTGGTCACCAGGGCGACCAGCGCCATGGAGCGCAGTCCCCGCACGAACATCAGGCCCCAAAGCGCCGGGTTCTTGAGGAGTTGGCGGGTGGCCTGGATGCGACTTCCCATATTCGCGTCGGTCTGCTCCGCTTCCGCAACCCTGCCAATGTTGCGAAATGCCCACAACGCCAGAACGCCGAGCACCAGGGGCACGGCAGCGTAGATGCTGATCAACTGCTGCCAGGTCAGGAACAGAAGGAAGGCTCCGGTGGCCACCGGGCCAGCCACGTCGCCGATGCTGCCGCCCACACCATGAACGGACAACGCCATGCCGCGCCGGTGAGCAAAGTGATACGAAAGCGAGGAGGACGCCGGCAGGTGCCAGATGGAATGGGACGCGGCGACGATGGCGATGCCGATCAACAGGAGGAAGTAAACCGGCGAAATGCCGATCGCGAGGGAGCCCAGGGCACAGGCGCCCAGGCAAACCGCCAGCAGGAAACCCCAGTAACGCCGGATGATGTCGACGGCTACGCCGCCCGGCAACGCCACGATGCCGGCAGCCACCTCCCGGGCCGTCACGAGGCCGCCTACGCCCACGGCGCTCAGCCCGAACGCCGCCTGTATTTCGGGGAGCACGACGATGAAGCTCTGGATCACCCAGTGGAACACGACGTGGCCGGACGCCAGTCCGGGCATGATGGTTCGCCCTCCCAACGGGAGATGAGAGCGATCAACGGGGGTTGCGGATTGTGATTCTTGCACAGCGCTCACCTATTGGGAGAATGACGGGCAGTGTATCCGTGCGGGAACCGGTTTGCCAATGCTTCTGCGCGTTGGCGCAAATCGCGGAGTCGATGCGAAGAGACGGGCAACGTGATTCAGCGCCACGCGCACTGCCGGTCCGTGTCCATCGGGTTTTCAGGACGATCGGCGATCGCCCTGGAGATTGCAAATACCGGCTCGCGATCACAACACTGCGAAACCCGGCGGCTGTAGCTGCTCACGTTCCTCCACTCCCTCGCTCTGCAGGGTTCCCCCGGCGCGCCGGTGAGGCCCGCATCACAGGGAAACCCCGCCCACCCTGAACAGATGCGGACGGCCGGATATCCTTGACTCAATAAAACGCCGATGTTACCGTGCAGGCCAATCATGCGCATCGGTGAATTTGACATAGCAGAGCCGATCCCGGAGTTGCGCGACCCGCATATGCTGGTGGTTTTGCGCCCGTGGATTGACGTGGGGAACGTCGGTAGCCTCTCGCTGGGCCGCATTGAACGGCACCTGCGGAGCAAGGAGTTGGGGCGTCTGTATCGCCCGGGCCGGTTCTACGATTTCACGCGGTACCGCCCCCGTTCCTACCTGGTCAGCGGCAGCCGGGAAGTCACGATTCCCAACACCATCATCCGCTACTCCAACCCGGAGGACGGGCCGCACCTGTTGACCGCACACCTGCTGGAGCCGCACCTCTACGGGGAAGACTACTCGGACGCCATGCTGGAGGTCATCCAGTATTTCGGCGTGAAGCAATACGCGCTGATCGGCGGCATGTACGACATGGTCCCTCATACGCGGCCGCTGGTCGTGTCCGGATTGGGCACGGGTCAGCACGTAGAACGGGATTACAACATCGCCAATGCTAAGCCCAGCAGCTACGAAGGCCCCACCACCATCACATATACAATCACTGAAACCGCGACGAAAATGGGGATCGAAACGCGGGCGTTCGTGGTGCATCTGCCGCAGTATCTGAACCTGGACGATGATTACCAGGGCGCGGCGAGAATGATGGATGTCCTGTGCAAGATGTACGACTTTCCCGACTACATCGCACAAACCGACCGCGGGCAGAAGCAGTACGATGAACTGACCGGCAACGACGGCCAGATACCCAGCGGCGACATGCTCATCCGCATCGAAGAAATGTACGACAGCGAATATGGAAGCAGCGTCCAGCCCGAACCCGCCACTCCGTTGCCCTCCAGCATCGAGGAGTTTCTCCAGGGCCTGAACGTGGACCTGGACGACGCGGCGGACACCGACGCAGGGGATGATGACGACGACGGGTTGTCCCCGGTTTAGCAGCGCCGCGCGATGAAGGTCTCGCGATCAACTGTGGGCGAGCGTCTCCATGTGGCGGAGTTGCTCCAGGCGCTGATCCGGTTCGATACTACCAACCCTCCCGGCAACGAGCGCGAGTGCGCCGTTTACTGCCGGGAGATCCTGAGCCGGGCCGGTATTTCCTCGGATCTGATGGGTGATGACCCGAACCGGGTCAACCTGATCAGCCGGCTGAGAGGGGCTGGCGACGCGCCGCCACTGCTGCTCTACGGGCACATCGACGTGGTTCCGACGGCGGCGCAGCCGTGGGATGTGCCACCGTTTGAGGGCAGGCTGCAGGACGGTTACATCTGGGGACGGGGCGCGTTGGACATGAAGGGCGGCGTCGCCATGATGATGGACGCTTTCATGCGCGCTCACGCTGAAAACACGCGCCTCCCGGGCGACGTAATCCTGGCGCTGGTGTCAGACGAAGAGGCCGGGGGGCACACCGGAGCGGCCTGGCTGGCAGACGCCCATCCTGAGCTTTTCGAAGGGGCGCGATACGCGGTCGGTGAATTCGGTGGGTTCAGCAAGTCCTACCGGGGCCGCAAGTTCTACATGGTGCAGGTGGCGGAGAAGCAAGGCTGCCGAGTCGAGGCTATCGCACGCGGGCCGGGGGGCCACGGTTCGTTGGTGCATCACGACACCGCACCCACACGCATGGCCCAGTTCCTGGTGAAACTCGACCGCACCGCCCTGCCTTTCCACATCCATCCGGTGACGCGGATGATGATCGAAGCGATGTCCAGTACCCTGCCTCTCCCGGATAGCGCGTTTTTGAAACTCCTGGTCAACCCTGCGTTCACCGGTAGCATGCTGAGGAGGATGGGGTCGGTGGGCAAGGAAATGGAGCCTCTTTTCCGGCACACCGCCAACGCCACCATCATCAATGGCGGCGAAAAGGCCAACGTGATTCCCAGCGAGGTCACCGTGAACCTGGACTGCCGGATGCTGCCCGGCTACGACTCTGAGGACCTGCTGGGTGAACTCCAGGGCATTGCGGGCCCGACCATCGAGTTTCGCGCGGTGAATTTCCAGCCCAAACCCTGGATTCTCAACATGGGCCTGTTCGATACCCTGTCCGACATCATCTCCGAGCAGGACCCGAACGGCGTTTCAGTACCCATGCTGATGCCGGCGGGGACGGACGGGCGCCACTTCGCGCGGCTGGGGATACAGACCTACGGGTGGATGCCGATGAACCTGCCGGCGGAGTTTGACTTTCTCAAGACGATTCACGCTGCCAACGAGCGCGTGCCGGTGTCGGCGTTGGAGTTCGGAGCCGAGGCGCTCTACACGCTGCTGCAGCGTTTCCACGAATGAGGGGCTGGCTGCCGGCCGCGCTGGCGCTGCTGGCTGTCGCCTGGTTGGTCTCCTGTGCGGGTGAGTCAACTGATTCCGCCCCGGTGGTGTCGACCGAACCACCCGCCCAAGGCACGGGCGAACCGCCTCCGTACCCGACTGAAGGGGCAAAGCCCGCATCGACTTCGTCCCGCCCTGCTGTGACACCGAGGCCGCAGACCGCGGAGCCGACATATGCGCCACCGGCGCCGTCCGACGCATCGCCGGCGGTATCAACCACCGGCTTGCTGAGGCTTACCGATTTCCTGGATGATCCAGGGGGCTATTGCATTGACGTGCCCGGCTTCGGAGAGAACCTCAGGCTGGATGGGCAGTTGCAGGCCCACACCTGCAAACCGAGGTCGGATGACCAATTGTTTTCGCTACCGGACGGTGGTGGCGTACGACTGGAACGACACGGTCGATGCCTGACGGCGTCCCGGGTTGTACCTGGCTCAGGTGTGGGTGTGGTTCAGTGCGACGCCACTGCTTCCACCCAGGATTTCCAGATGGACAGCGATGGGAGCATACGGTTCAGCGCGGATGACGGAACGACGTTGTGCCTGGGCGTGGCTGATGGGACGGGTGAGCCCGCCGGCGGCCGCAACCATCTGCGCCGCGACCTGATCCTGTACGACTGCGACGGGGTTGAGTCGAGACTGACCGTGTGGGAACTGGTCAAGCAATAGGGGCGAAGTTACTTCGCCCCCGGTTCATGGCAAGGTTTGGCGCGTCGCTCAGGCGGTGGTCGCGGCCCCGTTGGCGATAGCTACCAGCCGCTCGAATGCGTCCGGATCGCGCACAGCCATGTCGGCCAGCATCTTGCGGTCGATCTCGATGCCGGCGACCCTGAGGCCGTGCATGAACTGGCTGTAGGTGGTGCCGTGCTGACGGCAGGCGGCGCCGATGCGTATGATCCACAGGCGGCGAAAGTCGCCCTTGCGCTCGCGGCGATGACGGTACGCGTGGCTCCACGCGTGTATCACCGCTTCCTTTGCCCACTTGTAGTTGCGGCTGGATGACGCCCGATATCCCTTGGCGGCTTTAAGGACTTTCTTGTGGCGGGCGTGTTTGGTCACGCCCCGTTTGACTCTTGGCACGGTGTAAAGCTCTCCATTGTTTAGACGTCGTATGGGATCAGCCGGCTGAGGCGCTTCACGTCAGCCTTTTCGTACGCCATTTTCTGGGCGAACTTCCTGGTCACCTTCTTTGGCTTCTTACGTCGTAGATGACTACTCATGCGCTTGCGGCGCATGAGTTTTCCGGATCCGGTGACGTGGATGCGCGCTTTAGCGCCTTTGTGGGTTTTCAGTTTGGGCATGACTTCCTATTCCGCGGTTGCTGCTTCTGTCGTTTCGCTACGTTCCGGGCGAGCGGTGGAGGTCGGGCTTGGGATGAGCACCATCGACATCGCACGCCCTTCCATGGAGGGCTGTTGCTCGAGGCGGATGTCGTCCTTCATCTCTTCGGCGACCTTCTTGAGCAGAGAGAGGCCGTTCTGCTGATGGACTGCCTCGCGTCCCCTGAACCGCACCGTCAGTTTCACCTTATCGCCGTTGCCGATGAACTGCTTGACTTTGCGCATCTTGGCGTCAAAGTCGTGGGTGCCGATGTTGGGACGGAACCGGACCTCCTTGAGCTCGTTGCTTTTCTGTGATTTGCGGGTCTCGCGTTCCTTTTTGGACGAAAGATACCGGAGCTTGCCGTAGTCCAGGAGGCGGGCGACGGGAGGATCGGCGTTGGGCGCCACCTCCACCAGGTCAAGGTCGTTCATACGCGCTCGGGAGAGCGCGTCGGACACCGTCATAACCCCAAGCTGCTCGCCGTCTTCTCCGATTACTCTTACCTGTGGGACGCGTATTTGTTCGTTGACCCTGTATTGCCTGGCTATGGTGCCACCTCCCTGCGTTCGGCCACGGTCGCCGCCATTCGGACGATACCGCAGCGTGACTTTTGGATTGTGGCTTTATTGTAGCGACGGCTCAACACACAGTCAACGATTCCCTAGTGTGTACGCGATAGTTGTTATTTGATTCCGTTCGTAACCGGAACGCTTGCCGCGTCAGTCGTCGTCCTCCGCGTCCTCTTCATACGGGTCGTCATCGTCGTCGAAAAGATCGTCGTCCTCGAACTCGTCGGCATCGTCGTCAATGGCGGACAGAATGTCGCGCAGCAGACTGTCTTCCTCATCACCGCCGGCGGTGAGCATCGGGCGATCAGGCTCTACGACCTCAGGTTCAGGCATGGCAATCGAGTCGAAGCCGTAGAAAACGTCGGTGTCGAGGATTCGCCCCAAACCGGCGACGGTCACCGTGATCGGGCGAATGGGCGACGACCACCGCTCGGTGAGTTCCCGGTGCAGTTCGCCCAACGTCATCGTCTGGTCGTCGGCCAGGAGCAGGGTGCGGAATATGATCTCCTGGAGAGGCATTGATTGGCGAATGAAGCCGGGGTCGTCCGCGCAATGGGTCCGGATTTCCGCAATCAAGGCGTTGGGATCAGATACGTCGGCCGCGGTCTTGCCATAGGATGGGCACGCCGAAGTCAATCTGGCCAGGATCAGGGGAAGCGGGGAACGGTTCAGCTCGTTGAGGCGGTCCAGATTGAAACGATACTCGAAACCTTCCAAACGGGCCATTGAGGAAACTGTGGTCATTGGGCAACCTCTTCATTCCAGTCCAGCATCAATATTTTGACCGCCTGTCCGGCGTCTTTCCTGGGCAGATCAGCCGGGCAGATCGCCAAACCATTGGCCCGCGACAGGGAGGTTAGGATGTTGGAGCCTTGTGGGCCGGTGGGCGTGGCGAACCAGGAGCCGTCGCGGCGCTCGACTTCCACTCTGGCGTACACTCGCCGGCCGTCGCTGTTGAATATGGGGCCGGTCAGGACTCCTTCGACCATCGGTCTCGCCAGCAGGTCTCTGCCCAACATGCGCCGGATGGCGGGCCGACCGAACATTTCGAAGGCCAGCAGAGCGCTCACCGGATTTCCCGGCAGACCGAGCAGAGGGAGTGGACGGCCACCGTCGGTCCGGAGCAGTCCAAAGGCGAGGGGCTTGGCCGGACGCATGCGCACCGACCAGAAATTCATCTCGCCGCGCTGCTCCAGCACATCCTTGACCATGTCGTAGTCGCCCTTGGACACGCCGGCAGAGGTGACCAGCAGGTCGGCATCGGAGGCCTCATCGATGCAGCGGTGGAGATCTTCGAGGGTATCACGAGCGATGCCGATGATTCGGGGTTGCCCGCCGGCGGCGATCACCGCGGCAGCGACGCTGCTGCTATTGCTGTCGTAGATGTGGCCGGGAGCCAAGTTTTCGCCGGCCGGAGTCAGCTCGTCGCCGGTGGACAACACCGCGACGACCGGACGGCGGATGACGCGCGCGGTGGTCAAACCCAGGGAAGCCATCACCCCCGCTTCGGCCGGCCGCACGATGGTGCCAGCAGGAAGGACCAGCTCGCCGGCGGATACGTCCTCTCCGGCCGGTCGTACGTTGCTGCCCACGGGCAACGCCTTGTGGATGGCGATCCGGTCCAGCGATTCGCCGCGTCCGCGTCGCTCGATCTCGTCGGTTTCCTCGAAGGGAACGACGGTGTCGGCGCCGTCTGGGACGGGAGCGCCGGTCATGATGCGGATGGTTTTGCCTTGCGTTACGGTGTCCGTCGATACCTGTCCGGCGGCAACGGCCGAAATCACGGACAACGTGGGTGGCGCTGCGTTGGCGTCGGCGATGTCGGTATGGAGCACCGCGTAGCCGTCCATGGCAGAATTCGCCAGAGGGGGCAGGTCCAGGGGTGAGGTGATGTCCTCGGCCAGCGCCAGCCCGAGACATTCGAGGACGGGCAACTCAACCGTGTCCAGGGTCTCGAAGTGGGCGATGATACGCGAAAACGCGTCCTCCACCTCCAGCATGTCCTCGTGTCCATGAGAGCCGTTGTGGCGTGCGCCATGACCGTGGTGGCCGTGGTGGGATCCGTGGTCGTGGATGCTCTCGTGGTCGCCGTCGCCATGAGCATCGTGGGCGTGTAGGTGGCGTGTTTCCCGGTGAGTAGTCATCGCTATTGTGTCCAGCAGGAACGGTCCGGCAACCGCTGCGGATGGTGGCTTACGACGCGGAACCGCTGCTCAAAGAATCGGGGCGACAGTAAGTTTATCACAGGCCCCGGCGAAATTCGTCGTCTATCCGCGCACGGTCGCTCCGACTTCGCGTTCAAGCACCCTGGTCAACCCATTCACCGCTCGGTTAACGTCGTCGTTGGTCAGAGTTCGATCGGCGGCGCGGAACCTGATGCGGAACGCCAGTGAGCGCGCGCCTTCGGGCAGGTTCTCGCCCGCGTACACGTCGAAGAGCTCAGCGCGTTCGACCAGGCGCACCCGTTCGATCAGACGCTGCACCTCGTTGGCTGGGACGGAATCCGGCACGACCAGCGCCAGGTCGCGATTCGCGGCCGGAAAACGGGACAGGGATTGGAAACGGTTTTCGTTTGACGCTGTGTCTTCAGCAGCGGCCAGCAAATCGTCCAACCTGATCTCGAAATAGATCACAGGATCAGGTCCGGAGTCGAACGCCTCGCATATGTCGGGGTGCAACTCGCCAATGGTCCCGATATCCACCTGCCGTGCGCCGGAGACCGCGATCCTCGCGCACCGACCGGGATGGAACAGGGGATCGTCGGTTGACTCGTACGCCACACCGATCCCCATGCGCGCGAACGCCGTGTTCAGTGTTCCGGACAGGTCATAGAAATCCAGGGGTTCGGATGCGCTCAGCCAGTTCGCGTCGTGACGGGATCCTGACATGACGCCGGCCGCCAGTTCCCGCTCCTGCGGCAATCCGGAGCCCTGCGGGATGAATGCCCGTCCCAACTCGAACAGGCGGAATCCCCCGTCGTTGTGTCCCTGGTTGTACGCCAGGGTGTTGAGGATGCTGGCGGCGAGGGTTGGCCTGAGGATGTCCTGCTCGGCCGACATCGGGTTGGCGACACGGAGCACGTAGCCTGGGTCGTGTCCGTCCCGATCCAGCTTGGACAAGTCGTCGGGGCCGACCAACGGGTAGCTGATGGTCTCCTGCATGCCGGCTGCGCTCAGGGCGTCGCGCAGTCCGTCTTTGAGCGCCATCATGGCGTTGCCCTGGTGGTACGGTATGGGCGACGACAGCATGGTGGTGGGCACCTCGTCGTACCCGATGGTGCGGATGACCTCTTCGATCAGGTCTTCCTCGATGGCGATGTCGCTGCGCCAGTACGGGGGATCGGCTTCCAGGCTTTCGGGTCCGGTGCGACGGGTGGTGATCCCCAAACTTGCCAGGACCGTCTCGGCGCGCCCGATATCCAGGTCCATGCCCAATATCTGCCGCAGGCGTCCCACGGTCAACGGCACGGGCGGTACGGGCCGGTCGCCGTCGGGATACACATCGATGATCCCCGACGCGGCTTCGCCACCCGCAGTCTCCAGGATCAGCTGCGTTGCGCGGCGGAGCGCGATGGGAGCCAGTTCAGGGCGCAAACCCTTCTCGAACCGTTGGCTTGCCTCGGTGCGCAGATCCAGATCCGTGGACGTGCGGCGGTTGTTCAGATTGTAAAAGTTCGCCGATTCGAGGAGCATATTCCTGGTGGACGACGTGATCTCGCTGTTTGCTCCACCCATCACGCCGCCGATACCGATGGCTTTGGCCGGGTCAGCAATCAACAGGTTGTCGGGAGTAAGCGAGCGTTCGACGCCATCCAGGGTGGTGAACTTCTCGCCGTCGTGCGCCCGCCGCACCACCACGTGATGATCGGCGACCGTGTCCAGGTCGAAGGCGTGCAGGGGCTGGTTGAACTCCAGCATGACGTAGTTGGTGACGTCCACCACGTTGTTGATGGGGCGCAGCCCGGCGCGAATGAGGCGGTCCTGCAGCCACTGGGGAGATTCGCCGATGGTCATTCCAGTGATTATGGAGGCGGTGTAGCGGGGACACAGATCTGGATCTTCGATGGTCACTTTGGCCAGGTCTGCCACGGGCGTGTGGGATTCGCGGTAGGATATTTCGGGAACTCGCACCGCTTGCCCCGTGATGGCTCCGATCTCGCGCGCCACGCCGAGCATGGACAGGCAGTCGCCGCGGTTGGGGGTTAGCTCCAACTCCAGGAACGTATCGCCCAGAACGTCGTCGAGAGGGGTGCCGGCCACCGCGTCGTCGGGCAAGACGATGATCCCCTCGTGTTCATCGCTGATCTCCAGTTCAGCCTCCGAACAGATCATCCCCTCGGAAACAACGCCGCGGATGCTGGCGGGTTTCAGTTCCTCGCGGCGTCCCGTGTGCATGTTGAGCAGGCTTACACCCGGCCGTGCGAAGCAGATTTTCTGACCGGCGGCCACATTTGGCGCTCCGCATACGACCTCAACCGGCGGGCCGTCCCCCGGGTCCACCTCGCACAATGTCAGCGTGTCCGCATTTGGATGGGGGCGCGTGGCGCGGACGTAGCCAACAACGCAGCCTTCCCAGCCGCCGCGCGTGATGACGTCGCCGACCTCTATGCCGCCCATGGTCAGGCGGTGGGCCAGATCATTCGGAGGGAGGGTGATGTCAACGTATTCGGAAAGCCAGGAAAAGGGGATCAGCATGTCCGGCCTGAAAAATCCAGAATCGGGAAGGTGTTATACGTGCCCGCACCTGCTATGAGTTTGCAGTCCTGGAATCTGGAACTGACACTTTGGTTTCCGGTACGGGTTCATCCAGGACATCTTCGAATGTCCTGCGTGCGGCATCCAATTCTCCATTGCCCCACATCAATTGGGCTTCGGCGCGCAATTCCATGCGCACGGTTGAACTGCGTTTAACGGCCTCGCGCGCGGTTACAATCCAACTGTCCATTTTTATCACCTGGCCTGCGAGTCCATTCGCTCAAGTATACACGCGCAAGTTCTATATCTGCTCGTTGCTCTCCAGCCGTGCTTTTATCGCCAGCAATCAGCAGCAACGTAACTTCCCCAACAACGTGAGAGTAGTGCAACCTCGGTCCTGCACCACTACCCGAGAATCTCCGTACCAGCAGTCCTCCTCCCAGATTCCTAAAATTACCAGAATTGGCCTGTTCCATTCGCGCAATGACCGCGATCACCCTGGCTTGACTGCGGTCATCGAGCTTTTCAAACTGCGTCGGCACAGATTTCGGCCATCGGCATCAGAGTATTCGAGGATCGCCATCGATCTGATCTGCGAGATCGAGTCAGAACTGCCTCAAAAACCTCACGTCGTTGCGGTAGAAATGCCTGATGTCGTCGATGCAGTACTTGAGCATGCCGATGCGCTCGGGGCCCATGCCGAAGGCGAACCCCGTGTACCTTTGCGGGTCGTAGCCCACTCCCTCAAGCACGCGGGGATGGACCATGCCGGCTCCCATGATCTCGATCCAGTCCTCGTCGCGGTTGATGGGGCGCTTCCCGGTGGTCGGGTCCACGAAGTTGGAGATGGACATGTCCACCCCCGGCTCCACGAAGGGGAAGTAGTCGCAACGGAATCGGATCTGGCGGTCGGGTCCGAACACGCGGCGGGCGAATTCGTAAAGCGTGCCCTTCAGGTTGGCGAAGTTGATGCCTTCCGCCACGGCCAATCCTTCGATCTGGTAAAAGTGCCACTCGTGCGTGGCGTCCGTAGCCTCGTAGCGATAGCACTTTCCCGGAACCACCACGCGCACGGGAGGTTCCTGCGCCTCCATCACACGGGCCTGCATGGGCGATGTATGGGTGCGCAGCAGCATGGGCTGCTGACCTTCCTCGTTGGCGTAGTCGACCCACAGCGAATTCCACATGTCCCGCGCCGGATGTCCCGCCGGTATGTTCAGCATCTCGAAGTTGTAGTGGTCGAGTTCAACTTCCGGCCCTTCGACAACGCTGAACCCCATTGCCATGAACGCATTGCAGATCTCGCGGACGATCTGGGTTGTCGGATGCAGCCGGCCGGCTATAACGGGCCGGCCGGGGAGGGTGACGTCCAGCGCGTCGCGCGCGGCGAGTTCGGCTTCGGCCAGTTCACGCAGACGGCGGGCCAGGGCCTCTTCCAGAACGTTTTTGGCCTGGTTGGCCTGCGTGCCGACCTCGCGGCGCTGCTCCGGGTCCAACTGTGGGATGGAACGCAGCAGGCCGGTGACCTGTCCCCGCCGGCCAAGATAATTGACCCGCCACTGTTCGGCGCTGTCAGCGTCGGGAGCGGCGTGCAGTTCCTGCAGGGCTTGATGGGTCAGCGCCGAAATTGACGCTGCTGATGGTGAGTCGGTGCTGGGCTGGGACACGATAGCGTACTGCAATACAACAAGGGGTGTGAAATTATAGGCAGCGGCCTGACAACGGGTCAAGGCGCTGCTCAAACCACTCAATCGAGTGACGGGAGGGAACCTGTCGGGAGGGCCCGTCCGCCCGCACACAAAAATTTGTCATATAATGTCCGCGCCGTAACATTTGCCCGCGTGGCCGAAACTCACGACGACTTGATGAATTTTTGAGTCTCGGTAGCGTATCACCGAAGGAGGAACACCCCGATGGCAGACGAATTTGTCAAAGTTGCCGCAATCAGCGATATACCGCCCGGAGATATGGTGTCCGTGAGGGTGGGATCGGAAGAAATCCTGCTGGTCAACCTGGACGGCGAGATGCACGCGTGCGACGACATCTGCACTCACGCCTATGCGAACCTGTCCGAGGGTGACCTGGAAGACGGCGAGTTGGTTTGCCCGCTGCACGGGGCGGTTTTCGACGTGGCCACGGGTAGCGCGGTGACGCCGCCGGCGACCGAGGCGCTGCGCAAGTTTGCCGTACGCATCGAGGGCGATGATGTGTTGGTGGGTCCGGTGATAGAAGCCGAATAGTGAACCAACCTGTCACACGTGTGCGGCGCCGGATCATTGCCGGCGCCGTTTTTATGGCGTTCAACCGGCGAAAGCCATGGATGAGTTGCGGTAGGCGGCCCTAGTCGCCTTCGCGGATGTTCTGGTACACGGCCAACGGGGTGGCGGCCAGGAGACCGGCGTCGACGGGCAGCACCACTCCGGATACCCAGCGGGATTCGTCGCTGGCCAGGAACAGGGCGGCGTAGGCGATGTCCCAGCCGTTGCCTTCGGTTCCCAGCGGGCCGGCTTTGCGGCGACGTTCACGCGTTTGGTCGGCCATCGCGCCGGCAACCATCGGCGTGTAAATGTGGCCCGGCGCGATGACGTTGACTCGGACATTGTCGCGGCCAAGGTGCACCGCCATCGTCTCGGACATGCCGATGACCCCCGACTTGGATGCGGAGTAGGGGATGCTGGCGAGGCCGCTGCCGGCACGAACGCCGGCAATGGACGACATATTGATGATGCTGCCGCCGCCGGCGTCGATCATTTTGGGCACGGCGTACTTGGTTGTGAGCATCATGCTTTTCAGGTTGACGTCCAGCACGTTGTCCCAGACGCTTTCCTCCACGTCGGTGGGAGTCCCGGGCCCGGTGATGCCAACGTTGTTGAACAGGATGTGGAGCGCGCCGTAGCGTTCCACGGCCGTCTCCACGATGGCCTCGCAGTCGGCGGCGGATGTAACGTCGGCCGCTATCACCGAGCCTTCCCCGCCCTCTTCGTGAATCACGGCAAGGGTCTCCTCGGCGGCCTGTGGGTTGCGGTCAACCAGCAGCACCTTCGCTCCTTCCCGGGCGAAGAGGATCGAGGAGGCTTTGCCGGTTCCCATGCCAGGCCCGCTGGAGCCGGCGCCGGTGATGATGGCAACTTTGTCCTGGAGTCTTGGGCGTCCTGATGGCAGGAGGGTCATCGGTTCCTCGCTTGTGGCCGCGGCCGGTGGGTGAGAATCTGCTTACGAAACCGCCGCCGGTTCCAGTCGCAGCAGCCAATCGTGCGCTCGCTTCGCGTCATCGGATAGCCACTGGCCCATTGCGGCCTCCCTGCCCTCCTGGATCTCGACGCCCAGGCCGTCGGCGAGACGGTTCATGAAGTTGAACACGCAGGTTATGGCGACCGTCGACAGCACCTGCTCGTCAGTGAGGCCAATCGAGCGCAGGTGTTCGACGTCCGATTCTTCCATCGCCGCCGGGGTCAACGTCAATTTGACCGCGTAATCCAGGATGGCTCGGGTCTGGGGGTCCAGATCAGCCTGTCGGTAGTCGTGGATGATGTGGGATGCGTACTCCGGGTCGCCTGAATGCTGACGGAGGAACCCTCCGTGGGCGACGGCTCAATACCGGCAGCGGTTCACCAGCGACACCACGGTGGCGATGGCTTCTTCCTGAGTGCGGGTCAGCGCCGACGAGCCGAAGCTTGCGGTGTAGTTCAGATTCTGCACAGCCGCCATCAGGTCCGGATTGATGGACATGCACTTTATGACTGCTGAAACCGGTGCATCCGTTTCGCGTATCCACGACATGGCAGGCCTCCCTGGGGTGTTGGCGCAACCGGGTTCTGGTAGCGTTCAGGAATTGAGCGCCGATTGCGGTACGATGGCCATCTTGTGCTCGGCCGTGCCCAGTATCAGATCGCCGAGTTGCGCGACGACCTCGAACCTGAGCTTGTTTCCCGAGACGTCGGTCAGGGTGGAGCGGCCGGTTACACGGCTGCCCGCGCCAGCCGGCGCAAGGTGCTTGACGTTGACCTCGTAGCCCACGACGGTCTGATCGTCGGTCAGCAGGGGCCGCACCGCGGCGAACGAGGCCTGCTCCATCAGCATCACCATGGCCGGCGTGCTGAACTTGGGCGTGTGGGGAGCGAGGTGCTCCTCGCCTACGGTCAGTTCCACCTCGCCCGCCAGACCCGGCCTGATGGCCGGATTCAAAGGCGGGCGAGATGCGTTTGCGTTGCGTGGCGTAGCCACTGGCTACCAGCGCGAAGGGTTACGCGGTCGCGGCCGGTACTCCGGTGAGGATGGACTCAACCTCGTCCGCCAATTCCGCGGCGCGCTGCTTCACTTCCTCGTCAGTGAGGCTGGAAAGCGGGTGCTGGGCCACGATGTACCGGTAATCCGGCACGCCCATCATGCGAGTCATCGCCTGGGCGGTGTTCAAGAACACGTGCGTGATGATGGCAGCCGTGGGGACGCCGCGCTTCTCCATGTCGATTCCGTCGTGCACACTGCACGAACTGCAGGACCCTCAATCCCCAACCCCGGTGATGAGGTAATCGACCTCACCCAGGATGGAATCGATCACGTCCTGCTTGGCCGGCAGGCTGGCGTGGTGCTTGCTGAAGTACTTGACCTCGGCGAAGCCATGGCGCTCGTTGAGGATGCTCCCCAGTTCATGCAGCAACTTGTCCGCGTTGGCCTTGGAATTCTCCATGAGACCGAGGCGTTTGCCCGACAGGCCGCCGGAGCGGTCGTTCATGCGGAACTCGGTCTGGGGCAACTCGGTGCCCTTGGGGTTGACCAGCCTGAGGCGACTGGATTCGGCGGTGGTCATGGGTTTAACCTCCGTGGGTGGCGCTGGAATGGATAATGATGTGTGGGCAGATTGTACCGTCAAACTGCGCAGTTGCGTAACCCCTGTTATGCACTATTGCGACATGATCTCGCACCGGTACCGAGGCTAGCTGGCGTCGATCTTTCGCGTGCGGATGCGGAACCCGGTGGTGTCTATGATGGCGCTGTAGCGGCCGCCGGTGCCTCCGCCGTGCATGATCAGGATGTCGTCGGGGTCGTTGGCGCACCGCATGATCAGATCCTCGTCGCCGGGACGCTCGGGCCCTTGCTTCGATCCCAGGCGCACCAGTTCGGCGCGGGAACGCCCGCTGTTGTCGATCAGGAATTCCTGGATGTCCCGGCGGCTCCAGCCGTCGCCTTGCAGAGTCAGCGCGTGCTCAGGACCAATGACAATCACCCATTGGGCCGGATAGCGGTGGGCGAGAGCCGCCGACCGCAGCGCGTCGCAGATGGACAGCAAGATGGCCTGGCCGGTATGGGCGTAGCTGTTTGGCACGCTGACCGGGTTGTACGCCACCGCTACCGTCACCACGCTGTCCGAAGCGTCGAAACCACGGCTCACGTGCAGAGGTTCCCACGGTGAGGTCTCCTCGTTCTCGGCGATGCAGAAGGTGTACTTGGCGGGCGTACCCAGCGTTCCCCGGTCCAGTTGTCCCGGCAACGCGTCGAAGCCGTTCATAAAGCAAAGGCGGACGGCGCGCCCGATGCTGGCGTTGGCGCGGAAACCCGGGCCGAACAGTCCGTCCCTGCTGTTGATGCCGAGGGACTCGCGGATCGGGCCGTTCAGCACCATGAGGATGCTGGGCGAACTGGTGGAAGACGCCGCCATGTTGACGAAGTTGCGCTCCTCCTCCAACGTCTTGAGCGCTGTGACCAGCACCGGGAAATACTCAGCCTCGCAGCCGGCCATGACCGCGTTGGCGGCGGCGTTCTCCGAGGTGATGACGCGGCTGCGCATGTCGAGGTTGAGCAGTTCTTCCTCGCCGGTCAAACCGGACACGGACAGCATTTCGCGGACCTTGTAGTCGGCGGGCGGAACCACGGGCAGCCCGTCGGTCCAGCCCATGCGGAAGCATTCCTCGATGGCCTCGATGGTGTCGGCGGTTTCAACGTGGCGTTCAGCGCTGCTGGTCATCCTAATCTCCTGGTGGTGGTGTCGGTAATGTTCACTTGCGAAGTTTTCCGGTAACGATCAAGCCGTCGGTGACGCTGTAGCCGTGTCCCGGGTCCGCTGCATCGGTGTTGGTCGCCATGTACGCGGTTCGGCCGCTGACGATGGGTGCGATGGAGATCACCTCATAGCCGGCCGCATCAAGATCGTTGCAGCAGCGTTCCAGGTACTCGGCCATCTGCTGCAGGCGGGCGTGCTCCTCGCTGGTGATGCTGACACGCCCCACGTTGCCGCCGTGCGTGGACAACTGCGTGTCGGCATACACGTACCGCGTGGAGTAGGTGGGTTTGTCTTTGGCAGGGTACTGTGAACGGAACAACGGCCGCCTCGGCAGGGGCGCCAAAGCTGCGCAACAAAAATACCGCCCCCATTATTGCGCTATGGGGGCGGCGTGGCAATCCCGCCGGAGCAGCGGCGTTAGCCCCGGCAGGTTGTTGTGGTGTTGCGACAAAGACGGTGGAACTACTTCCGCAACTTCGCGGTGATAACCACGCCGTCAGTGACGCTGTAGCCTACGCCGTTATTGGCGTAGTACCTGTTTTCCCTCCGCGTCTGCGGCCCCCACATTCCCTCTTCTTCCCATTCCACCTGTCGTTGGTAGGTCCATCCGTACACGTTGCTGGGAGTTTGCACGAACATTTCCGCAGTACGTCCGCTGGTCAGTGGGAAAATGGAAATCACGTCGTAGCCCTCAGCATCCAGTTGAGTGCATAGCTTGGCAATATCCTCAGCCAGTTTTCGCCCTGCCGGACGCTCCCCAGCGATCCCATCCACTTTGTTGGTGGAGCCGTTGCGCTCGGTGAGGTGGCTATCGATCCCGATGTAGCGGGATACAAAGGCTGGCCTTTTGGCCTTTTGCTGTTGGGTTTGCGCCTGCGGTTTGGCGTTCCCACCTTTGCCGGTAGGCGACTTGCGACTCTTGGTCGTCATAGAGTGGCGATCCTCCTTGAAAATTTGCTGTCATCGACGCGAATCGCAGCGGCTGCGGCAATCGGATTCCACACTAACGCCGCCAGTGTAAGGCGATGGCCGCTCTGCGTCCGCAATGGCAGGATTTGATTGTAAGGGAACGGATTTCGCTATTTCAAGTCCACGGAATCGGCTCAATTTATTGACTGCCATGTCCGTTGTATATGTCAATCAGGTCGGCGAATAGCCTTTGTGTAAGTTCAACGCGACCGGGCAAATCTTGGTGAGCCAAGTGACTGTTGTAGAAATGTCCGTGCAGAGCTCCAACTGCTTCAGTACCCCTCCGTAAGTTCAGCTCAATCTGGTGGTCATAGATGAGGTGATGTACTACTGAACCAGGCCGGGGCAACTGGTTGCCTCTACCCAGTCGGCGCTGGATGGCTATGGTGTTGGTTACGCGATTCGCCGCACCCCCGAACATCTCCGCCATCGCGACATAGTCGCCGTGTTGGCGCAACTTTTCAGCCAGGCCGTAAATTCGATTCGCGACTTCGAGATGCTCGGATTCAGTCATTGGACGCCGGGTTTTGCCGGTACGTCAACAGGACGGCAAGGAACTCGCGTACCAATGGCTGGGCCAGATCGATGTCATCCGGGCACATGTAGTGATAGCTGGCGTTGTCGTCGAAACCGTTCGCCGTCCTGAGGTTCTGGGCGTGCCAACTGTCCATGCCGTGTTTACGATCAAGCCACTCGGCGAATTCGCGCAGTTCGGCCCGGGTGCCGGCCGGTTTGCCCGCTTCCGCCGCGAGTTGGGCCAACGCACAATGCACCGATTGAGTGAGGAGCGTTGACCCTGCATCGTGATTGCCGGCCGCGAATGAAGCGTCCGCTGGTGCCAGATAATCGCCAGGCGTTTGGTATTGTGCGCTGGGACTCGTCATAGATCAACGACACCGCCTTTCAGGTGTTGCACATCCCCATCGCAGCATCAATCCTGCGGAGGCTGCGGGCTTATCACCCGCCCATGCCGCCAAAACGCAGTTGCACTCCCGACTTCTCCTCCTGAAGCTTCGCGACTGCGTCGGAGTCCTCCGGACCCCACCCGCGGAACAATGCTTCGACGTGGCGTTGGTCCACCAGGTTGGACAGTTCCATGGGAATGCCATACTCGCGGCCCAGGTCGGTGGCGAGGCGCACGTCCTTGGCTGCCAGCGCCGTGGCGAATCCCGGCTCGAAGTTGTCGGCGAACAGATAGCGTGGGAACTTTTCGACCAGGCGTCGATTGCCGCCGCTGCTGTTGGCGATCACGTCCGCCAGCGTTTCCAGCGAGACGCCCGCTTTGACGCCCAGGGTCAGGGCTTCCGACATCAGCACGCCGATGCCCATGGACAGCAGGTTGTTGCAGATCTTGGTGACCATGCCGTTGCCGATCTCGCCGCAATAGACGACGTGAGTGCCGATGGCGTCCAGCATGGGCTTGACCTGGTTGTAAGTGTCCTCGTCGCCGCCGACCATGACCGCCAGGGTGCCGGCCGCCGCGCCGTACACGCCGCCACTCACCGGGGCGTCCAGCACCGTGACGCCCCGGGCGCCGCACTCGTCGTGGATGCGGCGGATCACCGTGGGGGAGTTGGTGGACAGATCGACGTACACGCTGCCGGAACCGGCGGCGGACATGATGCCGTTTTCGCCCATCACCACGGCTTCCACGTCGCGCGGCACGGGCAGCGAGGTGAACACGGCGTCGTTGCCGGCCACGCAGCCGGACGGCGTGTCGGCCCACTCCGCTCCCATTTCCAGCAGGTTGGTTGCCGATTCGCGGCGCAGGTCGTGAACCGTCAGTTGATGACCGGCCTTGATCATGTTGGCTGCCATCGGATTTCCCATGTTGCCGACGCCAATAAACCCAGCTTTCATATTCTCATCATCTCCTGGATGTGCTCCGGCGCACGAGCCGGTAGCAGGTGTCGAAATTATAGCACCGGGCCCCGTGTATAATGCGCCGCAACCCAACCAGCGATGCTCGGCAAGGAGCGCGGTCATGGCCACTGAATCGGATCTGGTCTCATTCAACACTCAAGTCACGTGTCCGGACGACTTCGACCAATTCTGGGACGGAGTGCTCTCCGAACTCGCTCGAATCCCGCTGGACTCCGACGTGACGCACGACCCGCTGCGCAGTAACGATGCCGCCAGGGTTTACCAGGTCAAATACCGCAGCCTGGACGACCTGGAGATTTTCGGCTGGTACGCGGTACCGGCGACCGGCGACGGTCCGTTCCCCGCGGTCCTGATTCTGCCCGGGTACAAGTCGGAACCGGCGCTGCGCCGGGACTGGGCGGGAAGGGGAGTTGCCGCTTTGTGTGTGGCGGTTCGGGGCAAACTGCCCAGCAGCGCCGACTTCAATCCTGGCTATCCCGGCCTGCTGACCCACGGCGTCGAGGATAGGGACGCCTACTCCTACAAGGGGGTGATCTCCGACTGCACACGCGGAGTCGATTTCCTCCTGTCCCGCCCCGAGGTCGATTCGAACCGGATTTACTGCTGCGGAAGCAGCCAGGGTGGGGGCCTGACCCTGATCACCACCGGGCTGAAGCACGAGATCAAAGCCGGCGTCGCGGGCTACCCGTTCCTCTGCTGCTTCCCTGAGTCCATGCGGATGCTGCGCAGCTATCCGTACGACGAGCTTTCCTGCTACGCCCGCGCGTATCCCGACCGCGTCGAGCAGATGCTGGACACCCTGCGTTACTTCGACGCGGTGAACTTCGCGCCGCGCATTGAGTGTCCGATGGCGGTGGGGATTGCGATGGAGGACGAGGTGTGCCCGCCTGAAACCGGCTACGCCGCTTACCGCCTGCTGAACGGGGAACGCGAGCTCCGGTTGTTCCCCAATTCCGGCCATGGCAACGCCCACGCCTACCCCGCCTGGGAGTCCGCCTGGCTCCAGCAACGCATGGCGGCCGCGGCGGCGTGAGGAGGACCGCATGACCAGCGCACCATCATCCTCAGTGGCGTTCTGGGAGCAGACCGAGGCGCAACTGGCCGAAGCTCCGCCCGGCGTGGAGTTGGAACGGGACGCGTTCTACTCGCAACCCGAGTGGGATGTGTACCGGTTGCATTACACGAGCACCGGCGGGCATCGTCTGTTCGCATGGTTTTCGGTGCCGCACGGCGACGGGCCGTTTCCCGCGCTGGTGCGGATGCCCGATTACGCCAGTGTGCACGACATAATCTACACTTCGTTGCGTCATCATGCGGTGGTGATGAACCCGACCTACCGGGGGCAACGCAACAGCGACGGTCTGGCGCGCGCGTCATATCCCGGCTTTTTGACCGATGGCATCGAAAGTCCGGAAACGTACATCCTGCTGGGGGCGTACGCTGACGCTCTGCGCGCCGTTGATGCCCTGCTGGAGCAGCAGCAAGCGCAAATAGGGACTGTTGCCCTCACCGGCGCGGGTCTGGGAGCCAGCCTGGCGTTGGCCGCGGCCGCTCGCCGTCCCAACATCGCTGCGGTGGCCGCGGATACGCCGATGGCTTTGGGACACCAGGCGGCGTTGCAGCGCGGACTGGGCTATCCCCTCGGTGAATTGGGTGACTATCTGCGCGCCAATCCGGAACGTGCCGATGACGTGGCGGGAACCCTTGCGAGGGTCAACCCCGTGGATTTTGCTCCATCAGTTGCAACCCCCGTGCTGATGAGCGCCGGCCGGTTCGATCGCAGCCTGTGTCCGCTGGCGTTCGCAGAGGAACTCGCGGACGCGCTGCCGGTTTGCGATTTGCGCGTATATGCGGGAGCGGCCGAGGGTGGCGGACATGAGCACGGGCTGATCAGGTCTGCATGGTTGGCGGAGCGGCTTGGTACATAACCCGTTTAGAATCCGGCTTCGAGCTACCAGCGCGCCCCGGGTGGCTGGGGCGCAATCGACATGAGCCGTTTACGCGCCGCGAAGCCGCTGGTTTCCGCGTCTCGTATAAGTTAATAGCCAGCGCCGGATTCGCAGAGGGAGTCGACCATGCGATTTTTGTCCGTACCCCAACGAGCATTGACGGGATTGGCGCCGGGGTATCTCCGATTTGCGGTGGCGGCAACGGCGGTGTTGGCGCTTCATCTGGCTATGGCGTGCGGCGGCGGCCAACCGGCAGATTCGAGTGACGGAATGGAACCACAGAACCTGACCGCCCTGCAGCAACAAGCGCGTGAGGTACTGGCGAAACGGCTGTCCGCGCCGGCCGGCGAGTTGGCGTTGGTGAGCGATGAATCGGTTCAGTGGGCAGACTCGTCGTTGGGTTGCCCCGAGGCCGGCATGATGTACGCCCAGGTCATCACTCCCGGGCACCGGATCACCTTCGGCTACCAGGGGGACCAATACGAAGTGCATACGTCGGATGGAGACGGGTCCGGTTCGCAACCGGCCATGGTGTCGTGCGAGGGCGGGACGTCTTACTGACGCAGGCGCGAGTTTTATCGCTCGGTTCCCGCGATGCTCGAAAACCGGACGCCGCGTCGCGAACCTGATGGGGCCCGTCTGCGTCGGCTGGCGATGCCTGACTGTAGCGATGATCTTGGGGGATAAGGCTACCATCGATCCTATAACTGATCACAGGATACATTTATCGCAACATACACACGCGGGAGGAATGCTCCATGCTGAATTCATCGAACTCCCATTGGCTGTTGAGGTGGTTTGCATTTGGGTTTGCCCTGATCATCGCGGCGACCATCGCTTTGCTGACCACATCGCCATCGATTGCCTACACCACCGACCTGCGGGGTGAACCCGTACTGGCTGAGCACGATCCGAACCCCCGGACGGGCTTGGAACCGACGAAATCGCGGCAGCTCGAGGCGAAGGCGCGGAATGTCCTTGCCAACCGCCTGTCCGTCTCACCTGGCGACCTCGAATTGATCAGCCGGGAAGCGGTGCGGTGGCCTGACACCTCCCTGGGCTGTCCCGAGCCCGGACACCGGTACGCCAAGGTGATGGTTCCCGGCTTCCGGTTCACTTTCGACTACGACGGCAGCCTCTACGAGGTGCACACCGCCCGGGAAGACGGGATCGGGTCGCACCGGCGGCCGGTCTCGTGCGAGGGTGGCTTGGCGTACTGAGCAGAAAGCAGGGGCCGGGCCGGGCCGCCGGTGCCTGAGTTGGCGTGTGCTAGAATAGCAATTGCCCCCGTAGCTCAGTGGATAGAGTGCTGGCCTCCGGAGCCAGAGACCGGAGTTCGAGTCTCCGCGGGGGTACTTGCGATGTTGCCCGGGTCCTGGGTGATGCGTGCCATCACTCGTAGGCCGACGTTCGGGGTGTGGCCTAGCGGCAAGGCGCCTGCTTTGGGAGCAGGAGATCGGCAGTTCGAATCTGCCCACCCCGACCAGCCCGTCACACGGGCCAGTCCTCAAGCGTCCAGCCCATCTCCCAGAATGCCTGCTCGTAGCGCGTGCAGGTGATATACGCTTCCTTCATCGCCGCGATCTCGGCGGACCCGGCGGTTGAGGCGACGCGGTCGCAGATGGCCCGACACTCTTCGGCTACCGCCTGCTGCTCGGAGGCGGCGTACATCTGGATCCACTGGGCGTACCCGGCATGATCGGGGAGGCCCTGGTCCGCGAGCCGTTCTCCCACACGCCAGTATCCCCATATGCAGGGCAGGAGCGCCGCCACCAGCTCGCCGAAACTGCCCTGGTGAGCGACACGCAGCAGGTAGCTGGTGTAGGAGTAGCAAGTCGGCGCGTGGACCGTCGCATCCAGTTCAGCCTCGGTGATACCGAACTGTGCGCAGTACGAACGGTGCAAATCCATTTCGGTGTTCAGGATGTAGTCCACCGAGCGGGCAAACCACGCCATCGTTTCCAGGTCGGGAGCCTTGGCGGCGGCCAGCGCAAGACAACGGGCGAAATCGACCAGATAGACGTAGTCCTGGGTTATGAAGTGTCGGAAACGATCCATGGGCAGCGTGCCGTCGCCGATGCCCTGGACAAATGGGTGGAAAGCCATGGCCTCGCGCTGCCCTTCGGATTCCCGTTCGATCTCATCACAAAAAGACATCAGTGCACCTCGTTTCGGTGGATCGGTCCGCGCCCGGCGTGTTCGCTACGGCGCGGGTTGGCCCTGGGCTGCGGCGAGTTCGGGGAATTTTGACAGGGGCAGGACCACGCCCTGGGTTTCCCAATTGTCGACCAGTTGGCGGATGGCGTCGGGCACGGGGCGAGTGCCGCCGGTGTCGGCGTGGAATCCGACGTACACCGACTCGATGATGGTGAGCGGCGCACGGTCGGGCTCGTCGCCGTCGGGAAAGATCGCCACCTCCAGGATGAGGCTGGTGTTGCCGATGCGGGCCACGCGGGCGCGGAGGTCGAGCATTTCGTCGACCCTGACCGGCGCTTTGTATTCGACGGTAATCTTTGCCACCGCGCTGTCGAAATATCCGGCGGCGGCGACGCGGTAGATGCTGAACCCCAAGTTGCGGAAATACTCGGCCTGGGCGACCTCCAGCCAGCCCAGGTAGCTCCCGTTAAAGGCGATACCCTGAGCGTCGCACTCCTGCCACCGGACGCGCACGGGCACGCCGAAGCGATAGTCGCTGCGCACATGGGCCGGTTCAGGCATCCGGGCCGCCATCCCAACCCAGGCTGGCCAGGTACACGCGGTCTGAGTTGGTCAATGGCGCGGTCGCCAGCAGGTCGGGCCGGAGATGCAGGGTGCGCTCCAATGACTTGTGGCGGCGCCACCGATCGATCGCGGCGTGGTTGCCGGAACGCAACACTTCGGGCGTTTCCATGCCGTGGAATTCGGCCGGCCGCGTGTACAACGGGTGCTGCAACAGGCCGGAAGTAATGCTGTCCTCCTGAACGTTTTCCTCGGAACCCACCACGCCCGGGACGAAACGGGATACGGCGTCGATGATTACCATAGCGGCAAGCTCGCCGCCGGTCAGCACGTAATCGCCGATGGATATTTCGTGGGTTACCAGTCCCTGGCGAATGCGCTCGTCAACCCCTGCGTAGTGGCCGCAGATGATGACCATGCCGGAGGCGAGGGCCAGTTCATCGACCAATTCTTGGTTCAAGGTGCGACCCTGGGGAGACGTAAGTACGATCGGTGTGAGGTCCCGTTCCTCAGCTGCGATGCCGCGAAGAGCGTCGTCCACCGCGGCGAACACGGGCTCGGGCTTCATGACCATGCCGGGCCCGCCGCCGAACTGATAGTCATCGGCGGTGCCGTGCCGGTCTCCGGTGAATTCCCGTATATCGATGGCATGGATCGAGACCAACCCGCGTTCAACCGCGCGTCCAATGATGCTGTACTCCGTCAACATGCGAAACGCTTCCGGGAACAGCGTCAGAACGTGGTAGCGCATGTTCGATAGTCCCTCTCCCCAACCGGAGAGGGTCGGCGTGAAAGTGCAGAATCCCTAAGCCGGCTGCAGCTCACGAATCGGCAGGCGATTCTTGTAAGCCTCGCCGCCCTTCATGATCAGCAGCAGGCGCTCCCGGTCGCGTAGCATCGAGATGCTTTGCAGCGGGTCGCCGTCCACCACCAGGATGTCGGCCAGCTTTCCTTTGGCTATCGTGCCGACGTCATTGCCCAGACCACAACATTCGGCTGCGTAGCCGGTGGCGGACTGAATCGCCAGCGACGTGCTCATGCCTTTCTCAACCATCAGCTCGAGCTCACGGGCGTTGTCGCCGTGGACGAAACCGCCGGCGTCGGTGCCGGCCACAATGCGGACTCCCTCCTTGATTGCGAGTTCAACGCTCTGGATGTGGATGTCCATCAGCGCCTGGGCTCGGACCCTGATGTGGGGAGCGCTGACCGTGCTATGGAAATCGTACACCTCGAAGGTGGGCGTAAAGAACGTGCCCTGATCTGCCATCATCTTGAGCATGTCGGGGTCGGTGGCGAGGTAGCAACCGTGCTCAATGGATCCCGCGCCGGCCTTGATGGCGATGGGCAGCCCGGTGCCGCCGACGGCGTGGCACAAGGTGCTCCGGCCCAATGCGGCCGCTTCGTCCACCAGGGCCTTGGCTTCGTCAAGGGCATACGCCTGGTCCAGCGGCCCGTTGCCGGGGCGCCCGGATGCCCCGCCCGTGGTGGCGAACTTGATCTGGTCGGCGCCGCAGCGGACGAGTTCCCGTACCTTGGCGCGAACGCCATCGACGCCGTCAGCCACCCCGTCGGGCGCCAGTGGATCGTGTCCCAGGATGACCTTGCGGTGGCCGCTGCCACTCACCTTGTCCTCGATGCCGCCGGTGGGAGACATGATGTTGATCGAGATGATCAGGCGGGGACCCTTGATGAGTCCCTCCTCAACGGCCATTTTGAATCCGGCGTCCAGGCCTCCCGCATCGCGCACGGTGGTATAGCCGGCCGCCAACGTGTCCTCTATCACCTGGGCGGTACGGATGCTGAACAGCGACGACGGCTCGTCCATGCCCCAGCGTCCGGTGAGGCCATAGCCACCCGAAGCCAGGTGATCGTGCACGTCGATCAGGCCGGGCATGATGGTAAGCCCGCCGGCATCAAGCACCTCCGCTCCCTCCGGGACGGGTACCGACGCCCGGGGGCCCACCTCTACGATTCGCTCCCCGTCCACGAGCACGGTAACGTCTTGGACTTTCGGCGCTCCCGTGCCGTCAATCAGGTTCCCTCCGACAATAGCGAGCATAGCGTACCTCTCATTGCGCCTTGCGTATTCGCGGCCCATTATAGGCCAATGCATTCCGGGGCGGTATGGTATTATTGCCGCCGGCAGAACTCAACCATTCAGGAATCAAGATATGCACCGCCTCGCCATCCTCACCGTGAGCACGTCCGGAGCGCATGGCCAGCGCGTCGACGTCGGCAGTGACGCGATCCGGGAAAAGCTGCCGCCGCCCGACTATGAGGAAGTTCGCTACGAGATCGTGGCTGACGACGCCGAGGCCATCACCGAACGGGTCAGCGCGTGGGCCGATTCGGGCGAGGTTGACCTGATAGTAACCACCGGCGGGACCGGCATGGGCCGCAGCGACGTTACCCCTGAAGCCGCACGCCAGGCGATGGAGCGAGAGGTACCGGGGATGGCCGAAGCCATGCGCGCCGAGACCCTGCAGTTCACGCCGATGGCGATGCTGAGTCGCTCCGTGGTGGGGATCAGGGGATACACATTGATCATCACGCTTCCCGGGAGCCCGCGCGGAGTCGGGGAATGTCTTGACGTGGTTCTGCCCGTGTTGCCCCACGCGCTGGAATTGTTGCAGCGCGAGTCAGTGCAGGAGCATCCCCGCTAACAGGAATCAACAACATGGAGATCGCCGCAAGATGACCACCAACGCCAACCCCAACGAATCCGCTCCCGTATATTGGCCCCGGGTGAAGGAGCTGCTCGACACCATCATGGACCGCTGGATTGAACGGCATGGTCGGCAGCCATATCCTGGAATCCACGAGTACTGGTGGGAAACGCCCGAGGAGTTGGCCGCGTCGGTGCTCAACGGCTACCCGTCCATCGAACCGGGAAAGCCGGGGGCTGAAACGCACCTGGTGCGCTCTCTAAGGTTGGGGTGCGGCACGTTTGGCCGGATGCCGTTGCGGGGTCCGTTCCTGTCCCGCGCCGAGGCCGCAGAAATCGCCGCGTGGATCGACGCTGGAATGCCCAAGGGGCCGGAGGATGCGTAGCAGAGCCTGGATATCTGGCTGTGCCCTCTGGCGCTGAGGGTCGCGAAGTAAAGTAGGGGCGAATAATTATTCGCCCCTACCCTTTGTCGAGTGTCATCTGCTTTACAGCAGGACAGGCTCCTTTTCCTTCTGGTAGACCTGGATCCGGCCACGGGTGTGGTCCAGGATAGCGATCTTGCCGTCGGGGGTCACGCGCACTCCGCACGGGTTGGAGAAAGCCTTCTCAAAATCGCCGCCATCATGGGTGATGGCCATGGTCCGCTGGCGGATCATGTCGGGGTTCGAGTTGAGCTTGCTCCTGCCCCAGCCGGAGATCTGGTGATCGCCCTTCAACTGGGCGCGGAACCGTCCGTCCGACGCGAGGATCTGTACGCGGTCGTTCTCGCGGTCGCAGACGTAGATGTCGCCGTCGTTGTCCACGAACACGGCGTTCGGGCGGTTGAACTGGCCGGGGCCGGTGCCGGTCGTGCCATAGCTGGCCTGCCACTCGCCGCCCTGGTTGAACACCTGGATGCGGTCGTTGCGCCAGTCGGCTACGTAGATAAGTCCGTCCTTGTCCAGGCAGATTCCCCAGGGGAGATTCAACTGGCCGGCTCCGGAGCCGGACGCGCCGAACTGGCTCTTGAACGTGCCGTCCAGCCCGTAGCTCTGGATGCGGTTGTTGCGACTGTCCACGACCCACATGGTGTCGCCGTCGATGGCGATGCCGGAGGGTCCATTGAACTGGCCGTCGCCGTCGCCGCCTTCGCCCCAGTGGCTCAGGTACTCGCCATCGCCGTCAAATATGGTGATGCGATTGAGCCATTCGTCAGCAACGTAAAGGTTGCCTTCGCCGTCCAATGCGCAGGCTGTGGGCCAATACAGGTCGCCAGGGGCTTCGCCGAACTGGCTGAACTCACCCACGAAATCTTCGTCCATCGTTACGATGGAGACGCGCACCCCGTCGGGCCGGTTTTCGTAGGAGCGGTTGACCACATAGACCCTGCCTTCTTCGTCGATAGCCAGGTCCATCGGATTGCGGAGTCCGGTTCCGTTGAACTCGTTCCGACCGATGGAATGGCTATACGTGAAGGCAGTGTCCACGAGACCGAAAAGATGGGTACTCATAGACTTTCCTCTCTAATGATCGTCAGTAGTCGGGCCACAGCGGGCAGCGACCTGAGCTGAATCCGCTGTGGCCGAATATTCGGTCAACCGGCCTACAGGAAGGGGACCTTCTCGAAGACGCCGCGGTTGATGGGGTTGGAGTCGAGGCCCATCCAGTCTTCCAGGATGGTGGCGTAAACCTGGCGGAAGTCCATGTTGGACCGGAGGTTGCCGCCCTCTTCCTGCTGTCCGGGCTCGAGGGACGGGTAGGTGCCGTAGATTCCGCCCTTGACCTTTTCGCCGACCATGAAGGCCACGGAGCCAGCGCCGTGGTCGGTGCCGGAGCCGTTGTCGCCCACGCGGCGGCCGAACTCGGAGAACATGAACGTGATGACATTGTCGCTGGCGTCATGTTCGCGCAGGTCGGTGATGAAGGTGTCGATGTTGGCGGACACGTCGGTCCACAGCCGGGCGTGGTCAGACGCCTGGTTGGCGTGGGTGTCGAAGCCGTTGTAGGGGCTGGTGGTGAACAGCACGCGGGTGCCCAGCTCGGCCAGGTGGGTCTGCGCGATGTTCTTCATGTATTGGCCGACGGTGGTCGCGGAGTACTCCACGTTGGAGGTGTACTTCGGCGGCGCGGTGGCCAGGATGTCGGCGCCAATGCGGGCGTAGGTGCCGGTGGAGCGCAGGTAGTCGCTCACGAAGCCCTGTCCGACGGTGGGCGCGTAGATCTTGCTGAAGAGGTCCAGAGCCTCGGCTCGCTGGTCATCGCCCTCGATGCCGGTGAGCAGGCCGTAGGTCTCCAGGTTGCCGACGGAGGCAACCGGGACGCCTTCCTTGGCCAGCGCGCGGGGGAGGCCGCGGCCGAAGTTCACGCCGGTGATTCCCTGGCCTTCGGCGTTCGGGTCGAGCTCGTGGATGACCTGGCCCAGCCAGCCCTCGGTGCCGATGGTGTCGGGCTCACAGGTGTGCCAGATGTCCATGCTACGGAAGTGGCTGTAGGACGGGTTGGCGTAGCCGATGCCCAAGAAGATGGCGAGCTTGCCCTCGTCCCAGTACTTCTTCAGGGGCCCCATGGTGGGGTGAAGGCCGATTTCGCCGTTCAGATCGAGGACGGCTTCGGCGGGGACGCCGAGGGCCGGGCGATAGTCGCGGTAGTGGCCGTCGTTGTAGGGGATGACAGTGTTCAGGCCGTCATTCCCACCGGAGAGGGAAAGCACCACCAGAACGTTGTCTTTGTTGGTAGAGACCATTTGATAGTCCTCCGTTTTACTTGCTTGATGCTTTGGGTTGCTGGCCGGGGCAACGCGTTGGTATTGCGCGCTCCCGGCCGCGTTGTGGTTGCTTTCCGATTACTCGAACTGGAATTCCGAGGTGGAGGCGATGATCTGGAACATCTCACCGGACCGGCGGGCGAACTCGGCGCGCTCGGCGTCGGAGCCGTGGGTCAGGTTGCCGCCGCGGCCAGCGTGAGCGATCAACTGATCGCGCGTGTCCTCGGTGAGGTTCAGGCAGCCAACCAGGTCAGCGCAGGAGTCCACAAACTGCTCGGGGCTCAGGCTGTTGCCCTGGGCCATGAGCCTGGAGATCATGCTCTGCACGCCCGGAAGCTCGGTGCGGCCCAGGTAGTCGGCGGCGAAGTTGATGCGCTCGACCAGGGTGCCAGAGTCGATCCACTCGTGGCCGGTGTGCCAGCCCTCAACGGTGGGCGGGTTCATCAGGTCCATGCCCATGTACTTGGGCTCCTGGCTCAGTTCGAACATGCCGGGCTTGATCTCGCCGCGGTGGTCGCCCACCATGCGAAGGGTGCCCGCGACCATTTCGGCCGGGTTCTTGACCTTGGCGTACTGGGCATTCTTGAACGACTCGGAGTTGAAGAGGGTGCGCAGCATCTCGGTGATGTTGTAACCGCTGTCGAAGTACGACTGCTCCAGGTCCTCGAGCAGGCTCTCATCCTTGGGCGGAGTCTGGCGCCAGCTGGGAACCGGGACCTCGTCGGCGACGAAGAAGTTGTACATGTGCCGGGAGATGAACCGGGCGGTGGCCCTGTTCGCGGCGATCATGTCGAGGATGTCGTCGCCGTTCCAGTTGCCGGTCTGGCCCAGGAAGGTCTTGTCATCGTCGTCGTGGTCGGCGGGGTCGAACCGGAATTCCCAGGGGCTGCGGCCATAGGGGAACGGCGGGTACGGCGGGGCGATGTTCCAGCCGGTGAACGCGCGGGCGCAGGCCTTTACGTCGTCCTCGCTGTAGTTGAAATCTTCGTTCATGCCGACGCCCATGGAGAACAGCTCCAGGAGTTCACGGCCATAGTTCTCGTTGATGTTGGTCTTGTGGCTCTCGCAGTTGTCCAGGTAGTAGACCATGGCGGGGCTGGTGGACAGTTCCATCAGCAGTTCCCGGAAGTTGCCCATGCCCTTGTCCCGGAACATCTGGATCATCCGGCCCATTTCTTCGCCGGAGTCGATCTTCGAGTGGCCGGCGCAGAAGATCATGTGCCAGAAGAGGGCGATCTTCTCCTTGAGCTGGTACTCGGTGTTTACCATGCGGAACACCCAGTTCTGGATGTTGATCTCGATGGCGCCCGGGTGGTTGTAGGTTGGGTGGTAGCGCAGCATCAGGTCGTCTTCAACGCCGGACGATGCACCCGGATTCAAAAGCTCCTCCACCACGGTGTCGTAGCCTTTCGCAGCGTTGGCTTCGATCTCGTCGCGGCTGGCGCTGAAGCCGGCGCGGCGTAGAAGGTGAGCCATCAATGCGATGTCATTGCTTCCTGCCATTGTTGCCTCCTTTTGGGTCCTGATTTTCGGCCCTGAACGGGCATTTTTTGGTGCAAAAAATATAGCGCACGAACGTCGTATCCGCAATATCCGCACGCTTATCCCGCACGAAAGATATGCGGAACCGTTATCAGTTTATAATCGTATCGCCGGAAGGAATTCGTGTCAATACAATTAAAGACCAGGGACGGGCAACTGCCCGTCCCTTCCCGCGAACGATCAGGCCTATCGCGTCCGCCGCAGTCGTGGATCCAGGGTATCCCGGAGCCAGTCTCCGAAGAAGTTCATGGCCATCACCACTATTGTGATGGCAAGGCCGGGGAACAGCGCCAGCCACCACAGGTCGAAGATCTGGTCGCGGCCTTCCGATACCATGATGCCCCACGCCGGGTCGCCCGGCGGCACGCCGACGCCCAGGAAGCTAAGGGATGCCTCCAGCAGGATGGTCTGACCCACCAGCAGGCTGATGACGATCAAAACGGTATTAATGACGTTGGGGAATATGTGCCGCCACATGATCACCGGCGCTGAAACCCCGGCGACGATGGCAAGCGTGACGAAGTCCCGTTCCTTGATGCTAAGCACTTCCCCGCGGGCTTGCCGCGCGAATCTGGCCCACACCGTGGCCGCCACCGCCACGATCACGTTGCCTATGCCGGCGCCCCCGGCGATGGCAACGATAATCAGCGCCAACAGCACCGTTGGAAACCCCAGCACGGCGTCCACCAGGCGCATCATGAAGATATCGACGCGTCCGCCAAAATAACCGGACATGACTCCAATTGCGGTGCCGACCACCGCGCCCGTCCCCAGGGCGACCAGGCTGATGAACACCGAAGTGCGGGCTCCGTATATGAGCCTGCTGAGGATGTCCTTGCCGGATTTGTCGGTGCCGAGGATGAACTTGCTGCTCTGGAACGGCGGCACTTCACGATCCCGTTTGTTCAGCAGTTCGGGGTCGTGTGGCGAGATGAGCGGCGCAAAAACAGCCGCGACGACGAGCACCGCGAGTACCAGGATCGGAATCCAGGGCAGGCGCAGTTCCCGCGTTTTCTGCCAGACGCGAACCGCCTGGTTCGACTGCGGCAGTGGGGTTGCCAGATCTTGGGTGGCCAAGGTGAAAGTCTCCTAAGACTGCGGATGCCGGGTGTGGCTTAGCCGTACCGGATGCGCGGGTCAACGTAAGCGTAAACTATATCCACGATGGTGGACATCATGATGTAGAGGAAGCCGGACGTGAGGATCGTCGCTTCGATGATCGGCACGTCCCGGGTGCGGATTCCCTCCAGCATCAGGAGGCCGAGTCCCGGCCACGAGAAGATGACCTCCACCACGATGGATCCGTTGAGCAGCCCGGCGAAGCTGATGCCGCCGAAGGTCAACACCGGAATCACTGCGTTTTTCAGCGCGTGCTTGAAGATCACCAACTGCTCGGCCAGCCCCTTGATGCGCGCGAACTTGACGTATTCGCTGTCCAGTACTTCCAGCATGGCCGACCGGGTGAGCCGCATGAACCCCGCCATGGTGAACACGGCGATCGAGAATGCGGGGATGACGAAATAGCGCGGGTCAAGGCCCTGTTTGCCGAACGTGGGCAACAGGCCCAACTCCACGGCGAATATCCACATCAGGATGATCGCCAGCCAGAATTGCGGCATGGACATGCCCAGGATGGCAAATGATTTGCCGACGCGGTCCATGATGCTGTCCCGTTTTACCGCCGACAAAATGCCTAATGGTATGCCGATGACGATTGCGATGATCAGGGCGCTGATCGCCAGTTGGATCGTGTTGGGGATCCGCTCTATGACCACGTCAAAAGCAGGCTGGCGCTTGTTGTACGACCGGCCGAAATCGCCGATGAACAGGCCGCCCAGGTAGTCGAAATAGCGGATGACCACGGGGCGGTCCAGACCCAGGTTCTTGCGGATGGCCTCGATCTCCGACGGTTTCGCGTCGCCGGGGGCCATGGCCAGAGCGGCGTCGCCGGTCAGGTCGGTGCCGAAGAACACTGCGGCGCTCAGCACGACCAGGGTCGCTACCGCTTGGATGATTCTAAACAAGATGAAGCGTGCCAATCAGGTCGCCTCCCCCACTTCGGGAAATTTGAGTTGGCGGCGATTATAGCAGAAATACGGGCGCCGCAACCCCGTGCCGGCTTCGCTTCCCCCTGCTCAGTCATTGCCGACGGAGCACGGCAATCGCGCCCTGTGCGGCTACGTGAAAGGGGGTGGGTTGTTCAACCCACCCCCTCGTTGAGGTTCAGTCTATCCCGTCAGGGGATTACTGAGCCCAGCGGATCGTCCACAACGCGCTCGGCGACGGGCGCAATGGTCGCGGACGCCAATCGGCGATGCGCGCACTGATTGCGTAAGGCGCATCCAGGTAGCCGGGCGCGAAGTCCCAGTGCCCTTCGTGAGCCTGTCGCAGAGCCTCATAGTAGTTTGCCTGCTGAGCCTCAGGAGTGGTTGAAGACACCGCCGTGGCTACCAGGGGCTCCACCAACGGGTCGTAGCTGATGTAGGAGCCTTCGGGGTCGCCGAAGCGGCCGATCAGCTTGGAACCGGTGTCGTACGAGTGCTCGTTCGACCGCACCAGGTACTGGCCGGGGATTTGTCCGCCGTACTGCCGGTCCTTGATGGAGGCTTCCTCACCGACGTTGACCTTACAGTTCAGTCCCAGGTAGGTTTCCCAGTCGGCGCAGACGAACTCGACGATCTGCAGCATCTTGGGCACGGTGGCGCCTGCTTCCCAGGTCCAGACGTTCCAGGTGTCTCCACCGCCGGGCATGACCGGGTCCATAAGGCCGGTAACCGCGTCGAACGTTCCGCCGTCAGGGTTGGGCGCCTCGGGGAGGTTGTAGCCGGCTTCGACGAACAGTTCGCGTGCCTTGGCCGGGTCGAACGGGAACGGGTCCAGGGTTCCATCAGCCTTGTAGCCGATGCCGGACGGAGCGGCGGCGGCGGTTCCGGCGATGTGGAACACGTCGGATCCGCCAACCAGTTCCTGGATTGCTTCCTTGTCGATGGCATAGTCCAAAGCGTGGCGAACACGCTTGTCCGAGCACATGAGCTTGGTGCCCTGAGGGTCGCCGATGTACTTGCCTTCGTCGTTCTGCGTGCGGGTCACGTCATGTCCCAGAGTCTGGGGAGCGTCCTCGCTGCAGTTCCAGGCGTTGATCCAGATCACGGTGGACTCGGGGCCGAACCGGAATTGCAGACCGGCGGCTTCCAGTTCCTCGCGGGAGTCCACGTCCATGGCTGAGATATCAGCCTCGCCGCCCAGCAGCGCAGCCTTGCGGGTTGCGGCCTCGGCGACCAGGTTGATTTCCAGCTCGTCGAACGGATAGGGGCGCTTCTCGAGGATGAAGTGGTCGTCCCTCTTCTCGTATACGATCTGCGCGCCGGAGGTGAACGAAACCAGGTCGAACGGACCCGCCGATCCCGGGTTCGGGTTGGCGATCAGGCCGTCGGAGCGCTCCTGGTCGTTGGCGCCCAGGCTCTCGAAGTGGGCCTTGGACATGATGGCGCCGGCAGTGCCGCCACCAACTTCACTGACGTCCGCCAGGAAGTTCAGGGTCGGCCGCACGAATGTCATGGTGACCTCGTTGGGGCCGGTCACGCGAGCGTGGCCTTCCTTGACCCGATCGGTGTTGTCGCCTTCATAGGCTTCGTTGGGCTCGTCGGCTGCAACCAGACGCCAAATGCGAATGCGCACCACCGAGCGGGCGCCGTCGTCTTGGATGTAACTGAGGTACCAGGCGGCGTCTTCCGCTGTTACGGGATCTCCGTTGTGGAACACAGCGTCTTCACGCAAGGTCCAGGAGATGCTGTTGCCGTCTTCCGAAACTGACCACGCGGTTGCCAACCCGTCACTGGTGTAGTTGAGCTGGTCATCGGTGGTGATCAAGTGGGAGTGGATCGGGAAGTGCCAAACGTGCTTGTCGCCGCTCTCGTACTTCGGATCCCACACCTCGTTGCCGAACGACTCTGTGAGCACGATCAGGCGCTTGCCCTCTCCTGCGTCCATCATCGCCGCCGGTTCCTGGGTAGGCAGAGGGGTTGCGGTGGCGCCGACCTGGGCCGCCGCGGGTGGCGCGGTAGCGGCCGGAGCCGCGCTGCTGTCGCCCGACGTGCTGGCGGCCGGCGCGGCCGGTGCCTCTGCTCCGCCGCAGGCGACACCGACGATGAGCGCCACCACCGCTGCTGGAATCAGCAACTGGTAAAAGCGCAATCGCGGTATGCGAATTCGTGTCATAATTCTTATGTCCCTCCTTCGGACGGTAATTTTTGGGCTTGCCGGGAATTGGCAAACCAAAGTGCCGGAATACTAACGACACGACCCTCGATTTGTCAATTCCATGTGCCGGCTCGTAACTGTTCAGGATTGAGGTGACCGTCTAACACCAAAACCGTCATACCAACCCCCAAACCGTCATACCGGCCTTGAGCCGGTATCCAGACAATCCTTCCCCCGCTCACGTTCCCCAATCTCCGGACTGTACGCGTGTCCGCCTGCCCGCCGGTGAGTCATACATAACCGGCAAACCCATCAACTCTGAACGGTTACGCCGGCCCACGCGTACCCAGTTTCGTCTCGCGTAATCGGGGCGGTCAAGTTGCGCCTGCTGTCACTCATGCTTTCGCGGCAGCGACGACTGCGGGATTTGCTCTGGCGTATCTCCGTCACCAACTGGGTACGCATGACGACACTGCTCCCTTGCCCCTGACCGCTGCCCATCCTTACCATAGAACTCCGTACCATAGAACTCCGTACCATAGAACTCCGTACCATAGAACTCCGTACCATCGAACTACGTGATCCCACAAATCCAAACCACCATCCCGGTCCCTCCGGGCTTTTCCATTTGTCGCAGGCCCTTCCCGCAGCCGGCTCATCTGAACTACGTGATTCCCCTTGTCGCAGGCCCTTCCCGCAGCCGGCTCATCTGAACTACGTGATTCCCCAATTCCAAACCACCATCCCGGCCCCCTCCGGGCTTTTCCATTTGTCGCAGGCCCTGCCCGCAGCCCGCTCATCCTGAGCCTGTCAAAGGACGAGCGGGCCGCAGTCCATCGGGCCACAGTTCTGCGGGCCACAGTGCAGGGAACGTCCGGGCTGGAGCCATCGCCTGGTGTTTGAATCATCGTGTGTTTGAATCATCGAATGACCCGGCCCATCCCTCCCAAACCCGCTCACAGGCCCGCCAAATCCACCAATATCACCCCCAAAACCCGCCCATTACGCCACCATTTCACACCCACCACCCGCCAAAAACCCTGCACAAATGAAACGAAATGAGCGGATTTGAGCGGGATTTCCCCAAAATGACAGCCCGCCCCGTACTTGATACGGGGCGCCACCATCCCAATCCAGTTTCTGATCCTGTCCATCCATGCCAAGCTCCATCTCCGGGTACTCCCTCGCCGAGTTAATCCCATGACCCTCTCCCAACTCTGCCGCCGCGTCAACGCCTTCAAGCGCCAATTCGCCCATGAACTCGCCATCATCCGGCTCCGCCGCATCGCCGAAACCCTCTCCAACGACTGGACTCCATCCGAACCCCCGGAACCGTCCACCGTCATCCAGCACATTGTCAAAGCCGGCTTCCGCCTCACCACCTTCGCCAGTCTCGGCCGCTACCTCGCGGACACCCGACGCAAAGGCGACGTCCCCATTCCCAACACCATCGTCCTCAGTTTGCTCCCCTGGGCCGGAAACGACCGCTACTATCCACTGCTGCGCTGGGACCCACCGGCCCCGTAACCATGGCCATTTCCCCAAATGGGTACGCGTGAACATGCGCCGGAAGTTGATGAGGCCAGCACGCCACGCGCCTGCGATTTTTTTGTATCGGTCGCCCTCACCGTTGATGGCCCTGTCGCCCTGTTTTGCCTCATGATGTCCAGTCAGACGCGATTGCTTGCGTTGGGGTCGGTCTGCCGGTATTCTTGCTTCCGATTTGCGGGCCAGCCTCCGCCGCCCGCTCGAACCGGAGATTCGACAAATGACACAGGCCGCTCCCCAGATTCCCCTGCCCGTTCCGCAACCGGAGTCCGATTTCTACTGGGAAAAGTGCAAGGAAGGCGAACTTTGGCTGCGGCACTGCACAGCGTGCGACCGGTCCTACTTCTATCCCAGGGACATCTGCCCGTTCCCGGAATGCTTTAGCAGGGAAACCGACTGGATACAGGCCAGCGGGCGCGGAACACTGCATACCTTTGCCATAGTGCATCGAGGCCCGACCCCGGCGTTCAGGGACAAGGTTCCCTACATCGCGGCGGTGGTGACTCTGGAAGAGGGGCCGCAAATTCCCACCTGGCTGGTGGGCATCGAGTTCGGCGAGGGGGAAGTGCGACCCGATTCGGTGCAGTGCGGCATGGCGGTTGAGGTCATGTTCGAAGAAATCGACGACAACATCTCCCTGCCAATGTTCCGCCCCGCGTGAGCCTTTGCGCTTGCTATAATCGGGCCATATGGCCCGCTCCAATATCGATACCCTGATTTTCCCCGTCACGGGGATGACTTGCGCCGCCTGCGTCCACCACGTTGGCGAGGCGATCCGCACCGTGCCCGGGGTGTCCGGCGTATCGGTCAACCTCGCCACCGCCCGGGCGACCGTGAACCTGGACGCTGTGGCGGCCGCGGACCCGCCGCTGAATGACCTGGCCCGCGCCGTCGCCGATGCTGGCTATCAGCTGGACATCGATGCTTCTCCTGATGCGGCCGACGCCGGAAGGTCCCGAGAGGAGCTTGATCTCCGTCGTCGCATGGTGGTCGCGATGGCGGGGGGCATCGTGCTGCTGCTCGCCAGCTTTCCCGCGCTGCCGTGGACCGACGGGCTGCTGGCGCGCTGGTGGTATCCCATCGCGCTATGGGTAATCGCGACCCCCGTCCAGATCTGGGCCGGATGGCCGTTCTATGTGGCCGGTTTCGCCGGGTTGCGGCGGTTGCAGCCCAACATGCACACCTTGATCGCGCTGGGCACCAGCGTGGCGTACGGGTACAGCGTCGTCATCGTGCTGCTGACGTTCTTCGGGCAGGGCAGCCAGGGCGCGCTGCACGGCGGTCATGTGCTGCATTTCGACATGGCTGCCATCATCATCGCGCTGATTCTCCTTGGAAGATGGCTGGAGGCCCGCGCGCTCACCCGGGCATCGGACGCCATCGGGCGGTTGATCGGAATGCGACCCCAAACGGCCCACCTGGTGTCCCCCGACGGAACGATTTCGGATGTGCCGGTGGAGCAGGTCGCTGTGGGCGACGCGTTGGCGGTGCGGCCGGGCGAGCAAATACCGGTGGACGGGGAGATTATCGGGGGAGCCACCGACGTCGACGAATCGATTCTGACCGGCGAAAGCATGCCCGTCGATAAGACTGCGGGCGACCAGGTCTTGTCAGGAACATTCAACGGCACCGGCGGGTTTACCATGCGGGCGGCCCGGGTCGGTGCGGACACGGCTCTGGCCCAGGTCATCCGGCTGGTGGAGGAAGCGCAGGGTTCCGCCGCTCCGGTGCAGCGCCTGGCGGACCGGGTTTCCGCGTGGTTCGTGCCGGCGGTGGGACTGATCGCTGTGGCCGCGGCCATCATCTGGCTGTTCGTTGGGCCGGCGCCGGCCCTGTCGGGCGAGGCCTGGCAGTACGCGATGCTCACGCTGGTTGCGGTGTTCATCATCGCCTGCCCGTGCGCGCTGGGGCTGGCCACGCCCACGGCGATCATCGTGGGAGTTGGAAAAGCGGCGGAGCGCGGCATCCTGATCCGGAGCGCGGCTGTGCTGGAGACCGCGCACCGGGTACGGGTCGTGGCGGTGGACAAAACCGGAACGCTCACCACTGGTCGACCCAGGGTGACTGACGTGGTGAACGCGGCAGGCCTGCAACCGGCCGAGGTGTTGGTCGCCGCCGCGTCGGTGGAGCAACTCTCCGAGCATCCCATAGGCCGGGCTGTGGTGGATCGAGCCCTTGAGGAGAACTGGACGCTGGCAGTCCCGACTGAATTCAAGGCGCATCGGGGAGCCGGGGTGACGGGCAGGTTGGGTGGGCGAAAAGTCGCGGTAGGAAACGCGTTCCTGATGGTGGACGAGGGGATCGAGGTGGACCCGGACTTGTCGGACGCGGCCGGGGGGATGGCCGAAAAGGGCAAAACGCCGATGTTCGTTGCACTCGATGGTCGCATGTTGGGCGTGATCGGTGTGGCGGACGGTGTCAAACCCGGAACCCGGAGGGCGGTGAACGCGCTGCACGAAATGGGTATTCGCACGGTGATGCTGACCGGAGACCGCCCAGAGGTTGCCGCTGCGATAGCGTCCGAATGCGGTATCGACGAATACCACGCCGGCATGCTGCCGGCCGACAAGGCTGAAACGGTCGGGTTGATGCAATCCGAAGGCAGCGTGGTGGCGATGGTGGGAGATGGCATCAACGACGCTCCGGCCCTGGCGCGAGCGGACGTGGGCATCGCGATGGGCGGCGGCACTGACATCGCGCGGGAAACGTCCGCCATTACCCTGATGCGGGACGATCTGGCAGAGATTGCCACGGCGCTGCAACTGTCTCGCGCCACCATGCGGACCATTCGCCAAAATCTGTTCTGGGCCTTCTTCTACAATATCCTGCTGATCCCGGTGGCGGCAGGGGTGTTGTATCCGGTATTTGCTGCCGTGGGCGGCGTCCCCGGCGGCCTGGCGTTCTTCTTCGGGGACGCGGGATTCCTGAATCCGATACTCGCTGCGCTGGCGATGGCGTTCAGTTCGGTCAGCGTGGTGAGCAACTCTCTCCGGTTGCGGAGGACGTCGGTCTGACGCTCGGCTAACCCTATCCACATCGCCGCCCCGATTGCAATGATGGCCTCGGCGTCAGCGGTTCGCCCACGACACGGTCCAGGTGTAAGCCGAACGTTTGTTGATGACCCACTCTCCTTCGGGCAGGGTGGCGGGCGCGTTGCAGTGAGCACGGATGAGCAGGTCGTCAATGGTGGTGTGGCCCGCGGCATCCCAACGGTCGAGCAGTTCAACCAACTGCTCATACGCGGCATCGCTCCCGTACACCAGTGCCTGGTTTGGATACCGGTCTGACAGCGCCGCCGCGCTCATGCTGCCAATGTCGATCAACGCGTGTCCCGCTCCCTGGAACAGGCCGGTTTGCGCTGCTGAATAAACCTGGTAGACATCCGGGTTGACCGTGAGGAACATGAACAGGCCCGAAGAGATGTCCTGGGTATAAAACTGACCTTGCATGGAGCGCCCTGTTTGGCAGAGCCTGGCCTCCTGGGCAAACAGTTGGGCCAGATCGCGACGGTACGTCTGATCGTCCCAGTCCAGCGCGACGCCCATTCGCAGGGTCTCATCGGGAGGGTTCCCGACGGGATAATATCCCTCGGTCCGCTTCCAGATGCCACGGATGGGGATAAAGGTGCACGGCGATGCTGACAGTCCAGTGAGTTCGCCGCTGCGCTTTTGCAACGCGACGCTGAGATTGGCGCCCCTGAACCACAGCGGGACTACCAGTATTCCGCCATCCTTTAACTGGTCGACCCAGTGGGGGAAACGTCGTATGAGCCCACGGTGACGATGATCCGGTCGTAAGGTTGATCGGATGGGAGGCCTTCGAATCCGTCTCCGCAGACGGTTTTGACGCCGTGGCAGCCGGTACGTGCCAAATTCTCGGCGGCCTCGTCGATGATGTCCTGGTCGATGTCCACGGTGGCGACGATGCCGGTTTTGCCGACGATGTGGGCCATGACGGCGGCGTTGTAGCCGGTGCTGGCCCCGATCTCCAACACCCGGTGGCCACGTTGTAATTCCAGTTGCTCGATCATGATGGCCATCATTGTGGGCTGAGTCGAGGAACTGATGGGCGTGTCCTTGTTCCAGCGAATAAATACGGGCTGATCCGCATAGGCGGTGGCGATATCGGCTCGGGGCAAGAACCGGTGGCGCGGTACCGATGCAAAGGCCTCGCGCACTGACGGCGTCCGGATGACGCCTCGGTGAACGAGGTCTGCGACCAGAACCATGCGCAGACCGTCTGCTTGACTGTCCGGGGTTGATTTGTTCGGCATACGGGATTCTCGGGGATTCGGATATGCGAGTTGCCCAGGCTGCCATTTTACGAAGAATCTAATGAAAAGGTTATTGAGCACTGGTACAATCAGAGGCGATACAATGCTTCATTATCCGGTAGGTTTGACACTTTCTGGTTATGGGAATGGAAAGCAGCATATTCAATCCGGTAGTCATGACGATTATCGGCAGCCAAGTAGGTATAGTGGCTATCCTGGTCGCGGCGGTAGTTCCGCTTGCGTTGCGATTGGGTAGGTTGCCGACCCGAGAGGAACACGCAGCGCTCCAGAGTGAAGTGACGCGAAACAGGGAGGATCTGAAAGAAGAAATCGCGAATACAAAAGAGGAACTGCGTGGTGAGATCACATCCGTGAAAGAGGAACTGCGTGGTGAGATCACATCCATGAAAGAGGAACTGCGTGGTGAGATCGCGTCCGCCAAGTTCGAAACCCTCCAAGAGATCAGGCGGAGCCACCAACAGATCATGCTGGCGCTCGCCAATCACACTCATAATAATGATGACGGTCAAGCGGTGTTTGCTCTGCCACCGGATGTTGAACTGATGCCGTCACCGGCTGACAATTAGCTCTGGGGAGGCTCTTGATGGCAACCGCAACAGATCCCATATGCCTGATGCAGGTGGATACCGAGAACCCTAACGGCGGCACCAGCGACTTCGACGGGCAGACCTACTACTTTTGCGCCCCGGGCTGCCGTATGGCGTTCGAACGGGATCCCGATGGCTGGGCGTCGGGGCGAAACAAGCCCATCGCGATGGAGGCGCCCCAACCGCAACCACTGACGTTTGTACGGCGTCTGTTCCGGCGCGGCGACTAGGGCGTGTTCACACTAACTATGCGGGGATGCTATCCTCTCCGCATGGAGATTACACCAGCCCAGTATGAACGCATCGCGCCAGTCCTTCCGGTCCAGCGCGGCAACGTCAAGCTGTCCAACCTGCAGGTGATCAACGCCATCCTGTACGTGGCCGAGCACGGCTGCAAGTGGCGGGGCCTGCCGCCCCGCTTCGGCAACTGGCATACCGTCTACACCAGGATGAACCGCTGGTCCAAGAATGGAGTGCTGGACCGGGTGTTTGAACACCTGCAGCGGGAACAGATCGTGCGCGTCAAGCTTGAAGCGGTAGCCCTGGACAGCACCATGGTCAAGGTCCATCCGGACGGCACTGGCGCCCTCAAAAAAACGGACCCCAGTCCATCGGAAAGTCCCGAGGGGGTTGGACCACCAAGGTTCATATGGTTGCCGCGGATGCTCGAACTGCCATAACGTTCTCGCTCTCCCCAGGGCAGGCCCATGATGCGCCGGAAGGGCGCAAGTTGCTGACCCGTCTGGGATCGCAGTGCTCGGGACCGTTCCTGTTGATGGACCGAGCCTACGAGGGCAATGAGACCCGCCAACTGGCCCTGGCCTTGGGGTTTGTGCCGGTGGTTCCACCGTTGAGCACCCGTGTGGAGCCTTGGGCCTATGACCGGGAGATGTACAAGCGGCGGAACGAGATTGAAAGGTTGTTCCGCCGGTTGAAGGGATTTCGCCGCATATTCTCTCGCTTTGAGAAGCTGGACGTGCTCTTCCTGGGGTTCATCTCTTTCGCACTCATCATCGACGCACTGCTGTAGCGTGAATACGCCCTAGCCCGGGGTATCATCAAACAGAATAGGGGCGAGTAATCATTCGCCCCTATTCTGTTTGTCATGGCTGCTGCCTAGACGTTGGCGCCGCAGCACCGCTTGTACTTGCGGCCGCTTCCGCAGGGGCACCGTGAGTTGCGACCGATCTTGCGACCCGCGCGTGGTGCGACGGCGGTTCGGCCCGGCGCGACGGCGGCCATGGGACTGACTGGCGCGCGATCGGCGGCGCGGCCACGGCCGGTAATGGGCGGTTCTTCCTCTGCCTCCCGCCGGGACGGAGCCTCGGGAGCCAGCGTGACGTGGAACAGGGTATGGGTGACGTCCCGCTGCATCTGGCGCGTGAGTTCAGCGAAGGCTTTCTGTCCCTCGGTGCGATACACCGTAAGCGGGTCGCGCTGACCCACGGCCTGCAGCCCGACGCCCGTGCGCAAGTTTTCCATGTGGGTCAGATGGTTGACCCAATGGGTGTCGATGGACCTGAGCAAAAGCAGGCGCACCAGCGTGTTCATGTCGTCCGTGCCCAAGGCGCGTTCCTTGGCCTGGTAGAGAGCTTCGGCATGCTCGTCCAGGATGTCGGCGATACGCTCCCGGCGCAGTTGGAGTACCTTTTCCGGTGTGTCGATCTCGATCGGCGGCGGGCAGATCTGGCGCAACCCGGAAAGGAACGGGTTAACATTCCAATCGTCGGCATGTCGCGCTGCGAGGTGCTCCCCCAACAGTCCGCTGAATTCCGCGCGCAGCATTTCGAGGACCCGTTCCCGCAGACCCTCGGCGGCGAGGATTTGGGACCGCTGCTGGTAGATGACGGTGCGTTGCTGGTTGAGCACGTCATCGAAGTTCAGCAGGTGCTTGCGGATGTCGAAATGGTGACCCTCGACCTTGACCTGGGCGCTGGCGATGGACTTGGTGATGAGCTTGTTTTCCAGGGGTTCATCGTCATTCAGCCCGGTCCAGTTCATTACGCTCTTGACGCGGTCGCCGCCGAAGCGCTGCATCAGCTCGTCCTCCAGGGCAACGAAGAACTGGCTGCTGCCGGGGTCGCCTTGGCGTCCCGCGCGTCCGCGAAGCTGGTTGTCCACGCGGCGTGCCTCGTGGTGCTCGGTGCCGATTACGTGGAGGCCGCCCAGCGCGATCACCCTGTCGTGCTCCGCTTGCCAGTCGTCGCGGTTGGTGTCGGCGCCGCCGAGAACGATGTCAGTGCCGCGACCGGCCATGTTGGTGGATACGGTGACGGAGCCGGCGCGACCAGCCTGGGCGATGATGTTAGCTTCCTGCTCGTGGTTGCGGGCGTTCAGAACCTGGTGCTGGACTCCGTGTCTCCGGAGCCGATCGCTAAGGTCTTCGGAGGCCTCAATGGAGGTTGTGCCAACGAGCACGGGTTGGCCGGCCTCGGACCGCTCAACGATGCTGTTGATGACGGCGCGCCACTTGCCTTCGTCGGTCGGGAATATCAGGTCGCCGGTATCGTCGCGGACCATGGGAAGGTTGGTGGGAACTGCCGCCACCTCGAGTCCGTAAATCTTGTAGAACTCGTCGGCCTCGGTGACCGCGGTACCGGTCATGCCGGCCAGTTTACGGTACATGCGGAAGTAGTTCTGCAGCGTGATGGTGGCGTAGGTCACGCTCTCCCGCTGGATCCGGACGCCTTCCTTGGCCTCAACGGCCTGGTGGAGTCCGTCGGACCAACGCCGGCCGAACTGGAGACGGCCGGTGAATTCATCGACGATGATCACCTCGCCGTTCTGGACGACGTAATCCTTGTCCTTGACCTTCTGGATCTCGGCAACCACCGCGTTCTCAACGTACTGCACGAGGTGGAAGTTTTCGGGGTCGTACAGGGAAGAGTCGGACCCGATGCGGAGATGACGCTCGGCCTTGGCGATGCCCGGTTCCGTTAAGGAGATCGCCTGGCTGCGGTCGTCGATGGTGTAGTCTTCGTAGGGGCGAAGGCGAGGCGCCAGCCGAGCGCAATTGGAGTAATGCTCCACTGGCTGCTGGGCGGGCCCGCTGATGATCAGGGGCGTCCGTGCCTCGTCAATGAGGATGTTGTCCACCTCGTCGACGATGGCGTAATGGCGGCGACCGCCCTGCACCTGGTACTCGACGCCCATGGCCATGTTGTCGCGGAGGTAATCGAAACCGAACTCGTTGTTGGTGCCGTATAGGATGTCGGCGCGGTAGGCGTCCCGTCGTTCGACGGGGGTCAGGTATTGGAAGCCGCCGCGAGCCACCTCGGTGAGTTCAGGGTCGTACAGGTAGGCGGCGTCGTGCTGGAGGCAGCCGACCGTCAGTCCGAGCAGGTGGTAGATGGGACCCATCCAAACCGGGTCGCGCCGGGCCAGGTAGTCGTTGACCGTTACGATGTGCACACCGTCGCCGGTGAGGGCGTTGAGGTAGGCGGGCAGGGTGGCCACCAGGGTTTTGCCCTCGCCGGTTTTCATCTCGGCGATCTTGCCCTGGTGTAGCACGGCCCCGCCGATCAGTTGGACGTCGTAGTGGCGCTGGCCCAGGGTGCGGCGCGCGGCTTCGCGCACGACGGCGAATGCCTCATAGAGTAGGCTGTCCGGGGACTCTCCGTTGTCCAGGCGCGCACGAAACTCGTCGGTCTTGGCGCGGAGTCCGTCGTCGCTCAGGCTCTTGATGGAGTCTTCCAGTCGGTTGACCTGGGGCACCAACTGGCCGCGGAGTTTTTGGGCGGCGCGTTCGGGCGTATCGCCCACCATCTTCTTAATAAACGAAACCATAGCGACCCCTCGGCCCTGCAGTCTCTTGCAGGGGGATGCCCAATAGGCAAATGCTTATCCGGCAAGTATAGCAATTCTGCCGAGGATACGCTGAAAAGCATGAAACGGATTGCTCTGTCCACCGGTGCATGCAAAAGGCCGGGCTGCGAAACCCGGCCTTATTTCCTTTTCAAGGAGTATGCGATTCAAGGGGTATGCGATCAATCAGCGGCGGACGCTGCTACTTCGGCGTACCACTCGGGGCCTTCCTGGCCGGGCTCGGGCAGAACGAAGCCGCCCTCCATGGTCCAGGAGGCGGGGTTCTCCCTGATGCGGCCGGGGATCTGCTCGACGGGCACGCCTGAGATGTCGCTGAAGGCCTGGGTGAGGTCGGACAGAAGCTGTTGCTTGACCTCTTCGGACCGGCCGGCGCGGTTGCCGCCATCGAGGTAAAACTCCGAGCCGAATTCCGGCTGCTCGCCCTCGGGGGTTTCGAAAAACGCCACGGACACAAAACTTCGGGGCGCGCCCGTGCTGCCGCAGTGGATGTCGGTGAAGGTCAGGGCGATTTCCTGGCGCTGTTCGAATGTGAGGGAGTCCTTGGGGATGATGCAGCGGTAGTACGGCATAACGTTTGCTCCTTGGCTTTCCTGGATTGGTTGCCGGATATTCGGGCTCAGTCGTGGGACAACATCACGACGGTCGGCGGTCTCGTGCGGACACCACCAACTCGGCAGTGGTGCAGCCGGTGAGTTCCATCCAACGATCCTGTATGGTTTGCATTAGTTCGACGCGGGTTTCCTGCTGGCAGCCGGGCGGGATTTCGCCGCGCACGGCGGAGGTGGTGGACAGTTCGCCGCCACGGAAACCGAACCCGTGAGGCACTTCAATCCACTGCACCGTCACATCATCAGGGTTGCCGCCGAGAAGATCGGTGCTGATGCGCGCCAACTCGGCGGCCAGCGTGGGCCGAAGTTCTTCGGCAATGATGCCTTCCTGGATAGTGCAATTAAATGTGATCATGTGCTCTCAAAACGGGTTGGTGGCCACGCGGGGCGCAGACTAACATAGGAAGACTGGAGAGGCAATGCGTACCCTGTCGCCCATCGTCGGCAGTCGGTGGCTATTCTGGCGGGATCAGTCCTCGAAGAAACGGCGGGGGTTGTCCACCATCATGGTATTGACGTCGGTGTCGGTGGCGCCCAGCTCGATGAGCCGGGGCAGGACGTTGCGCGAGATGAACAGGTACCCGTCCGGGTTGAAAGCCTCCCGTTCGCGGCGGAGTTCCTCGGACGGCTGCACCAGGGGCGTGGAATGGTCGTGGGAGAGCATGATGCGATGGGCCCACCCGGCATCAATAAGCTGCTTGACGACTTCCGTTCGCTCTTCCCACTTGGGCGTGCCGGGAGTGCGTCCGCCGGGGTAACGGTCCATGCCGATCCAGACGCCCTCCTCCAGCAGGCCGATGAGATACTCCACGTTGGTGTCGTCGTTGCTGTGGCCGATATAAACGCGGTTGAGGTCGACGCCTTCCTCCGTGAGGATGCGGACCTGCTCCTCGCCGACGCGGTCGGGCGACCAGGTGTGGGTGCTGATGCGGGTGCCGGTGGCGTTGCAGGCTCGCGCGGCGGCGCGCAGCACCGTTTCTTCGTTTTCGGTAACGCCGCCCCGGTCGCTGGCGACCTTGATTATGCCGGCCTTCACGCCGGTGTCCTCAATGCCCTCCTCGATTTCCTTGATGAACAGGGCGGCGACCTTGTCTATGGGCGCGCCCCAGAAGATGCGGGGGACGGCCAGGTGGTTGCCGGTGCAGGCGATGGCGTGGACTCCGGAACGACGGCTGACATCCTGCATCATGGGGATGTCGCGGCCGAGGTCGAGGGTGGTGACGTCGATGATGGTGCGGACACCACCGTCGTAGGCTTCCTTCAACGCTTCTGCCGCGGCGTCTGCGATGGCGTCGAGGTCCTGGAACCCCGGATACGCAGCCGCGGCGCCGGCGGCGCCCAGAGTGATGTGCTCATGGCTGAGGGTGAAGCCGAGGTCGGCGGAATCGACCGGGCCGAGGACGGTGTTGACTTGCGACATGATGGTTCCCTCCGTTCATGCCAGGTGGACGATTTCGACGTTGCCCCAATGTCGTTGCAGGTGCTCGGCGACGAGGCGACGGTGGCAGCGGTCGGCTGTTGGTTCGCTGCAGAGGAGGCAACTGTCGGCGATTATATCCCGAGGGATGGAGGCATGGATGAGGCGACGTTCGATCTGCCGAGTAAAGATCGGCACGTATTGGTCCCAGGTGACCCTCTTGGCGCGGTACGCGTCCAGCAATTCGTCGCTGGGCGCCAGACGCGGCAGGTGGATGTAGTCCATCCCGCAGAGTTCACGCAGGAACCAGGCGAGATCGTCCTTCTTGGAGAATCCGGCCAGGCCGGAGGTATTGCGCCGGCGGATGTCCACCACGCGCTTGGCCCCCGACTCGCGGAGGAGACCGAAGAACTGGGCGGCGGACTTGCGGGTGAATCCGATGGTGTAGACCTTCATCACGCCGCGCTCCATTCGTCTGGGTCAGAACTCCCCTTCTCTCCCACGTAGGCAAACTTGCGCGCCTGGCGTTGGAGGGCCTCGGCGACCACATCGTCGGGAGTGCGAAACAGGTCCCCGTTGGGTGGCAGTTTGTGAACTCCTACCAGACGAGCCATGGCGTCGCTGTGCGATTCCAGGTCACCGTCGGCGAGGATATGTGCGACAGCAACGCCGCGTTCGTCAATGGCGCGGGCCACCAGCAGCGTGCGGTGGCATTCCAGCGGCTCTTTTTCGGTGCACAGCAGGGCGACGCGGCGCTCGTCGGCGGCGCGGATCACCGTGCGGATGCCGTCGTCGAACTGAATGGTTTCCGCGACACGGTCGTACCGGACACGTCCATCGGAATCGTAGCAGGAACGGTCGGCGGGTCGGCCGCCCAGTTCACCGCCGAGATAAGCGTAGGCGATGCCAATGTCATCCAACGCGTGTTGGAGGGCATCGTGGTTGAACTGGGGGGTGTACCGGCTGTACGGGGCGGAGCGCACGTCGACTATTTCGTCGATGCCGTGTCGCAGCAGTAGATTGATGAAGGTTTCCAGAGGATGATTGGAATGCCCGATGGTGAGGACGGGGTATTTGGGCAGGCTCAATGTGCAGTTCTCCGTCAGGGCTTGATGATGGTGGCGATCAGTTTATAGGCGTAACCTTCGAACGGTTCGCCGAGGCTGACGACGAGATATCGTCCACCGACATGATAATCGCGATACGACAATTCTACAGAACCGCTTTCGCTCTCGGGATCGGTTATTCGAAAACAATATTCATCGCCGAGATAGTCAAAACTGCCTCGAAGTATGGGGTAATCAGCGCTGGGACGCGACGGTTCGGCAACAGTTACGGTCAAGGAGTCAACCTTGATGAGCCGGAGCGAATCGCCGATGGATGAAGTTTCCTCGATGGGAACACGGTCGTTTTTCCCTGCATGGGTATTGTGGCCGTTTATCCAAAGAAGTTCGTCCCGGTCGGTTAGCGAATGCAGGTCATTCCAGGTTGCCTGCGCGATTTTGGTCCAGCGGCGATCGGGATTGAGCAACCAATTTTCCCGCTGGTAGGTCTTTGGACGGGGACTGAGCAACGGCACGTCAATCACGTCGAGAACTTTTGGATCCTCGCCGTCAACGTAGCAACGTTCTCGCGGTGATACTTCCTCGTCGTCGCGGGCGCTGACTGGACGGAGCCAGCCTCCGCGGTGTCCATCCGGCAGCAGTTCTTTGCCGGCCACACAGCGACCTCCCCTCTTTCGAGAGTTGGCGAGGCAGATGATGCGCTTGACGTTGGCGTTGGACATGAACTGAAAGACCTCTTGGATAGTTAACTGAGCAGATTGCCGTCAGCGCGAGACATGCGGGGTTCAACGCGGCCCCGACCGGCCTGTTCCGCGGAAAATGGTCGTGCCCGCGGAACTTTCGCCCAGCGCTCCGACGTTCTTGAATACACCACCCCGGGCCAACGTTTTTATTGACAAGGCTCTCACAACAACAATCATTGTCGTGGACGCCGGCGTCGGCCACTGTAGCCGCGAATTATCAATAGGTCGCGTGCAGTCGCCTTTCAGGAGTCAGCGCGTCTTCTGCCGGCACAAAGTGTGACGCCGCACAGACTTAATACTCGTCGGCCTCATCGACTGAGCGGCTTAAACCGTGTTGCGCGGGTTCGGCATCCTGGATCGCAAGGTATGTATATGGGAATTGCAACGAAGCCCCATAGCCGGCGCTGTCGATGCAGAGGGCGTGTGGGGCGGTCATGATTCTTGCCTCAGGATGGGTTTGATATTGACTTCCTTCCTACCCATGCCTTGCGCTTCATACCAGTGGATTTCGACTCGCTGAATTATACCATCGGGTAATTTTGAGCGAACCAGACCTTTGAGTTTCGGCAATCTCACCGGTGCCGACCTAAACCGAAGCCAAGGTGAGATCTACATGGTCGGGGTGGAGAGGGTTGGCTTGGGAGTCGCCAATCAATTCGTCGGCTTTGGCTTGCAGCACGGTTCGGCAGCGGCGTTTGACTTCTTGGTGTCGCTGGGTCAGATCGGCGAAAAAGCCGCCCACTTTCTCCCGGACTGCGGCACGGGTTCCCAGGCACTGGTTGGCCGTTGCTTCCTGGCGCACCCAGCCCCAGATGGCCTCGTCAGCGTTGAAGTCTGGACTGTAGCATGGCAGAGCCTGCCCGTACTCGATACCTGACAGGGATATGTAAAGGGTTGTTTAGGAGGGGGCATTGCGGATGACTTGGATGTTGGGACTGGGTTCCGGCCAAGGTTCCGGCAGCAGCCAAACTCGACGCCAGAGCCGGCCCTGGTACAGCAACCGCCGCAGCCAGTTCATGCCATACCGGATTACGCTGACCTTTCTTGCCGGTTGGTGGCCAGGGTTGCCGCGCTGCTGGGGAGACGGCGTTCGAGGCGGCGTCCGCAGTTGGCTGGGGGCTATTGCTCGTTCATGGGCCTCCTCCACCCGGGTTCCATAGGCCAGGGCCAGCAGCGCGGTTACCGACAGCACCAGCCAATGGCGGGAGATGCGCGCGGGGTCGGTCCGCCGGGTCTTATGCCATTGCCAGCCCAGGCTCTTGATGGCCTTGAAACCCAGTTCGATCCAGAAACGCAGGGCATACCAACTCACCCCAACCGCCTCCGGTGGCTGGTCGGTCAGTATGATCCACGGTTCCAGTTGATCGGCGTGCCAGACCACCAGCAGGGTGCAACGGCGTTTGGCTCTGCCCTTGAAGGCGGTGCCACTACCCACCCACGCGGCATCGGGACGGGAGACGAAGGCTTGGGCGAGCAGTCGCTGGCCGCCCTCGGCGCAGAAGGTGATGTTTTTCGGGTATCTGACGTAGGGATGCCAGCCTTGCGCTCGGATCTGACGCCACAATTTGGGACTGGTCAGGCCTCGGTCGCACAGCACGATTACGGTCAGTTCTCCGGGCACTGCTGGAGCCAGGGCTTGCAGCAACTCCACTATCGGGTCCATCCAGCCCCCGGGACGCTTGGCGGGCAGGATGCGCCAGGCCACGGGAATAGCACAGCCTCGGTAGAGCACGCTGATCACGATGGCGGCAGTGTCATCCCCTTTCAGTGTCGGGTCAATGGCCAAAGCCAAGCGGTTGCCACACCACCAGGACAGCACCCACTTCAGCAGCGGGGCGAAGCAGAGGCTCACGTCCAGTTCCGTCCGGCAGGGGCGTGCCCGGTCGCTGCCGTCGTAGAGCCATTCCCGCAGGTACTGGCGCAGGCTGTTCCAACTGCCCCAGGGCGAGAGCGCGGCGGCAACGGCGTTCTGGCAGGCGCTGCCCGCCCAGATGGCTCCGCAAACCCACAGTGCCAGGCCGGTCAATTGTGGCTGGGAGAGGTGCGGCAAATGCGTGCTGATCGTCTGCTGCATCTGATAGCACTCTCTGGGAAGGCGCATCGCAGGTCTCCGGCGTTTGGTCGTGTCATAACCAAAATGCCGGATACCAATGTGCCTTCCCGAGCTAAACACAGGACTGATTTCGGCCCTTACATACCCCTCTCAGGTATCAAGTACGGGGTGACGTCATTTTTGGGAAATCCCGCTCAAATCCGCTCATTTCGTTTCATTCAAGTAGGGCCGGGAGCGGGTGGTGGGGATGAGATGATGGTGGATTGGGCGGGTTTTGGGGGCGGTATTGGTGGTTTTGGCGGGCCCGTGAGCGGGTCTGGGGGGACCGGGATGGTGGTTTGGTTGGGAGGATCACGTAGTTCGATGGTACGGAGTTCTATGGTAAGGATGGGCAGCGGTCAGGGGCAAGGGAGTAATGTCGTCGCAACTGTTCACGTTTGAGGTGTCCTTCTAACACCAAGACCGTCATACCGGCCTTGAGCCGGTATCCAGAAAATATTTCCCCCGCTCACCTCTCCCAATCTCCGGACTGTAAGCGTCTTCGCCCATTCGCCGGTGAGGCATCCACAACAGGCAAACCCATCAACTGTGAACAGTTCCGGAAATCCACCGGTGTGCCTTTCGACTTGGCAGGCCGTGTATCATTACCCATCAAACCACAAACGCAATTCACGACGTACTTGTAACGGAGGCCAAACCATGTCCATCACCAACCTGACCCGCAGCGCCGTCCACGCTCAGAACGGCATGGTCTGCTCCGATTCTCCCATCGCCGCCGCCACGGGACTCTGCGTCCTGCAGGAGGGCGGCACCGCGTTCGACGCCGCTCTCGCCGTCGCCGCCGTGGAAGCCGTCACCCTCGTCCCCAAATGCGGACTCGGCGGCGACTCGTTCATCCTCGCCTACGACGCATCCACCCAAACGGTCACCAACATCAACAGCAGCGGCATCGCCGGTTCCGGCGCCGAGGCCAACTACTACCGCAACCAGGGCCTCGCCCTCATGCCCATCACCGGCCCCCACTCCGTCTCCGTCCCCGGCGAAGCCGCCGCGTGGGAGGTTATGCACCGCAATTTCTGCACCATGCCCATGCCGGATCTTGTGGCCCCGGCCATCCGCTACGCCGAGCAGGGCTTCCCCGTCCCCGCCGGTATTGCCCGATCCTTCGCCGGCAGCGCTGAACTCCTGGCCCGGCACACCGCCACCGCGGACATCTACCTGCGCAACGGCCGGCCGCCCCGCGAGGGCGAGATCCTGGCCAACCCCGACCTCGCCAACTCCCTTCGCCGCGTGGCGGAGGGCGGCGCCGACGCCTACTACCGCAGCGATCTGACCACCCAGTTGGTCGCCGGACTCAACCAGGCCACCGCCGATGGCGGGCTGTTCTCCGAGTCCGATTTCGCCGGCCACTACGCCGACCTGTGCGAACCCATCAGTACGACCTACCGGCAGCACACCGTGTACCAGACCCGGCCGCCGTCCCAGGGCTTTCTCCTCCTCGAGATGCTCAACATCGTCTCCGGCCACGACCTCACCTCCATGACTCCCAATTCGGCCGACGCCATACACCTCCTAGTCGAGGCCAAGAAGATCGCCTACTCCGACCGCAACCGCCTCGCCGGCGATCCCAATTTCGTCGAATGGCCTTTGGACGGCCTGCTCTCCATGGAGTACGCCGACATGCGCCGCGACCAGATTTACCCCTTCCAGGCCGGCGCCGAGGTCCGCCCGCTCGTCCCAACCAACGGCCTTGGCGACACCACATACTTCTGTGTCGCCGACGGCGCCGGCAATGCCGTCAGTTGGATCCACAGCCTGTCCAACGGCTTCGGTTCCGGCGTGGTCGCTCCGGGCACTGGCGTCCTGTTCAATAACCGCGCCGGCCGTGGCTTCAGCCTCGAACCCGACCATCCCAACGTCGTCGCCCCAGGCAAGCGGACCATGCACACCCTCAACTGCTACCTCACCACCGTCAACGACGAGGTATCCATCGTCGGCGGCACCCCCGGCGGCGACCTCCAGCCCCAGGTCGGCATCCAGATGCTTACCAAGCTAATCGACGGAGGACTTCAACCCCAAGATGCTGCTGAATCACCACGCTGGTTCAGCTTCCCGGGCACAGACCCGGCCACCATCAACCGCGCCGGCGAGTTGCGCCTGGAAATGGGTATGCCCGACGACGCCGTCCGCGATCTCACGCGCATGGGACACAATGTCGTCCAGAACTCCCTCGGCTCGTACCATGGCAACGTGCAGTTGATCGTCCGCGATGGGCGCCGCGGCGTCCTGACCGGCGCATCCGACCCTCGCGGCGACGGTCAGGCCGTCGGCTTTTAGCCAATGCTCCGAATCAGCAGGATCCGCGCGCCAGGAAAACCGTTTACCTTCGGTGCGTTGGCGTGCATCCTGCTGGTCATCTCGTTCGTCGCCTGCTCACCCCAGGTAGAATTCAGGAACGTTGAGGTCACTCGGCAAGTCCCGGTGACTCGCGAGGTCCCAGTCACCGTCGAGCACACCAGCACCGTCGAGGTGACCCGTGAGGTGCCGGTCACCCGGGAAATCCCCGTCACCGTTCAGGTGCTCACCACGGTGGAAACCCCCGTTACTCGGAAGGTCGAGGTGACCAGTGAGGTGCCGGTCACCCGAATCGTCGCCGCCACCCCACGACCAACGGCCACGCCTTTGCCTCCCACGCCCGTGCCAACACCGGTTCCGACACCTGCACCGCCTGCATCTCAATCCAAACTGGGGAACTGGCGGTTGGAGCAGGATTTCCACGCCCGCCGCGAGGTTGCAATCTTCCGGAACGACGCGATCTTCCACGAACCCTTGCCCGACCCTCCCGAGCTTGTATTCCTCTGCGACAACCGTGGCTATCGTTCCATGTACATCGATTGGCGTCATCCGGTGATAGGCGTCATCGACACCAGTATCACCCCCTACGCCAGCGACCCCTTCGATATCTACCGGCAGGTGGACGCCAACGTCCTCCTGTCCGATTACGCCCGACGGCTGCACAAGTTCGTCGACGGCATCCGCCTCCAACCCAGGGACAACGGCCGTTTCGCCGACCTGTGGCGCGTCATCCAGAGAGAATACGACCTCCACGATCTCACCTCGGCCGAGGACCTGCTGGCGTACCAGGACATGGAAGAACCCGAGGAAACCGGCGCGCCGGATGATACCAACGCCGACGATGAAATCATCCTGTCGCCCAATCGCGGCACGGCTCTCATCCAGCTCGATTTCGTCGTGGAGATACCCCGTTTCCTTAGGGAAGACTGGTATCGCCCGTCTGTCCGCGCCAACATCCGCAGCAACTGGCGCGTCCTGCCCAATCAACGCACCCTCATGGGCGACGGCCCCATCGGCTCCGTCAACCAGGCCTACCAGTCCATCGCCCCGCCAAGCTCCGACGAGGACAGCCTGCGTGTGATCACCGCATCCGTCGCGGAGCCTGATCAGCCTGTGGACCTATTCGCCAAATGGGAGGTCACCGGGCTTGACCGTGCCCTCGAACACTGCCGTGACTTTGGCAATTAGCCGCTCAGGGAGCCCATTCCCTGAACGGACACTGACCCCAACACCCTGCCTGCTGCAACGGGCGTCCCCGGAGTTTTCGATGACCGACCACCCTCCGAATCCCCTTGACTGCAACCCCACCAGGGCAGTTTGGCTGGTACCGTTGGCGCTCATCATTATCGCCGTCGGCTTGGCGTGTCAGCCCGCCGGGCCAGCCGTGCCGACCATCCCCGCCCTCACCCCTCCCCCTCCACCGACCCCACCGCCAGCCGCTTCCCAAACTCTCGGATCCCAGACGGCCCAACCCACGCCGACGCTGCAACCGGTGACCGCCCGGTCGCCGAACCCAACCGCTGCCCCAACCCCGGACGCCTCCGTAAGCCCGGCTCCAACGCGGTCGGCTGTGCCAACCACTCCTCCCGCCCCGACCCTCTCCGCAACGGCGTCCTTCGACGCGGCGGACCGGTTGAACGGCCTGATTGACCAATTGCTGCAACCCCGTGAGGTCAAGGCCGATGCCGTGTGGTCATCGTTCATCACCATCCGCACGTCCTCGCTCATTGGCTTTGATGAGACCCAGGCAGTGGAAATCCGGGTCAAGATGCTCGAAATGTGGCATACGGGCAACGACTGCTATGCCGCCTTGGAGGATGAGATCGGTTCGCTGGAGCAGGGTCGGCACCTGACCCTCATAGAGTATCCGCAATTCCTGGAGTACGCTTACGCGAAGCTGTCCCCCTGCCTTGATCTTCAGATCTCCCTGATCGAGCCCGGCCAGTTCTTCGCGAACCCGCCCGAGGTCCGGGCCGAGCGAATCGCCAGATGGTTCGACTCCGCCTGGCAGGACGACAGCGGCCAACTGGGAGATTTGGCCCCCACTTGCCGCGAATCCTTCTACGCTTACCTGCCTGACGTGGTGGAGGCCACCGACCCCGCCGGTTTCGACGTCGTTTGGAACACGGCGTTGTCCGGACAGGTCCAATGCCTGATGGCGGCGACGCAGCACGATTTGGGCTACCTGATGGACCCCCAAGCTTTGTTTGACCTGCCCCCGAACCAGTGGCCCGAAATGATCGCCCTGTACACCACCATCACCGGCCACATCCTGGCCATCGGCATGGGCCGGGATTACGACCCGTGCTGGTCCGATTTTGAAGCCCGTATTCCGGCGGTGGCCGCGTCCCGGACCATGGGCGAAATGTCCCTGGCCCATGACTCCGCCATGGAATCGCTGGCAGAATGTGTGCACCAACTGCCGCTTACCAACCGGTTCAACGGTCAATGAGCCCGGCTCCCGATGTCCGCGCGGGCTACGCGTTGCCAACCCCCTCGAACCTCTTTCGGCCTTCCATCGTCGCTCTGCGTGCCATATGCCCGCCGATAGCGCCGCTGCGCCGTCAGGGATTGGGAAAGTAATATACCGCCGGCAGCCCCCGGTATCGCTCGTCCAGGTCCATGCCGTAACCCACTACGAAATGGTTGGGAATCGTGAATCCCACGTAGTCGTACTCCACCTCCACCTCCCTGCGGTCCGGCTTGTCCAGCAACGTGCAGTAGCGTAGCGACGCCGGCCCCATTTCGTTCAGAAACTTGCTCACGGCCACGCACGTATGCCCAGTATCCGCAATATCGTCCACGATCAAAACGTGCCGCCCCGCGATCGCTCCTTCCGCTACCGTGCTATCCACGCGTACCGAACCCGACGATTCCGTGCCGCTGCCGTAACTGCTGGCCCGCAGGAACTCCAGGCGGTGCACGCTCGCCTGTAACTCACGGAGCAGGTCCGAGGTGAATATCGTCGCGCCCTTGAGCACGCAAACGAGCACCAGTCCGGTGCTCGCGTAGTCTCGGTCAATCTGCCGGGCCAGTTTGCTGACGGCTGATCTCAACTCCTCTTGAGAGATAAGCAGGGTCAACCCGTCAGCAGGCATTACACGTCCAGGTTCTGCACTTCCGTGGCGTGGCTCTGGATGAAGCTCTTGCGCGGCGCGACTTGCTCACCCATCAACATCGCAAATACGCCGTCAGTGTCCGAGATGCCGTCCACGTCGTCCAGGTCATTGATGGTGACCTGCAACATCTTGCGAGCCGTCGGATCCATCGTGGTCTCCCACAACTGGTCGGCGTTCATCTCTCCCAGTCCCTTGTACCGCTGCACCGACGGCTCGGATCGGGCTGTAGACATCTTCTTGATCAGGGTGTCTTTTTCGTCCTCGGAGTACGCGTAGGCGATGTTCCGCGCCCTCTGCACCCGGTACAACGGCGGTTGGGCGATGTAAAGGAAGCCGCCCTCAATCAACTCGCGCATCCGGCGGTAGAAATACGTCAGTATCAAAGTACGGATATGCGAACCGTCCACATCCGCGTCCGTCATGATGATGATGCGGTGGTAACGCAGCTTGGATATATCGAAGGCTTCGCCTTCACCGGTTCCAACCGCGGAGATCAGCGCCCTGATTTCCTCGTGGCTCAGGATGCGCTCCACTTTGTCCAGGAACCGCTCCACATTGAGGATCTTTCCCTTCAACGGCAGGATCGCTTGGAACTGACGGTCTCGGCCCATCTTGGCCGAACCTCCGGCCGATTCACCCTCCACGATGTAGAGTTCAGACTTTGCCGGGTCCCGTTCCGAGCAGTCCGCCAGTTTCCCCGGCAGAGACGTCCCGTCCAGCGCATTCTTTCGCAGCACCAGATCGCGAGCCCTGCGCGCCGCTTCCCGCGCCGCGTGGTTGGTCTGTACTTTCTCCATCACGCCTTTCGCGGCGGTGGGGTTTTCCTCGAGGAATCTGGTCAATCCCTCCGACGTCGCGGCTTCAACTCGGCTGCGAATTTCAGGATTGCTCAGTTTGTTTTTCGTCTGCCCTTCAAACTGCGGGTCGCCCAGTTTGACGCTCACCACCGCAACCAACCCGCCGCGGGTGTCCTCACCGCTGAAAGAGTCTTTGGCGTCCTTGAAAAAGTTCTGCTTGCGTGCGTAGTCATTGAGCACACGCGTCAGACCCGACCTGAATCCGGCCAGGTGAGTGCCGCCCTCCGGGGTCAGGATGCAGTTGGCGAAGGTGCGCTCATCTGCCGCCAGGTTGTCGTGCCCGTCCGTGTGATGGTACTGAAACGCGACCTCCACATCGGCGTCCTCCGCGTTGCGCTGATAGTAGAACGGGTCCGGCATCACCACGTTGCGCTTTCGGTTTATGTTGCGCACCATGCTCGCCACGCCGGAGTCAAAGAAGAAGGAGCGTTCGATGTCTCCATTTCGCTCCTCCTCGTGGAACTCGCTGATCAGGCGTATTTCCAGGCCCTTGTTCAGATAAGCGGTTTGACGCAACTGCGCCACCAGGCGTCCAAAATCATAAGTGATCTCAGGGAAAATCTCCGGGTCAGCATAGTACGTCACCGTCGTGCCCTGCCGCCGAACCCGTTGGTGCTGAACCAGCTCCGTCGTAGGGATGCCGCGAGCGTAATCCTGGGTGTAACGCACCCCGCCACGGCATACCTCGGCGTGCAGATCGGCCGCGAGGGCGTTCACCACAGACGCGCCTACTCCATGCAGCCCGCCGGACACCTTGTACGCTGCTCCGTCGAACTTCCCGCCCGCGTGCAGCGTGGTCATCACCGTCTCCAGCCCCGAAACGCCCGTGTCCGGATGAACGTCCACCGGAATGCCCCGCCCGTTGTCGGACACGCTGACCGCCCCGTCCGCCGCGATGCGGAGATCAATGCGGTCGCAGTAGCCGGCCAAAGCCTCATCCACCGCGTTGTCCAACAGCTCCTTGATCAGATGATGCAGTCCATCTACGCCGGTGCTCCCGATATACATCCCGGGCCGCACCCTGACCGCTTCCAGGCCCTTTAATACTTGAATATTGTCTGAAGTATATTCAGATGATTCTTCCGTCGTCGGAATCGTGATCGCTTGAGTCATATTTCCCCGATCCGCTGGTTTTCGCCTTGGAAACGCGCACGTTGTCGGCACGTACAATTATCGCAAGTCATGATACTGTCGGTGTAGAACTAATTATAGCATAATCGGGGCCAACGTGCCACATTTCGAGTACGAAAATATGCGGTTTTTTGGATCACGCAAAAACATTTATGTCAATCATTCCAATAAGGATGAGTAATACCAGCGGCCCGATAATAAACTGTCTATCGCAAGCCTCATGGGCTCAAACAATGGCTCCGGAGGCTCGGACATCGGATACCATCCATATTCGCCGAACGACCCGTCCGACGCCTTGGGCACGGGTTCCTGGTCCTCTATCTCTCCCAGGAATTCTACGTCGACGTAGTGCCGGTCGTACGCAATGACGTTGCTGAGGCAAAGCAAGCGTAGATCGCCCACCACCACGCCCAACTCCTCCATCGCCTCGCGCCGGGCGCATTCTTCGAGCGTCTCGCCAAACTCCAGGTGTCCGCCGGCCGATCCCCAGGTATCCTCGCCGTGCGCTCCGCGCCGCTTCGCCAGGAACACTCTGCCACCCCGTAAGAACACCACCCCTACGCCGACCGATGGCCTGTCCCCTCGCGTGCTCACGGCCACAGTATAGCGCACGTCGACGCATGCGCCACGCCTGCTTGTCCACCCTTACGTCAGTGGTTTGCGATTGCTGGCATACGTCGAGGTAGTCCGCTCACCCTGAGCCTGTCGAATGACTAGCGGACGGCGCCCGAAGGATCGTCCTGATGAAATTTGTTGCAATGTTTTCGGATATCGGATAATCAAATGAACTTGCGTCCACCGCTAACTGGGTAGGAAAATCCCCTCTCCCTTGACTCGACTTCCGAGTAACTGGGGTCATCACGCGGTATTTGGTGCGGCTGGCGATGCGTGAGTGGCATGTTCCGGAGCATCGGACGTGGGCACCAACCGGTAGCCCAGTTGTGCCACTCGACGCTGAGCAGCGCGTAGCGCCCGCTGTTGTACTGACGCTCGTAATACTCGGCACCCACGTCTACGTAGTCCTCGCCGTAGCGCAGCATGGAATAGATGAGCCTGGCCAGCTTGTGGGGCGTGGCGGTGATGGCCTTGGGCGCGCCTAACTGTGCCTGCTTCCGGCGCAGGAAAGCGCCCAGGGCACTGTCGGAGTGCAGCCCGTGGGCTGCCAGACGCAATGCCGCCGCGGCGCGGTTGGCGCTGGGTTTGCTCCTTGAGCTCATGACCCGTCCACCGGTGATACGGCGGTCAGGGCTGAGCCGCAACCACGAGGCGAAGTGTTTGGCGCTGGGCCATTTCGTCATGTCGGCGCCAATCTCGCTGACCACCTTCAGGGCGGTGAAACCGTTAATGCCGTTGATGCGGGTCAGGTCCACTCCGGTCATACGGTACAGGTGTGTCCTGACGTCGAAGCGGGGCGCGTTCTTCTTTTTGCGCTTTTTGCATTGGGAGCGGGAGATTGACCGTCGTTGCGATCATCAAACCGTTCCAGCTGGGCCTCGATCTCCCGTTCGCACTCGGCGATCTTGTCGTGATAGAACCGATACAACTCCAGGGCCTGGGTCAGCTCGAAGATGTGCTCCTCTGTGAAACGCCGCGGACATTGAGCCAGTGATCGCCAAGGACTATGTACCACCCTGGGCGCATGGCGATTTCGATCAACAGCAGTTTGTGGGTTGCTGGTCAATCACCTCCTCTGTCCAGCAGGGCGCGGTGTGGCGACAGCCGTTCGCGGTAGCTGGAGCCTTCGATGACGATCTGGTAACTGGCGTTGGCCAGGCAGTCGAGGGCGCTGTTGCCGAGGATAGGATCGTCGAAGAGACTGAGCCACTCGTCCACGGCCCGGTTGCTGGTGATGACGAAGCTGGACGCCCGAAGCATCCGGTTTCGTCAAAAACAAGATGCCGGCATTCCCCAGGGTCTTCCCAAGCTTCGGCCAGACCCAGTTCGAACCCTTTACATACCCCTGGCAGGTATCAAGTACGGGGCAGGCTCTTCCAGGAAGTGCGCACCTACCTGGGTTTGGAGACCCAGCGCCAGTGGTCCGACCTGAACATCGCCCGCACCACGCCCGCCCTGCTGGGCCTGTTTTCCTGGATCACCCTGGCGGCCCACGGGCTGCATCGCTCCGACAGCGCGTTGGGCGCTTTCCTGCGCCGCAAGCAGGCCCAGATGGACGCGCCCAAGGCCATCACGGCCACGGCCCACAAGCTGGCCAGGCTCATCTATTCCATGCTGCGCTATGGCCAAGACTACGTGGACGTGGGCGCCGAATACTACGAAAATCAATACCAGCAGCGGGCGTTACATGCCGTTCAGCGTCGAGCAGCACAACTGGGCTGCCGGTTGGTGCCCATGTCCGATGCTCCGGAACATGCCACTCACGCACCTCCAGCCGCACCAAATACCCCGTGATGACCCCAGTTACTCGGAAGTCCAGCTGAGGGGTGCGAGCTTCCCAAAAAGTAAATCGCGCCCGGTCTTTCCGGGCGCGATCATTGCGTAGAATGCTGTGGGTTGCGGCCCGGTACTGTAGACTGCCGGGAATTTGTCCAGCAAAACGGGCCGGATCCGGTGTTTACGCCTCAGACTGATACCGTTTTTGAGGTTGGGACCGAGCCTTATCGAAAAAATGGTGCCGAGGGGCGGATTCGCAATTTCGCGTGGAGTCAGGTGTTGTGGAGTCCTGCGGAACGTGATTTCCTACTCACGGAGCGTGGTCTAGCACAGTGCAACACAGTCGGGTGCTGAGAGTTTGTCCCACATTTGTCCCACAAATCTCATGCGTCAGCGCTGATCAACTTCGCCACCGCTTCCGCGGTTTCGCTTTGCCAGCCAGGCAGTGCGTGGGCGTATGTGTTCATCGTGGTGCTGACCTTGGCGTGACCTATTCGTTTGGAGACCACGACTGGGTTCTGCCTCGAATTCAACGCCACCGATGCGTGGAAATGCCGCAGGCTCCGCATCGTCAAGTCAGGAATGTTGGCCTCTTTGCGCAAGCTCTTCACGAAATAAGTCAGAGTGTTGGGATGGCACCAACCGGACAGGTCCTGGCGAGGGAAAACCCATTCCGGAGGCTCCACACCCAGCTGCTCGGCAAGTTCTTGCTGCCGGCTTTTGTGCTCTCGGAGCGCGGACACCGACTCGGCGTCGAGATTCACGGTGCGGCACCCGCTCTCCGTTTTCGGGCATTTCACGAGGCCGCCTCCCTTGGCGACGACAAGCGATGCCTCGACTCGGAGCACACGTTCTTCGAGATCCAGATTTTCCCACGTCAACGCCAACGCCTCTCCTCGGCGCAACCCAGTGTAGATGATCAAGTAAACACAAGGCCACATGTAGTGACCTGAGGCGGCACCCGCAGCAAGCAGGGCTCTCACTTGCTCCATGCCAGGGCTGTAGGCTTCTGTGCTCGGCGCGGACGGCGGGGAAACCAGAGCCACCGGATCCCGAAAGATTAGCTCCATCCGGAGCGCGTGCTTCATGGCGCCGCTCAGGACGTTGTGGACCATCTGGACGCCAATGGGATCCATGCCTCCGTTCAGCAATTTGGTTTCCAAGTCTCGCACTTGGCGTGGTGTAAGCCTCGAGATTTCCACGCCACCCAGATGAGGCACCAGGTGGAGGCGAACGACGCCCTCGTAACGGTCGTAGGTTTTTTGCTCCCTGTTCGGGGAGATGACCTCGGCCAACCACAGTTGTAGCCATTCGTCGAGCTTGTAGCGCTCAACGGATGGGACCACACCGCGGTCCATCTGGCCCAGAATTTCGCGGAGACGCCGCTCAGCGTCGGCCTTCTTCCCCTGGATGGTCTCGTTCTTTCGAATGCGTTTGCCGTGCTCGTCACGGCCGATGAACACTCGAATCTGCCAGGAACCTGGACTCCGCTGCTTGATCTCTCCTGCCATGAACTACCTCCTCTGTGGTTGGCCTGTTTGGACTCGTGGAAAGGAGCCCGCCAACCAGTGATTCAGCGACGATCGTATCGTCGACCGAGCGTCGCGCGTCACCCCAATCCGCTCCGGCAGGCCAGCGAACTGCGAGCGACGCTGCTTCATTGAATGCGGGAACCCAGATCCGCTTCGACACACATCCAAGGCAAGGCCAACGACTGATCCGACCCCGGGAATCTGTATCCCGTCCCGGGGCGAAGGCCGGCCCGTCTTCCGCTCAGCCATTTCCGGCCCACCGTAGGTTCGGGAATAGCGGGGCGACGTGCCACGTCACGGTCGACCTGTGACCAAAAAACCACCATTTTCTCGCCCGGGCTAACGCCGCCGCAACCGACGTTACAATCCCGCGCGAAACCACAAATGCCACCACGTCACGTTGCTCAACGCAACGTACGAAACCGGATGGAGAACGGTCCAATGGAAACTCTTAAAAAAGCTTACAGCGTCTCAGAAGCCGCTGAGGTGCTTGGCGTAAGCCAGTGGCTGGTGCGAGAAGCAATCCGGCGCGGCGAGATCAGCTGCACCCGGATCGGAAAGCGCATCATCATTCCAGCCGCCACCATCGACCAATTTCTGGCGGTCCCAGACGACCAGGGTACGAGCATGGGGCTGCCCCCGACCAACATTGCGGTCGAATAGGGCGTCGCGACGAATGCCCCGAGACATCCGGAACCGATTCGGTACGCCCGGGAGGGTTGGCCCGCCAGAGATACGCGACGCAGGTAGAACCAACCACGCGAACGTCGATGTGGTTGGGACAGCCGTCAGTTTTTCTCAACGGCAGACTGACGACCGCTACCGCAGAACCGACGAGCCGTGCCGCAACCCGGTAACGCCGAAGCTCAACATAAGGGCCACTTGGCTGCTCGCATCCTGACGGACCAGAATGCCTCCCGGCTGCGGGGAAAGACCGCCACATTGGCCGGACGGCCCGATCTCGTCGTACTCGACGACTGAGACGCCGCCACCGTTGACTTCTGACCCTAGAAAGCGGGCCGGAAACCCTTGGTTGGGAAGAGTGATAAAGCCACTGCCGACGACCTGAGCCAAGCCAGCATCCAGGTCGGCGGAAAGTGGTGGTCCATACCGTTACCGTCGCCGTTTGGGGCGGTGGGGACGATGATGTCGGGGGCATCGCCAGGATCGCTGACCACACCGGTTTGGTTCGCCAGCAGGGTCAGGTTGGCCACCGTGGCCGCCAGGTACGACTGGCACTTGGTCTTGACCCGGCCAAAGTAGCGCGCCTGCCGGATGCCCAACTGGACCAACCGGGCCAGACGGTGCTCTACCACCACCCGCAACTGGCTATACTGGGCAAAGGCGGGACTTTTCTGTAACGCCCGAGCCTCCTAGAGCGTGTCGTCAAATTGAGTTTCCAAGCGTCAGAACGTTCCACTTCCGTCATTCCCGCGAAAGTGGGAATCCAGAATCGCTTGCTGTTGCAGAACGATTTGGGTATGGAAACGCCTGGACTCCGGCGAAAGCCGGAATGACGAGATAATTTGACGACACTCCCTAGGGGAAACTTGCTCGGACGGACCTCTCGACCGACACCAGGCGTCGATGGGCGAAGGGGATTTTTCGTGGCGAAAAAGAAGGTGAAAATGGATGAACCAAAGATTTTGCAATGGATAGAGAGAAGGCTCGAGGGGTGGCCCCGAAGCCAAAAGGATGTATTGGAGCTCTGGTTGAAATGGCCCGATGAAATTGACCACCAAGAACGGCTCATAACTGGACTCATCAATGCGGAATTGAACTTGCCCGAAAAGGACAGATGGCTACAATTGGATACAGCCGTCCAGTATCTTCAGGAGGTAGCGCGGGGATTCGCGTTCGAGATCTTGGTGGACGGCGTGCCGCCAGGAAAAGTACCACACAGTTTGTTGTTGTGGGCTCTCCTTGTCTCCGGTGGTGTCATCGAACTCAAACGAACAGAAGGGAACAACGGCCGCCCGCATGCCGACATCCTGCGTGACCTGAAAATCCGGTCGGTGGTGTCCGAATTGAAGGAAAAATACGGCACCAACCAAGAAGATGCCTGGCATTTGATTGCCAAAGTCACTCCTAAACTCACTGAGGATGGTGTCAAGAAGGCAGTATCCCGTGCCCGGGAGCAATCGGGCACCTGGTTCGGCGTGATGGTCGCGAACGGTTTGCAAGATTGGGGTGAAACAATCCCCTAGGTTTTTTACCTGGAAACTTCCGGCGACTCGTGACAACGTATAGGAAATGCGACCGGAGGATTTCACATGAACCCGTCACAATCTGACCGTATGTTGCGCCGTGGTGAGGTTGAGCAACTGTGCGGACTGGCCACCACCACCATCTACCGGAAAATGAAAGACGGGAGTTTCCCGTCGCCGGTACGTGTCGGCGCCCGGGCCGTGCGTTGGCCTGAGTCAGAGATCCTGCGGTGGCTTTCGGAGTGCCCCAGGGCGCGTGGCCATGGTGGTTACACTCCCGCCGCTCCAGCCGATTGAAACCCCTCACCCCTGGAAAGACGAGTAGCCAGATGAACCAAGGCAATCCGACCCGTCCTAGGCCGATGCCCACGATCGCGCACTCCGCGACCTGGAGAGGCATGGACCTGATCAAAAGCGAAGGGCTCACCACACCACTGGCGAGCCCGACTTATCGCCCGGAAGATCCATCCGGACAGCGCTCCGAACAAGCCTACGAAAGCTGCAGGATCACGCACCATGAGTATAACTGTCCATCGCCCTTACGCACAACCTGAAAGTGGTAGCGGTTCAGCTGACCAAAGTTCATACCCCGTCGCCATCTATCGCGGCCCGATCACGAACGTGGGTTTGCCGCTTCCCAACGGCCGGCCCGCGATGCGGCATGTCGACCTCGAATACGTGGTGGAAGGCATCCGGGAAGGCCGCTGGGCCAAGATCGTGGACCGGGTCCGCGAGAGCGCGGACCACAAAGATGCGCGGGGAGTCGACGGTAAGCGCAGCCAGCAGGCCGTCGCCTACGACGAGGCCAAGCGGCGGCTCCCCTTCTGGACGCCGGCCGGCCGGTTCGTCGAAGGCCACCGGCACGCGCCTGATCAGAGACAGCCGGCGACCAGCGAGCATGGCAAGTCGTTCCCTGCATGTGCCATGGCAGAAGGGCTGTACCCGCCAGTTATTCTGTCGGGGCTAAGGTTCCTGGAACTCGATCACCTGAACGACCCCGAAGATCTGGCCCGCGAAAGGACCAGGATCGAAGCACACCCGTCGGTCGTCTCCTGTTGGCTCTCCGCCGGCGGCCACGGTCTCCATGTCACGGTTGCGATGGAGCCTGCCCCGGCCACCAATGCCGAGGCCCACATGGCCTTCGAGGTCGCGTGCGCGGCCATCGAAATCTCGGCCACCGGGGACGCCAGCGTCAAAAACCTTGCGCGCGTCGCATTCGTCTCCCATGACCCAGAGGCGCATTTCAACCGCGACGCCAGACCTCTCGTCTGGGGAATGCCCGAGACACCGACCCGGGGCCCGTTCGGAGCCGATTCCGGAGAAGCGGAACCGCACCAGAGCCACGGAGAGGCCCGCAAATGGTCCCAGACGGATAAAACCGCCACCGAGGCCGAAAAGCTGCCCCCAGGGACTCCAAGCACCAAAAATGGGGCTACCAGAGAACGCTACGCACCTCGGAATGACGCGAGCGGCGACTTAATCGCCCGCTCACTCGCCTCCATGATTGCCGGCCAAGCGGGACACAACGACTCCCACACGCTGGCTGTGATGGGCAACATGATTGCGTTGGGATACAGTTTCGACGAGTTCGACCAGTGGGCCGCAGCAGCAGGCTGCACCTGTAACCGACGCCATCGATGGGACAACCCGCCCATGGGACGCCAGAGCGACAAGCCGGGTTGGGCCATCGTCAATCTCGCCGAGAAACACTATAAGTTCCAGTTCCGGAAAGGGACCGGAGCCGGCAGCAAACAGCGGGCGAAGGCGACCAGCACCGCCAGCTCAATCTTCGCCGCTGCGCCGCCCAAGCCGCCAACACCATCATGGGACCACCTCGCGCCTGACTACCAGGCAGCCTGGATCGCCCACGCCGCCGCTGGCGCACTCGTCATCGTGCGAGACCTCAAGGCCCGCAAGAGGGACGGCGAAATCGACTACCGGCTGCTGGCCGTCGACCCCGAGACCGGCCGCCTCGACGACGGCGAACTGATGACCAAACACCGCATCCAAGCCGCCAAACTTTACCTGGGCGCAACCATCAACCTCGAAGAGGGCGAGTTCGCTGCCTGCGCCCGGCACGCTCGCCAAATGCGGGACGCTAAGAACGCCGCCAAAATCGCAGCCAACGTAGGTTCGTCGCGGGAGCAATATCCAGATGTCTGGAAGGACGTGCCCATCTACACGCCTCTCGAGCTCGACGCCGACCTGTCGGTGATCGGCACCCCGTCCGGCGTCTGGTCAGTGCCGGATGCCCGATTGCTGACACCCGCCGAAGCCCGCGACCGGCTCTGCACCACTTCCATCAGGTGGGATTGCGACCCTAAGGCCAACCATCCAGTCGCGCTCGACCAGTTTGATTACCTGTACGGTGATCTGCAGCACACCGCCACCCGCGAGTTCGCCCGCTGGAGACAGGCCGCCACCGCCCTTGTGCGCCGTCCCATGCGGGAAATCGTCGTCAAGATCTCGCCCACTGGCTCGGCGAAAACCACCGAGGGGATGCTGCAGGAGAATGTCTTCTACCCATTGGTGCGCTCCGCGGACCGCGCTGCCATCGAACAACCCAGCCCCTACAACTCCGGTGGTTCATCCCACAACTCCTACCTGCGGGACTTCGGTCGCCCGGCACGGCGCATCAACGTGCCAGAAATCGCGACCGACGACCGCCAGTTGCAGAAACCGCTGAACTCACAGCTGCTGCGCGACCTGTCCGAAAAGTCTACCATCAGGTACCGTGACCCCGGCCCCTACCTGGCCCAGGATCTGCCATACAGTGCCCACCTGTTCGTCGACGGCAACATGCCGCGCCAGGGCTCCGACCTACTCCAGATCGCCAACCCCGACAGCGACAATGCGAAGGCCGTCAAGAGCCGCCTGCGCGGCTCTCCCTACGCTCAAATACCCGAAGCGCAGCAGCGACCGGAGTTGCTCGACTACGGCGACCCGTCGCGCGCGGCCAACCCCCAGGAAACGGCCGACATCGCGGACTTCAACCGCACGATCCTGCGCCTCATGCTAGACGGCATGGCCAAGCACTGGGATCTGCTCATGGAGCCGCTGCCCCACGACAGCCACAGCCAGAAATTGATCGACAGCATCCAAGCTCTCGGCAAAGCCGAATGGCTCGTACAGTGGCTGCCCCACGCCCTGCAGCCTGCCGGACCTCACGACTTCGTGGCCACCAGCAGGCTCGTGTACGTCGACTACAACGCCTGGCACGAAGAACACGGCGAAGGAAAACCCATCAACGCCGGAGTGGTCGGCAAGGCGATCATCAACCACTACAGCATCACGCCACGAAATACCAGCCAGCGAGTGGACGGGAGATCCGTCCGCACTACGTACTACGACGGTTGGACCCTGGCCATGTGAGTGTATGCGTGTATGCCGGTGTTCGGGGGTTTCCAAGGAGGACGCCCGCCCGCCCGCGGGCGTCTGAGGCTACCCTAAAAAAACCCCCAGACACACGCATACACGCATACAACCCTGTTGAGTAGCAGACAACCGCCCGATACGGAGGATGATCCCCCATGACGACTACGCCCCCCGACACCCCCCCAGCCCAGCCCGAACCCTTTCGACTGGTTGCTCAGGTTCCGCCGCCGCCCTGCACATGCGACTACGAAATGCTGATGGCTGCAAAGCGGCAGGAAAAGGGTCCTACCAAGGCGAAGAAGAACATGCGCCAGGCGTTACACAGCGCGGCGCTGTGGTCGGCACGTTTCTGCGACCGCCACAACCACCTTTGGCTCAGGGCGCGTGGGTTGTGATCAAAACGCCGAGATCTGCTGTCTCGCCGCCACCGGCCGAAACCACTGGCCGCCAGGGTCGGACGCGAATGGTTCCTCCAGAGCTTACTCGCAATGCCGTCGCTGCGGCGGCTGGGCCTTGCGAGATCCCAGGTCTAGCTTATGCCAGGGTGGCCGAGTTTCTTGGTGCCGCTCCGGGCTCGCTTTCAGGCCCGAGAGGTTGGTCTCCATCGGGCCGCCTTGGGCCCATTCGTGGCCAATTCGGCGCGTCAAGCATCACATCATCGTTACAGAATCTGGCGTCAAGGTGTTCGCGGTGTCCGCGAGCGCAGGCCGGCGTGAACGCCTACATTACTCCGTGTTGAAGGCGATCGTACGCCGTTATGATGCCTTCGATGCCGCGGGGAGGAAATGGACGCCAACATCCGGGTAACTGGCGGTCATGATGGAGACGTTCGACGTTCCGCAGCCGGACTACGAGGAGAGGTGCTCGAACCGCCCGCGCGACGACCCCGAGATCCTGCAGACGTTCGGCGACCCGGCAGCGGGCCTGTGCCACTTCTGGGGCTTTCCTGAGAGCACCTTGATGGTGAGTGTTTCCTCCGCGGCCCATGAAACGCACTGGCTCGCCCGCGAGGGATGCGCAACCTGGTTGGCCAGCCCGCCTAATGAGTCCAATAGGACGAAACGCTGGTCCGCCGGCGTCGCGTGATCAAACGATACCAGCACCGCATAGGAGATCAGAATGGCTACTACGAACGAATCCATGACGACAGCCATTCATGGCAGCCGGGTCATGGCCCGCATCTGGTTCGACGTGTACGGCACGGAATACGGAACAGGCTGCAACGCGTGTCCATACCCTGACTGCGACGCCGACTGTTTCATGGGCATCATTGCGGACCGCGACCACAAGCTCCTCGGGAACCCGGACGCCACCTACCCACTGACCGAAGAGGAGGCAAAAGCACTGGAAAAACGGCTTGCGGACGCGGCAGCCAACTGGAAAGCCCTGGCTATCAAAGGCATGACCGACGAGGAAGTGGCCTACATCAACACGGCCGGCGAGTACGACCCGTTCTCGTGACGCCCTCGCGGCCCCGGGTCGTGATTTCGACCCCGAGACGTATTCAAAATTCCTTTCGGGTTTGTTTGGACCTCTCCATGGCTCTCATAACATGACCGACATGAATGCGACACTGGCAGCGCGAGACCCAGCGCAACCATGACTGCAACTGTGGTCCCGTACCTTGGATGATGGGGGTGCTAAGGCGCCCGTGGCGATCAGGGACGTGATGGGCCCCGACCACGGCGGCGATCATCACGTCCCAGTAGGTGATGGGAGCCCTGGGGATCTCTCCCCGTTCACTAACTAGGGGACATCGGCCATCGTGTGGGTGCTGCCCACGATGGGGAGATAGATGCGGAGCGTGACCTCGGGGTTGGTGTGTCCCAACCAGGCGGACACGACGTTGAGCGGAACGGCGGCAGTCGTGAGCCAGTGCCTTGCGGCAGAATGACGGAGACTGTGGGCTCCGGCCTTCTGCCGCCCAGTTCCGGGTGATTCCTCGTCGAGGCCGGCGTGCTCGATGCCAGCCCGCAGGTGGCGGAGCGCCGTCTTCCGGGTCAGGCCCACGACGGCGTCCCGCGGGCCATAGGGCGTTGGCCAGTTGGAGAACAGCGCCACCAGGTCGGCGTGGAGGGGAACCGTGCGACCCTTGCCGCCCTTGCCGCGGCGAACGAGGAGCGTGCCGGCCACGGCGTCAATGTCCCGCCACTCGAGGGCGATGGTCTCGCTGATGCGGAGACCGGACCTCCACATGATGAGCGTCGCTACGCGGGCGCGCCGTAGCCCGAGAGCCGCCAAAGAGTCCAGCAGCCGCTCGACCTGAGAAGGTGTCCAGTAGTGGGGAATCATGGTGGCCACTTTTACGCCAAAAGTTCCCACATGGTCAAATTTCCCCAAGGTCTGCAAGCGTGGCCATGCCGTTCGAAGTCGCGCCGGCGGCCGCCTGGCGGCTCAAAATGTGCACTTTCGGTCTGAAAGTTCACAACCAAGCAACGTTTGAGGATCAGCCACCGTCGACCCGAGATGGCAACCAGACGGCGACCTACATCCATGGACTCGACAACTGGGTAGAGTAGAGGTGGGACGCCAAACCCACCGCCGACACGCTGGCTCACCTGATGCACGGGACTAAGCGTCGAGCTGATGGTCCACAACCTCGCTCCAACGATGGCGACGCCAAGGAAAATCGTCCACCTCCCCGACGCTCGCGGCGACCACACACAGACCGTTCACATCTTCAGCCGAGGTGACATCTTGTTGAGGCGATGTGGCAGTTCTGACCCGATTGCCCCACATCCGCGCGACAAGACCGCGCGAGGCTTCACGCGGGCAGGAAAATCGCCGGCCGCCCTGCGGGGTCCAGCCACACCGTTCTATGACCCCAGACCGTATGGGGATCATCGACGCGAATGCTGGGTATGCTGGCCGCCCAAAGGGGGTATCCGACCGCTCCAGCCTGACGCCTGAACTCGGCGGCCATCGAATCGCTGCGGGCTGCCATCAGGACTGGCAGGGGTTCATCCTTGGCGCCACGCGCGATGTAGCCCCGCAGCTTGCGCCTCACGGGGCCGGCGGAGTTGCCGCGACGCTCATACTCGAGGTAGTACCAGCCCTCGCCACCTGATGATTCCGGTCCCATGTAGATCATCGCGTCGGGAGCAATGGCGTCCCGGCCGCCGGAGTAGTCGTCGCCGCGCCAGCCGCCCGCCACGGGAAACCCGGCACGCTGAAACAGCGACACTGTCCCGAAGGCGCCGGCGTCATGCTCGCGGTACCGCGCCACCGCCGGCAGGCCGTCAGCCCTGAGCCCAAAACGACGAAGAGGCCTGGCACGGTGCACTCGATCCCGACGGGCGGCAATGCTAAGCGAATCGTCGGAGAGGAAATGATGTCCGTCCTTTTCTACCACCATGCCGTCGTCTCTCAACCGCTGCAGTTTGGGGTGCACGGTATCCCACTTCGACCCCAGGGCGCGGACCATGGCGGTCGCCTGGAGGCCCTGAAACTGCTCCAACAGGGCAAGAAGCCGGTAGACCGAACTCGCATCGTCGCCACTACGCACACCCCCCATCATGCGCGGCTTCTCCGCGGGGACGCCGTAGATGGCAGCGCCCAGCAAAGGGTTGCACAACAACCTGTTGTTGGAAGTCCTGCCAATGCCCAGGAAACCCGGGTAAATCCGTCGGTCTGACGCGTTGACCAGCAGGACGCCGTCCGCAATTCCATGGTCGTGCAGCACGGCTGCAGCTTGATGGACCTGCCAGAGGTCAGAAGCGACCACGCACAGCAGCGCCGGCCAACCGCCCACCACCGGCGCCGCGTTTGTGAGGTCTAGCAATCGCTTCTCAATGTCCCGCTTGCTCTGCCACGGGCCGGACCAAAATAACGCCACCGTGCCGTGCTCGTAGTGCGCCATCGCATCGGCGCCGTCCCGCAGACGCCAGTCAAAGGATTGAAAACAGCCGACGTTGGCCAGTTGGGGTAACTGGACCACCAGGCGGTAAAACTGCTCCAACCCGGGCAGGAGGCAGGAAAGCGTGTTCAAATGGCGGGTCAGGTGAAAGTGGACCTCAGGCTCCAAGAACCGGCGAGCGCCGGCCGGGGTAAGCCGGTAACGTCGTGCCGCCGGATACTCGGCTCCCATGACGGCGGAGTCCACCAGTTCCAGTTCTTCCAGCCTGGCGAGGTGCCTGGAAACGGTGGAGAAAACCAATCCCAGAATGGGGGCCAGCTCGCCCGACGAGATCAGCGGAAACGCGCGTACCCCACGCAGCACCTTCGACTGGGCTTCGTTCAATCCAACGTCATTATCACTCATAGCAGCCTCCCTGCTGAACCAATGCTATCGCGCCGGCCGGAAGAGGCGCTATTTTTGCCCCGGGACGGGTGACGGATCATCGCGTGGCGCCGCAAGCGTCATCTCCGTTGATGCAGTTCAGAATGCTGGCCTGAGGCGAGCTTTTGATCGGGCACGTTGGAGACAGTGCGGCAACGACGACCTGCCGCTCGGGCGGGACCATGCCTGCCAGCAAAGCGACGTCGTTGGGTCAGGGAAGATGACCATCCACTCTGGTAAAGCGGGGGACATTCCGTCCCGACCTCTCCAAACTCGAGCAACGAAGACAACGCCCTTTGCCTGACAGCCACTTCCAACCCATGTTTGGTGTCGTCCTCCGGTCGGCATCAGCGGGAGGACGACACAATGAACAGTCCAGCAATCGCGCCGCCCCTGGCGCGCATCCGCATCCGCGGCGGTTCCATGGGGACGTACGGCCCAGCCGACGAGAACCCTCAGTGAGGTCGGCAACGAGACGAAAACACCAATACGCCACGCGCTGCCGAGAACTCGACTGTCTGGCTAACGAGAGGTGCCGGTGTCCTTCCAGCACACTACCTGGGAGTGCGGGTCCACAACCTCGCTCCAACGATGGCGGCGCCAGGGAAAATCGTCCGCTGCCTCGACGAATCCGCCGACCACGTCGCGGCCGACGACGCCATCGTCGGCGTCCTGCTCGGACCGGTCGAGACCAACGACGCACGGGTTGTGCACGTGCTGCTCCAGCTCTCGAGGCGCAACTGGGATTAGCTATGGTGCATGGCCGTCCAGTGACGAGTGGATTTTCGAGGCGCCAGGGTCCACTCGCGTTGCTGGTTGAGTGTCGCCAGGAAAGAGCAACATCGACGACTGCATCGAGAACCACGACACCGTATCGCGCGCAGGCCATCGAAGCGTTCCGGCACATGGTCCGAGACATTCCGAAGGACGCGGACTCGACTTGGACTTCATCGTTTGCCACCACCGAGGATGCCCCAAGACGTGAGGCGTAAAGCCAGGTGATTGGACACGGGCTACCGTACGTCTAAACCCACTCAAATACACGGTGTTCGACGCCCCGAAAACGGACTGGCAAACCCACCAGGATGGGGACCTGTTCACGGCGGCAAATGCAGACGGCTGCTACCCTTGCGGCGGCGGCGACCGCAACATGCCCAAGAAGGTCAACCTCCAAACGCGCTGCATCGCGGTCATCGTCCTGACCGGCAATAACCGACCGAGCGTAGTCGCCCGCGTTGAGGCCGTATTTTGCAGCGATCATACGGACTCGTTCTGAGCAGATCCGGCAGATACAAACGTCGCATCGCGGAGACTTCTGACCGGTCATTTACGACCCAACAAATGCCTGCCATAACACCCGGCGAAAACCTGCGGTTGGGGCGTTGCAAGGAGCTGGACGGACGACGCCCAGGACGTGTTTGCCCATGTCCATGATTCCGACTCCTGAGGAAGAAGAACGAACACAGTAGAGTCCCCAAACGCCCTTGACACCGAGGCGACGCGCAGAGCCAACTCGCAGATCGACTGCGCGTCTCCCAACGCCTCCGGCGCACCGCCGATGCGGGTCCTTGGCAGTAGCCAAGCCCCTGGCCTGGATGACCCGGTCGACATGCACCGCGGCTCAACCTGTGGCATCAGCCCCGCCACCGAAGGAGACCCCGTCGGGTCCGCATTAGCCGGGGAAACCCAAGATGGAGACAACAATGACGACGGGGAGAAAATCACGGCGCCACCCAAGCTGACCTCCGACCGGAAAGCGCGTGTAATCCAGGGCAACAGGATTCTGACACCAGCGCCAGAAAACCACGGAGAACATCGTCGACAAATGGACACCCCAGAACGAGTCCGGGAAGCGCGAACACGAGGAACTCGTGGAGCGTGTCGACGCCACGGGCAGCCTGGGGTCCGAGTACCGGCAGGTGCGATCGAATTTCATGAAAAAGCAGGACAGCCAGCTCTCCGCAACGTCATGGAATATACCGGCCTCGCACAAAATGAGAGTTTCGGGTCGTAGGCACCGCCGTGTTGAACACAAACCCCTGGTCAACGCCTCAGAGCCCACGGCAGTCTCACCATGACGGAGCCTGGTTGACCCCTCTCTCATCCCGCAAATATCATCGAACCCGTACACCACAGCAGGAGGTCAGCAGACCGTGGCGGCCAATCCTGAGACACTCGAGAAAATTGCCAACACCATCCGCTCCGAAGTCCCCAAATACCTGTCCCCCGAATTCGTCGTCCACGACGTGACGGCCGAAAACCGACCAGGCCCAGACGAAGAGGACTACGTCCACATCAGGGTCATCTTCGAAGACGGACACCCCAAGCTGGACACACAAGTCGTCATGCGGTTCCGAGACGACATGGGCGACCTCTTCGAACAATTGGAGATCCCCCACAACCCGAACATCTCCTACGCCAACCGAAGCGAACTGAACGTATGACCACACCCGCCAGCCCGACGCCGGCTCCCATCGAATGGGCCAACCTCATGCAAGCGGGACGAGACCTCCTCGGCCCGATGCGAGCCGGACGGCTGCCGGCGCACGAACATGTCCGCCGAGCAGCGAGCAACGCGTACTACGCCATGTTCCATGCCCCAGCCGAAAGCAACGCCACCGCCCTAGTCGGTCCCTCCACCAACCCGACGACCGCCACCGCGTGGGGACGAATCTACCGCGGCCTCGACCCCACCGCCGCCCGACGGGCGCTGCAGAGCAATCTCCAGGATTTCTCCGCACCAGCCCAACGCTTCACCAGAGCCCCTGTCGATCTACAACAGATTCGCCACTCGGACGACTACGATCCCAACGCCGTCTTCGCCGCCAGCGACGGCGCCATGCACCTCGACAGAGCCGAATCAGCGATACTCGGCCTTGCCCAGATCGCACCTGAAGAGCGGTTGCACATCGCCACGCTCACACCCGTCAGGTCGCGGTTGCGGACCACACGCCTCGCCAACTACGCCAAGACCAGTGCGCCGGTCGTCATTGACATCTACCCGACCACTCTCGCGTTCTCCGCCAACGGCGAGCGCACAACCAGAGTTCTGGGTCGACCCTGCACAAAAAATCGCCTCAGAACCCATTTTGTGCCAAGCCGAATATACCCTTTTTTACGATCCAGACCTACGCCTGTTGGAACCTGAAAGCCGCCGAAGTCGAGCAGCGTTCCACGGGACCTTTGGAGACTGAGACGGGCGGTACCACCGGGGCCATGAACAAAGCCGACCGGCAGCCTGCCGCAGGGCTTCCCAATATCCATCACCTGGGCTCGACCCTCATGGGATTCAAGCCCCGCCACAGGGAGAATCGGCGTCGCAGATTGACGTCAAGAACGTGATGAAAATGCGGCGGCCTGAGGCGGTCCACGCCCTTGGGCATCATGGCATTCGGGCCGCAGTTGGCCTGCCGCGCAGACCACGGGCAACACCGTTGCGGCTGTAGGTCCAACGGACCGGGTTTTTCCGGGCGACCACGCTGCCAGACCGCCCCCATTTCTCGGCGTCCCAATGTCCGAATCCCCGTAACCCGCGGCCCCGCGGTTCCGGCGACAGTACATACACTCGGTTCGTGCTGGATTCGGAGCAACCCATGCTCGGGTCCAGCACCTCGGTTTGCGCGGGCTGAAAAAGCCGAAAAACGGTCACGGTCTTTGAATTGCTGCTCCCGGACAGCACCCTAGTTTGCGTGAAACAGGGTTTGTTGGGGTTTGTTGGGGTTTTTGGCCCGACGATAATGGTGTTGAGACTGGTGCTTGGAGCCAGCACGCTGGTTTGCGCGAGGCTTCCGGGAGGCAGACATTGGGGGGGATGAAGTAGAGAACGTGAAGATTTGAGCACGAAGGGCTCCCCCAGCATTTGCACGGCGTTTTCGGCGCTCGGCGGGATGGCATCGGACGGCTCCGCGGGCGTGTTCGGGCGCAGAATGGAGCTGCGGACGGGTGCATTTGCCAAGCGCCGATGTGCTGGGCGAGGAGGACCGAGGACGGGGTTGCCGGCGTCGCAATAACGGGAGAGTATGTCCTCGCTGACGCAGTTGACTGCAGCGGAGATTTGGAGCGGAGTTGGGAGGGTGAGGTACGGCGAACTGTGACGGCGAGTTCGTGCCTCGGCGAATATGCTGAAGAGGTGACGCGGCGCGCCGCAACAGCGGCCGGCGGCCAGTTTCTGCCAGAGTGACATCTGGCCAATGGGCGGGCGGCGTGGCGGGCATATTTCGCCAGGCACAGTCGCCGACCGGAGACCCTTCAAGAGCGAGTATCTGGAGAACATGGTCGTGGGTCATCACGTCGAGCAAGCATGGCGGACTGCAGGTGCGCCGGCAGATGGTGGTTTCCACCACCGTGAGGAGAGGTCGCAAGCCTGCCTGGCGTTGACGACGGATCCGTGATACGAGCAAAAGCAAACCCGGGCGCCGGCATCGCTCGCCGGTAGCCGAGTTCACGGTCGCGCATGCTGCGGGATTTAGCGAGCGGCTGGGGTCGCGGGAGGGGAAGGCGGTCCGGTTCCGGCGCCGCGTTCCTGGCGGTCTTTCGCCACGGCGTCGGCAACTACCTTGTCGATGGATTCACGCTGCGCGGCCGCTCGTTCCCTGCGGTCCTTTTCGACCGCGTCTTGGACGGCGGTTTCGAGTTCCGACTCCACCACCGACAGGTTCTTGTCCATGGCTTGAAGGGCCTTGATGGCCTGCTTTCTGGCGCTGCCGCCATCCAGTTTCTGAAACTCATTCAGGATGTGGGTGAATGTGTCGAAGTTGTCGGCCATGATCATCTCCTCGTCGCGTGTGTCCGGCAGTTGACCGGCGACTTTGGAAAAATAGTAGCAGAGCGGGAGCAGATCACCCCGGGCGGCGGTTTTGTTCACACGCTGTTTTGACATCGTGACAACGTGATGGATCGCTCGTCGGCGATGGTGACGATGGCGGAATGGGCACCCGCCAATCGCCGCATCAGCCCCGCATGCGCACTCTCAGGTTGTCCATGGGATCCATGTGGACCACCAGGTCCGGCGACCGTGTTGCTGGGCCGATTAGATGACCCTCGGAGAACCGCTGGCGAGCCAGGGCCGCATGGTCGACGTCCGGCCAGCGGGGGAGTCCATCCCAGATGCCGTCAAAACTGCGGTGAGGATGGCCGGTGGAGGACAGCGCCAGGAGTGAACTGGGCCTGGAGAACGCCGTGTAATACACCCGCGCCCGATCCAGGGCCGCTATCCTGTCAATCGGCTCAAACGGGTCGCGTCGATGGTGGCGGGACAGGTGGGCCCCCACCGGATCATCGTGCCGCCCCGGGTGGTCCAAACCGCCCACCGCCACCACGGGCCATTCCCTGCCTTTGGCCTGGTGGATGGTCGTGACCAACACCTGGTCTGGGGAACCGCCGGCGCCGGCGGCCGAGCCGGCGGCCACGTGGCGCACCGGCACGCCCAGGTCCTCCAGGGCGTCCAGATACGGGCCCGCCACCCGATCTTTCACGCTGTGAAGCAGCAGCGCCGCCTGACCATAATGGCTGATCACGCCAGCGTCTTTCAGAAAGCGGAAGAGCTCTCCCAGCTGACGCCCCTCGTCATAGGGCGAGTCGCCCACAACCGAGATGACCGACGGGTAGGCCGCGTGCCGGTCCGCCGCGTGGGCCCCAATGGACTTGGCGTAGCGGAGGGAGACATCGGGACGGTCGGGATGCGACCAGTCGGCGGCGGTGGGCATCCAGCGTCCGTAGGCGTCAACTATCCCGGCATGGGAACGATAGTTGACCGTGAGACCCACGACCTGGGCGTCGGGGAAACGGACGGGAAACTGCAGCAGGTTGCGCACGCTGGCGCCGCGAAAACGGTAGATGCTCTGGTCATCGTCGCCGACCACGGCCAGGTGGCCGTGGGCTTCCGCCAGGCGGAACAGGATCCGCTGCTGGATGCGGCTGGTATCCTGGTACTCGTCGACCATGATGTGCCGCATGGTGGCGGCGACCGTGCTGGCGACGGAGGGGTTGGCCAGCAGCACATCGGCCAGCGCCTGCAGGTGGGCGAAATCTAGGGCGCCGCATCCCCACAACACCTGCCGGTAGCGCCAGCAACAGCGCCCCAGAGCCGCGTCGAAGGATTGCGGCGAGTTGTAGAGCTTCTTCAGGTCGATTCGCTCGTCGGCGAGCCTGTCGAAGTAGCGGCGTGCCTGGTGGATGATGTCTCGTTCGTCCCGCCAGCCCCGGTCCTCCAGGACATGTCGGTCGGGGCCGAAGATCTCGTCGAACCGGCTCCGCATCAGGCGCGTCTGTTCCTCGTCGTCCAGGAGCCGGTGCGGCGCCTTCAGACCAACGACGCCGGCATGTGCAGTCAGTATCTGATGGCACAGGCTGTGGATGGTGGAGACGCGAACCCCAGCCACGTCCGCGCCGCAGCCCAGCGCCTGGGCGGTGGTCAAGAACCGCCGCTGCAGTTCGCGGGCGGCCGGTTTGCCGAAGGTGCAGAGAACCAACTCCGACGGAACAACCAGCCCCAGGAGCAGTAGGTTCGCGGCCCGCAGCACCAGGCAGCGCGTCTTGCCCGCGCCCGGTCCGGCCAGGCCCAGCAGCGGGCCGGCGCCGTGCCCGATGAATCGCAGCTGCTGTGGGTCCAGCTCCGGATGCCGGCGCAGGATTTTGGGATGAACGCGATGGTTGCCTGGGGTCATGATGGTCTCCTCGGAGTGGTGATTCCCCGGACCGGGGATTGTGGCGGTTGGACGGGGCGCGGCGAAGGAAACGGCCCCGACTGAGATGTGAGCGTCGGGGTCGTGAACCGCGGTAACGCAATGGCGGCAGCGCCCTATTCCGGCGTGTACGGAAATTCCACGTGCAGATGCTCCACGTGGGGTATGTGGAACGTGGCGTGTCCGATCACCAGCCCCTGCTGCGCTTTCCGAGCGACGTCCGCCGCCAGTCCCTGATCGGGAACTGCACGCCCGTCCCCAGGACGGTCATTGTCAGGTCCATCATCGTCAGGCCGGTCCGGACCTTTCCACATCAACGCGAACACCTGCTCTTGTTCGTTCCGCGAGTGCGCCGGAGTCGGCGGGCGGCGGAAGCCGACCATCTCGGCAATGCGTTCCAGGTCTTGCTCCAGATGATCCAGTCCCCAAATTATGCCGACGTCGTCCGTGTTGCATGCCAAGCGCTCCATGTCCTGGTCGCGCTCCATGTCCGGAAAGATCAGTACTCCTCCCACAAAGCCGTAGAAAGAGACCGCCCTGCTGATGGCATCGTGCATCTCCAGGCGGCCGTCCACGGTCTCCAGCACGGGAGACGGCTTGGGCTCCCACTCCCCTTCGTAGGTGCGCAGGTACCAGTTGCCCTTATCGTCCCGCCGGTACACGCCCCCCTTGACCTCGATGGCAAAGCGGCCCAGACCATCCAGCCAGACCGCGTAGTCGACCTGCTGACCCTTCGGGCGCAAACGCATTTCATAAATGCCGTACCCGCTCCGGCGAATTGCGGCCAACGCGTCAAAAACCGCAGCCTCCGCCCGCCGCTTCGGGTCGCTCCGACGCTCGTCGGGAAACTTCTCCGGTGTGAATTGGATTGCCATGATAAAACTCCTTTCTTCGTGTCTGTGTGAATTGGAAAAGGGGCCGTTCCTCATGGAACGGCCCCCTTGATGATGCTGGGATACGAGTGTGGCGCCGCTGATCGCCCTAACCGCATGACGATGGCCGCAAGCGCGAAGGCAGGACCACGGGCCCAAGCGGTGGCGGCACGGGCATGCGGCGCCGTAAGAGCGTCAGCGTTCCCGACCAAAAGCTGGCGCTGCACCTCCTCGAGCATGGCCTACAGGCCCACTACCATTGATCATGCGTCGGCAACGACACCAAACACATCCGCGGCCGCCGACCAGCATCTGAAGCTTGCCAGGACCGGCCCTACATCGAAAGCAACCCGCCGTTCGGATACGCCGGCATGATCTTCTACCTCGACGATCCTGACCTCTGGGAAAACTAAGCCGACCACCCCTGCCCAACTTGCAGGTCCGCAAGGACACCCAACCCACGACCTACCACGTGGCCTGCACCCTCGAAACCCCGTGGCCCGTCACGACGCTGCGAACCCGAAAACCGCTGCGGTTGTTTCGCCACGTCCACGACGGCCTGGCCGTGCGCGTCGGCGCCGGCCGCCGCTACAGCCGCCTCATGACCAAGAACGCGCTCAACTCGCCGGAGGGCTGCAGTACCCAGTGACTTCGGGCAGCACCCTACACCCTGCAGGAACCTCCGCGACTGGCTGCCCACGGTGATCCCGAACCCCATACAGCCCACCGGCGTGGGCCGCAACGAGGACCTCTCCCGCTTCTGCGTCAAACTGGCCCACCAGCCCAGGCGGGCCCGGACCATCGTCCGCCAGAGATACGGCGGCAATTGGCTTGAACACGTCCGCCTCCTGAACATATAGCAGTTCGCCGAGAACCCGCTCCCCGACTCCGAGTGCCGCTCCATCGCGAAGAACTGCGCCAACTACAGCCTGCAGCAGTTCAGCGAAGGCATCTTCAGCGACATCCAGACCGCCCGCACCACGAAACGCTGGCACCCAGGCCAGCCCGACTACGACTACCAAAGCAGAGACGAGACGGCAGACATGCTGATCAAACTCGACCACACGGTGCCGGAAATCACCAAGATATTCGAGTTTTCGGACCGCTCGATCCAGCGCGACTTGGCCAAACTCCGAAAGGCCCGCAACAAATCCTCGTGATCGGTGCCCGCAACACCCGACACCACGAGAGGGGTGACATCCCATAACAGGGTTAATCTGGCCCGGCGGGACCAAAATGGCCTGAGGCCGGCCAAAAAAGAATTTTCCGCGGATTTTCGCGAATTCGAGGCCGAAATGCCGGAGAAAACCGGCAGATCGCCGGAAGCAGTGGCCAGCGGCGGAAAATCGCCCACAGAGCCGCGGAGAGAGTCTCCGGAGTCCGGAAGGCAAATACTGCCCCAAAAGCGCCAGAGGGCCGCAGAGAGGCTCCAGCGCAAGAATTCGGGCATCTGCCGACCGATGGCGAAACGTCACGGGCGGCCCGCGCCGACAGCGGCGCCGTATCGCCACAGGGAGTCTCCGCCGAGCGAACCGGCGAAAATCGCGCACTGAGGGCCGGAGACGGCCTCGACCGCCCCGAAGGGAAAATACTGCCTCCAAGGCACGAAAGGACTCCGGAGTGGTCCCAGCGCAAAAACTCGGCCACCTGTCGGCCATCGGCCGACAGGTGGCGGGTGCCGCCGAAATCCCACACCTGGGAACCCAGAGCAGCCCCGGCGGCCAGGACGGGGGGATGATCCACTCGAGACCCAGCCCACGTCGGAGCCTCTCAGCCCGACCGACTGCGACGCCGTCATCCGCGCCCCGGGCGACCAAGGCCTCCCCGCCGCATGCGTGCTCCACGTCGGCCAAGAGGCCACCGCCGTCCTCCAGCAGGCGCGATTCGAAGCACGTCAGGCGTAGCGCATCGCGGCCTTCGCTGACTGGAGGATCGCCCTCGCGTGCCGCACCATCCCAGGGACGCTGACCGACTTCCAGTCCGTCTCCCACTGAGAGGACCAGCATCCCGCACAGCTGCACGAACTCGGCACCGACGCGCCTCCAGTCATCCACCTGACGGGCAACACGGCGATGCTCGAAGCCGAGAAGCAGCGCATCCAGCCCGTGCTCACCGAGTGGCCGATGTCGCCTCGAGCCCAGTCGATCATCACCCACACCGCGGCCGAGGTCAAGCTGACGCTGGTGGCGTCGACCGTCCGCCAGGCAGGACGCCGGCTGCTGGCCGAAATCCTCGAACTGGGCGGAACCGCAGTGGCCGTCGCCGACGGATCCCCCTGCAGGAAGCCGTCAAGGATCAGGAACTCAACACCTACCTCGTGGCGGCAACCTGTTGATGGTCAGCAGCCACGGTCTCGACGTGCGGGTACGGACCGCCCAGCATCAATGCGAACAAATGGCGCTCCCCCAAGGCGGCGACCACGCCGACCCGCGCACCAGCCGCCAGCCCCGAGCCACCATCCGGCACGCCAAGGATGCCGAAACCGGAACTACCCTCTTCGAAAGCCTGTCAACTTGAACTGGCTTAGGCCGAGGGGAGCGACTCGGGATCGACTTCGGCGAGCTGCAATTGGTGTGCGCCGAGACCCTCGAACAGTTGCTCGCGGCAGGTGAAAACCAGGATCTGCACCCGCTGTGCGGCGTGCGAGAGGATGTCGAACATCAGCCGCATCCGCTGGTCGTCGGAAAACACGAGCGCATCGTCCAGGACCACGGCGGCGGGCGCTCCCTGGTCAATCAGCATTTCGGCGAAGGCCAGTCGAACAAGGACGGCGATCTGCTCCTGAGTACCCATGCTCAGGTGGTCGAAGCTTTCCTCGTATCCTGCGTGGCGGGACATGCCCGTGATGTACATGTCGTCGCCGATGCTGATTTCAGCGTCGGGGAAGAGCATCTGGAGGTACGGATGGATGCGATTGACAACCGGGGCTACGTAGCGTTCTTTGGCATCGCTCTCGGCTGTTCGAAGCGTTTCGGCCAAGAGGTCAAGGACCTCGACTTCGCGTACAAAACGGTCGCGTCGCAGTGTCGCCTGTTCAAGTTCATGCTGCGTGTGTTCGATGGCCTCGTCGATGCCGGCGCCGTCGTGGGCTTCAATGCGCTCGCTCAGGCGGACACTCTCGATTCGTAGATTAACGCGGTCGCTTTCGCGTTTTTGAATCGCCGTCTGGAGTCGCGAGACGCGGGCTTCCAGCTGCGTTCTGGCACTGGCCGGTCGTTCCGCCTCCAGCGAGGAGACGGTCTCTTTCTGTTCCGTCACGGCCTGCGCTGTTGTTTCGTGCGCTTCTGCGAGTTGCTGATCGGGCACGCCTTCGGCGTCGTTCCGGAGCTGTTCCTCTCGCCTTTCAACCACCTCAGTTTGACTATCCACGGCGTTCCGCAGTGTGCGTACTTCCACCTCGAGGTCGGTGACGGATCGCGCCCTCTCATCCACAGCCTCGCGAGCGACCCTTTCCTCGTCTCTTGCCTTTTGGAGTTCTGCCTGAGCGGATTCCAGGGCGGCTTCGGCTTGCTCCTTTTCCGATGTATCCTCGTCCGCTGGCATGCCCTCCAGTGTTCGGCGCAGCTCGTCGATTCGGGGTTGAAGTGTCGCTGCGCCGTCGTCCGGCGCGATTCGTTCCAGTTCCTGTTGGGCCGCGTCGGCGATGACTTCGAGATCACGCCGTTGGTCGCGCAGGATCTGTGCTTCGGCAAGCGTTTCCGCTTCGACTTCGCCGAGTGCAGCCTCCAGCTCTGCTTTGGCTTCTCGTTCCGCCCGCAAGAGCTGGTCACGGTCGGCGACCGCCGGCTCGATGAGAATCTTCCCCCGCTCAGGGATGGTGACGGTGACCGGCTCCACTGCCTCGATGCTCGCGGGCGGGTCCGTCAACGGAACGCCGTCGGCCTCAATGCCGGCAAGACGGTCGCTCGGAATGTCAAAGGTGACGCGCGTTGCCGCCACGCTGAGCCGCGCATTTGCCTGTTCGGCCTCGTCCGTGGCTTGGCGGATCCGCAGTAGCGATTCGTCCGTGACCTTGATCTGCTCGGCTTGCCGCCGGGCATCAGTGAGTCGTTCCTGCGCATCTTCGACAGCACTCTGCTGGCGGAGCAGGTCGTTCAACTCCGCAGAGCGAGTGATGCGATCCAGGGTACGGCGCCATCTTGCCTCTGACTGTGTCGCTGCTTCAACGGCAGCTTCTGCGTCCGTCGCAGCCTGCCGGAGTTCGTCAAGTGCGGCCGACGATTCTTGCTGACGTTGTTGGCGTGCCCCCAGCCGCTCGGTGTCCTGCTTCAGTTTTTCCTGATCCGCCTTGAGCTCTGCTCTCCGGGATGCGCGCTCGGTTTGGGCGCGTTCCGCTTGCTCCAACTGTCTCTGCCGGTTCTGGAGTTCGCTGTGAGCGGCTTCGAGTTGCAGGTCGTGGCGCATCACCTCGTCAAGCTGCTCCCGAGCCTCCGTAAGGTCTTTCTGATCGATGCGATCCTGATTGCCGTCCTCCAGCCGTGCAAGCCGTTCCGTCGTCGCGGCCAGCTGCTCGAGCGTCTCCGACATCTCCGACTTCTGCTGCCGTTGATCGCTGAGACGTTGTTCGAGCTCGCTGACGTTGTCAAGCGCGTCCTTGTATGCGCCGCGCGGCTGACGCCGGGCCGGAGTCACCAGTGCTTCCTGCTGCTGTTGTATGACCTGAGGCAGCTCTCTGCCACGGCGGCCTCCGAGGACGTTCCCCACCTCGGACTCCAGCCCCGCGCTGAGACTTGCCAGTGCTGAAGCGGGCAGGGCCGGCCTGCCGAATGACTGTCCCTGCAGCACCCACAGGACGCCCCACATGCCGAGCGTTTCCGAAGTCGCGCCCCGATTGCCTGCCTCAGCGAAACCCAGAAGGTTGCGCAACTCGTTCTCGGCAGCGTCCGATTCAAGGACCGTTCCATCAGGACACTGCAGCCGCGCAAAGGCGCTCCTGACAAAGCGCTTGGTCAGCGTGTACTCAGCACCGTCGACTTCAAAGACCAGTTCGACGACCGGCGCCGCGCCGCTTCGGTCATTTTGAAGTGCCACGATTGGCTGTGCCCTAGAGCCGTGGCGCTCGAACAGCACCGCTCGCACCGCATCCAACAGGGTCGATTTACCGAGTTCGTTCGGCCCAACGACCAGATTGAGGCCATCGCTGAGCTCGCCCAACTGCGTCGGCGCGGTGAAGCGCTTGAGCTGGTTGACCGAGAGCCTGCGCAGCTTCATCGTTGCCCCGATTCGAGCTTCTTGTGTTCGACGTAGAGTCGATGCAGAGCGGCGCGAGCAAGTTCGGCATCACTCCCTCCTGCCTCGACCATCCCGCGAAGCCTGTCAGCGGCGGCGCGCACAATTCCGCCTGGGTCAATGCTATCAAGGTCGTCGTCGGTGGGTTCCGGAAACAGCTGCTCGCGGTCAATCCGAAGATGAAAGAGCGCTGCGGCCGCGCCCTCGACGATCAGTTCCTCGAAATTCTGCAAGTGGGCCAGTGAGAGGGCTCCCGAGAGTTTCAGATCCACCAGAGTGTGGTTGAGGTCACCGTTCAGGTTCCGCAGTTTGCGTTCGAGCAGATCCACGTCTTCCGGTCTCTCCACGCGCTCATCGAGCGATTCCCAGTGGTACTGACCTGTCGAGAGTGGAGTGACCTGCGGCAACTCATTCGGGCCGTCGATCTCTACCAGTAGGGCCGTGCCCCTGCCGCGCGTCTGGAACGAGTCGGTCTCGGGCGTGCCGCTGTACCAGCAGCGCTCGTTTACCTGTAGCTCTCCGTGCCAGTCGCCCAGCGCCAGGTAGTCCAGGCGAGCGGATTCCGGTCGCGTGGGGTCGATGGGGTTGGCTCGCTGTTCCTCATCCGTATCGAAGCCATGGACGGCGCCATGAGCCAGGCCGATGCGGATCAAGTGGGCGTCGCTGGCCTGAGCGTCCATCCACGCGGTCGGGTCATTGAGGGTGCGGCGATGTTGGAGCGGAGCCGGAAGCAGCACGGCGGTATCCTGCTCGATGACGCTGGCGGCAGATTCGGTATGCAGGTGGATGTTGTCAGGCAAGCCACGCCTTCTGAGCTGGTCCCACAGTCCATTGGGTTGATACGGATCATGGTTCCCGGGCAAAAGATGCCACTGCACCGAGCTGTACGCTCGCATTCGCTCGACGACCTGGTTCCGCGTGTGGGGAGAAGGAGCGGCGTGGTCGTAAACGTCGCCCGCAACCAATACATGGCTCACGTCATGCTCACCGGCGAGATTGCCGATGCACGTGATCGCCTCCAGTCGCGCCAACTGGAGGCCGCCCATCTCCACCCCATCAACGAAGCGGAATACTTTGCCGATCTGCCAGTCGGCGGAATGAATGAAGCGGAATGCCATGGACCAGACAGTTTCCCCCAAGTATGTCGTGACCGGCGCGCATTCTATGGGGTCTGCGTCGCAGACGCAAGGCATTCGTGTCACTCAATCAAGGAGTGATCCATAGGCGTCGTCACCACCACGCCCGCCGCCGACTCCCTGGGAGAACGCCTTCCGCTGGCGACTGCCATTATCTGAGGGGACGGTCGGGGACCTCATGGAACGCCACGACCCCAATGAAGTGCCGGCCCGCCTCATTCGAACGTCCTACACGTCCTGCATCGCCGGAACGGTATCATTGCGCAAAATGCCGCACGGCGCGTCCAAGAGCCGTTTGCGCCGGACACTGACGCCTCTCAGCAACGTTCCGGACACCGATCCCAACCCAGCGTCCCCGACGATGCCGTTCTAGCAAGACGCGACTACAAACCGCCGCGTCAGGATTAGGATACAACCCATCATGAACCCAGTGCTCCCGGACTTCCCTCCACTTCCCGACAATCCCATCGAAGGCGCCTTCTACCGGCGCCCCTGCGTACGAGCCCACTGGCCCACAAATCGGGTACGTTGGCTGCCCATCCTCGGACCGGTCCACTCCGATCCGGAGCACATCAGGGCCGAATTCCAACACGTCCACGTCGATTACCGTTTCCTCGATACCGAGATCAGGCACTACCTCATCCGCCTCACGTGGGACTTCCCCGACGACCTGCTCCACATGCGCATCTTCTCGACGCCAATATCCCTCGTCACGCCGCACGGCTGCGAAAAGGCGGTGGCGTTGGACGAAATCCACCGCCTGGAAATCGACCCGAAATCCTGGATGTCCGTACGTCCCCGCAAGTACCAGGAGCCCTACCCTCCCTATCCGTACGAAATCGCCCCGTGGGTCCAAGGCCTCAGCGAGGCCTACGCTGAGCGAACGCTCGTCAACGGCCACATCTGCCCCCACCGGGGCGCCGACCTTACGGGCATCGAGCCGGACGACGACGGAGTCGTGACGTGCCCGCTCCACGGGCTGCGTTGGTGCATCCGCACGGGCCGGATCGTCGCGGCTACGCCGGTGACATGAAAACCCAAACGCGCCGAAGCCGTCGGGAAAAGGCCAAACTACGCAGGACTCTCCTGACCACTCCGTGAGGACACAACCTTACGGACGACAGATGTCAACCTATCGGCGGCGCCTGGTTCAATCCGGCGATCCGCTCGCACCACTGCGCCGCGCCCAGAATCTTGCCTTCCTGCGCCCACGGCCCTCCGAACTGCACTGCCATGGGCATCCCCAACTCGCTCAGGCCCGTCGATACCACCACCGTGGGCAACCCAGAAGCTGACCACGGCACCTGGAACGCCGCGTCGCCAGTGCTGTTCAGGCCCCGGGGAGCCGGCTCCGGCATCGCCGGCGTCATCACCACATCGACCTTGGCAGCCATCTCGCTCATGTCGGCTCGGAACTGCCGCCGCAGCCGCTGCGCCTTCAGGTACGCCGACGTGGGCATGATCATGCCCATCTCCATGCTGGCGCGGATGCGCGGGCCGTAGTCGGCGGCGCGCACGCGGTGGTTGACCTCGTGGACCGCCGCGCACTCGACGCTCGACACGATGCTCCGGAGACTGTGCGCCGCGGCAAAGCTGTCCGGCAGAGGGATCTCCTCGACCTCGGCGCCAGCCTCCGCCAGTTGATTCGCCACGGCCTCGGTGTGCGCCCACATCTCCGGCGTGGCGTAGTCCTCGTAAAACTGCCGCACCAGCCCGATGCGCGGGGGCCGGTCGTGCTCCACCATCTGAGCGCTGAAGTCGGGCACGGGTTCACGCAGGCTGCCGGGATCATTGTCGTCCGCGCCGCTGAGCACGGTCAGCATCAGCGCGGCGTCGGCCACCGTTCGGGTCAGGATGCCCACGTGGTCCAGCGACCAGCTCAACGGAGCTACCCCGTACCGCGAGATGCGGCCGTAGGTGGGCTTCACGCCGACGATGCCGTTGTAGCCCGCCGGCCGGCACGTCGAACCGGCGGTCTGAGAGCCGAGCGCGGCCGGAATCATCCGCGCCGCCACCGCTGCACACGACCCGCTGCTGGAGCCGCCGGGGGTGTGCTCCAGGTTCCACGGGTTGCGCGTGGGCGAGGGGTCGCCCGAGGCAAACTCGGTGGTGACCGTCTTGCCGAGGATGATGCCACCGGCCGCTTTGATCATGGCCACCGATGTGGCATCGAAGTCGGGCACGAAGTCGGCGTTCACCTTCGACCCGCACGCGGTGAGCATGCCCTCAGTGTAGAAAATATCCTTCAGGCCCACGGGGACGCCGTGGATCGGTCCGAGCGGGTCACCCCGCTGGACTTCCGCCTCCCGTTCCTGGGCTGCGGACAGCACCGCGTCGCGGTCAATGGTGACCCAGGACTGCAGGTCGCCGTCCAGAGCGCCGATGCGCGCCAGCAGCGACTCCGCCAACGCCACCGGGGACAGGGTTCCTTCGCGAATCTGAGCGGCGGCTTCTGCCACCGAAAGCTCGTGCGGTTCAGGCATCATTCAACCTCATGGACGGCGGCACCAGTGCAGCGGCTTGTTCGCCGTTATCGGTGCGGGCCTCGGTTCGTTCCCGCCACCGGTTACTCTTGGTACAGCGGTTCCAGGTCCGGGTGGACCTCGGCATCATCAACGTCGAATGTCTTCTCGGCCGCTGTTCCTGGGTACGATTCCAACTCCGCGGCGCTGTGTTTGCCGAACCGGGCGACCGTTCTCCGACGCAGCTCTTGGTAGACCCGCTCCAAGTCGTTGCCCTGGCTCATGTCGCCGAAACCCCGGCACGGGTGGAAGTATCGAGCTTCAAGATACTCCGCTGGCGTGTGGCCGTCCAGAGCCGGTCACGTCTCACGCGTACTCGCGTTACGTCAAGGCTACGAAACCCGTGGGGCTCAACCATCTACCTTACGGGACGCTTCCCCGCCAACGCCGCCTGGCTGGCCGTACAGGTCATGGCTCACAAACTGGCGCGCTGGACCGCGCGTATCGGCCTGGGCGAGCCAGTGATGACCATCAAGGCCCTGCGGCGACGCTTCTTCTCCCTGGCCGGACGCATCACCCGCAAGGCGCGCTGCCTCACCCTGCATCTTCCCCAGGACTGGCCCTGGCAAAACCAATTCAGCTCCGCCCTGGCGCGACTGCGCGCCCCGCCCCTACCTTCCTGACCGCGTCCATCGCGTGTGCCCGTCCACCGAACTACACAACCGCCTCGCGGACCTGCGCCAGGCCAGTCTCCGCGTGTCTCTTGTCGCAACGTGTGCGCCTATCGCGCCCGTCGCAATCGCCGCAGCAGGTCACAAAACCCCTTCACAACGCCGACACACTCAGCACCCGCACCAATACGTCGGGGGGACAGCGCTTTACCGCCTATCGCCCTCGCTCCTAACCTCGCGTCGCCTGTCCGCGCGCTCCCCTTCCGTAGATTTGGGCTTAGTCCGGGGGGACCGCGGACCCGCGTCGGCGCCGACGCCGACTGGCGGGCCAAGGTGTTGCCGCCGTCGAACACCATGGTCGTCCGGGAATCCCAACGCTGACGAGACATGATGGCGGACGTAGAACCTCGAAGATGCGCCGGCGCCGGATTCAAACTCGTTGGTTGAGCGCTCGCGACGCGCAAAAGCCCGGCGGTGTATGCTGGCCCAACCGAGGCCCAGCGCCTCGAACCATCCAACGGCACTCCATGACGACGCAACTGGCTACCCGAGGACCCACGTTTGAGAATCTCCGGCGTCGACTTCCCCCAACCATTGCTGAACGCTCTCCAGTCCAAACGTCTGGTGGTGTTCGCCGGCGCCGGCGTATCGATGGGACCGCCCGCCGTTCTGCCCAGCTTCCGGCGTCTGGCCGAGCAAGTAGCCGAAGGCACTGGGCAATCCATCGGCGCCGCCGAAACCGAGGACCGATTCCTGGGAAGGCTGGAAGACCGCGGGACTGACGTTCACCGGCGGGCTGTCGACATTCTGCGACGGAACAACCCCGAACCCACCGCGCTTCACCTCGACCTGCTCCGCCTTTTCGGCGAAGCCGAGGATGTGCGTACTGTCACCACCAACTTCGACGACCTGTTCGAGCAGGCGGCTCTCGACCGCTTCAACACCCCGCCCAGGGCGTTTCATGCACCGACGCTGCCGTTGGGCAACCGCTTTGGCGGCATCGTCCACCTCCACGGTTCGGTAGACGAACCAAAGGAGATGGTGCTCACCCACCGGGACTTCGGTCGCGCCTACCTGACCGAATCGGACGGCTGGGCACGCCGCTTCCTCATTGGCCTCTTCGCCGACTACACGGTGCTGTTCGTAGGTTACAGCCACAACGACACCATCATGACCTACCTGACGCCGTCGTTGCCGCCGGATGGAGGTCAGCAGCGTTTCGCGTTGATCGGCGATCAACGCGACGATCCCGACCATTGGCACCGGATGGGCGTGGAACCCGTCACGTTCCACCAGACGGACGCTGATGACTTCAGCGGGCTCCACACGGCCGTGGCCGGATTGGCCGATTTCCTCCGCCGCGGGATCCTCGACTGGCAACAACGGATTACTGCAATCGCCAGCGGATACCCGCCCATCGATGACGAAAGTGCCGGAATCATCGAGCACGCCCTCACCGAGCCGGTGATGACACGCTTCTTCGTCGAGGCCGCCGAACTGCCGGAATGGGTTGAGTGGCTTGCCCGCCGCCGTCACCTGACGAACCTGTTCGACGACGGCGAACTCGGCGAACGCGACCGGATATTGGTCTGGTGGCTGGTCTCACGCTTCGCCATGAGCCACGACCGGAGCCTGTTTGCGCTGATGGCAAGTCACGGGACCCGGCTGAACCCGACGTTGTGGCAGCTGCTCTGCTGGCAGATGCAGCACAGCATCCAGGAAGCGCCGGATGAGGCGGTCATTACCCGCTGGGCCCTGTGCCTGTCCAGTACCATTCCGACCGACGCCGACACGTCCGATCTGTCGTGGCTCGGCGAGGCTTGTGCGAGCGCCAGAGCAACGGACGGCCTTCTGCACGTGTACGAAGCTATGACCGCTCCCTTGGTCCATGCGCCGCCTCGCCTCGAATGGCGCAACTCGGATATGTTCAGTTACTACATGGACGAATTGCTGTCCCAGCGAATCAAGCCCAACCTGCACGAAATAGCCGAACCGTTGCTTGCCCTGACCACCATGCGGCTGAGAGCGCGTCACACTGTGCTGACCGCCTGGGAAGAAGGCGATGCGACCTGGCACTGGGACAACTTCCGCCGGTCGGCGATTGAGCCACACGAGCAGGACGACCTGCAAGGAGAGGTCGACCCGCTGATCAACACCGCACGCGAATGCCTAGAGTGGCTGGTCGCCAACGAGACTGACGTCGCCAGGATCTGGTGTGAGCGCCATGCCGCCTCCCCGGCGCCCCTGTTGCGCCGGTTGGCGGTTCACGCGCTGTCATTTCGAACCGACCTGTCCGACGACGACAAAATTGCGTGGCTGCTCGAACACTGCGACGTGAACGACGACGCCGCCCATCACGAGGTGTTCCGAGCGCTCGCCCAAGCATACCCGGGAGCTGGCCTTCAGCAACGGAAAGCCCTGATTGAAGCAATCTCCGAGTACCGAGCGCCCGACACCGGAGCAACGGAAGGCTGGGATGCCAACCGTCTGGCTGCGCACCACCGCTTCACATGGTTTCACTGGCTGCACGAAGCCGACCCAGATTGCAGCATCGCCGGCGAAATGCTGGAGACAGCCCGCAGGGAGAACCCTGATTTTCTGCCGCCGGAACACCCAGACTTCACTCACTATCACTGGAGCGGAACGCAACCACGCGACCAAAGTCCTTGGAACGCAGATGCTCTCCTGGCACGTCCAGCGTCCGAAGCATTGCCTGATTTGTTGGCATACCAACCAACGGACCGAGAAAAGTCTGAAGGGCATGATCGCCGGTCCATGCTGAACGCCGTTGAAGAAGCCGCACGCTCCGACCCATCGTGGGGCCTCCAATTGGCGGACTCCATGGTTGCAATCGGAGAATGGCACTCCGATCTGTGGCATCACCTCATCGTCGCCTGGGCGACAACGGAGTTGGATCAGGTCAGCGTGAAGCGCGTGCTGTCTCACCTGTCGGCCGACGAATTGCACCGGCAACACCCGCGGGAAATCGCCAGCGTCCTCACCGAGGTCGCCCGTAAAGCCAGCGCTTCCGAAGCCGCAGAGCTCCCGGAAGAGGCGAGCTCGATTGCCATTGCCCTACGCCGATACGCAGTCAACGTCGAGGTCCCCGGCTTTACGGTCTCCGTGGGCGGAGTCCCGCAAGATGTGAATTGGCTGGCAAAAGCGTTTGATCATCCATCAGGAAAGCTTGCGGACTTTTGGATGCAGAGTATCGCGCACTGGCGCCGTGGACAGCAAGCAGAACCGCAATCGCTCAACGACGAACACCGAAACGCGTTGGACGGCATCATGCAAGACAACGGTGTGGCGGGCCGCCTCGGCCGAACCATACTCGCCAGGGGCTTGCCGTTTCTTGCCAGCGTTGACGAGACTTGGGTGTCGCACAACCTGATACCACTGTTGGAGCCCAGTCATGATGAGTTCGTCTCGGCTTGGGACGGCCTGACGTACTCCGGGCAATTCACGCCACAGACCGCCGAATTGCTGCGGGAACCGTTTCTGGAGGCGGCCAAACACCTCAACGGCGAACTGGCCGGAACTCGGCAGGAAAGGTTCGTCGCGAAGTACATCGTACTGCTCACTTGGTTCGCATCCGGCCCTGCCGATGAGTGGATCACCAATCTGTTCACCTACGGGAACCTAGCGGCCAGGCACCAGTTCGCGACCGAAATAAGCCGTCACCTACGCTCACTGAGCGAAGTCCGTCAAAAGGAGTGGTGGAGCATCTGGCTGAAAGGTTATTGGGAAAACCGCTTGTTGGGTGTACCCACCCAGCTGGACGACGCCGAAATCGAGAGCATGATTGAATGGACCACCCTGCTGCCGGCCGTTTACGCCGAAGCCGTGGATTTGGCCGTCCGCATGCGGGTCGTGCCGCTGCGGCGAGGTGTGGTCATTCGTCGGGCCGCAATCTGCGAGATGGTTCAACAGTACCCCAATGCAGTGGCGAGACTGTTGATATACCTGGGCAGAGCGGACCATCAACCCTGGATTTGGCACGAAGCGGGCGAAATCGTCGACGAGTTGTTGCAGTCCGACTTGGACGGCGAAGTAGAAGTGAGCCTCAGGGAAACCGCTGCCAGAATCGGTTTGCGGTAGGTGGCATACACACGCTCTACCGGTTCGGTTTCACCGCTGGGAGAAATGCTGGGCACTGTTGTCGTGCCGCACGGGCGCCCGTTCGGTAACTCGCTCATCCAAGTGTGCTTTGTACTGCACCGAAATGGCAGCGCTTGTGCTCCGTGCCGAAACACCCGCCGGTGGCGGCGCGAAGCCGTCGCCACTCCATGGCGACAAACAACTCGCCGAGCTTCGCAATCGGAAGTCGGTACAAGCCTCCGTCACGTCTCGGCAATTTCGGCTCGTTACCAAATTCGGTTTTCGTAACGCACCTGCCTGCTTGAACAATCCTGCGCAGCACAGCAGCGGTTTCTCGCAGCTACCGGTGGGTTCCCTGAGTGGGCGAGACGCTTGCCGGCGCCGTCCGTACCACCCGGTCAGCCTGGTGAGCCGCGGCGTCGCCAGCATCGAGTATCATGGTCACGCAGTAATTCGAACGCCAAGGACGACATGACGATAGACGTGGAACTCCAAGGCTGGGGCGACGCCCGGCCGGTGGACATCAAAGCGGTCCTAGATGACGCGGCGTCGCACCTGAACCGCCGGGTCGACGAGCCGGTTACCGACCCCATCCGGGTGGTGGCGGCCCACGGCGAAGACGCCCAGCCGATGACCCGATACCGCCGCTCACCGGCAGACCCCATCACCATCCAACTGACGGCACGAGGTACGTTGTGGGCGCAATTCGCCTACCAGTTCTCCCACGAGTTCTGTCACGTCCTGTCCGGCTACGAGCGGTTGAGGCACAATCCGAACAACTGGTTTCACGAAGCACTCTGCGAACTGGCTTCGGTCTTCACCCTCCGGCGCATGGCGGAACGCTGGCCGGAACAGCCGCCATACCCGAACTGGGCGGACTACGCCGCCGCTTTGGGCGATTACGCCGATGACCTGCTCACCAGCCCAAACCGCCAACTGCGGAACGGCGTGACCATGGCGACGTGGTTGCTTGCCCACGAGAAGGAACTCCGGCAGGACCCCTACCTGCGGGACCACAACGCAACCGTCGCCTACAAACTCCTGCCGTTGTTCGAAGCAACACCGACGGCGTGGAATGCTGTGCGCGACCTTCCGGTTTCCAAGGGGATGCTGGCTGAGTACATGGCCGATTGGCGCCGCCAGGTCAAGACCGGCGACAAGTCCTTCGTCAACCGCGTGATGGAAACCATCCTCTGACGGGCCTTGGTCACTGCGGGCGACGTTTCTAAAGACACGGCAGGACATTGCCTGTTGCCGCCGCGTCAGCAGGCGCGCTACTCTTCCGACCCAACGCCACCAGGGAGAAGTGTCTGCCATGCCTACCGAATCGTCCCTGCTCATCAACGTCAACGAGATCCTTTCCTTTTTCGACGAGAAACCGGACTGGGCAGACAGACATTCAGCGGCGGTCGTCTCCATGATTTTCGAGGACCTGGCCGCCGCTACGCTCGAACACTGTCTCCTCAAGAACGGCGCCACAGCGGTCAATGTACGGTCAGAACCGGTCACGACAGGGCAAAAGAAAGGTCCACGGCTTGATCGCTGGATCGAGGCTGACCTCGACGACGGACAGCAAGTAATCTTCCAGACGGAGATGAAAAGCATATCGGCCCAATCCTTGGGCCACGAAACCATAGCATTGGACGCGAGTGTTGCCGAACTCCGGCAACACGAACAAGGTAACTGGGACCGCCAGTGGGATCCGGAACGGAAAACTTTGATCCACCAAAGAGTCGCCAAAGTTCTCATACCGATGAAACGCCCAGCCGGTACCAAACACAGGACCCCGTTGCCCCTGTTGATCTGCTGGAACCCGCTAGGGCCCAGTGTCCCCTCACAGAGACAGGACCAAGTCGAAGGCGGACACCTGTTCAAAGTCACGGACGTAACTTACCAGTTCGCGTTCCCAAAGCCCCACAGTTGGAAAATCAACCCCAAGTTCACCGAGCTCTGGGTGTTCTCGGTCTCAAGCTACCTGCGCAGCATCAGAAGTGAAATCAGTGGTCCGCTGGAACTCACAATGCCCGATGCCTCCAAGAAGATACAAGCATTGCTCCGTGTAGTGCAGGTTCCTTCGTGACCTGGCAACGGCACCGTCCCGACCGTAGACGCCGGTGCCGCGACGCCAATCGCGCCCATCTCCGGAGCGTCGGCTGAAGCCAAGAGTTCGTGCTGGACCTCGCTCTCGACCCAGAGGGGGTCAGGTGGACAACCTAGACTCCAACACGCGGAGCTGACGACAGCGAGGACTACGTTGCTCTAAGCGTCTGAATGGACTCCAGCAACCTGAGGGCGTATGCGTCAGCCACACCCTTGACCCACGACGGCTTCACCAGGATCAACCACAAGGCAGCGCACACCGTGTCCGCAACCGCAACCGCCAGCCTAATCACCGCTACGCTGTCTGGGTTGGCGAGAACGCCCCACCATGGATCTGGCCATGGACGTCCCCACACGGTCAGCACCAACAACGTCCACGAGAACAACCCCAGAACCACCGCGACGGATGCCCCGACGGGTTTTAGCCCCCACAGGTTGCGCCTAAAACCGTAGTTGACGTTCTCGGCAAAAACCAAAGGGAACCTCGCCTGATCACGGGTGGCGTCACGTAAAACCCTAACCGCTTCTCCGTACTGTGCATCTGCCCAGTCGGGACAGGATTCCTCTTCGTGTTCAGTAGGAAGAGGTCGCTCTACCCACTCCTCGATCTGCTCCCGCAAGCCAGACCCCAGCGTGATGTCTCCAGCATTTCGGCGATGCCGAAGCAAACGAGTCGTAGGCGCGCCATCCCAGCTCTTCCAGAGACCAGGTTCCTTCCTACGGCCCAACTCTCGTCCTAACTGGGCCACCACAGCAGTCCCGCCGGCGGCACCTATGAGTCCGATGAACGCAGAAACGAAAAGAGGGAGTTTCGGCAACAGCGCGAACAGCAAGATCCCCAGCGGAAGAACAGCCATGAACGCGGGTTGTACACGAGCACGGAGCGTGTACGCGTCAGCAAAAGGCATGGTGTCTGACCCTCAGTCAATCGTCACCTTCAGCGATCCAACTTGACCAGGGATGGGCGCAACTTCCACGTCCAACCACCCGTCGTTTCGTGTCGTCACGCAGTAGCGTTTTTGCCTGCTGCCACTTCGTCTGTGAACATCCCACCCACGCGAAACCTCTGTGTATCGGTTGGTGGCACTGGTATCGACGGCACGGCCATCTGAAACCAGCGTGATGTACGGAAGAAAATGGTCGAACAAAGGACGGTGGAATCCGGATTCGCGCCCGTGATGGGCTGCCACCAGCACATGCGTGCCTTTGACCGCCGTTACGAAATCCTGTCGCTTGAGGAGTTCTTCCCACGACGGCGCCTCGTTGTCCCCAGGAACCAAGATCTTGACCCCGCCGTACTCCAACACCGTCACCACGCTGTGGTTGTTGATGTTTCCCCTTGAACATCCTGTCGATATGAAAGTTTTGATCGAAACGCCACCATTGTTCTGAGGCAAATCAACGTCGTCCTGTGAACCCACAGGGTTGGCGTACCGTCGTGTGACTTCAAGGTATTTCTGTATCTTCGCCTCGGGCTCTCCGCTCAGCTTCGGGTTCCCGCCCCTGATCTCATCCTCAGACAGGTACTTTGGAGCCAGCAGCGTTTTCGGCGGGAGCTTGTCGAAATGAAGGATGTCGTCAATGTGATCCATGTGAGGGTGAGTAATGGTGACATGGTCAATCCGGTCAATGCCAGCGTCCCGGAGAGTTTGAAGCGGACTGAAGAAATCGCCAGCGCCCAAGTCAATGACGATGTTCTTTCCGTTTGGCGTCTGTATGAAGGCAGCACTCCCATGCTGTACGTTCCACATTATGAGCTTTAGGGGCATTTTCCCTCCTGCGACTTGTATCCGACGAGTTTCACAGGAAATTACCTGTAGGCACGCGACCCACATTGCTGAGGAGCAGCGCACATCAGAGCAGAGACCACCTCCAGAAGCCAGTCGCCGCGTTTGTCCGCAGCGGTTGGAGTCGCGGTATATGAGCGACTGAACCATTTTCTCACCCATGAGTTCGCCACGCTACGGTCAGGTGTCACCAATCGCTCGACCATCTTTGAAGAAAGCGGCGCAAACGAGATCCAAACCATAGGCCAAGCCAGTCGCCATCCGACCACGCCGGAAGACTGTAGCAACCCTTGCCATTCAAGTCGCCGGCCGAGCCCTAACTGCACTGCACCACGGCGGACACGCTCAAGGGCAGCCCCAGACGTACCCGAACACCTCCCGGGCAGGACCGCAGCACCCGGTCGCCCCACCTGTGGAGCATCCAGCTAGCGGACAAGGCGCTCAACATCCTCGAAAGGATCTGCGGCTCCGGGAACGAGAAAACCGTGATGCCGGACAGTATGCTGGCCGGCCGGTGCGGGGAATGCCAATCCAATGACAGCACGAGGCGCCTCCAGACCGCTTGAACCGCGAGAACTTTCCGCGCCTCGGGGCCCCGAGTACCCCAGAGGCCCCGGACGGGAATGGTCCGAGAGCTGGGCCATAGGCCTCTCGCCAAACCCAGTGCAAGGATTGGAGTATGTTCCACCGCCATGGTCCCAGCGACGGCAATATCCCCACCGGCGCACGCCCACGTTGCACAGTACCTCGAGGAACGTTAGTATCCCGACCATGACGAGCAAACGCGAAGACTTCCAAAACCGAAAACTGGCACTGCTCCTCGCCGAGCAGGGCTTGGACACCGATTTCGAGCAGAGCGCTGGCAGGCGCCGGATGGACGTCGTAGCTCAAGTAGAAGGGCTGCGCGTCGTCCTCGAAGCCGAAACTGGCTTCCACCGCAAGGCACAGGCCATCAAGGACGCCGATGCCCGTCTGCGTCAGAAGCTCACGACCGCGGCTTTCGCTGTCTGCTACCCAGTTGGCGTTACCGAGGACAACCTCGCCGAATCCACCCTGACCTGGACGCTGCGAGTTACGGCAGGAGCCCCCGAAGGAGATTGGTCAACCGGGGGCATTCCCCAATTGGCACAAGCCGTTCAGCAGGTGCCACGGTCTCTGAGTGGGGCCGACGTGGCAGCGAAACTCCTGTCGGACGGCCTAGACGTGGCAGTACAACGCTTGAGCGGACCGGTACGCGAAGCACTGGCGCGAGCTTTGGACCTACCCCCCAAAAAGCAGAAGAGAACTACTTCGCAGAGCGAAAAGTACGCCGTCGCCGCCAAGCGTGGAATGCTGGTGGTGGCCACCGCCATGCTGTTCCACCACCGAGTGCAGAACTACCTCCCGCCGGCAGCTCCCGAAGGATTCGATGGAGCATGGCCACCGGCAACCGCGGTTTCCTGCGCGGAGCAAGACGCACCAATCACTGCCTTCAGAGAAGCCTGGCGGGGAATCCTTGCCGTTGACTACCGGCCGGTCTTCGAGACGGGACGGGTAGCACTGGCGGCGCTGTCAGCCGACCAGGACACCAGTCAGGCCGTCCAAGCCCTAGCCGAAGTGGTTGCTCGCGTGGCCGAGCGTGTGACCGGCCTGCGCCATGACCTGCTGGGACGTATCTTCCACCGGGTACTGGACACGGCCCGTTACGACGGGTCCTTCTACACCTCGACGGCAGCCGCCGTCCTATTGGCCTCGTTGGCCATCCAAGACGAAGACGCGGACTGGAGCGATCCCAACGTCATCGCCGCCATGCGCATCTGCGACCCAGCCTGCGGCACGGGCACGCTGCTGATGGCAGCAGCGGAACGCATCCGCGACCTCCGAAACGCCCGCGGCACCACTGACCCCGAAGATGACGAAACATTGGGCCTACTGCTCGTCGAGGACGTGCTGTGGGGATACGACGTCAACCTCAGCGCCACCCACATGGCGGCCAGCACACTCGGGATGCTCTCGCCAACCACCAGGTTCAACCGGATGAACATCCACCGGACACTCCTAGGCGTGTTCCACGGTACCCCATACCTGGGTAGCCTCGACTTCCTTTCCGGTCAGGCCAGATTGGCCGGATGGCCGTCCGCGACTCAGCAGGTCGAAAGTGAGCAAGGCACAGCAACACCGCCACCAGACATGGATCTGGTGATCATGAACCCGCCCTTTACGAGGGCAGACCTGCGCCACGACCAGTTCACACGCGCGGAAGAGTTGGCGATAAAAAACCGCGAGCAGGCAGTGATTGCAGGCCTAACCGACCGAGCTGCCGCTCGCCGGTCCGGTTCAGCCAACGCTTTCATGGTCCTCGGGGAGAGGCTTGTGGACCGACAACACGGGACCTTGGCGGTCGTACTACCTACCGTCATGGCCACCAATCCTGCGGCATTCCACACTCGCCGCTATTTGGCTCAGCGGTTTCACATCGACACCATCATCAGTTCCCACGACCCGAGGAGGATATTCTTCTCCGAGAACACGAGCATCGGCGAGGTGTTGATCATCTGTCGCCGCTGGAACCGAAGAGGCCAGAAACCCCCTACACAGGTCGTGAACCTGGCAAAAAACCCCGCGACACCGCTGGAAGCGCTGGACATCGCTAACCGCATCAACGAACCGGACGTCACCGAAGAGCAGGCTGGGACTCAGGGTTTCACAGTCCAGCACGTAAGCACCGATCGCATCGAACGAGGGGACTGGTTCGCGGTGAACTTCCTGTCACCTTTCCTGGTGAACGCCTACCGCGCACTTACCGAGACGGACTCGGCTTCGGTTCCGATGGTACCTTTGAGGAACCTAGCCGAGGTCGGTCCGGAAGGACGACGTATCAGAGACTCCTATACTCGCTCGGACCTACCCACGACGTCAGGACGAAGAGCGTTGTGGCACCACAAGACCGACATCACTCGGTCGATGGCCGGAGAGGCTGACTCATACATCGAGCCAAAGCCGGCTAATCGCCACCTCGCCGACAGGTACTGGGAACAACGTAGCCAGATGCTGCTACCACACCACACTCGGTTGAATCTAGTCAGAGTCGCATCCGTAATGTTGCCGGAGACAGTCGTAGGATCCATCTGGACCCCATGCCGTCCCCACAACTCCAGAGTGGAACGAGCGCTGTGCCTGTACCTTAATTCCACCTTGGGCTGGCTGGCATTGCTGGGAGGGCGGGACAACAAGGTTCCGTCGTACCCAGCTTTCTCGCTGGATACCCTGCGGTCGCTGTCCGTACCCGACCTAGACCACCTGCCCGCCGAAGACCTGCAACGACTGAACGACACGTTTGACCAGTTACAGACCGACGTGCTTCAGCCTTTGCCCGAAATCGCCAACGATCCGGTACGCACGAAGATCGATGCCGTGGTCAGCGAGGTTCTGGGCATCGACACCGAGTGGTTATCCAACATCCGACGAGAGCTGGCGAAAGAACCGTCGGTCACGGACCGTGTCTACAGCTAAGACGAAGTCTGCCAGCAGCTACCGGCGTCCCGAGCACATCCAGCAAGTCGGGTACTGGCTCTTCTTTGACCCAAGGCACAACGGACAGACCTGCCGGCTCGGGTCGGCATCCGCGATCCTGCGCGCTCCCTTCACCCAGCGGGCCTGGTCTTCCTCAGACCAACTGTCCTGAACGGTGACACCAGGCACCCGCATCATATCCCTCGCATCCCTCCACTTCCCAACCGCCAAGGCGGCCGACGCCAAGTTCAACAGAGCGGCCGGCGGACCATGGTATTCCCTCACGTGCCCAGCAACACGGGTCGGCAACCCCGCCAACGACAACCAGTGCCCACTGCTCGAAGTCAATATGCACCGCCTCACAGCGTCCTTCAAGGAAAGGGACCGCCGGCTCCGGAGCTCGTACACGAGGTCGTGGGACACGACCTTCTCGTAGACGGCCGCTCCGACCGAGCCCATATCGAACACGTAACGCTCGTCCTTCGCGTTGGTGACCATCACCTCGATCACCACGTCGGCTTGGCCCACCAGTTCCAAGTCGCGCACCTTCACGCCTCTCTCACTGCGGCGGAACTCCACCGGGGACAACACGTCAACCACCCGGTCAATCCGCGGGTACGGGACTTCAAGACTGGAACGGCCTAGAACCACCTGGTGGCCACCTACGCCCAAGTTGACGACCTTACCAGCGGACTCCAACAGTATCTGCTTCGCCGCCTTATGGAGAGCTCCCTCCCCTGCCCCAGCGCAACCCGTCTCCGACGGGAGATGCGAAAAATATGGACGCTTCACCGAACCCCGATTCGCCACCAAGGGGCCCTCGCAGGAAAGGCAGACACAGCGGCATGCTAAGCCGCGCTCAACCTCATCAGCACCCACCAAGTCGCCTGACGCAGACAACGCGAATGGAATCAGCAACTCCGTCATGATGACTGTAGCGTAACACGCCCAGCAGCAACGCAAACTCGAACCCCGCCTTCGTTCTACCGCGGCGGAGTGTCAACAAACTGCACAGCCCGTTGGCGCGATCCTCAAACAGTACCCACTTTGCCTGCAAGGCAACGGGCTGTCGGCGTAACCTGAACCGACAGACCGCCGCAGCAACACCCACGACACCTCAAGAGGAGGACGATATGCTGAACTGCGTGCCGAAACCCTGGCATTGCCCAAACGAAGAGGAGTACAACCGCACGATTGTGGTTCACCACCGCGCCATGGCTCAACAAGCTCGCACCGCCCTACGGTGATCCCGACGTTCTCGCGACATCAAGATGCGCTGGATTGTCGCTCAGAACGCGACCAGTTTCCCAGCCAAGCTACTGTGGTTGGCGCGTTAGGCGTTTTAGGGGCAGCAGGCTCCAACTGGCGTCAGCAGCTTACTCTAGCCGTTCATACGGTCGTCAATGATTCCTAAGCAATCGGGCCAAGCGGAGTAATACGTGACTGGTACCTCATGCAGTCCGCTGGTCGGGTCTCTCCGTACCGTGATGATGGTTCCCCGCCCTCTGGGATTCTTGCGGTCCGTCACGACCACTATGATCAGCTGATCCGGATCTGGCTCGGCAGGCAGGATGGATTCAGCCATACGGACCACTGCGTCCCGGTACGGTGGTTGTTGTCCTGAATTCCCCTCCCGCTCGGCTGCCCTATCTACCCATTTTCTCAAGTTCTCGGCGTACCGGACGTTGGGGGACCTAGCCGCCCGCTTCTCAGCCTCCGCTTCTAGCCCAAAGGCGGAGCAGTAAGCAGCACTTAGCTCGTCCTCCGATCCATGGCATTCACAGCCGTCTGCCAAGGTTTCACACCACGGGTAAGGCTGCCCGACTAATCGGAACCCATGCTCGTCCCAGCCATAAGGAAAAGAGTCCTTCACTGAATCCCAGTTGGCGATGCTTTCAGTACACTCTGAAAGTTTGGTCGGTATGTCGAACGTACGGTACGGATGGACAGGGACAGCCGGCTCGGGATCCTCGCCACCGAAGCGAATCCCGAAGAAAGCAATCGCCTGTTCCACAGACCAACAAGGCGACTGAATCTTCACCCACATCAGCGGGCTTTCCAACAAGATTTCGTAGAGATGGTATTCCATTCTTCCGGTCCCACGCTTCAGTAGCGCGATCCTCCAGTGTTCTGGATGCTGAAGTTCCGAAAACTCGTACTTCTCACGTACAGTCCTTTCTTGTTTTCACCGCGAGCTTTTTCTACCACCAGTGCCACGTCTTCCTCGCTGGTGTGTGGTCCCCGATAGATTTCCTTGATGGCCTCAGAGGGAACGCCAACCACCCTGATGGGCTGATCACGTTTGTCCAGTTTGCCGGTGTCCAGTGTTTGCCGCTGATCAACCAGCAGCCTGACCTCTTGCTCGTACGCCCAGCTCATCCCTTTGACGAACAGCAGGCGCGCCAGCGCTCTCCAGTCCGAGGACATTGTCGTGAGGCCAACACTACACAGGATATGGTGCCCGAGAACAACCTTGCCCGCTGCTGCTGCGCGATCCATGCTCTCGCGATCCGCGAAAGCCGCTTCGATCAAGTCGCCTCTGGTTGGCTGCCACATCGGGGGAATGTCCAAGTAAACCACTGACCTGAGGTCGAATCCCAACTTGGCCAAAACTTCAGTGTCGTAGCCCACGACAACGCCGGTGTTCTGAGCGTAATGCGCCCACATTGTGGGCACCAGCGCGTTGCTACTCAAGGAGACCACACCTACACGGGAGTTGAGGTGTTCCCTAATGAAACCCGACAACTCCATATCTCCGGTGGTCACCCACAGTTTCGCGAGTTCCCCGTCAGACAGGGTAATCCCCAAGCACTCTTGGAGCTTCGCACCTACCGCAGTTCGGTAGCTGCTCGCGCTCGCTCCGGTCTCTCCCATTGGTGAGATGCTACACTCCATGACGTCGTTGAGGGCTGACGGTTGCGTTGCCCGCAAGCTCCGCGGCACCCCCCTTTCGATGAGTTCCATGGGGATGTACTTGTACAGAACGCTGGGGATACCGGTCTTTCCTTCCACCAGCTTGGCCGCACATTCTCGGGATTGAATGTAACGAAGTTGCCACACAGCAATGCTACTCAACTGCGACAGCAGCGTTCGGCGGGCTCTTTCGTCCAATTTGTCGGCAGAGGCACACAGACTCTCAACGTGCAGGGTCGCCCCTCGCTTCGCGAGGTTGCCGTACCCATGGTGGTATCCCTCGACTTGGCAGTGAAACCCATTCCTGGCCGCCGCCGCAACTGCATCCTTGGGGGTCGACATCGTAGTTCTATGACACTCTGGTTCGAAATCTGAATCCCACGCGCCGCCAAGGGCCTGCGCAGCCCTACCACCCAATCCCCTGCCGTCAACGATTTTAGCAGCTGGCCAACGAGGACGACGAGTCGGAAGCTACGTACACGCCCGATGCCGAGGCCGCCACGCGATACCGGATCAGGTACGGCGAGCTCGAGGGCCAGCCACGGCCCACCGGCGCCGCCGTCGGCACGAACATCACGGTGGAAAACCTCTTCGGCAACCAGCCCGCCCGGCTCAAGTTCCTGCGCACGAAGCCCACCGAAGCCGCCCAGGTCCAGCGCATCGTCTCACGCTACGCCACAGCCTACCCCCACGTCCGCTTCGCGTACACGAACGACGGCAACGAAACCTTCCGCACCAACGGCACCGGCAAGCTGGCAGAAACCATCCTCAGCATCATGGGCCACGATGTGGCAAGCAAGATGCTGCCCGTCCTGCTCAACGCCGACGACGTTCAGGTCTCCGGCTACGTCAGCAACACGGACCTGCACCGCTCCAATCGCAACGACATCTCGGTGACCGTCAACGGCCGCTGGGTACAGGACAGCAACCTTTCGTACGCCATCGAGCAGGGCTACGGCAACTCGCTGCCCATGGGACGGCGCCCCATCGCCGTGCTCCACCTTGTCGTGCCGGCCGAGACCGTTGACGTGAACGCCCACCCGACGAAGCAGGAAGTCAGGTTCCGCCACGAGTCGAAGATATTCGCCACCATCCAGCGCGCTGTGCGGGAAGCGCTTTCGAACCACGGCGTCATCCACCAGCCGGCCAGCCGACCATTCGGCTCGTCGCGCCAGCGGAACTACGGCCGCCCAGCACCCGACAACGCCAGGTTCGACCAGGAACCCGAGATCCGCCAACTGGCCGACGAGCGAACCCACCCAATGCCGGACAGGCACAACCCTAGTCCAGCCGCGAGCCGACCCGAAAGCGAACGACGAAGCCCACAGCAGCCGGACGACGCGCTCGTCACGACCGACCTGCAAGCGGGGCAAAACCTCAGGAACACGATCCCCGAGCTGCGCCTCATCGGCCAAGCACAGCGCACCTTCATCCTCGCCGACGGCCCGGACGGGTTATACGTCCTCGACCAGCACGCCGCCCACGAACGGGTCATCTTCGACCGCGTGTTTCGTCAGCGCACCAGTCAGCCCGCGGACTCGCAGAAGCTCATGCTGCCCGAGCGGGCCACCCTCGACGAGTTCCAGCACGAGACCCTCGGACAGCACCTCGAGCTCATCGAGCAGCAGGGATTCAGCCTGCAACAACTCGGCGACTTGATGTGGCAGATCAACGCCGTGCCGCTACCGCTAACGGCACCACACTGTGCAGGACCGGTGCACGCCCTGCAACGACTGCTGGACGAATTCGCCGCCGAGCAGATCGTCACCTCACCGCAACAAGCCGTCGCCGCCACCATCGCCTGCCACTCAGCAACTCGCGCCGGCGATGTGCTGGGCGTTGACGAGATGCAGGCCATCATTGAGCTGCTGGCTAAAACGCCGGAGCCGCACCGCTGCCCGCATGGGCGACCGACCATCGTCCAGATCTCGACGCTCCGGCTGGAGCAGGAGTTCCGGCGACGTTGAGCGAAGGCCACACCAGACACCGCTGACTAGAGGCGACCAGTTATTTCCGAACGCCAAGGGCGCGGTGTGCGTGGCACCACGAGGGGATGGCCGCGTCCTGTGACCTGCTACTCCGCGCTCTGAAGCCCGCCCCAAGCGGGACGACCGGCCAAGGGCACGAGTCACGCCATTCCGAGACATGAAGCAGCAGACCGTCAGGGACGGCCGTGGAGCGTTATGTTGGCCAAGGTGACCCGCTCAGCCAGAGACAGAGTATTCAGTGCCGCCAGAACGGACATGCACACCGTCAATGCAGCCGCCGGCCCTCTCAGCCCCGTCGACTCCACCGACAACCTCGGCGACTGGCCTGTGCCGAAACCGGTGTCCTGATCACAAACCGAACTCCGCACGAATCGCACCAACCAAACGAGGATGGTCCTCTTCAAAGAAGCGACCGATGGCCTGTTCAACTTCGGCCTTCGCGCTACGGTAGTCGGGCAGCGGCTTGTTGGGTTTTCCGGGTAGCCTCGTCCAATAGATGGTCTGCCAGCTTTTGCTCAAGCTGGCAGAGTTCACCATCTTAACGCCCGGGATCCCGTCTTCCCTCTGGGACAGGTCATACAGTCTTTGGCGGACCTCTTGAGGACCTGGTCCGATGATCAGGGCCAATCTGCGCGAAGCATACTTCGCTTCAAACAATAAGAGCCGTCCTGATTCCGTCCAGCCATCACCCCTCTTCAGATCGGCGATCTCGTCTAACTCGGGCACGTAAAAACGATGCGCCAAGTCATGATGGTGATCGGCTTGCAACAGTTGAGGATGGTTCGCGATGGGCCCGTCAATGATGTCCCAATCGGTGGGCTTCACCGCGGGCCTTGACCTAATGATCAGGTCAATGGCCTCCTGATGCTTCTCGTAAATCTGCTGTGCCAAATCCTCAATGCTGCCCCCAGTCTCCAAAACGTGCCTCCCTAAAGTGTCGCTGTATTGCTCCAGGAAACCCCTCACGCGAGTGCTGAGGTTAGACCGACGAGCCTCGAGCGTTTGACAAATCAGCCGTTCAACATCGCCGTAACTGAAAGCGATGTACCTCGCCGCCACTCTGGGGTCTTCCGGGTCCCTGCCATCCGGAGTGAGAAAAATCGGGAACGATTCCAAATCATATTGGTTCTGGACCTCAACGAGATAACGCCAGAGCTGGCACGGCGCCTCCTCCGCTTTGATCTTGTTCTCGATCAGGCAAACGAATTGGTCAGTTGGAGCAACAATCAATATGTCAATGCGGTGGCGCTCCGTAACGACCTCAGCGTCATCGAGCTTCCAGCGGTCGACGGTAATCGGAGTGACGGTTGTAGTGCCTTGCCGGATGCCTGCACGTGCTGCCTCGGAGAGGAACTTCCTGAGAAAGTAATCCCTCAAGCCGTGGGAGCCCCGGGGGTTGAGGAGCCAAGCCAAGAGCGCCGAATGCTGGAGCTCTCTGTGCTGGACTCCGAGCACATCGAACAGATTGAACTCAGCAAGTCGATCCTCCAACAGTTCGAAGTCTCGATCCAAGATCAGATTTTCCAAGGCCTCCCTTTGCGGTTCAAAACCTGCTGCAGTCATGGCAATTCTCCGATTAGCACAAGTTGCCGATGGCGTCGCCTCGTTGGGGAATGACATATTGCCATAGTATTGAGGCAATTTCGCTACTCGTACCCGCGCCATCATTAGGGTGCCCCGCCCACATCATTGCCCCAGCACATCCGAGTTGCTAACCTGTAAAGACAGTAGGAGGCTACCCAAGTGACCACCGAGCAGTATCGACAGGCCAGCGAGCATTTTCTCGCGCAGGCCAGAACAGAACTCGCCGCCGGCGATCTTGCCCAAGCATCCGAGAAAGGTTGGGGCGCCACCGCCCAGATGCTCAAGGCCATCGCCGAACAGCGCGGCTGGGAGCACAGCCGGCACCGACACTACCACAGAGCAGCCAGCCGGCTGCGCTCGGAAACCGGTGACGGCGACATCCATCGCCTATTCGCCGTTGCGAGCGCGCTCCATGAGAACTTCTACGAGAACGACATGGACGCCGATTTAGTAGCCGAAAGCCTCGGCGATGTAGAGGCTCTGTTGGACAAACTTTCTCCCCTGCTGGCACAGACGTAGTCTCAGCCACGCTGCGACGGCGAGTAGCGAAATCGCCTAATAGTATTCGACCCGTTGGTGACGATCCGCAGCCGAGGTGGGGCATCTCACTGCCATCTCTGCCGCGAGCGAAAGCCGCCGCGGTTCTCGCGTCCGAAGAGCAATTCGCCTCAGGGTCACTAAAACGCGCCCGGTGGCTCTTTCCGGCAGAAAATGGGGCTATCGCGAGCGCCCAACGAAATTGACCATCCACCGGCATGAGGCCGTCCCGTTGGGCGGCCTTTTTGCTGCACCGTCGAAACCGACCGGACGCCATGCAGCCAGCCGCCGGCAGATTGAATCCTCCCCGGCCCGAGCTTGGCCCGCGTGAAGCGTTGGTTGGGATCCTCGCGGCTCCAGCGCCACACATCGCTCCGGAACCAAGTAGGCCGTCGGGCAGAGCGGCCCGGATCACTCGCGCCAGCGGCTGCACAATGACGAAGACACACGCTACGGCGCCGTCGATGGGCGCCAACATCCGTCCCGCACACCCGCACGGCCGGTTGTCTCAAAAGGACCACGGCATGACCAACTGAAAGAAGGAGAAAACGCATGACCACCATTCGCAACATCGTCGAGGAAATGAGCCAGGGCACCGCTTACTGCGAGTACTGGCAGCGCGACTGGTCCTGGACCAAATCCCACATCGCCACCCTCTGGGACTCCCTGTTCAAGGGCCATCCCATCGGCCTCTTCACTTTCTGGGAACAGCCCACGCCCGAGGGGCAGGTCCACAAGTTGATCGTCGACGGCCAGCAGCGCCTGCTCAGCATCTACACTGCCATGGAAAACGCCCTGCCGCCAACCATCCTGCCCAACGCTCCCGCTCCGCCCCTGGGGCTCCACGTCAACGTCCTCACCGGCAACTTCCGGTTCCGGACTCCGATGATGAACAGCCGGCCCCAGTGGATGGCAGTCTGCGACATCATTCGAGACGACGCCGCCAAGCTGGAGGCCATGGAGCAGGAACTACGGCCCAAGCGGACCGGCAAGGAATGGCGGCAGTGCGTCCGCAACATTCGAACCATTCAGAACATCGCCGACCGGCAGATCATGGTCTCGACCATCGCCCCCGAGATCAAGCTCCAGGAAGTGATGGAACTCTTCGCCCGCATGCAGAACAACGGGCGCAAGGTCACCCAGGACGACATCGAAACCATGTGGGTGTCGCCCAAGTGGCCCGCTGCCCGTTCGACCATACACGACATGATCGCAAAGTGGCAGGACACCCCGCTACGCAACGTGGTCACCAAGTCGAACATCATCAGGGTGGTGGGCATTCTCCTGAACGGCCGTCAGCAACGCTACGGCTTGAGCCGCGCCGACGCCTCACCCGAGCGAATTCAGGGAGCCTTCGCGGAAGCGGACGACAACCTGAACGTAATTGGAGCCGCCATGGAGCTGCATCTGGCCATCAGGGCCAAGAACACCTTCCGCACCGTGGCGCCCATCTCGGTGCTGGCACGCTACCTGCAAACCCACGGCGGCGCCTTCCCGACGCCGGAAGACGAAATCAAGGCCATGGCCTACCTGCTGACCACCACGCTGCGCGGGTACCGCGGCGGCTCCTCGGCCAGCTCCGTCAACCAAGAACTGGACGCCCTGGACACAGACAACCCGTGGCACGAGCTGCGGAAAATCTCCGACTCCCGCCACGGGCCCAGCCTGACCGAGCCGACCCGCTACGACTACCAGATCAAGTCGCCCAGCCCCCACCACATCCTGGTGCAGGCGCTGCGGATGCGCCCAACGTGCAAGGACTGGGTCACGGGCCAGACCCTGCGCGACATCAATCCCGACGAACTGGTGGAGCACCACCTCTTCAGCAAGGATGCTCTTCCCGACCCCGACCTGTATCACTGCCTGGCCAACACCGTGCTCGTCAGCGCCACCACGGCCAAGAGCATCAAGGCGCAACGGTCGCCGGAACAGTACCTGCACAAGATCGCAGCGCAGATGCCTGACATGCTGCGCCACCACCAGATTCCCGACGAGCGGACCCTGTGGGCGCCGCAGAACTTCTACAAGCTCGCCGCAGCGCGCACCGCCATGATCGCCGATGACGCTACCGACCTCATCACCACCATGCAGCAGGGCAAGAGCCCATCCGCCTGACTGTGGCGCCACTCCAGCAGGCCACCCCCAGACTCACGGGCTGAGGACGTAGTCCCAGCCAGCGGACACGGTAGGCCGCCCAAAGCCGCGCCAGCAAAGCACTCGCTGGCGTAGCCGACAGCTAGCCAAGTGCCGGCGCGACCGCCACCGAACGGCAAAGCAGGTGGCTCTCGAGGAAGGGCCAGCCGGTTTCGCTTCCGGCGCCGGATGCCGAAATCTCGCCCGCGCAGCCAACGGCCTCATTGTGGGCAGAATTACCATGGCCATCCCGAGCGGGTTTCCTGGCAGACAGCTGTCTCTTTGACAATCGGAACGTTGATCGGCATATTGGTTTCACTGCTCCCCGCGGTCCGCCGGCACCAAACCGAGCGCACCGCGGGGTTTGTCTTGGCCCTCATGACCAGCCCTCTTCGCCTGACGTTGTTCATCGGCTACCAGAACGCCTACCGGTGCGCTCGCGACGCCTTTTTCCTCAATCCTCAGTCCGGCAGCGATGGCCATTTGAAACCCGTAGAGTTGGGCAAGCTGATTGAGAGCAGGGGCGACCCAAACGGCACGCCCTACAGCCCCTCGGAAGTGCGGGTGTACTCAGGACGCCGAACCGGAACCGGACTCGGCGTACCTTCTCCGCTCATCGGACACAGAGCCAAGGCTGGGCGCGGGACGGAGCTACGGTCATAGAGAGGGAACTCCGGTACCCGCAAGGACAGCCTCAGGAAAAAGGTATCGGCGTCGCGTTGGCCATCGACTTCGTGAGGCTGGGAATCGCGGGCGACCACGATGTCGGCGTGATCATGTCCACCGACAACGACCTTGCACCGGCACTCGAGACCGTACAGGATCATGGTCCATCCGGATGCCGCGTCGCGGTTGCCGCTTGGGGTGTGCAAGGTCAGGACCAGAGGCTTTGGCTCCCAAACGGCCCGCTCTGGTGCCACTGGTTGAGCCTGGCGGACTACGGCGCGGTGGCAGATCGGACCAGATACTGACGCCCGTCGGCGGAGCGTCTGCCGTTACGTTGCTCGTTTTCTCGCCGGACAACCGCCACTGGGCGGCTGTTCGACGGCAAACCCACCCGACAGCACGACGCGGACTTCGTGGCAACGGTACTCGGCGGCGAGCGCATTGCCGCGCAGAACCTGAAGTGGCACAACCGGAATTCAGGGAACAGTTGCCGCGGTTTGCCTACTACCCCTTCGGCGGCGGTCCCCGCCCGTGCATCGGGGAAGGCTTCGCCTGGATGGGAGCCCTGCTGCTGTTGGCGATGCTGGGCCAACCCTGGACCATGCACGACGTCCCCCGCCGCCGGATCGAGCAGGTGCCCCTGGTTTCCCTTCGCCTCAAGGGCGGCATGCCCGTGTTCCTCGAAAGGCACAGCTGAGACAAACCGCTGCGACACCATGGCCAGTGGGGCCGCATCATTCCCCCACGTTCAGATTGGCCACGAACACTCGGCACGCTCGAGATCGCGCACCTGAGAACCGGCGCTCGCTGCCGAGCAAACGTGCAGCGGACCGCCCTTAGCGGTGCGGCTCGTTTCTCGACTGGGCAACCGCCAACCCGAATTTCCGCAGCACAGGCCGCTGCCCGTTCGCCGGCGCCACTTCAGGCCCATCCCCTGTGTAGCGGTCCATGGCTCACCAGAGGCACTTGGACGGGAACCAAGGGACCAGTCGAGGCTGGGGATCATTCCGATGGAATGATCCCCAGGCGCATGGCGATCATGACGGCGTCCAGGCGACTGGACGCACCCAACCTGCGCCTCAGGTTCTCGATGTGCTTCCGCACCGTGTACCAACTCACGCCCAGTTCCTCGGCAATGTACTTCGTCTCCCACCCCAAAGCCAGGTAGAACAGCACCTCCCGCTGCCGGTCGGTCAAGCTCACCTCGGCGGACCTGGGGCCTGTGCTTTCGCGGGCCGGGCCTCCATCATTCGATCCTTCGCCTTCCCCACCCAAGCCTCGGAAAGAACTCCCGAGGTACCGGTAAAGAGGATCATCTGATCCGTCGGCTTCCTCGCTCGACCCAAACACAGCGGCCCGGTCCTCGTCGTCCGACAAGAAATTTTGGGGACGCTCATAGTGGACATCATCCGCACCGCGGCCGGCCCCACCGCCCAGCTCAATGAGCCGCTCGACATCTGCCGCCGGCGCCTCTTCTCCGGAATCGCCGAACAGGTACACGAGCAGCGGTCCACTCTGTTCGACGCCCGACACCGCCATCGGCGTCACGACCAGCCACTTTCGCTCGCCCCAGGAACACCGCATCCGCAGCCTGCCGCGACCCGGCATCTGCCCATCTCGCAGACTGCGCATCATGGAGCAGCCGTCCTCGCAACCCTCGGAGAGGGCGATACCCACCGCCCCGCCGGCGACCGAGGCACATCGCCGGCCGACCACGCGCTCCGGCCTGTAGCCCAGAATCTCATGGGCACGGTCGTTCCAGAAAACGACCGTTTGGTCCGTCGTAAGCACGAACGCCCCGCACGAAACCGACGACAGTAGCCCGATCAGCCCATCCGGCGTCAAGTTGTCCATCTCCCGCTCGTGGACCACCTGGGCCCACAAGCATCTGGTTTCGGACTGCGCCCTTATCCGGACGTGTCCAACAACAGCCTCATCCCATCCCCCGCACCAGCAAAACGTAAAATCTCCGCGACGTATGGTCTATTAGACAGATGCCTAATCCAGTGTTGGAACGCCATCTGCCCCTGAGGTTCAGCATCATGAATCCAACAGGCATAAAATCGCTGTTCTATGCCTTAAATACGACACCAGCTCGTTGACGGTTGTCAGACAAAAGCACTACACTCGCTCCGCATCGAGCTCGGTGAAGCAGGTAGGACACATACACCTTCATCCCGCTGGGGCCGGACATGGTCCAACACCGGAGCTTCGAGCGGAGGTTCGTCAATGAAGAAAGAACTCGCAGCCGTCGCCACGGGCACTGACAAGAATGCCCTCGTCGAGTGGCTTACCGATTTCAGATTAGGGTCCGTTCCCAAGCGGAGTGCAAAGGTAGCCATTGCGCCGTACTCAGACACGGACGAACCGCTCCAGTGGCGTCACGTCACAGGATCTGGAGTTCTCTCTTTCCGGGCATCGCCACTGCAGGCGGTTCAAGGCGTGACCACCGAACTACCCGCACCCGAGTGCAGGCACTTCGTCCATCGTGAAATCGCCGACCAGGACCACCACACGACCACGCGGGGGCGCTGCCCCGAACTGCCAGTGATGACCCGCAGATCGAAACCCCCGTGGAGACGTTGGACCACCGCCCCTGGCCGGACCCAAACCCCCGCGGGAAACAACAGCCGCCGCAGGGGCACCCCTGTGTTGTCCACCCCGAGGACAATCACCGGTTAATCGTCGTCGCCGCTCGCTGTCCGAGCGGTTTTTGCATGTTTCTCGGCGACCATTCCGCAGCCCTGCGGGCGGCTTAAACCTCCCCGAACTGATCGCGCCGCCGAACGTGTCGCCAACCCATGTTTGCCGGGACGGCACACCACGCTACGGAGGAAGCAACCATGAGTTACGTGGACAACAACCTGATGACGGGAGAGCAAGTGCTGCACCGGGCGAAGCTGCACTGGGGCATCTTCGTCTTTCCCGCAATCCTGCTCTTCATCGGCCTCATCATCGCCATCTCCGCTGGGGCTGGCGTCGGAGGCGGGGGCGGTGCATTCCTGGCGCTGGTCATCCTTCTGCTGTTTGCGATCCCTATCCTTCTGGCACTGAAGAGGTACCTGACCACCGAGTTCGCCATTACTTCGAGACGAGTAATCGTCAAGGAGGGGTTCATCAGGCGCAGGGCCCTGGAACTGAACCACAACCGTGTTGAAGGACTCGCGGTCGATCAGGGCATATTCGCCCGGATGTTCAACGCCGGCACCATATGGGTCATGGGAACCGGAGGAACTAAGCAACCGGCCCACTTCATCATCGACCCAATGGCGTTCCGACGCAACGCCCTGGAAGTCATCGACGCAAACCCGTAGCGGCTGGAAACCCAAGAATTCGTTCATTGCTCCTGCCGGCGCGCTGGCGGTCGTGGCCGCCGTCGGCTCGCCGGCCATCCTGAAAAACCAAGACCGATGAAAGCCGGCAACATGGAGGACTCCCATCATGGCAGCCAACGAACCACCAGAACAGTCAGGCAACTCGCCCCAGAACAATCAACCTTCCGGCAGGTCGTTCACCATCTCCGGCAGGACGCTGATGATCGCCGGCGGCGCCGGCGGGGTAGCGCTGTTGGTCGTTGTCGCGGTAGTCCTGTGGCAGGTGGGTCTGTTTACGGGTGGCGGTCGCGGCGCTACCGGAGGCGGCGCAGTGTTGGGCTACATTCCCGCCGACGCCGGAGTGGTGGTCATCGGAGACAACGAAGCCATCTTGAACGGCGATGTTCCCGAGGACTACGTCGAGTACCTCGAAGAGGAAGCCGATGACTCGGCGGGTTTTGGAAACTCCTTCCTCTACGAGGAAATTGACGTGGATGATGGCGACGTCTCACTGGTGGCTTTCGCACATGACCAGGCCAATGCCGACTCCCTGGAAATCGTCAGGGGCGATTTCGACTTCGACATCATCCGGGAAGAGCTCGAGGACGGACTGGACTGCGAAGACGACGACTACCGCGGCTTTGAGCTGTGGGAGTGCCCCGGTGGCCTCTTTCCAGCCGTTGCGCTCTTCGAGAAGGACGGGTACCTCGTTTTCGCCGTCAGCCGCCAGGACGACCTGGAAGACATGCTGACCTACAAGGCTCGTGACCCCGAGAAATTGGCGGCAGACGGCAACAGCGACATCAAACGGGTTCTGGATCGGACCGAAGGCGGTTGGCTCCAGGTGGCGGTAATCACCGAGAGTTGCCCCATCAACCGTTGCCAGGGGTTTGCCCTCGCCATCGGGAAAAGCGACGACAGTGAGTCAATTCCGGCGTCGTACGCCGTGATGTTCAGCTCGGAACGCGCCGCTGCCGGAGCGGAGAACGACATCGAGATCGACGACCTGATTGAAAGCTTTTTCGCCGAATTCGCGCTTGAACTGGACATTGAAGACGTGATCGCGGAGGGCGATTTTGTGGTGGGCGACGGCACGGCCGAATTCGTCGATCCCGACGACGCGCGTTCCTCAACCCAAGTTGGCGGCCGCGCTCAATCCGCGCCTGTTGCGCAGACGACTGCTGTGCAGGCGCCGGCGGTGTTGAGAACGGCGATGCCAGCGGGTATGGACCGCCACCGTGACCAGTGAAGCCCCGATACATCGGCTCTCCAACGCCAGCACCATTGTCGTCAACGGAATCGGAACGTCGCGGCAGCACAAAACTTCCATCATCCAACCGGTGGACTTCCATCGAAATGCCCTGGAAGCAATCGAGCCAACACCGCAGCGTCGCTCCGCTCCAACACCGGTTCACTGCCCTGCCCCGAACGCGGGCAGCAATAGAGCCACCGTCGGCGCGCCGGCCATTCTGAGACCCGTTCCTCGACGAACCTCCAAGCATGCAGGACAGCTCAACATGGCAACCAGCGGAACCTTTGTCGAGCATTGGGAAGACCCAGATGACGGCGCGTCGGATGAGATTTGCGACTTCGTGAACGTCATTCCGTGAGGAGGTTTCATGCTTGAGCATCTGCCAGGGTCCAGACCAGCGCCGGACCGCACCACATCTCACCCCGCCCGATCCCACTCCAGCCGGTACGCCCTATTGCGTTGGCTGTCCGAACCCAAGCTCGGATCCAGCCCTAAGCCACGGAGCATCGGCCGGCTGTCGTTGTTTTCAGCGCTGGCCGTGACGGTCATCGTCTCCACCACCTTGGTGGGCTGCGGCTCGGAGGAACCCGCGTCCGAGCCCGCCAGGGAAAGGCCAGCCACCCAAGCCACGGACAGAAGCGGCTCAGCATCGTCGGGGAGCGATGTCCAGAACGTCGTTGCGGACGCGACCACTCCCGCCAACGACCGGCAGTCCGCACAAGCCGCCGGCGCGGGCTCCGGCGGGTCCAACGCGCCGCGCCAGGCGAGCAGATCAGAACCTGCGGGGACGCAAACGACACCAGCCACGGACGGGGAGCGCAGACAGAGCGGGCAAACCGAACGACCGGCTCCCACGGGCGAACAGATCAAGCAGGCGGAAGACCTTTACGTGGAGGCGGAGCTCTACCTGTGGAGCCAAAGGTTCCACAGGGCGGCCTACACCCTTGATCGGGCCATCGCCATCAACCCCAACCTGGCCGAGGCGTACACCCTGCGCGGTTTCGCCCGGACGATGGCGAGAGACCACGACGGCGCCATGCAGGACTTCGATACGGCGCTAGAGATGGAAGCGCAGAACGCCGGACGCGCTTACGCGTTCCGATCCTACGCGCACAGCGAAATCGGCAACTACGAAGACGCGCTCGCCGACGCCGAGAGGGCTCGGGAAATGGCGAACTACGAGGACCAGTTCGCAAGGGCGGACGCCGACCTCGCCCATTTCACGGCTCTCTACCGTTCCGGCGACTACGGTTCCATCGACACCTACAGCCTCCAGCAGCTGCCCCAAGGCTCAGCCCACGAGATCAATCAAAACCTCGCGCCCTACGGGCTCGTCAAGCTCTACGAGCACGTCGACCTGCGCGGGAACATCGACCCCATCCTTGAAGCCGACACCCACCTTCTCCTCAACCCGGACGACACCGGCTCCCTCCACAACCGGCACAACGCTCACCGGAACCTGCGGTGGCACGCGCAGGCGCTGCGAGACTTGAGCAAAATCATCGAACTGACCGGAGAGGAACGCCGCGCCAATCTCTACGTCCTGCGGGCGAGAACATGGACCCAGATCGGCGACTACGAAGCGGTCGTCGAAAATGCGGGAGACCTCGATCCCAGCCGAGACGTCGAAGCTGCAACCCTGCTGGCAATCGCCTACTGGAACCTCGGAGATGTCCAAAAGGCGACAGACGCCATTGACGCGTTCGACTACAGCGACCCGACGGCACTCTTCCATTGGGACGAGGATCGCCCGCCCAATGACGCCAACGCCCTCTACCCCGACAATTCTTACGAGGTCACCGCACACCTAGCTGTCAAGGGGGCGCTCCTCGCCGCCCAAGGGCAGCTCGAACAAGGCATCAAATACCTGAACCTCCCCGCCTGCAACGACAAAATCATTTCCGCCGCCGAGGATGACGTACCGGTCAACTGGTATCAGGGATACAGCGGCGAAACCGCCCTCCACATGATCGCCACACAGCTGGCGAACCCGTTGTTGAATGCCAAGCGGCACGACTCGCAGTGGACGCAGATGGACCAGGCCAGGGCGATGTGGGAATGGTGCGACTACCCCGACGAGTTCACCGCCGACCCCGAAGCCGGTCTGTGGGCGACTATGGTTCTGCCGGCCCAGGTCAATCAGCCAAACCCGCCGTTTCCGACTCGGGTCTCCTATACCTCCTCCGTCAGCCATCCGAACTTCTTTGACCCCATCGTCATCGCGTCGGACAACCCCAGCCTGCACCACTACATGGCGGCTTGGGCCCAGTCGGGGTTGTCGTATTCGACCGCCGTCGACATCCTGCGTGACATCGACCGAGCGATTGAACTGGGTGACGACAACCCTCACGCTCACCGCATCAAGGCGGAAACCCACCTGGCCTGGGCATTGGGAAGGAACCCTGTACTCCGCCCAGACAACGAAGCCAGAGAGGCATGGGTGGAACACCACTACAACCAGGCGGTCGATGCCTATTCGACCTACGAGTCGTTGGCCACACCAGCACGGTGGGGAGCGGCCCGATACCACTTTGCACGGGGCAAAGTACTCGGCCGAATGGAACAAAAGCAGGCGGCTCAATCCGCCTACCAGCAGGCGTTCCAGCAAGGATTTGGCGAAGAGGCCGTGAAAGAGGCTCTGATGGAACTCAATCGGTGAAAAACCAGAAGGCTCGCCTCAAACCCGACCAAAGATCCAGTCAGCTACGAGACGCGCCCTCAACCGCCCATCATGCCCCCACGAGTTGGCCCGCCAGTCCGTTTCATTCACCGGGAACGCGCAAGTTCGGACGAGTGCTCGTCCCCCAGGAAAGCGAGTACCGTCTCCTCGACGCTCCTACAAGTGGAGGAACCATGACTGGGGAACAGACGACAGACGGCCCAAACCTGATGCGAAACGCCGCTTCGGGCACCATCTTCGGCGGGCCGGACTGCACGATATGCCACTGGGACAAGAACGCCCCGCCAGCCTTCACGGTCGAGATGCGCGAGATCATGGAGGACATCTTCCAAAAGGGAGAAATCATTCGACAAAGGTCGGCGCGCAACTGAGCGCCACCACCTTCGTGCGAAGACACAGCAGCCTCCTACCGAAGCAGGACGGCAAGACCAAACCCGAGAACTCGGAATGAAGAGGGCAGTCACCTCCCTACCCAAGCATCCGTACTTCGATGATATTTCGGCACCGTTCGACGACACCGACATCACCTGCCCCGAGCAACACGCCCAGGCGGTGGTCGACGGCACGCTGCGCGACACCGCCGACTGGCGCGGCGCGTCCGAAAACCCCCTGAAGCACGAGACCCACGGTATTACCGCCATCTTCCTGAAGTGCAACGACGAGAACGTCCTCAACGAGGCCAGGGAAATCCTACAGCGTTACGCCGAGGCCGTACGACTCGACGAAGAACTCACCTTCAGCGTGCTGCGACGACAATCGACCCCTCCCGGAGGACAGGAAGTATGACCCAGCGAAGCGACGACTACGACGAAACCAACCAAGAACCTCAGCACGACGAGGAAGTGCACGGACTGGTCAAAGCGCCCGAACCCAACTTGCGAATGTACGAAGAAAGTCAAGCCTGGATCGACCGGGTCCTCGCGCCCATACGACGCCAGCGGGAACTGCGAGAGAAGAACATCGCCGCCCGCGGCGAACCGAAACCCCACCACGGAATCAGGGGGTACACTCACCGCTGGTTGATCAAAGATGAAGCGTCGGCCCAGACCAAAACCATCGTGGCCGACGTCCAAGCGTTGGCCGACCAGTGCGACTTCAAGATGGGGAAGCCCCGCAGCAAGTACGAGGAATACGCCCTAGGCCCCGACCGGATCTCCCTCAACGCCGAAGTCGACCGCGGAATGACCTTCGACTACCCACCCGACCGGAAACGGAACGTCAAAATCGGTATCCCGGCCGGCTACGGAGAATGCACCACCAACGCCAAGCCCTACGACGCGCTGGTCGGCGCCGCCCTGCTGGCCATCAAGCACCACCTGGGCGACGACGTACAGGCGACGTCCACGGGCGGCCCACAACACCCCGCCTGGCAAGCCGCCAAAGCGCTCTACTCCCGGACGTTCCCGGAGCGGGAAATCCCCTGGCTCGACAACTGGCCGCGTGAGCCAGAGGAAACGCTGGGTAGCTCCAGAGTGGAGCAACCCTGACCCACGCCGAAAAATGGCACACGACCCGCGCGGCACTGAAGGGAAGAACGATGACGTACGGCGTGCTCCGCCGGCAATCGACCGCCACCGGAGGCAGACGAGCATGACGGAAAACCCGAACCGCGATGACCACCCCCAGCGCGACGAAGTCCCCGGAAGCGAACTCCACGGCCTCATCGAACCCGACCGCTCACACCGAATCAAAGACCGGGAAGCGCTCGAGTACGTCGAGGCCATGCGACCCAAGCTACTGGCCCGCGAGGAACGCGCCGAACGTCGCTACTTCGGCGAGGACGGCAAAGAACGCAGCCGGCGCACCCGCATCTACTCCCACAACTGGATCATCGAAAAGGAAGACTACCAACTGACGCCCGTCATCGCCCAGGACGCCATCTGCCTCGCCGAAAACTGCGACTTCGAGCTCATGCTCTCGGCAGACTGCCCCGAACTCGCCCCCAAGTTCGAACCCCACCGCATCGCCTTCAACGGCCGGGGCGACGCCGCCGGCGACTTCACCTACCCGCCTGACCTGACCGACCCCCGAGTCTCCAACTTCCTCGGCAACCGCGGCAAGTGCCGCACCGAGTGCCGCGACTACGATACCCTCGTCAGCGCCATCCTGCTCTCGGTAAAGCACCACCTGGGCGACCGGGCCAGCGTCCGGTCAACGGCCGAGCCCGACCGCGAGGGCTGGCAGGCCGCCTTCGAACTCTACTCCCGCACCTTCCCGGAACGGGAAATCCCCTGGCTCGACGACTGGCCGCGTGAACGGGACAACGGATGACCAAAGGCAGTCGCCACTGCCGGACGAAATCGTCGCTAACGTGCATCGCCAAAATTCCGGCATCGGCTTGCCAAACGGATTCGTCGACGCGACAATCCCCGGGCGATTTCCGCCATCCTGAAATTGGCGCGCCACGAGCGGCAGGCTTGGGCAAACACCACCGGCTGGAAGCGCGGGAGGCAGCATGATTCGCCGAGATCCAGCCACACTCGGCAACGGCCCGATCCGCCGGCCACGGCGGCTGGTGACGCGGTGCCCCCGCCCCGACTGCGATGGCGAACTCGTCACGAAGCGCGACGGCGACCACGTGGTCACCACGTGCTCCACCTGCGGACACGATGTCAAGGACCGGTGCGCGCCCCGACCCAAGCCCAAACTCGACACCGAGGAGCCCCAGCTCACCCGGGGACTCGAGAAGTACTGCGACCTGCGCCGCCGCGGCTACACCCACGAGGCCATCCGCAGCCGCACCGGCTGGTCGGAGCACTATCCCGACCTCCTGCTCGAAGAGGCCAGCCGCCGCGGCATGAAGGGCTCCAACGAGAACGCCGTCGATGCCTTCCACGAGTGGCTGCTCGAGATGCACGACGCCGGGACGGACGAGAACGAAATCTGCCGCCTGTCAGGTCGCTCTGACTCCGAAACCCGCACGGCACTCAGGGAACTCCTGGAAGCCGCGCACTACGCTGAACTCGAGCGCTGGACGGCTACACGGGAAAACTACGCTGACGCCGACTACGGCCGGCCATGACGAGGCCGCCGGCAGAAGATGCGCTGCGGACGAGACGCCAACCAACGGCGCAACTGGCCGCTCCGTCGTCGCGGGTGGCCGGTTGCGCTGCCGGCGCCATTCGCAGCGAATTTCCGCCACACAGCCGCCCGGGCGGCTGTTGACATCGGTCCTCCACCTCTGACATCCGAGTTGGCGGAGGCGCGCGGACACCGTCCAAGTGAGAAAGTGATCGTCGAGACGCAGGACCACCGCGCCACTTTCCTTTCCAAACCCAATCCCCCGGAGTTTCAAATATGCAACACTAGGACATCATCGCTAGGGCGCAGGAATTCGCTGCAACCCCACCATCCGACCCCTTGCACTACATCCACCTGCGCGGCACCGTCCGCTCCGCCTATCTCGCCGCGTATCACGTTCTGGCGCGGAGCAACACCGACCTGCTGGTTGGCGCTTCAGATGCGGAACGCAGCAGGCCCGAATGGTCGCGCGCCTACCATGCCTTGGGCGCCGACCACTCGGACCAGCGATTGCAGGGCGATTACTCCGGCTACCCCGAGGCGATCCGAGCGTTCGCCGATACGTTCCTGGAACTGCATCACCAGCGAATGCTGGCTGATGAAGACCCTTCAGCGACGTTCACCCCCGCAGAAGCCCAGGCTTGGGTTGAACGGGCCGCCGACGCCATCAACGCCTTCCTGTCCGCCGACCCAATGCAGCGCAAGTCCTTCGCCCTCGAGATACTGCTCCGACCTCCGGGAGCGCAGGAGCCCACGGATTGACGGGTGGCGCAAGCTGTTTGCAGCGGCGCCAGTCGGTTAGGGATGATCTCGCCGTTCGCCGGAAATTGATGACACCAACCAGCAACGCAAACGCCCCGGTCACTGGCACAATAAATCTGTCGCTGACCAACGGCGACGCCGGCCGCCACCGACGACGGGGCGGCCGGTTTCGTTGACGCCACCAGACGCCCCGAATTCCCGCACCAGAGTGTCCCTGACGGCCTCGGACGCCATTCAGGTGGAATTACCGCTCAAGCGATTCAACGCCGTCCCAGGCGCGCCAGCGCATCCGCCGCCACTTGCAAGCGCCGCGCTCTCCACCATAGAGGAAATTTCGCTACTCGAGATCCAACTGGACAGCAGCCGATTTCCCTGATTACCCGTAGGCGTCACCAGACGGCCTGTGATGGCCTGGCTACGATTCAACGCGAATTATTCGCGGAAGCCGAAGGAACCGTCTCAGGGCCTGAAACGGCGTTTTCGGCCCGGCTCCATGACGCACGTCCCGGGCAGGTCCTCCGATGCCGGGGAACTCCGCGAACCCGGAAATGCCCCGAGATTTCAGGGTTTGGGCCGATTACGGAATCCGCTGGTGGCTTGGTCAGAGTCCGATCCGAGCGCCGCGGAATCTGAGTAGCGAAATCGCCTCGCCTAGAGGTCAACCAGATTCTGCGGCAAATCCGCACCGCCGAACTGTCCCTCGACACAGAAGTTCCCGCCGCAATTCCCACGGCCCTGCGGAGCGCTCACCATTTGCACAGTCCACAATCGCGGGATTACTCAGTGTCAATCCCCATACATTGAAGGGAGCGCACCCACCAACATTTGGTGACATCCAGACGTTGCGCCGAACCAATCGCTACTGTCAAAATGAGACGGTCGGTTTTCCGCGCAGCTTTGCCCGGCGAATACGCGATCCACTTGATCGCGCGACATAGAAACGCTGATGCCGACGCCCCCCTCCCCCAACTTTTTCCAACACACCGCGATAACAAATGTCCAACAATCACGATACTCCGAAAAGGACACTCAGATGCCACCACTCAAAACCTACCTGCTATTCATCAGCCACGCCTGGACTTACAACGATGACTACTACCGCCTAGTCAACCTCCTCAATGCCGCCAACAACTTCAGTTGGCGAAATTACAGCGTGCCAGAACACGACCCCGTGGACGCGAACAACACGGCCAAACTAGCGGAAGCCTTGCAGAATCAGATGAGGCCCACCCAAGCTGTGCTCATCATATCTGGAATGTACGCCGCTTACCGCCAATGGATTGAGTACGAAATCAACTTGGCGGTCGGGTGGAACAAACCCATCATCGGCATCAGGCCTTGGGGCAGCGAAAGAATACCGACTGCTGTTAGCTCAGTCGCCACAGAGATGGTCGGATGGAACACTTCCTCAATAGTAGCCGCCATCAGGAAGCATTCCCTATGACCCAATCGGATCAACCCAACGACAACCTCGAACACAGGATTGCACTCCACAAGCTTTACGTCGATATGGCTGACCACGTCAGCAATAGGCGAGAAAACGCCAATAAATTTTTCCTCACCCTGACCACTGCCCCAGTAGCTGTCATGCTGATTGCAGCGCGTATCGGGACAGTTTCCATTCCATCACCAGCTATCTTTCTCATAACCGGAATCATCGGCGTCGCAATCTCTGGAATCTGGTACCTGAATCTGACGGCATACGCTAAGCTCAACAAAGCCAAGTTCAAAGTCATAGAGGACATCGAAAATGAACTACCACACCGAGGATTCACCGATGAGTGGGATTACCTCGAAGCGGACGGGTACCGTGGTTTAACCTCGCTAGAAAAAAGCGTTCCTCTCATTACGGCCGTTGCCTACACGGCACCCATAATTTATGCGACCTACACATGGATTTGCCAATAGCCGGTTTACCACCAGCAGTGCCAACCAACGCCCAAGAACCGGGATGGCGCACCGCCTCGGCTTTTCGAACAAAGCGGAATATACCCGCTCAGCCACCCTTCTCCTGACTAGAGCCGAACGCAGGCACCGCGAGAAGGCAGTACACAAGTCCCCGCCTCCGCGACCTCTCCGTTTTCCTCGGCTCGACACGCGTCGGGTTCAAGCCCGACGACACCTCGCATATTCAATTCAACATGAAAGGAATTCCGCTCAAAGGACCTGGGGTACTCTTCTTGACAGCGACACCCGTCAAACCCCGCGAAGGCTTTGACACCCTTGTCCCATAGCCGGCACAGGGAGCCAGCCGCGTACGGGGAACTGTCGCTCGACACCAGGATCGGAGTAGCGAAATCGCCTCTCAACATAGCGACGGCGGACGCCACCGACGACGGGGTGCACCCTTTCGTCACCGGCACCCAGTGCCTGGAAATGTGCTCGTACGACCACCCTGACGGCCAACGACGGCATTGCTGGGGGAAATACAGTCTGACGGTTTCGGGTCGCCCGCAAGCCCGCAGCAGCAATGAACGACGTGATAACTTGACGCGACCATGAAGTTCACCAGCCTCGCCGCAATCGTCGCCTTGGTGGTCGCCACCGCGGCCCTGTCGTGCAATGAGCAAACCGATTGGGAACCAGATCCAACGACACTCGCGTTATCCACGCGACCGCCTCCTACACGTCTACCCTTGGGCGACCTGAGGGTCGTCGATTTGAATATCCAGATCTGGCTTCGGGATATTTTCGGCAACAATGCCGTCGGCACCAGCCACGACGGCGAGTTGTTGCTGGTGAACGTCGCTTCGGGGAAAGTCCGGCAACTCACCAACGACGGGCACCGCAAGTTTGACACAGCCCTTTCGGCCGACTTCGTCGCCTGGACCGACCGGAGGCGGGAGATCCGACTCCCGGACCGAGGCCACGGTCCCCGCTTCGCCAACGACGTGTTCGTGCGTAACCTTCATACCGGTGAAGAACGCCGGATCACGGACCTACCGGCAGAGCGACGCGGCCTCCGCATCTCCGGCTCTCATCTGGTCTGGCAGGACAACCGCCACGAACTGGAAGGAACCTACACTCATTACGACATCTACGCCTACGATTTGCTCAACGAGCGGGAATTTCCTGTGGCGGTTGCCCCCGGCGCCCAACTGAGGCCCGCGATTTACGGCGACACCGTGGTGTGGACCGACAACCGGAATAGTCCGCAGCGAGCCACAAACAAGAGTGGTTGCAGCAACTGCGTTGACAACCGGTTCGACATCTACTCCTACGACCTGGTCACCGGAGAGGAACGCCCACTGGTGGAAACGGGCGACCACAACGGCCCGCCGTCGATCAATGGGCAACTGGTGGTCTGGCAGCAAATTCGAGACGCAAGCCAGTCGGTCATCGTCATGTTGGACCTTGAAACCGGACTGCAAAGAACTATCGGAGTGGGTGGCCGCAGCAGGTCAACTCCATCTGTCTCCGACGAATATGTGGTCTGGGCAGTTCGGGCGCCCTGTGATGTTTTCCCATATCCGCCCGAAGTTCAGACTGGGGTATTTGCGTACCGGTTGGAAACGGGCGAGGTGCGCCAGTTGTCCAACTATGTGGAGCCGTTGGCATTGCTGCACGGAAATGTGGCGGTGGTCGCCCAGCTTTGCTTCGGGATCAACCAACAATACGCCGTGTTCCTGGACTGACGCCGAAAATCGGGCCGGTCTGAACCACTAGGCAAGTTCCAGCAGAAGCTCCACACGAACTGGGCGCGGGAAGACGGCACCCCCAACAGCAGGACCGACAAACTGATTGGACCACCAGCCGCCGCGTGGTCGGTGGCGGCTGGTTTCGCTTCCGGCGCCAGATGCCGCTGATTCCGCCCGCAGAGCCGCCCTGACGGTCTCGGACACCGTTCCGGTGGAATTACCGCTCGAGTGATTCAACGCCGTCCGTGGCGCCCCAGCGCGCCGACCACCACTCGCGAGCGCCGCGCTCTGCACCAACGGCGACGCCGGCCGCCACAGCCAACGGTGTGGACGGTTCCGTTATCGGCGCCAGATGCCCCAAATTTCGGCCGTAGAGCCACCCGGGAAGCCGCCAACGGCTTCTCAGGCGTTGGGACACCCCAGCACTTCCAGCCTCCTCTGGGACGGCAGACCCGCAGAACGACCTCCGTCAAATTTGATGACGGCCGGCCGTCGCGCGACCACACGGCGCAGGAATAAACTCACGTCAGGCTGACGACGGCTACCCAAAATGGAGGAGCCGTCACATGCCGCAACGACGCGAACGCCCATACATCTGGGCCACCTGGCTGCCCCGTCTCCTGACGGGCGAGAACTCCTGCGAGTGGGCCATCTGGTTCAAGGCCCATTACCAAGACTGGCCACGCCAGCCCTCCGACTTCGATCAAGCCCAGTGGCTACTCAACCACACCGCCCTCGTAAACGAGCGTATCGGCAACTGGGAAGTCGGCGGCTACGACTGCGACGTCGAGGCTCAAAACAGGTTCGAACTTCGCGGCCGGATGGCCACTCTCGCCGGCAGACCCGACATCATTACCCACCGCGACGACGAAGCCGTCATCGTCGACGCGAAGACTGGCCACGACAGCCCCAGCCACGCCGTCCAGGTCATGATCTACCTCTACGCCGTCCCCAAGGCGCTACAGCGTTACCGGACCGCCAAACTGCGCGGTCAGGTTACCTACCGCGACCACACGGTGCGCGTTCCAGCGGAGGCCGTCGACGAAACGTTCGTCCAGAACCTGGGGTCGCTGATCCGGCGCCTCTCGGCCGACGCACCCGCGAGACGAGTGCCGTCGCCACAGGAATGCAGATTCTGTGATATTGCGGCCGAAGACTGCCCCGTGCGAGTGGACGGCACCCCCGAGCCCGAGAGCGGTGCTACTGCCGACTTCTAGCCCGCAGTCAATCGGCCAGAGTCGGGCCTTGTCGTTGCCTCATGACCATCTCGGCGACCACCGGATTCCCCCAGTCGACCGTAACTCAGGTTGCCCGCTGGCCGCTGCCGCTCAACCAACGAAACCAATGCGACGGCCTGGAACTCCTGGCGGCACTGGAACCAGCATCCATCCCGCTGTGCGTCTTCGACCCGCAGTACCGCGGTGTGCTGGACAAGATGCGCTACGGCAACGAAGGCGTCAGCCGGGGACGACGACGCTCGGAACTCCTCCAGATGAGCGAGGAAACCATCGGCGAATTCATCGCGGGCATCTCGGCCGCCTTGACCCCGTCCGGCCACCTGCTCCTGTGGACTGACAAATTCCACCTCTGCTCGGGCGTCGGAGCCTGGCTGGGAGAATGCGGACTGGAGATCGTGGACCTTGTCACTTGGAACAAAGGCCGGATGGGCATGGGCTACCGCACCCGGCGCGTCGCGGAGTACCTGATCATCCTGCAGAAACCGCCCACCCAGGTCGGGGCGGGCTGGCAACGCGACGACATTCCCGACGTGATGACGGAAAGGGTCAAACGCATCGGCAACGTTCATCCCAAGCCGGTGAACCTTCAGGCGCGTTTGATCGAGGCGGTCACCGAGCCCGGCGACGTGGTGCTCGACCCAGCGGCCGGCAGCTATTCCGCGATGACCGCCGCCCACCAGGTGGGACGCCAGTTCCTGGGTTGCGACGTCGCAAGCGCGCCGTGAGCATGCTGACGCAACGATCTCTGAACTCGGCACCGAGCAGAGCGGGCATTGCTGTCATTGCCGACCCCGAGAACTGGTGGGACAATTGCCGCCGTTTGCCCGAACTCCCCACACATCCCTCGGAGCCACCGAATTGAGAACATCCCTCGTCTTCATCCTGATCCTGACCGTCCTGCTGCTGGCCTGCACGTCGGAACCTGCACCACGACCTCAGGCGGGCAACGATGCTGCGCCAACTGCAACGTCAACCGCGCAACCGCCCACCGAGACGCCCACGGCGCCGCCGCCGCCGCTTCAGACTGCCCCGACAGATCTCCCCGAACCTACGGCTACGGCGACCCCAGAGCCGACCCCGACAACCGAACCGGCGCCAACCGCCACGCCAACGCTGACGACGGCAACTGCGCCGCGCACGCCAACACCCACCGCCGAGCCGCTCACACTCACGCCGACGCCCACCCCACGGCCAACCCAGCCGACGGCCACGGCAACGCCTACCATTCCTACGCTGGCGTTGCGCGTCACGGTGTCAGCCATCCCGTCGAACCTCCCGACATACGACCGCCACGACTGGAAGCACTGGACCGATGCCGACGGCGACTGCCAGGACGCGCGCCAAGAGGTCCTCGTGGCCGAAAGCCGGATTGGGCCGGACTTCCGCACCGACAGGAAATGCCGAGTAACGTCCGGCGAATGGCTGGCACCTTACACCGGCACTGTTGTGACGGATCCCGGCAAGCTCGACATCGACCACATGGTGCCCCTCGGCAACGCGCACATCAGCGGCGCTTCGAATTGGTCCGCCAACCAACGGGAACGGTACTCCAATTACCTCGATGAACCCGAGCACCTCATCGCCGTTACGGCCAGCGCCAACCGCTCGAAGGGCGCACGAGGCCCAGAAGATTGGAAACCTGATGACCGTTCCTACTGGTGCCAGTACGCCGTCGATTGGATCACGATCAAGGATGACTGGGGCCTTACGGTAACGCAGCGTGAGCACGGCGCTCTCGATGAAGTGGTCGGAGACCGGGGCGCAACCACCGGAGACGAGGACTCCGGGGCTGGCTACAACGCCAGGCTGGAAATCCTGATGGCGGTCACCGACACCTACCTGATCCAAGTGAGCAAGCAACAATACGGAGGCTCCGGCACCTACAAGCTCTTCGCAACCACCATCGACGACTAACCGTGGGCATGGCACACCATGCACACCGCGGGACACCGAGGACATGAGCGCAAGACAAGCAGACTTCCAAGCAGGTGCGAAATCGACGCAGTTCACGGATAGTGACTCATTTCCAAATGGCTTAAAATAAATCCAGCCAAGCGCACTGCATGAGTACCACGGACAACTTCCACACCGTTCCCAGCCGAGGACACGCCTCTCGCCGTGGCTACGCTCGTCTCGACGCACTCCTCGCCGACTGCGCCACCCTCTACAACGCCGCCCTTCAGCATCGCCGCGACGCCTACCGCTACACCGGCGAATCCGTCTCCTACTACGACCAGTGCCAGCAACTCACCGCACTGCGACAAGACGACCCACACTGGAACAGCATCCACCTCGGCATCGCACGCGGCGTCATCAAGCGTGTCGACCGCACCTACGCCGCTTCCTTCCGCCGCGTCAAGGCCGGAGATACACCAGGCTTCCCACGCTTCCAGCCCCGGTCTCGCTACAAGACCATCGAAATCCCCGAGCGGGCTCACTCCGTCCTCAAATGGGCCAAGAACAACAAGGACATCGTCGTCCGCATCAAGGGCCTCCCTACCATACGGTTCCGGCCACACCAGGACGTGCCCGACCTCAAGGCTGCCAAGAGCTTACTCATCACCCGCCGCACCAACTCCATCGACGTGGTGATCCAACTGGCCCACCAACCCGAACCACTGCCCGCAACCGGCGCCATCACCGCCCTGGACCCCGGTGTGGCACAACGCCTCACCAGCCCCGACGGCGTAACCGCCGAACGCCTGCAACGCGACAACGCCAAGCAACTGCAACAGGAAATCAGCCGGTTCAAGGAACGCGCCCTCACCGATGGACGCGCCTACTGGGCACCTGTCATCACACGCTGGCACACCCACGCCACCACCGGCAGCAGCAAACAGCGTTTCTACCTCGCCTGGGAATCTGGCAAGGTTCCTGCCAGGCTCCTCCGCCTGTCCGCAAAGCTGGCCAAGACGCGCCACAAGGACCAAGTAAGAGCCAGAAACGAAACCCACCTCGTCACCCCCGAACTGGTACGTCAGCACGACGTAATCGGCATCGAAGATACCAACCTCCTCAACATGACCCACTCTGCCGCCGGCACCCTCGAAGAACCCGGCACCAACGTCGCCGCCAAGGCCGGACTCAACCGCGCCATCCTTGACCAGAACATCGGGCAGCTCTACAACCAGCTCTCCTACAAGGCAGCATGGGCCGGTAGGACGCTGATACGAGTTCCCGCCGCTCACACCACCCGCACCTGCGTAAACTGCGGCACGATCAACGAGCGGCCCAGCGCAGACCGCGTCTACCGCTGCGCGGTCTGTCATCACGAGGCTGACCAAGACCGGAACGCAGCCCGCAACATCCTCAACGCCACACTCCAAGCCATCGTCTTGGATTCCTCACAACCGTCTGCCGAGCACGTAGTGGAGCTCAATGCGCCAGACGGTTTCCCGACTAGACGGGCACCGCCTCGTCCAGCGCATGAGAATGCTTATTCCCTGCTTGGCGCAATTTAAGCCATTTCAAAATGAGTCACTACCAAAGAGTCCTGCTCCCGACGACAGCATTGCTGCTTGCCGTGTTGATGTGCGTCACGGCAGCGTGTCAACAGAGCGCACCACCGGCGACGATGTCCCAAGCCGAGCCGACAGCACGCTCGGCACCAGCCCAACCCACCATCAACCCACAGGTGATCGAGTGCTCGGACGTGCCCGAAATGAAGCCCCTCACGGAACGCGAGCAAGAGGCCGTCGTCGCCGCCGGCTGCGCCGATTGGATCGAACGCCCCACGCTCCGCCAAGGCGAAGCCGACAACATCAGGACAAACTTGAACGACCGCTCGTTCCGACAGTTCCTCCCTGACCGAAACGCCAACCCGAGAAAGGGAGTAACCATCGACTTCTTCTCGGGAATCAAGATATACGCCCAGTACGGCGTTGACGGACACGCAGTCAACGAGTGGGAGATACACGCCGATGACTACAACCTGGAGACCGGCGACTCCCACAACGTCATCACGCTGCACCCCATCGAGCCACGAACCACACAACGGTTCCCCACCGAGTGCAGCAACTGCATCGACACCACCGGTGTCTCCGTCTCAGTGCGAAACGCGTTCAATCCGTCTCTCACCGAATTCAGGATCAACGACCCGAGCGGCGTACTGCCACCGCCGTTCCCGGTCTTCGGAGACTGGACAACTTTTCGGGAAGACGAGATCCAGCAGTAACCCGCACAAGCCCAGCCTTCCCCCACATCTGGACCACCTGACTGCCCTGTCTCCTGATGCGAGAGAACCCCTGCCAGTGGGCCATCCAGTTCAAGGCCAACTACGTCGAATGGACGAGACAGCCCTCCGACTTCGACCAAGCCCAGTGGCTTTTGAGCCACACCGCGCTACCGACCCAGCGACGCCAAGAATGGCCCGACCGTGGCCGCAATGTTTCCGGGGAACATTGCCCAGACAGTTCATCGAGGAACTCGGATCCCTGATCCGACGGCTGGCGGCCAACACACCGCCCTAGCACGTTCCCAGCACCACCGAGTGCCACTTCTGCGACATCACGGCCGCCGACTGCCCGGTGCGCGTGGACGGCGCCTCCGAGCTTGAGAGCGGTGCTACTGCCGACTTCTAGCCAGCAGTCAATCAGCTGGAGCCGGGCCTTATGCGGACACCGGACCACCGCGTAGGCTTGAGCGCACCCGATATACCGGTCGAACTTTTGGGTCTTGTCGTTGCCTCATGACCATCTGCGCGACCAACGACTTGCCCCAGTCGGCCGTAACTCAGGCTGCACACTGGCCGCTACCGCTCAACCAGCGAAACCAATGCGACGGCCTGGAACTCCTGGCGGCACTGGAACCAGCATCAATCCCTCTGAGCGTCTTCGACCCGCAGTACCGCGGTCTGCTGGACAAGACGCACTACGGCAACGAAGGCGTCAGCCGGGGACAACGACGCTCGGGTCTGCTCCAGATGAGCGAGGAGACCATCGGCGAATTCATCGCTGGCATCTCGGCCGCCTTGACCCCGTCCGGCCACCTGTTCCTGTGGATCGATAAATTCCACCTCTGCAAGGGTATCGGAAGCTGGCTGGGAGACGGTGAACTGAAAGTCGTGGACCTCGTCCCAGGTGACGAGGGCCGCATTGGAATGGGCTACCGCACCCGGCGCGTCGCCGAATACATGGTCATCCTGCAGAAACCGCCCACGCGGGTCGGGGTGGACTGGCAACGCTACTACATCCCCGATGTCGTTACGGAAAGGGTCAAACGCCTCGGCAACGTTCATCCCAAGCCCATGAACCTTCAGGCTCGCTTGATCGAGGCAGTCACTGACCCCGGCGACGTGGTGCTCGACCCGGCGGCCGGCAGCTACTCCGTGATGGACGCCGCCCACCGAGTGGGACGCCAGTTCCTCGGTTGCGACATCGCACGCACACCTCCAGCAAGCTGACGGGAGGCATCGCGGAACTCGGCGCCGAGCAGGGCAGGGATTGGTGTCATTGCCGGTCCCAAGAACTGGTGGGACAATTGCCGCCGTTTTCTCGAAATCCCCATACATCCCGGAGCCACAGAATTGAGCAAATCCCTCGTCTTCATCCTGATCTTGACCGTCCTGCTGGTCGCCTGCACGTCAGAATCAGCGCCACCGCCTCAGCCCGGCAACGACGCTGCGCCGCAGGCAGTGGCAACTGCCGCACCGATCACACGACCGCCCACCGAGACGCCGACGGCGGCAACGCCGCCGCTTCAGACTGCCCCAACCGACACACACGAACCGACGGCTACGGTGACTCCAGAGCCGACCCCGACCCTCGAACCGACGCCAACCACCACTACAACGCCGCCGCCGGCGATTGCAGAACCCACGGCGACGACTATCGCTGAGCTGCCCACACTCCCTCCGACGCCCACCTTACCGCCAGCCCGGCCGACGGTCACGGCCACGCCTACCATTCCTACGCTAACGCTGCGCGTCACGGTGTCGCCCATCCCTTCGATCCTCCCAACCTACGACCGCCACGACTGGAAGCACTGGACAGACGGCGACGGCGACTGCCAGGACGCGCGCCAAGAGGTCCTCGTGGCCGAAAGCCGGATTGGGCCGGACTTCCGCACCGACAGGAAATGCCGAGTGACGTCCGGCGAATGGCTCACTCCCTACACCGGCACCGTGGTGACGGATCCCGGCAAGCTCGACATCGACCACATGGTGCCCCTCGGCAACGCCCACATCAGCGGCGCTTCGAATTGGTCCGCCAACCAGCGGAAACGGTACGCCAACTACCTCGATGATCCCCAGCATCTCATCGCCGTTACGGCCAGTGCCAACCGCTCAAAGGGCGCACGAGGCCCTGAAGACTGGAAACCTGATGACCGCTCCTACTGGTGCCAGTACGCCGTCGATTGGATCACGATCAAGGATGACTGGGGCCTTACGGTGACGCAGCAGGAGCACGACGCCCTCGTCGAGATGCTCAACACCTCCGCCAATCGTCCCCACCTGACGGTGTCCCACCAACGACAAGTCAGCCCGACGCCGGCTACCACCAGCCAGCCATCACAGCCAGCGACAACGCCGACGCCGCAGATGAGAACCTACGCCAACTGCGACGCTGCCCAAGCAGCGGGAGAACGCCGCGTACAGGGCAGCAAGGGCGGCGGGCGCGGCTTCCCGAAATGGATGGTGCCCAGCGCCCGAGACGGCGACGGAGACGGAGACGGAGACGGCGTGGTCTGCGAAAAGTGAACGGTGAGTTAGTCAGCCGGGGCGAACCGCCTCTTGACCAACTGACGGGATCCAGATAGAACTCGCGCCACGTTCGAGCCTGTCAGGATAAACGGAGGTTGTGCGTACCTATGAATTGGCCGCCGTGAAAATCACCAACATCGCTGTAATCATCATCGCCTTAGCGACGGTGCTCGCCTGCCAGGCCGGAGTTCCGCAAGATGATACCCTCCATCGGGAGCCCCTTCTGCCGACGCCGGCACGGTCAGAGGTCTTGATCGTTGACGAGGCTGCTCCCTACGGACTGACCGACCCGGAAGCGGCCTCCGCCTACCGTCAGGGCTACTTGCACATGAGGGACGCAGCCTGGTTCGCCGCAATCTCTTCCTTCGACGAAGCAATCCGTATCCAGCCAGAGGTGGCCGGCCTGTACGAAGCCAGAGGCACCGCCTACATGTACGGAGGGCGCCACGACGAGGCCATCGCAGACTACATCACGGCAATCGAGCAAGACCCCGATGACGCCGGACACTGGCGCCGCCGCGCCCACGCTTACACCGTCGCGCCCACGCCGCAACCCGAAAAAGCCGTCGAGGACGCCACGCGTGCCATAGAGCTTGATCCTCATCACCCCATGGGCTACGGGCACCGCGCCGTCGCCTTGACGGAACTCCCAACGCCGGACTGGCAACAGGCGTTGGCCGACATGAACCGGCACATCGAGCTTTTCGAAGGTCGCGACCCGGAAGCGTATCGGTTCCGAGCGTCGATCCACGAGAACCTGGGCAACCGCTCCGAAGCCGAGAGGGACTGCCAGATGGCTGAGTAGCCGCGTTGCGGCGACTTGGGGCTAAACCGCACTGCGTTGGCCGTCCTCAATCCCGTCGTGCTCACGGCAAAGGCAACGCCGCCAACCGGCCGGCCCACATTTGGCCCTATGTGGGACAAATCTGGCCTGGTTGGGTCTGTGTTTCCCGGAAATGGTTCCCTAGAATTCGGTCGTCTGATCGCCGGTCTCTGTATGCGGTTTGATGCAGTCCTGACGTGTCATGCCCGGTGGGTTAGTGTGAGTTTGTCCCACAATTGTCCCACGTCGGGGCACAAAAGAGGGCGGTTCGCCGCTTGTTGATACTGGAAACAAGCACGAACCGCCCTGATATCGAAAAAATGGTGCCGAGGGGCGGATTCGAACCACCGACACCGGCATTTTCAGTGCCGTGCTCTACCAGGCTGAGCTACCTCGGCTAATCGGACTTCAATGATATGCACGTTGGCAAACAGTGTCAATCCGAACTTCGCAGTCGAATTCGCGCTCCGGACATCGAAGACCCGCATCTGAGCCCACCGCAATCTCCATTCAACGGCGGCCCTGCCTATCCGTGGCCCGACGCCCTCCGTGTTATCATCGGCCAACAAGGAACATCATGGAAACAATCGGCTCAAATGTGCGCGGATCTGACCCAGATTTCCTGGAGAACCACGCCCGCATGGCGGCGTTGGTTGGGGAATTGAAGGAACGTCTGACCCAGGTCAGGGCTGGCGGCGGCGAGCGAACGGTGGAGTTGCACCGCAGCCGGGGCAAAATGCTGGCCAGGGAGCGCATCGACCGCCTGGTGGACGCCAACACACCCTTCATCGAACTGAGTCCACTGGCGGCATGGGACATGTACGACGGCGAGGAGTCATCAGCCGGTGTCGTTACCGGCGTCGGCGTCGTGCACGGAAGAGAGGTGGTCGTGGTCGCCAACGACGCCACCGTGAAGGGCGGCACGTACTACCCGATTACGGTGAAAAAACACCTGAGGGCCCAGGAGATAGCGCTGGAGAATCACCTGCCCTGCATCTACCTGGTTGATTCCGGCGGCGCGTTCCTGCCGTTGCAGGCCGAGGTATTTCCCGACCGCGACCACTTCGGCCGCATTTTCTTCAACCAGGCCCAGATGTCGGCCCTCGGCATCCCACAGGTCGCGGTTGTCATGGGTTCCTGCACCGCCGGAGGCGCGTACATTCCGGCGATGAGCGACGAGGTGGTGATGGTGCGCCAGCAGGGAACCATCTTTCTCGGTGGTCCACCTCTGGTGCGCGCCGCCACGGGCGAGGAGGTTGACCCCGAAACCCTGGGCGGAACCGACGTGCACACCAGGATATCCGGCGTAGCCGACCATCAGGCCGTCGACGATGAGGACGCGCTGGCCATTACCAGGGATATAGTCGAGAACTTCGTTCGACGCCGCGACCCGCCATTCGACATGTCCGCTCCGGAGCCTCCCGCCCATGATCCTGCGGAACTCTACGGCATCGTGTCACCCGATAACCGCCGGCAGTACGACGTGCGCGAGGTGATCGCCCGCATCGTGGACGGCAGCCGATTCCACGAGTTCAAATCCGAGTATGGGGGAACCCTGGTCTGCGGCTTCACGCGCATTTGGGGTTATCCGGTGGGCGTGGTTGCCAACAACGGTGTTCTCTTTTCCGAGAGCGCGTTGAAGGGCACCCATTTCATCGAGTTGTGCAGCCAGCGGGGGATCCCCTTGCTGTTTCTGCAGAACATCACCGGCTTCATGGTGGGCAGCCAGTACGAGCAGGGCGGCATCGCCAAAGATGGAGCGAAGATGGTCATGGCAGTGTCCAACGCCTCCGTGCCCAAGTTCACCGTGATCATCGGCAGTTCCTTCGGCGCCGGAAACTATGGCATGTGCGGGCGGGCTTACCAACCCCGATTCCTGTGGACGTGGCCCAACGCCCGTATCTCCGTGATGGGCGGCCAGCAGGCGGCGGAAGTCCTGCTGACCATCAGGCTGCAGCAACTTGAACGCCAGGGCCGCGCCATGGAGCAGGAGGAGCGGGACGAGTTGCAGCGTCCCATCCTTGAAAAATACGAAGCGGAAGGAGACCCCTACTACAGCACCGCTCGTCTGTGGGACGACGGCATCATCGACCCCGTGGACACGCGCGACGTGGTGGGGTTGGGCATCGCCGCATCCATCAACGCGCCATTTCCCGACCAGAGACGCGGCGTGTTCCGGATGTGAAGCTCGGTTGCGTGCGCACCCTTATCGACGAACGTGTCAAATGTTGTACTGGCGACTCCTCACCCCATGCTTACTGACAGTCGTGCTGGTTTTGACAAGCCTGGCGTGCGGGGGCGGTGATGACACTCAGAGCGCGTCTCCATTCCGGATCGGTGTCATGGAGTCGTTGACCGGCGTCGGTGAGACCTACGGAACCGTGGCCAGCCAGGCGAAGCGGATGGCGGCGGACGAGATCAACGCCAATGGCGGCATCAACGGGCGTCCGCTCGAGTTGGTGGTTGAAGACTCCCAGTGCAGCGCCCAGGGTGCCGTCGCCGCCTACACCAAGCTAACGGACGTTGACGGCGTGAAAATCATCCTCGGCACCTCGTGCAGCAGCGCGATGCTCGGCGCCGCCCCGCTGGCGGAGGCGGACGGTATCATCCTGTTCTCCGGCCTGGCCAGCAATCCCGACATAGCCAAAGCCGGCGACTACATCTTCAGGACTCAGATCAGCGACGTGCAGGTTGGCATCGACACCGGCAACCTGCTGTGGTCTGACGGGATACGCCGGCTCGCCACCATCACCGAGTCCACGGACTACGCCGAGGGCGTACGCCGGACCTCGGTGGCGCAGTTCCAGCAACGCGGCGGCGAAATCGTTGCCGAGGAGTATTACGCGTCCGACATTACCGATTTCCGCACCCAACTCAGCAAACTGTTGGACGCCGATCCAGATGCGCTGCACTTGGCGCCCCAGTCCGAATTCTCCGCCGGCACGATCATCAAACAGGCCCGCGAACTCGGCTACGATGGCCCCATCTATGCCGAGACGGTTTCCGTCGGCACCACCTCCCTCGATATAGCCGGCGATGCGGCGACCGGCATGAAGGCCATCACCGCCGACCTGGACCCCGAAAATGAGAAGGCGCAGGAGGTCCTGGCGAACTTCCGTAAGCGTTACGACTACATCACGTTGCCGTGGCACCTGGGGTCGGCCTACGACGATGTGTACATCGCCGCCGAGTGCCTCAAAATGACTGGCGACGATCAGGATGCCGATGGCTTCCGGGATTGCATGTACGGAATCACGTGGAGTGGCGCCATCGGCAACGACTACAGTTTCGACGCCGACGGCGAAGTGGTCGGCCTTTCGAGGCTGGTGGTGGAGGTTCTGCCGGTTAGCGAACGTGAGGACGACCGAACATACCGGGTGCTGGGACCGGCGCCCAAACAATAGGCAGATGTTCTCCAGGGTCTTGGTAGCCAATCGCGGCGAGATCGCGGTCCGCATCAACCGGACGTTGAGGGCAATGGGCATTGCTCCGGTCGTCGTGTATTCCGATCCAGACGCGGGCGCTCCCCATGTTCAAACCGCAGAGATGGCGGTCGCATTGTCGGGCAGTACGGCGGAGGAAACCTACCTGAACATCCCCAAACTGTTGCAGGCGGCAAGGGACTGCGGCGTGGATGCCATTCATCCCGGTTATGGCTTCCTGTCCGAAAATCCCCGGTTCGCCCGCGCCTGTCGCGAGGCCGGCCTAACCTTCATCGGTCCAACCCCCGAAAGCATGGCCGCGCTGGGAGACAAACTCCAGTCAAAGGAGATCGCCATCGCCGCCGGAGTGCCGGTCGTCCCCAGCACCCCGGTGTGCCTCCCGGGCGACCCCGCGGCCGGAGAGTTCGCCGAGCAATGGGGGATGCCTCTGATGGTGAAAGCCGCAGCCGGCGGTGGCGGTCGGGGTATGCGCCTGGTCAATCGTCCGCAGGACCTGGACGGCGACATGGAGGTAGCGAGCCGTGAGGCCCAGGCCGCCTTCGGCGACGGCCGCGTCTTCCTGGAACGCTATATCGCCAACCCGCGCCATGTGGAGGTGCAGGTGCTCGCCGATGGGTTCGGCCACACCATCCACCTGGGCGAGCGCGAGTGCAGCATCCAGCGCCGCCACCAGAAGATAGTCGAGGAAACGCCGTCACCGGCGTTGACGCCCGACCTCCGCCAGCGCATGGGAGACGCGGCAGTTGCCGTCGCCGGAGAGGCTGGATACGTCAACGCTGGCACCGTGGAGTTCTTGCTGGACTCGCGGAGCGGCGAGTTCTACTTTCTGGAGATGAACGCCCGCCTCCAGGTTGAGCACCCCGTGACCGAAGCCGTGCTGGGGTTGGACATGGTGGAGTGGCAACTCCGCATCGCCGTCGGAGAACCGCTGACTTTGCATCAGGACGACATCCAACCCCGGGGCCATGCGGTCGAGTGTCGCATCTACGCCGAGGATCCTTACCGAGACTTCGTGCCGTCCACCGGCACGCTGATGCGTTGGCGACCGCCCGGCGGGCCTGGTCTGCGGCTCGATAGCGGAGTTTCCCAGGGCCAGGATGTTTCCATCTACTATGACCCCATGCTGGCGAAGCTCATTGCCTGGGCGCCGGACCGCAACCTCAGCCTTCGCCGGATGGACGTTGCCCTGTCCGAGTTCCTGGCGCTGGGCGTGATCACCAACATTCCCCTGCTCCGGGCGGTGATGCAGCACTCGCAGTTCCAGAGGGGCGAATACGACACCGGATTTCTGGAATGGAATCCGGCCGTCACCAATCTGTCCCTGCCGAGCGAAACCCGTCTCTTGTCCCGCGCGTTGGCGGCATGGGCGGCCGACCGGCCGGTTGAGCGCGCTCCGGCCCCGCAGGCCGGCGCAAATGGCCCTGCCGTCAGCCCGTGGCAAACCGCCGGCCACCGGAGACTTCCGTGACCCAGAACCACGGCGAGATGCGAGAACTCTATCCCGTCGCCGGCGACGCCTACCGCTACCAGGCAACCGCGGACGGGTCGCGCTATACATTTAGCCTTGAAGGCGATGCGTTGGAAGGACTGGATTCCAGCATCGCATTGACCGTAGAGTCATCGGCGATCGGAGAGGGACTGTGCCGCGCCGAATCGGGCCAGACCTTGGCGTTCGCCTGGGCCTGGGTCGGGCAAGAATTGCACCTCTGGCTCGATGGCGCCCTCTACATCTACCAGCGGGAGGCAACCCGTCGGCGCGGCGCGGCGGGCGCCGCCGATACTCCCGGAGATGTCCTCGCGCCCATGCCCGGCGCGGTGCTGGAAGTGTTGGTGAATGAGGGGGATCGGGTGGAGCGGAACCAGACCCTCGTGCTGATGGAGTCCATGAAGATGGAGTTGGTGATCACCGCTCCCCGCGACGGCGTCGTGCGACGCGTTTCCGTTGAGGCAGGCCAGCAGGTGGAGCGCGGCATGCGCTTGCTGGAACTGGGCGTCGAAGACGCCGACGGCTGATGATGCGATATCGGCAGCGGGCGTTCCCACTCCACGTAGACCTGCGCCCGAGAGCGTGTTAGATTACGGGCCGACTTGACTCTCATGTCACTCGCCGCTCTCGACGGATTGAGCGGAGCGCCCCACACCGGCATCAACGCCGCCGGGAGGAAGCCATGTCGCGGGTAGCCGCTGACCAGTACGTATCACAGGTTCGCAGGCCGGATGATATCGACCGGTTCTGGGAAGATGTCCTCGCCGAAACCGCGGGAATTCCCCTTGCGCCGGACGTGATACACGATCCGCTCCGGTCCACCGAACGGATCGATGTGTACGAGGTATTCTTCACCAGCCTGGATCAGGTGCGGATCGCCGGCTGGTACGCGGTGCCGCGCGAACGGGAAGGTCGCCTGCCCGGCCTGCTGCAGGTGCCGGGTTACAACATGGAACCCCCGGTGCCCAAGGCCTGGGCGGTCAAGGGATATGCGGCCTTCAGCGTCGCCCCGCGCGGCAAGCTGCGCAGCAACCGGCAATTCAATCCCGGATACCCCGGCCTCCTCACCTATGGGATGGTTGATCGCAACACCTATTCCTACCGAGGGTTCTACATGGACGCCTGCCGAGGTGTGGATTTTCTGCTCTCGCGAGAGGAAGTAGATGGTGACCGCATCGGAGTGACCGGCCACAGCCAGGGCGGAGGATTGACCGTTTCCACCGCCGCGCTGCGCCCGGAGATCAAAGCGGCCGCGGCCGGCGCTCCCTATCTCTGCGGGTACATGGACGCCATAGAACTGACCGACGCCTACCCGTACCAGGAGATCGCCGACTACCTGCGCCTCTACCCAGAGCGGCGCGAGGAGGTTGTGAACACCCTGGCCTACTTCGACGGCATCAACCTGGCCTCCCGAATCACCTGCCCCATGATCGTAAGTGTGGGTCTGCAGGACAGCACCTGCCCGCCGGAAACGGGATTCGCCATGTTCGACGCCATCGCCAGCGATGACAAACGCATGTATGCCTACGACGGCCACGGGCACGACGCCAACAACCATGAACACGCGGCCATCGTTGACGCCTTCATGGCGAAACACCTCCAGTCATGAACGACACTCCGACCCGATCCGACGGTTGCTGACACCATGACCACCTCCACCGACGCGCGTCCCGATAATTTCGACGGCTACTGGCAGGACGTGTTGGATGAATTGTCCGCCATACCGTCCGCGCCGGAGGTCGAGGAAATCCCGCTGCGTTCCACCGACTTCGCCACCGCATACGGAGTCCGCCTGACCTCCATTGGGCCGTACCGGCTCTACGCCTACCTCAGCGTCCCCAGGGGCGACGGCCCGTTCCCGGCCCGCTACTACCTGCCTCGGTACGGCAGCGTCGTCGACCTGGTGCCGCAGGGCACCGCCAATGGCCAGCGCCGGGAGCACGTGACCTTCGCCATCTGCGTTCGCGGCCAGCGCCTAGCCGATCAACCCTACGCCGCCGCGTTTCCCGGCCTGCTCACCGACGGTATAGACGACCCAGCCGCTTATATTTATCGGGGCATAGTGGCCGATTGCGTCCGTGGCCTGGAGTATCTCGCCAGCCGGCCCGATGTTGACTCAACGCGAATCGCCGCCATCGGCAACGATCTCGCGTTCACATCCGCTGCACTCTCCCCGCACGGTACGCACCTCGTGTGTACGCCGGCCCTCATGTACGCCACCCTCGACCGAGCGCGGCGTACCGGCGCATACCCGTTGGAGGAAATCAACGACTACCTGCGCCTCCATCCGGGTCGAACGGACGCTGTGCAACGCACGTTGTCTTATTACGATTTGCGCTGGTTCGCGCCACGCGTCAATGCCACGACCCTGATGATGGCCGGCGCGCACGGATCGGCCCTCGATTCCGCGTCGCTCGATCCGTTGATACAGGCTATGCCGGGGAAGGCCGACGTTCACGAGGCGGAGCACTCGGGTTACCGGGACGGTCGCTTCAGTGAAGAATGGCTGTCACGCCAGTTTGGCATGTCCCAACCGAGCCTCCCACCTCACTGGAGAGTATGACCCAATGCCCCACGTAAACCTGCCCGGCGTCGATCTGTGGTACGAGGACACCGGCGGTTCCGGCGTGCCGGTGATACTGCTGCACGCCGCCACCGGCACCACCGAGTGTTGGGTTCACCAACTGCCCGCATTCACCGCCGCCGGTTACCGTTGCATTTCCTACGACCGGCGGACCTGGGGGCGTTCGAGGCCGACCGACGAGTCCGAGCAGCCGGGATTCATGGGCGACGACCTGCAAGGGCTGATTGAGCACCTGGGCCTGGACAGATTCCACCTGGTGGGGACGGCCGCTGGAGCAATCCCCTCCATCGACTACGCTCTGACTCATCCCGACCGTGTCCGCAGCGTGGTTGCCGCCAACACCATCGCCGGCATCCAGGACGCGGAATACCTGGAGGTACAGCACCGGTTGCGGCCTCCGGAGATCCAGGCTCTGCCGGCGGAACTCCGGGAACTCGGTCCGTCTTACCGGGGCACTGACCCCGATGGCGCGGCCCGTTGGCTGGAAATTGAAGAGAACAACCGACCCTACGGAACGACCCAAGCCCAACCGCTGCGGGAACCCATCACCTTCTCCCGATTGTCAACGATGCGCGCCCCGACGCTGGTGCTGTCTGGCAACGCCGACCTGCTCGCGCCGCCGGCCCTCATGCGGATGCAGGCTGCCGCGATTCCCACCAGTCAGTTCGCGTCATTGCCCGACGTCGGCCACGCCGGTTTCTGGGAGCGCCCGGAGGTGTGGAACGGGCTGGTGCTGGAGTTCATCGGCCGGCACTGAGCCCCACCCAGCGGACAAACAGGAGACACCAGCATGGCCCAGGTTGAAGCCAAACTCGCCGAATTGGGTTACGAATTGCCGCCGCCGCCCGATCCCGTTGGCAATTACCTGCCTGTCGCTCGTAGCGGCAACGTAATGTGGCTGGCTGGCGTCGGCTCCCGCATGGCCAACGGCGACCGCGTCTCGGGAAAGTTGGGCGCTGACCTGACCGTCGAACAGGGCTACGTCGCCGCCCGCATGGCCGCCTTGAACCTGCTCGCCCGTATGAAGGCGGATCTGGGCGACCTCGACCGGGTCACCCGCATCCTCAAGGTGGTGGGCATGGTGAACAGCGCGCCGACTTTTACCGAGCAGGCCGCCGTGGTGGACGGCGCATCGGATTTGTTCGTGGCCCTGTATGGCGACCGCGGCCGCCACTCCCGTTCTGCGCCAGGCATGGCCGCCCTCCCCGGCGACACCGCCGTCATCTGCGACTGCGTCATCGAGGTGGACGGCGGCTGACCTGCCCGGTCCCGGCGCCTAGACCTGCGGCCGGGTCTCGTACCACCGGGCGTGCTGCTGGTACGTGTACGCGGCCTGGATCACGCCCGGCTCGTCGAAGGGCTTGCCGGCGATCTGCATCCCGATGGGGAGTCCGCTCTCCGTAAACCCGCACGGCACCGAGATTGCCGGCAGGCCCGTCACGTTGAACGGCGCCGTGAAGCTGCGCCCCCTCGCCGTGGTCGTAGGATCGTACCCCACGAACGCCGCCGCGGGTTGCGTCATGGTCGGAGTCACCAGGAAGTCCACCGTACGCATCACCTCGGCAAACTCCTTCCGCGCCAGCGTCCGCACCCGCTGCGCCTGCAGGTAGTCGGCGGCAGACATCAGCGCGCCGATGCGGAACCGCTCTCGGACGATCTCTCCGAAATCCTGAGGACGCGCCTTCAGGTTCGGTTCGTGGTAGGCGTAGGCCTCACTCACCATGATGACAGAGTTGGCCGCCCGCACGTGTTCCAGCGACGGCAGGGAGACCTCCTCCACAATGGCGCCCAGGCTCTCCAACTCTCCGATAGCTTTCTCCACCGTGGCGACCACCTCGGGGTTGACGCTGGGATCCGGATCGAAGAAGTAGTGGCGCGGCAGCCCAAGCCTCACGCCCCGGATGCCCTCCCGCAGCGACAGCGAGTAGTCCGGAACCGGCGCCGCGCTGGACGTGGGATCCTTGGGATCGTGGCCGGCGATGGCCTGCAGCATGTACGCCGTATCCTCCACCGTCCACGTCATGGGACCGGCGTGGTCCTGCGACCAGCTCAGCGTCACCACGCCGGCGCGGCTCACGCGCCCGTAGGTCGGTTTCAGTCCCACGATGCCGCACAGCGAGGCCGGCCCGCGTATTGACCCTCCCGTGCAGGAACCCAGGGCTCCCAGGGCCTGGCCGGATGCCACCGATGAACCCGACCCGCTGCTGGAACCGCCGGTAATGTGGGCCAGGTTCCAGGGGTTGCAGGCCGGCTCAAACGGCGTCGTCCAGTCGGGACCGCCCAGCGCGAACTCGTGCATCGCCAGCTTGCCCAGCAGGATGCCACCCGCCGCCTTCAGCCGAGCCGTCGTGGTGGCGTCCTCGGTGGGCACGCGGTCGATGTCCACGCGGGAGCCGGAGGTAGTGCGCACGCCGGCGGTATCGTACAGGTCCTTCAGCGCGAAGGGGATGCCGTGCATGCGGCTGCGGTATTCTCCGCGCAGCATTTCGGCTTCGGCGACGCGGGCCTGCGTCATGGCGTCGTCGGCCATCAGCAGGATGAACGAGTGCAGGCGGTCGTCGGTGTCGGCGATGCGGTCCAGACAGGCGCGGGTGAGTTCCACGGGCGACAGCTCGCCCTTGCGCATCAGTTCGCCCGCTTGGTGAATGGTCAGAAAGTGCAATGGGGTGTCGGATGCAGCCATGAGATAGTTACTCCTTGATGAGCCCTGTTCTGACAGTGGGGCTGAAACGGGCTATTCCGCTGGCCAATCGGGGTGGTACTCCACGATCATCTCGGTGGCGCCGAGTTCGATCTCATGACACTGGCGGGCATATGCAGCGTACAGGTCGTACACCGGTTTCATCGTTTCGACCTCCTCCCGGCTCATGCCGAGACCGGCGCGGTCGGCCAGTTGCTGCAGTTCTTCAATGGACATTTCACTCTGGTCAGGCATAACAGAACCTCCACGTAAGAGAGGGGATGGAACGGCTGGATTATACAGCCTTGGGTTTGCGCGCCGGCATCGCGTGTCACTCCCGAAATATCTCCTCGCCCCGATGCAGGCGGAGCGCGATCTGGTAAGTCTGACCTACCGCACGGGGCGTCGGCGCATGGGCGGCCAGGTAGCGCGCCATGCCTATGAGAACATGCCGTCCCGATTCCGTGCCCCGCCGGTTCCGGTACTGGTTGAATCCCGCGTCAACGATTTGGAACGAGTGGAACCCCGAGTCCTCAGACAGCATCGCCCGCCCCAGTGCGGCCACCAGCGCGTCCGGGTCCGCGCCGCCGGTCAAATAATGGGACACCAGGTGCGACACCTCCTCCACCTGCTGACGCACGTCCATACGCTCGCGGATCTCGGCCAGCAACGCATCGCCGTCCACCGGGTCGCCGCCGGTCTCCGGTATGCGTTGGGCCGGCATGTTCAGGAACCGGTCGAGGTAGATGCTCATGGCAACGTCAAAGACGCCGCGCAGCAGTTCCGGCGACGGCGCGCGTTGGAGAGCACGGTGCAGAGCGTTGGCCGCCGTCAGAGTGTTGTGCACCGTGTCCCAGTCGTTGAATTCATTGGACACGTGAAAATGAGCCATCCGCAGAAAGGCCGCGTGAGCGACTGCTGAACCGAGCTGCTCGGCAGTCGCGCCACGTTTGGTCGCATCCTTGATGGCATCCACGATGTCAGACGGATTGTCGCCCAGCATGGACTGCGCCAGCGCGTCGGCATCGTTCCATCCGGACACCCGTTTGCCCTCCGCAAGCAGCGCCGGCAACTCATCCCGCGCCTGCCATAGCAGCGACGCCAGGTCGATGGGGTGACGCCACGCGCTCAGTTCCTGGCTGCGCCGGGCCCGGGCCATGCCATGCACCAGGCTGGTCAGGGTTTGGCTGGCATTCTCCCACCCGATATGGTCCAGCAGCTCAAAGGCCTTGTTGGCAAAGTCCAGGGTGTGCCCGGCGTCCAGGTAGATGTGATCGGTGGCAGCGGCGAAGATCATGTCGGCGATGGCGCGGGGCGGGAATCCCAGCTCGATGGCGGTGCGCAGGCTGCGCTCTGCGGCGTCCTCGTCACGCACGTCGATGAAGTTGCGGAACCACTGCTTGAAGACCTCGGGCCGGATTTCTCCGGTGGGCAGCGGGTCCACCACGAAGCGCGGCGGGCGTCCGGCGCACTCCCGCGAAACATGCAGCAACCCTTGGTACAGCGCGACCGGACGGTCCTCCTCGGCAAGGTGCGGCAGCATGTTGGCCGCCGCCGTCAGCATGGTCATGGCCGCGCCCCAGCCGGCGGCGCTGTAGGTCGTGCCGAAATCCGCTCCCACGCCCAGCGGAGCCCGGTAGTCCGCGCCGGCAGCGTGGAGTCCCAGCACCGACTTGGCCGTCACCAGCCGGATGTTGTGTTCCAGCCCGTCGCGTAGGCGGCCGACCCAGTGCGCTTCCTCGTCGCGCTGCACCGGTTGAGGGTCCACCCACACCTGCCCGTCGTCAACGGTCACCGGGAAACTGCGCACATCGTCGGCGAAGGGATTGAAGGTGCCGCCGCTGGCAAGGTCAAAGCGGGCGTTGTGCCAGTGGCAGGTCAGGATGCCGTCCTTCACGCTGCCCCGATCCAGCGGAAAGCCCATGTGGGGACATCGGTTGTCCACGGCGTACACTTGGCCGTCGTGGTAGATGACCGTGATGGCGTGGCCGCCGCCCGTAACCACCCTGCACCCGCCGGCTTTCAGTTCGTCAACGCTCCCGACCCTAATCTGTCCTGCCGCCTGCGTCGCCATGATGCCTTCCCTCCTGCTTTGGGCCTGCATAGGTTGGTCGCACGGTGGTCAGCGCGAGGATTTTGGGGCCGCCGACTATCGTGCGATCAACATCGTTCCAATCTTCCAGCCCAGCCGCGCCGGCCCGTCCGCACTTCGACCAACCTTTCGTCAGGCGTATCTACGGCCAGTTTCAATGTTTGGAGCGTGGTCGCGCCGATGCACTGGCCGCTTTCGTCTGGCCAGAAAGCCACTGGTGCGACTCCGCTTACGCTGTGGCCGTCATCCAGGGTGATGGTCAGCAGAGCGTCTCCGTATCCGCACTCAACTTCAGAGCCGTCAGCGGTAACGTAGGTAAACCTCCGTCTGGGCTGGATGCCCAGACCCTCCAGCAGAGTGGCGGGGAACGCAGAGTCGGTGGCTCCGGTGTCAACCAACGCCTGCGTTTCGTGGGCATCGCCCCCTGCCAGGTTGGCGACGCTTACTTTCGCGTAAAAGATGCCCATGCCTGTCTCCAGTCCGTGAGTCCGCCGGATCTCGAGTCTAACGCTTCTCGGAGTACCGTCCCATGAAGCCCCTGATAGCGTCGAAGTACTGTCTCATTTCCACATACATCAGGTCGTTGTGCCCCGCGCCCGGGATGATCTCCAGGTGCTTGTTGGGAGTCTGCAACTTGTTGAACATGTCAACCGCGTCCGCCAGCGGCGAGGACTCGTCCCATTGACCGTGGATCACCAGCGTCGGGATGTCGATGGCGTAGAACCTGGCTTGGTAATCGTCCTCCAGCGCCTGCGCCACCTCCGGGTCCAGCGCCTGTGCGACCCTGCCCAGGTTGGCCCGTCCGCTTTCGATGATCACGCCGTTGATCCGGTCCGCGGCGCTTGCGGCCAACTCGCCCGCGGAGTGGCGGCCCATCGAACGCCCCATCACGTACAGCGGCCCGGTGAACCGCAGAGCGCTCATCGTTTCCAACAGCCAGTCCAGCACCTCGTGCGCGTCGGACAGGATCGCATTGAAACTCGGAGACCCGCTGGACGCGCCGAATCCCCGGTAGTCGGCCACAAAAAAGTTCGCGCCGATCCTGTTGTAGAGCGGCGCGATCTCGTCGTAGCGGGCCACGTTCTCGCCGCCGCCGTAGAAAAACAGGACGGTGGGATTTCCGCGTCCCACCGCAAAGAATCGGCACGACAGCGTGGTCCCGTCGGCAACGGTGATGCCATAGTCCACCGCGCCGTCGGGGGTCTCGGTCCAGCCCCGCAGCGGATGAAAGGAACCCGCCGACCCCTCGGCGGTGTCCAGCACGGAGTAGTCAACGGCAGTCATGGCGGTCCTCCCTGCGGCAAGTGGCCGCATTATACTATGACCTCGCGACCTGTTCGGCGCTCTCAGCGCCACTCGGAGGCAAAACAAAATGGCAAAGATGGAAATCGGACTCTACGACGTGCTGGATCAGGCCCAGATGGAGTCCCACACCGTGGCCGCCGACGTGTATGACGAGCACATCCGCGGCGCGCAGGAAGCGGAGCAGATGGGCTATCGGTACTACTTTTCCATCGAGCACCAGACTTCCGACGTCAGCTTCCTCAGTTCGCCCAGCGTGTACCTCACCGCGTTGGCCCGCGCCACCAGCGTCATGCGGTTCGGCGTGATGATCTACCAGCTCCCCTTCCACCATCCCATCCGCCTGGCCGAGGACGTTGCGATGCTCGACCACCTGTCCCGCGGGCGGGTTGAGTTCGGCGCGGGCACCGGCGTCACCAGCCACGAATTCATGCGCTGGAACGTGGACTTCGACCGCCGCCGCGACATGAGCGAAGAAGCCTTGGACGTCATCCTCATGGCCTGGAAAGAAGGCAGCGTCACCTACGAGGGGGAGTTTTTCAAATTTGACGAGGTGCTGACCACGCCCGACACGTACCAGAAACCGTACCCGCCGGTCTGGTTCGGCTGCCACAGCGCGGCCAGCTTCGAGTACGCGGCCCGAAACAACTTCCACGTGTCGCAGAACATCGATGTCGACCCGGTGATCGCTGAAAAATTCGACACCTGGCGCAACCTTTGGCAGCAGGCCGGCCATGACGGCCCCATGCCCAAAACCTTCCTGACCCGCCACGTCCACGTCGCCGAGACCGACGCCAAGGCCCGCGAGCAGGCGGAGCCGTACCTGGCCACCGCCGCCTTCCCCTCGGCAATCCCCGCCGGCAAGGGCCGCGACATTATAGGAGAAACCCGCATCGGCTACGGACCCCACGGCATGCGCGGCGATGACCCGGGCACGCCGGAGCGGGCCGAGCTACGCCGCACCTTCCGCGAGCGGGCCCAGTCCTACGACTTCTGGATCGACAACGGCATCGCCCTGGTGGGCAGCCCCGCAACCGTGGCGAAAAAGCTGCAGGAACAGCATGACCTTATCGGCCACGACATCTTCTGCGCCCGCCACCTATTCGGATACATCGCTCCCGAGGCCGCCAGACAGTCCATCCGCCTCTTTGCCGAGGAAGTCATGCCCTCCTTCGCCTAGCTCCGGGTGAGGTGTGGATGGTCGGTTTCCCGCTAGGCGTGCATCCGGTCGTAGGCCGACAGCCGTTCGATACCATGCTCTTCGTCGTATTGCGCGGCGGAGACCAACTGGCCCGTCATGGTTTCAGGGGTCTGCAGGGCCATGTGCACCGCGACCTCGGCGATGTCGTCCGGCAATCTCATCCGCTTGTGGATTTCGTCGTCATAGTCGTCGTTGGGCCTGGTCAAGTTCCAGCCGGGATCCAGTATGTTGACGGCGATGCCAAAGTCCTTCACCTCATCCGCCAGCGACTCGCTCAGTCGCTCCACCGCCGCCTTGGCCGCTCCGTAGGACGCCTGTCCGGCCCGGCCCCGACGCGCCACGTTCATCGACGTGAGGTTGACGATCACGCCGCTCCGACGCTCGATCATGTGCGGCAGCACGGCCTTGCACGTCATGAAGGTGGTCGTCAGGTTCGATTCAATCACCCGCTGCCACTCGTCTTCAGTGATGTCCAGCACCGTCACCGCGTGGGTCAGGTCGTTGGTGAATAGACGATACCCGCCCACGTTGTTCACCAGTATGTCGATCTTGCCCAGCTCTCTGATGGTTTCGTGCGCCGCCCGGCCCGCACCTTCGCTGGTGGTGAGCTCGGCGTTGACCGTGTGGGCGCGGCGCCCCAGGGCGCGAATTTCCGAGCCGACGGCGTCCAACTCCGACGGTGTGCGGGCCACAATGGCGACGTCCGCTCCCTCGCGGGCGTAGGCCAGAGCCATGGAGCGGCCCAATCCACGGCCTCCTCCGGTCACCAGGGCGACTTTGCCTTCCAGTTGCATCTCTGCTTCACCTCTCTGCGTCGGTTCACAACCGCGGAGCCTCGACAATTGCAGGCGGGCGGTGGAAGGTGCGCCTTCCGGCCTTGAAAGCCATCGTCGGAGCGATCACCTCAGATACCGCCGCGGCGCGGCTGTCGCAATCCAGCGCCACCAGGTCGGCGGCCTGGCCCACCGCGACCCCGTATTCCGGCAAGCGCATCAGGCGGGCGGCGCGGTCGGTCACCATCTCGTAGCATCCCTCCATCGCTTGCCGGTCCCCCACCTGGCAGATGTTGGCATACAGGTTGGCTATGCGGACCAGCGAGCAATCGCCAAAGGGCGTGAACGGATTCAGCACGTTGTTGGTGGAGAGCGAGCAGTTCACACCCTCGTCCAGCATCAGGTGCGCCGGAGTAACCCCTCGCATGACCGCGTGATCCTGGTGTCTCCCCATCAGGTAAAGGTCGGTCGCCGGGAGGACGGTGACTGCCACCCCCGCTGAGGCCAGCCGCTGTGCCTGTTCCCGGAACCGCTCCGGAGGCAACGCCGACAGTTTTGTTACGTGGCCGATGGCTACGCGTCCGCCGTATCCATGGCGTTCCGTCAGATCGCACACGTAGTCCATGTCCAGGGTCGCGGCATCCGGCCCGAAATCCAGGTGCATGTCGATGTCGATATCGAACTCCCTGGCAATTTCAAACACGCGGTCGATCTGGCCCCTCGGGTCGCTGTCGGTGTACGGGGCAGCGCCCACCACCGAACCGCCCCGACGCAGGCCCTCTACCATCAATTCGTCGGTGCCTGGGTTATTGAGCAACCCCTCCTGGGGGAATATGCAGATCTCGATGTCCATGGCCCACTTGAACTCCTGCACCAGCGGCAGGATGCCTTCCAGGCTGCGCAGGCCGATGACTGGGTCCACCTCCAGGTGGGTGCGGGTGTGGGTGGTGCCGTTGAGGACGCACTTTTCCAACGTTCGTTTGGCGCGCCGATAAACGTCCTCCGGCGTGAACTCGCCCTTGAGGCGCGCAACCTCGCCGATGGCCTCGTCCAGTCCGCCCTGTGCCGAAGACAGGCGGTCCAGCAGGCAGGACTTGTCGAGGTGGATATGCGTCTCAACAAAACCCGGCGTCACCAACGCGCCGCCCAGGTCGTACTCCCGGGCGTCCGCTTCCAGGCCGGCCCCGATAGCCGCTATACGCCCGTTCTCGATGCCAATATCCACCAGGAGCGCATCGGGACCGTCGGCGATCCTCGCGTTACTCAGGATGGTGTCCATGCCGTCCCGCCCGGGAGCTCTGATGAATACTGACCGTTTCGCGAGTTGGGGCTACTCATCCTGCGGCAGAAACGCGTTGGGGACGACTGCGCTGCCCTGGCCCACGCCGGTGGTATCGCCGCGCTGGTTCTCAACCTTTACGTCCACCGACACCCGGCTGCCGTTCACCTCACGACTCACGCCGGTCACGGTCCCCGTGAATGTGATGGTATCGCCCGGCCGCACCGGACGCAGGAATCTCAAGTCAACGGTCCCGGTGTGGTTGTAAACGTCGCTGCCGAAGTATCGGCGCAGCAGTTCGAGGGCGAACGACAACGACATCCTTCCCGAAGCCACCGTCCCCTCGGTTCCCAGGGTCTCGCGGGCGGTCTCTTCGTCGGTAAACTGCGACGGCTCGGAGTCTCCGCCACTGCCCTCGAACAGGTTGATGGCTTCCTGGGTCATTTCCTTTACCAGCGGGGGCAGCTCGTCCCCCACCTCGTAGGCGCGAACTAGCCTCCCCATTTTTTGCCGACCTCCGTGGGTTGCTTGAGCTCGTGGGTGATCACGCGGTCGATCAGCCGGCCGTCCTCGTCAACCGAAACCGCTTCGGTGACGATGTAGTTTTTGCCCCGGCGCAGGTACTTGTCGGCGATCCACGCCCGCACCGTGATGGTCTTGCCGGCGACGGGAGGGTTGTAGCAGTGGAACGCGCACCGTGCGTTGACCGAACCGGCGTCCCGGTACCGGGCGTTGTACTGCTTCACGTCCACCTTGTGGGAGATGGTCGGGAAGCTGGCCTCCGGGTCCATAACCCCCTGGCGGTAGGTGTCGATCATCTCCTGCGTGAGGAGGTACTGGTACGTCTCGAAGGTCTCGCCGACCTCCAGCGCGTCCCAGTCCAGGAGTATTCGGTCATCTGCTGCTACCATAGCTGCACTTCCTTTCGTTTCACGTGTGATTGGGGATGCCAGGCCGGCTAGATGCCCCGCCAGGAACGCCGTCCGTCGACCCGCACGAAGTGGCCGAATCCTGGGTCGGGAAAGTGCCCGGCGGACACCAGGATCCCCTCGCTCTCCAGCATGTCCAGTACCGAATGCCGGGTGCTCCGGGACAGGTCCGGCTCTATGTCAAATATCGGGCACCAGTCGGTGTAATGCGCCTGGGCCGGGTTATGCGCCACGTCGCCCAGGATGTAGCCCCGCTCGCCGCCCGAGGCGATCATGATGGAGACGTGGCCCGGGGTATGCCCCGGCGTGGAGACCGTGGTGAGCTCGTCGGTGATTTGGTAATCGTCGTCAATGAGGTCTATAAACCCCAAACCCTCCAGGGGCACCACCTGGTCGCGCACATGCGTGGCGCCGGCCAGCAAGTCGGGCTGGGTCCAGTAGTCCCAGTCCCTCCTGGGAACCAGGTATCGGGCGTTGGGGAAGTTCGGTTTGCCGTCAGTCAGGTTCCAGCCCACGTGGTCGGGATGCAGGTGCGTGAACACCACCAGGTCGACGGCCTCCCGGTCGACTCCCTTGGCCTCCATGTCGGACATGAGTGTGCCGTCGGGGGCCTGCAGGCCGGTATCTACGATGATCAGCTTGCCCTGGGAGCGGACACACGTGGTGCCATATCTGCTCCGGATCTGCTCGTCTTCGTCCAGAAGCTCGGGGAACTCCCGCCATTGTTCGATGGTGGTATCCGGGAATGGTGTGAAGGGAGACCGGATGGGCATTCCATCGTTCAAAGCCAGTAGTTCGACGTTGCCGACGCTGGTTGTGTAGCTGGGCATATCGGTATCGCCTCTCGGTGTGTTGGCCGTGTAAAACCGCATCGTTCCGAGCATGATAACACCCTCCACGTCGGCGTTGACGTGTTAGACTGGCGCGGCGACAAACGTCCCAAAATTGCGCCAGGCGCCACATCCGGAGGCAAGCATGGCTACCCATACTGAAACCGCGGTCAACGACCTGCAAAGGACCGCCCTGGAAAACCTCTGGGTGTACCTGCGCGAACCCAGCGACATGGCCGAGAAGGGTGAGCCCCAGATCTTTGTGGAGGGCAGGGGTTGCCAGGTAACCGACGCGCTGGGCAACACCTACATCGACGCCATGTCCGGCCTCTGGCTGAAGAACGTGGGTTACGGCCAGAAGGAAATCGCGGACGCCGCCTACGAGCAGATGCTCAAGATCACCTATATGCCCCTGGGCACCACCACCGAGCCCACGGTCATGCTGTCGGAAAAGGTCGCGTCCATGATGCCGGGCGATCTCTCCCGCTGCTTCTTCACCAGCGGCGGCTCCGAGTCGGTGGAAACCGCTTTGAAGCTGTCCCGTGCCTATTTCAAGCGCATGGGCGAACCGCTGCGCACCAAGTTCATCAGCCGCCGGGACTCGTACCACGGCGCGACCATGGGCGCAATGGCCCTGGGCGGCAACTTCCTCTACCCCAGGGAAGACTATGAACCCCTCATGCCCAACGCATTCCACGCTCCCCAGCCCAACTTCTACCGCTGCGAGTTCAACAGCGCATCGCCGGAGGAATGCGGCCAACGCTGCGTGGACGCCATCGAGAACATCATCCAGTTCCAGGGTCCCGAAACTGTGGCGGCAGTTATCGCCGAACCCATCTCCAGCCCCATGGGAGCGGTGGTGCCGCCGGACAACTACTGGCCCCTGCTCCGAGAACTGTGCGACAAGTACGGCTGCCTGCTGATCGCCGATGAGGTGATCACTGGTTTCGGCCGCACCGGCAAATGGTTCGGCTGCAACCACTGGGACATCGTGCCGGACATGATGACCGTGGCCAAAGGCATAACCAGCGGGTACATCCCCATGGGCGGAACCATCCTGCGCAAGCACATCGCCGACGCGTTCGTCGGCAGCCCCCGAGCGGCCTTCCGGCACGTGATTACCTTCGGCGGCCATCCGGTGGCAGCGGCGGCTTCGCTGAAGAACCTGGAAATCATGGAACGGGAGGGGATGGTTGAAAACTCGGCCAGAATGGGGAAGTACCTGCTGGACGGTCTCGAAGAACTCAAGCAGAAACACTCCATCATCGGCAACGTGCGGGGCCTGGGCCTCATGTGCGGACTGGAGATGGTCAAGGACCGGGAGACTAAGGAGCATTTCCCGGCGGACGCCGGCCTCGGCCCCAGGTTGACCCAGGGCTTCGCCGACCAGGGCCTGTTCCTGCGCGGCGGCGACCTCATGAACATCATGCCTCCCCTGTGTGTCACTCCCGGCGAGATTGAACAGATCGTCTCCACCATGGACGGGGTGATCGGCCAGGTGGCCTCAGATTTGGGAGCCGCGTAACGGCATAGTGCCGCTGCCATCCGGGCAGCATGATTCAACTTCAAATCCGTCGCCCGGCGCAACAGCCGGGCGACGGACATTGGTTGCTCACGCCGCAATCTCGGGATAGCAGGCCGGCGCCCCACGCCGGTACCCAGCCAGGTTTGCCCACGCTCGTACAGTTCGCGTCGTGTGAGCGGTGGTGCTTTGAGAACAGCCGGTGTTCAAAGCTGGAGTTTACATAAAATTTAGGGAAAGTATAAAGGCAGGGTAAGCTGGCCTGACCCGAATTCCACTAAAGGCCCAGCCATGCCCGCCCTGCCCAATGTCATTGTACCGATACTCTCCCCCTTCACAATGCTGTTCACCAATCCAACTTGGCGGAAGGCCCAAGTACTGCTGGTGGGCGCGATCTGACCCCGGGTCAGCGCACCGTCGCCGCGTCGTTGCGCGTTATGGACCTGAGCCGCGTCATGGGCCTGAGCGCAGACCGCAACTATGCTCGCTACCATCACGTGCTGAACTGAGGGACGTGGTCGCCCCTTGCAGTGTCCCAGGTCTTGCTCCGGCTGCTGATCCAGCCCCTCGACCACGGCGACGGTCCGCTGGTGTTCGGGATGCGATCATTGACCAATCGGGAAACCCTGGAGCGGCGTCGCGGCGCTGAGATCCAGGCGCGGGGCATTTACCGGGACGCGGTTCGCTCCAGTCGCCACCAACTGGTCAACTCCGCGACCAGCGGATCAGGGCGGATGAGGCCACCATCGCCAGATCGCTGCGGGGCCACTGGCGGGAGGAGGACATCTTCGAGCTGACCCAGGCCCTGGAGTTGTACCGTTTCTATCACGACAAGATCGCCGAGCGTGACCTGGAGATCGAGGCCCAATTGGAACGGTTCGATGACCGCAGCGACGGCGGGTCTCCAGGCGACCACGGTCGACCGCGCAGTCAGGGCAACGCCCCCCGCTTCGACGTCGGGACACACCTGTACCGGATGACTGGGGTAGATCTCACCCGCATCAACGGCATTGACGGTTTCACCGCCCGGAAGGTGATCAGCGAGATTGGCACCGACATGACGAAGTACCCCAGCGCCAACCGCGCCGCGGCGGCACTGCGTCTCGCCGCCCACTGGCTGCACCGCTCCGACAGCGCCTTGGGCACTTCCCTGCGGCGGAAGAAGGCCCAGTTGGGCGCGCCCAGGGCCATCACCGCCACGGCCCACAAACTGGTCAGACTCATCTATTCCATGCTGCGCTACGGCGAAGAGTACATTGATGCCGGTGCCGAGTATTACGAGCGTCAGTACCAGCAGCGGGCGTTACGCGCTGCCCATCGTCGAGCAGCACAACTGGGCTGCCGGTTGGTGCCCATGTCCGATGCTCCGGAACATGCCGCGCCAATTGCCGCGTGACGTACTCAGTTACTCGGGAGTCCAGTGTCGGACGACGACCGGGAAAACCCGTTCCCGATTTGCATACCCGGCTTATCGATTCCCTCGCCTATGCCGCTTGAACGTGCTGAGTCCAGCTTAGAAGTCGGGTTGGGGTGGGGCTCCCCAGCCCTGGGGGATGTTGACCAAGTTTGGCTCCAGGTCCTGGACTGAGGTCTGGCCACAGTAGGCCATGGCCCGGTCGACTTCTTCCCGGAGCAGTTCCAGCACGCCGTGAACGCCCTCAGCCCCGTCGACGGCCAGCCCCCAGAAGAGGGGACGCCCGATGCCAACGGCCCTGGCTCCCAGGGCCAGCGCCTTGACGACATCGCTGCCCCGGCGGACGCCGGAATCGACGTAGACTTCACAGTTGCCCTTGACCGCATCTACGACTTCGGGCAGCATCTCGATTGCGCCCATGGTCATGTCCAGTTGACGCCCGCCGTGAGTCGATACCAGGATGCCGTCGACCCCGCTCTCGGCGGCGATGTGGGCGTCCTCGGCGGTGCGGATGCCCTTGAGCACCAGGGGCAGGCCGGTGAGGTTGCGGAGCCAATCAAGCTCGTGCCAGGTCAGAGGAACCGTTCGGTTGACGTTCCAGCCGACGGACTCGTCCGTTCCGCGCAGCACGTTCTCCGGCTCGTTGACGCCCCGGAAGTTGCCCTGCTCGAAGTTCCGGTTGTACCGGTTGCGCAGGTCCCGCTCCTTGGGGCTGGGAGTGGGAGTGTCCACCGTCAGGGTGATGGCCTTGAACCCGGCCTCTTCGGCGCGACGGACCAGCATCTCGGTGAGATGGTAGCCCCGGTGGTAGAGCTGGAAGAAGAGGGGGCTGGTGGCTTCTTCAGCGACCTCTTCCATGCTGCAGTTGGAACCGGTGCTGAGCATCATCAGGGTGTTGGACATGCTCGCGCCGCGTGCGGTGGCCACCTCTCCCTCGGGATGGGCCCGGTGGTGGGAACCGGCGGGGCAGACGAACACGGGCATGCTGAGTTCATTCCCCAGCATGGTGGTCGAAAGGTCCCGCTCGCCGATATCGCGGAGGAATCTGGGGCGCAGAGTCAGTTCCTCGAAGGCGGTGCGGTTGCGCCGGGTGGTGAACATGTCCATAGCGCCGGCGTCGATGGTGTCCCAATCGTCGTGGGGCAGCGCCAGCCTGGCACGTTCCTCGTAGTCGTAGAGGTTGATGGGGTCGAGTCGCATCTTGACCTCCCTTGGGAGACGGATTGCACGCGCCGCTACCAGCCCGGCATGGGGCGTGGAGCAGCGTGCTCGGTGGGTAGTGTTGACGGCGCCCACTTTACGGCCTGGAGCGGCTGCGGGCAAGTGCCGGGGAATTGGCGAGAGTGTTGGCATGCCGCGCTCAAGCGGCTCTCGCCCCTCACGCGTACCCGGTTTGACCGTGAGGAGACATAAAGAGGCGTTGGGTCGGGACTGGCGACGCAGTGTTCGTATCCCAGGTGGAGGATGCCCGGCTTTCCTCGGGAACAGACTTGACGGCGGAATGTTGGTGACACCCGCAGCCCCGCCAATACCAGCAGGCGGCAGGCCAGCAACAAACCCACCAGTACCGTTGCAGTCGGTCGGTGGTGGGCACCGTGCTCCGATCCAGCCTGAAGCGTTGCTTGCGCTCCCCGTGTCGCAGCACGGGGCAGTCTCTTGATATGGTGTTCCGGCTGCATCCGCTTCCGATACATGCGCACCGCACGACCGGGGTCGGCGAGTGAAGTCGCCAGGTACCAGGGCTCGCGATGGCCTTGAGCCCAATACAGGATCAGATTGATGATCATGGCGCCATCGGACCGGTACCGGGTTTGTGGCCGGAGCAGGGTGCGGCCCTTGCGCAGAGGATAGTCCCGCAATCGGCCACGATAGTCGACGCTTTGTACGATCACGTCGCGCCTGGGGCGGATCGCGTAGTCCACGGGGTAGCCGGTGTGGCGAGGCATCTGCTGCACGAAACGGATCAGGCTGGCCCGCCCGCAGCCCCGGTCCGTCAGAAGAAGGGCTCGGATGATTTGGGGCAGATGGTAAAGCAGTCGGCGCAGGAAGAACTCCTCCGCTCGGCTCTGGGCCGGGTCCAACTCGTCGGGCCTGGACACCCAACTGAGCAGAGGCAGACCCCGCTGGCGGTTACAGACTGCGGCAAATAGACCGTTGCGTCCCTGACCCGGATCCGACCAGTCGATCATGATCGGCGCCAGCCCACGCAGCCGAGCCCCTCGGCAGATGGCCCCCAACAGCGCCGTCTGCACCGCCATGGTGTCAAAACCGTTGTTGGACAGGAACCGGAACAGTCGCTTTCTCCGCTGATGGTGTCAATAGGGCAACTGAACGTACCAAGCCCGTGCCAATACGGAGATGGACAGAGCGCGCCGATCCAGGACGGCAGCGGTGAGCAGGGCCGGATTGGCGCCGCGCGTGGCCGGGAGCTGAGGCGATGCCTCCTGGAGAAAAATGGCGATGAGGTGACATCATGACATGGTCGGCCTCCTCGGGCAGCAACGGTGCTTGGTAACCCGTTCCTCACCCGGAGACGCGGATCTTTTTCAACCCATCAACCCAAAATCGGTGCGGGTGAGCGCCAGACGTCTCACGCCGTGCACACCGGGGGAAATGGCCATGGTTACGGGGCCGGAAGATCCCAACGCAGCAGTGGATAGTATTGGTCGTTCCCGGCCCGGGGGAGCAGTCTGAGGACGATGGTGTTGGGGAGGGGGACATCGCCTTCCCGGCGGGTGTCGTCGAGGTAGCGGCGGAGACTGGCGAAGGTGGTGAGACGGAAGCCGGCTTTGACGACGCGTTGGATGACATCGGCGGAGTTGGGAGAGGGTCATGGGAGTACGTCGGCGAGGGAGTACCCGGAGAGGGAGTTTGGCATGGATGGACAGGACCAGAAACTGGATGGGGATGGTGGGGCCCCGCATCAAGTACGGGGTGGCGTCATTTTTGGGAAATCCCGCTCGGATCCGCTCATTTCGTTTCATTCAAGTAGGGCAGGGAGTGGGTGGTGGGGATGCAATGGTGGTGGATTGGGCGGGTTTTGGGGGCGGTATTGGTGGTTTTGGCAAGGCAGTGAGAGGGTTTGGGAAAGACAGGCAAGGTCACTGGATGATTCAAACACCAGGCGATGGCTCCAATCCTGACGTGTCTTGCACTGCGGCTCGCTCGTTCTTCGGCAGGCTCAGGATGAGCGGGCTACGGGAAGCGACTGCGACAATGGCAAGGCACCCTGGAGGGACCGGGATGGTGGTTCGGATTTGGGGCATCACGTAGTTCGATGGTACGGAGTTCCATGGTAATGATGGGCAGCGGTCAGGGGCAAGGGAGCAGTGTCGTCATGCGTACCCGGTTGGTGGCGGAGTTATACCAGAGCGATTCCCGTAGATCGTCGCTGCCACGCAAGCAGGAGCCCAGCCACCCAAAGGACTGGGGAATAGCGGGAGTGTCTGGTGCATTGGGTTACCGGATTCCGGCTCCGGATCGAGTACGGGGTGACGTTCTTTTTACGGAGCGTCGTTCTTTCGCCGGAATGGCAGCAGCCACAACCGGACCACGCCGATCACGCGAGACGAAAATGGGTACGCGGGAGACGCCAGACGGTGTTGACATTGACCAATCAATGGAGTAGAGTAGTCAAACGCAATCGCCGTTGACGGCATTTCGCCTCCGGCGGCAGCAGGCACTTTAACAGCTGAATAGTGAAAGGAAGTAAGGTTCTCATTAAGAGAGTTTGATCCTGGCTCAGGGTGAACGCTGGCGGCGCGCTTAATGCATGCAAGTCGAGCGTGATCGTGGCTTCGGCCACAATGATAAAGCGGCAGACGGCTGAGTAACGCGTGAGTAATCTGCCCTCCGGTGGGGTATAACCTCGGGAAACTGAGGATAATCCCGCATACGATCTGCATTCCTTGGGATGTAGATGAAAGGCTCCGGTCGCCGGAGGAGGAGCTCGCGTCCTATCAGGTTGTTGGTGGGGTAATGGCCTACCAAGCCTATGACGGGTAGCTGGTCTGAGAGGATGACCAGCCAGAGGGGGACTGAGAACGGCCCCCACTCCTACGGGAGGCAGCAGCAGGGAATCTTGGGCAATGGGCGAAAGCCTGACCCAGCGACGTCGCGTGGGGGACGAAGGCCTTAGGGTTGTAAACCCCTTTTCCGAGGGAAGATACAGGACGGTACCTCGGGAATAAGCCCCGGCTAACTACGTGCCAGCAGCCGCGGTAATACGTAGGGGGCAAGCGTTACCCGGAATCACTGGGCGTAAAGTGCGCGTAGGCGGTTGGATAAGTCTTTTGTGAAAGCTCCCGGCTCAACTGGGAGAGGTCAAGGGATACTATTCGACTAGAGGACAGCAGAGGTAAGCAGAATTCCCGGTGTAGCGGTGGAATGCGTAGATATCGGGAGGAACACCAGTGGCGAAAGCGGCTTACTGGGCTGTATCTGACGCTGAGGCGCGAGAGCGTGGGGAGCAAACTGGATTAGATACCCAGGTAGTCCACGCCCTAAACGATGGATACTAGGTATGGGGGGTATTGACCCCCTCCGTGCCGTAGCTAACGCGTTAAGTATCCCGCCTGGGGACTACGGCCGCAAGGCTAAAACTCAAAGGAATTGACGGGGGCCCGCACAAGCGGTGGAGCGTGTGGTTTAATTCGATGCTAAGCGAAGAACCTTACCTGGGCTTGACATGTTGGTAGTAGAAATTCGAAAGGATGACGACCTCGGGGTAACTCGGGGAGCCATCACAGGTGCTGCATGGCTGTCGTCAGCTCGTGCCGTGAGGTGTTGGGTTAAGTCCCGCAACGAGCGCAACCCTCGTCGCTAGTTACACTCTTTAGCGAGACAGCCTCCCGCAAGGAGGAGGAAGGTGGGGACGACGTCAAGTCATCATGGCCCTTATGCCCAGGGCTACACACACGCTACAATGGCCGGTACAATGGGTTGCTAAAGCGCGAGCTGGAGCCAATCCCACCAAAGCCGGCCCCAGTTGGGATTGCAGGCTGAAACCCGCCTGCATGAACGCGGAATCGCTAGTAACCGCAGGTCAGCATACTGCGGTGAATACGTTCCCGGGCCTTGTACACACCGCCCGTCACGTCATGGAAGCCGAGAACGATTGAAGTCGCTGAGCTAACCCGCAAGGGAGGCAGGCGCCGAGGTCGGGTTCGGTAACTGGGACGAAGTCGTAACAAGGTAGCTGTACCGGAAGGTGCGGCTGGATCACCTCCTTTACAGGGAGACCTAATGTCGACGATCACTCCATGAGTGCGAATCGGCACACTCCCAGGTCAATCAGCGGATGTTCCTGTTCAATGGCTCATCTGGTCGAGGCCATCTGGCTTCCCGGAGTCAAGGAGCAGGTTCCCTGAGAAAATCCGCTGCATCCGACGCAATCGTCGGAAATATTCGCAAACTTTCTTGCTTCCTTTCACTAATCAGCCGGTAAAGCGCTAAAGAACAATCCGGGCTCAACATAAGAGCCCGGTTTCCTTTTGTATCTGGGCGCCTTGCTCTCGGCAGAATCTCCATCTGGCAACCTCCAATATGCGAGTCTCAGATATCGGCGAATTTGGCTTGATTGAATTGGTCCGGCAATGGACCATGGCCGGCGACGCCGGCGCCGATTCCCTCGCCACCGACCGGTACCGTATTTCAGTTCCCAACGGCGATGATGCGGCCGCGGTCACCTTCTCGCGCGGCCCGATCACCGAGCTGTACACCACCGACACCATGGTGGAGGGCGTGCATTTCACGGCCACCACCACCCCCTGGCGCGATTTGGGTTGGAAAGCCATCGCCTCCAACATCAGCGATGTCGCTGCCATGGGCGGAGACCCGGCAACAGCGCTCATCACCCTCGGGTTGACGCCGGAAACCCTCGTCGCAGACATCAGGGAACTCTACACCGGTATGATCGAGATCTGCGACGCGTATGGCGCCTGCATCATCGGCGGGGATATGGTGCGCTCCCCGGTGGCTTTCATTACCGTCGCGTTGACCGGGTTGGCATCAGCTTCACCCATGGTCCGAACCACTGCCGCTCCAGGGCATCTGGTCGCCGTTTCCGGTCCGGTGGGAGGCTCGGCAGGCGGTTTGCGACAACTCCTTGCGGAACGCTCCGTCGAGACCTCCGGCACATCTGACCTGGCGACCCAACACCGGCGCCCCTTTCCCCACGTGGCTGCCGGGAAAAGGTTGGTTTCTGCCGGGGTGGGTTGCGCGATGGACGTCAGCGACGGGTTGGCCGACGACCTGGGCAAACTCTGCACTGCCAGCGGCGTCGCGGCCACGATATACGCCGACCGAGTGCCGACTCCGCCTGAACTGAAAGATGCGTTCCCCGGCGACTGGCTGGATCTTGCTCTCTATGGTGGCGAAGACTACGTGCTATTGTTCACGGCGCCTGACTATATAATGGATGCCGCCATCACACTACTGACTGAAGGAGCGGCCGTTATCGGCGAGATCACAGACGGCGATCCCGGCGCCGTGACCATCGTGGATGCCTCGGGCAGGGCCATGGGCCGGAACGCTTCGGGATGGGACCATTTCGCTGACTGACCCAATATGGCGAACGAACTGATCATCCACACCGACACCGCAGAGGAAACCCGGCGGATCGGCGAAGTCATCGGAGAATCCGCCGCTCCGGGGGACGTCTATCTGCTGACCGGGCCCTTGGGCGCCGGCAAGACGTGCCTCACCCAGGGTATCGCCCGAGGGTTGGGCGTGGACGGGCACGCGCGCAGTCCGACATTTGTGCTCATCACCCGGTACCGGGGTCGCCTCACCCTCCATCACGCCGACCTGTACCGCATCGACCATCCGGCGGAAGCCTGGGATCTGGGATTGGATGACATCATGTCTGCGGGCGAGGACATCCTGATCGTTGAATGGGCAGACCGTGCCGAGGAGATTTTCCCTGAAGAGGCTTTGTGGATTGACCTGAATTATGCCGTCGATGAGTTTCCGGCCGCCTGCGATGTGCTCCCCGACGAGGACGGCAGTGTCCCCTCGCGACACAGCATCACCATCGAGGATGCTCCGGAACGATTCTCCAGGCTATTGGACAAACTGCGGCCAACCGTGACGGGAACTGCGTGATGCTGTTGTCAATCGACACCTCCTCACGACATGGTGGAGTGGCCTTGGCGGATGCCGATGGAAACGTGATCGAAGCCCGGCTTTGGCGTTCGACTGCAAACCACACCGCTCAACTCATGCCCGCCGTCGCCGAATTGCTGTCGGCCCAGCAGATCAGGGCCGCTGATCTGTCAGCAGTGGCGGTGGCCCTCGGACCAGGACCCTTTAGCGCTCTACGCGTCGGTGTCAGCGCGGCCAAGGGCCTGGCGATAGCGGCAGGATTTCCCATAATCGGCGTTGACACCCTGGCTCTCGAGGCTCAAGCACACCTGGCTGCGGACACCATTGTGGTGTCGTGGCTTGATGCCGGTCGCAACGAAGTCGCCGCGGGCTGGTTTGGCCTGGCCGGGGACAGGGTGCGAGATGACGCCATCGCCGCGCCGGATTCCATGCTGTGCGACGAGGCGACCCTGCCCGGATCTGCGCTGATCTATTGCGGAGAGGCAGCCCACGCCCGTCGCGAAACAATCGGCGACATCAAAAGCGAGGATGATCGTTCGCGACCCGCCGTGGTAGCGCCCTGGACCCCGGCCAACCGCTTGTGGGCTTTGGCTTCCATGGGCACGCAGCGGCTCCAACGCAACGACACCGACGACCTCGCTGCGCTGCAACCCTACTACTTGCGTATGCCCACTATCGGAGTCGCCAAGCGGCGGGATCGCGTCCGCCAAGGGCGGCCTGGGGCATCCCAGACATAAAACCATCAGGAGAAAATCGATTAATGGAACGCACCTTTGTCGCCATCAAACCCGACGGAGTCCAACGTGGGCTGGTTGGAGATGTCATATCCCGGTTGGAGCGTCGTGGCCTGAAGTTGGTCGCGATGCGTCTGATGCAGGTGGACGAGGACCTGGCCCACGAGCACTATGGCGAGCACGTCAACCGTCCCTTCTTTCCATCCCTGGTGTCGTTCATCACTTCCGGCCCCATCGTGGCGATGATCTGGGAGGCCAACAACGCAGTGGCGCTGGCCCGCCAAACCATGGGCGCCACCAACCCCGGCGAAGCGGCGCCCGGCACCATTCGGGGTGACTTCGGCGTCGACATCGGCCGAAACATAGTTCACGGTTCAGACAGCCCGGAGTCCGCTGAACGCGAGATCGGCCTGTTTTTCGGTCAGAACGGGGCGCTCGATTACGCTCGCAGCGCCGACCCGTGGATTATAGAATCCTGACCACCTGGGGCGCTCGGCTCCACAGCCTCTCCAGCCCAAAGAATTGGCGTTCCTCCGGGCCGAATACGTGGATGATCACGTCCGCAAAGTCGAGCAGCACCCACCCCGACGCCGGCGTGCCTTCCCGGTGGTGGCGGGCGACCCCGGCTTCTTTCATGGCGTTGGTGAAGTCCTCTTCCAGCGCCTCGATCTGGCGCACCGAGTCGGCCGTCATCACCACAAAATAGTCCGCGAATACGCCCAGTTCGCGGAGGTCCATCATGACGATGTCGGTGGCCAGTTTTTCGGCGGCCAAATCAACGGCCAACCTGGCTACTTCGGTGGGAGTCAGGGTTTCAGTGGCTGTCATATACGTCAATAGCGTTCGCTGATAGCGTTCGTTGCGGGCCGGGCTTTTGCTCTGGTTTGAACCAGGTCACGCGAGTATAGGTTGGCGATGGCCCACCTTGCAATCCCCGTCGTTTGTGATATATTACACAAGTCAATTTTCCGGCGGTGCCGCTACGCCGCGCTGCCCCGGCATTAACGGGTTTTTAACCCCTTGGTCTGCGGGCGGTTTTTCTTTTATTCTGGATGCAGGGTACGGCTATGAATTCGCTCAAAGAACTGGCCCAATCCGGCGGCTTGTACTCCCCCGAGCATGAGCACGACGCCTGTGGCGTCGGCATGGTGGCCAACATCCAGGGCGATAAAACTCACGCCATCATCACCGAATCCCTGCAGGTACTCGACAACCTGGGACACCGCGGCGCCTCCGGCTCCGACCCGGACACCGGCGACGGCGCCGGCATACTGGTGCAGATGCCCGATGCCTTCTTCCGTAAGGTGGCGTCGGAGTGCAATATCTCGCTGCCCGCCGAAGGCGAGTACGGCGTGGGCATGATTTTTCTCCCCCAGGACGCCGACGCCGTTTCGTTGTGCGTTTCTCACGTCGAACAGGTTGTCGCCGAAGAGGGTCTGACCCTGTTGGGTTGGCGCGAAGTTCCCTTGGATCCGACCCAGATCGGACGCGACGCGCGGGCGGTTTGCCCAACTATCAGGCAGTTTTTCGTCGGCAAGGGCACGGCCCACACGCCCGATCGGGCGGCGTTTGAACGCAAACTATACGTCGTCCGCCAGGTCATCACCCACACCCTGTCCGAAACCGGCATTGCCGACGAACACGCTGACTTCTTCTACCTTTGCAGCCTGAGCTGCAATACCGTGGTCTACAAGGGATTGCTGGTGTCGTACCAGCTTTCCCGTTTTTATCTGGACCTCAACGACGAATCCCTGGTTTCTGCGTTCGCGCTGGTGCACTCTCGGTTCAGTACCAACACCCTCGGCCACTGGAAACTTGCCCACCCCTACCGTTATCTCGCCCACAATGGTGAGATCAACACGCTCCGGGGCAACATCAACTGGATGCAGGCCCGCGAACACCAGTTCAGTTCCCCACTCTACGGAAACGACGTCCACAAGTTGGCTCCCATCTGCGACCCGACCGCGAGCGACACCGCCAGTTTTGACAACGCCCTCGAACTGTTGGTGATGACCGGACGCGAACTGGCCCACGCCATGCTCATGATGATTCCCGAAGCATGGGACCAGCATGAGACGATGCCCCAGGAGAAGAAGGACTTCTACGAGTTCCACTCGGGCATGATGGAGCCGTGGGACGGGCCCGCGATGATGCTCGCCACCGATGGCAAGGATGTCTGCGCGGTCCTCGACCGGAACGGGCTGCGTCCCTTCCGTTACACCGTCACGCACGACGACAAGCTGGTCATGGCGTCGGAAACCGGCGTCCTGGATCTCCCACCGGAAAGCATCAAGGAGAAAGGCCGCCTCCAGCCGGGTCGCATGTTCCTGGTCAGTTTCGAAGAAGGCCGCATCATCGGCGACGAAGAACTGAAACAGACCCTTGCCGGTCGGCAACCATACGGGGATTGGCTCAACGAAAATAAGGTGGCCCTCGAAGACCTGCCCCAGGCAGTGCCCGCAACTCCCGTCGGCGGCGAACATCTCCGCCAGCAACAACGTGCTTTCGGTTACACCGTCGAAGAATTGCGCATGCTCACCACGCCCATGGCCGCTTCGGGCTACGAAGCCATCGGTTCCATGGGCAACGACGCGTCCCTCGCCGTCCTCTCCGACCAGAACCGTTCGCTGTTCGACTATTTCAAGCAGCTTTTTGCCCAGGTCTCCAATCCGCCTTTGGACGCCATCCGCGAAGAACTCGTCACATCTCTGGGAGCCTTCGTCGGCAGCGAACAGAACCTGTTCGAAGAAACGCCACTGCATTGCCGGCAACTACGCCTCAAATCCCCGCTGCTTACCGACGAGGAACTGGCGCGAATTCGTGAGTTGGAGCTGCCTGGTCTGTCGTCGATCACGTTGTCTACGTTGTTCGACGCAAAGACCGGATCTCTGCAAAAGGCGCTGGACGAACTCTGCGCCGCGTCATCCCAGGCCATCGATGACGGCCGGAACATCATCATCCTGTCCGACCGCGGCGTGGATGCCAACCACGCCCCCATTCCTGCGTTGCTCGCGACCAGCGCCGTCCACCACCACCTCACCCGCGACGGCACACGCACCCGCGTTGGCCTGATAGTCGAATCCGGCGAACCCCGTGAGGTGCAGCACTTCTGCTTGCTGATCGGGTACGGCGCCGGCGGAATCAATCCCTATCTGGCCCTGGAATCCGTGGAGGACTTGGCGGAACGTGGCGAGATCAACGGCACCAAACCCGACTACGCCGCCTACAACTTCCTCAAGGCCAACGAAAAGGGCATCCTCAAGGTGATGTCCAAGATGGGCATTTCCACCGTGCAGTCCTACCGGGGCGCCCAGATTTTCGAAGCGATCGGCATCAACGACGATCTGATCGAACGGTATTTCACGCGCACGCCGTCCCGCATCCAGGGCATCGGCCTGGACATCGTCGAGGAAGAAACCCTCCAACGGCACCGGTCCGCATTCGATGATCCCTTCCTCCCCGGAATGCAGGAACTGGACATGGGCGGACAGTACCAATGGCGCCGCCATAGCGAGTTCCACCAGTGGAACCCCGAAGCCATCGCCAAGCTCCAGTACGCCACTCGCTCCAATGACCCCCGCGCCTATCGTGAATTCGCCAATGAGGTCAACGACCAGAGCCGGAAGATGGCTACCCTGCGTGGTTTGCTCGAGTTCAAGGATGGTCAGTCCATTTCGATTGATGAGGTGGAGCCCGCCGTTGACATTGTCAAGAGGTTCGCCACCGGCGCAATCTCCCTTGGTTCCATCAGCCGCGAGGCCCACGAAACCATGGCGATCGCCATGAACCAACTCGGAGCCCGCAGCAACACCGGTGAAGGCGGTGAGGATTATCGTCGTTACGACCTGGACGAAAATGGCGACAACCGTTCCAGCGCCATCAAGCAGGTAGCGTCGGGCCGGTTCGGCGTGACTCCCAACTACCTGGTCAACGCGACCGACCTGCAGATCAAGATGGCGCAAGGATCCAAGCCCGGCGAGGGCGGGCAGTTGCCCGGACACAAGGTAGACGAGTACATCGGCTGGGTGAGGCACACGACGCCCGGGGTCGAACTCATCTCGCCGCCGCCCCACCACGACATCTACTCCATCGAAGACCTGGCCCAACTCATCCACGATCTGAAGAACATCAACCCCGACGCCCGCATCCACGTCAAGTTGGTATCTGAGGTCGGCGTCGGCACTATCGCCGCTGGAGTTTCCAAGGGCCACGGCGACGTCGTGCTCATCAGCGGACATGACGGAGGAACCGGCGCGTCGCCGGAGTCGTCCATCAAGCACGCCGGCCTGCCCTGGGAACTTGGGGTTGCCGAAACGCAGCAGGTGCTGGTCGCCAACGATCTGCGTGGCCGCATCGTCGTCCAAACTGACGGCCAACTCAAAACCGGCCGGGACGTAGCCGTGGCGGCGTTGTTGGGCGCTGAGGAATTTGGCATGGCGACCGCTGCCCTCATCGTCAACGGTTGTATCATGCTGCGCAAATGCCACCTCAACACCTGCTCAGTGGGCATTGCCACGCAGGATCCTGAACTGCGCAAACGTTTCGCAGGCCAACCCGGGCATCTCGTAAACTACTTCTACTTCGTTGCGGAAGAGTTGCGCGAAATCATGGCCGAACTTGGATTCCGCACCGTTGCCGAAATGGTCGGACGCGTCGACAAACTGGAGACTCGTAAAGCCGTTGACCACTGGAAAGCGTCGGGTATCGACCTTTCCAGACTGCTCACCATTCCCCCGCGTGCCGAGCGCGTGCAAACTTACTGCTGCATCGATCAGGATCATGGCCTCCACAAGGCCCTCGACCACCAGTTGATTGCCCAGGCCCAACCATCCATCGACAACGGGACGCCCGTAGAGATAAACCTGCCCGTCAGGAACGCCAACCGCACCGTAGGCGCTATGCTCAGCGGCCGCGTCGCCCGCAAGTACGGCGAGGAAGGACTGCCGGATGACACCATCAGGATCAACCTGGAGGGTTCCGGCGGACAGAGTTTTGGCGCTTTCCTGGCCCCCGGCGTGTCGATCAAACTGGCCGGCGACACCAACGACTACATGGGCAAGGGAATCGGAGGCGGCCGCATCGTGATCGTGCCACCCGATGGCTCCGGGTTTGTGCCCGAGGACAACATCATCATCGGGAACGTAGCGCTGTACGGCGCCACCGGCGGCGACGTGTTCATTCGCGGCCGAGCCGGAGAGAGGTTCGCGGTCCGTAACAGCGGCGCCCGCGCCGTGGTGGAAGGCGTTGGCGACCACGGCTGTGAGTACATGACCGGTGGCGTCGTGGCAGTGATCGGCAGCGCCGGACGCAACTTCGCGGCCGGCATGAGCGGCGGTATTGCATTTGTGTACGACCCGGACGGCGACTTCCACATCCGGTTCAACGATGGCATGGCCGATCTCGAGGACCTCGTGGAACAGGAAGACATAGACCTGCTGCACAGCCTTCTGACCGAACATCTGGATCGCACGGGCAGCGGCCCGGCCCGGCGCATCCTCGGCGATTGGAACGCCAGCGTGAGCAGGTTCCGAAAGGTCATGCCGCGCGACTATCGCCGGGTCCTGCAAGAGCGCGCTCAACGGCAGTCGGAAGAGTTGGTAACGGTTTAACAATGGGTAAAGTCACCGGTTTCATGGAGTTTGGGCGCTATGGCCCGGACCGCCGCCCGCCGGCGGAGCGCGTGGGCGATTATCGGGAGTATTACCACCGCTGGACCGATGAACAAGCCATCGAACAGGGTGGCCGGTGCATGGACTGCGCCGTGCCGTTCTGCCACATGGGATGCCCTCTGGGTAACGTCATCCCCGAGTTCAACCACCAGGTTTACCTGGGAAACTGGGAAAGAGCGCTGGAAATCCTGCTCAGCACCAACAATTTCCCCGAGTTCACCGGACGAATCTGCCCCGCTCCCTGCGAGGCGTCGTGCGTCCTGAGCATCAACGCCGATCCCGTGACCATCGAGTACATCGAGAAAGAGATCAGCGACCGCGGCTTTGAAAACGGCTGGATCAAACCGGCGCCTCCGGAGACCCGCTCCGGCAAAACCGTAGCCGTGGTCGGTAGCGGCCCGTCCGGATTGGCCGCAGCCCAGCAACTCAACCGCGCCGGGCACACCGTAACTGTCTTTGAGCGGGCCGACTACCTCGGCGGCCTGCTGATGCTGGGCATTCCCGACTTCAAATTGGAAAAATCGGTCGTCCGCCGCCGCATCGAACTGATGGAAGCCGAAGGCATCGAATTCCGCACGGGAGTCAATATCGGCGTCAATTACCCGGCCGGAAAACTGACGGAAGAATACGACGCCGTCTGCCTGACCGGAGGTTCCACCCAACCCCGCGATCTGGACGTCCCTGGGCGCGAACTCGACGGTGTCCACTTCGCCATGGAATACCTCCCCCAGCAGAACCGTTCGCTGGCCGGCGAGACCATCAACAACCAGATCAGCGCAGAAGGCAAGCGCGTCATCATACTCGGCGGCGGAGATACCGGCGCCGACTGTCTTGGCACCGCGCATCGTCAGGGCGCGGAGATCGTCCACCAGTTCGAGCTTTTGCCGGAACCCCCTGAATCCCGCCCGGATGACAATCCCTGGCCACTGTGGCCCATGATACTGAGGACCTCCGGCGCCCACGAAGAGGGCGGCGTCCGGGATTACAACATCCTGACCAAAGGCCTTACCGGTGAGAACGGTCAGGTCAGCAAGCTCCATGCTGTCCGCGTCGACTGGACCAGGGGAGATAGCGGCCGGTTCCAGATGTCCGAGGTGCCGGGGAGCGAGTTTTCCGTGGACGCTGACCTGGTGTTGCTGGCCATGGGCTTCCTTCATCCCGAACACGGCGGAATGCTGGAGCAACTGGGCGTCGAGCTGGACACCCGCGGCAACGTCCAGGTCGACGGCAACAAGATGAGCTCGGTGCCTGGAGTGTTCGCAGGCGGGGACATGGTGCGCGGCCAGTCCCTGGTTGTGTGGGCCATCGCAGAGGGCCGTGACGTCGCCCGCGGCATCGACAGATACCTGTCATCCGGCATTTCCCATCTGCCTCAGTCAACCGCCACCGTGTGACCCGGAGCTTGTGGGGTTTGAAACCAGGCGGGGCGGGACATCAACCCGCCCCGACGTATATGCGGCGCCCACTCGAACCAACCCTGCCGCCCTCCAGTCAAATACGATAGAATCAGGCGACTCATCAGCAAAGAAAACGATGAGGTGGAACAATGCCCCAGGAGAGCAATCGGGTCGTCTATCCGCCCGAAGGCTGGCGAAACCCGCTCGAGTCGGAATTCATCGGCCCCGACCGTTTCGGCAACGGCCAGATGTTCGATACCAGCCTGCAGGGCGCGCCCCTGATCCGGCTCATATACGACGCCCGCGATGACCAGATCACCGCGCGTTGCCTTCGCTGCGACCGGCAGGACCAGGCCGGCGGACGTTTTCAGGACTACCGCATGATCGGCATCATCAGCATCAACGCAACTGCCCTGCTGGTCCCGATGAACACACCCCGCATCATGAAACACCTGGCCGACGTCCACGAAATATCCTTGGACGGGATCGACGACATGGACTTCTTTAACTGCCTGCTGGACTGCTGCGATTTGTAATCCTGCATTCGGTGCAACGCAATCAGGAGAGCGATTTCGCGCTTTTCGGACAAACTTTGATCCGGACCGGCAAACGGTAAGCATTTCTCAGTGAGGATCGTCATGAACTACGATTTCATCATCGTTGGCGGAGGCTCCGCTGGCTGCACCCTTGCATCGCGGCTCACCGAAGATCCGAACGTCTCGGTTCTGCTCCTGGAGGCAGGCCCCGACTATCCTGACTTCGAGAACCTCCCCGTCGACCTGAAACAGGGGAACAACGTCTGGCGGTCAGCCTACGGACCCCACAGTTGGGGCTACAACGCCAAAGGAACGCCACAGCAGGAAGACCCCATCATTATCCCTCGCGGCAAAGCGATGGGCGGGTCCAGCAGCATCAACGGCCAGGTTCTCTTCCGCGGCGTCCCCGAAGATTATGATAACTGGGCTATCTGGGGCAACGACGAGTGGTCGTTTACCAAGGTGCTCCCATACTTCCGGCGACTGGAAAACGACCTCGATTTTTCGGGCGACGACTTCCACGGGGACAGCGGGCCCATACCAGTGCGACGCTACAAGCGCGAGGAATGGATGCCGGTAGCCGAGGCCTTTTACGACACCTGCCGGGCTCTGGGCTTCCCTGAAGACCCCGACCAGAACCATCCCGATTCCAACGGCATCGCCGCGCGGCCCCTGAATAACATTGACGGCGTGCGCATGAGCACATCGTTGACCTACCTGTCCATGGCTCGCCATCGGCTGAACCTCACCGTCAGGGGCAGCGTTGTGGTGCGCCGCATCCTGTTCGAAGGCAAAACCGCCGTCGGCGTCGAAGCTGAAAGCGGCGGCGACGTGTTCGAAATATACGGCAACGACATCATTCTGAGCGGTGGCGCCATCGCCTCCCCGCAAATCCTCCTGTTGTCCGGTGTTGGCCCCGCCGACCACCTTCAAGAGATGGGTATCCCCATGGTCCATGAACTGACCGGAGTCGGGGAAAACCTCCGCGACCATCCGGCCGTGTTCAGCCTTTTCCGGGGTATCGGGGACCCTCCCGAATTAGACTCCCCCAGCATCCAGGTCGGTCTCCGCTACAGCCCTGAAGGAACCGGCACCCGCGGGGATATCCAGCTATCGCCCATCCTGATGACCAGCGAACATCGGCCCGCCAGCGTCACCATCGAATCCGACGATTTCCACTTCGGGTTGAGCGCCGCCTTGCAAAACGCTTCCACTGCCGGTCGCCTGCGCCTGGCGTCGACCGACCCCCACGTCCAGCCGGATATTTTCTACGACTATCTATCAGATCCGGTGGACCGTCAGCGCATGCGCGCAGCCGTGCGCCTGGGTTTGCAGATCGCTGAACAGCCCACTTTCCGTGAGTTCGTCGCAGAACGACTTTCCCCCACTGATGAAGATTTGGCCTCCGATGCTGCCCTCGACCAGTGGATGCTCCGAAACGCGTATACGCAGCACCACTCCTCCGGCACCTGCAAGATGGGCCCCGGTTCCGACCTGGACGCTGTGGTTGACCAGTACTGCCGCGTCTACGGTATGAGGAACATTCGCGTGGTCGATGCCTCGGTGATGCCGGACGTCATCCGCGCGAACACGAACGCGACCACCATCATGATCGCAGAGCGCGTCGCCGAATTCATCAGGGAGGGGAAGTAACCTGGCCACGATCCGCTGCGGCGCGGTGCGAGACCCGGCCCGAATACCCTCACCTGTTCCCCAACACCAACTCTCTTCAAGGACGGCATTAGGACATGACCAGCCCCAACACTCGAATCGAACGCGACTCTATGGGCGAAATGCAGGTGCCCGCCGATGCACTCTACGGCGCCTCCACCATGCGGGCGGTGCTCAATTTCCCCATCAGCGATCTCCGGTTCCCACGTCAGTTCATCCGCGCGCTCGGCCTCATCAAATTGGCCTGCGCTCAAACCCATATGGACCTCGGCGTACTTGACCCAAATATCGGGAACGCCATCCTGCAGTCTGCTCAGGAAGTCGCCGACGGCCGGCACGACGAACACTTCGTCCTGGACATCTTCCAGACCGGTTCGGGCACATCCACCAATACCAACGCCAATGAGGTCATCGCCAACCGCGCCAGCCAGATCCTGGGTGGCGACCTCGGCTCGCGTCTGGTTCACCCGAATGACCACGTCAACCTCGGCCAGTCCTCTAACGACGTGATACCGACCGCCATCCACCTCGCCGCTCTCCTTGGGATGAAAGAAAATCTCATCCCCGCTTTGGAAGAATTGCGCGCCGCGTTGCAGGCAAAGTCCGACGAGTTTTGGCCAATCGTCAAAACCGGCCGCACCCACTTGCAGGACGCAACGCCCGTGCGACTGGGTCAGGAATTCGCGGGATACGCCGGACAGGCCGAATACAGTATCGCCCGCGTTCGCCGAGCGGAAGAGGCCCTTGCCGAGGTCGCCCTGGGAGGCACCGCGGTAGGCACCGGGGTCAATACCCATCCCGAGTCATCCGGACGCACCTGCGCTCGTCTTTCCGAAATGACCGGTGTGAAAATCCGCGAAACTGGGAACCATTTCCAGGCCCAGTCCGCCCTCGACGGCATCGTAGAGGCCAGCGGCCAGCTCAAAACCGTCGCCATCAGCATGCACAAGATCGCCAACGACATCCGTTTCCTCGGCTGCGGGCCCCGAGCCGGCCTCGGAGAAATCAACGTTCCGGAGGTGCAGCCGGGCAGCAGCATCATGCCGGGCAAGGTCAACCCGGTAATCTCGGAGTCCGTCATCCAGGTGTCCGCCCATGTCGTGGGCAACGACGCCGCGGTGGCCCTTGCCGGCGCCGGCGGCTACTTTGAACTCAACACCATGATGCCCTTGGCTGCGTACAACTTGCTGCAGTCGGTATCCCTGCTGGCAGCTTCCGCCAGCAACTTTGCCCAGCAATGCGTGGTTGGAATCACTGCCACCGACACCGGCCCTGCGATGGTTGAAAAGGGCCTGATGCTCGGCACCGCTCTGGCGCCGTCCATCGGGTACGACGCTGCCGCCGGCATCGCCAAGAAAGCCGCCGATACCGGACAGACAATCCGTGAGATCGCTCGCGCCGAAACCTCCCTTTCGGAAGCCGAACTTGACGAGCTGCTCAACCCCGAAGAGATGACCAAACCCAGCCTGGAGGTTCGGGCCGGCGGCGGATAACGAAGGCGAAAATTGCACAAATTGCCGTTTCGCGACCACGGCCTTTCGGTTGTCGTGGACGGCGACGGGAGTCCGCTCATCCTGAGCCTGTCCAGGACGAGCGGACTTGGGTGGCGCAACGCTACGGCGAATGCAATTGCTCTGCGTTTGGACAATCGAACGAGCCTGGTTTTGCGACCCAGGAGAACCGCACCTACTCAAACATAGGGCGAGCGGTAAAGCCGGCGTCGATGAACCTGGGCGGCGCGCAGCTTGGCAACTAAAACCCGGCCAAGTTGAGAGATAGGGGCAAGTACACGCGCTGCGTCGCCGAAAATGGGGAGGCGAATCCGTAGGAGCCGTACCACGTGGATCACGGGTATGACGCCGGGCGGTCGTTGGCAACAGTGCATCCGGCTGGGGCGCCGCGCAATTTGAACAACCACGGGGCGGACAATCCGTGGCGCCTGCTGACGATGTTTGCGGTGTCGATGGCGACAGGCATGCAACGACACCAACGTGATGGGGGACGTGCTGCCGGTGCTGGGGACGACGCACGCCGAGATCATCGCGAGGGCGGGATGGAGCAGGAACGACGTGCGGTCTTACCTATACGAACCGGCGCGTCAGGCGTCGTCGCTGCTGGAGCCGGGCGGGATCCACGGGCGGCGCACGCACCGGAATACGCTGTGGCCTCGGTGGGTCAACAGGGCAGACAACGACGCGGTGGCGCGGTGGTGTGCCGGCCGGAGGACATCCTTATCACGGTGGCTGGCGGCCCGGGACGGCACTCGGTGCACATACCGGGATGGGGTTCGAGGATTGCATTGGCGCCGTGACACAATTTAGGTAGCGAATCTTTCAGTGAACATGTTCGCCCGCATAGGGGGCGGTGGCTCAATTTACGAGCAACCCAAACCGGGGTGAAGAAGACCGCGATCCGACTGACTAGCCACGACATCATGACCTCGGTGGATCTCCAACCCATAGGTCCACCGGATCCGCGTCGGTCGTCGAGATGCAATCCATATACCACGATAGCCGCAGTCAACACTGATATGCAGGAACTCCCCGTCGACCTGTACCACCGAATGGTGCATTCCCTCGCTCACGCCGCTTGAAATGCGCAAAGCCCAGCTTGACGCGTAGTACTTCCGCCAGCAGGAGAGAGGACTGGCGGGCCGGCCAGGTCCATCTCTTGCGGGAGGGAAGAATCGATTGCAAAAAGCCTGATGCCGGCCCTCGTCAGCGCGTCCACCGTCAGCAGTTCGCCGGTTTCGGCGAGGTTGCCACCCCGCAGGACCCGTTTTCGCTTCCACGTCTCACATTCCCACCGAAGTCGTCATACTGGCGCAAACCGGTATCCAGAAATCCGCGGCGCGAAAGGTCCGCTCGCTCCGAGTGATTCTGAAATGCCCGGTGCCGGACGGTCACCCGTCTCTCGCGGATATTGCGATCCTTTTTGTCGTCGTCGCACAACCATCGCCTTGTCCACCCTCAACCCCGGTGCTAGACTGCGCCCGCCCGCCTCGATTTCCCCCTCCGACCTCCCATACCTCACCAGGAGACCGTCCCATGACCAACGCCTCCGACCAGGCCGAGTTGCCTGTTTCACGCTCCGGCCTCACCGCGTTGGCGGTGTGCGAAAACGCCGCGCGCCGGGCCGGCGAACTGGTGATGAATCGCTTCCGCACTGACGTTGAGGTCAGCCTCAAGGGGCGTGCCAACGTGGTCACTGACGCCGACTTGGCGTCCGAGCGGATCATTCTCGACTACGTTACGGATGAATACCCCGACTTCGGCATTCTCTCGGAGGAATCGGAACCGGTGGCCGGCTCGTCCTCCTACACCTGGGTGGTCGACCCAATCGACGGAACTCGCAATTTCGCCGAGGGGATCCCCCATTTCTGCATCGTCGTCGCCATCGCCAACGGCGACCAGGTCGTCGCCGGCGTCACCTACGACCCCGTCCGCGGCGAGCTATTTTCGGCCCGCCAGGGCGGCGGCGCCCACCTTGACGGCCAGTCTATCCACATTTCGGACCGTCAGAATATCGACGAGGCAATCCTCGGTTTCGACCTCGGCTACGACTTCGACCAGGCCAAACACCTCATGGAAATGGTCTCCGGCATCTGGCCCCAGATCTCCGGCTACCGACTGATGGGTTCCAGTGCCATGAGCATCGCCTACACCGCCGCCGGCCGCATCGACCTCTACGCCCACCACAGCCTTTCCTCGTGGGATATCGCCTCCGGCATCCTCCTGGCTCAGGAGGCCGGCGCCCGCGTCCTCGACCGCGCCACCCTGCAGCCCGCCACCCTCTTCTCCCCCGGCGTCATCATCGCCCACCCGACGTTGATGGAACAGTTCCTGGCCATGACCAACGGCTACACCTGGCGCACCATGTAGCGCGCAACATCGGTATGCGTGCCGCCGGCGTATCACCGGAAGATGACGGTCCACCAGTCGAATAGAAAGCCCAAAGCTATGATCAGGGCGGCCGACCCGTACACCAGAGAGTAGAACACAACCCTGCGTATGACTTGGCCTTTCATTGCTTACCCTCACTATCATCAATCCCGCCCGCGTTGCGCTTGAAGAAAATCGCCATCAAACGCGCATCTACCCCGTACCACAGCTTGAACCACCATTCGACCAGGGGAGCCAACGCCAGCACTGGGAACAATATCAGCAAAACCAGCCCAATCACGTCAATATTGTCTGAGGGGGCCAGCAAGCGAGGCGGCACTCCCAACAGCGCCAGCAACAAGCCGCCGCCCACAATTACAACGCATATGGCTGCGAACAACAACGCGGCGGCAAGTACCGAAACGAATCCGGCCAATGCATTAATGTTGAGTGGGGCGTTCAATCCATAATCTCTTTTCGATATATGTTACATCTATTGTACAAGTGACTGCATTAGTTGTACACCACCCTCGCCTCCAGCAATTCCCGCACCTCATCCTCCGTGTACCCGTGCTCCAGCAGCACCTCCTCGCTGTGCTCACCGAGGGCCGGTCCCCGGTGCCGTATGCGACCTGGCGTAGCCGACAGCTTAACCGGCACTCCAATATTCTTCACGCGTCCCAGTTCCTCATCCTCCAGTTCCACCAGCATCTCCCGCGCCAGCACCTGCTCGTCCGAATACACCTGCTCCATGTCATAAATCGGACCGGCCACCACGCCCGCCGCCTCCAGATGCTCCATCCAATGCGCCGTCGTGTGCTCTGCCAGAATGCCTTCCAGCATCTCCGCCAACTCGCCTTCCCGCGCTTTGCGGTCGTTTGGCTCCCTGTAGCGTGGGTCCTCAATCAGCTCCTCCCGCCCGATCGCGCGGCAGAACTGCTCCCATGTCGGCTGCGATGCAGCGCCGATGTTGATGTATCCGTCGCTCGTCCGCAGCGCCTGGTACGGTGCATTCACCCGGTGCGCCGACCCCAGCGGACCCGGTATCTCTCCCGTCGCGAAGTACTCCGACGACTCCCACACCGTGTACGCGATCCCCGCCTCCATCAGCGACCCATCCACCTTCTGACCCTGCCCCGTCCGCTGCGCGTGTATGTACGCGGACAGGATACCAACCGCCGTAAAACTGCCCGCCCCAATGTCCGTGATCGGCACCCCCACCTTCGCCGGCGGCCCGTCCGGGAACCCGGTGATCGACATCAACCCGCTCATCCCCTGCGCCACCAGGTCGAACCCGCCACGGTTGCGATACGGCCCAGTGCCGCCGAATCCCGAAATGCTCGCATACACCAGCTTCGGATTGATTTCCAACAACGTTTCGTAACCCAGACCCAGCCGGTCCATCACCCCAGGCCGGAAATTCTCCACCACGATGTCCGCCGTTTCCGCCATGCGCTTGAAAACCGCCTTGCCTTGGTCACCCCGCAGGTCCAGCGCAATGCTCCGTTTGTTCCGGTTCAGCGCCAGGAACCCCGCGGCGAACCGCTCCGACAAACGCGATCCCATCCGCCGCGTGTCGTCGCCGCCCCCGGGCCGCTCGATCTTGATCACGTTCGCGCCCATGTCGGCCAGCAGCATCGTGCACATCGGCCCCGCCATGATCTGCGTCAAATCCAGTACCTTGACGCCGGCCAGCGGCCCTTGTGGATGATTGTTCTGGGTCATATTTCCACCTGTCCAGGCCCCTCTCCCCTCCTTGGGAGAACGGTTGAGGTGCGGTACGTCCGCCTATGGCGGGAGGGGCAGATTGGTAATTGGTTTGACGCTCCCGACCGCAACCAGCCATAATGCCGCCCCGGCCGGAGGCGGATAATGGGCGAGATTATACTCGGCGACAATCTGGATGTGTTACCAACCTTGCCCGATGGCGCCTTCCAGCTTATCTACGTCGACCCTCCCTTCAATACCGGCAAGTCCCAGTCCCGCACCCGCATCAGAGTAACGCCCGACGCGGACGGCGACCGCACTGGCTTTCAGGGCCGCCGCTACCGCACCGAGATCGTCGGCAACAGCCAATACGCCGACCAGTTCGATGACTACATCGAGTTCCTTCTCCCCCGCATGGCAGAGGCTTACCGCCTCCTCGAAGACCAGGGCAGCCTCTTCTTCCACATCGACTACCGCGAGGTCCACTACTGCAAGGTCATGCTCGACCGGATCTTCGGCCGCGATTCCTTCATCAACGAGATCATCTGGGCCTACGACTACGGCGGTCGGCCCAAAACCCGTTGGCCCGCCAAGCACGACAACATCCTCTGGTACGCCAAGGACCCCAAAAACTACACCTTCAACTACGACGCCATCGACCGCATCCCCTACATGGCCCCCGGCCTCGTCGGCCCCGAAAAGGCCGCCCGCGGCAAGACCCCCACCGACGTCTGGTGGCGCACCATCGTTACCGGCAAGGAGAAAACCGGCTACGCTACCCAGAAGCCCCTGCACATCCTCAGCCGCATCGTACGCGTCCATTCCAACCCCGGCGACCGTGTCCTCGACTTCTTCGCCGGCAGCGGCACCCTCGGCGAAGCCGCCCACCTCGAAGGCCGCGATTTCACCCTCATCGACAACAACCCCGAATCGTTCAGCATAATGCGCGATAGACTTCCATATGCAATACAAGGAGCATCTCCAATTGTCCACAACTAACCATACCAAGCAGGACGCCGATTTCATCTTTCACGAACTCACCCGGTCCATCTGCCCCGAATGCAAAACCGTCATCGATGCCCAGGTGATCATCCGCGACAACAAGGTCTACATGCGAAAACGCTGCCCCGAGCACGGTTGGTTCGAGGGCATCATCAGTTCCGACGCCGAGATGTACGTCGGCAGCGTCCGGTTCAACAAACCCGGCACCATCCCTCTGGACTTCAGCACCGAGGTCGAAAACGGCTGCCCCCTCGACTGCGGCCTCTGCCCCGAGCACAAGCAGCACATCTGCCTCGCCCTCATCGAGGTCAACACCGCCTGCAACCTCGACTGCCCCATCTGCTTCGCCGACGCCGGCATCGGTTACAGCCTGACCCTCGAGCAGGTTGAGTCCATGCTGGATCGCTTCGTCGAAATCGAAGGCGACCCGGAGGTTGTCCAGTTCAGCGGCGGCGAACCCACCATCCACCCGGAACTCCCCCAAATGATCCAGGCCGCCAAAGATCGCGGCATTCGGCAGGTGATGATCAACACCAACGGCGTCCGCCTCGCCCACGACGACCGGTTCCTCGACCAGATGGCCGCCCTCGATCCCGTCGTCTACTTCCAGTTCGACGGCCTGCGCGAGGAGACCTACCTCACCATCCGCGGCGAATCCCTGCTGGACACCAAGATGCGTGCCCTCGACCGCCTCGCCGACGCCGGCATGACCGCCGTCCTCGTCGCCGCCATCGAGCGCGACGTCAACACTGATGAGGTGGGCCCGATCCTGGAGTTCGGGCTGCAACATCCCGCCGTCCGCGGCGCCGTCTTCCAGCCCGTCACCCACGTCGGACGCCACATCGAGTTCGACCCCATGACCCGCGTCACCATCCCCGACATCATCCACGGCATCGTAGACCAGACCAACGGGCGTTTCGTCCTCGAGGACTTCGTCCCCGTACCGTGCTGTTTCCCCACCTGCCAGGTCAACTCCTACCTGTTCGTTGACGGTGACCGGGTGACACCGCTCCCTCGCCTCCTCGACATCGACCAGTACCTCGATTACATCACCAACCGCGCTCTGCCCAAGCCGCCGGATTCCGCAGCTATCCAGGCAGCTTTGGAGGGCTTGTGGTCCGCCTCTGCCGTCGCCGGCACCGAACAGACCGCCGGCCGGTTCGAGTGCGCCTGTGGACCCGGTCTCGACCTTCCCTATGAGATAAACCACCTAAAGGACCACATCTTCCAGATCGCCATCAAGGACTTTCTCGACGCCTGGACCTTCAACGTCAAGCAGGTCATGAAGTGCTGCGTCGGCATCCTCACCCCCGACGGCCGCGCCATTCCATTCTGCTCCTACAACTCGGTCGGCTACCGCGAGCAGATCCGTGAACAACTCACCCAGCAGCAGGGTAGACACCAGGCCCGTCCCCTCTCCCTCCGTGATCGACAAGGCTAGGTATCTCGCTCGCGTTCCTTCTCCTTCGAGGGGAGAGGGTTAGGGCGAGGATAAATCATTTGTGCCACGCTTCTCGCTCACCGCGGGCAACCCTCCACCAATTGACCGATCCGACATAACCGCCTCCTCTCCCTCCATGGGAAAGGGTTGGAGCCTGCCCCGCGCCCGATGCGGGAGTGAGGGTGAAATCCCCATGCTCAACACCTACTCCGCCAAAATCTGCTGCGCCGACCTCTATTCCTCTGACCTGGCCCGCTTTATCCTCGGCGAGAGCCTGCATCCGGGCGGTCTCAGGGCAACCAACCGTCTGGGGCGCGCCATGGGCCTCCAACCCGGTTGGCGCGTCCTCGATCTGGCCTGTGGACTCGGCGCAAGCGCCACCGCCCTGTCTCGCGTGTTCCGTTGCCACGTAACCGGTCTCGACCTCGGTGCCGACGCCGCCAACACGTCCCGCCAACGAGCCTTGGATGAGCCCATACCCGCCGATGTCGCCTTCGTGCGCGGCGACGCCGAGGTGCCGCCGTTTCGCTCCGGCGCGTTCGACGCAGTCGTCATCGAGTGTGCCACCAGCCTGTTCGCAGACAAACCTGCGGCGATCGCCGACATCCACCGCCTGCTCCGACCCGGCGGCGTCCTCGGTCTCGCCGACGTCACCGTCGAACCTGACAGCCTCCCGCCCGAACTTGATGGCGCCGTCGGGATGATGCTCTGCCTCACCGAAGCCCTGCCCGCCGGCGGTTACCCCGACCTGCTTGAGTCCGGCGGTTTCGCCGTTAATGAACGCACGGACCTCTCGGCCGAAGTGCTGTCACTCCTCGCGGATTTGCGCTCCAGGCTGGCCTTTTGGAACGGTCTCGACTCAGGGGAGTCTCTCGGTGCTGCCGATTGGTCAGACTTCCCTCCCGACCTGCTCGACCGCGTTGAAGGTCTGGTGAAGCATGGGCAAATCGGATATTGGCTCTACGTTGCACACAAACCTGAATAAACGGTAAACCCACCCGCGTGCTATCATGCTTGGGGTATTTCTAAGAAATTTTTGCCGGAATCTGACCATATGCTAATTGTCGACTTCGCTCCTCTGGTCACCCGCCTCCTGGCCGCTGCGCTGGTCGGTTACCTGTTGGGCAGCATTCCCTTCGCCTACTTGGTGGCTCGGTGGAAGGGCGTCGACATCTTCGCCACCGGCAGCCGTCGCGCCGGCACCGCAAACGTCTTCTGGCACGTCGGACGCCGTCGCGGCATGATGGTATTCGCCTGCGACGTGCTGAAAGGCGCAGCGGCCGTCTACGTCGCCTGGATGTTCGGCCAGCACGAACTCCTCGGTCTGGTCGCCGGCACCGCCGCCATCGCCGGGCACTGGAAGAGCGTCTTCACCGGGTTCAAAGGCGGCGACGGCATGGTGGTCCTGGTCGGCGTGTCTCTAGCCTACCTGAACTGGTTGGTGCTGATCGGCATCGTCGTCGGCATCGTATTCGTCCTGCTGTTCCGCCGCTCCGCATTCCGCTCTTCCATCGGAATCTTCCTCGGCTACGGCGTGATGCTCGCCATAAATCAGTTCATGGGACATCGCGGATGGGAGGTCATGTTCGGCCTAACCGCGCTTGCGTTGGTCGTCATCACCCACAACATCCTTACGCACGCCGACCACAGGCCGGAAACCGTGCCCGCCGCCATCGACCCCGATCTGCTCATCGCCGACATTCCCGAGGTCCACACCGAAGCCGCCGGCCTCAGCGAAGACGCCATCCTGCGCCAGGTCATCCCCCAGGACGACGAGAGCGAGCCCAATCGTCCATCCCACCAGGGCGACTGACCGTAAACGCGCCACAATTCCTTCCGATCTTTGACGGCCAGTTATGGATAAACTATCCTTTTCTTGAATCGAAAAGGACTTTTTGCCATGTGGGACCGGATTTTCACGATCTCGTTGGTTGCCTACTCGTTCAGTCTTGTAGTGTTCCTCCTGGGAAGCTACGTATTCGATCTGGGAAGCTATCTATTGGATCGAGATCCCATGACCATGACCGGTATCGCTCTCATGGGCGTCACCGCGGTTGCCATGGGTGTCTCAGGTTTATTTCTCGGCATGAACCTAAACATCCGGGATTGATCCCGGATGTCCTTTCGCGACTTTGGGAAAACCGTCGTCGCGTTCTGTATTTTGGTGGTCACCGTGTTGGGAGTGACCTTTTCGCCGTCGTAGTTCTGACGTTGGCAGACAAATTCACCATTGATAGGATTCTAAGTGTGATTGGTGCCTTTGGTTGGTTCGTCGTAGTGATTATCCAGTTGTTTCGGTATATTTTCAGATCCGCGCAGGACCATTGACGGTTGTTTCGGCATGCATCGAAACTATGGGCGGCTCTCCCGTCGCTCGTCCCGCATCCGCGTCAAATCCAGCACCCATCCCAGCGTCTCGTCCGACTCCGCTTCCGCGTACAACCCCGGCTGCAATCGTACCGCCTCCGCCAACTGCTCGGCGCACCGCGCGATGTCCCCTTGGTCGGCATACAGCCTCGCGGCGTTGTAGTACGCGGCAGCGAACTCCGGCACGACCTGCTGCGCGTGCAGGTAGGCGCCCAACGCCGCGTCAACGTCGCCCAGGCTCTCCAGCGCCGCCCCCCGATTGCTCAGCACTTCGGCGAACCCTGGCCGCAGACCCAGCGCGGCGTCGTAGTCAGAAATCGCTTCGTCATACTGCCCCAGCGCATCGTAGGCCAGACCCCGGTTGTTGATCGCCTCAACGTCATCGGGGCGCAGTTCGATCGCCGCCGTGTAGTCCGACACCGCCTCGCCGTATCTCCCCAATCGGTAACGAATCCGCGCCCGATTGAATCGCGCGTCGGCATTGTCCGGATTGTATTGCAGCGCCAGGTCGTAGTCCGCGATCGCGCCCCCGGGATCTCCGAGCTCCTCCCGCGCAACCCCTCGGTTCAAATACGCATTGGATATATCCGGCCGCAACGTCATCACATCGTCAAAGGCCTCGATGGCCTCAGCGTAGCGCCCCAGGTTGTTTAGCACGATTCCCCGGTTGTAGTGGGCCTGCAGGTACATGGGATCCAGACCGATCGCTGTCGCATAGTCGTCCAGCGCGCCGGCTCCGTCCCCCATGTCGTCCCTGGCGTTGCCGCGCTGGTAATAGGCGGGAGCGGAAAAGGCGTCCAGCTCCAGCGCCCTCGTAAGCGCGCGCACCGCCTCCTTGGGTTGACGCCTCCTCAGGTGCGTGACGCCAAGGTTGAAATGCACTGCGAAATCCTCCGGACGCTCGCCGGCCAGCGCTTGATACACCGCCAGGGCTTCCGCGTATCTCCCAATCGCGAAACATCCGTTGCCGAATATCAGGCTGCGCGGCCTTCGACCCGACGGCAACCCGGCGTCGGCCTGAGCCAATTGCTCCAGCAGCGATGCCACTTCCTCGGCGTCCTCTCCGTGCAGCCTTCCTCCGCGCGGCCGCGGTGTCAGCGCTGCCGTGCCCAGTCCCTGCCACTCCAGTAAACCCGCCAATCTCCCCAGCAAGTGATTCTCAACATCCCCATTCATCTCAATACTACCCATCCCTCAATGCGAGGGCGCAAAATATAGCCTTGCGGGCTTGAGCATCTGCTGTCGGCGCGTCGTCGCCCCGGCCCGAGCCTGCGACGACTGAACTCTTCCTACAGCGTCGAAACCCGGCCGTCACCCATCTCCGGACGCAGCGCGATCTGCGCCAGCGCCAACGCAGTGTAGTACGACACGGTCATCGTCAGGTCCACCGCACCCCGGTTTCCCAGCGCCGCCCGAACCGCCTCAAAGTTATCATCAGAGACGTCCTTCTCTCGGATCATCTGCTGCACGAACCGCGCTATATCCGCCTGCACGCCTTCCAGGCAGCCCGGAGCCTGGCCCGTGCGTATCCCTTCAATTGCCTCGTCTGAGACCCCGGCCCGCGCCGCTGCCACCGCGTGCCCCGTCCATTCGATGCCCGAATCCCACTCCCTCGCCACCAGGATGATCGCCAGTTCCTTCAGGTCCTCCGGCATCGCCGACTTGAACCGCAGCGTGGCGCCCATCGATGTCAAATGTCCCGCAGCCTCCGGGCTATGCAGCAACGCCCGGAATTGCAGGCCCACCTCGGCCGCTCCTCGGTCCTCCCGAATCCGGTCGTAGATCTCCTGCCCGCCGGCATCAAGCTCCTCTCTCGCAACGTAAGGCACCCGCGCCATAATCCTCGCCTCCTGGCAGTTTCAAGTCAGCATATCACAGGGTGTGACGGTCGCCGTCTGCCCTTGACCCCCAATCTACATTTGCGTCCTGTCCTCCATCTCCGGCCCACAAAGGCTCCAAATCGGTTATCCTGCCACCATGATCAGCGATCTTTGGATTATCGCCGCCGTAATCGCCATCATTGCCGGTTTGCTCGCCAGCCAGGTCTTGCTGATAGTCGTCGGCGTGCTGGTTCTGCTCATCTGGATCACCGGCAAACACTGGCCCCGATACGCGTTCCGCCGCCTCACCTATTCCCGGCGCCTGGAACGTCGTCGCGCTTTCATCGGCGACATCCTCGATTACTACGTCACCGTCAACAACGACAAGATCCTGCCCATGATCTGGCTGGACATCTCCGACACCTTCCCCCTTGGCTTGCAAACCGGAGGGACCTATCGCCGCGGCGTCGGCGCCGAGGCCGAACTCGACCACCGCATCACGACCTCCCTCCTGCCCTACCAGCGCGTCACCTGGAGATATCGGGTCCGCTGCCGCGCCCGTGGCTACCACCGCATCGGACCCGCCCGTCTCCGCAGCGGCGACATGTTCGGCCTCACCGCCGCAGAGCAGCACGTCACCGATGTCGAATACCTCCTCGTGTATCCCCGCATCGTGGACTTGCGACGCATGCTGAACCTGTGGGAGCGTCCCCTGGGCGACGGCCGCGGCCACCGGTTCATCCAGGACGACCCCAGCCGTTTCGTCGGCCTGCGCGACTATCTGCCCACCGATCCGTTGAAACGCATCGACTGGAAAGCCACCGCTCGCCACGGCAAATTGGAGTCCCGAGTCTTCGAACCCGCCGCCACGCGTTACATGCTCATCGCCCTCAACGCTCGTACCGGCGACGCCGCCTGGCAGGGCAGCAATCGGCGCCTGTTCGAGCGTGCCGTCACCGTCGCCGCCTCCGTCGCCGAGTACGCCCGCCGCGAAGATTACACCTTCGGTTTGGTCAGCAACGCCATCGCGTCCTATTCCAGCAAGTGGATGTCGGTTTCCCCGGGCTCCGGAGACCTCCAGCTGGAATCGGTTCTGGAATCCCTGGCTATGGCCGGCCCCTTCTGGGTAACCGAACTGTCCTCCGTCCTCCGCACCGAGTCCGAGACTCTAGCGTCCGGAGCGACCGTGGTGCTGGTCACCGCGTTGATCTCACGCGCCGTGGTGCAGGAAACTGAGCAGATCCGTCGTCGCGGCCACCGGTTGATCATCTTCTACGCTGGCGAAGGCGACCCCGGTCCCGCCGCCCAGCAACTTCCGCCCGAAGTCCCCCTGTACCTCGCTGGCCCGTCCCTCGCCGGCCTCGAGGAGATGTGGCGCGACGACTGGCTGGACGACGAAACCGTTGGCGTCGGCCCGACCGTGAGCGTCGACCCCGCCGAGGGCCACCATGACTAACTTCGCCCGCGGCGCTTTCGTGACCGGCGTTACCCTCTTCCTGGAGGGCTTTGCCATCTTCCTCTTGGGCCGCCTCGTGTCCAACGCCATCCGCATCCCCGAGGCCGGCCTCCCACTCGGCATCGCCATCGTAGCCATCGCTTGGTCGTTCATCCTGTCCTGGTATGTGCAGAACATTCGGTTCTCGCTGAATCTGCGCGGCGTCATCGGCCTGATTGTCAGCGCCCTGTCCGTCCTCGTCCTCGCCGGTGTCAGCATGGGCGCGGGTTGGTTCCCCATCGGCCTCGTGTTCTCCGGCGACCTGATGGCCGTGGCCGCCCTCACCATCACCGCCACCCTGTTGTTGCTCTTGTGGTGGCGCGGCACCACCATCGCCCGCGACGACGTCACCCTCGACGTGGTCCGAAACGCCTTCGTCCGGGGCGTCATCATCGTCATGGTCGCCGTCGCCGCCGACGCGATCATGGACGCCAACATCATCCGCTTGCCAATCCTGTTCACTTTCTTCGCCATCGGCCTCGGCGGCATGGCCCTCAGTCGATTCGCCATCGACAGCGGCGTCAGCAGGATCAGCCGGGGCTGGTTGACCGCCATCGTGGTCAGCATCGCTTCGGTCCTCGTGATCTCCCTGATCCTGGGCGCCATTGGCGTCGGCGGCCTGGACGAGGTCGCCAAGGCCATCGTGCGCGGTGTCGGCTTCCTGGGACTCTGGACTCTGCGCCCCATCCTGCTCATGCTCGGTCTGCTCGCCGCCGGTCTGGTGGCCGTAGGCAACTGGGTTGCCAGCTTCTTCGGTGGCGGCGATCTCAGCGGACTCGAACTGGCCCGGCTCCAGATCGAGGAATTTCACGAAAGCCTGCGCGAGGTCGAGGGAGACGGCCCGCCCAACGTGATCCTGACTATTATCAAATGGCTGGCTTTCTTGTTTGCCGTGTCCCTGGCCGGTTGGGTTCTTTTCCGGATGTTCCGCCGGCGCCGGCTCTCCGGCAACGACTACGCCGAGGTCGAGACCCGCGAATCTACGTTCACCCTTCAGACTGCAGGGCAAGACATCGTCGACGCCCTGGCCGGTTGGATCGACCGCGCCTCCAATTTGCGCCGCCGTCGGCCGCCGCCCGTGAATCCTCGCGAGGTTTATTACCGCATGCTGGACATCGCCCGCGCCGTCGGGTTCGCCCGCCGAAGCTCGCAAACCCCGCAGGAGCATCGGCGTGAAGCGAACCAGGCGCTGCCCGACCCACCCGTGGAACGCATCGTCACCGGCTTCCAGCGCTACCACTACGGCCCGGAGTCAGCTGATCCCGACCCCGAAACCATGCAGGGACTCGTCGACGACCTCGACCACCTGCAGCGCCACTGAACTCCGCGCCGTCAGCGGTCCGTGCTACCAGGCCTTCAGTACTGGCAGCACCTCTTCCGCGAAGAGCTTCAGGCCGCGCTCAGCGACGTCCATCGGCGTGCCGCCAAATCGGAAGGCTACGTTCAGCTCAAAATCCCCCAGCAGTGCCCGCCTGTCCTCCAGACCTCGCAGGATCTTGTCCGGCGTCCCCCAACTGGCCGCCTTCATGAATCCCTCCACCGCTCCTTCCAGGCCCGCCGAACGCGCGATCTCGGCCTTTTGCTGGTACGCGTCGTATCCCTTGACCGTGCCAAAGTGATCGCCCAGAAACTCGTAGTGGTAGAAGTTGCTCTCCACAAACTTGCCCTGGTACTGCCTGGCCTCTTCCTCGCACTGCGCCATGTCAGTCCCGCAGATCACGAACTCGGTGAGCATCAGCGCCGGCGGCTCTGTCCCGTGAAACTCCCGGTGCAACGCTCGCCCGCGCTCGATGCCGGGCATCCGCATCTCCCAGGGCCGGTCCGCGAACATGATGATGTGCGCCCCCAACTTTGCCGCAGACAGCACCGAATCGTCGCTCGCCGCCACCGCGTAGATCCGGCCGTCGAACGAGTGCTGCGGCCTTGGCCGAATCTCCGTTCGCGCCTGCTTGTAGAACTTGCCGTCTCCCTCGATGTATCCCGTCCTCAGCGCGTCCGCTATCATCGGCGCCGCCTCGTCAAAACGCTCCCGCGATTCGTCCATGCTGATCCCGAACGTTGCGAATTCCCGCCGCGCCAGGCCGCGCCCGAACCCCAGACGCAGCCGGCCACCGCTCAACAGATCCAGCACCGCCGCGTTCTCTGCTACCCTCAGGGGGTTGTGCCACGGCAAAATCACGGCCGCCGTCCCCACCCCGATATCGGGATGCTTTGCCGCAACATGCGTCATCAGCTGCAGGTTGTCCGGCACAAAGGAGTAATCATTGAAGTGGTGCTCTGCGGACCAGAGACAATCGAACCCGGAATCGGCAGCCAGCTCGGCGAGCCGCAGCTCCTCCTCCCACATCTGCCCGTCCGACCCGTTTTCCCAGCCGTAGCTGGAAAAGATCATCATCATTCCTACGTCCATTCGATTACTCCTTGGTCTCCTTTCGCCATGTCTGCCCGACTCAAAAACCCATAGGCTTTAGCGGGGATCCAGAACCCCCTCTCCCCGGGCGGAAAAGGCTTGGGGTGAGGGGGATTTCCCAAATGACTCGCCCGTTGCCGATGCACTGGGCGCTTTGTCGGCGCCCTCCTAAAAGCTCGGCTTCACGGGATACGGCGTCAACTGCAACTCGTGCGTCCAGCAGGACTTATCCTGCGTGTACAGGTAGTAAAACGCCTCCGCTATCTTGACTGGATTGATCAGCAGGCCCGGGTTCTCCTGCGCCCGCGGCGTCGCCCGCGTGCCCGGCGAGTCAATGGTCCCGTCGATCACAACGTTGGCCACGTGGACACCGTGCTCGGAATATTCTTCCGTCAGCGCCTGCGCCAGCGTCCGCATCATCACTCTCGGATAGTACAGCGACTGCCCGGTGTAACGCTTGTGGCCGCGCAACCCTGCCGCGTTGTTCGAAAACAGGATGGCGCCTTCGCCCTTCTCACGCATCGCCGGCAAAACTTCCTGCGCCACCAGGAACGGCCCGCTCACCGAGATGTGCTGCGCCGTTTCAAGGATCTCGTATGGCACGTTCTCCAGCAACTCCATCTCCGGTGGCAGGTCGCGCCCATCAATGTATCCGGCGTTGTACACCAGCACTTCCGGGTCTCCCGCCTCTTCACGAATCCGGGCGAAGGCCTCCGATATCGATTCCCGTATCGACAGGTCCAGCTCCACTATCATACTGTCCCCGCCCTGCTCCCGGATCGCCGCGTTCAGCGGCTCGGCATTCGCGGCGCTCCGCGTCGTCAGCACCGTGAAGAATCCCTCTTGCGCGAACTTCTGCGATATGGCGCCACCCACTCCCCAGCGAACTCCCACCGGCAGATCGCTGTCGTCGAGGTCGCCGCCGTGCACCAGGTGCGTGTTCCGGCCGTCCGCTTGCCATTTGGATGTCGCCCCGATCACAACGGCGACTGGTTTACCTGACGTATTCATTCCAATCCCTCTTGCAAAATTTCCTGCCAACATCGCCGCTGGCGCTATCGCCGCTGCGGGGCATTGCTTCCTGATCGACAACACCGCTTGCGCACCGCGAACCTGCAGCTCACCACCAATGTGTGCCGTTCCGTGGATGCCCGTACTGTACTACAAACGCGATCCCGCGTGGTAATGCCGTAAATGCCGCGGGAATCCTCTCGCCTGTCCCAACAACTCTGCTCGGGCCCCCGCTCGGTCTTGCTCCGCCTCATGTCGCCAAATCCCGCCTCCTCAAGCCCGTTCCAACCATCATCCAATATCTCCGGTGCATCGATGAAAATACGATACCGATCCTTGACAAGTGCTGATGGAACGTATATTCTAATACCAGCCAAGGCAAAACGTACGTTACATCACACCCCGATCAAGAGAGGCAGGACCCAAGCATCGACGGCCAACCCCGTCAGTAAAAATCGCAACCGGCCCAGGTGGCAACCGCCGCTCAAAGACCTGACTCCTCACCGGCATGAGCCCCACTGGTGTCCCCGGGACTGTCCGAGCCCGCGCGCAGGTGCTCACTACAGCGCACTGAGTACACGGAAAAGTAGGTCAAATAGTTGCGTGCCCCCGGCCGTACGCTGACAACGATGCGCAGATCCTGCCTCTCGCCCAATCATCCAGAAACCTCAATCCCACCGCCGACACCAGAAGGAGAAAGCCAACCGAAGCACCACACCGAGCCAACACCAGACGTAGGGATAGGTGCCAAACCCTCCCTGAACCCATCGTAGAACGACCTTGGTATCCTCCGGTACAATCGGGCGGGACAATCGGGCGGGACAATCGGGTGCCCAGCCTTCCCGTACCCGTGTCGGAAACCTGTTTGATGGCCCTCGTCGACGAACCCGCCCGCAGCCGCCTGTTCGCTCAACTTGCGTCCGCGATAGGCGACAGCCCCGTGTTGCACGCCATGCGCGCGATTCCGCGCGAGCTGTTCGTGCCAGCCGCGCTGCGCCATCGCGCCTACGACAACGGCCCCCTGTCTATCGGCCACGGTCAGACCATCTCGCAACCCACCATGGTCGCTCGCATGACCCTGGCCTTGTCCCTGCGCGGCGATGAGCGTGCCCTTGAGGTCGGCGCCGGCTCCGGCTATCAGGCCGCCATCCTGGGCGAACTGCTCCCCTTCGGGCGGGTCGTCGCCGTGGATCGCGTTCCTGATCTCGTCGATTTAGCCCGCAGCAACCTCGAAGCCTGCGGAATTCAGAACGTGGAAGTTATCGCGTCCCCGAACGTGCTCGGCGCACCGGACCTCGGGCCCTACGACGCCATCCTCGTTTCCGCCGGCGCCCCATCCATCCCAGGCTCGTTGATGACGCAGCTCAAACCCAATGGCCGCCTCGTCATCCCGGTCGGCGACCGCTCACATCAAATGCTTACCCTCGTGCGACTCTCTGGCGGGCGGCGCGTGACTCGCCGACTCACCGAGTGCCGGTTCGTTCCCCTATTGGGACCCGAAGCTTGGCCCGAGGATTTTTGGGATTCGCTGCCCCCGCTCGCCATTCGCAACCCCTGACGCGAACGGTCCCGCTGCACTCCCCATTGCCGTATGGCATAATACCCGCCGTCAGCTACAGGCGTAACGCATCGAAAGCAATGCCCGGAGGGAATAATATGGCCGGCAAAATCGAGATCCGCCAGATCAATCACGTCACCACCATGGTCAAGGACACCGCCCGTGCCATGGAGTTCTACAACAATCTCCTCGGCATCAAGCAGATTCAAAGCCAGGTGGACAACCCGGCTATTACTTGGCTCCAACTGGAAAACGGTGTCATGGTCCACCTGATCGAGACCGACGAGGCCCCTGCCAAGCCCGGAAACATCCACCACGCCTTCCAGGTCGACGACCTCGAAGCCACCCGCGAGACTCTCGAAAGCAACGGTTTCGAGGCCCTTCGCGGCGGCGTCCGTTACGACGGCCAGGCCTACTTCTTCATCGAAGACCCCGACGGCAACAGCGTCGAGTTCTGCACCGCCTCCGGCTACGCTCCTGCCCCTCCGCGCCCCGCCTAAAATATCCCGCTGGCTTGCCGCGTACATTTCAAGCATTTGCCTCCTCCCTCTCCCTCGATGGGAGGGTGCCGGCGTGAGCGTCAACACCCACCCAGAACGCACCCACGCTCTTGTAATTCCCTCGACGTCAAACGCAAATGTGAAATCCCAATCCGTCGCTTGCTTCTCCAATCCAATGTCCGCTGACAACATCATCCTCGTTGGCTTCATGGCCACCGGCAAGAGCCACGTCGGTCGCCTGATCTCCCGCATGACTGGCCGTCGCGCCGCCGACATCGACGAGGAGATTGTCCGCCGCGCCCACAAACCCATCCATCGCATTTTCAGCGAAGACGGCGAGGCCGTGTTCCGCGCCATGGAGCGCCACGCGACTTTCAGCCTGTGTGATGGTGGCAACAAGGTGATCTCCGCCGGCGGCGGCGCCTTCGCTCAGGAACTCACCCGCCAGGTCCTCCTCGACAACGGCACCGTCTTTTGCCTCACCGCCCGTCCGGAAACCATCCATCACCGCATCACCCGCGGCAGTCCCAACGCCGCCGTACGGCCCATGCTGGGCGATGGCAACCCCCTCGAACGCATCCGCGAACTGCTCGAGCAACGCGCTGAGTCCTACGCCCACGCTCACTACGCCGTCCCCACTGACGACCGCACCCCCGAACAGGTCGCCGAAGCAATCCTCGAAATCTACGAAACCCACATCCGGAATTCCGAATCGCCGGCCCCCGCGCCAACCGGAGGATCCCAATGACCACCAGCCCCGACCAAGCCGCAACTGTCCACCACTCCGGCGGCAGCTATCCCGTCATCGCCGGTTGGGGCATCATCGATCGCCTCGGCGAGTACATCAGGGAGCTTGGCTTCGGCAACACCGCCTACATCGTCACCGACGAGAACGTTATGCGACCCTACGGCCGCAACGCCCAGTGGGCCCTCCAGCGCGCCGGCATCGCCGCCCACTGCTTCGTCATACCCGCCGGCGAGACCAGCAAGTCCTTCCAGCAAGCCCAGGAAATCTACGAGTGGCTCGTCAGCCTCAAAGCCGAGCGCGGCCAGCCCATCATCGCCATCGGTGGCGGCGTCTCCGGCGATTTGGGCGGGTTCATCGCCAGCACTTTCTTGCGCGGCGTGCCCTTCGTGCAGGTGCCCACCAGCATGGCCGCCATGGTCGACGCCTCCATCGGCGGCAAGGTCGCCGTTAACCTGCCCCAGGCCAAGAACATGGTCGGCGCATTCTATCAGCCCCGCGCCGTCCTCGCCGACGTTCAGGCCCTCGCCACATTGGGCAAGCGCGAACTCTCCGAGGGTTGGGCCGAGGCCATCAAGCATGGCCTCATCCTAGACCCGTCGTTGGTCGACGTCTTCGAAGAGCACGCCGAAGCCCTCATGGACGTCGAACCCGAAATCTCCACCGAGGTCATCCGCCGCAGCATGGCCATCAAGGCCGACATCGTCAGCCAGGACGAGCGCGAGACCTTGGACATCCGCATCCTGCTCAACTACGGCCACACCATCGGCCACGCCTTGGAGGCCTCCACCGAGTACGGACGCTTCATGCACGGCGAAGGCGTATCCGTTGGCATGATGGGCGCCGGCCGCATCGCCCGTGAGATGGGCATGATTGGCGACGACATCCTCGACCGCCAGCGCCATCTGCTCCAGCGATTCAACCTGCCCATCACCGCGCAGGGTGTCGACATCAATTCCATCCGTGGCGCAATGTCCCTTGACAAGAAGACCGTCGGCGGCGCCAATCGCTGGGTCCTCCTCGAAGACGTCGGCAAGGCCACCGTCCGCCGCGACATCCCCACCGAAATCGTCGACGACACCCTCGCCTGGCTCACTGACTGATAAACCGCGGTCTCGTGACTATAACGGGCCCCGCCGACCATCCATCCTGTATGCTCTCGGCAGTCCGCGCATCCTGAGCCCGTCGACGGGCGAGCGGACCGCCGTTGAGTTCGGGCTTTTCAATCCCCGCCCGCCGCCACTCTCCCCGCGCTGCGTATCTCCCGCAGCCGTGCCAGTCGTCGCCCGCGTCGAACCTGCGCGATTACCGCGATCACCAGCAGCGCCACAATCGTCAACGCCACCAAACCCGACACGCCCAACAGCAGCAACCGCCCGATCAGTGCCAGGCCGTCCGACTCGATCAACCGCGCCAGTTGACCGATCCCTACCGCAACGCCCGCGTTCAGCACCGTCAACCCGAATAACCCCAGGATCCGCGCCGAGTTTACGAACCGCGTCGCCAGCGCCCCGATCTGCGTTCCCACCGACGCCGCCACGAACATGATGATCGCGATCATCGGGTCAACGTTTCCGCCCAGCGAATAGAGAAACGACCCCAGCGTTCCGGTGATGATTATCTGGAACAGGTCCGTCCCGATCGCCACCGCCGGCGGTATCCCCAGTCCGTACACCAGGAACGGCATCAGCAGGAACCCGCCGCCTGCCCCCAGCAACGCCGCAATAAACCCGATCACCAGTCCCGTCATCACCGGCACCACCGCCGACATCTCGGCGATCCCCGCGTTCGGGAACGACGGTCGCAGGTTTACGCTGCGGCCCCCCGGCATGACCAGTTGGCTCGGTCCCAGCCGTACGCTCTGAAACCAACGGGGGAATGTCCCCAAATCCCGCCGCGTGGGCCGGTATCTCAGCCGTCGCAACCAATTGCCCACCATCAGCGACCCCAGCGTCAGCAGCAGCACGAAGTAGACCGCGCCCACCACAGGCCCCGATATTCCGGCTTCCTCCAGCGTGCTGTTCAACCGTTCGCCCAGAAAAACCCCCGGAATCGTTCCGCACACGATCAGCAGGGCCAGCCGCAGGTCCACGTTCCCCAGCCTCCGGTGTCGTAGCGTGCTGGTGATCGCCGTGCCCATCACCATCAACAGGCCGGTTCCCACCGCGTAGATCGTCGGTACTCCCAGCACCAGCAGCCCACCCGTTATCAGGAACCCTCCGCCGACGCCGAAAAAGCCGGTCATCGTGCCCACCACAATCCCCAGCAGCGCCAGCAGGAAAGGCGAGACCACAACGTCGGATATGGGAAAATACACGTTAGCCCCGCCGCGCCCGCCGACCGCCGTTGACCACGCGCGCCACTAGAGAGATTCCCCGGCCAACCAGATCCCAGAAAAAGTACAGTACCACCGCAGTAACCGCCATCGCGGCGATGACCACAACCGCCCACAGGATGGTATGGCTCCTCAGTACCGTGAGGATTTCCAGGCTTCCTGCCGGCATCAGCGCTCCCCCATCTCGCGTACACTATACCCGGGGAGCGTGACCAGCCGAGCCGTTTTTCCAGATGGGCTGTGTGTCTTTACCCCCAACCCGTCGCAACCCCATCCCTCGCTACCACCCATGCGAAAGCGGCAATCCGGAAGTGCCCTCCATCGGCCACAGTGAGTAACGGTATTTATTCTCGGATACCGGCTTTCGGCGGTACGACGGATGTATCGTCGGCCAGTCACATCAAAACCGAACGGGGACGAGTGGAAAGCGTCGTTGCTTTGGCAGGGCAGCCCTAGTACATTTACTAAACATGGCCGCATCACCCATCAGTTTCAAACTGCTCGCCACCGACGGCGCTGCCCGGCGCGGGCAGATTACCACGCCCCACGGTACGGCGCAAACGCCCCTGTTCATGCCCGTCGCCACCCAGGCCACCGTCAAGGGCCTGACCTTCGACGAGGTGCAAGGGCTCGGCGCCGAAATAGTCCTCTCCAACGCCTACCACCTCTACCTCCGTCCCGGCGTGCAGCGCGTCAACGACGCCGGCGGCCTCCACGAGTTCATGGGATGGCAAGGCCCGATCCTCACTGACAGTGGCGGCTATCAGGCTTTCAGCATGGGATCCCTGCGCAAGGTTGACGACGCCGGCATAACCTTCCAGTCCCACATCGACGGCAGCCGCCACCTGTTCACTCCCCAATCCGCCATCGCCAATCAGCACGGCATCGGCGCAGACATCATCATGTGCTTCGACCAGTGCGTCTTCTCCGCCGGCGATCGCGCATCCGTCCGCGATGCCATGGAGCGCACCCACCGTTGGGCCGCCCAGTGCTACGACGCCCACGCGGCAAGCCCCAACGCCGAACGCCAGGCCCTCTTCGGCATCGTCCAGGGCGGCACCGTCCCCGAACTCCGAGCCGAATCCACCGATTGCATCACTCGCATCCCGTTTGATGGGTTCGCCATCGGCGGCCTCGCCGTCGGCGAGTCCAAAAGCGAAATGCACGCCGTTACCCGGCAGGTTTGCGACGGCCTGCCCGCCGACAAACCCCGCTACCTCATGGGCGTCGGCTCACCCGAGGACCTCGTCAACTCCGTCGCCCTCGGCGTGGACATGTTCGATTGCGTCCTGCCCACCAGGGTCGCTCGCAACGGCGCCCTGTTCACCCCCACCGGCCGCATCAACATCGCCAACCGCCGCTACGCCGAAGACGACGACCCTCTCGACCACACCTGCGACTGCTACGCCTGCGCCAATTACTCGGCATCCTATCTGCGCCACCTGTTCAAGGCCCGCGAGATGCTCGGCCCCCGCCTCGCGTCAATCCACAACCTCCGCTTCATCCTCAGATTGATGGCCGACATCCGCAACGCCATCGCCGCCGGACGGTTCGCACAATTCCACCAGGAATTTCTCGCCACCTACCAACCCACAGACGAAACCCGCCGCCAAACCCAGAAGCACCGCTGGGTCGCCGAACGCGGCATATAAAACAATCCCTGCCCCTTTGTCCTCTCGGTCTGGGTCCGGACGACGCGCCTCGCCATCAGCCTACACGCGGGTTCCGCTTTGTCAGTTAGTCTCCTCTGTACGGCCCCAACCCGGGCGTAACGGTGCGTTGTACAATTGGTGGGCGTTGGTTCGGTCCCCTCGCATGGTGGAGCCAATGGCCAGGGTGAGGCGATCCGACGTCCACCAGGACAAAAGCCACCGCAGCAAGAGCGCAAAACAGCTCCTGACCTCCGGCTGGGTGCGGCAGGGCGCCGCTTTGTCCAACCCCTCGTACAGCCACTCCCGGAGGTACCGGCGCATGGCGTCCTGCCGAATCCTACCCTGGCAGTCCAGCACCGACAGGGCAGCAGCCACAGCGCTTTGGCAGCCGCTCCGGGCCAGGACGGCGCCGTAAACCCACAGGGCCAGTCCGTTGATCTGGGCGGGCCGCAGGTGCGGCAGGTGCTGGGTCAGGTTCTGCTGCATCTGGTAACATTCTCTTGGCAGGCGCATGGTGGTCTTTGCATCCTTGTTGGTGTCGCAGCAAACAAGATGCCAGCACCAACATGCGCCCACCGGTCGTCGGTGACCATTTGCAAAATTAACCTACCCCTGTCAGCCTTTGATGGGAGAGGGGATTTGCATAGCCCTCTTCAACAGGGGGAGGAGACCCCGGCGTTACATAAGAGGAGAATGGAGATGCCATACGCGGGACTGGATTTGACGGGACGGAAGGCCCTGGTTACGGGAGCGGCGCGGGGGATCGGGGCGACGCTGGCGGTGGGGCTGGCGCAGGCCGGCGCGGACGTGGCGGTGTGCGACCTGGCGTCGGACGAGTCGTGGGAAGGGTTGTCGGAGACCGTGTGGAAGATACGCAACGAGGGGCAGGTGGGGTTGGCGGTGGATCTGGACGTGCAGGAGGTGTCGGAGATCCGGCCGACGATCCGTCAACTGGCCGATGACCTGGGTGGGCTGGACATCCTGGTGAACAACGCGGGTATCAGGAGGCGAGCGCCGGCGCTGGAGGTTACCGAGGAGGACTGGGACGCGGTGATGGACACCAATCTCAAAGGAGCGTTCTTCTGCGCGCAGGCGGCGGCGCGGCTGATGATTCCGGAGGGATACGGGCGCATCATCAACATCGCGTCTCAGATGGCGCTGGTCGGCGCCACCAATCGGGCGGCGTACTGTGCCAGCAAGGGCGGGTTGCTGAATCTGACACGGGTGCTGGCGCTGGAGTGGGCGCAGCATGGAATCACGGTGAACGCCATCGGGCCGGGGCCGACGCTGACGCCGGGGGTGGTGGAGGCGGAGACGCGGGACGCCGATGAAGTTGAAGCGGAGCTGCTGGTGAAGATGCCGCTGGGTCGGCGGATGGATCCCGTGGAGCTGGTGGGCGCGGCGATCTACCTGGCGAGCGAGTCGGCGGGGGCGACGACGGGGCAAATGCTGGTGGTGGATGGCGGTTGGACGGCGATGTAGAATTTCGTTTTACATCGATGCAAAGGATTCACAGGCACAGGATTCAAAGGATTGCCTTATGAAGTTCGGGATGTTTTACGAGTTGCAGATGCCGCGTCCGTGGACGGACACGGCGGAGTACGACACGCTGTGGGACGCGGTGCGGCAGGTGCAGTACGCGGAGGAGATGGGGTTCGAGCGGGTTTGGCTGGTTGAGCACCACTTCCTGACGGAGTTCGCGCACTCGTCCGCGCCGGAGGTGACGCTGGCGGTGATGGCGCAGCACACGAAGAAGATGCGGCTGGGGTTCGGCGTGGTGCTGGCGCCGGTGCATCATCCGCTGCACGTGGCGGCGCGAGCGTCGACGCTGGACATACTGAGCGACGGGCGGGTGGATGTCGGCGTCGGGCGGACCAAGGGGCCGTACCAGTTGACGCCGTTCGGGACGGACGTGGCGACGACGCAGAGCATGATGGTGGAGACGCTGGAGTGCCTGCCGCGGATGTGGTGCGACGAGGTGTTCAGCCACGACGGGGAGAACTGGACGATTCCGCCGCGGGAGGTGATTCCGCGTCCGTTGCAGCAGCCGCATCCGCCGCTGTGGATGGCGTGCACGCAGGAGGACACGTTCCGGCTGGCGGGCCAGTTGGGCGTGGGATGCCTGGTGAACACGCTGGGCGGGACGGACAAGACGCGGGCGCTGGTGAACGCCTACTACGAGGCCATCGAGAATGCCAATCCGGTGGGTCGATTCACGAACCGGCAGGTGGTGGCGTCCACGATCGGCTTCTGCGACGAGGACGACGCGAAGGCGCGGCAGAAGGGCGCGGAGGTGGCGGCGTGGTACCTTGAGCAGAGTCGGCAGCGGTTCGTGCTGGAGTGGGCCGGCGTGGATCAGGACGCGGTGCCGGAGGAGTACCAGTTCTACGTGCAGGGTGGCGCGCGCGGCGGCGGGCCGGTGAAGCCGTCGGAGGATCCGCAGCAGCAGGCGCCGCCGACACCCGAGGAGTTGCTGGCCGGCGGTGGCTACTGCGTGGGCGACCCCGACGCGTGCATCAGGGTGATCGAGGAGTTTGAGTCGATGGGGGTGGACGAGATCATGCCCATCTTCCAGGCGGGGTATGCGACGAACGAAGAGGTCTTGAATTCAATCCGGCTGTTCGGGGAGTACGTGATACCGCACTTCCGCGCGAAAGAGGGACGATAATCCACCGGGATGGACAGGATTTTCGGGATATACAGGATACTATTCTGATTTCAAGGATTGGGGCGAATGATTATTCGCCCGTACGCGGCATTGAGAACCGAATACGAGGGGAATTGGATGACTATTGTTGAACAGTTGGGGACGGGACCGGAGTCGGAGGGCGTGCGGCGGGTTGGGTCGCCGGTGGTGTCGGTGGTGGCTACCACGCCGGAGACGGTGCTGGCGGACGTGGAGCGGGCGATGCGGCTGGCGGGGGCGGAGCGGGTATTGTCCACGGACGTTGAGACGCTGCTGAAGATCAACATCTCGTGGCAGCATTGGTATCCCGGGTGCTCGACGACGCCTTGGCAGTTGGAGGGTGCGATTCGCGGGCTACAGAACATGGGGCATCGCACGGACGGACTGATCGCGGCGCACAACGGGACGGTGGTGGTGGACTCGTTCGAGGGCGAGATAAACAACAAGCACAAGCCGGTGCAGGACAGGTACGGGCTGCGCACGGTGCACCTGGACACGCCGCCGGAGCCGTGGGTGCTGTACGAGCCGAAGGCGGGGATGCAGGTACTGTACGACATCTACCCCGAGGGAATTGAGATTCCGGCGTGCTTCGCGGGGAAGAACATCGTGCATCTGCCGACGATGAAGACGCACGTGTTCACGACGATGACCGGAGCGATGAAGAACGCGTTTGGCGGCTTGTTGCACCGCAAGCGGCACTGGACGCACTCGGTGATTCACGAGACGCTGGTGGACCTGCTGGCGATTCAGCAGGAGATTCACCCGGGCATCTTTGCGGTTACGGACGGGACCTTCGCCGGCGACGGGCCGGGTCCCCGGGCGATGCGGTGGCATATCAAGAACCGCATCGTGGCGGGGGCGGACCAGGTGGCGGTGGACGCCGTGGCGGCGTCGATGATGGGGTTCGATCCGCTGTCGCTGAAGTTCATTCGGCTGGCCCACGAACGCGGGCTGGGCGTGGGCGACATGCGGGCCATCGAGGTGGTGGGCGACGAGCCGGACATCAGCCGGGTGAACTGGAACTTCGCCGATAACGAGAACACGTTCGCGTCGCAGGGTCAGAAGCTGATCTACTGGGGTCCGTTGAAGCCGCTGGAGAACATGCTGCTGCGGTCGCCGCTGGCGGGCTGGGCGTACGCAGCGAGCAACGTGTACCACAACGGGTACTGGCTGAACACAATAGGGAAGGGACGGGTGCGGAAGGCGCTGCGGACGGAGTGGGGGCGGCTGTGGGCGGAGGGGTATTAGGTTTATTTTGTCGAACTAACAAGAATGAGTCGAGGTAATAGATGCTGATTCAGAAAGCTGGAATTTCTAACGTGGGACCGATCAGAGAACCTATCGAATTGGAGTTCGATCCGCACGTCAATGTTCTGATCGGTCCCAATGCATGCGGAAAGACCACCGTGTTCAACGTGCTCCGGCATTGCGCGTTGGGCGTTGATGTTGATCACGACTCCGTTAGCGTGCACGACAGCATGTTGCACCAACAGGAGGTTGTCGCATGGCCTGACGCGCTTGATAGTTACATATTGCTATCAGATGGCATTCAATATGTGCTAGGCGTTCAAGGCTACGAACTTTTAGATTCCGATGGTTACCAACCATGCGATCTAGTACCGATGGTATCAATCCCGTCGATACGATTGACATTCCCACCGGTGGAAGAGGTCGTAGCAGGATATACGTTCCAAGACACGTTTGTCGACACGCGAAATATTTTAGACTTTCGCCGTGTTTTCAGGATGCAGAATGAATACGATAAAGCGCTTGCAGAGGCTATCCAGATGGGAGATGGCCATTTGAACACCCAGGGCCAATTGGATGTCAACACTATGTTCGCCCAGATAGTGTCGGCCGGCAATCCTTTGAATCCCGACGATCCGGACGGAGAGATAGAATGGGCCGAAGAGACGATTCTACGGTCGTGGGACATGGGCGATATACATGAGCGGACAGCGGCTGTGATCGCTACGGCGGATCAGTGTGCAGCGCAAATCTCCCGAGAAATCATGCGGGACGAGCAGGCAACTGCATACGAATACAATCCAGCGGAACGCCTCGAGCACCATGGCGTTACAGGGGTTCGCTACGATCATTGGGGCGTTAGTACCACCGATGTTACCGATGCCACCCTCACCATAGGAGACCTGAGCTCCGGGACCCAAGGGCCACTCATGTGGATTCGTTATGTCGCAATGATGGTGAACCTGGAGTTCATCAGGTTCTCTGGCGCCAATAAGACCGCATATGTGAGGGAACGAGGCCCAGTCGACCTGGAAGAATTTGCAAACGCCGTTGAAAGGAGGTCTCGGGGGAGGATCTCTCATGGACATAATGTGCCGGATTTGTGGAGGTTAGAGATAGGCATTGGGGAGAAAGAAGACGGGAGTTTCCATGACGAGTGGCGTAAAATGCCGTTTGTTTTGCTCATTGACGAAATTGAGAATCATCTGCATCCGACGTGGCAACGACGGATAATCCCAGCACTTCGGGAGTTCTTCCCGAATGCGCAGATTTTTGCAACTACGCATTCGCCGTTTGTGGTGGCGGGGTTAAAGGCGGGGCAGGTGCACTTGCTTGACCGTGATGAGCAAGGGATAGTCCAAGTTTACACCAATCCTGATGACATAGAGGGTTGGACCGCGGATGAGATATTGCGAGCGTACATGGGAGTTGACGAACCGACCGATGAATTGACGGCCCAAGCCGCCCAACAGCTACGACAGCTCCGGAACCAAGGTCCGGTAGAGGGGCAGTATGACCAAGAAAGAGAGGCAGAAATCCAAAGATTGCGGCAAATTGTCGACAGAGCTGAACTATCTGGTCCACGGGTGGCAGAAGATGAACGATTCTTGAGCAATTTGGAGATGATCCTAGATCGTCATAGGCGATCTCAAGATTTTAACCAGGAGAACCGTTGATATGCATGCGATAGATAGGCCAGAAAGTGAACCGTTGGTTCTGACGCGACTACGCGGCAAAAAGTCCTCAGATTTCGGGCCGATGGGTGCCCAATTGGATAAGGTATTTATGGGTGCATGCGCCTTTTGCGAACGGACCGTCAATGACGACGACGTCATGAAGCGAGACAATGGCTTATTTTACTGCGATCATTTCAGGCCACGTCATGCCTTCCCAGGCTTGATATATGACTGGGACAATCTATTGTATGTGTGCGGGGAGTGTGCGGGGGTGAAAGGCGGGCAATGGCCCATGGCAGATGATCCTTCCAACCAGTTTTTAGAGAAAATTGAGGGTGTCGTTGTTACCGAGTACCCTGACTCGGTGAGGAACTCAGATACAGATTTTTGTTTCAACCTTTCGAATGGATACCTTAAGCCCGGGAACGTCGAAACGCCGTATCAGGCATTGCGTATGATTGGAGACTTGGCACTTAACGAGCCTGAAAAACTCCAAAAAATACCCAGATGGAATATTGCCTCACGGCAACGTGGACCCAACAAAACCGTGACTCTCAGGCGCACTAATCTTGCGGAAGCAAGGTTGCAGCGCCTCCGACGCCTGGAACGCGTACTCATCCTAGTCTCATCAAGAGAACCCGACAATGCAGAGTTACTGAAATACGTAATAGGGGAATTCACTCATCCGAGCGTTAGGTTTTCCTCGATATGCAAAGAATTCATCGCACAGTCCAAATACAGACTCTTTCTTGAAGCATCAAGTTAATAGTGGGTCGTCAAGGGAAACTGTGGGTTTGGGCGCCGTTGGCCAAATCGTCGTGCTCCGGCGCCGTGCTGATGATTTGGCCGGAGAGGTATTTGCGCTTGATGCGGATGGGGCCGTATTCGGTTTGGACGGTTATGGTGTCGCGGTCGGCCACGTAGCGGCCGATGGGGCGGACTCGGACGCCCAGGGTGGGAGTGTGTCTGAGGATGGCTTCGGCCAGTTGGGTTTCGAGTTCTGCCGGGCCCAGGGCTGAGAGGAGGATGGCGGGGCGGTTCTTCTTCATCTGGATGGAGGTGTGCCAGACGTCGAGGGCGCCGGCGGCGAAGAGCTGATCCATGGCGAATCCGAGTTGCTCGCCGGTGGCGTTGTCGATGTTGGTTTCGAGGAGAATGACGTTGTCCTGCCAGCGGGCGAATGGGACGTTGGGGTCTGGCGTATTTGATGGCTCGTGGGCGGTTTGGTTGCGGTAGGCTTCCAGGGCGGCGGCGCGGACGGTTTCGAGGGTTGGTGGGGGGTGGTTGCCGTCCGCTCGTGGTTCGACAGGCTCACCGTGAGCGGGCTGGTGTGGTTCGGGACCGCCGTGAGCGGATGGGTGTCGGTCTGCAGGGACGTCGGTGTGACCGGTGGTGGCAGGTCTGGCCCGGATCGCAGGTTGTCCAGTGACGTCGGCCGAGGCGGGTAGGCTGGTAGCTGTAGAGATATCCGGTGGGCTGGCGGGGGTGGGGACTGAGGCGATGGTCTCGCCGAGCCAGAGGCGGAGGACATTTGGGAAGGCTGGCGGGTTTTTGCCACCGGCGCCTACGCCGATGCGGTGGAGGGTCATGGCGGGCTGGCGGAATTCGTCGGCGAGGGTGGTGATGAGGGCCGCGCCGGTGGGCGTGGTGAGCTCGCCGACGTTGGCGTGGAAGGGTCGATCGGGCGCGACGGGAGCTTTGGCGGCGGCGATGATCTCCAGGGTGGCCGGCGCTGGATTGCTGTAGCCGCCGGGCCGGCGCGGGCCGGTGGCCTCGCCGAGTACCAGGGGAGATGCGTAGATCCGCTGGACGCCGAGTTGCTCAAGTCCGTGGACCACGCCTACCACGTCAACCAGGGTATCGGCGGTGCCGAGTTCGTGGAGGTGGATGTCATCGGGATTGGCGCCGTGGACGCGGGCTTCGGCGGCGAACAGGGCTTTGAGGACGGCGGACGCGCGGGCGCGGGTGTTGTCGCACAGAGCAGATGCGTTGGCTGCTGCGTCGAGCATCTGAGCCGGGGTGTAGCGGGGTGCGTTGGAGGTGTCGACGAGGGCGCGGGTTCCGCGGACCTCGCAGCGGATTTCGTCAGCGGTGGTGATCTGCACTCCGGGGATGTTGAGAGCGGTTACGGCGTCGTGGATAGCGTCGAGGGGGAGGCCGGCATCGAGGAGCGCGCCGAGAAGCATGTCGCCGCTGGCGCCACCGACGGACTGGATGTAGGCGGTTTTCATGGGGTGCGTTTTACCGGGATGAACAGGATGGACGGGATAGGGAGTTCGCCCGCACCCTAGCCCTCGCCCATCGAGGGCTAGGGAATCTTGATCAGGACGTCGTTGAGGCTGCCGGAGCGGAGGGGGTTGAGGTCCAGGGAGACCCACAGGTAGCCGAGGGATTTGAGGCGGGTGGCGATCTCATCGCGGTGGGCGAAAGCGAGGTCCATCTGATCTGCTGCGACCTCGATGCGGCAAAGCTTGTCGTGGTGGCGGGCGCGGACCTCACGAAGGCCAAGGTCGTGCAGGATGTCCTCGGCGGCCTCGATGCGGCGGAGGGACTCGACGGTTACGGGAGTGCCGTAGGGGATGCGTGATGACAGACAGGGCTGGGCCGGCTTGTCCCACAGGGGTACGCCCAGCCAACGGGCGGCGGCGCGGACCTGGGACTTGTCCATTCCGGCCTCGACCATGGGGCTGCGGATGTTGTGCTCGGAGGCGGCGGTCATGCCGGGGCGGTAGTCGCCGAGGTCGTCGGTGTTGGCGCCGTTGGCGATCCAGTTGTAGCCCTCGGATGCGGCGAGAGCGCCGAGTTGGTCGTAAAGTTCGGTCTTGCAGAAGTAGCAGCGCTGGGGGGAGTTGGCGACGTAGCCATCGCGCTGGAGTTCGTCGGTGCGGATGATACGGTGGTTGAGGTCGAACTGGGTGGCGATGGACTCGGCGTCGGCGAGGTCGCGTGCGGCGAGAGCGGGGGAGACGGCGGTGACGGCCAGGGCGCGGCTACCCAGCGCGCGCTGGGCTGCCACCGCCAGGAGGGTGCTGTCGACGCCGCCGGAGCAGGCGACGATGACGGAACCCATATCGCGTAGGATGGATTCCAGGCGGGGGAGGCAATCGGGAGGAGACTGGTCGGTGAACTGTGTGGGCTGTGTCATAATGTTCGCCGGGGTTTGGTTTCACTTCGGTGAACAGGATAGATAGGATTCGCCGGTTACGCAAGGAAGCGGGTATTTGAGATGACGGTGCAGAGTATCAGCGCGATCACGCTGGCGGTGCGCGACATGGCGAAGGCGGTGGCGTTTTATTGTGACGGGGCGGGGATACCAATTCTGTACGGAGGGCCGGAAACGGCGTTCACGTCGCTGAGCGTGGGGGATGGGTACCTCAACCTGATTCTTTCGGATGACGCCGATGTGCGCTGGTGGGGTCGGTGCATTCTGTACGTGGACGACGTGGACGCGCATCACCGGAGGATGGTGGAGGCGGGATACACGCCGGACGGGGAGCCGGCGGACGCGCCGTGGCGGGAGCGGTACTATCACGTTACCGACCCTGACGGGCACGAGATCAGTTTTGCGCGGCCGTTGGCGTAGGTTTCTGCCATGGATGTGAAGGATGTGCTGGATGGGGGTACGTGCTGCCAAACCTTCTCTCGTGAAACTGCGAAAGAGCGTCTTGTGCCTGTCAAGCTCAAGGATGTCCGGGTGATTTGACTTAGCTGTCGACAGTTGCCCTACTGTCAGGTATCCAAAGTGCGTTGTCAAAAGTGGGCGACGCTGGCGAGTGTCTGGTCGGCGGTCTTGGTCCAGACAAATGGCCTGGGACATTCGTTGACGGACCAGAGCTTGAACTGTGCGCCCGGGTCCTGGCGAGTTTCTGATACGGTCCCGTGCCTGTGCTAGAATCGGGCGCGGAGGGCAATTTCCCCATCTCCCTTCGGGAGGGTGCGGCTGAGGTAGTAAAGCATGAGGCTGATTTCATGGAACGTCAACGGGATTCGAGCAGTTCACAAAAAGGGATTCCTTGAGTGGTTTCAGGAAGCGCAGCCCGACGTGCTGTGCCTCCAGGAGACCAAGGCCCACGAATCCCAATTGCCCGCCGCCCTGAAGCAGGTCGAGGGTTATTCCAGTTGGTTCACGACTCCGGAGCGAAAGGGTTACAGCGGCGTGGGCCTCTACACCCGCGAAGGGCATATACCCCGCAGCGTCAGCTTCGGTCTGGGCGTTGAGCGATTCGACAGCGAGGGGCGCACCATCGTCGCCGACTTCGATGACTTCGTGTTCCTGGGCATCTATTTCCCCAACGGCAAGCGGTCCGCCGAACGCCTGCGTTACAAGATGGAATTCTACGACGCCTTTCTGGATTACGTGGACAAGCTGCGAGGGGAAGGCCGCAATGTGGTTGCGTGCGGCGACGTAAACACGGCCCACAAGGAAATCGACCTGGCCCGGCCCCGGGAAAACGCCAAGATCTCCGGCTTTCTCCCGGAGGAGCGGGCCTGGATGGACGACTTACTTGAGCACGGTTACGTTGACACCTTTCGACGGTTCAACCAGGAACCGGGCAACTACAGTTATTGGGACCAGATGACTCGCGCGCGGGCACGGAACGTGGGCTGGCGCATCGACTACTTCTTCACCGACAGCGATTTCGCGTCCAACCTGACCGATGCTTTCATACTGCCCGACGTGATGGGGTCGGATCACTGCCCCGTCGGCATTGAACTTTCCTGAGCTTCCCCATTGCGGCCATCGCTTTTGTTATGGAGCGCGACCATGAACCAATTACTCAAAGAGGCCTTTGACTGAGCGGCAGCGCTCTCTCCCGACGAACAGGACTGGTTCGCCAAGTTCCTGCTCGCTGAACTCGACGCCGACCACGAATGGGACCGACCGCTCGAACTCCCCGAATCCGACAAATTGCTGGACCGCCTTGCCGACCAGGCGCTGTCCGAGCACAGAGCAGGAAAGACCTTTCCCCTCAACCCCGCAGACCTTTAGGTATGCGCTCCTTCACTCAAGGCAGCTTCTGGGATGCCTGCCATGCACTGCCAGACCACATAAAAATCCAAGCCAACCGCGCCTATACCTTGTTTCAAGCCAACCATGACCATCCGAGCCTGAACTTCAAACGCGGTCGGCAGGCGAAACCCTGTCTGCTCGGTCCGCATCAGCGCAGGATACCGGGCCTTGGGGGTGATGGGATAAAACGACATCATCTGGTTCTGGATAGGCCCGCACCACGAGTACGACCGACTCCTCCGGCGCAGTTAAACCCGGTACGCCCACACCGACCGCGGATGAGCATTGAACCGAGCGTATTCCAGCCACAAGGCTCCGTCACGAGCCCCCAGGAGAAACAGGGGCCGTCGCCCTTACCTTTCAGCGGGCTGGTGGACCGCCTTCCGCAGTAAGGGACGCGCTCATATCCCAGAGACGCGCCGCCAGTTCCGCATCGTAGCTCATGCCAGCAGACGGCACGGGGCGGCAGTCCACAAAATACTTGCCCGTCACACTCTCCACTTCAGGCGATGCGGCCAGGTACACGGGCGTCTCCGCTCCCCGGTCCGCGCTGATGCCGCGAACTCCAATGAAGAAATTGACCACCCGGCCCAGCACCCCATTGTTGCGGGCGATGTTGGTCCGAACCAGACCAGGATGCAGGGCATTCACCGTGATGTTCTCGCCTTCCAGACGCCGCGCCAACTCGTAGGTGAACAGGATGTTGCAGAGCTTGGAGCGTTTGTAAGCCGGATATCTCCCATTGCCGGAAGGCTGGGGCAGGTCTTCCAGCCGGAACCTGCCCGGCGATTCATGGGCGCAAGAGGATACGTTGATGATCCGGGCTTTTGGCGCTTTCCGCAGATGTTCGAGCAGCAGGCCGGTCAGCAGGAAGTAGCTCAGGTGGTTCAGTGCGAAGGTCATTTCGATACCCTCGGCGCTGCGCTCATTTGATAGGAATATGGCCCCGGCGTTGTTCAGCAGCACATCCAGATGGGGCGCCAACTCCATCGCCTCGGCGGCGACGCGGCGCACCTCATGTTGGGACGATAGGTCAGCCAACAGGTACTCAACTGCCGGGTTGTCCGTATCGGCGATGATCTTCCGCGCTGCGGCCTCGGTTTTGGCGGGGTTGCGGCCTACGATGATGACCCTGGCGCCCATACGGGCCAGTTGGCGAGAGGCCGCGTAGCCAATGCCGTCGCTGCCGCCGGTTATGAGGCAGATTTTGCTTTGCATCAGGTGTTTCACCGGTTTACCGGCGGGACCGTGTCTACGGTGAAGAACCGCCGGGTCATTGAGCGAGCAACTCGCAGAGACGACTGTTACGTTCCAAGCTGGATCGAAAATGGGCAATCGCGTCGGTCTGCGCCTCACTGCCGGTCTTGCATTCGAAGTACAGGCGCATCGCACCTTTCGATGTTGCCTCGAAATCGCGGCCTTGAGAACGGGCTATTTCCCTCAATGAAGCGGGCAATGCCTGGGATGCCCGCCTCGTGAATTGTTCCTCTGCAGTAACCATCAAGGTCTCTCCTGCATCAGCGTAATTGCATTTTGCCGACGACCGCGACGTCGGGTCAAGGCATGCTGAACAGCGTGGCGTAAAGGGGGTTCCATAGTGAAGGCGGCTCAATGGTGGTGCGGGACAACGGGTGTGACTGTGCGGTTGACCTCTCAATGCGACAAACGTACATTGTGTCGGCCCGCCAGAGGGTTACGACAAGACCCGATCAAAATGGGATGTGCGTTCAAATATGAGCCTCCGATTCATCCATGCCGCTGATCTCCACCTGGACAGTCCGTTCACGGGCATCAGGGCGGCCGCGCCGGACAATGTAGCTGCTGCCCTGTACTCCGCCACTTTCGATTCATACAGAAACATCATCGACCTCTGCATCTCCGATCAGGTGGATGCGCTGCTGGTGGCCGGGGACATCTACGACGGCGCGGACCGCAGCCTGCGCGCTCAGCGTGCTTTCATCGACGGCCTGCGCATCCTGGACGCCGCCGGCATCCGGTCGTTTGTGTGCCACGGAAACCACGACCCTCTGGATGGTTGGGAGGCGCGGTTGTCCTATCCTGATGGCAGCCATCGGTTTGGCGCTGATTTCGAGGCGGTTCCCTTGTTCCTGGGTGAACCGGAGCGCGCCCTGGTGTATGGCATCAGCTATCCGACCCGGGATGTGTACGAGAACCTTGTTTCGAGTCTCGGGCCGGTGGACGGGAGCGCGTTCACCATCGGCCTGCTGCACGCCAACGTCGGCGGCAACACCAACCACGCGCCGTATGCCCCGTGTTCCCTGGATGATCTGGCGCAGTCCGGCATCGACTACTGGGCATTGGGCCACGTTCACACCCGCCAGGTCCTCCGCGAGCGCGCTCCCACGGTGGTGTATCCGGGTAATCCGCAGGGCCGGCACCCCAACGAGACCGGCGCCCGGGGCGTTTACCTGGTTGAAGTCGATGATGTCGGCAACGTCAGCCTGGAGTTTCGCCCCACGGACACAGTGCGATGGGAGCGAGTGAGCATCGACATCAGCGCAATGGAAACCGAGCAGGATATTCTCAACGAGATCGATGACGGGATGCATAGCCTGCTGGATGGCGCAGAGGGCCGGTCGGTGGTGGTCCGCATGACCCTGACCGGCCGGGGTGAGCTGAACCGGTTCCTACGGCAGCCTGGCGCGGTGGATGATCTGTTGGCCGGAGTCAACGACCAGTGGGCCGAGGGCCTGCCTTTTGTGTGGTGCGAACGGATTGAGGACGAAACTGCGGCGGCCATCGACCGGGACGCCATGCGATCCGGCGAGGATTTCCTGGCCGAGGTGCTGCGCACCGCCGATCAGCTCAGGGATGCGCCCGAGACACTGCAAGACGGACTTGCCGATCTCTACCGGCACCGCAGATTCAGGCAGCACCTGGCCGTTCTCACCGACGAGGAGACGGCAGCGTTGCTTGAAGAGGCGGAGACGCTGGCTGTGAACCTGCTTGCCGAGGACGACCGCTGATGAGAATAACCGGCCTGCATATCGACGGTTTCGGGCGGTTCGCCGACCGTAGCTTCGGCCCTTGGGAGCGTCCGGTCACGGTGTTATACGGCCCCAACGAGGCGGGCAAGAGTACGCTGCTGGAGTTCATCCGCAGGATCCTATTCGGATTCCCAGATGGCCGCACCAGGGCCAACCCATATCCAGCCATGTCCGGTGGCAGTTATGGAGGGCGGGTCACAATCGCAACTGATGCAGGGGAAGGGATCACCATTCAGCGATCATCGGGGCGGGGAGATGGCGCAGTTTCCGTCACCACCGCCAGCGGCGAGACGCTTTCCGCTGGCGAGTTGTCGAGGCTGCTGGGGAACCATTCGAGGAACGTGTTCGAAGGCATCTTCGCGTTCACGCTGGACGAGCTGAACGATCAGAGTCGGCTCAGCGATGACGACGTCAACATGCAGATCTACAGCGCTGGCATCGGCGCGATGAAGCTGCCCGACGCATTGGCGACGCTTGATCGTCAGAAACGTGAGATATTCGTTCCGCGCGGCAGCAGCCAATCGGTTCCCAAGATCGCAACCGAGATGGAACGGACCAACTCTGAACTTCAGCAGATCGCCGGCTACGCGACGGAGTATCGCCGTCAATCGGACCGGCTGGCCGAGATCGAACGAGAACTCGGCGACGTGGCCGCTCGCCGCCTCCAAATCGCGTCGGAACAGGACCGGCTGGAGAACCTGGAGCGTGCCTGGGACCACTGGAACGAGCTGACCAGCGCGGAACAGCGGCTGGCGGCGTTGCCGGCCGTGAAGACATTCCCGGAGAATGGCGTCATCCGCCTGGAAACGCTGGAAGCGCAGGCCGAAACCGGCCGCGAGGAACTGTCCGCCGCGGACGAACGGGTGCAGCGCATCAGGGTAAGCGTTGACGAGGAAATCGAGCATCTGACCATCCTGGAGAATTCCAGCGAGGTGCGTGCGCTGGAGCGTGAACGCGGCGCCTTCGACCAGTCGGTGAAGGACCTGCCCGAGCGGCGCGCCGAACTCGCCAGCAAGCGCTCCGAGTTGAAAACGTCGCTGGCTAACCTGGGCGCCGACTGGGACACCGACCGGCTCAGCGCGTTCGACCTCTCGCTGGTGGTGCGTGAGGAGGTCGCCGGACACGGCGAGCGGCTCCAAAACGCCCGCGCCGCCGTCGATAGGTCGCAGACCGCGCTGGCACAGGAGGAGGCGACGCTGGCGGACGCCGTGGAGACCACGCAGCGTGCGCAGGCCGAACACGAAGGGGCCACGCCTCCCGAACTGGACGAAAACGACGTCCGCGAACGCCGTCGGCGACTCCGGCAGTCCCGAACCACCCTGGATGAATTGAGCCGCGTCGAAGACCGCATCCGGGACCTGCAAGCACAGATCGGCGACGGGTCGGAACCCGGTGCTGCTGGATCGCATACCGGACGGTCCCGACTGCTGGCGGGCATCGCGCTGCTGGTGGCCGGTCTGTGGCTGGCGGCCACCACCTTCGGAGCCGGCGCGATCCTGGCTGCCGTCGGCGCGGTGTTGGCCACGGTCGCGGTTTTCTGGTTCATGCGCGGCCGTGCCGACGGGCAAGCCACAGCCTCGCCCGCGTCAGCACGAGTCCGGGGGCAAATCAGTCAGGCGGACGAGCAGTTGGCGGGAATCCGCTCGCGCCTGCAAGCGGACGCCAACGCATTGGGCATGGAGACGCTCAACGTGGACACGCTGCTGGAAGCCGAGGAAGGACTGGACGCTGCAGATGCCAGGCTCCGGGAGTGGCGGCAGCTGGAAACCGCCCTGGCCCAGGCCGCCGAACGCGCCGAGCGCCAGACCCAGCGGCGGGACGATGCGCAGCAGACCGTGCGGGACGCTCAGGCGGCGCTGGAGGCGGTGCAACAGGCATGGCAATCCTGGCTCGAACAGCGCGGGTTACGGAGCACGTTCACGCCCGACGGCATCCAGGAGCTGCGCACGCTGGTGGACCTGGCGCGAACCCACCACCGCGATGTGGTGGAAATGGAGAACCGCATCGCCGCCATCCAGACCGACATCGATGAGTTCATCGCCATAGCCCGCCCGCTGGCCGATGCTCACGGCTTTCCGGCGGAGTGGAGCGATTACCCCAGGGTCGCGGGCGTCGCCGATGGCATCATCGAGTTGCATCGCACGTAACCGCAGCAGCGCGGGTTCGCTCCGACGCCGAGAAGGAGTTGGAAGAGGCCAGACAGGATCTGGCGACGCGACGGAAAGGCCAGCAAGAAGTTGTTGATCAGATCGAGGCACTGTTGAAGTCCGGTGAGGCCGACGATGTGGACGACTTCCGCCGGCGCGAACGGTTTTTCCAGGAGCGGGCCGGCCTGAACGCGACTATCTCCAACGCACTGGAGCGGATGCAGCGGATCAGCGGGCCGGGCGACGCGCTGGAAGCGTTACGCACGACGTTGTCCAAGGCGGATTTGCAGAGCATCCGCGACGGCGTGCGGCAGTGTGAAGCGCAGCTGGAGGAAATCGACGCACAGCGATCTGAGAGGGACACCGAGCGCGGCGCCATACGGACGATGCTGGACGGCCTCGCCGGCGAGGAGGACTCATCGCGGCTGCGACTAGAACGGCACCGCCTGTCGGAAGAGTTGCAGGGCCACGCCCGGGATTGGGTGGTGCGCACCATTGCCGAGAGCCTGATCCGGCAGGCGCAGAGCAAGTTCGAGAGGGAGCGGCAGCCCGACGTGATCCGCCACGCCGAGCGGTTCTTCCTGGACGTCACCGACGGCGCCTACCAGGGCGTGTATTCCCCGCTGGGCAGCTCCGAGATTAACGTCAGGGACGCAGCGGGCAACATCCGGACGCCCCTGCAGCTCAGCCGGGGCACCCGCGAGCAGTTGTTCCTTGCCCTGCGCTTCGGCCTGATCCTGGAGCTGGGCCAGCGGTCGGAACGGCTGCCGGTGATCGTGGATGAGGCGCTGGTCAACTTCGATCCGGACCGGGGCGCCAGAGCCGCCGGCTCGTTCATCGACCTCTCCGAGTCCAACCAAGTGCTGGTATTCACCTGCCACCCACAGATCGTGGACTGGTTCGTTGAGGCTGCGGCGCAGCGGGGGGTTGGGGAGCCTGAGGTTGTCGGTATCTGAGCCCGGCGACCACCCGCACGTCACCCGCGCATACGCGATCAGGGCTGTCGACCTCGATTTTAGAAATCCCGAGGAAGTTCCGGGTCCGGCCAGTCGATCCGGAAAGCTGGCACCGGCGTATATTGTTGTGAGCGATAGCATGTATCGCATCTTGTATTGTTAGGTGGGCCAACTATAACTGGAGTCCGCCGAGATCAGGAGGATAGTTATGCGACGGCGAATTGTCTTTTTCATGCAAAACGCCCCGTCGATGGTCCCGCGCGGCACGGCGCGACTCGCTGCGTTATGCTTCCTGGCCACCATGTCCGGGTTGATCGCATTGGTCGGATCCGGGCCGGGCCTGAGCCACGCGGCGTGGGAAACGGGCGGCTCAGGATCATTTGAGATAGCCGCACAGGAACTGCCCGGCATCGAGACCGTTTGGTCGGCCAAGATGACGGTGGGGCGAGCCAGCGACTCGATACGATCCTACACGGGTTACCTGCCGACCCTCAGCCCCTCCGAAGGGGCTTTGGATGCGACGGAATTCACTTACAACGATGTGCAGTACACCATCCTCGGGATATACCAGCAGGAATTCGGCGAAAGCTTCAAACAACTGGTGTTCGGTGCTGACGTTCCCCTGGACGACGACCTGCATTTCAAGGCTGGGGACCAGGTGTTTTCGCTGAGCAATGCGGCGGATCTGGGTTCCGGGCGAAACATCCACGCGTGGAAGCTCGAGGAGACCTTGGGCTGGTCCGAAGGCGATAGCGTTCCGGTGTCGCTGTTCAAGCTGGTGGGACAGGTCACTCCCCGGGAACCGACGGACGGCGATTTCATGCTGGCGATGTCCAGCATGACTGGTGAGTTGACCCGGTCTGGCCAGTTTGAGACGATCCCAGTCACCCTGGAAACCGGGAAACGCTACGTCGTCGAAATGAAAGGCGCCGCCACCGGTGACGGCACGCTGTCCGACCCGTGGATATCGGGCATCAACGGTCGGTTCATAGTCGACGGAGAATCACGGTGGGAGCCCGTGTGGTACGACGCCTCGGGCCGCAGATCCACGTCGGTCCAGTTTCCCAACGGGCAGCATTATCGCGTGGACGAGAATGGCAGGATGTTTTACCCCTTCACCGGAAGCGGCGGGCCCACCGTTCTCCGGCCCGTAACGGGCGGCAACGACGACGCCGGCGAAGGGCTCAACGCCAGGCTGTTCCTAGTCAACTTTCCCGGAGGCGAATACCAGGTCGTGGTGTCGGGAGCGCCCAACCCGAATGACACCGGCACCTACACGTTCAGTCTGATGGAGATAATGTCCGACGACTATTCCGCCAGCCCGGACGCAACGGGCGAGTTGACGGTGGGCGGCTCCGCCGTTGGGAACATAGAGTCTCCCGGCGACGCCGACTGGTTCGCAGTTGATCTGGTAGAAGGGGTCGAATACACTGTCCTGATCCAGGGTGGACTCCCGGGTGCAGGCACCCTGTCGGCCCCCCGCTTCGCCGGCATCTACGACTCCCGGGGCACGCTGCTGGATGACACCTCGAACGACCACCAGAATTCAGGAATCTTCAGCGACAACCGGATGACGTTTACGCCCGCGAGCACCGCCACCTACTACATCGGGGTTTCCGGTCACAACATCTATGAACCCCACCGTTCAAACCCGCCCGTTGGCACGTACACGGTGTCGGTGGAGATACGGGAGTGAGGGCCGGGTCAGTCAGCTTAAGGTAACGAGCTCGCATTCGCCGGCCCGGTAACGCATCGCGACGCCGGGTCGGTGTCGCGCCGGCGCAACGTCATACTGCGTCGGCCATCGTGTCAGCGCCCAGATCTGCCGTGATCTCCTCCAGCTGCTCCAGCGCGGCGCGCAGGTCCTCCCTCATCTCCTCGGCAATTACGTCGGGAGGCGGCAGGTTTTCGGAGTGCTCCAGGCTGTTGCTGCGGAGCCCGGAGATGTCTAGGTTGGCCCCGCGCGCAATGCCGGGGATAATGGGGTAAAAGCGCATGGTTTCCGGAGCGGCGTTGGTGGCGGACGCCGGTTTGTGAGCGTCCTGAGCGGTGGGTCGCTCGCCGGAGGAAAGCGCGTCCTTCTCCGCTTGAACAAGGGACGTAACCTCAGGGTCCTGGGAAATGGAATACAGCAAGTATGAGCCGGTGGCGGCAGCGGCGTGCATAACCACGCGAAAGGGGTCCATGATCGGGAACCACATACCGGACCCGCACGTTGGATCGGGATTGGCCTAGTTGAGTTCAAGGAGGTCGTCAATGAGGTCGCGGTGCCCCGCACCAGAGCGGGTATCCGGATGGTGTTCCGCCAGAACCTGTTCGAAGAAAGCCCTTGGCTTGCTGCCGAGTGCGACGTACCCAAGCTGGAGTTTACGCAAAATTTAAGGAAAGCATAAAGGCAGGGTAAGCTGGCCTGACCCAAATCCCTCAAAAGGCCCAGCCATGCTCACCCTGCCCGATGCGATTGTAGCCGTTCTGCTTCCCTTCTCGACGCTGTTCACCAACCCGACCTGGCGGCAGGCCCAAGTGCTGCTGGTGGGCGCCATCCTGACCACCGGACAACGCACCGTGGCCGCCGCGCTCCGCATCATGGGCCGCAACGACCAGCGCGACTACGCTCGCTACCAAGAGGTGCTCAATCGGGCGGTGTGGTCGCCCCGTGCGGGAGCCCGCATCCTGCTCTTTCTGCTGCTCCGGCACCTGGACGGCGGAGACGGTCCTCTGATTTTCGGCGTGCGATCATTGACCAATCGGGAAACCCTGGAACGGCGTCGCGGCGCCAGGATCCAGGCACGAGGCATTTGCCGAGACGCGGTGCGCTCCAGTCGCCACCAGTTGGTCAAGGCCAGTGGTCGCGATTGTTCACAGATCTGGGATCTCCCTGATGTGGCTGGGCAATGTCCCCTGGGCGGGACGCCATTGGTTCCTGCCGGTGCTCACCGTGCCGGCGCCCTCGTCCCGGTACTACCAGCGGCAGGGACGCCGGCACAAGAAGATCACCGACTGGGCCCGGCAAATGATCATGCAGTTGCGCCGCTGGCTGCCCCATCGTCCCCTGGTGCCGGCGGGTGACAACGGCTACGCCGTCTCGATCTCCTCCACTGCTGCCAATCCCTGCGCCAGCCGGTCCCTCTCATCGCCAGACTGCGCCTGGACGCCGCCCTCTATGATCCAGCGCCCGACTGTCATCCGGGTCAGAACGGTCGCCCGTCGCTGAAAGGCCCCCGGTGACCTTCTCTGAAATCCCTCTTTGAGCAAGCCGATGTGGCGTGGACCGCCGGCGCGGTGTCCTGGTACGACGGCAGCACTCGCATCGTGGAACTCACCTCCCAGATCGCCGCCTGGTACCGTTCGGGCAAACCTCCCGTCACCATCCGCTGGGTGCTGATCCGCGACCCCCAAGGCGCTTTCGATCCTCAGGCCCTGCTCTGCACCGACCCAGAGGCAGACCCGACCCAGATCCTGGAGTGGTTTGTCCTGCGTTGGCAATTGGAGGTCACCCCGTATCAAGTACGGGGCAGGCTCTTTCAGGAAGCACGGACCCATCTGGGCATGGAGACCCAGCGCCAGTGGTCTGACCTGGCCATCGCCCGCACCACGCCCGCCGTGCTGGGGCTTTTCTCCTGGACCACCTTGACCGCCCACATCCTGCAACAAGAGCGTCCCATCACCCAGCGCACCGCCGCCTGGTATGACAAACCATCGCCCACCTTCGTAGACGCCAACGCTCTGGTGCGTCGCCACCTGTGGCTGGCCTCCGAGGGTCTATCACTGTCCGCAGTCAGCACGGATATGCAGGAACTCCCCGTCGACCTGTACCACCGAATGGTGGATTCCCTGGGTTACGCCGCTTGAAACGCGGAAAGTCCAGCTTGGGACGTTTTGGCACAAACCCCAGCCGATGCAGAGCCTGTCCCGTGCTTGACACGGGATAGTTCAGGCAACTGCTCCGGCTCAGCGCCAACCCGAGGCGGTCTTCCACAAACCGGCGCACCGCCCTCCACTTCCAGTTGGATAGCTCGATGCCCGCCTGCAACGGCCATTGCTGCACCGCCGACTTCAACTCCTCTCGTTGGTCCACGTCCAACGCGGGGGGAACCACCAGTCTGCTCGAAAACCAGTGCCTTGGGTCCGCCCCCGGCAAAGGCCCGGGCCTACTGGCCTATAGTGTAGGCATCCCGCTCCAGGGCTCGTCCCACCGCCGGTGCGGCCCAACCCTGGGTCAGCAGCCATACCGCGTGCCACCGCTCTCGTTCCCGGGCCGTCGGCGCTCGATACATCCGCCGTCGTACCTCAGCCTCGTCCATTCGCCACCGCACCAGCAGCGCTCCCGTCTCTTCCATTCCCAACTTCGTCCCCCTGCCATTTCCCGGCCCACCGCTCCAAGTGCCCGCAATTCTACCTACTAATGACGTGGGTTTCACGTCGGATTTGGTTTAGGCGTTGACCAGTCGGTCGTATTCCCTGATTGAGCGGCTAACCGCAATGTCCTCGATTAGGCCAACAATGTTGGTTGGGCCAATTACTGGTTTGCAGTCAACTGCAGTAATTCGCGTGCAGCCGCCAAATATCTGGCCGCTGCCCCGACATCCAGCCAGTCGTCCGAGTCCCGCAGGCGGCCTTCTGCGTCGATGCTGACGTTGGCCCATCGTGGCAACAGCGGAGACAGCAGGTCGTTAATGTTGTTGGCGTGGAGGCCACCGGCTACCACCAAGCCCAGGCCCGGCGCGGCGTCGGCGAGCGCTGCCAGGTAATTCGCCGAGCGCGCCGCATCCAGAGGCAATCCCAAACCCTCCGAAGCGTCAACCAACACGTCGGTTACGATGCCGACGTATTCGGCGCAACGTTCGGCGAGCCGGGCAGGGTCGCCGTCCACCGATGCCATCGCCTCCCGGCCGGCCTGGAGGACGATTCGCCGTGGTTGGTTGCGCTCTCGATATCGAATGAGGGCCGATGGATTGGGCCACGGCACGCCGCGCGTCGCGTTGATCTGGAGGCCGTGGCAATTGGGGCCGCCGACCTGGTGCGCGCGAGAAAGAGCGTCGGCCAGGTTTGAGCCGGCACGAGGCCGGTAGTGAACCAGGTTCAGGCAGCGCGGGTCGTCGGAGAAAACGTTGGCGATAGCATTCGGCGGCGGGCATCGGTTGGGGGCGTCGCTGGTCTCGCCGGACAAGAGGGCATTGCTCAGCAGGACGCCGCACATCAGCAGGCCTGCCGGATTCGCCGGCAGGCTGGCGAGGACGGCATCCACCTCCTCGGGAGTAGTAAAGCCGGTGATGCCGATATAGGGTGGGTTCGGATATGTGGGCATACGCTACTCGCGGTCGGGCGGTCGTTTAACGAAAAGACGCAGGGAGAGTGCGTGCAAGCCGAGGGTATTGCGCGAAAACCGAGCGCGTCAGCGATGTTGGGGCGAATTATTGCTCGCCTTTACTCCGATGCGCGGTTCCGGTGTCGTTGGCGGCTACGCGCTCAGGCCAAGTTGCTCGGCGGCCATCTGGCGCAGCAGGTACTTCTGCACCTTTCCGCTGGAGGTCATGGGGTAGTCGTCCACGACCAACAGGTGGCGCGGAATCTTGAAACTGGCCATCTTGCCGCGACAGTAGGAATCCAGGTCGGCATCGGTGATGACCTGCCCCGGCTCAACGACAACACACGCGCAGGCGACCTCGGACAAGCGAGGGTCGGGCACGCCGATCACTTGAGCCTTACTCACGGCCGGGTGCTCCAGCAGGAATGCCTCCACCTCAGTAGGATCCACATTCTCGCCGCCGACCTTGAGCATATCCTTGTAGCGGCCGAGGAAGCGGACGCTGCCGTCGTCGCGGATGGTGGCGACGTCGCCGGTGTGGAACCAGCCGTCGCCGTCAATCGCCTCGGCGGTGGCCTCGGGACGCTTGTAATAGCCCTGCATGGTGGCGTAGCCGCGCACGCACAGTTCGCCCATGGTGGACGGCGGGAGCATGTCTCCGGTGTCGGGGTCGATGACCTTGAACTCATAGCCGGGCAGCGGGTGGCCGCTCTCCACGCAGCGGTCGTCGGTGGGCGCGTCCAGGAAGGTGCGGGTCGCGCCAACGCCGACCTCGGTCATGCCCCACGCCGACAGGGTCGGGCAGAACTTCTCCTGCGCCAGACGGGCCACGGGTTCGCTGCTGGCCATGCCGACGGCCAACAGGATGGTACGGAGGCTGCTGCGGTCAGTTTGGTCCACGTCGGGGTGATGGCACAGGTCGTAGAAGTGGGCGTCGAAACCGTTCATCACTGTAGCTTTTTCGGACTCGATGAGACGCAGCGTTTCGCCGGCATCGAACATGGTGGTGAGGACGACGCGCGCGCCCGTAACCCACGACATCAGCGGCCCCTCGTACAGCCCGAAGCAGTGGAACAGGGGCAGGTACATCAGGATGACGTCACGGGAGGACATGCCCATGCGGTTAGCGGCGTCGGTGATGGTGCGGATGGGGTTGTGGCAGTGCATCACACCCTTGGGGAAGCCGGTGGTGCCGGAGGTGTACATCAGCAGGAAAGTGTCATCGGGACTGACGGCGGCCTCGCGCTGCGCCAGTTCGCTGGCGGGCACCTCGTCGGCGCCGGCGACCAATGCGTCCCATCCGATGGCTCCGGCGGGTCGTTCTTCGCCTACGACGATGACGCTGCGCAGAGCAGGCAAGGCGGCGGGCCGCAGCGCCGATGGATCGCCGGAATCGATTTCGGGTGCGACCTCGCGCAGCATTTCGAGATAATCGACAGGGCCGGAGCGATCCATCAGAATCAACGCCGCCGAATCCGAGTGGTTGACCAGATACTCCATGTCCTGCGTTCGGAAACGCGTGTTGATCGGCACCAGGATGGCGCCGATCTTGGCGACGGCCCCAAACAGGAACAGCCACTCGGCACGGTTGGGCATCCAGACGGACACCTTATCTCCGGGTTGGATACCGAGGTTGATGAGGGCACGGGCGACGCGGTCCACCTCATCGCGAAACTCGACAAAGGACCAGCGCTGGCCCTCATACATCAGGGCCTCGCGAGGGCCGAAACGGCCTGCGGCATGGTTGAGCAGGTTGCCGAGGGTTTGCTTGTCAAACCAGTCGGGCATGGGCGGGGGCCTCCGGGTCTGTGTATCGTCGCAGAGATGATCGGGTATGGAACCTTACGTCAATGCCTTTAGCTCCGGTATCACCTGGGCGGCGAAGAGGCGCATGCTGGACTCGGCCATGTCGTAGGGCATGGCGGCGTAGCTGAATGCGCCCACGTAGGTGTCGTGGCCGGTGCGCTCGCGGATCTGCAGGATCTTTTCGTAGCACTGCTCGGGAGTGCCCCAGACCTGCAGGTCGACGAAGAAGTCCACCACCTCGTCGTCGCCGTAGTCGAACATCTTCTCGGCGACCTTGCCGTAGTATTCGTAGCCCTTGATGTCCTTGTGGTGGTCGGCCTTGAACTGGTAGTGGTCCATGACGGTGTGCCAATAGCCGCCGATGTAGCGACGGGCCATCTCGCGGGCATATTCGGCGTCCTCGTGGCAGAAGGTCCAGCAGGCCACGACGGGAGCCGGCGGGCCGGCGGTTTCTTTGACGCCGCCGTGGCTCTCGTTCCAGGCGTTGCGGTAATTGGACAGGTCGCGCTCGACCTCATCCCACGGCTTTTGAGGGATCACCAGCATTCCGACGCCGAGTTGGGCCATGATACGGCTGCTTTCGGGCGATATGGCGGCGGCGTAGGTGCGATCGCGAAACGTACGGAACGGGTTGGGCCGGATCTCGCGGCGCGGCTGCTTAATGAACTCGCCGTCGAACTCGCAGAACCCCGAATCCAGACCGGCCAGCAGGCATTCGGCGGACTCGACGAAACGGGTGCGGGACTCGTTCATGTCCACGCGAAAGCCGTCGTACTCCACCTTGGCCAACCCCCGGCCCATGCCAAGGATAAACCGCCCGTCGCTCAGGTTGTCCAGCATCGACACCTGCTCGGCGACGCGCATGGGATCGTGCCACGGCAGCACGCAGACCATGCTGCCGAGTTTCATGTCGGTCGTGCGGCCGGCCATATAGGTGAGGAACTGCAGCACGTCGGGGCACATAGTGTAATCGGTGAAGTGGTGCTCCACGCCCCAAATGGACTGGAAGCCCAGGGGCTCGGCCAGGTCGGCCAGGCGCAGTTCCTCGCGGTACACCTGGTAGTCGCTGGTGAATTTGGAGGGGTTTTGGAAGATGGTGGCGGCGCCTACGTGCATGATGGCCTCTTTTTCTAGGCGTATTTGACCTTGCAATTGCCGCTATTGCGGCGACTATATGGCCGCCCGCACCTTTTCGGGGGCGCAGGCGTGCATTACGGCCTGGGTGGAGGCGATCTCGGGGCGGGCGGCGATGACGCGTACCAATGCCACGTCCAATCCCTCGGCGAGCTTGGCGAAGGCGGCGGCGGCTCCGTCGGACTTGCCGTAGTAGCCTACGGCCAGCAACGCATCGGACGGGTAGGCGTCGGCCACGGCGTCCATGTCGCCTCCGTCGCTGCGGATGGCGTCGGCGCCGGCCAGTTCCTCCGTGTAGCCCATGCGCTCGAAGTGGGCGCGGTAGCCGAACTGGCGCTCGCGGTCGGTGGGCACGGTCGCGCCGAGCGGGTACCCGAGGCAGTTCTTGGCGAAGGATCGGCGAGCCACATCCTCATCGTCGTCCACGCAGATGCGGATGTACTCGACGACCTTGACCTCGGACGGGTCGCGGCCCACGCGCTCCGCGCCCTCGGCGATGCGGTCGCGGCTCCAGGCAATCTGCTCAGGAGTGCACCAGTTGAGGCACACGCCGTCGGCGATCTCGCCGGCCAGTCGCAACATCTCTGGGCCCAGCGTGCCGAGATAAACGGGGGTGTTAGGAGCGGGACGGATCGCCATGCGGATGTTGTTGTAGTTGATATGCTCGCCCTGGTACGTGACACGTTCGCCGTTCACCAGTCCCTTGATGGTGGTCAGGTAGTCGCGCATCAGGTTGAGCGCGGACACGCGGGGGAACCCCAGGTCGCGTCGGTTGGCTGGACGGTAGGCACTGCCCGCGCCGATGCCCATGATGAACTTGCCGCCGGACTGCTGGCTCAGAGTGCCGCCGGACATGGCGAACCCGATGGGCGTCCGGTACATCACGGGCGACACGCCGATGCCGGTGGTGAGGCCTCCATCAACGACATCGCAACTGGCCTCCCAGCGACGGGCGCACACCTGGAAGGAATCGGTGCCGATGTTCTCGGGAGTCCAGATGCTCTCGTAGCCCAGCTCCGCCGCCTCGCGGGCCAGGTTCGCCTGATCATCCCAATTCATGCCCAGAGTATGGTCCAGTCCGACGCCGATTTCCATTGACGGTTCCTCCTGAGGAGCGCATTTCAAGTATAAATTCGGCTCGATTGTAACACGCGGGGGTGATGCCGAACGTGCATACCGAGAGTATCGACGGATGCGCGTGGAGTGCTTTATCGCACGAATGTCTCGATGGCGCTGACGTCCGTGGCGGCGTGGGCCACGTCGAGGCATACATCCTTTGTAGGTTCCGCCAATACTCCGGAGACATGCCAAAGCTCTGCCGATGCGCAACGCGGTGTCCGCCGTGCCGGAGCGGTTGCAGCGGACCAATTGGTTGATGGAACGAGGTGGCGCGCCAATGTCTTTGGCCCGCCGATATTGGCTTATCGCAGAATCTGCGAGCATTTCGGCCAGGTGCTGCCCCGAATGAACGGGTGTTGCTCTGGACATTGCGGGCTCCTCAGTGATAGCCGGCAATTGCTATCGGTGTTGCACTTTCTCCGTCGATCAAACGACAGCAAACTCGCCACTGACCGTTGATCCGGATGACGTACCGGCCTTGGCGATCGCTCTGGAATGTGCGGACTGGAACGCTGAGGGTTCGAAGCCCCCGGTGCTATAATCGGCGCGTTTTGCGATGGAGGGATTGAGTTAGGTGGCCAGATCGGTCTCGAGGACGCGGCTGGGCGGGCGGGCGAGCGAGACCTTCGGCTCGTTCCGGACCCGCGATTTCTCGCTGGTCTGGGTTTCGGCGAATATCGCCATGGTGGGTCGGCAGATGGAGGTCATCGCCGTGCTGTGGCTGGTGCTGGAACTGACCGGCGATCCTCTGCTGGTTGGATTGGCCGGCGGGTCGGCCCTTGGCCTGGCTTTCTTGTCAGTGTTTGCCGGTGCGGTGGTGGATCGGCTCCCGCGACGACTGCTCATGGCGGCGGGGCAGTTCATCGCCGCGGCGCTGGCATTCGTCCTGATGGTGCTCTTCCTGATGGAAGGTCTAAAGGTTTGGATGATCTTCGTGATCATCATCGGAGGTGGCGCCTTTCGTACCATCGAGCTGCCGGTCACCAACGCCCTGTTGATCGACACCGTGCCCCGGGAGCGGCTCACCAACGCAGTGGCGATGCTGGGGTTCGGGCAGAACCTCACCCAGTTTGTCGGCCCGATCGCGGCCGGTTTCCTGTACACGCCTCTGACGCCGGCCGGCCTGTTCGGATTGATCGGTTTGCTGTACGTGGTAGGTGGCGTGATGGCCCTGATGGTGCGGACCCGCAACATCACCGTGGGAAACACCACTCCGCGCGAGGTGATAATCGGCGTCGCCGCTGGACTGCGGCATGTGTGGCAGCGCAAGGAACTGTTTATGGCGCTGCTCATCGCCGCCATGTACAACGTCACAGGGTTCCCATTCACCACCGCGCTGATGCCCATTTTCGCCCATGACACACTGATGGGCGGTGTCGAGGCTCTGGGACTACTGAACGGGGCGATGGGTGCTGGCGCAGTGCTGGGCGCGCTGGTGGTGGCCGGTTTGGGCAACCTGCGGCGCCAGGGTTGGTGGCTGGTGTGGGCGGTGAACGGGGGTTGGCACGGGTCGATGATCCTGTTCGCCATCGCAGTGATGACGCTGCCGGGACTGATGCCCTACGGAGCGGTGCTAGCAATCGCAATGGCCATCAAGGTGATGACGGGCATCGGGCGCTCGGTGTCGCTGGTGCTGGTGATGACGGTGCTGATGGGCAACTCGGACCCCGAATATCGCGGGCGCATGGGTGGGATGCGTGTGCTGGCGATCCAGGCTCACTTCCCTGCCAGCGCGCTGAACGGTTGGATGGTGACTCAGATCGGCGCCCCGCTCACGGCGCTGTCGCTGGGCATCGCCGGGTCGGTCGCCGTGTTCCTGTGCCTGCTGTCGCGGCGGCTGCGGGAGGCGTGAATGCCGGCGGCGATGGAGGGGTCAGGAGCGGGTTGCCGGTGTTGCGGGTTCGGCGGCGGCCTCGGAAGCGCGGTCTTCCCGACTGGACCAACCGTGCCGCATTGCCAGCCCGGCGACGCACAGCGACAGCGTGGCGAAACTGACGATGATCAACGACATCCGCAGATCCATCGTGCTCTGCTGCAAGGCCCCTACCACGAGTGGCCCTATAGTGATGCCTGCGGAGCTGGACATCTGGATGAAGGACAGGCTGACCGCGATTTCCCGTGGACGTATCCCAGGTAGGTGGAAAGGCACCGAATACAGAACCGGCCAGAACCCGTAGGCCAGCCCGTTCACGAAGGTCAACAACAGTAGGACAGGTAAAGAGCCTGTCATGGTCATGCCTATGAAGGTGACGACCATCGTTGCGCCGGCAGACCACAGGATTCTCCGCCCGCAACCGAACGCCGTCGAGATCCAGCCGAAAAACAGGCCTCCAATGCCGCCCATCAGCACTCCCAACGCCAGGATGCCACCGGACCAGATGAGCGGCATCTGGTAGTTGTCCAGCATCAGGGTGGGGTAGAAACTGAGAAACCCCGACCATGCGGACGTTGCCCCGGCAAATCCCAGGCCGGCGATCCACAGGTCCCGGTGACGCAGGGTTCCCCTCAGGACGTTGACGTCCTGCGCCCCCAGTTGTCCCCGGTATTCGGACGTTTCGCGTTCCCTGCCGAAGAGCATCCAGACCAGTGTGAACGCTCCAAACAGTACGGTGAAAGACAGCAGCGTGGCCCTCCAGCTGTCGCCCAGCGCCACCAGGATGAACGGCGATGCAGCGATGCCACCACCAACCACCAACCCGAACATGGCGTTGGAGATGCTGTTGAGCATCACCACCTGCCGCGGCGGGAACCACTGCTGCGTGAGGAACGCCCGTGCCGGTTGGCGGGCGATCACGGTGATGCCGAACGCTACGCGACCCAGGATCAGTAGCGCGAAACCGGGCGACAATGCCTGCGTCAGCAGGAACAGCGTGCCCAGCACCATGGTGACTGTGGTGAGTATCTTGGGGGCGAACCGGGACGCCCACCATCCCACGGGTATCGCGAGGGCGAAATTGCCCCAGTAGGCGGCGGACCCCAACATTCCCTGCTGGAAGGGCGACAATCCCAGCTCACCGCTGATGGCGGGCATCAGGATGCCAATCGTGGAGATGATCATGAAGGCAGCAACGCTCGACGTGAGCCAGATGCCCATCACCACCCAACGGTAGCCTGACACAAACTCCGGAGGTGTTTCGGCGGCGAGGCTGCTCATTTCAGACGACGCTCATCACGCAATTGGAAATTCCTGATGAATTCGTACCAGCACACGGTGATCGCAGTGTATTCCCACGTGAGTGCGGCGGCAATCTGTTATGGACGCAAGTTTCCTACCGTTTACCGGACGCAGAGTGGTACGGAGCATCCAACGCTGCCCTAAACCGGCTCCATCGTTCGTTGACCATGCCGGCGGCGGGCAATAGAATCGAGCACAACCAACAACGGATTCACGTGAGACTGCGGACGCATACGGAGGGAACGCTATGACTACGCCGGTTATTCCCACGGAGGAACAGGTACTGGGTTGGTTCGATTCGTTGAGCAACTGGGGACGTTGGGGCGACGATGATGAACTGGGGACGCTGAACCTGATCAATGACGACAAGCGAAAGGAAGCGGCAGGGCTGGTGACCGAAGGCATTTCTGTGACGTGCTCCCGACTGCTCGTGCCGGAGATGGCGGCGGACGTTACCAGCATCCCGCCCCTGCATTACATGGTGTCCACGGGCGAGTCGGCGCCGTCGGAAGGCGGCGGAGGGGCGAGCGATTTCATTGGGGTGTCTTTCCATGGGCTGACTGTTACGCACCTGGACAGCCTGTGCCACCAGTTCTGGAACGGCAAGATGTACAACGGAAAGGATGCCGTCCTGATCAACAACGCGAGCAAAGCCGGCGCCGGCGCTATCGACAACGTCAAGCACGGGGTCATCACTCGCGGCGTGCTGTTGGACATCGCGGCAGTCAAGGGCAAGGAGTGGCTGGACGCTGGCGAGCCCGTGTTCGTCGCTGACCTGGAGGCTGCGGAGGAAGCGCAGGGCGTGCGCGTTACGGAGGGCGACGCGCTGTGCGTCCGCCTGGGTTGGTACAAGCGCCGTCAGGAGGTTGGCCCGCCCACTGCCGCGGAGGGGCGGCCTGGGTTGCACGCAGAGACGCTGCCCTGGCTGCGGGAGCGCGGCGTGTCCATCGGCGCCTGCGATGCCTCGTGGGACGTCGCTCCCAGCGAGTATCCCTACGTGGGCCTGCCCATCCACAAGGTGGGCATCGTCGGCATGGGCCTGTGGCTGATCGACGCCGCCAACTTCGACGAACTGGAACCGGTCTGCCGGCGTCTAAACCGGTGGGTGTTCATGTTCACGGTTGCGCCGTTGCGGTGGCACAACGCGACGGGCTCGCCAGTGAACCCGCTGGCCACGTTCTGACCTTCAGGACCAATGGCGGATTTGCCTGTTTTGACAGCCGACGACCCCGTCGCCAACCGGAAGGTCTGGTCGGAGTGGCTGCGCCGCCCCGACTGGTACAACGTACCTGACCGGAACGGTGAAATGCATCCGTGCGATGACCCGTGGGAGGTAGGTGAATTCCTCGCCGATGAACACTGGCCATCCGTTGAAGACGTGATTGCCAGCGACGAGTACGAATACGAGGAGGACGCGGCAGAGGCGATCATGAGCGTTTGCTTTGGCTTGAGAGGCGATCCGCGGGACTTCGATCGCTCTGATCTACCCGAGCGGCTCTGCAACCGGGTGCTCATGACGGCGCGGGCCGCCCGGAGCGCACCGGATCAAGACAACCTGATGTGGAATATCGACAAGAACTCCATCGCCGATCTCACCGACGCGCCTGAATGGAGCCTGGTAATCATCGCCACCTGCCTCATCAGCATGTGGGAGCATGATCAATCTCCAATGAGCGGAGCCATCATGAGTCCGACGGACGTGGCACGATGATGTGCCGACATCCTCGATGCGGGCCCGCCATCCCTGCTGTCCGGCCCTTAGCGGAGTAGCCGGATCGATCTGGTAAGATTGCCGTGCACTTTGCGCGGCAATCATTTTCAGCACGAAGCAACTGAGCGAATATGACCTCGAATGACGATTACGGCCCTGGTCTGCTGGCACCCTACCGGGTGCTGGATCTCACCGACGGCCGTGGGCTGCTCTGCGGCAAGATGCTGGCCGACCTGGGCGCGGACGTGGTGCAGGTGGAGCCGCCCGGCGGCAGCCCCGCTCGCAGGGTGGGACCGTTTTACAAGGATGAGCCGGGGAGAGAACGCAGCCTGTTCTGGTGGGCCCACTGCGCCAACAAACGGGGCATCACGCTGGACATCGCCAGGGATGACGGAGCGGCGTTGTTGCGCCGGTTGGTCGCCAACGCCGATTTCCTCATGGAGTCAGCAGACCCGGGGCGGATGGCGGCGCTTGGGCTCGCCTACGAGGATCTGCGGGCGATCAACTCCAGGCTGGTCATGGTGTCCATCACGGCGTTCGGTCAGGATGGGCCATATGCCGACTACCGGGCGTCGGACATCGTTGGGATGGCGCTGGGCGGGTTCATGCACCTGACGGGCGATGGCGACCGTCCGCCGCTTAGGGTGAGCATGCCTCAGTTCTACCAGCACGGCAGCGCGGCCGGCGCGGCTGCCGGGATGATCGCGCACACTCACCGGCAACTGACCGGCGAAGGTCAGCACGTGGACGTATCCTGCCAGCAGGCGGTGGCGCGGACTCTGGCCCACGCGCCTCAGTACTGGGACCTGGAGCAGACCGTCCTGCGACGTATGGGAGCCTATCGTGAGTCGGCCGGCGGCACCTTCACGCGCATCAACTGGCCCTGTAAAGACGGCTACGTGAATTTCCAGCCGGGAGGCGGGACCGCGGGATCTGCACGCAGCGTACGCGCGGTGCTGGAGTGGATGACCGAGGAGGGTATGGGCAGCCCCGAGCTGGACGCCGTCAACTGGGAGGAACTGGGATACGGCACGGCCCGCGCCGAGATCATGGAGCAGACGGTGGCTGCCGTCGCGCCGTTCTTCATGACCCACACTCGTAACGAGTTGGCCGACGGCGCGCTGGAACGTCGTATCCTGCTGTTCCCGGTAGCCACGCCGTCCGACATCCTGGCGCACCGCCAGCTGGCCGCCCGCGATTATTACGACCGTATCGAACACGAGGACATTGGCGAGACGGTCACCTACCCCGGACACTTCGTAAAGGACATACAGGATGCCACGCGGGTGGGCACGCGCCGGCGCGCGCCCCGCGTGGGCGAACACAACCGGGAGGTCCTCGGCGGCGAGCTGGGCCTGAACGACCGCGACCTGGCGCGGCTCACGGAATTGGGCGTAATCTAGTTTTTCGTGGATGCACAGGATATACAGGATCCGGTTTCGCATTTTGTGCATCCTGTATATCCATGAAAAACCGTTTATGGAGTTGAGTTGATGGCCGGTCTGCCGTTGGAAGGGCTGAAAGTTCTCGACTTCTGCTGGGTGGCCGTGGGCCCGATGACCACCAAGTACCTGTCGGAGTATGGGGCGACGGTGCTGCGCGTGGAGTCGGCAAAGCGGCCGGAGACGCTGCGGCGGGCCGGCCCCTTCGCCGGCGGACAGTCGGGCATAAACCGCTCCGGCTACTTCGCCAACTACAACGCCAATAAGTACGGCCTGTCCATCGACATGGGCCATCCCCGCGCGCCGGAGCTGATCCTGCGCATCGCGGAATGGGCCGACGTGGTCACGGAGAACTTCACTCCCGGCACGCTGGAACGGTGGGGGTTGGGCTACGACGAGCTGAGCAAGGTGAACCCGCGCATCGTGCTGTTCAGCGCGTCCATGCTGGGACGCGGCGGGCCGATGCAGACGCAGCCGGGATTCGGGGCGGTGCTGTCGTCGCTGGCCGGTTACACCAACATCATCGGGTGGCCCGACCGGGGGCCGGTGAACCCCTACGGCGCGTACACCGACTTCGTGTGTCCCAAGTTTGCCGTCGCTGCCATCCTGGCCGCCGTGGACCGCCAGCGAGCGACGGGCCGCGGCACGCACCTGGACATGTCGCAGCTGGAAACCAGTCTGCATTTCGGCGGGCCCATGCTGCTGGACGCCGCCGTCAACGGGCGCGAGCCGGAACTGGTGGGCAACCGCCATCCTTCCGCGTCGCCACACGGGGCCTATCCCTGCGCTCTGGACGGGAACGGCGAGACCGACCGCTGGATCGCCATTGCCGTGTTCACGGACGAGCAGTGGGCGGCCCTGCGCGACGAGATGGTTGCCGACGGCGTGATCGACGTGCAGTCGGGCGAGTTCCGCACCTTCCGCGGGCGCAAGGCCCACGAGGACAAGATGGACGGCATAATCGCCGGCTGGACTGCCAACCACGACCGGCACGAGCTCATGCGGCGGTTGCAGGCCGCAGGCGTCCCTGCCGGCGTGGTCAACGACACGCGGGATCTGTTCGAGGACGAGCAGTTGCGGCATCGTAACCACTTCACATGGCTGGACCATCCTGAAATGGGCTCCTACGCCACCGACTATACGGAGTCGCATCTCTCGGCCACGCCGGGCCGTCTGGATCGGCCCGCCCCGCTGCTGGGCCAGGACACGGAGTACGCGCTGAGGGAGATCGTAGGGCTGAGCGAAGCGGAGTATCGTAAGTTGGAGGAGGCGGGGACGCTGGAGTGAGGACCGGTGGGTGATTGGCGCGGCTGTCGCCCCGAATCCGCGAATGGGTTCTGGCACTTCGAAATGGTTGTCATACGACGCGCACAGATTGAGGACGCAAGCGCGATAGCGCAGGTGCGGGCTGAGAGTTGGCGTGCCGCTCATAGAGGCATCGTGCCTGATGAGTATCTCGACTCCATCGACGTGTCGGAATGGGCAGAGCGGCAGAGTCGTGTCATGGAGTATCAACCGGCGGAACTGGTGTCGCTGGTCGCCGAAGCCGATCAGTCGATTGTGGGAATAACGGCGGCCGGCCCGAATCGCGACGCCGATACACCGTATTCCGCCGAACTCTACATTATCTACCTGTTGCCCGATTACTGGCGGCGCGGCATCGGGGGTAAGCTGATGTGTGCAACGGCCAGATTGCTGGTGAGCCAGGGGTTGAATTCCATGATCCTGTGGGTGTTGGCCGAAAACTGGCCGGCTCGGAGGTTTTACGAAGCGTTAGGTGGGCGATATGTGGCGCAGCGGACCATAGGCATAGCGGGAGCGGAGTTGCCGGAAGTCGCCTACGGCTGGTCGGACACGGGCGTTTTGGCGGAGCTGGCAAACGGCGAGCCAAGCGAATAAATCGAGTCCGTCCAACGATGCTGGCACCCTTTTATTTGATTCGGCAGGTGATTTGGACCGCCGGTCTTGCGATGCACTACATCACCATACCCGGGTCGTTCTTTCACGAGCTGGCTCACCAGTTGGCGTGCTACTTGGTGGGGCACCGGGTACTGGAGGTGCGATACATGGTGCGGGACAATCCGGCCTTTGCGGGCTATGTTCTGCACCAGGGGCCGCCCGGAGTGGCCCGGCATCTGTTCATAGGGATCGCGCCCCTGCTCATGGGGGCTGCCATCTGGTTGTTCGCCCTGGCGCTGGGCTGGTACTTCCTGCGCGACGGTCAGATCGCCATCTGGCAGGTGGCCGTGCTGCTGGTGGTTGCCTGGGCGACCGCGGCGGCCACCTACGCTGCGCTGCCGAGCCCGTTGGACATGGAGGGGGTGTTTCAACAACCGTTCAGCATTCTCACCATCCCGTGTTACCTGGTGGCCGCGCCGGTTTGGCTGATCGCACACGATTACCGGCTGAACCTGTGGGGTTGGACCATTTGGCGCGTTGTGGTCGTCATGGGAACCGCTTACGTGATTTACCTACTGGCCGTAGGAGATGCTCCCGATCTGTCGGCGCGGACCGGGTTGGCGGAGTGGGTAGGCGACGTCTTGGCCGACGGTGTTGATTTACTGGCGGGTCTTGTTAACCGAGTGTTGGGCCTGATACTCGGTTCGCCCTAGCGTTCGGTTACCTTCTGGCGCGACCAGCGGTTTCGGTTGACACCCTGAAGCGGTTGCGGCTAAATTGGCCCCACTCAAACGTTGTCTGCGAGGCTTTACGATGCTGAAAGACCGGATTCACGACGAGCTGCTCTCTCCGGAGAACCTGCGGAATCCATATCCGTACTACGCCATGCTGCGCGAAGAGGCCCCGGTTTACTGGAACGAGAAGTTCGACACTTGGGTGGTGACCTCCTACGAGGCCGTGGTATGGGCGCTGCGTCACCAGGAATATTTCTCGTCAGAGGTTTTCCTGCGAGACGAGAAGCCGCCCAGCCCTCCCATCTCGGAAGAGGATTTTTCGAAGTACAAGTTCAACTTGGACTACATGAACAACTGGTTCATCCGACGTGACCGGCCCGACCACCTGCGGATGCGCCGCACCGTCCATCCGGTGTTCAACCCCAAGTACATCGACAACCGGTTCCGAGCGATGGTGCAGAATATCATCCAGGATCTGCTCAAGGACTTCGACCCTGAAAGCGGCGAGATGGACGTGCTCAAGGACTTCGCCAACGCCATGCCGGTGCTGGTGATAGCCAACTGGCTGGGAATGCCGGCTGAAGACCGCGAGTTCATCCGCACGCTCTCCCGCCAGCTTCTGTCGCTGGACCAGGAGTCGCCCGACCGCCACACCCGCGTCCACGAGGCCATCACCACTCTGAACGACTACGTCAACCCACTGGTTGAGACCAGGGTCAGCGAACCCTCCGATGACCTGCTGTCGGTGCTGGCCATCGGCGAGCGGGAGGGCGAACTGAGCCGTGAGGAAGTGCTGGGTAACACGCTGCTGCTCCTCATCGCCGGCCACCAAACCACCATCAATCTGGTGGGCAACGGAACCATGGCCCTGATGCGCAACCCCGACCAGTGGAACATGCTCAAGGACGACGACAGCCTGCTGGTTCGAGCCACCGAAGAGCTGCTGCGCTACGACTCTCCCGTCAAGCGGGCGCCGCGTATCGCCCTGGAGGACATTGAACTGGCCGGCCAGAAGATCCGCGAGGGCGAGAAGGTGATGGTTATCACCAACGCTGCCAACCGCGATCCGATGGCCTTTGAGAATCCCGAGGACCTTGACATAACCCGTTATCCGAACCCGCACGTCGCCTTCGGCGGCGGCATCCACCACTGCCTGGGCGCGAACCTGGCGCGGCTGGAAGGTCAGGAGGCGTTCCGCGCGCTGACCCGCAAGTTCCCGCCCTTCAAGTTTGCCAGCAACCCAGATGAGCTGGAATACCACAACCTGCTGAACATACGCGGAGTGGTGAGCCTGCCCGCCGAGTGGTAGCCTCCGTCCACATCGCTGATTGAATGGGGTAGGGGCGAATCATCATTCGCCCTTACGTTTGCCTCGTTCGCCGAGGCTAATCTGCTCGGCAGTGGTTTGTTTACGGCTCCATCATGCCGTAACCCACGTTCTTCACCGTGCGGAAGTAGGTTGCCTGGCCGGTCTCAAGCTTGTAGCGGAGGCGGCGGATGTGGACGTCCACCGTGCGCGTGCCTCCGATGTTTTCTACGCCCCACACGTTTGCGAGTAGCTGGTCGCGGGTGAACACCTTGCCCACGTTTTCCATGAGGAACAGCAGCAGTTGGAACTCGAGCCAGGCAAGGTCCACCGGCCGTCCGTTGGCGGTTACCTGGTAGGTTGAAGGGTTGAGTGCTATGCCGCCCACGCGGATTAGTTCGGCCAATGCATTGGCTGCCTGGTGACGCTGGGCCAGGCGCAGGATCCTCTTGATCAATTCCGCAGGCGCACAGGGCACGCTCACGAAGTCGTCGGAGTCGTGATACAGGTCGGGGTCGTCGATGTCGTCGCCGGCGATGCAGCGCAGGATCAGGGGCGCAGACTCGTCGTCGTGCCGGCGGGGAGCGTCCAGCACGCTGTCCGGCGCAAGAAGCAGAACGCTCGGCGAGCCATGATCGGTGAGGGAGTGGAGATCGTATGCAGGTTCCGGCCCCATCAGGACGATAGCGCCGCTATCCTCGGCCGCAATCAATGTCCCGTTCAGGGTTGCCCATTCTTCGTCCTCGCCCAGCAGAAGGACCCGGGCCGGATCCGTCGGGCCCATGAGGGATGGAGATCTGAGGTGCTGAGTCATAACGCTTGCAGCCAATCTTCCGTGAGAATTTTCAGGGTGTGTTATTGGAATGTACTATGCCGCCCACGCATTAACGCGCGATTACGAACCGGTTACGCTTTTGTTACATACATGGTCATCTCACGCGGCGGGCAGTACCCGCATTTTCGCGCACGGGAAATCCAGCTGTTACAAATCGTTAATCCCGGCGCAACAAGGGTGTGGCATGATAGTTGCGCAGGGATTTTTGCCTGATGACGGACGAATGGCACTGGTGGGAATGACATGTTGATCGACACGATAACGGCCAGGCATGCGCTGAACGAGTTCGTGACTGCCGACGGTGCCGTAAAACCCGTATATCGGAACCTGATGAACAACATGGAAGGCTTGGGCGTGGAGGAATTGCAGCGTCGATGGGGCGCCGCCAACGGTCGCGCTTCGCTGGACGCATTCACGTTCATGCTCGACCCCAGGGAGTTCCGCACCGTGCCAACGGACTGGGTTCCTCGCCTGATTCCCGAAGCTGACTGGGATGTCATTTCGAGAGGCGTCGCACAGCGATTGAAGGCGATTAACGGCTTCCTGCTGGACCTGTATTGCGGGGAGCAGGAGGTGGTCCCGCCGGACGTCATGTACTCCTGCCAATACTACAATCCGGAACTGCAAGACTATCGGCCGGCGCGCGACGTTTTCGTGCACATCTATGGGATAGACCTGGTGCACATGGGCGAGGGCAGGTACGTGATCCTGGAGGACAACCTGCGCATCCCTTCGGGCATCACCTACCAGATGAAATGCACCGAGATCGGGATGGGCGTGCTGCCCGAAATGACCGAGGGGTACGACATCCTGCCCTACGACATCAGGCCGACGTACCACGAGATGTTTGCGTCGTTGTGCGACCGGCCGGATCCCGTATGCGTCTTGCTCACGGACAGCAAATTCGGCGCGGCATTTTTCGAGCACCGTTACCTGTCCGAACTGCTGGGCATTCCGTTGGCGGAGGGCTCGGATCTTTATATCGGCGACAATGGACGGGTGTGGGCCAGGGCAATGGACGGAGACTTTGAGGTCGACCTGGTGTACCGCCGTGTGGAGGACCTGGACCTGTTCGTGCCGGGATTGACGGAAGCATATCTGAACCATAAAGTTGTGCTGGTAAACGCCATGGGCACCGGTGCCTGCGACGACAAGCTGGTGTTCCTGTGGGTGCCGGAAATGATCGAGCGCTACCTGGGTGAGAAGGCCATACTCGACCAGGCGGTGAGCTACGACCTGCGATCTTCGGCGAACCGGGAGTACGTACTACAGAATCTGGACAGCCTGGTGCTCAAAACGCGGCAGGGTTACGGCGGGCTTGGGGTATTCATCCTGCCCGACCTGGACAAGGGCTACCGCAGCCGCCTGGCCCAGCAGGTGATCGAGCAGCCCCAGGTGTTCATCGCCCAGGAGACGCTGGACTTCTCCCAGCATCTTGTTTTTGATGAGTCGAGTGGCGAGTTTGAGGAGCGCTACGTTGACCTGCGCGTGTTCGCGGTGCAGAACGGATACGGCGAAGTTACCGTCTTTCCCGGCGGACTGACCCGCGTGTCCGAGGCGAACAGCCGGGTCACCAACAACTCATCAGGAGGTTCATGCAAGCCGAGCTGGGTGGTCCGTTAGCCCGAGATATGATTCCCGTGCATTTCGCGTATGTGGCCAGATACGGGTACTCGGATGTTGTGGTGCAGAACGACAACTTCCTGAGGCTGTCGCCATACGCCGATTGGTACCAGACACCCGCCGACGGGTGTTGCGATGTCTCAACCTTTCCGGCGGGCCACCGGATAACCTACCCCGACCGTCTGGGCAACGTGGTAACCCGGGTTCGAGTGACCTTCCCGCACCAGGAACTGATCATCGCGGCAACGGGGCTGGTCTGCCTCAACGAACGCGTCCCGGTGGTTGACGACGCGCCGTTGGCAACCCTGAGCTACGGGCTGGATGCGCAGGAATTTCTGACGGCGTCGCAACTGGTGGATCCCGAGAACGTGCGTATGATTGCCCAGGATGCGACTGGTGATGCAAAGACGCTGCTCGAGGCCGTTGCCAATGTGGTGCATTGGGTTCATGGGAACATCCGTTACGAGCGGGGCAACACGTCGGTGAACACGGCCGCGTCCGACGTGTTGGAATCCAGGAGCGGGGTGTGCCAGGACATGACGCACTTGGGGATGGCGATGCTGCGGGCGCATGGGATACCGGCGCGGTACGTCAGCGGCCTGCTGACCCGACAGCCCGGGGAGACCCATGCATGGCTGGAATTCCTGCATCCGGCACATGGCTGGCTGCCCGCGGATCCTACGCGAGGGATTACGGAATTGAACGGCACCGACTATCTGAAGTTCGCCGTGGGCCGCGACTACTCCGAGGTTCCGCCGGTTTCCGGTTCGTTCGTTTCCAAGGGTGAGGGTTGGCTGAACTTCACCACGGCGCAGGTCTTCTTTGACCGGCAGACGGTGACGGCGGACGACGCCCTGGCGTTGCTGGACAGTTCGTGACCCAGCAAGGGCAGATTCCGATCCTGCCCTCTTTCAGTAGATGACGCTGCCAAAGGAGTACGGTTGGATTATGGTGGAACCAAGGTCGATATCAGTGAGCCCGGACCGGTGGTTGACTGACTCCAGGGTGTACAACCTGATCTGGATGGGACGCTGGCTGGAACGCGCCGACAACATCGCGCGAGTGGTCAACACGTTTGCCAGGATGGCTGTGGAAAGCGGGGCCGACATGCTGACCCTGCAGAGGTCGCTGGTGAATGCCGCAGCCATCCGCGGGATCCAGATTGACGATGAAGAGCAGTCGCTGCAAATGCTCTTGAGGGGCCACGGTGCATCGTCCATCTACCACAGCCTGCACACAGCGCGCAGCAACGCCACCCACGTGGGCACGGTTGAGCTGATACGGGCCATCACGGAAACGGTGTTGATCCTCGAACGGGAGGGCGCGATGCCAGAGTCGCCACTGGATGCCCTGCTGCTGACGAACGAAATCCTTGGGCGCCTGGAAAACGTTTACAAGATCATCGACGACAGCTGGTTCCACCAAGAGGCCCTGTCCGAGGAAGAGGTATACCGGAGGTTCGTGCAGCAGTAGGCGACGGCCGACGTCAGTTAGTTTCCGCCGGTTCGGGCCGGCGTCGAGCCTGGAGGGCAGTGCGCACGTTCCACCAGATGATCAGCGGAGTGATGACGATGGTGGGCAGCAGCCACGGTACCCACACCGGGTTCATGCTCACATTGACGACCATCACCGCGGTTATGGTGGAGATGGTGCCAGCCATCATGTTGGTCAGGTGGCGCTGGATGCGCAGGTGAGGGGCGGGTCGTCGTTTTCCGGGACGGCCCTGGTTGAAATACAGGCTGTCGGCCACGCTCAGTGCGACGGCGATGAACCCGAAGGCGACCATCGTTGCCCAATTCCCCGCGCCCGACAGCGCGAGCACGACGGCGTAGCCCCACATGCCGAGGCCGGTCAGTCCCATGATGGCCGCGGCAATCCAGTCCACGCGTTGGGGGCGACGGCTGCGGTTGCGAGCAAAGCGCCAACCGGCGAACACCAGGTAGAAACTGAACACGGCGACCAGCAGCAGGAAAATGGATGCACCCAGGATCGCCAAAGGAATGGCAGTGACGAAGATCAGCGTCATGCCGATGGCGTACGCTCGCCCGGCCCGCATGTGAATCACGCCGCCTTTGGCGGTTACCAGGGCGACGAAAGCGGTGAGCAGCGCAACGGAGCCGGCGGCGATGTGGATTACGAGCAGGATGAGGCCGATCATTGCTCCGCCGACGCTGTCCATGCGGTTCCCACGATGCGAGACATCTCCGGAGCTCCGCTATCCTGCGGGCATCCGTGTGTCATGGCAACCAGGTAGGTGTCCAGTTCGGCCAGCAACGCTTCGCGCCGCTCGGGTTCCAAGAAAGCGGCGTGGAACGAGTTGCGCGCGATTTCACCCAGCGTCGCGTTGTCGATGCCTACGTGATCCTGCATGGCCTGGTAGTTTTCGTTGATGTAGCCGCCAAAGTACGCCGGATCGTCGGAATTCAGGGTAACGATCAGCCCCGCATCCAGCATGCGACGCAACGGATGCTGCGCCAGCGACGCTACCACACCCAGGCGAAGGTTGGACAGGGGACAGACGGTGAATGGGATGCCGGATGTCGCCAGTTCTCGGGTCAGGCCCGGGTCGTCCAACGCCCGGTTGCCGTGATCGATGCGCTGCACACCCAGGATGCCCACCGCCTCACGAACGTATTCGGCTGGCCCCTCTTCACCGGCGTGGGCGACGCAGGCTAAACCGTGTGCCCTGGCGGCGGCGAATGCCCGCCGGAACTTGGCCGGCGGGTTGCCTATCTCGCTGGAATCGAGACCGATCGAGTGGATCAAATCACGGAATGGCAAAGCGGACTCCAGTGTGGCGAGGGCGTCGGCTTCGTCCAGGTGCCGTAGGAAGCACATGATGAGGCGCGATGTGATCCCGTGCCGCTCCACGGCGTATTGGAGTCCGGCCTCGATTCCCCGGCACACGGTGGCGAAAGAGACGCCCCGCCCGGTGTGGGCCTGGGGGTCGAAGAATATCTCGGCGTGGCGGACGGTTTGGTGCGCGACGCGGTTGAAGTAGGCGCAGGTGAGTTCGCAGAAATCATGCTCAGTAAGGAGTGCGGCCACGCCCTGATAGTAGATGTCAAGGAAATCCTGGAGGTTGGAGAACCGGTACGCCTCCCGGACCTCATCGACGGTGGAAAAAGGGAGGTTGATGCCATTGCGCCGCGCGATGGCCAGCATCAACTCCGGCTCAAAGGTGCCTTCGATGTGGACATGCAGTTCGGCCTTGGGAAGGCCACGAATGAATGAGGATACCTGCATTCGGTGTTGATGCGAGGGGCAGAACGTAGGCTGTTGGTGGAGGTCGTCGGATCAGAATCCACGATGATTTTATACCCAATACCACGATATTGGCAGTGTACTGTGTCGCACGGGTATCATTTTGTGCACCAAATGTCTCCGATGTGGAAACCCCGCGAGTGGCTGGGTGGTGAAGCTACTCGACCGGAATCGGCGGCGAAACGTGGCAAGTCCGGCGGAGTGGTGTGGTAGCGTCCCGTCAAGTATCCGTGGTGGATGTCAAGCGTTTTTGATGTGTGCCTGCATGGGGACGACCTACCCAGCCTGCGGTACCCAGGGCGTGCTTCTTCGCGCCACCGCGTTGAGATGCAGCAGGATCTTGCGCATCACCGCCACCACTGAAACGTTCCCCCGGCTTGCCGCGCTCACGCAGCCGGTCGTAAAACCGGCGCATCTCGCTGTGGTGGCGGATCACCGCCCAAGCGCACATGTAGAGAGTGCGCCGCACCAGTCCGCGGCCGCCCCGGATGGCCCGATGACCTCGCTTCTTGCCGCTGTCTCGGGACCAGGGCGCCAGCCCGACCAGCGATGTCAAAGCCTTGCTGTCCCAGTGGCCCGGTTGGGGAAGATACCCACCACGTCGGTACGCCGGCGGATCTCCTTGTTCAGGCGCTCCAGGGGATTGTTGGACCAGAGTTTCTGCCAGTGGGACACTGGGAGGGTGGTGAAGGCCAGGATGTCGGGTATGGCGTCCTCCAGCATCTGGGACGCTTGAGGGAAGTGATCTCGGAGTTGAGCCACCACCCGGTCGGCCTGGGCGTGGACCTCCTCTGGTGAGAGTTGTTGGTAGATAGTGCGGACCATAGCGGCCACGCCAGGTTGGGATCGCTTGGGCACCCTACTCAGCAGGTTGGCCATGAAGTGGGTTCGGCAGCGTTGCCAACCGGAGCCGGCATACACCGTGGCGATGGCCTGCTTCAGCCCCTGATGGGCATCGGAGATGACCAGTTCCACCCCGCTGAGACCGCGAGCGTTCAGCGAGCGCAGGAAGGCCAGCCAGAACGCGCCGTTTTCGCTGGCGCCCACGTCCATGCCCAACACTTCCCGCTGGCCTTGGGCGTTGACGCCGGTGGCTACCACCACGCTGACGTTGACGATCCGTCCACCGTCCCTGACCTTCTGGGTCAGCGCGTCCAACCAAACGTACGGATAGGGACCGCCGTCCAACGGCCGGCCCAGGAAATTCTCCACCACTTCGTCCAGGTCCCGGCAGATGCGCGACACCTGGCTTTTCGAAATCCCATCACAGCCCAGAGATTTGACCAAGTCATCCACCCGCCGAGTGGACACCCCTTCCACGTAGGCCTGCTGGATCACGGCCAGGAGTGCTTTCTCGCTGCGTCTTCTGGGTTCCAGCAGGCTGGGAAAGTAGCTGCCCTCCACCGATCTTCGCTGACACCTCTGCATCCCCGGTGTCGGGGCGCGGGGCAGGCCATGATGCCCTCCACCAGCACCCGCAGGGCTTTCCGCGGAAAGTCCACATCGCCGTCCACGTCGCGCTTGCGCAGCAGTTCCAAAACGATGCTCTTATAGATGCCAAGCCGGGTTGCGGGCCAGTCCTGCGGGCATCTGTAGGTGTGAGAAGATCTCGCGAGCGACGTACCGTTTGAGGCAACGCATGACTTCGGGTTTGCTCATTCCCTCTCCGGTTCGCCGGCGCATGTATTCTTTGGTCCGCGGGTCGCATCGATGTCTGACCACGACGATGCGGTGTAGCGCCGCATCGGCCTGGCGGTCGCCCCTCCGGTTGATCCGATGACAATTGGTCCTGCCCAAGGAGGCTGGTATTGGACAACCCCGCACAGCGCGGCGAAAGCAGCCTCGGAGTGGAGACGCTCCGGGTTGCTGCCAGCGGCAATCGGCAGGGTCGCCGCAGTGTCGGGTCCTACGCCGACGATATTGATCAGGGTTGGCGAGGCGGTCCCGATCAGTTGCGCCAGTTCGGCTTTCTGGTTGCGGATCTCCTCGCTGAGCTGATGGTGGCGGCAGGCCAGGGAACGCAGAGCGTACTTCGCCGCCGTCGTTGGATCGCTCAAGCGACGGACGCGGAAGCTCCGGCACCGCGCGGCGAGGGCGCTGGCGGAGAGACCATCAAGGGTTTCGCGTAGACTGGCTGGTGCCGTGACGATCAGAGCTTTCATCTGGTTGATGGCCTGCGTGCGGGCCTTGACGGCCGAGTCCTTGGCGCTTTTGAGCATGCGGATCATCTCGACTTCGCCCTGGCCCGACTTGGGAATAGCATCGGCCACTCCGGCCAGAACCGCCCGGGCCGCCATCTCCGCATCGGTGGGATCGCTCTTCCCCTTCCGATAGCGGGTTGACCGGTCGGGACGGTTGACCTCGACGACGCAATAGCCAAGACCGGTCAAGAACCGAGCGATGCCAGCGCCGTATGAACCCGTTCCTTCGATACCAAAGGCGTGAATTGTTCCCAAGTTGCTGGACCATCGCTCGAGCTCGCGATAGCCGGATGTAGTCGCTACCGCGCGCCGCTCCCCCAGGCGGACACCTTGCCGGTCGATGGCCACTGCCACATGCTGTTCCTGGTGAGTATCGATCCCGATAACCACCCGCATACCAGCCCTGGTTTCATGATCGGTGAATTCCAGCATACCTGCCTCCCGGAGAGCGGTGCGCCGGCGGGTCGAGCGGACAAGACTGCGATGGGGCTTTGAGCCACGCTCCTATTAGGTCACTGCTCACCGAGGCTGTCGGCGCTGTCTGGGCCACCTCGGATCGGGTCGACAGATCCTTTTGAAGGCATCTCCGCCAATCCATGCTGGGGTCAAACCCTGTACGAGATGGCCCAGACACATCATCGCAGTCCATGCTGTTCCTGGTCATCGCGTTCCTCCCTCATCGGGTTGGTAGTAGTTCCGATAAGGATGACGCGGTGGCCGTCGTCTTGCCATCCAGTTCCTCTTACACCACGTTACGGGACTATACTGGCCTGCTTGCGACGCGTTGCCCCGCGCAGTTCTCTCGTCCATGGTTTGCAGGTGAACTGGCGACCCAAACCCCGCTGAATCTCCCGCCACTTCCGGTCATTGTCGGGCGTTATGAACGTTATCGCCTCGCCGCTGCGGCCCATTCGGCCCGTACGTCCCACTCGATGCGTGAACAACTCTTCCGAGTCGGGAAGATCGTAATTGATCACTTGGCCGATGCCCTCCACATCCAGGCCTCGCGCGGCCACGTTGGTGGCAACCAGAATTGGCGCGACTCCAGAGCGAAAATCCTTCATAACTCGCTCGCGGGCGGCCTGGCTGAGATTGCCCTGGAGGGCCCCCACGGGGTAACCCCAAGCCACCAGTTGCCCCGCCAGTCTCTTGACACCATGCTTGGTCTTGCCGAATACCAGCACGGGCGCTCCATCCCGGCGGTCCAGCAACGTGCGCAACGCCTCCATCTTGTCCGTCTTCTGTATGCTGTAAACCAAGTGCTCCACGGTGGGCAGACCTGCCAAATCGGCGTCAGTTTCTATCGTTACCGGATCATGGAGATGCTTTTTGGCGGTCTGCGCCACCCAGTCCGGCAGAGTGGCTGAAAACAACGCAGTCTGTCGCGGCGTCGGAGTCCGGTCCAAAATGGCGTCAACGTCGCGGGCGAACCCCTGGTCGAGCATTTCGTCAGCCTCGTCCAGGACCAGAAACCGCACTGATCCCAGGTTCAAGCTGCCCTGCCGGACGTGATCAAGCGTGCGACCCGGCGTGCCGATTATGATTTGCGCACCCAGTTTCAACGCCTTGTGGTCACGTCCCACCGGCCTCCCACCGTACAGCAGGGTCACGTGCAGACCTTGTAGACGAGCCAGATCCTCCATGACGCCGCCGATCTGAATGGCCAGCTCCCGCGTCGGCACCAAGACCAACGCCTGTACCTGCCGGACAGTAGCGTCGCACTGCTCCACCAGCGGGGCCGCAAATGCCAGCGTCTTGCCTGATCCGGTTCGGGCTTGTCCAATCAGATCCCGGCCCTCCAACAGATGCGGTATCGACTGTTCCTGTATCGGGGTGGGATCGGATATGTTCATCAACGCAATGGCGGTTTTGGTCGCGCGATTCAGCGTCATACCGGGAAACGCGGTTTCCCATACTACAGACTTGGATTGACTTTCAGCGGTGGAATTACCGGGCCTCGGGTCATGCGGACGAGAAGCAACGCCATCACGCCGAAGGTGCAAACAGGCCCGGCAGTAAACTGGTCGGTCTTCAGCAGGTTTGAACGGAACTGTGGTTGCCTCTCGGCAATCCGTGCAAATGGCGTGGTGATGCGGCGGGCGATTGATCTGTGCGTTGCCGTGTTGTTTGACCTTGCCGGATCGTGCTTGGGAAAGACGCCGTTGAGATGACATGCAGAATGGGACTCCTTGGATTTTGGATGGCGACGGTTTCAGAGCAACGCGCGCCAACTAAAGTCGTGCGGAATGACGCGATTCGTTTCTACCAATAAACATCGGCGCCGTTTATCGGCGCACGAACATTGTAACAGCCTCATCGCTGGCCCATGATTGGGATCGGGTCGGCATCCATATCCACCGCGGGCGTACCGCCTGCAAGGACTGGGTGTATACGTCAACTGACTGCGGTCAGATTTGGACCAACATGGGCCTGCCCGCGCTATGCACACTGGGCGGATGCGGGTAACCGTACCACTGTAAATGGCATGGGTAATACGTACGATTATGGCTGTCGACGTCCGGGGACACGGTCCTAACTTTCTGGCTGCCAGCGACTGTTTTTCAGCAAGTGGCCCGCTCTCGATACGCTGGTGCCCAACCACGCCCATCTCGCGGAGTAGCTGCCGGAACGGGAGGCGTCCACATCAGTAGGACCATCTTGTACCGCGTCCCGTTGACTGCAGGAGCGTGCAGTCAGCGACAAAGGCGTCCGCCAAAACACAGGGCCAGTTGCCAACGGTGCGTGGGGAGGGCATGCTGATCCAGGACGTTTAGTTCTGTGAGCAGTAGGACACAGCTGCTTACTGCGAGTAACAGGGCGGTACGGGGTCGAGGGGTGCCCGTGGTTTCCTGCACCGACTTTCGCGGCGTGTACGGGAACACGCCGTGGTCAGAAAGGTGGACATTTCCTCTCAGCTTCGACGGCGTCTGATGCACGGGAACCTCGCTCTGAGCCAGCGCCGCCACGGGCATTGGCGGCGTCGGTCGCTGGGCTCATTGGTTGAGTAGTTCGACGGATGCAAGGTCCGTTATGGCAGCGTCGAACCGCTCCAGCGTGTTGTGCAGGTACAATGTGCCCCGTTCGCTGGAGTAATCGCAGTAACCTCCCGTGATGATCCAGAAGATAAAGATCTCCAGCATCGCCAGCCGGTAGTCGCGCCAGCACTCCGAAAAGGAGTAATCAACAACGCCGGCGATCGTCAGGGCGGAGTGATACGTCCCGATCAGGGTTGACTCGACCTCTCTGCGTTCTCGCGTGGGAAACGACTCGGTGATGAAAGTCGCTGCGTCGTAAACACCGCGGCCCCGGACGCAAAATTCCCAATCAAATGCCACCACCGGATGTGGCTGCGCAACCGAGGAGAACAAGCAGTTGTCCAGGCGAAAGTCGCCGTGGATGATCGTTCGGGGACGCGCGGCAAGTTCTGATTTTATCTTTGGGACCTCTGGCCGCATTCGATCCCCCAATCGCCGCAATCCGTGAGGCATCCCATTACCGGCTTTGTCTTTCAGCGACTGCCATGCGCTGGGGTATATTTCCTGGTAGGGCGTGGCCTCTGATTCCTTCGACGGCATCCATTCCAGCGCTTCCAGCCACGGGCTATCCCACCAGCCCGCCTGGAAGCTCGCCAGTTGGCCGATGGCCCGGCGAGCTTCGTCGAAACTACAGCCGCGCACGCTGTCGCCCTGCTGCGCGTGGCTCATGTCCTCCAGCAGCAGGGCGGCATCGCCGGTAATCGGGTCGAGGCCCGCGTAGTAGCAACGCGGCGCCGGGAGGTGAGGGTCCGATTTCATCTCCTGGTAAAAACTGACTTCACGCCGGTGGTGGCCCAATCTGTCGGAAACCTCCCTCAACATCGGGTCCGATGGCGGGAGCTTGACGACAATGCCGCTGGGGAGGTCTGCGTCCACCGCATCGTATGCCAGCCGCAGCCGGAAAACTCGGTTTACAAACCCGGTGGTCTTGGCGATGGTCTCAGCCGAGTATCCGATGACGGTTGCCCCGCCGGACGCGCCGCCACTCTCCAAGGCAGCCGTCAACCATTCCGGCGTGATGTCGTGAAGAAATCTGGGTACGTTCGGGATCGTCAACTCAGGTCGTCCAGGTATCAGTTGAGGCGTGGCAACTGATGCGACCTCGCCGCTCATCCGCCCTTGCGGGCGAAAAAGACGCAGTGGGCCATGGGTTTGGGGTCCTTGAAGTGCATGACGCCGCCCAGTTTCTCATCTTCAGCCGGAATTATGCTGAACCCCCGGTCCGTCAATAGGCCGAGGACATCATCCGGGTCGTATAGCTGAAAGGTTCGGTCCACAGCGTAATCCCGATCATAAATCGTTTCGACTCCATGGCCGGTCTTGAACATAAGCTGGAGCACGCCGCCGTGATTCAAGACCCGCGCCAATTCAGGCAGAGTCACGCCCATAGCGATATCCGGACCGATGTGTTGGATCACCGCGTTGCACAGCAGGAAATCGAACGAGCCGTCCGGGTAGGCCAGCGGCAACCTCAGGTCGGCCACCGATACCCTCTGCGCGATTTCCGGATGGAGCCGCTGCGCTTCCAGGATGTTTTCCTCCACGGCATCGACCCCCAGAATATCGTAACCCCTCTGCCAGTAATAGAAGACATCTCGGGCCCCTGCGCCACAACCCGCGTCCAACCCCCGCGACTCCGCGGGGATCAGTTCCTGCAGGCGCTCCATCAAGTCCTCATCGCTCCTGAGCGCAGGGTGGGTGGTTTCGGTGTACACGGACTGGATGAAATTGTGGCTGACCTCAGCGTAGCGCCGGGCGTATTCGCGGTAAAAGTTCTCGGAATAATCTGGGTTCTGACTCATCGCTGTATGCCTCCTGACCGACCATAGATTACCAAATCGCGGCGTTTCGCCCATCTGGGTCGCACACGGCGCACGTAGAGGCAATATGCCTGATTCGCCGTTCGACACTTGTGCTGGACTTCCGAGTAACTGGGGGCATCACGCGGTAATTGGTGCGGCTGGAGGTGCGTGAGTGGAATGTTCCGGAGCATCGGACATGGGCGCCAACCGGTAGCCCAGTTGTGCTGCTCGACGGTGGGCAGCGCGTAACGCCCGCTGCTGGTACTGACGCCCGTAATACTCGGCACCGGCATCAATGTACTCCTGGCCGTAGCGCAGCATTGAATAGATGAGCTTGGCCAGCTTGTGGGCCGTGGCGGTGATGGCCTTGGGCGCTCCTATTTGGGCCTGCTTGCGGCGCAGGAAAGCGCCCAAGGCGCTGTCGGAGCGGTGCAATCCGTGGGCGGCGAGACGCAATGCCGTCGCGGCGCGGTTGGCGCTGGGCTTGGCCCTAGAGCTGATCACTCGGCCGCCAGTAATACGGTGGTCGGGACTCAGCCGCAGCCAGGAGGCGAAGTGCTTGACGCTGGGCCATTTCGTCATGTCGGGGCCGATCTCGCTGACCACCTTCAGGGCGGTGAAACCGTCAATGCCGTAGATGCGGGTCAGGTCCACTCCCGTGATCCGGTACAGGTGTGTCCTGACGTCGAAGCGGGGCGCGTTGCCCTGACTGCGCAGTCGGCCGTTGTCGCCGGGAGACCCGCCGTCGCTGCGGTCCTCGAACAGCTCCAGCTGGGCCTCGATCTCCAGGTCGCACTCGGCAATCTTGCCCTGATACACCCGGTACAGTTCCAGGGCCTGGGTCAGCTCGAAGATATGCTCGTCTCGCCAGTGCCCCTGCAGCGAATTGGCAATGGTGGCCTCATCCGCCCTGATCCTCTGGTCGCGGAGTTTGGCCAGTTGTCTCGGATCTCACTGGCCGGCCACGATGGCATCGGTAATCGCCATTCCCGTCTTGCCGGTGATGTTGCTGATGACGTGCTGCAGCCACTGGCAGTCCTGCACGTCGGTCTTGCGACCGGGCACGTTCTTGATGTGCCGGGGGTCCACCAGCATCACCTCAAACCCACACTCTTCCAGCACCCCGAACAGGGGGTATCCAGTACACGCCGGTGGATTCCATCGCCACCGTTTCCACGCCGCACTCTGCCAGCCAATCCGCCAGGCGGTACAGGTCCGCCGTGAATGCCTCAAACTCTCGCACCGACGGCTCCGCCCGGTCGGCGGACACCGCCACGAAATGGCTGCTGGCCCCCACGTCAATGCCCGCTGCGTTCAGGTTCGCCTGGGACAATTCCGCCGGCAGACGCTCCCGGTCCCGCCCTTTTGTCGTCATCGTACTCCCTCCAGCATCGCAGCGTAGGCGCGTCCCCGGAGGGGGCCACGGACCGTAGCCATTCTCCCGAACGGGATCACCCCCATGGGGGCGTCACCAATGATGTCGCCGTAGGACTCCCGGATCATGCTTTGCGCCGGGCAACGAGCACCGATGTCCTCTCGGTCTTGGTCCGGACGACACGCCTCGCCATCAGCCTACACGTGCGTCTTCCGCTTTATCAGTTAGTCTCCTCGGTACGGCCCGAATCCGGGCGTAACGTTGCTTTGCGCAATTCAAGCGGCATAGGCGAGGGAATCCACCATTCGGTGGTACAGGCTGGCGGGGAGTTCCTGCGGATCAGTGCTGACTGCGGACATTGAAAATCTCTCCGAGGCCAGCCACAGGCGTCGGCGCACCAGGGCGATGGCGTCCACGAAAGTCGGCGACGGCTTGTCGTACCAGGCGTCGGTGCGCTGAGTGATGGGACGCTCTTGTTGCAGGATGTGGGCGGCCAGGGTGGTCCAGGAGAAGAGGCCCAGCAGGGCGGGCGTGGTGCGGGCGATGGCCAGGTTGGACCACTGGCGCTGGGTCTCCATACCCAGGTGGGTGCGCACTTCCTGAAAGAGCCTTCCCGTACTTGATGCGGGGTGACTTCCAGTTGCCAACGCAGTAGAAACCACTGGAGGATGTTGAGGCAGCCAGCGGCGCAGTTGCAGGATCATCTGGCGGGCCCAATCGGTGAGTTTCTTGTGGCGGCGTCCCTGCCGCTGGTAGCACCGGGACGAGAGCGCCAGCACGGTGAGCACCGGCAGGACCCAATGACGTCCGGCCCAGGGCACGGCTCCCAGCCACATCAGGGAAATCCAACGGAGGTCACTGGCCTTGGCCAGTTGGTGGCGACTGGAGCGCACCGCGCCTCGGTAGATGGCCCGGCTCTGATCTCAGCGCCGCCACGCCGCTCCAGGGTTTCCCGATTGGTCAATGATCGCACGCCGAAGATCAACGGACTGTCGCCGCCGTCCAGGTGCCGGAGCAGCAGCCGGAGCAAGACCTGGGACACTGCACGGGGCGACCATACCGCCCGATTGAGCACCTCATGGTAGCGAGCGTAGTTGCGCTGATCGCTGCGGCCCATGACCCGTAGGGCCGCAGCCACGGTGCGTTGACCCGGAGTCAGGATCGCGCCCACCAGCAGAAGTTGAGCCCTCTGCCCAGTCGGATTGGTGAACAGCATTGCGAAGGGAGAGAGTATCGGTACAATGGCGTCGGGCAGGGGGAGCATGGCTGGGCCTTTTGTGGAATTTGGGTCAGGCCAGCTTACCCTGTTTTTATACTTTGACTAAATTTTGCGTAAACTCCAGTTTGGGTCCGCCCTCGGCAAAGGCCCGGGCCCACTGGCCTATGGTGTGTGCATCCCGCTCCAAGGCTCGTCCCACCGCCGGTGCGTTCCAACCTTGGGTCAGCAGCCACACCGCGTGCCACCGCTCTCGTTCCCGGGGCGTCGGCGCTCGATACATCCGCCGCGTACCTCAGCCTCGTCCATGCGCCACCGCAACAGCAGCGCTCCCATCTCTTCCATTCCCAACTTCGTCCCCCTGCCATTTCCCAGACTACCGCTCCAATCGCACCCAATTCTACCTACTATGGCTGCGGGTCCACCTTGGTTTCGGTTTAGCAGGGTGTTGAAAATCGGGGCGTGATTTTTGGGTGGTAGGATAGGCCATTCCCGGCAGGGAGGGTTTCCATGAGAGGGAAAGCGGCACGGCAGGCGACGATGCTGACGGCGGTTACGCCCGACGCCCTGCTGCCTCGGCACCATCCCATCCGGCGCATCAAGCCCATGGTGGATCAGGCCTTGGCCCAGCTATCGCCCACCTTTGAGGGGACGTACGCGGCCAACGGCCGAGCATCGATACCGCCGGAGCACCTGCTGAAAGCCTGCCTGTTGATGGCGTTGTTCTCGGTGCGCAGCGAGCGGCAGTTTTGCGAGCGGTTGGAGTACGACCTGCTGTTCAAGTGGTTTCTGGATCTGAACATCATGGACCACAGTTTCGACCACTCGGTGTTCGCCAAGAACCGGCAGCGGCTGCTGGAGGCCGACGTGGCCCGGGAGTTTCTGCTGGAGATAGTGGAACAGGCCAGGAAGCAGAGGCTGTTGTCGGAGGAGCATTTCAGCCCGACCCTTGACCAATCGCGGGACGCTGTTGGAAGCCTGGGCGTCGGTAAAGAGTTTCCGTCCCAGCGACGAGGAGGACCCACCGTCAGAAGGGGGCGGGCGCAATCGGGAGGTGGACTTTCGGGGTGAAAGGCGGAGCAACGAGACCCACCGGTCCACCACGGACCCAGAGGCCAGGCTGGCCAAAAAGGGCAAGGGGAAGGAAGCGAAGCTGTGCTTCGGCGCTCACGTACTGATGGACAATCGGGAAGGACTGGTGGTGGACGTTCGCTTCACGCCCGCCGGTGGGACCTGGGAACGGGATGCGGCGTTGGAGATGCTGGAGGCAGTGCCCGGCGCCGGACGCATCACCGTGGGCGCCGACCGTGGCTACGACACCAAGGGCTTCGTTGGGGGATGCCGGAAGTCTCGGGTAACGCCCCATGTGGCCCAGAAGCAACGCTCGGCCATTGACCGGCGCACCACTCGCCATGAGGGGTATCGCCTCAGCCAGCGAGCCAGGAAACGGGTTGAGGAGGTCTTCGGCTGGGTGAAAACAGTGGGTGGTGGACGGAAGTTGCGCTACTGCGGCGCAGCACGCAACCGGTTCTGGATGGAGATGACCACCGCCAGCTACAACCTGGTGCGACTGGCGAAACTGGTACCGGTGGTGGCGTGAGCCGTGGGAGCAGTCTGTCCTGAGCGCCGATGATAACCCCGCCCAGGCCAGCAACCGATCCGAAAACAGAATTCACCCGCTCATCGAGCCATCACCTATGAGGCCGGCCGCGGTTTGACGTTCCTTGATCACCTCCGCCGCACCTCGCAACACCCCATTTCAACATCCTGTTAGTTCAGCCCCGTTGACGGTGCACAGGTGGCACGGCCCACACCAGCGGCAACAGTTGGGTTACGTCGTGGAGATCGGCCCCGGTCAGGATTGCCGACAACGGTGTTCCGTAGGCCGGCGATCGCATTGAGATGGTCATTTCCTGATACCATCGTCTTCACCATGGCAGCAATTCCCGTTACCGCCCTGATTTCCGTAACGCTCGGCCGTTGAGCAGAACTGGAATGAAAAACTCCGTCCGGCTCTTGTCACCAGTGCTGCGTCGCGCCGTTAATACATTACGGGACTTGGCCCCCATCATCATCGTTATCGCGTTCTTCCAGTTGGTGGTGCTGCAACAGCCGTTCCCCAACCTGGGGAACGTAATCGTGGGCCTGGTCTGCGTGTGCGTTGGCCTCGGGCTTTTCGTTCAGGGTTTGGAAAGCGGCCTTTTCCCCCTCGGCGACGTGCTGGCACGGGGTTTCGCCAACAAGGGCAGCCTGTCGGCGCTCCTGGCATTTGCATTCTGCCTGGGATTCGGCGCCACCGTCGCCGAGCCGGCCCTGATCGCTGTCGCGGCCGAAGCGTCCGAAGTGGCGTCGGAGACCGGAGTCATCTCCGACAGCGATGGGGCCCGCAGTTCTTACGCCCTTGAACTGCGCCTGGTGGTGGCCACGTCGGTGGGAGTAGCCATCGTGTTGGGCGTGATCCGCATCCTCAAGGGGTGGCCCATCCACCACCTGATCATCGGAGGCTATGTCCTGGTGACCGTGATGACCCTGTTCGCTCCCGCGGAGATCATCGGCGTGGCCTACGATTCCGGAGGCGTGACCACCAGCACGATCACCGTTCCGCTGGTTACCGCCCTGGGTGTGGGGCTCGCCGCGTCGATCCGAGGGCGCAATCCCATGGTCGACGGTTTCGGCCTGATCGCCTTCGCCAGCCTGACACCCATGATCTGTGTCATGGCCTACGGGATGGTCACCCGATGATGGATTTCCTCTACACTCTGCCGCCGGCCATTCTGTCCACGGTGTTTGACGTGGCTCCCATTGTGGCCGTCCTGACCCTGTTCCAGGTCCTGGTCCTGCGTCGCCGACTTCCAAACCTGCGCCGCACCGTCGCCGGCCTGGTCTGCGTCCTGCTGGGGCTCGCCCTGTTCCTGGTCGGTCTCGAAAATGCGCTGTTCCCCATCGGCGAGACCATGGCCTTCCAGCTCACCGCTCATGCGGCATCCGGCGCCCAGGGTTCAGTCGCCGCAGTGGACTGGAGAGATTACCTGCTGGTGTACGCCTTTGGCGCGACCATAGGCTTCGCGACCACGGTCGCCGAACCGTCGTTGATCGCCGTGGCCATCAAGGCCGAGGAGGTTTCCGGAGGCACCGTTCGCGCCTGGCCTTTGCGGATTGCGGTTGCCGTGGGTGTGGCCATCGGGGTGTCCCTGGGATGCTTCCGCATCGTCACCGGCACCCCCCTGCCCTGGTACATCATCGCCGCCTACGCCATAGTCATCATCCAGACATTCCGGTCCAGCCGGACCATCATTCCCCTCGCCTACGACAGCGGCGGCGTGACCACGTCGACCGTCACCGTGCCGGTGGTCGCCGCTTTGGGGCTGGGGCTTGCCGCCAGTATTCCGGGACGCAACCCGCTGATCGACGGATTCGGATTGATTGCTTTCGCCAGCGTATTTCCCATAATGACCGTGCTGGGTTACGCTATCGTTGCATCCTGGTGGGGCGAGAGGAGAACCGCCGGCGGTCGGGAGGAGGCAGAACCATGAGGCTGAAGTTGATTGTCGCGCTCGTCAGCGACGACAAAACCGATGCGGTGATGGACGCCGCGCGAGCCGGCGGCGCCACGGGCGCTACCGTAATTACAAACGTGCGGGGCGAGGGGCTTCGGCCGGGGAAAACCTTCTTCGGTCTGCGCCTGGAGGGAATGCGGGACATGCTGCTGTTTCTGGTCCTGGAAACCCGTGCCCGGGACATCCTCGAGCGCATCCAGCACGCCGCGCGGTTGGATGCCGAGCACGGCGCTGGCATCGCGTTCCAGGTGGACATCGAAGACGCAGTGGGCCTGGTCACCCAGTTGCCCACCATTCAGGAAGAGTTGGAATACGACCTATGAGTGCGCCAGGTACCATCAGGGTAAGGGACGTGATGACGCCGGAACTCCACAGCATTGACGGGCTGGCGACGGTAGCCGACGCGATGGCGCTGATGAGGCGGCACGGCGTTGAGGCGCTAGCCGTCAACCGGCGCGATGAAACCGACGAGGTGGGATTGATACTGGTCTCCGACGTGGCTCGCGAGGTAGTCGCCCGCAACCGCTCGCCCGACCGGGTCAACGTGTACGAGATCATGTCAAAACCGGTATTGACCCTGCCGCCGGATATGCTCACGCGTTACGCCGTGCGTTTGCTGGTGCGGTTCCAGATCTCTCGTTCCATCGTCGTTGACCGCGACCGCAGCCCGATCGGGTTCGTGACCCTGCATGATCTGGTGATCGGGCGGTAGCCATTTGGGGAAGGCCATGCCGAAAACTATACCCGCAGTCAGTGAGGAAGCCATATCGGCTTGGGTGGGACCACGGAGTTTTCAACTCGGTCGCGGCTACTTCGAGGATGAGGCTGTCTTCGACCTTCGCCGCGAGGGCAGGTCCCTCTAAGCCTACTGCCAGGGTTCCATGCCCCAACCCTATCGTCTGCGCGTCGTCTTCGGGACCGAGGGTATTGAAGAGGCCAACTGTTCCTGCCCAGTGGGCGGCGGCGGACATTGCAAGCACGTCGCGGCGCTCCTGATTGCCTGGTTGGAAGAGCCCGATGCCTTCCGTGGGGTGGCGGAACTGGACGCCGACTTGGAGCGACGTAGCAGAGAAGAACTGATAGCCCTGATCAAGCAGATGCTGCTCCTCCAACCCGATCTGGAAACCCTGCTGGAGACGGCTTTGCGCGAGGGCGACCGGCGTGGCACGCCGGTCAACCCCGAAACCTACCGTCGCCAGGTGTCGTCTGCTTTTCGTCGCGGAGGAAACGACTGGATAGCGCCCTCAAGGATCGCAGCAGACATCGGCATTACCGTGGGCGCTGCCGACGGTTTACTGGCTCTGTGCGACTACGCCAGCGCGAGTGTCGTGTACCAGGCCGCGGTCCAGGAGATCCTGAAACACTACGACATGGTCCCCGATGAAGACAGGCACCTGGGCGAAGTGGTGGACCGGTGTGTGGAGGGGCTGGGGAGCTGCCTGGCCAGCAAGGGTGACGCCGCTCTTCGGGAACAAGTCCTGCAGACCCTCTTCGAGATATACCGATTTGACGTGGACTGTGGAGGTATTGGACTGGGAGAAGCCGCTCCGGACCTGATACTGGAACACGCCACCGGAGAGGAGATGCGCGCCGTTGCCGGGTGGGTGCGAGCGGCCATGGCCAGGGGCAACAGCCGGGGCGGCAACTTTCATCGCCAGATGCATGGCCGCTTTCTGCTGGATCTGGAGATGGCTGACCTGGATGACGACGCTTTCCTGATCATCTGTCGTGAGAGCGGTCTTGAGGTCGATCTGGTGGAGCGCCTGCTGACGCTGGGGCGGTTGGATGAAGCGATATCCGAAGCCGAGCTGACTGGTGACTACCAATTGTTGGTCCTGGCGGACATATTCCTGGAACACGGTTGCGCGGAAAGCATGGAACCGTTGTTGGTCAGGCGAATTGAAACCAGCCAGGACCGTCGCCTGGTGGAGTGGCTCAAGTAGCGTCATAAAGAACGGGGAGAGCTTGCCGAAGCCCTGTCCCTCGCCAAACGGATTCTCATGGCGCGGCCTTCTCTCTCCGAGTATCAGGAGGTGCGAGAGCTATCGCTGCAATTGGGTGTCTGGAAGGAACTGCGTGCGGACCTGCTGAACGAGTGGTCCGCCGCTGGGCAGTACGGTCTGCTGACCGACATCCACCTGGATGAGGGTGAAAACGGCCTGGCCTTGAAATCGGTGCGGCAGAGACAGCCCCGTTTTCCCTACGAGGCGGACCAGTTGATCCGCGTGGCCCAGGCCGTTTCGGCGACGCATCCCCGTGCCGCCGTCGACATCTACGGGCATCAGGTGGAGAGCCTGATCGATGCTCGTGGTCGGGACAATTACCGACGGGCGTGTGCGCACCTGATCAGGGTGCAGGACATCTACCGTCAACTGGGACAGGAACTCGAGTGGACCGCCTTCCTTGCCCAGTTGCGAGAACGCCATCGGCGTCTGCCTGCGCTGAGAGAGGAGTTGAGCAACGCGGATCTGTGATCTAAGCCAGCGACGACAATAGTGCGCCTTGGACGCCTGCGGACCAGGTTGAGGCAATTGGCAATCCCATCCGGGGTCGCTGGATAGAAGTGGTTGCCTCCGTTGCCCTCGACGCTGTGCGGCTGTCGAGGGCAGTATTGGGGAGTCCTGCAAGGCTTCCAGCAGCCTGGGCCATTCACCCCGGTCGCGCCAGCGGCAGAAGCGGCGGTGGGTTTCGTTCTAGGCCCCGCAGTCCGGAGGCAAATTGCGCCAGGGAGCGCCGGTACGCACGTCCAACACACGGCATCGATAAACCGCCGGTTGTCGTAAGCCGGACGGCCCCTCTGACCCTTTCACCCAGGCAGACGCCGCTTCCAGCCGGATTACGGATTCCGCCTCAATCGGTGCACGCGTGTGATGCGGTCCTGCGGTCCGGGAAGAACCGCACCGGCAGCGGCAAAATAGGCGACCAGTGCGTCCAGGTCGATCTCTCCGCCCGTTCGCTCGGCTCCCTCGGTGAAGATATGGAAGCCATCGCCGCCGTCGGCCAGAAAGCTGTTGACGGTGACGCGATAGATGCGATCAAGGCCGATTGAGACACCGTTGATCGTGATGCCGGCCGCGTCCACCCTCGAGCCAACCGGCTGGCCCGCATCCCAGGTATAGCTGAACCCTTCCGAGACCTGGAGCACACCCCTCGTGTTGACCTCCGGGTTGCCGAACTGCGACTCCAGCAGGGCGTGGATCTGGGCGCCGGTAAAAGACATGGTGACCAGGCTGTTCCCGAAAGGATGGACCGCAAAGGCCTCCCCATAAGTCACCTCGCCGTTTGATTCGTCGCCCGACGCGGCGAAGCGAATGTCGTCCCGGATCCCGCCCTGGTTCATGAAGGCCACCACTGCGCCTCCCCTATCGGCATCCCGAGTCGCGGCCAGGTGGGCGTCGGCTATCACGTCGCCCAAGGCGGATTCTCCGGCCTCGTTTTGCTGACGGGCGATGTCGGCGGTTACGGTGCCAATGACGGCGTTGGCGAGGGGCGCGGATAGTGCATCGTAGCGGTCGATCAGCGCCGTGATTTCCGGAACAGGCGTCACTCCAGGCTGGGAGTTGGGTTGGTTGTTGATTTCCCGTACTGTGAGATCACTGGTGTCCCGGTTCAGAACAACGTCGATGACGGTGAAGAGGCGGCCGCGATTGTCCGCCATAGTCACCCACTTGCCGTTGATCTGGCAGATGAACTCATCGTTGGTGTGTCCCGCAATCACCAGGTCCACCGCGCCATCCAACCTTTCTGCGACCTCGGCAATCGGTCCGCTGAGCCCGGATCCGCAGTCGTTCTGTCCGCCGTCGGAAAAGCCTCCCTCGTGGAGGAGGACAACCATTGCCTCGATACCATCCTGGCGAAGACGCGGCACCAAAGAGTTGACGGTTTCCGCCTCGTCCAGGAAGGTGAGCCCCGCGACGCCTGAACGAGCCACTATGCCGGGCGTCGCTTCCAGAGTTAGCCCGATGAACGCCACCCTGATCCCCTGGTAATCTTGGACGGCGTAGGGTGGGAAAACGGCGCTTCCGGTCGTGTCGTCGATGACGTTGGCGGCGAGGAACTGGAAATCCGCGCCGTCGAAGGGATCGCCGTCCAGATCGCCGTCCATCGGATGCGGACCGCCCCGTTGCATCCGCAGCAGTTCGGCGACTCCCTCGTCGAATTCATGGTTGCCCACCCCGTTGAAGTCCAGGCCCATGAGGTTCATGGCTTCGATGGTGGGTTCGTCGTGGAACAGGGCGGAGATCAGCGGCGACGCGCCAATCAGATCGCCGGCGGACACGAACACCGAGTGCTCGGCGCCGGCTCTGGCGGCCGCGATGTTGGCGGCCAGATAGTCGGCGCGTCCCACGCCACCGAAAGAGTCCGAAGACGTGGCGATGTGGCCGTGGAAGTCATTGATGGCCACGATCCGGAGTTCGACCTCAGCAGGCTCAGGGGCCGCGGGCGAGATCACAATAGGATTTCCGGATACGCATCCGAGCGCCAGCGACGTCGCCGCCAAAAACAGCAAAATCCTCGATAGTCGCTTCATGCGTGCCTGAGCCTGTGGGGAATCATCGTTGATCGTATTCCGGCGGGTACCAACTCGGCCACGAGCGCATGTCGTCAAAACAGCTCACGCCAACGGGCGGCGAGTTGGTCAAGGGTTGTGGTGGAACGCATCGTCCCACGGACAACGAGGATGCCGACACCGAGTTCGACTGCATATTCTACCCGTTGGAGACCGTCAACTGATCTGGCCACCGGAACCTGTCCGTCGATGTTCGATCGAGAACGGACCGGCGTTCAACGGCCAGTCGTCTGGCCAATCGCCGCTGAAGCAGTGGCGGAGAGCAAATCGTAGCCAGTTTGACGGCCTCTTCGCCACGTCCACGGGGAGCGGTCAGCCGTTTCGCCCGCTGTGGTGAAACCATTGTATCGGCCCGGCGGCACACTTCGTAAGGATTTGGGTGTCATCAATTGCGGCGCGGCTGACCCCCGGTCTGCCGGACAGGCGCACGCCACAGGTTACAACGGCAAACCCCCTCCCCATTCAGGAGCGTTCACCGATGACCACTCCGTCCGATGCTGTGGAGATATACTGCGTCGGATCCAAGACCAGGACCGGGTCCAAGGATATCGAGGCCGCGACCGTGATGAACGGCCGTCCCACAACATAGTCCGGGTTGCGTTCCCAATGCCCTGCACCGATCTGCGCCGACACCTCAGCATCCCCCGTGTCGGGGCACGGGGCAGGCTATGATGCCCTCCACCAGCACCCGCAGGGCTTCCCGCAGAAAGTCCACATCGGCGTCCATGCCGCGCTTGCGTAGTAGTTCCAAAAGGTCCATGCTGTTCTTGGCCATCGCGGTCCTCCCTCATCGGGTTTGTTGTAGTTCCGATAAGGATGACGCGGTGGCTTTCTTCTTGCCACCCAGTACCCCTTACACTACCTCCGGGTACTCTACTATGGCGCAGCCTCGGTAGAGCACGCTGATCACGATGGCGGCGGTGTCGTCCCCCTTCAGTGTCGGATCAACCGCCAAAGCCAGACGGTTGCCACACGTCCAGGACAGCACCCACTTCAGCAACGGGGCGAAGCAGAGGCTCACGTCCAGTTCCGTCCGGCAGGCGCGCGCCCGGTCGCTCCCATCGTACAACCACTGTCGGAGATGCTGCCGTTGGCGGTTCCAGTTGCCCCAAGGCGAGAGCGCGGCGGCAACGGCGTTCTGGCAGGCGCTGCCCGCCCAGATGGTTCCGCACACCCACCAGGTCAACCCGGTCAACTGCGACGAGGAGAGGTGCGGCAAATGCGTGCTGATCGTCTGCTGCATCTGATAGCATTCTCTGGGAAGGCTCATGGGGATCCTCCAGCATCCGGTTTCGTCAAAACAAGATGCCGGATTCCCCAGGGTCTTCCCAAGCTTCGGCCAGACCCGGTTCCAACCCCTTACATACCCCTGTCAGGTACTCGATACGGGGTCCTGGCTCACAACCTCGCCCGCTGGACCCACGCCCATCGGCCTGTGCGAGCTGGTGGTGGCCACCAAGACCCTCCGACGACGCTTCTTCTCCCTGGCCGGACACATCACCCCCAAGGGCCGTCGCATCACCCTTCATCTGCCCCAGGGCTGGCCCGGTTGAGCCGATGCCGCCGGCTGAGCAAAGACTATGAGAAGCGCACGGAGAGCAGCTAAGCCTGGATCCACATCGCCATGGTCAACTTGATGCTCAAACGCCGGCAACCTGCTCGAAACCATTTGCCACACACCCTCTGAGGAAAGCCGCTGCCGTCCAGTTCCCATACCCCCTTACGATGCTCCAACCGGAGCGCCAGGTACTCCTGGAGCCGGCCTATCACCAGATAGTAGTCTCAAGGTGTCTCGGTAAAAAACGCTGTAACACCCGCGGCGGCGGCGTCCTCTCTGGCAGGTTCTCAGCGTTGCACCGGTTCTGGGACTGCAACCACAGGGTTTGGAGATAGTTCTGACCGTGCTCTTGCGATTCCCGACGACCAAACCGCGGACTGAAGCAAGGGTAAAAATCCCGAAAGACCCCACACATCTACCCCAAAACCGCCGCATCTACCACCTTTCCTCGCGTCCCGTGGACAGCGCCAAATCGTCAACTGTCCTGTCATGCCAACCGTCGTTGTAACATTAGGGTTAGTGGGCTGAAGCGAGACGGAACCAGGTTCTATCTGCGGCGGGGAAAATCAGGGTTACACCGAACCTCTCTCAGCCAGGGCGGCCAACTCCGCCTTGGACAGTCCCAATTCCCCGCACAGGACCTCCGCGTTGTGCTCCCCGATGAGAGGCGCACGCCGGGATATCCTCCAAGGCGAGCCGTTGAATATGGCTCCTGGGCCCGGGTGTCGAAATGTCTTGCCAAGTTCAGGGTATTCCACGTCTGTCCAGAACGCCCGGTCCTCCAGGTGAGGATCCTGCATAACCTCGTCCGGGGAACGGATCGCACCCGCGTTGGAGCCACGCTTCTGCAAGCCGTGGTAGGCCTCGTCCCGAGGTATGTGGGCGAGGAAGTTTTCAAAAATTCCGCGAATATGCGACTGACTTTCTGCGATGATCGCTGGATCACGGTACTTTTCGTCCAGCAGGTCGCCCGCCAGGCCGTGCTCATCCATCCACGGCGCGAGCGTCAGCATTCGCTCTGGCGTAACCTGACCGACGTTCACGTATTTTCCATCCTTGCAGAGGACCTGGGCGTTGGGGCCAGTGTCGGTGTTGCCACCTCCTGTTCTGCGAGGAACCACAATTCCTTTGTAAATATACTGGTTCACATGGCCCTCGGTCGTGAGCGCGCAGGCATCATGCACCGAGGCATCAATGTATTGCCCCCGCGCCGTCACCGACCGGTTGACCAGCGCCGCGGTAATGGCGATGCAGGCGTAGTGACTTCCGATGTGCCAGGCCTGGCCCCCTCCGGGAGCGATGGGCGGTGCGCCTGGCGCCACGTCGTCGTCGTAGCCACACCTGGCCATCTGTCCGCCCGCCGCCAGATGCAGCAGGTCGTTGGTCTGGAAATCCACCCACGGCCCGGTCTGCCCGAATGGGGTCAGTGAGCACATAATCAGCCCAGGATTGTTCTTTGCCAGATCTTCGTACGCCAGCCCGAGGGAGGCCAGATAACCGGGCTTGAAGGTCTCCAGTATCACATCCGCCTTCTCCGCCATTTGCCGAAACAGCCGTCGCCCGTCCTCCATTTCCAGATTCAGGGTAACCCCCCGCTTGGAGGTGTTATAGTGCCAGAAGTAAAGGCTCTTCTCCCGATCCGGCATGTCCTGGTAGTAGGGCCCTACGCTCCGGGCAGCCTCGCCACCGGGCGGCTCTATTTTGATGACGTCTGCTCCCATGTCAGCCATCTGCTTGCCACACCACTGTCCCTTCTCGTCGGCAAGCTCCAGCACCCGCAGGCCGGCAAAGGCCCCCGCTGAGTTTCGGTCCGGCGTCCGCGCCGGCGCCGGTGCGGGATTCGCAATGGGCTCATTCCCGCTCCACCGTACGGGCGAGGCATCCTCCATCATGTCCTTTAGGTATGGATAATCTTCCATACTGAGGTCTTTCGGCCAGAATGTGCCGTCGACGAAGCCGCTCACCAACTCCTGGTGATTGATGCCCAACAACCCCTGAAATACCTCTTGGTTTTGCCCGCCAATCAGGGGCCCTGACCGGCTGTTGACTACGGGCGTTTCAGACATCTTGAAGGGAGTGTTCTGCAGGGGCCAGGTCCCCAGCGCGGGGTGCTTTGCGTCCCGGAACATCTCCCGATGCCTGAGCTGGGGATCGTTCTCCACCCGGTCCTGGCTGCTTTGAACAGGCATGGCGGGTACTCCCGCCGCCTGGCAGCGCTCCATGATCTCGTACTTTCCTAGAGTCCTGGTCCACGCCTCTATCCCCTGGTCCATCTCTTCCTGGTGCTCCAGGCGACCTTCAAGGGTGGCGAACTTCTCGGCGACGGCCCAACCGGGAGAGCCCATTATCTCCACCAACTTCCGCCACTCATGGTCGGAGAAGCAGGCCAGGGCACACCAGTCGTTGTGCTCCGCGGGACTGGTCGGGTAAGCGTTGTGCGGTGCCCCGGTCCGGCCCCGGTAGTTGTCCACATGCTGCGTGCCAGGCCAGTGGGCGCGGTTGCCCGGCGGGTAACCCTCTCGCATTGTGGAACGACCGTTGGCCTGGATGTCCAGAAAAGCGGCACCATTGAGGGGGACACCGAGGATCCACTGGGAACTGTCGACATGCTGACCCTGACCGGTCATGTTGCGATGGTAAATCGCACTCAGAGCATACATGGCCCCGTATAAACCGCCGGTGTCGTCCAGGTAGGACCAGCCCCAACCGGCGGGTGGCTTGTCCGGCAGGCCGGACGTGTAGGTCAAACCGGACAGGGCTTGCGCAATGGCGCCCATGGTTTGATAGTCTCTATCCCTCCCCGTGTGTCCGAAGCCGGACATGGAGAGGTAAATGATGTCGGGCCGGAGCTTCTTCATCTCCTCGTAGCCCAGACCCCACCGCTCCAATACACCGTAGGCGAAGTTTTCGATGACGATGTCGGACATGGCCACCAGGCGCCGGGTAAGGTCAATGCCTCGGGCGGTACGGGTGTTCAGGGTGATACTGAGTTTGTTGGAGTTGGTGTCGCTGAAATGGCCGTTGGTGTTGAGATTGGCGGGCAGGCCCTCGGGGGTACCCGCTCCCGTCGCAATGTTGGCGCCCCTGGTATTGGGGCTCTGGGGCCATTCAACCTTGATGACCTCGGCTCCCAGCGCCCCCAGCCATCGGGTGCACCAGGGACCCGCCCGCACCCAGGTGAAGTCCAACACTCGGATTCCTGACAAAGCTCCCGGAGTAGTCGGCGTTGCTGCTTCGCCCTGCACCATGGAATCACCTCCCGGCTATGGCTGTCCTAAGGTCAATTCGCCATATTCTAACCCAATGCGGTCGATGGAGATTCCCTAAAAACAGGAGGACTAATCACCGGAACTTGGGGGAAAATAACCTGCCCCCGGCGGTTGTACCACTTCACTACGCTAGACCGACCAGCATTTGATCAGCTCTCCGAATTCTGAGCCGATGTAAAAGCGAGTCTTGCCGGATGATCTGAACTTAAGGGCCACAGAGGATAGGCCAGGGAAGAACCCCCGGTACACGCCGGAGCAGGTCGCTACTAGCAGTAAAGGCCGCAGCTGGCCTGGCCCAAACCTCGCTCAAGGGCCAGCCATGCTCACCCTGCCCGCCGCCATCGTACCGACCCCCACTCCCTTCGAAACGCTGTTCACCAATCCGGCCTGTCAGGAGGCTCAACTCCTGTTGGTGGGCGCGATGCTAACCGCGGGCCAGCGCGCCTTGGCCGCCACGCTCGGCGTCATGGGACGCAGCAATCAGGACGACTACCCCTGTTACCACGAGGTCCTGAACCGAGCAGTAGGGTTTCTATGTGAGGCGGCCCGCATCCTGCTTCCGCTGATCCAGCGCCTGGATCGCGGCGACGCTTCGTTGGTCTTCGGCATTGACGAGACCCTGGAACAGTGGCGCGGCAGGCGATCCGGCTTTAGCTGAACGGCGAATACACCCGACGACCCGGGCGCCCCGGTATCATCCCGGGACGCGCATGATCAGGCGAGACGTAATGCTGTGTTTTTGCAACCCGTGCTGCGAGCCCGATTCTATACTTGGGCAGACGGCGGCGAATGGAACACCCCGGGCGGTGTGAGCCTACGGGTTAAAAAGTCTCGGAGTGGTGGACCCCCTTGGCAGGCGCGCGGACGAAGCGGGCGTTGGTGAGTTCGCGGAAGTCCTGCTCGTCGAGCAGCGCGACAATGCACCGATGGTAGATGTCTAGGAAGTCCTGGAGGCCGGAGAATCGATACTCGAACCGGGCATGTGCCACCGCGGCGAAGGGCCAGGCGACGCCGTTTTTGCCTTGCAATTTCCAGCACCAACTCAGGCTCAAATGTGCCTTCGATGTCGGCGTGCATTTCAACCTTGGGCTGGCCGCGGATGAGCGGGGATACCTGCATTAGGTGTTGATGCAAGGGGCGGAACGTGGGCTGTTGGTGGAGGCTAGGGGATTCGAACCCCTGACCCCCTGCTTGCAAAGCAGGTGCTCTCCCACTGAGCTAAGCCCCCACGCCGGCGCGTCGCCGAGTTCGATTGTAGCATAGGCCTGCATGAACGCTGGTTTTTCGAGCCGATTCGCCCGTCGCCGGTTTTACAGTGGGACGGGCAGCGGGTATGATACCGGCACCATTTTTTCTGTTCCATCAAGCGTCCGCAGAGTGCGGTCAAGGAGTTTGGTCATGAGAGGAATAGCCATTGTTGCGCCGGTCCGCACCGCCGTGGGCAATTTCGGTGGAGCGCTGCGAGACGTCCCTGCTGCCGAACTGGCGTCCACCGTGATTCAGGCCGCCCTGGAACGCAGCGGCGTCGATCCCACCAAGGTGGACGACGTGATCCTCGGCCACGGTTACCCGTCGGGCGAGAACCCCGCGATCGGCCGGCTGGCCAGTCTGAAGGCGGGCCTGCCCATTGAGGTGCCCGGCTACCAGTTGGACCGCCGCTGCTCCTCCGGTCTCCAGGCAATCCTCAACGCCTCCATGCTCATCCAGACCGACAACGCCGACGTGGTGATCGCCGGCGGCGCGGAAAGCATGAGCAGCGCCGAGTTCTACAGCAACGAGTCCCGCTGGGGCGCGCGCTTCGGCTCGGTAACGTTCCACGACCGGCTGGCGCGGGCCCGCGTGACCATCGCGCCCGACGAGCGCTTTGGCCCCATCCCCGGCGGCATGGTTGAGACCGCCGAGAACCTGGCGCAGGAGTATGAAATCCCCCGCGAGGAACAGGACGAATACGCCCTGCGCAGCCACCAGCGCGCTGTGGCCGCCCGAGACTCCGGCAAGTTCGCCGACGAGATCGTTCCGGTGAGTATCCCGCAGCGTCGCGGCGACCCCAAGATATTCGACACCGACGAGGGCCCGCGCGGCGACACCACAATGGAAGTGTTGGGCCGGCTGCGTCCCGTGATGCGCGACGGCGTGGTAACCGCCGGCAACGCCAGCAGCCAGAACGATGCCGCTTCGGTGTGCCTGGTCGTTGCCGAAGACAAACTGGATGAACTGGGCCTGACCCCCATGGCCTACCTGCGCGGCTGGGCCGTCACCGGCTGCCATCCCGCCACCATGGGCATCGGCCCCGTGCCGGCCGTCAACAAGGTGATGGATAAGATCGGCATGACCCTCCGCGACATGGACCTGATCGAGCTCAACGAGGCCTTCGCCGCCCAGGTGCTGGCCGTCCTGCGCGAGTGGCAACTGCCCCACGAGGACAACCTGAACGTCAACGGCTCCGGCATCTCCCTGGGCCATCCCATCGCGGCAACCGGCGCCCGCATCCTCGCGACCATGCTCCACGAGATGGAACGCCAGGACGCCCAGTGGGGCCTGGAGACCATGTGCGTGGGCGGCGGCCAGGGCGTGGCGGCGGTGTTCGAGCGCAAGTAGTCTCGGCGACGGCATCCCCGACCGCGAGGCGGATGATGGCAACCAAACGTATCGCCACATCAGGAAAGAGCGATGCCGAAAAGGCATCGCCCAAGCCTCCGTTGCCCGACCCGCCCAAAAAGCAGGACATTAACCAGAATATCCACTTTGAGCGGGCCGGAGTTGGCAATGCCCTGTATCGACATTTTGCGCATCGCGCCGACGTCTTGGTCGCAGGACAAGGCTACCTGTGCTTCGATCGAACTCAACCTCAATCAGATTGGCGTTATCCTGATCTGGTCGTCGCTTTCGGTGTCGATCCCGATGCTGTTGAGGAGAACAACGGCTACGAAATCGACGATGTGGGCAAACCGCCGGATTTAGTGCTGGAAGCGGCTTCCCGCCGCACCGGGCGCGTCGACTACACGACCAAGCGTGATGACTATGCGGCGTTCGGAGTAAGCGAATACTGGCACTTCGACTACACCGGCGGCCGGTATCACGACGCGCCGCTCGGTGGTGATCGGCTAGTGGATAGCCGGTATGAACCCATACCGCTGGCCGACGACCGCCCCGGCGAGATGTACGGTATGCTGTCCGGCTACAGTGAATCACTTGATTTGTGTCTGTGTTGGGACAACGGCAAACTGCGTTTTTACGATCCCAAAACGGACGAATTCCTGATGAGTCCCGAAGAATTGGAGGCTGCGTTGGCTGAAGCGCGGGAGCGCATTCGACAGCTTGAGACGGAATTGGCGCGGTAGCAAATTATCGACAGGAGCAAACACCCATGGGCAGCAAACACGACATCGCCGACGTCCTCGTCATCGGGGCCGGCGCTTCCGGCGGAGCCTTCACTTGGAGCCTGACCCAGGCCGGCGTCAAGATGGTGTGCCTGGAGCAGGGCGGCTGGGTGCCGCTCAACGCCTTCCCGGTCAGCGAACCCCAGGCGCAACTGCACTGGCAGACCGACTTCCACCCCAACCCCAACTTCCGCGGGCTGCCGGAGGACTATCCGGTCAACGAGGATGACACCCCCATCGCGCCGTACATGTACAACGCCGTGGGCGGCAGCACCATCCACTGGGGCTCCCACTTCCCCCGGTTCCATCCCTCGGATTTCCGCCTGAAGTCCCTTGACGGCGTGGGCGACGACTGGCCCATGGACTACTTTGAGCTGGAACCCTATTACGACCAGAACGACCGCGCCCACGGCGTCAGCGGTTTGCAGGGCGACCCTGCGTATCCGCCCAAGCCGGCCCGCCCAACTCCCCCGCTGCCCATCGGACCGGGCGGCGAGATGCTGGCACGCGCCTTCAACAAGCTGGGCTGGCACTGGTGGTCATCCGACAACGCAGTGGCATCCACGCAGTACGACGGCCGGCCGACCGACGTGGGCGAGTACCTGCGCTCGCCGTCAAGCAGTGACATAATCTTCTGGCCCGGCGCTCTGAAGCAAGGGGCACGCCTGATTACCCACGCCCGCGTCCGCGAGATACTGGTGGACGAGACGGGACGGGCCACCGGCGTCGCCTACTACGACCACAACGGCAATCTCCAAGTCCACTACGCCAAGGTGGTCGTGCTGGCGTGCAACGGCATCGGAACCTCGCGCCTGCTGCTCAACTCCAGGAGCGCGCTGTTCCCCGACGGCCTGGCCAACAGCAGCGGGCAGGTGGGTCGCAACCTGATGCACCACCCCTGCGGGTACGTGCTCGGCCTGTTCGACGAGGATCTGGGGCCCGACGAAGGCCCGCGCGGGTCATCAATGCTCAGCCAGGAGTTCTACGAGACCGACCTGCGCCGGGGATTCGTGCGCGGCTACGACATGCAGATCTCCAACGTGGGCGGCGCGCCGCTGCAACTCGCCCTGGGCGGTCTGGTCGGCCAGCAGGTCCAGTGGGGAGAGGGACACCACCGCGACTTCGCCGAGCGGTTCCGCCACCAGATGGGTATCGTCATCATGACCGAGGACCTGCCCGAGGAGCACAACCGCGTCACCCTCGACCCGACCCTCACCGACGGCGACGGCATTCCCGCGCCCAAGATCGACTACACCGTCAGCGACAACACGTGGGCCATACTGGACCACGGCATCGCCCGCGCCAGCGAGGTGCTGGAAGCGGCGGGGGCAAAGCGGGTCATATCCTCCCGGTTGCGGCGCAACGCCGGCTGGCACCTGCTGGGCACCGCCCGCATGGGAACCGACCCCGACCGCTCGGTGGTGGACCGTTGGGGCCGCGCCCACGACGTGCCCAACCTGTTCATCATCGACGGCAGCATCTTCACCACCGGCGCGTGCATCAACCCGACCACGACCATACAGGCGCTGGCGCTGCGCACCGCCGACTATCTCAAGGGCGAGGGTGCATCGGCGATTTCGTAACCGAGCCACCCGTGCGCATAAACACCGAGCGGCTCCGCCTGCGCGAGTTCGCTCACGACGACTGGAGGGCCGTGCTGGATTACCAGCGCGACCCTCGTTACTTGCGCTACTACACCTGGACGGAGCGCACCGAAAACGATGTTCGCGATTTCGTCCGGATGTTTCTGGACTGGCGAGATGAACGCCCGCGCCGGCGTTTCCAGCTTGCGATAATCCGCGGTTCGGATGATCGACTCATCGGCAACTGCGGTCTCCGCCGCGCTCCGGACAACGACGACGATGCCGAACTCGGTTACGAGCTGGACCCCGATTGCTGGGGACAGGGCTACGCCACCGAGGCCGCCTCCGCCATGGTCCAATTCGGCTTCGACGGTCTCGGCCTGCGGCGCATCACATCCTGGTGCATCGCCGACAACGCGGCATCGTCGAGAGTGCTGGAGCGGCTGGGATTTCGCCTGGAACGCCGCCTGTGCAGGCAGCAACACTTCAAGGGCCGGTGGTGGGACATTTTGACCTACGTTTTGACGGTAGGCGAATGGCAACACCCGCCGGCCATCGACTATATTGAAAACGACTGATCAATCACTGTGGGTTACCGGAGGAACGATGCCCAAAGTCATACACTTTGAACTCCCCTTTGACGACGCCGAACGTGCCAACAGGTTCTACTCCGACGTGTTCGGCTGGAAGTCCGAGCAATTCGGCGATCAGGGGTATTACCTTCAGCAGACCGGCGGCGATGACGAACCCCACGGCATCGGCGGCGCACTCACAGCCCGAGCCGACACGTTCAACGACGGCGGCACGCTGATCATCATCGGCGTTGACGACCTTGATGCCTATGTCCAGAAAGTGTCCGATGCCGGGTGCGAGATCGTGACACCCCGCACTGAAATTCCCGGCATTGGCTGGTTCGCCAATTTCCGCGACACGGAGGGCAACGTAGTGGGGATGTTCATGGGCAACGACTGATAGCCGGATGGGAAACTCTGCGCTGGGGAAACTCTCCCACATTGAACGTAAGCGGCCGACCGGATGAGCGGTCGGAACATCACGCAGGAGGCATAGCATGGGCCGAATGGACGGCAAGGTAGCCATCATCAGCGGCGGCGCCCGCGGCATGGGTGCCGAGGAAGTGAACCTGTTCGCAAAGGAAGGCGCGAAGGTTGTTTTCGGGGACATCCTCGATGACCTGGGAACACAGGTAGAGGCCGAATGTCGGGCCGAGGGCATGGACGTGGCCTACATGCACCTGGACGTGACCGTAGAATCTGACTGGGAAGCCATCGTCGCGCTGGCCGAGGAACGTTACGGTCGGCTGGACGCGTTGGTCAACAACGCCGGAATCAGCATCTCCGTAGAGGGCGGAGCCCGCAACATTTCGCTGGAGGACACCAGCGAAGAGCAGTGGGACCGTGTCATGGATATCAACTCCAAGGGCGTATTCCTCGGCACCAAGGCGGCGATACCGGCCATGCGAAGGGCCGGCGGAGGCTCCATCGTCAACATATCGTCCATCGCCGGCCTGTCGGGAGCATGGTCCCGCTCCCATCCCTACAACGCGTCCAAGGGCGCGGTCCGCCTTTTCACCAAGGCCACGGCTATCCAGTACGCCCGCGAGGGCATCCGCTGCAACTCCGTGCATCCCGGCCCCATCATGACGCCCATGAGCGCATCCACCTACGACGACCCTGAGGTTGCGGCGCAACGGTTGGCGCTGGTTCCTCTGGGCCGGCGGGCACATCCCATCGAGGTGGCCTACGGGTTGCTGTATCTGGCTTCCGACGAGGCATCCTTCGTCACCGGGGCGGAGCTGGTCATCGACGGCGGTTGTGTTGCCCAGTAGCGCGGCGGCAAGTAAGATAGCCACTGCGCATCAAACCCACCACACACTTTGAACAGGGAGAGGAATCATGCCTGAAACCTATGGGCAGGGAGATTTTCAGTACACCTTCGTCGAGGACTGGCTGAAACTGCCGGACGGGATGCGGCTTCTTGAATGTCCCGGCGTGGCCGTGGACGGCGACGACCGCGTGTTCATACTGACCCGCGGCGAGCATCCCATCATGGTCTTCGACAAGGACGGCAACTTCGAGCGTTCCTTCGGGCAGGGCCACTTCAGCGAGAACCGCACGCACGGCCTGTACTACAGCGAAGCTGACGATACCCTGCTGGCTGCCGACGACGGCATCCATACCATCCAGAAGTTCAGCGTAACGGGCGAAAAGTTGATGGAAATCGGCGAGAAGAACCATCCGGCCCCGCGCTGGAGCGGCCAGCCCTTCAACCGACCCACCTCCGCTGCCATCCGCCCAAGCAACGGCGACATCTACATTTCCGACGGCTACGGAAACTCACGCATCCACGTGTACACTGCTGAGGGCCAGTACAAGTTCTCGTGGGGCGAGCCTGGCATCGACGCCGGCCAGTTCATCCGGCCGCACAACATCGCCTTCGACGAGGATGAACGGGTGTACGTGGTTGACCGCGAATGCCACCGCATCCAGCTGTTCGACACCGACGGCACCTTCCTCACCATGTGGAGCAACATCCACCGGCCGGACGCCATGGTGTATTGGGGCGGTCACATATATGTTGGCGAGCTCAACGGCATGGGCGGCGTGGACGACGCGCCCGGCCTCGGCCATCGCGTGACCATCTATGACACGGACGGTAATCGCGTCTGCGTGTTCGGAGCGCCGGAAGAGGGCGAGGGCCCCGGGCAGTTCATCGCGCCCCACGGCATTGCCGTGGACAGCACCGGAGCCGTGTACGTGTCCGAAGTGTCCTACACCATCCGCGGCAGCCACATGGACCCACCCAGGGAGCTGCGCAGCTTCTCCAAGTACGCCAAGGCGTGATTGCTGATCGCAGGAGCCATCATCCAGGGGCGAATGATCATTCGCCCCTTTTCATCTGCCGGTGATAGAATCGTACTCACCCATCGTTCAGCATTGGCCGACGAACCGGGAGCGCGCATCATGGCAACCCCTGAAACCAGCGAAACTATCAAGATCAACCGCCAGGTCAAGGCCCACTTGGACGCGGCCGACCGGGCGCTGATGCTCCCCGACACCGTCAAAAGCTCCGCGAGACTGTGGGCCGCCGTGCGCCTGGCCGCCGTGCTGACGCTGAAACGGCGCGGCCTGCCCCATGAGACTGACAACGAAATACTGGAATCCATAAAGGCGATTGACGACGACGAGGGAGCTAAAGGGAAGATCGTCCGGAAGTATCTCGAGGTACGTGGATTCCACCACAACGCAGAAAACGACTACATGGATCTGGAGGACTTCCTGTTTTGTCGCCCAGGCGCTACCGAGTTCGTTGACCGAATGCAGGAGCTTCACCACACTATCCCGTGATGACCTTCGACGAATACGTCGCGGACGCGCGAGACTGCGTGGCGCAAGCCCGCTACCTGACCGAAACCGGCCGCCGTCGACTGGCCTCCGAAGGCCTATGGTTGGCTGTCAAATACGCGATCAACGCCCTGGCGTTGGCAACTGACCAAGAGTCTGGGAAGTACCAGCACAAAAAGGCTGTCGTTTCATGGCTTGCGGGGGAAATGGCGAACCGGAGCTCACGGAAGCGCTACGCACTGCGATGCAAATTCACGCGGACGCCGGCAAAGGATTTATGGAAGAGCACGAGTTGCTGGAATACCAGATGCAGACCGCCTACTTCGTTGATCTGCTGCTGGAAATTGCAATCAGATTGAATACCACCCAGAGGCAAACAAATTGACCACGACCTTTACCGACATCACCACCACTTCCTGGGATGACGCCCTCTCTGCCATTGAGAAGGGTTACGAACTGGGCTGGAGCGACGGCCTGCCCATCATCCCGCCTACGACGGCGCGAGTCGCCGAGTTCATCGGCTACGCCGGCCGGCCTCCGGATGAAGTCCTCGGTGAGTTGCCCGAGCGGCGCCGCGTCATCACTGTGGAAAAGGCTGCTGCCAACGCCGTGATGGCCGGCTGTCTGCCTGAGTATTTCCCCGTAGTGCTGGCCGCCACCGAGGCCATGCTGGACCCCGTGTTCAACCTGGTCGGTCCGTCCTCCAGCATGGGTGGGGCAGCGATCCTCTGCATCGTCAACGGACCCGTGCGCGACCAGATCGGCCTGAACAGCCGCAACAACCTGTTCGGCCCTGGCAACCGCGCCAACGGAACCATAGGCCGGTCCATCCGCCTGATCCTGATGAACGCGTGCGCGGCTATTCCCGGCCTGTTCGACCGCAGCGTCATCGGCCATCCCGGCAAATATTCGTACTGCATCGCCGAAGCGGAGGGCGAGACCCACTGGATGCCGCTGCATGTTGAGCGCGGCTTCGACGCCGGCGACAGCACGGTCACGGTGTTCGCTGGCGAGAGCCCTCGACAGATTCGCGCCGTGGGCCGGCCCGAGGCCATCCTGTATGCCATGGCCGACGTTGCATCCTCCCTGGGCACGTCGATGTCCACCTCCGGCTCGGTGGGTAACGTGTCCGTGGGCATTCGCCAGGGGCAGATCGTGGTAACATTCGCCGGCAACAGCGGGCTGTGGCGGGACTGGACCAAGGACCGGGTACGTGAGTACCTGCACTCCAATATCCAGCGCTCGGTGGCCGATCTGAAACGCGGGTTGGTCCTGCGCGGCGACGTCGAATCAGGCGACGAGGCCGAAATGGTCCCGCTGATTCCCGAACCGGAGGATATTCTGGTACTATTCGCCGGCGGCGAGGAGTCCAATATGGCCTCGGTGATTCCCAGTTGGGGCCCCAAGGTCGGCTCCACCGCCGTTACCAAGCCGATTCAGATACCTTAGGGCGAACGAGGATCCACCCTCCTTTCAACAGTCTGGCATCGCTGGAGGTGCATCGCATGGCAACCCAACAGTACACTCTGGTCAATCCGGTGACCGAACCGATCATCGCGCCCTTTGACGGCGCGCCCCGCCTGCCCTCGCTGGCCGGAACCCGCGTCGGCCTGATCGACGACAGCAAGCGCAACGCCGATGTCCTGCTGGAAGAGCTGGCCGAGGTGCTGCGGAATCGCTACGAGATCCGAGAGATCCGTTGGCTCCGCAAGCCCAGCGCATCCCGCCCCGCCGACCCCCAGGAATTGCAGGAGTTGGTCGCCAACGTTGACTCGGTGGTGGTTGCCATCGGAGATTGAGGGAGTTGCAGCGCGTGCAGTGTGCACGACGGAATCCACGTTGAGAAGGCCGGCCTCCCCTCCGCCACCATTTGCACCGACCGGTTCATTCCCACTGCCCAGGGCATGGCCAAGATGTGGGGCGCCGAGGACTACCCGACCATCTTCACCGAGCATCCCATCGAGAACCTGGACCGGCCGGCGCTGCGCGAACGCGCCGAGGGTTTGGCTACCGAGGTGGCTGCCATCCTCACCAGCGGCTGACGCCTCCACATACCCGAGCGCAATTGTAGGGGCGGGTCCGGTATCCGCCCCTACTAGTTTGCCGATGACCGCCAGGAGATGGTGATGAACGAACCCGAGCCTACAATCGCTGCGCCGGCGACAACGGTGGACTCGATGCTGCGGCGTGTCAGGACAATAGCGGCAATCTCCGCGCTGTCCGCGGTCGTGGTTGGCGTGCTCGCCCTGATGGCCGTGCTGCTCTCTTTCTATCCGTCCTTGCAGACAACGGTGAACAACCTGGAACGGATCAGCGAAGCGATGGCGGTGTCGGCTGAGAGCTTCGCCGGCATTTCCGACGAGGCCGCCCAGAACCTGGCGAACGCATCGACCAACCTCAACGAAGCCTCGATAAATTTCAACCTGGCGTCAGAGAATTTTGAGCAGAATTCCCTCGGAGACGGGATCGCCGAGACGGTGATCCGTTTGTTGGAACAGAGCGAAAGAGGGGGGAACCGCTAACGTCCGGCGGCGATTTCGGCGTCGCGCAGGTCCGGTGGCAGGAGGTTGGGGATGCCGCCGGTGATGGGATATCGCTCGTCGCACCGTTCGCAAACGAGCGTCCCGCTCAGGACCTCACCCGCGTCGCGGGCCCCTTCGGGGGCGAATTCGTCCGCTTCCAGGGTCAGTTCGCCTTTGCATACCGGGCAGGCGATGATATCCAGCAGATCGGTTCTCATGTGATGTCCCCTGATTTTCAGCCGACCAGTCCACGTTCAAACAGCCAGGTGAGCACGTCGGCCAACCCGATTACGACCACCCCGACGATGGTCAACGCCGTCGGTCCGGCCAGTGCCCCGCGAATCCCGCCGGTCCGTGGCTCCGTGCGTCTCGGCAGAAGCCACGCGACGCCGAAAGCGTACACCGCGAGCACAATCTTGACGACCAGCACAACGGTGTAAGCCATGCCGGCGGCGTCGGACGTAAGCCGGTCCACCGTCAGGATCACCCCGCTGATTATCAGCACAGCGATGGCGGTGGCGACCATGGGCCGGAACTCCACCGCCAAAGCGCGGCCGACCAGTCCGTCCGGGTCGGCTTTTTGGAGGGCAGGGCGGCCGGCCAGCAGCATGAACAGGCTGCCGCCGATCCAGACCACCGCAGACAGGGCGTGCGCCCATCGGATGATCAGCAGGATGATGTCCAGCACGTTCATCAACCCAGCACTCCATCAGCCCAGCATGTCGTCCAGGATTTCGGTCAGTCTGTCGACGTCCATCCGGCTGATCTCCATCAGGTGCACACGACCGCCCTGGTCGATGAAGTATGTGGTTGGGAAGTACTGCACCGCGTACTCCCGGGCCACCAGGGCCCTCACGTCCGTCGCGAACGTGAAGGTCAACCCCAACTCGTGGACGAACTCCCGCGCCGATTCTTCGGTGTCGAAACCCTGGGGCACGAACAGGCCGATGAAACGCACGTTGCGGCCCTGATACGTTTCCCATGCCTCCTGGAACGCGGGCATCTCGTCGCGGCACGGCGGGCACGACGGGTACCAGAAGTTGATCACCACCACGTTTCCTCGCTGCTCGGACAGCCGGAACTCCTCGCGGTCAAACGTGGTCAGCGCAAAATCCGCCGCCGGTTGGCCGGGGGAGCAACTGATCCCCGCAGTCAACGCGAAAATGCCCAACGCCCCGAGGATGCTGCGCAACGGCAATGACTGCAATGGAGCCACCACGTCGGGAACGGGCGGAATCTTGAGCATATCCACATTTTACCTCAGGGTGGAACCCGACCGGTCGTTCATGCGTATGCACTCTGAAAATGGTCATGGCTATGGGGTTGGGCTGGGTAGATCCCAGCGGAGCAGGTCGCTGTAGCGGTCGTTCCGGGCCCAGGGCAGCAGGGTCAGCACCATGGATTCGGCGTCGGGGACCTCGACTCGGTGTCGGGTGTTGTCCAGGTAGCGGCGGAGGCGGGCGAAGGTGGGCAGCCGACAGCCGGCCTGGACAATGCGTCTGATCACGTCGGCCGGGTCGGGGGGTTCGGCCGGCGTCCAGCGGTCGGCGACGGCCTAGGCGTTGCGGCGGAGTTGGGAGATGGTCATGGGGCTGCCTCCAGAGGGGGCGGGCGTCATCCGCAAGAGGCGGAAGGATTTTCGGTACTGAGGACGGTTAGGAACGGGGGATGGCGGCGCCCCGTATCAAGTACTGGGTGACCGCGTGTCGGGCACGGGGCCGGCTGACATTTTTGGGAAATCCCGCTCATTTCCGCTCACTTCCGTTTGTTTGAGTAGGACGGGTAGCGGGTGCCGGCGGCGGGATGGGGGCGGCGAGGGCGGTTTTGGTTCGGGTTTCAGTGGTTATGGCGGCCTCGCGAGAGGATTGATGGAGGGTGTTTGGGACGACTCGGGACGGTCAGAATCAGGATTGCCGAGATTGGAGGATTTTCAGATCGAAGGATTTTCAGGATCCAAGGTTTCCGGTGATTTGGATCGGGGTGATGGGACAGTTAGATGGTAAAGAAGGTAGGGGGTTAGGGGAAAGGGGAAGGTGTCAGTGGATGGACGGCGGGCGGTACGCTGGGGACGGCGATCCGGCAGATCCGGATACTGTCAAATCCCATCGCAGGGTGGGTACGCGCGAGGGCCAGGCGATTCTGCCCCGCAAGCCTCAAACGACTGCCGCGGCCACCGGAACGCGGGTGCGCCGTCGCTCTACCCCCGGTTCTGGCCCGCAGACTCCCCGAACTGTCTGCCGAACAGACCCGTCAACAGCGCGCTGATGATCGTTACGCCCAGGCACATATAGCCGATCCCCATGTACCCGACGCTGGCCAACAGCGCCCCCGCTATTCCTGCGCCCAACGCGCCTCCGGCCTGGTTGCTGAAACCCATAAGGCCCACGCCGGTGGCCTTGGATTCGCCAGAGTACTCGGTGCTGGCGGCCACCAGGATCGGGAACGTCACGCTCAACAGGGCGGTTCCGACGGTCGCCAAAGCCACCGACACCCATAGACCCAAGCCCCAACTGAAGAGCACGAACCCGCACACCCCTCCAACCACCGTGCAGCCAGCGATGAATACCGCGCGCCACCTTCGGTTGGCTGCGAATGCCGCTCCATAACTTCCAATCATCTGCCCGAATGCGGCGATCGCCAACGGCAGAGCAACAAAGCCCACGCTCAAATCAAAGGTGTTGATCAGGTAGGCGGCGAAGAAGCTGATCGTTCCCCAAAAAGCGATGCGCTGCGTGATGTTTACGGCTACCGCCACACGGAAAAACCGCAAGGATACCAGCGCCCGGTAGCGGGAAAAGAACGCCCAACTGCGGACTCGCTCGCCCTGGCTCTTCGGCAGCCATATCCAGTTTGCCACCAGCGCCGCCACCAGCACGCCGCCATACACTATAAACGCGAACCGCCAGCCGGCAAGGTCTGCCAGCACTGCCACCAATGGGATGCTGATTGCCGAAGCCAGGCCCTGAATCGCCAGCAAACCGCCCACCGCCTGGGCACGCCTGGCCGGGGAAATCACGTCGGACACCGCGCCGATGATGTTCGGCGGTATCGCTCCGCCGCTGAGGCCCGTCAGCACCCTCAGAAACAGCAACGTTTCCAGGTTCGGCGCGAAGGCGGCGGCCAGGATTGATGCCGACAGGCCCGCCAGGCAGATCATCGCCACTGGTCGCCGCCCGAATGAGTCGGACAGGGGACCGCCGGATACGCCCATCACAGCCCAGGCCGCGAAGGTGGCGGTGGCCAATTGGCCGGCGACGGCCACCGATATCTCCAGGTCGGTGGCGATTTCCACCAGCAGCGGCGGAACAATCAGGATCGCGCTGATGGTCGCGAATACGGTGAGCGCCAGCACGGCCATGAACCATGCCTTGTTCACCTCTCGCTGTTGCACCCGCGCCGATTGCGTGCTGATGGTGTTGCTTCCCTTGTTCGATGGAGACCGGTGTTCGATGGAGACCGGTGTTCGATGGAGACCGGTATCGCGGGCGATTGGTCCGGTCCTGGCGGAGCCACCGCTCAATGATAACGTCGGCCCATTAGTATAGCGCAGCGGCGGTGTTTGCCCATTTTCCTGAACGGTTGTGCCGGCAGGGATGTCGCATTTGAAAATCGGAGGCTCGCCACTCCGACGAAGGCCGGTTTGCAAAGGCCAGACAATGTAGACCGATGCAGAGAAACTGCTGATTGCAAGCACTGGATAGCGGCTTTCGCCGGTATGACGGTAGCCAGGAGCGCCGGACCGAGGAGGCTAGGGTTGAAATGCGATTGCCATGGTTGTGTTTGGCAGATCTCTTCCACGCTCCCACGTGCAAGGTTGCGGCTGACCTGTCATTGCGACTCCGTGTGGTCCGCTGCGTGCGCTTGACTGCCCGAAGCGCTCGGCTACAATCGTGCCCACCGATTGGGCCGGATTTCACGCGCCAACGTCTCCGAAAACGTTGGGCCGGATGAGAGGTTAGTGTCATGCGTCTGGAAAACAAGGTTGCTCTGATCAGCGGCGGGTCCCGAGGACAGGGCGCCGCCGAGGCCCGGATGTTCGCCCGGGAGGGCTGCAAGGTCGTCATCGCCGATGTGCTGGAAGACGAGGGACGGCAGCTTGAGGCGGAAATTAACGAGACGGGCGGCGAATGCGTTTTCGTCCGCCTGGACGTCACCAGCGAGGACGACTGGAACGCAGCCGTCAACACCGCCGTCCAGCGGTTCGGCAAGCTCGATATCCTCGTGAACAACGCGGGCATCTACCGGCAGGTTGGAATTGAGGACACCAGCGAAGAGCTATGGGACAACATCTTTGACATCAACGCCAAGGGCGTGTTCCTGGGCACCAAAGCCGCCATTCCGGAGATGCGAAAGGTCGGCGGCGGCTCCATCATCAACATATCCAGCGTGGCCGGCCTCATCGGAAGCTGGCGAGCGCCGGCCTACGGCGCAACCAAGGGAGCCGTGCGTCTTTTCACCAAGTCCACCGCCATCCAGTACGCCGCCGAAGGCATCCGCTGCAACAGCGTCCACCCGGGGATCATCGAAACGCCCATGACCACGCCAACCCTCTTGCGCGACGACGCGTCCCGCCAGGCGTCGCTGGACCGCACGCCCATCGGGCGCGTCGGTCAGGCCGAGGACGTGGCGTGGGGCGTGTTGTTCCTCGCCTCCGACGAGTCCTCGTTCATGACCGGCAGCGAGTTGGTAATTGACGGCGGACTGTTCGCGCAGTAGCGGAATACCTTCGCCCAGGCGGCGTACGGCGTTGCGAGTCCATCGCGCCGCCATTGTGGCGACCACGGTCGGCGTTGCCCTCTGCATGCTGACCCTGCTTGCGATGCCGAAACCGGCCCACGCCTGCTCGTGCGCCCGTTCCGGCTCTCCCAAGCAGGCGCTCAAAGAGGCAGATGGGGTGTTTCTCGGCAGAGTCACCAGCATGATGGTACTCAGCAGAGAGGCGGGCCGGCTTTCGTCAGCCGATCCGGTATTTGTGGAATTCAAGGTCGCCCGCGTTTGGAAGGGCCCGCGGCACGAAACTCTGACGGTCGAAACGGAACGCATGGGGCTATCGTGCGGGTTCGAGTTCGCGGTTGGGCGCAGGTACGTTGTGTACGCGTACGACGGCTATACGGGCCTCTGCACGCGCACCGCTCCGATGTGGCTGGCCGCGCGCGATTTCGCCGCGCTGGGACTCGGGCAGTCGCCCGCATCGGCACTGCCGGTTGAACGCTCTGCCGAGGAGGCCGTTCCGTCCAGCGACGAAACTGTTCCTCGCGGGAGTGGGTGTACCCAAACGGCCAATGGCGGTGGCCAGCGTTTTGATTCGTCGATGCTGGCAATGCTGGCCGGGATGATTTGGTTGGCCGCGGTGCGTTGGCGCCGCAAATGATGATCTCGGTTCAGAGACGACGGCACGGGTGAATATGATGCAGATACACCTGGCGCGTTGGGTCCTGATGTGCGCCCTTGTGGCGCTGGGTTTGCACTTAACCGCGATGCCGGCCACAGCGTGTTCCTGCGTAGAATCGACGCCCGCCCAGGCATTTGACCGGGCTGACTTGGTGTTCGTTGGCGTGGCTACGGAGATGAAAGTGCGGAGCGGGCTTTTTGGACAATCCAGCATCGACCCGACTACTGTGGTATTCACCGTCAACGAGGTCTGGAAGGGGCCACGTCAGGAATCGATCACCATCAAAACGGTGCGAAGCGAGGTTTCCTGTGGGTTCGAGTTTGCAATCGGCGTCAGGTACCTGGTGTACGCGCGGGATGGGCAAACGGGACTGTGCGATCGCACCGCCCTGGCCGTACGGTCCCAGGAAGATCTGGCGGCTCTGGGAGAGGGCTGGAAGCCGCCCCTCGCACCGGCAGACTCAGCCGTATCAAGTGCAAACCATTCGTCGGAGGCTGATCCGCCACCGCGCGGAAGCACATGCCGCCCTGCCGCGCCTTACGTTGACAGCAAACCGGATCTCGCTGCCATGGGGCTTTTCATCGGGTTGGTTGCATTGGGCGCGTGGCGTAAACGTGGCTTATAATGGCAGATCCGCGTGCAACGCTTGGTGTTGAGAATATGGTCAGCAAAACACCCAGGCCACAGACTCCGTTCGGCGAGGATGAGGTCGATGACCTCACAATCGGCTACCCATCCTCCGATGGGGAACCCATGGCCGAAACCGACTTCCAGTACATCCCATTGACCAACACCGTATCCGCTCTCCGAGTTCGTTATCACGACCGGCCCGACGTGTACGTGGCCGGCGATATGCTGATTTATTATCGGATGAACCGCGATGACTTGAGCATTGCGCCGGATGTGTATTCCGTATTCGGCGCCTCGGGCAACCATCCTCGAGATTCGTGGCTGGTCTGGCGTGAGGGGAAGGCTCCCGACTTCGTGCTGGAGATCGCATCGCCCAGCACCTGGCGGCGAGACGCTGGCGAAAAACGGGACACCTACGCCCGGATCGGCGTGACCGAATACTGGCGATTTGATCCTACGGGACGGTGCTTTACGCCGCCGCTGTTCGGCGAGCGTCTGGTGGGAACCGAGTATCGACAGCTGGCGGTTGTACAAGACGAGGCTGGCATCTGGCGTGGGCACAGCGCGATCTTCGAGTTGAACATCTGCGTGTTGCCGGGGCTGGATCTGCGGCTCTTCGATCCAGCGACGGGCCAGTGGCTACCCACTCACTGGGAAAGCGAAACGAGCCGACGGGGTGCCGAGTCCGCGTTGCAAGCCAGCGAAGCAGCCCGCCGCGACGCAGAGGCTGAAATCGAGCGGCTGCGGGCGGAATTGAACCGATTGCAACATACCTAGAACGAGGTGCAAACCAAATGCGTCTGGAAGATAAGGTGGCATTGATCAGCGGCGGCGCTCGGGGAATGGGCGCAACCGAAGCGAGGATGTTCGTCCGCGAGGGCTGCAAGGTTGTCATCGGCGACCTGCGCGACGAACTCGGTCGGCAGGTTGAGGCCGAGATCAACGAGCTGGGCGGCGAGTGCCTCTACGTGCACCTGGACGTGACCGACGAGCAGTCCTGGAAGGACGCCGTGGCCGCAGCCGTGGAGCGATTTGGCAAGCTGGACATCCTGGTGAACAACGCTGGCGTATATATGCCCGAGAGGGTGGAGAACACCACCAACGAAAACTGGGACGTTACGATGAGTGTTAACGCCAAGGGCGTGTTCCTCGGCACCAAGGCCGCCATTCCCGAGATGCGGCGCAACGGCGGCGGGTCCATCGTCAACATCTCCAGTGTGGCGGGACTGGTGGGCAACCATATCTCCTCGGCCTACACGGCTTCCAAGGGAGCGGTTCGCCTGTTCACCAAGTCCACCGCCATCCAGCACGCCGTCGATGGCATACGGTGCAACAGTGTGCATCCGGGCACCATTGAGACCGACATGACCGCCGACCTGCTGGCCGCCGGCGGCCGCGAGGACCGCCTCAACCGCACCCCCATCGGCAGACTCGGTCAACCCGAGGACATCGCATACGGCGTCCTGTTCCTGGCATCCGATGAAGCGTCCTTCATGACCGGCAGCGAACTGGTCATTGATGGTGGCCGCACCGCCATGTAACCCGTTCGGGTCGACGATCCGGTTTGACGAACAGCTGATCATGGCGGTGATTCCCGTCCGGTTGAACCTGCAGTGCCGGCTGCCCGACCGGAACGCCTATGTGCGTCTCCAGCACGCCGTGTTTCATGTGCTGGAGGCAGACAACGGGGGCCCGGCGCGGGTGGTGGACTTCACGATATTCGGCCTGGTGCTGATCAGCGCGGTCAACCTCGCCATCGGCAACACCAAGCTGGAGTTTGTATTCATCAGCCTGTTCGCCGCCGAATACCTGATCCGGCTCTGGTGCATGGTGTGGCATCGGGACTACCGGCAAGGCGGATTCAAGGCGAGGCTGAAATACGCCACCACCAACGCCGCGGCGATCATAGACTTCATCGCCATCTGGCCCACCCTGGTGGTGATGATCATATTTGGCGAGGTCGAGATCCTGCCCATTTTCCGTCTGATTTCCCGGCTGATCATGACCGGACGGCGCTTTCCCGCGATGCGCCTGATGGGGCGGGTCATGCTGCGGTCGGCGACCCAGTTGGTGAGCGTACTGGTGACGCTGGGGGTGTTCTGGCTGGCCGCCGGTTACCTGATGCATGCTGCTGAGACCAACCTGCCGGGCGGAAACCACGAGCAGTTCGGCAGCATCGGAGAGTCGCTCTGGGCATCGGTGGTGATCCTGACCACGCTGCCCTCGCTTGAGGTCGTGCCGGGAACGCTGGCGGGAAGGGTCATCGCGGGGTTCATCGCGCTGCTGGGCATCGGTCTGTTCGCGCTGCCCGCCGGCATCCTGACCTCCAACTTCATGGAGGCGTACCAGCACGCGAGGGCGACCGCCGGCCAGATGGAATTGAGTACGTGCCGGGTGATGTACAACCGGCAGCGCAGGCAGTCGCGTTGGCCGATGGCGTAGCGCGACCGCGCCGGGACCCTGAGCAACTTCAGTACTCAATGGACGGTCGGGGTTGGCTTTGCTACACTTGGCGAAATCATCGCTTTCATCCTTGGGAGGCGGCAAATATGAAAAAAGTAGTCAGCGAGATCAGCGGCGTGGTATTCAGCCTGCCCTGGCTGGTCGCTAAAGACGAGGGACTGTTCGAGGCCGAAGGCGTCGACATGGAGTTCGTTCGGGCCCTGAACAGCGGGCGGGTCGCGCCCACCGAAAACCCGGACGAAGTCAATCCCATCCTCGGCCACGTGGCGTTCGAGGAGGCACAGGTCGCGATCTACCGCGCTTGAGAAGAAGGTCAGGTCCGTCGGGCCTATGAAAGCAAGCAAGGCGCGCGCATCATCGCCCTCCGATCCGCCGTCGCCAGCCAGGCCATCCTGGTGCGCCCGGATTCTCCACACTACTATCCTGGGACCCTGGGCAACAAACCGGTGGCGGTACAGTTCCACGCCGGCTCCCACTACGTGGCGCTGCGTCTGCTGTCGGGATACCTGCCCGAGGAGAAGATCAAGCTGGTTCATCACGGCTCTCCGCAGTTTCGATTCGAAGCCATGATGAGCGGTGAGGTGGACGCCGCCGCCTTGATGGAGCCGTGGATCACGCTGGCCGAGAAACTCGGTTGCCGGCCGGTGTGCGAGGGCCACTACCTGGGCGCGGAGAACGCCAGCGACAACATGGACGAGGAAACCTTCGCCGCCATCAACCGGGCCATCGTCAATGCCGTTGACCTCATCAACGCCGACAAGCGCAAATACCTGCGCTACCTCATTGACGAACCCCGGTTCGCCGCGGTAGCGAAACAATACGGCGGCATCACCCCGGAGGATTTCCACCTCCCGCGTATCCGCTATTCGTACAACACCCCTTACACCGACGAGATTGTCGAGGACACCTACCACTGGATGGTCCGCTGGGGCCTGCTGGATGGCGCCGCTTGCAGCGGCGACCTGGTGGACAACCGCCTGGCTGAAGCGGTGGCCGCCGACGACTGAACACAAGCTCAACTTCGTTCCTTCGGAGAACGCAAGAGCCGGGCCCCAAAGGGTCCGGCTCATTGGGTTTGGTTTGACGGTTTTTGCGACGCGTGGTACGCTTGGGCAACTATGGTTTCCACTGGCCGGAACGTTTTCGTTTCGGCATTCAACAGCAACAGGAGCGACTACGATGAATGTCACCCCCCTGGCCATCGAGAAACTTAAGGAAGTTATGGACGGCGAGAACGAAATCGATTCTGCCCTCCGCGTAGTGGCAATGCCAGCCGGGCACGGCCTGCAGTACATGCTCACCATGGAGAAGGAACACCAGCCTGATGACACCGTTCTGCGGATGGAGGGCGTGGAGTTCCTGCTTGACTCCGACAGCGCTCCGTTCCTCGAAGAAGCGACCATCGACTACGTGGAGGAATTTGGCGGCCGGGTCGGATTCGTCATCAACAACCCCATGTACTCCGGTGGCGGCTGTGGTGGGGGTGGTTGCGGATGCGGCGGCGGTGGCTGCGGCTGTGGTGGTGGCGGCGGCGGATGTGGCTGCGGCGGCCATTAGGAGCCCGCGGCGTTTGGATTCTGCCGGCGTAATGGCGTCATAGGCCGGTCATCCCAGGACTATCAAGCAGGGGCGGAAGATTTCGCCCCTGTTTCGTTTCGCAGCGGACAACACCCGGTTTTGCCCGAATTGCATCGACCCGGTTCACTGCGACGGCGAGATGAGTAAGTGTAAAATTACCGTGATTGTGCGAGCACATGATCAGGAGTGCGGTCATGGAATTTTGGCGTAAACTCACGACCCGGCGCAGATTGGACCTGTTGCGCGACGACGTCGTCGCGTGGAATGAGATGCGGACCGCCGGCGACGCCTCCGGCGCAGCGTACAGGAACTCCCAACTCCAGGGCGTGAATTTGACCTGGGCGAATCTGGGGGACCTCGACTTCTCCGGCTCAGATTTTCGCGGCGCGGACCTGCGCGGCGCGGATTTGCATTTCTGCAACCTGATTGGCACGAATTTCCAGGATGCTGATCTCCGTGGCGCCAGCCTGCAGGGAGCGCAATTGGGCGAGAGCAACTTCACGCGAGCCAACCTGCAAGGCGCCAACCTGCTCCGGGCCGACTTGAACCAGGTCAATCTGCGAAACGCCAATCTATGCTGGGCGATACTGAGAGAGACCTACTGTTACTACACAGATTTCTCGGAGGTTGACCTGAGTTGGGCCGACCTGAAAGGGTCCAATTTATCCAACGCCGTCTTTTATCGTACGAGGCTCTCGGAATCCAACTTCGCCGACACCATGCTGTCCCACACCAACATGAACATGGCGGTTCTGGACCGTACCAACTTCCATGGGGCCGCGATGTACGACACCATCCTGGCCGCCGTGGACCTGTGCGGCGCGTTGAATCTTGACTCGGTACTCCAGGATCCTCCTTACAATTTGAGCATCGGAACCGACACGCTCCGCGTCACGTTGGAAAGCGCCGGCGGCGAATTCACGCCTGAACTGGTGTCCTTTTTCACCAAGGGAGGTGTCGCCCCCGAGATCATCGCCTCGACGCGGCCCGCCGCTCCCGCTATAGTGGCCCCGTAGCACATCTTTCATGGGGTCGTGGTGCCTGACCATCCCCCGTCAGGAGTCCAACAATGTCCACCACACCGCACGGCGTCCGATTTGACGCCCATCGTCCGGTTGTCATGGGCCGGAACGGAATGGTATGCGCCGGCCATCCCCTCGCCGCCCAGGCCGGCGTGAGCATCCTGCAACGCGGCGGCAACGCTTTTGACGCCGCCATCGCCACCGCTGCGGCCCTGGGCGTGGTTGAGCCCCTGATGTCGGGGATCGGCGGCGACGGGTTCATCATGGCGTATCGGGCGGAGGATGACAGCCTGCGCGTCTGCAACGGCACCGGCGCCGCTCCCTATGCCGCCACGTTAGAACGCTACCGGCAGGGTATTCCCATGAAGGGGATCCTGAGCGTTTCGGTGCCGGGGCTGCTCAATGCCTGGATCGACACGCACGAGGCTTACGGCGTCCTGTCGCTGAGCGAGGTACTGGCTCCCGCAATCGCCCTGGCCGACGACGGGTTCCCGGTCACGCATTACCTGTCCGGAGCCATCGCAAGCGATCCGCTGCTTTGCGAGTTTCCGACCAGCCGCGCCATTTTCACTCGCAGCGACACCGGAGCGGCTCTGCGCCCCGGCGACATTCTCCGCCAGTCCGATCTCGCGCGGACCCTGTCCACCATCGCTGCCCACGGTCGGGACGCCTTCTACCGAGGACGCATCGGCGAGGCTATCGTGCGGTTCAGCGAGGAGCAGGGCGGCCTGCTGACCATGGCCGACCTCAACGATTGCTCCGCTCGTTGGCAGGAACCCATCTCAACCGATTACGGCGACTACACCGTGTACGAGGCGCCGCCTAATTCCAGCGGGCACATCCTGTTGCAGGAACTGAACGTCATCCGGCAATACGGCATGGAGTCGCTCGGGTTCGGTTCAGCGGATTCGATCCACCTGATGGTGGAAGCGAAAAAGATGGCGTTCGCCGACCGTGAAGCCTACGTCGCCGATCCCGATTACATCAACGTGCCGGTGGCAGGCATGTTGTCGGAGGGGTATGCACGCGAACGGGCGCAACTCATCGACCGGCATCACGCCTCCACGCGCATGGAGGCCGGCGATCCCTGGAAGCACCAACCCGAGCGCCGCGCCGCCACGCCGGTCGGCGTAGGTCGCCGCGGCCCCCGCGCCGAGGAGGAGGATACGACCTGTTTCGTCGTGGCCGACCGGGCCGGCAACGCCGTATGCCAACTCCAGAGCATCCAAAGCGGTTGGGGTTCGTCTTTGGTGGCCGGCAACACCGGTATTCTGCTCAACAACCGCATGACCTACTGGCATCTCGACCCCGACCATGTTGACTGCCTGCAGCCGGGTAAGCGCGTCCGCCACACCATGAATCCGGTCATGGTCTTCCGGCGAGGTTCTTCGAACGGCAGCGCAGGAGCGCGACGCCTCACCTACGTCCTGGGAACCCCGGGCGCTGACTGCCAGGTGCAGAGCAACATGCAGATCATCACCAACCTGGTCGACTACGGCATGACCGTCCAGGAAGCGGTCGAAGCGCCCCGGTGGAAGCACGTGGGCGACGGCACAGAGTCAACCATCCCCCACACGGCCGAGGATCGGCTGCTGATGGAGAGTCGATTCGACCCCGGCGCCATTCGACAACTGCGCGCCATGGGCCACCCAGTGCATGAGCTTGGCGCCTGGGACGGAGTTACCGGCCGCGAGATGGCGCTGTACATCGATCCCGACACCGGCGCCCTCCACGGGGCTGCCGACCCCCGCTACGACGGCTACGCCATCGGGTACTGATCCTCGGATAACCGACGATGAAAAAACCCTCGCCAACGGCGAGGGTTTTCTGATTTCCGCGCGGTTCGCAGACGGGCGTGGTGTTTAGTGCTGCACTAGGCCTTCTTCCATCATGGCGGCGATCGCTCCATCAAACGCCTCGATGGTAAAGTCGATGTCCGCCTCGGTATGGGTCCCGGACAGCACGCCGCTGGTGCGCGACATCAGGTCCACCCCACGCACCTGCAGCGCCTGGCGCAAGGTCCGCTGAATGTCAGCAGGCTGGTTCTTGAGGCTCGAGGCGTCCAGCCCATCAATGCTGCGCGCGCCGAAGTACATGTGGAAGGTTGACGCCTCGCCGTACACGGTAGCGTTGACCTCTCGACGCTCCACCACCTCGCGCAGCCCGACCCGCAACCGCTGGGCCATCAAATCGGCCTGGGCGTTGTACTCGCCGGTGGCGACCAGGCGCAGCGCGGCGTTGCCCGATGCCGCGGCGTAGGGGTTCGCGTTGAACGTCCCGCCGTGGAGCACCCGCTCGTAGCGGTCGTGGTGGCTGTCGCCCGTCTGGTGCATGACCGCCATGAACTCGTCCCGGCCGCCAACGGCGCCACCGGGCAGTCCGCCGGTCACGATCTTGGCCATGGTGCAGATGTCGGGATCGACGCCCAACCGTTCCTGCGCTCCACCGGGCGCCCAGCGGAATCCGGTGATCACTTCGTCCAGGATCATCACGGCCCCGTGCTGACGCGTCAGCCGACGCACGCCGTCCAGGAAGCCGTCGGGCAGCGGCACCGTGCCGTATGACGCGCCCGATGCTTCGGTGATCACGCCAGCGATGTTGTCGTCGTTGGCCAGCGCGTTTTCCAGCGCCGTCAGGTCGGTCGGCAGGACGATTATCGAATCGATGGTTCCCTGCGGTATTCCGATGGACGCCGGCACGTCAAAGGGCGGCAGGTTGCCGGGCATTACGTAGTCGTGCCAGCCGTGGTAATGCGACTCCCACCGGATGATCTTTTCCTTGCCGGTGTAGGCGCGGGCCACCCGCATCGCCAGCATGGTTGCCTCGGCTCCGGAGCCCACGAACCTTACTTTGTCCACGCAGGGCATCAGGGTGCAGACGCGCTCACCCCATTCCAGCATCGACTCGGTTGGCGCTCCGAAGTGGGATCCGGCCTCCAAAACACCGGACAACGCAGCCACCACCTCGGGGTGTGCGTGGCCCAGCAGCAGCGACGCCGAGCCCATGCCGTAGTCCACGTACTCGTTGCCGTCGATGTCCCACTTGCGCGGCCCGCTGCCTCTGGAGATCACGATCGGGAAAGGATCGGACGTGTAGCCGTCGTGCCCGGGACTGCCGGACGGGAACCTGGCCTGGTAGTTGGGTTGCAGTTCCCGCGAGCGGGGATTCATGCGGATGTATTGTTCCTGGATGGTTTCGGCCATGTTGGTCGCTCCTTTGGATAAAGCGTCGGCGACGAAGGATTGATCCCTCGCCGCCATAATACCATTTGCAATTGGCATCGGGTTAGCTCTGCTGGCGCCGCAATTCCGCCTCCAATTGGCGAACACGCTCCAAGGCGGCATTGCGTTGCGATTCCGCCTCGGTTAGGTCGGGCATGTAGTCGCCCGTGGCGGGATTCCAGAAGCGCAACGCTCCCGCGACCCAGCGCAGTTCCACGCCGAGGACTTCACTGAGCCCGCGGATGGCGCCGTCCTCGGCTGTATCAACCGTGATTGGCTCATAAAGGCCTTCGGGTGTCAGACGATCCCCTGCGAGCGCGGTATCGTGGAACTGCCCGATGGGCCTCGCGGTACAGCGATCCAACGACGTTGAGATTCGACGCTATCATAGCGTTACGCGGGGGCGAAAATTTTCGCCCCCACAACGTCTGAGAGATTCACCGAGTTCAGTTGTCCGCGGCCTCCACTGCCCCCGGTTGTTGCAACACCGCGCCGAACGCGTCTCGCAAACTGGCGCAGGACGCGTCGATAGCCTGCCGACCCTTGCCTATCACGTGCGGCAATCCGAAAAAGCCGTGGATCACGCCGTCGTAGCGGATCAGGCTGGTGGACACGCCGGCCTCCTCGAGTGCATTGGCGTAAACCTCGCCCTCATCCCGCAGCGGGTCGAACTCGGCGGTGATCACCAGGGCCGGCGGGAGGTCGCTGGACAGCTTGGCCCGCAGCGGCGACGCGAATATGTTGTATCCTGACAGGTCGTTGCTGTGAACATAATGGTCCCAGAACCACCGCATGCTGGCCGTTTCCAGGAACATTCCCTGCCCGTTCACCGAGTATGAGCGCGTGTCGTAGTTGTAATCGACCGCGGGATACACCAACAGCTGGAACGCCAGTTGATGAGGGAAATCATCCTGGGCCAGCGACACGGCGGCGGCCAGGTTTCCGCCCGCGCTGTCGCCGCCCACCGCGATGGCGTCGGGACGTCCGCCCAGCGCGTCTGCATTGGCCATGGCCCACATGGTCGCCGTCAGGCAGTCCTCAAACGGTGTCGGGAACTTGTACTCGGGCGCCAGCCGGTAATCCACCGACACCACCACGCAGTTCGCGCCCACGCACAGCTCTCGCGCCGTGGCGTCGGCGGTCTCCACGTTTCCGATCACCCAACCGCCGCCGTGGTACCAGACCAGGATTCCCCACGGGCCCGCCGTCGCCGGCGTGTAGATGCGGATGGGCACCTCGCCCGGTTCCTTGCCGTCCACGTTCATGATGATCCGGTCCTCGACATTGCCCACAGCGGGACCCTCGGGACGGGGGCGGTTGTTCATCACCTCGCGGCACTCGTCGACGTCCATGTCCTGGAACGGTTTGATGTCAAGCTCATCGAACACCTCAAGCACGTACGCGGCCTGAGGGTCCAATAGCTTGCGCATGGCTGCCGGATCGCCCTCGTGCTGGTGGAAGTACTCCTCCGTCATGTCGTCAACTGCGCCCCGGAGGAACTCGCACGCGTCGTCCATGGCGTCCCGGGCCGTGTCCATCACCCCTGCCATGCTGAAAAAGCCGTGGATCATCCCGTCGTAGCGGTTCGCGGTAGCGGGAACACCCAGGGCATTCAGGTGGCGGCCGTAAGCCTCACCCTCGTCGCGCAGCGGGTCATACTCGGCGGTAATCACCAACGCCTGCGCGATGCTGTCCAGGTTCTCGAAGTCGGAGGCCAACTTCATGGGAGCGCACTGCGGATCATTCGCTTGTGATGGGTCGGCCAGGTAGTGATCCCAGTACCAGATCATGCCGTCGCGTTCCAGGCCGTAGCCTGTGCCATTGTCCACATAGGAGCCCGTGTCAAAGTTCGCTTCGGTTACGGGATAGACCAACAGCTGGTGGCTCACGCGCACGTCGCCGGTCTCGGCAGCGCGTATGCTGACGCCCGCGGCCAAATTGCCGCCCGCGCTGTCGCCGCCAACGGACACCACACCGCGAATGCCGCCCAGTTCCTCCGCATGGTCGCTCGCCCACAGCGTGGCGGCATAGCAGTCATCCAGCGGTTCGGGATATTTAGCCTCAGGAGAGAGACGGTAGTCCACCGACACCACGATGTTGCGTGAGCCGGCACAGAGATGCCGCGCCGTTGCGTCCGCAGACTCCAGGTCTCCAACGACCCAACCGCCGCCGTGGTACCACACCAGGATGGGGAACGGTCCGTCCCCCTCCGGCGTATAGATACGCACCGGCACGCCGCCGGCCGGCCCGGGGATGGAACGGTCCTCAACCTTGCCCACTTCAGGGCCGGGACCGCGCGGGCGCTTGGCGGCGTTGGCCCGCGCCTCGGCCGGTGAAACCGTGTGGTTGGGCGGCAGCCCCAGGGCACGGGTCGCCTCAATAACTTGTACCGCTTGCGGGTGTAGTGGCATTTCTGACCCTCCACTTCTCTCTGATCTTTGTATTCAAAACGAGCCGCCGGAGTCCCCTCTCAGGGCGTTCCGGCGGCCGTGATGTTCGATGATGTGCGGTTCCTAGGCGTTCCGGCCGGCGTAGTCCTCCCTGGCTCGATCCAGCGCACGCGTGCGGCCCGCCTGCAGCGTCTCGTGCCGCTCGTATGCCCACTGGTTGGATGCGATGAGGGCGTCCGCTGAGCCCTGGAAGTGAGGCATCACGTGGCGGGCCATCAACTCGTAGCTGTGCAGCATGTGCTCCCGCGCCGCCCAGTCCACGGTTTGGACCATGAAAGCGCCGAATCCGCCGCTCATTTCCTCCAGCCGCTTGATGCCCTCGATGCAGTCGTCGGGTGTGCCGATGATCCACGCGCCCCGCTCCGCCATCACGTCGATGATCTTGTCCGGCGGCCCGTCGACCACCTGCGGGCGACCCATGGTGTGCTCGAAGTATTCCCGCTGGTAGCGGCCCGCGCCGATGCGAGCCTGCTCGAACGCCTCTTTGCGTGTGTCAGCCAGGTGGACCGGCAGCACCAGTCGCCACTCGAAACGGTCAACCACCTGGTTGTGCTCCGCGGCCGATTCCTCGCAGATGTCCCACAATTCATGCAGGGCTGCGCCCTGGGGCACCTTCGGGTCGCGCGGCGTGGTGATGGTCAGCACCGACGCGCCGTGCTTGCCGGCCAATGCCACGCCCGACGGCGTCTGCACCGACGCCACCGAGATCGGCATGTGCGGCGTCTGGTAGGGGCGTAGCTGCAGCATCGCCTCATTGAGCTCAAACCAGTCGCTCTGGTGGGTGATCGGCTCCTTCTCTTTGAACAGCCGCATGATGACGCCGAGGGATTCGTCCATCCGCAGGCGCTGCTTGGTGGGGTCGATACCCATCATGTAGGCGTCGCCCGGCAGCGCGCCCGGACCCACGCCCAGCATCACCCGACCGCGTGTCATGTGGTCCAACTGGGTCATCCAGTTTGCCACCATGAACGGGTGGTGGTACGGCAGGCTGACCACGCCGGTGCCCAGCTTGATGTGCTTGGTGCGATCGGCGGCCACGCCAATGAAAATCTCCGGCGACGAGATAATTTCCCAGCCTGCGCTGTGGTGCTCTCCGATCCAGGCCTCGTCGAAGCCCAGGTAATCCAGCCATTGCACCAGCTCCAAGTCGCGCTCCAGCGCCAGCGTGGGGTTCTCGCCGGCCCGGTGGAACGGCCCCATAAAGATGCCAAACTTCATACGATCGGGTAATGCCATCAGGAAGTCCTCCTCCAGATCCGTCGCTGGCAAATTCGCCTCGCGCGGATGAGCGCCGCCGGGTTAGACACCTGTCGCAACGGCTGCCGTCGCATGAACGTGTCGACCGCCAAACGGTCTCGGATAAACGATGTTGTCCGCATTATATGGGCCATCCCCAACTGCGGCAAGCGAGCCAACGCAACGCCCTCCGCGGACGCCGGTCGGAACGCAGCCTGCCCATGGCGCGATTGTGAACCACGTGCCGACCCAGCCCGCGGCGCGGTTATAATCAAAGGTCAGTGCGACTTCTGGGAACGGAGGCAAGCCTATGACCAACATCGTTCAGTATGCCGTAGTTTTGAATAGTCAAAGCCGGGTCCGGTCCGCCGACACCCTCGCCCGCGAGTGGACAATCGCTCATGCGGGTGCCGCCCACCGCAGCCAGGCCGGCCGCGATCTGGGTGGCTCAGATCCGTTCCGGGAATGGAGCAACGACCAACTCACGATCCGGATCGCAAAGTTGACCACCGGTACGTTTAAGCAGGTGAATCTGTACGGGGTAAATTATGAACTGACGGATGATTCCGAGCCTTACCTGGCCTATGTCATGACCTACACGTCAACCACAACTGAGGAGGTGGGCGGATATTGCATCGCGGTCGCGTCCGTGCCTGACGCTCTGGCCAATGCGCAACTGCCCTGGGGCGACAGCGCAGGACCGGTAGGCCTTGAAAGGCTCATCGAAACCGTTAAAACCGACCGTTCCCGCCCGCAAAATTCGGGCCGCGATCCGCGCCCAATAACGGATGTCGACGACCTTTTCACCATTCACGATACGGCGGTGGTGCTGACCGCCGACGGCCAGGCTGACATGGAATTCGAAGAGTTGGCCGAGATGCACAGCGATTGGGCCGGCGTCGTCAGCATCGATGCGTCGGAACAACTGATTTTGGGCCGCGCGTTGCCTCATGATCAGCTTCCCCAGTGGATGTGGGCGAAAATCGCTTTGTTCTCCCGTTACGCTGATTCCGAAGGCAAACGTCTGCGCATGGCTGAGTCGGAGTTGGAACAAGCCATGGCCTTCGTGGATGAGGAACGCGACCGCATCGCCAATGAAGCCGCCGGCCGCAATGCTCTCGCCTTGATGAAGGTTCTGGAGTCCGTGTCGATCACGCTCTCCACATCTCCGGCGGCAGGTGAAAACGACATCGCGGATGCGTCGGATAAATCGGCGTCTTCGGCGTCGCGCGAACCCAACGGCCACGCGGGATCCGACAGCGTGGCCACCCAGCAGCGCATCTACACGCTGGAAGACCAGCTTCGAGACGCCGAAAACCGCATCCAGGAGCTGGAAGACCGTCTCCAACAATACGAAACCTTCGAAGCTGAAGACCCGATGGAGGAGGACCCCGACGACGAACCGCAACCCGAAAGCCTCCTCGACACCAACAGGCACGCCACCGTGGTGGACGCCATTACGAACCCGGAACGCTTCCCCCGCCTGCGATTCCTGAACAACTGCGAGAAGGATCTGGCCAGTTATGGAAAACCCAGGCCCAACGGCGTGGAGATCACGTCCGCGCTGGATAGCATCAACAAGCTCGCCCAGGCCTGGTACAACACCCCCAATCGAAACATCGGCTCTTGGGACACCTACTTCATGGACCTGACCGGTTGGAAACACGCCGACGACGAGTCGGAAAGCACCATGGCTCGTTTCGGTGAAAAACGCTCATTCAGCGACCAGGAAAAGGGACGGCTGGTGGAAATCACCCGCCACCTTACCTACCAGGGCTCCAGCGGCGGCCTGCAAATCTATTTCGACAAGGATGACATCACCGACACCTTCATCGTAGGCTACATCGGCGAGCACCTACCCTACGCATCCAGCCCTTCCTGACTGACAACCAAAAATGGGGCGCCGTCGCTGGATTCGGCCAGCGACGGCTCCGCGATCAGGCGATGCGCTTGTCGGGTGGCCCCGTGGTCACTCCTTCTCGTCTTCTCCGTTCACCTTCTCCAGCCGACGGATCAACGCCTGAGTGGCCTCTTCGTAGCGGTCCATCAAACGTTCAGCCCTGGCCTCCGCGGCGGCGGCCCGCTCCCGTTCCTGCTCTATCTTGGCCTCAGCGGCTTCGGCTCTGGCCTCAGCAGTCTGCACTTTGGCCTCAGCGGTTTCGGCCCTGGCTTGCGCCTCATTGGCGCGTTTTCGTTCCTTTTCGATTCTGCCGTCCCTGATGAAACCCATTACCATGAACAGACCTCAGACCGTCATCCCGGACAGGTTGGCCGCCATAATACTGGCGGGATGGCCGACCGGGAACTGGTCTCCCGCCAGTTGAAATGCGGATGACACCAACGTCCCGGCTACCATAACGGCTTAGGCCAGGACGTAGATCTTGATATTTTGCCACACGACGACCCTGATCGAGCTCGGTTCGACCTGACGTTACCCCGATACCAGTGGCAATCCCTCGTCCGCGCGCACCTCGTTGATAATTTCCAGCACCCGCTGCGAAAGCGGCGCGTAGGTCAGCTCGAACTCCGACAGCAGCCGGCTGTTGTCCACCATGTAGTTGCCGGAGTGCTCCCGGCCGCCCGGGTTGTCGAAGCTGATCTGCGCGTCCGGCAGGTATCCGCGCACCATCTGCGCCAGGTCGCCCAGGCTGATCGGCGTTCCGCCCGAGTTGTACACCGGGTATTCGCTGCGGTCCACCAGCGTGACCCGTACGAACGCCTCGGCGATGTCCTCCACGTGGATGGGCAAACGCATCATGTCCTGGTACGGAAAGCTGACCGGTTCGCCTCGAGACGGCAGGGTCACGCAACGCACGTGGTCGGTTGAGCCACGCACCTTGTCCGGGCCCGTCACGTTGGCCGGCCGGATGCCGGTGATGCGCATGTCGTAGTTCTCATTGAACATCTTGGCCTGGAACTCGTTGAATATCTTGTGCGTCGCGTATTGACTGTCGCCGTAGGTCGCTTCGTCCTCGTTGATCTCGCGGTCGCCGAAGTTGGACTGCTGCCCGCTCACTGCCACGGAGCTGGCGTACACAATACGGTCCACGCCCAGCAGCCGCCCCGCCTCGAAACAGTTGTCCATTCCGAGGATGTTCAGCCGCATCTGGTGGTGCGGGTTGCCCTCGCCGCCGCCCAATAGATAGGCCAGGTTGATGATGCGGTCGGGCTGCGAGTCCACGATGGCCCGAGTCACCTGCTCAAAATCTGTGATGTCCACCCGTGCGCTGCGGATGCCGTCCGGCTCGACTCCGGGAATGTCCGGCAGCGGATTGATGTCGGTGGCGTACACGTCCTCGCCCCGTTCCACCAGTTTGCGAATCACCCGCGGCCCGATGAATCCCGCGCCGCCCAGTACCAGAACCGTCATAGTCGCACCTCCATGCGTCTAGTCAGAAATGCCTTCACTCATCGGATCACGGACGATCAGCAATCCGTATCCCGTTTTTCCTCTCCATCCATGAAGAAACACTAGCTTCGTACCGCGACGAAGAACAACCGCCGGAACGGGTACAGGGTAACCCCATCCTCTCGCTTGGGATACTCCAGGTTCAGCCGACGCCGGTATTCCTCCAAGTACGTCTCCCGCTCACCGTCTTCCAAGCCGTTCAGGATGGGCCTCAAACCGGTGCCGGTAACCCATTCCAGAACCGCGTCGTTCCCGCTCAGCACGTGTTGGTATTCGGTGGTCCACACGTCCAGGTGCGCCGCCTCCGGAGCCAGCATATCGTAGTAGAAGTCGGGGTCCTGCACCCAGCGGTTCCCCACCGCCGTTCGCAATTCTGCCGTCCCAACTGCAACTCCGTCCGGGCCTCCGTCCGCCAGCGTTTCCCGCATCAGGTGGTGGGATCGCATATCCCAGCTCAGCGGCGCCTGCACCGCCAGACACCCGCCGGACGGTAGCATGCTCCAGAGACGAGGCACCAACTCGGCGTGGTCAGGCACCCACTGGATCACCGCATTGGAGTAAAAAATCGACGGTGTTCGATCGGGTGTCCAGTCCGCCAGGTCTCCCGTCTGCCAACTGACCTTCCCACCGTATCCGTCCGCATCCGCCGCCGCGCGTTCGAGCATATCCGGTGAGTTGTCCATCCCGACCACGTCCGCGCCCGGCCAGCGATCAGCCAGCAGCCGCGTCACGTTGCCGCTCCCGCAGCCCAGATCGTAGATCACCCGCGGCTCCTCCAGCGGTATTCGGCCCATCAGGTCCAGCGCCGGCCGGAGCCGGTGATCCGCAAATTTGAGGTATTGCCCCGGGTTCCAGGATTCCCCGGCGATGTCCCGTTGGTGTGGTGTCGCTTGCGTCATGCAAAAGCCTCGATGCAAAAATACTGGCCTACTTCAACTCGTCCAGCGAGTATAGGCGCCGCAAAATCCGAGCGTCAACCGCGCTGAACCGGCACGCCCGCCCCTTGGCGCGCCAGTCATGACGAGGGAAGCGCAGCTATCTCGTCCCCGAAGCAAGTGCGCATCCGAAACGGCCAGCGGCCGCGGTAGCCAGTTTGTACGTAGGTCTGGCGTGACTCTGGGGATGACACCTCGAAGTGCATGCGCGAGAGGACTATCGCCCGAGGAACTCGCCCACCATGTCCCCGTTGACGCGCACGGTGTACTCCACTCCAGTTTCGAAATCGTCGCCCAATGGCACCACCGTTTCCACGGTAGGATAGTCTGCCGTACAAACCACCATGGGGTCGGAGACTTCATGGTGCGTGATAGTCACGTCGATCTGGTCCTCATCCGTCCGCCGTTTCTCGTAGCCGTTGAATCGCGAGCACGCGCTGCCTTTGGGCAAACCGGAAACCACCCGAAGCTGGTGCCCGACAGAGTCGCTAGGTGGTATCAAGTCGGCGCTCTCAATGGGCGACTGGGCGATGAAGGTATACCCCATCTCCGCCGGCGGCAGGCTGAAGGTGGAAGTTTCCCGATCGTTGACTATCACGCGGTATGCCTGACCCGCCATCAAATCCGACGGCACGCGCATCACAATGTCCAACTCCACCACCTCGTCGTCGCACGGTATGGCCCACGGCGTATCCGGTGGTTGCATCAGCGTAACCCGCGCGATGATATCGCCGCCATCGACGGCGACCTCTTCATTGCCTCGCCTCGCGCATCCTTCGATGGTGGACTGGTAAAAATTGATCCGCAGATAGGGTTCCGGTTCGCCTGGCAGCAGGTTGGCGTCGGTAATCCGCGCCGGAACCTCAACCCACTTCCTGCGGTCCTGGTCGCCGTCTCCGACCAGATCGGGTGGCGGCTCCACCAGCACCAGCAGCATGTCCACGCGATTGGGATTACCTCCCGTGATGACTTCGTAGGCAGTATCGTTGATGAATGCCAGCCGGTCCGGAGGTTCCATGATCCTGGCCTGTATGGAATATGTGCGCCCCGGGTCGATGCTGTCCCGGTCGTATTCGACCTTGAACTTGATGGGAACCTGTCCGGGATCTTCGATGGTTTGGCTGGCGATCAAAGGGGCTGCGGCGTCCGCGTACGACACATCGCGCAACTCGATAATGAGGCTGGCCCCCGAGGTGAGCGCCAAACGCTCACGATAGGTAACTGTCCCCTGCACCGATGCACCGCCAATGCGTTCCAACGGCGCTTTCACCTCCTCGATTGGCCCGGATTCGTCCCCGCATGCGGAGACCGTCAACACGACCCACGTGCAGAGTATAGCGAGCATGATGTGCGTGAATGTGGGTGACACGTCGGCGACAGGCAGTCCGGGCAATGTGGCAACAGAATAACCGTGGTACGCCACGCTGCGCCTAGTGGATTTCAAGCCTGTAGCCGAGCAAATCCGTGCTGCGGCGATTCGCGCTACCCTCCGAACCACCGGATCTCAGTTCCGACCGAACTACTTCCCACTCAACGCCACCAACCGCCCGTCCGCCATCGGCAGATATAGCGTGTCGCCGGACACCGCCGGCGCCGCCGCCAGACCGCCGCCATCCAGCGGATACTCCCACGCCACGCTTCCGGTGTCCACGTCCAGGGCCACCAGCCGCCGCGTAGCCGTCGCTATCAATAGAACGTCTCCCGCCGCCACCGGTTCCGCCGACACCTCCGCTTCCAGCGTATTTTCCCAAACCTCGGCGCCCGTCGCGCCGTCCAGCGCGCGCACCAGTCCGTCCTCGTTCACCACCAGCAGGTTGCCGTCCGCATACACCGGGCTGTACTTCACCCGGCCGCGCGCCGATCCAACCCAAAGGCTGCCCGTCTGCTGCGGAGCGTCTTTGAGCAGGCGCCAGTAGAAGAAATTGAACTTGGCGACGTACGCGAAGCGGCTGAACGGACGACTCACCGCCGATGGGTCCACTGCCCAAACCCCTCCCCGGTTGGTTACGAAGTACGCCCGACCGTCCGCGATGACGGGCCCGCCCACCACCGGAGTGCCTGAGTAGAAAACCAGCCGGCGGCGCCCCGTATCAGGTTCAACGGTGATGAACCTTTCGCCCAGGGACGCCGCCACGATCACCGATCCGTCCGAGGCGGGGTGCCCAACTACCCAGCCTTTGATCCTCGCGGACCATCGCGGCTCGCCGGTTCCCGCGTCCAGCGCCTCCAGCTTTCCGTTGGTGGACCCGATGTACACTGTGCCATCCAGCACGATCGCCGATCCGAGCACGATGTTTCCCAGGTTGCGCTCCCATAGCAACGCGCCGTTTTCACGCTCGAGCGCCAGCAGACGGTGGTCCCTGGCGCCCACGTATATTGCATCGCGGGTAACCGCGGGCGCGCTGTCTGATGGAGAACCAATCTCGTAGCTCCAGACCGTTTCCCCGGTGCTGGCATCCAACGCCGCCGCAATGCCGTCCTCGGTGGTGATGTACAGGTTGTCACCAACCACCGCCGGCGTAGCCAGCAACACGCCGGGAGTGTCCCGTTCCCATGCCACGGCGAACGGTGGAGCGGCTTTGGCGTTGGGAGCCCAGCCGGTCCCGCCGATGTCGCGGCGGATGGAAGGCCAGTCGTGCTGGGAAGTCGTCATCCCCTGGTCGGTTGTCGCCTCGGCCGGCGGGAACAGCAACGGGCCGGCCTGAAGCGCCCGGAATGCCCAGAACGTCACCAACGCGAGCACGACCGCGCCGAGCACCAACCATAGTCGGACAATGCGGAGCCATCGGCGGTTGATGCCGATGGCTCGAACGGCGGGGGTGGTGCGACGCAACGGTTTTACCGACCGCCCGGGAAGTGTGGGTTCAGACGTAGCACCCTATGTCCGTCCGCGCAGCTTCGGGTCCAGCGCGTCCCGAATGGAGTCGCCCAACAGGTTGAACGCCAGCACGGTGACTGTGATTGCCAGTCCTGGGAATATGACCATCCACCAGCGAGGAATCAGACCGGCTGCCACCGGCCCTCCGAGCACGTTGCCCCAAGTCGCCGTCGGCAGCGGCACGCCAACGCCCAGGAACCCCAGTGACGCCTCAAGGATGATCACTGATCCCAGGTGCGCTGTGGCGAGCACCAACCAGGGAGCGACACACTGCGGCGCGATGTGCTTGATCATCACCCGGGTGCTGCTCGCTCCGATGGCCTGCGCCGCGTCCACGTAGGCGTATTCCTTCACGCTCAACGTCACCGATCGAATCACGCAGACGGCAATCGGGATACGCGTGATTCCAATTGCGACTATCACCGTCCAAACGCCGGCGCCCATCGCCAGCACCAGGATCATCGCCAGAATCATCGTCGGGAACGACATCATTAATTCCAGGAATCTCTGGCTGTAGATGTCGAACCGGCCTCCGAGGTAGCCCGCGGCCACACCCCAGGCCGCGCCCAGGAAGTCGCCCACCACCACGGCGACCAGCGCCACGAACAGCGATATCCTCGCGCCGTCTCGTGGATCGCGTCGCGGTCCAGCGCCAGCCATAGCGCTTTGCGTACCCTCGTATCATTCCACGGCTCCCGGTCGGTGTTGATCCACACCGCCAGGTAAGAATAGGACGCGAACGGCTGGGCTTCGTAGCGGTCGTCATTCTGAACGATCTCGAAAGCCGCGGGGTCGATGGTCTGGGAGTATTCCACGTTCCCAGCGAGCAGGGCGGCCGAACGCGTCGTGCTGTTGCCCAGCGGGTACGTCCGGACCTCGTCCAGGTACGGCAGTCCCTCGTTCCAGTAGTCCGGGAACCGTTCGTTCTTCCAGACTTCGCCCTCCTGGTGCTCCAGGAACCGGAGAGCGGCACCGCCAAACTGCGATACCGCTCTCCCGACTGCGCTCCGCAATCAGCAGCCTCTGGCTAACTCATCATCCATCCCCCACAATCCCCCAACCAAATTCGCGGCGACTCATGTACGCGCGAAGACCGCTTTGATCACAACGCGATTGCGCGGGCGTGACGTTTCGATGCTGTCGGCCCGAACCTACTCGCCTGCCGGATCGATTGCTGTCAGGAGCACAGTGTCAGACCCCTGGTTATCCATGGGCCCGAATTCGAGCTCAAGACCGCTTATGTCTATGGTTGTGGTCTCGTCGAAGACGTCAAGGAAGCATTCCCGTGTGACGTCAGACCCGCACTCCTGCAACCGGGCGATGGCCAGACGTCCCGCGATATAGCCCTCCAGCGAGATAAACTCGGGCTCTGCCTCGGAATCGTATGCGGACAGGGCGGCTTGATACTCGGCAACCAGGGGGTTGCTTGCATCACTGGGCGAAGGCACCACCTCGGTCACGTAAACGTCTGCCAGGGATTCGCCGAGTTCCACAAGCCGGCCCTTGAGCGCGTCGCTGCTGACGAATGACACGGCCATGAACGTAGGGTCATCCATAAGCCTGATGCGCGTGTACTTGATGAATTCGGCCGTTGGAGCGTAAGACCCAATGATTATGACAGCGTCCGGCTCGGCACTGGCGATACGATACGCTGCCGACTTCACCGCGGAGGTGTTGCGGACGTAATACCAGGACGCCACCAGTTCCATGCCAGGCCGCCCTTGCAGGGCGTTTTCCACTCCTTCCAGCCCATCATGGCCGAAGGAGTCGTTCTGATACAGCACCGCCACCCTGGTCTTGCCCATCTCTTCCAGGGAATCCACCATTGCCTCGGTTTCATTGTGGTACGAGGCTCGCACGTTGAGCACGTAGGTCTGACCATCGCGCCGGATCAGCTGGGCTCCGGTGAACGCCCCCACGAAAGGAACGTGCCCGGCTTCCACCGAGGGCAACGCAGCGCGAGTGGTCGGCGTGCCCACCGCGCCAATCATCCCGAATACCCGATCCCTATTGATCAGCTGACTGGTGGCGGAAAACGCAAAGAAGGGTTCGTAATGGTCGTTGACCGTCTTGAGCGTCAGTTGCCGGCCACTAATGCCGCCCGCCTGATTCACTTCGTTGAAAGCCGCCTCGACGCCGAGTTTCATCCCTTCACCCAACGCCGCAGTTGGCCCCTCCAAAACGGCCGATTGCCCGAACTTGATCTCAGTGTCAGTAACGCCGGGCTCCCTTGCTTCGACCTGGAGCATTGTTGACGGGTGTGTGTCACCCTGTACGTCGGCCACCAGGCCGTTAATTTCACCCAGCAACAGTTGCTGAACGTTCGCGACCTTCGCAACCAGGACTCTTTCCCGTGTTATCAGGCCAAGCCGACGATATAAGCCATCCCAGAGGTTGTCATCCCCCCGGCCGCGGTCGAACATTGCCTCAATGAGTTCGATCACTTCCTCCAACTCGGGGTCCCCAATCCCCCGCAGATATGCGATGTCCCGCTCAGCGGCGGCGGCCCTCCCGTCAAACAATTCCTGGAGCTGCCCGGCCAGCGCAGGATTGTCCTGCGTGCTCGCCCCAAAGAGCGTGGGAGTAGCGAGGTCAAGGGTTGCCACCAAGTTCTTCAAGTGGGAGTAGCGGAGCAGAGCGTCCGTGGGGATGTTGCCGGAATCATCCACCAGGTCATAGAATTCATCATCCAGTCTGGCGGCGGCAACCGGGACTATTTTTATGGTACTGTCTATAGTCACGCTCTGCCGGTTTCCTATGCCCCTGAGGAGCTCAACCCGCAACGGGCCCCTGCCTTGCTGGATGAGATCCGCATTGGATCCCAGATCGTTGACTAATCTTTCGATCTCGCCGGCCCGTGCGTCATAGCCGGTTCCGGCCAGGATCTCCAGTTGCGCGGCCAGTTCGGCCCTGTGGTCGGCTACCGCCGCCGCAGATTGGCTGAGGCCGTCCGGCGTCATCGCGGGAGTAGTGGGGCCGGACAAGGCAACCAACTGGCCGGTGAGCCTTGAAATACGAATCGCAGCGGCCAGAGCCTGAACGTCCTGGTTGGCATCTCCCTGAACGTCCTGATTGGCGTCTCCCTGCACGTCTTGGTTGGCGTCTCCCTGCACGTCTTGGTTGGCGTCTCCCTGCACGTTCAGAGCCTGCCACACCGACCAAATTGCAGGTTCTGCGTCAGGGCTGCTTTTGCTGCCTACTCTGAAGTGATAATCCGCTCTTCCCGTCGTCGGGCTGCTAACCGTCAAGGTGTGTGTAGTCGTTAGGTTCCCTGCAACGTCAAATGACATGATGAGATTCCGCCAGTCCTGACCGGCGTGATGTGCGTCCCAGGCCGCAGCATAGCCCAGCCAGTTGATCGAATAACCGGAGGCGCCAGCCACCGCATCCCAGGACACCACAACCTCGCCGGGATTGTCGCCATTGACCACCTGCACGTTGGCAGGGGCGGGCAGGTCAGTCTGGGCCTGGGCTTTGTTGTCCCAAGCCAGCCATCCGGCAACGGCGGACAATGTAACGGCTGCAATCACAGCGACGGCCGGAAGTATAATGCGCTTCATCTAATTATCTCCACCGCATGTGACGGCTATGTAAAAGGTACGTAAGCATAACACAGACAATATGACAGAGTATGACAGAGATAGATGAAATGTCCCCGGCGTCTGCTAAAGGCAGCACAGCCAGGGAGGTGTGCGAGACCACTGCGCCAATCAATCGGAATACTTTAGTATGTTCAACCAAGGCCCGGGGCACTGAAAACGCGCGGCCGGGTTCACAGCCATCGTATATTACCTTAAGGAACAATACACATCCTTGCACGCCGCCCGCGTCATTGGCTTCCGCGAAGGCCGCCAGGATTCCGAGGTACATTCCTTTGTCCAGATCCTCTGTCCAGATCCTCTGAAGGCCCGGAGAACGCCGCCAACTGGCCGAACGTCATCATATCGTAGGTAGCGCCGGGCATTCCGGTGGGCGACACTGGCGCGGGAGTGACGGGGCTGTATCGAGCGCTTTCACTGATTCGACCCCAGCCCCGTATATTCGCCGGCCTTGTGCTATACTGCCGCCGATTCCCAAACCACCAGCATCGACACGGAGCCGCCTCATGGTTTCTCCCCTTGCTGCGACGCCCAATCCTTTCCGTGGCGTTGTGGTCAATTCAGCGCAATTGCCCACTCATCCCGACGATTTCGCCGCTTCATTGGATGCATCCATTGCCGAATGGCGCGATGCCGGTTATGAAGTCGCCTGGGTGGACATTCCCATTGAACTTGCGACCCACGTGCCCATCGCCACGCAGCGCGGTTTCACCTTCCATCACGCCGACTCCGACAGCATCACGGCAACGCTGATGCTGATTCCGGATTCCTTCATACCGCCCTATGCCACCCATTATGTTGGCGCCGGAGGGGTGGTTCTTAACGACAGAGAAGAATTGCTGGTGGTGTGCGAGCGCTACCGCATCGACAACCGCCCGCCGTTTTACAAGCTTCCCGGTGGCGCGCTGGAACCTGGCGAGCACATCGTAGATTCCATCGTCCGAGAGGTGCTTGAGGAAACCGGAGTCCAGGCCGAGTTCGAGGCCCTGTCCTGTTTCCGTCACTGGCACGGTTACCGCTACGGGAAGTCCGACATCTACTTCGTCTGTCGCCTGCGCGCGCTCACCCACGACATCAAGATGAGCGAGCAGGAAATCGAGGAATGTCTCTGGATGCCCGTGCGCGATTTCATGACCGACGGCGACATCAGTCCATTCAACAAGGGCATCGTGCGCTCTGCCATCGAAAGCGACGGCATCGTGCCCGCCGACATGCCGGGAATGCCTCCGGACCCGACGCGCGAGTACTTTCTGCCCGGTTTCGTTAAATAGATTCCAACGTCAACTCCCGCCGCTCCATTCGCCAGGAGGAACCCCATGACCACCACCGCCCAGCCCGAACAGCAATACCGCGTCATCGGCACCCGCCCCGTCCGCCACGACGGCGTTGACAAAGTCACCGGGGCCGCCCGTTACGGCGCCGACATCAACCTGCCGGGGATGCTCCATGCCCGCATCTTGCGCAGCCCCCACAGCCACGCTCGCATCCGCAGCATCGACACCAGCAAGGCCGAGGCCGTACCCGGCGTCGTCGCCGTGGCCACAGCGGCCGATTTCCCCATCATCGAGAACCGGATGATCGACTTCGCCGAAGTGCAGGGCAATGCCCGCATGATCGCCGAGAACCTGCTGGCCAAGGACAAGGTCCTGTATGTCGGCCACGCCGTCGCCGCCATCTGCGCCATCAACCCCCATATCGCCTTGGAGGCCATGGAACTGGTGGAAGTGGACTATGAGGTCCTGCCCACCGTGCTCACCTGGCGCGACGCCATGGCCGAAGGAGCGCCCCTGCTCCACGAGGACATGACCACCTACTTCCGCATGGAGCGTTTCGCTCGCGGCGACGACACCGGCGTCAAGAGCAACGTGGCCGGACATATCCAGCATAAAGTCGGCGACGTTGAGCAGGGTTTCGCCGAAGCCGACATCGTCATCGAGCGGGAATTTGACACCCAGACGGTGCACCAGGGCTACATTGAGCCCCACGTGTCCACCGCCATGTGGTCCGCCGACGGCCGCGTCACCGTCTGGACCAGCACACAGGGCATCTTCAATGTGCGCGCTCAGACCGCCGCCATCATCGGCGTGCCCGAGGGCCAGGTAAAAGTTGTGCCCATGGAAATCGGCGGAGGATTCGGCGCGAAGGGCATCACCTACACCGATCCGGTGGCCGCGGTTCTGTCCAAGAAGACGGGCAAACCGGTCAAGGTCGCCATGGATCGCACCGACGTCTTCATTGGCAGCGGCCCCGCCTCCGCCACCTTCATGCGCTGCAAGATGGGCGTCAAGAACGACGGCACCATGGTTGCCGGCCAACTCTACATGGTCTATGAAGCCGGCGCATATCCCGGCTCTCCCGTGGGTGGCGGCGCCCTCACCGGCTTCGGCCCCTACAAGATGGATCACATGCTGGTGGATGGCTATGACGTCGTCTGCAACAAGCAGAAGGTGCAGGCCTACCGCGCTCCGGGCCAACCGCAGGTCGCTTTCGCCGTCGAGGCCGTCGTTGACGAGCTGGCCGAGATCCTGGGCAAGGATCCTATGGAACTCCGCCTTCAGAACGCTGTCCAGGAGGGCGACCGCATGCCCAACGGCGTTCCTCACCGCGTCTTCGGTTGCCGCGAGTTGGAAGAGGCCATGATGAACAGCGATCACAACCGGGCGCCGCTGGAAGGGCCCAACCGCGGCCGCGGCATCGCCGTCGGATTCCGCTGGCAGGCCGGCCAGGCATCCTCCGCCACCATCAACGTCAACGCCAACGGCACCCTCAATCTCATCACCGGCTCCGTTGACATCGGCGGCACACGGACCGCCGTGGCCATGCAGGTGGCCGAAACCCTCGGCATCGACATTGACCAGATCGCTCCCACCGTCGTGGATACGGATACCGTGGGCTGGACGGCTTCTACGGGCGGTAGCCGCATCGCCTTCGACACCGGCCTCGCTGCCATTGCCGCCGCCGAAGACCTGCGCGACCAGATGGCCCAGCGCTGCGCCTTGGTCTGGGAGGTCGAGCCCGATCAGGTCGAGTTCGCCGACGGTGTGTTTACCTGCACCACCACCGAGGAGAGCATGACCATCGCCGACGCCGCCAGCCGCATGATGCGTACCGGCGGCCCGCTCACCGCATCGGCCTCCGCCACCTCCACCGGCGTTGGTCCCATCTTCGCCGGCAACATCATCGACGTCGAGGTCGACCCCGAGACTGGCAAGGTGGACATCCTGCGCTGCACCGCGTTCATCGACTCCGGCACCTCTGTCCACCCCAGCTACGTCGAGGGCCAGATGCAGGGAGGGACCATGCAGGGCATAGGCTGGGCACTGTCCGAGGACTACACCTACGCTGACGACGGACGGATGCTCAATTCCACCTTCCTGGACTATCGCATGCCCACCGCCCTCGATATGCCCATGATCGACACGGTGGTCATCGAAGTCCCCAATCCGCGCCATCCTTACGGGCTGCGCGGTGTCGGCGAGGCCCCCATCATCCCGCCGCTGGCCGCCTTGCACAACGCCGTCTACCACGCCACCGGCGTGCGGGTGAACAGCCTCCCGCTGTCCCCCACCAACGTCCTGGCCGCCCTGCAGGAAGCCAACAGCGAATAGAACGCGAAGCAGGACTCCACAAATAGCAGGGGCGGGTTTGAAACCCGCCCCTTTCCGTTGACGCCTGGCTTTGCCGTCAGGGCCGCCGCGGTTCCAAATAGTCGTTCAGCATCAGGAAGTTTTCCTGCAGCGCCGGGGCCAGCGTCGTCCCTCCGGTGGATAGCATGAGCAACAGCCGTAGCTGTGCTGACAGGTCCCCCGCCAGTTGACGCTTTGCATCGGCCACAGTGTCCGCCTCGACCGGGACCCTCAGCCCGTTCAATGGCAGGGCGGTCTTGGATTCAGCAGCCCAGTATTTGTCCAGGCTGTCGATGATCACCAATGGAATTTCTTTTTTCACGACGAAAACGGCTTCTGGAGGACTGTCCGCCGCCGTCAGGACATCCGTGAAAACTCGTGTGACGTCGCTATGGCTGATGTGGAATGTCGCCGCGTTGGGCTGGCTCGTGGATGTGTTGTGCCAGTCCCAACCTTCCGGATGCGCCCAGTTGGCGTTGGGCATTACGTCCACCGGCAGCGACAGGTCCTCTGCCAGCGGTCGCCCATCCTCATCAACGCCGGGTCCGTGTGGTGTCGTCATTGCAACGTATCCAGAAATCAGTGGCCCTGGCCGTCAACATTGCTGGTGCCGTCGGGGTTCAACTCCCACGCGGCAAACACCTGATCCGGCAAGTTGATGGGGCCAACCGCCTCCTCGTATTCACGGACGTGCTTCGTCGCCAGCACGGCGATGGCCTTCATCATCTGCGGACTGACCTTGATGCGGGCGCGCAGGATAGGCTCCCTTTCCTCGAGTTGCTCGCCGAAAAACAGCACCGCCGAGTACAGGCTGCTGAAAACATGGAACGAGTCGCTGTAGAACGTGATCGCATCAAGCGGACCCGCCGTTTCCGCTGGGGCCGGTGCCGGCGCCGGGGCGGTGGCGGTGTTCACATTCAGCGGTGCGACGTCGCCCGGATTGATGTAGTTTTCTTCCTGCGGCGGCTTGTCTTCCGGCGGCACATAGGGGCGTTGGATGATGGGCATAAAACCTCCGGCCCGGCCATCCGACGGCGCGGACGAGGCAGGGCGATGCGGCAATTGGGCGCATTATAGCGGGTTTGCCCCGCCCGTGCCGGTAGCGCGCCCATTTGACTGCGGAGCCCTGCCCTTGGGTAAAACTCGGGCAAACGCACCGGGGATCGACAACCCGTGGGCGATCAAACGATCACAGCTCGACGGGCCGGTCGCTGTCCATCCATTCAGCGTACGAGCCGTCATAAAGACGCACGTCGTAGCCGGACTGGCTCAGAGCCAGCCACGCCACCGAGGCCCGCACCCCGCTTCGGCAGTACGCGATTACCGAATCGTTGTTGGCGACGCCCACGATCCCCAAACGCTCTCGCAGCTCAAACTCGTCGATGAGCAAGTTGCCGTCTGCGCCGGCGGTTTCGACATGGGGCAGGTTGATGGCGCCGGGGATGTGCCCGGGCCGGTGGTCCATCTCCACTTGCCCGGCGAATTCGTCTTCCGTACGCGTGTCCAGCAATATGGCGTTCCCCGGGTTGGTAACGTCGTCCAGGCTCGCTCGCACCGATGGATTCAGATTGACGGTGAACGGCTGAGCCTCTGTGGACACGGGCCGATACAGCACCTCGCGCCCCTGCTCTTTCCAGGACTCGTACCGGAGGTCCATGATGTGAACGTCATCACGGCCCAGGTACTCCAGCACCCAGGCGGCCATTGCGGCGTTTCGCCCATCCTGGTGATCGTATAGCACGGGCGTTACATCGTCGCCGAGCCCTGCATGGCCAAAGGCCATGGCCAGTTGGTCCGCATCGCCCAGCTTACCGTCCGCCCCCTGCAGTTTCTTGAATGGCACGCTGACCGCCCCCCGCAGGTGGCCCATCAGGTACCGCATGGCCGACCGGGGATCGATGATCAGGTATTCCGGTCGGCCAATCCTTTCTGAGACCCAATCAGCGGAAACGAATGTCGCCATCAACCCACCATCTCGAAGTCGGTTTGCACAGAGGTGGGGTTGGCCACCGACTGGGTTACGGGAGAGCCTTCCACCGCGAGCCGCCAGATCTCCCGCAGCGTGTCCTCGTCAGCGTCGGCACGCACGAAGCACTTGGCTGAAATCTGGCCGTAGCCGGGATTGCCCTCGTCCTCAACGCCCGCCCACTTGCGTATGTTGTCGAAGTAGCCCTCCACGGCGATTTCGAGGTCGTGGACTCGGACGCCCTGCTTGGTGGCGTTCACCACGAACCCCACCGTCATGCAGCTTCCGATGGCGGAGAGCAGTTGCTCATGGGCGCTGGCCGCCACGTCGGTCGCGGTCAGGTCGCCAGGCTCGTCCATGTCCACCTGGTGATTCCGCATGTACGCCCGGGCGCGCATGCCATCCTGCCAGACCACGCGGGACTTCCACGGGCCGGTAACGGCGTTGAACACGTCGGGGTCGCGGAAAGAATCCAGCACCTCGGCCAGCTTTTCGCGTGGCAAACCGTTGAGATTCTCTGCTTGCGTCATGATCAGCTCCTTTCGAGTGTTTCAACGATGGCTCGGTGATCCGGAGTCAGCCTGCCAAGGCGGTCGCTTCTGCTCATCCCACAAGGGACGAACATCGTCGCAACCGGCCGGCCACACCATCGGGTTCAGTTTACATTAAGGTAGTGGTCCATCAACCGGGTCTCATGATCGGTTTCGGCGCGCAGTCCGCGTACTCAGGATGGGAACGGTATAGGTCGCTCACCTGGGTGTACCAAGAACGCGGGCAGTGGGCATCGTCGGGTGGGCAGACCTGGCACCGGTTGCGTTCCGCACAGGCAAACAGATGACGTTGGGCGTTCCTACGTTTAACGTGGCTCAGGCAGGTGGGGCATCTGACGCGTATCGCCAACATAAGGCGGGAGTTTTGGAATTTCGACGCTTCACGTCAGACACGAAGCATCGTTACGGTATCCGCTCCAGCTTTTCCAGCAGCAAGCCAATATCGTCCATCCCTGCTGCCACTTCGTCGGGCGCGTCAATTTCTTCATAAAAATTGGTGTGCAGGTCGCTGGCTACCCGGTACAGGCGCCGGATTTCCAGGTCGTTCGTATCGCGGGCCAACCGGCTGGCCACCGCACGAATCTGCCGATGGCCATGGTGTTCCCACCCCCGCCGTTCGGCGATAGACTTGAACATTTGCGCCGCCGCGCCCCAGCCTTTCTCGGATGCTTGCCGCGTATCACCGCGCGCCAACTCCTCGAGGCCTTGCGCCAACAAACGGCGACTCGCGTCTTGGTAGGTCTGGGACACCATGGTCGAAACTCGCCCGCCGTACGACCCTACGCATGCTCGGCGCGCAGAATCTCCGCTGCTTCCGCGATCACCTGCATCTTCTTGGCGGCCATCTCGTGCGTGTTAACGTTGCGCTCGGCGAACGTGCCGAAGCCGCAGTCGGGATTGAGGTAGATCTTGTCGGCATCAAAATACTGCAAGAGTTCGTTGACCCGCTCGACAATCTGCCCGGCCGGCTCAACGTCGTCCGTGCGGGGATTGACCACGCCCAGGCCGATTTCCTTCTCGTTGGCGTATTCCTGGAACACTGCCATCTCGCCGGCGCGAGGCGTGGCGCACTCCAGCACCAACCGGTCGATGTTCATCTGCGTCAGGTAGGGCAGCATTGGGCCGTAATTGCCCTGCAGCAGGACCTCTTCCTTCTTGCTCCAGTTGCCCCGGCAGACGTGCACTCCGGTCTTGATGCCATCGATGCCGTCCAGGGTCTCGTTCATCAATCGAACCGCCATTTCCAGCTCGTCGGTGGGGTCGCGGCGGTTGGGCAGCGCGGCGCACATGAAGGTCTCGGTGGTTTCCTCTCCGAACACCACCTGTGAAAGGGTGGGTTCATCCAGCTGTACAAAGTCGCAGCCGTGATCGCGCAGGGCGATGATCTCCTCGCGCAGGATTTCCACCACGTCCCTGGCCAGGTCGTCGGGGGAGGGATAGGCTTTGTCGGACAAGCCCTCGAACCAGCCGGAGCGGGTGAGCATATAGGGGCCGGGAATAGGAACCATGACGGGCCGGTCAGTGTGTTCCTTCATGAAGGCCAACTCGTCCAACGCCAGCCCGTGCCGCTTGCTGATGGTGTCGATCACGATGGGGCTCTTGATGGCAAAGGACGGCACATCCAGCGCGCGCAGCACTTCCTCCATGCGGGCCCGGTCAGAGGAATAGTCCAGCAACTCCGACACCTTCATCAATTGCATGCCGTTGAGCTTGTCAACCGCGAACGAATAGAAGTTGTCCCTGCGCTGCTCTCCGTCGCTGATGATGTCCACGCCGGCCTCTTCCTGCGCGCGGATGCAGGCCAGCACTTCGTCGTCGGCCACCTCATTGAACTCGGCCAACGTCATCTCGCCGGCCTCCTTGCGGCGCAGTGCGCGGATCAGATCGGCCGAACGCGGCCAGCTTCCGACCACGGTTACGGGGAAAAGAGGAGTATCAGGCATTCGTCGCTCTCCGGGATTTGGTTGTTTCAAGGTTTGGACGGTATCGTCAACCGGCTACCGCAGAGGCCGGGCCGTCCAACGCCGCCGGTAATCTACACCATAACCATTATGCCGCACAAACCGAGCTTTTCCGATGCCGCCTCATTCCACGGCTATCGACAGGCTGTCGATGAACTCCAGCCCTGGCAGTTTTCCCAACTCCGTTGGGGGCATCATGATCTTGCCCGAACGGCTGCCCGCGCCCAGGATGATGTAGTCCATGTCCAGCAAACGCGCGTCCGCGTAGATCGGCAGGCCCTCCGGCAACGCCAGGGCAGTGACTCCCCCGATCATCATCCCCGTTATTTCGCGCGTTTCCTCTGCCGAAGCGAATGATGCACGGGACACGCCCATCAAACCTCTAACCCGCTTGTTCACGTCCAGACGGTCGCATGCCCGAACTATGCCTGCGCAGTGCGCCGCCGGCCCCCGCTTGCTCGCAACGATGATCGTGTTGGCCGAATGGGGCAGGTCGTATCCATATTGCTCGCAGAAGTCTGCGGTGTCGCCATACTGCGGATCGATCTCTATCCATTCCCAGCCGTCGATTCCCAGGTCGTCCAGCGCCGTCCGAACCCGTGCTTCGACTTGCTCGGGTGTCTCCATCGTCATCTGACCACCGTCCTAAGCCAACGTCACAGTTGCGTCCGAAAGCGAAACCAGATCGTCCCGTTGATTCACGCCCCGGATGCGCACCTGCGCTTTGCGCTGCCCGTACAGGTTGCCGCCGGCGCCGGTGATCTCGCCGGAGAAGGTCACCACGTCGCCCGCCCGGAATGGCGTTATCGCCCGCATGACCAGCGTGCCGCCGTTGTAAAGTGCTTCCGGCGGGAAATTCAGTCCAAGGAACCGGTCAACGTACGACATCGTCGCCGGGCCAGCGTTCACCGCTCCGCCGAAAATGTTCTGTCTCGCGAACTCTTCGTCGGTGTGAATGTTGCTCTCGCTGGGCCGCCCAGCCAACCGATGCGCGTTTTTTCTGAGGATGTTCTCCGTGGTCTCGCCTACCGCCAGCGTGCGCGGCAAAGGGGTCCCGGCGCGCGCCCCGTCCCAACCAACGAATCGCGAGTGGTCGGGAACGGCGTCCGTATCCGGAGCGATGGCAACGTTCGTCGCGGGTTCGGGCACCGCTCGCTGTCCCGCCGAATACTCAAAAATGCACGTGTAGTCGTAGCTCGCCACCACGGCCCCCGCTTCGTCGAATGCCGAGACGCGGAAGGTAACGAACTTGCTGCCCCGCCGCTCGTATTTCTCGTGAACACGCCGCGTGGCTGTGAGGGTCTCCCTGGCATATACCGGTCGGTACCACCGGATTTCGCACTTGGCGAAAGGGGTTTGCCGGCGCGCCGTAGTCGAGCGTTCCTGCGCGACGAACCCATTGGCCTCCGCAATCTCATCCCGCAGCAACGGCGCGTAGGTCAGCGCCATCGTCGGCATCGCCATCATGCGCGGCCCATCCGCGCCCGGCGCGGGCATCAGGTAGCGAGGATCCGGATTTTGGGCACAAGCCGCATACTCGGCAATATCCTCGGCCGTAAGCGTAACCTGCGTTTCTGCGCCGGCCTGCCTCACTCTCACCGCATCATAGGTCCAAAGCCGTTCTGCCGCTGTGGCGTCCTGTTGCGTTTCCGGCGTTGTCGTCATGGTCCCTGCCTCCTGTACGGTCGGACAATTATAACCCCAATCCGCGCTTCTCCAGCCCGATTCGGGCTGGTCGAGCGAGCTGGTGCTGTAAGGGACTGATCATGTGGATCTGAGGACGCGCAGTCGCGATGCGCCGGATAAGCCGAGGGTCTGCGCCCACTAATCAATTATTCTGGAATTAAGGTAGAATTCGCAGAATAATGACACAACCATGTAGCATCAACCCGTAACCCAGCCAGGCTGATCGTGAAACGGGTAAACCGTACGGTTAATCCCGTAATCCCAAATGCAGCGAGGCACGGTTACACCATCCACCGCCATCATGCACTGGATCCTTGACCCGTGTACCTATCGCACTCCGGCGTCAGCCAAAGCATGCGCGTGGCATCGTGCGCTTGATGAATCGATGACGCGCGCCACAGGAAAAACCGGTCAAAACTGCATGCGAAACCACCCTGCCACCGGCATCGTATCAATAGAGCGACCAACCTGTACGCCGCTACCCTGGTCGACGAACTCCTTCAACTGGTGCTTGCCTCGTCAGCGAGCCACAAACACCTCCAGCGTCGAGCGACGCGCCGCCGCCGCGCCGCCTTGCTGGAACCTTGAACCCCTGCGCAATTCCACGCGCCTATCCGGACGCAGCAAACCTCACGCGCCGCAAAGCGCGATCAACACCAACGGTTTCACATTTAGCCGGAACCTCATTTGCACCAACTCCCAGCGCGCCGAAATCAGCCACGGAATGAGTTTCCCGATCTGCCGGCTGACGATCCGTTGTGGGCCGCGCGGCGCCATTACCGCCGCCGTCGTGCCGACCCTCCTCCGTACGAACATGGATCGAGCTCCTGCCCATAGCCGGATGACCCGCTTCGATTAGTTGCCACGGACATCCAGCCGGAACGAACCACACAGACCAGTCGTCATGCTCCCCGACTATCCACACGCGCTCGTTACCATCGCCTTCGAAGAGTGGCGGCAAGCAGGGTTTCCGAACGCGGCCAAGCTGGACATCAACATCAACGACCAGGACTGGGCGATACTGTTCGCCGTCCTCAACCCCGACGCACAGCCCCGCCGGGGATGGCGCGCATTGGTTTTCCAGGGAGATGTAAACGTGGGTAACCGGACCGGACCCCCCGTCCTTGAAACCAGGGACTACCTCTTCGTCTTTCCGGACCAGGCGGACGGACCCGATTAGCGACGGCTAAGGAAAGGGCCCGGCATCGACCTCCGCCAGGAGAACCATGCCAACGAAACACTGAACGGCCTGATCCAAACCGCCGCTCCCGGGCGAGCGGGTTGAGATGCAGAATGCCATCCCCAGGGTTGAGGCTCAAAACATTAAAATCCCCGCCCGCCAACTGCGATGCAGTCGCGGTGGAGTCGCGACTCTACCGACTGCGGCGTTCCCCAATGATGGGTCGCGTTCACACGGCCCCTCGTGATCGCTGATCGTTGGATCTGATGTAGCGTGCCGTGCGCCTCACCGGATCAACATAAAGCAGGCAACCTCGCAAATACTTGCAATTGACGCTCTCGCCGGCCCCGTGATAGAGTTTTCACCGAAAGACTGAGATGGAGACGAGTAAGCGGGCCGAACGCGCTCAAGAGAGTCCGGCACGGTGGAAAAGGACGCGCCGATCCCGCCCAAAATCACTCCGGAGTCGCCGGCTGAAAACCGCCCCCCGATATTGGCGGTGAATAAGCGCAGGCCGGGTTCGTTGCCCGTTAGAAGCGACGGGACATGATGGTGTCCTGCTGGAGCGGTCGTACGCCGTCCGATCGGCGGCAACGGCAAATAGGGTGGTACCGCGGGTTTTGCCCGTCCCTATGGGGACGGGTTTTTTTTGTACCCTCACGCACCATCGCCACGGGCTGGCAGGCAGAACGACAATCGACTATGGAGATCCGCCGTGAAGCTCAAAGGCTCAGAAATCATTTGTGAAAGCTTACTCCGTGAGGGCGTCGAGGTGATGTTCGGCCACCCAGGCGGGGCCATCCTCCCGTTCTACGATGCGTTGTGGGCGTATCCTCAACTGCGCCACGTCCTCGTGAGGCACGAACAATCCGCGGCCCACGCCGCCGACGGGTACGCCCGGGTGACGGGAAAGCCGGGCGTTTGCGTCGCCACGTCCGGCCCCGGCGCAACCAACCTCATCACCGGCATCATGGGCGCCAAGGCCGATAGCATCCCAATGGTGGCGATCACCGGTCAGGTGGCCCGCGCCGCAATGGGTACGGAAGCCTTCCAGGAGTGCGACATCTGTAGCATCGCTTCGGTATGCACCAAGCGCACCTACCTTGTCCTGTCCGCCGCAGACCTGGCCCGCACCATACAGGATGCCTTCCGGGTGGCCCAGGAAGGACGACCAGGCCCGGTTCTGATCGACGTGCCCCGCGACGTCCAGTTGGAAGAGGTTGAGTTCGAATTCCCGCAATCGCGCACGACGCCCGAGGCTCCCGCCCTGTCCACTGACGTATGGGACAACGTGCGCAAGGCGGCCACCCTGATCAACGAGGCCGAACGCCCCGTGATCATCGCCGGCCACGGCATCGTTCACTCCGGCGCGTTTGACGAACTCCGGCAGTTGGCCGAAGCCACCGGTATCCCGGTGATTAACACCCTTCTGGGATTGAGCGGTTTCCCCCGCAGTCATCCCCAGAGCCTCGGGATGTTGGGCATGCACGGCATGTACTGGTGCAACATGGTCGTTGACCAGGCCGACGTCATAATCGGCTTGGGCATGCGGTTCGACGACCGCGTCACCGGCCGCGTGTCGGGATTCGCGCCACACGCGCGGATCATCCATCTTGATATCGAGGCGAGCCAGGTCGGACGGATCGTTCCCGCCGAAGTTCCGTTGGTCGGCGACGCCCGTCCGATATTGCAAGCCCTCGTCCCGTTGGTGGAGTGGGCCGAACGACCCGAGTGGATGGCCACCATCGGTCACCTCAAATCCGAGCACCCGTCCCTCGCCATCCCGCAATCCGAAGCTCTCCTCGCCCAGCAGGTGCTCGCCCAGATCAACGACGCCATTCAGCAGGACGAGGATGCGGTGGTGGTCACCGGTGTTGGCCAACATCAGATGTGGGCGGCGCAATATCTGTTCCTGAATCAGCCCAACTCGTTCGTCACCTCCGGCGGCCTGGGTGTCATGGGGTTCGAGGTGCCGGCCGCGTTGGGCGCTCAGTTGGGCCGACCCGGCGCGACCGTGTGGTCCGTGGCCGGCGACGGCGGGTTCCAGATGACCTTGCAGGAGTTGGTCACCGCCGTCCAGGAGAAGCTGCCGATCAAAATTGCCCTCTTCAACAACGGTTACCTCGGCATGGTGCGCCAGTGGCAGGAGATGTTCTTTGACGGCCACATCAAGGAAGTCCCCATGCCCGGACCCGACTACGTCAAACTGGCCAATGCCTATGACATACCCGCACTCCGCGTGGAACACCAGGAGGATGTAGCCGACGCGCTGCGCCAGGCCAGGGAATACGACGGCCCGTTCCTCATAGAATTCGTGGTCGAGCAGGAAACCAACGTATTCCCCATGGTGCCGCCCGGAGGATCGCTGTCCGACACTTTGGAGGATCCACGCACGGCCCTCGTGGCGAACTGAGCGCAATTCGTCGCGTCGCGACTTGCCCAGCGGCCGGGTTAGTGTTAGAAATATCCCCAAACTCCATCACATTCGCCGTTAGAGGTGCCGAATGCAGCGCGTCACTATCCAGGAAGCATCCCGCATATTAAACGTCTCGCAGACTGTGATCCGACAAAACGTTCGCGATGGCAAACTCCAGGCCACCAAGGACGGGTCGCGCTGGATGGTTGATATCCCCGATGACGTGGAAGAATATTCCGACGATTTCAAGGAAAACATCCACGCTCTGGCCCGCAGCCTCACCCCGTGGTGGTACGACAATCCCCGCAAGGAAGGTGTCGTGCACTACCTGGAGAGCCTGGGGATAGAAGAGGTGGAGCCCTTTTTCCTCTGTGGCGTGAAAGGCGACGACATCTGGCCCGCTACCGGCCACGAACCCTTCCAGCGTTGCCCGGAGTGCATCCTCGAGGTCCACGACCAAAATCTCCCCATGGAGACGCGGGAATAGCCCGTTTCGTTAACCAACACACCTTGTAAACGCGCAACGGGGATGGCCGGTCCGGCCATCCCCGTGCTGCTTCGGGTGTTTGGCTCCAGTGCCTCAGTTCACGCGGTACACCCAGATCTGGTGCATTACATCGGGCTCGCCCTTGGGCAGCGGGTGGAATGGCTCGGTAACTTCCACCAGGCTCCACGCTCCGCTTTCCACCAGGGAGTCCTGCTGTTCCTTGAAACCGAGCTCGACGTGGGTGTCGGGACGCATGCTGAACACGATGTGCCCGCCGGGCCGGGTTACTCGGCACAAATCCACGAAAGAGCTTGGCGGCGCGTGCCCGGGCGTGAACACTCCGATGCTGATGACGGCATCGTAAGCGTCCGCGTCGAAGTCCAGCCGCCCCCCCAACGCCATCTGCCGGAAGTCGTTGTAGCAGCCCTTGGCTCGCGCTACATCGAGCATGCCGTCGGACAGGTCCATGGCGCAGATGTCCACGTACCCGAGGCGCTGCAATTCCACACCCACCAGTCCGGTGCCGGCGCCGGCGTCCAGGATCTTGGCGTCTTTGGCCACGTGGCCGGCCAGCGTTTCCGCTCCCAAACGCGGCGCCAGCCAGACGAAGGTGTTCTCCAGGTCGTCATCGTATTCCTGCGCCCACTCGTCGTACCTTTCGGCCAGTTCCTGGTTGTTGGTGGACGAATAGACCCATTGGACCCGTTCCTCCGAACTGATATCTCCTGCTTCCGGCATCTTCGTGCAACTCCCTGGTTGGCTGGGTTATTCCGATATTACTGCTTGATGCACAGATACTGCGCCCAGCCCAGCTCATCGTTGTTAATGGCCTCTACGGTTTTCATGTAGGCATCCGTGAGATAGTCGAACCGCTCCTGGTAACCGTCCGGGCCTTCGGCGATGGACGCCAACCTGGAAAGGTAGGTGTAGCTCTGGGCCAGGTGGGACGACAGGTCCCTGGCCTGCAGCACCTTGAATCCCGCCTCCCGCAACGCGTCCATGTACGTGTAGAAGCTGAAATCGGTGTCGAACAACAGGCGGTCATACACAAACTTGCGACCGGATTCGCTGATGTCGGTACGCGGTTTGGTGAGGTCGTCGAAGATCATCACCCCGCCCTTCTGCAACACCCGGTACGCTTCTTGCACGACCTTCACCTTATCGGGCACATGGTAAATGGTCGCCTGGCTCCAGACGTGCGTGAAGGTGCCGTCGTCGAATGGCAGATCCGTTGCCGAGGCTTTTTCAAAAGCCAGCTTTCCGGCCAACTCAGGTACTTTCGACAGGGACTCCACGGCATTGGCCACTCGGACCCCGCTCAGGTCAATACCCGTCACATGAGCGCCGCTGTTGCGGCTCAGCCACACTGCAGCGTTGCCGTTGCCGCAGCCGATGTCCAGCACCTTGGAGTTCTCGTCGATCTTGCCGTATTCCACCATCAACTGGTTGAGGCGGATGCCAGCCGCAAGAAATTGTTCCCGAATGCTGAGGTCGCGGTCTGACTCTTCGTCGAACACGCCCCAGTGGACGCTGCCGTCGGCGTCCCACACTGAACGGTAGATGACGTCCTCTGCGTCGTAGTACTCCTCGGTCTCCTGCTCGGAGAACCGATGCCCGGTTGCCGATACCATAATTGCTCCTTTTGCTCGCGAATCTGCGGCGCGCCTATTTCACGCACCGGTATTGGGCCCAGCCCAGTTCTTCGTTGTGAACCGCGTTCACCATTTTGAGATATGCGTCCGAAAGCGCCTCGAAACGTTCGCGGCGGTCGGCGTCATCGCCCGCGGCCGCCATGCGCGACAGGCATGTGTAGCTGTGCGCCAGATGAGCAGACAGGTCCCTCGCGTCCAGCACCTTGAAGCCCGTCTCCCGCAAAGCGTCCATGTACGAATAGAAGCTGAAATCGGTGTCAAACAAAAGGCGGTCGTACACGTACGTCCGCGCCTCGTCGCTGATGTCGGGCTTCGGTTTCGTCAGGTCGTCAAACACCATGAAGCCGCCCGACGCCAGAACGCGGTAGGCCTCTTCCAGCGTGGTCGTTTTGTCCGGCACGTGGTAGATGGTGGCCTGGCTCCAGACATGGGTGAAGGTTCCGGCCTCAAACGGTAGGTCTGTCGCCGATGCTTTGTGGAAGTCCACTCTGCCCGCGATATCCGTCGCGGTTTCCAGGGACTGTTTGGCGTTGTCGATGCGAACGCCGCTGAGGTCGATCCCCGTGACTTTGGCGCCGGTCGCCCGGCACAGCCACAGCGACGTGTTCCCGTTACCGCACCCCAGGTCAAGGACGTGCGAGTCGCTCCCTATGCCGGAATCCTCCAGCATTATTTCGTTCAATCGGGAACAGGCTGTCAGGAAACTCCTGCGTATCGATCCCTCGCGCCCGGACTGTGGGTCGTTTTCGAACACTCCCCAGTGAAGGCTGCCCTCCTCGTCCCAGAAGGAACGATAGAGGGCGTCTTCGGCGTCATAATATGCTTCCGTCTCGCTTTCAGAAAAGTGCGACGGGCGCTGGTTCAGGTTCGGCATAAATCGACCCTTCGATCCACTCGAGGAATTTGTTGTTTTCGTCCACCAGGATCATGCGCTGATCGACTTCCTTGTCCGTGACTTCGAACGCCATGATGATCGCGCAGTCGCCGAGTTGGCAGAGTCGGGCCGCCGCGCCCTGCACCGAGATGACACCGCTGCCGCGCTCACCCGGGAGCGCGTAGGTTTCAAACCTCGCCCCGTTGTTGCAGTTCACCACCTGGACCTTCTCGAACGGGACGATGTCCGACATTTCCATCAGGTCGCGGTCGATGAGAATGCTGCCGACGTAGCCCAGGTTGGCTCCGGTTATCCAACAGCGATGAATCTTGGACCTCAAAATCTCCCTCATATTTCTCCTCTCATGCGTATTCCAACCAGGGTTGGAAGTTTTGGATCGTAGTCGATACTGACCGACGTGTTAGCCGTCGCGGCCGGCGAAGACAAAAGTCTTCCTACGGGCAACGTTTAGAGCTTTGCTCAAACCCGTTGCCGACGTTGCGGCAAAGACCCGGGGTTTAGGTGGGCCCGTGGCAGGGTGCTAATCCCGCCGCCCATTTAACTTGGAGCAGCTAAGGCTCACACGGGAGTTTGTAGCTGCTGCGTCCACGCAGAGGCTCGATTTGCCTCTGCCGGAAGGCAGACCTCCCGAATCGCTCGTTCGACTCTCCCCGCTCGCCGCGGGGCTGCATAGAGTCGGGTTCCGGCGACCGCCGGTGCGCGCTCGGCGCGGCTGCACTCATGTGGCCTCCTTGTTTAAGGGCAGGTTGATGTGCGTGCAGACCTGCTATTGCTATGCGGCAGTTTAGCCTCATCCCGCGTCGGTGTCAAATTCTGACGGGCCCTCCGAGCACGAAAAGCTGAAAAATTGGTTATTTTTTGTAAAACGTGCAAAGAAATCGCTTGACAAAGCCCCGGGGGATTGGTTTACAACGCTCTGTATCCAAACGGCGCCGGAATAATGCATTGGGAACTTTATCGTTAACGATCCGCGGCTGTTGTGCATGACCGCTGATCCGACTTGCTGCCAACGGACAGCAGAGGTATCGCAAAAAACCGGCTCAGTGTGCGAAAACGCTCAGTGGTTGAACAGAGGCAACTGGTGTGGCTCGCCGTGTCTAATGTCTCCCTCTGCCGAACACCACCTCGGGATTCCCCGGGCCGACGCATGGCCCGCGAAAACCGGGCCGTGCCCCACGTAATGGTGGCGAGACCACAGCCACGCGTGCAGCAACTCGTGGGCCAGGATGCCTTCCATGCCCGGCCGCCCGTAGCGTTGAAACCTGGGCAGGGATAACCCAATCAACCAGGTGCCGTCCGGATAACAGAAGCACCGTCCGCCGGTCGAAGAAAGACGCTCCAGCACCACCGAACCTGTGGCAAGATCCAGGTTCTCCAGCGTGTACCGTTTCGCGACGCGATCCACCCAATCCAGATCGTTGAACACGATCCCCTTGGGCGCGACGATCGCGTCGCGTCGCCCCGGCGCGGTCGCTCCCGGCGCGGCTTGCTCGAGTCTCGCCAGCATGGATTTACGGGGTGAGAATGATCTTGCCGGTGGTGGCCCGGCCCGCCAGTTGGCGGTGCGCTTCTGCCGCATCGGACAGGGCGAAGTGGTGCTCCACCCGCAGTTTCAGTTCGCCCGATTTTACCCAACCCAGGACCGCGCCGGCGCGCTGCTCCAGCTCCTGGCGATTCGCGGTGTAGTCGCCCAGGCCCGGCCGGGTCAGGAATTTCGAGCCGTTGCCCAGCACACGCGGGTCCAGCGCCGGAACGGCCCCACTGGCCTGTCCATAGAGGACCATATAGCCGCGCGGCGCCAGGCAGGAGATACTGCCGTCAAACGTGTCTTTCCCGACGGCGTCGAATACCGCCTGCAACCCCGCTCCGTTGGTCGCGTTTGCGATCTCGGCCGCGAAGTCCTGCTGCGTATACAGGATCACGTGATCGGCCCCGGCTCCCCGCGCCAACTCGGCTTTGGCCTCGGTGGACACGGTCGAGTAAACGTACGCGCCCAGCGCTTTGCACATCTGGATCAGCAGCAGCCCGACGCCGCCGGCGCCCGAATGTACCAGCACCTGGTCGCCGGCCTGGACCCGGTACGTGTCGTAGCAGAGGTAGTGGGCCGTCATGCCTTGCAGCATGGCCGCTGCGCCGTCCTGGGCGGATAGGCCGTCCGGCATTTTGATGAGCCGCCACGCCGGCACCACCGCCTGTTCCGCGTACGACCCCGGATGGCTGCAATACGCCACCGTGTCGCCCACCGCAACGTGATCAACACCCGGCCCGACCTCGCGGACCACCCCTGCACCCTCGACGCCAGCCACCCAGGGCAACCCCGGCGGGTTCACCCCCATGCGGCTGTAGATGTCCGTGAAGTTAACGCCTACCGCCTGTACTTCAACCACTGCCTGGTCTGGACCGGCCGTGGGATCGGGCAGGTCTACGTATTGGAGTACCTCGGGTCCCCCATATTCCTGAATCTGTACTGCTTTCATGTCAAACCGCCTCCTGGCGCAAGCTCAGGTGTTGCCCGAACTTGGCGCGGGTAGAATAGCACAGTGCCGACTGTCGCCCGCGATGCCCAGACGTCACCATTGCTGAATGCTTTTTCCCATACTGACCTCGGTAGCGCGGCATTCCTGGCCACCGTAGCGCGTATCTAAAAGAGGCGATTTCGCTACTCGTACCCGAGCCATCATTAGGGTGCCCCGTCCGCATCATTGCCCCAGCACATCCGAGTTGCTAACCTGTAAAGGAAGCAGGAGGCTACCCAGGTGACCACCGGGCAATACCGACAGGTCAGCGAGCATTTTCTCGCGCAGGCATCCGAGAAAGGTTGGGGTGCCACCGCCCGGCTGCACAAGGTCATCGCCGAACAACGCGGCTGGGAGCACACCCTGCACCGACACGACCACAGAGCAGCCAGCCGGCTGCGCTCGGAAACCGGTGACGGCGACATCTACCGCCTGTTCGCCGTTGCGAGCGCGCTCCATGAGAAATTCTACGAGAACGACATGGACGCCGATTTAGTAGCCGAAAGCCTCGGCGACGTAGAGGCTCTGTTGGCCAAACTCTCTCCCCTGCTGGCCCGGACGTAGTCCCAGCCACGCTGCGACTGCGAGTAGCGAAATCGCCTGATCTAAAATCAACATAATTGCCCGCGTAACTGGCAAATGCTATGATTATGATGATTCTAGCGCGTGGGAATGCGGCCGGACCGGAGGGATACAAGTTGACCAATGAACCGCACCTGTCGATTTCGCAAGCCATTGATATTTTCGTTGCTCACCTGAAGGACGCCCGCCAGACCATGCAGGGCCAACAGGAATTGCTCCGGTTCCAGGCCAGGATAGGCAAAGACAAGCTCATGTCTACCCTCCACGCCGTCGAAGTTGGAGACTACGCCCGGTGGACGACGGAAAATGTCGAAAACCCGTCGTCTCGCCTCGATCCCATCAAGAAATTCCTGACCTTCGCAAACCGCAATGGATGGACTCAGATCAGCCTCGCCCGCTACGCCACCGCTCCCCGGCGCAACCGGCGTCGGTTCCAGAACAATGACCAGGCCGGTGGAGGCAGCACGCCCACGGCTCGCCTGAGCCAGGAACGCCATACCGAACTTCAGGAAGAGTTGCAGCGGTTGCGAGCCGAGGTCCCCCGGATTCGCGAGACCATTCGCATCGCCCGCAGCGATGGCGACATCCGTGAAAATGCGCCTCTCGACGCGGCCCGTGAACAGCAGCAACTTACCGAACGCCGGATACGCCAGTTGGAAAATGACCTGGCCAGGGTCGAGATCGTCGACGCTGCCAACGCCGATACCGAGAAAGTGAGCATCGGCTCCCGCGTCACCCTGCACCACATGGGCACCGAACAGCAGCGCAGTTTCACGCTGGTCGATGTTCGAGAAGCCGACGTCTCCGCTGGCAAGATCTCAACCGTGTCGCCCATCGGGCAGGCGTTGATGGGTCGCGGCGTGGGCGAGGAACTCACCATTACGACGCCCCGCGGCCCGGTCCAGTACCGCATCGAGGGAATCGGAGAATAACGGATTCCCGGAAACACCAAGCCGGAACTTTTCAGGGGCGAATCTTCATTCGCCCCTGCTTTCGTTTTACTTGCCGATGTTTTCCACCGCCGACAGGATCGTCTCCGGATCCGGTAGCGTTCCGGGCTGATAGGTTTCCCGGTAGCGGATCACACCGTCCGGGTCAACGATGATCACGGCGCGCGTCCCAGCCCCCCGCTCGTCGTTCCAGAGGTCGTAAGCCGTCGTAACCTGACCCTTTGGGTGCCAATCCGACAGCTCCGGATACGGCAGCCCGCCCATCGATGTGGTCCATGCGCGGTGTGCGGCAACGTGGTCGCAACTGATGCCCAGTACCTGGGCATTCAATTCTTCGAACCGCTCGTTGAAACGGCGGAACGAAGTAGCCTGGTCGGTTCAACCACCGGTGAAATCAAGGACATGGAACGACAGCACTACGGTGTGAGTTCCATGGTACGTGTTCAATGAAACATCGCCGTGGTGTGGCGATGGCAGCGTAAAGTCCGGGGCAACGTCCCCAATCTGACCTGGCATCAACGTCTCCTCTTGTGCCGCCGGTGGCCACCGCGAGATCACGGCCGGGGCCCCGGCGTGGATTGCGCCGATTATAACCCACCTCCCACAATCAATCTAACCCGTGATGCCGATTCCCGTGTCCAGCTGCAATGGGCCGCACGAGGCAATCGACGGTTCTGCATGCCCGCCTGCGTGTTATCATCCCGTCGCACCCTACCCGACCACCACAGGAGGCAGACCAATGGCAACCAAACCCGCGCTCACCACCCAGCAGATCACCGACGCGATGAACGCGATGCTCGCCAAAGCCAACGAGACGCCCGACGCTCCCGTCGCAATGGCTATCGTCGACGCCGGCGGCGAATTGCTGGCCTACCTCACGATGGACAACCTTCGTATCTTCAGTCGCCGCCACGCCCTTCGCAAGGCATACACCTCCGCCTCCATGGGCCGGGACTCCGGTGAGCACGCCGCCGGCCTGCACGCGCAGGGTCGCAACATCGCCGACCTGGGCGATCCCCGGTTCACCCACGGCCAGGGCGGTCTCGTCATCATGAAGGACGGCGTCATCCTCGGCGGCATTGGCGTCGGCGGCTATCCCAGCGGCCAGGCCGACGAAGACCTGTCCCGGGTCGGATTGGAGGCCATGAACCTGTAGTCCGCTGCTCATCCCACCGTCGTCGGAGGCTGCGCAGCCACCCTTCTGACCAACAGCACAGTTTCCCGGAGTAGTGACCGCCATGGCAAATTGGGACTTCACGCATCGCACCGCCAGGGTCAACGGCGTTAACATTCATTACGTAATCGAGGGCGATGGGTATCCGGTGGTGCTGCTGCACGGTTGGCCGGAAATGTGGTTCTCGTGGCGTAAACAAATTCCCGTCCTGTCGCAGCGCTACCAGGTGATCGTGCCGGACATGCGTGGATTCGGCTCCTCCGAAAAGCCCTTGCACGACTACCGGACGCGCACCGCCGCCACTGACATCTACGAACTGGTTCGGCACCTGGGGCATGAGAAGGTCGCCATCGTCGGCCACGACATCGGCGTCCGGGTGTCCTACCGCTACTGCCTCGACCACGAGGATGAGGTGGATCGCCTCGTGCTGCTGGACGGCACCCACCCGCTGGAACAACTCGGCCCCCAAACTCCCGCGGGCGTCAGGGAGCGGTGGCACTCCTACTTCCACCAGATACCCGACCTCCCCGAGCATCTGGTTCGCGGCAACGAGGAGGCGTACCTGCGGCACTTCTATCGCAACTGGTCCGTCAACCAGGCGATGATGTCCGACGAGGAAGTGGCCGTGTACGCCACTGCATACTCGCAGCCGGGAGCGTTGCGGGGCGGGTTCTCCTATTATCGCGCCGCCGCGTACGAAGATCCTCCGGACTGGCGCGCCGACGCGGACCGCGTGCTCGACATCCCGGTTCTTTATCTCTGGGGTGAGCGACGGCAGCGCACCTCAACGGCCAACGGTCAGGATCCCGAGGAGTCGTGGCAGAAAGCCGCGTCAAACCTGCGGACGCAGTTCGTCCCGGGCGGCGGCCACTTCCTCCACGAGGAGAAACCGGACGAGGTCAACGAGGCCCTGCTCGCATTCCTGGCCGAAATCGGAACCTGACCTATAGCTGAACGACCCACAACAAAAGGCCCCGCTTGGCAACGGGGCCTTTCACATATCCAGGCGGCGGGTCCTACGCTCGCAACGCAGGTCCCACTTCCTCCGCGTACAGCCGAATGGAATTCTGCACCCGTTCTGCGGGAACCGATCCGCCTACGTTCGGCTCCATGATGATGCCGGTCAGCCCCAGCTCTTCGCGAATTTCGATCAGCCGCCCGGCAACCTGTTCGGGCGTGCCATAGGCCACCCGGTCGACCAGCAGGTCGTCGTACGTGGTGTTCAACAGTTGCTCGGCCCTCTGGCGACGTTCCTCGGTGGCGTTCGCGCCCTCCGCCTCCACCGTGCGGATGTAGGTGTCCGCCGTGCGTCGGAAAGCGCGCATGGTGCTCTCCTCGGTGTCGGCCCGCACCTGCTCCATTGATTCCCCCACGTAGATGGGCATCCGGACGAAGGCGTCATCCACATCGTGGCCGTTTTCCGAAGCGGTGGCCCGATACAACGCCAGGTTATCGGAAACCTGCTTCAGACCCTGCCCCCGCACTCCGGTAACCAGCGGCAATCCAAGCTCCCCGATTATGCGGAACGTGTCCACGGAGTTGGCGGCAATCCGAATGGGAGGGTGCGGCTGCTGATAGGGGCGCGGCGTAACTACCACGTCATCCATGTCATAGTAACGGCCGTGGTGCGAGAACCGGTAATTGCTCCACGCTTTCATGATGATATCCAGAGATTCGGCAAACCGAATCCGGCTCTCCTCGAAAGGCACGCCGTATCCCTGGTACGAACGTGGGAAGCTGCTCCGGCCGATACCGAAGTCCAGGCGGCCCTTGGAGATGTTGTCCACCGTCGCCGCCTCTTCGGCCAGCCGGATCGGGTGCGCCAATGGCAGCACGCTTACGCCCGTGCCCACCCGCACCCGCTCGGTGCGCGCGGCCACTATCCCTGCCATCATCAACGGCACCGAGGAAACGGACGGAATGCCGGCTCCACCCGGATCCGTCGGGGTACGCGGCGCTGCGAAGTGCCGCTCCGCCAGCCACACGCCGTCTATACCCGCCTCGTCGGCAAGTTGAGCTACCGCAAAGGCTTCGTCGAATGCTTCCTCTTGAGTGCGGCCCTCGCGGTAATCGCATTCCATCACCAGACCGACGTGCTGCATGATCTCCCTCCTGCTGGTCCCCGTTCCGCCGCGGACCTGCTGATTTTAGCTTTCGATGTAAGTGTTGGGCGCCGTCAGGAACTGGGTGCGACACTGCAGGGTGCAGAAATAGTACCACTCGCCATTGTAGAAGCTGCGGGTTCCGGCGTTGGGGTCCACTTCGTTGGCGCCGTACATTGTCTGGCCGGTGGTGGCGCGGGCGCTGTCCTCGTTGATTACAGTCTTGCAAACGGGGCAGATGGGATCGGCGGGCATTTGTCAGGCTCCTGTGTTGATCTGTACTCGGTCGGATCGGTTTCAGCCAACCGGCTGCAAATTCATGCCCAGTCGCACCTGCCCGGGTTGGTCCAGCAGCGCCCGGGCCACCCGGGCCCGGTGCTCAAAACTGGTCCCGAGGCGCATGGTCCACGCGGTCACCCGGCGGTACCACAGATGCAGGTCAAACTCCATCATGAACCCGATCCCGCCGTGGATCTGCTGCGACGAGCGCACGGTGGCCTGGCACTTGTCGTTGGTGAACGCTTTCGCCTGCGAAACCTCTACGCCGTACGGCAGGCCGGAGTCCATCTTCCAGAGCGCTTCGTAGGTCAACAATTGCGCGCCATCGCACCAGACGATCATGTCGGCGCACAGGTGTTGGATCGACTGAAAGCCGGCGATCGGCCGTCCGAACGCCACACGATTCTTCGCGTAGTCGATCGCCATCTCGGCGTCTTTCCGCGCCGCCCCTATGATCTGCGTACAAAGCAGAGCGGTTCCCGTATCCAGCATCTCGGACGTGGCGGGCCAGCCTCCGTTCACCTCTCCGATCACGTTGGTCAATGGTACTCGCACGCCGTCAAAGGCCAACTTGCTCTGCGAGTCCTTGGCCAGCGTGGTAAGCCGGGTCTCCGTGATCCCGGCTGCATTCGTGGGGACGATTACCAGCGTGATTCCGGCTCCGTCATCTGTGGATGATCCGGTGCGGACTGCCGTCACCATCAGCTCGGCCGCCGAGAAATTGTCAACGAAGTGCTTGATGCCGTTGATCACCAGCGCGTCGCCGTCCACCTCTCCCCGGCACTGTACGGCGTCGGGACGCAGGCGCGGATCCTGCTCCTGCACGGCCCAGGTCATGATCAACTCGCCACGCGCCACGCGCGGCAGGATCGACTGTTTCTGCTCATCCGTGCCGTTTCTGGCTACGGCCAGCGCGGAGGTGGAAGTGCTGTGAAAAGGCACCGGCGCGATGGCTCGCCCGCATTCTTCCAGGATCAGTCCCAGGTAGGCCACTGGCAGCCCGCCACCCCCGTAGGTCTCCGGCAGCGAAATTCCGAACCATCCTAACGACGCCATCTTCTCCCACAGTTCGACGGAGTAGCCCCGTTCGTCCTGTTCAACCGCGCGGGCCAGGCTCGGCGGACACTCCGCCTCCAGGAACTCCCGGGCGGCGTTTTTTACCATCAGCTCTTCTTCGTTGGGTAGTACGTTCATCGTGCCTCAGTTGGTCGGACAATCGTTATACGTCGGTTTGGGGTCAGCGGCCCTTCGGTTACACTCGGGGCATACCCAGCCCGCGGCGGGCGACCTGGTCGCGCATGACCTGGACGCTGCCGTGGTTGATCCCGCTCTGGAACGCCCCCATCAGGTTGTGGGCGAACACCCCGCTTTCAATGGCGTCCTCGGAGCCGTTCAAAAGCTGGCCATATGGCCCGAGCATCTGCGCGATCGTTTCGGTGGTGCGAACGCCGTGCTCGGGTGCGAACACCTTTTCCGCGGAACCCTCGTACGTGAAGGCGCCGTCGTTTTCAACGATGGACATGCTCCGCAGCGTCATCAGGCGGCAAACCTGGCCTTCGATCCACATGTCGGCGAGCCGGTCGCGAACTGTGGGGTCTTCGCGCATGGCGTACCCCTCGATCTCGTTGTCCTTCACCCAGTTCACGATGTCCTCGTCCCGCTGGATGGAGATCAGGTACCGCGACGCGCCCACGCGGTCCAGGTTCAGCCCCATCGCTCCCACGTACCACCCCTGGTTTTCCTCGCCAAGCATGCACGAAGCCGGCACCCGCACGTTTTCAAAGAACGTCTCGTTGGTGCGCCCGTCGCCGTACGTGGTTCCCAGCGGCGCCGGCGGGTTGTTCTGTATCGTCCAAAGCGGGCGCACCGTGATGCCGGGCGTGTCCATCGGAATCAGGAAGATGCTGATGCCTCGGTGCCTTGGAGCGTCCGGATCCGTGCGGGCCATCAGGTAGATGTGCGTTGCGTAGTGAGCCGCGGTGGTGTACATCTTCTGGCCGTTGATGACGTATTCGTCCCCGTCGCGCACCGCCCGGCACTGCAGACCGGCCAGGTCGGCGCCCGCCTGCGGTTCAGTGAAACCCAGCGCGAAGGAGATTTCACCCCGAATGATGCCGGGCAGAAACTCCTGCTTCTGCTCCTCTGTGCCCGCCGCCAGGATCGCGGGCGCGCCGGACCCGGCTCCACCCACGGTGATGCCCACCCGGGCAAACTCCTCTTCCACGATGTACTGGTCGATTCGGCTGCCGTCCTGCCCGCCGTACTCTCTCGGCCAGGACATGCCGATCCAGCCGCGTTCGGCTATCCCTTTATACATCTCCCGGGTCTTCGGGCCGCGGCGTCGAATCCCGGTGTTTTCCAGTTCCTCCACGATCTCCGGGGTCACGTTTTCTGCGATGAACTGTTGCACTTCAGCGCGCAGAGCTTCCTGTTCCGGGGTGAATGCGAATTCCATAACAACGCCGCCTTGATCGAGGGTCGTGCTTGAGTTGATACGGCGTGCAATTATAACGGTTTGCGCCAATGGTGTCATTCGGCGCGATCGACGCCGGGCGTCCCTCAGTTGACCCTGGATCCGGGGAGTCCAAGCGGCGCCCGCGCCCCACGTCGGACGTTCACACCGCTCGACACATCAACGGATTTCCCATTACTTCCGATTTTGATGACATTGGAGCCCCTCGGCCTCGCCGTTCCGTGCCATCCCATCCGCTATTCTGTACACATGTTCGGCAACCGGACGGCGGAAGGCTCAGCGCTGTCTCCCGTCAGCCAATGCCCTCATGCCCGGCGCGCAGGGCCGGGGCATCTGCTGACACACCCCCGCCTCAGGCGGGCGACAATTGAATAGGGTTCAATAGGGGTCCAGTAACAACAACGGCCTATCCGTCGCGGGTTGGCCCCCGCGACGCCAAGTCGGATTTACTGCACCGCTGGCCATCGCCTGAGGCCGGTCTTTTCCCCAGCATGGCATGGACCAGTACGGCGGGTGTCTCCACCGCTCCACGAGGGTCGCAAGTCCCCCTCCCACTCATCCTGAGCTTGTACAGGGATGTGGGTAGGGCAAGTGGGAGGTTTTCCTCTCATCGACCAAGGCGGTCAGCACGTGGGATCCTAGGACGCAATATCGCAAAAAACGCTCTCTGGCCGTAGCGCCGACGACCTGGACCCCCGGGAACCCTGAAAAACACAACCAAAGCAACAACCGACAGCAACCACCAACAGCAACGACCAACGGAAAGGAGCGCAATCGCAAACAACCAACCCGCCCGAATGCATCGGGCAAATCATGGGGCCGCTTATGGCACGGCGGCCCCTGCTGTCCCTGTTGCCGTAGCTTGGATTTCCCGTGCGTCAGGGTTGACAAATCCCGTGCGCCCGGCCTACGGTGAACCCGTATCCTTCATGCCTCGTCATGCGTGGCGGAATCAACGGGGATGGTACATCATGGTCTCCGCAAATCACACAGCGACCACGAATGCCGATGTAACTGGTTCCGGCGACGAGCCGTTCATCCGCGTTGACGCAGTTTGGAAGGTCTTTGGAAAGAACCCGGAGAGGGTGCTCGACCCCCAGTACGCAGACCGCGACAAGTCCTATTTCCAGAGTGAAATGGGCAACGTCATCGGCCTACACGACGTGTCTTTTGAAGTGGGCCGCGGCGAAACCTTCGTCATCATGGGCCTTTCCGGCAGCGGAAAGTCCACGATGGTCCGTTGCCTGATTCGTCTCATAGAACCCACCGCCGGCGAGATAGTTATTGCCGGCAGGAATATCACCGGGATGACCGATAAGGAACTCATGGAGTTCCGACGCCAAAACATCGCTATGGTGTTCCAGCACTACGGTCTGCAGCCCCACCGCAACGTGCTCGACAACGCCAGTTGGGGCCTCGAAGTCCAGGGGATGGCCAAGCAGGAACGCTATTCCAGAACCAGGGAGGTTCTGGAATTGGTAGGGTTGGCAGGATGGGAAGAAGCCTATCCCCGCCAACTGTCCGGCGGTATGCAGCAGAGGGTCGGTCTCGCCAGGGCCCTGGCCGTGGACACCGACATCCTTCTCATGGACGAGCCATTCAGCGGCCTCGATCCCCTGATCCGCCGGCAGATGCAGGATGAGTTGCTGAGACTTCAGAACGAACTTCACAAGACCATCGTGTTCATCACCCACGACCTCAACGAAGCGCTGAAGCTGGGCGACCGCATCGCCATCATGCACGACGGCCAGATCGCCCAGATCGGCTCACCGGAAGACATCGTGCTGCGCCCCGAGGACGAATACGTCGGTGACTTCACCCAGGACGTGCGCCTCGAAAGCGTGCTTACCGCCAGCAAGGTCATGGTAACGCCGAAAGCCGTGGTGATGGGACACCAGGGACCCAGGGCGGCCCTCCACACCATCGGGAACAGCGATGGCGACGCCGCATGGGTCGTCGATATGCGGGAGCACTATATCGGCATGCTCTCCATCAGCAACGCCGAGCGCGCGCTGCGGGCGGGAATCAAGAGGATCGACGAAGCTTGGGAGTACGTCGACCGTGAATACCAGTCCGTCGCTCCCGGTACCACGTTCGACGAGTTGATTCCCATCGCGATGGCCAGCGATTTTCCGGTCCCCTGTTGCGACGACAACAATGTCCTGGTGGGCGAGGTTCACCGCAGCGCCCTCGCCGAAGCCCTCGCCGAGACGTCAACGCCGAATATGGATTTCGCAGCAAACGCTGCGGAGAATGCCGCATTGGCCGAGGAATCAGGCCGGTAACGCCGGGGACGGCCTGGTCGGCCGTGCTGGTTGCCAGCTATCGGTCGTTTCCTCTCTCAGGAGGTAGATTGTCATGGCAGCGATTACCGGAGAACGGAACGATCCCGCGGTTCAGGCGCCCTCAGAGTCAACCAACGGAGCGCAGGCTGCCCGCGCGGCCATGGCGGGTTTGTCCCCCGTCTATTGGTGGGGAGCCGCCGTTGCCGCGGTGCTGATCGTATTGGTCGTCAGCCTCGTGTTCTGGGGCCCGAAAATGGAATACCCCACCACGGTTGCTCACGTGCAGTCAAGCGATGGATCCACATCCTTCCCCAAATCTCTGCGCGACGTTACCGGAAATGCAATCGACGATGGCACCACCTGGCTGACCACCAACGGCGACTGGCTGTTTGACGGCATCAAGACCGCCATCACGTACGCGTTGAACTACATCGAGGATGGATTGAAGTGGCTGCCCTGGCCTGCGGTGGTGCTCGCTTTGGTGCTGGCCGCGTTCGCCGTCGGTCGATGGGCGCTCATGGGGTTCACGGCCTTCGCCTTCTTGTTCATCGGATTCATGGGTTTGTGGGAAAACACCATCGACACCGTCGCGTTGATGGTTGTGGCCGTGGTGTTGTCGGTTGGCGTAGGCCTGCCCATGGGTGTGCTGGGCGCCCGCAATCAGACCGCAGACCGCATCATGCGCCCCATCTTGGACGGCATGCAGACCATGCCGAGCTTCGTCTATCTGCTGCCCGGCATCCTGTTCTTCGGGCTGGGCAAACCCGCCGGTATCTTTGCCACCATCATCTACGCGGTGCCTCCGGTGATCCGCCTGACCAACCTGGGCATCCGCCAGGTATCCCCGGAGACTGTTGAAGCGGCCAGGTCGTTTGGGGCCTCGCCCTTGCAGCTATTGGTCAAGGTGCAGATTCCGATGGCGTTGCCGACGATCATGGCCGGAATCAACCAGACGACCATGATGGCGCTGGCCATGGTTACCATCGCTAGCATGGTGGCCGCAGGAGGACTCGGCGACAACGTCCTGCGCGCGATCCAGAAGAACGAGGTCGGCAACGGCGTGATCGCCGGCTTGGCCATCGTATTCATGGCGATCGTCATTGACCGCCTCACCCAGGCGGTGGCGCGAAGTCGCCAGGAAGCATTGAGCGCCGGCCACTAGTCCGCCACGTAGGAGTAACACATGGACGACCCTTATCAGGGCGTCCATGTGGATACATTATTTGGACTCTTCAAAAAATACGAAAAGCGTTCATAACATAACGCATATAACGATATTTGCATCAATTTGACAACGCATATTTGCACTGTGATAATCTTCAGCCATCGAATTACCGTCCCGGCGAACGTCGGGTAGCCGCCCAGAATGGAGGGATGCATCTTGTTCACAAACTACAGATTGCTGGCAGTATCGATGGTATTGGCGCTCGTAACCGTCATTGCCGTCGTAGCGTGCTCGCCGGCCCAACCTCAAACCGTGGAGGTCACCCGCGTGGTGACTGAGCAGGTAGAGGTCGAAAAGGTTGTCGAGGTCGAAAAGCCGGTCGAAGTCGAAGTCGTCAAGGAAGTTGAAAAGGTCGTCGAGGTTGAAAAACCCGTCGAGGTCGAAAAGATCGTCGAGGTCGAAAAAGAGGTCGAGGTCATCAAGGAAGTCGAGGTCATCAAGGAAGTCGAAGTGATGGCTCCCGAAGGTCCGAAAGAGACCATCATTTTTGGAGACCTCAACTGGTCCAGCGCGTTGCTGCAGAACCGCATCGCCCAGTACATCGTCGAGAAGGGATACGGCTATCCCACCGACGTGAAGTTCGGCGCCACGCTCCCCCTGTTCCAGGGCTTGAAGAACGGCGACACTGACGTCACCATGGAAATCTGGTTGCCCAACCAGAACGAAGCCTGGAACGCGGCCCGTGAAGAGGGCGCAGTTCTTTCCGTCGGCCAGAGCCTGGGTAAGGACTGGCAGTCCGCATTCGTGATTCCGGCGTACCTGCAAGAGGAATATCCGGACCTTGACAATGTCGAGGACTTGAAAGATCCCCAGTACAAGGAACTGTTCGCCACCGCCGAGACTGGCGACAAGGCCCGCCTCGTGTCCTGCATCATTGGTTGGGCGTGTGAAGAGGTGAACGCTGCTCAGATCAAGGGCTATGACCTGGGAGACCATGTTGAGGTCATCAACCCGGGCGACGGCGCTGCTTTGAACGCTGACCTGTATGGCGCCTACGAGCGCGGGGAGCCTTGGTTGGGTTACCAGTGGGGCACCAATGACCCAGCCCTCATCCTCGACTTGGTTCGCTTGGAAGAGCCGCCCTTCAGCGAAAGTTGCTGGGCCAATGCCGAAGCAAAGCCCTGCGGGTACCAGGATGCCACCATCCTGATCGCCGTCAACCCTAACCTCCCGGGCGAGGCTCCTGCGGTTGTGGAGATGCTGCGTAATTGGGATTTCAACATTGAAATCTATAAGTCCGTGGCACGCTGGCAAGGTGAGAACCCTGATGCAGACGTCAAAGCTACCGCCCTCTGGTGGCTGAACAACAACGCTGACATCTGGAGCGACTGGGTCACCGATGACGCCGCCGCAGGCATCCAGGCTGCGCTCACCGCAGGCGAGGAGGCTGACGGTTGGCCGAGCGAATAACCCGCTAGGTAAAACCCTCACGGCTCTTTTGGAGGCGGTCCCGAATCGGGGGCCGCCTCTTTTTCTGCTACAATGCAGCCGCCGAATCACCCACAACATTAGAACGGAACTGGACATCCCATGACCATTGCCCAACCCGCCGCCCAGGTCTCCGACGAAACGCTGGCGACCCTCAAAACCATCCCGACCCAGACCCTCATCGACGGCCTGTGGGTAATGGGTTGGCCCATGAGCATGATCGAAGGCGCCAAACCCCTGCAACCCGGGCAGCACATGGCCGGTCGCGCCGTCACCCTCCGATTCGTCCCGCACCGTCCCGATCTCGCAGAGGACAAGCCTAAAGCTGCGGATTCCGCTGAATACGTGGCATTCGAGCTTTGTGGCCCGGGCGAAGTGCTGGTCATCGATGCGATGCGATGGCCATTCAGCAGTATCGGAGGCGACATCAAGTTCTATCGCCTCTACCAGCGTGGCGTGGGCGGTCTCGTTACGGATGGCGCCGTGCGCGACACCAACACGTTGAAAGAGTACGGATTCCCCGTTTATGCCGCTAACGCCACCGCGAAGCAGGGCCCGGCCGAGTTCTGGCCCTGGCAGGTTAACGATTGCATCCAGTGCGGCGGCGTCCTGGTTAGACCCGGCGACGCCATAGTCGGCGACGATGACGGAGTGGTGGTGGTGCCCGCCAGGGCGGCTCAGGAAGTCATCAATATTGCCCACCAACGGGAGGAGGTTGAGGGGGTGATCAAGGCCCAGCTTGACATCGAGCAATGTTCGCCCGGCAAGTATTATCCGTTCAACGAAAACACCTGGAAACTGTTCGAGGAGAAGACCGGAAAGAAGCCATACCGCTAGACGGTCCACCATCTCCCACAAACCGGAACACGATCCCACGGACTACAGGAGGCATCATCATGGCCCGACTACCCGCAGCAACCAGGGACACGGTACCCGCCGGCCAGGAAGCCACATTCGACGAGATCACACAGAACGGCGCCGCCGTTCCACCCTACGGCCCGGGGTCGGTGATGGTTCACGTACCCGAGGCCAGCAAGCATGCCACCGGCCTCAACCAGTACCTGCGCAATGACGCCAGTCTGCCCATGAAAGCCGCCGAGTTGGCAATGCTGGTGGCCGCCCGCGAAATGGACTGTCAGCACATCTGGAACGCCCACGCCGCCTCCGCTCGGGATGCCGGTGTTCCGGCCGCCGTGGTGGACGCCATCCGCGACAACGCGCCGTTGCCGAATCTGGCTCCTGACGAGTCGGCGGTGATCCACTTGGGGCGTGAAATCCTGCGCAACCACCAGGTCAGCCGGGGCGCTTACCAGAGCGCGCTGGAGGCATTCGGTCAGCAGGGCACCATCGAGTTGACGCTGGTGTTGGGCAATTACACCATGTTGGGGATGCTCATCAACACCTTCGAGACCGACCTGCTGCCCAACCGCACTGAGCCTTTGCTCCAGCGAATTCCCGGTTAAAGAGATCGACAGCGCAAAATAGGGGCGGATTTCGGTTCGTCCCTATTTTGTTTTTCGGTAGATCTGCACCCGGTGGCGGCACGAGTCCACGACGTATATGCGGCCCTCGGCGTCCACGGCTATCGAACTCGGCCCCCAGAAGCGGGACTCTATGCCGGCCGACGCCTCCCGATGGTGGTCTCGCCAAGGGTTCACGGCAGGGTGCAGGTTCGCCTCGAATCTGGCGCGCTGCTCGTTCGGGTTCGCCGCCAGGTAATCGGCCGCCCACGTCGAAACCGTGGCATCGCCCAACAGAATGTCTGCGACCTCTCCGTCGGGTGCGAAAATCTGCACCCTCTCGTTGCCCCAATCGGCCACATAGATGAAACCCTCGTCGTCGATGGCTACCGATGACGGCCGGTTGAGTTGACCCTTGCTGTCCCCCGAAGTTCCCCATTGCCCGATGAAGCGACCGTCGGCGGTGAATGCCTGGACCCGGTCGTTCCGCCAGTCAGCCACAAACACGTTTCCGTCGGAGTCGCAGGCAATCCCCCACGGAGTGTTGAACTGACCGGCCTGGGCGCCGTACTCGCCCCAACCTCCGACGTATTCTCCCTCAGTCGTGTACCGCTGGATGCGGTGATTTAGGCCGTCGCTGACCAGCAGCGTCCCATCCGGCGCCACTGTGATACCCGCCGGGCGGTTGAACTGTCCCGGCTCCTCTCCCACCACCCCCCAATGGCGCACGAAATTGCCGTCGCCGTCGAAGATGTTGACTCGCTGCAGCGCCTCGTCCGTAACGAAGATCCGGCCGTCATCAGCGCGAGCGATGTCGCTGGGCCACCAGAACTGCCCATCCTCCGTTCCACCGGTACCCCACTCGCCAATGTAACCCTCGTCAACGGTGCAGATGCAAACGCGCTTGTGCTCCAACCGGCCGACCGATTCCGGCCCGCCCCGATTCAGCACGTACATGATTCCATCTTCACCCAGCGTCAAGGCGATGGGATGTATGAAGCCCCGCCCACGATACGCGAGGAAGCCGACGGTGTGGCTGTAGGTGAATCCGGTCGTCGTTGTGGTCATGCCAGTTGGTATTCCCGCGATGCTACGATCAACTGGACCATCTCCGCAACGCGCTCTTCGGCACAGGATGCGTTGTCCTCCCGGTCGAACCTGACTTCGCCCCACGGAGCCGCCATGGCTACCAGACTGTTGTAGGTTCCCTCGGAAACCTCGAACATTCCCATCGCATCCAGGCAGGAATCCGTGAATTGGTTCGCACTTTGCACGTCCCCGGCATTCTTCACGCGGTCGATGATGGCGCGCACTCCGGGCCGCGACGTGTCCCGCATCTCGGCTCCCGCCGCGTTGATCCGCTCCACCAGGTTACCCGTGTCGATCCATTCCATTCCTGTGTGCCACCCTTCAACGGTGGGCGGATTCAGTATCTCCTGGCCCATGAAGTTCACGTCCATCGCCAGGTTGCAGATGGTCCACTCCGGCGTGCGGTGGCTGCCGGCCAGGCGGGCGGTGCCACCCACCAACTCGGCAGGGCTCTTCACCCGGGCCAGCCGGGCCGATTCGTCGCAGAAGAAATCTGACAGGAATAAGCAACGCATGACGGACCGAATATCGCCCTCAGTGCGGGTGAACTCGTCTGCCAATATGCCGATTGCCTCTTCATCCGGGCGGTCGGACACGAAGAAGTTGTACAGCTTTCCGGCGACGTAATGAGCAGTGGCAGGTTGTCGTACGATGATGTCTATGATTTCCTGGCCGTTGAAAGCCCCGGCGTGCCCCAGGAAAGTCTTTTCGCTATCGTCGTGGTCATCCTCCCGGTACCGGTACTGCCAGTCGATGCGGCCGTACGGCCAGAAGGAGTCCCGACTCGCTCGTATGCTCATGTACTCGGAGTTGTCGATGGTCCAACCGGTAAACGAACGTGCCGCCGCCTTCACGTCGTCCTCGGTGTAGTTGCCGATCCCCATCGAAAACAACTCAAGCAGTTCTCGGCCGTAGTTCTCGTTGGGCGCGTCCTTGTGGTTGTCCTTGTTGTCCAGCCAGAAGATCATGGCCGGGTCGCGGGACAGGTCCAACAGGATTTCTGAGAACTTGCCCAGGCCGTTCCTGCGGAAAGTGTGGGTCTGGTTGACCACCGCTTTGGCGTGGTTGAGTTTCCCGTAAGCGGTGGCAAACAACCCATGCCAGAACAGGGCCATCTTTTCTTCGAGCGGCCGCCGGGAGTTGATGATGCGGTACAACCAGTAGCCCTGGCTGCTCTCCAATAGCATCAAGCTGTTCTGGTCGGTGTGATAGCGCCGGATCAGGTCTTCTATTTCCAGGTCCGGCTGCTGTTCGGGATGCAGAAGTTGCTCGACGGTCGCTTCGTAGCCCAGGGCTACGGCTCGATCGATTTCGGAGCGCGTGCCACCAAAGCCGGCTCGTCGGAGCAGGTGTGCGACGCGGCCGGATTCCTCGTCCCCCAGCGTGATCCGACCGGCGGTTGTTGGAACAATCTCAATCGAGGTCATCGTGTCTTTCCTTGCGTTTCCGAAATTAAGTGCGAGTGGAATCTACATCAGATTCCAACGCGGGTTGGCGTCGACCAGTTCGCGCAGATAGTCCACCAGCCAGGGTCGAACTTCCTCGGCCATGTAGAAAGTCGGCGATATCAACTCGGATTCGTCCTCGATAATCCCCTCGTTGATGCAACGCGCCGCCACGTCGGTGCCAGGCATCACGCTGACCCCCACCCGCAGGTTGGCCAGCGACGGCTTGAGACCCCGCAGGAACTCCAGCTTGTTTTCAACCGACTCACGGGTTTCTCCGGGTTCACCGAACTGCTGGGAGATCGTGTAGTGCAGACCGCCCGCCTCACACATCTCGGTGGTCTCCTTCAGCGATGCGTACCGCGACGTGTCGTTGTCGCCTTCATGCGGGTCTCCGCCTCGCGTTCCACCCATCATGACCAGGCCGCAGCCGGCCTGTTTCATCAACCCGATCAGTTCGGTGTCGCAGGCGTAGGGCGCCAGGCAGGTGTTCCAGCGCACCTTGACCTCGGCGTCCATCAGCGCATGGCACAGGTCCTTGGCATGCTCCAGCGGCACGTTGAAGCAGTTGTCCACGAAGAATATTTTCTTCAACCCGTAACGCTCCGTGACCTCCGAAACCTCCTCGACCACTTCGTCGATCGGGCGGATCACCCGCCACGCTCCCTCAGGCGTGCGTATGTCGTCCGCCGAAGTCGGGTAGTAAAAACCGCCCAGCTTCGTCAGCACGCTGACGCCGAAACCGGCCTTCGCATATTTCGGCATGTCCAGGTCGTCAAGGCTGGGCCGCTCTATGAAGTCGGACGAGCAGCGCATCCCGTTGTACACCAACTCCCCGTTTTCGCGGTACAGCAGCCCGGTCATTCCTCGATGATCCGGCTCCCCGATCTCGATGCGCCCGGCGAGGTCTGCGAAACTTTCACCCGCGTCTCCGGCTAGGCCGAAATCGGGCTGCACGAAATCAAACACCTGCCTGGGCATGATGCTGAACGCCGGTCCCCCACACACTATCGTCGCGCTGGAAATGGAACGTATCCTTTCGATGACGCTCTTGGTGATGGGTAGTTGCCACTGAGGATCGATGTAGCTGTGATTACTCAGGTTGCGTATGGAGATCCCGACCAGCTCAGGGTCGAAGTCGCGGACCGTGCTCTCCACTTCGTCCAGGTAATTCTCGCTGGCAAACATCAGGTCCACTAGCTTGACCTCGTGGCGGGACCGGTCGAGGTGACCCGCCACATATGCCAGTCCGATGGGTATCGGCTGGGCGCGCATTCGACTCATTACGCGGTTGTGACGGTTGGTGGCAATCAGCAGGATTCGCATGGGAAATTCCCCCTCGGAGCGGCGGGCGAGACATCCTAATTCGCCCCGATTGTACACCAAGGCCACCGAATAGACTACGCGCCGACCTGCCTGTCTGGGTCGTCGTCCGCATCGTCCGGGAGAGGATCGGCCGACCCATCGGTTTCTGATGCCAAATCCGCCGCTGACGTCCATTGCTCGCGCGTGTACGTAAGTACTCTATAAGCAGCCGCGGTCAGGGGCGCGGCTAACAACGTCCCCAGGAATCCCAGGAACAGTCCGAATATGGCCAGCGCCAGGACGACGGCCAGAGGGTGGAGCCCCAGGGCTTGTCCCTGCATCCTGGGAGTGATGAGGGTGTTCTGAAGGATCTGTACGATGAAATATACGGCGATCAGGAATGGCAGCTTGGTGAAATCGATCAGCGCCACGACGATGCTGGCCAGCACTATGAACAGTGTCGCTCCCACGATTGGCACCAACTCCGCTGCGCCTGCCAAAAAGCCCAGAGGCAGGGCCAACGGGACACCCATCGCCCACAGCGCGAGCCAAACCACCATACCCACCAACAATCCCAGCAACAACTGCATGCGGATGTACGCGCCGATGGATTCGCCGGCCAGGCGGCCCATTTGCGACAGATCCTCCCGCAACGGCCCTGGTAGCAGATTTCTGACTCCCCGTCCCAGAGTCGCCGGCTGGTACAACAGGTAGAACAGGATAATCGGGGAGGCGGCCAGGCTGACCACCTGCGAAATACCGCTCTTGGCGACCCTGGATACCCGCTGGAGGGCGGCCAGCGCGGCGTTTCCCAGAGCGCCACTCAACTCGTTCAAACGCGGGTCAACTATGTCCTGGATGTTCTGGGGAACCCGATGGCGGTACACATACTGGAATTTTTCCCAGACCTCGCGGCCCTCGGCAACAATCCCGGGAGCGCGCTCAGCCAGGGTGATTGAACCGTCCACCAGTCTGAACACTCCCAAAGCCAGAAGCGCCAGAACTGCCACAACGACAACCAGGGTCGCGAGCCCCGCGAACACGGCTCGGGCAGCATCTGGCCAACGCTTGGCCAGCGGAGTCCGATCGCCAAGTCTCACCAGCGGCAATAACAAAAAGGCAACGACCCCGCTTAGCAGGAACGGCAGCAGGATCCCCAATAACTGCCAGATCATCACCACCGCCGCTACCGCCAGGATCACCGAAATCGACAAACGGAGCCGGCGGCGCGAGGTGAAGGAGAGGTCAATCATGAGTTTGAAAAAGACCTGTCAAAAGGTCCGACAAGGTTATCAGGATGCAGTCCGCTTAACAAACACAAGTGCCTATGCTAACCTGCCGCCGATGAATTCGATGGTGTGGCATCCCCGTCACTGGAGGTTTACCTCGGTCAGATTGGCGTTGGCGGTGTCATTCATCGTATTGTTGGCCTGGACAGGCACGGCTTGCGGCTCGGATCCTGAGGATACCTCGACCGCAGGCCGGACCCAGGACGCACTCTACGACTTCCCCATCACGTTCTATCAGGGACAGGATGCCGTAGGCGGGGACAATCTGACGTTGTCCGGACTTCGTGGTCAACCGATAGTGCTCAATTTTTGGGCCGGGTTGTGTCCGCCCTGCCGCGCCGAAATGCCGGAGTTTCAAAGTTTCGCAGAGGAGTATGAGGGAAGGGCTCTGGTTGTTGGGGTTGACCTGGGCCAGTTCTTCAGCCTGGGCACCCAGGAAGATGCGATGAAGTTGCTGAACGAACTGGACGTACTGTACCCCGCCGGATACACCGACGACGCCAACGTGGTCAGGGAGTTGGGAGTGCTGGGCCTGCCCGCAACCTTTTTCATCAACTCGGACGGGAGCCTGCACCGCAAGTGGCAGGGAGTTTTGAACACCGAGAAACTCATTGAAATCACCGATGAGATGTTGGTCCAATAAGAACCCGAGGAACAATTCATGGCTGACGAGACAATCACCTTCGGCTGCAACCTGAGCATCGATAACTATTGGGATATCGGCGAGTTCGCCCGGCGGGCTGAGGATCTCGGCTACGACCGGGTCACCGTAGGAGAGCACATTATGGACGGCAACCCGCCGCGTCCTACCATGATGGGCATTCCGGCAATGGCCGCTGCTGCCGGAGCCACCTCCAGGATTCGGGTCCTCACCGGCATCGTCATCGCTCCCTTGTACCATCCTGTGATGCTCGCCAAGATGGTATCCATCCTGGATCAAATCTCTGAGGGACGCCTCGATTTCGGCATCGGCATCAGCGGCCAACGCGACACCAGGGCCGAATTCGATGCGCTGGAAATTCCGGTCAACACCCGGGGCCGTCGCACTGACGAAATGCTGCGCGCCATGAAAGATCTCTGGACGTCGGAAAAGGTGTCGCACCACGGCCGGTTCTTCAATTATGACGATGTCACCCTGCTGCCTGGGCCCGTGCAGGAGCCTTATCCGCCCATCTGGGTGGCGGGCCGTAGCGACGCGGCGATACGAAGGGCGGCGGTCGCTGGCGACGGCTGGTATCCCTACCTGTTCACCGTGAATCGGATCCGCAGGTCCAACGCCAGCGTGCGCGAGATGGCGGAGCACGCCGGGCGTGATCTCAACAGGTTCCACTGGGGATTGAACCAACCCACGGCCATCGACGATGATCCGGACCGGGCTTTGCAGACTGCTATCTCCCACGTGGGCCAACGCTACGTGACCCCGGACCGTAGCGCGGAAGACATTGCCGGCGCCCTCTGCGTCGCCGGCAACGCCGAAGACTGCATTGGCGCCATCCAGGAACGCATTGACGCCGGCGTAAGGGATTTCGTATTCGGGTTCCTCGCCGGCGAACCGGATCACTATTTTGCCCAGATGGAGCTGTTCTCCAATCGGGTATTATCCCATTTCAGGTGAATCAATGAAGTTCGGCATCTACAGTTCCATTGCCGATCCGCCGGCCGGTGAAAACCTGGCTCTGAGGGTCGAGGAGGTGGTCGAAGAGGCAAAATTGGCCGAGACCGCAGGTTTCGATTCGTGCTTTTTCGGTGAGCATCATCAGGACCGCGACGGCTTCCTGCCATCGCCCCTGATCGTATCTGCCGCCGTGGCTGCCCACACCACCACTCTGAACCTGGGCACCTCAGTCATCCTGCTCCCGCTGCATCACCCCGTGCATTTGGCAGAGGATGTCATCACCCTCGACATTGTTTCCAGAGGGCGTTTCATCCTGGGGGTGGGCCTCGGTTACCAACCGGTCGACTTCCGTACGTTCGACATTCCCATCGAGCAGCGAGTCAGCCGTTTCGAGGAGGAGATCGAAATAATCCGCCAGTGCTGGAGCGGCGACCGTTTTGATTTCTCCGGCGAGCACTTCAACCTCGAGGACATCACCATTCGCCCCAAGCCTTACTCCGACCCGGCTCCGCCTCTTTGGATTGGAGCCAGCCGCGTGCCGGGCGCGCGTCGTGCCGGTCGCATCGCAGATGGTTTCGTGGCCGGACCCAGCACCGACCTGGAAAGCACCGTGGCGCTGACCGGCGCTTACCAGCAGGCCGCGGAGGCCGCCGGTCGGGACCCGGTGATCTGCCTGATGCGCGATGCTTGGGTCGCCCCAACCCGAGCTGAAGCGGAGCAGGAGTACGGCCCGGAGGTGATGGACGCATACAAGTATTACTGGCGCAATGGCCTGAATGAATTTCGCCGCTACACGCAGGAATCTGATATCAACATCCAGAATCTTGGACCCGATCGTTTGATAGTGGGCGAACCGCAGCAGGTGGTTGATGAGTTTCACCGTTGGAAGGAGGCGACCGGCGCGGACTATTTCCTGTTGCGCCTGCGCCACGCCCATTCCGGCGGGCCGCCTCACGAACGCATTATGGACGCCATTCAACTGTTTGGTGAGGAAGTCATCCCTCACTGTCAATGATTGATCACCGGCCAACTGCCGACCAGGAGAGTGTGTCATGCCCCGATTCCCCACAGCCAGCAGGAATTCAGTGCCCCAGGAACAGGTAGCGGCCTTCGATGCCATCGTTGCGTCCCGCAATGGAGTCGTTCCTGAGATGGGACCCATCGCGGTACAGTTGCACGTACCTGAAATCGCCCAGCGCGGCGAGGTGTTGCGAGCTTACCTGCGCGCCGAGGGCTCTTCTCTTCCCGACAATGTAGCGGAACTCGCGATGCTCACCACCGCCCGCGAATTGGACTGCCAGTTCATCTGGCATGCCCACGCCGCCGCCGGTCGTCGGTCAGGCTTGAGCGACGCCCTGGTGGACAGCCTCCGCGACAAAACGGACCTGCCCGAGCTATCCGGAGCCGAGGCAGCGGTGATCAACTACGGCCGCGAGTTCTTCCGCACCCGGCGGGTGTCCCAAGCCACCTTCGAAGCCGCCCGCGCCGAGTTCGGAGACCGCGGCCTGATTGAGTTGACCAACCTCATGGGCTACTACTCCGTCCTGGCGTTCAACATCAACGCCTTCGAGCAACTTCCGCCCGCCTCCGACGAGCCGTTCCTTCCGGTGTGATGGATCCGATCTTCTCGACCGCCCTGGACACCGCACGCCAACGCGGGGCACAATACGCGGACGTCCGTCTGGTGTCCAACCGAGAACAGCGCATCGTGGTTCGCAACGGCGTGGTGGAAACCATGACCGCCGACGAATCGGTTGGACTGGGGATCCGCGCGCTCTACGATGGCGCGTGGGGGTTCGCCTCTACGCGAGAATTGACCGGCGCCGCAGCGGACTCAGCGGCCGGAGAGGCGGTTCAAATCGCCCGGGCATCTGCGAGAGTCAACGGTTCAGGAGGCTCGGTCTCTCAACTCCTCGGACCACCGGTGCAGAGTCGGGGCAGCTACTCGACCCCCATAGCCGTAGACCCATTTACCATACCCATCGACGACAAGTTGTCGTTGCTGTTGTCTGCCGACGCCGAGATGGGCAAGGTTCCTCAGGTCACCGCGCGCATGGGCAATCTGGTGTTCATCCGGGAGGAGCGCACGTTCGCCAACACCGAGGGGGCGCTGGTCAGCCAAACCGTCCATGAGGCGGGCGGTGGAATCCAGGCTACGGCAGTGGGCAACGGAGAAACTCAGCGACGGTCGTATCCTCAGTCCCATGGTCGGCAACAGGGCACTGGTGGCTGGGAGTACGTGGTTGCGATGGATCTGCCGGGAAACGCCTGCCGCATTGCGGAAGAAGCAGTGGAGTTGCTCACTGCCGCGCCGTGCCCAGTCGGAATCTCCACCGATCTGGTGATAGACAGCAGCCAGTTGGCATTGCAAATCCACGAATCGTGCGGCCATGCGGTGGAATTGGACCGGGCGTTGGGCGATGAAGCCGCGTTCGCCGGCACCTCTTTCCTCACCCCCGATCTGTTGCATGACTTCCAATATGGCTCGGAGCAGGTCAACATTACGGCTGACAGCACCAGCGCGACTGGTTTGGGTACATTCGGGTGGGACGACGAAGGTCTGCCTGCCCAGGCCACTGATATCATCCGGCACGGCCGGTTCGTAGGCTACCTGATGTCCCGCGAATCCGCCGGACTCTTGGGCCTTCGATCCAACGGTTGTATGCGGGCTTCGTCCTGGAACCGGATCCCCCTGATCAGGATGACCAACGTGAGCCTCGAGCCCGGAGAGTGGACTCTTGACGACCTGATCGCGGACACCGACGACGGAATTTACCTTGAGACCAACCGTTCCTGGTCCATAGATGATCGGCGGTATAATTTCCAGTTCGGGACCGAGGTGGGTCGGGAGATCAAAAACGGCAAAATCGGTCGATTGCTGCGTAACTGCACCTACACCGGAATAACCCCTGAATTCTGGCGGAGCTGTGACGCGGTCTGCGGTCCGGAGCACTGGAATTTGTGGGGCACTCCGCGTTGCGGCAAGGGGCAGCCCGGCCAGATCGCCCACACCAGCCACGGCGCGAGCCCGTCCCGTTTCCGCAACGTCCAGGTGGGCGTGCTCCGCTAGCCGGGTAATCTCCATCGTGTTGGGTCCGGACCACATACGCTCGCAGTTGAAGGAATCTCTGAGGCATTGCCCGGCCGGGTCAGAGGCGGACATCTACCTAACCGCCACCGATCAGGCCCTCACCAGGTTTGCCAACAACCGGATTCACCAAAACGTCTCCCACATGGACGCCGTCGCCCATGTTCGCGTTGCCACCGGTTTGCGGCAGGGACGCTCGGTCACGAACAACTTGTCCCACGATGGTCTGGCGGACGCGGTAAAACAAGCCGCGGAGTATGCCCGACTGATGCCCGAGGACCCCGACTTCCCCGGTTTGCCGGAACCATCCGCGGTTCAATCAGTAGCGGCTTACGATGAGGGGACCGGGACGTGCGACGCCGAACAAAGAGCCGATAGGGTCGCGATGGTGTGCTCGCGCGCCGCGGATCTGTTGTTGGAAGCGGCCGGTTTCTGCCGTACCGGCTCGACCGAGTTGGCCGTAGTCAGCACTAAAGGTGCCGACGCCTATCACGTGGGTTCATTTGCGGGTCTGCTCATCACGGCGCGCGGCAACGATTCCGCCGGATGGAGCAAGGGCGGCGGTTGGCGACTGGGGGAAATTGACGCGGAAACCCTCGCTGGTGAAGCCATCGGCAAGGCCGTGCGCGGCCGCAATCCCCAGGATCTGGAGCCCGGCGAATATCCCGTGGTGCTGGAACACTACGCGGTCGATGACATGCTGGAGGCGCTCAGTTTCTATGGGATGGGCGCGCACATGGTCCAGGATGGCCGCAGCTGGATGAATGAGGTCGTGGGCCAGCCAATAATGAGCCCGTCGGTCGACATACGAGACGACGGCCTGGACCCGGACGGTTGGCCGGTGCCGTTTGACGCGGAAGGCGTTCCCAAGCGGCGAGTGGATATCGTGAGCGACGGCGTGGTTCTGGGCCCCGTCCACAACACCTATACGGGCTCTAAAGAGGGGGTGTCGTCCACGGGGCACCAACGCAGCGCGACGGGCGGCCCAACCGCCACCAATCTGTTCATGCGCCCCGGCGACCGGACCACCCAGGAGTTGATAGGGTCCTTGGAACGCGGGCTGTACGTCACCCGTTTTTACTACACCCGCTTGGCGCATAATCGCGGCTGCGTCATGACCGGCATGACCCGCGATGGCACGTTCCTGATCGAAAACGGTGAACTCACGTCCCCCGTCAAGAATTTGCGATTTACCCAGAGTTACGTCGATGCCCTCGCCGGATGCCTGGCGCTCTCCGACACGGCGCAACTGAATCTCAACGAAGCCGGCGTCGCCATGCATGTGCCTGCAGCTTTGCTGGCCAGTTGGCGGTTTACCGGCCAGACTGTCTGACTGCCGGATTGGGCTAGACTAACGACGCGACACGGAGCGACTTTATGGCTGATTTGAACAACGACGAAATCCAGGTGCTGGCGAAAGCGGTAGGTTTAACCCTGAGTGAACCCGAGTTGACTCAGGTCACGCACAGTTTGAATGCCATGTTGGAAGAGATGGACGGCATCAATCCTCCCGGGTTCAATTTGGAGGAGTATGTCGCCGTAGTCCAGCAGGCTGATATGGAGGTTGCAGGATGACTCCCACCGAAATTCCTTTCCTTTCCGCCTCCGAACTCGCCTCCGCAATCCGCGACCGTACCGTTTCACCAGTCGAAGCCACGGATGCCTACTTGGACCGCATCGACAGAGTAGGCGACAAACTGAACGCCTACATCACTGTGTGTGCGGACGAGGCGAGGGCGGATGCAAAACGTCTTGAAGACGAGGCAGCCGCTGGCAATTTCCGCGGTCCCCTTCACGGGGTCCCTGTCGGCATCAAGGACCAGATCCACACCGCCGGCGTCCGCACCACCGACGCCTCCAAAATCCGCGCCGACTTCGTGCCTGACGCTGATGCGACGGTGGTAGCCAAGCTCAAAACCGCCGGCGCCGTGATAATCGGCAAGACTAATTTGAGCGAGTTTGCGTTGGGAGATCCCATTAGTAGCTGGTTCGGGCCGGCTCGCAACCCGTGGGATACGGCTCGCAACCCAGGCACGTCCAGCACTGGCAGCGGCTCAGCCACTGCTGGATTCCTGTGCGCAACGTCGTTGGGCGAGGACACCGGCGGATCCATACGTGGGCCGGCGGCCAATTGCGGCCTCGTCGGCATTCGTCCCACCTGGGGCCGAGTCAGCCGCGCCGGCGTGGATGGAGCCAGCTGGTCCACGGACACCATCGGCCCCATCTCTCGCACTGTTGCCGATTGCGCCCTGACGCTGGGTGTCATCGCCGGCCACGATCCCAAGGATCGATACAGCCGGCCGGAACCCGTACCCGACTATCTGGACGGTTTGGACGCAGGTGTGTCGGGTATGCGGATCGGCGTGGTGACGGAACTCATGGGCGGACACGGACTGTCTCTGGACGACAGGAGCCGGGACGCGGTGGCCGCTGCCGCTGAGGTTTTCCGCGAGCTGGGAGCGGAAGTTGTTCCCGTCAGCTTGCCGATGGCCCCGTTTACCGGTCCCATTGTTCGCACTATCACGAGCACCGAGCGGGTCAGTTTGAACCCCGAGTGGCTCCGTGAACGTTTCGAGGACTACCATCCCAACACACGGGTAGCGTTTGCGGTAGGCAACCTGATACCGGGACAGGTCTATTACAAGGCCGTCAAGCTCAGGGCTATGGTGAGGCGTCAGGTGATCGAGACCTTCAGAGAGGTTGACCTCCTGTTGCAGCCAACCTCAACTGGTCCGGCTGGACTGCTGTCGGACGAGCCTCCGGTCGTCACCAGCAAGGAAATGGCAGCGTCGGCCCTGCGCGAGGGCAGTTTCCGCGGACTGTATAGCCTGAGCGGATGTCCCGCGTTGAGCATGCCGTGCGGTTTCACCAGCGATGGCGAAGGCGGTCTGCCCCTGGCGTTGCAGATCGCGGGTCCACACCTGGGTGAGCCTGCGGTGTTGAGGGCAGCGTTCGCCTACGAACAGCGGACCACATCGCATTTGCGACGTCCGCCCGATTTATAGATCCCCTGGTGGCTGCACATCTCGAGTGAGGATCGTCCACAGGTATTTAACGATTGACCGCACAAATTTGTGCGGTCAATCAATATCGTGTGCTACTCTGTGCCGAGTTTTGTTGCCGAGTCGGATTGATGGGGCTGATTAGAACGCCGGTTTGTCGTATCGTAGCCAGGGTGGCAGTCTCCGCTTTGCTCGCTCTTATGTTGGGTCCGGGCTGCACCGGTGCTGCGGAAACGGCCTCGGTCGATACTCCTGCGGGCGCGGCGGACCAACGGGCCATCGCGGATCCAGTACAGGACGATCGAATGGATCCTGGGATTACCGACGATGAGGTGCTATTCGGTCAGTCGGCCGCGTTTACCGGGCCGGCCGGTGAATTGGGCCAAGAAATGCGGCTAGGCATCGAGGCGGCCTTCAACGAAGCCAATGTCGCTGGCGGAATCCATGGCCGCCGGTTGGAACTGGAATCCCTGAATGATTCCTACGAAAGTGACTTCGCGCTGTCAAATACACAGACCCTGATTGAAAAGGAAGAGGTTTTTGCTCTGATCGGAGCGGTGGGTACGCCAACCTCCCGTGCTGCGGCGCCTGTGGCCCATGCCGCGGGTGTCCCGTTCATTGCCCCGTTTACGGGAGCCGAATTTTTGCGCGATTCTCAGTTGGGCACCGTGGTGAACGTGAGAGCCTCCTATTATCAGGAAACGGAAGAAATGGTGGTCCGTTTGACCGAGGATCTCGGGATTACTGATGTCGCTATCTTCTATCAGGACGATTCGTACGGCAGGAACGGGCTGGAAGGGGCGACAACCGCGTTGAAGCGCCGGGGGCTCGAACCGGTGGTGTCCTGGTCTTATCCGCGTAACACCATGGCGGTTAAGGCAGCGACATTGAGGATCGCTGAGGCGGATCCTGAAGCGGTCATCATGATCGGCGCGTACGCTCCGGTCGCTCGCGCCATCGAGCACTTGCGAAGAGACATCGATCCCATTTTCATGACGGTATCGTTCGTGGGTAGCCACGCGCTCGCGGCAGAGTTGGGTGATGACGTTGAGGGCGTTTACGTGACCCAGGTGGTGCCGTCGCCCGATGATAGTGACATTCCCCTGGTTGCGCGGTACCATGCCGCTCTGTCGGAGTTTGACACCGACGCCGAGCACGGGTTCGTATCCTTGGAGGGCTATCTGGCGGGGCGGTTGGCCATAGTGGGTCTGCAGGCTTGCGGACTGGACTTGAGCCGCGAGTGTTTCCTCCATTCACTGAGGAATGCGGGCACGATAGACATCGACGGGATCCAGTTGAAGTATGGTCCCGATGACAATCAAGGGTCGGACGCAGTGTTCTTGACCTCCATTGGGCCCAGTGGAAAATATCAGCAGCTTGAAACACTCCAGGGGATACGTTGATGTATGTCCAAGGTTGGAGGAGTCCTGGTCATTTTCGGCTGGGTGTCCAGATCGACCGATTATCGGTTTGAGTGGGCTGCCACACCACGATGGATATGCGACAATTGCTTACCATAAATTGCAATTCACGCCGCAGGCGAGACGTCAGTGATCCCTTCGAGAAGGGGTATGCCCTATGAGCACTTCATGACCTGGTTCCGGAGAGAATCCGTCTTGCTGGGAACCCCTACTCGTTTGGAGCCACTATTGAGCACCATGACATTCTACCCGACCGTCTCGCTACAACCCTCGAGGGTTGTTCCGACCATGAGAGGCTCGTGCCATCGGTTGGCGCTGCGAGGCCCGTCGGTGAGCCGTGCTCCGCCGTTGGCCGATCCCACCGTGATCGGCCGGTTAGGCTAACAATCGCCACCGCAAAACCCATTGGAGACAAAAAGAATACGATGAAATTACGACTCAATTCACTTTCTATCGCCGTGATCGCTGCCTTCACCATATTGTTCGCCGTTGGCGGATGGTTTGCATTTGAAAACATAGCGCAGGCGCAGTCCCTGCCGTCCCCAGCCAATACTCGAGTGGCTAACGGGGACGATCGCGGCGCCGTTGACGTGTCATGGGATGCCGTGTCCGGCGCGTCGCACTACAGCGTCCGTTGGGTCAACCTTGACGCGGCCTGGGCTGCATACCGCGCCGGCCTGGACTGGCAACAACTAATCCAATCAGTTGACATCGCAGACACCGGAGAGACCAGTTACACCCTGACCGTCAACGACCTGACGCCGGGAACGCGATACTCCTTCGGCGTGGGTAGCAAGAGCACGTCGGGCGCGACGCCCAATTGGGCGTCTTGGGTCTCATTGGCTCCGGCCGGGGATGACGGCACCACCGACGTTCATGATGTTGTGCGGATTCAGTCGGCTGCGTTAGCGATCGCCCGGAACGCCAGTGAGCTGATCGCCGTCGGATCGGTTCCTACTGACGCCAGCATGACGGCTGCTATTGTTCGCGCAAAGATCGGGGAAGTGAGGCGACTTAAGGGTTTGCTAAACGAACAGGTGTTGGTTCTCACTGACCAGGGCCCCGCCGAACGCGCCGATTACATCGAAACCCTCGTGAACGATCTGATTTCCAACGTGGAAGCGATCCAAACGGGGAGGGGCCGGTTGAGTATGGCACTGCGCGCAGAGAACGCCAGCAGGGCCGCGCTGACCAGAGACAACAACAAAACACTCTTTCCCCAGACCGGCGTCAGCGTGGACCGCCAGTTTTACGACTTGGTAACCGCCACCGATGGGCACGTGTCGACGGAGGACATACTCCAGTATACGCACACGGAAAGCTTGGGCTCAAACGCTACGTTGGGACATACCCTCCTGCTGGTCGCGAGTCTCATGCAGGACCCGACGTTTGTAGCCCGTATCCAGGAATCATACGACACAATAGGCGGGCGCGTGGATCGGGATGTTGAATATCTGCGCGACCACCGTCCTGTCGAGTTCTTCGATGATGACGTTCTCCTGCAGGCGGAGAACGTGCGCGATGCTGGCGGCGGAGAAGCCGACTACTTCGATCGTCTCGTTGCCCGACTGGACCTGGTCGTCAAGGAAAGAGAGTTGATTGAGGATAACGCGGAAATTCTAGATGATCTGCTGGAGCAGGTGGACCACCTGTCAGCCGAAGTCCGGGGAGCGGACGACGTGCCGCCGGTTCCGACGCCGCCTACGGCAGATACGATGGATCCAGGTATCACCGACAACCAGATAATGTTTGGTCAGTCGGCGGCGTTGACGGGTTCCAATGACGTGCTGGGCATAGGCATGCGGCTCGGCATCCGGGCAGCGTTCAAAGAGGCGAATGATAACGGTGGTGTTGGTGGCCGCCAATTGAACCTGATGACTGAAAACGACAGCTACGAACCCGACGCAGCGTTCGCGAATACGCTCAAGTTCGTCGAGGGAGACAACCCAGTATTTGCGCTGATCGGGGCCGTTGGCACGCCCACCTCCCGTGCTGCATTGCCGGTGGCGAAAGACGCCGGCGTGCCCTTCGTTGGTGCCTTCACGGGCGCCCAGTTGTTGCGTGGTGATGAACTGACTAACGTGCTGAACTACCGCGCGTCTTACCATGATGAGACGGACAAGATGGTGAAGCTGCTAGCGGCGGCGGACATCACCAATGTGGCGGTTCTGTACCAAAACGACTCGTACGGCGTGGACGGCCTCATGGGCGTGAAAAATGCGCTAAATCGCCAGGATAAAATGGAACTGGTGGCGTCCTGGTACTACCGGCGCAATACGTCGGCGGTCCAGTCGGCGGCGTTCCGAATCGCCGCAGAGGATCCCGAAGCGGTAATCATCATTGGCACCTCAGCGCCTGCCGCCAAAATCATCAATAAGCTTCGCATGAAGATGGTTGCGGATCCCCCTGTTTTCCTGTCCGTGTCTTTCGTGGGTAGCGATGCTTTGGTCTCTGAACTCGACAAGCTCGGCGAAAGCGGCGAAGGCGTGTACGTCACTCAGGTGGTGCCGCTTCCAAGCGGCGACAGCCTGCCGATCCTCGGTGAGTACCGCGAAGCCCTGACCGCGTACAAATCCGACGCGGAGCCGAATTTCGTCTCGTTGGAAGGTTATCTTGCGGGACGGCTGGCGATAGCCCGCCTGCAGGCCTGCGATTCGGACCTTAGTCGTGAGTGTTTCCTCGATGTCGGGACCGATCCCATCGACATCGGCGGCCTTATGCTCCAATTCGGGGCCAACGACAACCAGGGGTCGGACGAAGTTTACCTGACCGTCATCGGCGCTGATGGAGAGTACCGGCTGGCCGACGCCATCACGCGTTAGCCGATAGGAGAGAAATCTCCGTGACGACGTAGACTCCCCGCCACCCAAAGGGGTGGCGGGGAGTTTCCCGTTCAGCCCTCGTACACGGTACGCCCGCCGACAATCGTTCGCTCCACCGGGATGTCCTTGATGCCAAAGGGGTCGATGGCGGTGGGATCTGCGCCCAGCACCACCAGATCGGCCAGTTTGCCCACCTCGATACTGCCCTTCAGATTTTCCTCGAACCCGGCGTATGCGCCGTTCAACGTGTAGATGCGCAGGGCGTCTTCCACCGAAATCCGCTGATTCGTGCCCCACTCGCGTCCCTCGCTGTCGGTCCGGGTAACGCAACTCTGTATCCCCATCAGCGGTTCGAACGGACCGGGCGGGTAGTCGGTGGCGCCGGTGGATACCACGCCGTAGTCCATGAACGAGCGCTGCGCGAACATCCACTGCAGCCGTTCGTGTCCGTAAAACTGCATCTTCTCGCCGTGGTAGTAAACGTAGGTGCAGAAGGGGGTCGCCACCGTCCCAAGGTTGTTCATACGGGTCAGCAGGTCTTCGTTGACCAGCGTGCAATGTTCCACGCGATGCCTGGGGTCAGGCCGAGGATGAGCGGACTGAGCGGCTTCGTAGGCTTTGAGCACCAGGTCGATGGTCGAATCGCCGTTGGCGTGGATGCACACCTGGAATCCGGCGGCGTGCATCGCCATAACGTTGTCCGCGATTTCGTCCTCAGTCATCGTTAGGATGCCGTGGTCGCAGCGACTGCCGACATACGGCTCGGACAGGTAGGCAGTTCGCGACGCGATTGCGCCGTCTGCGACCATTTTTATGCCCCCTATGCGCAACCGCTCGTCGCCCATGCCGGCGCGAATCCCCGCGTCGCGCAACGCCGGGAAGTAGCGGTACCACATCAGCGCGTAAACCCTCAGGCTGAGGTCGCCGGAATCGCGGCCTTCCTGGTAGGTTTGCAGTTCGTAATCGGTGACCCGGGCGTCGTGGACGCTGGTCAGGCCGGCCCGGTTCAGCATCTCGCAGATAACCTTTAGACCTTCCCGACGGGTTTCTTCCGACTCGACCGGCAGTTGGTTCTCGCGGATGTCATCGGAGGCTCGTTCGTAGATCACTCCGTCCAGCCGTCCCGTGTCCGGGTTGCGCCCCAGACGGCCGCCCGGTGGATCGGGAGATTCGTCGTTGAAACCCCCTCGCTCCAACGCCAGCGTGTTACCGAAATACACGTGCCCGGCCCGGTGGGCAACGAGTACGGGATGCTCAGTGCTCACAGCATCCAGGTCTTCACGGCGCAGGAACCGATTTTCCGCGGTTTTGGTATCGTCGAACTTGAAACCCTGTACCCACTGGCCGGGTGCTGTCGCCGCGACCCGTTCCCGCAAGGCTGCCTGGATATCTGAAATGCTCGGGAGCGCGCAATCCGCAGCCATCACGTGTCGCGTTCCGCTGCTGAGCACATGGATGTGTGCGTCTACGAATCCCGGCAGAACGGTCTTGCCGGCCATATCCAGAATATTGGTGTCGGGTCCGATCAGGGTTTCCAGGTCCGAGTCGCTACCGACGCCGATAAATCGCCCGTCTCGCATCGCGACTGCTGTGGCGCGCGGTTGGAGCGGATCGATTGTTATAACGTTGGCGCGGCGGATTACGGTGTCTGCATGATAAGACTGCATCATTTCCTCCTGTTGTCAGACGTTGGGCACAATGGCAACGTGGATGCTGGGTACGCCCGCTTCTCCGCTCAACGTGGCCAGAGCCTTTTCCGCCTGCGCAATGGGAAAACTGTGGGTGTGCAGACGCTCCATCGGGTACTTGCGCGAGTGAATCGTGTCCACGGCGCGCCGGAAAGCCGAATATTCGACGCCCAGAACTCCCCTCAACGTGATCTTTTTCCAGATGATGTCGTCTGGGGACAGTCCTTCAAACGCGCGGCGTCCTTTCAAGCCAGCGAGCACGATGGTTCCACCGGGTTTCACCATCTGGACAGCCTGGTTCACAGCCTCCACCGAGTACGGCGTGGTGTCAACCACGCAATCCACACCCGCACCGTCGGTTGCCGCCATCACCCGATCGACCGGATCCTCACCGTCCACGTTGATGGCGAGGTCTGCCCCCATATCCCGAGCCAACGCCAGCTTGTGCTCGTCTTTCCCAAGGCCGGTGATGGCGACCAGGGACGCTCCCGACTCCTTGGCCGCGATGGCGCAACAAATTCCGCGTTGGCCAGAGCCGAGTACGGCCAGGCTTTGACCGGATTGCAAACCCGTGGCGTCGACGCCCCACGCAAAACCTGCGCCCAGCGGGTTGAACATGACAGCCACCGCAGGATCCAGATCTCCGTCCATGGGAAATACCACCGATCCCGCTGGCAAGTACAGGTACTCGGAATATCCGCCCCAGAGACCCGGTGACTTGTCCAACCCAGTCTGGCCGAAACCTCCGGCGGTAGGACACGGTTCGGCGCCACCGGCTTCGCACGCCGCGCAACGGCCGCACCGATAGCCGGACCGGACGGCCACACGGTCGCCAAGGCCAACGCCCCAACGTTCCGAGGCTCGTCGGCCTATGGACGGGATGCGTCCCAGAGGTTCGTGTCCCAGGATGATGGGGTACGGGATATCCAGGTCGCCACGGAACCATTCGTAATCCGTCCCGCAGATGCCGGTGGCTTCTATTCTGACTATGGCCTCGTCGTCGCCGATCTCGGGGATATCGAGCTCCCTGGTTTCCATCACGTTGGGCGCGGTGGTTACGGCGGCCAAGGATGTTCGTGGCAAGGTGGTCATGGATGCCTCACTTCGCGGTGTAGCCGCCGTCGATAACCAGTTCGCTGCCGGTCATGAACGACGACTCATCGGATGCCAGGAACAGCGCGCCATACGAGATGTCGTCGGTCGTGCCGACGCGCCCCAACGGGATCTGGTCGATGCGCGCCTGGATTTCTTCCGCGGTCTGATTGGTCATGCCATCTCGGCGCATGTCGGTGTCCACGGAGCCCGGGTGGATGGAGTTTGCGCGAATATTGTCGGCTGCATGCTGGATGGCTGTGGACTTAGTGAACAGCCGCACCGCGCCCTTGGTGGCGATGTAAGCAGGCGGTCCGATAGACACCAGGCCGCTGATGGACGATATGTTGACAATGCTGCCACCCCCGGCGCGGCGCATGGCAGGAATCGCGGCCTTGGTACCCAGGAACACTCCCTTGGCGTTCACATCCATGATGTTGTCCCAGTCTTCGGCAGTGGTTTCCTCTATGTTTTTGCGCAGCACGATCGCCGCGTTGTTCACCAGGACGTCCACCTTCCCAAAACGTTCCTCCGCCGTTTGGATGGCCCGGTCCCAATCTTCAGCGCTGGTCACGTCAAGGTGGAGGTAAACGGCCTCGCCGCCCAGTTCGCGGATCTCGGCTTCCACCTGCATGCCGAGTTCGTCGCGCACGTCGCCGATGACCACCCTTGCGCCTTCCCGGGCGAACATCCTGGCTTCGGTGGCTCCCTGGCCGCGCGCCCCGCCCGTTATGATCGCAACCTTGCCTTCCAGCCTCATGGTATCCCCTCCTTGGTTCCGGGTTTGAGTTTCCACCGCCCCTGAGCTATGCAGATTCCGCCATCGCTCGCTGGGCAAATTCAGGACGCACTATCTGCTCATAAGGATGCGCTTCCCGCACCAGGCCACCAGCGATCAGAGCATCGCGCATACGGACGAACCCTTCCCTGCCAATCAATGGATCGGTGGCCCACACGCCGGCGGCTTTGTAACGCCTGATGCCTTCCGACAGGAGCGCACGGTCATATTCGGGAAACACCGGGGCGACGCATTCCGCCACCGCCTCAGGCTCGTTCTGCGCGACCCACCGCTGGGCCTGGGCATAGCCGCTGACAAAACGCTGGACCGTGTCGGGGTTTTCCGCGACGTAGGCAGGCGTCGCGGCGAAGCTGCTGTAACAGACGTACCCGCTTTCTCTCCCCAGCGTCGCCGCCAGGTGACCGGATCCTTCGTTTACCAACTGGCCGGCGAAGGGATAGGGAACCTGCAGGTAGTCTGCATCGCCGTTCCGGAAGCGTGACAGCATTTGTTCCGCAGGCAGCCCGCCCATCAGATTGACGCTGGCGGGATCCACGCCGTGCCATCGCATGGCCGCCTGCAGCGTGGTGTACGGTACCGGAGTGAAACCCACCGGAATCAACGTTTTGCCCACGAGGTCCGCCCACGTCCAGTCGTCGGTGGGTTGTTTGGAAAGCAGGAAAAATCCGTCGCGCTGGTTGATCTCGGCGATGTGCAACGGAGGCGAATCACTGCCGGCGTCAAGGTCCATGAAACTGCGACTGATGCCGCTCTGGGTGATGTCTATATCCCCGCTCTTGAGCAGGTCCGTGCTGGACTGGCCGGTTGGGATGTGGGAGAAGTCGATGTCCAATCCCTCAGCGGCGAGAAAACCACCTTCCACCGCCACGTATATGGTCGTGTAGAACATGTTGCGGAATGCCACCCGCAACCGGATCCGTTCGGGAGATGCCTGGGATGTCATGTTTGAACTCCGTCCAAGTTGTTCGATTATATCGGGACCGGTAGGCGCAGATCACCGCTGGACAACACCGCGATGCCGTCCTCTCGGACGTACTCAATCGCGCCGCCCTCGTACTGTTCATCGTAGAGTTGGGCGTACAGGCCTCCTGACGCCACCAACTCGTAGTGCGTACCGCGTTCTACCACGCGGCCTCGGTCGATCACGAAAATAACGTCCGCGGTCATAATGGTAGACAGCCGGTGGGCGATTGCGATGGTGGTGCGTCCCTGCATCAATGGCTGCAGCGCGGCTTGCACGTACCGCTCGCTGGTAGTGTCTAGGGATGACGTCGCCTCGTCCAGTATCAGCAATCGAGGGTCGTGCAGGATCACCCGCGCGATGGACAGCCGTTGGCGCTCGCCGCCCGACATCCGGTAACCGCGCTCGCCCACGACCGTGTCGTAACCGTCTGGAAATTCCATGATCCGGTCGTGGATGAAGGCCGCCCTGGCTGCAGCGTGCAGTTGCTGTTCGGTAGCGCCGGGGTTGCCGTATAGAAGGTTGTCGCGTATCGAGGCGTGAAACAGGTAACTCTCCTGGGAAACGTAGCCGATCATTCTGGCCAAGCTCTCCATCTTGATACGTCGGACGTCTACGCCGTCGATACTGACTTCTCCAGATGTCGCGTCGTACAGTCGCGGTATCAGGTAGGAAACGGTGGTCTTGCCGGCTCCACTGGGGCCGACCAGGGCGGCCAATTGCCCAGGTTTCACCTCCAGATTCACTCCATCGAGAGCCCAGAATTCGTGCCCCTGGGTTTCGACTTCGTACGCCTCTGACAGGAGGGTGGCGGGATGGTAATTCATCCGCGCATCGCGCAATGTCACGCGTCCTGACACGCGCTCGACTGGAATGTCCACCGCGTCGGGCGCATCAACGATGTCAGGCCGGATGTCCAGGTATCCAAATATGCGTTCGAACAGCGCCAGCGACGATTGCAGTTCCACCGACGTGCGAAGCAGCGTGCTGATCGGGAAGTACAGGCGGGCCTGCAGGGTGGTAAACGCCACTATCGTGCCCGCCGTGATTCCGTTGGGACCGAATCCACCGAAGAGAATGTAACCGGCGATAACGTATACGACCACCGGAGTCAGGGAATAGAAAATCTGCATTCCGGCCCAGACCCTTTGGCCGGTCATTTCTCGGCGGATTTCCAGATCTGACAAGTGTACGTTCTGGTCGCGGAACCGTTCGATTTCTCGGTTCTGGGCCCCGAACAGTCGGGTCAGCATGACTCCCGAAACGGAGAGGGTTTCCTGGGTGATTGCGGTCATCTCCGCCGTCGATTCCTGCACCAATTTGGACGCTGCTCTCCGGCGTTTTCCCACCATGTAGGCGAACACGGCGAACAGGGGAGTGATGCCAACCGCCACGACGGTCAACTGCCAGGAGAGAACGGACATGGCGATCAGGGTACTGATCAGGATCACGACGTTTGACAGGATGGTGCTTACCGTCCCCGTGACCACCACGCGGATCCCCGCCACGTCGTTGGCCACCCGGCTCTGTATTTCCCCGGTCTTCTGGGACGTGAAGAACCCCAGGGACAATGACTGGAGGTGGGTGTACAGGCGGTCGCGCAGGTCGCGCATCACGCGTTGCCCCAATCGCTGGGTCAGCCAGGTCTGGACCACCCCGAGACATCCGGTAACCACCACGACGGATGCCATGGCGACGGCGAGTTTCCACAGGAGCTGCAAATTCGGCCCGCCCTCGGGGAAGAGGGCAGAGTCAAACACGACCCTGATCAGGATCGGATTGACCACGCCCAGACCGGCGGTTATCAGTATCAGCAACCCAATCGCCAGCACCTGAGGCCAGTGGGGTTGAAAGGTCCCGGCGATACGCCGGTGCAGGTGGGGCACACGGCGACTGGGCCGGCCACCGTCAGCGGCGGACGATCCTCTGGGACCGTGGGGTATGTTTTCGCGCACGGGGCGCACGGCCGGCCGCCTACCCTATGGCATCTTTCAGCCGGCGAATGGCATTGATGTGATCATCGGCGGATGTCGCGCCACGCAATCCCGCGGCCATGTGGGTGGCTCCGATCTCCTCCCACGATTTCAATTCCGTGAGCCAATCCTCCGGATTGTTGTCGGCTGTGATGGTGATGCGCCCTTCGAAGCCGATTTCTGAAGGATCGCGACCGATGGCTTCCGCCTGGGCGCGAATCCGACCTAAAATCGCCTGCCCGCCTGTGTCGGGCGCAAACATGGGGAAGTAGCCGTCGGCCAGTCGCCCAATGCGCCGGATTGCCGCGTTTGGCGGTGTGGGGGCATTGCCACGACCTGCGCCGATCCAGATGGGGATCGGGCGTTGTACTGGCAGAGGATTGATGCCGGCGTGGGTGATGTCATGATACTTGCCGTGGAAGTCGATCACGTCCTCGGTCCACAGTTGGCGCAACACATCGATCTGCTCGTCGCACCGACTGCCGCGGGTGGCGAAGTCCACTCCCAGGGCCTCGTATTCCACCGAGTTCCAACCCACGCCAATACCCAGCCGCAGCCTGCCGCCGGACAGCAGGTCAACCTCCGCGGCCTGCTTGGCGACCAGGGCCGTCTGGCGCTGGGGCAGGATCAGGATGCCGGTGGTGAGTCCGATCCGTTCGGTCACAGCCGCGAGGTAGGCCATCAACGTGAATGGCTCATGGATGTAGGACTCGTGCGTGTATGGGAACTGCGGCACCTCCGGATGCTTCTCCGGTACCGCCCCCAGCACGTGGTCAAGGATGCGAACATGATCGTAGCCCAGGTCCTCGGCAGCCTGGATGTAATCACGCAGCGCGCCGAAGTCGTCGCCAATCTCAACAATGGGAACGGAAACGCCGATTTCCATGGTGAACCTCCTCCTGTCCGTTAATGACAACGGCCCCGCCGTCGGCATGGTCGGTGGGGCCATTATAGCGGGGTGTTGGGGCGCAATACCAAAACTACCTGGAGTTGACCGTTTTGGTCGCGCCCGATCAGGTCGGAAGATCAGATCATAAAGTTCATCTCTTCGACGATGCGTTGCCCCAACGCGCGGTCGCCGGCGATTTGCACGGAGCCGTTCGACAACGCGTGCTCGGCGCTCCACCGCCCGGTGCCCAATGCGTTGAAAGGCTCCAGGCCCATGGTCAGGCGCACCGTTGGCGACTCAGGGGCGGCATCCATGCGATTGGCGCGTCCGCCGTCCATGTTCAGGGCGATGGTTCCGCCCACGTCTCCGGTGATGTCGAAAACCACCGTCGTACCATCGTCTGGCTTCACCTTGCGTCCCACCACGAAAGGCATGGCCGCCCGCGTGCGCCCGTACGAATGTTGGGCCACGGGGCCCTCAAGGTGGCCGGGGATGCCGAGCGCCCGCCTCATGTCTTGCTCATGAACCCATGCGTCGTAGATGCGAATCGCCAGCAGGTCGGTGTACGGGCCGCTGCCGAGAGGGTTGGGCGTATCGACGGCGAAATCTTCTTCGGTCATGGCGCGCAGCACTCCCAATCGTTCCGCGGCGATATCACGGAACTCTGCGAGCACCTCCGCTCCGCTGAAACGGCGGCGGTAGTCCACCAGCACCTCGTTGCTCTGCCCGACCTCGTTGCGAACGTTGGATGTGTCAGCAGGCTCGTGCTCCGGAGCGGGCCGGCCGAGCAGACGACACTCGCTCCCCACCAGGTGCGACACCTGGTCCTGAACCGACCACCCGGGGCACTCGGTAGGCGTAGCCCATTGCTCCTCGGCAAGATCGCTGCACAATCCGTCGATGGACCGCCAAACGGCTTCCATCAAATCAACCATCTGTTGGGACATTTATGACTCCGTAAATGAACTCCACGCCTAGCGGCGCGTTCGATATGGTGGAGGAGAAGAGCTGATGCCCGGTCGGCTAACGGACCCAGCGGCACTCGGGCAGATGGCCGCGGTATCCGCGGTCCGGACACGTGCAGTCAACGTCGTTTCGTTTCTGGTAACCCAGAGATTCCAGCCAACCGTCAAACCCGGGATAAAATCCGTAGCCGTCGTCGATGGCTCGATAGCCGGCGCGGAGGGCGGCGAGAATCTCCTCGTCGGTTGGGACTGCGAATCCTCGCGTAGTCTCCAATGGCGCTACCATCGCCCTTACTCCGCCACCAACTCGATGACGTCCTGGGCGAAGACCATGTCCTCCTCGCCCACCTGGTCGGGATCTTCAGGACTGGTAAGGTAACGCACGAACAACCACACGCCGTCCTTTGGGTTGAATACGACCTCGGCGGTCGCTTCGCTGTAGAGCTTGAGCTTCTGGCCTGGCTCTACTTCAAACAGATTTACGATGTCGGCCATTTTACACGCCTCTGCCGGACGATCACGTCAGAAAAAGAAGGTCAGGTTCTTGGCGAGCAGGACGTTCTGGTCCAAGAACACCTGACGTTGGGCAATCCGCCATTCGCCATCGACCCGTCGCAGCGTGTCCTCGCGCCGGCCGACCAGGATGTCGGTTTCGGTTTCCACACGATTGCGGTAGATGATGAACCTGCACCGCAGGTATACCTCCCCAGCCTCGGCCGGAGTGGGTTTCGCCTCGAGAATCTCGACGTTCGTTACCAGGTGGGAGATACGGGACAGTGGTTCTTCGGCCCAATGGACGCCGGTGAGAATCTGGTTCACGCGCTGCGTCAGTGTAACCTTGCCCTCATCGAACCAGTTGATGTCCTGCCCTTCCCGGGTGAACTCGCGCTCAAGCTCGCCGAACTTGACGTTCCGGCGCATGGGGACCCAGTATCGGACATCGTCGGTCAGCAACGCCAGCCAATCCTCGTACCGCCGGTCGTCGAGCAGGTTGGCTTCGTGGTACAGGAACGCCTCGACGTCCTGCTTCAGGAGCAACATAGCCAGCGGGTCGTTCGCAATTGCCATCGCGCCACCTAACAAGCTGAGCCGTTGCCGTTGCGCCAGGTTGCCAACTCGTCCCAGTCGCGCGCCGCCATGAATTCCCGCCAACGGCTGTAGAAACCGCGCTGGTTTTGTTCTCCGGCTCGCGCCTTGGTGGTATCCAGGACGGTACCGTCGAGTTTCAGGCCGCCGTCCTCGAAGTCGGTGACCGCGTAGCCCATGCCCATCTGATAGTTGTAGTGATGGCGGCGGGCCATGGCTCCGCGACTGGCCGAGTGGGCGTAGTTCCAGTTTTCCATGTCGTCCTGCTCGGTCAGGCCGGCAGGGCCGGAATAGCGGATGTAGTACTGGCGCAGGAATTCCTTAACCTCCGGCGGCGCGGTCTTGTCGACGAGGAACCAGCGCCAGACTTCGGTCTGGTCCGGGCCGCGGGGGTGCCACACGGCGATGCTACGGGGCTGCCGGGGCAGGAATGACATATTGGGGAAAATGGTCCCCGGTCCCGCCAGGATGCGCCACAGTTGGCCCTGCCGCTCCTTGCGGGCGATTTCGCACTGGTAGAAATACTCGGAGACCACCGGATCGTTTTGGTAGGACGCCATTGGCTGGGCGTCCTCAGGCCGCAGGAACATGACGGTGCCATGCCCGCGTTCCGGGAACGATACGTCGAGGGACTTGGCTCCCTCTCGCTCACGGTTGTCCCGGCGCCCCTGCCCTGACGGGCCGATACCCACCAAGTCCACGGAACGGTGGCTGATGTTGTGGTAGCGATCGCCGATGAAGTTTTCGGCCGGGAATTTCCAGTTGCTGGGCACCATCCATTTCTCGATGCCGCCGATGATTTCGGTGCCGCCCTCGCTTCCATCCCATCCGTCGAACAGGATGTCCAGGTAGGTCTTGAACCCGCCGATGTACTCCAGGAAATCGGGAGCATTTTCATCCCACGACGCCCAAATGCCGCCCTTGTAATTGACCATGCGGGGGACGCGGATCAGGCTCCACTGGGACTTATCCAATTCCTCATGGTAGGCGTCCTTGTAAAACGGCACGCCGACTAGAGCGCCGTCGGTGGCGAAGCTCCAGCCGTGGTACGGGCAGGTGAAAATCGGAGTGTTCCCCTCGTCGTAGCGGCACACTTTCATGCCCCGGTGCATGCACGAGTTGAGGAATACGTGGATCTCGCCCTGGCGGTCGCGGCACAGGATGACCGATTCCTCTCCCATCGAGGATACGAAGAAGTCCCCAGGTTTGGTTACCTGGCTTTCGTGCCCGACGAACAGCCACGCGCGGGTGAAGATGCGGTCCTGCTCCTCGGCGTAGATGTCCGAGTTAACAAATATTTCCCGGCTGACCATGCCATTTTCCTGGTCAACCAGTCCACTGTAGGCACTGGGTTGGAACGTGATCGCCATGATTCTCCTCCGGGCGTGGGTCGCCCCGCCGAATGGTATCACAACAGTATGGCAGGCGCAGACGTCATCGACTGCTCAACTCGGTTTGTGCCAGGGCCTCGAGAATTCGGGCCACGACCGGGTAGCCTTCGTCACCCCAGCCGGCTTCCTGCGCCTGTCGGTAGAGCGCGTTGGCGACCTGTCCGGTGGATGCCGGGGCAGCCACCCGCTCGGCAAGCGCACAGGCCAACGCAACGTCCTTTGCCACGATGTCCAGGGTGCCGCCGGCCTGGAACGACCGGTCGAGGATAGAATTTGGAATGGCGTTGAACGCTCGGCTGGCGCCCGCGCTAACGGGAACGATCTCGGCCAGTATTGCGGGATCAACGCCGCCCAAGCGAGCGATGAGCATACCCTCGATGGCGGCGATCAAGTTGGTGTAACCCATGTACTGGGTGGCGAGTTTGGCCACGCAGCCAGCGCCCGATTCGCCAACGTAAAACACCTGGGCGGCGACGGTCGCCAGGGCCGGCGAGATATTGTCGAAAACGGTTTTGTCGCCGCCGACCATCATTGTCATAGTGGGCGGACGACCGCTGACCGGGGCGTCCAGCATGTGGAGACCCCGTGTGGAGCAAGCGTCGGCCACTGTCCGGGACACATCAGGATCGTTGGTGGTGGTGTCCACGAGAATTGCGTCAGAGGGCATGGCAGCGAGGACGGCCGCCTCGTTGTCCAGGAGGACGGATTCGACCTGAGCCGGACCGGGCAGGGATGTCCAGACGACACCGCAACCCGACGCCGCTGTTTCGGCGCTGTCAGCCCAGGCAGCGCCCTGCCGGATCAACGGTTCCGCAGCTTCGCGCCGGAGGTCGTACACCGTCAGATCCACTCCCGCGTCGAGGAGGCACCCAGCCATGAGGCTGCCCATGGTGCCTACACCAATGAACGCCTGGCGGTGCGGCGTTATCATGTTAAACCTCCCGAAAATCCGAAATAATCAATTGGAGTAGAGGCCGACACATTCATGCTGACTCACGGTACGGAAGACCGGGTCCTGCATGAACCGCCGCTGGTATTCCTCGGAAATTGCGTCCACCAGTTTCAATCCGTCCGCAACCGGTGGCGGGTGAACGACGACCACCAGCCTGGTGTTTTCCCGTTCGATCACCCCGTCGGGGCGCTGCCACTGCCCCTTTGCGTTGAGGGTGCTGAGTCCCAAAGGAAATCGGGGTGTTACGGTGTCAGCCAGAAATTCGGCCCATTCTTCGGGCGACACGGAACGGCCGTCGGCGTTATCCAGTCCGAAAAACATCTCGAAACGCACCACTTGCTGCAGCCCGTCCGGGCACCGCGGTTCAGTTTCCTCGGTGCATCCGAACCCCGATGCAAGAACGACTACCAAGACACCCAGTAAGGTGAAAGTCCTCAACGGCCAACTTTAAATCAGTACACGGCTGCGCATGCGGGCAGGGTTGTGTAGAAGACCGCCTGCTGATCAAACCGCGACTTGTACTCGTCGGACATTGCCTGCACGGACAAGAGGACAGCGTCGGTGGCATCGGACGGGACCAGGACGTTGAGCAGCTTCGTGGATTCCACGTAGAGGCGGCCCTCCGTTGTATCCAGCCATTGACCACGAGCGTCCAGCACGGTGAGGCCGTCGGGGAAACGGGGCGTTACGGTATCGGCCAGGAAACCGTTCCACTCATCCTCCGTAACCATGGCGCCATCGCCCTTCTCTCTACCGAAATAGACGTTCACTTCCGTGAATTGGTCCATTCCGTCCGGGCAATCATATTGGCCGCCAACCGCGCATCCTGCTGCCAAGAGGACGAGCAACGCGGAGGCGGCCAATAACCCGGTTGGAGACCGCATGCTATTCGTAGTGGTCAACCAGCGGAATCTCGTGGAGGGCCGGGATGACCTCGCGGCCGATCAGTTCGATGGAGCGCATCACGTCTTCGTGGTCCATCGCGCCTTCGTTGCCATAGATATGGAGGTAGCCCGGGTTGAGGCGGTCGATGATCATGGAGAGTTTTTCCCGAACCGTGTCGGGGCTGCCCACGATGATGTTGTTGGCTTCCTGCAGTTCCTCGTAGGTCATCATGCGGCCGAACCCACCGGCACCCGGGAGGGTCCGCTGGATGCTGACGGCCTCGCGCGACTGGTAGCCGGGCGGGTCGTTGTGCTCACGGGGGCCGCGGTTACGGTGTTCCTGAGTCCAGAGGAATTCGCGCCCAAGTTCCTGTGCCTTTTCATCGGTGTCGGCGCAGAACACGCGCAGCAGGTAGCCGAAATGCTCAGGACCGGGTTGGAAGCCCGTCTCCTTGGCGGTATCGATATACACGTCCCGCAGGCGATGGGTGTGCTCAAGGAGGGAACCCAGGTTCATGTACGGGTGCCGGTGGCTGGCGGCCCATACCACCGATTCGGGGCTGCTGAACCCGGGGAACCAGATGGGTGGATGAGGCTTCTGCATCGGCAGCACCCACGGGTTCACCTTCCGATAGTGGTAATACTCGCCTTCATAGCGGAACGGCCCCGGCTCAGTCCAGCACTTTATGATCAGATCGTGGGCTTCCTCGAAGCGGTCGCGGTTTTGCGGTGGAGCGACTCCTCCCTGGAGGGTTTCCACCGCGGTGCCCCGGACGAAACCCGAAATGATCCGACCGCCGGAAATGCAGTCCAGCATGGCGATCTCTTCGGCCATGCGGATCGGGTCGTTGATGGCAATCACGTTCCCGAGGATGGCGATCTTGGTGTTCCGGGTGACCTTGGAGATCACGGCGGCGTCGATGTTGACGGCCGGTTTCATGCACCAGTACGAGGCGTGATGCTCGTTGGACATGATGCCGTCGAACCCGTTCTGGTCGGCGCAGGCGTACTGCTCGTGGTACTGGTTGTAGAGGATGTGGGCCCGCTCAGGGTCGAAATGGGAGTTGGGGAAATCCAGTCGCCCTGATTCGTACTGCTCCACGTCCGCATCGGTGACGTGGCCGTAGGGTTGCTCCGAGAACCAGAATATTTCCACCTTATCTTTTGGCATGGGGTCCTCCTTGCCGCGACAGGCGGGCACACCTGCGATGCCCGTGGGGTAACTCAATGGCGCCAGTATAGGGATGGCGTATAACAGGGGCAACCGCGGCGGGTTAGAGACCGCCGGATCCGGATCACTCCGTGGGAATCCTGGGGTTGAATATCCGGCCGTATTGCACGAACGCGACTATGGTCGCCACGACTCCGACGCACATGGCGATGTTACAACTGGTGACCAGGGTCAGGCGCAGCCAGAGTTCGTGGTCGACCGCAATGAAGACAACCCCCATGATGATGCGCAAGGCGACAATGCACCCCAACGACAGCAGGAGTCGCCACCGATGCTGAGCAAGCCAACGGTACATGACTGCGCGCCGAGTCTGGCTAGCGACCCTGGAACCACGCCTGACGCTTCTGGGAGAAGGCCCGTATGCCTTCCTGGAAATCGCCGGTCAGACCGATGTTGGCGATGGCGTCAGTCTCGGCGTCAAGCTGGGTAGCGAGATCAGCCTCCCAACTCCCGTCGAACAGCGCCTTGACGCGCCCGTAAGCCTGGGTGGGTCCCTGCGCCAGCCGGTCGGCCGTTTCCATGGCGTGGCGTTCGAAGTGGGATGCGTCGAACACCTGGCTGACCAAACCGAGTTGCAGAGCGTACTCGGCGCCGATGGGTTGTCGCGCCAGGTAGATGTCCATGGCGCGACCCTGGCCGACGATGCGGGGCAGCATGTAGGTAGAGCCGCCGTCCGCGGTGCAACCGATGTTGGCGTACGCCAGGAGGAACCGCGCGTCCGCCGACGCCACCCGCATATCGCAGGCGAGGGCCAGGCTGAAGCCGGCGCCGGCCGCGACACCGTTCACGGCGGCGACAACGGGTTTGTCCAGTTGGCGGATTGCCATAACCACGTCGCGGTGCAGGCTGTCCGCCAATCCGCGGAGGTGTTCGGACAGTCCTTCGGGACCGCCCTCGTCAAGATGGGCCGTAAAATTCCGCACATCGGCGCCGGCGCAGAACGCTCCGTCGGTCCCGGTGAGCAGGACGGCCCGGACATCACGCGCGGCGGCGGCGGACAACGCGGCACCGAGATCGGAGATCATGTCGGGCGACAAGGCGTTGCGCGCCTCCGGACGATTCAGGCGGATCACGGCCAATGATGCTCTGCGCTCTAACAGAATATGATTGTTGGTGCTGGTCATCAGAGTCCCCCTGGGAGCCGGGCGATTCGCGGCTGTGCAAGACTCGAGGCATCGCCCCGGTCAAGACCACGGCCGATGCCTCGTGCTGGACGGTTGGGTTTGAGATCGTGAGGACCGGCTAGCGCGTCACCGCACCCTCAGCCGCGGAGGACACCAACTTGGCGTACTTGGCCAGAACGCCGGTGGTGTACTTGGGCTCCATGGGCTGCCAGGCAGCACGCCGGTCGGTCATTTCTTCCTCGGTGATGCGGGCGTCGATCCGGCGATTGGGGATGTCCAACGTGATGATGTCACCCTCGCGCAGCATGCCGATCGGCCCGCCCACCATTGCCTCGGGAGCGACGTGGCCGACCATGGGGCCGTGGGACGCGCCGGAGAACCGGCCATCGGTTACGAGCGCCACAGAATCGCCGAGGCCCTGGCCGATGAGGGCGCCCGTTACGGCGAGCATCTCCCGCATGCCCGGGCCGCCCTTGGGTCCTTCGTAGCGGATGACCACGATGTCGCCGGGCTTGATCTCGCCGCGCTGGATGGCCTGGAAGGCGGGTTCTTCCTGTTCGAAGACGCGTGCGGGTCCCTCGTAGACCGTTTCCTGGTGGCCGGCCACCTTGATCACCGCGCCATCCGGAGCGAGGTTGCCCCGCAGGATAGCCAGACCGCCAGTCGGACTTCGCGGCGCGTCGGTGGTGTAGATGACGGGCTGGTCTTCGACAATGGTGGCCTCGTTGATGTTTTCGGCAAGGGTCTTGCCGTTGACGGTCATGCAGTCGCCGTGCAGGTAGCCGGCGTCGAGCAGGCGCTTGCCGATAAGGGCAACGCCGCCGTAGCGGCTGAGGTCGGCCATCACGTAACGTCCGCCGGGTTTCATGTCGGCGATGTACGGGGTATTGCGGCCGATGCGGTCAAAGTCTTCCAGCGACAAATCGACCTCGGCCTCTCGGGCGATGGCCATGAGGTGGAGGACGGCGTTGGTGGAGCCTCCCATGGCGACGACCACGGTGATGGCGTTCTCGAAAGCCTGACGGGTGAGAATGTCGCGGGGACGGATGCCCTCTTCCAGCATGCGCATGACGGCTTCGCCGGCCTGGCGGGATTCGTCCGCCTTCCTGGGGTCCACTGCGGTGAGGGATGCATCGCCGGGGAGGGACAAACCCATCACTTCGATGGCGGTGGACATGGTGTTGGCGGTGAACAGGCCGCCGCAGGAACCCTCGCCGGGGCAGGCGGCGCATTCCAGTTCCGTCAACTCCTCGCCCGTGATCCTGCCGGCTGCCCAGGCGCCGACCGCCTCGAAGACGTCCTGAATGTTCACGTCCTGGCCGTTGTACTGGCCGGGCAGGATGCTGCCGCCGTAGATGAACACGCTGGGGATGTTGAGGCGGGCCATTGCCATAACGCAGCCGGGCATGTTCTTGTCGCAACCACCTATGGTGACGAGACCATCCATACGCTGACCGAACGCCACCGTTTCGATGGAATCGGCGATCACCTCCCGGCTGACCAACGAGGCTTTCATACCCTCCGTGCCCATGGAGATGCCGTCGCTGACAGTGATGGTGCCGAACTGGAAGGGCGTGCCGTCGGCGGCGCGGATGCCCTCCTTGGCGGCAGCGGCCCACCGGTCAAGGTGTACGTTGCACGGGGTGACGTCGCTCGCCAGATTCGCAATGGCGACGAAGGGCTTGGCGAGATCGTCGTCGGTCAGACCCATCGCCCGCAGATACGAACGGGCCGGAGCCCGGTGCGGCCCATCGGTGATGTCGCTGCTGCGATGCTTCATCAAGGCTTTGGGACTGCGAGTGGTGGTAGTCAAAAGGTCCTCCTCAGCTGGCGGGTCAAAGCGCCCGCCCAAAACGATAGCGTCACCCGATTATAGATTGGGCCCATTGGGGCGGCAACCGGGCATCGGCGAATCAGTGTCCATCGACGGCAGGCGGTTGGCCGCCCGGCGGGAGCAGTTTGTATTCAAGCACCGAGTTTGACCGGCGCAACTCCAGCACTCCCTGTTGGTTTACCGCGTGGGAGGATTCCCTGGTTATCATGGGAGCGTCGGTCACTATTTCCAGCCGCTCCACTCCAGATTCGGTGTTCCATTCGTATATCTGGCTGTCCCAACCTTGCAATTTGCCGGGTCCCCGGTATTCCGCCCCCGCGCGTTCGGCAAAGGCCGCAAGGTTCCAAGCGTGGTCCAACCAACCCGTCAAAGTTTGATGGCGGTACGTCGCAGTCATATCCATCGTTTCCGGACCATCCGGGTAATGCAGGGTTGACACCGCCGTAGTAACGGTTCCCTCAGGGTTGCCGCCCAACCAGATTTCGGTCTCGAAACGTTCAGGGAGATTGCCAGACGGCTCGCTTTGGTACTGCTCACTCTTGACCCACAACAATCTTCCGTTCGCAATGCCATCCCGCAAGATTCTTTGATGTACCTCGGCATTGTACGAGATGAGGTCAGCCACGGTGATGGTTGACTGGTTGGAGCAGGCCAGAGTTGCGGCCACACACAAACCGGCCACCGCCATTGCCCACGCTGACCGGTACTTCAGCGGGGTCTGGAGTCTCACAGTTCGACGACCATCTGGAGTTCGCCGGTGGGATGGCAGAGGGCCTCGAACGCGCCCTGAATGCCCTCAAGGGGCACGAAATTGGTTCCCGACAGCATGTGTTCCACGGATACTCTGCCGGTACGCATCAGGTCGAGGGCGATGCGCCAATCCTCCGGGAGGGTGCCGAATGAGGACTGCATCCGGACCTCGCGGGCCATCCAGTTGGGAGGCACCACGGGGGTGGGTTCCCAGGCGATGGCGATCATCACGACCTGACCGCCACGGGCGCACAGGTCGAGACCCTGCTCCAGGGTGGACGGGGCGGCGGCGCACTCGAAGACGACCTGAGGGCCAGTACCGCCAGTGAGTTCCACGACCCTGGCTTCGAAGTCGGACTCGGCGGGGTTGAGAACTGCGTCAGCCCCCAATCGCCGGGCTGCTTCGGCGCGGCCGGTGGCAGGCTCCGAAACGATGACGGTGGTGGCGCCGGCGGCGCGGGCGGTCTGCATGCATAGCAGCCCAATGGGACCGGCGCCGAGGACCAGGACGGAGTCGCCCAACTTGATGTCGGACAAACGGACGGCGTGGACGGTGACGGCGCAGGGTTCGCACAGGGCGGCCTGCTCGTCGGTGACGTCGTCGGGTACCGGGGTGGGTTCCCATTCGTCGAGCAGGACGAACTCGGCGTAGCCACGGGGCCGCGGGTTTTGCTGGAACCCCATGGTGCGGTAGTTGAAGCGGGGGTGTGTACGGGTCGCCGAGCCTCCACCAGGTGGAGGGTGACCGCCGCCACCGACGACGCGATCACCGACACGCCAACGGCTGACGTCCGGCCCGACATCGACGATGGTTCCGGTGTATTCGTGACCCATGACCGCGCCGGGCTGGGCGAGGTCGTACATGAAGGCGTGGACGTCGGTGCCGCAGATGGCCGAATACTTCACGCGCATCACGACCTGATTGGCACCGGGCGTGGGGTCTGGCAACTCCTCGACCTGCAATACCTGCTCACCCTTGTAAACGGCAGCGCGCATGGCGTCATCCCTCCTGTCCTGCGTGGTGGCGGAAGAATAGCACACGCGGGCCGGGCGAACGGGGAACGCGCGGGTGCCCCGGATTTCAGTCATGACGTTTCGATGCGTCTATCGTCTGTTTTCGACCCCGACCTGGACCGTAATCACCTCGGTGTCCTGGTACTGCCGGTGGCTGACGGAAGTAGCCATGTGCCTCAGCACGCGCATGGGGGTATCGCCTGCCGACAGGATTCTCTCCACCTCCGGCGGCGAGTCGCCCAGCAACGCAAACTGGTCCTCCAGGTTCACGGCATCGCTGGGCGCGGTGATGAATTCCAGCTCCGCGCCGCGACCCGAACTGGCGGCGGAAATGCGGAGGCGTCGCGGTCGGCCGGGATCCTCACGATCCAACAGCAGCAACAGTGTCTCCTCACCGACGGCCTGCAGACGGCTGGCGGTCCGCTCGTTCCATCCGTTGCGTATGGAGAACTGCTCAAGAAACCGGTTGATCAGTGGCAACTCATCGACGTTGAGGGGTACGCGAAGGCTGCGACGCCGAGGACCCATTGCCTCCGTCGCCAGGGTCAGCAGGATTACCGAGATTCCACCCGATGTGATTGCCTTCTGCAGAGTGGATTCCCACAATGCTCCAATGGGAAGGTCGACCAACTGGTACTGGAACGCGATGCCGATGGCGAGGGAGGTGCCCACGATCAAGCTTTTCGAGTAGTCGGGTTCCGCCTGGATGATGGATCTCATCCCCTCTACGAACATGGGTGCCAGCACGACGACCAGGTAAGCTGCCATCACCGGTACCGGGATGACCAGCAGCAGGGCCCACGCTTTGGGAAAGAAGGCCAGCGCGACGAGCATAACTCCGATGAGGATCCCAACTTCTCTGGAAGCGCATCCGGTCTGCTGCACGAACATGCTGCCCCTGGGGCTGGTCATGATGGGCATGGATCCGGCCAAGCCCGCCAACATGTTGCCTATGGTGTTTCCGACCACTCCTCCCTGGACTGCGCGGAAGTCCACAGCACGGTTGCCAGGCAGCGAGACCCGGCGCGCGACGAAGGACAGCGAGTTCGTTTGGACCACCGTCAATGCCGATATGAACAGAAAGGCGGGCGCAAGAGTCCAGAAAGCGGTACCAAATTGATACCCGGGGCCCGGCCAACCGGCCACTGGAATTCCGACCCACAGAGCTTGCCGCAATGCCTCCAGATTGAGAATTCCCAACGCGGCCGCCGCGATACATCCCAGGGCCAGACCGAACAACGGCCCCCAGACGCGCCAGAACCCGGGCTTTCTGAGCAGGAACGCCAGCGTGCTGGCCAAGGTGATCGCGGCGCACAACAGGCCGGCGGCATTCACGCGACCGACCGGGGCAGTGTCGATCTTTTCGAATACCACGGACACGATGGTAATCACCAGCAAGATGGAGATGGTTCCGGTGACCGTCGGTGTGAATATGCGTCGGAGCACAGACAGGCGCAGCGCGACTACGAAACCGAACAACCCGGCGAAGAAGACCAGAGCCGCGAGCGTTTTGGGTCCGCCCTCTGCCAGGGCCAGCGCGCAAAACGGAATCGCCACCGCCGAAGGGACGGCGCTCAGATGGCATCCATTGCCCACGATCCCAACACGCATGGTCTGGAATACCGTCGTCAATCCAGTGGCCGCCAACGATATGAAGATCAGCCAGTCGGCCAAGGTCGGACTCCCGCCTGCGATCTGGACCGTGATCAGCGGGAAAAGCAATATCGGCGGTACGTTCAAAAGGGCGCCCTGAGCGCCCAGACCCAATGCCGTCAACAAAGGTGGCCTCTCGTCGAGGCCGTAACGGTGAGCATTGGGATTGGTTCGAGCCATCCTGATCTTCAGTTGAGTGGGAGCAAACAGGTCCGCCGGGGCAGGCGGGACCTGCAGCGAGGCATCCGCTCCAATCTAATCACGCTGCCAGCGGTGCGTGTCACCATGCGGGCGCTTCCAACCGGGCGCACACCCCGCGCGGGGGGCTTTCGGTCCGCGCGAAGGTCAACAGGCCGCCGCAGGGGCCAAACTGCCGCCTCGATGGCGCGGGTCGATTTGCAGGTTCGGCCCACGGTCGCGCCCTGGGCCGGCAACTCGCAGATGCCGCGGCAGAGAAGAGGAACCGTCAGAAATGACGAGGTGGCTACGCGCCGGCGACCACCACCACGTTACGGTGTCCGGTGCATCTGGCGCGCAGGTCGGCGAGGCCAGTGAATTCAGGAGAAGTCAGGAACTCTCTGGCGCGTTCTACGGTTTCGAACTCCATCATCACCAGATGGGTCGGATTCCAACCGCCTTCGACCACGTCAATCTGACTACCTCGGACGACGTGCTTGCCGCCGAAGGAAGGGAGGAAAGCATCCACGCTGTCTCTGAACTGAGCGTGCAACTCCGCATCCGTTACCTCAACGTCTATGATCACAAATCCCGACATGTAGAGCCTCCAGTTATATCTCGAAAGTATGAATCATTTACTATCGCGTTTACATTACACTATTGTTGACCACGAGCAGGTGAGCCGGTCACGACAAGATTCGACTCTTCCGTCTTTACCACTGGACGTACATTGGCATGACGACGTGGACGTAGTGTGCCGAGTCGGCGGGGCGGAATACGCCGGGGCTGGACGAGTTGGTGACCTCCAGGGCGACCTTGCCGCGGCCCAGGACGTTGACGATTTCCATGAGGTAGCGGACGTTGAAGGCGATCTTGGCGTCATCGCCGTCCATCTGGTCGATGTCCAGCTCGTCGAGGTTGTCGCCGACCTCCTCGGATCGGGCGGAGACTTTCAGATGGCCGCCCTCGCCGGACTCCTGCGGAGCCAATTCCAGGCGCACGATGTTGCTGCCATCGCGGGCGAACACGGCGGCGGACTGAGTGGCGCGCTTGAGATCGTCCAACTCCATGATGGCGCGTGTCTCGTAGCTCTCGGGGATCAGTTGCTCGTAGTTGGGGAAACTGCCCTGCAACAGTTGGGACACCACCTCAACATGTTCCAACTTGAACATGACCTGGCCCTTTTCCGGGGACAGGGTGACCTGGACCGGGGCGCTCTGCTCGGACGCGAGGCGCTGGATCTCGTTCATGGTGCGAGCAGGGACGATGACCTTGAGGGCCTCGGCGACCGGTTCCGCGAGTTGGCCCGTGTACACGGCGAGGCGGAAGCCGTCGGCGGCGGCCATGACGAGGCTGGATTCCTCGAGCTTGAGCTCGACGCCGGTGAGAACGGGCCGGGACTCGTCGGAGGCTGCGGAGAACGCGACGAGGCCGATGCCTTGGCGCAGAACGGAGGGGTCGATGTTGGTGGCGAACCCGGAATCGACCTGGGGAATGGGAGGGAAATCGTCGGCCGATGCGCCGTTGATATGGGTGCGCGAACGACCGCAGGAGATGTGGAGGACGCTGCCCGCGCCGGCGTCGGGATCGTCAGGGTCGGGGCCCCGGAGGTCGAGGTCGACGCGGTCGCTAGGCAGGGAGTTCACCAGATCGGTAACGAGACGATGGGGGATGGTGATTGCCCCATCTTCCTCGATCATGGCGCCGATCCAGGTGGTGATAGCGATTTCCAGGTTGGTGGCCGAGAGGCGAAGCATTCCCTGATCGCTGCTGAGCATCACGTTCTGGGTGATGGGGAGCGTAGAGCGGGTGGCGACGGCGCGACCGACCACGCCCAATCCGCGGGCCAAATTTTCCTGGAGGCACGACAGTTTCATATCCGACTTTCCCGTAGGTATCACCTGAATCTATGTCAGCGGATTATAGCACGCAGGCGCATTTTGCTCGCCGTCAATGCGGCGGCCAGAAGGAGATGGGAAAGGGCACGGGGATGAGCGCGCCATACAGGCGGAGTCCCGGACGGCGCCGCCCTGGCAACGCCGTCCGGAGACCGTTTGCGCTGGTGGGTCCGTCAGCAGGTGAGTTGGAGGGGGTTGGGCAACCTGATGCGGAAGGTCTTTTCCAGGGCGCGGCGCCACGGAGGTGAGAGGGTGATGCGGTTGGGGTCGCGCGGCTTGTTCCACAGGTCGGCGTGGCACTGACAGCGCCGGGGCGTGTCGCCGCTGGCGTACCAGCCGTGGGGGTCGGGGTAGGTGTCCAAGGGCGCCTGGTGCAGCCGGAATTTCTGCCTGATGTCCAGGTAGTTGGGCAGGCTGAGGATGTCCTGGATGCAGGTGAAATCGGGCGCCATCGGCAGGTCGGGCTTGCGCAGCCACAGCTTGTGGTGGACCACTTTCTTGGGATGGCCGGCGATGAGGGCTGAGGCATGGCTGATGAGTGAGGCGACCCGTCGGCGCATGCGTCGGAGTTGGGTTCCCAAGTTTGCGCTCACGCCAGTCCTCTCCCGCGATGGGATAAGAGCGGATGGCGTCTGCCGGGAGAGGGTGTGGGCCTGTCTGAGGGTTTTGAGGTGGGAGCGGCTGAGGTTATCGCGGGCGATGTTGGCGTGGAGGACGATCTCCAACTGGCGTTGGGATTTGTGCTTCCAGCCCTGATGGACGGCCAATGCCGTGGTGATGTGGGTGGCGGCGCGGCGCAATGCCACGGCGACCTGAGTCGGGTCGTGGGTGGAGACGGCCCGGTCGGCGCGATGGAGGAACGCGTCGGCCCTGGCCTGGTGGTGGGAAATGGTTCCCATTCGGATGACTCCTTGGAGCGGTGGGGACGTACGGGAGCAATGGTGGTGGTTGGGATTGTCCTCCGGTGTTGGTTGGGGTGTTGGTTGTGGTTTTCAGGGTCGGGGTGTTGGGAGGTTCAGGAGCGTCGGCGCTACGGCCAGAGAGCGTATTGATTGCGATATTGAGCCCTAGGGTCCCACGTGCTGACCGTTCCCCGGTCGCGCCGGTTTCCGGACAAGTCCGGAATGGCGGTTTGGGGGAGGGAAATGACCCCTCACGCAACCCGGTCGTGCATCCTTCGACAAGCGCAGGATGAGCGGGGGTTGTGTGCGACGCGCCGGAGGCGCATCTGACGACCCTCGTGGAGCGGTGGAGACACCCGCCGTACTGGTCTGGGCCATGCTGCGGAAAGGGACAGCCTCAGGCGCCAGCCAGCGATGCAAATGGAATCCGACTATTGTTGACCGTTTTAGTTCCTGAACCTCTTGATGACCCCTGGATGGGAAATTTCCGGTCGGGCGATGGGCCGTGTACTTTGGCTTGCTGCCTGACGTGGAGTACAGTGTAGAGAACGGGCGTGCGCATGGGCAACGGGCGGGTGTCATGGGTTGGCATCGAATTTTTCACATCGATGGACAGGATTACAGGATGAGATTGCTTCGGTGGGTAGGGTGGAGGGCAGCGGATTCAGAAGCGTCGGATCTCCTGGATTTCCGCTCAAGGCAGGAATGACGGTCCTGGGGTCGGATGATCGCCGAGGAACTGAGCTATTCGGCGAGCAGGCTGGGGCGGATGTTGGGGATTGGCGTTGCTATAATGCCGGTGGCCGGTTGGAGAATTCCTGGCCGTGATCGGAGATGCGGACATGACTGAGTTGCTGTTCCTGAATGACGCCTACGTGTCGGAATTTGACGCAGTGGTTACCGAGGTGAATGACGACGGCGGGTTGGCGCTGGACCGCACCGCCTTCTACATCGGCGGCGGCGGACAGCCCTGCGACGTGGGAACGCTGACCGATACTGCTACCGGGGCTGAATACAAGGTGGTGAAAGTCGGACGCGCCGGGGGCACCGTGGCGCACACCATCGACGGGGAAGCCGTGCCCGACGTGGGGACGGCTCTGCACGGCGCGATTGACTGGGAGCGGCGGTATCTCCTGATGCGGACTCACACGGCTCTACACATCCTGTGCGGCGTGGTGTGGCGGGACTATGGGGCGCTGGTGACGGGGGGCGATATGCGTCCCGGGGCGGCGCGCATGGATTTTGAGCTTGAGAACATGTCCGCCGAGTTCGCGGAGGAAGTTGAGGCGCGCGTCAACGCGGAGGTCGAGGAGGGACGGGATATCGGCGTGGGTTTCATGGGTCGGGCGGACGCGGACGCGCATCCCGACCTGATCCGGACCAAGATAAACCTGCTGCCCGCCTCGATCGCGGAGGTGCGTACGATAGACATCGTGGGGCTGGACCTGCAGGCAGACGGGGGGACGCACGTGCACAACACGCGAGAGGTGGGCCGGATCAACGTGGTGGGCCACGAGAGCAAGGGCCGGATCAACAAGAGGCTGAGGATCGCTCTGGCCGACGCCGGCTGATGATGCTCGTTCATTGAGAGCGCGTCGAGAGCGCGTCCGAAGCCCGGGCAGTGGGGATCGTTTGATGAGAGCGGCAGCGTTGACGAAATCCAGGATACGACGAGCGCGGGCCGGACTGGAAGAGGCGCGGGCGGACGGTGGGGAGGATGGGGCGCTGTTGCTGGCCGCGCAGCACCGGTTGGCGCACGCGTACCGGGCGGCGCGTCGGTTTGACGATGCCATCGACTGGTTCTCGGATACCGTCGACAAAAGCGCGGGGATTCACGGCCCCGGCCATCCGGAGACGCTCAAGTACCGCAGCAGCCTGGCGAACTGCCACTACGCGGCGGGGTACACCGAGCGGGCGATCGGGATGTTCCGGGAGTTATACGAAGCCCGCCGTCTGGCTTTGGGCGAGGAGCATCCGGATACGATGCGGAGCCGGGGGAGCCTGGCAAACGCGTTGGAGTCGTCGGGTCGTGGGAAAGAGGCAGAGGCACTGCATCGTCGGAACGTAGGGGACCGGGAGGCTGTCCTGGGTATGGAGCATCCTTCAACGCAGGCAAGCCGGAGGAACCTTCAGCGGATCGCGGGAGGCCCGGTTGGTGGAAGCGATATTGCACCCGAACCGGGCGAGGGTGGACGGGCGGCGCAGTAAGGTGCGATGCAGAGCGCGGACCGGGTCGTCAATGCCAAACAGGACAGCGTCACTTGGCTCGTGCGAGGTGATGGCATTCGCCGCGCGCTCACGAATCCGGAGACCCGGCGGCCGGCGTAACCGGTGAGATGTTGAACGTTCCGCGAACTGCGTGGTCCTCGATTGCCTCGGCGCGGGCGCCGGGCGGGTGGCATTGGCCGCGGTTGGGTTGGCTGGAATGGGCGTTTGTGGCGATGGTCCTGGCGGCGGCGGCGCTGCGGCTGTGGGAGTTGGACGGGCGGGTGATGCACTACGACGAGGCGATTCACCTGCACTATGCGTGGAAGCTGGCGCGGGGAATCGAGTTTCTCCATTCGCCATGGATGCACGGGCCGCTGCAGATCGAAATGGTGTCCATTTTTCTGCGGGTGTTCGGCGATACAGATTTCGTAGCGCGCCTGCCCTACGCGCTTTTCGGGGCCGCGCTGGTGGGGTTGCCATATTTGCTGAGGCGGCAGATTGGAGACAGGGGCGCGATCTGCGCCGGCGTGATCCTGACGTTTTCGCCGTCGTTGCTGTACTTCAGCCGGTTCGGACGCAATGACATCCTGATGGCGGTGTGGGCGGTGTTGCTGCTGATTTTCCTGTGGAGGTACGTGGAAAATGAAAAGCGGAGGTACCTGTTCGGAGCGGCGGCAGTTACGGCGTTGATGCTGGCCTCCAAGGAGACGGCCTACTTTGTGATCCTGTTCATGGGAGTTGCGGCGCTGGGCCTGAGTTGGCGGAGACTGTGGGACGTGGCGCGCCGCCGCATTCCGTTGGCCGGCGCGGGTGGCGCGGCCGGCTTTTTTGTGCTGCTGGCGACTTTGACCCTGCCCCAGGCGGCGGCTGCGATTTCGGTGGTGCAGAAGCCGCTGGGGCTCACGTTTGCTGCTGCGGACGCAGGTTCGACGGGAGATACCGGCGCGCCCGTATGGGAGGCGCCGTTCGTGTCGCTGCCCGTTTGGGAGGCGCCCATCTGGATGCATGCCGCGGGGCTAATGGGGTTGTTGGGAGCGCTGGCTGCAGTGGCGTGGTTTGTATGGAGGGCCCGGAGCGGGCTGGACCTGGCGGCTGTCGCTGTGGCGGGAACTTGCGCAGTGGCGGCGGTGGCAGTGGTGGTGGTGGGACCGGCGCACGGGATGCTGCCAGATTCGGGCATGACCGGGATGTACCTGGACTGCGCGTTGGGCGGCGCACTGCTGGCGATGGGAGCGGCGATGGCGTTTGTGGCGCCAGCGTCGATACGAGGGTGGCGTCGGATCGCGCTGCTGCTCGGGCCGGCGGCGGTGTTGACGTGGTTGTGGCTGGCGGCTTTGGGCGGCGGCTTTGGCCTGGTGGGGGACCTGCTGCCGGCAGCGGCGCCGGTGGCGGAACTCGCGGAGGGCAAAGTCGCGGTGAACTATCTGGTTCCGGTTCTGACGCTGCTTTTGCTGCTGGTGGCCGGCGGAGCGGTGGGCATTTACTGGGGCGGAGGGACGTGGCTGGTTTGCGCGGGGATTTTTTACGCCATCTGGACGACGCTATACACGACGTTTTTCACCAACTGGCCGGGGGTTTTTACGGGAGCGTGGCAGAGCCTGGGTTACTGGCTGGCACAGCAGGAGGTCGCGCGAGGGAACCAGCCCTGGTACTACTATGGCGTTGGTCTGACGGTGTATGAATCGCTGGCGCTGGTGTTCGGCATAGCGGCGGTGGTGTGGTTGTTCCGCCGGCGCGAGGCATTCGGGATCGTGCTGTCCGCCTGGGTGATCGCGACGCTGGTGATGTACACGATCGCGGCGGAGAAGATGCCGTGGCTGCTGGTGAACATAACCGTGCCGCTGGCGCTGGCCGGCGGCATGCTGCTCGGGCACCTGGCAAAGGGCATGCGGTGGCCGGTCGAAATACGTGAACGATGGCGGATGAGCGCGTTGCTGGGGTTGACGCCGCTGTGGCTGGGGATGGCGGTCTGGGTCGGATGGCTGGCAGTGCGCGGCGACGCGGCGAACCTGCCGGCGTGGCTGGCAGGGCTGATCCTGCTGCCGATGGCGTTGGTGTTGGCGTGGCTGGTGCGGGTGCAGCCCGGGGGTGGGAAAGTGATGGCGCTGGGCACAGCGGGACTGCTGCTGGTTTTCGGCACGGCGACCGGGTTCCGGGCGGCGTACACATACGACGATTCCAGCGTGGAGATACTGGCGTACGCGCAGGGGTCGGCGGACCTGGTGGAGTCGCACATGGCGCTGCGGGACGGGGCGTTGACCTCCAACGAGCACGCATCGGTCAAGGTGGACTACGACATGTGGTACCCGTTCCAGTGGTACGTGCGGAACGACACGGAGGAGGGAACGCTGTGGTTCGACCACCTTTGCGCGGCCAACGTCGACTCCGGGTCCGAGGAGTGCCGCAAAGTCGGCGAGGACACGGCGCCCCGCGTTTACATGGCGGAGGTGGCGCATGCCGTGCCCGCGGAAGATGCCCCGGCGTACCGGCGGGAAGGGCCGATGCGCAACCTGCTATGGTATCCTGAAACGTACCGCAGGCCGGGCGAGGACCGGGAGGATACCGGGGTTTGGGAGCAACTGGCGGCGGACGTTGACTTTTTCCGAGACACGGCGGCCGATCCGGACAAATGGCAGCAGGCGATCGAGTACATAGTGGCGCGCCGCCAGGACAGCGACTGGTATTCCGCCGAGTACTACCAATACACCAGGAATTAGGCACCACCAGGGTTAGCGTGTGACGAATGACGACGGCGACGGCACTACCGGAACCGGGCGAGGCCACAGTGGCAGACCGGGTGTGCATCAGCCGGCGATTGATCCAACAGGCGCGGGCGGAATTGGACCAGGGTGACCGTTTGCAGGCCACCGAGAAGGTCTGGGGAGCGTTGGCCCAGATGATGAAGGCGCACGGGCAGCAACGCGGGTGGTTGAACCTGGGCAGCCATCGAACGGTGGGACACATCGCGCGGCAACTGGCGGCCGAGTACGACGACCGCCGCATCACTGATGCCTACATCGCGGCAGACAATGGGCACCGGAACTTCTACGACAACGAGATGAGCCCGCCGGAAATTTCGGAGACCATAGTTGTGGTGGGGAATGTGCTACCGGAGTTGGAGCGAGGGCTGGAAGAATCGCCGCGTCCCGTCGTGGTGAGTGAAGAAAACGTCTGGAGGATCAGGACGCTGACGGGTCGGCAGAATCTGGAGGTTGGGGATTCGTCCCCCGTGCGATTTTCGAACACGCACGATGCCGGCGTTGATGGGAACGGTGATGCGACGTAAAGCGTTTGCGCACGCGGCGGGGCCGACCGCCGGGGAGGCCGGGCCGGCGATTCAGCGTCGATCGACGAGACTGCCATCCATCATGATATGGCCTACTTCCTAGGCAACTGGCGGTTCTGGGCCGGCGTAGTGGTCAGCGTGGGGACGCTGGCCTTATTGGTGCTGCTGGTGGACCGGAGGGAGCTTTGGGAGGCGCTGAGGACGGCGAACTACCTGTATCTGGCGCCGGCCATAGTCCTGTATTTTGTGGGTCAGTGGTTTCGCGCGTTGCGATGGCAATACCTGCTTTCCCCGATTGCTCGCATCTCCGCCAGGAGACTGTATCCGGTAATAGTCATCGGGTACCTGGCGAACAATGTGCTGCCGGCGCGGATCGGAGAGCTGGTGCGGGCGGTGTACCTGGCGCAGCGTGAACGGGAGGTCAGCGTGCCGGCGTCGATTGCGACGCTAAGCGTGGAGCGGTTGTACGACGGGCTGACGCTGCTGGCATTGGGTGCGGTGGCAGCGCCGATCCTGCTGGCAGCGGGGTTGTTCAGCGAAGCCAGCCTTGCGTACCAATCGACCGCGGTTGCGCTGATGGCCGGCGTGGTGGTGAGTTTTGTCGCGGCGCTGGGGATCCTGACCGCGCTGGCGTGCAGCCGGCGGACGGTGAACCGGCTGCTGAAATTGACCGGGATCCTGCCCCTGCGGTTCCGGCAGCTGGCGGCGGACGTAGTGGTCGGATTCGTCGAAGGACTGGGTTCCCTGAACTCGCCGGGGAAGCACGTGATACTGTTCGTGAGCTCGCTGCCGATCTGGCTGGCCGAGTCCGGCGTGTATCTGATCGTGGCGTACTCGTTCAACCTGGACGCGTATTTCGCGTCGTTCTGGTTCCTGGTGCTGGCGATCGTGTTGGTAACGGTGACTTCGAACCTGATCACCGCGATCCCGGCGTCCATCGGGGGCATTGGCGCATTTGAGGTGGTGGCGCAGCAGACGCTGGTCGGATTGGCGGTGGGCGCAGCGACGGCGGCATCGTACTCGGTGGCGGTGCACCTGCTGGCGCTTTGGCTGCCGGTGAACCTGGTGGGTGTTGCCCTCCTGCTGTGGAACCACGTGTCGCTGCGCGGGTTGACCACAATGCCGGAGTCGGCGGCGGAGGCAGAACCGAAAGACAAGGACCAAGTCGAACAGGCCGGAAACGTACGGGTGGCGCAGGACGATTAATCGATGCGGGTAGGAATCATCGGCGGGGGCGCGGCCGGATTGGCGGCGGCCTATGAGCTGACCAAGCGAGGGCACTTTGCAGAAGTGTTTGAGGCGGCGCCTTTCCTGGGTGGGCAGGCATCCACCTTCGAGGTGGGCGGCGGCCGGCTGGAGCGCGGCTACCATCACCTTTTCGTGAGCGACACGGACATGGTGGAGCTGATCGAGGAGCTGGGCCTGGGCGACTCTATGGAGTGGCTGGAGTCGAAGGTGGGACTGTTCCACGGCGGCCGCATCTGGGACTTCGCCACACCCATGGACCTGCTGAAGTTTTCTCCGCTCCCGTTCACGCAACGCATCCGGCTGGGACTGTGGACGTTTCTGCTGCAGAAAACGGCGAACTGGAAGAAGTATGAGGGTGTTACGGCGGCGGAGTGGACGCGGCGGCACATGGGGGACGCGGCGTACCGGGTGATCTGGGAGCCGATGCTGCGAGGGAAATTCGGCGACCATTACGACAAGGTGAGCATGACGTGGCTGTGGGGCAAGATCTACCTGCGGGTGGCGTCGCGCAAGGGGATGCAGAAAGAGCGGCTGGGGTATCCCATGTGCAGCTTTGGCGCGGTGTTCGACCTGTGCGGCGAACGAGTGGAGGAGCAGGGCGGAAAAGTACACACCGGTGTGGGCGCGAGGCGGCTCAACGTTGAAGGCGGCACAGCGGTGGGATTCACGGTGGCACCGCACGGCGGAGAGGAACAGGACCGTGAGTATGACGCGGTGATCGCCACCACGCCGTCGTATGTGTTCACGCGGTTGGCGCCGGAACTTCCGGAGGAGTACCGGAACGTGCTGGAGTCGGCGCAGTACCTGTCGGCGGTGCTGATGATCCTGGTGCTGGACCGGCCCTTGACGTCGAAATACTGGCTCAACGTGGCCGACAGGTCGCTGCCGTTCGTGGGTGTGATCGAGCACACGAACATGATCGACCGGGACCTGTACGGCGGCCATCACATTGTGTACCTGACCAACTACCCGGACCGGGACAGCGAGCTTTATCGCAAGGAACCCGCGGAGTTGCTGGAAGAGTTCGTGCCGCACCTAAGGAAGCTGAACCCTGAGTTTTCCCGGGAATGGATCGTGGAGTATCACCACCACCGCGTGGACGGGGCGCAACCGATAATAGGGGCCAACTACGGCGAGCGCATTCCGGACCACCGAACGCCGATCAAATCCCTTTACCTGGCGAATACGACGCAGATATATCCGGAGGACCGGGGGACGAACTACTCGGTGCGGATGGGGCGGCAGGTGGCGCGGATGGCGCTGGAGGATTGGGGTGAGAACGGAACGCGATGATGCGTCAACGGATGTCGCAATCCTGCCAGGTAGAATCCTCGGGAATAGGACCTTATTGAGATCGGCGGCGCGGTGAGAACTACGGTTAACCTGGACGACGAATTGTCGGAAGACGACAAAAGGTTCACCGGCATCGAAAGTACGACTAAATTGGTCGACGCGGCCCTCAAGGTTGCGGTTCGAAGGAAGACAGCCGGTCGATTGGCTGACATGGGAGGTGCGACGCCCGACCTGCAACCCATCTCGAGGCGGCGCAGCGAACCTGGATGAAGCAAGCGGTTAGGGGTGTGAGTTTACCTGGTCGTGTCGTACGATCGGGCGGTCCGGGCGTGGGTTTGGTGAAAACCGGCAGAGGGCGTAACAAGCAGGATGTGACAATTTTTAGTATAATAAAAAGAACATCTATCAGTAATTGATTTTCCCTTGCCCACAATCGCCGTCCTGGCCGCCACCCGCAACGGCCAACATCCAGACCCCAGCATCCGCGCGGTTGAAGAGGCGGGCGGACGCGCGAATGTGATCAATCCGTCGTCAGGGACGTCCGAGTTGGACGGAGCCGGAGGCCTGCTGGTGCCCGATGCTGGTTTCACGGGGGGAGAACCGGACGACAGGGCCCTGGTTTTGCTCGATGCGGCGCTGGCGGCGGACATGCCGGTGCTGCTGACCGGCAAAGGAATGTATCTGCTCAACGCGGCTTTTGGGGGCACGGCGCCACCGGTCGGTGGGTCCGTTTCTGCTCGCGGCGAGGACGAGCAGACGGACGGGCGGGGGAGGCGGCAGATTTACCTGTCGCCCGGTTCCAAGATGGCGGCCATCATCGGGAGCGCGGGCATGTTTCGCGTGAACTCGGCGGCGTGGAATTGCCGCATGCGGTTAAGGGAACCGCAGAGGGCAGAACGGTTGATGTCCATCGCATATCAACTCGACGACGGGACAATAGAAGGACTGGAGAGCAAAGAGCACAGTTGGGTAATCGGCGTGCATTTTTTGCCCGAACGCGCCGAGGAAGTACCAGCCAGTTTCAACAGCTTGTTTTTGGGATTGGTTGAACGGGCGGGAGATTTCGCCGCCACAGGAGATAGCCAAATATGACCACAGCACCCCCACCGCAGACCGGAGGCGATTTCAGCCCGCGCAATATCCAGGACGAGATGCGGGAATCGTATCTGTCCTATGCCATGTCCGTGATCGTGTCGCGGGCGTTGCCGGACGTTCGGGACGGATTGAAGCCGGTGCAGAGGCGCATCCTGTACGCGATGCACGACATGGGCATTCGTCCGGGGAGCCAGTACCGGAAGAGCGCGAGGATTGTGGGCGAGGTGCTGGGCAAGTTCCACCCGCACGGTGACGGGTCGGTTTACGACGCGCTGGTGCGGATGGCGCAGCCTTTCTCCATGAGGACGCCGCTGATCGACGGGCAGGGCAACTTCGGAAGCATTGACGGGGACCCACCGGCGGCGATGCGGTACACCGAGGCTCGGTTGACCGCGATCGCGGACGAGATGCTGGCGGACATCGACCAGCAGACGGTGGATTTCTCCGACAACTTTGACGACTCCATCAAGGAACCGCGGGTGCTGCCGTCGAGGATGCCGAACCTGCTGGTCAACGGGTCGTCGGGGATCGCGGTGGGGATGGCGACCAACATGCCGCCGCACAACCTGGGTGAGATCTGCGACGCGGTTTGCCACGTGATTGACCATCCCAACTGCGACGTGGACCAGTTGATGGAAATCGTGCCGGGGCCGGATTTCCCGACCTCGGGGCGGATACGCGGCGTGTCGGGCATCCGCGACATGTACGCCACCGGACGCGGCCGGGTGGTCATGGAGGCGGTCACCGAGATAGAGGAGACGCGCAACAACCGGCAGCGTATCGTGGTCAGCGAGCTGCCGTTCCAGGTCAACAAGGCGACGCTGGTGGAAAAGATTGCCGGGCTGGTGCGGGACAAGACCCTGGTGGGCATCACCGAGATTCGTGATGAATCGGACCGCCGGGGGATCCGGGTGGTGATCGAGCTGTCCAGGAACGCGCAGGCGACCGTGATCCTGAACAACCTGTACAAGCGGACGGCGCTGCGCCAATCCTTCAACGCCATCATGCTGGCGCTGGTTGACGGTCAGCCGCTGGAACTGCCGCTCAAGGAGTTGATCCGACACTTCATACTGCACCGGGAAGAGGTAATCCGGCGCAGGACCGAGTACCAGTTGGGTCGGGCGCGGGACCGGGCGCACATTGTGGAGGGCCTGCTCAAGGCGCTGGATGCCATCGACGCCATCATCGAGACCATCCGCAACAGCCAGGACGTGGAATCGGCGCGGAACAACCTGGTGCAGACGTTCGACCTCACGGAGATCCAGGCGCAGGCCATCCTGGACATGCAGCTGCGCCGGCTGGCGGCTCTCGAACGGCAGCGGCTGGACGAGGAGTACAACGATCTGCTGGCGACCATTGCCCAGCTGGAGGATCTGCTGCAGAACCCTCAGAAGATCCGGAACGAGATCAAGAAGGAAACCCGCGAGGTGAAGCGCAAGCACGTTGACGCGAGGCGCACGGTGATCATTGCGGAGGAGCTGCAGGAGCAGTCTATAGAGCAGTTCATCGTGCAGGAAGACGTGGTGGTGACGCTGAGTCAGCGCGGCTATATCAAGCGGGTGCCCATCAACACGTACCGCAACCAGCGGCGCGGCGGCAAGGGCGTGCGTGGAGCGAACAACCGGGACGACGACGCGGTGATGCAGATCTCGGTGGTGAACACCCACGACCAGTTGCTTTTCTTCACGAACAAGGGTCGGGTGTATCCGCTGAACGTGTACGAGACGCCGAACGACTCGGGCCGGACGGCCAGAGGGACGCTGCTGGTGAACCTGGTCCGGCTTCAGCCCGGCGAGCAGGTGCAAACGATGCTGCCGGCGCGCCGGGGACAGTACAACCACCTGTACGTGTTCGCGACGCGCAAGGGCAAGGTAAACGCGCTGCGAGCCGGGCAGTTGGACAACCTCAGGCCGTCGGGTCTGTTGGCGATGAAAATCGCGGACGGCGACGAGTTGGTGGCGGTGCGGCCGGCGCAGCCCGAGGCGTCGATCATACTGGTGACCCAGCAGGGTCAGGCCATGATGTGTCCGGTGAGTGATATTCCGGAACGCAACCGCAACGCCGCGGGCGTCATCGGCATACGGTTCAAGAACGAGTACAACGGTCAGGACCGAGTGGTGGCGATGGACCTGGTGAACAACCCCGAGGACGAGTTCCTGCTGGTGGTCAGCGAGAAGGGGTACGGTAAGGCCACTCCGCTCTACAACAGCAAGGGCGAGGTGATTTACCGGGAAACTCGCCGCGGCGGCATGGGTGTGAAGACCTTTGCCGTGGACCAGGGCGACAAACCCACCGGGCCGGTGGTCGACGCCAAGGTGGTCACCTCGGCGGAGATGAACGACGAGGAAGGCCACGAGGTCTTCATCATCTCGGCGCAGGGCCAGGTGGTGCGGATAGACCTGGCGGAGGTGAAAGTGGTGAACACCCGCCAGACCAAGGGAGTGATCATCTGGCGGGAACGCAGCGGGGATGACAGCGTGGTGTCCATCTACTGTTTCCGCGCGAACGACTACAGCCAGGAGGACCCGACGCGGCAGAATGGTACGGAACCGGCCGGCTCAGCGCTGGCAGAGGCCGAGGCAGTGGCCGCGGTGGCCGACAGCCAGTATGACGACGATGAGGTGTCGGAACTGGATGAGGCCGAACTGCCCGACGACGTGGATGAGGACGAGGGCGAGGACGACGAGCCTGGTACTCCCACCAACGGGCAGGCGCCGCTGCTGTAGGCACGATTTCAACTATCCAGAAGGGGCGTTGGAATGCGCCCCTTCGCATTTCACCGCAATCGAACGTTTTCAGGACATGATTCAATGCAGTTAGTCATGGTGCACGGCTCCGGCCAGAACGATCTCACCTATCATTACCAAACTGAGGAGTTCGCTGACTCTGACGCGGTGAACCTGCCGGGGCATCCGGACGGCGAACCGCGGGACAGCATCGGGGGATACGTGGACTGGTTGCGGGAGTACGCGGTTGGCAAGGGTTATCCGCCGTTTGTGCTGTTCGGGCACTCGATGGGCGGGGCGATTGCCCTGGACTATGCGTTGCGGTTTCCTGAGGATCTGGCGGGTTTGGTGCTGATCGGGACCGGAGCGCGTCTGCGGGTCCATCCGGACTACCTGAACCGGTGCCTGGACGACGCTCAGTGGCGCTCGGAAGCGCCGGCATATTACGAGGCGATCAACCGGGATCTGGCGCCCCAACTGGCGGCGCGGGCGTTGCAGTCGGGCCCGATGGTTGAGCACAACGACCTGGCGTGCTGTGACAAGTTTGACGTGATGGAGCGGGTGAAGGAGATCTCCCTGCCGTCGCTGGTGATTGTGGGCGCCGACGACGTGATGACGCCGGTGCGCTATGCGGAATACCTGGGCCGGGAGTTGCCGGACGCGGAAGTGGTAGTAGTGCCGGGCTCTGGCCATTTCGTAACGCTGGAGCAACCGGAAGCCGTCAATGCGGCGATCAAAGGGTTTCTGGAGCGACTGAATTCCTAGCGCTCCGGTATGGTCCCGTCCCTCCGCCGGCATTGCTGGTATTATGTAGCAATCCGCAACGATTGTTACCAGATGGCCGGCGATGACCACCGCCCAGCAGTACACGCCCGACGCACACCGGTTGGCCGCTTCGCTGCCGGCGATTTATGCGGGGCAGGCGGACACGCAAGGGCTGGCAGCGGCCCGCAGGATCGCGGCCACCGCCGCTGACCTGATTGAGATGGGCGCTCCCGATGTTGACCCCGTAGTTGTCAACACGGCGGCGCTGTTCCACCTGGCGGGAGGCCCGGATAACCCCAGCCGAGCGGAGGCGTCGGTTGCCATAGCGGGCGCGTGGTTGCGAGGTTCGGGCGCTGAGGAATATTTCGTGGCCGCGGTGTCAGGAGCGATCCTGGGGGGCTGGGGGGCGGACTCGGGCGGGGCGAACGGGAGGTTGCTCTGGCATGCCGCCCAGCTGGATCTGGCGAGCGTTGACCGGCATGCTGCTCATCTGAGGGACGTGCCGGCGGCGGGCCGGCAGCGGGAAGGCTACCTTTCGGCGTACCGGCGGGAATGCCTGACTCCGGCGCTGGGACTGCGGGACAGGATGTCGATGCCGGCGGCGTTGGAGATGTTCGATTCCCGTATGCCGGCGCTGGCGGCATGGCTGGATGCGCGGGATAGCGCGCTGGTGCCGGTGGACTGGCGGAGGCTGGCGCAGATCGCAGACATAGAGCGAGGAGTGGAGCGGTTGCTGGAGGGAGAGGATCCCGCGCTGGTGCGGTCGGAGATGCCGGCCGGGGGGCTGCCCTACGCCGAGTACCGGGGACGGCAACGGGCCATCATCGCAGGGAGCCACGAGCGGATCCTGGAACTGACGCACGACCGGGTCGAGGCTTCGCGGAACGTGGCGGCGGAGAAGTACCTGGAGAGCGACACCATCCACAAGCCGGCCGTGGAGGAAAACCTGTTCATCGGGGCGCGGCGCAAGGCGAGGCAGTTGGGATTGTCGGGCGAAACGGCGGAGGACATCGCGCGGCTGTTGCTGTCCAACGCGCGGGAGGTGCAGGAGAGGACGCTGAACGACATTGCGCAGCGGTTGAGCCGTCTGCACGGTCAGATTCTTGATGCGGATTCGCCCGAGACGCGCACCGAGGAGGCGGACATGGCCATTCCGTCGCTGGTGGTGCGCACGGGGGATCAACCGCTGGCGCGGGAGAACGAGCTGATCAAGGAGCTGAGGCTGACGGGTCTTAACGAGGCGTACCCTGAGCAGCAACAAAGGTTCGCGCAATGGTTCGAGAAACCACATCCATACATTTTGACCGGTCAGATTGTGGGCAGCCGGGACGCTGACCTGTTCATGCAGGCGTTGGAGGATGGACAACGCTGCAAAGTGATAGCAAGCATGTCGACGGAAGGGCCGATGCACCTGGGGCAGATGGCCCTCGGGAATTTGCTGGTTTACTTTCAATCGTTGGGAGCCGATGTCTCTCTGGGTTTTCACGGCGGGTTGGAAACGCGCGACGCCTCCAGGGCGAACGCGTTGGAACGGCTGCTGACGCTGGCGGCGGCGGGTCTTGACCTGCAGCGGACCGACGCGTACATGGAACTGGACCGTCCGGCTCTGGTGGAGACCGCTTTCCAGTTGGGCGAGGCGACGCCGTTGAGCTTATTGAACTCGGCGCTGGGATTGCGGCTGAGCAACAGCGCGACCGATACATTTCTGCCCCTTTTGAGGTTGGCCGGCCTTTTGCACGTCCAACAGGAGGACATGGGAGGGGCCTGCCGCACGCTGGTCATCGATGGCATCGGGGGCGACGTTTACGTTCGCATGGCGCGCAACATCGCAGAGAAGTTTGGTTTCATCAAGCCGTCGGCTCTCTACCTGCGACCGATGCGGAGCCTGACCACCTACGACGACCCCGGCACCGGAAGCGCGGTGGAGGTAATGACCAACGCGGTACCGCAGGGCCGGATCGCGTACGACGACACGCCGGAGGACGTTCGGCGTCGCACCTCGCGGGCATACACGGGCGGGCGGCAGACGCTGGAGGAGCAGAGGGAGTTGGGCGGGAACCCAGATCCCCGGGTCTGCAGCGTGTCGAGCCTGCACGCCTTTCATTGCACGCCGGAACCGGACGCTTACGTCGCCCTTCAGGAGCGATGCCGTTCGGGAGAACTGCTATGTCGAGGGTGCAAAGCGGCGGCGACCGATAGCTTACTGGAACACCTGAAGCGACGCCGGCAAGTGCGAGACTCCTTACCAGATGCGGTGATGCAACGAGCCCGCGTCCTGACGGGAATTATCGCCAAAGACGACTGAGGACGAAGAGTCCTTCTCCTCCGGCATCCCTGCGGGGCCAGGAGCCGGTGCACATGGTTGCATGTGAGAGTCCTCCAGGGTGATTTACCAAGCGGGAAGTGCGAGGCAACTGCGGGGGAAACTGCTAGAATATTTTGTGGATCACGGACGGGCCCGAGAGGCGCTTTCCGCGTTGGCGAACAGACACGGAGGCACGCTGGCCGGCAACGCTATTGTGGAGGACCAACTATGAAAGAGTTTTTCCTCAATCATATCTGCACGTCGCCGCCGTACACCGTGGCTGCGTGCGAGTACCAGTACAACTGGTTGGTGCCGATTGCGGTGGTGACTTTGGTAGGTGTCGCTGTCAGCCTCTTCGCGGTCTGGATGCATTGGCGTGAAGGCACGGCTACTTGATAGTTGCGTTAGTGTATGTCCTGATTGTGGTCGGCATTGGATTCGCCGGTGCGACTTTTCACGAACTCGCAGAACGGACTGACGCAGAAAACCGAACCCGATTCTTCTTGAAGGTGTCGTACCGGACTGTTTCCTGGTTCTGGCTCGGTATAGCCGGAATATTGTTATCAGTAGTTTTGAGACTACCGTAGCCATTGCAACCTGATTTTGTGAATCATCGGCAAGGAATCTGAAATATGGCGGATCAGCAACGGATTTTGACCGGCATGCGCCCGACCGGGCAACTGCATCTTGGGCATTACCTGGGAGCTTTGGAGAACTGGATCCAGATGCAGCACGAGTACGAGTGCTTCTTTCTGATCGCGGACTACCAGGCGATGGGCGACCACCTGGACGACATCGGGCTGATACAACGGTCGGTGATCGAGGTGGCGACGGACTGGCTGGCGGTGGGTCTGGACCCGGAGAAGTCGGCGTTTGTGATCCAGAGCTACGTGCCGGAGCACGCCGAGTTGACGATGTATTTTTCCATGCTGATGCCGCTGAACCAGCACCAGAGGAACCCGACGCTGCGGGCGGAAACGGCGCAACTGGAGGCAGAGAATCAGAACATCACGCTGGGTTTCTTCAACTATCCGATCAGCCAGGCGGCAGACATCCTGCTGCCCAAGGCTCACCTGGTGCCGGTGGGCGAGGACCAGGTAGCGCACATCGAGTACACCCGGAACGTGGCGCGGCGGTTCAACCGTCTCTACGGCGAGGTGTTTCCGGTTCCGCGGGCGCGCGTCGGCCGGGTGCCCCGCCTGGTTGGAACGGACGGGCAAGCCAAGATGAGCAAGAGCCTGAACAACGCCGTGTACCTGGCCGACGATCCGGACACCGTGCGTAACCGCGTGCGCCGCATGGTGTCCGACATCACCGGCGAGAACCCCCGGCTGCGGGCCAGCGACCCCGGCGTCGTGGAGTACAACCCGGCGTTCCTGTATCACGACGCGTTCAACGACGATCAGGACGAGTTGGCGGAACTCAAGGAACGGTACACCGCCGGCACGGTGAGCGACGGGGAGGTCAAGGAGAAACTTACTGACGCCATCAACCGGTTCCTGGAACCCATCCGAGAGCGGCGGGCCTGGTATGAGGAGCATCCCGACTATGTGCGGGACGTGCTGAAATCCGGCACCGAACGGGAGCGAGAGATCGCACGGGGAACGATCGAGGACGTGCGGCAGGCTATGCAGGTCGTGTACACCTGATTATTCGCCGGGCGGGCGCGGGCAAGCGAACTATTGATGTTACGAGGGGCAACCGATCAGTTGCCCCGTTCGTTAACGCCGTGGTAGCGTAACGCACCCGCGCCGAGTCGTATGGCGCGGCCACCGCGCGACCGCAGCCAACCGGAGGGAACGATATGGCAGGCAACCCGCGAGACAAGTACTGCATCGTAGGGGTCGGAGAGACCGAATACAGCCGGGCGTCAGGCCGCACCACACGCGCTCTGGGCGCAGAGGCCATCCGCAACGCGATGAACGACGCCGGCCTTACGCCCGACCAGGTGGACGGGATGCTGAGCTATCACGGCGGGGATTCAACGCCATCCACGTCCATCCAATATGACCTGGGCATGCGGCCGAACTTCTACATGGACTGCTCCGGGGGCGGGTCATCGACCGAGGCGCTGGTGGGTCTGGCCATCGGAGCCATCGAGGCGGGCATGTGCGACGTGGTGGCCATATTCCGTTCCATGAATGGTTACTCCAACATCCGCATCGGAGGCACCGGAGCGCGGGCGTCGGCGCCCATCGGCGGGCTGGACCTGTTGAAGCGGCCGTACGGATTGATCAGCGCGGTGCAGCAGTTCTCCTACACGTTCACGCGGCATATGGCGGAGTACGGCGTGAAGTCCGAAGACCTGGCGGCGATCAAGGTTGCGCACTCCATCCATGCTTCCAACAACCCCAAAGCGCTGATGAAGCACCGGGTCTCGGTGGATGACGTGATGAACTCGCGGTGGATCATCCGGCCGGTGGCGCACCTGCTGGACTGCTGCCTGGAGACCGACAACGCGACGTGCGTGATCGTTACGTCGGCGGAGCGAGCCAAAGACCTCAAGCACAAACCCATCTACGTCAAGGGAGTGCAGGGTCGCGGTACGAAGCCGGGCGGCGACTTCCACTATCAGCATGGGCCGATCACCCGGGTAGCCGGCCATCACGTTGGACCGCGGGTGTTCGATCTGGCCGGCGTGAAGCATGAGGACGTGGACATAACGGGCTGCTACGACGCCTTCACGTACACGGTACTGCTGCAGTTCGAGGACTATGGCTGGTGCGAGAAGGGCGAGGGCAAGGACTACGTCACCAGCGGCATCATCAACCTGGGCGGCAAGCGGCCCAACAACCTGAGCGGCGGGCACCTGTGCGAGGGTTACACCCACGGGATGAACATGGTCATCGAGAACGTGCGTCAACTGCGCGGCACCGTCGACGACTACTGCGCGGGCGCCGCGGAGGGCGAACACACCTACGACTATGCCGAAGGCGGCTGCCGACAGGTGGAGGATGCCAAGATCAGCATGAACATGGGATGGGGGACACCGGCGGTCGGCAGTTCCCTGATCATGGGCAACGTCCTGAGCTAAACGCTCGCACCACTTTGAACTGTCATTGCCAGCGAAGCGCGGCAATCCCGTCATTAAGCGTTCGTCCTTCGACTGGCTCAGGACGAGCGGGCAGGATGGAGAACAACAATGCCAAACTACAACTACCGGGGCATCACACTCAGCGTCCCCGATAACGATTCCGAGTACAGGGGCTACTTCGAGGCGGCCGGCGAGGGTCGTCTGGTGGTCAAGAAGTGTTCCGACTGCGGATTGCTGCGCGGCGAACCGGGACCGGGCTGCCCGTGGTGCACGTCAATCAACTGGGAATGGCAGCAGGTGTCGGGCAAGGGCACGATCTACTCCTACCAGGTGGTGGCTCACACCGTGATCCCGAGCTTCCGAGACCTAACGCCTTTTGCCATCGTGCTGGTGGAACTGGACGAGCAGCGGGGGGAGCCGGACGAGTTCGACGGCCTGCGGATCACCGGGAACCTGGTGGACGCGAATTTCAACATGGAAAAGGAAGAGAACGTCGGAATCGGCAAGCGGGTGGAGGTGGCTTTCCAACCGGTCGAAGAGGGGTTCATGCTGCCGCAGTGGAGGTTGATCGACGAGCCGGACCAGGGGTTCACGTGGTCGCACGAGGTACCGGAGGGTTAACCGGGAGCCAACAAGCGCGATCATCAAGGGGGCGAATGATCATTCGCCCCTGCGCGTCATGAGGGATCAGTGGCGAGTTTCAGGGGCAGTAAGGGAGGCGCTGGCGGGTTGGAACATCCAGACTTCGGTTTGGTTGGGAAGTTTGGCGGATGTGAATTCGAACCGGTCGGATTCGAGGCGGCGGACGGCGGGTTGGCGCTTGAGCCATCCGTCGGGAGGGAGGAGTTCGCACTCCGACGAGGTTATGCCGGGAATGGCGTAGTGCATTGGTATGACGACGCGGGGGCGGAGGCGTTCGATCAGGGAGTCCACCTGATCGTAGGTAAGCAAGTGGATTGAGTCATCGACGGTTACCATGAGGACGTCGATGTCTCCCACGGCATCGGCAACGTCAGGGGGCCATTCAGCGCGGTTGTCGCCGATGTGCAGGAAACGCAGGCCGTTGGACTCCAGGCGGAACATCACGTTTGGGAATTCGCGGAGACGGGAAGCGCCGGAGTGGAAGTCGCCGACGCCGCGGATTTGCAGATCCCCGGTGGCGAGTTCGCCGGGCATGCGCAGGATGGATGCCGCTTCGGGCAGGCGCTCAACTGCGTCGTGGTCGAAATGGGCGTGGGTGATGAGGCCGATGTCGCAACGGACTTCGGGGAACAGCCGGGTGAACCAGTAACGGCCGGCCTGATTGCGGTAGGGATCGGCGACGGCGGTTGTGCCGCCCTGCGTTTCCCATCGAAAAGCGCAGTGGCCAAAGTAGGTGAGCCTCATGGTTGGTCCCACCGATTCGCGGAGTTTGCGGCGGGTTTGACACGGCCTGGGCGAATTGCGATCAGTCCGCCTTGCGCCACATTTCGTAGCCGATTTCCTTGCTGATCAGGCCGTTGCGCATTTCGAAGATGTGGACGAGGCGCATCTGGACCTGGGTCCCGGGCTGGAGGGGCAGATAGCCCTCGCCGGTGAGGCGGAAACGCACCACGCTGTCGTCCACCACGCGGTCCTCGGTGGCGAACCGTTGCAGCGTCTCGAACTCCACGTCCTCCATCTTGGCAAACATCTCGGTGTAATTGTCGGCGACGGCGCGTTTGCCCTCGAACCGGAGGCCGCGGGCGGGCGCCTCCCACACCACATCGTCGGTGTAAAGATCAAGGGCGGCCTCGACCTCGTTGGTGGCTTCGGAGTGGAAATGGGCCTCGACGGCGGCGAGGTTGGCGGCGATCAGGTCGGTGTTCCGGGTGGCGGAGGACATGGCGGCGACTCCTCTCAATTATTGCGTTTCTTGACACGGTTGGGGGCCGCCGATAGCATCCCGCCAAGGCGGCCGCGGGCAGACGCGGCCGGGGAGGGAAATCCCATGCAGAGCATCACGATCGACCGCAGCAAGCCCCTTCGCGAGGAGTCTAACACAGGGCATAACCGCTGGCATCCGGAGCTTTCGCCGGTGGTGGAGGTGGACGAGGGAGAGGAGGTGGTGATGGAGACGCGGGACGCCTTCGACGGGCAGATGCGCCCGGGCATCACCGGGGCGGATTTTGGCGGGATGGACGCCGGAGTGATTCATCCGTTGACGGGGCCGGTGGCGGTGAAAGGCGCCGAGCCCGGAGACCTACTGGAGGTGGAGTTCGTTGACATACAGCCGCAACCCTACGCGTTCAGCGTGATTTTTCCCGGTTTCGGGTTCCTGCGGGACGTTTTCACCGACCCGTTCATGGTGCACTGGGACATTGCGGATGGGCATGCTACGTCGGAACAGATACCCGGCGTTCGCGTGCCGGGCGCGTCGTTCATGGGGGTTTCAGGCGTCGCGCCGTCCCACGCGCAGTTGGAGTCGTGGACGCGTCGGGAGGCTGAGTTGGCGGAACGCGGAGGCGTTGCTTTGCCTCCTGACGTTGGCGGCGCCGTGCCTGGGTCCGGCGCGGGCGCGACCCACGGCATCCGCACGCTGCCGCCCCGGGAGAACGGCGGCAACTTTGACGTAAAGCAACTTTCCACAGGATCGAAACTGCTGCTGCCGGTGGCGGTGAACGGAGCGCTGTTCTCGACGGGCGACGGGCACTTCGCGCAGGGGGACGGCGAGGTGTGCGTAACGGCGGTGGAGATGGGAGCGACCTGCACCGTTCGGTTCCGCGTGTTAAAGGGAGAGGCGGAGCGGCACAACATCCGTTGGCCGCGCTTCAGCCGGGACGACTACTACATCGCGCCGGAGTGGGCGGCGCCGCGGCGGTTCGTCGCGACGATGGGGATGCCAGTGACCGACGACGGGGTCAACGAGGGCGAGAACCTGACGCTGGCGTGCCGCAACGCGGTCCTGAACATGATCGACCTTTTGCAGGAGCGCGGTTTCAGCCGCAACCAGGCCTACGTGATCTGCAGCGTGGCGGTGGACCTCAAGGTGAGCAACGTGGTGGACGTGCCCAACTACGTGGTGTCGGCGTTTTTGCCGGAGGATTTGTTTGTGGGGTAGGAGTATGCGACGAAGGACGCTGTTGGTCGGATCAGCGAACCCAGTTGTCCTGGGTGAGCCACATCTCGATGCGGTTGCGATACAAGCGTGCGATGAATGGTGCGTCGTTTCGCTGCAAAAACGCTAGGATACGATTACGGGACTCCAAAAATATTTCGGCCATTTCCGCTCTGGTGTCGCCGCTGCATATGACTATCATGCGAGACCCGGAAGTCATGACCGTGTCCCTCTCCAATCGGTTGTAGCGGATACGCAAATTGTGGGTCAATACCACCCAATTTAGGTGAGAAACGCGGGGTATCCATTCTGCGTCTGGCGTTCCACTCGCGAAGTTATCGAGCAAGATCTGGACGTTTACCCCGCCGGCACCCAGAGCGTCGGGAAAAACCCGGGTTCCGAGGTCTTCGTCGCAAAAGAACGTGATGTCAAGCGGCCAATGCGTAGCGCACAGCCTCTTCGATCTGGAACGGTTCCAGTTGGTATTCGTCCGCTAAATCGGCGATTGTTTCTCCGGCGTTGAAGAAATCGACAATTACCTCTGCGCGCACTCCGGAACCCATCACGACCGGCCGGCCGAAAGATACTGTTGGGTCAATCACAATCAACGTCGGGGCTTGTTGACGGTCGCCTCGAGTGAATGGGAACAATCTGACCGCGAGCCCGATTTCGTCATCGTGCTCAACTCGCTGCAGATACGCATGAACTATTTCGCGCATCTCAAGCTGTCCGCGAGCCGATAAGTTGAGCAAACGGTCGAGATGATCCGTAAAGATACTGAATCCGTCTGTCAATAGTTCCCTACGTGCCAAGGGGTGTTCCACCTGGAGTTGGTGTTCCAAGTATTTAATCCCGGCGCGTATCCTTTGCATGGGAACCCTGTGATGGCGGCGCAGTGCCGCCATCACATGCATTTCCACCAAATTAACGAAGGATAGGGCCCGTGGGTCCGAACCCGCTGGTTGGATTAAGGGGCTGCTGACGTCGCAATCGGCGGTTACCCAATTTCGCACCGTTCCAGCGGACAAGCCCAAATACCGGGCGCACTCTGGTATGGAATAGAGAGGAGTGTGCCTCGGGTCGTCCATCAGATAACCCCGCCCTCGGCGTAGAGGAGCATCTGGGAGTTGGTGAGGCCGAGTTCGCCCTGGAGGATTTCGGAGTTGTGCTCGCCGATGAGGGGGGCGCGGCGGCTGATGCGCCACGGGGAGCCGTTGTACAACATCGCCGGACCGGGGTAGGTGAAGGTGCGGCCCAGTTCGGGATGCTCCACCTCTTTGAAGAACTCGCGGTCCTGCAGGTGGTCGTCGCCGACGATCTCGTCCATGCTGCGGATGGCGCCCCAGGGAAAATCGCGCTGTTGACCGCCGTGGAAGGAGTCCATGAGCGTGGAGTTCATGAAGAAGTTTTTCATCACCTGCACGATGTGATCGTTTTCTGCGGCGATGACCTCGGGATCCTGGTACCGCTCGTCGGTCAGGTCTTCGGCCATGCCGGACTGATCGAACCATTCCGAGAGCAACCTGAGCCGGGCGGGCGTCAGGTTGGTTCCGGAGCGGGTGGTGTTGAGCCAGCCGCCGTCGCCGGTGGGGAACTGGATGGCGGGGGACATATCGGGCGCGGCGTGGCGTCCGGTGTGTCGCTGCACCACCTCGCCGGTGGACAGGTAGATGGCGATAGCCCCCTCGGTGGTGAGGGCGCAGGCCTCGTGGATGGAGGCGTCGATATACTGGCCCTCGCCGGTGAGGAAGCGGTAGTACAACGCGGCCATGATGCCGATGTAGGCGTAGTGGGCGCCGATGTGCCATGAGTTGCCGCCGCCAGGAGCGATGGGAGGCGGGTTGGGCACGTCGATGTCATCGTATCCGGACGAGGCCATCTGCCCGCCCCCGGCCATCTGGGTGATGTCGCTGCTGACGTAGTCGCGCCACGGGCCAGTCTGGCCGTAGGGGGTCAGTGAGCACACGATGAGGCCGGGGTTGTCGGAGGACAGCGCCTCATAGCCGAGGCCCAAGGATTCCAGGTAGCCGGGCTTTCGGGTTTCCAGGATGATGTCCGCAGTGGCGGCGAGGCGCTTGAATATCTCCCGGCCCTGCGGCGCCTCCAGGTTTAGGGTGATGCCGCGCTTGGAGGTGTTGTAGTGCCAGAACGAGAGGCTGCGCTCACGGTGGGGAATGTCGTCCATGAATGGGCCGAAGCTGCGGCAGGCCTCGCCGCCGGGCGGCTCGATCTTGACCAGGTCGGCGCCGTTATCGGCCATGAGCTTGCCGCAGAATTGGCCCTTCTCGTCGCACACTTCGAGGACGCGGAGGCCATCGAGAGCGCCGGGCAGGCTGAGGTCAGCGGGACGCGCCCCGCCAATGTCGACCGGGTCCTGTCCGTCGCCCCCGTTGAATTGATTGCCGTTGGCCGATGTCATCGCAGGGCCTCCTCGATGTAGGGATAGCGATCCATGGTGGTGGGCCAGAGGACGCCGTTCTCGTATCCGTTCAGCAGGTCCTCGTGGGTAACGCCGAGCAGGTCTTCCAAAACCTCGCGGTTGTGCTGTCCGATCATGGGCGGCGGATTGGCGATACGGGCCGGAGACTTGGACATTTTGAACGGGGCGTTCTGGAACTTCCACGGGCCGAGCATGGGATGGTCCATGGGAACGTACATATCGCGGTGGCGGAGTTGCGGGTCGTTGTCCACGCGGTCCTGGCTGCTCTGCACAGCCATAGCGCGGAGACCGGCGGCCTGGCACTTTTCGGTGAGCTCGTACTTGCTCATCGTTCTGGTCCACTGTTCGATATGCTCGTCCATCTCCTCCTGGTGTTCCAGGCGGCCGTCGATGGTGTCGAAGCGGCCGTCGGCCCAATCGGGGCTGCCCATGAGCTTGACGAGGTTGTGCCACTCGTCGTCAGACAGGCAGGCGATGACGGCCCAGTCGTTGTAGCCCTCGGGCGAGGTCCGGTAGGCGTTGTGCGGCGCGGCGATGGGGCCGCGGTAGTTGTTGACCACCTCGGCGCCGGGCCACACCGTGCGGTTGCCGGGCGGGAAACCCTCGCGGCGCGCCTTGCGGCCATTGACGGTTTTGTCCAGGAGGGCCGGGCCGGTGAGAGTGATGCCGGTGATCATCTGGGAGAGGTCGACGTGCTGGCCCTTGCCGGTGGCGGCGCGATGGCGGAGGGCAGTGAGGGCGCTGATAGCGCCGTACATTCCGCCGGTGTCGTCGAGGTAGGACCAGCCCCAGCCGGCCGGCGGAGCGTCGGGCAAGCCGGACAGGTGCGTCAGGCCACTGAGGGCCTGGGCCGCGGGGCCCATGGTTCCGTACCAGTGGTAGCGGCCGGTGTGGCCGAAGCCGGCCATTGACACGTAGATGATGTCGGGACGGATCTTCCTGAGTTGTTCGTAGCCGAGACCCCAACGCTGCATGATGCGGCTGCTGAAGTTCTCGATGACCACGTCGGAAACGGAGATGAGGCGCTTGACCAGTTCCAGCCCCTCTTCGGTGCGGGTGTTCACGCTGATGCCGCGCTTGTTGGCGTTGGTGTCGGCGAACTGCCCCGTGGAGTTGGGGCCGGGTTCCACCCCGGGCGGGACGGTGAAACGGTTCTGGCGCAGGGTGTCGAGGTTCAGGGGCCACTCAACCTTGACGACCTCGGCGCCGAGGGTGCCGAGCCAACGGGCCGCCCAAGGGCCGGCGCGGACCCAGGTGAAATCGACGACGCGAACGCCTTGCAACGGGGTTGGCAGGGGCATCGGTAGGCCTCCGGTGGGGTTTTACAAGACCCGAATATCAGTAGTGGGCGCAAGTTTAGGGCAAGACGGGGTTGACGGGCAACCTTGGGATGGCCCGGGGGAACGCTAATCGGATGGGGATCGTGCGATCCCCTCCCGGGGCGATGCGAAGGTTGGCGGGAGCAAGCATACGGCGACGGGCGAGCAACGTGATGCCGGTGGTGGACGGCCGGTCGGCCAGGGAATGGGGGCAGGTTGAACGTCAATATATTTCCAGGACCGGGATGGGACCACTGACGCCGGCGGCAGGGAAACCGGTCAAACGGCGTCGGGTTTGCTTGACCCGAATTGCGGCGGCTACCTATACTCTAACCGCGGGTTGTGATTCGCCCCGCATGTTTTTCCCGTCGAATGACCGCGCAGCATCCGTTGAGGATGCGCTGCAACAGTGTGGGCAAGGCCACCTATGCGCGGGCTCTGAGCATAACTGCATTCAAGGAACGGTTGCATCGTGGGGCCGGATGGAATTGATCTGATATTCCCCAATGGGTTGTCGCTGGACGGCGGGCTGGAGATGCTGTGGCCGTTGTTGGCAGTGGTTGCGGGCATGGCGGCCTACGCGGTTTTCGTGTTCAAGTTCTACAGGTTCGTAGCTTCCCGGGATATGTTTGGGCTGGACCTGTCGAAGAATGATCGAATGCGGGATGCGGTTGCCTGGGACCTGATATTCCTGGTGTGGTACGTGGTGCGGTACGTAATCCTGTTTCCGGCATTTGCATTCTTCTGGTTCGCGGTATTGACGCTGATTCTCGTGTTCCTGTCGGAGGAACGGGAGTTGTCCCAAGTTCTGCTGATCGCCATGGCCACGGTGAGCGCGATTCGGGTATCCGCGTACTACAACGAGGAACTGTCGCGAGACCTGGCCAAGATCCTGCCCTTCGCCGTGCTGGGCGTATTCATCATTGATACGTCGTTTTTCAACGTCCAGTCGTCGCTGGATACGCTGACGGAAATCAGCACGCACCGCGAGACCATCGCGTACTACCTGATATTCCTGGTGGCCTTGGAATTCTGCCTGCGGTTTGTGTTCGTGCTGCTGAGGCTCCTGTTCCCCGGCAAGCGTGCGCCTCAGGAGGCGCAAAGCCCGGTGGCAGCCCAGGTCCCGGAGCCTGAACAGGATTTCGGCGGTGGCGCGCAGCCAGGCGCCAACGGGAGGAACGGCCGGGACGTCGGCGCTGGCGGCCCCGACTCCGAGGAGCGGGGCGCGGGCGCGGGACCGCGCATGGTCTAGTCGCCAACGAAACGAGCCAGCAGCGAACCGTCGGACAGCGCTTCGTACCAGACGGTTACGGTGGTGCCCTGGATCTGATGGTCTTTCAGGTGGCCGACTGAAACCCCAACCCATCCGTTCGAGTGGAACTCCCACTGCCTACGGTCGGCGTCGGTGATGTGGAGCAGGCTGAAGTACCGGGGATTTTCCGCGTGGGTCTCCACCCGATCGATGTTTCCCGTTACATGGGGCAACCTGGGGTACAGGGTGTAGCCGTCGCCGTGGCCCGTGGCGTCCGGTTGGCCGGTCGCGCAGGCCAATATTGCGGCGCATAGGGTCGCTGCCAGGAGCAAGACGGCGAGTCGCCTGGCATGTTGCGGGGTTATGCGGTGTTTGCAGGCTAGCATGGTGGGACCGGGGCAGGACGTTGGATCCGCCAAATTTTGCCGGACGCCGGTGGATACGGTTTTGCGTCAACGTTGCATGATTGGCGCGGTTGTGGGAAACGACGACCCGCGAAGGCTGGCGCGTCTATGTAGAGAGGTCGGGGTCATTCGATTATCCCGGCAAAGAGGAATGACATTGACCGAAACGGTGCGCCACCCACCGTCCGCTCGGCCTTGGACAGGCTGCCTCCTCAGGTAGGTGTTCCGCACCATGAGCGGACTCCCGTCGCCGCCTACGACAATTGAAAGATCCTGAGGGAGGAGTCGAGATTGTAGCAAATCAAACCCGCGTGCTTTATCATTGATGACGGCGCTGCCGGGGAGCCGGAAATGTGAGGTGTGTCCGGCGGGCCGTTGCGGACCTACATGGCAGCGATTGGAATAACCGGACAACCCGGCCGCACTCGACGGCGCTTCACCTGGCTGCAAGGGTTGTCAACCGCGACGGCGGTCAGTGTATTCATACTGGTGATCATCGGCGGCGTGGTCCGCGTCACCGAATCAGGACTCGGCTGTCCCGACTGGCCTTTGTGTTACGGGAAAGTCCTGCCGCCGTTGGAATATACGGCGATAATCGAGTACACGCACCGTTTCGTCGCGTCGGTGATCGTTGGGCCGTTGGTACTGGCGACCGCGATCGTCGCGCTGCTGCGATACCGGCACGACCGATGGGTGTGGGTCCCCGGCGCCATCTCGGTGCCGTTGTTGATAGTGCAGGGTCTGCTGGGGGGAGTGACGGTGCTGACGCACCTGCCCGGTGAGATAGTGGCGCTGCACCTGGGCACGGCGGAGGCTTTGCTCGCGGTGTGCCTTTTCCTCATGATTGCATCGTACCGGACACCGATTGCCCGCACCGGAGAGGTCGCCGGGGACGGTTACCACCGCTGGGCGATCGCCGCGACGGCGGGCGTTTACGTGGTGATTATTTCCGGAGCGGTGGTCACTGCGATGGGCGCGACCGGAGCGTGTGTCACCTGGCCGCTCTGCCAGGGATCGGCGTTTCCCATGCATCACCTCACCGCCATCCACATGTTCCACCGGTACGTCGTGCTCGTGCTGGGCGCGCTTCTCCTCTACGCGGTCTGGCGCTGCGGCACCGGACGGGGAGGCGACAATACCCTGAGATGGCTCGCCATCGTAACGCTGCTGACGTTCATTGGCCAGGTGGTGGTCGGCGCGGCCACGATATGGCTGGACTTCCAGGCTCACTGGCGCGCGCTGCATCTGACGGCGGCCACCGCGGTGTGGGCTGCGGCCGTGGGCATGGCGATGGCTGCGTATATGAACGCCCGCACGGTTTGGGGAACCGAGGCGTCGGGGCTGGATCGCTGAGATGGCTGGCGGAGCGCCGGAGATGAGGCCCGAGGCGGAACTGCCGGAGCCGGCGGCGATGGTGATGAACGCGGTTGGAGACCGGCGTCAATCGCTGGGCTCAATTGTCCGCGACTACGTGGCGCTGACCAAACCCAAGATCATCTCACTGCTGCTGGTGACGGCGGCCGGCGGGATGTTCCTGGCCGAGCAGGGTCTCCCGTCGCTGACCATGCTGGCGTGGGTCTGGATCGGCGGCGCGCTGGCGTCGGGCGGCGCGAACGCCATCAACCAGCATCTTGACCGGGACATTGACCGGGAGATGCGGAGGACGCAGGCGAGGCCGGTGGCAGGCCATCGGGTGTCGCCGCGTTACGCGCTGGCGTTCGGAGTGGCATTGAACGCCGGTGCGTTCGCGCTGCTGGCGACGCTGGTGAATCCGCTGGCGGCGATCCTGACGCTGACGGCCAGCCTGTTCTACGTCTTCGTGTACACGCTGTGGCTGAAACGGACGACGCCGAACAACATCGTGATCGGCGGCGCGGCGGGCGCGGTTCCACCGATGGTGGGCTGGGTGGCGGTAACGGGCAGCCTGGACCTGCCGGCGGTTTACCTGTTCGCCATCATATTCTTCTGGACACCGCCGCACTTCTGGGCGTTGTCGCTGTTGATCCAGAGGGACTATGAGCAGGCCGGCGTGCCGATGCTGCCGGTGGTGTCATCGCGTGGGCAGACGACCCTGCATATATTCCTTTATTCGATAGCGTTGACGGGCCTGACGCTGATGTTCGCGATCCTGCCCGAGGTTGGGCTGATTTACCTGGCATCGGCGGCGGCGTTGGGAGCGCCGTTCATCTGGTTGGCGTGGAGGTTGTGGCGTGAGGACACGCGGGGCCGGGCGAAGGCGACGTACCTGTACTCGCTGGCATACCTGGCGTTGCTGTTCGTGGCGATCATGGTGGACAGCGTGGTAGAGACGAGCTTCGCGGTAACGATTTAGCGCCCAAAAGCAATGATGGCAGTGTGATACGGCTACACATACGGCCATCACGATAGTTGGCCGGGCGTGTGGAGTCAGGCGTTGATGCGCTCACCTGGATGCGGGCCGCTGTGGACGGTCCCGCGGTGGAATTGCCAAGGCCAAATCCGGAAATTGCGTTGCGCGCGCAGGGGCTTCCGGAACCTTTCCACCCCGATCCAGTGGATCGCCTGATAGTCGCCACTGCGATTGAAAACGGGTGCGCGCAGGTCACTTCAGATCGCCGAATATTGGAGTATCCGAGCGTCGCGACCGTCCACTGATTGGCGAATAATTCACCTTGCCTAGCATTGCGAACCGTGGTTGATGTCAAATTGACAGGCATAGGGGCGTGTGCTATGGTAACCGCCGCTAGTGAAATTTTGCACATACGGCGGCCGCTGCGAATCCGCCGTATCCGGGGGTTCACGATGGGGCTGCTGCCCTTCTCTGAGAAAGACTCACCGACCAACTCAAAAACGGCCCTTGATCACGAACCAAACCGTGGTACCTCGGTGAGCAGCGCCTCCGATTCCCCCACCCGTCGCACAGGCAGCCGTTCGCTGGTGGCCCTCGCGCTCCTAGGCGTCGCGCTGGCCCTCGTAGCCATCGGATGCGACGCGGACGCCCACCAATCGACGTTTGGCGTCAACGGTCCCGTAGCCAGGGAACAGCTTCTGCTTTTCAACGTGCTGCTATGGACCATGGTGGTGGTCTTCGTGCTGGTGGAGGGCGCTCTGCTGTACGCGGCCATCCGCTACCGACGCAAGCCCGGTGATCCGCTGCCCCCTCAGACGCACGGAAACACGCCACTGGAGATCACCTGGACCATCGTACCCACCATCCTGATCCTGGGGCTGGGCATCTGGTCAGTGATCGTGCTGTTCAAGCTGGAACCCGGCGAGGCGATCGCGCTGGCTCGCGAGCAAGGCAAGGAACCGCTGCACGTCGAAGCGATCGGGCACCAATGGTGGTGGGAGTTCCGCTACGAAGACGCCAAACCGGATGTCGAAGGGGCTGAGCTGATCACCACGGCCAACGAGATGAGGATTCCGATCGACCGGCCGGTGATCATGACGCTGAAGAGCGACGACGTTATCCATAGTTTCTGGATCCCGAAACTGGCCGGCAAGCAGGACGTGGTGCCGACGAAGGCCAACCAGATGTGGTTCCTGGCTGAGGATGTCGGGATGTACTACGGGCAATGCGCCGAGTTCTGCGGGACGGCCCACGCACAGATGAAATTCCGGGTGCATGCGTTGCCCGACGCCGAGTACACGGCGTGGGTTGACGGCTGGGGCGAGCTGTCTGAGCCGCTTTCTCCGGACGCATCGGCAGGCCAGTTGGTATTCCTCGGGGCGGGCCAGTGCGTCACCTGCCACACGGTGGGCGCGGCCGACCCGGTGGATGAAGTGGGTGAAGGCGTGCAGCATGCTCGCATGGAGACGTACATCGCCTACACCGAATGGCTCCAGAAGTCGGCGGACGAGCGCCTGGAAGACGTGCGAACCGGCAACGAACCGCCGACTGCATTCGCGGCGCCGAACCTGACCGACCTGGGCGCGCGTACCACCATCGGGGCTGGACTGGTTGATCTGAACCGGGAGACGCTGCGCCAGTGGATCCGTGACCCGGACGCCATCAAGCCGGGCAACCGGATGTCGGAGCTGGCGGCCATCTACCAGACGCGCCCTGACCACCGGGCCGACCTCACCGAGGACGAGTTGAGCGACCTGGTCGAATACCTGATGGCCCAGAAATAGCCTTGGGTTACAATAATTGAGGAAGGAACCAAAACCGCTAACGCATGGCAACGGCCTTAACGACCGCGCTGCAGCGGAGGGAATGAAACGATGGTAACGATCACCGGCGTGATACCTCGCCCGAGTACGTATACCGGCCTTTGGGGCTGGTTGACCACGGTTGACCACAAGCGTATCGGCGCGTTGTACGGGTTCTCCGCGTTCTTCTTCTTTATTGTGGGCGGCATTGAAGCTGGCATCATGCGGATGCAGCTGGCCACGTCGGACGCCTCGATGGTGTCGGCGGACTGGTTCAACGCGATGTTCACGATGCATGGCACGACCATGATTTTCATGGTGATCATGCCGTTCGGCGCGACGTTCTTCAACTTCCTGATACCACTGATGATCGGTGCGCGGGACGTGGCGTTTCCCCGCCTGAATGCATTTTCATATTGGACGTTCCTGTTCGGCGCGCTGCTGATGCACGCCGGGTTCCTGATCGGGCAAGTCCCGGATGCAGGGTGGTTCTCCTATGCCAACCTGACCGCCGCGCCGTACAGCCTGAACCAGGGTCTGGACTTCTGGGCGCTGAGCCTGCAGGTGCTGGGCGTGGCGTCGCTGGCCGCCGGTTTCAACTTCGTGGTGACGATAATCAACATGCGGGCGCCGGGCATGTCGCTGATGCGGATGCCGGTATTCGTGTGGATGACGCTGGTGACCAGCATCCTGCTGGTGCTGGCCTTCCCGATCATCACCGTGGCCCTGATTGAGCTGACCGCCGACCGGCAGTTCGGAGCCAACTTCTTCAACACCGCCGCCGGCGGCGACCCCATCCTCTGGCAGCACCTGTTCTGGCTGTTTGGCCACCCCGAGGTGTACATCCTGATCCTGCCGGCGATGGGCGTCGTATCCGAGATCATACCCACGTTCAGCCGCAAGCCGTTGTTCGGCTACCCGGTGGTGGTGTTCTCGGGAATCGTTATCGCCATCATGAGTTGGGCCGTGTGGAGCCACCACATGTTCACGGTGGGACTGGGTCCGATAGCCAACTCGGTGTTCACCATCACGACAATGCTGATCGCGGTGCCGACCGGAGTGAAGATCTTCAACTGGATCGGCACGATGTGGCAGGGCTCAATCGACCTGAGGACGCCCATGCTGATGGCGATAGGATTCGTCGCGCTGTTCATCGTGGGCGGACTGTCCGGCGTATCGCACGCGGTGTCGCCGTCGGACTTCCAGCAGCAGGACACCTACTACATCGTCGCGCACATTCACTACGTGCTGTTTGGCGGCGCGATATTCGGCATATTCGCGGGCATCTATTACTGGTATCCCAAGATCACCGGCAAGATGTACCACGAGATGCTGGGCAAGGTGCATTTCTGGCTGATGTTCATCGGCATGAACCTGACGTTCTTCCCGATGCACTACGCCGGCCTGAACGGGATGCCCCGTCGCATCTACACCTACGCCGAGGGATTCGGGTGGGAAGGCATGAACCTGCTGGCGACCATCGGGTACTTCGTAATCGTGGTCAGCCTGCTGGTATTCATCCACAACTTCTTCCGCAGCATCAAGAAGGGCGAACCGGCCGGGCACGACCCGTGGGACGCGCCCACCCTGGAGTGGAGCATCTCGTCCCCGCCGCCGGTGTACAACTTCGCCGAGATCCCGATCGTCCGTGGGCAGGATGCCTACTGGATCACCAAGCGCGAAGCCGCCGCTCGGGGGGAGACGGTCCCGGCAGAGCCGCACATCGACGTATCCACCGTGCATCTGCCCAGCCCATCCTACTGGCCGTTGATCACGTCCTTCGGCGTGGCGTGGCTGGCCGGCGGCCTGCTGATTGACGTGGGGTGGGACTACATAAGGTTCCCGGTGAGCTTTATAGGCGGCCTGATTACGGTCATCGGCGTGATCGGTTGGTCCAACGAACCGCCTGCCGAGGAACACCACGAAGCCGAAGGGCATCACTAGAACGAGGCCGCAGAACGACACCGCGGAATCGGCCCGAAGAAGTTTCCGGCTACTTTGTAAACCGTTGCAAGCAGGAGGCGCCCGTTGGCCCACGTAGACACCACACACGCCCCTCCGGCTCACGAGCCGGCGGCGCATCCTCCCGCACACGAGGAGGAAACCACCACCGGCATAAACCACCGGAAGCTCCTGATGTGGGTGTTCCTGGGTTCGGACTGCCTGTTCTTTGGATCCCTGATCGCTACCTACATGGTGTACCGGGGCCAGAGCATCGTCGGACCCTATCCCGCAGACATCATCGACGTTCCGATCACCACGATCAGCACGTTCGTCCTGCTGATGAGTTCCTTTGCGATGGTGATGGCGGTGGCGGCCGCTCGTAACGGGAACCAGAAACGGTTGGTCCAATGGTTGATCTTCACCATTATCCTGGGCGGCGGTTTCATCGGGTTCCAAGTCTATGAGTTCAACCTGTTCCGCGTAGAGGGGCTGCGTTACGAAACGAACCTGTTCAGCAGCACATTCTTCACGTTGACTGGATTCCACGGAGCGCACGTTACGCTGGGCCTTTTCTGGCTCGTGTGCCTGACCATCATTGCCGCGCGCAACCCTGCCGGTCGACCTTCCGGTCTGGATGTGGACATCGCCGGGCTGTACTGGCACTTCGTTGACATCGTCTGGATCGTGATCTTCACGCTGCTCTACCTGATCGGCGGCTTTGACAAGGGCCCCGACGCGGCGCACGCTGCGGCTCAAGGATTGCAGTGGATCACCGGCGCAATCATGTAGCCGGAAAATGAAGCGGATTTCAATACAAGGTTGTCAGGTTCCCAGGAGGCACTCACGCAATGAGCAGTAACCCCGGCCACGAAGGCGCCGTGCCGCACGAAGAGCACGGCGGACACGAGGATGCTGGCATCGGGCGGTTCTTCTTCGGACGCGTTCCGGAAGGAGTGCACGGCGGGCTGAAACAGTACGGGCTGCTGGCGATCTTCCTGGGTGTTGTAACCCTGGTCGAGTTCCTGATCATTGTGCCCGAGGGGTTGCAGGGTTCCAGCGTGGTGATCGCCCCGCTGGTGATCCTCTCGGTGATCAAGTTCTTCTGCGTGGTCGCGTTCTTCATGCACCTAAAGTTCGAGCACGAGTTGCTGTGGCAGATATTCGTGGCCGGACTGATATTGGGTCTGGTGGTGGCCATTTCCTTGGTGCTGCTGTTCGGAGTGCTCCGGCCCACACCGCGGGCATTTTCCGAGAACCGACAGGAACCGTTCGTGCATCACGTTGCCGAGGAAGAGCACCACTACGAAGCGTTGGTGGTACCTACTCCTTGTCCGGTGGGCGCCTGCCCGCAGGCGCCGGCGCCTGGGGCCGCAACCGCGGCGTCTTCGCCCGGTCAAGCCCTTTTCGTAGGAGCTGCGGCCTGCGCGTCGTGCCACACCATAACGGGTGTCGCGCAGGGAGTGCTTGGTCCGCCGCTGGACGGGATCGGGACCGCCGCGGCGAACCGCATACCCGGGTATTCCGCGGAGGAATACATACGGGAATCCATATTGGAACCTGATGCCTACGCAGCCGGCACCGCCGACGGGCTTTCCCAGGACTATGATGGCAACCTGATGCTGTCCACGATGGCGGGGGTGCTGCCCGCGCTGTCCGATGAAGACATAGAAACGCTGGTGGAATACCTGCTCAGCCTGCAGTAGGCACGCTGATGCGCCGCCCGACGCTGGCGCTCATGGTGCTGTTCGGATTCATCGCCGCCGTTGCCGGATGCAGCGGCGGCGGTTCACATTCTGTCGAGCCAACGGTGGCGCCGACGGCCCGGGCCGAAACCACTCAAGCGCGACCGAGTCCCACGGCGGGTCAACCCGTAACGGTTGATGCCGAGTCCATTGCGGCGGGCAGAGAACTGTTCGTCGCCGGTGGCGGTTGCGCGGCGTGCCACGCCATCGAGGGAGTGGCTCAAGGTGTGCTTGGTCCAGACCTCAACGGGATCGCGGAGACGGCGACGAGTCGCATACCCGGATACACAGCCGAACAGTACCTACGAGAGTCCATCGTCGATTCATGCGCCCATACGGTAGCGGGCACCGACTGCAACCTGATGCTGAACGTGATGAGCACGATCGAGCTATCGGAAGCGGACGTGGACGCGCTGGTGGCATTCCTGCTGCAACAAAGGTAATATTCTGGCACAAGAAACTGCCACGGATGGAGGATTCCGCCATGCTGGTTGACCTGATTCGCCTCACCGCTCCCGACGGCGTGGAACTGGACGGGGCATTTTTCGAACCGTTGCCCGATGCCAAACCGAAGGGCCCGGTTGACGCCGTGCTGTGCATCCACGGCTCCGGGCGTGCATTCTACACGGCGGCCACCGCCAACATGGCGAACGACCTGCGGAACCAGGGTTATGCCGCGCTCGCGCTGAACACCCGCGGCCACGACACGGTGTGGGTGGACCGCCAGACCGGCGTTGCGGAGGGCAACGCGTATGAGATCCTGGACACGGGCCGGCAGGACCTGCGCACCGGGATTGACTACCTGGCGAGCCTTGGGTACCAGCGGATTGGGATCCTGGGCCACAGCATGGGCGCGGTGAAGGTCGCCTACTACGGCGCCGTCGAGAACGACCCCCGGGTGGCGGCGGTGATTCCGGTGTCGCCGGTTCGGCTGTCCTGCTCGTACTACCTGGAGTCGGAGGACGCCGAGGAGTTCCGGGCCAACCTGGAGACGGCGGACCGAATGGAGGCGGAGGGGCGGGCGCTGGACCTGTTCTCGGTGGACTTCCCCATCAAGGAGATTTTCTCGGCGGCGGCCTACCTGGACAAACACGGCCCGCTGGAACGGTACAACATAATCCAGCATGCTCCGAAAATCCGGGTGCCGCTGTTTGTGCTGTCCGGCTCGCTGGAGACCCACACGCGCTTGCTGGACGCGCCGCAGGACATGATCACGGCGGCCGTAAACAGTCCGCGCGCAGAATACCTGGTGCTCGAAGGCGGAAACCACTCGCTGACCAACATGATGCCGCAAGCCGGCGTCGCCGTGCTGGACTGGCTCGCGTCGCTGTCCACGGCCGGCGTGTCGGCAGCGGCGGCTGACTGACGGCGATGTCCGGCCTGGCACGAGAGCCGATCAGCGTCATCCCGATCGGGTACGTGCGGAGCCGGTTTGCCAGCTATGCCCCATCGGAAGAGATGCGCAGCGAGCGATCCACGATCATCGTGTACCCAGATTTTGCTGACGGGTTGATGGGGTTGGAGCCGGGAGACCGGATACTCACGCTGTTCGCGCTGCATCGGGCCGTTCCGACGGGATATGACCTCCAACTGCACCCAGGGCACAACCCGGCCAATCCCGTTCGCGGCGTGTTCGCGACGCGGAGCCAGTACCGGCCCAACTTCATCGGGGCGACCGTGGCTCGGATTCTTGACCTGCGTGTGGACGCAGCCAGCGGCGAGGGTATCGTGGAAGTGGTTGATCTGGATGCGCAGGATGGCTCGCCGGTGATCGACATAAAGCGCCACTCCTCCGCATTCGATGACGGCGTGCAATCGAGCTAGACTGTTTTGACACCGCCGGGGCGTTCGGATACCATCTTCTGCGGTGTCGCGTTCCGACGGCGCTAAACGCATTGGTTCAACCAGGAACGCGCGTACGGTGCGAAGAGCATGCCCATTTACGAATACCGCTGTCAGGTCTGCCACCGGGTCAGCAGCCTCTTTTTCAAGGTTGCATCCTCGGCAAGGGCGGTGAACTGTACGCACTGCGGTGATTCGGACGTGGAGCGAATCATGTCGTCGTTTTCGCAGGGCCGCACCGAGGCCGACGAGTACCGGAACCTGGACCCCCGGTACTACAAGATGGTGGACGACGCCATGGGCAAAGCATCGCCCGGGTCGGACCCTGACCATTACCTGCGCCAGATGGCGCCCTTCTCCTCTGCCGAAAAGAGCGGCGATCCCTACTTCAATGAATAGGGTCGGCAGCACGCCGGCCGTTGGTCCCAGGAGGCTACATCCGAATGGCTGACGAAGCTATCGCATTTCCCTCATTGGCCTGGTTTGAGGCCCTGCAGGCGCTGGTCAACGGGGACGCCGGGTACCGACAGTTCGGCACGGTGGATGCCGACATGGGCGTGAAAGTTGCCGACGATGTTTATGTCATCACGTTCGAGGCATTCGAGTGCAAGGCGGTCAGGGTTGGCAATGAGTACGACCTGATCAACGTGGACTTTTTCATAGAGATGGGGCCCGACGCCTGGCGAACGATGCTGGAAAACATCAAGGCCAACGACGGAGCCGAAGCCGGGCAGACATTGGTGAGCCTGGACATGATCCACGAGATCTCGAACAACGCCACCGGAGATCAACTGCGGGCGGACCTTTTCTTCCGGTACAACCAGAGCCTGCAGCATTTTTTTGACCTGTCCGCCAAGCTGGAAACCACATTCTCCGCCTGAAAACGGCCACCGACGAGGGATTTTGATGACCACCGCCACCGTTCAAGAGCAAGTTGGGATGGACCCGACCGCCGTCGAGGAGTTGGAAAAGCTGTTCCACCAGCAAATCGACCAAGGTTTGCATCCCGGCGCGGGACTGGCCGTGTACCGCCACGGCAAGCTCGCGGTGGACATCTGGGGTGGGCTGGCCGACGATGCGGCCGGCACGCCGGTGGACAGCGATACCATGTTCATCCTGTACTCGTCCACCAAGCCGCTGGCCGCCGCCTGTTTGCACATTCTTTGGGAACGAGGGCAACTGGACTGGGACGACGCGGTGATCCAGTACTGGCCCGGGTTCGCCAAGCACAACAAGGGGGGCGTGACCATCCGGCACATCCTGACGCACAGAGGCGGCTTTCCCGAGACGCCGCCGGAGCTTTCCTGGGACCGGTGGCAGGACTGGGACTACGTGGTCAAGTGCATGGAGGACGTCATACCGGACTACCCGGCCGGGCAGATCATGGCCTACCATCCGCGCAACTTTGGATGGGTGATCGGCGAACTGGTGCAGCGCATCGACGGGCGGCACATCGGGATCTTTCTGCGTGAAGAGATCCTGGATCCGCTGGGGATTTTTGACGGGTACGTGGGCCTGCCGCCGGAGCTGGAGCACCGGGTGTCCCGCATTCACGCCATGGAGGACTGCGACCGACCCGGAATGATCCGCCCCTACAACCGTCCCGAGGTTCACCAGGCGGTTCACCCCGCGGGCGGCGGGATATTTGCTGCCCGGGGATTGGCGCGGTTCTACGCGATGATGGGCAACGGCGGCGAACTGGACGGGGTGCGCGTCATGAAGCCGGAAACGGTGGCGGAGGGTACGCGACTGCAGCTTGAGGCCAACGACTTTTCGCTGGGCACGCGAATGCGTCGCTCGCTGGGCCTGGTGCTGGACGACAACCGCATGGGAGTCACCTCCGCCAACGGCGCCGGCACCTTTGGCCACGGCGGGGCCGGCACCTCGGTGGGTTGGGCCGATCCGGAGATGGGCCTGGCGGTGGCATACATCACCAACGGGTTCCGCGCGAGCGCGACCAACAACCCGCGGCTCGCGAGTATCTCGCGGGCCGTACGGGCGGCGTGCCGGTAGCTGATGGCCGACATCATTTACCACCTGGCGTTTCGCGCTGATTGGGAGGCTGGGCTGGCCGCCGGGGAGTACCGGGCGCCGTCGCTGGCGGAGGAGGGTTTCATCCACGCCAGCGGGGACGAGGAGCAGATGCTCAGCGTCGCCGCCCGCCTGTTCGCCGGCCGCGCCGACCTGCTGGCGCTTGACGTGGACACGGAGCGACTGCCTGAGGATTCCCCGGTAATTCGCGAGCCGGCAAGGTCGGGCGAACTCTATCCGCACGTGTACGGGCCGATCAATCCCGACGCCGTGGTGAAGGTGCGGACGTTGGTTCCCGACGCGGCTGATCCCAGCGCGTTCACGCTGACCGATCCGGACTGAGTTGGGCTGGGGTTCAGTATCCATTATTCCGACGAGCAGTTGGCGATCATCCGGGCGGTGATATCTTCCCTGCCGACTCTGGATCCTTTCAGTATCTCGCTGCGGGACGAAGCGGTTTCACGCGGCGATTGTCCCCAGGGATTATGGCCTTTGTGGCCGCTGGCGCAGGACGCCGAACTTTGGGGCCTGCTCCTCGCCGACGATCGCATTGAGCGGTTTTCGGTGTACGGCCTGTTTCCCGCTGTTTACCCGATGGTTTATGGGGCCGAGCCTGATCGCACGACTGTACGGTACGATGGGCGGACGCGCGGTCGGGTCGCCATCATGGGGGACGGCGATAACACCGTCGTGATCAAGCCGCGCCAGAGCAGCCGCGAGGCCGAGATAGCGCTGATTGCCAGTAACCTCGGGGTAGGGCCACAGCAGATGCCCACAGTTGACGGGTTCGTCACTGAGGAGTTCGTGGACGGCGCGTTCCTCACTGACCTGCCGCCGGATGATGCTACGCCCGACCGTATGCGAGTGGTGGGAGAGTCGTTGGCGGACGCGCTGTCGCGGCTACACGCCGCCGGAGTGTGTTACAACGACGCGACCATTGCCGATCCCGAAGGCCGCTCGCACGTCATCGTGCGCGACGACGGTTCCATTCGTTTGATCGACTTCGGAGTTGCCCTGCTGTTGGACAACCATCCCGAAAACCTGACCTTTGAGGATGCCTGGAACGCCGCCCGCACCGATCCCATGTTCCGGCTGTTCCGGCAGATGACGGGCGGCGATGACGGCGAGTCTCTGGGCAGGTTCGTGGGAGACTATGGGCGACGGTTGGCCGGACAGACCGCGGCGGACATTCAGGCGCGGGACTGGCGCATCGCCGAGGAAGGGGCGTCGATGATCGCGTCCCGGTTCGGGTCTGCCGCTGCCGACGCGCTGCGGGCAGGTTTGGCCAACAGCCGTTAGAGCGGCTCGCGGTGGACACCGACGGGATGGCGGCTTACTATGCCACCACTCGTTTATGCAATCATGTCAAGGAGATTCGCTATGCAGACCAGGCAGATGACCGCCAGCGCACCCCGACTGATGGTCGAACAGCTCGTGGCGTCCGGCGTCAAGTACGTTTTCAACAACTCCGGCTCCCGCGAGGCGCTGTTCTTCGACGCGCTGCACGCGCGCTCCGACATCCACGGCATCCTTGGCCTGCACGAAGGCGCGGTGACTGCCATGGCCGGCGGCTACACCCAGGGCAGCCTCACTCCCGGCGTGATGGTGGTCCACCTGGGCGCGGGTCTGGCGCAGGCCATGGGGCAGTTGATCAACATCTGGACGGGCAGCCTGCCGGTGGTGGTTATCACCTTCGCCGGCGACACGGGGAGCTTCGCGGGCAAGATCAGCCTGGACGTCAGTCATAACGCGGGACCAACCGCCATCGCCGCGCCGATGATGAAAGCCAACTGGACAGTGATTGAGCCGGAGGGCCTGCCCGCAGCCCTGGAGCGCGCCCTGCGCGTCGCCATGACGCCGCCGGTGGGACCCGTGCATCTGGCCGTGTACGACCGACTGCTGGGGCCGCAGGAACACACCGCCAACATCATCGATGGCGGCATCCCTGAGTTCCGAGCGGGCTACCCGTCGGACTCGGACGTGGAGGCGGTGGCGAGCGCGTTGCGGGACGCCCAGCGCCCGATGATGTACGTGGGCGACGGCATATGGAAAAGCGGAGCCATCGCCGAGGTCACGGCGTTGGCGGAACGGTTCGGCGTGCCGGTGGTCGGTGATCCCCGCGCCTTCCCCATCAAGCACCCGCTGCATGCGGGCGGGCGGCGACTCGAGCAGGCGGGCGATATCGACCCCGACCTGATCCTGTGCGTCGGTGTGACGCACAACGGCGCGGGCAACGCCAGCGACTATACCGCCTTCTTCAACGCCCAGCGCACCGTCGCCATCGGCGCGGACGCTGAGAATTTGGAGAACATCCCGGGCCTCGACCTGGCCGTGCTGGCGGACGAGAAACGTGCCGCGCAAAGCCTTCTGGATGCCACCGTTGGCGACGATATGTCCGACCGGCGCGGGTGGGCTCGCGAGGAGGTGGCGTCGCTCCGCGCCCGCATTCGCGCCAACGCGCAGAACATCCCGTCCCAGGAGGGCAGGGTGCGCCCGGTAGTGTTGGGGGACGCGCTGGACGCGGCGCTGGAACGCCGCGGCGGGGGCCTGGTGACAATCGAACAGTTCGCCGTGGCGCAGGACATATTGGATAACACCGGCGAACCGGGCAACAACCAGTACATCCGGCCCGCGGGCGGCTCTGAGGGCTACGGCGCGGGAGCGGCGATTGGAGCGAAGCTGGGCGCGCCGGACAAGCCGGTGGTCGGCCTGGTTGGGGACGGGTCGCTGTACTACTCCGATCATGCGCTGTGGACGGCGGCCAGCCACAGCGTGCCGGTGATGTACGTGATATCCAACAACGGCGCGTACGGCATCGTGGCCAACTCGTGGTACAACGCCGGCGCGGAGATGAAGGACACCGGTGAGTATCGCGGGGTCGTTCTGGACAACATCGATCCGGTCAAACTGGCCGAGGGTTACGGCGTGGAGGCGGCGGACGCCACCGATGAGGCGACAATCGGCGAGGCCATTGAGCGGGGTCTGCGGGTGGTCGAGGACGAAAAGCGACCATACCTGCTCAATGTTCACCTGCCGCTGGGCCTGCCCCCGGGAGGACATCCGGGGCAGATCTACAGCCTGAGCGACGAGATTGGGTAAACTGCACCCCGTGGGCGGGGAATCGTTTTCTGCCCACGGGGGATTATCCCGGGCGAGGAATCCCGTGGCACATCCTGTTGATGTACAGCAGCGAGGCAAATATCTGATCTGGTTGCAATACTCCGACGAATCCAATGGGGGGTGGACCTGTCGGACGTCGCGGGCGAAAGCGTCTTCAAAGCGTGGGATACGCCAGGTTATTTTGATAAGGTGCATATTGCGCCGCATCGGGCCGTCGCATGGGGCGATGAGATCGAACTGTGCCCTGATGCTCTGTACCTTGAACTCACCGGCAAGCCGGGAGAGGAAATCATGCCGACCGCCAAATCTATCATGCGAGATGCCTGAAGTTTGTCGGTTCAATTGAATTACCATTCGCATCTATTTCAAGGAGCATGGGCCGGCGCATTTCCACGCGCTCTGCGGAGAACACGAAGCGCAAATAACAACGGGTTCTCTTGCCGTCTTGCACGGTAGCCTGCCAACACGGCGACAGCGTGAAGTCATGGAATGGGCGGCGCACCGGCAGGACGAACTGTGGACGTGCTGGAATAATGCCCAAGCCGGCGAGTTGCCTGGCGCCATCGCGCCGCTCCAGTAGCCTCCGGCCTCAACCGATTTGATCTTGACCCGGGTTTTTTTCGAAGGCGCGAACTTTATTTTGGTTGGCGCGCTTGCTATGATGATGTAACTCACAACCAAATTCATTGCGGAAACGGGAGGAGAATATGGGTTACACACCGAGAAATCTGGGACACGTCAACATCTTTGTCCGCAATGCGGAGCGTGCCCGCGACTGGTATGAAGACCTGCTGGGCCTGCACACCTATGGGTTCTTCCCGGGCCGCGCCGCCTTCATGTCCGCCGACCTGGGCAACTCCCATGAGATCGCGCTGACCCAGGTGGGCGAGGACGCGCTGGGGCCGCAGGGCGGACAGGTGGGCCTGAACCACATGGCCTGGTATATGGAAACCCTGGATGACCTCAAAGAGCTTTACCACAGGGTCAAGGAGAAGGGCATCCAAATCGACCGCGTGTCCGACCACGGGCACGCTATCGGGATATACATCCGCGACCCCGACGGCAACGGGATCGAGTTGTCCTACGAAATGCCTCGCGAGCAGTGGGGGCACGACGAAAGCGGCTACATGATCGGCGGGACCGAAAAAGGCCGGATGCCGGGCCCGTGGGATGAGGAACTGGCCGCGCAGGCGGCGTTGGCGGGTGCGGCGCACTAGACGTCTCCACCATCAGGACACGATTGTAGGGGAGGGTTTCAAACCCTACCCTACGCGTTTGTGAGGTCGGTAGCCGTTGGGCCAGAGGTGCGGCGGGCCGAGTGTCAGGGGTTGCAGATCGCCAGCGCGCGATCCATCACCGGCCCCAGATCGGATTTTGCGCCGGGATTGGCCGGGTCGTCCCGCCATACCGTCTCAAGATCGCTGAATGTGATGTCGGGATGGCGTTCCGCCACCCAAACGGACGCCAAAGGGTTCAACGCGTAGTATTGGCCGCCGACCTCCGCCCAGATTGCGCGCGGCCCTTCGCAATACAACGTCGCCGTCTCAACATGGAATGGCCAGGCGTCGCCGAATTCGGCGCTACTAACGGTGATCGGCGCAGACGTTCCGCAAGCTACAAGCGCCATCGCCATCACAACCGCGCAACCGGCCAATGTGACGGTGGTCATGAGGCAACACCCCCTGTTTCCGTACCCGGACGATGCTCCTATTGCGTCGGGCTCGTCCAACGTCTATTTGAAGTGAGGCATCACCTGCTCGCTGATCAGCCGCAGCGAGTTCTTCACCCGGTCGTAGGGGATGCGCCCGCCGTAGTTGACCTCCATCACCACGCCGGTTGCGCCGAAGTCCTCCTGGTATCCCTGGAATCGCTCCGCGATTTCCTGGGGCGTCCCGAAAACCACGCGCTGGCGCAGCACGTCCTCGTATGGGGTTTGTGCGGTACGTCGGATACGTTCTGCGGTTTCCGCGCTGGCGGCGGTTTTCACCAGTTCGCTGGCCGCGTACTGGATGGCGGACATAGCGCTGGCTTCAGGCTCGGCGTGGGCTCGCTCGGTGGTCTCGGCGCAGTACACGGGGATGCGGATTGCGATGTCGGCGGTTCCGGTGTGGCCGCCCTCGGCGCGGCTGGCGTTGTACGATGCGATGCGCTCCTGGAGTTGGGCCTTGCCGGTGTTGGCGCTGACGAATATGGGATGGCCCAGCTTGCCGATCAGCGGGAATGTATCCTCGCCGGCAACAGCGACGCGCACCGGCGGGTAGGGTTGCTGGTAGGGCTTGGGGACCACCGTCACATCGTGGTAGCTGTGGAACTCGCCGTCGTGGGAGAACTCGTCGCTGTGCCACGCCTTCATGATGATTTCCAGCGCTTCCAGGAAGCGGGCGCGGCTTTGCGAATACGGGACGTTGTAGCCTTCGTAGTATTTGGTGAGGCCGCTGCGCCCGATGCCGAACTCGAACCGGCCTTTACTGATGTGGTCGACCGTGGCGGCTTCCTCGGCGACGCGGAGGGGATTGGTCAGCGGCAGCACCTGCACCGCGAGACCGGTGCGGATACGCTTGGTGCGGGCCGCGATGGCGCTGGCGATTACCATGGGAGACGCGAGGACGGCGCGCTCGGGACTGAAGTGGTGCTCCGCGAGCCACACGGTGTCGAAACCCATCGCCTCGGCGTCGTCGATCTGGTTGAAGGACTCGTCGAAAGCCTCCGCCTGGGTCCTGTTTTCCCCGACGTGGAAGTCGGTGAACATGCCGAAATTCATAGCATCCTCCCTGGCGCAACGCGGCGCACGGTAGGCTGGATTATAGAGCGTGGCGGTGGCGGCGTCATCCGTGGAGGCACGGAGCCGGCGGCGCCAGGGAGCGGAACGGCCTTTTCAACGCCAACTCCGTGCTTTATCCTTGCCCGAGTTTGAAGACGACGTACGACCAACGCGACGACAGGTGACGGTATGAAGTACGATGTTGTTGTTATCGGCGCGGGCTCCGGCGGATGCGTGGTGGCGTCCCGCCTCGCCGAGGACCCGAACCGCTCGGTGCTGCTGCTGGAGGCGGGCCCCGACTATCCCGAGTATGAGCATTATCCCGACGACCTGAAATACGGCTACAAGCCCGACGCCTCGGCGCAAGGCGCGCCCCACAACTGGACGTGGTGGGCCCAGGGATCTCCGGAGCAGACGGACCTGCTGCCAGCGCCGCGGGGCAAGGTGGTGGGTGGCACCAGCGCGATCAATGGGCAGGTGCTGCTGCGGGGGGTGCCCGAGGACTACGATAGCTGGGCCGCCCAGGGCAACGACGGATGGGGCTTCACGGATGTGCTGCCCTACTTCCGCAAGATGGAAACGGACCTGGACATCAGCGACGATTTTCATGGTTCAGAGGGTCCGATTCCGGTGCGCCGCTTCGCCCGGGAGACCTGGCTGCCCTTCCAACGAGCATTCGTGCAGTCCTGCGTGGAGGCGGGCTATCCGACGGACGAGGACATGAACCACCCCGACTCGGGTGGCGTTGGGCCAATCCCGATGAACAACCCCGAGGGCGTCCGTATGAGCACGGCGCTCACCTTCCTGCGCGGCGTCCGCCATCGCCTCAACCTCACCGTGCGGCCCAACGTGGTGGTCCGCCGCATATTGTTCGAGGGCAATGCGGCCGTGGGAGTTGAGGTGGAAAGCGGCGGCGAGGTCTTTCAGGTTGAGGCCGGCCAGATCGTGCTCAGCGCCGGCGCGATGGCGTCGCCGCAGATCCTGATGCTCTCCGGCGTCGGGCCGGCGGACCATCTGCGGGAGATGGGGATTCCGGTGATTCACGAACTGCCCGGCGTGGGCCAGAACCTGCGGGACCATCCCATCGTCGCAGTCATCTGCAAGGTGCGAGACGACCACGAGCAGGACCCGCTGGCGCCGCGGACGCAGACGGCGCTGCGCTACACCGCTACCGGATCGCCCGACCGAAACGACATGCAGATCACGGCGTCGTCATTCTCAACTCCCATCGGCGGCGCCGATCCGTTTGAGCCGGGCGGCGTGCGGATCCAGTGCATCCTGGAGCTTGCCGACGGAGCGGGAGAGGTGCGCCTTTCCGCCAACGACCCGCACGTACAGCCGTCGTTGAACTACCATTACCTCGAGCCGGAGCGGGACCGGGAGCGGCTGCGGGAAGCGGTGCGCATCAGCGTGAGCCTGCTGGAGAACAATGCATTCGGCCCGATTGTTGAGGAGATCCAGCAGCCTGCGCCGGAGGACCTGGCTTCGGACGAGGCGCTGGACAACTGGATGCGCCGCACGGTGTTCAACACAACTCACGCGTCCGGCACCTGCAAGATGGGGCCGGCCAGCGATCCGATGGCGGTGGTTGACCCGCACCTGAACATCCACGGGCTGGAGAACATCAAGGTGGCCGACGCGTCGGTAATGCCCAACGTGATACGGGCGAACACCAACTGCACCACCATCATGATCGGCGAGCGGTGCGCTGATTGGGTCAATTCAGGCCAGTAAGAATCGCCGCGGAGATGACATAGTGGCGCGCCCGCCGGCTTTCACCACGGCGGGCGTCGTCTTTCTGGAACGTTGCCGAGGAAAGAAAAATGAAATGGGAATACCGAGTTGACAAAATGCCCATCCGGTCGGGCGGATTCGTGGGGAACGGCATGAACGTGGACGCCGTGGACGATGAATTCATGAACGAACAGGGCGCGCTGGGCTGGGAACTGGTGTCGGCGATGCCCCTTTTCGTGCCACAGAATCCCACCGATTGTTTCGTTTATTACTACTGGAAACGCCGAGTAGAAGCGTAGGCTTCCACGACTGATTTCCTTGACAGTGGGCAACCCTTTCCGTAGCATTGGAGCACAGATTAGACGGAATGTGTCATGGAGTCAGCGACACGCTGACCAGTCCTTTATGAGGGGGTGAACCGGTGGCTAATCGAGAAGACATCGCACTGATGGGCCATCTGATGCGGCGGGCCGGATTCGGCGCCAGCCACGAAGAACTGCAGGAGCGTTCCGGCAGGGGTTACGAAGCGACGGTAGAAGACCTGCTGAACCCGGAGCGGTTCGAACCGGTGGACGCCGAGGTGCTTTACCGTTACCTGCCCGGCTACGAGGGCGCGCTGGGGCCGCCGCTGAACCAGGCCGAGTGGGTTTACCGAATGATCAACACCGAGCGGCCTTTGGAAGAGAAGATGGCGCTGTTCTGGCACCAGCTATTCGCCACCGGCAACTCCAAGGTGGACAACCCGCCGGAACTGACTCAGCAGATCGCGATGTTCCGCGGCGTCGGGCTGGGCAAGTTCCGCGACATTCTGGTGGGACTGGCGCAGAACCCCGCCATGATTTTCTGGCTGGACAACAACGGCAACCACATGGGCGCCATCAACGAGAACTGGGGCCGCGAATTGCTGGAACTGTTCTCCATGGGCGTCGGTAATTACTCCGAGGATGACATCAAGGAAGCGTCGCGGGCCTTTACGGGCTGGACCATTGGCCCGAAGATTCCGCGCAACCCGCTGGGTCGCTTCTACTGGAGTTTCGAGTACCGCCCCGAGGACCATGACGACGGCGAAAAGACGTTCCTGGGAAATACCGGCAACTTCGACGGCCAGGACATCATCGACATCGTGGTGAATCAGCCGGCGACGGCGCGGTTCCTCTCGCGGCACCTCTACAACTTCTTCGTGGCCGACGAGCCGCAGGTGCCAAGCTGGAACATCACGCCGCCCAACGACCCCGACGCCATCGACCAGTTGGTGGCGGCGTACGATGAATCGGACGGGGACATTCGGGCAATGCTTCGGGTGCTATTCAACTCCGACTTTTTCAAGGAGGCGCGTTTCAGCCGGGTCAAGAGTCCGGCCGAACTGGTGGTGAGCACCGCGCGGCTGGCGGGCAACTTCAGCGGCCCGCGCCCAGGGTTCAATTCGCTGGCCTTTGAGTGCGCCTACCAGGGCCAGGAGTTGCTGAACCCGCCGAGCGTGGAAAGCTGGCATACCGGCAGTGAGTGGATCGACGGCGGTGCGCTGGTGCGCCGGGTCAACTTCGCGGCGAACCTGTTGGGCGACGTAACGCTGCCCGGGGTCAAGTCCATCGTGGCGAACCTGAGGAGCCGGGGCGCGCTTGGTCCCGACGAAATGGTGGACGCCTGCCTCGAGATGGTGGGCCCGCTGGAAGTGGGCGACATCACCCGCACCGAGCTTCTCGACGAAGCCCGCAGCGGTGGTGAACTGCGGTGGGAAACGGATGCCGACGTGGCACAATCCGAAAAGCGAGTCGGCGTGATGCTGGCGTTGATTGCCGCATCCCGCGACTTCCAGTTTGCATAACCCCTGTCAAGCAGGGACGGTTTCCGGATCGCCCCTGCGTATGGACAACCAACGCCGAGCATGGAGGAACAGAATGGCGACGACGAAGAAAGACCCGGTGGTGGTGGTGCTCCAGATGACAGGGGCGAACGACTACCTGAACACCATCATTCCCTATACCAATGAGCACTATTACGATGCGCGGCCCAAGGTTGGCATTCCCGCCGACCAGGTGTTGCCCATTGATGATCAGATCGGGTTCAACCCCAACATGGGGCCGATCAAGAAGCTGTGGGACGACGGCAAAATGGCCATCATCCACGGGATCGGCTACGAGAACTCGCCGCGCTCGCACTTCCGCTCAATGGATATCTGGCATACCTGCGAGCCCGACATCGTCGGCACCGAGGGCTGGGCCGGCCGCGTGATCCGTGATCTGGACCCGCGCGGCGAAAACGTACTGAAGGGCGTGAACTTCGGGCAGGGGCTGCCGCGGGCGCTGGCGCTGCGCGGCGTGCCGGTAACTTCGGTGTCGAGCCTGGAGTCGTACGGCGTGCTGTCCAGCGTCCCGGGAGTGTCAGCCGAGGAAGAGCACAACAAGATCCTGGACCGCTTCGCCCGGATGTACTCACCGACCGTGGGCACCGGGCCGACCATGGACTACCTGGGCCAGACCGGCCGCGACGCTCTAAAGGGCGCCGACATCATCCGCAGCGCGCCGGAGCAGTACACGTCCACGGTCGAATATGCCGATACGCCCATCGCCAAGTACCTTCGCGACATCGCGCAGGTGTACATGGCCGACCTGGGCACCCAGATGTTTTACACGCAACACGGCAGCTTCGACTCGCACTTCAACCAGCCGCCGATGCACACCAAGCTGTGGATCGACATGTCGCGCGCCATCAGCGATTTCTTCGACGACCTGTCGGAGCACGAGACCGGCGACAACCTGATCATGGTGTTGTTCACGGAGTTCGGCCGGCGGGTCAAGGACAACGGGACCGGCACCGACCACGGAGCCGGCGGAGCGGCGTTCGTCATTGGCAACCAGGTCAAGGGCGGTCACTACAGCAGTTATCCGTCGCTGCGGCCAGAAGACCTCACGCAGGGCGACCTTGAGCCCAACTACGACTTCCGCGGGCTGTATTCGACGGTGATCGAAAACTGGCTGGGCCTGGACGCGGTGCCCATCGTCGGCGGGAACTTCGAGAAGCTGGACTTCGTGTAGGACGCTAACGGTCGGGATCAAGGAGGTCTATCATGCTAACCACAGTGGCCGCTGGCCGGGTCTTTGACTACAACTACTGCATCGGCATGTACGGGATGTCAGGCCAGGGGTTCTGGTCGCCGCAGGACTTCGCGCTGGCCGACGACAACATGGTGTACGTGATCAGCCGGGGAGCCGAGGAGTTGGGCCAGCGCATCAGCCGGGTGACGCTGGACCACCAGTTCCTGGGACAGTTCGGCGCGTTCGGGCGCGGCGACGGCCAGTTCGTCTGGCCCCGCTCGATAGCGCTGGACGACGAAGGCAACGTGTACGCCTCGGACGACTTCCTGAACCGCGTGTCCGTGTTCGACCCCGACGGCGGCTTCGTGCGCTGTTGGGGCGAGTCGGGTGACGGCAAGGACGAACTGAATGGGCCGTGCGGGATGGCTTTCGACGGGGACGGAAACATGCTCGTGGTCGACAGCCAGAACCACCGCGTGCAGAAATTCACCCACAAGGGCAAACACGTCAGCAGCTTCGGCAGCCACGGCGACGGAGATGGCGAGTTCAACCTGCCCTGGGGCGTGTGCCTGGACGATGCTGGCAACGCATACGTGGCCGACTGGAAGAATAACCGGGTGCAGAAGTTCGACGCCGAAGGCAACTTCCTGCTCAAGTTCGAGGCTGCACCCCGCTCCGGCGTGGGCGACCTGAACGGGCCGACCGGCGTGGCCGTTGACTCCGAGGGCGATGTGTACGTCACCGACTGGGGCAACCACCGTCTGCAGGTGTACGCGCCCGATGGCCGGTTCATCACGTCCCTGGTGGGCGACGCGCAGCAACCGTCTCCGTGGACCCAGACCTACATCGACGCCAACCCGGACATCGTCAAGGCGAGGCGTCGGGTGAACCTGGAGCCGGAGTGGCGTTTCCGCCGGCCGGTGTCAGTGCGCGTGGACGAGAACGACCGCATCTTCGTGCTGGAAGCCAACCGGCACCGGATCCAGGTGTACGACAAGGTCAAGGACTACGAGGAGCACCCGCTGAATCTGTGAAACCGGTTCAAAGGCAGCTTTTCAGGTTGGGGGCGAATGATCATTCGCCCCTATCGTTTTCAGTATCTCTGCTGGATCTGCTGCCGTTGGCGCGTTGAATTGCGAACTCGGAAAGTTCCATGACCCGGTCGTGCAGTTCCTGGTTGCGTTGGTGTTCAGCACGCAACATTGCCATCATCTCTTCCCGCTCGGCGCGCGCGGTCTCGCGTTCCTCTTCGCGTTGCTGATTGCGCGCCCGTTCGGCTTCCTGATTTCGAAAGAATTGCCAGATGCTTAAAATCATGTCGAAGCCCCCAAAGAACCCCATCGCCGCCATCGCCGCCGCCGTATTGATGATCGCTGCCGTCACCACGCCGGAGACCATGCGGTTGTCCAGATTATACGCCCAAAGAGTGGACACCAGCGCCGAGATCCCGGCGGTCGCCGCGACGGTCCAATAGACAATCGTGGACACGTTGAACAGCTTGTCCATAAATATATAGTATGTTTGTGTCATAGCCGGCACGCAACACCCGCAGGTCAGCGTCTGCTCCAATGAGCCAAGTCTGCCGATCCAGTGTGGGCCCGACGGCAATATCCCCGCGTATAATGCGCGAAAGCCTCAGCCAATCCACCAAGACGTTGACGGAGGACGCGCATGACTCAGCAAGCAACAAAAATCGACGCCGGCCGCACGGCCGTCCTGATCATGGATTTCCAGCAGCGGATCATCGCCAACGTGGCGGCAGAACCCGACGCGGTGGTGAGCAACGCGGCCAGGGCGCTGGCGGGCGCACGTGCTGCTGGGATTCCCGTTATCTACGTCGTGCATCGGGGCGGCCCGTTCGCGGAGTACGCGCCGGACGTGGAGCTGCACGAGGGGGTCGCGCCGGCGGAGGGAGAGTTGGTCATCACCAAGGTGCGTCCCGGACCGTTCTCCACGACGGCCCTCGATGTCACGCTGCGCGAGATGGGATGCGACAACCTGGTGATCATGGGTGTTGCGACCAGCGGGTGCGTGCTGTCCTCAGTGCGATGGGCTGTTGACATAAACTACTCGTTCATCGTGGTGTCCGATGCCTGCTCCGACGGTGATCCCGAGGTGCATCGCGTGCTCACCGAGAAGGTGTATCCGCGCCAGGGCACGGTGATGAGCACGGACGAATTTCTCGGCGCTTTGTAAGGGCGGGTTTCAATCCTGCCCCGTGTTCTGATGCAGCGATCACCTGGGAGCGAACGCATGAAATACGACGTAATCGTAATCGGCGCCGGTTCTGCCGGCGGCACGATGGCCACACGGTTGTCAGAGGACCCCAACCGCTCGGTGCTACTGCTGGAGGCGGGACCTGATTACCCTGACCTGGAGCAGACGCCCGACGACCTCAAGTTCGGCTACGCGCCGCGGGCGTCCGAGATGGGCGCCCCGCACAACTGGTCCTTCGTCGGGACCGGCACACCGCGCCAGACCGAACCGGTCAACGTGCCACGGGGGCGGGTCGTTGGGGGCACCAGCGCCATCAACGGCCAGGTATTCCTGCGCGGCGTGCCCGAGGACTACGACAACTGGGCGTCCTGGGGCAACGACGAGTGGAGCTACATCAATGTCCTGCCCTACTTCCGAAAGCAGGAAACCGATACTGACATCAACGACGATTTCCACGGTTTCGACGGCCCCATACCGGTGCGTCGCCACCGGCGTGAGAACTGGCTGCCGTTGCAGGAGGCGTTCTACAACGCGTGCAGCGACATCGGGTACGCGGAGGTTTACGACCACAACCATCCCGATTCCACGGGCGTTGGCCCATTCCCGATGAACAATCCCAACGGCGTGAGGATGAGCACCGCGCTGACCTACGTGAATCCCAACCGGCACCGGCTCAACCTGACCATCCGAGCCAACGTGCGGGTGCGGCGCATACTGTTCGAGGATGGGTCGGCAGGCTCCGCTGATTCGACAGGCTCACCGCGAGCGGTCGGGGTGGAGGTGGAGAGCGGGGGCGAGAGTTTCCAAATCGAGGCGGAGCAGATTGTCCTGTGCGCCGGCGCCATCGCGTCGCCGCAATTGCTGCTGCTCTCGGGCGTCGGTCCGTCGGCCGAGCTGAGGAGCCTGGGAATCCCCGTGGTCAAGGACCTGCCCGGAGTGGGCAAGAACCTGCGCGACCATCCGTTGGTTCCGGTGCGGGTCAAGGTGAAGGACGACTTCCCGCTGGACCCCGACGCGCCGCGCATCCAGACGGTGCTGCGCTACACTGCCAGCGGATCCGATGCTCGCAACGACATGCAGATATTCCCGTCGTCATTTTCCACGCCCCTGGGCGGCGATCCGTTCGACAACGAGGGGATCCGCCTCACCTGCATGATGGAACTGGCCGAGAGCGCCGGGGAGCTAACCCTGCAATCCACTGATCCCGACGTGCAGCCCTACATCGACTGCCGATATCTGGAGGCCGACTGGGACCGCGAGCGGATGCGGGAGGCGGTGCGCATAGTGCTGCGCCTGCTGGATCACGATCAGTTCGGTGCCATCTACGACGGCCTGATTTCGCCCACTTCGGAGGACCTGGTCTCGGACGAGGCGTTGGACGACTGGATGTTACGCGAGGTCTGCATCGGCCAGCACCTGTCCGGCACCTGCAAGATGGGGCCGGACGGCGACGGCATGGCGGTAGTTGACCAGCATTGCCGCGTCCACGGCGTTGAGAATCTGCGGGTTGCCGACGCCTCGGTGATGCCCGACGTCATCCGCGCCAACACCAATTGCACCACGATCATGATCGGTGAGCGCGTCGCTGAGTGGATAAGGTCCGGTCAGTAGGTCCGAGCGCGATTCTGCCTGGGCTCCGACGGCTGCCATATGGGTAGAATCCGGTGCGCCTGAACTACAACCTGCGGCGGCTGTCCGGCGACGTTTTCGGCGGCGTCACCACGGCGGCGACGGTGCTGCCGATGGCCCTGGCTTACGGTGTGGCGACCGGGCTGGGGGCCATCGCCGGCATGTATGGCGCCATTGTGGTGGGGTTCTGCGCGTCGGTATTTGGGGGCACGCCGGCGCGGATCGCTTACCCGGCCGCGGCGATGGCGGTGGCGATGATGGTGGTGCTGTCCGAGCACGCCGACACCGTCGCGGAAGCGTTTACCATCGTCGTGCTGGCCGGGCTGATCCAGGTTGCCCTCGGCGTCCTGCGGATCGGTCGATTCATCACCTACACGCCCTATTCCATGATTGCCGGATTCACCTCCGGCATCGGCGTGATCATCATTATCATCCAAACCCTGCCGTTTCTGGGCGCGGGTCCGGGATCAGGCGGGGTGTTCGGCATCTTTCGGGCCTGGCCGGAGGCGGTGATCGGCGCGAACCTGCACGCCGTCGCCATCGGAGCGGCTTCGCTGGCGATCTGCGTTTTGTGGCCCCGTCAACTGGGACGGTTTGTGCCCGGGCCGCTGCCGGCATTGGTCATCGGGACGATCATGGCGGCGTTGTGGCTCCAAGACGCGCCGGTCATCGGGTCGGTGCCGCAGGGTCTGCCGAGCCTGCATGTTCCGGAGGTGTCGGCCAGCCTGTTGCTGAACGCAGTGCAGCCGGCGTTGATTCTCGCCCTCGTCGGGTCGATCAACAGCCTGGTGGCTTCCCTGGTGGCGGATTCGCTGACCCGCACCCGCCATAAGTCCAACCAGGAACTGGTGGGTCAGGGCATTGGCAATGTAGCGGCGGGATTATTGGGAGCACTTCCCGGCGCAGGGGCTTCATCGGGAACCACGGTCAACATCCGGGCCGGCGGCAACAGCCCCGTCTCCGGCGTAATCTGCGCAGGTACGTTGTTGGCCTTGGCCTTCGGCCTGGGAAGAATCGCCGAGCCGGTACCGCTAGCTGCGTTGTCCGGAGTCCTGATCAAAGCCGGTTGGGACATCATTGACTGGCGGCTGATCAAGCGGGTGCGCCACGTGCGGAGGGATTATCTGCTGGTGATGCTGCTAACGCTTGTGTTGACCGTGTTCGTGAACCTGATCACGGCCATCCTGCTGGGACTCATTGTCGCCGCGTTCGCGAGGGCTCGGGAATCGGAGCGTCGCGAACTGGGCAGCGTGATATCGGTGCCATTGCTGGACAGCGAATTTTTGGCCGACGACGCCGGGGCTGCGGGCGACGATCAATTTGAGGCCCGGGTTGGTCTCGTGGATTTGCGGGGCCAGTTTTCGTTTGCGTCGGCAAGCCAATTGGCCTGGCTGGTGGGAGCAGACATCGAGCAGCACGAGGTTGTGATATTCGACTTCTCCAATACCACCGACATGGACGACAGCGGCGCGCTGGTGATGGAGCGGTTGATCGACGCCGCCATGTCCACGCGTACGGAGTGCATTGTGCTGAACCTGTCGGGCCCGGTCGCAGACAACCTGAGGTCGCTCAACGTGTTCCGGCGGGTTCCCGAGGATCGGTTCGTCGATGACCTGGATGCCGCGCGGCAGCTTGCCAGATCCCTGCTCAAGGTCGGCGCCGAGTAGAGGTCGATATGGGTTCGACGCGCTGGCATATTGCGGCCCATCTGATAAACTTCGACGAAACCGCAAACTCCGGCATCTAAAATCGAACGGCGCCACGCTGCCAAGGAGCAATGCAATGTCCGTCGGAATAATAGTACCGCTGCCTGCCTACACGCTGGATCCGGCCTTCATCGCCAAAAAGGCGGAGGATCTGGGCTTCGAGTCCATCTGGTATCACGAGCACCCCATCCTGCCCGTGACCAGCGCGAGCCCGTTTCCGGCCACGGGAGGCGAGATACCCTGGACCTACCGGCACTTTTCCGATCCGTACATGTCGTTGGCGATGGCGGCGGCGGTCACCGACCGTATCAAGCTCTGCACCGGCATCACGCTGGTGCCGGAGCGCAACCCGTTGATCCTGGCCAAGCAGATCTCCGTGCTGGACCGACACAGCAACGGCCGGTTCGTGTTCGGCATCGGCGCCGGCTGGAACCGCGAGGAGACCGAGATGATGGGCGGCGATTTCGACCATCGCTGGACCCAGACTGAGGAGGCCGTTGGCGCGCTCAAGGAACTGTGGACGCAGGACCAGGCGGAGTTTCACGGCAAGTACTACAACTTCCCGCCGGTGTACATGTACCCCAAGCCGGTGCAGCAGCCGCACCCACCCGTCCTTCTGGGCGGCAACGCGCGCAACGTGCTGCGCCGGGTGGTGCGTTACGGCGACGGCTGGCTACCCAACCGCACCACGCCGGCCCAGATTGAGGACAGCCGAAACCAGTTGGACGCGCTGGCCGCCGAAAGGGGCCGCGACCCGCAGTCGCTCACCATATCGGTATTCGGACAGCCGCCGGAAACGACCCGCCAGATGGTCGACGACTTCCTGAACGCCGGAGCGCTGCGAGTTTGCGTTTGGCCGAACCATTCCGATAGCGAGGAGGAAATGGGGCAGCAATTGGAGCGCATGGCTGAGGAGTTAGTTCGCTGATTGGCGCGGGCGGGTGAGCAACCCGCCCCTGTCGTTTAACGATTCCCATCACCATCACGACCGAACAGGAGGCAGCAATCATGGCAACCTATGTGTACGTTGCGGCGCAAGATGATAACAAGGTGTCCATATTCGCCATGGACGAGGCCAGCGGGTCGCTGACCCTGGTGGGCGAAGAGGAGGTATCCGGAGGCCCGTCGCTGCTGGCGATCAGCCCCGACCAGCAGACGCTATACGCCGGGCACCGGGAAGTGCCGGAGATTACCAGCCATCGAATAAACCAGCAGACCGGCGAACTCACGCAGACCGGATCGGTGACGCCGCCGGGCCAGCCCGCTTTTCTGTCCACTGACCGCACGGGACGGTTCCTGCTGTCGTCGTATTATGCCGACGGTCGGGCCGCGGTGCATCCCCTCGGCGATGACGGCAGTGTGGGCGGAGCGGCGACGTGCGTGCTCGAAACCGATACGGGAGCGCACTCCATCCAGACCGACCGCTCCAACCGGTTCGCCTACGTGCCGCACATCGCCAGGCAGAGCGACAACGTGCTGGAGCCGCCCAAGAACATACCGGGGCCCAACATCATCTACCAGTTCCGTTTCGACGAGTCCAACGGCACTCTCACGGCCATCGACCCGTCCACGCTGGCCCAGGACGACATGATCGGGCCTCGTCATCTCACGTATCACCCATCCCTGGACATCGTGTACTTCTCCAACGAGCAGGGTTGCAGCGTGTCTTCCTACACCATTGGTGGAGACGGCGCGCTCATTCCGCTGGAAACCGTGTCCACCCTGCCGGCCGGCGTCACGGAGCGAAACACCTGCTCACAGATCCAGTTCTCTCCGGACGGCAGCCTTCTGTTCGTTCCCAACCGGGGGCACAACAGCATCGCCAGTTTCTCAGTTAACGGCGAGGGTCGGCTGACGCCGGCGGACCACGCCGAGACTGAGGCGGTGCCCAGCGCGTTCAGCCTGGACCCATCGGGCCGGTACGTGTACGCCGCAGGGTCCGCGACCGGGCAACTGGCATCCTACAGCATCGACGGCGATACCGGAGCGATGACGCCGTTGGGTACCTACGCCGTGGGCGAGCGGCCCATGTGGGTTCTGACGACCACTCTGGAATAGGGATTCCGCCGCCAAAACTTCAGCGGGGCGGCATGCAGAGACCAGGGGCGGGTCTCAAACCCGCCCCTTTTCCTGCCCACGCCACGCCTCCACATGATGGATGTGAGGGATGGCAAGCCCATTCCCGGCCGAGCATCCCGCCACCGTAATCAAGGTCGCCTCTGCCACATATTTTCAGCAAATTCCAAACCACGCTGACACCTCGCCGTTGCCCATAGCCCGCTCACCCGTCTATCCTAGATTCATCTAGATAAAACACGTGTTTGCAACCCAAAAAAGAGAGGCAGGACCCAAGCATCGACGGCCAACCCCGTCAGTACCAAAATCGCAACCGGCCCAGGTGGCAACCGCCGCTCAAAGACCTGACTCCTCACCGGCATTGGCCCCACTGGTGTCCCCGGGACTGTCCGAGCCCGCGCGCAGGTGTGCACCAAGCGCACTGAGTACACGGAAAAGTAGGTCAAATAGTTGCGTGCCCAACTCGGCCGTACGCTGACAACGATGCGCAGATCCTGCCTCTCGCCAACACCAAAACCAGAAAAGAGATAGCCAACCGAACATCCGGATCAATCGACTAACCCCAATGTAGTAGAGAGGATTCACAGCCCCTCCCGATCCCGTCCGAGATCGTGATCCCGCCACGCCGGGGCTCTGGCTTCGGTAGGGTGGAGGTTCCCCGCGGCCCGCTTCGCAATAGGCGTGGCGATGCGATACCATGTGCGGGATCATCAAGGAGTTTTCATGGAGGATTGCAATGCGACTGGAAGGCAAGGTAGCGCTCATCAGCGGTGGAGCCCGGGGCCAGGGCGCCGCCGAAGCGCGGCTGTTCGTGAAGGAGGGCGCCGCTGTTGTTATCGGCGACATCCTCGATGACGAGGGGATGAAACTGGAGGCGGAAATCCGCGAGCTGGGCGGCCAGGCAACCTTTGTCCACCTGGACGTCACCGATGCCGACCAGTGGGCGGACGCCGTCACCGAGGCTGTCAGCCGTTACGGAAAGCTGGACATCCTGGTCAACAACGCTGGCATCGGCAGCACCAACGTCGGCGGCCTGAACGCTCCGCGCATCCACGAGGCGCCCACCGAGGTGTGGGATCAGATCATGGACGTGAACGGCAAGGGGGTTTTCCTTGGAACCCGCGCTGCGATACCCGCGATGCGCACCGCCGGCGGCGGTTCCATCATCAATATCTCGTCCATCGCCGGGTTGGTGGGCCTGAGTCCCGGCTCGGGCGCCGGATCCGCATACGCCAGTTCGAAAGGAGCGGTGCGTCTGCTGACGAAGTCCACGGCGGTCCAATATGCCACCGACGGTATCCGGTGTAACTCAGTTCATCCCGGCTACATCGACACCGCCATGACGGAGCGCATGATGTCGGATGCCGAGTTGCGGCAGATGCGGATCGACAACACGCCCATCGGGCGGATCGGCACCGTGGACGACATCGCAAACGGAGTGCTGTTCCTCGCGTCAGACGAGGCGTCGTTCATGACGGGCAGCGAGTTGGTGATTGACGGAGGCTATACCGCGCAGTAACCGCCGCCTAGTCGATTGCGTGAAGATGGCCGTCTTCGGTTCTTACCAGGAGGCGGTCTTCCGCATATACCGGGCCGATGCGGATGGAGTCCGTGAGTTGGAGGCGCCAAAGTTCCGCGCCGGTGTGTCGGTCCAGACCGTAGAGCCAGCCGGCCTTGTCGCCGAAAGCCAGGAGATCACCGACCACCACGGGAGACGCGACAATTCCGTCATCGGCCTGGAACTGCCATTGTTCCTCTCCTGTGACGACGTCCACGCCGTACATCTTGCCGAGCGTGTCTCCGATGTAAATCCGGTCGCCGGCCACGGCGGGGGCGGATATGATGCCCTCGGTCCTCTTGAGTCGGCTGGATATTCCCTCGGGGTAGTCGGGGCCGAAGCGCCAACGATCGCCCGGCTGGGATGGAGGCGACGGCAACGGAAAACCCCAGAGCCAAAGCTGGGACCACGTCCGGGTCACGGCGTACTGGCCGGGATATTCCAGGGCGTCGGCGTCCATGGCGTACAACTGGCGTCCCGAAACGAAATAGGTTGCTCCATTGGCGGTGACCGGAGCGGCGGTCAGTGCGGCCGAGGTGCGGAAGCGGGCCCGTTCCTGGCCGGTGCGGGAATCCAGGACGTACAGGCTGCGGTCTGCCGACCCCGCGTGGACTGTCTTGCCGTCGACAGATACAGGAGACCGCACTTCGGACAGGGTCTCGTGCCGCCAGATTAATTCGCCGGTGGTGGCATTCAGCGCGTAGGTGATACCGTCCAAAGCACCGGCGTAAACGATGCCGTTGGCGACTGCAACGGGCCCGCCGGTGGAGTCCGACATCTCGTATTCCCAATGGATCCGGTGAGACGTTGCGTCGCGTGCTACCACGCGGCGGTCCGGCATGGCGTAGTACAGTGTATCGCCGGCCAGGGCCACAGAGTTGCCGATGGGTCCGGTGGCCGGCAGGGAGTCCACCTCAGTTCCGGTTTCGGTGTCCAGCACGGCGATGCGAAAGTGGGCTCCGAGGTAGATGCGATCGGCTGCCACCACCGGCGCGGCCAGGGTGGTAGGGCCGACGTCCACGCTCCACGCAAGTTGTCCCGCGGGTTCTGCAACCACATCGGTTACGTGCCGGGTCTGTCCGAGGGAGCGCCCGGTCATCGTCCAACTTGCGGCCGTCGAGGCCGAATCAAACGCCGCTTCGGGCTGCCGGGCGAGAATAACCGGGTCGGGGATGAACGGGAAGTTCAACCAGACGATGATTCCGAGGACCACCACCACTAACACCGCGATGATGATGTTGCGGCGGGATATGAACCGCCGGCGACGTGGGACTTCCTGTGCCCAATCCGGCAGGTGTGCATCGGGTTCGCCGCTTCCGGGCTGATGCTCCGGCTGAGCCTCGGCGGGTGAGTGGGAGTTGCCTTGGGGTTCGTTCATCGGGTGGTGCGTGGTTCGGGGCAAAAGGTTGGCGGGATGTGCATGGACACCCCGCCGCAAAACATCCGGACTACGGGCGGAACGCTAGACGTTGCGGAGTTTGGGATCCAGGCGGTCCCGCAGCCAATCGCCCAGCAGGTTCATGGACAACACGGTGAGCACGATGGCCAGCGTCGGGAAGAAGAACAACCACCACGCCGTGACGATCAACGCGCGCCCGTCGGCCACCATGAGACCCCACGCTGGCGTGGGTTTCACCAGCCCGGCCCCCAGGAAGCTGAGGGTTGATTCAAGGATGATGACGTGGCCAACCTCCAGGGTGGCCAGAACGACGACAGTATTGACGACGTTGGGGAATATGTGGCGCACCATGATGCGCATGGGAGATGCGCCTGCTACCTGGGCGCGGGCGATGAAGTCCTGCTGCTTGATGGCGAGGGCTTCTCCGCGCACCATGCGGGCGAACCTGGCCCAGAGGAGGAGGGCGATGACAAGCACCACCGTCTGAAACCCGGGACCGCTGACGGCTACGAGCACCAGGGCCAGGAGGATGGACGGGAACGCCAATTTGATATCGACGATCCGCATGATGAGGTTGTCAACCCAACCGCCGCGGTAGGCAGCGAGGAGGCCAAGGACCGTACCCACTCCGCCGCCCAAGGCGATCGCCAACAGTGAAATGGAGAGCGAGATCCGGGCGCCGTGGATGATGCGGCTAAGGATGTCGAACCCCTGACGGTCAGTACCCAGCATATATTGCCAGCTGCCGCCGTCCATCCAGGCGGGTGGCATCAAGCGATCGCGCAGGTTGACGTCAACGGGATCATGGGGTGAGATGAGGTTGGCAAAGATCGCCGGTATGATCAGCATCACCGCGAGGATGGTCAGCGGGATGACCGGGTATTGCTTGATGTTGAAGAATACCTGGCCGGCGCGGCTGCGTTGGCGTTCGGCCAGCTCATCGGCTGCGGACGTTGAGACGCCTGGGGTTGCTGCGGAGGTGGTCATTGACGGGATCCTCGTAGGATGCTGGGCTGGGACGTGGCGCGCAGGCTAATTGTAGCGGATACGGGGGTTGAGGTAGGCGTACATCACATCGACCAGGAGGTTGATGAAGATGTAGAAGGTGGCAAAGAGTATGACCACCGCCTGGATCACGGGGAAGTCGCGGTTGCGGATGGCGTCGATGGCAAGGTCTCCCAACCCGGGCCAGACGAATACAGTTTCGATAACCACGGAGCCAGTCAACAACACCGCGCCAATGAGCCCCATATAAGTGAAAGGCACGATCAAAGCATTGCGGAAGCAGTGTTTCCAGATCACCTTCCACTCAGGCATACCCTTGATGCGGGCAAGTTTGACGTATTCGGTGTCCAGGACTTCCAGCATCGATGACCGCGTGAGGCGCATCACAGCTGCGACGTTGTAATAGCCGAGGGCAACACCAGGCAGGATGATGGATCTGATTCCTGCATCATTACCGGATGTTGGCAACCAGCCGAGCAGGACGGCAAACACCCACATCAGCAGGAGGCCGATGGCGAACGAAGGGGCGGATTGCCCAATCAAGGCGACGATCTTGCCCGTCCAGTCGAAGGCAGTGTCTTTTTTGACAGCCACCAGCACGCCGATGGGCAGCGCGATACCCGCGCTGACGATCCAGGCAAAGGCGGCCAGCATGATGGTGTTGGGCAGCCGGCGCGCGATGAGCTCCGTGATGGGAACGCCACCGTAAGCCCAAGCCTCGCCAAAGTCACCGGTGACGAAGTTGCCGATGTACTTGGCGTACTGTACGTAGATTGGCTGGTCAAGTCCCCACTTGACCCGAATCTGCTCGACGACGGTTGGGCTGGCGTCTTCGGGGAGGAGGATGGCCACCGGGTCGCCGGTAACGCGAGCCAAAGCGAAGACTATGGCAGAGATGACCAGGAGCGCCACTATGGATTGAGCGACGCGGAGAACAATGAAGCGCTGCATGGGAGCCTTCGCCGGTTCAGGGTGTCAGGATGAAGAAGCGGGGCGACCTAGTGATCGCCCCGCGATTGGTCCTACTGGCGGACGACTTCGGTGTACTCGTGGCCCTTCATGCCACCGAAGTAGCTGTTGTTGACCGAGTATTTCGCGATAACTTCCGGGTTGATGCCGAATTCAGCGAACAGGAAGCCGAGTGGCATGGTTGCACTCTGATCGTACATGTACTGTCCGGCGTCCTTCATGAGCTGAAGGCGCTCTTCCTCGTCCACGCTGCTCTGCCACTTGCTGAACAGATCTTCGGTGAATGGGTCTTCGTACATGTAGACCGCGCCGGCCAGGGCGGGGCTGACGAAGTACACGCGCATGTTGCGCCCGGCAGGCCAGAATCCCGTGCGGTGGGTCCAGAGGACGCCGTTCATCTCACGGGCCTTGTAACGGGTCCGGATGGGCTGGAACTCGCCGATCTGGGCGTCGACCTTGAAGCCTACTTCCTCGAGCCAGGAGATCATGGGAACAGCGATCTCGGTCAGCTCAGGGACGCCGACGAGTTTGCCGGCCATGAACTCGATGCTCGGGCCCGCGCCTTCGGCGTAACCGGCCTCAGCCAGCAATTGGCGAGCCAGTTCGGGGTCGTAGGCGGGGATCTCCCAAGCTGGGTCGAAGGAGGGATCGGTGGGATGCCAGCCGGTGTTGGCCATCAACTCCATCTTGTTATCGAAGAAGGCTTCGTTGAGGGCATCACGGTCGATTGCGTGGTTCATGGCGCGGCGCACCAGTACGTTGGTGTTGGGATCGTTGGGGTCGTACCGGTCTTCCAGATACTGCCCGCCGATGCCGATCCAAACCATGAACGCAGGGAGGGTACTCTGAGTGATCGCGAAGCCGGCGTCGACGATCTCGCCCTGCAGTTCACGCGGGATCTCGGCGATATCGGCTTCCTTGGCCCGCAACATAGCAACACGGGTCAGGTCCTCTTCAGCGAAGAAGTACGTAAGAGTGTCAAAGTCGGGGTCGACCCGCCAGTGCTCATCGAACGCGCGCTCGTAGGCGATCTTTGCGCCCTGCTCGTAACTGACGAACTTCCAAGGGCCGGTACCGACCGGATTGAGGCCGTACTCGGTTTCGCCGACCTTGTCCCAGTAGTCGAGGCTATAAATGAGCGGGTCGGTGGTGGCTTCCGAGGCGTAGAAGGGGATCCAGAGCTCGGGCCGGTTCATGTTCCAGACCATCTCGGAGTCGCTGACTTCGGTGACGGTGGGGGTGCTGCCCAAGGGGGTGCCGGCGGCCTCGCTGACCTGGAAGCTGCGGTCATCGCCCTCCGGTCCCAGTATCTGGTGCCAGAAATCTCCGAAACCGGTTTTGGCTTCGCCGTGGGACCAGAGCTGGAAGCTGAACACGAAGTCAGAAACCCCGAAGGTATCCTCTTCGTGGTGGAACGGAACGTTCTCACGAAGCTTGATGGTCCACTGTTTGCCGTCCGGCGAGACCGACCACGATTCGGCCAGCATCGGTACGGCTTCCCAAGTCTCGTAGTGGCGCTGGAAGAGAGCTTCCTGCATGGGTTGAAGGATTCCCTGGTTGGTGCCGCCTACGCGCCAACCCAGCAGGTTTTCTGCGTACGGCGGCGTGATGGCGACGCGCAGGTCAGCCTGAACCGGTGCGCCAAGCTCCGCGGCGGGGGCTTCGGTTGGGACCGGGGTAGAAGTAGGGGCTGCGCCACCGGCGCGTGCGTCAGACATGCCGGCTGGCTGGGCCAAAGCGGCAGTCGGAGCGGGCGCGGCAGCCTGCTGAGCGGGCGCAGTGGTAGCCTGGGAAGCCGACTGTTGCTGTTGTGCTTGCTGCCCTCCGGCGGCAGGGGCACTAGGCGCTGCTTCCTCGGTTGGCGCCCCGCAGGCCAGGGCAGCGGTCAGAGCCAACGCGAGAACGCCAAACACGGCGGAGCGCAACGAAAAGGCTTTATTCAACTTGATGTACCTCCGTGGCGATTTGTCGTCAGGGCAAGATCGCAACATGTTCGCCGCCATGCGCGATGCCGGCGATGGCAGCCGGAGTATGTTACTGAGCAGGAAAACCGTTGTCAACCGGGCGTAATTCGGGGTAGGGTTGCAGGCGAAAAATTCATTGCCGAACGATTGGACGACCTTAATACGGGCCCGCGGTGTTGCGATTGGGGGCATAATCGTCTGCATCAATCAGGAATGGTCGCCTATCCAGCGGGATAGCAACGATATCATCGTTGAGTTGTTGCGATAACATTCACGTGTTATAGACTGGTTTTTATTATGATAGTATTCTACCGAACAGTCTCTGAAAAGACCAAATATTTGGGGGACGGTAGTAGTCAAAGTCCCCGTCAATATTTATATCCGTTGGGCTGGCCCCTCCAGTTTCGTCGGATCAACTCGGTCAGGTTGGGGTGTCTTTGATAGCGGACAGCATTTTCGCACTACTGGCTACAGCTACGGTTGGCGTGTATGCCATATCCCCGGACGAAACCATTGTGTTCTGGAACGGGGCAGCCGAACGCATTTTGGGTTATCCAAAGGAAGAAGTTCTGGGACGATCCTGCTCCGATCTGTTGGCTGAGGTAGACTCCGATGGTGCATCGGAGAATTGCCAACGACAGTGTCCCTCGATACATGCACTGCAGGCCGGTCTGTTGCCATCTCCCGTACGGCGGCGGATGATCAGCGCGTCGGGGGAGCCAAAGTTAGTGTCCCTAACGCCAATCATCGTGGGCGGGACCGACGGCAAGCCTCAACTGGTAATACAGCTGTTTACGGACGAGGAGGGGGACGACGCATCTGGTGGTGCGGTGGGCGGAACGGAAGTATTCTCCAGTGAACCAGATCACAGTGCCGTGCCGAGTACGCCGAAGCTGACCAAGCGCGAAATGGAAGTTCTCCGCCTGGTGTCGGCAGGGTGGGACACCCCGCGCATAGCAAACGATTTGAACATCAGCCCGCACACCGTTCTGAATCACATTCGCCACTTCAGGCGAAAGCTGGGCGCACCGACCAAATTGGACGCGGTGGTGACGGCCATCCGACTGGGGATGTTGCCAGTAGGGTGAGGGCTGCGGATGTCCCTCGGCTACAGATCCATAGAGACTCTGGGTGCGGAATCGGTCGAACCGTTGGGCAGATTCCTGTTGGTGGAGCTAATACTACGCTCCACACTATATCGAAGAAGATTGGCAGGTTGCACCCGGTAATACTTTCCCGGAACACACTTTGCGTTTGCCAACATGATGCGTGTGTATAGACTGCATCAATTGACGCATGCATAATGGGCCAGAGTATTTTCCACTCAGTTGAACCAGCCTCGTCGCCACTGATTGTCGCTTTGCCTAGTTGTAGGGTGACGATCCGAGACTTAGAACCCCTAACAAAATGGGTTGCTGATCCGTAATCAGAAGGCTAATCTCTGGGTAAGTTCATTCCGTTGCGTTGGGTTGCGCGGGCACAGTATCGGCGGAAGCGGGAGGTGGTGTTCAATGGCGAAACCTTTGGTCAGCGACGAACTATGGGAGATCGTACAACCGCTGCTGCCAGCGCCCAAACCCCGGTGGTTCCGCAATCCGGGACGCAAGCCGCTGCAGGACCGCAAGGCCCTGACTGGAATTCTGTTCGTATTGAAGAGCGGCATTCCCTGGGAGATGCTGCCCCAGGAAATGGGCTGCGGTTCCGGGATGACCTGCTGGCGCCGGTTGCGGGACTGGCAGCAAGCCGGAGTGTGGCAAAAGCTCCACGAAACGCTGTTGTCCAGATTGCACGGGGCGGAAGGTCTGGACTGGTCCCGGGCTTGCGTGGACAGCGCGTCGGTGCGGGCCGTGGGCGGCGGGGAAAAAGACCGGCCCCAATCCCACGGACCGGGGCAAACCCGGGAGCAAGCATCACGTGCTTACCGAGGCCAACGGAACCCCCTTGTCGGCCATCCTGACCGGGGCCAATCGCCACGACGTAACCCAGTTGCTGCCCCTGGTGGACAGGGTGCCGCCGGTGCGCGGTCAACGGGGCCGACCCCGCCGCCGGCCGCAGCGGCTGTACGCCGACCGGGCCTATGACTCGCGGTGGCATCGCCAGGAATTGCGCAGGCGCCACATCGCGCCAGCCCTGGCCCGGCGGGGCGCGGAACACGGCAGCGGGCTGGGAGTGTACCGCTGGGTGGTGGAGCGAACCCTGGGCTGGCTGCACCAGTTCCGCCGGCTGCGGGTCCGCTACGAGCGCCGTGCTGACATCCATGAAGCCTTCCTGTCCTTGGGCTGTTCCATCATCTGCTTCCGACGCTTGACCTCTTTTTGTTAGAGGTTCTTACTGAGAGGTCAGATTGTCTACCTCGATCACGCTGGCCGGATAGAATTTGAGCCAAGCTGACCGGTAGGCGATCAGAGAGGGGACCTCCTTCATGGACTGTTCCGACGTGATCCGCACCGCAGCGCGGATCGCGCCTGAACCATGGTCACGCCGGATGGCTACCTCAGTATCACCGACGGTAATTTCAATTGCCCCTCGGGGTGGGACCCGGTCGTACGGCACGGCCACGGGAGTACCGTCGATCATCAATCCGACGACGTGGTCAGCGCCGGGGCGATGCCCGCGAAACGGTTGAGACGGTTCTTTCACGACCAGCACTGAGGTTTCAGGGTGGGACGCGCGCCAACCGCTCCACGCGACGAGCTGCGAAGGGATCAACGACAAATTCGCACCGGCCCTTGGTCCGGCCAAAGCCATGCCCAACGGCTGGGACCATACGCTGCCGGTTTCGTGGTCGAACCACGTCATCGCGCCTTTATACAACGCGCCCTGATTGCCGAAAACAGAGGTCTGACTTCCGGCGCGCCGATCATGAACCAACGCAGCGTAGCACCTGGGGCACCAACTAACCAGCACAGGAACGCCGCCCACCACGTCATTGACGATTTCCCTGGTGAAAAGAATTCCTGTGGGATATGCTCGCGCATCGTCGCCGATGGCAAGCCCGATGACCAGTTCATCGTCCGGGAGGTTGGCGACGCGCGGATCCACAAACTCCGGATGATAGATGGGCGGTATATCATCCGGTCGCAATAGCTGGACGAAATCGGCGTCCGAGAAACCCGGAGCGGTTGGCGCCGGCAAGTCGATCACCTCTTCGTAGCTGCCGACAAACTGCCCGGCAGACGCCTCCGGTGGCGAGGAGCTCGCTGAGCAAGCGAATAGAGGGCAGGCAATCAAGGCACAGACAGCGGCACACAGCAAAAGTCTTGTTGTGCACGAACGGTCGCGCGACACGGTTGAACGCGTCTCAGGAGGACCGCGAAGCGGGATGTTCTTCATAAGTCCGCCGGTGCGGCGTTGAAGCGACCGGGTGGCGGCGCATCCTTGACCAGAGAGCCCAACGGCGAGGTGACAGCGCCACCACCGCGAGCAATTGGGCGACTGAGACCACGACGATGGCCGGGCCCGTGGGCAGATTCGCGTGGAATGAGATGTACAGCCCGATCACCACGGCGGATACGGCGACTCCGACCGTTGCCACCATCATAGTGGACAACCGACGAGCGATGAGACTTCCGGTGACAGCGGGTACCACCAGCAGCGACATCACCATCACGTTGCCTACAGTTTTGAGAGCAGCAACCGTGGTAATCGCGACCAGAAGTGGCAAGAGGTATTCGAGAAAGCGGACTGGGACGCCCGACGCCTGGGCAACCTCTGAGTCGTAGGTGGTGAACACCAACTCCTTATAGAAAAGCCAAACGACCAGCATCACACTGCACGCCAATAGTCCCACCGCCAGTACATCGCTCCAGGACGCCCCCAACACGTTGCCAAACAGGATGCTGAGGAGGTCGCCAGTATAACTCCCGGAAAGGCTGATCAGGATCACCCCGATCGCGAATCCGCCGGCGAACAGGACGCCTATTACGGCGTCCAAGCGTACGCCAGCGCGCCGGGACACGAGCGAAACGCCCAGGGAAGCAGGGACAGCCCAGACCAGCGCGCCCAGAAAGATGTTGGTGCCAAAGAGGAAAGCCACGGCCATACCAGTAAGCGCGGAGTGGGCGATGGCATCTCCCAGGAATGCCATGCCGCGCAATACGACAAAGGTGCCGACAACTCCGCAAGCGACGGCGGCGAGAACCGACACGAACAACGCGCGCTGCATGAACCCGTATTGCATGGGTTCTATGATGAGATCAAGCATGTCCACCATCTTGATTCCTATTGACAAAAAAAGGGGACGAATGATCATCCGTCCCCGAATTGGGTCTCAGGGGTGATCAGCGAAGCAGTTCCGCCAACGAGTCGGCGTTAGCCCGCATCATGTCCAAGTAGTTAGCGTGAGTTTGATCGGGCAGGGAGCGGAGGATGCCGACGCCGATTCCGGAGTCTCTCGCAACCTGTTCCAGCGCGTCCGCCGAGAATTGAGGCTCGGTGAAAACGCCCTGCAATCCATGGTCATCCACCAGGTCGATCACCCGGGCGATGTCGTCGGGCGAGACCTCGCCGGCGTGCGACCCGACAAACGCCATGACCTCGAAATCGTACCTTGATCCGAAATATCCGAATGCATCGTGGAAGGTGACTATCACCCGGTGGTCGTGGGGGATTCCGGCCAAGGTTTCCGTAATGTAGGTATCCAACGCTTCCAACTCTTGGACATATGCGGCGGCGTTGTCGAGGTAAGTGGCGGCGCCATCCGGGTCGGCGGCGATGAGGCCGTTGGCGATCTGGTTGACGTAGTGGACGGCCATGCGCGGGTTGAGCCAGAAGTGCGGGTCCCCGGCACCGTGGTCGTGATCATGATCGTGGTCGCTGTGTTCGCCTTTGGATTCCATGGACTCCGAGCCGTGGCCGTGGTCGTCGTGGCCGGCCTCCGGGTGGTCGCCCTCACCCAGGATGCCGACGAAGGCGATCTTGGTGGGTATTCCGTCGACGTCCCAGTGTTCCACCACCTCGAGGTCGTGGCTGTCCAGCGCGAATACTTCGCCAGCGCCGGAATCGGTTATGAATATATGGCCCGGCGCGGTGGCCAGGTGGGGGCGCGCCCAAAAGCCCGTGTCGATGTCGTCCGACAGGACCTCATCGGTGGACGCCAGCAAATCGGCGTCGTGAGCATCGTACATGCGGATCTCGCCGTCGCTCATGACGACCAGCAAGAGTTCGGCGTCGTAGCTGAGGGCCACCTGTATAGGCCTGAGAGAATCGGTGCGGCGATGAACTGTTCCATTTCACCGGCCTCGGGCTCGACCAGATAGAGACCCACGGCGGAACCCAGCGCGAAGAAGTGATCCAGCCCGTGGTGCCCCCACACGGAGGTCAGCCGGAAGTCCTCCGGCGATCCGTCGGGAGCGGCGATGAATTCGTCGTGGTAGTGGCCGTCGTGGGATTCGACGACGAGGACGCCTCCGGTACATCCGAATACGGCCATATGACCATTGCCGGCGTCGCCGTGCAGGTCGGGGCAGCCCTCCGCCCGGTGCAGCACGTTGCCGTCGAGGTCCCGGATTTCTGCGCCGATGGGCAGCCGATATTCCTCCGGATTTTGCAGATAGTTGGGGTGCTGGAGCGAGACTGCGAACATGTCGTCTTCCAGCGGGATCGCCGCGCCGTGTTGGGCGCCGGCGTTCATCATGACAGGTACCCAGGAGTCGCCTTCGTGTTCCAGTTCGTGCTCATTGATCAAGGCGATGTCGCCGGAGCCGTCGTAGTACACCGTCGCCCATTCGTCGCCGACATACAGGTGAGACGGGCGGTCGCCGGTCAAGTTGGCTTCGAGCCGATGCACGTCGGTTTCAACCAGGTCGAAGTGGTCGCCGTGCTCCTGAAGGTATATGCCGCCGTCAAAAATATGCACGTTGTTGGCGTCGGAGGAAACGGCTATGGCGTAGCGACCGCTGGCCGTGGAGTAGATGCGGCCGGCCCGCGATCCGAGGTCGAACTCGTCCTGGTGGACGTGGCCGGACTCCAGATCGATGACGGAGAGGCCGGATCCTTCGCCGTCGCCGATGAGCAGACGTCCGTGGAGCTCGATTTCCTCTTCGGCGTGGTCGTCATGGCCGTCGTGATCGTGGTCGTCGCCCTCAGGGAACGGCAGTTCCACCAGTTCCTGGGGCTCCAAGCCGTCGGAGGCGACGACGATCACTGCGTCGGAGGATGCCGCGTTGTCGATCAGGTCGTCAACCTGTTCGGACAGTCCCGTACCGTTGCCGACAATCAAGGCGGCCTGAGAGATCCGAACGCTGTCCTGGGGGGTGCTGTTCCAAGTGTGAGCGTCGGCGCCGACGGGCACCAGGGCATCGACGGTAACGCGGTCGCCACCGACCTGGGCCACCAAATCGGTCAGCAGGGCGTTGCCGGCGACAACTTTGATCGGCTCAGCAATGGGATCGGCCGATTGTTGCGCAGCGGGCGCGGATGATTCGGCCGTGGGCTGGGTGGGCGCCGACGATTGGGCCGGAGTCGATGACTGAGATGACTGGCCGGTGCTTGCCTGGTCGCCAGCCGGGGCCGAACCTGCGGAGGCGGTCGAGTCTGCCGGAGGGAGCGCGGACTCGTCGCCACCGCAGGCGGTCATGAGGAGCACGACGATAGCCAACGCTACGGCGAATAGCGCTGACAAACTGCCGCGAGGGGAAACAAGCGGGGCGGTTGCCGAAAGGGCGGGGATGGCGGGTAGATTCATGCGGGATGTCTCCTGAGTGAACGGGATGTTTCAATACGCAGTCTCAATAATCAGGGGTAATCGATATGAGGTATCAATAACGCTAGCAAAAATAAAAAGGGAAACGAGGCCTGTGGCCGGGGACGAACCCGGCGTCAGTCAGTGGCGCATGCCTCGCAGCGACCATAAACCTCCAGCCAATGGCCGCTCATGTGAAAGCCGGCAGCCGATGCGGCGGCCTGCAAAGTCGCTTCGACGTCGCAATCGGCGAGATCGGCAGAGGCACCGCACACTGCGCAGAGCATGTGATGGTGATGGCCCTGGTGGCTAAGCTGGTACCGCAGTTCGCGGTCTTCCAGCAGAACCCGGCAGACCTGGTTGGTTTCAACCAAGAGGCGCAGTCCGCGATATACGGTTGCTCGCCCAACGCACGGCAGAGCGGCGCAGAGGTCCTCGGCGGTGAATGGACGACTCTGAGCGGCGGCGGCACCGATCACGAGGCGGCGGGGTTCGGTGTCGCGGTACCCCCGGCTGGCGAGGTCCGCTACGATATCATCCACGATGGCAGCCGAGCGCGGCCGCGGGTGATTGTGTCCAGAGTGTTTTAGGTTGTTGCTGATCATCCTGATACTGCGTCTCACAGTGTCGTGGCCGCAGAAGTGTTTGTCAAGGGGGCGAGTCCCCTCACGCGTACCCACCTGGGGAAATGGCCATGGTTACGGGGCCGGAAGGTCCCTGCGCAGCAGTGGATAGTAGCGGTCTTTCCCGGTCCAGGGGAGCAAACTGAGGACGATGGTGTTGGGGAGGGAGACGTCGCCTTTGCGGCGGGTGTCGTCCAGGTAGCGGCGGAGGCTGGCGAAAGTCTGGGGCCGGAAGCCGGCTTTGACGATGCGCTGGATGACAGCGGACCGCTCCGGGGGTTCGGATATGGAGACCAGTCATTGGAAACGGCTTCGGCGATGCGGCGGAGTAGGGAGAGGGTCATGGGATTACCTCGACAAGGAGTTCTTGCATGGATGGACGGGATGGACTGGATAGACGTAGTCAGCGGATTGGATGGGGATGGTGGCGCCTCGTATCAAGTACGAGGTGACACCCCGCGTCAGGCACGGAGCGGGCTGGCATTTTTGGGAAATCCCGCTCAGATCCGCTCATTTCGTTTCATTCAAGTAGGGCCGGGAGCGGGTGGTGGGGATGAGATGGTGGTGGATTGGGTGGGTTTTGGGGGCGATATGGGTGGTTTTGGCGGGCCCGTGAGAGGGTTTGGGAGGGACAGCCGGGTGATTCGATGGTTCAAACACACGATGGTTCAAACACAAGGCGATGGCTCCAGCCCGGACGTATCTTGAAATGCGGCCCGATGAACTGCGGCCCACTCGTCCGTCGACAGGCTCAGGATGAGCGGCTACGGGAAGGGCCTTGAGGGGTAGGGATGGTGGTTTGGATTTGTGGGATCATGTAGTTCGATGGTAGGTAGTTTTATGGTAAGGATGGGCAGCGGTCAGGGGCAAGGGAGCAGTGTCGTCGCAACTGTTCACGTTTGAAGTGTCCTTCTAACGCCAAGACCGTCATACTGGCCTTGAGCCGGTATCCAGAAAATCTTTTACCTGCTCACGCCCCCCAATTCCCGGACTGCAAGCGTCTGCGCCCACTCGTCGGTGAGGCATCCATGACAGGCAAACCCATCAACTCTGAACAGTTGCGTGTCGTCATGCGTACCCGGTTTGTGTCGGAGTTACACCAGAACGAATCCCGTAGGTCGTCGCTGCCGCGAAAGCACGAGCCCTGCCACCCAAAGGGCCGGGGAATAGCGGGAGTGTTGGGTGCGTTGGGTTACCCGATTCCGGTCCCATATCAAGTACGGGATGACGTTCTTTGTACGGGGTGACGTTCTTTTACGGGTGACGTTCTTTAGTCGGAATGGCGGCAGGCGCAACCGGACCGCCCCGACCACGCGAGACGAAACCGGGCACAGGTGAGGGTGAGTTCCCGGTCCGCCCGATCTGATACAGAGGCGAGGATGCATTGTCCTGAGTCGCGTTGCACGTGCATGCACGAGGCACGGCTGTAGAGGGATCTCCGGCCGGGTCGACGGATTGGCCGAGCGTACATCCGCTCGCAGTGGTTCGGGTTGAGAGAGCACGGGTGACTGTGGACCGGTAGCGGGTGGAGGAGATCGCAATAGGGCTTGGGCGACCATCCTGTTGCCCGGTTGTCATCGCGAGGGCGGATGGTTCTGAGAGGATGATCGGCTTGACGCTCTCATCGTCGGAGGGTTATATTCGGGATTACCAACCAACTTTGGGAGTGATTACCATGCCGATCTATGAGTACTCGTGTCCGAGGTGTGGGCACAAATTCGAAAAATTGCAGTCCATGTCCGCAACGGGTGCCGACTGCCCGCACTGCGAGCAGCCGGCCAAGCGAGCCATTTCCGTGTTCGCAGCGGTGAGCAAGGGGGACGGATTTGCCAGCGACATGGCGGATCTGGGCGGTTCGCCGATGCCCATGCCGATGGGCGGAGGCTGTGGCGGCGCCTGCGGGTGCGGTCATTAGACCCCGACATTCCGGATAGAGAGGGGCGGCGCCTGCGTCGCCCCTTTTGCATTTAATGCCGCCAGACAGGAACAGCGGATTGGGCGTATCGTTTACCGCTGCATGCGGCGCCCGTGAAAGAGGTACTGCTGTGAGTACCCGGCATACTGTCCGAAATACGATTGGGCCCAATCGACCATGGCGCGGTCGGGCGGTTTTTTCTGCATTGGGAAGTACCACTCGGCCAAGGCGCGACGCACCCACACGTCCACAGGGAACGCCTCCAGTTTTTCCAGGGAAAACACGGCAATGCAATCGGCGATCTTCGCGCCGATGCCGTAGCATTCCATGAGCCGGGCCTTGGTCTGAGGGTAGGGGAGCCTGATCAATTCATCGAGGTCCAGGCGGCCGTCCACCACCTGGTGGGCTGCAGCAATGACGTAAGGGGCGCGGAAACCCAACCCCAGATCACGCAGCGCCGTTTCGCCGGCGGACGCGAGTTGCTGGGCGGACGGGAAGGTACGGCGGACCTCACTGTCCAGTTCCAGGGGCTGGCCCAGCGCATCAGCCATGGACTCCATGTTCTGGTGGATGCGCGGGATGTTGGAGGTGGCGGAGCAGATGAACGCGACGGTGCACTCCCAGGGATCCTGACGCAGAATCCGGAGCCCGGGATATCGGGCCACCATGGCAGCGACGCGGCGGTCGCGACAGATCTCGTCGTAAATCTCCGCGATATTGTCGTCGAATCGAAAGTACGCCTGGAGCAGGGCTTTGGCGCCGGGCGAAGAGGTTTGACCACTCAACGAGGTTTCCCGGTATTCCAATCCGTCCGGCGCCTGGCGGAGGTGCAGCAGACGGTCGCCGAGGACGCCGGAGTACCAGTCGTCTTCCAATCTCCGCCAGCGGTGGGCCTGGCCACTCTCCAGGCTTTCAGCCAAATCGAAAGGCTGGTCGATCTGCAGATGCACGGGTCAGGCAGAGCGGGACAAACCGAGCCACTGGGCTGCCTGCCTACCAACGCTGGATACGTTGGATGCCTGAATTGTGCAGGGCGGCAGGGCGTTGAGGAAGCGGTCTCCGTAGTTGGCGGTCTGGATGCGGCGATCCAATATCACGACGGCACCGCGATCGGTCTTGCTCCGGATCAGCCTGCCGAAACCCTGGCGGAAACGGAGCACGGCATTGGGCACCTGGTATTCGTTGAAGGGATTGTTGTACAGATCGCCGCGGGCTTTGACGACGGGGTCGTTGGGAACGGGGAACGGGAGACGGCAGACCAACAGTCCCCTGAGGATTCCCGATTCGAGGTCCACGCCCTCCCAGAAGCTGGCGGTACCAAGGAGCACGGCGCGGGGATCGGTCTGCAACCGATTAATCAACTGACGAGGAGTGCCGTCGATGCCCTGGGCCAGGACAGAGATGCCATCGGCTCGCAATCGTCCGCGCACCCGATATGACGCGTCGCGCAGGGCGCTGTGGGAGGTGAACAGGGCGAGCATGTGCCCGTCGAGGGCGTGGGCCATGTTTACGATTACTTCGGCGGTACCGCTGGAATGGTCGGCGCCACGTCGCGGGTCGGGTAGATCGTCGGGCACCAACAGGAGGGTGTTGCGTCGATAGTTGAATGGGCTGTCAACGAGCAACTCGTCGCAATCTTCGGGGAAACCCACGCGATTGCGGAGGAAATCGAAACGGGAGTCGGTGGCGAGGGTTGCGCTGGTGAGGACGATGGATTCCTTGGCAGCGAAGAGCCTTTCGGCGAGGATGGGGCCGACATCGAGGGGAGTGGAGTGCAGGGTCAAGTTGCGGCGGACGTAGTCGAGCCACTGAATGCGGTCCTGCTCGAACCGGCCGAAAATCGAAGCCAGGTTGGTGTCGATTTCCGTGAGGACCTCGACCGCGCTGGCCAGTTCGGCGGCGGGGCCGTCGTCGGGCAAGTGGAACAGGCCGTCGATGACCGCGCGCTGCAGGGTTGCCAGAGCGGCGGTGCATTCGTGCATGAAGGCCGAGAGGGATTCCCATTCAATCGACGTGGAGCTCCATGGACGCGACTGGCGAACCGTGTTATCCAAGGTCAGGGGTTGGCGATCGTTGTCCGCTCGGCCGGTATCGGAGGAACGCGAGCCGTCGCGATACAAAGCGTCGATGGTCTCCCAGAGACGCTGCCAAGCCTGGCCCACCTGATTGCACGCGGCGGAGGCGTTGGCAACGGATTCGCGGGCGCGCGGGGCTTCCGAAGTATCACCCAGGCGGGCAGCAGCACTGTTCAAGTGGTTGATGACGCGGTAGATGCTCTCCAGTTCCTGGGTCAGCGTTGCGGCGGCGATTTCGAAACCCAGCTGGCGGCTGGCTTCCTCTTCCAGGTGGTGAGCTTCGTCGATTACGAGGCGCTGATAGTCCTGGAGTACGGTCCCGCCCACGGCGAGATCTGCGAGCAGCAGGGCGTGGTTGATGACCAGGACGTGGGCCGATTCGGCTTCGTCGCGGGCCTGGCGCAGGAAGCAGGGAGCGCCACCACGGAAAGCAGGGCAACCCTCAACGGCATCGGCGCAAATGCGGGACCAGGCAGTCCAGTCCTGCAAATTGAGGTTGAGGTTGGTGCGGTCGCCGGTGGTGGTCTCGTCCAGCCAAACGGCGGTCTTACCGATGACCCGGGCTTCGTCTTCGTTGATGGAATCGGAACTGCCCAGGTTATTCCAGCGATGGAGGCAGACGTAATTGGAACGCCCCTTGAGTTGTGCGGCCCGGAACGCGCCAGGTTCGAGGATGCCGGCTTCCTCGAGGATGCGGCGCACCTCGGGAATGTCCTTCTGCATCAACTGTTCCTGGAGGTTGATGGTATTGGTGGACACGACCACGCGCTGCCCGTTGGAGGCCGCGTACAGAACGGCGGGCAGGAGGTAGGCGATGCTCTTGCCGATGCCGGTCCCACCTTCGACGATGAGCTTGCGGCCTTGGAAGATGGCGCGGGTAACGGCCTTGAGCATCTCGGCCTGTTGGGGACGGGTTTCAAAATTGGGGAATGATTTGGCGAACACGCCGTCGGGGTCCAGGAGATTCTCGATCTGCTGCTCGGTGAAATCGCGACGGATGACCTTGGTGGGTGGGCCGTCTGCCTGGTTAGTCGAGACAGGTCTCACGAGATTGTCCAACCGCACGCCGGAGAATGCGGAGGGGGCGGACGCGTTGCCGTTGCCGGAGTCCAGCGGGGTGGCGTTTTCGCCGGCCGCGTGGGGTATCAGTCCTTCCAACAGGTCGGCGACCGGCGCGTTGGCAGCGCGGGCGGCACGGGCGATGAACGCAACCTTGGTCGCGGGTTGACCGCGAGCGATCATAAGCATGCGATGGAACACGAGGGCGGTGATTTCAGCGTCCGCGCTGGCGCGGTGGGCCTGGCTGTGGTCGAGGCCCAGGTGGGTCGCCAACGCCGACAGGTTGTACTCGGGCAGGGTCGGAAGAAATATGGAGGCCAGGTCCCAGGTGTTGTAACTCCGGTTGGGCAGCGGGAGATGATGGGAGCGCAAGAAGCCGAGGTCGAAGGCGACGTTGTGGCCGACGATGGGAAGCTCCCCGATGAAGTGGGCAAACCGGTCAGCGACCTGGTGGAAGGCGGGAGCGCGTTCGATCTGGGCCGGAGTGATCGAGGTGAGTTGCTGGATGAACGGGGGAATCTTGCGGCCGGGGTTGACGAAGGTCTGGTAGCGATCGAGGATTACGTCGCCCTTGAATCGCACGGCGCCCAATTCGATTATGGTGTCCGAATTTGCGTTGAGGCCAGTGGTCTCAAGATCAATGGACACGAACTCGTCCTCGAAAGGGTCGAGTCGCGTACCGCCGAAGACGGATGCTTGCGTCATGGGAGGCGGCCCGTCGATTACTCGGACCGGAGGCGGTAAGGACGGAGCGAGCCCTGGCGAAGCCCCTCGACCGGGTGAAAGTCGCCCCGTCGCAAAGCGGCGAGGAACTGGGCCTCATCGAAAATTTCGTCGGGGAACTCGGTCACGAATTTGCCCAACCCGTGGGTGCTGTGGGCGTCGCTGCCGCCGGTTATAGGAAGGTCCAACCGATGGGCGACCTCGGCGGCGAAACGGTTTTCCTCGTCGGAGGTGCCGCCGTTGGCGATCTCGACAGCATCGGCCAATTTGAACACCGGGTGAAGCATAGCCTCCTCCGGTTCAGTTGGGATCGGCTGGTCGGGATTCGGGTAGAGGTAGGGGCGCGTACGGTGGTGCTTGCCCAGAACGCCACGGAACGGATGGGCGGAGACGACATACCCACCGACGGCGTGGGCGGCCCTGCTCAGTTCCTCAGCGCGGTTGAAGCCGCTCTGGTAACGGTCGACGCCGAAGCACAGGATGTGGCCCATATCGGTATCGGCCTCCATGGCGCGGATGAGGACCACGTTGTGCTGCTCCGCGAAGGCCATGAATTCATGGCGGTCCCAGGGTCCGGAGTGTTCGGTGATGCAGAGACCGCGCAAGCCGAGGCGTTCGGCTTCGAGGATGAGGTCTTCGGGGGTCAGGCTGGAATCGGCGCTGCCCTTGGTGGTGTGTATGTGGAGGTCAAAGAGGCGTGCCATAAGCCATACCAGTGTATGCGGCGGGATTGGCGGCGTCAACGGAGCGGGCGTCAGCGTTTGTCATAATATTTCGAACGATTGGCGGCTATAGATAAGGACGGGGAGAGGGATGGACATAGAGTTGGATGGTCAGCGCGGGGCCAACGGCTGGGGTTTTTGGCGACCACGCGATGAAAAAGCGCCCCGACGGGGTCCGCCGGAGCGCGATAGTTGCCGGTGGAGATGGATGTGCCGGTGCGGAGTTATCCTGGTCCGGCACGCAGCCATGCCTCACATTCCGTGCGCAGCGAGGGGTTTAGACTGCGACGGCCTGGTGAGCCTTGAGGAAGTCGACGACCTGATCGATGGTCTTGGTCTTGATGTCCGGGTCCTCTTTCCAGGGATAGACAGTTGCCACAGCGTTGGGAGCCAGTTCCGCCATTGCCATCGCGGCTTCCAGCGAGTGGGACGGCGTGTCGTCCGGCATGACCAACAACGGGGTCTGGCACGAACGGGCAAAGTCCCTGGAGACGCTGTACATAAAGTCCGGTTGGATTCGGTATAAGTTGTGCAGATACTGTTCGATGGTCTCCATGGTGATTTCGGGTCGGTTGGCGATCAGAGCCGGAGCCCAGACGTCGCGACCGGAGTCGTACATGGAGTCGGGGGTTGCGGCGGCGTGTCCAACCGGCTGGCACAAAACGGCGGCTGCCACTCGGCCCGGAGCTTTCTTGATGAGAGTCATGGCGAAGGGGCCGCCAATGCAGAAACCGATGAAGCCGAACTCGCGTATTCCCAAGTGGTCCATGAGGCCCAGTTGGTCGTCGGCGAAGGCTCCCCAAGGATCCTCCACCTGCACGGGCCCGGTGGACTGGCCGCCGTTGGCATTGCGCTGGTCCATGGTTATGACGCGGAAGTGGTCTTTCAATGAATCCACGGCATTGAAGACCTGGTTGGGCCACCCCGCCATGATGGAATTCAGGCCACCGCCCGGAGTGGCAAGTATGGGGAAACCGGATCCCACGTCGGAATAGTGAATGGTGACATCGCCTCGCGTGTAGAACGGCATTTTGATTTCTCCTTTTGGATCGCAAGTACCGGCTGTTCAAGGCGATTGTAACTTGGGGGTACGGGTTGTCAAGGAACAGCGGAAACGGGCGTCATGCGTCATGCGACGTGGACGGGGTGCGGGAGCGGCTGGTTGAACAGGTAGCCTTTTTCGTTGAAGGGGACACTGTCGGGCTGGGTGTTGCCCGCGACGTCGGTTGCGCGGGTCATCAAAATATGGTCGCCAGTGGAGGCGTTCCAGGCGAACTCGAAACGGACCCAGGATAGAGGTGGCTGCTGACCGGAGATGTCGGCGTCGGTCCAGGTTTGTCCCGAATCGGCGCTCCATTCGACGCGGGCGACGGATCCGTGGGGTGAATGGGCGTAGCCATGGATGCGATGCGGGCCGGTAGGCAGACGTGCAGGCCAGGACAACGCCAGCGCACTCTTGATGACCTGGGCGGTGGCCGGGGCGCCGAGGGATTCGCCGCGCGCGGGGTGTGCGTCGCCGGTCAAGACGTATGAGGTGGTGTTGTTGCGGGTCCACAAAGGTTCGGACGAGACGACGATCCGCCCTAACCATTTGATGCTGGCGCTGCCAACCCAGCCTGGCACCAGAGCGCGGACGGGGAAGCCGTGGTCGCGGGGGAGTGTTTCCCCATTCAGACCGTAGGCCAGGAGGGTATCGGGATGCATTGCTTTTTCCACCGGCAGCGGATAACGGAAACCTCCCTCGGGAGATTCGACGTCCATGCCGACCAGCAGGACGCTGTGGGCGTTGTCCCGTATACCCGCCAACGTGAGCACGTCGCGCAATGAAGCGCCGACCCACTCGCCGTTGCCGATCGCGCCCGTCATCCATTGTGTGCCCGATGCTTTCTGGCCGTTGACCAGGTTGAACATGGCGCGGTGGTTGCCGGCACATTCCAGGTAGGAGATGAGCGAGCGGGTGGGAAGTTTGCGGATGTCGTCGTAGGCCAATTTCAACGGGTCAGAGATCGCGTCGCCTTCTATGGACAATGCCCAAGCGGCGGGATTTACGTCCACGCTTGTGGAGTTGTTGCGAACGAAGAACAACCGGTTGGGCGTGATAAGGCCGTGCAGGTCCTCCAACCGGGTCTCGAGACCCTTGCCGTCCCTCTGGATGAATGGGCTTGGATCTTTGAACCAGGGGCGGGCCGTTGTTGCTACGGCCGTTGGATCTGGAGTCGCGGGTGACGGCGCTTGGTCGGGTGGCTCGATTCCGCACGCGGCGAGCACGGCGGTCGCACCGCCGGCCATCAGAATTGAGAGGAACGTGCGGCGATCGATTCCGTGGCGGTTGGCGAGGCGCCACAGCGAATCGTGGTCGAGTGCCGGGTTGACCGTTCGATGTAGCTCTTCCCGCATGTGGTGGTCCACGAGTTCGGATTCATCACTCATGCACATTGTACGCATGAAAATTTCGGGCATTCAATAAATCGGCCAAGGAGGTCTTATGCGGAGAACGAAGGCCCGAACCCGCCCAGGTCAAAAAACGGTCATGACTCCGCTCCCGATGGTGGGCATCGGGAAAACGCACAACCTACGTTGACACAACGTGATGGGCCTCTTGGTGCAGGACAATGGCGCATTAATGGGATTTTTAGAAATGCGCTAATTTTCGACAATCCGTAGAAAGTCGTGGAGGGAGGAAGGCATGGCGCAACCATGCACTGCAAGGGTCCTCGAGCAATTCGCTGAGTCGGACGATCCTCGGCTCGAACGCGCCCGACGCCAAAAACTGGTGGACATCCCGGCCATCGCTATCTGTGCCATCATGATACCAGCAGGCGAACTGATGGAGGCAGAGGCGGCGCGCCGCCATTCGGTACGGGCGGTGAGCGTGGGTCGCACCGGTATGTCCCGGCGGAGTTGAGGCGGTTCAGAAAAGCTCGCTGGTGGCGATGTCGGCGCCTTCCCGCATGGCCTGGAGTTTGAGCCAAACGATGCCGGGGTCCACACGGTTGGAACCCGCTGAGGTGTCGAATCCGCAATCCGTTCCGGCCAGCACGCGGGTGGGATCGCCCCCAGTGGCAGCCACCGCCTGATGCAACCGGTCGGCGACGAGGCGCGGATGTTCAACGTAGTTGGTCTTGGTGTCGATGACGCCGGCGACCAACAGCATCCCGTGGGGCAGGGGGTGGTTGCGGTAAACATGATGCTTGTGGGCGTGGCGCGGGTTAGCCATCTCCATGACCAATGCCCCGACGTTGGCCTCGTAGAGCAGGTCCAGGATGTCCTCCAGGGGAACGTCGTAGATGTGAGGCCCTTCGCTGTTTCCCCAGCAAACGTGGAGGCGAACGCGATCGCGGGGGATGTTGGCGAGGGCGTGGTTGATGGCCCGGATGTGGAGGGAGACCACATCGCGGAAGGATGACAGCGGTTCGTCCTGGTAAGAAATGTGGCGTTCCATCGCCAGGTCAGGGCAGTCCAATTGCAAGGTGAAACCGTGGCGCGCGATGATTTCGTACTCTTTCCGCAATTCCTCGGCCAGAGCGAAAACGTAGTCCTCGTGGCTGTAGTAGTAGCGGTCAGCCAACGTGAGGGCAACTATGCCAGGCGAAGCAGCGGTCATGAACAGTTCGGTTGGCTCGCTGTTGGAGGAGCGGACTGCGTCGAGCATCTGTTGACACTCGCGCTCGACCAAATCCAAGCGTTCGTAGGACAAGGGGCCGATGCACGTGGGGACGTCGCGCATTAGTTGGACGACGCGCGGGCGGGCCACTGAGGGGAACTCGTTCTGGTCGCGATGGCCGCGCCGGGTCCATGCGCCGCCGAAACCGGACATGCGTTGAGTAACGTAGGTCGAGAAGCTCACTCGCGACTGTTCGCCGTTATTGATGACATCGACACCGGATGCGAGTTGATTGGCCACGACGCCGATGACGGCCTCCCGCGCGGCTGTGTCGAGGGCCGTTTGGTCAATCTCTTCGCCTCTGGACAACGAGCCGAGGATCGAAACCAAGTCAGCCGGCCTGGGGAGGCTGCCGGTATGTGTGGTCAGGATTCGCGATTCGCTGCGGTTCATGAGCTATTGGGACTGATTGCCGGGGCTCCGGGAGGTCAGTACGATTGGCCGGTTGCTGATTTTGGATATGTCTGGGGGTGATATTTGCGAAAAGCGCACTCTGCGGATTGTTGCCGTAGGAGCGCGCGGCCCTTATCATACATCGTTGCCGTGACCGAAAATAACGGATTTACAACTCAAAAATCGCAAGGAGTGAAACATGGCTGTTGGAAGCACGTATAAAGTAGTGGAGCTGGTGGGATCCTCCAGCGACAGCGTACAACAAGCGATCGACGGCGCCATCGCCCGAGCGGCGCAGACCATCCGCAACCTGGACTGGTTTGAGGTGCGCGAAATCAGGGGCACGATCGACGATGGTCGCGCCAACTGGTACCAGGTGAAGGTGGGCGTCGGGTTCCGTGTGGATTCAGGAGAAGACATAACGGAGGACTAGCCCGGTTGGATCAGCTGTTCCCGATGGGTTTCATTGACGAGCGGAGATTGGCGACAGGCAACCAGTTTCGGTGAGCGAGTTGGTTCGCTCCGCCCGTGAATCCGCTGCCCCCTTCCAGCCGGTCGTTGAGAGGGTCGGCGACTGAGACTCCGGATGGCCCATTGGGAAGCTTAGAATTGGATAAAACCGCGGACGACGCTGCATTTCCGGTTGCGGTAGAGCGTCGTCCGCGAGCAAATACGCCGCGAGCAAAGAAGCTGTGCGGTACCGCGCCCGATTCCAAAGGGCAGTTGCTGCGTCGTCATGGCGCCGCATGTCGGAGCGAAGGATCGGGCGTCCACCGGGACGATGCTATTTGTCCTATGGCAGTGGCGTGTGGGCCCGAGGCCGGCGAGTTCCGCGGCTACCAGTTGACCCAGGGACGTGAGCGGGCCATGGCCCGGACACCCTGGGGCGTGGTGATTGGCGCGAGGCAGCGATCCCCCATGCAAGCGTAGAGGGCCGGGCTTTCGTTCGCGGGGAAACCCAAAGCGCGGATTTGCCCAGCGTCTCGGCGCGCATCGAGGGGCTGCACGATGCGATGGGGCACATGGGCGCTCAGAGCGGCCCGGTGGAGGCGGCGATATGCAGAACCAGTGGCATCGCCGACGAGAACCAAACTGACCGGCCCGCGGTCGAGAAAGGCCCAGGCGCGTCCCCAGGCGGAACCAGCAGGGAGGAACAGAGCTTCCTCATCCTCCTCCATGCGGCGGGATGCGTGGTCCCCGAGATAGCTCTTACCGGGCACCACAGACTCGAAGATGCGGACGGAGGCTTCGGCCCATTCGCGGTAGCGTTCGTCGCCGGTGAGGTGGGCCAGGGTCAAGAGCGCTTCGGCCCAGAGGCTGTTGTCCAGCACCGGTTGCTCACGACGCAAAATTCCGGACTCGAACGAACGGTGCGCGGCGGTATCGTAACATCCGCCGCCGGGTGCGCCGAACAACTCTTGAATAACATCCGCGGTTTGGACTGCCCGACTCAGGGGTTCGGATAATCCGGTTGACTGGTACAACGCCAACCATGCCCTCAGGAGATACACCTGGTCGATCAGAACGGGTGTGGCGTCGTGGGTCGATCCAACGCGGCGGGACAATCCGCCGGCGTCGGTCCAACTATCCGTCCACAGCTTCTCCAGTATGCCGGCGCCGAGGCGGCCATATTCGGTTCGGCTGAGGACATCGCCCGATTCGATCAGCGCCTGAGCCGCCAGTGCGTTCCAGCCGGCGTACAACGTTTGATCGATGGGAGGCGGGGTCAATACGTCGCGATCTTTCCACGACGATTGATAGAACGGTTCGTCAGCGTCCTGGCTGGCGAAAAACAAGCCCTCGTCAGGGTTGAGCAACGTGTTGTGCAGGTAATCCAGGATGCCCAAAGATGCGGCTCTGTGTAGCGAACGGCGAGTAATCCGGTAGGCTCCGAGATACGCCAGCAAAAGATTGGTGTTGGTGACCAGCATCTTTTCGTAGTGGGGCACCTTCCAATCGCGGCTCACGGAGTAGCGAAAGAAACCCTGGTCTTTCCGGTCGTAGATGCCATGCCACATGCCCTGCAGGGTGTTTTCGATCATGGCGAGAGTTGGTCGGTCTCCAGTGGAACCGTAGTGGGCGGCGAGGAAAGAGAGGGCTTCCCACGGAGGCTGCTTTGGTTCAGCGCCGAAGCCGCCGAATTCTTCGTCGTACAGCTCTGTCAACCGGTCCAGGACTGCATGCGACGAAGCGGACGCGGCGGTTGTTGGTGACGACGGGGCGGACCGTTCCGCGCAGCCAGTTTCGGCGACAAACTCGCCGCTAGCTATTTGTTCGAGCAGGGCGGCCAGGTCGTCCGGCGGGGTGTAGGGTCGGCCGGCCAGGAATTCACCGTCGCCCGTGAGGAAAGCGACCGACGGGTAGGTGCCCTGGTTGTACCGAAGCGAGATATCGGGCCGCTGATCGACATCGACGCGGACCGGGATGAATCGGGAGTTGACAAGGCTGATAACCCGTTCATCGGCGTAGGAGGTCTGATCCATCACATGGCACCAGTGGCACCACGTGGCTCCCAGGGTGAGCAGGACGGGCTTCTCCTGGGACCTGGAGTCCTCGAAGGCCTCCTCGCTCCATTCGCGCCACGATATGCCGCTGCTCGCGTCAGGCAGGCTCATACGGTTGTCTCCAAATCAGGCTGGCGGTTGCCGAGGAACTGGGAGTTCGGGCAGGCACCCAGGGTATATTCGCAATAACGGGTTTCAGATGCCCAGCAACGATTCAAGGTTTCGCCAGGAAACCTTTTCTTTCTCCTCATGGGACAGGCTCTGCAAACCTTGCAGCCAGCCACCGGGGGATGGGTCCCAACCGACGAACGGCCAATCGCTACCGATCACAACGCGGTCGGCGCCCACGGTGTCGATGAGGAAACGCAACCCGGCCTCACTGCTGGTCAGAAAATCGTAGTAAATCTGATCCTGGTAGGCGCTGGGGGGCCTGAGGATATTCGTGCGGGCTTCGGAACGCACCTGCCAACCGTGGTCGATGCGGCCCATGGCGAAGCAAGCGCCACCGCCGCCATGGGCGATACAAACCCTGAGATTGGGACATTTGTCGAGGATGCCGCCGCAGATCAGAGTCGCCACCACCAGCGCGTCCTCGAGGACCACGCCGACGCTGTTGGGCAGGCCGTATCGCAGTGTCCGGTCGGTTGCGACGATGTTGTCCTGAGGTTGTGGGTGAAAAAACAGGAGGGCGCCCAGAGATTCGGCTGCCTTGAACAGCGGCAGGAAACGGGGCTCATCCCAATTCAGGCCGTTGACCACCATGTCCATTTCGGCCCCTTTCAGACCAAGTTCCCGAACGGCTCTTTCCAGTTCCGCGATGGATGCATCGACGTCCTGCAATGGGAGGGTGGCGAGTCCGGCGAAACGATCCGGCCACCGTCGGGTCATGCCGGCTATTTCGTCGTTGACTTCCCTGGACGCCTGGGTAGCCTCGGCGGTGTCCCAGTGGTACGGGAACAACGGGGTGTGGATGGAAACGACCTGGACGTCGGTTCCCTCTGAGTCCATATCGGACAAGCGCTGCTCGGGCGTATACCGGATCTTTGGGGAGTTGATCAGGATTCGCTTTCCGTGGCCGACGATGAATTCCTGGTCGCCGCGAACGTCGTGGCTCATTCCGTGCCAGTCCTGACCCTGCTCAAAGGCATTCCACAGGACTTGAGGCGCCAAATGGGCATGCACATCAATTACTCTCATCGATCTTACTCCGGGCGCGGGTGCAGGGGCGACGGTTAGAGTCCCAGCAGGTTTTCGAGGTTCTTCCACAGGATGGCGTCTTTTTCGTCCTGGGTAAGGCTGTCCATGCTCAAAATCCAGGAAACCGGCCAGTCCTGCGCCATGTCGTAGGGCCAATCGGTGCCGAACACCACCCGCTCGATTCCCACCGAGTCGATCAGGAATCGCAGGGACTGCTCGGTGTACACGATGCAATCGTAATAGAACCGGTTCAGATATTTGCTGGGCGGCTGCGCTGCGAGGCGGTCGGCCTCCGGTATTCGATCCCAGCCCCGGTCCATGCGTCCGGCTCCGTAGCAGGCGAAGCCGCCGCCGTGGGACAGGCAGATGCGGAGTTCCGGAAAGGCATCCATGACCCCGCCCATCACGAGGGAGGCGAACGTGATGGTGCGGTCGGCGAGGTTGCCGACGGAGTTAGGGAGGTGGTAGCGCTGGATGCGGCGGTCGACGATGGTGTCTCCGCCCTGGTGGAAGAGAATAAACGCGCCCAACTGCTCGGCAGCCTTCCAGAATGGCATGAACTCCGGTTCGTCCAGGAGCTTTTCGTTGATCTTGTCGTCGATGACCGCGCCCTTGAAGTCGAGATCGACCATGACCCTTTCCAGCTCGGCGACGGCGGCGGGCACGTCCTGCATGGGCAGAGTGGCCAGGCCGGCGAAACGGTCGGGCCATGACTTCATCATCTGGCTGATCTCGTCGTTGGACTCGCGGGAGGTGGCGACGGCGAGGTCGGTATCGAGTTCGTAGTTGTAGAAACCTGAGTAGGGAGACACCACGTGGACATCGACGCCGAGCGAGTCCATATCTGACAGGCGTTGTTCGGGCGTCCAGCTGGACTTGGGAGGCAGTTGGCCGCGACGGTCGCCTACGACCAGTATTTCGCGGCCGCGGGCGTCCCGTTCCCGCTGCAGCGAATGCCAGTCGCCGGAACCTTCGGTAGCCCGCCAGAAACACTGTGGGGTGAGATGAGCATGGAAGTCGATGCTACGCATTTGGGTCTCCTGCGGTTCGAGCAAAGCACTGGCGCGGAGTGATGCTACGACGGTTGGCGGGGGTGCTTGGCGAGGAAGTCGTCGGCGATTTCCTCGAGGGTGACGAACTTGACGCCGTCGTGGGAGCGTATGTACTCGGCGAGACGCTCCAGCATCAGCAACACCTGGGGGCGACCGCTGACGTCCGGGTGGATGGTGATCGGGAAAACGGCCTCATCGTATTCCCGATAGACCCAATCGAACTGGTCGCGCCACATCGACTCGATGTCCCTTGGGTTGACGAAGCCGTGGCTGTTGGGGGATTTCTTGATGAACATCATGGGCGGCAGGTCGTCGAGGTACCAATTGGCCGGGATTTCGACCAGGTCGGTTTCCCGGCCGCGCTCGAGGGCGTGCATCCAGTAGTCGGCGGGCATGGCGTAGTCTATCTTGGTCCAGCGATCTCCGACGCGGACGTAGTAGCACTCGAAATCCTTGTGCATGAGGCTGTGGTCGTATTTGATGCCGTGTTTGAGCAGCAACTCGTTGGTGACATGGCTGAATTCCCACCACGGCGCGACGTAGCCTCTGGGGCGCTTTCCAGAAAGCTCGGTGATCAGGTCGATGCAGCGGAGCAGCACCGTTTCCTCCTGCTCCGGTGACATGGAGATAGGGTTCTCGTGGGAGTAGCCGTGCATGCCGACCTCGTGGCCCTGCTCGACAATCATGCGACATTCATCGGGGAAGGTTTCGATGGAATGGCCCGGGATGAACCAACTGGTCCTGATGTCCAGGCGTTCGAACAGTTTCAGCAGCCGGGGCGTGCCGACCTCTCCAGCGAACAGACCACGGGAGATGTCGTCGGGCGAATCTTCGCCGCCATACGACCCCAACCACCCACCGACGGCGTCCAGATCAACGCCGAAAGCGCAGAGGATTTGCTTGTCTGCCATCTTTTCATCTCCTCGCCGAGCGTTGCGCATGAGTCTCACCTAGTGATGTTGGCGAAACTTGGTCGCACTATGGTACCGCAAATTGTGACATCGTTGCCGTGCGATTCGCATGAAAAGGGTGATTTGGGAGGACGGCAGTGGTCACCGCTGAGTCATGCAAGCTTGGGAGAGGGATTTTGTCGCTCGCATAGATTACACGCCTACGTGTTAGTATCAGGCGACGCAACGCTGTTGAGGTGATGGATATGGCCATCAAAGGCGAAGACTGGCTGGCATTGACGACCGAGGAAACGCTGGAACCGGAAATACCAATTTGCGACACCCATCATCACTTCTGGGTGTCTCGACCTGAGCCGCCGGCTTATCAACGATATCTGTTGCCGGAGTTGACCGCCGATGTCGCGAGCGGGCACAACGTGGTTTCAACGGTGTTCATAGAGGTGCGGTGCGAATACAGGCAGGACGGGCCTGAGGAGATGCGGCCAGTTGGCGAAGTGGAATACATCGAGACCATTGCGGAGGAAAGCGGCAGGGGTCAGCAAGGCTCCACCAAGGCGGCTTCGGCGATTATCGGGCACGCTGACCTGAAACTGGGCGAGGGGGTGCGGCCGGTGCTGGAGGCGATGAAGGCCGCGAGCCCGGGGCGGTTTCGAGGGGTTCGTCATTCGACGGGTTGGGATGAGAGCGCTGAGTTAGTCAACCGGGATATTCGGGGAGCGCTGTCATCCGGTGGGTATCGCGCGGGCGGGCGAGTTCTAGCCGACATGGGGTTGGTACTGGAGAACTCGCTGTACCACCCGCAGCTACCGGAGTTGGCGGAGTTCGCACGGGCGGTTCCAGACTTGACCATCGTGCTGAACCACATTGGCGGACTGGTTCGGGTGGGGCCCTATGCCAACCGGGACGATGAGGTGCTGCCGGCGTGGAGAGCCGGCGTAGCCGAGGTGGCGCAGTGTCCCAACGTGGTGATCAAGCTGGGGGGCGTGGGACAGGTTCGCTATGGGTACCGGTGGGATGAACGGGACACGCCGATAGGATCCGAGGAACTGGCAGGGACGCTGGGCCCGCTGATGAACTACTGCATCGAGCAGTTTGGTCCGGACCGCTGCATGTTCGAGAGCAATTTCCCGGTGGATAAGCCGTCGTACTCGTACCACGTCCTGTTCAACGCATTCAAGCGGCTGTCTGCGGGTTACAGCGCCCGGGAGCGGGCCGCTCTGTTCCACGATACGGCGATGAGGGTTTACAGCATCAGCGATTGATGTGTGCATCCTTTGGGGTAGAATGAGCGCATTATGGGCATTGAACCCGGGTCAGGCGGCCGGGTTTTGGGCGAACATGGACCGATAGAGGAGCCGAACAATGGCGGAACTAGTACTGGGGATAGCATCATCGCACAGCCCGCAACTGAGCACACCCGCGGAGGGCTGGGCGGGCCGGGGAGAAAGGGACAAGGGCCATCTTGAGCTCATCGGCACGGACGGCATCACATCCAACTTTGAGGAGCTGCTGGCCCGGACCGACACCGAGCGCATCGCGAAAGAGATCACGCCGGACAAGTTCGAGCAACGCCATCAACGAAACCAGAAAGCCATCGCGCATCTGTCCAAGAAACTGTATGACGCCAATCTGGACGTGCTGGTGATGGTTGGCGACGACCAGCACGAATACCTGCTGGATGACAACATGCCGGCTTTCTGCGTCTATTGGGGCGATGAGGTAAAAGTCACCGGGCACGAAGCCGGACCCTCCACCGGCGGCCAGCTTCTCATCGGCTACAACACCGAGGATCAGCAAGTTCCCACCGACTCCGCGCTGGGTTTGCACATCATCAACAGCCTGATGGATGCCGAGTTCGACGTGGGAAGTTCCAGGTTCCTCGACCCAACCCGAGGCCGGGGCGAACAGGGCGGAATCGGGCACGCGTTCGGCTATGTGTACAACCGTTTAATGACGGATGGCATCATCCCCACGGTGCCGGTGATGCTCAACACGTACTACCCGCCCAACCAACCGACGCCCAAACGGTGCTACAACCTTGGACAAGCCCTACACTCCGCCATTGAGTCCTGGGACAAGGACATCCGCGTGGGAATCCTGGCATCCGGAGGGTTAAGCCACTTCGTGGTGGACGAGGAGTTGGACCAGCAGGCGTTGGCGGGCATGCAGGCCAAGAGCGTGGACCAGTTGATGGCGCTGCCGCGGGAGAAAATAAACTCCGGCAGTTCGGAGATACGGAACTGGATCGTAGTCACCGGCGCGACGGAGCACCTTGACATGGATGTTGTGGACTACGTGCCGTGCTACCGGTCGCCGGCAGGAACCGGGTGCGCGATGGGCTTTGCCACCTGGGGTTAAGACGAGCTACGTCGTCAACGGAGCGCTGCGGGCGCTCAGGTTGATTTGGTTTTGGGCCCGGTGAATCGGAGTGTGTCGCCGGGCCTTTTCGGGTGACTCATGGGCACCCGGAATCGCGCAGAGCGATGACCGGTCACTACGATACGGAGGCGATCGCCTCGTCCCTGGTGGTGTGGATGGCCATCACACGATTGAAGCCGCTCAGCTCGAAGACCTCTTTGACCGGGCCGATGGGGGAGTAGATGGCGAATTTCGTATCTTGAGCCCGTAGCTTTCTCACCAGCTCCAGGAGCGCGCGCATACCGGCGCTGTTGATGTATTCCAACCGCCGCATACTGAGCACCACTGCGCGGTCGTCGGCGGTAATGACGCCGTTCAAACCATTCGTCAGTTCCGTGGATGTCGGGCTATCGATCCGCCCTTCCAACTGTATGTCCAGAATCCCATTTTCGCGATTGTGGATGATTTCCATAGCTATGTCTCCGAAATGGAGTAGGACTTCCCACGAGGTTGTATAGTAATTACGTCCAGACCCTGCGGTGCAGTTTTCCAGGGCAACCAATCGCGGCCTTGGCACGGATTTTCGCCCGCCGGCTACAAGCGCGATCGGGCAGGACTTTCTATCATCATACTCGCCTTGGCTCGTAATTTCGCGCACACACGCTACCGAAAGGCGCGATGTGATCGCGCGGCACGGAAACCGAGTGTACATCCTGCGCATCGAACTGGATGCACGTGCCCACCCGTCGGGCGCGAGGCCGGCCGGTCGGTTTACGAGCGGAGGGGATCCGCGACCAAGGCTTTGATGCGGTCGGTGATGTCGGACTGGTCGTAGTTGCGCAGGAGGTTGATGCGATTGCGGTTGGGGTCTCCACCGTGCCAGTACTCGTAGATTTCTTGACGCATCCCGAAAGACGACACGGCCAGGTCGTGGGCCAAGCGGAACAAGCGGGATTTGTACTCGACGCCGACGCCCCGGCCCGGCATATATCTGTCAAGATAAGGGCGAAATTCCGGATTGGCGAGGTCTGCCTCGCTGGGCTGCATTATCATGCCTGACCCGGAAATTTCGCGGAGCAGTTCCACCATGCGTGCCGACGTCTGGGCGAAGTAGATGTTCATGCCTGCGGTCGAGCCCAATGACATGAGGCCGTTGTCTGCCGGGTAAGCGTTGTGTTCGACACCGTCCATGGCGTGCCGCCACATTTCCGTGTGCATTGCCATTTCGCCCAGTTTGGCGGCCACCTCGCGGTATTCGATCACGCCAATGGATTCGGCGATGAGGGTTGCCACAGCGGTCATCACCTTCATGCGCTGGTGGATCCGGCACAAGTTGCCCCAACCGCGGAAGTTAGCTTCAGAGCCCAGTCTCTGCAACAGAGGGCCAGAGTCGTAGAGCATGAAGATGCGATCCCATGGGACCAGGACGTGGTCAAAGAACAACATGGCGTCCTGCTCGTCGTAGGCGGAGGCGAGCGGATGGCCGAAAGAACCGACCCATTGGGACACGGGTTCGCGGCAGAGAATTTTCATGCCAGGAGCGTCGGTTGGAATCGAGAAAGCCAGGATGAAACGCGGGTCGGAGCGGCGCATGAACGTGGCGGACAAAGACACGTAAGTTTCGTTGCTGATCGGCGCGGCGGTGGCGAGTTGCTTGGCGCCGTGGACGATCACTCCGTCGGCAGTTTCTTCGACCACGTGGAGCGCGACCTCGCTTTCGCCGTCGCCGCGGGTTTCGTTCTGAGGCTGCTCGCTCCGGTCAACCTGAGGGTCCCCGAGGGCGTGGGTGAGGAACAGATCGTTTTCCATGCAGTAGCGGTGGTAGTTGATTATGTTTTCGCCGAAGTCGCACCTGGGATGCTTCACCTGGCCGAGGGCGTCGCTGATGGCTACCAGGCTGATGATGTGGGGGGCGAGAATGTCGGGACTGCGGCCCAATTGGCCCCATGACTCCTCGTTCCAGATCTCGCTATTGCGGCGCTGGCGTTTGAGGTCCTCGGCGGTACGGGGCAGCAGCCAGGACAAGCTGCACCGATTGCCAGTATCGGGGGAGACGAAGGTCATCTCGTCACGGAATTGGTCGGAGTGCTGCAGGTCGTAAATGCGGGCCAACTCATTGACCATGCCCGACATGGCTGGATGCCCGGGCACATCGGCAACCTTGTCGCCATCGAGCCAGACTTCCCGGCCGTCACGCAAACTGGAGATGTAGCGCGAGCCTGTCATGGCTCCGTGAGCTTCTTTCACCTTCAGCACGGTCATTTCCTCCTGCGGACGGCGGGCGCCGGCTATTGGCGCGTCGGACGATCAGTCCAAGAATTCGGCGTCCCGCCGCCATCGGACGTAATCGGTCAACCCGGATGCCAGGTCATATTGGGGAATCCAACCCAGGTCGTGCCACAACCGGTAACCGGACAGTGGGCCACGCGTAGGTCCGAGTGAGCTGGCTCCGGCATCGGCCTGGCTGGTCGGCACCAACCTTGTTTCAGGGAAAAGCTCCGCGAGCGTACGTTGAATCTCCCCTTCGGTAACCGGGACGCCGTTGGTAACGTTGTAGAGATCGTGGCGCAGGCGCGCCGCATCAACGACCTCGCCCACGGCGGACGCGGTGTCGCGGACGTAGGTGTAATCGCGGCCGTGGTCGGAGTTGTTGGATTCGATGGGTTCGCCGCGCAGCATCTGGCCGGTCCACTGGTACGGGGTGGACATGTTGCCGCGGTGGCCGGTAACGCGCTCCATCGGGCCGTAGGGAGTGCTGAGGCGCAGGCTGACGGTCTCGAATCCGTGCAGTTCGCCGTAGCGGCGGGTGAGCATCTCGCTGGCGAATTTGGTTATGCCGTACAAGTTTCCCGGCTGCGGAGGGTCGTCCTCGTTGTAGGTTTGGTCAGGGTCCCGGGTGAGACCGTAAGCGGCTCCCGAGCTGATGTACACGAAACGCTGAACGGCGGACAGGCGCGCCAGCTCCAAAAGGTTGCCGGTGCCCGTGAGGTTAATGTCCAGGATGTCGCTGCTGCGGGCGGTCTCCAAGTCGGTGCGGTTGACGGTGAAGACGGCGGCATGCACCACTTTTTCGACGTTGTGCTCGGACCGAATGGCGTCGAGGGTGGGTACATCGAGGATGCTGCCCGTGATGAAACGGACACGATTGGCTGACGCGCCGAGGAAGTTCATCACCAGGTCGTCGGCCGGCAAGACGTCGAGGCTGACCACGTCATGGCCTCGGTCCGCAAGATCCTTGACGATGTTGGCGCCAACGAACCCAACTCCGCCCGTTACAAAGATTGCCATTCGAAGACCCCCTCCAATCGACTCAGCTTGAGCGCGGTGTGTAAGCGGACAGCTATTCAGGGCATCATACATGGTTCAGGTGATGGGTGTGCCGCCGCCGTCAGAAAAATCACGGTTGGGACGAGGAATCAGGCTCGATGCCCGGACCCCAGGTGGAACCGAAGTCGAAGCGGGACGCAAGTTGGCCGGTGAACGTGCTCGCATCCTGCAAAGCGAGGTAAACGGCGCAGGGGCCGATGGCGCTGGGATCAACTCTCTCGTGCCAATCGCGTTGGGTCCATGGAATTGCGGCGGAACCTTCGCTGCGCAGGCCGCCGGGGCTGAGGATGTTAACGGCTATGTTGTAGTCGCGCACCTCGTCGGCCAGGCAATAGCTGAACATGTGGACGGCGGCCTTGCTGGCGCTGTAGAGGGTTCCTCCGCCCTGGTTGGGGTCGGTTGCCATCCTGGAGCCGATGTTGATGATGCTGCCCCGCCGCTGCTGCATCATCGCAGGGAGCACGGCGCGGCTGCACAGGTATGGGCCGTTCACGTTGACCCGCATAAGTTGCTCCCACCGGCCAGCGTCGATTTCCAGGATCGACTCCCCAAGCACCATGATGCCTGCATTGTTGAACAGCACGTCGATTTTGTCGTAACGCTGCACCGCCCGCCGGACCATATCGTCGACATCAGCCTCATCGGTCACGTCGCAGTCGATGGCGAGGACATCGCCGCCGGCGTTCCTGATGTCATCAGCCGTTTCCTGCAAGGTGCCGGACAAGCCCGTGGGGGACTGGCTGCGCGCGCAGATCACCACGCTGGCGCCCTCCCGGGCGTACTCCCTAGCAATGGCCCGGCCCAACCCGCGGCTGGCGCCGGTGACGATAGCGACCATACCGTCCATCTGACCCATTGTTCGCCTCCGTGAATCGGCTATTTGACGGACTAATGGAACAATCCGTCACCCGTACAACGCAGCCGGTGTGGCTGTCGTTGGATACTATACATGGATGCGTGGGGTACGCGGGATTTGGACCGGTCGAATCCTGCCAAAGCGAGCATACAGTGGGAGCGAATGGCTAACAATCGGGATGTCGAGGCGGCGGTTGCCGCGGCCCAAGCATACTATGACGGCCCGGCGGACGAGATCTACGGGACGGTTTGGGGAGACAACCTGCACCTGGGTGTTCCGTGCAGCGATGAATGCCCACACCCGGAAGCCACGGAGCACACCAACGAGATCATGGATGGCGCCGTCTGGCCGGAGCCGGAGGTGCAGATCCTGGATCTGGGATGTGGTTACGGCTCGACAACGCGCTACCTGGCGTCGAACTTTCGGTGCAGAGTGACCGGAACAACATCAGCGAAAAGGAACTGGAGTTGGCCCGCAGGCGGGGGCAGTAGGCGGGTCTTGACCATCTGCCGTCGTTCGAATATGGGGACTTTCATCGATTGGAATACGCCGATGAAAGCTACTGCGTGGTCTGGAGCCAGGAGGCGTTTCCACATGCCGCCGACAAGGCTGCGGTGCTGTCGGAATCCCGTAGGGTGCTGCCGAGGCGGGGAACCCTTATTTTTACCGACATCCTCGTGCGACGGGAAACGCCACGCGAGGACCGGGAGAAGATTTACGATCGGGTCAAATCGCCGGGCATGTGGGATTTCGACGATTACCGCAGTGCGCTGGGCGGGCTTGGCCTCACGGTGGTGAGAGCGGAGGATTGGTCGCTGCACATGGCGCGGTCCTACGCCTGAGTGCGGGATCGCCCGCAGGATAATCGAACGGCACTGGCGCCACGCGTGGGAGTAGTAACCATCGACAGGACCGTGGAGTCACTGTCGTTCTGGGTGACATCGGCCTAAGCCGGTTATATAGGATGTGGGCTATTCGTGGCCGACAGACCTGATCAGGGGGATATCGGCTGCCCCGGCAACTTACCGATGTCGCTTTGTCACCAGGGGAGAACAGCCGGCTTCGCAGCATCAATACAGGTGGCACGACACCGTATGACCCGGCACCAGTTCGCTGACCTGGGGAATCACGGTGGAACACTGGTCGATCACGAAGGGGCACCTGGGGTGGAAGCGGCAACCCTCGGGCGGGTTGAGCGGTGAGGGGACCTCGCCGGTGAGGATCATTTCCTCCTGCTCGATGTCGGGGTGCGACGGCAGCGCCGCGTTCATCAACGCCTTGGTGTAGGGGTGGGACGCGTTGTCGAACAGTTCCTTAGTGGGGCCGAATTCGACGATCTGGCCCAGGTACATCACAGCCACCCAGTCGCACATGTACCGGACGGTTGCCAGGTGGTGAGCGATCAGGAGGTAGCTGACGTTGTATTCCTGCTGCAAGTCTTTCAGCAGGTTCATGATCTGGGCGCGGATGGAAACGTCCAACGCTGAGACGGGCTCATCCAGCACGATGACCCGCGGTTCCACCGACAGCGCGCGGGCGATGGCAAGGCGCTGACGCTGGCCGCCGCTGAATTCGTGGGGATAGAGGTTGGCGTGGTAGCTGCTCAGGCCAACGTCTTCCAGCAACTTGGCGACGCGGTCCTGCATATCCCGCCGGCTGAGTTCGAGGTTGATCACCATGGGTTCGGCTATCAGGTCGCGGACGCGCATCCTGGGGTTCAACGAGCTCCATGGATCCTGGAAGACTGCCTGTACAGAACTGCGATACGCCCTACGTTCCTGGGCAGAGGCGTTCTGAATCTCCTTTCCCTGGTACCGGATCGTGCCCTCGGTGGGCTCCTCGAGTTGGAGCAGCATCTTAGCTGTGGTGCTTTTGCCACAACCCGATTCACCGACGATGCCGAGGGTTTCGCCGGCGCGGATCTGGAACGACACACCGTCCACGGCTTTGATATATCCGGTGATTTTGGAGATCAACAGCCCCTTGGTGACCGGGAAGTATTTTTTGAGGCCATCCGCTTCAAGCAGAACCTCGGAAGTGGAATCCGCCGTCGGTCTGGCATCCAATGTGGTAGTGGTCATTCCAGCCTCCAGCAAGCGGCGTAGTGGCCGTCGGTCAGGTTGAATTGGGGAGGATACGACTGAGAGCACTTGTCCCGTACGTATTGACACCTGGGAGCGAAGGGGCACCCGGGCGGCAGATCGTGGAGCGTGGGTGGCTGGCCTTCGATGGAATAGAGACGGTCGACGTCCTCTTCGAGCTTTGGCACAGAGGAAAGCAGAGCCTCGGTGTAGGGATGGGAGGGGTTGTTGAATATATCGCGAACGTCGCCCATTTCGACGATTTTGCCGGCGTACATCACAGCCACGCGATCGCACATTTTGGCCACGATGCCGAAGTCGTGGGTGATGAAGATGAGCGCAATGTCAGACGCTTCCTGCAGTTCCTTCAGCAATTTGAGGTACTGGGCCTGAATGGTAACGTCCAAGGACGTGGTGGGTTCGTCGGCGATGAGGACCATGGGCTCGCAGGAGATGCCGATGGCGCCCACAACGCGCTGGCGCATGCCGCCGCTCATCTGGTGAGGGTAGTCCCGCACTCGAGTCTCGGCGGCAGGGATGTTGACCTTCCTCAGCACGTCGAGCACCTGCTGGAGGATGGTGCGTTTAGGAACGTCCTGGTGAATCTTGATGGCCTCACCGACCTGGTTGCCGATGGAAAACACCGGATTCAGGGAGGTCATGGGGTCCTGGATGATCAATGCGATCTGGCTACCCCGTATGGCGCTCATTTCCTTTTCGGACAAATCCACGAGGTCCTGACCTTCGAGCAGGACGCGACCTTCGACGATCTGACCGGGAGGACTGGGGATCAAGCGCATAACCGACAACATGGTGACCGATTTACCGGAGCCCGATTCGCCGACGATCCCAAGGGTCTCTCCTTTACGCAAGTCGAAACTGACCCCATCCACCGCTTTGACGGTTCCCCAACGGGTTTCGAAGTAGGTCTTCAAACCGTCGACCTGCAAAACCACAGGGTTGTCATTGATTGTTGTATTGGTGCTCATGCTTCCGCCTGTTCATAGGAGGTGAGGAGGAAATGGAGGGTTCACCGTCGGAAGTAATCATCCCAACTGCCGCAGCCTGGGATCGAGACGGTCTCGGAGCCAGTCGCCGAACAGGTTCATGGACAGGACTGTGAGCATGATGGCGAGCCCAGGCATGGTAGATATCCACCAAGCTACGGCCAGCCGGTCGCGACCGTCGGATACCATAGATCCCCAAGCCGGGGTAGGTGGCGGGACACCGGCGCCGAGGAAGCTGAGGGTGGACTCGAGGAGGATGACGATCCCAATTTCCAGCGTTGCGAGCACAATCAAAGTGTTGATCACGCCCGGGAAGATGTGAATAAACAGGATGCGCGGTGTCGACGCTCCGGCCACCTTGGCGAGGGCGACGAAGTCCATCGTTTTTAACTGAAGAACCTCACCGCGCACGTTCCGCGCGAAACGTGGCCAGACGGCGATAGCCAGAACGGCCACAATGATCATGAATGATTGGCCGAGGGCCAACACCAACACCAGGGCAAGCAAGATGGTAGGTATGGCAAGCTTGATGTCCACCACCCTCATCAACAACTCGTCAATCCAACCGCCGTACCATCCGGCGGCCAAGCCGCTGGCGACACCGATCCCCATGCCCACACCCAGGGTTACGGCAGCGACGACCAGCGAAATGCGGGCGCCGAAAATGACCCGGCTGAGCATGTCGCGGCCCAGGTGATCGGTTCCGAGCAGGAATTTGCTGGTTCCGCCCTCTTCCCACGCGGGAGGGAGGTTGCGCTCACGAAGGCCGCCGCGTTCGGGGTCGTGGGGCGCGATCAGCGGCGCAAATATGCCGGTGAGGATAAATACTGCCAAGACGAACATCGGAATCAGCGGCCAACGCCGCAATCCCCAAGCGCTCCTGGCGATACGGACTGGAACCGGAACCGGTTGAACGACTAGAGTTGCTTCTGCTGCCACGATGCTGTCCTCCCCTATGCGTACCTGATCCTGGGATCAATGTATGCGTACATAATGTCCACCAACAAAGCCGCCGTGACGTACATCAGGGTGAACACTATCACCACGGCTTGCAGCAGCGGATAATCGTTGCCGGCCAGGGCCTGAATGGCAAGTTGGCCGAGGCCCGGCCAGGCGAACACGGTTTCCACCACAAGGGAACCGGTAACAAGACTGCCCAAGGTGATTCCCGCGAACGTCAAGACCGGAATCAAGGCGTTACGCAAGGAATGCTTCCATATGACCACGTTGTTGGATACGCCCTTGGCTCGCGCCAATTTTACGTATTCGGAGTCCAGTACGTTGAGCATGGCGGACCGCAACAATCGAAGGTTGGCGGCGGCGTAGAACCAGCCCAAAGCGACTGCAGGCAGAACGATACTCGCTATCTCCTGCCGCCCGTAGGGTGGGAGCCAGTCCAGTCGCACCGCGAACAGGAACACCAGCATGAGGCCGAGCCAAAACACCGGCGCCGATTGGCCGATCAATGCCACTATCTTGCCGGCCATGTCGAGGAACGTGCCCCGTTTTACCGCGGACAATATCCCTAAAGGCACGCCCACGATCACGGAGAATGCGAAAGCCGCCGTACCCAACTGGATCGTGGCGGGAATTCGCTCGATTATCACCTCCATCGAGGGTCGGCCTTCTTTGATCGACTCACCGAAGTCACCCTTCAGCGCGCTGCCCAGGAAGATCCCGTACTGGTAGTAGTAGGGCTTGTCCAGTCCCAGGGTTTCGGTCAGCCGGTCCCAGTCTTCCTGGGTTGAATAGTCGTCCAGGTAGACGTGCCGGGGATCTCCCGCGGCGCGGCTCATGACGAAGATGATCAGCGACACGGCGAGCAAAGTCACCAGAGCCAACAAGATGCGCCGGACAAGGTACCGCTGCATGATTCACTTCCTCCCGAACCGATCCAGTGTGTTATTGGCGTTCTTTTTGGCGATTTATCGTGTTGCGCCGGCGCCCCGTGGGTTTGGGGACGCCCATCGGTTTGATCTTCCCTCGTAGACGATGTTGAACACCAACGCGATCACGTTGGCAACCAGAGTCGCGCCCAAGGCTATGTAGGTTCGCGGTCTGAACAGATATCCGCAGACCCCCACGCAGTTGGCGTCTTCGATCGCAGAAATGCGGTCTCCGACCTGGAAACCCAGCCAACCGCCGCCGGCGCTCAACGCCATTATTGCCAAACTGACTAGCAACAACGTAGGCCAAGTCGGGATGGCGTCGATCCGCAGCATCATCACACCGGCCCCGATGCCGGCACCGACGCCGGCGCCGATCATCAACAGGGTAAGCAAGGTGGGCAGGCTCGATACTCCGAAGAACACCGATGACGCAGATGCAATTGCCATCCCGACTACCCCCAGCACTGCAGCCAGCGGAAACCCGAACAGGGTCCGTAATGCGACTGCAATTCCTGATTTTCGCCAGAACATATCAGCGTTGCCTGCTCAACTTACTTTCTCTTTGAAATTGCTTTGGCCGCAGGAGCTCGGAACCGATTTTTCTGAGCCGACCGTTGACCCTTTCTGCTACGGCTGCCGGTGCCGGATGTATTCGTACCCGTTGATCTGGCGCACGTCAGTGGTCCTCACATGCTCCGTCCACGGTTGGATACGCGGTCCGACTGGCCATACGGCGTCAATGGTGTAGTAGTTGATGTCGGTGAGGACGTTATCGAACAGGAATTGTCCGATTTCTCGCTCCAGCACCTCCCGTTCGTCCGGATCGACGGCCTTTTGGGCTTCGATCATTTTGGCTTCTAACCACGCATGTTCAAGTCCTCGGTTGAACGGGTTGGCGCTGAGGTAGCTTCCGAATCCGGTAGCGGGAGTAGGCAGCGGGGAGCCGGCGTGGCACGTGGCGCCCTGGTAGGTGCGTCCGACCAACTGGGGCCTCAGGGTGCCGTAGGGCACGCGTTGGAAATCGACGTCCAGGCCGATGTCGCCCCACATCTGGGCGATGGCCTCGCAGCCTTCAACCTCGGCGGGCGCGCCACGCAGGGATGGGGTGAGCGTTATGTTGAACCCGTCGGGGTAGCCGGCTTCCTCGACCAATTCCCTGGCGCGATCAGGGTTGTATTCCCAATCCCGACCGTCCAGATAGTGCTCAAATCCGGTGTAATTCCGCATCGGTGTGTTGATGTGCCCGTGGCCCGACAGGATGGTGTCCACGAGAGCCTGCCGGTCGATGGCAGTGACCAGAGCCAATCTGACCTTTACTGCGCGCTCCCACTCTGGGGAAGTCACATCGTCGGTGGGCGACACCCAAGGGAGGTTCGGATCGTAACCCGACCGAGCTTCCACGCCCTCGATGGGATACCAGTTTCCGTAAATGCGGAGTCCCATCTCAACGGCGTTGGGCACCGTCATCAGTTGCGCTCCCTCGACTTCGAGAACGCTGGGGATGGTGTCGAAGGACATGAGGAAGGTATCCAACTTACCGGTCTGGAATCCGGCCAAGCGTGAGGCTTCCTCCGGGATCTCCCACATTGTGAACTCAGCGAATTCGGGTGTATGGCGCCAGTGGTCACGGACCGCTTCCATCTTCCAGAACTCGCCGGTACGGAAATCCGCGATTTCCCAGGGGCCGGTGGCGGCGATCTGGGTACTAGCTTCGTCGACACCCAGCTCTTCGGTCTGCTTGCGGCTGGCGATGAATGTGGAACCGCCGCCGGGAGTCATGTGCCAGCGTTGAGCGATCACTGCGACGACCGGCTCGCCGGTGTGGACCTTCAATGTGTAGGGGTCGACGATCTCGGTGCCCGGACGCTCTTCCCAGAAGGTGGTGAGCTGGCCCGCGCGCGGATGTTTGCTCAAGCCCCACTGCCGCATGGTCCACATCACGTCTTCCGAGGTCATTTCCCCGTAGCCCTTGTGGAACATGACACCCTTGTTGAGCCTGAACGTCCAGGTCAGGTAGTCCTCGGAGACTTCCCAGGACTCGGCGAGCAGGCCACTGACTTCGCGATTCAGGTCCTGCTGGAGCAGGCCTTCGCCTATTGGCGCGGTGCCGTGGACAAAGATTTGCGGATTACCCAGGTTGCTGGGATGGAGAAAGAACGGTCCCATTTCCTTGAGACCAGTGTTCAGTGTCCCCATGGGTTCGACCGCCTGGGCGGCGGCGTCCGAAGATGCGGATTGGGGTACTGCGGTCGGGGCAGCCTGAGCAGAAGCCGTTTGTCCAGATCCGGATGGAGCGGCCGCCGCGGGCGGTTCCGTGGCCGCAGGCTGCGCGGGGGCTGCCTGTTGGGCGGCTGCTTGCGGCGCGGCTGCAGGTTCCGATTCGCCGGCGGTGCCACATCCTACGATCAGCACGAGGAGCAACGACACCGCGATCAGGCCTGCGATGGTAGGTTTTCCAACGAATTTGCGCATAAACACCTCAAACGTTCAAGTTACGGCATTGGCCCTGGATTCCCTACTGCCGAGGTCGGATGTACTCGTAGCCATTGATCTGGCGGACGTCGGTGGTGCGGACGTGTTCAGTCCAAGGTTCGATGCGGGGTCCGACGGGCCAGATGGCGTCGATCGTGTAGTAGTTGATGTCGGTCAGTACGTGGTCGAACAACCACTGCCCGATTTCCCGCTCCAGCATTTCCCGTTCCACCGGGTCAACGGCCGCCTGGGCTTCCAGCATCTTGTCCTCAGACCACTGATGCTCTAGACCGCGATTGAAGGGGTTGGCGCTAATGTAGCTGCCATATCCTGTGGCGGGCGTCGGAGGCGGGGTGCCGGCGTGGCAGGTGGCGCCCTGGTAGGTGCGCCCCACCAACTGGGGCCGGAGGGTCGTGTAGGGCACTCGCTGGAAGTCCACGTCCAGTCCAATGTCGTGCCACATCTGGGCGATGGCTTCACATCCTTCCACCTCGGCTGGCGCACCGCGCAGGGACGGCGTCAGCGTTATGCTGAAGCCGTCCGGGTAGCCGGCCTCCTCCAGAAGCTCGATGGCGCGTTCACGACTGAATTCCCAGTCCCTTCCGTCCAAGTAGTGTTCGAAACCAGAGTAGTTACGCATGGAGGTCTTAATGTGTCCGTAACCCGACAAGATGGTGTCAACCAGACCTTGGCGGTCGATGGCGGTGACCAAAGCCAGACGAACCTTGCGGGCCCGTTCCCATTCGGGTGCGGTGATGTCGTCGGTGGGAGAAACCCACGGCAGCTCAGGATCGTACCCCGGTCGGGTGTCTACCCCTTCAACGGGATACCAGTTGCCGTAGATGCGTAGCCCCATTTCGATGGCATTGGGAACCTTCATCAACTGCGCGCCTTCCACTTCCAGGACGGCTGGAATTGTGTCGAAGGCCATCAGGAAAGTGTCCAGATTTCCCGTCTGAAAGCCGGCCACGCGGGAGGCTTCTTCGGGAATTTCCCACATGATGAACTCGGCGAACGCCGGAGTGTGGCGCCAGTGGTTCCGGACCGCTTCCATCCTCCAGAACTCGCCGGTTCGGTGGTCGGCGATTTCCCAGGGACCAGTGGCGGCCATTTGAGAGCTGGCGGCTTCCACCCCCAGTTCGTCGGTCTGCTTCTTGCTCGCGATGAAGGTGGAACCACCGCCCGGAGTCATAAACCACTGTCGGGCGATCACTTCAACAAACGGCTCGCCAGTGTGGACCTTGAAGGTGTAGTCGTCGATGATTTCGGAACCAGCCCTCTCTTCCCAGAAAACGGCCAGTTGGCCGGCGCGGGGGTGCTTGCTCAATCCCCATTGGCGCATGGACCAGACCACGTCTTCCGACGTCATTTCCCCATATCCCTTGTGGAATTGGACGCCTTTGTTCAGCTTGAAGGTCCAGGTCAGGAAATCGTCAGAGATTTCCCACGACTCGGCCAGAAGGCCGCTGACTTCCCTGTTGATGTCTTTCTGGATCAGCCCCTCTCCGATTGGCGCGGTGCCGTGGACGAAGATTTGCGGGTTGCCCAACGTGCTGGGGTGCAGGAAGAACGGGCCGGTTTCCTTCAGACCTGTATTCAGAGTGCCTTCAGGTTCCACGGCCGTTGTTGTCTCTCCCGAGGAGGTAGCTGATTGGGGAGCGGCGGTGGGCACGGCTTGGCCGGAAGCTACCTGACCGGAAGTCTGGCCCGAACCCGACTGGGCCGGCGCCGACAAGGCCGGAGCGGACTGGACGGCGTCGGACGCTTCCGTCGCTGACGGTTGCGCCGGAGCCTGCTCTTGGGAGGCCGGTTGCTGTGGGGCGACAGCGGTTTGTTGGGAATCCGCTTCCCGGGCCGTGCCGCAAGCGATGATCGTTGTCAATAACGATGCCGCAAATAAGAAGCAAATTGGACGGACGCGACTATCCCTGAACCAACTCATCGGACCACCTCCGGTGTACGCACGCGTCTCGGATGAACTGCCGGCACCGGTTTACGCGGGCCGTACTTCCGATCAGGAGATATCGTTTTTAAACGCTATAAGAGCTCAATAAGCGCCGAAAATAGGATTGCTGGCGTAGTCTAGTGTACGGATTTAGTCATGTCAACATACGGAATAATTATTATTACGCTGCGTTGTTATCTATTTTGTTGATGCTATGAATAGCCAAACGCGATGGATCTGATGGCATCGGCCTACCACCGCGCGAGTTCGTGTGCCCATGAAACGACGGGCGCGCCCGAGTTCGAAAACGACGACGGGCCTTCGCTCGCCAAGCTCTTTCGGCTCGGCGGAGATGTGGGTGCGAAACGTGGACCGGGCCGGCCGGGCACCGGGACGCAGGCGAATTGAACGGGGAGTCGCGTCGAGTCGGGGAGCCTAATTGTGGCAGGAGAAAGGCAGGGAGGTCCGCACGTTGGGCAAGGGGTCGTCTTCGGTACGGGAGACGTCGCGGTCGAATACGCGAACCGGATTGTTGCCGGCGACGTCTTCCAGGCGCGGTTCGATGACCAGTTGGTGTTCGCCCGGTTGCCACGGGGACGCGGGCGTGAAACTCCAGCTACGCTCGGAGTCGCCGATACTGGCGACTCCATCGACCGTGCTGCCCGCGGGATCCTGGACAAACAGACTGTGCTGAAGCAGCCCGTGGTCCAAGGGCCGGTCGAAATCGACGAACAGTGGAGCGGTGGAGCGTGCACCGGGGATGGTGAGGCGCCAACGCTTCGGGTCCGCTCGCGAACGCAGAGCCGGACCGACTCGGTAGGCTCGCTGCGCGGGACGCTGGAGGGGTCGGCCTCCCGCGTCGCAAAAGGCGGGATCCACGGTGACGGTTACCGTCATCCCGTCGTCAAGGGGGTATCCCGACTCCAAGTTTGGGATCAGGCCACGCTTGATGCGGCCCGGGTCGAGCAGCATGGTCAGGCGTCGACGGTCAGCGTCCCACAGTTCGGGCTCGGGCGGCAAGAACACGTCGTCCAGCAAGGTGTCCGTCTCTGGGCACTTTACCGTAATTGCCCGTGCCGCCCAGCCTTCGCTCATGGGGTGGGAGAACTGAACGTAGAGCCGGAGGAGGTTCAGCGGGATTTCGGGAGCCGTGGGATAGATTTCTACGACCGTGGCCACGGTTTCGGCGGGCGATGCCGGTCGCTGGATGTCCCAAACTTCCGGTCGGCCGGCGTCCGGGGAGTCGAACCGCAACGAATAACGCATGCCGGCAACGAGCGGGAAGCGCGGTACGAATACCAAACTGTCGCGCTCGACCACCAAACGTCCGGCCACGGGCGGTACGGAAGGGAGCGACCCCGGATGATCCAAAGTTTCGCTGGGGTAGAAAGCGAGACGCCGCGAAAATGTGGCGGCGTCCGCTTCGGCCAGTTGGTGCAACTCGGTTTCAGACCACCCGGTAATTGCTATGCAGTCTCGCCCCTGGTGGACCGTCCATTCCAGTTTCAGCTGACGGCCTAGGATCACAGCGATGCGGTCGCGTAGGTGCGAAGGTGGGAGCCGCCGTCGTCATCCTGTTGGAGCATCAACACGCCGCTGCCGTTGAGGTTGGCCATGCGCTTCACGCCAGGATGAGGCAGCAACTCGCGCGGTACGCCAACTCCGGGCGTGACGGGATCCGCGGGAGATGCGTCCAGCGAGTCGTCCGGCTCCGTGAGCGGGCCCTGTGTGTCGATGTCCTTGCAGGCGACCTTGAACAGCGGGTGGCGGTCGTTGCAGACCAGCAGGTATTCGCCGCCGTCGTGCTGGTAAGAGATGAGGTCCAACGGGTGGTTGTGCGAGCCCAACTCGGCGACGGTTTTGCCCATGACGTGCTTGCCGGAATCAAACTCGGACAGCGTGAACTGCACAACGGGTGTGCAGGTGTAGCTGGCCAGGATGCTGGTGTTAGCCTGGTAGGGCACGAAGGCGCGGATGGGAGCAGCGGTCTCGTACTGGCCGTGGGACACGTGGAATATCTCGAGGGAATTGGATTTGCCCTCCCCCTCGAACGGGAACGGGATACGCCGCAGGGTAGAGGTGAACTCCTCGTTGGAGGTACCGGCCACCAACAGCAGTCCGTCCGCGTACGACATGTCGGTTACGGTGACAGTGCGCAACTGCATCCGAGTAACCAGGCGCGGGTCGTCTTCGGCGGCGGCGTCTGTGATTACGTATTGCGAGAACGCGACGTTTTCAAGCGAGATATCGCCGATAGAACCATCCCCTCCAACCTGGATAACCACAGGCACGGCGTCCTCTCCACTGCCCCGCATGACGGACAGATAGACGTTACTGGAGGTCGGGTGGACTGCCATGTCCCGTATCGACACGTCGTCACGCGAGCACCCGAGATACGACGCCAGTGAAGCGTCGATGTTTTCGAGGTTGACTGCCTGGGGCTCGCCGGCGCCAGTGTCGCCGACGTCAACCGCAAATATCGACGCGCCGACATTGTCGGCGATGAACAGGATGCCGTGAGGGCCAAACGCCAAGGGTCCCACCGACCGAACGGAAGGAGTTCCGACGGCCAACCCAAGTGTGTCGATGCTTGTCGATGATGTGAGATCAACCATGGTCGCCTCCTGCGCTTTGAGCAATGTTTTGGCCGTCAGTGTAGCATTAGGGTGATGCCGACGCCACTCATGATAAGTTTTCGTCGGTAATGATCGATGAGAAGTGCCGAACGTTGATATTTCGGCGTGATTAACGTCGCGGGAGCGTGCAGCAGCCTTGGGTCGGCGGATCGCTGAACCGACCGGCAACGTTGGCTGCAGGGTTCGATGGAGGGCAAATGGTGGGCGGATTTAGCGTCCTTGACCGGCAACGGGTGGGCTGTTAGCGTCCTAATACCAAACCAAACTAAGTTGCCGGAATCCGCAAGCAGGAGGAGGTTGCCATGACCGTTTCCGACAAGACAACGCCGCACGAAGCGACCCGCTCCAGGGTCTCGCACCCTTTAGACCCCCTGACCACTGAGGAGATCGGGCGGGCATCGGCGATTCTCCGAAAGGAGCGCCGACTGGGCCCAAGAACGCGGTTCGAGACCGTCGTGCTGAGGGAACCGGAAAAGGACGTGGTGCGCGGTTTTCAGCCAGGCGATCCTATCCACAGGGAGGCGTTCCTGGTGGTGCTGGACAACGACGAGGCTAACACCTATGAGGCGGTAGTTTCGCTTGTTGAAGGTCGCCTGGTTTCCTGGCGTCATGTGCAGGGCGTGCAGCCCAGGGTAATGTTTGACGAATTTGTGGAGTGCGAGGCTGCGGTCAGGGCTGACCCCAAGTTCCTGGCGGCAATCAGAAAGCGAGGCATCACCGACCCCAGCCTGGTGATGGTGGATCCCTGGTCGGCGGGCAATTATGGATTTGAGGATGAGGAGGGTCGGCGGCTCGTGTTGTGCCGCAACTTCGTGCGGGCGAGTCAGAACGACAACGGATACGCCCGTCCCATCGAAGGCGTGACCGCCGTGGTGGACCTGAACAGCATGGAGGTGGTTCGCGTCGACGACTACGGGTTGGTGCCATTGCCGCCGGAGGACGGCAACTACGCCGCCGAGTTCGTGGGCAAGTTCCGCGAGGATCTGAAACCGCTGGAGATCACGCAACCTGAGGGGCCGAGCTTCAAAGTTGACGGCTGGAGCGTGGCCTGGCAAAAGTGGCAACTCCGCGTTGGTTTCACGCCCAGAGAAGGGTTGGTGATCCATACAGTCGGGTACGAGGACAATGGCCGCATCCGCCCCATTCTTTACCGTGCCGCGTTGTCCGACATGGTGGTCCCGTACGGCGATCCAACCATGGACCACTACAGGAAAAACGCCTTCGATGCCGGCGAGTACGGCATCGGGTCGTTAACCAATTCACTGACACTTGGATGCGATTGCCTCGGAGAAATTTACTACTTCGACGCCGTGCTGAATGACGGAAAAGGTGAGCCCTTTGCCATACCGAACGCGGTGTGCATGCACGAGGAAGACTACGGGATACTGTGGAAGCACACGGACTGGCGCATTGGCAAAACCGAGGTGCGGCGTTCTCGACGGTTGGTGATTTCCAGCGTAGCCACGGTGGGCAACTACGAGTACGGGTTCTTCTGGTACTTCTACCAGGACGGCACCATCCAGATGGAGATCAAACTGACCGGCATCATCAACACGGCAGCCGTACCGGAAGGGGAGGCGCCGAAATACGGGACCATCGTGGCTCCCCAATTGAATGCGCACATCCACCAGCATTTCTTCAACTTTCGCATGGACATGTGCGTGGACGGAGAGGACAACTCGGTGTTCGAGGTCAACACCGTGGCCGAACCGGCGGGGCCCGATAACCCTCACGGAAATGCTTTCTACGCACAGAAGACATCGCTGAAGACGGAACACGAAGCGCAGCGCATAGTTGACCCGATGATCGGGCGGTACTGGTTGGTTTCCAGCGCTTCGCAGAAAAACGCGCTGCAGCAGCCAGTGAGTTACAAGCTAATGCCGGGCGAGAACATACTGCCCTTTGCTCATCCCGAGGCCAGCATCATCAAGAGGGCTGGGTTCATGACCAAGCATCTGTGGGTCACGCCGTACCAACGGGACGAAATCTCCGCTACCGGACCCTATCCCAACCAGCATCCCGGCGGCGCGGGGCTGCCCGAATACACAAAGAACAACCGCAACGTCGAAAACACGGACGTGGTGCTTTGGTACACATTGGGGTACCACCACGTGCCCCGTCCCGAGGATTGGCCCATCTCACCCGTTGCCTATTGCGGGTTCAGCCTGAAGCCCGTGGGGTTTTTCGACATCAATCCGGTGCTGGACGTGGCGCCCAGCGATCACTGCGATACGGCCTGCCACGGGTAGTTGATCCGGGACGCACAGCAGACCGTGCTCGGGAATACCGTTACCGTCGGGACATCGATCCGGTGCGACGCCTTGGGTGGAAGAGGCTGCCGCCGGAGGTTGGCCACGGTCGAGGTCAGGCGCGGCGGAGCTTCGGGTCCAGGTAGTCGCGCAGCCAGTCACCGAAGAAGTTGAACGCCATCACCACGATGGTTATCGCCACGCCGGGGAAAAGGGACAGCCACCACATGTCCAGGATGACGTTACGCCCTTCGGATACCATGATGCCCCAGGCGGGAGACCCGGGCGCCAATCCCAACCCGAGGAAGCTCAGGGAGGCCTCGAGAAGGATGACCTGCCCCACCTGCAGGCTGGTCAGCACCATCAGCGTATTGACCACGTTGGGGAAGATGTGCCGGATGATGATTACCGGAGGGCTGACTCCGGCGATTCTGGCCAGAACAACGTAGTCTCGTTCCCGTATGCTCAGGGTATCGCCCCGGATCATCCGCGCGAACCTGGCCCAAACGGTTACCGCAACGGCGATGATGATGTTCTCCGTGCCCTGGCCCAGCAGCACCACGATGACCAGGGCTACCAGGATAGTTGGGAAACCCATCACGGCGTCGGCGATCCGCATGATGGCCGCGCCGATTATGCCCCCGAGGTATCCGGCAATCAGTCCCAGAACGGTGCCCACGATGGCGCCGGTAGCGAGGGCCACCAGGCTGATGTAAACGGTGGTGCGGGCACCGAAGATCAAGCGACTCAACATATCCCGGCCAAGGATGTCGGTACCCAGCGGGTACTCGCTGGTCTCGAACGGCCCGATGCGGCTGTTGATGACGTCCTTGTCGGTGGGATCGTGAGGAGACAGCAGGGGCGCAAGAGCAGCGCACACCAGCAGGACGGCCAGGATCGCTATGGGGATCCAGGGCAGTTTGGTCTCGCCGATCCGCTTTTGGATTTGACCGAGCCGACTTACCTCGGTTACTGCCGTTTGAGCCATTCCCTGACTTCTCCCGCTCTACTCGATCCTGATTCTCGGGTCCACATACACGTAGAGGATGTCCACGAAAAGCGACGTGAGTATGTAAAAGAAACCCGAGGTCAGCACTGTGGCCTCCACGATGGGGAAATTACGTTGAGCAACACCCTCCAGCATCAAGCGTCCCACGCCAGGCCAAGCGAACACGACCTCTACCACAATGGCCCCATTGAGGAGGCCGGCCAGGCTGATGCCCCCGAAGGTTATCAAGGGAATCAATGCGTTTCTCAAGGCGTGTTTCCAGATTACCAGCCTCTCCGTCAGACCCTTGACCCTGGCGAACTTGACAAACTCGCTGTCCAGGACCTCCAACATGCTCGAGCGCGCCAGGCGCATCATGCCGGCCATGATGGACCAGGCAAGCACGAATGCCGGCAGCACGAAGTGGGACGGTCCACCCCTGCCGTAGGTCGGCAACCACTGTAGGATGGCGCCAAACAGCAGGATGAGCATGATGGCTACCCAGAATTGGGGGGCGCCGATGCCGGCGATGGCAAAGAGTTTGCAGCCCTTGTCCAGAATTGAGTCGCGCTTGACCGCGGACAGGATGCCCAGGGGCACACCCATCAGTATCGCCAGCAGCATACCGACCGCCGCCAACTGGAGGGTGGCGGGTATTCGCTCGAGCAGCACGTCCCGAGCCGGACGCCGGGTGGTGATGGAGTGCCCAAAGTCACCCTGCACCGCGTTCAGCAGAAAGGTGCCGTACTGGACGAGGATCGGCCGGTCCAGGCCCAGGTTCTCGCGAAGCTGCTCGTAGTCCGCAGTGGTCGCTTCCGGCGGCAACAGCAACAGGGCCGGGTCGCCGGAAAGGTGAACACTCATGAAAATAATGAGACTGAGGGCCAGGAGGGCAATCAGTCCCTGGAATACCCGGGACAGTATGTAACGCTGCATTAGGTCCTCTTACCTACGGGTATTTCCAATCCCTCGCCAGCCTCACGGCCCGTCGGCGTTGCGCGCACGCCTGCGTGGCCGGAGTATACCAACTGGGGGCATTGTTCCCGCCGATTACCAACGGGAACAATGCAGTTGCCAACGACCGTGCGGCCGGTTGAGAGTGTATCGCTCCTACTGATGGAGGGTGACCGTCCACAGAGCCGTGGGATACGGACCCAGAGGCCAAGGCTGATAGGCATCGATGCGCTCGCTCAATCCGAAGGGCAGGTTGGTGTAGATGGTGCTGAAGGAATAGTGTTCCTCCCAGGAGGCGCGGTACATCTTGTTGTAGGCGTCCTGGCGCAGGGCTGGGTCCATCACAGACAGCCCTTCGTCGGCCACCTTGACCAACTCAGGGTCCTCCGACTGGCGCAGGCTGGAGTCCAGGTAGTGCATGCTGCGCACCAGGCTCCCGCCGTCCCAGCGGCCCTCGTTGCTGCGGAAGTAAACGTGGCCATCCAGTTCCCGGTTGCGCACGCGCTCGCGGATGCTGACGTTCTGGCCGGCTTCAACGGTTACATCCAGACCAAGGTTATCCTGCCACATCTGGGCGATGAGTTCGGCGTGTTCCACCATGAACGGGGTATCGCTGGCCTGCCAGGTATAAAGCGTGAAGGGGGGATAACCCTCACCACCTGGATAACCGGCTTCAGCGAGGAGTTCCCGAGCCTTTTCAGGGTCGTAGGGGGTGGCGTCCAATTCCGGGCTGTAGCCCAGGGTGCTGGGGGTCACCGCCTCGAAGCCGGCCAGTCCGGCGCCTTCGGTGCCACCGTAGAGATTGTCGCGGATCAACTCTTTGTCAATGGCGTAGTCCAGGGCGTACCGCACCCGCTTGTCGTTACAGGGCAGTTCCGGTATCCAGCATCCGATGGGACGCACCTGGGTGTAGGATGCCTCCTCAATCCAGACGTAGCGACCACCGGCGGCCTCCACACGCTCCCTTGACTGGAGGGTGACTTCTACAATGTCGGCCTCACCGGCGAGCAGGGCGGACACCCTGGTGGACTCCTCGGGCACCAGCCGCATGTCCAGTGTCTGGAACTTCATCCGCCGGTCTTCGGGGTAACCGTTGTCCGGATTGTAGTAATAGTCCGGGAATCGCTCGAACAACAACTGCTCGGACCGCTTGAAGTCAACCAGCCGGAAGGGGCCGGCGCCGATGGGAGCGTCGGCATAGGCATCCTCACCCACCTCCTCGTGGTACTTCCGGGGTAGGATAGACCCGCCATCGGAGGACGATTGGAGGGCGGAATAGGTGAACGGGAAGGACGACGAGAGCTTGTTGTGGGTGACCTCTATGGTCTCGGGCCCGGTGATTTCGATGCTATCGGTCAGGCGGGACCAGTTGATGGCACCGGTGCTGGTGGCCCCTTCTTCGGCTTCCGGGCCGAAGTAACGCTGGAAGCTGAACTCAACGTCGTCGATTGTGACCTGGTCCCCGTTGTGGAAGGTGGCCGGGTGGTCGGAGGGTATGGTCATGATCCAAGTGAAGCCGTCCTCGGAAACTTCCCAAGCCGAGGCGATGCCCGGGACCATCTGGGTGTCGTGGTTGCCCTCGACCAGCAAGGCGTGCAGCGCGCGCTGGTAGGTGGTTTCGCCAAGGCCCAGGGTGTACCTGGGCTCGAAAGCCTCGGTGCCGAACACCGTCTGCATAATGGTCACTTTGCCCGAGACCTCCGCCGATGCGGGAGGCGCGGCAGGTACCTCCGTTGCCACGGGGGCCGCTGCTGCCGGAGCAGTGGTAGCCGCCGGGGCCGCCGCCGCTGGGGCTGTGGTCGCAGCGGGAGCCTCGGGCGTTGCCCCTCCGCCACAAGCCGATATAATCAAGGCAAAACTGCCCAAGAGAGCAACCACCCAGACTTTGGAATGAAACCTCTTCCGGATATACATAGCAGTTCCTCCACTCGCTCAGTTTTGAAGGGTCGGGATATCCTGGTATGAAGTGGCTCTATATCGCTCTAGCGTTGCTAGGGGCGTTGATACCGGTTGGTTGGGTCTATGTAGACCATCTTTACCTGGCCGTTCCGGGAGCCTTTATCGATTTAGGCCTGTTACTGTTCTCCTTTGGCCTGGCATTGCTTTTCATACCCGTTGGAGTGGTGGGCGGAATCGCGGTTGCCGGGCTGTTTCACTTTGGCTGCTACGCGGCCCGCCGTTATTCGCGATGACGGGCCGGCGGTAAATCGTCGGAACGGGTACGCCTGCGCCGCCGCAGAACCACTGGACAGCGGCCCAGCGGCGACGCCTTGCGTTAATTCACCGTCACCGTCCAAAGAGCGCTGGCATAGGGTCCCAACGGCCATGGCTCCCAGGTGGCGATGCGTTCACTCACCGCCCACGGCAGGTTGACGTATATCGGGCTCCAGTAGTAGTGCTCCTCCCAGATCGCGCGGTAGGCTTTGTTGTATGCGTCATGCCGCAGAGCCGGGTCCAAAACGGCCAGGGCTTCGTTGACAATCGCGAACAGCTCCGGTTCGTCCATCAGACGATTCGGGTTCTCCGGATCGGTGGCGCTGCGCATCAGGCTACCGCCGTCGAACCTGGCCTCGTTGCTGCGGAAATAAACGTCGCCGTCAAGTTGCCGGTCCCTGGCCTGCTGCCTGACTGCCGTGGGGTCGCCCACAACCACCGTGACCTCCAGACCGAGGTTGTCCTTCCACATCTCCGCGATCAACTCGGCCTGCTCAGGTTGCAGCGGGACGTCGCCACCGTTCCACGTGTGGATCTTGAACGGAGGGAAGCCCTCGCCGCCCGGGAAACCGGCCTCCGCCAGGAGTTCCTGCGCTTGTGCCGGATCGAAGGGAAGGGAATCGAGCTCGGGGCTGTAACCCAAGGCGTTGGGAGTGGCTGCCTCAAAACCCCCCACCTGGGCAACCTGAGTACCACCGTATAGTTTGTCCCGGATCAATTCCTTGTCGACGGCATAGTCGAGGGCATAACGAACGCGTTTGTCGCTGCAGGGAAGCTCGGGCTTCCAGCAACCCATTGGCCGTACCTGGGAATAGGACGCTTCAGGGATGAACACCAGCCGACCGCCGCCGGACTCCACCTGATTACGAGCGTTCAGGCTGGCTTCAGTCATGTCGGCCTGACCGGCCCGCAGCGCGGAAATCCTGGTGGACTCTTCCGTAACCAGCCGCGCGTCCATGGTCTTGAACTGCATCCGGCGGTCCTCATGGAAGCCGTTCTCAGGCGTGAAGTAGTAGTCATCGAACCGCTCGAAGAGCATCTGCTCCGATGGCTTGTAGTCGATCAGCATCAGAGGCCCGGCGGCGACGGGCGCGGCTTCCCAACCTTCCTTACCGCCTACGGATTCCCAATAGTTCTTGGGCAGCACGGCGCCGTGGGCGTCGGACGAATGCAACTGCGACATCAGGAAGGGATAAGTAGCGTTGGGTTCGGTCTGGGTCACTACGATGGTGTTGGGCCCTGTGATCTCCTGGCTGACCGTCCGCTTGGACTGCTGGATGAAAATGCCGTGGATGGCATTCTCCGCAGCCTCGGGGCCGTGGTGGCGGTCCAGCGTGAATTGAATGTCATCGATGGTCAGATCGTCGCCGTTGTGGAACTTGACCCCTTCACGAATGGTCCACGTCCACTGGAGGCCGTCTTCCGAGAGTTCCCAACTTTGAGCGATCCCGGGGATCATCTCGGTTTTTTCGTTGCCGGCGATGAGCCACCCGTGCAGCATGCGGTGCTGCGTCATGATCTGGCCGGAGGCGTCCCGGGGCTCGAATGCCTGGGTGCCCCAGTCGGCCACCATCATGGTGACCATTCCCGCCACTTCGTCAGGCGCGGCCGGTACCGATCCGGCCTGGGCAGGGACCGCCGTGGGTGCGCCCGTGTCCTGGGCAGCTGGAGCGGCAGTGGCGGCTGGGGCTGCAGGTGGCTCGGGGCTGGAGCCGGCGCAGCCGATAAAGATGACCAAGGCAGTGGCGAGTGTGGTACAGAGGATGATATTGCGGCCCGATAGTATCCCGAGATTCGGCATGTCTCCTCCTTGGCCGGTGTGTCACCGCTTTTGATGTAATTCGTCGCGATATCCCAGTTTCATTACGATTTAATCGCAATACTCCAAGGGCAACAGTATTGCCCGCGCTGACTGTACTACTAACCTACCTTCTTCGTCAATAAGGTGTGCTCTTTGGCGCGCTTGGGGCTGGCGAAATTTTGGCGTGGTGCGCGCATCAAAGAACCGTGGGGGCGCCCGGCGGCACAACGATTGTTGTGAGTATTGACGGTATGGTCTCCGCTCGGAGTCTCGGTGACTCCATGCATCGGATGTGTTTGTGCCGTTTGACATAGCCGACGGCCCGGGGCAGCAGGGTTCGACTGCGCGGCGTGTCCTCTCCAATGCTGGCATTGGGTGTCGATGTGGACAGGCGACCATTTCCAGACGGAGGGACAAACCGCCGGGTTTGGGCGATGCGACAGAGCGATGGAACGAACGCTCTAAATGTGGTGCGCGTTTGGTGTCGACGCTGGGCGGCGATTTGTGGTGCATGGTAAAACGGATCACAACGATACGCGATGTGCGGCCAGCTCCCCCTGTCGGCTATGGTCGTATGAGATGGGTTTTGCGAATTTGGTGGAGTAATAGTCGACGAAATAGCCAAAACGGCCCCATTTGGAGTTGTTTCTGAACAGGAAATCGGGAAATTGGCGCCCGGTGAGGGACTGTGGAGACGAGCTCTATGCAGTATGTTTCTGTGCGAAACGATCGGATTTCGGCTTGATGCGGATTCCGTTTTGCGGTCAAATCCGACCCGATATGGCCGGTTGGGCGCCAGGTCGTAATCCGCTTACGTTGGCCTTGGTCAAACCGGCGCACGGGTACATCTTTGGCGGCAACATCCCCAACCGCAGCAGTTCGTCGTTCAGACCGTAGAAGATCGCCGTGGGGCGGTCCCGGTCGATCCGATCTATGACGTGGCTGATTCAAGAATGGTCGGACACCGGATCGTCGATGGTCAGTGCGAAAAACCAACGGTAGGCGATGTTCTCCGAGATTGCCGAGTGCAGCGGGCGGATGGACGACATGTTGTACAGCGAGCAGATCAGCAACGCTCATTCCTGCGGCAGTGCAACCGCACATCGCGCTCAAATCGACTCCACCACCAACTTTTCCAGCTAGCCCGTCCGGGGCGTTTCACGATAGTGACTAGATAGCCCTGGCCGCCCGCAGCAGTCCCAGGTCCCGGACCGTGAGGCCGAGCTCACCACACAGAATTTCGACGTTGTGCTCGCCCAGGCGGGGCGCGGGTCGGGCCGATGCCATGGCGTTTTCTCCGTCGATAAAGAATCCCGAACCCGGGTATTTCAACGGGCCCGCCCTGGCATGGTCTATCTCGACGAAGAACCCTCTCTCCTCCAGGTGGGGGGATTCCACGACCTGCTGCGGCGTCTGAACCAGCCCAATGACCAGGCCTCGGGCCATGGTTTCTCGCATCAAGTCGAGGTTGGTCCACTGGGCCAGCTTGGGGGCCACCAGGTCGTGAAGCTCCTCCCAGTGTTCCATACGGCCGCCGCGGGACGCGAACTTGGGGTCCAGCAGCCCCGGTTCCTCCAGAAACTCGGCCCATGCTTCCATGGGACGCCCGCCGGTGCCGGCAGTGGTGAGCGTTACTTCCCCATCCAGGGTGGGAAGGTGCATCCCGTCCATTACATTGCCGTCGCTGCCGCCCCGGTGAGGGTTGCGTCCGGTGTAGGTGTAGGGATGAATCAGCCCGGAGGGGGTGCTGACGGCGGCCTCCATGGTCGAGACATCGATGTGGGTACCTTTTCCTGATTGGCCCCGCCGCAACAGCGCCGCCATCACTGCCACGGACCCGTTGCGGGCGGCGGTGATCTCCATCTGCTGCAGGGCCGTGCCCATGGGCGGTTGGCTGGCCGACCCGGTCACCGCGTAAAGGTAACCCCCCATAGCCTGAGCCACCAGATCATCGCCCTGATAGCTGGCATAGGGCCCGTCCTGACCAAAATAGGTGATGGATACCAGGATCAGGCCGGGGTTGGATTGGGACAGCTGATCATAGCCCAGTCCCAATTCCGCCAGCCTCCCCGGTGGATAGCTCTCAACAATGATGTCCGCAGTGGCGGCCAATCGTGCGAAAAGTTCCCGACCTCCCGGCTGCTCCACATCCAGTGTGATGCCCCGCTTGTTGGTATTGAAGGCAAGATAGGAAGTGCTCCGGTCGGGATGGGGAACCTCGTCTACAAAGGGCGGCTCGTGGCGGGCCTGATCACCCCAGCCGGGAGGCTCAACCTTGATGGTGTCCGCGCCCTGGTCGGCCAGCAGCTTGGCGCAATAGGCGCCCGAGGGCCGGTGGGTCAGTTCGAGTACTCGTAATTCTGAAAGTATTCCGGGCATGGTCTCTCCGAAAATCGCTTATCCATGAAAGCTGATATCGCGACACTTCGCGATTCTTCGTGTGCCTTGGCGTTCGCGTCCCATGACCAATCAATTACGGCCTTGGTTCGTCGGGCCTGGGTGCGCCAAAAACCACACCTTCGGATTCCAGTTCCGCTATGTCCGGAGGAGACAACCCAGCCAGCTCCGCCAATATCGCCTCGTTATCCTGCCCCAATTTCGCGACCTTCGTGATTGACATGGGATTGCCGGGATCTCTGTAGGGGCGCCCGGCAAAAACACGGGACCCAACGGCAGGGGCCTGCGGATTGGAGAACTCCCGCATAAAGCCCCGTTCCCGCAGATGAAAGTCGTTTACCAGATCCTGGGCGGTCATCGTCGAGCCGGCGGCGATACCCAGTTCCTGCAACCTCCGCGCCAGCTCCAGGTCGTCGTGCTGCGAGGTCCAGTTGCCGATCAACTCGTCCAGTTCATGGCGGTTGCGCCAGCGGGATAAGGCGGAGTCGAATTTGGCTCCCTCGGCCCACTCGGGCCGGCCCATTGCGCCCTTAAGCGATTCCCATTCTGCATCGGACGACACGACGATAACTATCCAACGGTCGTCGTCTCTCGCCGGATACACATTGTGCGGCGCTTTCCACCAGTGGGCGCAGCCCAAACGATCTCGCGTTATGCCACGCTGCGCTTCCAGGATGGCTGGCCCGACTGCCGAGACTCCGGTTTCCAGCATGGTGAGGTCAACCCGCATGCCCTTGCCCGTCCTGTTGCGCTGGTACAGGGCCAGCAGCAGGGCGTAGGCCACGTTGTTGCCCACGGAATGGTCCATGTAATTGGGGCTGGCCCGCTGGGAAGGCCCGCCCTCGTAGCCGGTCAGGAAGGACAAACCACAGGCGGCATCAACGGTGCGGGCCCGGGAGCCGGCCCGCCGCCAGGGCCCGGTGTAACCGTAAGCGGTGCTGCTGAGGGTGATGATGCGGGGGTTGATTGCGGAGAGGCTTTCATGGTCGAACCCGAACCGCTGCATGGTGCCGGGACGGAAGTTGTCGGTCACGATGTCAGCCTTCTCAACCAGCTTGAGAAAGACTTCCTTGCCCCGCGGGTGAGTCACGACCATGCACAGGCTGCGCTTGTTGCGGGCGCCGTAATAGACCATGTTGCCGGCTTCGTTCCACCACTCCTCACCCGGAGTCGCTTCAGCAAAGGGGCCGGCCTTGCGGTCCTGCAAGTGGTCGGGGCTTTCGACGCGGATGACATCGGCGCCCAGATCCGCAAGGAATCCCGTGCCCCACGGCAGGGCATGCACCTGCTCCAGGGTAAGGACCCTGACTCCGTCTAGAATTCCCTTTTCCGCCATGGCCCCTGAACCTCCATCGTGGGTGCTGCAACGAAGCGTTTAACAGGCCCAATGATAGGCCAGACCAGGAACCAAGTCCACTTGGGAGATCGCTCACGCGCACCCAATTTGGGGAATCGCCATCGTTACCGGGTTGGGGCGGGCAGGTCCCAGCGGAGGAGTTCGCGGTAGCGTCCGGCGCTGGCCCAGGGGAGGAGTCTGAGGACCATGGATTCGGAGTTGGGGACGTCAATCTGGAGTCGAATGTCTTTGAGGTAGCGGCTGAGGTTGGTGAAGGTGCTGAGGCAGAAGCCGGCTTTGGCGATGCGGTCGATGACGTCGGCGGGTTCGGGAGGTTGGTCGGGATCCCACTCGTTGGAGACGGCTTCGGCGATGCGGCGGAGTTTGATGATGGCGAGTTCGCGAGCGAATTTGCGCTTGAGGGCGTCGATGCGGCGGCGGATTTGGGAGATGGTCATGGGGTTACCTCGTACGGGGAGTTTTTACCGGGATGAAAAGGATGGACGGGATGGACGGGATGAAGGGGATTGGAGATTAGATTGGGATGGTGGGGATTTTGGCTGAAACGCGCTCATTTCCGCTCATTTGCGTTCATTTGAGTAGGGCGTTGGGTTGGCGGGTGGGAGTGAATAGGGGCGGATTGGGCCGGATATGAGGGCGATATTGGTGGTTTTGGAGGGTTGGCGGGAGGGATTTCGGGGAGCGGCGTTCGGGGTTGGGATTGGACGGTTGAGGGTTGGGAGATTGATAGCGTGAGGCGATGGGATAATTGAATGGTACGTATCGTATGGAGGGAGGGGCAAGGGAGCGATGTCATCGGAAGGGCATTGCGGGGGAGGTAGACTCCGTTCCTGAGGGGAATTCCGCCCCTGGCGATGGGGAAGTGGATACGCGTGAGGGGCCATTGACGTCCCGTTCAAGGCAGTTGACCCCGTGTGCCGAGCCTCCAAGCAACAGATTGATGAATTTGTCAACTGATAGACGACAGTGAGGAGCGATCGAGGTCAACGGGTTATTCATGATCACCGAGACCACCCTCGATGAGGATGGCGTCGAGGAGGATTGCGCCGAGCATGATGATGCGCGGCACATCCAGAAACCGGACGGACGATCGCCGCTGAGCCCAGCGGACATCTGTTGACACGCTGGGATCGCGATGATACTGTTCGATACCGAGTATCAATATGATAGGGACCACCACCAAGCATTCCGGGCACGAACACCCGCGGCCCCGCTCCGCTGCAATCATCGACGATATCGTGGCCCGATTGAACGACCCGGGTCACCGGGACACCGAACCCCGCCGCCTGGTTATCAGCGCTGTCGCTGCCCAGCGCAGGCCCTTCGCCGCCGAAGGACTCTGGGCATCCCTGCCCTGCGTGGGACGGGCCACCGTATATCGAGGTTTGCGCGTGCTGGTGGAAACCGATCAGGTGTGCCGGGTGCTGCTGGAAGGCCACGAACTCCGTTACCAACTCAGCCAACCGGGACACCACCATCACCTTCTGTGCAGGGAGTGCGGAGCGTCGGAGGATCTGGAAGGATGCGACGCGGAGGACATGCTCCGGGAAGCTGCTGCAGCCGCGAGGTTCCGAATGAGCGGCCATCGGCTGGAAGTGTACGGACAATGCGGCGAATGCGTCGAGGACTGAGCGCCAGCGCATTTTATTTTTGCACTCTCATTACTGACACGTAGTATCTAATCTCATCTTTGATTCGAACGAGCGATCATCGACAGTAATTTTTGATACAGCCTATCAAAACTGGTATTCATCGCTATGCCGTGTCAATCAGACCGGCAAACGACACTCGCAACAACGGAGAAAATCGATGAACCCACCTGTGCAACGACCCCTGCTTTCTGCCAAAACCCTTCCGTTGCGGCCGGCCCTGGCGCTTTTCACCGCGCTGGCGGCAATTGCGTTGCTGCTGACGGCCTGCGGGGGCGAAGAACCGGGCCTCCCTCCGTCCGGCGATTCGTCCGCCGCAGGTTCCGCCCCGCCGGCCGCGGCCGCAGCATCCGATCCGACCGCTGCTCCTGCGGCTCCTTCGGCCCCGGCCGCTACAACGGCCGCGTCGGCCCCCGCTGTTTCAGCAACTGACCCTTTGCCTTCCGAGCCCGTGAAGGTGGTGACCGGCAACGCCTTGCTCGCAGACTTCGTGCGACAGGTCGGTGGCGATTTGGTGCAGGTGGACGCCCTGGTGAGAGCGGGCGCTGACGTCCACACCTGGCAGAGCGCTCCGGCGGACAGTGTGCGAATAGCGGAGGCTGACCTGGTGGTAAGCAACGGGACTGCCCTGGCCGCCCATGTGGAAGATCTACTCGACAACGCGTCCTCCGACGACGCCATTCGAGTGGTCGCGTCGGAAGGACTGGAGCCCCAGGAATTGGTTGAACTGCCCTTCCCGGGAGGAGACCACCACATGGAGGGAGAGCATGGACCGGAGTTGGCCGGTCGGCTGCTGATCGGCGACGGGGAAACGGGCGCTCTTTCGGTCATCGATCTCGAGACCGGTCACGTCCACCAGAATGAGTTCGACCTGGGTTCCCGCGCCGGCCGGATCTACCCGACCGGGAGCGGACGCTTTGCCGTCGCCGTTTCCAGCGACGCCAACGCCGTGAACATCGTCGACGGCGGACTGTACCTGGAGGAGCACGGAGATCACTTCGATTTGGTGGAACGAGACGTCAGCCTCCTGGGGATCGACCTCGCCGGTGACCGTCCCGTCCACATGTACGTCGGCGGGGAGTGGGCCACGGTCTATTACGACGGTTCCGGTGACTTTGTGCTGATCAACGAGCACGAACTGGAGGAGAAGGGAGCATCCTACTCACCGGTCAGGATGAACGCCGGAGCGCAACACGGCGCCGTGATACCGCTCGAAGGCGATCTGTTCGCCGTGTCGCTTCAGCACCCGGACTATGACCGTAACCCCGAAGAATACCGCCTGCCCATCGGCGCCGAAATCTGGGACGTGGACGGCAACGTCCTCCACAGCGCCGAGGGCTGCCCCGATCTCCACGGCGACGCGGGGAACGGGCACGTGGCCGTGTTCGGCTGCACCGGCGGGGCACTGGTGCTCGAAGCCCACGACGGGGATTACGAGCACGCGTTCATTCCAGCCCCGGCGGGGTCGCCCGACGACTTCCGCCTCACTTCAGTATGGGGGTATCACGGGCTAGATCACTTCTTCGCCCTGGGTTCCGCGGTGGGCCTGTACGTTGTCGAGCCGGAAGAGGGTGAGATGGATCAGTTGATCCCGGCTACCGACGGTCTGCGCCCGATCCAGGTGGCGCTCAGCCACGACGGCGAACTGCTGCTGGTGGTGATGAGCGACGGTGAACTGCGCATGTACGAAGCCCATGACCTAGACCTCCTGGCGTCAACGTCGGACGCGTTGACCGGTGAGATTGATCCCGGGTTCTGGGCACGGCCGCACATTGCCACCGCTCCCGACCGGATCTTTGTCACCAATTCCGGAGCGGGCGCAGTGATCGCTCTCGACGCTCACGACCTGGAAGAAGTGGGGCACTGGGATATTTCCGGCACCCCCACCAAGATCGCTTTCGTCGGCATCCTGGGCGAGGGTGACCACCATGAAGAGGGCCACGATGATCATGGACAGGATGCCCACGGCCACGGCCACGATCACGGCCATGACCACGGCGCCGGCGATCCCCACTTCTGGCAGGACCCGCGCCTGGTGGTCCACTATGTGAACCAGATTGCCAACGGGCTCGTCAGGGTGGATCCGGAAAACGCGCCCACCTACCTCGACAACGCGGCGGCGTACATTGAGGAGCTGGAGGCCCTGGACGCCTACATCGCCGACACCCTGGCGTCGATACCCGCGGACCGCCGCGTGATGGTAACGTTCCACGATGCCTTCGGCTACTTCGGCGCGCGCTATGACATGGAGGTGCAGGCTTTCGTCGGCGGCCACGGCGGAGATGTTGCGCCTGACGACATCGCCAACGTGCTGGAACTGGTGGTGCACAAGGGATTGCCCGCCGTTTTTGCGGAACCCCAATTCTCCGATGATGCCCTCGAACAGGTTGCCCGGGACGCCGGCATAGAGGTTGGCATCATCCGTTCGTTGCCGGACAGCGAGCATCCGGACTATGTCGGCATGATGCGAGCGAATGCAGATCAGTTGGCCCAATTCCTGCGGTAACCCGATACGGCGACACGGCGCAATCACCCGCTTTGCGAACGGGGGGCTGTCAACAGTCCCCTGATTTTTGTGCGCCGTAACCGGTACCCCAAGCCCGGAATACGAGCGTTAGCGGTGCTATGGTCCCCGGAGGTGGTGTTAGAGCAGCTGGGTGGCGATACGAAGGCCACTGCGCCATCCGTATCGAAACAACCACAAACCCGGTGAGGGAGGACTACGGTGGCCACGAACAGCATGGACGTTTGCGCCTTCCCAAGTTAAACGCAGGACAGATTTTGGCCCTTACATACCTCTCTCAGGTACTCGATACGGGTCATGGCCCACAACCTGGCCCGATGGACCAGTCGCATCGGTGTGGGTTGGGTGAACCAGTGGCAACCACCAAGACCTTGAGGCGTCGCTTCGTCTCCCTGGCTGGTCGCATCACCCGCAAGGCCCGTCGCATCACCCTGCATCTTCCCCAGGGCTCGCCCTGGCAGAACCAGTTCGGCAGTGCCCTGGCCCGACCGCGCGTTCTTCCGCTCCCTTCCTGACCCCGCCCACGGCGGCCGATAAATCCGCGGCGCCATCCAACTGCCTCGCGGATCTGCAACCAGGTGGCTCCCGCGTGTCCACTGCTGCACTCTTACCACTGATTTCGCCCGTCGCCGTGGAGATGGCTCGTCAATATCCCCTTTGCGCCGCCAACCCACTCAGCGCTCGGCCCAATTCATCGGGGTCAACGCCACGCCGGACCTTTCCCGCACCCTTCATTCCTCGTCTGAACAACCCCACCATATTGCTTCGGTGGATCGGGGCCAAGCAAAAAATCGTGGGTTCGAATCCCATCGCCCGGTCCAATCTTTCCCATGATCGGTTCCAAGCGACCGCCCTGTGGTTGGCCCGGCTTGGGCCGGCGTCAGTCGGTGAGGTTGACGACGGTGACGGTCACCTCGAGTTGGCGGGTGTTGTTGGTATCGTCCGCGGCCTCCACGATCACCTCGTAGATGTTGTCGCGGCCTGAATCCGCCGGCTGCTCGTAGTCCGGCACGCTGGCGAAGGTCAGTTCGCCAGCCTCGCTGATCTCGAAAGCGTGGGCGTCCGTACCGGACAGGCCCCAGGTGACTTCGCTGCCCTCGGGGTCAGTGGCCCGGTAGGTGTGGAGGGCGGCCGTGCCGTTCTCCCGGTAGGTGAAGGTGTCCTGGCTGCTGCTGTGGAACTCCGGCGCCTCGTCCACCGCCTCGACGGTCACGACCACATCGAAGGAGCCGTAGTATCGTCCGTCGGATGCGCGCACGGTCACCTCGTAGATGCTGTCCCGGTTGTAGTCGGCGGGCCGCTCGGAATCGGGCCGGTATCGGAAGCTGAGTTCGCCTTTTTCGGTGATGGTGAAGTCGCCGCTGTCGTAGCCGGACAGGGACCAACGGGTGATTTCCAGGTCGGGAATCTCGGGGTCCCGGGCGGAATAGGTGTACAGCGGCTCGTCGTGGTTCTCGGAAACGGTTATTTCGTCGCAGTCATCAAAGTCGATGTCCAGCACCGTGTCGAATACGGTGTCGGTGCAGGCGACGATCTCCGGCCCCTCGTTCACGTCGGTCACGGTAACCTTGATCTCCAAGCGGGCGGTGTTGAAGTTGTCGTCCGTCGCCTGCACCGTCACCTCGTACTCGTTGTCGTAGCCGTCGCCTTCGACGCGAAGCGAGTTCTCAAAGTTGGGCGGCGCGCTGAACGTGAGGACGCCAGTGTCGCTGATTGTGAAGTAGCTGGCATCGAGGCCGCCGACTGACCACGCGACCTCGGCGCCCTCGGGGTCGGTGGCCTGGTAGGTGTAGAGGTTGTACGTACCGTTCTCGCGGTAGGCGAAGGAGTCGCGGCTGCCCGTGCGGAATTCGGGGGCCTCGTCCACCGGCGTCACCGTGACGACCACCTCGTAGTAGCCGTAGACACGGCCGTCGGACGCGCGGACGGACACCTCGTAGACGTTGTCGCGGTTGTAGTCGGCGGGCCGCTCGTGGTTGGGCGGGTAGAGGAAGGTGAGCTGGCCGTCGGAGTTGATGGTGAAGTCCCCGGCGTCCCGGCCCGACGTGCCCCAGAGGGTGATGTTGGCAGCGGTGTTTTCGGGGTCGGTGGCTGAGTAGGTCGCCAGAATCAGGTCAGTGGCCGTGTTCTCGTCGAAGGTCAGGGTCTGGGCGCCCGAGATCTCGGGCCCTTCGTTGACCTCGGTTACGGTGATGGTCACGGCCAGGGCGCCCTCGTTGGACCCGTCGGAGGCCACGATGGTGATCTCGTAGATGTTGTCCAAATTGGAGTCGGCGGGCCGTTCGTGGTCCGGCGGGTTGCGGAAGGTGAGTTGGCCGGCGGAGTTGATGTCGAAATCGTCGTCGTCAGTGCCCCGGACGGACCAGTTGAACACCGTGTTCCGGTCATCGTCGGTGGCCCGGTAGGTGTAGAGGGTGGTTGTGCTGCTCGTGTTCTCGCGGAAGCTCAGGGTCCGGCTCCCCGACACCACCGGGCTGGACTCGTTCTGGTCGGTGACGGTGACGGTGACCTCCAGGGAGCCGTAGTGGCGGCCGTCGGACACCTGGACCGTGACCATGTAGATGTTGTCCCGGTTGGAGTCGGCCGGGCGGTCGTAGTCGGGCGTGCTGCGGAATGAGAGCGCACCGTCCTGGGTGATGGTGAAATCGCCGCGGTCGGTTCCCGACGTGCGCCAGTTGGACACCACGATGGTCGGGTCCTCGGGGTCGCTGGCGGTAAAGAACGCGCCGGTGAGTTCCTGGCCCTCGATCACGGTGTAGTTGGTCGTGCCGAAGATCTCGGGTCCCTCGTCCACCGGGGTTACGGTGACGGCTACGTCCAGGCTGGTGGAGCGGCCCTGGCTATCGGTGGCCACCACGGTCAGGTCGTACACGTTGCCGCGGCCGGAGTCGCCGGGATTCTCGTAGTCGGGCGGGTTCCGGAACACCAAGCCGTTGCGTTCGTTGAACTCAAAGAGATGGCCGTCCGTACCGCCAGTGCTCCAGGTGATGACGTCGTCCCTGTCCTGGTCGGTGGCGCTGTAGGTGTATAGGACGGACGTTGTCTCCTCCCGGTAGTTGAAGGTGGTGGAACTGCCGCTGCGAATGACTGGATCGTGCTCGTTCACGTTGCTGACGGTGATGACCACGTCCAGGTTGCCGTAGGTGCGCCCGTCATAGGCGCGCACGGTGATGCGGTACTCGTTGTCGCGGTTGGAGTCGGCGGGCCGGTCGTAGTCGGGCGTGCTGAGGAAGGTTAGCTCGCCGTCCGAGTTGATCAGGAAATCGCCGCTGTCGCTGCCGGAGAGGGACCAGTGGGTGATGGGCTGGTTCTCCGGATCAGTGGCCGAGTAGGTGGCGAGGATGAGGGTGGGGTCCCGGTTCTCCGTTACGGAGATGACCTGCTGTCCCCACACCACCGCGCCCTCGTTCTGGTCGGTTACGGTTACGACGACCGGCAGTTCGCCGACGTTGCCCTGGTCGTCCCGGGCCTGGACCGTCACCAGGTACTCGTTGCCGTGGGTTCCCGATCCGGTCGGGATGTCGAAGTTGGGCGGCGCGGCGAAGGTGAGGACGCCGCGGCCGCTGCTGTCGGCGGTGATCACGAAGTCACTGGCGTCCGGGCCGCCCAGATTCCAGGTGAATGCGTTGCCCTCGGGGTCGGTGGCGCGGTAGGTGTGGAGGGTTGTGGTGGCGGGCGTATTCTCCCGGAAACTCAGGCTGTCCCCGCCGGTGATCTCCGGCCCCTCGTTGACCGGCAGCACGGTCACGGCGACCTCGAAGGCGCCGTAGTTCCGACCATCGTAGGCTCGGACGGTGAGTTCGTAGATGTTGTCCCGGCCGTAGTCGGCCGGCCGCTCGTAGTTGGGCGGGTAGCGGAAGGTGAGGGTACCCGTCTCCAGGTCAATGTTGAAATCGCCGCTGTCGCGTCCGGCGACGCTCCAGGTGATGGTGGTGGTGACTCCGCCGATGGCCTCGGGGTCCCGGGCGGTGTAGGTCGTGCTGTACCCACCTTGATTGTCGGTCAGCGCCTGGTTCTCGTTGATGGTGAAGGCGGCGGTGCCTGACACCACCGGCCCCTCGTTCAGCGCGGTGACGGTCACGGTCACGGCCAGCGTGCCCCGAAGGCCCGCGCCGTCGGTGGCGACCACCTCCAGGTTGTAGACGTTGTCCTGATCCGAGTCGGCCGGGTTCTCGAAGTCGGGCGGGCCGGTGAAGGCCAGGAGTCCACGCCCGCTGCTGTCGCGGGTGATCACGAAGTGTCGTCCGTCGTCCCCGCCGGTGGACCAGGCGATGGTGTCGTTCAGGTCGGGATCGGCGGCCCGGTAGGTGTAGATGGTGGAGGTGGTGTTCTCCCGGACGGTGTGGGCCGTGCTGCCGGTGACCACCGGCGCGCCCTCGTTGATGTTGGTGACGGTGACGACCACGTTCAGGTAGCCGTAGGCGCGGCTGTCGTGGCCCCGGATCGTGACCTCGTAGATGTTGTCGCGGTTGGAGTCGGCGGGCCGGTCGTAGTCGGGCGTGTGGCGGAAGGAGAGTACGCCGCTGTATTGGTCGATGACGAAATCGCTGACGTCCCGGCCGGAGAGGGACCACTGGGGATAGACGCGGCGGCCGTCCTTGGCGTCGGTGGCGGTGTAGGTCCCCAGCGCCTGGGCAATGTCGTAGTTCTCCACCACGGTGAAGGACGTGGTCCCGGCGATGATCGGGCCCTCGGACTGATCGGTTACAGTGATGGTGGCCGGGATGGTGTCGCGCAGGCCCAGGTTGTCTGAGGCCACCACCGTGATTTCGTACACGTTGTCCTCGTCAGCGTCCACCGGCTGTTCCAGGTCTGGCAGAAGTCGGAAAGTGAGCATGCCGTTGTAGATGGCAAAGTCGCCGCCGTCCGCGCCCTCCACCGACCAGCGGATCCGCTCGTCCTGGTCCTGGTCGGTGGCACGGTAGGTGTAGACGACGGCGGTGGAGTTCTCTCGGACGGTGAACTCGGTGCGGCTCCTGGTGGTGATGACGGGGGGCTCGTTCAGGTTGGTCACGGTAACGGTCAGTGCGTCGGCAAGCGTTCCGTAGGACCGTCCGTCGGACGCCCTGATGATCACCTCGTAGACGTTGTCCCGGTTGGCATCAGCGGGCCGCTCGTAGTCTGGCGAGACGCGGAACCGCAGTTCGCCCAGGGCGTTGATCACGAAGTCGCCGTTGTCCCAGCCCGCGGTGCTCCAACTGTATATTGCGGAGCCAGGGTTCTCGGGGTCACGGGCAGTGTACCTGGCCAGCACCGCGGTGTCGGCGTAGTTCTCGGGCACGGTGGTGGTAACCGTGCCCGCCACCGTGATGGTGGGCACCTCGTTGACGTCGGTTACGGTGATGGTGAAGTCCACGCGGTCTCGGTTGCCGTCGGTGTCGGCGGCGATCACCGCCAGTTCGTAGTCGTTCTGCCGGTCCAGGTCCGAGGGGTTTTCAAAGTCGGGCGGCGTGGCAAAGGTCAGCACGCCCCGGCCGCTGCTGTCGGTGGTGATGGTGAACGCGCCGCGGTCCGTGCCGTCGAGCGACCAGGCGATGGCCTGGCGCTGGGGGTCGGACGCGCTGAATGTGTAGACCGTGGTGGTGCGGTTTTCCTGGTAGGTTGTTGGCGGGCGGCGGGAGCTGATGGTGGGCTCCACTCCCTCGTTGTGGTTGGTGACCGTGATCGTGAAGGACACGCGGTCGGTGTAGCCCTGCGGGTCGGTGACAATCACCGTAAGCTCGTAGACGTTGTTCCGGTCGGCGTCGGCGGGATTTTCGAAGTCGGGAGGGCTGTTGAAGGTCAGCGCGCCGCTTTCGCTGATGCTGAAATCGCCGGAGTCGATGCCACCCAACGACCATATGATGGTTCCCCGCTGGGGATCGCTGGCGCGGAAGGTGTAGACCGTGGCCGTCCGGTTCTCCTGGTAGGTGGCGGGTGGGTTCCGGGTGCTGATGGTGGGTTGGACGCCCTCGTTGTGGTTGGTGACGGTGACAGTGACGTCCAGGGTTGCCGTTCTGAATGCCTCGTCCCGGGCCTGAATGGTCACGTTGTACACGTTGTCCCGGCCCGCGTCGGTTGGGCTTTCGAAGTCCGGCGGATTGGTGAACGAGAGCCGGCCCTGCTCGTCGATGGTGAATGCGTGGCCGTCGATGCCGGCCGGATTCCAGGTGATGGCGCCGCGCTCCGGATCGGTGGCGCGGAAAGTGTAGAGGGCGGTGTTGCGGTTTTCGGTCTGCGTGAACGCGGTGCGGCCGGTGGTGGTGATGACGGGCGGCTCGTTCACATCGGTGACCGCGATCACCTGCAATTCCTCCAGCGTGCCCGTGTTGCGTCCGTCCGACGCCCGGATGGTCACCTGGTAGATGTTGTCGCGGTTGGAGTCGGCGGGCCGCTCGTAGTCGGGCGAGAGCTTGAATCTCAGTTCGCCCAGGGCGTTCATGACGAAGTCGCCGGCGTCCGGGCCGGACGTGCTCCACTGGGTGATGCTCACCGTGGGCCGCTCCGGGTCGCGAGCCGTGTACCGGGCCAGCGCCTGTGTCGTGGGGTGGTTCTCCGAGACGGTGCCGGGAGGGTTGCCGAGGAGGCTGCTCTGGCGGGTGATCACCGGCCCCTCGTTGACCTCGTTAACAATGACGATCACCGGCAGGCGGGCGGTGTTGGCCTCGGGGTCGGTGGCCTCGATGTTCACGTTGTAGATGTTGTTGCTGCCAAAATCCCCGGGAGCGTCGAAGTCCGGCGGACTCTCCTCCCGGAAGGAGAACTGCCCCCGCTCGTCGATAACGAAGTGGCTGCCGTCGGTTCCGCCCACCGTCCACGTTACCGCGCCGCGCTCGGGGTCGGTCGCGCTGTAGGTGTAGAGGCGGGTGGTGCGGTTCTCCGGCTGGGTGAAGTAGGTCCGGCTGCCCGACCTGAATTCCGGCGGCTCGTTCACGTCGGTAACGGTGATGGTGACGGCGTAAGAGCCGGTGTTGCGCCCGTCGTAAGGCTGGATGATCACCTCGTAGACGTTGTCCCGGTTGGAGTCGGCCGGCCGCTCGAAGTCCGGCGGCGTTCGGAAGTACAGCGTTCCGCCCTGGGTGATGAAGAAATCGCCGGCGTCCCGGCCGCCCACGCTCCAGCGGGTAACGTACTCACCTTCCGGGTCCCGGGCGGAGTACACCGCGCCCGACAGGCTCTGGTTTTCGCGGATTGTAAAGCTGGACGTGCCAGAAACCACCGGCCCCTCGTTCACGTCGGTCACGGTTACGGCAATCGGCAGGGAGGCCGTGTGGGCACCGTCTCCGGCCTGCACGGTCACGTTGTAGACGTGACCCTGTCCCGACACGGCCCGCGCTTCAAAGTCCGGCGGGTTCGACGTGCTGAAGTAGAGTTGGCCCCGCTCGTCGATGGTGAAGAAGTGCGCGTCCACACCTCCCAGCGTCCAGGCGATAGTTGCCCCCTCCGGATCGGTGGCCCGGTAGGTGTAAAGGCGCGATGTGCGGTTCTCCGGATGCGTCATCGTCGTGGCCGAGGCGCTGGTGGTGGTGATGGCGGGCGGTTCGTTTACCGGAGTTACCGTGACCGCCACGTCGTAGGAATCGTGGTACCGGCCGTCGGTGGCCTGCACCGTGAACAGGTACTCGTTGTCGCGGTTCGAGTCGTACGGCCGCTCGTGATCGGGAGTGTTCCGGAACGACACCGCGCCCTCTGCGCTGATGGTGAAATCCCCGGTGTCGGCGCCGGCGAGCCGCCATGTGGGGTCCACGGTCAGGTCGCCGCCACCGGTGGCCGCATAGGTCGCGAGCGTGCCGACGAAGTTTTCATCCCGGTTGAGGACAGACGGGCCCGTGATCTCCGCGACGTCCCCGACGGTCACGGTGACGTGATGCGAGCCGTAGTACCGGCCGTCGTAGGGCTGGATCTCCACCTGGTACACGTTGTCGCGGTCTGCGTCGTCGGGCCGTTCGTGGTCGGGAGTGTTGCGGAAAGCGATCCTGCCCCCGCCCGAAACGGTGTCATGGGTGATGGTGAAATCGCCGCTGTCGCTACCGCCCAGGTTCCAGTGCGTGACGTTGCCGCCCTCCGGGTCAGAGGCGGTGAAGGTGGCCCCCGGCCAGTTCCGGTTTTCCTGGGTGGTGAAGGTGTCGCCGCCGCCGGTCACCTCCGGGCCTTCGTTCACGTCGGTCACAGTGATGGTGAACGAGAGCCGGTCGGCGTGGAAGTCAGGATCGGTGGCGATCACCGTCAGGTTGTAGTCGTTCTGCCCATCAGAGTCGACGGGAGCCTCGAAGTTGGGCGGCGAGACAAATGACAACACGCCCCGGCCGCTGCTGTCCCGGGTGAGGGTGAAATCGCCCCGGTCGTCGCCCTCCAGCGTCCAGGTCAGGGTCTGCCGCTGCGGGTCGGACGCGCTGAAAGTGTAGACCGTCGAGGTCCGGTTCTCGGGGTAGGTGGACGGCGGGCTCCGGCTGCTGATGGTGGGCTCGACCCCCTCGGCGTCGTTGGTCACGGTGACCGTAACGGCCACGCTGTCGGTGAGGCCCTGGTCGTCGGTCACCACCACCGTGATCTGGTACACGTTGTCTCGGTTGAAGTCGGTGGGACTCTCGAAGTCGGGCGGGCTGACGAAGGTGAGCACGCCGCCGGAGCTGATCTCGAAGGCGTGGCTGTCGGCGCCGGTTAGCGACCAGACCACGGCGCGGCCCTGTGGGTCTCGTGCTCGGAAGGTGTACACCGCGCCGGCGCCGTTTTCCCGGTAGGGCGACGGGTTGCTGGTGGTGGTGATGGTGGGCTCCTCCGCGCCCGTGGAGTTGGTTACGGTTACGGTGACGTCGAGCCTGGCATAGTTGAATGCTGTGTCCCGGGCCTCCACCGTCACCAGGTATTCGTTGTCCTCGTCGGCGTCGTCCGGCATCTCGAAGTCGGGTATTTCAGCGAAGGTCAGCACACCCGTCTGGCTGATGTTGAAATCGTCGTGATCCGTACCGGAGACCGACCAGGTGATGGCGGCCCGCTCAGGGTCGGTGGCCAGGTAGGTGTACAGCGCGGCCGTTCCGTTCTCCGCATAGCTGAACGATGTTTTGCCCAGGCTGCTGGAGTTGAACTCCGGCGGTTCGTTCACGTCGGTCACCGTGACCGTCACGTCCAGCGTGCCAGTGTACTGCCCGTCCGACGCCCGGACCTGCGCCAGATACTCGTTGTCGCGGTTGGAGTCAGCAGGCCGCTCGTAGTCGGGCGTGGCGTGGAAGGTCAGGACGCCGGTTTCCCGGTTGATGGTGAAGTCGCCACGGTCGGTTCCGGACACGCTCCAGGTGAATGTCGTGCTGCTGCCCTCGGGATCGGTGGCATAGTAGGTCTCGTCGAACGTGTCGTCGTTCTCGCTGAGGGCGAGTTCCGTTCTCCCCTGCACCGTCGGCGGCTCGTTGACGTTGGTTACGGTTACAGTGATATCCAGTTCTGCGGGATTACCGTTTGCGTCGGTGGCAACCACCGTCAGTTCGTACGTGCTGCCGCGGCTGGCCTCGAAGTCGGGCGGGTCATTGAAGGTCAGGTAGCCCTGGCTGTTCATGGAGAAAAAGCCGGCGTCCGTACCTGCCACTGTCCAATCCACCGAGTCCCGTTCGGGATCAGAGGCGGTGTAGCGGGCGACGTTGCCCGTGCGATTCTCCTGCCACTCTGGGGTCGGGTTCCCGCTGATCACGGGAGGCTCGTTGACGTTGGCAATCTCGATCTGAACCGCGATTGTGTCGGACAGCCCGTCCGGGTCCACCACGCGGAGGTTCACCCTCTGCGTCGTTCTGCGCTCGTAGTCGAGGGCGGCGCCGGCGCCCAGTCGGAGTTGGCCCGTCGTGTCGTCAACGGTGTAGGGGCCGCCCTGCTGGGAATCAATGGAATAGGTCAGCGGGTCGTCGTTCAGGTCGGTGGCGGCCACCGGCGCACCCACTGCCGTCCCCGGGCCGGAGTTTTCGTGAATCGACCGCGTGGTACTCGTACCGTCGTCGAAAACTGGAGCCACGTTGTCGTCAATGACGGTGATGGTGACGGTCGCGGTGGCGCTGCCGCCCTGCAGATGCGGCGGCAAAGGATCCGAACCGACATAGGCCAGGGTCGCCGTGAACGTCTCGTCGTCCTCGCTGCCGTCGCCCGTAGCGATGTACGCGGTGAATTCCCCGGTCGCCCGGTAGGTTTGCCCGCGGCGGATGAAATCGGACTGCCTGAAGGTTTGTCGTTGGGTCTGAGCCGAGTAGTCGCCGGAATCCGCGGTGCCGTCGGCGAACGTCACCTCCGCCACGAAGGAGAAGCCACTCTCCGGCTGCTTGTCCTTGGTGGTGGTGGCCACGCCTCTCAGCGTCACCGTGCCCGCCCCATCAGCCACCGTGATGGCGTCGGGGTCCCAACTGAGCGTCACGGGGACGTGATCGTTGTCCCGCGCCGTGGCCTGCGCCGAGGTATTCGTGCCGAGGACATAGCCCGTACCGGATCGCAGCGTGGCCGTTACCGTGCTGTTGTCCTCATCCTTGGTGTCGTCGTCCAGCACGACGACCAGCGTGGTCGTACTCTCGCCGGCGAGGAACGTCGCCGTCGTGGGCTGCCCGGACGCCAGCATCTGCCTGGTCTCAGACACACGCACGTTGACCGTCAGCGCATCATCGGCGACGCCCTCCCGCGTGAGCCGGAACTGCAGGGTGGCATCTTCCGCAGCGCTGGCGCCGATGGCCGCGATGGATACCGTGGGCAGGTCGTTGTCCACGATGGTCACCGTGGCCGCAGAGGAGCCGCCCTGCAGGTGCAGCGGGTTGGGGTCCACATAGTCCACCGTCACCGTGAACGTCTCATCCCGCTCGTCGTCGGTGTCGTTCACGATGGGCACCGACACCGACTTGGTGGCGCGGTAACGCCGGTTGCCGTCAACGGTCGCAGACCGGAAATCGACCTGACTGAACGTGAGCGTGCTGGACACGTGAGTGTAGTCGTCCGTGGCGTCCGCGGTGACGGGGGAGGTGGCGACCGTTGCGTCGAATGAGAAGCCGGCCTCGGGACGCTGGTCGCTGGTGGTGGTGGCCGTGGCGTTCAGCCTCACGGCGCTCGAACCCTCGTTGACGGACACGGTTGCGGGATTCCATCCCAGCGTGACGGGCACCTGCTCGTCATCCTTGATCGTTACCGTCGCGACGGAGTTTCCGCCCAGCAGGTTCGTCGCGCCCGTTTCGGAATAATCCAGCGTCGCGGTGAACTTCTCGTCGGTTTCGTCAACCGTATCGCTGACGATGGTTATGTTGAAGTCCCTGGTGGCCCGGTACCGATAACTGCCGCCGATCAGCACCCGTTCGAAGTCGCTTTGCTCGAACGTCAACGTCGCGCCGGTGGGCGGCACGTAGTCGGCGGGATCGGTGGCAGTGTCGTCGTCAGTGGTCACGGTCGCGTCGAATGAGAAATCCGACGGCAATGCTTCATCACGATCAGTGGTCGCGACGGCTGTGAGGGTGACGAGTCCGCCGTCTTCGTTCACGTCCACCGAGGTGTCGTCCCACTGCAGCGTCACGCGCGCGCTGGTGTTGGATGGGGTTCCAGTTTCGGTTTCGGACCACGGCCCGGGGCCGCCGGCATTCCAGCCTCGCACCTGCACGTCGTACTGTACCCAGTTGTTCAGGCCGACTATGGTATATCCGTGCCGGTCGGACGGTACATCGATTTCAACCGCCCAGTTTGCGTCAACGGTCTCGTCTTCGCTGCTCTCAATATAACGCAGGTCGTGCGAAGTGACCGGATGCTGGCGAGCGCTTATCGCGGTGGCCCACTGGACGGTCATCTTGCCGCCGCTGGGGTCGGTGGAAATGCTGGTGATGACAGGGGGGGCCGGGACGGTGATCACCGCGTGCGAGGCTGACCAGGGGTGTTCGGTAGAACCAACCACCGCTCGCAATTGAACGTCGTGCGACCGCCCACTGCCCAGGTACACTGTCGGAATGAGGGTGTGTTCCAGCGGGCCTCCCGACGTGGACGTCCATATGGAATCGACCTCGGTCCAGTCGCCGAAGGTGGTGAATTTGTGCCGGAGATCGTAGGACGTGACGGTCCCCAGACTGGGATTGGTTGGCGCCGTCCATGTCACGACCAGCGTCTGTTCCCCGAGCGAGGTGACCGATGTGATGGTCGGCGCGTCCGGCGAGGCCGTGGTCACCTGCACCGTTTCCGACCACTCGCCGCCGCCTTCCGCGCTTACGGCCCGCACTCGCACGTCATACTCAATCTCGCCGTCCAGGCCGCTGGTCGTGTACTGGCGCGCGCTCGACCCGGTTGTGACGGATGTCCATTCACCGTCGGATTTGTCAGCAGCGTCGTTGCGTATGTAATGCACCTGGTATTGTGTTATTGGAGATTTGCCGGGGTCGGGCGGCGTTGCCCAGGCCACCGTGAATCCGCCCGAGGCCGGTTGCGCCTCGTCGATACCCGGCGCCGCCGGCTTCGTGCCGTGGCCGAACACCTCGATGTTCCAGGATTCCAACGAGCCCGCAACTCCCGATATGTGGTCGGTCACGCGCAGCGTCCACTTCCCTGCCGGGGACTCCCCGAGGTGCCTGGCCGAACCGAGCCGCAAAGGGTGGCCCACTACGGCAAACGGGATCTCCTGGCCGAACTCTGATTGATCGAAGTAGGGCGACAACTTGGATACCCTGCCGGTCGGGGATTCGAGCTCCACCTCCAGGTCCCGAAACGAATGGTGACGGACCTCCGCGTTAACATGGACGTACTCGATGAACTCAACGTCACCGTCCAGGGTCAACTCGCTGGACACCGTGGTTCCCGGATCTGTGGTGGTCGCGTCAGGGATGTTCAGGTCAATGTCGTCCGACTCGGCCACGATTTTTCGAAGGGACGGTACGTTGGTCCAGCCGCTGGCAAGGTTCACCGCGGCCTGGGCGTCCACCACGCCAAAGCCGTACTCGTGGTTGAAATTGTATGTTCCGGCGCCTCCGTATTTCGTTGCGCCGGTCTCCCAACCGGAGTTGGAGGCGTCATTCTTGCGGGCAGAGGCGGCCAGGATGAGCTTCACGTCGCGCCAGGTGAGGGTATCGTTAGCTTTCCGGATCAGCGCCACCACGCCGGATACGATGGGCGCGGCCGCGCTGGTACCGCCGAAACCCTTGGTGTACCGGTTGCTGTTGGTGGTGGTGGTGATGCCCGGGGTCCCGCTGCCGTCTGAAGGCGCGCACACCCACAGGTTCGCGCCCATTTCCGAGTAATAGGTGCGCACACCATCACTGCTCACCGCGCATACGGCCGTAACGGCGTGGAAGTTGTTGCGCTCGTCCAGGGTGGAATAGTCTCCCATTCGCGCGCCGTTGCCGGCCGACCATACGAAGACGACGCCCTTCCCTCCGTAGCCCGATGTGACGGCGTTTTCAACGGCTTCCTCCCACAAGCTGGTCACGGACTCCGGCGACCCATCATTGCCGTGTCCCCAGCTGTTGTTGGACACCGCCGTGGTATGCGCATTCAGTGACACGGCTTCAATCTCGTCGTCAAGTGTGCCTGTGGCGAGCAGGTTGTAGCCATAGAGCGTGGCCTGCGGGGCAACGCCGCGCACACCGATGCTGTTGTTTTCAGCAGCGATGATGCCGGCAACCGCGGTCCCGTGTGTTCGGAATGGATGGTAAACGCCGCCCTGGCCGACGAAGTCGCGATTCTTCGATGTGTCAATGTTGTTGGTCAGGTCCTCGTGCTGGTGGTCCATCCCGTCGTCGACCACCGCCACCGTGATTCCTGCTCCCAGGTTGCCGCCGCTCCAGACCCGCTCGACGTTGATGTCCTCGGTGGAGCCGGATCCAAACAGCCCGTCATCCTGCAGGTGCCATTGGCAGCCGTACCAGGTATCGGCGATTCCGCCTCCGGAGACATCCTCGCAGGCTTCGACCAGATTGGAGAACCCGAAATCCTCCATGGCCAGGACGGTGTATTTCCCGGTGCTGCCGCCGTCGCCGGTCACTTTCAGGTAGTAAGTGCCGGCATCGAGTTTGTGGGCGATGCCAAAACTGACAATCCGCTTGAAATGGCCGGCGAAATCGATGGTGAAGTCTGGGTCAACAGCGGTTTCGCTGGCGTCCAGAAGCTCGGCGTCCACGTCGGTTCCTGAGGTGTTGGGCGCGGCCCAGATCTGTACGTAGGTTGTATCGTCCACGGTGATGCTGAAATAGTCGGCGTCGCCGGTGGAGGTAATGTTGCCGCCGACCGCGTCATCCAGTGTGATTGCCTGCGCATCACCCGCCGTGCTGCCTGGGTTTCCGGCATCGGTGGCGTAAACCTGATACCAGCCCGAGGTTATCCCCCGATGGCTGCTGACCTGGAGTTCGTAGGCGCCCGCGTCAAGCGTATGGTGGATCACGAAGCCCTTGACTTTGGGCGGGAGGTTGCCATCGTTGTTTTGAACGAGAACGGACCCGCGTTCGTTCAACAGCCGGGCGGTCAGGTCCGGTGCGCCGAAACCCCGTATGATCACGTTCGTGCGTTCCGTCAACTCCAGATCGTAGGAGTCCGTTTCGTTGGGCGGATTAATTGATCCGCTGACGCTGCCGCCCAGCGTCAGAGTGTTGGGGTCAACGGGATCGGTGGTTTCGGGCGCGGCCTTGATTCGGAGGACATACTCCCCGATTGCCGAGCCTTGCCCGATCACCCTTATATAGTAGGTGCCCGCTTCAAGGGTGCGGCGGATGAGGAAGTTATCCGGGTTGGTCAACTCGGCGCTGCTGCCGACGGAGATGATGGTATTGCCGTCGCCATCGAACAGCGTGCCCTGGGTGTCCAGATCGCCCTCAGTGAAGATCTCGAACTCCATTGGGTCGGGAGCCTGCTCGTCGGTGATCACCATTTCGAAGTAGTCCCAGTCGGCCGAATGGCTATAACCATCAAAAATCACGCCGTCATCTATTCTGCCCCAGAAATAGTTGCTGCCCATGGGATCGAGTTCGCCTGACGACGTGGTTGCCAGGGTGATTGCCCTGGCGTGGTCCCGGTTATGACCGGGATCCACCGGCGTCGCGCTCATCGTCGCCGACCACGGCCCCTCGATGTCCAATTCCACAGCCCGCACCCGCACGTCGTACTCGGTGTCGTTGTCCAGCCCGGTGATTCCGTCCAGCAGCAGGCCATCGACGCTCGCATCCGTCACCTCCGTCCATTGGTCGTCGGATTTGTCGGTGGCGTCGGTCGCAATGTGCCGCAGGTCATAGGTGGTGTCGGTATCCACCAGCGTCGTCGGGGCATTCCAGGTTACCGCCAGGGCCTTGTCGTCGCCGCGCACCGCGGACAGGGTCGCCCTGGTTACCTCCGATAGCTCAGGCGTACCCCTAACCGTTGCCGACCACGCGCCGTCGCCCTCCGCGTTGACGGCCCGCACCTGCACGTCGTACTCCGTGCCGTTGGTGAGGCCGTCCAGCCCGTAACGCAGTTCACCGTCGCCGGTGGTCCATACGTCTTGTGTTACCGTCCATCGGCTGTCCGCTTTGTCCGTTGCGTCAGTCTCGATGTACCGCGCGTCGTAGGCGGTGATGGTCGAGCCGCCGTTGCCTGATGGGGCTGACCATTTCACCAGCAACCAGCCGGCCCGGGGCGTTACCGTGTCGATGGTCGGCGCGCCCGGCACCGTCGCCTGCGCCCGGGCATTCATCGGGAGCAGCAGGCTCAGGAGACCCAGCAGGGCCAACCCCGCTGCCAGCAACCGCGCCGCAGAGAGCCCTAGACCTGTCATACGGGAAGCGCGCGCCGGCGACACATCGTCAGCGAGAAGAAATGGTTTCCCGCGAAACTGTGTAGCACTACTCTGCCACCAGTTCGCGCCGCCAGTTTGGAGTGGATACGCGCACGCCGTCCTGAGTCGCCAGGGCGTTCGCCAGATCCAGGGACGGGAAGCCGGGCTGGGTATCCACGAAGAACCCGTTGGCGATGTAGTCCAGTTCCGACACACGATCCGGGAGGATTCCGTTCCGGTCGAAAAACGCGTCCGTCTCCGCGCCGCTCCAGGATTTGTCCAAGGCCAGCAGCACTCCGCCCGGCAGCGTCATCAGCGTCCCCGATTGCGACTGGAACACCGGCATGGTGGCGGAGGGGGCCGCGTCGGACTTGTCGACTGACCCGGCCTTGTCGGCCGCGTCGCTCCGCGTTGTTTTGACGGCGGTTTTGCTCCGGGGCTCAATATCACCACCCTGCGTTACCATCAAAGCCGGTTGCAGCAGCGCGGTCATCGTGCGGTCGCCATCGTGCCAGGTGTAGGGCCGCTGTTGCGCGGGTTGTTCTCCGAACGCGCCGCCGGCTGCGTCCGACACGCTTTCCTCGCTGGACGCGTGCTCACCCGCAGGTTCGCCCACGGGCCGCGCGGCGTTTTCAGAAAGCACCTCGCGCGACGCAACCGGTTCGACCTCGGGCGCAACAAGTCGGGGCGGCGAAGCCGGGATTTTTGCGGGTCGCTCGTCCAACTTGAACGGCGACTCGGTGGGCTTTACGGGCCGTGCCGGATCGCCGCCCCGGATGGCTGCGGCCGGCTGGGCATGAGTGGGCGCGGGCTCGCTTATCGTGGCCGCCGCCGGACCGCAACCCAGCAGCATGATCGGCAAAATCACCGCCAGGCCGACGACCAGTCCCGCTCGGAATGGCTGGATCATCGGGAATCCGCTGGCCAAATATTTGGCACGTAATGGACCATATATCCAATGTTTTATTATTTATGCTGAGTTATCAATGCGAAATGTTGTGCATCCTGTTGTCCATTACGGATCGTGGTCTCGTGCAAGGCTTGCAGGCAATGTGCATCATGCACATGAAATGGTATCAAATGTGCATAATAGGCTTTGGAACTGCGACAACGGCGCCAGGACTTCGCCGCCGGCGCGTTCATACCATGGGACACCGGAGGATAGCCCGCCGCCATTCTCGTCCTGCCCCAATCCGTCCTGATCGGATCTCGGCCGACCCATCCCAAGCGACCGCGTCGGGCATCCCGCCCTCACTACTCAATCCCGCCCAATAGACGTGTGGAACGGGAGGTAGTCGCGCGCTCCACCTCTCGTGGAACGCATCCCCATTGACTCAGTTGCGGCGTGCCCTCAGAATCAAAATATCCTGCTCGGGCAGCAGGAAAGTTGGGGCAACGGTCGCCGCAGCGATTGCCCGTTCCGAGTCTTTGAGGTGGACCACATCATCCCATGCGGCACCGGCGGCCAGGACAGCATCGAGGACCTGCAGCTACTCTGCGCCCACTGCAACCGTATGAACGGCGACCGACCGCATGGATACCCGGTGGCCAGGCAGAGGAAGCTGGGGATTGTGGCGTGATGAGATTTCTTCTCGGGAAATTGTCACTGCGTCGGCCCTGAGTGGAACGCCAACGGTTACGTCCCGTCAATAGGTGTAATTGGCGTCATCCTTGTTGATGTTATTAGGCTGCGGCCTCCAGGATGTTGCTGGCCGGCAAGGTCTCGGCAGCAAGATCGTCGGTGAAGGTGAGATAGCGGCGGCCTTCGGCCCATTCGTCGTGCTGTTCGGCCAGTACGGCGCCCACCAGACGCCGGGTCGCTGCTCGGTTGGGGAAGATGCCCACCACGTCGGTACGCCGGCGGATTTCCTTGTTCAATCGCTCCAACGGGTTGTTGGACCAGAGTTTCTGCCAGTGGGACACTGGGAAGGCGGTGAAGGCCAGGACGTCGGGGATGGCGTCTTGCAGCATCTGGGCCGGCTGAGGGAAGTGTTCCTGCAGCTGAGCGATCACCCGATCGGCCTGGGCGTGGACCTCTTCTGGGGAGAGCTGCTTGTAGATGGTACGCACCATGGTGGCCACGCCAGGTTGAGACCGCTTGGGCACCCTGCTCAGCAGGTTGGCCATGAAGTGGGTTCGACACCGCTGCCACGCCGCTCCGGCAAACACGGTGGCAATGGCGTTTTTCAGTCCCTGGTGGGCATCGGAGATGACCAACTCGACACCGCTGAGTCCCCTGGCGTTGAGCGAGCGCAGGAAAGACAGCCAGAACGCGCCGTCCTCGCTGGCGCCCACGTCCATGCCCAATACCTCCCGCTGACCCTGAGCGTTGACACCGGTGGCCACCACCACGCTGACATTCACGATCCGCCCGCCCTCTCTGACCTTCTGGGTCAAAGCGTCCAGCCAAACGTACGGATAGGGACCACCATCCAGAGGCCGACCCAGAAAGATCTCCACCACCTGGTCCAGGTCCCGGCAGATGCGTGAGACCTGGCTTTTCGAAATGCCGTCGCAGCCCAGAGATTTGATCAGATCATCCACCCGCCTGGTGGACACCCCTTCCACGTAGGCCTGCTGTATAACACTCAGGAGTGCTTTCTCACTGCGTCGCCGGGGTTCCAACAAGCTGGGGAAATAGCTGCCTTCCCGGAGCTTCGGGATGCGCAACTCCATCGTCCCCACCCGGGTGTCCCAGTCTCGACTGCGGTAGCCGTTGCGGTGGGTAGTGCGCTCCGAGTTGCGTTCACCATGCTCAGCGCCGATCTGCGCCGATACCTCGGCATCCATGATCCCCTCCACCAGCACCTGCAGAGCTTCCCGCAGGAAGTCCACATCACCGTCCATGCCGCGCTTGCGTAGTAGTTCCAAAAGGTCCATGCTGTTCTTGGCCATCGCGGTCCTCCCTCATCGGGTTTGTTGTTGTTCCGATAAGGATGACGCGGTGGCTCTCTTCTTGCCACCTAGTCCCTGTTACACCACCTTCAGGGACTCTACTACGCCAACTGCCTCTGCTAGGGATCCATCAATCCTGGACGCAACGTAATAGCGGAACCGCTGGCAGTAGGTGGAACCAACTGGAGCTGTGCTAGCAGAATTCTTTTGCTTTACATCCCTATTCCACGTCCGAGTGCAGAACATTTGTAGGTCCTGAACTCCCAAACAATACGCTCGCCCGACGGCTGCACGAAAGGAATCCACTGAGTCGTCTTCCAAGTGTATCTGGGCAACACCTAATCTCCAGCCTCCTTTCATCCTGTCCCCTGAGCGAGGAATCCGCACCCGCCACGTTGCCTGTGCGTATTTCCTTCGTTTCTCGTACTCGGTCGGAGTCGCGAAAGCCATCTTTCCTTGCCAAATGCCCAAGGGACGTAAATCGCCATAACAGCGGCGCCCAATAGCGCAGCCAAGTGTCCAGGGTGATAGCTATTCGATGGCAACGAAATTGCGGCCAAGATTACCGCCGTGCATTCCTCTAGTGTGATGTATCCAAAGATGCTTGGCAAAAGCGGGCGACGTTGGCGAGTATCTGGTCGGCGGTTTTCGTCCACACAAATGGCTTGGGATCTTCGTTGGTCACGTCCAGGTAGCGGTGGATGGCCGCTTCCAGTTCTCCGCTGCTCTGATGCACCCCGCGACGCAACTGCTTCTCCGTCAGCAGTGCAAACCAGCGCTCCACCAGGTTCAGTCAGGACGCGCTGGTGGGGGTGAAGTGCAGGTGGAAACACGGCCGTTTGGCCAACCGGTTCCGGATCAGCGCCGTCTTGTGGGTAAGGTTTCGGTGCGGTGGGGTTGCAACCCGAAGGCTCTCCAGATTCAGCCCACCGTGTTGTGGCTCAGTCCGCAACGTTGGGCTATGGACCGAGTGCTCCAGTGGGTGGCATCCCGAGGCGTCGTCTCCAGCGTCCGCGTAATCACGCGCTCCACATCGTCATCGGTAACCGAACGAGGCCGGCCGCTGCGGGGCTCGTCCGACAGCCCATCCAGTCTCCGCTCCACAAACCGCGACCGCCATTTGCCCACCGTTTCGTTCGACACCCCCAACTCGGCGCCCAATGCGGTGTTGCTCCTGCCCTCGGCGCACGCCAAAATAATCTTGGCGCGCAACGCCCAAGCCTGGGCCGTCTTGGGCCGCCGCACCCACCGCTCCAGTGCTTCCCGTTCCGCTTCGTCCAAAATCAGCGGCGGCATCGGTCGTCCGATCGTCATGGTGATCCTCCATCTGGCCTGCTCACCCCTGGCCTGCTCACCCAGAGAACACCGCAACACTCCATCTTTTACTACTTACTTCGGTTACATCACACTAGAATTCGGTCGTCGGATCGCCGGTCTCTGTGTGCGGTTTGATGCAGTCCTGACGTGTCCAGCACGGTGGGCTAGTGTAGGTTTGTCCCACAATTGTCCTACGTCAGGGCGCAAAAGAGGGCGGTTCGCCGCTTGTTGCTACTGGGCACAAGCGTGAACCGCCCTTTTATTGAGAATTTGGTGCCGAAGGAGGGATACGATGCTAACCGTATTCTGGCGTGTCGTACAGTGCAGAAAATCGAGATTTCCTACTCAAATCTACGCTCGATTTTCCGTGTGGTGTCATGTGGTGTCGTGAATTTGTCCGGCAATTGTCCGGCAGACTACGCCGCGGTGTCCATGACGTCCGCGAACGCTGCGGCGGTTTCGGCTTGCCAGCCCGGCAGGACGTGCGCGTATACGTCCAACGTGATCTTTGGACTGGAGTGGCCAATCCGCTTCGATACCACGGCGACGTCCTTGGTGGCCTTGAGTGCGACGGTGGCGTGGAAATGACGGAGACTTCGTAGAGTGATGGCAGGGCAGCCGGCCTGCTGGCTCAACGTCCTGACTGCGTACCTGACGGTGTTCGGATGCTGCCACTCATCCCGGTCGTGGCGCGGGAACAGTTTCTTTGGCGGAGGGACCCCGAGCTTAGCGGCAAGCGCAAGTTGTCGTTCCCTGTGCGCTCTGAGTATTTCCACCGTCCGGTGGTCGAGGTCGACTGTCCGGTGGCTGCTCTCGGTCTTTGGCGACGCAATCACAATCCCGCCTTTGGGTACACTCAGTGACTGCTTCACCACGACATGACAGTTGTCCAGGTCGACGTGCTCCCACTTCAGCGCGAGGGCCTCGCCGCGACGCATGCCAGTGTAGGCGATCAGATGGATGCACACCCAGAGAGGATGTTCCTGTTCCGCTGCCAGTTCCAGCAAGGCCCGTACCTGCTCCACCTCCGGCGTGTAGGCTTCCTGTTTCGTCACCTTCGGGGGCGAGACGAGAGACGCTGGGTTCCTGGAGATCAGTTCCAATTTTAGGGCGTGCTTCATTGCTCCGTTCAGCACCCCGTGGACAAGCTCGACCCCCTTGGGGTCCATCTCCTTGCCCTTGGGGTTCAACTTGCCTTGGAGCAGTTGGGTTTCGAGTTCCTGCACCTGCCCCGGCGTGAGTTTCTTGATTTTGATGTATCCAAGGTGGGGTTTCAGGTGAAGGCGTATGATGCCCTCATACCGGTCAATGGTTTTAGGCTTGAGGTTCGGGATGATCTTGTCCTGCAGCCATTTGTCCAGCCAGGCCCCGACCGTGTAGTTGGTTTTTGTCGGCGTGACCCCCCGGTCCATCTCCGACAGGATTTCCCGTCGCCGCCTTTCCGCGTCCGCCTTTTTGCCCTGCACGGTCTCGTAAATGCGTTTCCTCTTCCCGTTTTCGTCGCGTCCCAGGAAAACATCGATCTCCCAGGTCCCCTTGGATCTCTGTCTGATGCCTGCCACGTGTCTACCCTCCTGTTGTGGATTTGGGGGGCGGCAGTTTATCAGCGGGGTACGTTTTCCTGCACTTCCTCGGTGTCAGTCACGATGTCCTCGTCGGTCTGCGCCGGCGTGGTCAAGAGCTTGTCCAGCGCATGCCTTGGGATGAGGATGCGGGATCCGACTTTGATGTGGTCGAGTCGCCCGGTACGGGTCAGCTCGTAAACAGTCGCTTTGCTCACCCCAAGGGCGGCTGCCACTTCCGTGGCGCTGTACGCTAGCCTTGTGGTCTCCATTGTTCGCTCCTTTGTCGTGTTATCACGTAGCGTGTTATGGAGTAATGTAGCGAAAACCTGCCGCGCCAATTAACAGCAACTTTTCCCTTTCAGCGGTCGCCTTCGCTCCAGCCCCCCGATGGGGAGACGGAAAACCCCGAAGTGCGCAACCCCCCGAAATTTCCCCTCTCGCGGCATTTTGGTCTGCCGGCGTGTAAAACCTTGGGTTTTCGTTTAAATGGCCGCGAGAGGCCGAATTTATACCTTCTACGTTCGTTCTATGGCGGCTGGGGGTCTGCGATTTTCGGTCGTCTTCAATTCCTGTCGCTCCCCGCTCCTTTGCGGCGCCGCTCCGGCGACTAAAAAAATAAAAAATGGCCTTCCAGCCATGTATTCGAGAAGATACGCCCCGGGATAAACCGGGGCGTAGGTTTCTTCTCTCACCTGTTCAGCCCTGCTTCGATCGCCTGACGCAGCAGGTCCGCGCATATCTGCGTGGACAGGTAATCCGCGGTCGGACAGACCGTGTCGAACAGGTACGCCTGGACGAAGAGCTGGCCCAGATGGATTGCCACCGCTGCCAGCGTGAACGAATTGGCCAACATGAGCAGCCTCGTCTACGCCACCAACTTCGGGTACAGGGTGTGCCGGCCGGCCACGACCGTCCTCATCAGGTTGTCGCGGAGGTTCCGGTCTTTCCTGTCGAAGGGTGGCTCCCCGTTCCTGTCCAGCTCGAGGCAGTTGTAGCAGGCGATCATGTCAAGGTCGTCCTTGCGGCCCTCGCACTCGCAGTGGTGCCTCACCTCGTCCAGCGCCTGCTCCAGGATGGACCTCGCGTCGCTTTAGGCGTTGCAGTTGATGGGCCCCCTGGATTCGTTGAATTCCTGCACAAACACGGCTTTCGCGCGCTCTCCGGGTGCGCACTCGCTGTGTCTCCTCAAAAATTGATGAACGCTCCTGGCTTCACCGGTACCGCAGCCCGCTCTACGATGGAATAGATGGGGCCACCGTCCCTGGCCTCCAGCAGCAGGGCGGTGATGTTCTCTGCGGTCCACCACGGCGGGCTGGGATTGTTCTTCGTATGCCCCTTCGTCTTGGTTTTCGATCTCAGTACGACTATGCCTCTCCCGGTCGAGGCCGCGCTGAAACATCCAGCGCGGCCTGGTGTCGTTTATCCCTGCTGCTGTTCCTGCTGGACTGATTGTGGATCCACCAAGTACCGTCCCTCCCAGCGGGCTTCCGCCTCGTCGTGGTTGTCGTTTTCGAGAGGGAGGAGGGCGTCAGCGAACGCGTCCATTTCCTACTCGGTCGGCTTGTGCTTCCTCCAGACGATCAGGTCGTCGTAGACGGCCTCTCTGACGTCGTTCATCATGCTTTCAATCTTTTGGCGTGTTTCCATCCGGTCCTCCTTCCCTGAGAGTGCAGTTTCTGTCGGTGTGTTCCTCCATCACCCGCGGCAGATATTCTGGCGAACCGACGACGAGCCAGCCGTGGCCGCTTTTACAGCTCACGAACCATCCCGCGCCGTCCTTGGTTGGTTCGCCTCGGTGATGCTAATTTGAAACACCTGTTGAAGCTCTCCTGGTTATCGTCGACGAGTCTCGCTTCGACTTCGAGGATCATGCTGAGCGCCCTGCGGTCGCAGTCGCAGTAGTACTCCATGCCCGGGCTCGGCGGCTCCTCATCCTCCCGAATGCTCTATGCGAGCGCATCGACGTTGTCGCGGAGCCGACGGAGTTGCTCGTGTTGCGATTGTTTCATCCGGCCTCCTTGTCGTTTCTGTTCACCTTCGTCTTCTCTGGCCAGAACATCCGGCTGGTGCCCTGACCGTTGCTGTAGCCGGAGTACACGCTCCACGTGGTCCCGTCGTGCATTGGGTTGCTAACTCGGATGCCGATCCTGTCAATCTCCTCCTTGGTCTCTTCGATGACCGCGTTGGCGTCGCACTGGCATTCCAGGTCGAACGGCTCAGATCTCACGCGTTCGTCGATCTTGTCTTTGATCAACTCCAGGTTCTGTCGAGCCTGTCCATTTGCCGTTGCTTGTAGAGTTCCATGGGCCTCCTGTTAAACATTTGCGCCCCGGGCTTTGTGCCCGGGGCGCAGTCGATGGGTTACTGGTTAGCTGCTACCAACTGGAAGCTTTCACCACGTAGGTACCTCTGGTGACGGCCGCCTTGCAGTCGAGGATTTGGCATTTGCAAATGCAATCGTTGTCGCAGCCGGATAGAGAATCCTCATCATCGTCTTTGCACTGTATGGATATGTAATCGTCGTCGAACTGGCCTTCGCAATCTGGGCAAACATGGCCCTCCCAGCATCCGCCGATGCCGAACCAGTGGTGGAATTGGTACAGTAGGGCGTGGTCGTCGAGGATGACGACTGCGTCCATGTCGCCCATGTCGGCCATGTTGGCGCAGATGTTGCAGTACGTGACGCCCAGAGCGTCCGCTACTCTCAGGTCGAGTGTCTCTGACATGTGTTCGATGTGAGCCCTATTGGTTATCGTGATCCAGTCTCCATTTGGGTTCCTGATCTGGATTTCTGTAGCAAGGGGTCCGTCCATCATGTCGCTCCTTTCTCAGTGGTCTTTGCCGGCTATTTGATCTTCGCTGCCGGCGGGGCATATGTTTATTGTGGCACGTCGCCGTTTTCTTTTTCTGCTCTCCACTTTCTCCCCATCTCGGCAAAGGCCCGTGCCCAGCCCGCCGTCCAATTTAGCCCAAATCCACCGATGGGAAGCGCGCATGCTGGCGACGCGAGGTTGGGGAGCGAGGGTGACAGGCAGCAGGGCTCTGACCTCGACGGGGTCCCGTTCCTGGTTAAACTGACGATGATGGTGACCACGCAGTACGCGGTGGGCAAGGCACTGCGCCGGCAGGAACGGTACGATGCGCCGTGAAGCTGAACCGTTGCACCTTGATCACAGCCTCCTTGGTCGAGATGGGAGTAATAGTGATGCCCTACGCCGCGCAAACCCGCGTCCCCATCTCAAAGACCAAAACGAACATCGAGGAGCTGCTGGCCAAGCACGGCGCCGCCGGATTCGGCTACGTCACCGAGGGCAGCCACGCCATGGTGGCGTTCAACATGGCCGGACGGCGCGTGCAGATCATGCTGGTGATGCCGTCGGTGGACTATTTCGCCAGGACGCCGCGGAACGCCTGGCGTTCGGTAACCGCGCAGCAGTCAGCGTGGGAGTAGACCTGCCGTCAACGCTGGCGGGCGTTGCTCCTGATCATCCGGGCCAAGCTGGAGGCCGTGGAGTCGGGAATCACCACTCTGGAGGCCGAGTTCTTGGCCAACATCGTGCTGCCCGACGGCGGAACCGTGGGGCAATGGCTGGCGCCCCAGGTCGACGAGGCGTACGCGACAGGCAGGATGCCGCCGATGCTGGAGGCGATAGGCCGACCGGTAATACATTGAGCGGTAAGACGCTCGCGATCCCAAATAGAACCCCGCTTCGTAAGCAAGCGGACGAAGAGCAGTGCTTTTACTTTCCACGACCATAAAACGGTCATCCTTAGCACTTCACAACGCAACCCACCAAGTAGCCTGACTTCGCTGGACAACCTTCATGATTACCGTTTCTGGAGCCCCGCACTCTCTCAATAGGCACACTGTGACCAAGACAGATAGTTGTCGATTCACGACCAGCAGGTCTTCGAGGGTCGGAGCATTGGGGTTATCCTGCAAATGGCCTATACCGTAATGGTTCCGGATTTGCGAAACCTTGCTCTTCCACTGACCAACATCTCCGACGTCTGCTTGGAAACCTGGACCAGCGCGATCAATCAAGGGTTGCAGAATTTCTCTAGACAAATTCAGGTTCGCAGTTCGACTGGCTCCCGTATCTCTCATGAAAGCCTCACATGCAGATATAAGGTGCCCGGTCCGATCCGTTATGAAAATTGGTTGCACGAACATGTCAGATACGAGAGCGCGCCGAGTGACTCGACGATCCCGAAGGACATCTATCCAATGGGCGACCCCCTCCACTTGGCCTATATCGTCAAACGACAGCAACGGCGGGAATTTTAACGGTGCGGTGCCGCAGTAAAGGTTTGGCGTGTAATAAGCGGCTAGGTTTTCCCGATTCCCGTCAGACTCCACCATTACCGATACTGATTCGACATTCGCTGATTGTCCGGCAGAAATCGACACCAAACACTGTAGGCTCTCCACCACGTCGGTGATCACGTCCCATGGCTGTGTTTCACTCAGTTCTACGCCAATGGAGGTATCCGAGGTCACTCGAGTTTCGTTCACATGGTGTCCGGCCAAATCGATCGTGTACCGCGCTTGGTGGTTTATCGTGATTTTCCCCAACGACCATTCGGCGGAACGCACCTCGGGCACAAGGCTCCAAGTGATTTTGCCCTCTTTGCTGTCGACGACAACTCCAACGCCGTCGAAGCCGCTGACCCATGTGTTCAACCCAGATATGCGAACTGTGGCACTTTTGATACGTTTCGGAATATCGCCATCGTATTTGGCCCCAACGAACCCGAGACCGCATTTCCAACGGAAGGTGTGAGGCACGGTGCCGAACCTCCCGATTTCTCCTCCTGACGCAGATTCAACCACGCAACCGACCATCTTGACGTGATCGGAGGTGAGCAAACCGCAAATGTTCACCGGCTCTTGACTTTCCGGCAAAACAAAAAAGGGTTCCCACTCTCCCGGATCACCGTAGCTATCGTCGAATCCTCCCTCGGTGAGAAGCGTTAGACCCCCAGCGTCGTTGAATATGACATGCCCTCGCTTACTGTTCTCAGGGCGGCCCGATAGCCAAAACGTTCCCTGCGCTGTTCGCGTAACCATGATCGCGGTCCTAAAATATGTGCGAATTCCAGTTTTTCTATTTGGAAGGCTCGGCGCGCGGAGCATGTTGATGCAAATCTCGATCCCAGCGTTGGATCTGCCAGGGATCACCAATTCCTCCAATCGAACCATCAGCGATGCGGATAACCTGGACACCCCGACGGGACTCAACCCCGCGTCGATTAAGCTGGTCTGCGTGCACCCGCCGCTCTACTCCGCACGTCATGGAACCTCGCTGATGTCGCCCAGGGTGTCCGGCGCCAACACTAGGTAGGTGTTCAGCGTCACCGTTGGGCTGCTGTGTCCCAGCCAGGCGGAAACCGCGTTGACGTTGAGCCCGGACTGCAGCCAGTGTCGGGCGCAGCTATGGCGAAGACTGTGGGAGGCTGGCCCTTTTGCGCCGGTCCCGGTGGCAGCGGCCTGAAGACCCGCATTGGTGACCCCGTCACCGATCCACCGTGCCGCCGTCCTGGCTGACAGCGGCTTGCCGCGTCGTCCAGTGAACACCTTTTCCGCCGCGTTCCGGTGCGGCACCGAACGGAAGGCATCTACCATCTCCGGGTGGGCGGGTACCACACGGTACTTCCCACCCTTCCCATTGCGAACCGTGACTGACGGCTGGGCGCCGGCGAACTGCAGGTCGCGCCATTCCAGGTTCAGAGCCTCAGCCTGGCGGAGCGCCGTACGCCACAGCAGCAGGCCGAACAGCCAAGGCTGGCCCGCCGGCATTGCGTCCAGGATCATCTTGACCTGGTCCGGGGTCCAGTAGTGGGAAAGGCCGCGCGTCGTCATGCCAAGAGTTTAACATGGCAGACTTCCGTTCAAACTCTGCCATTAGAGTCGGTCGCCACTCGTTGCTAAAGGCAGCCTTCCTTTGGACAACCCAGCGATATGGAAATGGCACCGAAGGCAGGACGCTGAAGGCTAGGCCACAGTGTCTGCCTTGTTCAATTTGAATTTCGAGAACTACTTCCCATCAGGATTTTCTTAGCCAAATGGTTTGCCAGCACGAGCAATTCCAAAGCTTCTTCTGGCTTATCGACCCAATTGTGCGAGTGTGCTCGCGGGTTCCGAATGCCAGTCATCACACCAGCAAAAATCTCCATATAACCAAGCTGTTCATCTCTGTCTGAATCCGTGACCCAAGCGTTCAATCTGATGAGAGGATTTTGCGCGCTGAACACCGTTTTCATGAGGCTCGACCCATGTTTGCCCGACAATCCCGATTTTTGTTTGACAAGGTTTTCCAAGTAAACAAACGCCTTTTCTACAGCCACTGAGTAATGCCCGTCTGCGAATAAGGCCCGTGTGCATTGGACGAGACCGGCGGAAGTTATCTGTTTATCGAACGATCCCAGCAAGTTCTGAACGTTGCCCACATTCGAACCGCGTTCGGGTAGCTGAGGAATCTGCGTGGTTAGTCGTCTCTCATGATGAACGTCTGCCACTTCGGGGATAGCCCACAACGTCCGCCGGTCCAGGCCACCCGGCGGTTCTAGCACGGCGGCCGTGATGGCGTCGAGATCGCCCAGCACACTGCGGTTCAGGCTGCTCAGCAATCCTTCCGTCGGCGGCTCCAGCATGACGGCTGTGATGGCGTCGAGATCGCCCAGCACACTGCGGTTCAGGCTGCTCAGCAATCCTTCCGTCGGCGGCTCCAGCACGGCGGCCGTGATGGCGTCGAGATCGCCCAGCACACTGCGGTTCAGGCTGCTCAGCAATCCTTCCGTCGGCGGCTCCAGCATGACGGCCGTGATGGCGTCGAGATCGCCCAGCACACTGCGGTTCAGGCTGCTCAGCAATCCTTCCGTCGGCGGCTCCAGCATGACGGCCGTGATGGCGTCGAGATCGCCCAGCACACTGCGGTTCAGGCTGCTCAGCAATCCTTCCGTCGGCGGCTCCAGGGCACCGGGCAAGTTCGCTGCCCAGTCCATGGCGTTCGACTCAGGCGCAACGGCTAAAGTTATACGTTGATCCACTGCAAACCTCCATCGGAGCAGTTCTGGCTATTGGGCGTGCCCGGGGGAGCCAGCCTTACGGCCGCGAATGTGATACAAGATTGAGCGTCGCGCTGTGAATTTTCGCCGGCTCAAACTCACCGAACGATCTAAACGTATTGTAAACCGCCCATCCGTTCCAGTCATTCTTCGTGCGGTTGTCCCTCCCCAATCCACGTAAAAATCGCTTGGTGCCTGGTCTGGTGTCTTGGAGGTCGATGTCCCCCTTGGCGGTCCTAAGAACCTCTAACAAAAAGAGGTCAAGCGTCGGAAGCAGATGATGGAACAGCCCAAGGACAGGAAGGCTTCATGGATGTCAGCACGGCGCTCGTAGCGGACCCGCAGCCGGCGGAACTGGTGCAGCCAGCCCAGGGTTCGCTCCACCACCCAGCGGTACACTCCCAGCCCGCTGCCGTGTTCCGCGCCCCGCCGGGCCAGGGCTGGCGCGATGTGGCGCCTGCGCAATTCCTGGCGATGCCACCGCGAGTCATAGGCCCGGTCGGCGTACAGCCGCTGCGGCCGGCGGCGGGGTCGGCCCCGTTGACCGCGCACCGGCGGCACCCTGTCCACCAGGGGCAGCAACTGGGTTACGTCGTGGCGATTGGCCCCGGTCAGGATGGCCGACAAGGGGGTTCCGTTGGCCTCGGTAAGCACGTGATGCTTGCTCCCGGGTTTGCCCCGGTCCGTGGGATTGGGGCCGGTCTTTTTCCCCGCCGCCCACGGCCCGCACCGACGCGCTGTCCACGCAAGCCCGGGACCAGTCCAGACCTTCCGCCCCGTGCAATCTGGACAACAGCGTTTCGTGGAGCTTTTGCCACACTCCGGCTTGCTGCCAGTCCCGCAACCGGCGCCAGCAGGTCATCCCGGAACCGCAGCCCATTTCCTGGGGCAGCATCTCCCAGGGAATGCCGCTCTTCAATACGAACAGAATTCCAGTCAGGGCCTTGCGGTCCTGCAGCGGCTTGCGTCCCGGATTGCGGAACCACCGGGGTTTGGGCGCTGGCAGCAGCGGTTGTACGATCTCCCATAGTTCGTCGCTGACCAAAGGTTTCGCCATTGAACACCACCTCCCGCTTCCGCCGATACTGTGCCCGCGCAACCCAACGCAACGGAATGAACTTACCCAGAGATTAGCCTTCTGATTACGGATCAGCAACCCATTTTGTTAGGGGTTCTAATGTTGCCGGATGCGGGAAGGCAGAGTTGATACCGAACTCTGCCATTTTGGGCACCCGAGACCGCTCCAGAGCGCGTCTGCAAGCACAGGTCTGGACGTTGATCTGCGCCAGAATGGCAGAGTTGCGAGTAGAGTCCCTGAAGGTGGTGTAACAGGGACTGGGTGGCAAGACGACGGCCACCGCGTCATCCTTATCGGAACAACAACAAACCCGATGAGGGAGGAACGCGATGGCCAAGGACAGCATGGACCTTTTGGAACTACTACGCAAGCGTGGCATGGACGGCGATGTGGACTTCCTGCGGGAAGCCCTGCAGGTGCTGGTGGAGGGGATCATGGAGGCCGAGGTGTCAGCGCAGATCGGCGCTGAGCATGGGGAACGCAACCCAGAGCGCGTTACCCACCGCAATGGCTATCGTAACCGGACTTGGGACACCCGGGTGGGGACGATGGAGCTACGCATCCCGAAGCTCCGGGAAGGCAGCTACTTTCCCAGCCTGCTGGAACCCCGGCGACGCAGCGAGAAAGCGCTGCTGGCGGTGATCCAGCAGGCCTACGTGGAAGGGGTGTCCACTCGGCGGGTGGATGACTTGGTCAAATCCCTGGGCTGTGATGGGATTTCGAAAAGCCAGGTGTCGCGCATCTGCCGGGACCTGGACGAAGTGGTGGAGAACTTTCTGGGCCGGCCTTTGGACGGCGGACCCTATCCGTACGTGTGGCTGGACGCGCTGACCCAGAAGGTCAGGGAGGGCGGACGTATCGTCAACGTCAGCGTGGTGGTGGCCACCGGCGTGAACGCTCAGGGTCAGCGGGAAGTGTTGGGCATGGACGTGGGCGCCAGCGAAAACGGCGCCTTCTGGCTGGCCTTCCTGCGCTCGCTGAACGCTCGAGGTCTCAGCGGGGTGGAACTGGTCATCTCCGATGCCCATCAGGGTCTGAAGCAGGCCATCGCCACGGTGTATGCCGGCTCCGGTTGGCAACGCTGCCGAACCCACTTCATGGCCAACCTGCTGAGTAGGGTGCCTAAGCGCTCCCAACCGGGTGTGGCCGCTATGGTCCGCACCATCTACCAACAACTCTCACCAGAGGAAGTCCACGCCCAGGCCGACCGAGTGGTGGCTCAACTCCGAGATCACTTCCCTCAAGCGTCCCAGCTGCTGGAGGACGCCATACCCGACATCCTGGCCTTCACCACCTTCCCAGTGTCCCACTGGCAGAAACTCTGGTCCAACAATCCCCTGGAGCGCCTGAACAAGGAGATCCGCCGGCGCACCGACGTGGTGGGTATCTTCCCCAATCGTGCCGCCACCCGGCGTCTGGTGGGCGCCGTGCTGGCTGAGCAGCATGACGAATGGGCTGAAGGCCGTCGCTATCTCACCATTAGCAACGACATCAACGCCGAGGCTATGCCAGTAACCAACATCCTGGAGGCTGCTGCCTAAACAACATCACCAAGGATGACGTCAATTACACCTATTGACGGGACGTAACCGAGTTGCGAATGAAGTCTGCCATCGCTAGACTTGGTTCGCCTCGGTCGCACCATGACCAACTTCGCCGACTGGAAGCCGACTGGAAGCCGACAGGAACATCTGGGCCTTCGATAACGTTGATATCCGCCGGCCTTAGCGCCGAGCATCGCGCCATCCTCGAGCGGATCCACGCTTTCGACTATGCGCTAATTTGATCCGAAATGCTAAGCGGGGAGTGGGAATGCTCCTAGCGGACCAGGGGCTAAAGACTCACCACGCCCGGCCGGGTCACCCGGCGCAAGTACGGTTTCATACCTTAGCGTGAACACTGTGGAGCTGCATCGCTGAACACCATGGAGCACAAACACTGGAGATCATGCACTTTAGTATCTATGGGTTGGTCCGGTTCGAAAGGAGAATGATGCATGGGCAGGGCATTCGATATAAACAAATATCTCGCAAGCCTCGGTGAGGAACTTGTCCTGGCGTTCGACCAGGCACGGCTTGCCACGACGCCTGGGCATGTGGGCCGCGCCCGAGAGCAGGCAGTGCTCAGGAAGTTCGGCGCTCTGCTCCCGGACGGTGTCGGCATCGGGTCTGGCTTCGTGATCGACAACCTAGGAAACGCGTCGAGGCAAATGGACCTGGTTTTGTACGAGAAAAATCTCTGTCCGGTATTCACGATTAACGAGGATGAGGAGACGTCGTTCTACCCATGCGAGGGCGTGATCGCTGTCGGCGAAGTAAAAAGCGCCGTCGGATCGAAGGAGTTCGATGACATTCTGGACAAAATCGCCTCAGTGAGGCGCCTGGAAAGGTGGTGCAGAACCGAACACGACGGGATGGGACTGGAGCCAACGGTACCTTTCCGGAGTTATGGGTCGCCACTTGCGTTGGTAGGGACTGTCGAGGAGCAATATAAGCAGCACAATAATAGCAAAGACCAGATATGGGGTTTCGCGGTGGCGCATTCTTTTGCGACCGGGACGAAAGTGTTAGTCAAGAGACTGAACGAATTTAAGCAACTCAATAGCGCAGCCCTTTGCCCTAATCGCATAATAGCGATGTCCGGAATATGCGCGGCGCCGTGCCTTTGCAGCAACGGCGAGAACTCGCTTGTGAGTTCGGCCATGGAAGCTAACGCGCACGTTGCCATACAAGTGCCGCAACCGCTCGCCTTTTTGATTCAAGAAATAGCCACCATTTTCACCAAGGGGCGTACCGTGACCACCGACGCGTTCCTGCAGTATATATCCGGACCTCAATTGTTCGACACCGTCGAGGGACCTTTACTCATGCAGGACACTTTCTCATGAAATCGTCCGGGATGGAGTCTTGATGGAATGATCCCGCACCCAGAATGGTCACCTAACCGGGGCCGCCCACGACGGGCAATGCAACAGCGTCAAGGGAGACCAGCCGCAGGAGTACCTGGTGGCAAGATTGCGGGAACTGGGGATTGCAGCGTGAATAGTCATGCCGTTAACCATGGTTCAGAATTTTCGGTAAATTCGAAGGGATAGGTTCGAAAATGGGGATCCGCATCCAACCTCGGGAAATCGATATACCACCCGGAAACCCGTTCGCTCACGACCTGCTCGGACGCCAGGAGCAGGTGCAGTTCCTGACGAACATGATCTCCAACCTAGAGGGACCATGTACCATGGCTGTGAACGAGGCGTGGGGAACTGGCAAGACCACCTTGTTGCGCATGTGGGGGCAACATCTTCGTGATGAGGGCTTTCCTGTCGTTCATTTCAATGCATGGGAAACTGATTTCATAGAAGAACCGTTCGTGGCCCTGGCTGCCGAGATCTCAGAAGGCCTCAAAGACCAGGAAGAAGGCAGCATCAAATCCGCCATCGAAGACATGACTAAAGCGGCCAAGGTAGCCGCCAGATGGGTTGCTCCGGGAGTAATTCGTATGGTGGCCAGTGCGATACCCGTCGCGGCCGGTGAAATCGGTCAGGTCGCCGGCAAGTTCGCTGAGCAACTTTTGGACGACTACCCTAAAGGACGACAATCAATCCACGAGTTTCGTGGAGAACTACAAGCCATGGTCGGTGCGCTGTGGGAAAGCAATGACCAAAGGCCGTTAGTGGTACTTATCGATGAGCTTGATCGGTGCCGCCCGTCTTATGCCATAGAGCTGCTTGAGACCTGCAAGCACATTTTCTCCATCGATCATGCAGTCTTTATATTGGCCGTTAATCGCTCTGAGTTGGCACACTCGGTGAAAGTCCCTTATGGAGCACAATTTGATGCCGAAGGGTATTTGAGGCGGTTTTTCGACCACGAGATCGCTCTGCCCTCGCCTGATCGCCGAATGTTCATCGAAGATATGCTCCGTTCACTCGGTATCGCCGAAACGCTTTCCCAAGCCGACGACAATTCGCGGCTCAACTACGCACCCGGTTCAGCGAGGACATTGATGCGGTGCCTGGAATGCTCAAGCCTAAGCCTGCGTTCAGTTGAACAGACTGTCCACAGTCTAGGGCTGGTCCTTTCATCTCTTACGCGAATACAGGCTGGCAACGTCCGTTTGTTGACCGTGTTGACCATCCTGAAAGCCGTTGACCCTGTCCTGTATCGCGGATTCGTGGGCGGTAGTATGACCGACGATGAGATCATATCGTCTTTGTTTGGCAAACCAGAATTAAGGGACTTGTCAAACGACAACGTGGGCGAGCTCGTAGAAGCCGTGATCATTGAGGCGAGAAGCGACGGGAACGACGTGTATCAGCCCTCCGGAGCCACGGAGACCCAAGCGCCTTTATTGTGGCGTCACCACGCCCTGAGACGAGATGCAAACCGTGTTGGCGGACCTGGTCGAAGTGCCCGCATCTTGTCAATAGTCGAGGAACTATTCCGTTACCGCAACAACAGGGGCGAATCCTGGGGATTGCCCGAATCGGTGCGACGGATAGAGTTCATATCCCCGGATCGTCAGCCAATTGAGCCAAGTAAATGACCCTACGACAACAGAGTTTTGGAGGTCGTCGGCTGTTACACCCGGAATTTATCCCAATATAGGACGTGGGCGTTGTTGGCAGTCTGATCGCAACAGGTCGGCATAGGATTCCATATACGCGGGCGGTAAAACTCCCACCCTGGGCGACCATCTCATGGAAACTGTTGGAGATGGAACTGCCCCTACCGTTTGCAAGGGTAACAAAGGGGCGCAATGGCGCAAAACTGGGGTGCCCTCCCAACGCCGGCCCATGCTAGTGATACCCATTTTGATTCGCCCAATATATCCTACGTAAATCGCGCCGTGCGGGGGATCGCCCCGCCGGCGCGGTTGCGTTTTTCGCCGCCGGATATTCAGCGTGACCCCGTGACCCGGTTTCGTCGTATTGCCTTACAGTTTCCGTAGCGCAGAGCCTTAGATTAGCGGTCCCGAGCGGCGGATTTCGTCGCAGACACCCACCTCTCGGGTGACGCGCACCACTAAGGTCTGTTGTTACCGTTGCCGGGCGCGACTGCGGCCCGTTTTGGTCAGCAGCGCCTTACCGTCCGGTGGCAGCGTCACGGCACCAGAACCGAATTGGACACGGGCCGTCGCTGAACCCCAGCGCTTGGCGCACTCTCTCGTCAGACCTGACCAACCGCACCGCCGATATCGGTCAGTCGAGATTGTCGGGCGGGGCGGCCTGCAGTCTGACCGGCGCCTGGAAGAGTTTCGCCACTTTGATAGCAGGGACGACAACGGAGGCATCGGTGCGGCGACAGCCGACCCGCAGAAAAACAGAAAAGGGCCGGCCTGCCAGAAGATCGCGGACCCCGAAATTTGTGCCTCACTGACCGGCCCCGAAAATCGAGGACCCCCAAGCCGCACAGATCGAACGTAGAGACTATAAATTCGGCCTCTCGCGGCCATTTAAACGAAAAGCCGAGGTTTGATGCGCCGGCAGACAAAAATGCCGCCAGAGGGGAAATTTCGAGGTTTCGGCAGGCGACCCGAATCCGAGCACTCCCAGAAGGCAGGCAGAAGCAGAGGAGACGGCCCAACATCGAAGCCGGAAGACAGCAACAGATAAGTGCAGCAATGCCGTTCGAGATCAGGGAGATCCGCTATGGGCAGCTACGGTTCGACCCGTTGGACTGTCAAGGTCGGAGCAACACACTGACACAGAGTGAGGCCATGGGAGACACCGCCTACGGCGACGGCGCCACCCGCCAGGCCTTCGTCGATGCCGGGCGCAAGTTGGTGGCCCGAGTACCGGGACGACCCAACCGTAAGCACTTCCCCAAGGACGACTTCGTCATCGGCCTGGTGGCTGGAAGCTGCACCTGTCCGGCGGGACAGCTTACCCGCGTCATCGTGCCGGCGGGGAAACGAACCGATGGTACCGGAACATTCATCGTCTGCGGGCTTTCCGGTTTGAGGCGGCGGTGTGCTGGGCGTGCCCGCTGCGGTCCCAGTGCATCGCGGCCAAAGGCAGGAAGGGCCGGCAAGTGCTGATCCACCCCAAGGAGGACCCTGCAGGAGGGCCGGGCGTTGCAGCAGAGCGCCGACTACGACCCGTACCAGCGGCGCCGGGCGGTGGCGGAGCATCGACTGGCCCGACTGGAGCAGTTGGGCATCCGACAGGCCCGCTACTTCAGCCGGGTCAAGACCAAGTGCCAGTTTACCTGGCGGCCACCGTGGCCAACCTGACCCTGCTGGCGAACCAAACCGGTGCGGTCGGCCTTCCTGGTGATGACCCTGGCCGCAGCATCACCACCGTCCCAATCGGCGACTATCACGCTTGTGTTATATTCCGGGCGCCCATTGACTGACGCGCAGTAAGCATGAAGTCCGACTTGGGGTAGAAGTCGGACACTGACATGGTTCGTGATGTTCCGTTTGATTAAGCAGTTATTCCGTGACGCCTGGCAAGGCGAGGTCGATGGCGTGTTCTCTGAGATAGGTGTCTAACATCTCGCGGATGCCCGATGCGCCCAAGGTCGCCGCTGGTTTGCCTACCTCGAATCGGGAACACCCACCGCGCATTGGAACTGCGTTCATTGCGTAGAATCGCGGGAAAGAACCTGGGAAGACCTTTGCCGGACCACGGAGTCAGCTTTCTACATGACGTTGCTGACGACCCCGCTGTGGCTTCCCTCTGCTCTGTGGAAGCGATTCCCGCTAGGGCACCGAAAACCCGGATAACCCATGTCCGACTTGCGGCACAAGTCGGACACCTCGTTGCTAGGAGGAGATTCCAATGGTACAGCGTGGCTGTTGCGGCCTAGCCGCATAATCAAGGGGTGGCTCAATCGTCGAGCAAGCGGTTCTGGTCCGGAAGATGGGGGTTCGATTCCCTCCCCTTTTCGTCGTAGATACCGGCTGCCTGTAGTGACCGGTGTTTGGATTTTGTTTATCCCGATTTCGGTTCGAACTCAGACGTCGTGCTCGGATGGGCAACGCAACAAAACCATCAACGCTGCATGTCAGATTTTGGTACAGAGTTTGCCGCCAGACTGAGGTCCTGTCCCGAAGGAAGTCCTGGCCAGAGACCTACACCGGGCAATCCTTTGGATCGCGGCGACAAACGGATACAATGCGACGCGCATCTGATCGTAGAGGGGAATAAAGATCCGGGCGACGTGGGAGCGATTCTTGTGGCCGATTTCCTTTCCAAAGAGCAACGATCCGATTTGATGTCCCGTATCCGGGACCGAGACACCGCGCCGGAGCGATACGTACGGAAAACCTTGTGGGCCGCAGGGTTTCGTTATCGCCTGAATGTACGGATGTTGCCAGGCAAACCAGATTTGGTATTCGCGCGGTATCGCACCGTCGTTTTCGTCCAGGGTTGTTTTTGGCACGGGCACGACTGCCGCAAAGGGCAGCGAGTGCCGAAGACCAATGTCGAATTTTGGAGCGGGAAAATCACCAAGAACATGCGGAGAGACCGCGTGAATCGGTCGAAATTAGAAGCTTTGGGTTGGCATGTTGTCCAAATATGGGAATGCCGGCTTTCCCAACACACGGCGTCTTTGCTGGACCATCTTGAACGCCTCAAGGATACAACCGTCGCCGGGCGGGACTCCGTCCGTGAATAAACCCTGCGCCTGTCCCCGCGAATTGGCCGTCCCTAGGCGGGCGTGTCCAAATGCTTCTATCTTGACCCCTGCTGATCATCTCGGTACGATGATCTCGTAGAGGTGCGACCATAGAAGGTACCGATTGGAGAGCCGACTCGCGACATTTCCTGGCGCGAGCACCTTAGTCGATGCCTGTCGCCGACTGTGCAATGAGCCAAAAATCCCGTCTGGCCGGATTGCCTCTGAAAAATACAGGCCCGGTTGTCGTTGATTTGTTCTGTGGCATCGGCGGACTGAGCTTGGGCGCCGCGCGTGCGGGTTTCGAAGTGGGCGGAGCCGTCGATTTGGATCCACACGCAATCTTGGCGCACTCCAAGAATTTCCGGGCCACTAACCATTTCCAAGCTGACGTATCGGGGCTCACCGGCAGGAAGCTGCTCGAATCGTTGGAATTACAGGATCGCCGAATCACGGGCATAATCGGTGGTCCGCCGTGCCAGGGATTCAGTCATATCGGAAGGCGCGATCAGAGTGACGCCCGCAACGAGCTGTTCGGTGAGTTCTTTAGGATCGTGAACGAAGTACGGCCAGCGTTTTTCGTTGCCGAGAACGTGCCTGGCATCATGGCTGCATCGTTTTCCGACCTTCGCGACTCGGCATTAGAGGCGGTCAGCGACTCGTACGAGGTGTTGCCCCCGTTGAGTTTGGCTGCGAACGACTATGGAGCGCCTACTCTGCGCACTAGGGTATTCTTCGTAGGATTTCTGTCCGACGCGATGGAGCCAATAACGGCTGACGGGCTGTCTCCCCCACGAAACGTCGAAACCGTGAGGGTAAAAGACGCCCTCGACGGGCTGTTGGTCGACGTTGATCCGTCCTGGCAGCAAGAAAGCGACGGGTGGCGTCGCAGCGTGCATCAACGGACCGGCTATTACTTCTCTAGGCTCGACGGATGCGTGCCACCGGGAGTTGGTGACCCCATCGCTGTAGGGCGGCTGCGGACCGAGGAGGTTGCTTCTGGTACGCTGGGTACGGTTCATTCACGTCCAGTCGCTAAAAGATACGCGGCTCTGCGCCCTGGTGAGCGAGATCGGATTTCCAAATCAAAGCGCTTAGACCCGGACGGCTTTTGCCCGACGCTACGTGCCGGCACCGGTTCGGACAAAGGAAGCTATCAGGCAGTGCGACCAATCCATCCTGCGGCTCCTAGGGTGATTACACCGCGAGAGGCCGGCAGACTGCAGGGTTTTCCCGACTGGTTTATGTTCCCGCCAACGAAGTGGCACAGCTTTAGGGGGATTGGAAGCAGCGTGAGCCCAATCATCGCCGAGAGGTTGATGTCGGCGATTCATGAACGGTTAGGCCGCCAAGAGCAAGGGGGCTCCAAATGGTAGAAATCGCTGACATGACGGTCGACGCTTCCCCCGTGAAGTCGTTTTTCGTGTCTATGCTAACCCGCGATATCAAACTCGAAGAAGCCATCTTGGATCTCTTGGACAACTGCGTTGATGGCATTCTTCGCGGCGAGGTTGACCAATCTCCAACCCCGTACGAGGGCCGTTGGGCCAAGATCACTTTCGATAAAGACAGTTTCTCGATAGCAGACAACTGCGGCGGCATTCCTTGGGACCTGAGCAATTACGCTTTTAGGATGGGGCGTGACCCGAGCAGGGCACACGATACCACGGGCGCAGTGGGAGTGTACGGAATCGGGATGAAGCGGGCGATCTTCAAAATGGGAAAAAGCTGTCTTATTAGCACCCGCTCTAAAGGCGACGAATACGAAGTCGAGATTACGCCCGAGTGGATCAACAATGAACTCGATTGGGACATCCCGGTGAGGCGGGATCCCACAGGAATGGCCGAGGACGGCACCACCATCGTAGTAGGCGAATTGGACCCAGGGGTGTCCATGCAGTTTGGCGATGACGCCGCGTCATTTTCCTCCGAACTGAGGCGCCTCATTTCCACCCACTACGCGTTCATCATCCAAAAGGGCTTCACAGTCACGGTGAACGGAAACGAGGTCCGCGGGCGTTCTATGGGCATTATAGACACGAACGAAGGCGGCGACGGAACAGCAGCTGTCCGTCCCTATATCTTCCGAGCGAAAAACCGAGACGACGTCGAAATATTTATCACCGTAGGCTTCACACGTCCGATACCTTCCGAGGAAGAGATCGATTCCGAGCACGATGACAGACGACGCTCCACCGAAGATGCCGGTTGGACGGTGATCTGCAATGATCGCGCTGTTTTGTATTGTGATAAGACCGAACTAACAGGATGGGGTGAAGCTCGGGTTCCCAGGTACCACACGCAATTTATCGCGGTGTCGGGGATTGTCGAATTCAAGTGTGACGATCCCTCCAAGTTACCCACTACGACTACCAAGAGAGGCGTTGATGCGTCGTCGGTTCTCTACCTGCAAGCGAAAAACAAAATGCGCGAAGGGATGAAATTGTTTACCGATTACACAAATCGGTGGAAGGGACGAGTAGCGGAAGCGAACGCGCTAATCGACGCAGGAGAACAGCGTTCCTTCATGGAGATCAAAGAACTTGCGGAGAGCCTGAGGTTTAGTACGGTCCATCGGTCGGTTCCTGGAGCGACGCAATTCCGCCCATCGCTACCGAGCCCGCCAGCCGGCGCATCTAGGAACCGTAGGATCGCGTTTTCCAGAGATGTCGCCCAAATCGAAACCGTTGGCGATCATTTATTCGGCAATCCTCGCACTCGCCCAAGTGAGATCGGAGCGGAATGTTTCGATATCGTGCTTGAAGAGACGCGACAATGAGCCCGCCGCCATACCATCTTCGCCCCAACAAGGCGGTTGATCGCTTCCTGTTTTTCGAGGCGATTAGGAGGCTCGAAAATGCCGGGAGCCTCTCGGATTACACGTACTACGGCATGGGAGGTCCTTACTTGGAAGACTTTCGTGTGCTGTATGAGCTAAGCGACAACATTAGGATGGTGTCCATAGAAAACGCAGACCACATTTTTCGACGACAGCTATTCCACAGACCGTGTCGCACCATAGATTTACGGTATGGGGATTTCTTTGAATTCATCGACGACTATGATGCGTCAGGCGAAAAAAGCATTTTTTGGTTGGATTTTACCGACCTCAAACTTCAAAACGTTGAACATTTTGGCGATCTGTTGGGCAAGGTGGAGGACGGCAGTGTAGTGAAAACGACGCTACTGGCGAGTCACAGGTATTATCGCCGTGACCCAAAAAGTTTTCACGAGCAGTTTGACAGCCTGCGTCCAGATCCCGATGCCAGAGTTCCCCGGCAACCAGATCGTTTCGCCAGGGAAATTCTTGGCATCCTACAGACCATGTCACAGAGGGCACTTCCTGCAAACTTGGGCGTTAGGTTTCAACCCATCTCGTCCTTCTACTACGCAGACGGTTCTCCGATGGTAACGCTAACCGGCTTCGTTTGCTCCTGCGACAAATACGACGAAATGAGGCAGAGGTTCCAAGATTGGGAGTTTGTCAACTTTTCGTGGAACGATCCATCTCAAATCAGCGTACCTGTGTTAAGCACCAAAGAACGGCTCCATCTGCAACGGTACCTACCGATGACAAATCCGACGGGAAGTGCGCTTTTGGAACGGCTGGGGTACCCTTTGGACACAAAGATTGGTGAGAGCTATGCTCAATTAGAGCAATACGCTGCATTCCATAGGCAGTACCCTTATTTCATCCGTGCGGTTCCGTAGCATCAATGAACGAATAGCAAGCCCACCTCATCTAGGATGTCCGACTTCCGCCTCAAGTCGGACACTCTGCTGGGATCCGCGGCGGGGATTGAGCAGGGGCGGGCTTGGCCGGCGGGTCTGCGACCGCTGAAAATGTCCGACTTCGCTATGAACTCGGACATTGTAGAATGAACCCATGCGCCGCTTTGACCTCAAACGGCCCTGCCTGCACTGCCCCTTCCGCACCGACTCAACCGGCATCCGCTTCGCCAACCGGGAGCGGGCGCTGGAGATTTGGGCCTCGGCCTTCTTTCGCGGTTTCCCCTGCCACAAGACCGCCGTGTACGTCGAAGAGGACCCGGAAGGACCCAAGGACTCCGTTTACTACACGGGCGAGGCGTCCCAGCACTGCGCGGGATTCGCCATCATGCAGCTCAAGGCCCACGGCGGATGGGCCTGGCCCGGCATCGTCGATGATCAAGCCCTGGCGGACGCGCTGGCGGCGCTGGTGAACATGGACGCGCCGGTTTTCGACGACCTGGGCGAATTCCTCGCGGCCAACGGGTAGGTCATGCCCCCAAAGCAATTGCCCCACTACTGGACGCCGGATCAGGTCCGCCGGCTCCTGGACGCCATGCCACCAGGCCAGCCTTGGCTGTTTACGCTCCTGCTCTGGCGAACGGCGCTGCGCCAAGCCGAGGCGCTCAGTCTCCAATGGCGCGACCTCCAGTTTTCCGGCCCCGTGCCCACCGTCACCGTCCGCCAGGGCAAGGGCGGGCGCTACCGCGTGGTGCCGGCCCACCCGGAGCTGGTGGACGCGTTCCGGTCGGTCCGCAAGGGACGGCCCGACGAGCCGGTCTTCGCGGGGCGAGGCGGCGAGGCGGTTACGGCCCGAACCGTGAACCGCTGGATCGCCCAGGCCATAGCTCGCGCGGGGTTGAGCGACGCAGCCACCGGAACCGGCACGAAGGGTCCGGGTAGTCATAGCTTGCGCCATTCCTGCGCCCGTCACTGGCTGCAGTCGGGCCTAAACGTCAACGCGGTGTCCGCCTGGCTGGGTCACAGCAGCCCCACCGTGACGCTGAACACCTACCTGGTGCTGACCCCCGACACCTTGGGCGACATATCCGCCGTTCCATAACGCCGCGTGGTCGTCATTTTGGCTCGCTATAGTCAGCTCGGCAAGCAGGACAGAACGAGCGGATGAACTTGATCTGAGTTTCATCGTCACCGTATTGGGCGACGTTAGCGACAATCGGCTGGAACGCGGCCACCCAATCTTCCGAGAGCGGCTTTTCGTCGCGCATGGTGTCCCGCGTCAACCATTCTTGCCGAATTCCCGTCGATTAGTTTTGCCGGTTTACTTCCTTTTCCGGGGCAGCGTTGGCTTCGGCTGCAGCAGTCTCGCCGCGTTGCTGGGCTGCGTCAGTACGGTGGCTGGGGACGTCAAACTCCAGGATAACGGAGTGGCGGACTACCCGGTCGATGGTAACAACGCTAGCCATGGCGTTAGCGGAGATGCGCTCCTACTCGGAGAAGACCAGACTGGACATGATGCCTAGCGATTTGCAGTCGTAGCGTTCGACAATCAGAGAGAAGAGGACCTCTGACTCCTCGTTGCCCTGGGGCAGGTAGTCCAGATCGTCCAGGAGCAGGAAATCGCAATTGTCCAGCTTGCGCAGTTGTCGGGACAGGTCGAAGTCGCGCTTGGCGGCCAGCAGGTCATGCACCAGGCGATAGGCTGGTGCGAAGAGGACGGAGTGGCCGGCTTCCACCAGGCCGTGTCCCAGGGCGCAGAGCGCGTGGGTCTTGCCGGTGCCGGGGAGACCGAAGGCCAGCACGTTGACGCCGTGGTCCATGAGATTGCCGCCGGCAAGTTGACATCCAGTTCTCAGCTAGCCGTCTCGACAACGTTGACCCCCTTCGACAAGGGGATTCGGCGGGTCCATCGGCGTCTGGAGAGTGCCAGACGCGGGCGAAACCGGGCTGCATGTTGTCAAAATCATCGTCCGCCCCCATCAGCAACGTTTCTACGCCCTCATCGAGGTCGTGGAGTAAACAAACTCCGACCACGGTCGGTAATCCCTTGGAGGAAGCCTCTATGACGCATCCACGTATCCGAGATCCGCCCACAAAAATCCAGTCCAGAAAAACCAACATCAAGGACGGGCCGCTCACTGCGAGCGGCCCGTTTCGCATTTAACCGAGCAAAGGAGATAAGTTATGCTCTTCCACAACGAATTCCCGCCAAACCGAGTGCGGGACCCCAAGCGCCGGGCTGAGTGGCGTGTCTACCGATCGCTCGACGAGACACTCCGTGAGGGCCACGTCGCCTACGAAGTCAAGGTCAGCCGCACCGCCCCTGAGGTGGACTTCTTCGTCATCATCCAGGACAAAGCGGTGGTGTGCATGCAGGTCAAGGGGGGAGACTATCGCATCATCGGCGGCGACTGGCACCTCGAGACCGACGAAGGAACAGAGTACGTCCAAGACCCCCTCAAACTCACATGGGACTCCGCGATGGCTGTCAGGGACTTCCTGAAGGAAAAGATCGGCCGCAAGGTGTTCATGCTGTCCGTGTTGGTGTTGCCCGACATGCAGCCCGACCCCGACATCGACATGATGGCCGAAAACGACCGGACCGCGGTCCTGTACGGCGTCGATGATCTGATCGAGCGGCTCGCGGACCTCGCCGAAGCGCGGGACGTGTACGGCACACCCTCGCCTCACATGGCGGAGCGGATCATCAATGCCCTGATGCCACAGCTCAAAGTGGGCCTTCCCGACAATGGCGACCCGGATTCCAATGACCGGCCCGTTGAGGTTCACCACGCCGATGTCGTCAACGTGTATAACGCCCCGGTCACCATCAACAACTACTGCGGCTGTCACAAGGACGACCAAGACTCCGAGGAGGTGAATCTGTCATAAACGTCCGGGGGCGTCGCGCAGTTGCTCGACGCCCCCGATTTCGTGGACCCCCACCGCTCATAGAACGGCCATAGAGGCTACAAATTCGCCCTCTCGCGGCACTTTTCTCGGACAGGCAGGGTTTCATCCTCCTGACCAGGAAAGTGGGCTCAGAGCGCGTTTTTGTTACCCACAGGTGATCGTGTTGTCCTCCTGCCGTCGCTCGGGACCAGTACCTCGCTCGGTCAGGGCCGCGTCTGCGGCATCGATGGTGCGCCTGTCGTTTACGCTGAGATCCTCGTACGCCCATGTTCCCGAGACATATCGCTCGATGCCGGGAGTGATGCTGATGTTGGCGCGTAGCAGCTCGGTACGCAGGTCGCGAAGGTAGCCCAAGCGATCCACCCGTTCCGTGAGTTCGGCGGGTATCTGGCCGTACAGCTGGGCGGCCCTGTCCGGGATGGTGCGCGACTTCCATGCTGTCCAAGCGGCGAGTGGTACGACCGACCACCAAAGCCAAGGCGAGACGGTCAGCGATAGGGCAATGATCACGATCGCAATCAACGGCACTGGCCAGAAAGTCAGGATCAGCGCCCCATGGACGGCGGTCAGCGCCGCGTGTCGAAGAGCCTGGCAGTACGGGGCGTCGCACTGGTCGCAGCGTCCTCCGCCCGACAGGAGAGGGAATCGTTCGATGGGAAGAACTTCGTGACAGGAGATGCACTTTTTGGTCATCATGGTATACCCCTGGCGGAAGCGGAATCGTGAAGGGAGGCCCCGGCTGTTCTAATTTTCAGATCCAGACCCCATACAACGTACTGTCGCAGCCCTGTGCTTATTTAGGCACATTTTCCATTACAACCCTGACCTGTGGCGAAAACTGGGAAAGGCCAAAAAACGCCGATTTTGGCTTATTGATACAGCCTGTTTTGAGCACGAATCCTACTCAACCCGACCCTGTGACTCCACTATCGCAGTTTCCCGAACAAATTCGTACCCCTTAAGCAACCCCCAAAATCGTCAGTATCAATAAGACTTTGTTCTAATTTTCCGGCCTTGGTTCAGCGCCAGAAATTAGGCCTTCGTGTCCGCTGCTACGCCGCCATTCGCTCGTACTGCCAGTCATCTTCTTCGAGGTCGTCCCAGAAGAGATCACTGTCGCCGTGATCACACTCCGCGTCGCACACGTGCGATGGCCGTGGCCTCTCGTGCTCTGGAGCCCGCCTGTGTGGCCGGGGGTCCTCGTGGTCGTCCGTGTCCGACTCCGCTGGTTCAATGTTCGCCGTCCAGTCCTCGTCCAGCCGGCCGTCTTTGTGGTGGGCGTGTACCCCGTACCGGAAAAGATCATCCCGCTCGAAGTAGTACCGCCGGTCCTCCGGTATATGCTCGCCCAGCCCGGCCAGAAGGAGAACCCAACCGTACGCATCACGCCATGGCCGCTTGCCCTCGATGAACCTGCCGGCATTTTGTATCAGCCCGATGGGGCCACGCCAGTCCCCCAGAGTCCGCACATCCGAGCGCACCACGCTGGCCGCGAGGTGCCCACACTGGATCATCCACTCCCGGGCGAAGTAAGAAGCGACGATTTCCAGTTTCGTCCGCCACACCGGGTCGCCGTCCGCTTGCGGTTTCCGGTACAGATCCAATACTACCCGATGCTGCACGGGGATGTGAGACTTCGTCATCGGCTCATCGCACAGCGGGAGACTCTCCGGCCGCCCCTTGCCCATGGCGTAGTCGGCCAGATCCTCGGTCTGGGTCCAGCACCTGAGTGAGAGGCAGTTGTATTTGCGATCCTCGCTTTCGATGCTCGCCTCGTCCGACACCAGGGACTCAAAATCACGTTGTGTGACTGATCCTACGGTGACGCTGGCCTCCATCCCGTACCTGTGTTTGGCGGCGTGCTGGATAACCCTGTTCTGCTGGTCCTCGTCCATCTCGCCGTCGTACACGAACACTAACGCGTAGGTTCTGTGGGCCTCCGGCAGGATGCTCGAAACTCGCTTGCCGCTGGGTGTGCGTTTCTTGTGTATGTCCAGCCCTCTGAACCGGACCAAATCTTCGATGTCCTTCCAACCGGGGATACATACGGTCGTCTGAACATCTTGCTCGCGCCAACGTGCGTACAACGATGCTCTCTCCGCCCGGCGTGTCAGGATGCACCCCTCGCACTTGTGGCACCGTTCGCGGATTTTCGATGTATCACCGTCGTGCATGTCATGCTCGGTGTAATCCCATCCCCAATCGTCACACGGAAATACTTCCGGTGACGGAATGTTGTCCCTGGGAACAATCGGTGGTTGCTCGTCGGCACTGGGTGTTTCTCCCTCGTGAGTGCCGTCGTCGAAGCCCCCTGTCTTGTCCTCGTCGTCGGAAAAACGGGAACCCCCGCTACCTTTAGCATTAAAGCAGGGGTCTCCGTTTTTTCCTTCTTCGCTGCTTGTTTTCCCCGTTCCAGTGCCATCAGAGAAGCGCGGTTCCTCTTCTCCGGCACTCTCCCCAAGGTCTGCCTCACTCTCAGTTTGCTCCGGGGCCCACGGTTTCCTCGCGTCGACCCGGGCCAGCCAATCGGGCATGTCCATGGGACAATCGCCGTCCGGGACACCGTTCATGTCCGCCACGGGCCAGCCATATTTTTTACCAAGTTTGTCCTTGGCGTTCGTGCCCGCGTCCCCGGTGTCCGGGCACTGGATGATCTCAAGGCCGTTCTGTGCCGCGTACTCCAGGACGATGGACCATTCAGTTGCCCCAACGCGGCCGGCACCACCAGCGTAACTAGCGGCGGTCAGGCCGTTGACGCAGGCGGTAGCGGCGTCTTTCTCGCCCTCGGTGACGACCAGGTATTCGCGGATCCGCTCCTTTGGAGCCCAGATGCGCGGCTCCCAGCCGTCTCCCTTGATGCCCGGGGTTTTCTTCTGCGTCTTGCCGCCCCCGATGTATCTGACGTGCTTGCCGATGAGGCCGTCTTTGGCCCGCCTATACTGGACAGACGCTTCGTGGCCTATATCCACGTTCAGCAGATAGAGCTGGGCTTCGACCTCTTCGAGAACGCCGAAGGGTTGGTTCCTGTACTTCGCTTTTTTCTGCTGTGGCTCCGGCTCACGCTCATAGACGTGCTGGGTGTCGACATGGACGTCCGCGTTGTAGACGGCCCGTTCCGCGTCTAGCTTGCTGCACCCGTAGTGGCAGAAGACGCCGCCGCTTTCGGGGTGGATCTTGAGCCCGCCTCCGCCGACGCTGTCGCCGGGCATCTTTCCCCCGCACAGGTGGGGGAGCGCGTACCAGCCCCCGCCGACCCGTTTCCCGCCGAGGCTGATCGCCAAGTTGAAGAGGTCGTGTGAGTTGCAGTATCCGTGGTCGCGTGCTACTCTGCTTATGTGCATATCCGGTTTCCCCCGGTTGTGAAAAGGCCCCCCGACATCCGTGTGTCGGGGGGCCTTTTCGTACCGCACACACGAAATCTCTTCATTCGGTGTGCGGCCGGGAGTCCCGGTCCGTGCGGCCGGCTGGCGCCGGTCCGTGGGCGCAGATGGTAACAAAAAACGCCCCGGCAGGTAGCCGGGGCGGTGGTTTTGCGGTATAATGGTCCCGCAGGCCGTCCGTGGTGGCTCTGCCGTGTCCGGGGGTTGGCGAACCCGCTGGACAGGAAGAGGGTACGCCCCGGATCAGACGATGTCAAGTCCGGGGCGTATTTATTTGGGGGCATTGCTCAGGAGCAGCCATGCTTCCTTCGTGTCTAGGTCAAGCTCTTCGGGCAGTTCCGAGCCTTCGTGACCGGGCCAGGGGTCATACCATCCCCGGTGATTCTCCGCGTCGATGGTCAGCGTGTTGCATTCTGTCTCAGACTGCCATTCAGCGGCAAAGGTGCCTTCGTCGGTGTCGTACCCGATGAAGGGCTGCGGAAGGTCTGAGTTCCAGCGGAGTGCCAGTACCTGTTTCAACCATTCGGCTTGGCTGGTGCGAAGCGGCAGGAGGTGTTGCTGCTCTGGTTCTACCAGAACCAGCTGATCGATGCGTTCGGCCGGGGTTGTGTCTGGTGCCAGGAACCTGCCGCTTGGTTGTTGCTCTGCCCGCGTTGTGCCTGCAGTTGATGTCATCTTTCATGGTCTCCCGGATGGTTTGTTTGGGCCAGCCCGGAACAAACATGAGTCATCCCGAATCTGGAGTGAGGTAGGAGACGGAAGGGGGATGGGTTAGCCAAAGGGAACTCAAAGCCGAGCGCAATCTGGAGAGCGGTATCGCCACTTGGCGGTGCCGCTTTCCCGTTCGGTGGCACCAATGCCGCAGGATTTCCCGGACCAGGGGCGCCAGTAGTGGCGTCAGCAGGGAGAGGAGGAAAGCGTAGACCAGGCTGGCCATGAGGAGGAGTTTGAGCCGGTTTTCCCAGAACCAGAGCCGGGGGCTTTCCATGGCCAGGTCGGTCTTACAGGATCGGTAGCACATTTCTACCTGCCAGCGGCGAACATAGGCCAGGACCACCCGCCAGGCGTCGTCGGTGGTGTCCAGCGGTTCATTGGTGAGCAGGTACCAGGGCTTGCGACCCTTGCCCGGACGGGAGACCACCAACCACAGGTCGCCATCAATTTGGGGGTGGCGCACTGGGGCGGCCACGATGCCGGTTTTGCGATACTGCCGGCGGTGCAGGTCCCAGAGCTGACGGTGGTCCTGGGAGGGTTTGCCCCGGGTGATCTGCCAGGCGGGACGCTGGCCCTTGGCGTCAACCAGGTGGTAGCGCGTGGGCCAGCGGACGATGAACCGCGCTTGGTGTCTGCTCAGTTCGCCCAGCCAGGGAGCGCCAGCATAGCCGCGGTCAAAGACATGGATCACCCGCTGTCGCCATCTTTCGGCGCATTGGGAAAGCAACTGGGCCGTCTGCTCCCTGCGGTGGCTGGCCAAGGGGCCGCGGCTAGTCCACCAGCGCATGGCCGCCAGGGTGGGAGGTCCCTGCATCCCCGCCACCATCACGGTGAGCCATTGCATGCCGGGTACGAATACCGGACGCCCTCCCGGGGGATGATAGTAGCCCGGCTTGATGCGCTTCAGGCGGGCGGCCTTGCTGGAACGCACGGGACCCAGGCCCTCCAGGGCGATGCTTTCCGGTTTCTCCAGCACGCTCTCATCCCAGATGGCCAGGGCAGTCTCTCCTCGCTCCCTCAACTGGGTCAGGCTCAACTCGGCGCGATGCCAGAGCAACCCCTCCAGCAGGCCGTGGCTCCATCGGGGAGACCGCAGCAGATTGCTGAGGCGCTTGGTACCCGCTGGCGCACGGTCCGGGGAAATGATATGAGCACCCAACTCACTGAGGAGCAGCCCCGAACGATTATGGCGCAGGCGCACCATGGACACCAGAGCTAAGAAAAAGGTGCGTACCAAGCGGCGATCCAACCGCGCATCCAGCCACCCTCCCAAGGGTCCGATGAACAATTCCAACAGATCCGCCACCTGCTGCCCTTGCCGCGGACCCGCACCTTGCTGCAACATGCGAACGCCCCCTTCAGTGGTTTGGAGTTTGGACACTACCAGTCCACCAGAAGGGGGCTTCTTCTTTCAGCTATTTCTCGGACCTATTTCGTTGCTTCCTAAAATCCGGGATGACTCATGTTTCTGTACTGTACCGTGGCGTATCGCCTGATGCTCTCCCGTGCTGTGAATTTGTCCGGCACAGGTCCGGCAGATACGGTTGAAACCTGCCGAAAACCCCCTTATCGATACCTGTTCTGAGTTTGTAACCTACCCTTATTGAGAATTTGGTGCCGAGGGAGGGACTCGAACCCACACACCTCCGAGAGGTAGCGGATTTTAAGTCCGCCGCGTCTGCCGTTTCGCCACCTCGGCACGGAGGTAAAAAATAATCGCGCAACTCGATCTGCGATGCAAATCGGTGCGCGCTCAAGCCGCCAGTCTATGTTGGGCTTTGAATGTTGTCCATTTCAAGAGAATGGAGGCGACGGGCGGATTCGAACCGCCGAATAGAGGTTTTGCAGACCTCCGCCTTAGTCCACTTGGCTACGTCGCCTGGTTCCTGACCTTGCCAATCTCGCGGGCTCCGAAGCGTTCACAGCTTCATTCGGCGAGTCTGGTTGGTGCCGAGGGCGGGACTTGAACCCACACGAGCGAAAGCCCACGGCCCCCTCAAGACCGCGTGTCTACCATTTCCACCACCTCGGCATGCACACGGTCGGATTATATCACAAATGTCCACGACTCCATGGAGATCACAGATTCAATCGAGCGGCTTCTGGAATACCGTGCAAAGGCGGCGGGCTACTATGCAGGCAACCCACCGCCGGTTCGGTCGCAACAATCAGTTTACCTGATGTTCGCTGTGAAGCAGTTCCTTGGCTACGGTGCCGATATTGGCTTCGATGCAATCTCGGAGGGCCGAGTAGATGGAGCGGTTGATGGACTCCATCATCCAAGCCTCATACTCCGTACTCGCCTGGTATTCGTTTTTGACCGAAACCAACTGACGGAGCGATTCCAGATAATGGGTCTGGAGCGGAGTAAACGACTCGATGTCGAAATCTTCCACCTGAGGGCCGGCCTGCTGATCCACGCTGATTTGGGCCGGGTCCATGGACGGATTTTCGTTTTCCAATCCGCTGACTTCGACGTCGTCTTTCTGTGAAGCATTCATTGCATTTCTCCCGGTTTTCGGCGGAGCCGTACCACCGCGGCAGATGGTAAGCTTGGACATCATTATAGCACTTTCAGGATCGAGGGGCACTGCCGTCGGCGTAGTTTACTAGGGTTTTACCCTTCGGCAACTCCGACATCGCGCAACCGGACGGTATCCGGACGATTACATCTACCGATGCCATTGAGAGACCCTAAACCTCTCTGAACTCGCCCTCGACGGTGTCATCTCCAGGAGGGTCGCCCGGCTGACCGGCACTGGGGCCTTCCGCGCCCGGCTGGGAGTATACGGCCTGTCCGACTTTCTGCAGGGTTTCGTTCAGTTCGTTCATGGCCGTCTGCATTTGGGCAACATTGTTGGCTGCGATCGCAGTGCGCAGAGCAGCGAGTTTTTCCTCGGCCTCGGTTTTCAGATCAGTCGGCAGGATTTCGGCGTGTTCAGCCAGCAGGCGCTCGGCGGAGTATGCCAAACTGTCGGCCTGGTTTCGGGTTTCCACTTCGGCGCGGCGGGCGCGGTCCGCTTCCTCGTTGGCCTGGGCTTCGGACATCATCTGCTCGATGTCCTCGTCGGAAAGACCACTGCTGGTCTGGATAACGATGCGCTGCTCTTTGCCGGTGCCTTTGTCCTGAGCCGAGACGCTGAGAATTCCGTTGGAGTCGATGTCGAAAGTGACATCGATCTGGGGAATGCCACGAGGGGCAGGCAGGATGCCGTCAAGCATGAACCGGCCGATGGTTTTGTTGTCGGCCGACATGGGACGTTCGCCCTGCAACACGTGGATGTCCACGCTGGGCTGGTTGTCCGCAGCGGTAGTGAATGTCTCGGTTTTCTTGGTCGGTATGGTCGTGTTGCGAGGGATCAACGCGGTGGTGACGTTGCCGAGGGTCTCGATACCCAAGGTCAGGGGGGTAACGTCCAGCAGCACGATGTCTCCGACCTCGCCTCCCAGCACGCCGGCCTGGATGGCGGCGCCCAGGGCCACCGCTTCGTCGGGGTTCACGGAGCGCGAGGGTTCCTTGCCGAAGATTCGCTGGACTTTCTCATGAACGGAAGGCATGCGGGTCATGCCACCGACCAGGATGACGTCGTTGATGTTTTCAACGGAAACCCCCGCGTCGGAGATTGCCTGCCGACAGGGGCCTTCGGTACGGTCGATCAGGTGGCCCACGAGCTGCTCGAGACGGGACCGGCTGAGGGATTTAACCAAGTGCTGCGGTCCGCTGGCGTCGGCAGTGATGAACGGCAGGTTTATCTCAGTTTCGAGGGTGCTGGAGAGTTCGATTTTTGCCCGCTCGGCAGCGTCTCTCAAACGTTGCAAAGCCATCCGGTCCTGGGCCAGATCGATCCCGGTTTCCGCCCTGAACTCCGTTACGAGCCAACTGAGTATGGCTTCGTCAAAGTCGTCGCCTCCGAGGTAGGTGTCTCCGTTCGTAGACAGGACCTCGAACACGCCCTCGCCAAGTTCCAGGATGGTGATGTCGAAAGTGCCGCCGCCCAGGTCGAATACCGCGACCGTGGAGTCGGTCTGCTGCCGGTCGATGCCGTAGGCCAGCGATGAAGCAGTGGGCTCGTTGATGATGCGCAAAACATCGAGTCCAGCGATGGTGCCGGCGTCCTTGGTGGCCTGGCGTTGAGCGTCGTTGAAATACGCCGGTACCGTGATCACTGCTTGCGTAATGCGCTCCCCCAGTTTAGCTTCCGCATCCTGGCGGATTTTCTGCAAGACCATGCTGGATATCTGAGGGGGGGCGTACGCCTGCCCTGCCATTTCTACGTGGGCGTCGCCGTTGTCGCCGGAGACAATCTTGTACGGCAGCCGGGTCGCGGCGTCCTGAACCTCCGGATCGCTGAATCGACGACCCATCAGGCGTTTCACGGAGAAGATGGTGTTCTCCGGGTTGGTGACGGCCTGCCGCTTCGCCGTTTGCCCGACATAGCGCTCGCCGCTGCGGTTGTTGACTGCCACCACGGACGGCGTTATGCGGCTACCCTCCGCGCTCTCCACCACATCCGCCTCGCCGGCTTCAATGACCGCCGCCACCGAGTTGGTAGTGCCGAGGTCAATGCCCAAGATTTTTGCCATTGTCGTACTCCTGTGATTCGAAATAGATATCTGATTGGGTTTAGTTCTGCAGTACCCCGCAAGATTGGGGTGACGGTTATTGATTGACGACCACCTGGGCGGCTTGCACCACTCGGTCGTGTAGAAGGTACCCCTGGCGGAGTACCTCCACGACGCAACCGGACTCCGCGCCTTCGACGCTGGTCATGCCGACGGCTTCGTGCACTTCCGGATTGAACTGCTGGCCCAGCGACTCGATACGGACCACGCCCTGGGATTCCAGGAGTCCCGAGAGTTTGCGCTGGATCAGGCGCACTCCCTGGACCCAAGATTCGGACGCTGATTCTTCCTTCGAATCTTGACCGTTGCTTTCCAGATGGCCCATCGCAAGGTCCAACTCGTCAACTATGGGCAGGAGTTGGACCAGCAAACGGCTGTTGGCCTGCTGCTGAATGCCGAGGCGCTCTTCGTCGTGGCGCCTCCGAGCGTTGGCCAAGTCCGCCCGCCCGCGTTGGACGGCGTCCATCTGGCGCGCGATTTCCTCATTCGCTTCCGCCAAAGCTGCCCGCAGCATAGCGGATTCCTGCTCGGGTGTCAGAGGAGGTTGCTCAGTCGCGTCGACGGGGGTCGTGTCCAGGTTGTGGGCCTGGCATCCTTCGGATTCAGGCGTCCCGGAGTTGTCAGGAGCAGGATCTTCGTGGGGATTCATCGGCTCAGTTGTCATTGGGCATTCCCGGTTTCCTTGGTTGATGAGAAGCGATCTGGAGCCGGCAGGCTCAGGCTATCGCACAGCAAGGTGATTTCTTCGCGGATACGATCAGCGACTCGCGGATCATTGGTGGACCGCGTCAGGCGTCGTGAAAACACGTTGAGGTTGTTGACCAGTTTCAGAGTAAATTCGACCCCAGCCAAATTCAGGCCCAAGTTGTCCATGAGGTGTCGAATGAGCATCACTTTACGGAGGTCATCATGGGAGTACAGCCTGAGCATGCCTACGGTGCGAACCGGTTGGATCAGTCCCAGTCGCTCGTATTTCCGGAGCGTTTGAGGATGCATCTCCAACAGGCGGGCGGCTACGGAGATGATGTAGACCCCTTCCAACTCGCCTGCCTGCGATTCCTGCTCGTTGACGGCGCTGGAGTCGGCAACCGGCGGCAGGGAAGATGACCAAGCCGCGGGAGCTTCGACATTTGGAGCCGGGTACGGTTCCAAGTGTCTCTGCCCCGTTCGGTCGTTCCCGGGCCGCCTCTGCTGCATAACTTTGCCTCGTCGCTGCTCTCTTTGCGCATGTGAATTATATCACATTGCTATGTGAAAACTATATCCCTTGACACAGCATGTGTCAAGGGATATAGTCGTTGGTGACCAAACCGAAACGGTCATCGGAAATCTCAGCCAAGGAGCGCAAATAACCCAACCGGCGATCCGATGCATTGGTTCCATACGTATAACCAGCGAAACATAACCAAAGACGCGCGACATACAAATTGCGCCGAGCATAGCTAACCGGCCAGGAGGTAATCATGACGATCAAATTCAACGCCTGCCCAAAATGCCAAGGTGACCTGCAGCTCAAGCGGGACCTTTATGGCATGTTCATCAACTGCCTCCAGTGTGGCCTTCAGAAAGACCTCGATGCCCCGACTGCGGCGGTGGAACTCGCTAAAGCTAAAGGCATTTCCACCAGGCAGCGGGCGACCAAAGGTTTGCTCCGCGCCGCGTGAGCATCCCCCGATACGTCGGAAAATAGAGGGGCGGGTTCGAAACCCGCCCCTCATGCTTTGGTGAAAACGCATCTGCACGTGGATCAGCGGGTGAGTTCGGGCCAGAACCGTTCCTCGAGCCAGGGGTCGGCGTTGTTGTTGTAGCCCCTCTGCTCCCAGAACCCCGGTGAGTCCTCTGCCATCAATTCGATTCCGTTGACCCACTTGGCGGATTTCCACCCGTACTTGCTCGGGATGATGAGGCGCAAGGGCCAGCCGTGGTCTTTGCCGATCTCGGATCCGTTCTGCTTGTGGGCGAGCAATCCTTCCGACAACGCCAGTTCCAGGGGCACGTTGGTGGTGTAGTCGCCGAAACAATGGGCCATGATGTGTTGGGCCCGAGGATCAACACCCGCCAGTTCCAGCAGGTCCGCTACCCAAACTCCCTCCCAGGTCTGGTCCAGGGAGGACCATTGAGTTACGCAGTGGAAATCGGCGTTGACCTCGACCCACGGCAATGCGCAAAACTGCGGCCAATCCAGTTCGATCTCGTTCCGAACGACACCCCACACGCGCATTCGCCAGGTTGCGAGGTCGACATCCGGGGTTTCGCCGTAAGTCAGGACGGGGAAGGTTTTGGCGACGAACTGACCTGGCGGAACGCGTTCCCCGGCAGGCGGAGCGATTTTCACCTGGTCCGGGCGTTTCAGGCCGAACTGTGGTTGCGCTACTGAGGAAGGCTGATTCTGCTGGTCGGCGGCGGTCATTCCATATCTCCGGTTGGATTCACGTGGTGGCGACGATGGCGCCGGGGTTGGTAGAGGTTATGCGGCCCACCACAGCGGCGCATGGGGCCCCCTCGTCGTTCAGGGATTTGACCAGAGCATCCGCCTTATCTCCAGGAACCGAGATCAAGAGTCCGCCGGAAGTCTGCGCATCGCACAGCAACATGCGATCGTCGTCGGTCAGTTGCGGGTCCCAGCGTACGACATCGTTGACGCTGCTGACGTTTCGGTGGGTTCCGCCCGGCGCTACGCCTTTTTCCAGGAGATCTCGGGTGCCGGGGAGGACGGGAACGGCTGATAGGCTGATTTCAGCGGATACGCCGCTGCCCTTGACCATGCTCTTGAGGTGCCCCATGAGACCGAATCCGGTGATGTCAGTGGCGGCGTTCACGCCGACCTTTTGCATTGCCTGCGCCGCCGGACGATTCAGGGCCGCCATGTTTTCGACCGCCCCGGCGAGTACGCCAGCATCGACGACACCCTGCTTGCCGGCGGTGGTGATGATGCCGGTTCCGATGGGCTTGCTCAAAACCAGAACGTCTCCGGGCCGGGCGCCGGCGTTGCTCACCTGCTTTCCGGGTTCGACGATTCCGATGACGGACAGGCCATACTTGGGTTCCGGATCGTCCACAGTGTGGCCGCCGACGATGAGGCATTCGGCTTCGGCGGCTTTAGCGTAGCCACCCTGCAGGGTGCGTCCGAGGATTTCCTTGTCGAGCGAGGCGGGGAAGCCGACCACATTCAGCGCGATCAAGGGCTTGCCGCCCATCGCGTACACGTCGGACAGCGAGTTGGCGGCGGCTATCGCGCCGAACTCGTAAGGGTCGTCGGTGATGGGAGGGAAGAAGTCCACGGTGACGATCAGCGCCGTTTGGTCGTTGATGCGATAGACGGCGGCATCATCGCCGGTCTCCGCACCAACCAGCAGGTCCGGGTGGCTCAAGAGAGGAACGTAACTCAGGACCTGACCCAGGTCCTCAAGGCTAAGCTTGGCCGCTCAACCGGCGCAATGGGACAGTTCGGTCAGGCGGATTGGAAGATCGGTCTGGGGTAGGGTCATGGATGGTCCTCTAGATCTGGTATTCGGGACGGCGCAACAACTGGCGTGCAATCACGAGCCGCATGATCTCATTGGTTCCTTCGCCGATGATCATCAGGGGAGCGTCGCGGTAGTAACGTTCCACCGGGAAGTCCTTGGTGTAGCCGTAGCCGCCGTGGATGCGCATGGCCTCCATGGAAACCTCGCCGCAGACTTCGCTGGCGAAAAGCTTGGCCATGCCCGATTCCAGATCGATGCGCTGGCCGCTGTCCTTCTTGGTTGCCGCGTCGTACACCAACAGGCGCGCGGCCTGGATCTTGGTGGCCATATCGGCGATCTTGAGCTGGATGGCCTGGTGCTGACTGATGGGCTGGCCGAAAGTCTCCCGTTGCTGGACATAACGCATGGAGGCATCCAGCGCGGCCTGGCCGACGCCGACGGCGCGGGCGGCGACGTTGATGCGCCCAGTCTCGAGGCCGCTCATGACGTGTCCGAAGCCGACGTTTTCGACGCCGCCGATCAGGTTTTCGGCGGGGATACGGAAATCCTCGAAAAACAACTCGCAGGTGTCGAGACCGCGGTAGCCCAGTTTGTCCAAGTGCCGGCCCACTTTGAAACCGGGACTGCCATCCTTTTCTATGACGAAAGCCGAAAGGCCGCGATGCTTGATGGACGGGTCGGGATCAGTGCGCGCCAAAAGGCAGAACGCGTCGCCGGACTCCGCGTTGGTGATGAACATCTTGGAGCCGTTGACGACGTATTCCTCGCCGTCCTTGACGGCCCTGGTCTCGAGAGCGCCCACATCGCTGCCGCCACCGGGCTCCGTGAGGGCGAGGCCGCCGCGGATCTCGCCGCTGGCCAGCCTGGGGAGGAAACGCTGCTGCTGTTCCGAGGTGCCGTAGTTGGACAGGACGTAGGTCAGGATGTGGTGCGTGCCCAAAGCGCCGGTGAGAGCCATGTAGCCTTTGCTGATCTCCTCGAAGATCATGGCAAAAGTGGTGTAATCCAGCCCCATGCCGCCAAATTCCTCGGGCACGTTGATCCCGAACAGACCGAGCTCCTTCATCTGGTCGATGAGATCGTAAGGAACGGTGTCGTTGGCGTCGTGCTCGGCGGCGACGGGTTCAACTTCCTGGCGCACGAAATCGCGGACCATGTTGACGATCTGGGAGCGGGCCTCGTCGGGGGTCTTCGTAATGGTGGTCAATACAGGCGCTCCTGGCATGGTGCTTGGCGAGATGATTGGCAATCAGTCTATCCCAGGGTCAAGGGAGGCGCAACTTGGGAGTGTCGGTCACGCGTACCCGGTCTCGTCTGGCGTGATCGGCGTGGTCCGGTTGCGCCTGCTGCCATTCCCACGGAAGAACGTCACCCGATACTCGATACGGGTCCGGAATCCAATAACCCAACGCACCAGACACTCCCGCTATTCCCCGGTCTTTTTGGGTGGCTGGGCTCAGGCTTGCGCGGCAGCGACGACTATGGGATTCGCTCTGGTGTAACTCCGCCACCAACTGGGTACGCATGACGACACCGCTCCCTTGCTCCTGACCGCTGCCCATCCTTACCATTGAACTACCTGCCATCGAACTACGTGATCCCACAAATCCAAACCACGATCCCGGTCCCTCCAGTGTCTTGCCATCGTCGCAGTCGCTGCCCGTAGCCCGCTCATCCTGAGCCCGTCGCAGGACGAGCGGGCCGCAGTTCAAGATAAGTCCGGGCTGGAGCCATCGCCTGGTGTTTGAATCATCGAATGACCCGGCCCGTCCCTCCCAAACCCGCTCACAGGCCCGCCAAATCCACCAATACCGCCCCCAAAACCCGCCCACCACGCCACCATTTCACACTTACCACCCGCTCCCAGCCCTGCACAAATGAAAGGAAATGAGCGGATTTGAGCGGGATTTCCCCAAATGACAGCCCGCACCGTACTTGAGGGCGCCACCATCCTGGTCGAGTGTCCAACCCTGTCCATCCATGCCAAACTCCCTCTCCGGGTACTCCCTCGCCGAGGTACTGCCACGACCCTCTCCCAACTCCGCCGCCGCGTCAACGCCTTCAAGCGCCAATTCGCCCATGAACTCGCCATCATCAAGCTCCGCCGCATCGCCCCAGCCGTCTCCAACGACTGGACTCCATCCGAACCCCCGGAACCGTCCACCGTCATCCAGCGCGTCGTCAAAGCCGGCTTCCGCCTCACCACCTTCGTCAGTCTCCATCGCTAACTCGCGGACACCCGCCGCAAAGGCGACGTCCCCATCCCCAACACCATCATCCTCAGACTCCTCCCCTGGGCCGGAAACCTCCGCTATTATCCACTGCTGCGCTGGGACCTACCGGCCCCGTAACCATGGCCATTTGCGCAAGCGGGTACGCGTGGGGGGAGTGTCATGGTGGGCGGTGGCGGGACGCCTCGACGACGATGGCGGCAACTGGCGCCCGGGGAACGGGACAAAGGGTGTTGGGGATGCGCAAGATCAAACCGCGGACAATTAAGGGGCCACACGCGTTTTGCATTGCGGAACAACAATTGCCCTTGAACGGCGCTCGCATTGACGCTGTACGCTGGGTTGGGTATCGTTTGCTGCGAAAACGACCGCAGATGAGCAGTCCGGTCCCTCGAGGTGCTACGCATGACAACCCAGCGACGCCAGTATCAGGTAACCCGCGAACCGGACGTTATGATACCGATGCGCGACGGTACGCGTCTTGCCACGGATGTGGTGCGCCCCGACGCTCCGGGACGCTTTCCGGTGCTGATCAACCGTGGGCCCTACAGCAAGGACAGTTACCTGAACAATCCAGACCACTCAATATGGTTTTTCCCGCGCAACGGGTACGTGCTGTTGAGCCAGGATGTGCGGGGGCGGTTCAATTCCGAGGGCGATTATAACCCTCTGTTCCAGGAAGCACTGGACGGTTACGACACGGTGGAATGGGCCGCGCGGCAACCCTGGTCCACGGGACAGGTCGCCACCACGGGGCAGAGTTACCTGGGAGCCACACAATATACCCTGGCCGGCCAGCGGCCATTGCCCCCACACCTGCGAACGATGGCGACCGTATCCGCGTCCTCAGACTTTCACCAGTCATGGGTGTACCACACCGGCGGCGCGATGGAATGGGGATGGACCGTGCCGTACGCGATCCTCAAAGGCCGGAACACCCTGGCGCGCGGAGGATACGAAGCGCTGTTGGCGAAGATGGACGACTACGTCATCGAGCCCGGCAATTTTGGACAACCCCTGTCCGATGAATGGTACCGCCACCTGCCGCTGCGGGACTGGATCGATCGGCTCAAGGAAGCCGCGCCTTACTTCCACGAGTACTTTGATGAAGAGCTTGAGGGTCCGTACTGGTGGCAGCTGAACCTCAACAGGAAAGCCAGCAACGTCACGATTCCAATGTTCCACGTGAGCTCCTGGTACGACATATTCCTGGAAGGAGCATTGAACGCCTTTCAAAGCATTCGGAAACACGGCGGATCAGAGCTGGCAAGAAGCAATCAAAAGCTGTTGGTAGGGCCGTGGGCCCACCTGCGCCCCTTCACCGAGCCGACTACCGGGGGCGCTGGCAATATTGATTTCGGGTCCGAAGCGGCCATAGAGCTCCACGACTTCCTGCTGCGCTGGTACGACTACTGGCTGAAGGGAGAAGAGACGGGCATCATGGACGACCCGCCGGTGCGGCTGTTTGTCATGGGTGAGAATCGATGGAGGGACGAGCGGGAATGGCCGCTGGCTCGTACCCAATACACCCGTTGGTATTTCCACTCCGGTGGCAACGCCAACACACGTGGCGGCGATGGGACGCTAACCACGATCCCGCCGAATCCGGATGAGCCGGCCGATCAATTTACCTACGACCCCAACGATCCGGCACCCACGCTCGGTGGCAATACGTTGATAATCGAATACGGCGTGTTTGACCAGGGGCCGGTCGAAGATCGCGCGGACGTTCTGTCTTTTACTTCCGATCCCCTGGGCGCCGACCTGGAATTGACCGGACCGATTTCGGTGACGATCTTCGCGGCCACCACAGCCACGGATACGGATTTCACGGCGAAACTGGTGGATGTGCGGCCTGACGGATTCGCTCATAATTTGCAGGACGGAATCGTGCGGGCCAGGTACCGGACATCGGCGCGGGAACCTTCCATGATCAGTCCCGGTCGAGTTTACCGGTATGACATTGACCTCTGGGCCACCAGCCACCTGATCAAGGCAGGCCACCGCATCCGGGTGGACGTATCGAGCAGCAATTTCCCGCGTTTTGATCGCAATCCCAACACCGGAGCAGCACTGGGCGTGGACACCCGGTTGGAAACGGCTAGACAGACGGTGCATCATTCGGCGCAGTATCCGTCCCACATCACGCTGCCTGTGATACCCCGGTAGCCGTACGCAAGGAACCCTTGACAGCAGCGTCGGCGGGATTGGCCCGAGGAGGATTCGGAATGGAAGTCAGTGAACTGGTCTATGACCGCCCAGACTTGGGAAAGTTTCGGGTACACCGTTCCAGCATGACGCGTCCCGAGATTTACGAACTCGAAAGGCAGCGCATCTTCGACAGGTGTTGGCTGTACCTGGGGCACGAGTCGGAGGTGCCCAACCCGGGCGATTACGTCCGGCGCGTGGTGGCGGAGCGGGCGTTGTTCTTCGCGCGCAACCGGGACGGCGAACTGGTGGTGTTCCACAACACGTGCCCGCATCGCGGCGCTTTGATCTGCCGAACCGACCAGGGCAACGCTCAAGTTTTCCAGTGCTTCTACCACGCGTGGAGCTTCAACACGTCGGGCGAGCTGATCGGCATGCCGGACGTAGAGGGGTATGGTCCTGACTTTGACCGCGCCGAGATGAGCCTGCGGTCGCCCAGGTTCGACAGCTACCAGGGTTTTATATTCGTCTGTTTTGATCACGATGCAGGGTCGCTCGTGGACTATCTGGCAGGGGCCGCGGAGTATCTGGACCTGGTGGCGGACCAGTCGCCGGCCGGTATGAGGGTGATCCAAGGATCCAACCGATACACAATCAAGGCAAACTGGAAACTGCTGGCCGAGAACAGCATAGACGGCTACCACGCCCTGCCCACGCATCAAACATATTTTGACTACATGGCGAACCATGCCGGGGGCAGTTTGCCGGCTATAGCCGGCCGTCGAGGGTTCGGGCGTGCTCTGGGCAATGGCCACGGTGTGATGGAAAACGACGCGGTCTTTGGTCGCCCGATAGCGATGTGGCATCCCTATTTCGGAGAAGAGGCTCGGCCCGAAATTCGGCGCATCAAGGATGATCTCATCGCGCGATATGGCCAGGACAAAGCGTTACGGATGTGCGAAAAGAGCCGTAACATGGTGATCTTCCCCAACCTGGTGATCAACGACATAATGGCGGTTACCATCAGGGTATTCCAGCCCACGGGTCCGGACAGCATGGACGTATCGGCTTGGGAAATGGCGCCCGCGGATGAAACCGGCAGCCTGCTGCATCGCAGGCTCGACTCGTTCCTCACATTCCTCGGCCCGGGCGGTTTCGCCACACCCGACGATGTGGAGGCGTTGGAATCTTGTCAGCAGGGATTCCGTTCCGGCGGTGTTGAATGGTCCGACCTGTCCCGGGGATTCCACCGCGACCCACGGGGGACTGACGAGCTGCAGATGCGCTCCTTCTGGCGCCGGTGGCAATCGCTGATTGCAGGGACGGCGCACGTCGAAGAGTTTGAGCGCGGGCTTGGTTTATTCGAGCAGCCTGAAGTGTCGCCGTCGCCGGAATTGGCTGTGGCAGCGGACAACTAGTGATCGGAGGCCCGACGCGCATGGCGACGCAGATCGCGCAAGTACCGCCGCCGGTTTCCGGGTTGCCGGCTACGCCGGAATCTCTCCGTCTTCAGCATGAAGTTGAACAGTTGCTGTACCTGGAAGCTCGACTGCTTGACGACTGGAACCTGGACGAGTGGCTGACGCTCTACACAGAGGACGCACGGTACGTGGTGCCCACCACAGACCTGCCCGAGGGAGACCCGGAGTTTGACCTGGTGTTCATCGATGACGATTACGACCGGATGGTGGCCCGTACCGTACGCTTGAAGAGCCGCCATGCTCACCGGGAATATCCCTGGTCACGGACACGCAGGTTCATCAGCAATGTTATGGTTACGGGCGTGGGTGGAGACGAGGTCGATGCCACCGCCTCGGTGGCGGTGTGGCGTTTCCGGGCGGGCGAATCGTCGCCATACGTAGGGCGTTACGACGTGAAGATGCGCAGAGTTGACGGCCAGTTGCGGCTTTGTCTCAAGCGGGCGATGCTGGATCTGGAAGGGTTGTCCGACCACGGAGCGCTTAGCATCATCTTTTGATGTTGGATGTCGGGTTGTGCGAATCCAGCCGCACAACGCTGTGATATGATCGCTCAGAAATCGGAGCAACCAGGATGGTTTGGATGACTACAACCAACGAAATATTGAGCGCTGGCCAACGATCGCTCATGGATGCGGTGTTGAACCGCATCGTGCCGGCGCAGGGTGATATGCCGGCGGCTGGGGATCTGGGCATAGCCGGGTTTGTAGAGTCCGTTGCCAGTGGCAACACAGGCTCGCGTCGCCTTTTGCTGACCGGACTGGTGCAGATAGAGTTGGCGGCTGCGGAACGAGGCGGCGATTTCGGGGCGCTGCAGGCAGACGCGCAGATCGATGCGTTGAAGGCGGTCGAAACGGGCTCGCCGGCGTTTTTCCAGTATCTGGTCACCCAGACGTACCGGGGGTATTACACGCACGAGACCGTGACGTCTGCGCTGAGTTACCGGTCACCGAACCGCGTGGACTATGACCCGCTGCCATTTGACGAATCTCTTCTGGATCCCGTGCGTGAGCGAGGTCAAATTTGGGTTGCCACCAACGATTAGCCTGAATCTCGCATGAGATTCAGGCTGGACCAGGGGCGACCCGTAAACTTCGCGCTTTCTCTTGGCCTATGCGGCCATTTCCAACGCCAATTGCACCGGGACCGTTTCATCGCCCGTCAATAAAGTCGGTTGAGTATCGAAATTTTCGAAGAGGGGTAGATTCGCCGGCTGCAGGCTATTGATTGAGGGCATGCGAGGCAGTTCCCAACGGAGGCGGGCGTCATCCACGAGGTTCATCACTGAGTGGGAGTAATCACGAGGAGCGTGTTCGCCACGATAGAGGCGGGCGTAACCCGGGGCGAGGTGAGGGTAAGCTTCCTTGATCATGGGCATGAACCATTCACGGCTTCCAGGTCGAAGGAAGAGCAGGTTGCTGGATAGAAACTGTGCGCGGTGCCGGGCGGCGGCGGCGACCAATGAATTGATGCTGTCGGTGGTGTCGGACAGCCCGGGAAGCAACGGTGCGGCGAGGACGCCAGCAGGAATGCCGTGTTCGACCAAGTACTGCATGGCCTCCAGGCGTGCAATCGGATTTGGCGCGCCGGGCTCGGTCTGACGCCATACGGTCTCGTCGATGGTCCCTATGCTGAAAACAACCTGCACGCCGGCCAGGTCGTTGAGGCGGCGGAGGACGTCGATGTCCCGCCGGACCAGAACCCCCTTGGTGGTTATAGAGGCCGGATTGCGAAATTCGGTCATGACCTCCAAAACCTGGCGGGTGAGTTGGTACTGCGCTTCAGCGGGCTCGTAGGGGTCCGAGGCGGTGCCGATTACGATGGGTTCCCGGCGCCATCTGGGGCGCGACAACTCCTGTCGGAGGACGGCGGGCGCGTTGACCTTGGCAAAAATCTGGGTCTCGAAATCAACGCCTGCGTCCATGCCCCAATATTGGTGGGTGGAGCGAGCGTAACAATAGCGGCAAGCGTGTCTGCAACCCCGGTACGGGTTTATGGTCCAGCGGAAGGGAAAATCCGCGGCGTTGATCTTATTGATCAAGGTCTTGCAGTTGATTTCCGTTACCTGAGCGGCTGCCATGACGTTGTCCTCCGTGACGGATGTTCTATTATACGAACGTTAGTATAGGCTGTATGTTCGTACAGGTCAAGCGAATTGGGATATTTGTTGCGCTCATTAGTGCCACCGCGACGGTGAGAGAGGGTTGGACAGGCTATAATCTACGAAATCGTTCCACGAAGGAGGACTCTTTTGATTCGCAGCATCGACGGCAAAACTCCCAAAATCCACCCCACGGCTTTCATAAGCGAAACCGCTTATGTGGTGGGCGATGTGGTGATTGGAGAGGGAACCAACGTATGGCCAGGGGCGGTGATCCGCGGAGATTACGGACGGATAATCATTGGCAAAGACTGCTCAATACAGGATAACTGCGTCATTCACACGGATGACTACCTGGAGCTTGGCGACAACGTGCTGATGACCCATGGCGCCGTGGTTCACGGGGGAAAAATCGGCAGCAACGTTATGATCGGCGTGAACGCCGTGTGCCTGGAGGACTGCGACGTAGGAAACTACGTCCTGATCGGTGCGGGCGCCATCGTCACCGGTACGGCGATACCGGACGAATCGCTGGTTATCGGCGTGCCGGGGCGGATTCGCGATCTACCGGAGGTGCATCGCAAGCGGCTGGAGGATCCGACCGCGCGCTACAAAGAAAACGCCAAGCGATTCATCGCTGCCGGTTTGGGACTACAGATACCCAGCGCGTAGGGGGCATAGGGCGAATCGCGGCGGTCAGCCGATGGATGCGCGATATTCGGCACAATCCTCACCGAGGAGGTCCCTGAGGCGCCGCTGCAGTTCGTCGCAGGAGCCGGTGGAGACGGTGGGTATTTCCATGAGAACACGCTTGCCCTCTTTGAGGTAGAGCTCAAGGTAAACGCGGTCTTCACCGGTGTATTCGAGCATCACCCGGATGGCCTGCCTCAGGCGGTAGCGGTCCTCATCAGCGTCCTCGGACTCTGCCATTTTGATGAGGACTCCGCCGTCGCTGTTTTTGTGTCCGTTTCCGTTGGCGATTGCAGGAGCGGGGGCAGGCGTTGGCCGGCTGCCGTTGGGGGCACCGCGCCGTTTGCCCCGGCTGTTGGCACCGCCCGCCCCGGACGGAGCGGACGGTTCACTGACCACCGCACCGGAACCGGATTCATCAGGCAATTGATACTCCTGTGCTTCGTAGCAGGCAATAGAGAAGTCGTCACCGCGAATTTGCAGCCGTCCCGTGGCGCGAGCGATGCGACCGGATTGCCAAACGTTGGCAGTTTTGTCCAGGGCGTCGGGCCACACCATGGTCTCGACTTGCCCGCCCAGCAACGCCAGATCCACCCTGAGGAATTTCCGATTGTCGCGAGTGTAACGCTCCGATACGTTGGCGACGTGCCCCAGCAGGGTTACCGTGCTGCCCAGCATCTCCTCGTCGAGTTGGTCAACTGAGGTGTACGCATCGCCGGGGTTGAGCGCGGACAGGGCCAACAAGGGATTGTACGAGAGGGCGACGCCCAGGTACTCCTTTTCGAGGGCCGCTTTTTCCTGCGGGGTATAGTCGGGTTGAGATGTGTCCAGTTCCAACAAGGAGCCACCTGAGCTGCTGTCCAACTCCTCGCCGAACATGCCGAACTGGCCCGAGTTGCGATTCCGGGTTTCCTGCTGGGCGACGGCCCAAATGCGATCCAGACTTGCGATAACTGCGGACCGCGGAGCGAGAGAGTCGAAAGCGCCGGCTTTGGCCAGACCCTCCAGAGTCCGCCGGTTCAAAGCGGACACGTCGACGCGGCGGCAGAAGTCACTGATGGAGGAGAACGGGCCTTTAGCCGCGCGTTCGTTAACGATGGGCGTGACGGCGGCTTCTCCCACGGTTTTGATGGCCGCCAGGCCGATGCGAAGCCTGGCGTCTTTCCGGGATTTGTCGGCGGGGCGGTCGATGGTGTACAGGATTCCGGATCCGTTGACGTCCGGCAGTCCGATTTCGATGCCCATGCGGGTGCACTCGTTGATGGATGCTACATACCGGTCGCCGTGGTCGAGGCGGCAGTTGAGCACCGAGGCCATGTACTCCATCGGGTAGTGCGTCTTGAAATAGGCGGTCCAATAGGAAATCAGGCCGTAGCTGACGCTGTGAGCTTTGTTGAAAGCATAGCCGGCGAAAGGCTCGATGAGGTTGAAAATCTCAACGCCCATTTCCTGGGTATAGCCCTTCTGGACCGAGCCGGAAACGAACCGTTCGCGTTCCTCCGCCATGAGCTCAGGGATCTTTTTGCCCATGGCTTTGCGGACGGTGTCGGCTTCGCCCAGACTGTAGCCCGCGAAGTTTTGTAGCACGTGGAGGACTTGGTCCTGATATACGATTACGCCGTAGGTTTCGTCGAGAAGTTCTTTCAGGCTGGGATGGGGATACGAAACTTGCTCGCGCCCGTGCTTGGAACTGATGAAGCGATCGATGTGCTCCATGGGCCCAGGGCGATAGAGCGCGATCATCGCTGCGATGTCGCCCAGGTCGGAAGGTTTCAATTCCTTGATGTAGCGTTGCATACCGGCGCTTTCTAACTGGAACAAGTCAGAGGTGTTGCCAGTGCCCAGCAGATCGTAAGTAGCCTGATCGTCGAGGGCCAAGCGATTGAGGTCGATGCGGATTCCCCGCTCCTGGTCGATGAGCTTGATGGTTCGGTCCAGGATGGTGAGATTAGTCAACCCAAGGAAGTCCATCTTGAGCAGGCCCAACTTGGCCACAGGGTCCATGGAATACTGGGTCATCATCACCGGGCTGTTTTCGTCGCCGCGGGCGGGACGCTGGAGAGGCACCGTTTCGGTGAGCGGTTCATCAGCGATGAGGACACCGGCGGCGTGGGTACTGACGTGGTGAACGATTCCCTCAAGTGCCTGGGCGTTATCGACGAGGTCCCGGATCGCCCCGTCGTTCTGATAGTTGTCCATGAACTCGGGATTGGCGCTCATTGCGTCGGTCAACGTTCGGGACTTCAACGGGACCATGCGGGCGATGCGGTCGACATCTCCGTAGCTCATGCCCATGCCACGACCTACGTCACGGAGAGCAGCTTTGGGGCCCATGGTACCGAAGGTGATGATCTGGGCAACCCGGTCGCTGCCGTAGCGGTCGATGACGTAACGCAAGACCTCGTCGCGACGATCATCCTGGAAGTCCATGTCGATGTCGGGCATTTCCTTACGCTCGAAATTCAGGAATCGCTCGAAGACCAAGTTGTACGCCATAGGATCGACGTCGGTGATGCCCAAGCAGTACAGGACCACGCTGGCGGCAGCACTGCCACGCACGCCGAACAGGATTTCCTGGCGCCGCACGAAAGAGATGATGTCCCAAACAACCAGGAAGTAATTGGCGAAGCTGGTCTGTCGCACCACTTCCAGTTCGTATTCCATGCGGGCGCGGGCGGGTTCGTTGTTGTGGCCGTAGCGCTTGTTGAATCCCTCCCAGCACAACCTTTCCAGGTAGGCGTCGGCATCCTCGTTATTGGGGGTCGGGTAGCGCGGCAGATGCATCTGGCCGAAACCCAGAGAAACGTTGCACTGCTGGGCGATTTCCCCCGTGATGTCGACCGCTTGGGGAAATTCCGGGAACAGGGCCGCCATTTCGGCTGGCGATTTGATGTAGTAGGACGAGTCCTCCATGCGGAGGCGATTGTCATCCTGGAGATTGGTACCGGTCTGGATGCAAATGTAGACATCCTGGTATTGGTAGTCTGCCGGGCGCACGTAGTGGGCATCGTTGGTCACGAGGAGTGGGATGCGGGTTTCGTTATGGAGGCGGATCAACCCCTCGTTGATTCTGGGTAGTTGTTCGATATGGGCGTGCTGTTGGAGTTCGAGGAAGTAATTTTCGCCAAAAAGCTCCCGATACCATCCGACCTGGTGCTTGGCTGCTTCGTAGTTCCGATCCGCAAGGAGAATGGGTACCTCGGCGGACGGGCAACCCGAAAGGCAGATCAGGCCCTGCCGATGTTCCTCGAGCAGTTCCTTATCGATCCTCGGACGGTAATGGAAACCCTCGAGATGGGAGCGCGTTACCAACTTGAGCAAATTCCGGTATCCGGTGTTGTCCTTGGCAATCAACACCAAGTGATTGGCGGTACGTTCGTTGGGGGTGCGGTCGCGGCGACTTCCGTGAGCGACGTAAAGTTCACAACCGATGATCGGTTTGATGCCGGCGTCCTTGCACTCGGAGTAGAAATCGACCACGCCGTAGAGGGAACCGTGGTCCGTGATGCTCATGGCATCCATGCGCAATTCTCGAGTGCGGCTCACCAGATCGGGGATACGGCTGATGCCGTCGAGCATACTGTATTCGGTATGCGTGTGCAGATGGGTAAACACGATGATGTAGCCTAGATATCAGGTTGAATTGTCGATGGATGAGGATTGTAGATGATAGCAGTCTGAGGCTTTAACCACCAAGAAAGACCCACGTTTGGGAGCAAAAGATGGCGGGAAAGCGGCGGTGGAATCAGAGAGCCCGGCGCACAAAACGACGCCGGGCCCGTGCCAAGGAATCGGATGTTTTGGGTTTACCCGGGGATTTCTATCTTTTGGGTAACGACCCGAGTGACGCCCCATCCGGCCAGCCAGCACGAATGGCGGCCGTCACCACCGGCGACGACCACTACAATGTCGTCGGCCTGCGGAGCGATGGGAACCATGGTGTCGGGTTTGCTGTCGTCGATCCACGATGGGTAGTTGCGATTGCCCCAGTGTCCCAGGCCGGACAGCTCGTCGATTGACATGCGGGCGTTGGAATAGACGTACTCGCGGACATCCTTTTTGGACAGACCGTCGGCAGCGATTTCGGCCGCGTGTTCCGGGCTGAGGACGAGCGTCACCTGGGCGCCGGTGCCGATTTGGTAGTAGTTGGAGAACCCGGTCGCGCGGGTTGCCTGCACCAACGTGTTCAGCACCTCGATGCCCCGGGAGACCGTCGTTTCCATAATGGGGTAGAAAGCGCGGATGGCGTGGAGCGTGATCATGCTGTCTTCGGGGTCATACCCGAGTTCAACGTGACGCGGTTCCCAGGGACTGCGTGCCTCGTTTTCCGCGAAGCAGAAGGAATAGCGACCTGGCATGGCTAGGGTGGCCTTGTCCATGTCGCCGATGATCAGGCCGGCTACGTTGCGCACGAACAGGCGCAGGGCCCGGCCGATGGTGGCGTTGGCGCGGTAACCCGGGCCGAACGCCCCGGAATCGCCGTTGACGCCCAACCTTTCGGCGATGGGCCCATTGACGATTACAACCGGAGCGGCACCGCCGGTGGTGGCCTGGCAGCCGGCGAGGTTGAAGGGTCGCTGCAATGCGGCCTGGACGCAGGCAACCACAACCGGGAAATATTCCGGCCGGCAGCCGGCCATGACCGCGTTGACGGCGACTTTTTCGATGGTCACCTCGGAGTTGGAAGGCTGTGCGACGCCCAACGAGAGGGAAGGGTCCTCACCCCACGGGCCAAGCATGCGGCGCACAGCGTCCTCGGTGGCAGGGACGACGGGCATGCCGTCGGTCCAGCCCTGTTCTTCGTAGAAATCCTGTATGGCGTCATAGTTGTCCGTCACGTCGATGCGGCGGGAACTGAGGCCACGAGTGTTGGGGGTCATAAACGCTGCTCTACTGGATGGTCTGGTGCTAATGGTGTTTGGGTCGTGATGGCGGCAATGATCCCAAAATGGTCCGATAGCCGCTTGCCGGCCGGGTCTATGTTGCTAATGGCGTCGAGGGACTCGACCGACATACCGGAACCCAAGGCAACGTGGTCGATGCAGGGTTTGCCGTCGTGGCTGAGCGAAGCGGTGGGGATGTCAAAGCGACCGGAGAAGGCATCCTGCAATTTATCCCGTAGCCGCATGGGCACGTTACTGCGCTGACCGATCGCCTGGTTGAAATCGCCGATCACAACAAGGTTGGAGCTTACCCCGCGCGGCAGGGTTCTGGTCAACACGTCGAGATATTCTTCGTGGTCTTGCCATTGTCGCTGTGTGCCGCCGAATTTATTTGTCCGGGAACCTGACCACGGAATGCACACACCGACCACGGTCATTTCTCCCATGGTAGTCGTGGTCACGCCCGATACGAACCGGCCGGGTGGGAACGCATCGTCGCCAATGGAATCAATCTTCCGCCACGGTTTGGCCGACCACAGAACCACCTTACGTCGGCCTTTCACCAAGCGGTGCCCATGATCCCGGTGGCATAGGATGGTGTGTCCGCCGTAGTCGGCCAAGAGATCCTCGTCAGTCTCGGTCAGACAAACAACCTCGGGCGAATGTTGGAATATGCGGCGCACGATTTCAGGGCTACGCTTCGATCGAGGCGTAGCCCATTGAACGTTCCAGTTGACGACCTTGAAGGTCATAACAGGTGGTTTAGATGTCAGACCGAGCGCGTTAATCTCCGTTGGTCAGCATGTGGGCGATGGTGCCCGCGTACTCGTGGGCCATTTGGCGGACATCGGGGATGGAGCGCGGCGCCAATGGGCTGGGGAGCGCCAGGATCTGGAGGCTGGGCATTCCCAGGGATGAAGCGCGCGCGTAGGCGGCCCGGGTGAAGCTTTCAGTGATGACGCTCACGGAAGGAATGCCGTGGCTTTCGGTTACTACTGTGTCGTGGAGACCCCACGCCGTGCAGCTCCCTCAATCCGCGATTCCGTGCACCACCGCATCGCACTGCTCGACCAACTCGTCGATCGTCTCGTCGGCGCAGGGCGCGCTGAAGCTGAATTTGCGGAGGTAGAGCACCTTTTCCACGGCGTACTCCTCCTCCAGGACCGACTGCAGTTCAAGCAGGAAGTTGTCGGAGTGGAACTTGCGGTTGTCCAAAAGTCCGATGGTCTTACCGGACAAGCTCGGCAACCGGCGCGCGGCCTCGCGTTCGGCAGTTTTCTGCTCGGGCCGGGGGTCGAGAATCTGGATGGTGGCTGTGGTCATCGCTATCCTCCGTTTTGAATTCGGCAGGGTTCCGGGTTGGTGACGGGCCGGAGTTATCCCAGCATCTGGTAGTGCTTGCCCTCAGTCTTGATGGCGGGGGCGACCACCATTTCGGTCTTGTGGAAATCGCGGACGGTGTAGGCTCCACACATGCCCATGGCGACGCGGAGAGCGCCGACAAGATTCTGGGTACCGTTGGTCACGCTGCTGGGCCCGTGCAACAACTGCTTCAGGCTGCCCTTGGTACCGACGTTGATGCGGGTGCCCCGAGGGAGTTCGGGGTGGGCGTTAGCCATGCCCCAGTTGTATCCCCGACCGGGAGCTTCCGATGCCTGGGCAAACGGGGTACCGAGCATGACGCCGTCCGCACCGCTGGCCATGGCCTTACAGACGTCGCCGCCGGTGCGCAGGCCGCCGTCGGTGATGACGCTGACGTAGCGGCCGGTGCGTTCGAAGTAGTCCTCGCGGGCGGCGGCGCACTCGAGGGTAGCGGTCACCTGAGGCACCCCGACGCCGGTAACCTCGCGAGTCGTACAAGCCGCGCCTGGGCCGACTCCCACCAGCACAGCATCGATGCCGGTTTCCATGAGTTCGCTGGCGACGTTGTAGCTGACGCAGTTGCCGACCACGACGGGGACTTTCAGGCTCTCGATCAAATCCGAGAAAACCAGGCCGCGATAGCTGCGGGAAATGTGTCGGGCGGTAGTTACTGTGGACTGAACGATAATTATGTCGGCGCCGGCCTCGACGGCCAGAGGACTCATTTGCTTGGTAGTTTGGGGTGTGAAAGCGATGGCGGCAATCGCGCCGGACTGCTTGATCTCCTGCACTCGCTCGCCGATGAGGTGTTCTTTGACCGGTTCGCTGTAGACTTCCTGGAGGTACTCGGTCACTTCGCTCTGATCCATGGAGATGATTTCTTCGAGAACCGAGTACGGGTCTTCGTAGCGGGAGTAGAGTCCTTCGCCGTTCAGGGCGCCCAGCCCACCCATTTCGTGCATGAGCGTTGCGAATCGGGGCGACACCGAACCGTCCATCGCAGAGGCGATAACCGGCGCGTCAAAAGAATACGGGCCAATGCTCATTTGGGTTGAGGCCATTTCGGGGTTTATGGTAACGTCGCCGGGGACAATGGCCACCTCGTCGAACCCGTAAGACCTTTCTAGTTCCTTGAGCAAACGCCTGGGCATATTGTCACCTCAGTGCCAACTGGGATGGTTGCGGGAAATTATCAACGGGCAACATCGTCTACAATAGAGATTGATATCGATGCCGGTTGGCGCGTCCATTTCCACGACATATGGTGCACCAATTGTAACATTTGGGGGCGTCGAGATTGACGCCCCCTGATTTTTCCGTTGCACGGACTGTCGCATTTGGCGGTCCTTTTTAGGCCGGCGAAAGCGCGGCCATTTCTTCCTTGCGCACCTTGATGCAGATGTTGCCATCTTCGTCCAAGTCGACAATTGCGGTATCGCCCTCGGCAATTTCTCCGCCAAGAAGCACGTCGGACATTCGGTCTTCGACTTCGTTCTGTATGAGGCGGCGCAGAGGACGCGCTCCGAGCACCGGATCAAATCCGTTGGCACCCAAGTGTTCGCGGGCGGCTTCGGTGAGTTCGATGTTGATACTACGCTCCTTGAGCTCGTCGCGAACCATGTTCATCATCAGGTCGACGATTTGGTGGATTTCGCTCTGGTCCAAGGCGTGGAACACGATGGTGGCGTCCAAGCGGTTGAGGAATTCGGGGCGGAAGAAGCGTTTGACCTCATCCATCACCTTGTCCTTCATGCGCTCGTAAGCTTGCCGTTCGGTTTGAGCATCGTCGGCCTTGACGGCGAACCCCATTGAAGTGTCGCGCTTGATCAGATCTGATCCCAGGTTGCTGGTCATGACGATGATCGAGTTGCGGAAATCGACACGGCGGCCGCGCGCATCGGTCAGTTGGCCGGCGTCAAATATCTGGAGCAGGATGTTGAAGATCTCCGGATGCGCCTTTTCGATCTCGTCGAGCAGGATGGCGCAGTAATTCTTCTTGCGGACACCTTCGGTCAGCTGACCACCTTCGTCGTAGCCGACGTAGCCCGGAGGGGCACCAATCAGGCGCGCTGTGGTGTGGCGTTCCTGGAACTCGGACATGTCCAACCGGATCATGTTGTCCTCGTGTCCAAAGAGGAACTCAGCCATGGCGCGGACCAGTTCAGTCTTGCCAACGCCGGTAGGTCCAAGGAAGAGGAATACGCCGATGGGGTGCCGCGGGTCCTTCAGGCCAGCGCGGGCCCGGCGTACGGCCTTGGAGATACCAACGATGGCTTCGTCCTGGCCGATAATGCGCTTGTGAAGTTCTTCCTCCATGTGAAGGAGCCGATCAGTTTCTTCCTGGGCGAGGCGGGTGACCGGGATTCCGGTCCACATGCTGACGACCTCGGCGATGTCTTCCTCAGTGACCTGAGTGCGTTCCTTACTGCGGTCGTTCTTCCACTCCCGCTCCAGGTCGCCGACGTTTTCAGAGAGGTGGAGTTCACGGTCCCGCAGTTCAGCGGCGACCTCGTACTGCTGAGACGCGATCGCTTCGTCCTTTTCCTTTCGGACGCGTTCCAACACTTCCATAGCGTCCTTAACTTCCTGGGGAGCGTGGCTGCCCCGGAGGCGGACACGGGAGCCGGCTTCGTCGAGCAGGTCGATGGCCTTGTCGGGCAAGAAGCGGTCGGGGATGTAGCGGGTTGAGAGAGTGGCGGCGGCCTTGACGGCGTCGTCGGTAATCTCCACATTGTGGTGTTCTTCGTACTGGCCCTTGACGCCCTGAAGAATGTCAACTGTCATCTCAGCGTCGGGTTCCTCGACCCGGACAGGCTGCAAACGTCGTTCCAGAGCGGGGTCGCGCTCGACGTACTTGCGGTAGTCGTCCAGAGTGGTGGCACCGATACACTGGATTTCGCCACGAGCCAGGGAAGGCTTGAGGATGTTGGACGCGTCCACGGCGCCTTCGGCGGCGCCGGCGCCGACGAGGGTATGGATCTCGTCGATGAACAGGACGCAGTTACCGGAGGACTTGATCTCCTCGATGACCTTCTTCAAGCGCTCTTCGAACTCGCCGCGATACTTAGTGCCGGCGACCAGCGCGCCCATATCCAAGGTGACCAGCCGCTTCCCCTGGAGGGTATCCGGTACGTCGCCTGAGGAGATCTGCTGGGCCATGGCCTCGACTATCGCGGTCTTGCCGACGCCGGGCTCGCCGACCAAAACAGGGTTGTTCTTGGTGCGGCGGCTGAGGATCTGGGTAACGCGCTCGATCTCAGTGTCGCGGCCGACCACCGGGTCCAGCTTGCCGCCCAAAGCCGCGTTAGTGAGGTCAACACCCAACTGGTCCAGAGTGGGAGTGCGGGTGCTGGAGCGCGAACTGGTCGAGCTGCCACTGCCGGAGTTACTGAGGATGCGGTGAGTTTCGGCGCGGACTTTTTCCAGGTTGACGCCGAGGCTTTCGAGGACGCCGGCGGCAACACCCTCGCCCTCTCTCAGCAGTCCGATGAGGAGGTGTTCCGTGCCGATGTAGGTGTGGTTCATCCGGCGAGCTTCGTCGACGGCAAGTTCCACGACCTTCTTGGCCCGTGGAGTCAGCCCGATTTCGCCCTGGGCAGGCCGCTCGCCGCGTCCGATGATGAACTCGACGGCCGAGCGGACCTTGGTAAGGTCGACATTCAGGCCGGACAGCACTCGAGCGGCTACGCCCTCGGTCTCCCGTACCAGACCAAGCAGGATGTGCTCGGTTCCGATGTAGTTGTGGTTGAACCGTTGCGCTTCTTCCTGGGCGAGGGAAAGCACCCTGCGTGCCCTTTCGGAAAACTTCTCGAATCTGCTGCCCATGAGTCTCTCCTGGGTTTGGATAGGGCTATGGTACGCCGGTGGGAGGCATTGACATCGTCATTCTACCGCATTTGGGCAAAAATAAAAGTGGCTATCGCGCCAATCCACAACCGGCGCAGCCACTTAGGGAGTAAAATCAATAGCCCAAGAGGGATTTATTCCGACTTCCTGCCTTTTCGTCGTGCGTCATCACGCCCGCCCCGAATTGACGATCATTCGTCTCGTAGGATTCGACTTAATTGGATCAAGGCCCCGTCGGGGACGTCGCCAATAGTCGAGAACAATTTTATCCGGACGGCGGAGCGATGGTTAATCGCTCCATGCCGTGCCGTTTGTTACTTCCCGGCGGTGACCTATTTTCCCACTCCGTCACCAAAGCAGTATCGTCGGCGCTGGGGCGTTTCACTTCCGTGTTCGGGATGGAAACGGGTGGTGCCACCCCGCTTGAACCACCAGAAAGTCAGCACGAGGCATTATGCAGCAAACTCCGACTTTTGACAAGGGCAGCGTTGGGGATTTTGGCAGGATTCGATACCGAGGTACGAGATGGCCCTATGCTATACTTCGCATTACCCAAACGCGGCGATATCCAGGGCCGTTAGCTCAGTTGGTAGAGCACCGGACTTTTAATCCGGGTGTCGTGGGTTCGACCCCCACACGGCCCACCAGCCGTTGCGTTACCGGACAGGCGATTCGGTTAGGCTGGTCCCCCGTGCCAACATGCGGTGAGCGCATGCAACCGTGTGGTTGGGCCTGTATGGATGGCAATTCCTTGATCGACGTCAAGATCGCGACTAGAGCGGACCGGGACGCGGTGTTGGATCCGGTGGGCAACTTACTAACAGAGATGGGAGGGACGCCGCCACCCGTCGAGGTTATAGGCCCGGTTTTTGACCGATTTGCGGTCGAGCCCGACGAGGGGTTTGTTGTCCTGGGTGAATCGGATGGACGGGCGATCGCGGTGTGCACAGTTTCCTTGCTGGAGGCGATGCGGACCAGGGGCCGGTACGCGATTGTTCAAGAGATGGTCGTGGAGCCCGAATGGCGCAGCACCGGCGTCGGCATGGAAGTCCTCAAGTTTGCCCTAGATTATACGACTGCAAACGGCTGCCAAACGGTTGAACTGGGCACGCCATATCGTGGCGAACGGCAGACCGAATTCTATCAACGGGCAGGTTTTTCTGAGGTCGGAGCGAGACTTCGCTGGCGGGTCAGTTCTTAGAATTGCCGGGTTGCCCGGGTACTCCACTCGCGCCGCCCCATGGAAAGGTGAGAAAGGACGCCGGCTCCATGAACCGGCGTCCTTTTTTTCGTCGGGCCGGGGCGTTATGACGATCGAGCGTCCCGGTTGTCCGTTTCTCCGTAAGCGGAATCTACGGTGACGCGGACGCCATTGATGGTGCCAGTGACTGCGTTCCGGACGGCGTCGCCGGCGGCGTCGCTGACATCGTAGGCGGCGTCAATGGCACCTTTGGCGGCTGCTGAGGCAGTCTGCTCGACGTTCTCCCCGGTGGTACGAGCGGCGTCGATGGCGCCGTTGACGGCGGACACGGCGACCTGAGCCACATCCTCCCCGGTCTGGGCCGCGCTGCTCACCAGTTGGCGAGTGGTCGCGGTGGTCGCGGTGGTCACATCGCCAGCGGTGCCGGCTACGGCCATAACGACACCGGACACGGTTCCGCGGGCGGCTTCGGACAACGCGCCGCCGATCTCACGGGTACCGTCGATGGTGCCGCGGGTTACCTGAACCACCGACTCCTCGGCGGCCAATCCGACGGAGGCACCACCACGCAACGCGCCTTCGACGGCCTGCTGGGTGGCGGAACCGAGTTCAGCTCCCGCATCGCTGGAGCCGCGAATGGCGCCCACCACCACGTCGTGCAGCATGGTGGTAGTGGCGGTTCCTACCATACCCACGCCTTCGATGACGCCGATGACGGAATCGCGAACCACGGTGCCGGCTGCTCCGCTCACATTACCCACAGCGTGGAGTGTGCCAACAACAGCGTCCTGCGCCAAACCGCCGAGTTCTCCACCCACCGATCTCGCGCTCTTGAGGCTGTTCGCGGTGGTGTCTCTGACGGTATCGATCGCAACGTTGCCGACGCGGCCGGTCCCCTCTACCGTACCGCTCAACGCGTCCCGAACGGTTGTGCCAATCCTTCCCAATATCGTCATGCTGTTTTCTCCTCAGCGGCGTATGCGCCGGCAAACTCATGAATACCGTTCGATTATACGACACGCGATGGTGAGCACCGGCTCGACATGAGAGTTCAACTTTTGGGAGAAGGGGCAAATTCATTCCCCGGGCTGGCCGGCGGTTCGGTTGCGCGTCAATGTCAATCCTTATAAAGTGGGCGCAACCTGGCGCTGGATTCGGTTTCGGGCGCCGACTTGAGGTGGAGAAATGGCCAGACTGGAAGGCAAGGTTGCCCTGATCAGTGGCGGCGCGCGAGGCCAGGGCGCGGTGGAGGCGCGGATGTTCGCGGAGGAGGGGGCGAGCGTCGTCATAGGAGATATCCTGGACGAACAAGGGCGGCAGACGGAGGCTGAACTGCAAGAGCTTGGCTACAACGTCACGTACGTGCATCTGGACGTAACGAGCGAATCGGACTGGGAGTCGGCGGTGCAGGCGGCGATCGACGCCTACGGCAAGCTGGATATCCTGCTCAACAACGCCGGTATCCTGATCCGCAAGAATATTGAGGAGACCACAGAGGCGGACTGGGACCGGATTTTCTCGGTCAATGCCAAGGGCGTGTTCCTGGGTACCAAGGCCGCCATTCCGGCCATGCGGGAGAACGGCGGCGGGTCCATCATTAACATTTCCTCGACTGCGGGACTTGTGGGCAGTCCGAACGGGTCGGCGAGCTATACCGCCACGAAGGGAGCGGTTCGGCTCTTCACCAAGTCCACCGCGATTCAGCACGCCAGGGAAGGGATCCGCTGCAACTCGATCCACCCCGGGCCGATTGAGACGGACATGATTGCGGATACGCTGAACGATCCGGCGAACATGGCGTTGCGGATGCAGCGTCTGCCCCTGGGTCGGGTTGGCAAGCCAAGCGAAATCGCGTACGGCGCGATCTACCTAGCGTCCGATGAATCCTCGTTCGTGACCGGTTCGGAGTTGGTCATAGACGGCGGGACAACGGCGGCCTGATCCAGGTTCATTCCCAACCCTCAGCCCGACGGGAGCAGGGGAACACCAACAAGGAGGCATCGCCATGCCACCCGTGATCGATACTCATTGCCACGCATCGCCGTACTGGTTCGAGCCGGTGGAGATCCTGCTGGACGAGATGGAACGGGTGGGTGTGGACCAGGCGGTGCTGACGCAGTTCTTTGGCGTGTTTGACAACAGCTACCTGGTGGAGGCGGTGAAACGCTTTCCAGGGCGATTCGCCGTCATCGCGATTGTGGACCATGCGCAGCCCGACGCGACGGATCGGGTCGCCGAACTCCGTGATCAGGGCGTGGACGGCCTACGGTTCAACTGTGGATGGCGCGCGGCGGGCGACGATCCGCTGGAGTTGTGGCGGAAGTGCGCCGATCTGGGCGTGATTGCCAGCGTGATGGGGACGTGCGAGCAGTATGCCGACCCGGATTTCGAGACCATCATCCAGGAGTTGCCCAATCTCAGGGTCATCATGGAGCACCTGGCCGGCGTGGGAGCGTTCTGGGGGCCCGGACGGGCGGACACCGAGATACCGATGGAGGCTTACCAGAGGGCGCTGGCGCTGTCCAAGTATCCCAACGTGTACGTGAAGGTCCCCGGTTTGGCAGAGTTCTGCCCGCGGCCGATGCCTTTCCGACAGCCCATTCCCTTTGAGAGCGTGCCACCGCTGATCGAGATGGCAGTGGAAGCGTTCGGAGGCGAGCGCCTGATGTGGGGCAGCGACTTCCCGCCGTCGGCCAATCGGGAGGGCTACCGAAACGCCCTGCGCTTCCCCATGGATCTGATTGAGTATCCGAGCACGGACGCACGGGACATGGTGTTCGGAGGGACGGCGGCGACGTTGTGGGAGTTTCGGTAGGTCGAGTTGATTTTCCGTAACGGAACAGGGGCGACGCACGCGTCGCCCCTACAAGGTTGCTGGACGCACACCGACAGAAGGAGGTCAAGAAATGCCTAGATTTGCAGTTGATCTGAACACGCCGGAGGGTCGTGAGGCGGTTGGAGGGCAACCCTGGCGGGTGGCGCCGGGTCTGGTGCCCGGCGAGCCGAACGAAGGGTTGAAGGCGCAATTGCTGTCCACGCCGGCGAGGCTGGCGGAATACGACGACTCCGGCTGGGACGTTTGCGACAACGTGCGGCAGAGCCTGTCCGAAGGGTTCACGTTCGCATGGTATCGGATTGCTGTGACGCTGCCGGAGACCATAGACGGCGTGGACATGGCCGGCTACCGGGTCTGGTTTGAGACCAACTTCGACAACTACGGCGAAGTGTGGGTGAATGGCGAGATTGACCGGGCCGCGGGCAGCATCGTGGGCCTCAACACGCCGCACCGGGTGGAAATCGCCGAGGTTGGTGAGCCGGGAACGCAGTACGTGATCGCGTGCCTGTGCCTGAACGGGCCGTTGGCGGCGCCGCGCGGCGGCATCTTCATGCGGTTTGCGACGCTGGCGTTTGAGGCGACGGACAACTAAGTGTCGGACGGCTACGGAGAGCAATACGAGGGGCGGGTTTGAACCCCGCCCCTACGATTACGGGAATGACCGGCATTTCTACGACAGGTGCTGGCGGTAGAAATCGAAGATGCGCGGCCAGGCGGCGTTGGACGCTTCGACGGCATAGCTGGGACGGTCGACGGCTACGAAGCCGTGGCCGGCGTTGGGGTAGATCTCGTACTCCCAGGACTTGCCGGCGGCCTTGATGGCGGCGTCGGTGGCGGCCACTTCCTCAACGGTGGGTCGGGCGTCGTCCGCGCCGAAGATTCCCAGCATCGGGCACGAAAGGCTGGAGACGAACTCGATGGGAGCGTGGGGCATGGCCTCAGTGGGAGGCTCGCTGTCGCGCGGGGTTACACCGCCGCCCCAGCAGTCAACGGCGGCGTTGATGCCGGAGAGTTTGCAGGCGGCGAGGAAGACCTGGCGTCCGCCGGAGCAGAATCCGATGATGCCGACCTTGCCGTTGTAGTTGGACAGGTGCTGCAGGTAGCTGATGGCGCCGGCCGCATCGCCGAGGGTGCGGTCGTCGGGCATGCCGCCGGCCTCTCGGATGCTGTTGCTGTTGGCGACGGGGTCGTCATGGCCCTGGCGGTAGTGCAAGTTGGGCATGATGGCGATGAAGCCGTTGTGCGCGAACTTGCGGGCCATCTCCTTGCTGGCTTCGTCCCAGCCGGGCATGTGGTGGAACAGGTGGACGGCGGGGAAGGGCCCGGGACCCAGAGGTCGGGCCAGATAAGCGTTGATTTTGTCGCCGTTGTGTCCTTCTACCCAGATGTGTTCGGCCGTCATTCCCTGGTAAGGCATGGTGGAAACCTCCATTAGTCGTTGATTGTTTCAGTGGTGAAAGTCTCTCTAAGTTGTGCTGGAACCCGCCCCGAGTGGGGCAATTTGCAGATTACTATTCGGTATGCGGGGTGTCAAACGCGAGCCCGTTCTCTGTAGCAATACCGATTCTTGTTGAATCTACGGTTCGCTAATTCGTTTGAGTTCGATGGGGCGAACTCCCCGATACTCTAGGCATCCTTCGTTGACCAATATAGCTGCGACCGCCGAAGCATGCCTGGGAGTTAACCCTGACATTCTGTCATTCATGAAACGTCCCAAGCCGTCGGATGGAGGATCGGTCATATCGGCACCCAACGGATACCATTGGCTCACATCCGCGAAAAAGTCATTCAGGATCACGTTGATGTTTTCACGGGTCAGCAAAAAATACTGGCGTCCCCATTCTACTCTGATTGCGTTCTCGTCAACCCAGTAGCGAATTTCCATTCCTCGGCCAGATAGCGGCTCTGTCTGCTTCACAATTCACCCCGTCGGCATGAGATTGTCGCTCGTAGCAGGATAACTCAAGCGTATCGATTCCGCGATTGAATAATCGAACCGCAACTACCTCTTGTGCGGCGGGCGCGTCGTCCATGCCGATGAAACGACGGCCCAGGCGGGCGGCCTGGAGGAGGGTCGTGCCACTGCCGGCGTAGCAGTCGAGGACCGTGTCGCCGGGGTTTGAGGAGGTGCGGATGATGCGTTCGAGCATGCGGGCGTTCTTCTGGGTGGGGTACCTGGGACGCTGGGGGTCCTTGTAGAGCCAGACGTCCTGGGGGAGTTTGCCGGCGGCTTCGGACGCGTAGCGGATTTTACGAGGGTTGCCGGTAGCGCTCCAGGCTACCAACCCGGCCGCGTCCAGTTCGTCCAGCTTTGCGGGCGGGTAGCGCCAGTGGCGGCCGGCCGGCGGAGGCATGCCGCGCCACGGTTGACCGGTGGGGCCGTTCGCGGTCACGCCCGGCGCATGCAGCGGATTTGTGGTGTAGCGGCGCCCCTGCTCGTCGGTGAAGGGGTAGAGTCGCGCCACCTCGTCATCGGTAAGCGGCTCTCGCTGGGGATGCCAGGTTATTGGACCCGGCGTTTTCGAGTAGAAAAGGATGGTGTCCTTGAAGTTGCCGTAACCGTAGCGTTCGAAGTTCTTGGGGTTGCACTTGATGCGGGTGATGGAGTTGCGAAAGTTCTCGGGCCCAAACACGTCGTCCATGAGGAGGCGGACGTGGTGTTCCATCTTGACGTCGATGTGGACGTAGATGGAGCCGATTGGAGACATCACCGCGCGGATGGCATCGAGGCGTTGGCCCAACGCATCCAGGTACGCAGAGCCGCGCAACCGGTCCGAATAGGCGGGGCGTCCCGACGCGCTGACGGTGTTGGCCCGGTCGTCGTCAATCAGAAAGTCGTTGTTGGTGGCGAAGGGTGGGTCGATGTACACCAGGTCAACGGGTATGGCCATTTCCGCCAGCAGGCGGAGGCCGTCGAGGTTGTCGCCCGGGTAGAAAAGATGCTGCATAACAATCGGCTATTTTCAGTGGGAAAAATCGAAAGGGTCTAGGCTGGGAGATCCCAGCGGAGGAGTTCGCGGTAGCGGTCGTGCCCGGCCCAAGGGAGGAGACTGAGCACCATGGTATTAGGGTAGGGGACTTCGCCTTTGAGTCGGGTGTCTTTGAGGTAACGGCTGAGCTGGGTGAAGGTGGGGAGACGGAAGCCGGCGTCGGCGATGCGTCGGATGACGTCGGCGGGTTCCGGGGGTTCGGCGGGAGACCAGTCTTTGGCGACGGCTTCGGCGATACGGCGTAGCTTGATGATGGCGAGTTCGTGAGCGAATCTACGTTTGAGGGCGTCGATGCGGCGGCGGATTTGGGAGATGGTCAAGGGATTGTCTCCAACGGGGGAGTAATTGTAGGAATCAGGAGTTTCGGGATCCCGGCCCCGTATCAAGTACGGGGTGACGTTCTTTTGCCGGGGTGACGTTCTTTCGCCGGGGTGACGGTCTTGATGTTAGAAGGGCACCTCAATCCTGAACGGTTACGGTTGTGGGAGGAGGCTGATGGCAGTTTGGAGATCGTCAAGGTCGGAGCGAAAGTTTTCTAATTCGGTGGCGCGGAGGTTGAAGGAGAGGGTGTAGTTGACGGCGCGGAGTCGGATGGCAGGGTCGGGATCGCGCATGGCGTCGGCGAGGACGGAGGCGCAAAGAGGGGTGAGGGCGAGGAGTTTTTGCCGGGCGATGTTGGCGGATTGGCGGCGGAGTTCGGAGAGGCAGGCGCTGAAGGCGGGGTCGGTGAGCCAACGGCGGAGCGTGGACTCGCCGACGTTGGCGGCGCGGGCAGCCTGGACGATGGTGGGGAATGAGGCGACTATGGGGAGGGCGGCCTGCTGCCGTGGGGAAAGGGAGGAAAGGTCGATTTCCCGCTCATTTCCGCTCATTTCCGCTAATTCGGGCAGGGCGGAGTGCGGGCCCGGAGGCTGGATGGGAGCGGTCAGAGCGGGTTTGGGCGCGGTTGGATTGGTTTTGGCAGGCAGAGAGGCGGGTCCAGGGGAGCGATGTTTGCGGTGTTTGGAGGTAGGCATGAGACGGCTCGCGGCCTGGGTGGCGGATTAGATTTGGGCAACTACCTAATATGGTAAGGACAGGTGAATGGTAGGGGCAATAGGGAAGTGTCTCAGGGGCTCTCGGTAGACCGGAGTGTCATTGCCAGAGTGGGGTGGTAATCCCGCCAGACCTGGGCAGTCGTGGCGAGATTGCCACGTCAAGGCCTGTGCAAAGTCACCTCTCGACTTTTTCCCGCTCATCCTTAGCCTGTCGAAGGATGCTCATCGCGAATGGCGAATGGTTCGACGGGCTGACCATGAGCGGATGAGGGAGGATTCTTCAACCTGAGTGTGGTCATTGCAAATGGCGAATGGTTCGACAGGCTCACCATGAGCGGATGAGAGAGGACTTTTCAACCTGAGTGTGCTCATTGCAAATGTCGAATGGTTCGACAGGCTCACCGTGAGCGGATGAGAAGGGAATTTGCGCAGGTCCGGCGCCCACGTCAGGATATTAGACGCTGGGACGGATATGGTTTTAAATGAGCCGGTTGAGCAGCGCCCGCAGCATCCGGGCCATTTGCGCCTCGTGGTGGGGAGCGAAGGCCTCGAATTCGCGGAGGTTGCGGGCGGATTCCTCGGCGGGATCGAATCGGTCGCCCATGAGGAGGTAATCGCCTGAGAGTTCACGGTTCCAGATTCGAAGCTCGTCGAGGGTGAGCTGAGGTTCGAACTGGAAGCCGTATGACACGCCGTACCGGAAAGCCATGGGAATACGCACGTATCCCCCATCGCGTCGCAGCATGGTGCCCTGGGCGAGGAGAGTTGCATCGGGCGGTACGGTGAACTGCTCTCCGTGGAGAGTTGGGACCAAGGGCGTGGTGATTTCGGAAAACACGGGATCGGACACGCCGTCAGTTGTGACGTCGATCTTGCGGAGGCCGAACTGGTAACCGCCGGTGGGGGCGACGGCGCCGCCCAGGGCGCGGGACAGTAGTTGCGCTCCGAGGCAGATGCCGATCACCGGGGTTGGCGGGCTGTTGCCCACGTTTCCGGTGGCGGCTGCGCGCAGATAGGCCATTTCCTGAATCAGGGCCGGGTAGTTATCGTTGGCCGACATGGGGCCGCCCAAGGAGATTATGAGGTTGACCTCGGACAGGTCGGGGGCGTCGAAGGCGGCGAAGTCAGGAGCTTCGGCATAGAGCGGCACCTGGATTAGCGAGAAGCCGGCATCCTGCAGAACGCGGGTGAAGTTGCCGCCGAGGGTTTCGACGGCGATGTGCTGGATGATGACGGCGCGCTTGGTCATGGGATACGGTGTCGGACATCGGAATCCAGGTCGCTGAGCGTCCGATACCGACCGAGGAAGCGAGGGCAAGAGCAAGCGGCCGGTCTAGCCACCGTCAGCGAGAGACAACAGTCTTTCAACGAAATCGGCCACGGTAGGACGGTCCCGGCGGATATCGTCCGGCTCCATAAAGTCATGATAGAAATTGGCGTGGAATTTCTGCGCGACGCTGAAACCTGCAGCCAAGGTGGGGTCCCCATACTCGCTGGTCAACCGGTCCGCGGCGACTTTGAGCGCTTGGTGGCTCCCGAACGACCATCCCTTATCCTGAGCCACGGCCATTATGGCGTGTGCGGCTGCGCCCCACATTTTCTCCGAGCCTTGCAGATTGTCGCCGGCAGTGAATTCCCTATCCGCAGCCTCGAGAAAATCCAGAGCGGTCTGTTGATGTTCGTCGGTTAGCATGGCCTCATTGTATCAGCCTCCCAAATTCCGGGAGACCAGACCGGCCAGGACCAGGCGATCGGTGGGAAAGGCCAATGGTTCCGGAGGGCTGGACGGCGGGAACCAATCGATCAGGTCGAGGTCATCGGAGGCGCACGGTTGGCCGCCCACGCGTTTGGCGTAGAACCACACGCCGACGGTGAGGGAGGAAGCATTGTGGAAGTTGGAGTGGACCGCGCAAACATCGGAGATTTCGACGTCGATACCGGTCTCCTCGCGGAACTCCCGGCGGGCGGCGTCGCGGATGTCCTCGCCCCATTCGACGTAGCCGCAGGGGATGCACCACTCGCCGACGTTGCCGCCGGCGGACCGACGGCCCATCAGCACGCGACCGGCATCATCGAGCAGGACGACTGCGACACCGACGGCGGGATTCCGGAAGTGGACGAACCCGCAGGATGAGCACGTGGGCCGGGGAAGTCCGCCGCGGATCGTGGGGGCCAGTGGCTCGGCGCAGCGCGGGCAGAAGCTGTAGTCGGGGGATAGGGATTGGTGCATCAGGGAGAGGATCCAACCTGCAACGATGGCCGGCGTAGATAGGAGTTTTCGGATTCCGGCCCCGTATCACGCGCGAGGTGGCGTTCTTTGGCCGGAATGACGGCCAGGATTAAGTTTCGGCGCGGCCGCGGCGGAGGCCGCGACCGGGGAGCGCGCCGGTGTTCTCGCCCTGTTCGATCACCACCTGGCCGTTGACGATTACGTACTCTATGCCGACCGGGTACTGCTTGGGGTTCTCCTTGGTGGCGAGGGCCTTGACGGTGTTCGGGTTGAACACCACCACATCGGCCTTGAAGCCGTCGCGGAGGAGTCCGCGGTCGGGGATGCCGAGGCGCTGGGCCGGGAAGGATGTCATCTTGCGGATTGCCTCGGGCAGGCGGAGGTGGCGCTCGGCGCGGACGAATTCGGCGAGGACGATGGGGAAGCAGCCGTAGGTGCGAGGGTTGGGATATTCGCCGAACAGGATGGCGTCGGACGCGATCATGCCGTAGGGGTGGGATACGAACGCGTAGAGGGTCTGGGCGTTGGTGCCGAGGCCGACGGTGCTGATGCCGAGGTTTTCGGACAGGAGCAGGTCGAACAGAGTGTCGGCGGGGTCCTGGCCTCGCATCTCCGCGATGTCGGTGATGAGGCGGCCGTCATAGATGCGGTTCTCCGGCCGGGTGAAGTTGGTGAGCCAGTTGTTTTCGAGGCGGCTGGGTGTGATTTCGCGCTTCATGCGGGCACGGTCATCGGCGTCCTGGAGGGCGGCGATGAGTCGCTCCGGGCCGCCGTCCTTGGCCCAGTGGGGCAGGCCGATGGTGGGAGTGGTGCCAGAGTAGGGATAGGTGTAGCAGTCGAAAGTGCAGTCGATGCCCTCGGCGCGAGCGTTTTCGACCAACTCAAGGTGGCCGATGTGGCTACCGACGCCGGAGACGGACTGGCGATAGTGGGTGAGGTGAACCGGGATGCCGCTGCGGCGGCCGATGTCGACGGCCTCGTGCCACGGGGCGAGGTAGCCCTGGCTGAGCAGGCTGGCGCGGGTGTGGGTGTGGTAGTGTCCGCCGAGGGAGGCGGCGGTTTCGGAGAGGGCGACCAGTTCGTCGGTGTCGGCGTAGGCTCCCGGCGGGTAGTCGAGGCCGGTGGAGAGGCCCCATGCGCCCTCCTCCATGGCCTCGCGGACGACGGACTGCATGTCGGCGATTTCGGCTGGGGTGGGGGGACGTTGTTGCCAGCCTACGCTCCAGATGCGGACGGGGGAGTTGCCGAGGATGTAGGCCATGTTGATGGCGACGGAGTTGTCGTATTTGCCCAGGAGGTCGGCCACGGTGAGCCAATCGGCGGGCATGGGCGGGTAGCCGTTCAGTCCGGCGTCGAGCCAGATGTAGCGGTGCAGGTCCTCCTGGGTTTTGAAGGGCGCGTGGGATATGCCGTCGATTCCGACGAGTTCGGTGGTCACGCCCTGGCGCACCTTGGGGTCGTGGTGAGGTTCGCCGAGGATGGTGAGGCCGGCGTGGGAATGGAGGTCGATGAAGCCGGGGCAGACGACGTGTCCCGTTGCGTCGATGACGCGGACGGCGTCGCGGCGGAGGTCGGCGTCGTCGCCACGGTGGATGGATACGGCATCGCCGGTGATGGCGACGGCGGCTTTGAATCCCGGGCTGCCGGAGCCGTCGATCACCTGTCCGTTGCTGATGAGCAGATCTATCATTGCGCGATGATAGCACACGCTATGGGCCTCGCCCCGCTAATCCTGAGCCTGTCAAAGGTTGGGGTTTTTATGGTTCGACGGGCTCACCATGAGCGGCCACCGGGTTGAGGACGATCCTTCGGCAAGGTCGGGATGATGCTTCGGCAGGTTCGGGATGATCGTTCCACAATCTCAGGATGAGCGGGAGCGGGAGCGGTTGCGTGGCGGGGTTTGCGCCCGTACACTGCCGGCCATCCAAAGGTTACCAGCGGAGGACAGCATGAGCGAATTGGATGCCCGATATGAGCGAGGGCAAGAGACGCGTCGGATGTTCGGCGGCGGACAGATCACCGGAGGGTCATCGCCGGGGGCGTGGGACATCGCGCCGGATTTGGAGCGGATACTCGGTGAGGGGCTGTTCGGGTCGATCTGGCCCCGGACCAACCTGACCCCGATGCAGCGCGAGATGATCACGCTGTCGTGCCTGATCGTGCTGAACCGGGAGGTCCAGTTGCGGCGACACCTGGGCAACGCGCTGAACATCGGCCTGACGCCCGAGCAGGTTGTGGAACTGATAATACATGATACCTGGTATGCCGGGGCACCGGGCGGAATCCAGGCGTTGACGATCTGCAAATCGGTTTTCGAGGAGCGCGGGATTGATTTCACGCCGGCGCGGATTCACGACTCCAACGAGGACCCGGACAGCCTGTTCCAGCGGGGCGACGAATACCGGCGCAACTACATGGGCGGCGGAGGATCGCGTCCGGCTCCCCCGACGCAGGCGGAGGCAGAGCTGGGGCGGATCACGGGCGAATACTACTGGGGCGCGACGTGGACGCGGCCGGGGTTGGATCTGCCGAGCCGGTGTCTGTGCACCATGACGTGCCTGGCGGCCCTGGGACGCGTGGGGCCGTTGCGGAGCCACATCCGGGGCGCTTTGAACATCGGGTTCACACAGGACCAGATCATTGAGGTGTTCGGGCACATGACACTGTACGCCGGGATACCGTTCGCGCGAGGGGCGATGGACATCGCAAACGATATCTTTGCCAACGGGTAGGCGACGCGCGGAGTAATGGATGCCGTTGGGGGGCGGGTAGAACCTGCCCCCTTTGGCGTTCATTGGAAAGCGGTCAGACCGTGTAGCCGACCTCAGCGCAACCGGGGAGCCAATAACGGCCGTTTTTGAGCAGGAATTCTTCGCTGTGGGGCGGGCCGCTCATACCGGGGAGATAGCGGTAGGGGGCGGGCGCGCCGGGCATATCGAGGCTGTCGACGATGGGATCGATTATGCTCCAGGCCAACTCGATCTCGTCGTTGCGCGTGAACAGGGCGGCGTCGCCCTCCAGCACGTCGAGCAGGAGACGTTCGTAGGCGTCGGGGATGTCGATGCCGGCGAAGCCCTCCTCGTAGTGGAATTCCAACGAGACGCCCTTCATGTCCAGTTCGGCGTCGGGCACCTTGGACTGGAACTCCAGGCGCATGCCTTCGTTGGGCTGGACACAAATGGACAGGGTGTTGCCGGGAATTGCCACGTGCTCGGGGACGGGGAAAAGCATGTGCGGCGGAGAGTGGAACTGGATCACCATTTCGGTGCTCTTGCGGGCGAGACCCTTGCCGGAGCGGAGGTAGAACGGAACGCCCTGCCAGCGCCAGTTGTCTATGAACAGGCGGAGCGCGGCGTAGGTCGGCGTCTGGGAACCGGGAGCGACGCCGGGTTCGATGTGGTAGCCATCATACTGGCCGATGACCAGGTTTTCGTGCAGGTCGTGGAGCGACATGCGCCGCACCGAGTTGAGCACCTTGACCTTCTCGTTGCGGAGGGCGTCGGCCTCAAATGCGTACGGCGGATCCATCGCCACGAGGGCGAGCAGTTGGAGGAGGTGGTTCTGGAACATGTCGCGCAGGACGCCGGCGCGGTCGTAATATTCGCCGCGGTCTCCGACCAGGATGTCCTCGGTCACGGTGATCTGCACCTGGTCTATGTAGTTGCGGTTCCAGACCGGTTCGAAGATGGCGTTGGCGAACCGGAACACCAGGAGGTTCTGGACGGTTTCCTTGCCGAGGTAGTGGTCGATCCGGTAAACCTGATCCTCCCTGAAGACACCGTGGATTTGGGAGTTCAGCCGTTGGGCGGTGAGCAAATCAGAACCGAACGGCTTTTCGATCACGACGCGGCGCCAACCGTCGTGTTCGTCGGTGAGGCCGGCGGCGGCCAGCGCGGTGATGGCCGGTTCGTAAAGACCGGGGGCGAGCGCCAAGTAGAACAGGCAGTTGAACGTGACGTCGGGTTCGCCGGGCAGGTGCTCAATGCGCTGACCGGCTTCCATCAGGGAGTTGGGGTCGGTCACGTCGGCGGTGACGTAGCAGAGGCGTTCCGCAAATTCGTCCCAATCGGCATCGGTAGGCGCACCGCAACCGTCCTTGAGTCGGTTCCGGAACTCGTCGTCGGTCATCTCGTTGCGGGCAACGCCGACGATGTGGACGTGCTCGGGCAACCTGCCCTTGCGGTACAGGCTGAACAGGGCGGGGCCGAGCTTCTGCTGGGTCAGGTTGCCGCTGGCGCCGAGGATGACCAGGGCGGTGGCTTCGTCCACCGCTTCGTGCGGGACCAGGTTGGCGCCGGAGGTCATCATGGGGAATCGGCCGGGCGGACGGCGTGGCCGCCGAACTGGTTGCGGAGGGCCGCCAGCAGCCGGCCGCCGAATGGTTCCTCCTGCCGGGAACGGAAACGCTGGTACAGGGCGGCGGTGATGGTGGGCGTGGGAACGGCGAGATCGACGGACTCATTGACGGTCCAGCGGCCCTCGCCGGAATCGTCGACGTAGGCGGACAGGCTTTCCAGGCCGGGATCCTCCTCCAACGCCAGGACCGCCAAGTCGAGAAGCCAGGAGCGGACGACGCTGCCATGCTGCCAGGTTTTGGCGATGGCGGTGAGGTCGAGATCGAAATCGGACTGCCGGGCCTGGAGGAGTTCGAAGCCCTCGGCGTAGGCCTGCATCATGGCGTACTCCACGCCGTTGTGGACCATCTTGGTGAAATGGCCGGCGCCGGTGGGGCCCACGTGGCTGTAGCCCTTGTCCTCGCCGGGGGCAAGAGTCTGGAAGATGGGCTCCAACCTCGCGTAAGCGTCCTTGTCGCCGCCGACCATGAGGGAATAACCGTGGACGAGGCCCCAGACGCCGCCGCTGGTGCCGGCGTCCAAGAGGTGGATGCCGAGCGCGGACAGTTTTTCGCCACGACGGAGGGTGTCCTTGTAGTTGGCGTTGCCCCCGTCGATCACGGCGTCGCCGGACTCCAGCAGACCGCCGAGTTCGTCGATGACGGCGTCGGTGACGGCACCGGCGGGCAGCATCACCCACACGGCTCGCGGCGCGGACAAACGGGCCACCAAGTCGGCGGCGGATTGGGCTGCGAGCGCGCCGCCGGACGCGCTGGATGCGACGGCCTCGGCGTCCCGGTCATAGACGACGACGGTGTGGCCGCCGTTCAGGAGCCGCTGGGTCATGTTGGCGCCCATGCGGCCCAGGCCGATCATTCCCAGTTCCAAAATGCTCCTCCGGTTTTACAGGGTTTGGGCGAGGCGTTCTATGGCGCCGGCGGGGTCTCCCTCCAGCCGGACGGACACGGTGCGGCGGCCGAGTTCCCGCAATGCCTGCAAGTCGCCGGACGCCTGGGCATCCGCCAGAACGCCGAAGCTGAACGGCCAATCGGGTATGGGGACATCGTCGGGGTGCTGGGCGGTCAACTGCAGGAATATTCCGGAATTGGGGCCGCCCTTGTGCAACTGGCCGGTGGAGTGGAGGAACCGAGGTCCGTAGCCGGCCGTGGTGGCGATGCCGTGCCGTCTCATGACGCGGCGACGCAGGTGGTGGATGGCGTCGCGGATGCCCGGAGAGTCTTGCAGGTAGGCCATGACGGCGAGGTAATCCCCCGGGGCGGATTGGTCCAACAGCCCGGCGAGGGCGGCCGGGTCGTCGGCGGACACCTTGGGGAGTTGACCTTCACCCTGGTAGCGATCGAGGACGCTGACGGTGCGGTCTTTGGCGCCCTGCACGTCGGGCTGATCGAAGGGATGGATGGCGAGGATGTGGCCGGCGATGGCGGTGGCGTATTCCCAGCGGTAAAACTCCGCACCCAGGTCGTAGGCGTCGGACATCTCGAGACGGGCGACCGGGTGGCCGGCCGCCTTGAGGTCTTCCAACGTTCGGTCAGCGGCGGCGGCTTCCTGGGAATCATCGTCGGCCAAGCGCAACTGCACAAAGAAGCGGTCATCGCCATAGTGTTCAGGGGTCTCGAGCGGTTCGGCCGCGACCGGGATGATGCCGGTGCCGCTCTTGCCGGTACTTTCGGCGAGCAACTGCTCGACCCACAGTCCGAACCCCGCGATGCGGGGGGATGCGACCAGGGTCAGCTTGTCGCGGCCCTGCTTTGCGAGCGCACCGATCACGGTGCCGAGCCAGGCGCCCGGGTTGTCGGAGACGGGGCCGTCGGTGGTACACGCCCGCTGCATACGTTCCGCCGGGTCGAGCAGGCGGGCCAGGTCGACGCCCATCAGGGCGGCCGGCACCAGTCCGAAATAGGACAGCACGGAGTAACGACCGCCGATGTCGGGGTCGTTGATGAAGGCGCGCCTGAACCCCGCGTCATGCGCGAGGGATTCCAGAGGGGTACCAGGGTCGGTCACGGCGACGAAACTGTTGCCAGCGTTCCGGGTCCCCACGTTTGATTCCACGAGATGGCGGAAATGAGCATAGAACGCCAGCGGTTCTGTGGTGGTGCCGGACTTTGATGACACGGCGAACAGGGTTCGAGCCGGGTCGATGGAGGCGGTAGTCGCTGCAACCCAAGCGGGGACGGTGCTGTCCAGCGTGAACATGTCCGCGCGAAGGCCTTTCGAACCGGGGCCGACCACCTGTCGGATGACCTCGGGACCGAGGCTGCTACCGCCCATGCCCAAGAGAACGAGTTGCCGGCAACCTTCCTGGTGGGCGTTACCGGCGAACCGAACCAGTTCGTCGACTTTTGGGCGAATGTCGCCGGGCAGGGTCAACCACGCGAGCCGGTCGGAGATTTCGGTTGGGTCGTCGCTCCACAGGGTGTGGTCGTGGGCGTGGAACCGGGCGGGCACGTGTTCGGCATCCAATTGGGATGCCATGCGAGACACTACCGGGGCGTAATCGCCGAGGTGATAACGGTCGGTCGTCATGGCAACCTCCTCGCCATCGCGGCATGCTGTATGGGGCAATTCTAGCACATGATCCCGGGCGTTCATGGGCGGCCGGTCAGCGGAGTATAATCGGCGAAAATTCCACCACCCAAGAGAGATAACGAGCATGTCAGAGCAGACTCACGACGCCGGGACGCGACAACCTGTCGCCGATACCGTCAGGCCGAGGCCAGGAGAGCTGGAGGTGCACTGCCTGGATTGGGGCGGCGAAGGAGCGCCGATGCTGGCGTTGCACGGGTTGGCGTCGTCGGGCCACTGGTACCGGCGGCTGGCTCCGCATCTGTCAGAGGACTATCGGATCATTGCGCCGGACCAGCGGGGACACGGGGCGACCACGCAGGCGCCGTCGGGTTACGACTGGCAAACCCTGGCGGAGGACGCGGTCAGGCTGCTGGACCATTTCGGGATCGAACGGGCGGTGGTGCTGGGCCACTCGTGGGGCGGGCACGTTTCGAGCAACCTGGCGATGCGGTTTCCGGACCGGGTGAGCAGGCTGGTGATGATCGACGGGGGGTTCCAGGACGGCGGGCTGCTTCCGAATCCGACGTGGGAAGCGTTCCAACAACGCCTGGCCCCCCGGCTGGTGGCGGGCACACGGGCCGAGTACCTGGCACAACTGGAGGCGAACCTGTCCTTCTGCTGGGGCGACGACCTGGCGGAGATCGCGCTGACCATGGTGTATGAGGGCGCGGACGGGCAGATGCGGGACATCCTACGACCCGCGAACCACGCGCAGGTGCTGGAGGCAATGTGGGGTGAGCCGCCGTCGGTGGTGCTTCCGCGGGTGAACGTACCGGCGCTGGTGGTGGCAGCGGGGCCGCGTCCGGAGAGGGCGAGTTCGTCGTTCTCGCGGCAACGGGAGGTGATGGTGGCGGCGGCTGACGCCGCGCTGCCCGACGGACGGATTCACTGGATCCCGGAAACGATCCACGACATCGGCTACGACAAGCCGGAAGAACTGGCGGCGGTGATCCGGGAGTTTCTGGCGGAGACCGATTAGTCGGCGGCAGCCGGGGACAGGCCGTCGGCGCCGATGACCTCGCCGCCGACGGGGGCGACGTCGACGCTGGGCCCGGACAGGCCGTAGTTGATGGCGTACAGCTGGGCGTAGACGCCGCCGGCTTCCAGCAACTGGTCGTGGTTACCCACCTCGGCAACGCGACCGCGGTCGAGGACGACAATCTTGTCGGCGTTGCGGATGGTGGACAGGCGGTGGGCGATGACGATGGACGTGCGGCCTTTCAGGATTCGGCCAAGGGCCTGCTGGATAAGCAGTTCCGTGTGGGTGTCGATGTTGGCGGTGGCTTCGTCGAGGACGAGAATCCTGGGGTTGCCGGAGATGGCGCGGGCAAAGCTGATGAGCTGACGCTGTCCGATGCTGAGGTTGATGCCGCGCTCGGCCAGTTCGGAGTCGTAGCCGTTGTCCATTTCCATGATGAAATCGTGGGCGCCCACAGCCCGGGCGGCGGCCTCGATCTCTTCATCGGTGAGGTGCTCGTTCTGGTAGCAGATGTTATCGCGGACGCTGCCGGAGAAAAGGTAGGGTTCCTGGAGGACCATGCTCATCTGGTGGACCAGACTCTCACGCTTGACGTCGCGCAGGTCGTAGCCATCCACGGAGATGGAACCGCCGGTCACGTCGGCGGAGCGGTGCAGGAGGTTCACGAAGGTGCTCTTGCCGGCGCCGGTGGAGCCGACGAGGGCGACGTTTTCCCCGGCCTGGATGTGCACGTTGATGTTGCGCAGCACCTCTACGCCTTCGATGTAGTGGAAGTTGACATCCTTGTAATGGATCTCGCCCTTCACCTCGGGCAGTTCGACGGCATCGGGTTTGTCGGTGATGTCGGGGTCGAGGTCGAGGACTTCGAAGATGCGCACGCCGGCGGCCATGGCACGCTGGAGTTGGCTGTACTGCATGGTGAGCTGGCGGATGGGCTCGAAGAATCGCTGGATCCAGAAGGCGAAAGCAACGAGGGTGCCGACCTCGAGGGCATCGAGGCGCAGGAGATAGCCGCCGAACAGGACCACGCCGATGCCGATGCCGAGACCGATCAGGAGCTCGACCAGGGGCTGCAACATTCCGGAGTAGCGGGCGGCCTCGAGGTTGGCGTCCAGGTACTCCTGGTTGAGGTTACGGAAGTGGGCCATGTTCTCGTCCTGCCGGTTGAGGCTCTGGACGACGCGGACCCCGGTGATGTTCTGGTTGTACTCGCCGTTGACCATGGCGATGGCGCGGCGGATTCGCATGAACGAATGGCGGGCGAAACGCTGCCAGTACATCATGATGACGGTCAGGACCGGCACCACGAACATGCACACGAGCGCCAATTGCCAGTTGACGACCAGCATGAGGGCGATGATGGCGACGACGGTTACCAGTTCAGCCAACGCGAGGGCGAGCAGCTCGAAAGTCTCCTGGAGCTGCAGGATGTCGGACTGCATGCGGGACATGATGCGTCCGATGGGGGTGCGGTGGTAGAAGGCGTTGGACTGGTTCTGGAGGTGGCTGAACATTCCGGCCCGCAGGTCATAGAGAACATGCTGGCCGGTTCGGGAGATGAAAATAAACTGGAGGCGGTTGGAGAGGAAGTGGATGACCGTGACGGCCATGAAGGCGGCGCCGATGATGTGGACGCGCCTGAGTTCGCCCTCCGCGATGGCCCAGTCGATGCCGAATTTGATGAGGAGCGGGATGCCCGCGTTGACCGCCGCATACACCAGGAGGGCCGCGAGGGCAATCAAAGCGTAGGTCTTGTAGGGCTTGATGAAGGTCATGAACCGCATGACGACGCGGTTGTCGTAGACGCGGCCGACGACGTCCTCGTCGGTGAGGTTGTCGTTGGTGGGGGCGAACATGCTGTCCGCGGAGGTGCCGCGCATCCCCCGCATCATGCCGCCACCCATGCCGCCGCCGCCTCGCATCATAGGGCAGCCCTCCCGTCGGCCATGGCCGGAACAGAGGCTTCCAGGAGGACTTCCTCCTGGGGTCGCAACTGGAGTTCGTAGATGCTCTGGTAGATGCCGCCGGACCGAATGAGTTCCTCGTGGTTGCCGCGCTCGACGACGCTGCCCCTATCAAGGACGAGGATCTGATCGGCCTCGCGGACGGTGCTCAACCGGTGGGCGATGACGAAGGTGGTGCGGCCCTTCATGACCTCGACCATAGCGCGGTGAATCTGGCGCTCGGTCTCCACGTCGACGCTGGAGGTGGAGTCGTCGAGGATCAGGACGGGCGGGTCGATGAGGATGGTGCGGGCGATGGAGAGACGTTGGCGCTGGCCGCCGGAAAGGGTGGTGCCGCGCTCGCCGACCCAGGTGTCGTAGCCGTTGGGCAGGGACATGATCTGGTCGTGGAGTTGGGCGACCTTGGCGGCGCGTTCGATGTCCTCGTGGGTGGCATCCTTGACGCCGTAGCCGATGTTGTCGCGGATGTTGGCGCTGAACAGGTAAACATCCTGGTGGACAATGCCGACGTTGTGGCGGAGGGACTGGAGGGTGAACTCGCGGATGTCGTCGCCATCGATGGTGATCTGCCCGTCGGTAACGTCGTAGAACCGGGGGAGCAGGTTGACGACGGTGGTTTTGCCGCTGCCCGGGGCGCCGAGTATGGCGGTGACCTGGCCCGGCCTGGCGTCAAGGTCGACCTCGCGCAACGCTGGCGAGCGGTCTTCGTACGAGAAACCGACCTTTTCGAAGCGGACGTGCCCGGCGGGGCGGCCCATTTCAGCGGCGTCGGGCTTTTCCATCACCGGGGACGACGTGTCCAGCACGGTAAAGAGGCGTTGGCCCGATGACATGGCGCGCGAGTAGGTGTTGATGATCTGAGCGGAGGCGCGGATTGGGAAAGTCAACTGGTTGAGATACAGGAAGAATTTGGCGAGTTCGCCAGCGGTCAGGTTGCCGTCGACCACCTGCCAACCCCCGTACCAGAGGACGACGCCGAGCGCGAAGGTGAAGTACAGGGTCATCCACGCGCTGTTGGTGCCCTGCATGCGTTCCGCGTCGAAGTACTCGACGCGCAGTTCTTCGGCCTTGCGGTTGTACTTGCGGCGTTCGAAGTCTTCGGAGGCGAAGGCCTTGACCACGTGCATACCGGCCAGGTTTTCCTGGAGGACGGTGACGGACTCGCCCATCACCTCCTGGACGTGGAGCCACTTCCGGCGCAGGGCGCGCATGACGATGGACGATCGGAGGACGATGGCCGGCACGAAGATCATGCTGACCAGAGCCAGTTCCCAGTTCAAGAAAATGAGGATGAACGGGATGGCGATGATTCGCACAACCACGTCGAGGGAGCGAATCATGCCCATGTTGACGAACCGGCGCATCGCCTCAACGTCGGCGGTAGCGCGGGACATCAGGTCGCCGGTGTGCTCCTTGTCGTGGAACGCGAAGCTGACATTCTGCAGCTTGTCGTAAAGGAGGTTCCGGCAGTCGAAGGAGACCTTCTGCGAAAGGGATTCTGTGGTATAGGTGCGGGCGAAGTCGCAGAAGCCCCGGCCAAGGCTGACGCCAAGGATGCCGACGCCGTGGAAAACCAGGGCAGCCACCGTGAAGTCCGCCTTAACGAACTTGCCCGTGACCACGTCCCGGGTGACCATGAGGTCGATGGCGTTGCCGAAGAGCCAAGGGAGGGCGAGGGAAAACGCGATGGCGGCCAGCGCAGAAACGTAGGCCAAGATCAGCCGCAACGGGTAATGGGCGGCCATCCCGATGATGCGCAGGAGGATGCCCATCTAAGCGCTAATACCTCGCGAGGGACTTAGCGAACGATCAAGCCCGGCACCAAACACTGCCTGAGGGCTTGCGTCACCGGATTCGGCGTCGATGGGCGCCCGGATCACGATCCGAGGCACAGTACAAAAACACGATACCATTGAGGGCACAATATACACCTACCACACGGTCAGGGCAAGTTCGACCGCGGCAGAATTGTCAGGAATCGTTACCGATTTCGAGAATCCGCAGGGTCGTCGCGCCGGGAACCCTTCCCAGGAGGGTTAATCCCGGTCCATCCGGTCGGGCGCGGACATGCCCATGAGGGTCAGGGTGCGGCGGAAGGCGACCTGGGCGGCGGCGACGAGCTTGAGGCGGGCAAGGGTGAGATCGTTGTCGTCCGGGTTGGCGGAGATCACGCGGCAGTTCTCGTAGAAATGATGGAACGCGGTGGCCAACTCCATTGCGTAATGGGGCAGGTGGTGGGGCTCCAGATTTTCGGCGACCTGCACGATCAACTCCGGCAGCCGGAGCATGGTGCGGATGAGTTCCAGTTCGTTGGGATGGGAGAGGAGGCTGACGTCGCCGGCGCTGTAGTCAATGTCACGTTCGGAGGCCAGGTTGAGGATGCTGGCGTTGCGGGCGTGGGCGTACTGGACGTAGTACACCGGGTTTTCGGAAGACTCGCGAGTGGCGAGTTCGAGGTCGAATTCCATCTGGGTGGACGGAGCGCGGGCCAGGAAGAAGTAGCGGCAGGCGTCGGCGCCGACCTCATCCACCAACTCGCGCAGGGTTACGAAGTCGCCGGTGCGCTTGGAGGCCCGCACGGTCTCATCGCCGCGCTTCAGGGTTACCATCTGGGAGATGAGGACCGTGAGGTTATCAGGCTCGATGCCGAGGGCCTGGACGGCGGCCTTCATGCGGGGCACGTGGCCCTGGTGGTCGGCGCCCCAAATGTCGATGACGCGGTTGAACCCGCGCTCGCCGAACTTGTTGTAGTGGTAGGCGATGTCGGAGGCGAAGTATGTGGGTTCGCCGGAGGAGCGGACGACGACGTTGTCGCGCTCATCGCCGAGGGCGGAGGAGATAAACCAGAGGGCGCCGCTGCGCTCGGCGAGGTGGCCGCCCTCCCGGAGGCGGGACATGGCGTGGTCGTAGTCGCTGAGCATTGAATCCGGGTTCTGGAACAGCCAACGCTCGCTGAACCAATTGTCGAAGGCGACGCCGATGGCGTCGAGGTCGTCGCGAATGAGAGCAACCATCTTTTCGCGGGCCACGTCGCCGATTTCGCGGACGGCGGTGGCGTCCCGTTTTTCGAGGTAGTCGTTGCCGTCGGCGTCGATGATCTCCGAGGCGATGTCGGCGATGTAGTCGCCCTGGTATCCGTTTTCGGGCATCTCGGCGTCGTGGCCGAGGGCCTGGCGGTAGCGGGTCCAAACGGAGCGGTAGAACGCCTCCATCTGGGATCCCGCGTCGTTGATGTAGTATTCGCGGGTCACGTCGTAGCCGGCGGCAGCGAGGGTGTTGGCGAGGGCGCTGCCGAGGACGGCGCCGCGGGTGTGGCCGACGTGGACCGGACCGGTGGGGTTGACACTGACGAACTCCACCATGACCTTGCGGCCGGCGCCGACGTCGGACGCGCCGAACGCATCGCCGGCGGTTCGCACGACCTCGACCTGCTGCTGCAACCACGACTCGCTGAGCTTGAAATTGATGAAACCGGGCGGCGCGGGAGCGACGCTGTCGATTTCGTCGGCGCTCTGGATGCGCTCTGCGATCAACTGAGCCAACTGCAGGGGGTTGGCGCGGGCGGCGCGAGCGAGGCGCAAGGGCAGGTTGGTGGCGAAGTCGCCGTGCTCGGCGTTGTTGGGCCGCTCGACCTCGATGTCGGGGACGGAGTCGACGTTGATGACGCCGTCCTGGTTGGCTTTTTCGAGGGCAGCGGCCACGGCGTTGGCTATGGTGTCTCTGACTAGCATGTTGGGCATTCCGGCCAGGTCAAATGTGATGTGGTAGGGGGTATATGTTAGCACCGGGACCGGTTGACGTGCCGGTTAGCCCTCGGCGAGTTGGAACCACAAGCCGTGGCTGCTGGCGGGGTCGATGTTGGCGGTGGTGTACCCCCGCGGGCTCTGGGTGACGCCGCCCTCGCCGCGCATGGCGTTGCCGTTGGCGGCCAGATCGGTGGCGACCTGCCGGATGTCGTCGACGCCGAAAGCGACGTGGTACACGCCGGGGCCGTGTTCGGAAAGATGTTTGCCGATACCGGATTCGGGGTCCAGGGGTTCGGTGATTTCGATCAGGGTCTCGCCGACGCGGTAGAGGGCGTCCTTCATGCCGCGATCCTCGATGGTGTGGAGGTCCTCGGGTTCCATGCCGAAGTTGGCGCGGATGTATTCGACCATCTCGTCGCGGTCGCTGACGACGTAGTGGATGTGGTGGACCGAGTTGAACATGGTGTTCTCCTGTTGAATGCGCATCAATTTGAATGGGCACCGGTTTGAATGGGCGCCGATTAGATACGCATTAGCCTTCGGCGATCTGGAACGGGTATCCCAACCCGCTGGCGGGGTCGATGTTGGCGGTCATGTAGCCCTCGGCGCTGCGGGACATGCCGTTTTCGCCGCGCATACTGTTGCCTTTTGAGGCGAGTTGGGCGGCCTTGTCGGCGATGTCGGTGACGCCGAATGCCATGTGGTAGGGGCCGGGGCCGAAGGTCTTGAGGTACTGGCCCATGGCGGAATCGGGATCGAGGGGTTCGGTGAACTCGACGTTGGTCTGGCCGACCTTGTAGATGGCGTTTTTCATGCCGCGGGCGGGGTAGACTTCGATCTTGACCGGGGTCATACCGAAGTTCTGCTCCATGTACTCGGCCATGGCGTCGGCGTCGTGGACAAGGATGCGGACGTGATGTATAAACTCGAACATCTTTCCCCCTTGATGGCAAAGGCAGGTGACGATTTTGGAACGGCGGATACTGCTGGTGGGAGGTGAGGAGTTCCGGCCGGCCGCCGTGGGGATGGACCGCTACGTCCTGGGACTGACGGGCAAACACGCACCCCGTGTGGCTATCATACCAACGGCGGCGGCTTACGAAAACCCGCAGTTGGCAGCCTCGAACGGCGTGAGGCATTTCAACGGGTTGGGCGCGGACGCGTACGGCATCGAGGTTGTCCAGAGGGCCGACGCCGAGAATCCACGCATGGCGGCGCAACTGGACGGCGCGGACGTTATCTATTTCACCGGCGGGAGTCCCGAGCACCTGCACTCGGTGCTGGCCGGGTCGCCGCTGTTGGAGTCTGTGAAAGCGGCAAACGATGCGGGCGTCATCTGGGCAGGGTCGAGCGCGGGAGCGATGGTGCTGGGCCCGGTGATGCGACGGCCATCGTCGGGGTCGCCGGTGTCGGCGGCGCTGAACATCGTGCCGAACGTGATGACGCTGCCGCACCACGAGCGGGCGGACCCCGAGGCGACGCTGGCGCAACTCTCGGGCCGGGACTTCGTTGGGCTCACCGTCCTGGGGATAGACGGCGGTTCGGGCGTGCTGCTGGAACCGGATAGGGCGACGGCGCTGGGGAGCGGGAACGTGACCGTATACAGGGATGGCGCGTGGCGGCGTTACGCGGGGGGAGAGCCGATACCCGGGTTGTCGGTGGAGGGACCCAAGGGTTAGGCACGGGGCGACCCGGCGCGATTTTTCACTCTCACGCCAGCCCTCTCCCGCACAGGCGGATGTACCACCCATCGAGGGAGAGGGGACATTTGGATTTGGAGTCAGGCGCGGCGGTTGCGGAGTTCTTCCCAGACGGCGTTGGGCGAGACGCCAACGGAGGCCATGAGGGTCAGGGTGTGGTAGAGGAGGTCGGCGATCTCGCCGGGCAGGTTTTCAACGTCGCCGGTAGCGGCGGCGAGGGCGGTTTCGCCGGCTTCTTCGATGACCTTCTGGGCGACGCGGCTGGCGCCCTCGGCGAGGAGGTTGGCGGTGTAGCTACCCTCGGGCATTTCGCGCTGCCGATCGCGGATGACGGCGAAAAGTTCGTCGAGGACGCGAGGGCCGCCATCGGATGGGGCGTAATCCTCGGGCAGGTCGTCCATCCTGGTGAAGAAGCAGGTGGTTTCTCCGGTGTGGCAGGTGGGCCCGTCGGGCTCGACCTTGAGGAGGATGGTGTCGGCGTCGCAGTCGACGTACCACTCACGGAGATTTAGGTAGTTGCCGGAGACCTCGCCCTTGTGCCAGAGGTCCTCCTGACTGCGGCTGTAGAACCAGACCTGGGTGCCCTCGACGGTGCGCTTGAGGGAACCGGGGTTCATGTAGCCGAGCATGAGGACCTGGCCGGTGTTGATGTCCTGGGCGATGGCGGGGACCAGACCCTTGTCGTCGAGCTTTACTTCGGTCATGGGGGCAACTCCTGGATACAGGCGGGCGGGTTTGGAGGCTTGAACGAATGGCCGCCCGGGTGGTTGGGCACTGATTCGGTCTGAAATCGGATGCTTCGGCAGTCTCTGGATTCCCGGGCGCCCAAGGCGCATCCGGGACTTCCGCAGGAATTTCGACGGAGGGTAGAAGGGTTTGTGATGGTCGGAGGGCTCCCGATGGCGGGATGGGCAACGGGGGTCAGGCGAGGCGGTCCAGGACGGCGGGCAGTTCCAGGAGGTCGCGGATCTCGGCGTCGGGGGCGGGCAGGTCGGGATTCACGGGCTCGGCGCGGCGGTTGATCCATACTACGGACATGCCGGCGCTGCGAGCGCCCTTGACGTCCTCGAACTGTTTGTCGCCGACGTAGACGCACTCGGTGGAGTCGGCTTCCAGATCGTCCAAGATCATCCGGAACAGACGGGGGTCGGGCTTGTAGCACCGGCCGCTTTCGGATGATGCGACGGCCGCGAATTGGGCTGGGATGCGGGCCACGACCGGGTGCAGGTAGGCGTCGTCGGCGTTGGAGAGGACGGCCAGCCGGCGATGCCGTCCGAGGATGGACAGGGCTTCCGGGGCGTCCGCGAAGATCGGCCGATGTCCCAAGTCGTCGATGGACTTCCGGGAGGCGGCCATGGGGTCGCCGTTGAGGTCCAGGTCTGCGAAAGCGCGGGCAAAGGCATCGGCCCACCCTTCGAGATATGAGATGAATGGGCCGTTGGGGTCGATGCGACGGGCGCGGAAGTTGTCGGAGCCATGATCCCAAGCCTGGCGGAGGGTCTCAGGGTCGGTGTTCAACCGCTGCTGGTCGATGATCTTCTGAAAGGAGCGATGCCAGTGCTCGTGGCCGTCCTGCGCTATCGTGTTGAACATATCGAATATTACGGTGGTGATAGCGCTCATAGCCTCACTATCCTGAGATTGATTGGGGTGATCAGACCCGCATGGGGATGCCGCGGCCGGCGAGAAAGTCCTTGGCCTGGGCGATGGAATAGGCGCCGAAGTGGAAGATGCTGGCGGCGAGGACGGCGTCGGCCTCGCCGTCGGCGAAGGCGTCGTAGAGGTGGCCGAGGTTGCCGGCCCCGCCGCTGGCGATGACCGGAACGGGCACGGCGCGGGAGATAGCCCTGGTGAGAGGGAGATCGTAGCCATCCTGCTGGCCGTCCTCGTCCATGCTGGTGAGGAGGATTTCGCCGGAGCCGAGGGCGACGGTGCGCCTCGCCCACTTGACGGCGTCGAGGCCGGTGGGGTTGCGTCCGCCGTGGGTGTAGACCTGCCAGCCTGAGGAGTCGTCGAGGGCCAGGGTGTCGTCGTCGGGTTCCGGGTGTGACTCGCCGGGGACGACGCGGCGGGCGTCGATGGCGGTAACGATGCACTGGCTTCCGAACTGAGCGGAACCCTGGACGACGAGTTCCGGGGTGTTGATGGCGGCGGTGTTGACGGAGACCTTGTCGGCGCCGGCGTTGAGCATGCGGCGCACGTCCTCGATGGAGCGGATACCGCCACCGACGGTGAGAGGGATGAATACCTGCTCGGAAACGGCGCGGACGACGTCGACCATGGTGTCGCGGGAGTCGCTGCTGGCGGTGATGTCGAGGAACACCAACTCATCGGCGCCCTCGTCATCATAACGAGAGGCCAGTTCGGCCGGGTCGCCGGCGTCGCGCAGGTTGACGAAGCTGGTGCCCTTGACGACGCGGCCGGCGTCGACGTCGAGACACGGGATTATGCGGCGGGTCAACACGTTGGGAGCCAAGTTCCCTGATGCGAAATCGGCAGACAGTATAGCATTTGCCCCCAACGTGGTGATGCCGGATACGGATGCCTGGTGCTCGGACGGGTCAGTTGTTTGGGGCGTTCCTCCCTGGTTTCAGGTGCGCGGTTTGGGTTTTTGGCGTCAGGTTGCGGTTCGGGTTGCGTGTCGGAGCACGGCCAACACTGTTTTTTGCTTGCGCAGAAAGATATCGTCCGAGGTTTCCGTGTCCCGCAGTTCTCCGACTCGATGAGGCGTAGCTTTGCGGCACGGGGCGGTGGTGACACCCGCTGGGTTCCGGGAGCTTGGTCGGGTAATAGAGCGACTCTAGGCTCTAGCGGAACCGTATTCTGCTTTTGGTAACCGACAGGCCGTTATGCGACCCGAACCTTGTTTGACACCTCGCCATGTTTCCGTAGTTTGGTGGCTGCCGCTGCTAGCGATGCGGCGACCCCGCGCGGTTCTCGAGTACGTTGCGGGGAACCTGACATATGTAGGATAGAACGCGGGTGCGACCACGGGCAACGGGCGGGTGTCATACCGCGGAATCAGTTTTTTCATCGATGTGCAGGATTTACAGGATGGGGACGAGGATTCGTGAGGCTGGGTGGCGGGGAGGCTGGGCGACCGGACGGTCGCCCCTACGGGTGGGGTTGGATGATCGGGCAGGGCGGGTTTGAAACCGTCCCATTGCCTGCTGCCGCGACCGGGCGACGCATGCGTTGTACTAGCACGGGCGGCTGTCCGGTCTTGCCGTGGAGTTGCGGCGGACATAAGATGTCGGGCGAATCGGCGGCCGAAGACAGCCGCCAACTGGAGGAAATGAAATGGCCCTCACACTATCGGACAGCAACCGGATCATGGCGGCGGCGATCGCCAAGGCCGAGGAACTGAACATCAAGGTCAGCGTGGCCGTGGTTGACTCGGGCGGACGACTGGTCGGCCTGCAGCGGATGGACGGAGCGATCTGGGCATCGGCGTACGGATGCCAGGGTAAGGCGGCGGCTTCGGCGGCGTTCGGGCGACCGAGCGGCGAGATGCAGGACCGGGCGAACGCACCGACGCCGGCGGGGATCAGGGAGCGGTCGGGTTCGGAGATGATCTTCGGGCAAGGCGCGGTGCCGATCACCAGCGGCGGGGCCGTAGTTGGCGCCTGCGGCGTTGGCGGCGGCACCAGCGAGGAGGACGAGCAATGCGCCGCAGCGGGGGCGGCCGCGCTGTAGAGGCTCCCTTCACCCCAACCCTCTCCCCGAGGGAGAGGGGGGCTTGACATCGCGGTGTCAACGCTCCCCCCTCCCTTGGGGAAATATCATCAAGGAGTGAGCGCGAGCACGCTGGCCGGCGAACCGCTGCCTCCGACGAGGGGCAACCGGCCCACGATGAGGGTTGCCCCGGTGGGCGGAATTTGGTCGAGGTTGTTGAGGCATTCGAGGACCACGGCCGATCGGGCCAGTGCGAACCGGCTGACCGACAGGTCGGTGTCCGAGCCGGGGTCGATGCCGTGGGTGTCGATGCCGAGGCCGGCGACGTGCCGCCACTCGAGCAGGAAACGGGCCGCCTCCAGGGTGAACCCGGGGGCGCGCATTACGCCGTTGGCGTCCGCGTTGATGAAGCGATCCGGCTGGTCCCAATAACGGAACCAGCCGGTATTCATTATGACGAGAGACCCGGGGCGGATTGGGCCGTGCTGACGTTCCCACTCAGCGATGTCGCTGGCGGACAGCGTGTAGTCGTGGTCCCGGGATGCGAGTTCGTTGACGTCGATGACCGCCGTGGGCAGGACCAATGATTCCGGGGTCAGGTCGGCCGGGCTGTCGCCATCTTCGTAGTAGGTGGAGGGTGACGCCAGGTGGGTGCCGCTGTGCTCGCCCATGGCGAATTGGCGCAGGTAATAGCCCTGTGCGCAGCGCTGGGCCACCGGGTGAAAATGAACCGCCGGGTCGCCGGGCCAGATCGGGATGCCCGGTTGGATGGGGTGGCTGAGATCAACGACCCGGCAGTAGGTGATGATTTTGTCGAGGTCCTGGTCCAATAGGTCAGGTTTCCATCATGCGGCGGCGGGCAGTTGGCCGGTGGCGGAAGGGGCCGGGCCCTGGGTGTCGACGGGAATCACCTGGCTCATCTGGTCCGAGTGGCGGTCAACCCACCGCATGGCCGACTGGAACGTGCGGGCCGCGCCGAGTTCCGCGACCTGGCCGAACTCGTTCCGTCCGTAGATGACGTAAGAGATGCCGGGGATTTCTCCGTGGATGAGGTAGCCACGATAGTACACCTTTCGCCCGCAGTCGGGGATGGTGGTGGTGCGGATGGCGGTGGTGGCTCCCATGATGCTGCCGTTGCTGAACATAAGCTTTGATACTCCTGTGGCGCTGCGGTGAGCGCATGTGTACTGCTGATATGTTCTAGCAAACGGGTGTTCAAAGTCAACGGATGTTTGACACAACTTTTTGGAAAAATCGTTCGCCTCAAATTTCAGGGGGCGAACAGAAAGGGCCGGCGCACCGGGCGGCCCGATTCGGTGCAGGTGTGAGGGATCATCAATCCCGGGCCACGCGAGTCAGAAAGTCGTCGACGGTGAGGGCCTCCTGGCTGGAGGTGGCCATGTCGCGCACCATGACGGTGCCATCGCGGACTTCATCCTCGCCCAGGATGAGGACCCCGGAGACGCCCAGGGCATTGGCCTGGCGCATCTGGCCCCGGAGGGCGCGGCCGCCGTTGGCGAGGATCGCGCCGACGCCGCGGCCCCGCATCCGGTTGGCGAGACGGACGCCCTCGACGCGGGCCTCCTCGCCGATGGTGGCGATGAGGTACTGGGGCGACGGTTCGTCCGGAACGTCGACGCCATCGCGCTGGACGTTGAGGGCGAGGCGCTCGATGCCGCTGCCGAAACCGATGCCGGGGGTGGGTCGTCCTCCGAGTTGCTCGATGAGGCCGTCGTAGCGGCCACCGCCGAGGATGGTGGACTGGGCGCCCTCGACGGCGGGCTGGATCTCGAACACGGTTCGGGTGTAGTAGTCGAGGCCGCGCACGAGTCGGTGGTCGACGCGGTTTTGGATGCCCATGGCGTCGAGGTAGGACTGGACGCGGTTCCAGTGGGTGTCGCAGTCGGCGCAGAGGCATTCGGTGGACTTGGGAGCTTCCTCACCCAGGGCCTGGCAGGTCTCGACCTTGCAGTCGAGGAGGCGCAGCGGGTTGCGATCCAGGCGGGCCTTGCAGTCCTGGCAGAGATGGGTTTGCTGTTGTTCGTAGTATGACTTGAGGGAGCGGATGTACTCCGGGCGGCACTCCGGGTCGCCGATGCTGTTGGTCACCAGGGTGATGTCGGAGAGGCCGATGTCGTGGGTGAAGGTCCAGGCCAGTTCGATGACCTCTGCGTCCACGGACGGGTCCGGGTCGCCGATAGCCTCGACGCCGAACTGGTGGTGCTGGCGGAACCGGCCGGCCTGGGGGCGTTCGTAGCGGAACACGGGGCAGAGGTAGTACATGCGAACCGGCTGAGCCTGATTGGACATGCCGTGCTGGAGGTAGGCGCGGCAGACGGGTGCGGTGCCCTCGGCGCGTAGGGTGAGCCTGTCGCCGCCGCGGTCCTCGAAGACGTACATCTCCTTTTCGACGATGTCGGTACCCTCGCCGACGCCACGGATGAACAGGCCGGCGTCCTCGAACATGGGGCTGTCGATGCGGCCGTAGCCGAAACGGCGGGCAACGTCCATGGCCTTGCCTTCAATGTAGCGCCAGTATTTCTGTTCCGGCGGGAGGCGGTCAGTGGTTCCCCTTGGGGACTGGAAAGTGGGCATGGTGGCAGTTATCGCTCCGTGAGTGAAGGGGGTTGGTTCTCGGCATCAGGAACGGTCGACGTCCGATTCTCCAGATAGAATTAGTTCGATTTCCGCTGAGGATATGCCCTGTTTCTGCAACTCCTGCTTTATCCGCTTGCGTTCTGCATCGCGGCCTTCTTTGCGACCTTCTTCGCGCACTTCCTGTTGCCAAGCTTCCCGCCATCTTTTGTAATCACGATATGCTGCAAAGACCATTTTTACCCCACGTAAAACACGAACGCGGTGGGGAACAGCAAGGCCATTCCCGTGATGATGACCCCGTCGTCCTGGTTGGTCAGGGTTTTGAAAAAGCCTATGAAAGGGAGGCCGGCACAACCACCGCATCCGGATATGGCATACGCGATGAGTATGCTGGCGCTGACCGATATGGAACCTTCGACAAATGCCCAGGACGCGCGGTCATCGTCGGTGAATCTCATTGTAACATCGTAGCACCACGCATCGGGGACGGTTTCCGGGTGGTCACACCCGCGGGGTCATTCGATTATCACGATGTGTGGCGGCGACCGGTCCCCAAACGGTTCCACGTCCGCCGCCCGCTCGTGGTTCGACAAGCTCACCATGAGCGGGCCAGGCGCCTGTGGACCAATGGCCGGGTGCCTGTGGACCAACAATCGAAAGGCTCTGTTACGCCCTGCCGTCGGCTTGCAACTGGGCGAGTTCGTCCGGGGTGAGGCCGCCGATGTCGCAGAGGATGTCGGCGTTGTGCTGGCCGAGGGTAGGCGGCGGGTTGGCCGGCGTGTCGGCGCAGCCGGTGAGCTGAACGGGAGTGTTGACGGTACGGAACGAGCCGCCGTAGGTGTCGCCGCTGTCGACGAACATGTTGCGGGCTTCGAGATGAGGGCAGGAATCCAGATCGGCGGTGTCCTGGACGATGCCCATGGAGAAACCGCAGTCGAGGAGGTGCTGGTTCAGTTCGCGCTTGGGGATGTTCCGGGACCATTCCTCGATGGCGGGCACGATGTTGCTGAAATAGAACGCGCCGGACACCTCCCGACCGAGGTAGCGGGGGTCTTCCGAAAGCTCGGGACGGCCGATGAGGTCCCACATGGCGCGCCACTTGTCGTCGGCGTTGCCGGCGCCGGCGAGGACCACGTACCCGTCGGAGGCCCGGAGAGCCAGTTGGGCGGAGAACATATTCTCGCGGGCGGTGGTAGTGATCTGGCCGTTGGTCTGAAAGAGGGGCATGCTGCTGGTGGTATGGGCGACCATGCAGTCGTACATCGCCATGTCCACGTGCTGGCCCAGGCCGGTCTTGCGACGGGACTCGAGGGCGAGCATGATGCCCAGGGCGGTCCAGACGCCGGGGACGGAGTCGCCCATGTTGTCGCCGACCATCTGGGGGCCGCTTTCGGGCGTGCCGGTGGTGGCCATCCAACCGCCCATGCCCTGGACGCACGGATTGTTCGCGGGCCAGTTGGAGTAGGGGCCGCGCAGCCCGTCGCTGTCGCCGTAGCCGGAGATGCTGGCGTACACGAGGCCGGGGTTGATTTCGCTGAGGCGCTCGTAGGGGTAACCCAGCCGGCCCATCGCGCCCGGGCCCCAGTTATCGAGGAGGACGTCGGAGACGCGGAGCATGTTCTCGAAAGCGCGCTTGGCCGTGGGGTCGCGCAGGTCCAGGGACACGCTCTTCTTGTTGCGGTTGACGCCGAGGTAGCGGGCGCTGACCTGGGTGCCGTCGGGGCCTTCGATGAAGGGATGGTTCAGACGGGCCTGGTCGCCCCTGCCGGGGCGTTCGATCTTGATGACCTCGGCGCCCATGTCGGCGAGGATCATGGAGCAGAAGGGGCCGGCGACGATATGGGTGGCGTCGAGGACGCGGAGGCCCTCCAGGGGCAGGGGCTGAGGTTCGCGATCGGGTCGGGTTTGCGTGGTCATAGTTGGCTCCGGTGTCGCGTGGGGGTATGATGGTTCGAGGCGGGTGTTGGTTTTGGCAAACTATACAGACCGCCATAGGACATTCAAAGACCGGGGCGTCGGTCGATGAGAGTAAGCCGGGAGGAGCGTTCGGAGCGGTTTGACAATTCTTCGGGCTAACGCATAAGATTAACGTTACGCAGTTCAAACTGCTCGTTGATGCGGCCCGGTGGTGTAGCGGTTAACATACTGCCCTGTCAAGGCAGAGATCGGCGGTTCGAATCCGCTCCGGGTCGCCACTACAGTCCCAACCCGATTTTGCGACGGCTCCTTTCGAGGGGCCGTTTTCTTTTGTATTCGCCTGGGTGATATTCACGTGTTATGAATATTTGTGATATTTGATATTGATAATATTGACACCATTGAGTGCCGATTATAGACTCGCGGCGATCATTGCGGCGTCAATTTCTCGCAAATCGCGCGAAACAATGCCCGAAAGGATGAGGAGTACACCCATGCAAAGACTAACTGTCGCCATTGCACTTTTCATGATCGTTGGAACCGTAATCGCGTGTGGAGGCGGGGGAGAGGGCGCCACCGGCGGCGGCAGCGCCGAACCGACCGCGATGGCGGAACCGACCGCCATGGCCGAGACTACTGCCATAGCCGAGCCGACGGCAATGGCCGAGCCCACCGCGATGGCGGAGCCCGCAGCCATGGGTGAGACGGAGCTGGTTTCCAGCGGGTACGACTTCGATTTCCAGTACGTGTGCGTCAACCGGACGCTTCGCCCCTGCCAGTTGGTGGATGAGTTCATCCAGGGGGTTGAGGAACGGACGGAGGGGCAGATTGAGATACACCTGAGCTCGTATCCTGAGCTGGGAATCAGCGGGTTCGACATGATCCGGTTGATTGACGATGGGACGGTGGAGTTCGGCGAGATTTATTCCGGCTTCGTGGCCGGCGATTTCCCCATCTTCAACATCACCAACATCTGGGGTCTGGCGGATTCGCCGGAGCAGTACCTGGAGATGGTGGCGGCGGTGAAGGAGGACCTGTACCGGATCGTCACTCGCGAGAGCGGAGGGCAGGTCGTGTTCCGCAACTTCTATCCGAGCCAGTACTTCTACAGCAAGCGGGAGTTGCGGACGATCGAGGACTTTGAGGGCATGAAGACGCGGGTGCACAGCCCGGTGCTGGGCGACCTGATCAGCGCGCTGGGCGCGGACGACCAGACGATGGCGTTTGCGGAGGTGTACACAGCGTTGGAGCGGGGTATCCTGGAGGCGGGCGTGACTGCGGCGTCCGCCGGATACGGGCAGCGGTGGTACGAGGTTACGGACTTCCTGACGGGGCCGTTCATCGGGTCGTTTGCCCAGACGTTCATCACCATCAACGGGGACACCTGGGCCGAGATCCCGCCGGACCTGCAGCAGATACTGCTGGAGGAGGGATTGAAGCACGAGGAGCGCAACCTGGCGGCGGTTTACGTGTGGGACGACGAAGCCGTTGGTCAGAACATTGAGGAAGGCATGGAGTACAGCGAATTCTCGCCGGAGTTGCATGTGATCCTGAAAGAAGCCGCCATCAACGAAGTGCTGCCCAAGTGGATTGAGCGCTCGGGCGGTCCGGATTCCGAGGCGGGCAAGTTGTACAACGATCTGATCGCGCCGATCTCCGGCGTGGTGGTGAACGCGGACGGGACGGCGAGTCGGCAATAGGCTGACGGGGAACTTCCGGTTGGATTTGGGGCGGTCCGTTCGGGCCGCCCTTTCGGTTGGCGCGCGGCAGGGCGGCAGGCGTTGGGACGGTTTGGGGACCGTTTTCCGGTGGGCAAAACACGTACGAAACCGGCAATCGTGATGACGTTTGCCCGGTTGATCCCCTTCACCCAACCCTCTCCCATGGCGGGAAAGGGATGGCGACGGGGGTTTGTTGACGGTGGCCGGCGGCGCGGTTAACATCGCCGCACGCATGACGCGATCGACGTGACGCGATCAAACGGAGGGAATTTTCGATGAAAGCAGCAGTTTTGCGCGAGGTGAACCAACCGGTGGTGGTGGAGGACGTGCAGGTGGACGCGCCGGCGCCTCGCGAGGTTCTGGTGAGGACGGGGGCGTCGGGGGTGTGTCACAGCGACCTGCACTTCGTGGAGGGTCTGTACACCACGCCGATGCCGTGCATCCTGGGGCACGAAGCGGCAGGCACGGTCGAGGCGGTGGGAGAGCAAGTGAACTACGTTCGGCCCGGAGACTCGGTGATCATGTGCCTTTCGGTGTTCTGCGGCACGTGCGAGTTCTGCACGCGGGGTCAGCCGTATCTGTGCGACCGGACGGCGGTGACGCGGAGCCGCAACGAACCGCCCCGGCTGCGTAGGGACGGCGAGGCGATAACGCAGTTTGCCCAATTGGGTTCGTATGCGGCGGAGATGCTGGTGCACGAGAACGCGCTGGTGAAGGTGGAGGACGACATTCCGTTCCCGCAGTTGGCGCTGATCGGTTGCGGGGCCACGACGGGCCTGGGCGCAGTGCTGAACACGGCGCGGGTCGAGCCGGGGAGCACGGTGGCGGTGGTTGGCTGCGGCGGCATCGGCATCCACTGCGTGCAGGCGGCGGCTTTGGCCGGAGCGCTGCGGATCATAGCGGTGGACACCACCGAGGACAAGTTTGCACTGGCGCGGGAGTTCGGCGCGACCGACGTGATCGACGCCACGTCCGGCAATGTCGCCGAGCGGATCGTGGAACTGACTGGCGGCGGCGTGGACTATTCGTTCGAGGCCATTGGGCTGAAGCAGACCGCCGAGGACTGCTACAACATGCTGCGCCCCGGCGGAGTGGCTACCATCATTGGAATGGTGCCCGAGGGTGTGAAGATTGAGCTAGACGCGGGGAATTACCTGCGGCGCGGACGGGCAATCCAGGGGTGCACGATGGGATCCAACCGGTTCCGGACGGACATGCCGCGGTATATCGAGTTTTACAAGCAGGGACGGTTGAAGCTTGATGAACTGGTGACGCAGGAGTTGCCGTTGTCCGAGATCAACCGGGCCTTTGCGGACATGAAGGCGGGCTCGGTGCGGCGGAGCGTGATCACGGATTTTGAGAACTGATTACGGTTCGCATTTCGGCGAATCTGCGCCGGCGCCGCTACGAGTGGCGCCGGCGCGTTTTTTGTGACGCTTCGGGCGGGACGGCGGCGGGTGGTGGGCCGTAGGTTGGAGGGGTGAGTGGATTGAGGAACCTCCTCTTGCGTTCCCGCCGTTGGCTGAGCGATGGTTTGATCGTGCTAGTCGTGGCGGCCGCTTTGTTCCTGGCGGTTTGGGGGATCCGCGCCTGGCTGGAAAATATCGGTGGGTTAGGTGATGCAGTAGGTATTGTGCAGGTGTTCGCGACGGCGCTGGTTGTGGTGGCCGGCGGGATATTCGCGTACCGCAAGCTGCAGTTGTTCAGGGACTTCGAGCCGCACTTGACGGTTACACAGAGGGTGAGCAGCCGAGCAGTTGGGGAACAGTACGCGCATATTGCCGTTACGGCGACGCTGCACAACGGCTCGAAAGTGCGGGTGGAGGTGCGGGAGTGTGTGTTCCAAGCCCACCAAATTCAACCGTTGAGCGATGACGACGTGGAACATTACTATGTAGAGGCGTTTCGCGAGGCTGGCAGCGCATACATTGAATGGCCCCTCATCGACGATGTTACGCGCAGGCTCGAATCCAACGAGATCGTGATTGAACCAGGGGCGTATCATCATGAGCCGTGCGAGTTCATAGTCTCCAGGGATGCAACGACGTTGCTCGTTTATTCCTACTTCTTCAATACGGGTTATTGCGAAGCTGGTACGTCCGCACAAGGCTGGTCAGCAACTACAGTGCACGATATAGTATTGAATGACGGCGACCACGATATTTTGGAGAGGTGATGATGCCTTCCAACAAATCAAAATACGTGAGGAAGCGCGTGATAAAGGGTACCGCGCCTCGCAAAGGTACGTATGTCGCGTGGCCACCGGGGAAGCCGCCCGGAGGTAAATTGCCGGAGAGCGCCAAGCCGCAGAAGCGGGGCGAAGGATCCGAATAGTCGTTGGGACGAGGTGTGGAGTTGCGAGGAATGGAGAACGGGCCGCAATAGAGCGGCCCGCTTGCGTCGTGGGGTTGGATCAGTAGATTACGCCGGCGTCTTCCAACTCGGTGATTTCGGTGGCGGTGAGGCCGAGGAGGTCGCCGAAAACGTAAGCGTTGTCCTCGCCGATGTTGCTGTATTTGCCGAAGGCGATGGGGGTGGCGGACAACCTGGCCGGGATGGACCAGGACACGCTCTCGCCCTCGACCCAATCGGTGGCCTTGATGCCGCGCTCGGCTTCCCAGTATTGAGTGTCCTGGTAGAAATCGCGGGATTTCAGGTGGGCGCTTTCGTTGAGGTCCTTGCCCTGGGAGACGATGCCGGACGGAACGCCGACCTGCTGCAACGTATCCATCAGCGCGGCGGAATCCCGGGCGCCAGTCCACTCGGCGATTGCGGTGTCGAGGGCATCCTGGTTGCGCTGGCGGGCGATGCGAGTTTGGTATTCCGGAGCGGATGCCCAGGCAGGATCGCCCATGGCCTTGCGGAAACGATGCCACTGGTCGTCGTCGGCGATTGATATGGCTATGTACCGGTCATCTCCCGCAGTGGGGTCCGGCGCGCATGGGTACACGCCGTGAGGGGCGGCCCATGCGTCGCGGTTGCCGCGGCGTTCGGGCGGGCGTCCGTTGACCTGGTAGTCGAGCAGGGCGGGGCCACAGGTAGCGACGCCGGACTTGAAGATCGACGACTCGAGGGTAGCGGTCTTGCCGGTGAGGTTTCGGCGCATGAGGGCGGCGATGATGCCGGCGGGCTGGAAGACGCCGGTGTGGTAGTCGGAGTAGGAGGTGTTGACGACGCCGGGCGGTTCGCCGGGGAGGCCCGTCATAAGGGAGACGCCAGAAAGGTGCTGCACCAGGATTCCGAAGGACTTGTAGGTGTAGTAGGGGCCGTGGCCTCCGAGTCCGGTCTGCCACATGATGATGGAGTCGGGGCGGTGGCGGCGGATTTCGGGGAAATCGATACCCCAACGGTCGAGGACGTTGCGACGGAAATTGGTCATGAACACGTCGCTGATGCGGACCATTTCGAGGATCAAATCGCGGCCGGCGTCGGTGCGCACGTCGAGGGTGATGCGGCGCTTGCCGCGCTGGTACTCGGGTTGGCCGGCGCCCCGGGACCAGGCGGGGATGAAGGCCATTTCGTCGAGGACCTTGTTGGTTTCGACCTTGATGACCTCGGCTCCCAACGAACCGAGGATGCGGCCGGTGAGAGGCAGGGCGACGTACGGGCCGAACTCGACGACGCGGATGCCGGACAGGGCGTTGGGGGTTGGCATGGCATCGGTCATGATTCCGGCTCCTCTACCTGGCGGTCAAAAATCAGGTTGCGCACATCGAAATTGAAGCCTGATAAAACATCTTCACCCGAGAGGGTTTCGGGATTTTCCAGCAGCTCGGGGCCCACCTGGGCGAGCCTGTAGATGTAAACGTGGCGATTCCGCGGGTCAATGCCCCATCCCAGGCGGGCTCCGCCGTCCATCCATTCCTGCATCTTGGCCAGGTAAGGAGGCAGGCGGTCGGTACGGGATCGGACTTCGACCACGAAATCCGGCGCGCCGTTAATGGTTCCGCGTCGCTCTGATGGGGTGAGTCTGTCGTAACGTTCCTGGGTGATCCACGCGGCGTCCGGGATGCGGATCGCGCGGCTGGGGAGGCGAAAACCGATGGTGGGCCCGTAGCTCATGCCGTCGGAGGTGCGCCGCCACAATGCCAACTCCGTAGTGACTTCCGTTTCGTCAAGGCTGCTTTCGGAGCCGGGTGGGGCCATTACGATCAGTTCTCCTTGGGCGGAATACTCGAATTGCCAGCCCGGGTTGGCACTGGATAGCTGGCACAGACGCTCGCCGAAATCATCGGAGAGGTGGTCGACGCCGAGTGCGGCCAGGTTCAAACGCAGTTCGCCCACGAGGGACCAGTTTGGTTCCGGGTGTTCCTGGGTATCCGCGGTTTCGGCGGGTTCGGGCTTGACGGTAACCATGACGGCGACCTCCGTTGGTGGTCGGCTATACGATGCCATCGGAGCTGAGGGCGGCCAATTCGTCTGTGGAGAGGCCGAGTTCGCCCTGGTAGATGGCGGCGTTATCAGCGCCGAGGTATGGGGCCGGGCGGTTTCGCGCCTTGACGTCGTCGCTGTGGAATATGCCCAGGGGGTACTTGACGGTGCCGATTGACGGGTCATCGTGCTCGATGTCGTACCAGAATCCGGACTCTGCGAGTTGCGGGTCGGCTAGGAGGTCGGCGACTTCGTTGACGGGCAGGAAGACGAGATTGCGGCGCTGGCCCTCGTGGAACAGTTCCTGAACGGTGAAATTCTCCGCGAATTCGAGGAAGAGGGCGGTGATGATGTCGATGTGTTCGGCGCGGTCCTGGTTGCCGCCGCGGTAAGCCTCGTTGAGGACCTCGTCGTTGCCGGTGACCTCGTGAATCCACTCGGCCAGGGCGTCCCACTCCCGGGGTGTGATCACGCCGGCGGCGATCCAACCATCCTTGCAGGGGTAGGCTCCGAGGGGGATGACGAGGGTGGAGTTGGTGCCGACGCGGGTGACGTTCTGGCCGAGCTTGCGCCAAAGGAGCGCGGGATGGGCGTCGGTGTAGTAGGTGATGAGGGCTTCCTGGGATGAGACGTCGATGTGCTGGCCCTCGCCGCCGGCGAAATCGCGGTGGTAGAGGGCGGCGAGGATGCCCACGGCTGCGTACTGGGCGGCCGGATAGTGGCTGTGCTCGTTGCCCTGTCGGACGGGCGGTTCGTCGGGTTCGCCGGTGATCTGCATGTAGCCGCTGGCGGCCATGACCACGAGGTCATCACCCTGATAGTCGGCCCAATCACCGGTATTGCCGAAGGGAGTGACGGACGCCATGATGAGGCCGGGGTTGTCGGTGCGGAGGGCGTTGAATCCGATGCCGAGGTCGTACAGGTAGTGGCGGTCGAAGCTCTCGATTATGACGTCGGCATCGGCGGCGAGGCGGCGGAAGAGGGAGCGGCCAGATTCGGTTTCGAGGTCGAGGGTGATGGAGCGCTTGTTGGTGTTGTAAAACAGGAAGTCGAGGCTGCGCTCCGAGTCGGGATCGTCCGCGGGATAGGGTCCCAGGTGGCGCGACGGGTCGCCGGCGGGAGGTTCCACCTTGACGACGTCTGCGCCGTAGTCGGCGAGCAGGCGGCCGCAGAAAGCGGCACGCCGGTCGGTGAGGTCCAGGATGCGGTATGGCGGAATCAGGTTTTCGCCGGTGTATTCGTCGAAACGTGGCATGCAGCCGACCCCCGGTGCGGATGGGAATGGAGTGAATTTATCGCCGGCATTGGGCTATGTCAAAAGGCGGGCGTCCCTGGCAAGCGGATGGCGTGACAGGTGAACGCTATAATACGCGTCGCTCCGGAAGCCTTTCGATGAAATACCCAGTCCCAGTTTGGAGATTTACATGTCCACAATGCATCCCACGGACATCAACGCGGCGCTGATCAACCTGTTGCGCAAGCGCACGCCGGCGTACTGGCAGTCGACATCCATAGGCTTGACGCCCGAGATGCGGCCGATCATGGCGCTGCAAGACACCAGGACGCTGCCGTTCTCGGATGTTGACCACCGTCCCTCGGTGCTGCTGGTGGCGGGCCTGCGCGGGGATACGAACGATACGCCGCGCATCCTGACCGCGCTGGAACGGTTCACCGGGACAGCGGCCGCCCAGGCATCGGGAGTGGCGCTGTCGGCGATCGTCGCGGCCAATCCGGATGCGCTTGCCGGCGGCGACTGGGAACCAGCGGCGGCGCACCAGGTTGACCTTACGAACGGGTACCCGCCGCAGGATGGGTTCTACTTTGACGAGGCTGCGCCGGAGCTGCGTTACCTGTGGCGGTGGATCTGCTACGAGGCTCCGGACCTTGTGGTGGAGGTGGCGTTGGCCGACAACGAGAATGGCGGTACGATGTGGCAGGCAAACGCGGCTGCTACCGGCACAAGCGTCGCGAATGCGGTGGGCGCGGCTCCCGTGGGGGACGATGATTCGCTGGTGGCGGCGTTGGGACAACCAGCCGCTGACATGCCGGGGGTGATACCGGGATTGCGCCTGACGACGCATTGGACGGGCTTGACCGACGCGCTGCGTGACCTGTGGGCATTGACCGGGAAGGATGCGGACGTGCCGCCGTCGGCCGGCCGGTTGGCTCTGGAGGCGCGGCGAGGGCGAACGCCGTTGGAGATCGGGCGGATACTGGCGGCGCGGTATGGGCACGCGCTGGACCCGGTGAACTACACGCAGGGGGTCGGGATCAGCGGGAGATTGCGGCTGGCGGAGCTTGACCCTGGCGGAACGAATCCCACGCAGGAGATAGCGGAGTTGATCGCGCCGATTGCCGCTAATCCGGATGCTTACCTTGAGGGCGCAGGTGGCGCGGCTTTGACGGGCATGGTGTGGGCAGCGCGCTTGGCCGATTACACCGGGGATGAGCAGTACCGGCGGTTATTTTTCAACGCGGTGGACCGGTTCCAGCCACGTTCCACGCCCAACGAGGCGCCGGCGCCGTGCGATCCTGATTTTCGAGTTGAGGACATGTTCATGTGCGGCGCGATGCTGGGGCGAGCGTATCGCATTTCCGGAGATGACAAGTATGCCGCGATGTTGGCCCGCTTCCTGCTGGAAGGGGGCGACGTGCAGGACAGCAGCGGACTGTTCAAACACGCGCGGTCGGCCCCGTATTTCTGGAGCCGCGGCAATGGGTTTGCGGCCCTGGGGTATGCGGAGGCGTTGACGTACCTGCCGGACATAGGTCCGTCGAAAGCGGAGTTGCTGGCGCGACACCGCCGGCACCTGGACGCGCTGCTGCGGCGTCAACAGCCGTGGGGGACGTTCGGGGAGTTGGTGGACGTGCCGGGGGCCTGGGGAGAGCTGACGTCGACGTGCATGGTTGGATATGCGCTGGCGCGGGGGTTGCGGGAGGGTTGGCTGCCGGAGGGCGAGGGTGAGGGCTACAGGGCAGGCGTGGAGGCGTGCTGGCGGGCGGTCTCGGAGCGGATCGACGACGACGGCGGCGTGGTTGACGGCTGCATCAGCACGGGGGTGATGCCAGACACGCGGGCCTACCTGGACCGGGCGGCGCTGAGCGGGCACGACGACCGGACGGGCAGCATGGCGCTGTGGTTCGCATGCGAGATGGAGCGGCTGCGGCGGGCGTCGGAGTAGCGCGTGCTAGAATTGGGCTAAACCCCGGCGCCCGCCTTGCGTGGAGGCGATCATGCTGACGCGGCTCGAAGTCAACGGATTCAAAAATTTGGTGAATTTTTCGCTGGATTTCGGGCCGTATACGTGCATTGCGGGCCCGAACGGGGTTGGGAAGTCCAATATATTTGATGCGATCCGGTTCCTCTCGTTGCTCACGGAACGAACAATTAATGAAGCCGCGTTGCAGATTCGCAACGCTGGCGAGGAGACTGGAGAGATCGAGGATCTGCTGTGCTACGGCGGGGGGAAACGGTCCGACCGGATGTCGTTTGCGGCCGAGATGATCGTTGGCGAGACGGTTCGGGATGATTTTGGTCGGGAGGCAAAGGCGTCTTCATCCTTTCTCCGCTACGAGGTAGCGTTCAGGTACGATCCCCCGTCGCCCACGGGAGGCCTGCTGGGCGGGCTGACCCTGGAACGGGAAGAGTTGCGTCCCATCACTGCGGGGAACGCCGGCCGGCATCTGAGGTTTCCACACAGCAAGAGCAAGTTCCGAGACAGCGTAGTGTTCAACAAACGGCACGCCCGTAGCGGATTCATCTCGACCCAGATCGACCCGGAGACCGAACAGGCTGCCATAGTTGTGCACCAGGACGGCGGGTCCCACGGCCGAGGCCGGCCGTCGCCCGCACAGGGAGCCACACGGACCATCATCGGCACCGAGAACACCTCGGCGACTCCGACGATATTGGCCGCGCGGCGGGAGATGCAGAGCTGGCGGGTCCTCGCGCTGGACCCTGCGGCGATGCGCCGGCCGGACCGCTATACTCAGCCGCCGGGTATCGCGGCCAATGGGGCGCACATACCGGCGACGTTGCAGCACCTCTCCAACCTTGCTATGGAGCAGGGAGAACGGTCAGACGTAGTCTGTCAAATGGTATCTGTCGTTTTATCCGAGTTGGTTCCTGTGAACCGTGTCGAAGTAGTCAAGGACGATGTGAGGCAACTCTTGCACCTTGAGGTAGAGGAGCAATCGGGCATAAAACTGCGAGCCAACTCGATCTCGGACGGAACGCTGCGCTTTTTAGCGCTGGCTGCGGTGACAGAAGCGGTCGACGAAAACGGCGTTTTCTGCATGGAAGAGCCGGAAAATGGCATCCACCCGGCCAAGCTGGAAGCAATGCACCGCTTGCTGCACGATATAGCGGTTGACGTTGATGAGTTGGTGGATTTGGAAAATCCGTTGCGCCAAGTGGTTGTAGCCACCCACTCGCCTTATTTCGTGCAACTGCAAGAAAAGGGAGACCTAGTTCTGGCAAAGCCGCGCATGACCCGTTCGGATGCGGGAGTTCTTATGGAACACCTGTTGCAGTGTCAGCCCTATCAAGGAACTTGGCGTTGCTCCGATGAGCGGGAGGGAATGAATCTGCTGTCGCTGCAGTCTTACTTGATCCCGCCACAGACAGCGCAAGTCGCGTTTCCCCGGGAGTTTTGGGAATCAATATGGTGACGAGATTCCTGTTGGTGTGCGAGGGTAATTCGGACGCACCTCTGGCGTTTCACATACAGCGATTATTCGATAGCATCGGTCACCCGCGTCCAGACTTCCATGTAACTTCCTATGGTCGGCGATTGCTTGACAAGATTGAAAACGGTCTCGATGAGTTTCCGAATTGCGATCTGCTATTCGTACACCGGGACGCTGATCGCGAAGACCCGGACGTACGCTATGACGAAATCGCTGCCGCCATACGCGACTCCGAGTACCGGGGCCGTTGGGTAGGAGTTGTTCCGGTGCGGACGACCGAAGCGTGGCTCCTTTTGGATGAACCGGCTATTCGCACAGCCGCCGGGAACGCAAACGGGGTTGACCCGCTGCAACTGCCTACGCCCGCGGGAACTGAACGCATTTCCGACCCTAAATCGCATTTGCAGTCAACTCTGCTGACAGCCGGTGGAGTACGGGGTCGCCGTCGGCGCATGTTGTTGCGCAGAGTCCCTGGGATGCGAGACCGTCTTTTGGAAAGTCTGCCAGTTGGTGGACCATTGCAGCAGGTTCCAGCATGGGCGCGATTTCGCGATGATACGGTCGCTGCGTTGCGAGCATTGGGCGGTTAGGGGGATACTCTCCCGATGCACATCCTGATTGGATATCTTTCGCGGCGGCTGCCGTTTTACTACGGCTGGGTGGTGCTGGGCGCGGCGGGCAGCAGCATGCTGGTGCGAAACGCGGCGGGCAGCCTTACCTTCGCGGTGTTCGTGCCGCTGATTGCCGACGACACGGGGTGGAGTCGGGCGTTGATCGGAGGCGCGGCCGCCCTCGGAGGTCTGCTGGCGACGGGAGCATCGCCGCCGGTGGGCTGGGCGGTGGACCGTTTCGGCGCGCGGGTGGTGCTGGTGTTGGGGATCGTCATCATCGGTCTGAGCACCATGGCGATGGCGTGGCTGTCGGTGCATATCGCCATTTTCTACGCGGCTTTGGCGATTGGGCGAATCATGTTCAGCAGTCCGCTCAACGTTGGGCCGGCGACGGTCGTGGGTCGCTGGTTCGTGCGGCAGCGAGGACGCGCGACGGGTTTTCTGTTCCTGTCGCACTCCGGCGGCATGGTGTTGTTCCCACTGGTGGCCACCTGGGTGAGCGTGGTGTACGGGTGGGAGACGGCGTGGATCGTGCTGGGTCTCATGGTGTATGTCATCGCGCTGGGGCCGGCGGCATTGTTGATCGCGCAGCGGCCCGAGGACGTGGGTCTGCTGCCGGATGGCGACGATCCCAACGCCGCGGCGGGCGAGGCGGAGGCTGCTGAAACTCCCGAAGGTCAGCCGGCGGACGAGGGGATCGAGTGGACGACGCGGGAGGCGCTGCGGGCGCCGGCGCTGTGGGTGCTAGCGCTGGGGACCGGGTTCCTGTTCCTGCTGCAATCGGGCACCAATACCTACCAGGCCGACCTGCTGCGGTCCAAGGGCATTGACCTGGCCCTATCGCAGTTCAGCATCGTGATCAACGCGGCGGGGACGGGCATCGGGAGCCTGCTGTGGGGCCGCGTCCTGGAACAGGTGAGGGTGTCTTACACCTACGCCATCGTCGCCGTGTGCATGGCGGTGGCCTGCGGGATATTCGTGGTCGCGGAAACCGTGTGGCTGGCTTTCATCGGGGCAGGGCTTTTCGGAGTGGCAGTAGCGGGAATCCTGGTGGTGCCGCCGGTGGCCTACGCGAATTTCTTCGGGAGGGAATCGCTGGGGACGATCCGTGGGGTTACGGAACCGTTCACGTCGCTGGGGCAGGCCATCGGGGCGGTGATGTCCGGGCTGGTGTTCCACCTGGCCGGCGGGTACGGGATCGCGTTCATCATATACGCTGCGCTGGGCGCGTTGACTGCTGCCGCGCTGCTGCTGGCGAGGCCGCCACGTCACCCGTCGCTGGCGGCGGCGGCGGTGGGCGACCCGGCGGACAACTAGGGGTCGACGCGGCGGAGCAGATAGGCGTCGGATGCCATGATGGCGTCGGCGTTGGCGGGGATGTGTTCGAAGGCGTCGAGATTCGCCCGAATGAGGCGTCCCGACAGGCTGCCGCACTGGTCGCTGCCGAGCACGACGGCGAGCTCGGCGGCCCGCTCGATGGACGCGCCGCCGCCGGAGGTTACCTGCACGCCCTTTTCATACATCTCCATGTCGCCGGCCTCGTAGGCCATATCGCGGACTTCCTCCCACATGCGGGTGTGGATGGAGCCGGGGCTGATGGCGTTGACGGTGATGCCGGCGCCAGCAAGTTCAACGCTGAGGTTCTCGGTCAGGTTGGTGATGGCGGTCTTGGCGGCGTCGTATGACGTGTCGTTGGGTCCTCCGACGCCGGACATGTTGACGATGCGACCGCTGCCGCGCCGGAGCATGTGAGGGATGACGGCGCGACACCCGTAGTAGGTGCCGAGGATGTGGACGGAGATGACGTTGGCCCAGCGGTCGGGGTCGAGGGTCCAGAGCGGGCCGATTTGACCGGTGTTGCCGGCGTTGTTGACCATGACGTCGAGGACGCCGTAGTGATCGATGGTTTGGGCGACGGCGTTCTCGACCTGGGCGCGGTCGGTGACGTCGGTGAGTGCGGTGATGACATCGCATCCGTACTGATCACGGATACCCTGGGCGGTTTCCTGGAGTTCGGAATCGGTGCGGGCGGCGAGTGTTAGTCTGGCTCCCTCGGCAGCGTAGGCGCGGGCGATGGCCTGGCCGATGCCGCGGCCGCCGCCGGTGATGAGGGCCACCCTGCCGTCGAGTCGTTTTCTGTCTGCCATTGAGCGCCTCCGGAACCATGCCGCACGTCCGCCGGGCGACCGTGGTGGTACAATCGCGCTACATACTACACGATGGGGGAAACCGGATGGTTGAAGCCAAACAGCCGGCAATGGACACGGTGTCGTTCACCAGCATGGCGGCCGGCACGCAGGCGGACTACGAGTTGCTGGAGCGGCTGGAGGCGGAGTTCGCGGCGAGCACAGCGGACCGCGTGCTTGAGCAGTTGCGAGGGTTGGCCGGCTCGTTGGGGGGATACAGGGTGGACCGGCTGGAGCACTCGTTGCAGTCGGCAACCCGGGCGTACCAAGACGACGCGGACGAGGAGATGGTAGTGGCGGCGCTGCTGCATGACATTGGAGATCTGCTTTCGCCGCACAATCACAGCGAACTGGCGGCGGCGGTGTTGCGCCCGTACGTGTCGGAGCGGACGTACTGGATTGTGCGGCAGCATGGGATGTTCCAGAGCTACTATTACGCGCACCATTTCGGCGACGACCGGAACGCGCGGGACCGGTACAAGGACCACGAGTGGTACCAGGACGCGGTGTATTTCTGTCACCGTTGGGACCAGTCATCGTTTGATCCGGAGTATGAATCGCTGCCGCTGGAGTTCTTCGAGCCGATGGTGCGGAGGATATTCGCGCGCGAGCCGTTCAGCATGGCGACGCGCGGCGACTGACCGTGGCAACCGGACCCACCGACCTTCAGCCTACTTATGAACTGCGACTCTTTGCGGATGCCCTTGACCGCCTGGACGAAGCTCGGTCGGCGATGAACCTTTACCCTGAGAGAACGACCACATGAGCCCGTCTGGCGAGCAAGTATGCGAAGGTGTGGTGATTCGTCCGTACTGGCTGGCGATGGTGCGGGAAATATTGCAGCGGCATGTCCCTGGCCAGGAAGTACGTGCTTATGGTTCGCGCGTTACCGGGGCGTCCCGCCCCTTTTCCGATCTGGACATCGCCATCTGCGGCGCGGCACCACTGGACGACCTGACCCTGTTCCGACTCCGGGACGCGCTGGAGGAATCGGACCTGCCAATCAACGATGACGTAGCGGCGATCCACAGCGCAGAGCCGCACATCGTCGACGCGGTGGCGCGGCATGGAATCCTGATCCAGAGGGAGGCGACGGCGGCGGAAGAGACTGGGCGACCCCAACAGCAGGACACAACGGAGTGAGGACGATATGAGCCTGGAAGGAAAAGTTGCGTTGATTACTGGGGCCGGCGGGATGCGCGGCGTGGGACGGGCGACGGCGCTGAAACTAGCGTCGCTGGGCGCGGACGTGGCGATCACGGACGTGCGCCGGCAGGTTGATGACCTTCCGCCAGGCGAGGTCCGGGCCGAATGGCAATCGATTGACAGCGTGGCGGAGGAAGTGCGTGAGTTGGGACGGAACGTGCTGCCAATCTACGCCGACCTGACCAAGCCGGACGAGATCGAGGGGTTGGTGGCCGAGACGGTGAACCACTACGGCCGGCTGGACATAATGGTGAACAACGCTCGGGCGATCATCGGGCGGGACAAGGTGCCGGTGACGGAGCTTGAGGAGGAAGTGTGGCAGCACTTCCTGGCGATCAACACGACGGCGGTTTTCTTGTGCACCAAGCACGCGGGCCGCGAGATGGTCAGGCTGGGGAACGGCGGGCGCGTGGTGAACATCGCGAGCAACGCCGGCAAGCAGGCGAGCGCGGACGGCGCGGCGTATTCGGCGAGCAAATTCGCCGTCATCGGTCTGACGCAGGCGTCGGCGATGGACCTGGCGCCGCATGGGATCACGGTGAACGCGGTGTGTCCCGGGCCGATCAACACGGACCGGATGAGCTACTGGGAGCGGGCGCAGGCGGCGGAGCGCGGGATGACGCAGGAGGAGTTCCGGTCGCAGATCGTAGCCGCATCGTCGGAGCGCACGCCGCTGGGTCGGATCGCCGAGCCGGAGGACGTGGCGAACCTGGTGGCGTTCCTGGCGGGGCCGGACTCGGAGTTGATCACGGGGCAGTCGTACAACGTGAACGGCGGGATTTTGTTCCACTGACGCCCGGCGCGGGTGGAGGCTGTTGCTATGACCACCATGAAGTATGACAACCCGTTTCCGGGGATGAATCCCTACCTGGAGCAATCGCGGTTCTGGACGGGACTGCACAACGACCTGATATCACAAATGAGGACCAAGTTAGGGCCGAAATTGCCGCCCCAGTACCGAATGGAAATCAATGAACGGTACGAACTGGACGTTACCTGGCCTGTTGATGATGCCGCGGCGAGGGATATCATTCCAGATTTGTCGGTGACCACGGAGCGCGGCAATCGTGGCGCCGGTCTTGTTACGGAACCGTCGGGAGGCGTACTGGTAGCGACGCCCGCGCGGGCGAGGGTGGCGTATCTGGAGGTGAGGCGAGCGCCCAACGACGAGGTGGTAACGGTGGTTGAGATACTGTCTCCGAGCAACAAGGTCCCGGGGACGGGTCGGACGGACTACATTCGCAAGCGTGAGGACATCCTGGCGTCCCACGTCAACCTGGTGGAAATCGACCTGCTGCGCGGTGGTGAGCCGATGCCGTTGATGACGCCGGCGCCCCCATGTCATTACCGCATACTGGTCAGCCGGGAGCGATGGCGCCCTAACGCCAGCCTGTTTCCGTTCATGGTCTGGGACGCCATTCCCGGGTTCCTGCTGCCGCTGCTGCCGGGAGATCAGGAGATTGAGGCTGACATTGGTCCGTTGCTGGATGAAATTCACCACACTGCTCGCTACAACATGGCGCTTGACTATGACCGCGAACCGCCGGGGCCGGCGCTGGACCCGCAGCACACGGAGTGGATACGCGAAAGGCTGACAGTGTTCCAGGAGACGGAATGAACCGACCGGCAGCACCAGCCAAACCGACGACTTATCCTTAGAAAGGTGGGAACAAATGCAGTACGGAATTACGCTGCCGGGGCGGGGGCCGCTGGCCACACCGGACAACATGGCGACGATCGCGCAGAAGGCGGAAGAATTGGGGTTCGACTCGATAGCCCTGGGGGACCATATCCTGGTGCCCAAGAGCATCGACTCGGACTACCCGTACACGGAGACGGGGGAGTTCCCCGGGTCGGCGTCAGGGCAGGCGATGGAGCAGATCACCGCGCTGGCGTTCATGGCCGGGGCCACGAAGAGAATCAGGCTGGCAACGTCGGTGCTGATCGTGCCGCACCGCAACCCGCTGGTGGCGGCCAAGGCACTGGCGACGCTGGACGTGCTGTCGGGCGGGCGGTTGATCGTGGGAGTCGGCGTGGGCTGGTGCCGCGAGGAATTTGAGGCGGTGGGCTGTGAGCCGTTTGACGAGCGCGGCGCGGTGACCGACGAGTACATCCGGGCATTCAAGGAGCTTTGGACGTCGGATGACCCTACGTTTGAGGGCAAGTACGTCAGCTTCTCGGACATCTGGTTCCTGCCCAAACCGGTGCAGAAGCCGCACCCGCCGTTCTGGGTGGGCGGCGAGAGCAGGCCGGCGATCCGCAGGGCGGCGACGCTGTGCGACGGCTGGTATCCGATCGGGAACAATCCGGCGTTTCCGGTGGGCACTCCGGAGGCGTTGCAAGACAGCATGGGACGGCTGAGGCGCACGGCAGAGCGGGCCGGTCGCAATCCCGACGAGATCCAGATCATCTACCGGTCGCACGACTATCGGATTACCGGGACGGACACCAGCGACGACCGCCGGAAATTCTGCGGGAGCAGCGACCAGATCGCGGGGGACATCCGGGAATACGAGGAGATGGGGGTTAGCTACCTGGTGCTGGATATTGCGCGGTTGAGCGCGGACGGCAACCTGGAGGAGACGCTGGGACACCTGGAGGACTTTACGACGCAGGTGGCAGCGAGGGTGTAGGCGATGGGAGTGAGAGCCTGTTGAGCATTTCCGCCGCCACGGGTTTTGAACTGTCCGCCGAAAACGCGGTGGGCTACCTGGTGGAGCGTGGGCTGGTTACATCTGCCGATGCCAAGGACGTTGCTGCCCAGTCGCTGGGCGGAGGCGTGTCGAACATCGTCATCAAGGTGAGCGGTGGTGGCATAGCCGGCGACGGGTTGGTGCTCAAGCAATCACTGCCGAAGCTGAGGGTGGAGGAGGACTGGTTCGCTGCTCGCGAAAGGATATTCAGGGAGCGGGCCGGTATCGATTACTTGGAGCGCGCCCGTCGGGATGCAGCGGGCGTGCGGGGGGCATGGGCGATTCCGAGGGTGGTGGACGAGGACCGGGACAATTTTGTGTTCACCATGACGGCTGCGCCCGGCGACGGCGCGAACTGGAAAGCGCAGCTTCTGGGTGGGCACATCGATGTTGCGGTGGCTGAGAGTGTGGGTTCGATGCTGGGCGAGATTCACCGGTCGTCGATGGTGGACGGGGCGAGTGTGCCGGATGGTCTGCGAGCGTTCGAGGACCTAGACTGCTTCGTGCAGTTGCGGGTTGATCCGTACCACCGGGCCACGGCGGCGGCGCATCCTGATTTGGCTGGCGTGCTGGAACGTGAGGCGCTGGCGATGCTGCCGACTGCCGCGGACAGACGAGCGTTGGTGCACGGTGATTTCAGTCCCAAGAACATCATCGTGAACGGGGCAGGTGAGGATGCACAGGTGTTCCTGCTGGATTTCGAGGTGGTGCACCTGGGCAATCCAGTGTTCGACCTGGCGTTCATGCTGAACCACCTGACGTTGAAGGCGATACACCGGCCGGAGTTGGAGGAGCGATACTCGGCCGCGGCCGAAGGTTTCTGGACCGCGTACGTGGTTGCGGCGGGAGACGCGGTTACCGATGCCGACACGCTGGAACAGGACACGGTGCGGCAGATGGGCGCGCTGCTGCTGGCGCGGATCGATGGGAAATCGCCGGCGGAGTACATAACGAAGGACGATCAGAAAGCGCTGGCGAGAAAGTTGGCGCGGAGTATTCTGGCAGGCGAGGTCGAGACGCTGGCTGGGCTGCACGATCGTTTGTCCTAGATGTGTCCTCGCGGTCGTGGTCCGATGAGCTCAGCATGGGTGTGCCTTCGTTTCCCACGACATCAATCGCATGGCCGCGGAGTGGATTCAAGGTCGTTCGATTGACCCAACGCAACGGCACTCGCCGGGGAGTTCCCTTACGCACTGTCCGCTCGTCCTTCGACAGGCTCAGGATGAGCGGATTACGCGGAGCACTCGCGGCGACCGTCCAGACTATTACGAACACACGCGACAATCGAATGGCCCCGGGACCGGATCGGGTTTCTGGTGACACCGCACACGGCAGAGTGTAAACTTGCGGGCGGGCCGCCGGTGGAGCATGGACGGCCCGACCCCGAACCGAGGAGATGAGAGCTTGCCGCAAGAACTGAATGGTGGACTTGACGGGACCGGCCTGCGGATCGCGGTAGTGGCGGCCCGATTCAACAACGTGATAACCAAGAACCTGATGGAAGGCGCGATCGGCACACTGGCCGAGTACGGCGTGCGGGATGGAGACATCTCGACGGCGTGGGTGCCCGGCTCGTTTGAGTTGCCGGTGGCGGCCAAGACGTTCGCGGAGTCGGGGCGCTATGACGCGGTGATCTGCCTGGGGGCGGTGATTCGCGGCGAGACTAGCCACTACGACATGGTGTGCAACCAGGCGGCGTCCGGCATTGCGGCGGTGGGCAGGGAGACCGGGATTCCAACCATGTTCGGGGTGCTGACGACGGAGAACATGGAGCAGGCCATCAACCGCTCGGGCGGTAAGGTTGGGAACCTGGGCTCCGATTGCGCGGTCGGGGCCATCTCATCGGCACGGTTGATACAGGCGATCAAAACCGGGTGAGACGCATGGAACGTAGAGAGCATGGACCGGAGCGCGCAGGGTCGCGCAGGCAACATGCCATTGGGAGGCGGAGATGCAGGCCAAGGTTGAGTTTGATCCGAGTTACTCGCTTTTGACCATCGAGTTGGACCCGGGCGAGTCCATCAAGGCGGAAACGGGCGCGATGGTGGCACAGGCGGGCGTTGGGATGAAGACCGGCATGGGAAGCGGAGGACTGTTCGGCGGCATCCGAAGGATGATGGGCGGGGAGTCGTTCTTTCTGAATACGTTCACCGGCGAGGGATATGGAGGGTGGGTGAGCCTGGCGCCGCCGACGCCCGGAGACATCGGGTCGTTCCAACTGGATCCTGGCGAGAACCTATTCATTCAGTCGAGTTCGTTCCTGGCGTGTTCGGAAAACGTCGAAACGGACACCAGGTTTCAGGGATTTCGAGGGTTTTTCAGCGGTGAGAGCCTGTTTTTCATCAGGGCGTATGCTGAACGGGGAATCGGTACCGTCTATTACAACTCGTTCGGAGCGATCAAGCAGGTGGCGGTCACGCCGGAGCAGGAACTTGTGGTGGACACCGGGCATCTGGTGGCGTTCAGCGACGACGTGGAGTATTCCATCGGCAAGGTGGGCGGGATCGGTTCGCTGATTGCCGGCGGCGAAGGACTGGTGATGAGGTTTCGGGGGAACGGGCACGTGTGGGTCCAGACGCGCAACCTAGCGTCGTTGGCCGACAAGCTCACACCGTTCCTGCCGCAACCCCGAGGACAATAGGGCGAACGGCGGCGGCAACCCCGGAGAACGGTTGAGCTTCGGGCTCGCTGCTCAACGAGTTTTGGCACAAGGAGCAGGCTGATGGAATTCGGCGTCACGGTACCCAACAACTGGGGAATTGAGGACCCGCAGGAGGTCATCCGCTTCGGGACCCTGGCCGAGGAGTTGGGGTACGATTCCGTGTGGGTGATGGACCACCTGTTCAACAACGGGTACATCCGGGAGCGGCTGGACGACAAGCCCTACTACCATCCGATGGCGACGCTGTCGCACATATCGGCGCTGACCTCACGCGTCAAGCTGGGCACCTCGGTGCTGGTGCTGCCGTATCACAACCCGGTGGAGTTGGCGAAGTACGCGGCCTCGTTGGACCAGATGTCGGGCGGACGGCTGCTGCTGGGCATCGGCGTGGGCGCGATGACGCCTGAGTTTGAGGCGTTGGGCATCCCGCTGAGCCAGCGGGGATCGCTGACCAACGAATCGATGGACATAATGCGCGAGCTATGGTCGAACGAGGACCCCCTGTACAGCAGCAGCCGGTGGGATTTTGGAGACCTGAAATTTTCGCCGAAACCGGCGCAGGTGACTGCCGGCGCGCGAGGGGTCCCACTGTGGGTAGGCGGGAACAGTACCGGCGCGTTGCGACGAGCGGGCCGGCGAGGCGACGGATGGCATCCGTCGGGCGTGAGCGCGGAGGAGTTCGCCATAGGACGGCAGACGGTGCGGGAGGTTGCAGAGGCGGCAGGCCGCAATTCGGACGACCTCGTGATGTCAGTACGGGTCGAGGTGGAGGCGCACGGCGGGCCGTCGAGCCAACGGTCGGCGGACAGGTCGAGACTGCCGGGTGATGATCCGGCGGGCATGGCGGCGGGTATCGCCGCTTACCGGGACGCGGGTGCAGAGCACCTGGCGCTGGCGCTGAACACGGGCGACGTGGGGAGGATTGGGGAGTTGATGCACGTGATTGCGGAGGACGTGATTCCGCAGTTTCGATAAGAGAGATCGTCCTTCGACAGGCTCAGGATGAGCGGGAAAGCATAGGGGCAGGTGTTTCAAACCTGCCCCTACGATTTTGGCGGTGGTGATTGTTGGCTACACCTGGCGCTGCTTGGGGTCGAGTCGGTCGCGGAGCCAGTCGCCGAGGAGGTTCATGGACAGCACGACGAGCATGATGGCGAGGCCGGGGAAGAGAGACACCCACCAGCCCTGGGCGGATGCGATCAGCACGCGGCCGTCGGCAACCATGAGGCCCCAGGCCGGCTGTGGAGGCGGAATGCCCACGGAGAGGAAGCTGAGAGTTGCTTCCAGGATGATGACGAATCCCACGTTGAGGGTTGCCAGCACGATGACGCTGTTGAAGACGTTGGGGAAAACGTGGCGCAGCATGATGCGGCGATGGGAAGCGCCGGACACACGCGCGCGGGAGATGAAGTCCTGTACGCGGACCGCCAGGGTCTCCCCGCGCACGAGGCGCGCGTAGCGGGACCACAGGAGCAGCACCAGCACGAGAATCACATTCGTGATGCTGGGCTTGGTGGCCGCCACGATGACCAACGCCAGAAGGATGATGGGAATCGATAAGGAAATGTCGACGAGGCGCATCACCAGCGAATCGACCCACCCGCCCCAATAACCGGCGGCGATGCCCAAGGTGGTGCCCAGCAGTCCGGCGATAAAGATGGCGACAGCGGCAATGATCACCGACACGCGGGCGCCGTGCATGATGCGGGAAAGGATGTCGCGCCCGACGCGGTCGGTGCCCAGCAGGTATTGAGGATCGCCGCCCTCCATCCAGGCGGGAGGCAGCAGGCGCGTGCTGAGGGTGCCAAGCTTCGGGTCGTGTGGCGCGATCCAGTCGGCAAAGATGGCAGGGATCACCAGCACGATGAGCAGCAGCAAGATGGGGAACAACGGGTAGCGCCGGCCTTCGTCCAGGAACCGGGCGAATCGACCTCGTTGACGCTCCTCGGGCGTGGAGACAGGCTCAACCACCAACTGAGGTTCGGCGGTGCGGTTTTCCGCAGCCATATTGCGATCCTCCTAACTGTACCGGATCCTGGGGTCGACGTAGGCGTAAGCGATGTCAACCAGCAGGTTGGCGACGATGTACACCAAGCAGAAGGTAATAACGACCGCCTGGACCACCGGGAAGTCTTTGGTTACCGCTGCGTCTACCGCCAGACGGCCCACACCGGGCCAAGCGAAAACGAATTCAATGGAAACGGACCCGACCATCAGAGATCCGATGATCAGGGCGAAGTAGGTGAATGGAGCGATGGCAGCATTCCGGAGGCAGTGTTTCCAGACCACTTTCCATTCCGCGACACCCTTGATCCGCGCCAGTTTGACGTATTCAGTGTCCAGGACGTCGAGCATGGACGAACGGACGAGGCGCATGAGCGCGGCAACCTGGAACCACCCGATGGCAATTGCGGGGAGGATGTACGATATCGGCCCCGCTTCGTTGCCAGAAACTGGGAACCATCGCAACTGTGCTGCGAAAACCCACATCAGCATCAGGCCGAGCCAGAAGGCCGGCAGGGACTGACCGAACAGCGCGATCATCTTGCCCAGATAATCGAAGGCCGAGTCCTTCTTGACCGCCGACATCACTCCGATGGGTACGGCGATGACAATGGCGACGATGACAGCGACGCCGGCCAGCGCAGCGGTATTGGGCAAACGCTCGAGGACTAGGCTCATCGCGGTGCGCCCGCGCACGCGCAGGGAATCGCCGAAGTCGCCGGTAACCGCGTTACCGATGAAAGTGAAGTACTGGATATACATGGGGCGATCAAGGCCCCAGGCCGCCCGCAGGCGCTCAGCGTCCTCGTTGGTGGCTTCCAACGGAAGCAGCACGTCCAGAGGATCCCCGGAGAGGCGGGCCAGAGAGAAAACGATGACCGTAAGGACAAGCAGGGTAAGGACCGATTGTCCTACCCTGAAAATGATGTAACGCTGCACGGCGAAGTACCTTGTTTCAGAGAATGCAGGGGCAACCTCTCGATCGCCCCTACTTTTTCGACGCCCTTAAGTGGTCTATTGCGCAACGGGGGTAATGTATTCGGTGTGCGTGAAGCTGGCATTGATGTTACCGGGCCACACCATTTCACCGATGACGTTGGGGTCGACGACGATCTGAGCCGGGAGCCAGACGATTGGGACTTCAGAGTACAGGTCGAACTTGAGGTCGCCGAGATCGCTGAGAGCCTTGGCCTTGACCTCGGGGTCGACGCTCTGTGTTGCCTTGTCATAGAGGACATCGGTCATAGGGTCGACCGAGGTGCGCCAGAATCCGGCGTCGCCGCTGCGGTTGTAGAAGCGCAGCGTGATGTCGGCGGGGCGATACGTCCCGCGGGTGGCGGCGATGGTGCCGTGGGTCTTGCCCGGGCGATAGTACTTGGCGCGGTAGTCGGACCACTGGATGGACTCGGACGTGACGTTGATTCCGATGTTGGTGAGGTAGGTGAATGCCGCCTCGCCCATGGGGATCATTTCGGGGACGCCCGGCAACTGGGTTAGAAGCAGGGTCAGTTCGTAGCCGTCATGGCCGGATTCCTGGAGCAGTTCACGGGCACGTTCAGGATCGAAGCCGTACTTGTCGTCAAACTCTTCGGTCCAGCGAGGGTTGTAGCCGGGGAGAGCAGGGTGGTAGCCCCACACGGTGTGTTGGCGACCGATGCCGCCGAACAGCTGCTCGTTGATCTCATCACGGTTGATGGCGCGGTTGATGGCCTCTCGGACCAGGGGGTTGAGATGGGGCTCATCAGGCTGGTAGAAGCAGTTCTGGAACTCCTCGGTCAGGCAAGGGCCCGCTTCCTCGGGGTTATAAATTCCACCGATGATGAAGGCCACCTGGATGGAGGGGAGTTCGCTTTGCAGGACGGCCAAGCCGGCGTTTTGAGCGTCAATATGAAGCTCCCGGCTGACTTCGCCGATATTCACCTGCTGGGTCTGCAACTGGGCCAGACGCGTGGTTTCCTCGGGGATCAGGACGTATTCCATTTCCTCGAAGAAAGGCGACCGACGATAGTGGTCCGGGTTGCGGGAGTAGAGGACGTTCACGTCGATGGTACGTTCCTCGAAAACCCACGGCCCGACGCCGGCAGGTTTTTCCTGCAACTGTTCGATTCCGTCGGTCTCATACTGCTTTTTGGAGTATATGAAGAGGTTGCCCTGCTGGGCGCCGGCGAAAAAGTCCATCAGCGAGTTGGGGGTCTTCAGGTTGAACTGGATGGTGCGGTCGTCCAAGGCGACAATGTTGCTGAACAGTTCCTCCTCGGTGTCGCCGAACAGGCCGCGGAACAGACCGGTGTCGGTGGCGATGGCATCCTCACGTATGAGGAATGCAGCGCTGGTGGGGACATCGTGCGCCGAGAAAGTGCCCCAGTCGCCGTGAAACTCCACGTCGTCCCGCAGGTGGAACGTCCACTGGGTTCCGTCTTCATTGGCTTCCCAACTGGTGGCGAGGCCAGGGACCAGCGAGCCGTCGAAGCGGTCGGTGTGCACCAACGGATCTGTGAAGGGCCGCACCTGGGTATTGGCTGCGGTGGTCGTTCCGAGCCAGCTACCGGTCAACTGCTGGATAGGCGGGATGGTGGCGATGCGCAGCCTCCCGCCCAGCGCGGTGGTTTCCTGCGCGGCGGTCGGTGTGTTGGTGGGGCTTGGAGTAGCGGTAGCGATCACCGTCGGGATCGGCGTAGCCGCCTGGGATGCAGCCTGTTGCTGACCTGCGGGAGCCTGCTGTTGTCCCTGCTGCGGCTGCTCCTGTTGAGCCGCCTGTTGTGGCTGAGCCGCGGGGGCCGACGGTTCGGTCGAATCCTGAGCGGTCCCTCCGCAGGCGACGCCGATGATCAGCAGCAGGGCAGCGGCTACGGCGACGATTATCGTTGGCTTAGGCAATTGGTTACCTCCCGACAGTAGATGGCATTGCGGCACCGGTAGAAGATACGCCGGCGCAGCGGGGCGGTAGTATATTCCTCCGATACGCGAACGTCAATGTTGCGGGGGCCGACGTAACAGTATCAGGCAGCAACGTATTCCGCTGTGAAATACATGGTATCTGTGCGATTACGTTTTGAGTGCGGCTTGCCGATTTCGAGGTCGTCAGAACGGGAAACGGGCACGAAGCTGTAAGATCGCGCGACGAACAACCCTTTCGTGGCGCTCAGACCAGCTCGGAGTATTTCGCGAGTTGGATGTTAGCCGCGCTCCAGCGGGGCGAGGGATACGAGGAGGCGTTTGAGTCCCACTTCGCCGCCGAACTCGATGGTGGCCTGTTCCGTTTCGCCCTCGCCCTGGACGTCCTGCACGACGCCTTCGCCGAACACGCGGTGGCGGACGATTTCGCCGATGGTTAGCGGTGTGCGCCTGGGCTGTCGGGTGGAAACGGAACGGCTGGATTCCCACTCGGTGAGCTTTTCGTCGATGTTGCCGCGCAGTCGCCCGCGAGTGGCCGAGCCGGCGGCCCCGTCGCCGTCGCCGAGGCGGGTACGGGTCTCGCGCCGGCGGGTGGCATAGTCGCCGCCGATGACGGCGTCCTGATTTCGGCCGGGCCGGTCGCCGGTGGCGTTGAGCGAATATCCGGAGGCGCGGGCGCCGGGGGGGCGGTCCACGGCCGGCGTTGCCATCACTTCATCTGGAACATCCTCGAGGAACCGGGAGGGCAAGGTCACTCCGCCGGCAGAGGGATAGCGCCGGCGGAAGGCCCGCAGCAGGTACAGCCGCTCCTTGGCGCGGGTCATGCCGACGTAGCAGAGGCGCCTTTCTTCTTCGATCTCCTTGATGGTGTCCATGGAACGGCTGTGGGGGAGGAGTCCCTCCTCCATGCCGGCCATCATGACGACGGGAAACTCGAGGCCCTTGGCCTGGTGAAGGGTGATGAGGGTCAGCGCGTCTTCGGACTGGTCATACTGGTCGACGTCGGACACGAGGGACACCCGCTCGAGGAATGCGCTGAGGCCATCGATGCTGCCGTCGGCCGGAGGGCCGTAGTCCTCAGCGAGCCCGCGGAGTTCCAGAATGTTCTCCCAACGTTCGTCGGCGTCGTCCTGGGCATGGATGTGCTTGGCGAGGCCGGACATATCGAGGACGCGGTCGAGCAAATCGGCGACGGCCAACTCGCGGGCGGCGTCTCCAAGGCGGTCGAGGGTGACGGAGAGGTTGGCGATGGAGCGGGCGGCGCGGGCGGTCACATCGATGGGGCAGGGACGCTCGGCGGCGCGGGCCTGGGCGATTTCGGTCATGGCCGCCCGGGTGGTCATGCCGTGCCCAGCGGCGTAGCTGGTCAGCACCTGAACGGTTTTGGCCCCTATGCCGCGCGCCGGCGTGTTGATGATGCGCTGCAGGCTGACCTCGTCGCCGGGATTGTAAATCACCCGCAGGTAGCACATGGTGTCCTTGATTTCCTTGCGGTGATAGAAACGCACGCCGCCGACGAGGCGGTAGGGGACGCCCTGGCGCATGCACTGGTCTTCAAAGGCGCGGCTCTGGGCGTTGATGCGGTACATGATGGCGCAATCGCCGTTCCGGTACTGGTTGGACCTGGACAGGCGGGACACCTCGTCAACGGCCCAAGCGGCTTCGTCCTCCTCGCTGTAGGCCTCGTGGAGGGTGATCTGGGAACCAACGGGGTTGTTGGTGAAAAGCTCGCGCTCGATGCGTTCCCTATTGGACCGGATGACGTTGTCAGCGGCGTTCAGGATGTTCTGAGTGGAGCGGTAGTTCTCACCGAGACTGATGACGGTGGCGCAGGGGAAATCGCTCTGGAAACTGAGGATGTTGCGGATGTCAGCGTTGCGCCACGAGTAGATACTCTGGTCGGGGTCGCCGACGACGCAGAGGTTCTGATGGGGTCCCGTGAGCAGGCGGGCGAGGCGGTATTGGGCGACGTTGGTGTCCTGAAACTCGTCAATGAGCAGGTAGCGGTAGCGGTCGTGGTACTGAGCCTGCACCTCGCTGGACGTTTCGAGGAGTTGGGCGGTGCGCATCAGCAGGTCGTCGAAGTCGAGGGCGTTCTGGCGGGTGAGAGCCTCCTCGTAGTAGCGGTACACCCGTGAGCAGACGTCGACCCAATGCGCGCCGTATTCGTCGTCAGCATCGTAGGCGGCCTGGGCCATCTGGCGGGAATCCTGCAGGCTGCTCTTGGCGGCTGAGATGCGGGACAGGAGCGCGCGCGGGTTGTAGGTGCGGGGGTCGATGTCGGCGAGCTGCATGGCGGACTTGACGGCGTCGATCTGGTCGTCCTGGTCGTAGATGGTGAAATTCTGGTCGAGTCCTACGCGCTCGCCGTGGCGTCGGAGGATGCGCGCGCACACGGCGTGGAAAGTGCCCATCGTCACGGCTTCGCCGGAGCCCAGCATCAGGCGGTCGAGGCGTTCGCGCATTTCGCGAGCGGCCTTGTTGGTGAAGGTGACTGCAAGGATTCGCCAGGGGGCGATGCCGCATTCCTCGACGAGGTAGGCGATGCGGTGGGTGATGACGCGGGTCTTGCCGGAGCCCGGGCCGGCGACGATGAGCAGTGGGCCGTCGGTGCACAGCACAGCCTGCTGCTGGGGTTCGTTGAGGCCCTGCAAGATGGCCGGAGAGCCGCCGGGTTGTGGCTCCAGTTCCCGCGGGGCCGGATCCAGTGCGGCGATTTCCGATTCGTCCCAGTAGGGCGATGAGGCGGGTTCTTCCCAGTAGGGGGACGACGCCGGCCTGTCCGGAGGGGGCGTCGAGTACTCGGAGAACTGGGCCTGCAGGGACATAACGCGGCGATTATAGCATCCATGTGCGTCCGCTCCAGTTCACGCGGGGGGACGGATCATACGCGGGAGTTGGCCGTCAGGGCTTGTGGGGGACAATCAGCGTGGGTAGTGGTCTGGTAAAATACGAGATGCGCCAGCGCGGAGAGGTGGCCGAGTGGTTGAAGGCGCCGGTCTCGAAAACCGGTATACCCCTCTGGGGTATCGCGGGTTCGAATCCCGCTCTCTCCGCCAGCAACCTGGACCCAGGAGATTCGAGTCGGAAACGCCCTACTGTTGCACGGCGACGGCCGAACACCCGGCTTGGCGTGTGGCTTTTTAGACGATTCGCCGGAACAAGGCGGAACCGAACCTGAACCCATCGGGCGGCATCGGGCCGGTCCGAGATGACCCGCCAGATAACACAGACACCAACCAATTGAATTGGCCGCAGCGACCAAATTGCAACCCGTTGCGACCAGCGATTCCCAACCGAATGAGAAGGAAATCGCGGACGAGTCTACAAACGAAAGCAGGTTCAAGCGACGAGGCTTGCTGTGAGCAGCCTAGATTGTCGGTGGTGCCGCCAGCTGGGCCGGGCGTTCGAGGGTGGATCAGTTCCACCAATCAAATCGACTGCATTGCCCAGTCAAGCAACTGAATGGACATGCAAGGAATTCCTCGTGCCGAAGATCAGCCAGTCATCTTTAGTAGAAATTCGAGACCCGTTCCAGAGATACACCGACGTGGTTGAAGATTCGGAACGGCGACTTTCGGCAAAGAATACTTACCTCTTACACGCACGCCCGATCGTACGGTGGCTTGCTGGTGAATTCGAGCCGGCAGCCACAATTCGTGGCCGTCAACGCCGAAGCCGGTGAGCCGAACGGCTGCCCATTGTGACCCTCTACGGAACAGCCAGCGGCGGAATCGTCCACGACCCTGAGGACGGGTTTTTGAAACGTTTAGAGGGCCGGACATTGATGGGGATGCGATGGCGGAAGTGAACTCCATCAATCCCTATTGGGTCAGTACCGGGCGGTGGAAATACGGCGTCTATCTCCGAGGAAGGTCGAACCTCTATCAACGAGTGAGAGCCCTGAGCGCCGGGGCCTCGAAGCACGACTACGTCCCTGGTCCTGACACCTCCGCCGCGTCACTGGACTCGGAGAGCAGCCCTGACATTGAACGCAGGGCTTCGGGCAGAAACCAACTACGGGCCGTCGTCGCCAGGCAGCGAGTCGCGGGCTTCCGAGTCGCGGGTAAACGAAAGCTGACGTTGCCGGATGGTTTTCCCTACGAAGTGCGCGGGCCCGGAGGCCTGGCGCCTTCACGGGCGACCCCGGTCTTTGATTTGGAGCGTCCTGGCGTCCAATGGGTCGGGACGCTCAGCATTTCCATTTTTGAGCCCTTTACAAGGCTATGCCGGGAATAGAGCGGAAGGTCTACTGGAACCAGCAGTAGGACCATTCTTAGTCGAGGGGTTGCCATGGAACAAGTCCGAGTGTGCCGTTTCTGTGGTTACATTGAGGCGGAGCCCGGTTCGGAGAGGTGCTCCAACTGTGAAGCCTTTTCAGGCATGATATCCGTTCCCCGGGCCGAGGCGGAGCGGCTATCCCGCAGCCGCAGATTCGGGTTTCTCCGCAACCGCCTGCTGATGCCCGGGATTGCCCTGGCAGTTATCGCGCTCCTGGCCAGCTGGGTATCCTGGAACTATTTGGGGCTGGCCCCCAATCCCCCTGCTGCCTCCACAGATGTTGCGCCAACCCTGGACCCCACGGACTGGCCGCAGACCAGGCGCACGGGGGAAGGCACCGGGTTCACGCCAAACCCGGTCCCATACCCCCATGAGATCGAGTGGTCCTACAGTTCGGGCGGCCCCCTGCTCAACGCACCAGCCGTTGCGGGCGATCTGGTTTACCTCACCACCGAGGCGGGCAAGCTCGTCGCGCTGGACCGGACAACAGGCTTACCGGTCTGGGAGCATATGACGGGCTTTCCTTCAAGCTCCACCCCCGCCGTGGCCGGAGGGCTGGTGGTGTACGCCGTTCGGCCGGGCCGGGTACTGGCCCTAGATGTGATGACGGGAGCTCTGCAGTGGGACAAGGACATGGGGAGCCCCATCCTGGCCTCCCCTGTCGTCCGCGATGGCACTGTGTACATTGGAGTGGGAGACAACAAGCTTTACGCCCTGGATATAGCCAGCGGAGTTGTGCTGTGGAGCTTCACCACCGATGACTGGGTGATAGCGGCAGTCTGCCTCGCCGACAACGCTCTCGTAGTGGTCTCCAAGGATAATTTGCTTCATGTGGTGGACACAGATACCGGGCGGCGGCGCCTCGTGTATGACACGGGGAGGGCCAGACAAATCCTGGGCGGACCTGCTATCCAGGCTGACCGGGTGTACGTAGGGTCCCAGAAGGGCCGCGTGTGGGCCATAGACTGGCGGAAACGGTCCCTGCCCTGGGACCGCTTCATCCTCTTTTGGAAGACCACCTTTCACGTTTGGGGCTGGCTGCCCGATCCGCCGTCGCAGCGGGGAAGTGTATGGGGAGCCCAGGTCGAAGGTGACGTGGCCCAATCGCCGGCTGTCGCCGGCGGCAGAGTTTACGTTGCCAGCGTTTCCGGCGTGGTCTCTGCTTTGGGGGCATCCTCGGGAGATGTGCTGTGGCAAACGGACATGGGGAGTCCGGTGACCGCTGCCCCCACCGTGGCGGGACATACCGTCCTGGTTGGTACGGAATCGGGTACGGTTGCCGGTTTGGACGTCCTCAACGGACAGGTTGCATGGGAATTCGAGACAGGAGGCAAGATAACTGGCAGTCCTGTGGTGGCTGGGACAACCCTTTATGTCGTTTCCCATGATGGCAGCCTCTACGCATTGGAGGCTGTCCCCTGATATTGCAACGACGGTTGGCATGGTAAGGCAGTTGGCTATTTGGCGCACGCCAGGTGGTGCGGATGGGTGGCGCCTTTTGGGATTTTCGCGCTGACTTCCGTCCGCGGTTTAGCCGTTGCGAATCGCGGGAGCACGGTCGCAACTATCTCCAAGCCCTGCTGGTGCCGTCCGTGGACCGGCGAACGCTGAGAGTCTGTCGGAGTCAGTGGGAGCGTCCGCCGTGGGAATGCAGCGTTTTCTTACCGAGACACCTTGGGACTACGACCTGGTGACGGGCCGGCCTGCTCCTGAAATCCGTCTGATTTCGCGGCGGAATTTTGTCACGCGCCGGGCGCAGCCAAGTTTGACACCCCGGGGGTGGCACACTAGACTCGCCCGTAACCGCGCTGCCTGACCAACATCCATCGGCGAGTGTTTTGCCGTGAAATGCTGGCAGCCGCGCCCGCTTTCGCCTCCCCAAAGCTTGATATAGTGAGGTATCGCAATGCCGGACCAGCCAGAATACCTTGACCTGCTCAACGACATTCGCCTGCAGGAGCACCGGGCCGGAGTTTACCTGAAGGCATGGGCCGACAAGACCGAGCATCCGGGTCTAAAGGCCTGCCTTTCTGTGGTAGCCGAGCGCGAGACCAGCCACGGGGACATCTTCGACCGACGCATTCGCGAGTTGGGCGGCGCCCCCGAGGATAAGGCCGACGCCATGTTTGACGAGCGTCTGCGCGTGGCCGGTTCGGACATGACCGACAAGGAAAAGATCGCCTGGATGCGCGAAGCCCAATCTCGCGCAACCCAGCCCACCGTGCGCCAGCGCTATGAGGCCGCCTCAGTTGACGAGTCTGTTGACCAGTTGACACGATCTCTGATCAAGTGGTTCACGGAGGTGGAGGACGACTCCGGCGCCTCCATGCGGGCGGTGTACGCCGAGATCGAGCAGGAGGACTGACCGGATGGAATTCGGAGCCTTTTTCGTGGGCCAACGCCCCCTGCTGCACGAGCAATACGCCGACGAGAGCAAGATCAACCCCAACCCGGTCAGCCGCACCGACGTGGAGGTCTACGAGGACATTCTGCGCGGCGCGGAGTTGGCGGAGGAACTGGGCTTCGACTCGGTGTGGATTGCCGAGCATGCTTTCAGCGAACACAGCATCATCAGCTCGCCCCACAGCCTGCTGGCGGCCATTTCCGCCAAGACCGAGCGGGTCAAGGTGGGCGTGGCCTGCACCATAGTGCCGTGGCACGCTCCACTGCGGTTGGCGCAGGACCTGGCCACCCTGGACATTATCAGCCGGGGACGCCTGATTGTCGGGGCCGGCCGGGGCTACCAGAAGCGGGAGTTCGACATCTACGGCCTGGACATCGTGGAATCCCGCGACCGTTTCATCGAGGGTATGGACATCGCGGTCAGGTCGTGGACGGAGGACACCTTCGCCTATGACGGCGAGTATTACAGCTTCCCGGAGGTGCGAGTAATTCCCAAGCCGGTGCAGCAGCCGCATCCGCCCATATACATGGCGGTCACGCACAGCCCGGAATCAGTAGAGATTGCCGTGCGCAACCGTTGGGGGTTGTTCACAGTCGGCAGCAGTTTCTTCCCTGCGTCGCCGGACTCTGACCAGAACCTGATCAACCTCTACCGCCGGAGGATGCTGGAGGAGGGGGCGGCGCCCGATGAGATAGAGGTTGCCGCAGTCCGCAACGTTTACGTGGCGCCCACCGACGAGGAGGCCATCGACCTGCTCGTGCCGCGCCTGGAATGGGCAGGCGACATGGGGGACTTCCTGCGCCGGCCGCTCTCGGACGTGGTGCGGGCCTCAGGGGTGCGTGGCTATGAGCACTACGTCCAGGACCCCTTCATCGAGCCGGATCTGGTGGCCGAGCGGGGCAAGGAAGGCATGGCGGCCATCGGCAGCCCTGAGAAGGTCACGGCAGCCATCAAGGAACTGGAAGAGAATCACGTCACTCACTTCATCAGCTACCTGGACGCCGGGGGCCTGTCCTACGACCAGGTGTCCAGCTCGCTGCAACTGTTCGCGGAAAAAGTGATGCCCAACTTCCGCTGATCGCCAATCCACCGGATAGGTGAGTGCTGTGGCCTGCTGGGAGGCAATCGGGCGAGTGTCGGGAGGTCAGTGCGGCGTCCTCGTTGATTCCGAAATCGACACAGCCTCGTCCGGATATGGTCCACGGGTTTTTTTCAGTTCTGGGAACTCGTCTACCGGTTTCACCGTGACGTCACCCGCTAGTCATTGTAGACACGACCTACGAGCCCCGGTTGGTAGCTTCATATTCGTTGCTCCGATTAGAATCGATTTTTTTTGCGCCTGGCTTGGCTGCAGGGCCCTATATCGTGCCAAAATGGGCCGGTCGTGCCGGGTTAAACGCGCTTCTCCGGCGTGGCATGAACCAAAGAGCAGTGGGGAAAATGCGGCAGGGAGTCCGTCTCGGACGGCTTAGCCTGTAGTCGACGACCAAAACGGTTGGCGCGGGATTGCTGACGCCGCGTGTCGCGCCGGCATCCGACGGGCATCTGTTAGAGTATGGCAATGACCAACGCTACCGCCTGGCGAACCAGGCTGTCCCACGTCCTGCCCTTCTACTACGGGTGGGTCATTCTCGGTAACGGCGTGGCCGTGAGCCTGTCCACCCGGACCGTGATGGCGGTGGCGACCCTGTCCGTCTTCGTAGTTCCCATGACCCAGTCGATGGGGTGGTCGGTTGGGATGTTCTCCGGCGCGGTCAGCCTGGGAGGGCTGGTCGCGGTGTTCGTTTCGCCCATCGTCGGGAAATGGCTCGACAAATACGGAGCGGGAGTCATTCTGGGGACGGGATCATTCGCCACCGGGGTGATCGCGATCGGGCTGGCCTTCGTTGCGCATCCGCTGGCTTTCTATGCCCTGTACGTTCCGGGGCGCATGATTTTCTCCGGGCCCCTGGAGATGGGACTCCCCACCGCCATCAGCAACTGGTTCATACGGCGGCGTCCGATGGGGCTGGCCGTGGACCACATCGCCAAAGGCGCTGGCCTCGCCATCGTGCCCTGGGCGATGCAGTTGATAATCACGGGATTCGACTGGCGCGCAGCGTGGTTCACCCTGGGAATCCTGGCGTTGGCGCTAGGGGTTATTCCATCCCTGTTGCTGGTGGCACGGCGGCCGGAGGATATGGGGCTGGAACCTGACCCGGTACCCGCGCAGGAAGCATCTGCCAAACGGGATTCCGAGGCCGCCAAGGGTCCCGACAATCCGGGCAGTTTCGCGGAGATTGACTTCACCGTGGGACAAGCGCTCCGGACCCGGGCTTTCTGGATCCTCGCGATTTTTTCCGGCGCCGCGATGATGGCCCAGGCCGGGTTGAGCCTGCACCAGGTCTCCCACTACATCAGCCAGGGTGTTGACCCCCGATTTGCCGCGATCAGCGCGAGCACGTTCGCGCTGGCCCAAATGCCGGCGGGTCTCTTCTGGGCGGCCCTGGCGCGACGGCTGCCGATTCGAGTCCTGATGATGGCATCGGCCTTCGTGGTCGCGCTGGCTGCGGCCGGGACGGTGGTGAGCGACTGGCTGCTGCCGGAGATAATCTCGGCGGCGGGTGTTGGTTTCGGCGTGGGCGGTCTGCACCTGCTGATACGGCTGGTGTGGGCAGACTACTACGGGCGGCAAAACCTGGGGACAATCCGCGGCCTGACCATGTCGGTTCAGGTGGGGGGGCAGGCGCTGGGGCCGGTGATCGCCGGGTTCATGTTCGACTATTTCGACAGTTACCGGATTCCGTTTACGATTTTCGGGGTGGCAGTGTTCATGGCGGGGATAATGGCGCTAGCGGCCAAACCGCCACGAGCACCGACGCCGGCGCTGCCGCCGGAGCCTGCGGCTGCCACGGGCTGATTCGACCGGTAAACGCTGATCCCAACAGGCTGACCATGCGTCGGGGTACGAGGTGGCTTGCCCCGGTAACACCGGCGAACCGGACCAGCTTTTTCCTACCAACCCGCGGTTACGAAACCGTAGGTGAGGTCTGTCCTTCCCGGGGCAGCGAATCTTCCCAATCCGGGATGAGAACGCGGGAGGATGACTCCAGCAAGAGGATGAAAATGACACCGGCGAGGCTGGCAACGATGGAGATGGTCCACGCGAGGTCGTAGGAGCCTCCACCGAGGTCGATGAAGCCCAACAATCGGGTCGGAGCCTCGGAGTTGCGGAAGTCGAAGACCACGCCGCCGACGAGTCCCCCGACGGCCATGCCGAAACCGGAGCCGAGGTGCTGGAATCCGAAGATGGACCGCACGGGACCCATGCCGTAATATTGGCGATTGGCGATGAGGAAGGCGGACATTTCGCCGCCGAAGCCGATGCCGAAGAGGACGGCAAAGAGGTAGAACTCCCATGCGCTCTGGGCCCAGAAGAGCATGATGACCGTGACGCCCTGCAGGGCGTAGGGCAGGATCATCGTAGCCTTGGCGCCGAATCGGTCGGCAAGGATGGGAATGAACAGGCGGCTGCTGACGCTGGCCATGGTGTAGATGGTTACGATCCACGCCGCTGCTGCCAGAGACAGCCCCTGCTCGGTGGCGAAGAAGACGACGTGCCAGATGACGATGGCGTGGCCCAGGCAGCCGAGGAAGTGAATGAGGGGCAGGTTCCAGAAGGCTCGGGTCCGGCGGGCGTGCTGGAGGAAGACTTTGCTGCGCAGCTTGGCGGTTTCGGAATTGACCGGCGAAGGCGGGGGGTCGGCGTCGGTGGCTCCGAGCGGCCTCATTCCACGGTCGGCGGGGTCGCTGTAGAAGAAGAACAACAGAGAAAACAGGATCACTCCGCCCACGGCGGCGATGATCCAGAACCCGACCTGCCATCCGGTGAGGCCGATCAGCAGCGCCAGGGCCGGCGCGGTTACTGATGATCCCATGCCTCCAATGGACTGCTGGATGCCGACGGCGACTCCCAGCTTCCTCTGGAACCAGGCGGCGACGGTGGTGGGAATATTTACGGTGAACAGGGCTTGGGCCAATCCCAACAAAAGGCTGTAGTAGATGTAAAGCTGCCAGACCTCGTTCACGGAGCTGAGGAGCAGCATCCCGACCACGTAAAGACCAGCGGCGACAAACAGCGACTTGCGCGCTCCGTAGCGGTCGCCGATCCATCCGGAGACAGGCGAGAGGACGGCGCTGGCGACGCTGCGGAACACCTGGGCGAGGACGATGACGGTGACGCCCCAGGCGAAGTCGGTTTGCAATACGACCAGGATGACAGCGAAGGCCTGGCTGACGAAGTTAGCAGTCATCCGGAGCATGGTGCCCATTGCGACCACTACCCAAGCGTAGTGATATTGCTCCCGCACGTAGTTACGAATGTCAGACATGCCGGTATTCAAGCCGAATCACTCTCCAATACCAGGAATCGGGATGGGACGTCGTGCACGGGGGCGAAAGTCGTCGCGAAAGCGGGCGCAAAACCGGGCATCCGCAATTGCAGCATTGTAACCACGCCGGGGTCGGGTGGCAAATTGAGGCAGCAGATGAGGCGAAACGGCCGGAACAACGGTCGCGACGGATTTTGGACCGGCCAATCCAGAAACGCAAACGCGACCACGCCGCCCCCAACGAGGCGGCGCGGTCGCGTCGTGCGGGACCTCTCGGCTAGCTGGCCGCGCCGCCCACGGTTTCTATTATCAACCGGGTGACGGTGTAGGGGTCGCAGTTGGCGTTGGGGCGCCGGTCTTCGATATAACCCTTGCCGTCGCGGGCCACCTGCCAGGGAATGCGCACCGAAGCGCCCCGGTCGGACACGCCGTAGCGGAACTCCCGGTACGAGCAGGTCTCGTGCAGGCCGGTCAAACGCTCTTCGATCCGGTCGCCGTAGTTGGCGATGTGCAGGTCGTGGCGCGTCTGGAGGGCTTCAGCGGCGGCGACGCAGGCCTCGTAGTTCTCCCGCATCTGGTTGGTGGAGAAGTTGGTGTGGGCCCCGGCGCCGTTCCAGTCACCCTTTACGGGTTTGGGGTCCAGCGTCGCGCTGATGCCGCGCCGGCCGTCAACGGTGAGTACGTCTTCGCCGATGCGATAGAGCAGCCAGCGGGCCAACCACAGATGGTCTCCAACCGCGGGGGCGCCGATAGGGCCAATCTGGAACTCCCATTGGGCAGGCATGACCTCGCCGTTGATGCCGGAGAATTCCAGGCCGGAATGCAAGCACGCGTCCATGTGCTGCTCGACCACCGGGCGGCCGAACACTTCGTCGGAGCCGACGCCGCAGTAGTAGCCGCCCTGGGGCGCCGGGAAACCGTTGTCCGGCCATCCGAGCGGCTTCACGCCGTCAAAAAAGGTGTACTCTTGCTCGATGCCAAACCAGAAGTCCAGCGACGCGTATTGTGCGGCGGCGGCGGCACAGGAGGCGCGGGTGTTGGAGGGGTGCGGTGTCATGTCCGTGAGCAGGACTTCGCACATCACCAGCTTGTGGTTCCCGCCGCGTATCGGGTCAGGGACTGCCAGAACCGGATTGAGAACGCAGTCCGAGTTCTCGCCGGGAGCCTGGTTGGTGCTGGAACCGTCGAAGCCCCAAATCGGGGGATCCTCACCGTCCGGAACGATCTTCGCCTTGGACCGGAGTTTGGCAGTTGGCTGCTGCCCGTCGATCCATATGTATTCTGCCTTGTAACTCATGGAGCAAACCTCGGGGTCTAGATTCGCACTCAATTATATCCGATTCGTCACTCCCATTCAGCATGACAACGAAACTCGGCGAGACACTTCCACTCAGACCGCATGGTGTCCTCCTGCGTCCGCAACTGCCTCCGCGTTGGATTGCGCGAATCTTGCAACGGGACGAGTCGTCGTCGGCAGCGAAATCCCGGCAACGCTGACATTCAGTGCGAGTTAAACCTGCGCTCGGGGCACTGCATGGGTCGGCGCTCAGCGATACCTATATACCTGGAATCAGCTTGTACAGCCCGATACGCTAACCGGCGGGAACCGAGTCAGGACTGCATTCCAGCCGACTGAATTTCGGTCGCCTGCAAGCGCAGGTCGCCTTCGGACTCGGGTATCAATGCCGGTCGCAGTGACAGGTCCGGCGTCGTCTTACCGCCAGCCAACAAATGAGCTCCGCCCGCGTGATGCGCATTTCCGGGGGTGTCTGCGCCAGTGGCGTGCAGGTAGAATGCGGCGGTGGCCGTGCCGGGCCAGGACTACTTGAAAAGGTTCCAATCCCGGTCGCGATTCCTCACTGTCGTGTGGCATGCGGGATGAGTCGCGAACGCACCGCGGGGCCGGGATCATTATCGACAGCCCGGCGGCTTCGAGACGGTCCAACAACACAAACTGGAGACAGACGATGAGCAAACGCGAGGAACTCAGGCGAAAAGGCAACGAGATACGGGAGCGACTGCAACACGGCACCTATCCGGCGCGGGAGAGGCCGAGGGCGACGACCAACATCCCCGGCCTTCGAAATTACACCGGCGAGTCGATATTCGGCGCGGTGTGGTCCCGACCCGGACTGGACATCCGCTATCGGATGCTGGCGACCCTGTCCGTCCTGACCTCGTTGCAGCGGCTCTCCCAGTTTCAGACCTACGTCCACAGCGCGCTGAACATGGGACTGAACCCCGAGGAGATCCAGGAAGTGCCCATCCATTGTTCTCTCTACGCCGGGTTTCCCTCAGCGGTCAACTCGCTGGAACTGGTCCACGAGGCTTTTCGCGAGCGGGGGATTGAGGCGCCCCAAACTGAGGTGCCGGAACTCAGCCTTGAGGAGATGGAAACGCGAGGGCGCGAACTACGAGAACAGCTATTCGGCGCTGAAGGACAGCAGGGTTACGCCAGCGCGTTGATGGACATTGCGCCGGACCTGCGGGTGCTCACGTACCAGTATGGGTTCGGGGAGATATTCTTCCGCCCCGGTCTGGACCTGAAATCCCGGGTGGTGTGCGCCACGGCCGCGTTGACGGCGATCCGGGCCGACGGCCAGTTGCGGAACTTCCTGCGGGCCGGCACCCGAGTCGGTCTCTCCAGGGAGGAGATGGTGGAGGTGCTGATCCAGACCGGCGGATACGCAGGATATCCGGCCGCATTGAACGCCATTTCCATCGCGGCCGAGGCGTGGAGCTGAACCGACGCCGCCAGGTCGGCGCAGTGGCGGTGGTTCCCGCGCGGCGGCCGACCAACACTGCCAACCGGGGCGACTGATAATCAGTTGCCTGGGGCGATGAATGCCGCGAACTTTCGCCTGTGCCGGGAACGGATGCCGGCACCCCCATGCCGGCGGTCCGGGGCCGGGCGGTTGTTGTTCCACGGGACCCGCCAGCCCGACGATTGGGCCACTCAAGACGAGGGGCAGTTGCCTGGGTCAATCAGCGATGGGGTCTGCTTGGAGCTTATCGAGTTCGGAGCCGACGAACCGCTCATCGTGGCGCAGCTGGGCCGGTCGGATATCGCCCACCGACGCGACGACATGCTGGCTCTCCGCCATTATGAGGGCAACGGCGGTCGCGTAGGCATGAGCAGATTCGGCGTTTGGACCGCGGACTGAAGGGTGATGAGCAGCCGACGCTCCGGACGGTCCGGGCGATACGAACCGCTCCGCAGCGTCGCCACATGATCCGAGTATTGATTGACGGGCCGGCAGCAACCTGCTATGTGTCAATCCCGCGCGCTCCCAACCGGCGTGGCGCGTCGCAGAAATCCCAGGTTAGGCGACGATGCGAAACGCAACGGACGGGAACCTGGAAGGGCGAAGATGGTGAAATAGTTGGCCTATATCCTGGCCATCGGCCGTAGGCTCCAGACCTTCAGCGCCCTGAGGCACCGCGATTACCGTTGGTTCTGGATAGGGTCGAACGCCCAGGCTTTGGGCCGAGGGATGCAGTTCCTGACCCTGGGCTGGCTGGTCCTGGAGTTGACCGATTCCGCCTCGAGCATGGGCTTCATGATTTTCCTGTACGGGATGCCCACGCTGGGGTTCGTGCTGTTCGGCGGCACTTTCGCCGACCGTTTCGACCGGCGGGCGCTGCTGATGTTGACCCAGTCGCTCGTGGCGATTCTCGTGCTGGGCATAGCCGTGCTGGAAACCGCCGGGCTGGTCGCCCTGTGGCACGTCTACACCGCGGCTTTCGTACTGGGCACCCTCCAGGCCATCAACACACCGGCCCGGCTGGCGATAGTCCGCGATTTGGTGGATCGCGACGACCTGATGAACGCCGTCCTCTTGAACTCGGCCGTGATGAACTCGGGCCGCATCCTCGGCCCGGCGGTGGCCGGAGGCGTCATAGAACTGACCGGCATAGCGCCGGCGTTATATGTGGCGGCTGGATGCTTCGGCGTCGGCACGGTGACGCTGCTTTTGGTCCGGCACGTGCCGCCGGCGGCGCGCGAGGCGGGGTCGAATATCCTTACCGAGCTGTGGGGAGGGCTTCGTTATTGCTGGTCGAACCCGGTGACATTCACGGTCATCGGCATCGGGTTCGCCTTTGGATTCTTCGCCATGCCGTACTCCCAGTTGCTGCCCGCCTTCGGAAAACTGGCGTTGGACACGGGCGCCGGTGGAGCCGGCTTGCTCATGACGGGCGCCGGCATCGGGTCGCTGTCCGGCACCTTTATCATGGCGTCCATGGGCAACTCTCCGCACAAGAACCGGCTGCTGCTGGGCTGCATATTCCTGTTTGGGACCGCCCTTTTCTGCCTGGCCTGGTCGCAGTGGTTCTGGCTTTCGTGGGCGATCCTGTTTTTGGTGGGAATGGGCAGCATTGTGCCCATGGGCACGACGGTGCTGCAACTCTCGGTGCCGTCGGAATACCAGGGCCGGGTGATGAGCGTCTGGTACGTTTCCGCCGCCCTCATGTTCATCGGATCCTACCCCATGACGCTGGTCGCCGAGTACATCAGTTGGACGGCCGCGTTTGCCGGCGGAGCCGCGATTTACCTGGGCATCGCGACGGTCCTGGGCGTGTGGCGGCCGACGCTGCGCCGCCTGCGGGTGTAGGAGGTTTAATGCGCGCCGTGCCGCACGCCGGTCACAGGGCGGGAATCACCTCGTCGCACAACAGGCCCATGGCCTCGTCCACGTCGGGGCCCAGCTCGGAAAAGAGCAGTTGACCGAAGCCCTGCTGCCGGGCCGTGTCACTCACCTCCAGCATCCGTTCCAGGCAATCGCCCGGCGACCCCGCGATGAAGATGGCGTCAACCATGGCGTCGGTGACCAGCTTGTCGAACTCCTGCTGGGTTGCGCCGTTCCGGTCTGCCTGGTGAAGTCGCTCGACGTCCGGCAGGGCCACGCCCAGCCGTTCGATGTCCTCGGGCGTGTAGCCTTGGCGGTACATGTTCAGGACCCGGTTGCCCGCGCTCTCCTTGACCCATTCCCTCGCCGCCGATGCGTCCCTTGACAGGGAGATCTTGATCTCTGCCACCCTGGGGGCTGCCTTGGCATCCCGGTCGGCGGGAAGGGCTGAATCGAAGTAATCCAATAACTCCGGCACCCGACCTGTGCGCAGCGCGGCCATGTAGTGGCCCCCGAAGATCAGGCCGTCCATGGTCTCGCCGCCCACGGTCATGCCCAGCGGGCCGTTGCTGCCGCAGTAAAGCCGCACGGGCGAGGCGGGGCTGAAATTCAGCTTGAAATCGGCTGTAGGGTTGAAGTGGTAGTAGTCCAGGAGGTTGGGGTAGTCCGCGAAGCAGACGGCCTCGCCGGCCAGCAGCCGGCGCAGGCTCTGCGCGGTTTCCCGTAGCACGCTCACGGGACGCGGCGTCCGGATGAGTGTTGGCGTGCGGGGATTGCCCCGGCCCAATCCGATGCTCAGCTCACGCCCGTTCATCAGCTCGCTCAGCGTGGCGATGGAGTCTGCCAGGTCAACGGGGTTGCGGAAATACTGCACGGTGACGGCGGTGCCCAGCTTGATGTTCAGGCGGGTCGCCATCGCCGCAAGAACCACAAAGGGCTGGCGGCTCCTCAGGTTGTCCGTAACCCAAATCTGTTGTACGCCTTTGGCCTCCGCCCGGGCGGCCAACTCGATCAGGTGAGGCAAAGGAATGTGGGCGTAGGTGGGCAGGTGGAGTTGGATGCCGGCTTCCAGTTCAGGCATTTACGGGCGGTCCTCGCAGTCCTAGACGTAGTGGGGCATGACCTCGGAGACAAACAAATCAATGGAGCGCTTGGTCTCCTCGTGGGACAGGTGGCCCCACTGAAACGCGGCTACGAAGTAGTTGGCGCCGGTCGTGAGATAGTCGTCCATGTAGCTGCGGATGGAATCGGGTGAGCCGGCGACGACGTTGAATCCGCCGCCGCCACGCGACGCGTGCTCCTCCAGCGCTGCGGTGCTACGCCTCCGCGCCGTGGCCGTCGGGCTGTCCTGAGCCTCCCGGTCCGGCAGGTTGGACGGCCTGGGATTGGCCTCGCTCCCCATGAACTGGGTGAGACCTCGCCGCTCGGCCTCCAGCCGGCGCGGCGCGGCCAGGTTCCACTTGTACTGGTCCCACGCGGGTTGGGCGATGGTGGCGGCTTCCGCGTCCGTTTCCGCCAGGTACAGGTGGTTGACCAACCCGATCTTGGGAGCCTCGCCCTGGGCGTTCAGCGCGCCCGGTCCCTGATGCTCATCCCAAAGCTGGAAATAGCGTTCCACGTTCGCCTGGAACGAGCCCAAGTTGCCCACGATGATGGAGTGCATCCCGTTCACGGCCGAGGTTTCCACGTTCCTCATGTACCACAGGGGCGGGTGCGGGTCCTGTATGGGACGCAGGCGCATGGGCAGGTCGTCGAAGTTGTAGAACTCGCCCTGGTATGTCAGCGAGTCGTTGCCCAGCCCCTCCCTCACCACCTCCAGGGTTTCCAGGTAGCGGGCATAGTTAACCTCCACGTCCCCTTCCTGGCCCCAGAAGTACGCTTCAATCACGCCGCCGCGACCCACGCCGATGTCCATGCGCCCGCCGCTGAGATTGTCCAGCATGCAGATTTCCTCGATCAGGCGCACGGGATGGTGCAATGGCAGCACGTAAACGCACGGCCCCAGCCTCATGGTGGACGTCCGCTCGGCCGCGGCCGCGAGGAACACGTTCTGGGATGGCGCGAGGCTATGCACCGCCGGCGTGTGATGCTCGGCCAGGTGGTAGGAGTAGAACCCGGCGGCCTCCAGTTCCTCTATCTGGTCGAGGCGTTCCCGGTAGATCTGGTCCAGCCCCACGCCCGGTATGGGCTCAATGTGATCGAATACGCCAAACTGCAATGCCATGTACAGGTTCCTTCATGGGATGGGTCGTGACTTGATGCGGTGATGCGCTCGCCGGTGGCCGCGCCAGCCAGCGGGAAGCGCCGCCCAACTCTACGGGCATCGGTGCGCTTGTGTCAAAGGCAACGAATCCTCACGCGCGCCCACCCCGGGGAATAGCCATCGTTACCGGGTTGGGACAGGCAATTCCCAGCGGAGGAGGTCGCTATAGCGGTCGGCGCTGGCCCAGGGGAGGAGTCTGAGGACGATTGATTCGGGGATGGGGACGTCACTCTGGAGTCGGGTGTCGGCGAGGTAGCGGCGGAGCCTGATGATGGCGAGTTCGGGGGCGAACCGGCGCTTGAGGGCGTCGACGCGGCGACGGAGTTGGGAGAGGGTCATGGGGCTACCTCTGACGGGAAGTTTTTACTGGGATGAACAGGATAGACGGGATGAACGGGATTGGGGATTGGAGTGGGATGGTGGGGATATTTGCGAAAACCCGCTCATTTCCGCTCATTTCCGTTCGTCTGAGTAGGTCAGGGGTGTGGGACTTGGGCGGTGAATGGGGTGGGTTAGGTGGATTGGGGGGCGATATTGGTGGGTTTGGAGGGTTGGCGGGAGGATTTGGGGGAGCGGCGTTGGGAGTTGGGGATTGGACGGTTCGAGGGTTGGGCGCCAGTTGGCGTTGGGCGATTGATGGCGTGAGGCGATGGGATATTTGAATGGTAAGGAAGGGATGGAGGGAGGGGCAAGGGAGCGATGTCATCGGATTGGCATTGCTCGGGAGGCAGACTTCGCTCCTGATGGGTCCCGCTCCTGAGGGGGAGTTCGCTCCTGGCGATGGGGCGATGGGTAACGCGTGTGCAACGAAGCGGGCGACCGTATCCCGCCCGATCGTCTCACGGAGTTGTCACAGGCCCACCACTCGGATGCGGTGGTTGTGGGTGTCGGCGATGAACAGGTCCCCGTGCGCGTCGATGCCGCAGCCGTGGGGATGGTACAGCCCGGCCTCGACGGCGGGGCCGCCGTCCCCGCCTCCGCCCTCGCGGCCGCCGGCGATGGTGGTCACGATCCCGGAGCGGGCATCGATGCGTCGCACGGCGGAGTTGTCGGAATCGAGCACGATGATGTTGTCATTCAGGTCGCAGCGCATCGCCTTGGGCGAACCCCAAGCGGCAGCCAGCGCCGGCCCATCGTCGCCGGAGTAACCGTACACCCCGTCGGCGCCGGCGATGGTGGTCAAGAGACCGTCGGGAGATATTTTCCGGACGCCGTTGCCCTCCCGCTCGCACACGAAAATATTGCCCTGACTGTCCGCGCAAACGGCTCGGGGACCCATCAGGCTCGCCTCAGTTGCGGGCCTGCCGTCGCCGTCCCGGGATTTGTCACCCGTGCCGGCAAATGTGGTGATGATCCCCGTGGCCAGGTCCACCCGACGTATGCGCTGATCCTGCACGTCGGCGATCAGCAGCCCGCCCTGCCCGTCCAGGCACAGGTCGTTGGGTTCCCGGAGCATGGCGGCGTTGCCGGGGCCGCCGTCGCCGCTGTAGCCGAATTCGCCGGTGCCGGCCACCGTGGAAACGATCCCCGCGCTGGCATCGATCTTTCGCACGGCCGGGTCGAATCGTTGGGCGAAATAGATGTCCCCGTTGGTGTCGATGGCCAATCCGTACGGTTGGTGGATGATCGCGTCAGTCGCCGGCCCGCCGTCTCCGGCGTACCCCGGCTCCCCGTTGCCGCAGATCAGCGTGATGATGCCGGTATGAGCATCAACCCGGCGGATGCGATTGTGCCTCCCCATGCACACGACCATGTTGCCTTGGGGGTCGAACTCACAGGCGTAAGGAGTCTGGCACGCGGCGTTCACGGCCGGGCCGCCGTCACCCTCCCAACCTTCCGACCCGTTGCCCAATACGGTCCGAATGATGCCTTTCTCAGCCGGCATTGGTACCTCCGTTGGCCGCCGGTGTTCCCGGCCTGATTCTTTCGCGCATGTATTGTATATCGGGTTGGGCGGTCAAACGGACCGGCGCGTGGCGAATCATGGGGTGTCACGGGCGTTACAATAGCGGCGTCAACGCACGAGATCCCAACCGAGCAACAAGGAGGCCAGCGACATGACGACGGTAGGAAGCGGCAAGTACACGTATGAAGTGGTGGAGAACTGGGCCAAGCTGCCAGAGGGCGAGACGTTTGCCATGGTCAGCGCCATCGCCACCGATTCCCAGGACCGGGTATTCGCGTTCCAGCGCCAGGATCCGCCAATCCTCATCTTCGACCGGGACGGCAACCTGTTGGACAGTTGGGGCAACGGCGCCTTCTCATTCGCCCACGGCATCTACATCGACGAGGAGGACACGGTTTACCTGACCGACCGGGACAACTCCGTGTGCCTGGTGTATACCATAGACGGCAAGCCGATACAGATGCTGGGACGCCACGGCGTCCACTCCGACACGGGCTGCGAAAACCCGGGCGATCTCTGTCCCCGCGCCGCCGGACCCTTCAATTACCCGACCGAGCTGATCCCGTCCCCCTCGGGCGACCTGTACGTGGCCGACGGGTACCGGAACGCGCGCATCCACCGGTTCACCTGGGACGGTCAGCTCAAGCAGTCCTGGGGCGAGCCGGGGAAGACCGAGCCGGGGCACTTCCACCTGCCTCACAGCCTGCTGATCCACAACGACACGATTTTCCTCTGCGACCGGGAGAATCACCGGATGCAGTTATTCAACCTGGACGGCGAGTTCATCGCCATCTGGGATGACATACAGCGGCCCATGGACATTTCCGTGGATACCGACGGGAACCTGGTGGTCAGCGAGGGTCCCGTCAACGATTCATCGGCCCGGGTCAGCGTGCTGGACACCTCCGGAAACGTGCTGGCGCGCTTCGACTGCCGCGGCCCCGGCCACGGCAGCTGGGTTGATTCCCGCGGCGACATCTACGTCGGCCTCAGCGACGGCACCGGCGTGGACAAGTTCGTGCGCCAGGGTTAGGTCGCGACGACATCCAGCCGATCATAAAAACACGACGGCGGGGAGCACTCCCCGCCGTCGCTTCGCTGCGCCGGTGTTGGACGTGTGCGTCGGGACTCGCTCAGTCGGCGGAGAGTTCTGCCTCCTTGGCGGCCTTCTTCGCCATGAAGTCCTTGATGGCGTCGGCGTATTCCGCACGGGGGAATAGCTCGCCGTTGGGAACCTTCATGCCGTCGCAGAAGATCTCCAGACGGTTGCCGTCCGGGTCGAGGAAGTAGAACGACCGGCTGCCGCTACCTTCCAGATTGCCGCCGGCCTCGATGCCGTGGGTCAGCGGGCCGCTGACGATCTCGGCGCCGTGGGTGTGGATGTGGGCCAGCGCCTTCATGAACTCGTCGCGGTTTTCCACTTCAAAAGCGACCTGCTGAACCAGCCGCGCATGACCGGGAACGTTCTCGGAAACGTCCACGCCCTCGGGGGCGCTGGCGATGACGAAGTCGTGGTGCGTCTCGTCGAACCGCAGGAAGGCCGACTCGGACCCGTCGGGCCGGCTGCGGCGGGACGTCACCTTGCACCCGAGCACCTTGGTGTAAAACTCGAAAGACCGCTCAAAATCGGAGACCAGGATACCCACGTGTCCGACGCGCTTGATCTGAATGCCCATGACGATTTCCTCCTATGATTTGGCTGTCCGGTCCGCGACCGGTGTGTTTTCGCCGAGCCGGCCGTGGGAAACGGTGTGATTTCTTCCAGATTATATAGCCTGGAGACAGAATCAATCGGATTTGCCGGCGCCGTTACGGAAGGCAACCGGCCGGCCAACATCCCGAGGCCCCGCCTCGCCTGCCGATCGCCAGGCGATAGGCGGACGCGACGGGGCCCGTTGGATCAGCGAATTTGGGTTGTTACGCGGCGGCGGGCACCTGGGCGTGCGCCTTGAGGAAGCGCCGAACGTGGCCGACGGTTTCGTCGATGTGCTCCTGGGTGTCCTTCCACGGGTAGATGGTCACCTCGGAGTTGGGCGCCAGGTTGGCGACCTCCATCGCCCGCTCGTACGGGTGCGCCGGCACGTCGTCGGGCGCGATCAGGATGGGCGTCTGCATGGAGCTCACGAACTCGCGCGACACGGTGAAAACGAAGTCGGCCCGATTGTTGTACATGCTCATCAAGAAGTCATGCACCATGTCCATCGTGATGTCGGAACGCTTCTCGCACAGCGGCGGCCCCCATCCGGCGATGTTGTTCTCGTAGAACAGGTTGGGCAGTTCGGGCCGGTACCCGCTGGGCTGCATCAGCGCGGCGGCCACGACTCGGTCGCCGGCCCGGCTGAGCAGGTTCAGGATCATTGGCCCGGCGATGCAGAAACCGATCACGCCGAACTTGTCGATTCCCAGATGGTCCATCAGGCCAATGTGGTCGTCGGTGAAGGCGTCCCACGTGCGTTCGATATCCAGCGGGCCGGTGGACTGACCGGGCGGAGAGTTGCGAAGGTCGGACGCGATGCAGCGAAAGTCGTCCTTGAAGGTCTCCAGGGGATCGAACGGATGGGAGGTTCTCAAACCTTCAATGGTGGAATTGAGTCCCCCTCCCGGTATGATCAGCAGCGGGAAACCCGAACCCACCTCTTCGTAGTAGATGCGGGTGTCGCCTCTTTCGTAAACGGCATTGTGATGTTCCTCCTTGTGCTCCTGTCGTTGGGTTGAATCTACGCCACAACCGAGTGGTGGGTCAACACGAGGCCGACAGCCGTCCGCAATCTCAGGTTCGAAGGCGTGTACAGGTACGCGATGTGCGTTATCCTACGGCCCAACATCGCAGGTGGGAGGTGTCGCCATGCCGGAAAATTCGCAGCGCATCGTTCAGGATGCCATCGACGTCGCCATCGGGGAACGCGGGGAAATCGGCGTTCAGGTTGCCGCGTACCTGGATAGCAAGCTGGTGATCGACCAGTGGGGTGGGCTGGCCGACGAGACCACCGGCCGCGAGGTGGACGGTGAAACGCTGTTCCCGGTGTTCTCCAACATCAAGGCGGTCACGGCCACCGCCCTGCACATCCAGGCCGAGCGTGGCCTGGTGGACTACTACCAGCCCGTGGCGAAATACTGGCCCGAGTTCGGCAAGTACGGCAAGGACAAGGGCACCGTATTCGACGCGCTGACCCACCGCATCGGCGTTCCTCTGATGCCGGTGGGAGTCACGCCCGAGCTGATGTGCGACTGGGACTGGATGGTCGGGCAGCTTGCCGAGATGCACCCCCTGTTCGAACCGGGGACACGCAGCGGCTACATGGCCTACACATTTGGCTGGGTGGTGGGGGAGATCGTGCGCCGCACCGATCCGAAGGGCCGTCCGTTCGGCCAGTTCATCCAGGACGAAATCTGCCAGCCCCTGGGAATCACCGACCTGTGGGCCGGCATCCCGCCGGAGGTCGAGCCCCGGGTGGCGAAGCTCACCAACGTCCCGCCGCTGCCTCCCGGCGCTCCGGGACTACCACCCGACTCGCTGCGGTTCCGCGCCACGCCTCCGGAAGTCGGCACCACCCAGGAGGTGTTCGGCCGCTCCGACGTGCGCCAGGCCTGCATTCCAGGCGCCCAGGGGATCATGACCGCGCGCAGCCAGGCCCGCTTCTATGCCATGCTCGCCAACGGCGGAGAACTGGACGGCGTGCGCCTGCTCTCAGAGGACCGCGTGCGGACGTTCCACATCCCGCGACCGCCCAGCGACTATGACCCGGTCCACGGGGTACCGCACCACGGCACCATCGGCGGGCTGCACTTCGCCGGCAGCCCCGGCATGGGCGCGATGGGCGACAACCCGCTGGCGTTCGGACACAACGGGGCCGGCGGGTCCATTGGCTGGGCCGATCCCCAGCATCGCCTGGCCGTTGCGATCCACCACAACCGCATGGTCGCCCACGGCCCGCCGGAGGAAAGCCCGCTCACGCCCATCGGCGTCGCAGTGCGCAAGGCGCTGGGAATCCCGGAATACCGCGCCGGCTGAGCGCCCGGTGGCCTCGACGGGCGGCGGAATGGACGCTAGGACTGCTGCGCCCGTTCCCGCCGCCAGTCGTGGCGGGGTTGCCAGCCCAGCATCCGCTGCGCCCTGGCCGTGCTGATGACGCTGGCGGTTCCTTCGAGGCCGTCCCGTATCTCCACCCGGCCGCCGAAATTGGCCCTGATCAGGTCGATGGTTGCCTCATCGAATCGGCTGGACGGCTGGGCGATCATGAACGCCTCATACTCCTGGATCTCGGCGTCCAGTGAGAGGACGTGCGCCTCCGCGACGTCTCTCGCGTCGGCGTAGGCCCACATCACCAGCGTAAGCGGATACTCCGGCGTGGGAGCGGGCCACGGGAACTCTGCCTGCACCTCCGGCAGCGCGACGTTGGTGAAACGAAGGCTGACCACGGTGGTGTCCGAGTTGCGGGCGATCATCCTGCCGATGTCCTCCCCGATCTGCTTGGACAGGCCGTATGGCTCGAAGGGCATCATCGGGTGTTCCTCGTCGAGCGGCAGGTAGAGCGGCACGAAAGCGTTGCCGTCGTGGGCCCATCCCATTCCGAACGCGCTGGAGGAGTACACCACGCGGCGCAGTCCCAATTCCGACGCTGCCATCATCACGTTGAAGTCGGCGTTCGCGTTGTTCTCGAAGATGACCCGTGGATCAGCCCGTTGCGGTCCGGGAATGGCTCCCATGTGAATCACCGACTCCGCACCCTGCAGGACCGCCGCGACCGCCGCGCCGTCGGTGAGATTGCAGCGGACAAACGGCGCCGGCAGGTCATCCGCCTCCAGTTGGTCAGTCGCAAGCACTTCCCGGCCCTGGTCAACCAACAACTGAACCACGCGGCGACCCAAGCGGCCGGCCGCTCCCGTTACCACAATCATCTGATCCTCCTGCCATTCGCACCGATTGATAATTTAATCTGCCCGCTGCATCAGGGTTGTTGGGAGTTCATCCACGATCGAGTCCGTGGATGCCCCGATAGTCGACGGTCGGCGGGGATTGCCAACCCTGCAGGAGGCCCGGGTCGGGCTGGTAAATCTCCACGCCCAACGGGTGGCAGGTGTCGATGGGATCCCCGGCGTCCTCACCCCAGACCTGCACCGACAGATCGCCGTGGGGACAGGTGGAGATGGCGCACAGAAGGTCGATCTCGGCGAAAAATTCAAAATAGTCGCCCTGCCTTGCCGGCGACGGTTTCACGAAGTAACGGTCGTCCGGTGTGAGACCGGTGACCTGAAATACATTCAGCACGTCGTGAACATCGCTCTCGTTGAGATGATACGGCGCAACCGCCCGCACCAGGTTTGAGTGGCAGCAGTAATCGAAGTCCTCGCCGTTCAGCATTTTGTGAACGTATGGATCGCAGCGGGTGCCGAGCAGGTCGTGGCATCCCGCGCCGTCCTCGTCCCGAGGGTAGTCCACCGTGTCGGCGGTGATGGTGAGCATGGGCCGCAGGTACGGCAGGCACGACCACAGCCGGTCGAAGGTGGACACGTGGGCGCGGTGCAGTTGCTTGGTGCGCGCAGCCCAGAATCGCTCCCGGGGATTGTTGAGGTTCCACGCGTTGAAGTCGGCCACCTGCGCGCCTTCCACCACGACGATGCGGCAGATCTGGCCGGCGAGTACCGGCCAAGCTTTGCCCGAGCGCATCGGCACCACGAATTGGTCAACCGGGCTGCGGCTTTCGGTCTCCCGGCCCAGGCGTCCGTAGAACTCGCGGTCCACGTCGATGGGGGTTCCGGGCTTGGGTTGGTAAATCACTCTCGGTTCCGGCATGGCATCCCCCTAATTAGCGCGGTCGAAGGCGTCGGCGGCGCGGAGCACCGTTGCGTCGTCGCCGGTACGGCCCACCAGCATCATGCCGATGGGCAGGCCGTCGGACGTCCCGCACGGCACGGAGATCGCCGGGTGGCCGGTCACGTCGAACGGGCAGGTGTTGGCGATCATCTCCAAAGCGCGATCGGTGTACTCCTGCCGGCTGCAATCGGCGGGCGGAATCACGGTCGCCTTCATGGGCAGCGTCGGCATCGCCAGCAGGTCGTAGTCGCCCAGCGCAGCATCGTAAGCAGCGGTGAGCGTGCGGGCCAGGTTCTGCGCCTTGGCGTAGTAGCGGCCGTGATACCGGTCCTGCATGTACTGGCCCATCAGCACGACCAACTTGGTCGTCTCCGACAGATCGTCGGCCCGGCTCTGCCAGCCGTGGGCATACACATCCAGCAGTCCGGTGGTGTAGTGGCCCTTCCAGTTGGTGCCCATGCTGTTGCCGGCCACCATCAGCATCGTCGCGCCCTCCACGGCGATGGCACGCCAGACGTGGATTCCGTCCAGATGCCAGGGGATGGAAACCGTTCCCACCGTCGCCCCCATGCCTTCGAACGAGCGGGCGGCGTTCTCCACCGCCTCATCCACGTCGGCTTCCGACTCGGGCAGGCCGAACCCCTCGCGGACGATGCCGATGCGCAGGCCCGTGACATCGCCGGTCAACGCCTGGGTAAACGTCTGGCCGGGCTGCCCGGCGCTCTGCCGCGGATCCAGACCGTCGGGGCCGGCGATGGCTTCCAGCAGCAGGGCCACATCGGCGGCGCTGCGCGCCATGGGACCGGTGTGGTCCAGCGTCAGTTCGATGGGAAACACGCCGGTGTAGGGGACGAGTCCGTAGGTGGGCTTGAGGCCGTAGATGCCGCACCAGCTGGCGGGTATGCGGATCGACCCGCCCTGGTCGCCGCCGATGGCCATGTCCACCTCGCCCGCCGCGACCAGCGCCGCGCTGCCGCTGGATGAACCGCCCGCGGTGCGCGTCGGATCATGCGGGTTGCGCACGGGTCCGGTGTCGGATGTGTGGCTACCGCCCGAAAAGCACAGACTCTCGCACACGGCCTTGCCCGGGATGGAGCCCCCCGCGTCCAGGATTCGGGTGACGATGGTGGCGTCCACGTCGGGCACGTATCCCTCGAGGACGCCGGTGCCATTCATCATGGGGACGCCGGCCACGCAGACGTTGTCCTTGATGGCAACGGTCTTGCCCGACAGGATGCCGGCGTCGGCGCCGTTGATGTCGCAGCGCCAGTACCACGCGCCCAGGGAGTTGTCCTCCGGTTGGGGCCGAGCGCCGGGCGCGCGGGGATATTTGACCGGCAAACTCGGCGCGGTCAATTGGTCGAGCCTCGCGTACGAGTCCAGGATGGGCTGACTCAACTCGATATAGGATTCCACGTCGGCGGGAGTGGGACTCAGGTTGTAGGCGTCTGCGATGCGGGAAAATTCCTCCGGAGTGGGACGTCTGGCGGGCATGATGGACACCTCCGATTTCAGTTTAGCTGCGATTAGCGACTATACTACGGCCAGAGTTGATTGACCCGAACCTGTGCGAGATCGAACGACGGGACGAACCCCAACACGGAGGCCCAGATATGCCAGTCAAAGGGACCACGCTAACCAGTTATCGGCCGTTGATGCAGGGCGTCAATGGGATGGTTGCCGCGAGCCACCCCAGCGCAGCCATGGCCGGCCTTGAAATCCTCAAGCAGGGCGGCAACGCCATCGACGCCGGGGTCGCCGTCGGCCTCGCGCTGAACGTGGTGCACGTCGACGACTGCAGCTTCCTCGGCGTCGCGCCCACGGTCATCTACCTTGCCGACCGCAACGAGGTTGTTACCGTGGACGGCCTGGGGGTCTGGCCCAAAGCGGCGTCAGTGGACTACTTCCACAAGCACCACGGCGGCAGGATGCCCGGCGGGGTGCTCTCGTCCCTGACCCCGGCCGCCGCCGATTCCTGGCTGACGTCGCTGTCCAGGTTCGGCACCATGACGTTCGGACAGGTGGCGAGCGCGGCCATCGACCTGGCCGGCAACGGGTTCCCCATGTTCCGCTACCTGGCGGGGCGGTTCAAGACCGCCTACGATCAGTACAACGCCTACCCGTCAACCGCCGAGATATACCTGCCCGGCGGGCGCGCCCCCAAGCAGGGCGAGATGTTCTACCAGAAAGACCTGGCCAAAACCCTGTCCAGGCTCGCCGACATCGAGGCTTCCAACGCCGGCAAGGGCCGCGAAGCGGCTCTCAAAACGGCCCGGGACTACATCTACACCGGCGAACTGGCTCGCAAAATTGTCTCGTACAACCAGGAGATGGGCGGCCTGCTGACCGAGGACGACCTCGCGCAGTATCATGTTCAGGTGGGTCCCGGCGTGACGGTGAACTACAAGGGCTACGACGTTTACAGCACCGGCCCGTGGGGTCAGGGCCCGACCTTCCCGCAGGCCCTCAAGATACTGGAGGGATTCGACCTGGGGTCCATGGGCCACAACTCCGCCCAGTACATCCACACCGTTAGCCAAGCGTTGAACCTGGCCTTCGCCGACCGGGAGCAGTACGTTGGCGATCCCGATTTCGTGGACGTGCCGATCAACGAGATGCTGTCCGAGTCATACCTTTCCAGGCGTCGCGCGCTGATCGATCCCGACCTGGCGTGGCCGGGCACCCCGCCGGCCGGGGATCCCCGCAACGGCAAGGCAACCCTGGACGGCGCGCCCCAGTCTCCGCGGGACGCCGCGGCCTCCGTTGGCGTAGCCGGTGAAACCGCTGGCGGAACGTCGTATTTCGCCGTCATCGACCGGGATGGCAACATCTTCTCCTGCACACCCAGCGAGGGGACGAAGAACGGCGGCCCGATCATCCCGGGCACCGGCCTGGCGTTCTCGATGCGCGGCACCCAGTCGAAGCTGGTCGACGGCCACCCCGCCGCCGTTGCCGGCGGCAAGCGGCCCCGGCTCACCCCCGCGCCGGCCCTGGTGGTGCGCGATGGCGAGCCCGTCATGGCGCTGGGCGCCCACGGCGGCGACCACATCCCGCAAGGCACCCTGCAACTCCTGCTCAACGTCCTCGAGTTCGGGCGCGACTCGCAGGAGGCCGTCGAGGAACCCCGCTTCTACAGTTACAACTTCCCCGGCTCCAGTTGGGCGTCGCCCTACAGTCCGGGGATGCTGCGTCTCGAGGGCCGAATCTCGGACGACGTGGCCGAGGAACTGCGGCAGAAGGGCCACACCATCGAGCAATATCCCGAGTGGTGGGAGGGATCTGCCCTGTATTGCGTGATCACCCGCAACCCGGAGACGGGAGTGCTGCAGGGCGGCGCAGACCCCCGATGCGAGGCCTATGCCATCGGATACTAGCGTCAGACTGAATATGGGGAGCGGGAGCCGGCGTCACGAACGGGAGTTGTACGCGGCAAAGGGAGCCATGTCCGACTGAGAGGCGCCGCCGTAGAACCTCCGCAGGTGAGGCTCGACCAGCCGGGCCAACTCCCGCCGCTCTTCCTCCTGCGGCGACAGCGGCCGATCCAGGGCGTCTCGGATTTCCCGGAACAGGATCTCCTTGTCCACGCGGGTGAGTTGCTTGTCCCGCAGCACGACCTCGCCGTCCACCAGCACGGTGTCAACATCGATGCCCCGGCCCCGATGCACCAGGGCGTCCACCACCGAGACCCGTGGGTCCAGGTACGGTTCCTCGATGTTTCGCATGTCCACCAGGACCATGTCCGCCCGTTTGCCCGGCTCCAGGGCGCCGATCCGGTCGCCGAACCAGCTGGCGTAGGCCCCGTTGGCCGTCGCCATTTCAAGCACCTGGTGGGATGTGGGCGGCTCCAGGTTTATGCCGGGTACCCGGTGAATCTTGAGCACCAGGCGCATCTCCTGGAACAGGTCCTTGTCGTCGTTCAGGCCGGCTTCGTCGCTGCCGATGGCCACCTTGATGCCCGCCGCCAGGATGCGTCCCATGGGCGCGATGCCGCTCTGCAGCCGCAGATTTGAACTGGCGTTGTGGCAGATGTTGGCGCCGGTCTCGGCCATCAGGCGCAGGTCCTCCTCCGTCGCCCAAACGCTGTGGCCGCAGACGACTTCAGGGCCCAAAAACCCCAGGTCATAGAGGTGCTGCAGGGGCGTCTTGCCGTAGGCGGTGTGGCCGTAGAGCTTCTGGTACACCGTCTCCTGCAGGTGGATGTGTATGCCGGTGCTGTGGCGTCCAGCCAGTTCCTTGATGGCTACCAGCAATTCGTCGGAACAGCGGTGAACGTTGCTGGGCGCCATGGTCACCTGCACCCGTTCGTGCCGGTTGTTCCCGTACTTGCGGCAGATCTCATCCAGCACGGGGATGATCTCGCCGGCCGGCCAGTAGCTGGGGGCCATGAAAGAGGTGTAACGCTCCGCCAGGTCCGGCGGCATCTGCGCCGCGAAGTCGGCCTCGCCGCCGCCCGCGCCGGCCACCATCGAGTTCTGATCCACCACCGATGGAGCGTAGGACACGCGCATCCCGGAGGTCTGATATGCGTCGATCACCTTGTCGGCGATCTCCATGCTGACCGGTCCGTAGCCGCGACCGGGCGAGTGGATCGCCTGCACCGTGGTGGTGCCGGTCTCCATCATCTGCACCGCGCCGTACAGTTGGTCCAGGTAGGGGTCGATCATGCGCACGCCGATGCGATGGAGGCTCCACATCTCCAACGGCAGGTCGGGCGCGCCCATCTGGAAAGGAGTCAGGCCGACGTGAAAGTGGTCGTTCACCATCCCCGGCATCACGATGTGGTTGCCGTTGCCGATCACCTCGGCGTTTGGATGCTGGCGGCGGAGTTCCTCGTAGCTGCCCACCGCCTCGATGACGCCGTCCTGCTGCAGCACGGCGCCGTCGGAAAGCACCTCCGCCGAGTCGCGGCCGGTTATCTTGCAAACGACGTGCTTTCCCCGTATGAGCGATAGTGTCATGGCGGCCCCCCTCACGGTTGTCCAGTCTCAAATTGGCGCATTGTTGTACGTGTGCCTGGCATTTTACACAGACAAGAGGGGTCAAGCGCGGCCCGAACCCCGAAGGGCCCGGGTATCTTTGACACCCCCGGTACCGCATCTATAATTGCGTGAGAGCCACGCCTCGCGGGTGGCCGTGCATAAAGGAGAAAACCAGATGCCCTCTTGGAAAGTCGCATATTACAGTGGAGTAGGCGGACGCCCCCAGATCCTGGTGGACCAGGCCCCTGACGAGTTGGACTTCGTGCTGGTGGACCCTGCTCTTTCGGAGGCGGAGAAAATCGAGCTGTGCCGCGACGCCGATGCGCTCATCACCAGCGATGTGACCGTCAACGTGCTGCGGGAATGCCCCAATGTCAAATTGATCCAGACCCTGAGCGCGGGCTATGACCGCATGGATCTCGAGGCCATTCTGGAGATGGGGATTCTGGTGGCCAACAACGGCGGAGCCAACGCCATCTCGGTGTCCGAGCAGACCATTGCCCTGATGATCGGCATCAACCGCAACCTCATGGCGCAGTGGGACACCACCACCAAGCAGCGCAACTGGCGGGGCAACCTCTACCAGACCGACCTCTCTGAGGTTACCGACAAGACGGTGGGCATCGTCGGGCTGGGCCGCATCGGCCGGCAGGTCGCCAAGCGCCTGACCGGTTTCGACACGCGCACCATCTTCTACGACGTGGTGGACATCCCCGAGGACGTTCAGCAGGAGGTCAAGGCTGAGCCGGTGCCCTTCGAGGAGCTGCTTGAGAGCTCCGACATCGTCAGCATGCACGTTCCGTTGACCCGCCGCACGCGGGGCATGATGTCCGACCGCGAGTTCGACATGATGAAATCCTCTGCGTTCCTCATCAACCTCTGCCGCGGTCCGGTGGTGGACGAGGCCGCGCTGTACCGCGCGCTCACCGAGGGCAAGATCGCAGGCGCCGGCCTGGACGTTTTGGAGGTGGAGCCCACGCCGGCTGACAACCCACTGTTCGACCTGGACAACGTCATCATCACGCCCCACATGGCCGGGCAGAGCCGCGAGACCGCCCTGCGCGCCGCGCAGTTCGCCTGCGCCAACATACTGCGCGTGCTCAACGGAGAGGAAGCCGAGTCCCTGGTAACGCCCGAATAGCGGACGCCGCTGCTGCCCGAGTCGCGGCTTTCCTAATGTCGCGATTCAGTGACAATTGCCGCTCATGGTGAGCCTGTCGAACCATGAGCGGGCGGCGAGTGAAGAAATGAGCGCCGCCGGATGGTTCCGGCATATCGCATCAACAGGAGGTCCCCCATGATCTGGTGCCGCTATGAACTGGACGGAAAGACCAGCTTCGGAATCGTCGAGGACGGCCGCGTGACCGAGGTGTGGGGGAACCCGCTGGAGGACTATGCCGTCACCAACCATTCCCATTCGCTGGACGAGGTGAAGCTGCTGGCTCCCATCAAGCCGCCCATGCTCTACGCCGCCGGCCCCAACTACCGGGGGCACGTGGAGGGCATGGCGGCACGACGCGGGGCGCCGCCATCGTATCCCGACCGCCCGTCGCCCAACTACCGCTCCGTCCACGCCATCATCGGCACGGAGGAGAACATCGTGGTGCCTACCGACTGCTCGGGCGCGGTGCAGCCGGAGGGTCAGCTTGCGGTGGTGATCGGCAAAACGGCCCGCAAGGTTCCGGTCAGCCAGGCCCTGGACCATGTTTTCGGCTACACCATCGGCAACGACATCAGCCAACGGCCCTGGCAGCAGGCCGACCGCACCATGTTTCGGGGCAAGAACTGCGACACCTGGAAACCCATGGGCCCGTGGATCGTCACCGACCAGGACCCCAAGGGCTTTCGCATCACTGTGCGCCACAACGGCGAGGTTTGGGAGGACTTCTCCTCAGCCGACCAGATCTGGGACACCGCCACCTGGATCCACGAGCTGAGCAACTACGCTACGCTGTATCCGGGAGACGTGCTGTGGATGGGCACGGAAGGCGCCGACGGCGACATGTTCCCCGGGGACACCATTGAGGTGGAGATCAGCGGGATTGGGACGCTGCGGAATTATGTGGTAGCGGAAGGGTAGGCTTGCTCGGATTTTTCCTAATTGTTTTGTAGTCCGCGTTGGTGAAACCTGATTGTACGGTCGGGCCCGTCTATCGTAAGGATGCGATCTAATAGGACGTCTCGGCCAATGATGAAAACGAACGCTAACCGAGACCGAATCAACGGACCACTCGCGATAGGCTTGGGAACGTAACGGCCCAGGTTCGGTATGTGTACGTCTATATCGAAAGTAGGGTGTTCTTCGCCTTGGCCGACACCACCGATGGGCATTTTGTCGGATGTTGGCGGGTAGCCAACCGCCTGCGCCAAGTCAACGTCAATGATTGACATGGCGGCTCCGGTGTCCAGCAAGGCCGGCACCGGCGTACCCGCACCGGGAAGGTGAACCGGCAACTGTGGTCCCAATTCGAGGCGAGCCGCCGCCAGGGTTACCTCTGTAACAAGGTTGAGCGTCAACCTCGTCCCATGAAGACGGCGAAAGGCGCAGCCGAACCCACGCGGCGGATGTAGCGGTTGAAACGGTCGAAACCCAGATCATCCGCAGCGCATTCGGCTTCCTCCATAGTGTCATAAAATCCAAGGGGTTGCAGACCGGCGATGACAACCCATCGGCCCAAGCTCTCAGGAGGGAAGGATGGCGCAAGCTGGTTGTACGCCATTGCGTGATCGTGAACAGTAACCGTAACGGATTTTTGCAAGGACATAGCAGTAATCCACATGACCGTCGGGCGTGCTTGTGGAAGGTCCGTAGGTTTGAATCAATTACACGGTTGAGCAAAAAGGGCTGTCAAAATCAGAACGCGGCGTGGTAGCTTTCAGATTCAGTAGCACGCTTTTTTATATTGGAACGTGAGATTACCAACCGCGCCGACGGTACCTTGGGTCTCTAGGTCAGTCCCGTACCTGTAGATCTGCACACCCAACCAACGCCTGTTCGCCGGCAGGCTGGGCTGACCAAATACATGCTTCTAAATCCGGATGTGAAGCCGTGGCATTGGATATTTGCGCGCTGACGGTGAGGACACGGGCGTCGTAGCTGAATACCTCGGCGACGAATTCACCAGGTTCCAGAATCCACTCTTCATCTGGCCCAGCCGGCGGCAGAATAATCGTACGTATTTGGTCTAGTTCGTCGTAAAGAGTGATATTGGCTAGGTCGTCAACCAGCTCTAAGTGAAATCGGTATCTTTCGCGGATTTCTGCTTCTAGATGGAAGATTCCATCGGGCGTCACCGAGGGTTCTAAAATCCACTTGATATTGGAAATAATCGGTTCGAATTGTTCAACGCAATCTGGGCCACAAGGGACGGTTGGCAGAGGTTCTGCGGTAAGCGTTGGAGTATCAGACTGTATTGAATGGTCCGCGGCAGTGGTTGGGGAGGAAACGGTGGGAACAGGTCGCGGCGTGTATGTGGGAGCGACTTTGGTCTGGGTTGGCCTCGGCGGGTATGTCAGCGGAGTAGCTTGGTCGCCTAGCGCCTGGGCGACGGCGGTGCTGACTGCACTCGGGATGTCGAAAGTGGGCTCGGGCGGGGGTTCCGAGATTGGGGAGCAAGAAATTCCCCACAAAATAGCGACTGAGAGGACGGACGCTAGGAATGTGCATTTCGCGTCCAATATCATGCAGCCTAGCTCCTTCCACTTATCGGTTCATGTCTGGAACTAACGGCTTTCCGAATCCTAGCAAAAGGAGTCTCGGGGGATTTAGGGTGAGATAGATCCGCCCAATCCGTAGTGCGCCCCCACCAAGCGTATCCCATCCTGCTCCTCAGACAGCCGTAATTTCCGCCGCCCGATACGGAGCAGATGATGTGATGGCCGAGGTTGACACTACGCTGATATTCTCACTCCCCCGGCCAACCTACGGTTCCCGTCCACGCAACTGCGCCCTGAGGCTGGCGAGTTCCGCTTCGGCAGCTTCGGCGCGGGTTTCGGCCTGGCTGCGGGCGGTCTGTTCGAGGTTTAGCTCGGCTTCGGCGACCATGGCGCGGGCTTCGGCAGCGGCGAGTTTGTCTATCGTCGTCCCTGTTGCCGGGTCCAGCGCGTCAAACTCCTCGCCGTTCCAGGAAAATACTACGTCCAGCAACTCGCTCTGCGCCCGTACCGAACCGTCGTCGGCATAGTGCAACTCATACTCTTCATACTGTCCCGCGACCAAACGCTCCCCGGCAATCGGCTGGCCGTACAGTTCGCCGCCCGTGGGGTCAAAGCGCCAATACTCCTGTATCCCCAGCCGCTGGTACAGCTCACGCTTCCAGCCCAGATCGTTCGCGGCCGTGCTCGGCGACGCCACTTCCATCACGAAGTCCGGAGCTTTGCCGATTTCCCAAATCCAGAAGTTGGGCAGGTTCTCCCGTATTCCCGCATTATCCACATCAAAAGCGATGAACAGGTCAGGCTTGACCCGCCGGTTGCCGTCGGTTACGTCGTAGGAGACAAATACCCCGCCAGAGATGAACACGTCCGGCCGGTCTGCATAGCGTTGGCGGAGGAGTTGACCGATCCTGTCAATGGGCGGTTCTTGCTGCATACCGTCCTCGACGGGTTCCGGTTCTTCATAGAAGATGTCCGGCAGGGTTCGTACGTTCCAGGCGTTGGTTATGATTCGTGTGGCGGCCATGGGAGAGCCTCCGGCGCCGGGCAGTGGGTTTGTGGGGCCCTATTATATTCTGGTTCTTTATCGGGTTACATACCCATTCTTCAAATCCCACGGCGCCGCATCGCTGCCCTGCGTCGTCGCCGTCCCGAAGAAAGGCGGACGATGTGGTTCCCGGATTCACCAAGACGCCGACTTACTGCGAACCCAGCGCGCGCTCCGTACCGTCGTTGACGATCTTGTAATGGCGGGGCAGGCCGTCGGTTGCGCCGAACAGGCTGCAGGGTGGCATTACGATGCCGTCGCCGGCGGCGTTGAGCAGCGCGGGCGCTCGTCCTCGTAAACCATCTGGCACGCTGCGCCGTGGTCCCCGGCTCGCGCCTGCCACAATACTGCTGTGCCCTGATCTTCACAAACTTCTCACAAAAACGGCTTGATACGAATCATATCAAGCGAGTAAATTTAATCATGTCAATGGTTTGAATGTTGCTTCGACGATAAATGAGGCTGCGAATTGTTGGTGATACATAAACGGGATCGTATGGAGGTCCAACATGAATAATCAGGGAAGAAGCATCATAGGTAGACGGGGAATCCTCCTGTCGTTGGCCGCGGTGGGGGTCGCCGCCGGACTGCTATGGTTCGGCATGATCGGAGGCGTTGGCGCCGCCTCTGCGGACGGTGGACCCAACGGTGGGTCTCAAGTGGACCAGGCAACCCAGCAGTACGGCGATCAACCGCCCATCAACACCTGCCTGCTGCCCATATGGATCCCTTGCCCAGATCCCCGCGGGTAGATCGCCGGTAGTCGGACGGAAAATCAACCGATACCGAGAAGGACAATGACCAACCCATTTTCCCCGCCGGGCGCCATGCCCGGCGGGATTTCTATTGCGGCGGTGGCAGAGGAAGAGCGGGACGCAGGTCGTCAACGAGTTACATACCCGTTCTTCAGGTCCCACGCCGCCGCGTCGCTGTCTCGCTCCGACGCCGAGCCATACCCGCCTCCGCCGGACGACAGGCAGATGATGTGGTCGCCGGGGTTGACCACTACCCCGACCTCCTTGGAGCCGAGCACGCGCTCCGTCCCGTTGTTCACGATCTTGTAGTGGTGGGGCAGGCCGTCCGTCGCGCCGAACAGGCCGAAGGGCGGCACCACGATGCCGTCGCCCGCGGTGTTGAGCAGGGCGGGACCCTCACCCTCGTACACCAGGTCGCAGACCGCGCCCAGGCCGCCGCGCCATGCGCCGACGCCGCCCGAGTCGGGCCGCAACTCGTGCCGCTCGATGAAGAACGGGAACCGCTCCTCGGTCACCTCGATGCTGGGCGACCGGATGCCGCCGGCGACGTTGACCTCGCCAACGTTGGACCACCCGTCGAAACCCTCGGACGCGCCGCCGCCGCCCCGGGCCAGGAAGAAGTGCCAGATGAACTGCCGCCCCGTGCGCGGGTCGTGGCCGGTGATGGCGTAGCGCAGTCGTCGGGAGAACCCGGCGGACACGGCGGCGGGGATCGCCGGGGCCAGCGCCTTGAACACCGCCTCCACCACCTCCTCGGCGCAGTGGTTGGTGCTCATGCACACCGGCGCCGGCGGGTTGGCGTTCACGACCAGGCCGCGCGGCGCGATGATCTGCACCGGGCGCATTGAGCCCTCGTTGCGCGCCACGTCCATGGGCGCCAGGTACATGATGGCGGCGTGGGCCAAGGAGCGGGTGTTGGCGTAGGCGCTGTTGATGAACCCCTCGACCTGCGGGCTGGAATCGCTCAGGTCGATGGTCATGGAGTCGCCGGCGATGATCACCTTGGCGCGGATGGGCACGAGCTTGCTGTCGAACCCGTCGTCGTCCACGAAAGACTCGCCGTGGTACACGCCGTCGGGCCACCCTGAGATGAACTGGCGCACCTGCCGCTCGGTGGCGGCCAAGATCTCGGACACCACAGCCATCAGGCGGTCGGGGCCGTACTCGGCGAGCAGGTCGCCGATGCGGCGGGCGGCCAGCATCACCGAGCCGATCTGCGCGTTCAGGTCGCCGAGGAAGTTCTCCGACTGGCGGACGTTGGCGGACATCATCTGGAGCAGGTCGTAGCGCGGGACGCCCTTGTCATAAAGTTTCAGCGGCGGTATGCGCAGGCCCTCCTGGAAAATTTCGTTGGCGCCTGGGTTGTAGCCGCCGTGGGTCCCGCCGCCCACGTCGCTGTGGTGAGCGCGGTTGACGCCGTAGAACAGCAACCGTCCCTGGTGGAACACGGGCCGGATGATGGTGATGTCCGGGAGATGGCTGCCGCCGAAGTAGGGGTCGTTGAGGATGAACAGGTCGCCGTCGTGGATGTCGTCGCCGAAGTAGTCCCGAACGGCGGCGCCCGCCACGGGCAGCGCGCTGATGTGGACGGGAATTCCCTCGCCCTGCGCCACCAGTTGGCAGTCGCCATCCAGGATGGCGGTCGAAAAATCGCGGCTCGAGTTCAGGATCTGGGACATGGCCGTGCGCAACATCGCCTCGGTCATCTCCTGAGCGATGGATTCCAGCCGGTGCTCGACCACGGCCAGGGTTATGGGGTCGTTGTGCGCGTCCGAGCCGGCGGTCTCGGGAGCCGCATCACCAGTTCCCGGAGCGACCTCCTGATTGACGACTAACTCGATGCCGCCCATGGCATCAACGGTGGCGCGGTCGCCCGGCCACACCAGGATGGTGGTAAACTCCGACTCCAGAATGGCGGGACCGTCGATTCGCGCGCCTGCCGGCAGGGTATCGGCGGCGTAGGTTGGCGCCTCCCGCCACTCGCCGAGGTAGACCCGTCGCGTTCCCACGGGGGCCACCGCGTTTACATCCCTGTGCTGGTCGGTCCGGGCGATCCGGGGCAGTTTGCCCACGGCGGCGACGCGCAGCGTCACCAACCGCACCTCCTGGTCCTGCTGGTTGTAGGAGTAGAGTTCCTGGTACCTGCTGTGGAAGTTGGCGGTCAGCCGGTCGAGGAACGACGCATCGGGTTGGCTCGGGTCAGGCAGTGGCACCGTAACCTCATAGATCTGGTCCAGGTACCGCATGTCGGCGGAGTATTGAATCTCCACCGCCTCAGGAGCCACTCCCTGGTCGATGAGTTTGTCCCTTCCCTGAGCGGCCAACTGGTCGAGGATGGACCGTAGCTCGTCCAGGTCCAAGCGGTCGAGGCTGACGGGATACGAACGGAAGTAGTCGTACTTGATGTCGGTGTTCAGCATCCCATAGGCCGACAACACGGGCGCCGAGGCGGGGATGTACACCTTTTCCACCTGCAACTGCCGCGCCACTTCCGTGGCATGGAGCCCAGACGCGCCCCCGAATCCCATCATGGTGAACTCGCGCGGGTCCACGCCGCGCTGGACCGACATGAGGCGGATGCCCTCGGCGATTGAGGTGCACACCACCTTGAACACGCCATACGCCGACTCGACGTTGGACAGGTTGAGCGGCGCGCCCACGTGCTCGTCCAGAGCGTGCTGTGCGGCGACGGCGTCAAGGCTGGCCCTGCCGCCCAGGAAGTTGGACGCATCAAGATAACCCAACTCCAGGCTGGCATCGGTTACGGTGGGGTTTACGCCGCCCCGACCGTAGCAGGCGGGGCCAGGTTCCGCGCCGGCGCTCTCCGGGCCGACGTGCAGGATTCCGCCCTCGTCAACGCGGGCGATGCTGCCGCCGCCGGCGCCCAGGGTGTGGATGTCGATCATTGGCGCGGCGATCTTCCAGCCCGCCTCAAACTTTTCGTTGGTGACGTGCGGAACTCCGTTTTCGATCAGCGAGATGTCGGTGCTGGTGCCGCCCATGTCAAACGCGATGACCTTTGTCTCGCCCAGCAGCTGGCCGATGTACGCGGCCGCGCTGACGCCGCCCGCGGGGCCGGAGAGGATGGCCCGCACCGCCATGCGGCTGGAGTCGGCGATGGGCGCCACGCCTCCGTTTGACTGCATGATCAGCACGTCTTTGAGCTGGGGGTACGCCTCGAATCGCTGGGCCAGGTTGGCCAGGTAGCGGCTGAACACCGGCCCAACGTAGGAGTTGATGACCGTGGTGCTGAGGCGGTCGAACTCCTTGATCTGCGGGATCACCTCGTGGGAAAGGGAGGAGAACAGGTCGGGATAACGCTGCCGGATTATCTCCGATGCCCGCCGCTCGTGGGACGGGTTGAGGTAGGAGAACAGGAAGCACACCGCCAGAGCTTCGGCTCCCTCGTTCACCAGGTAGTCCAGTTGCTCGACCAGCGCCGCTTCGTCCAAGGGTCGCTCCACGTTGCCGTTGGCGCGGACGCGCTCGGGGACGCCTACGCGCAGGCAGCGGGCGGCCAGCGGCTCAACCATGGTCATGCGCAGGTTGTAGCGGTCCTCTTTCAGGCCCTCCCGCATCTCCAGCAGGTCGCGGAAGCCGTCGGTGGTGATGAGGCCGACCGTCGCGCCCTTGCGCTCCACCAGCGTGTTGGTGGCGACGGTGGACCCGTGGATCACCAGGTCGGTTTCACCCAGGAACCGGTCTAGGGACAAACCGTGCGCGGCGGCGGCGTCCTGCAAACCGGCCATGACACCGATGGAAGGGTCGTCAGGAGTGGTAGCGGTCTTGAAGAAGCGCGGCTGGCCCGTTTCGCCGGCCACCACGAAGTCGGTGAAGGTGCCGCCGACGTCTATCCCGATCCTGTACAACTGTGGCCTCCCTCAGTGATGAATGCATCTTGTGTGTCGCAGCTGAATCTAGGGGGACCCGGCCTAACGGGGGTCCGATTCTCGGTACATTTGTCACATCACGCCCAATATCCAACCTTCGATCATCGCCTGATTACACTCTGCATTGGTCAGATGGGGATGCAAATACGTGCCAAGCCAGCCGTGCTGATCCACGTGCTGCATCCACTTGGCGATACAGTACGCATCGCGTTTATCATCGTTGTTCTGTGGAGCGTCCGGGAAACGCCGGTTCCAAAGTGCCGGGTACACTTCGGCAATCGCTGATTTGCAGTGCGGAATGTCCCATTCGTCGAATGGCCAGAAGTGGACTCTGTCCCCTAACTTTTGGCGGATATGCCGTAGCCAAGGGATACCGGCGTGCGTGGAATGTGAAACCTTCACATAGGAGTTGAATTGAAACGCTGATATGGCAGTAGCGGTTCGCAGGTCCGTCTCCCGTAACCATTCTGGATCGCCTTCGCGGGGCCCGCCCCAGCCGCCACGTATTTCAGATACACGAACGTTGTCACCGTCGGTTGGCCAATAACGCCGGAAGTCATCCAGAAAGTAATCCCAACTCCGTCCTAGGAGACCGTATTTGCAGAAGTAGCGGATTGGGAACGAAAATGCATGGTCGATTCCCACCAGAGTTCGCTTACTGTCTTCTCTAAGTAGGTCCACCAGCCACTCTGCGATTTCCTTGCGAGTCCAAGTTTCGTTCCGGCGGCGCCCTCGCGTACGTTTCAGATGTGGCGGGGCGTTGCCGTCAGCACAATAGACCCTCAATCCCGGCAACCTGTCTGTCGGTGTCTTTGCCCCAGAATAGTCTATGCCGATTGCTCGGTCGAATGCTCTCTGTACCATCTTTCACTTCCTGAATCATTTCAACGAACAACCGGACGTATGCTAGTACGTCCAGTCAATGGCATTTTACATTGGCTTTGGATTAGTCCGACATCTCTTGTACAACTGGGGCCTCCTGATCCGCTTGGCGCGTGTGTCCTGTGGTCAGCATGATACGCCATGTTGGTAGCGTTACGTATTGGATGGTCTATCCGTTTGCTATACTCTCACGAAAGGAGAAGGAGGCGGATCATGGCGGATTACACTGCATATTTCAATGGCGAGTGGATGCCCTTCAGCCAGGTCAAGATCGACCCCATGGACCGGGGCTTCATGGTGGGAGACGTGATCTTCGACGTGGCCCGGACTTTCAACGGCAAGAGCTTTCGCATGGATCAGCACATTGACCGGCTCTACCGCTCATTGAAGTACGTCCGAATCGATCCCGGCCTCTCGCCCCGGGAGATGTACGACATCAGCGAGGAGGCCATCGCCCGCAACGAGCGCCTGCGCGAGGAGGCGGGGGACTTCACCATAACCCAGTTCATCACCCGCGGCCCGGGAAGCTGGTCCCGCGACGCCGGGCCTCCCACGGTTTGCGTGAAGATATCGGCGGCGGCGTTCGGACGCTACGCAAGGCTGTACAACGACGGGGCCCACGGCGTGATCACCCGCACCCGTAGCTATCCCGTGGATGCGCTGGACCCCAAGGTCAAGCACTACAGCCGCATGAACTTCAACCTGGCCGACCTGGAAGCGGCGGACGTGGACCCGGACGGCTGGCCCATCCTCACGGACTCTGAAGGCAACCTGACCGAAGGGACGGGCTACAACGTGTTCCTGGTCACAGACGGGGTGATTCGCACTCCGGGCGACCGGAACATCCTCCAAGGGATCTCCAGGGGGATGGTGTTCGACCTGGCGGAGCAGCTTGAGATTCCCTTGGTGGAGGAAGACCTGCAGCCATATGACATGTACACCGCCGACGAGGCGTTCTTCTCCAGCACCACCCCCTGCGTGCTGCCGGTGACCGTCGTGGACAAGCGGGAGATCGGAGACGGACGGCCCGGGCCGATTGTCCAGCAACTCCTGTCCGCATGGAGCGAGACCGTCGGATTGGACATCGTTGACCAGATGGCCCGGTTCGACCGGGCCTAGCAGGACGTAAAGGATCGTCGCGTTGCCTTGTCGCCGTCCCGCTCAGAGGGTGTCCAACGCGGGCACCCTCTGAATCTCACGCCTCACTGAGTTCCTGGTTCGGTCGGCCGGTTACGGCAGGTATTTGTCCTCCATCTCGCGGATGCGGTCCGCGCCCAGGATGCCGCCGTTGGTGGCGACGCCCCACCTGCTCTGCGCGGCCGTCGCCAGGAAATCGTCGATAGCGTGCGTGCCCCGTTCCTGGAACTCATGCAGGAAATCCCAGGACGCCTGCAAACCCGCCATGGTGGTCAGACCGGGATACCAGGCCGCCGCCGCGCCGGCCTCCTGCAGCTCGGTCAGCGTAGGATGGGTCTGGCTGCCGTGGGTGAACAGCGGCAGCACCGGCCCGGGTATCCGCCGGATGGCTTCGACGTTGTGCTCCCAGGATGACACCGCGGGGCAGACCACGTCCACGTTGGTCTCGCTCTTGTAGGCCAGGCAGCGTTCCATAACCTCCTCGAACGTTGCCCCCGGCACGCCGGCGAAGTCGCACCGGGCGACGATTACGAAGTCCGGGTCAAGCTCCATCTTGGCGTCCATGGCGGCCCTGAGCTTGCCGACCATTTCCTCGATGGAAACGCAACGGCGACGCGGGCCTGACTTGGGCGGGTACACCTGGTCTTCCAGGTGGGTTCCGGCGATCCCGGCCCTAATGTACTCCTGCACGGTTTCGTACACCTGGATCGCATCTCCGTAGCCCGTGTCCATGTCCACGAACGCCGGGATGTTGATGGTGTTCACGATACGCCGGGCGTTGTCCACCATGTCCCGCATGCTGGTGCCGCCCTCGGTCAGACCCATCAGCTGCGCCGACGTGTTGCCGCCCGACATGTAAAACGCCTCGAATCCGGCCACCTCGGCCATCTTCGCACCCATGGCGTTCATCCCGCCGGCCAGGACGAAAATCTCCTCCCGCTCGAACAGTTCCTTGAGCCTTGTGGTCATGCGCTTCTGCTCCGGCATTACTCTACCCCCTTGCTTGCTGTTTGGATGGTCAGAACGTACGCCCTTCCTGGGTCGGTTTCAAGCACGAAGCAACCGTCGCCCGTCCGGTCGCGCCCGCCAACCCGCTGTGAATCTACGGCAGCGCGGCGCACCAACCAGGGGGCCGTTACGGTGGAGGCTTTGCGCCGCGCTCAGGGCGCTTCACAGGCGTGATGCCTGCCATCACAACCCACCGCGCCGGGAGCGTGAACCGACCTGATCAGCCCGGCTGCGCGCCGCCATCTCCCTCACGCTCCACATGATCCGCAAGCTGGCGAATCGTCTCAACGAAGGTGCGGTCGCGGTCCCGCGACTCGGGCGATTCCTCGCCCAGAGGCGTGCTGCCGATGAACTCGTACATCTCCGCTACGCCTTCAAACAGCTTGGGAGTCATGCCAAGGTGCGCGAAGGTATCGCGGATCTCCTCCATCTCGCTGACCCACCGGCGCGACCGCGGCGGCACCGTCGGTATTGTCCGCTCCATCCGCTGCAGCACGGCCTGTTGTCCCGATTGGAACTCGGCCAGCAACGGCTCGGTCAGCCCCATCATTTCGGCCGCCATCAGCAACTCGGTGTACAGCGCCCACGAGCCCTTGGTCATCGCCGCGTAGCACATCTTGATGCCCGACGCCTGGCCCACCGGGCCGTCCAGCGTCAGTACCGTCAGGCCAACGTCGTTGAGGCCGGCAAAACTCGCCGCATGGTCGCCCGACGCGTAGAAATGCGGGCTGTATCCAGGCCGCGGCGGCCCGCCGATGATAGACACGTCCACGAAACGCCCGCCCGCGTCGGCGATAATCGGCTCCAGATCCCGCACCAGTTGAGGCGCAATGGCGTTGCACTCCGCGAACAGGGTATTGGCCCCCGTCGCCCTGATGGCGTCGGCGACCCGACGGCAAAGGCCGGGAACCGCAGCCGACACCGTCATGGACATGACCAGGTCCGACTGCTCAACCAGTTCCTCCATACTCGCGACGTCCCGGATTCCAGCCTGGTGGGAGAGTTTCCGCGTGCGCTCGCTCCTACCCTCCAGGCACGTGATCACATCCAGTTCGCTTTCGCGAAGTCGTCGCCCGACCGCATGGCCCATGTCGCCGGGGCTCAAGATTGCAACGCTGCCGATCTTCATGAATCGCATCTCTCAACTTCGGATTAGCGCCGGAGAATATAACACGGCCCACCTGCCCGGTTGACTGCCCAACGACAGCCGCTGCCCATTGTCCCAGGGAATCCGTCGTGTTAGCGTTGGGCGACTTAAAGAATATCGGAGGCATGATGCCAGGCGAGAACGAAAGACCCCAACCCAACTACAATCCGTTCCCACCGGGGCAGACCCGCCGGGCAACTGTCACCGAGGTGGACGTGGAGGACATGGGAAATATGCTGCGGCGCGCCTTCGTGGGCCGCGACGTAAAGTTCACGATCTACTGCGACGAGGGGCCCAACGTGGGCGGCAATCACACCGCCCCGGCGCCGCTGAGCTATTTCGCCTCGTCGATCGCGTTTTGAGAGATGACCCAGATCGAGAGGTACTCTCGAATGATGAACGTGGAGATCACCGGCGTTCGGGCTCACATCGCCGTGCACTTCGGGCTGGAGGGGTCCGTCCTCCAGGGCACCATCCAGGCCAGCGCGCCCAAGGTTGAAACGCGCTACGAGATCGAGTCTCCGGATGATCCGCAACGTGTGGCGGCGGTGCTGAGGAATGCCCGCAACGGATGCTGGGTGCGCGCCGCGGTCGCCAACCCAACGCCGTTTGAGGACACGTCCACGCTGAACGGGGAGCCCATCTTCCTGGATTGACGAATCCTCATCCTCCTCGGGCTCCCTACCAGCCCAGGCTCTCCGGAATGAGGATCATGGTGATGCGCCCGACCACCGGTTCGTGCTCCATCACCAGGAATTTGCCGATGGGCGCCGGTCCCGAGCCGCGTCCCTCCAACCAGCGGTCGTGGAGTTCCAGGGTGTAACCACGGGTGCGCGCCTCGGCTTCCGCCAGCGTCGGGCAGATCTTCTGCGTGCCGGCCACCATGATGACGCGCCGCGCGCCGTAGGCGAAAGCGCCGATCTGGCTGCCGGAGCCGCTGGCGACCACGATCTCGCCCGTCTCCGCGATGGCCTGCACGCTGCCCACGAAGTAGTCGGCGGTGGTGGTGGTGCGCCGGAACTCCCGCTGGGCCGCCGCGTCGGGCTGGGCCAGCATCAGGTCATGCAGGTTGATGTAGCGGTCGTTCCCATCCATGTATACCGTGTAGCCGATGGTGTCCAGCGTCTCGGACGTGCTGACAAACACCTCGCAGCCCTCCGGCACCAACTCCTTCAGCTTGGCCAGCGCCGCCTCCCTGCTCTCGACCAGCACGGCGTCCACGTTGCGGGCGGCCAGCGCCTCGATGGTCCTGCTGATCGATTCGGCCGATGCCGGGGTGTAGGTGGATTGCGAGGACATTATCGAGTCTCCTGTGCGTGGGTTTTTCATCGCCGGGAATCTACGCGCCGGGGCGCAGGTGAGGCATCACCTCATTCACAAACAGACCCATGCACCGCATCACCTGCCCTGGCGTCAGGTCGCCCCACGCGAAGATGGGGCAGAAGTAGTTGATGCCCGTCTCGTCGATGGCCCGCTGCACCCGCTCGCGAACGGTCTCCGGAGTGCCCACAATTATCACGTCCCTCGACTCCAGCGAGTCGAAATCCCGCATCGCGCCCAACCGGTCCAGGCCGTTCTTGGCCCACAGGTAGTCGATGTTGTGAAACCACGTACGGTAGGCTGCCTTCGCCTCCGCCCTCGCCTGCTCGTCGCTGTTGGAGATGTACATGTGCCGCACCAGCCCAAGCTTGGGCGCGCCCACGTGGCTGTTCATGCCGTCGGACAGCCGATCGGTGTTCCACACCTGCTTGTACAGGTCGTAGTGTGCCCTGACGCCGGCGTTGTCGGCGAACACGGTGCAGGTGTTGAACCCGTGCTGCGCCATCCACGGCACGGTTTCGATGTTGTTGCTGGCGTACCAGAGCGGCGGATAGGGCTTCTGGTGCGGAGCGATCCAGAGTTCGATGTCCCGATAGCTGTAGTGCTTGCCCTTATGATCCAACTTGCCGGTGGTGAACCCGGTCGTGAACATCTCCATCTGCTCGTTGAACATTTCCCAGCTGATGTCCAGATCAACGCCGAACTCCGCCGCCTCCACCGGCGACACTCCCCGGCCCACGCCCAGATCCAGCCGCCCGTTGCTGAGGTTGTCCAGCATGCAGATCTCGTGGTACAGCCGGATGGGATTGTAGAACGGTAGCAGGAACACCAGGGGACCCAGGCGGAGGTTCGTCGTGCGCTGCGCCGCCGCCGCCAGGAACACCGCCGGCGAGGGCGACACGCTCAGCGGCGTGATGTGATGCTCGGCCAGGTGGTAGCTGTAGAACCCGTTGCGGTCTGCGTACTCCAGCATCCTGAGCCGGTTCTCGAAGATCTCGTTAGGCGTCGACTGGTCCCACTCGATCCAGTCGAACAGGCCGAATTCAAGGGTGTCGTTGAGCGTGGCAGATTGCGTCATGGCTCACCTCCCTGCCTTGCGGTGCATCAGTCGTCAGTCCGCCACCAGCGGCAGCGATGGGTCGGCGGCATATTCGGACATTGACGCGTCGTACACCGCCACGTTCTCGTAGCCCAGCATCGCCAGTATGAAAGCGTCGTTGGACGCCGCGATGCCGCCTCCGCAGTACGTCACGACGCGCTGCGCTGGGGACGCGCCCGCATCCGCGAACAGGGCCGCCAACTCGTCCGCCGGCCGGTACAGCCCCGTATCGGGATCGGTCAACTCGCCTGAAGGCACGTTGGTCGCGCCGGGGATGTGGCCGGCCCGCCCGTAACCCTGACCGCCGTCCGCGCCGGAGTGCTGGTCGCGGCCCAGCGCATTGATCAGGCAGCTTCCGCCGGACGACTCCATGAACGCCATGACCTCGGCCAGATCCGCGAACCGGGACGGGTCGGGCGTTGGGTTGAAGGTTGCCGGCGCGTACGCTGCCGGGTCAGTGGAGACCGCCCGCCCCTCGGCCGTCCAGCGATTCCATCCGCCGTCCAGCACCACCGCGCCGGCGCAGCCCATGGAGCGGAACATCCACCAGAACCGGGCCGCCCACTGGGATCCGAGGCGGTCGTACAGCACCAGCCTGGACGACTCCGATATTCCGTGTTGCCCTGCGGCGGCGGCGAACGCCTCCGCCGACGGCATCATGAAACGGTACGGTTGATCGTTGTCGGAGAACTCCGCCTGCAATTCCAGGAAGCCCGCGCCGGGGATGTGCCCGGTGTCATACTGCGCCCTTCCGGATTCGGCGCGCACTGCGCCCTCGCCTCGGTGCAGGAACACCGTCGTCTCGAATATTCGAACGTCGTCGTCGTGCAGATGCTCGGCCAGCCATTCTGTGGAAACCAGGAACTCCGGGTGTGCGAATGCCATGATCAACTCCGGCCCGTCAAGGCCAATCGTCAGTGTCGTCTTATCGTCCCCAGTATCCCTGCCCCGCCTGTCGTCTGCAACCGAAAAATACCCTCACGCCCACCCGCTTTGGGAAATGGTCAACGTCGCGGGGCCGCAGAGGGAAGGTCCCAACGGCGGAGTTTGATGATGGTGAGTTCGCGAGCGAAATTGCGCTTGGGGGCGTCGATGCGGCGGCGAAGTTGGGAGATGGTCAAGGGAGTGCCTCGGATGGGAATGTTTTGCATGGATGAACAGGATGGGACCGGCAGGGGAGGACCGTCGGCGGGATCAGGGATTGGATCGGGCGGCGGCGATTTTTACGAAAAGCCGCTCATACCCGCTCATTTCCTTTCATCTGAGCAGGGCGTTCGGCAGGCCGTGAGGGTGGATGGGGGCATATCGGGCGGGTTTGGGGGCGATTTCAGGGGTTGTGGCGGGCAGGTGAGCGGAATTGGAGGGACGGTGTTCAAGCTTTGGGCCGTCGGGCCAGGTAAGTTAGCAGGTCAGGTTGGTCAAGTTAAATGGTGAAGGCGGATTGCGCGCAGGGCAAGGGAGCAGTGTCAGCAGTTTGTCATCCGCCCGTTGCCACGGAAACCGTTCCCTTGCATAGCAATGTCGTGGTCGGCGGTGGCAGAGATGCCGCACTCCCGCGAATCCTCGATCCGATTGCCGGTGATTGAGTAGCGGCGCACCGGCAGGGACTCGCCGGCCGCCTCTTCCGCCGGGTGGTCGGTCCACAGCCGGATGCCGTTCCGGTTCGCCTGGATCCGATTGCCCTCGATCCGGTTGTCCCGCCCGTGTTCGATGGCGATCCCGTCGAACCGGTTGGATCGTATCTCGTTGCCCTTCACCACCGTGTCGGTCGAATATCCCAGCCAGAACCCGTAGTTGGAAAAGTTGGCGACGTTGTCCTCGAAAACGTTGTGCGATGAAAACCCCGCCTCGAATGCGTTATTGGGCGAATGGCTGCCATCGTTGCCCGAGATCACGTTGTGGTTCGAGGGCTCGCGGTTGTGCGCGCGTATGAAAAATCCGTCGCCGCTGTAGCGCAGGATGTTGTCGATGATCCGGTTGTGGTGGGAGCCGTCCTCCAGGAGGATACCCGCGGAGTCGGCCGTGTCGCACCAGAACCGGTCGGTGTAGCGGATGCAGTGCTCGGCCCGGTTCCCCTGGATCTCATTGTGGCGCGACCTCAACAGGTAAATCCCCACGTTGCCGCAAAACGATGCGTTGTTGCCCCTGATCACGTTGCGCTCCGACCGCACCATGCTGATGCCGTTGAAATCGTTGTTGAGCAGATTGTTCTCAACAATGCTGTCCCGTACCTCGCGTAGATATATACCCCCGCCGAATCCTTCCTCCACCGGCGCCTCAATGTCCGGCAGCCATCCCGCGTCCAGCGGGTTCGTGTGGTCCGAAACCACGCAGTCCCGGATGGTCAACCTGGCGACGCGTTCGGCGCGAATCCCGTAGTGAAAACGGATCACGGTTCCGTTCGCGATGGTAACGTCCCGGCAATCGTGCACCCAGATGCCCACGCCGCCTTTCCCCTCGCCGTCCAGCACGACGCCCGACAGGTCAAGGGCCACCCCGTCGGTGCAGACTTCCAACACCACGCCGGGCGCCGCCGGAGCCTGGAGGCCCGGGTACCGGAACGGCTGGAGAGTGTCGGCGGTGTATCGATCCGGCCCGATTCTGCCCCCGGTCACGGCAGCACGCCCGGTTGAGGACCGGCAGTCGGACTATCTACGCCCGTGAACGATTCGACTAAACCTGTGCGCGGCATCCGGGTTCAGTTCAGGCTCGGTCGCCCGGCGGATTCCGGCCCGCTGCCGCTGAACCCCGGGTGGTCGTCAAGGTCCGACGCATCGTCCTGGTGCTGGCCCCGCAGCACGCAATGGCCGCACACCTTGCACACCGGGTGCCGGTTGGCGAACTTGGGATGGGGTATGTTGCACATCGGGGCATCCGGCCGCTCACAGCGCGGGCAGCCGTCGCAACTCCGGTGGCCGGTCCCGCTGCCGGTTTGGGTTCGCGGTTCAAGGACTGTAACCATAATCCGATGCCGTTCCTTTGGGTTGGCGACAATACGCCGCCGCACCGGACGGGTGCATCCGATGCGGCAGTTCAGGGATTCAGAGGCCGTCGGGTCGGCGTATCAGTCCCAGATGGCCGCCACTCGATAAGCCAGTTGGGTGTGGGACTCGCGCACGTCCACGATCTCCGCCGGGACGTCGCCCAGGATGCCCAGCGCGATGACCCAGTTCAGGATCTCGTGATCGCCCGAATCCTGGATTTCCTCTGGAGTGAGCTCCGCCAGCTTGCTCCCCTGGCCGGACCTCACCCACTCCAGGTTGCGGCGGTCGGTCTCGATGTCGATGGCCCGGCATTGGAACTTGTGGGCCAGGAAGCTGTGCGACCAACTGGACGACGCCACCACGGCGACGCGCTCGTCCCTGGTATCCAGGAACCGGCGGATGCCCTGTCCCAACTGATAGCAACGCTTTGGCGTGGGGCGCGGCGGATAGTCGGGCCCGGCCTCCTCCCCGTAGCAGTTCACGAACAGCGGCAGCAGCGGAAACCTGCCGTCCGGGTCGAGGAACACGAGCGGATTGATGATAGCGTGGGCCAGTCCCCAGTCCCAGCCCTTCAGCGCGCTGGACGACGCCATGTCGAACCCGTCCCGGATCAGGAAGTTCCGCATGTCCCGGGAGAACTCCCTGGGGCACTGGAAAGTGAATTTTGTCTCCGGCTCGGCGTTCCACAGGTTGGTGCGCGCGGCCCCGCGCTGGAAGGGAAAACCGTCCACCTCCGCGCCAGTGTACAGGCAGAATGGCGGCAGGTTGTCCTGCAGGAAATTCTCGGCCTGGTCGTCGCCGATCACCATCACAACGTCGGGGTTCCACGCATGCAGGCGGTCGCGCATGATCTCAAACGACTCGATGACCTTCTTCTGGTCATTGATGTCCCGGCTCAGCCCGTTGTCGTCGCCCAGTTCCTCCAGCAATTCGGGGGGCGGTTCGTATCCCGGCACCCGCGCAAATACCCGTTCCCGCCCGGTGGCCCACACCTCGGGTGGGGTGAGGATGATTGGACCGTGCGAGCATCCCAATCCCAGTAATTCAGCCATGTCGCCCTCCTGTCTGCCGGGCAGGTCTCCGTAGTGCGATTTCGTCGATTGCCGCGATTTTAGGTATCCGCGCCCGGCCCTGTCAATTTGGCCGCGTCTATGCCGCCAAAGGCAACCGTTGCCGTTGTTTCCAGTGCATCTACGGGCGCAATTCACCGAAGACCTTGTCGCGATTGCGAACCCCTAATCGTAGCGAAGGCACATGCCCTTGCTATCATGCCGCGCGATAGTCAGCGCCGACAGAGTTTTAGGCTCGGCAGGAAACGCACCTGCAGCCCCTCATCCCAAAGAAGCAAACGCCGCAGAAGCACACCCTTGCCGCCTCGCCCGCGTGCTCCTCGTCGTCGTCATCTTCCCCACCGAAATTCTCCAGCCCTTCCTTGATGAAAAACGGGATCAGGGCCAATGACGCCACCGGGTCTGCCCACCACCAGGACAGCAGGACGTTGAACCCCAGTCCGACCAGCACCGACAGATCCTGCAGGTCGCAGAACAGGCTTTCCACCGCCTCCGCTCTCAGCGAACGGGACTGCATGCGCGCGGCTATGCGCATCTTCGCCACGTACAACACGCTCATCGCCACCGCGCTGGCTACGGCGATGCCCACCCCGATCAGGCTGGGCTCCGGCCGCGGCAGCCATCCCACCAGGCTCGCCACCGAGTGTGCCCCCACGTACGCCGCCAACAGGAAGAAAGTCAGACCGACCAGTCGCCGCGCCCTGGATTCGGCGTCCTCGTCGTCGTGCCCGCCCTGCTCTCTGGTCAGTCGCCACACCAGCACTCCTCCGGCGAACAGTTCGATGATGCTGTCGGCGCCAAACGCCAGCAGCACCACGCTGGCGGCACGAGAGCCGGCCCAGAACGCCACCGCGGCCTCGGCCAGGTTCCAAACCAGGCCAACGGTCACCAGGATCAGCGCTGTGCGGCGAAGCGAGTCGGCGTCGTTCATTGATGCGGTCGTGTCCGGAGTGGTCTCATTTGGCTTGGCTATTATGCACGCAACTGCGGACGTGAGCGAGATTGCGGGGCATCCTATCTTGAAATACGATCAAACGCCAGCGTCGGCCGCATCCGCGAATCATGGTTTTCGCCAGCCGACGAGCGCCGCGCCGGAGGAACTGCCCATTGAACGATGCGTGGCGGCCTGCGACGACGCCACCTCGATGATGTAGGATTCTGCATGCCCACAGCGCTGGTGAATGGCCCGCGGTGCGGAATTTGCAACACAGGAGACTGATCATGGCTGAACAACCTATCAGGGTGGGATTGATCGGCGCCGGCGGCAACGTGCGCAACCGGCACATACCCGGATTCCAGGGCGTGGAGGACTGCGAGATCCTGGCGGTCACCAACCGCACCGTCCAATCGGGGCGCGTGGTCGCCGACCAGTTCAACATCCCCAGGGTGTACTCCCATTGGCGGGAACTGCTCGAGGACGATGAGATCAACGCCGTCTGCATCGGCACCTGGCCCTACATGCACCGCACCATGACGCTGGCCGCGCTGGAGGCGGGAAAGCACGTGCTCACCGAGGCGCGGATGGCTAACGACGCGGCGGAAGCGCGCGACATGCTGAACGCGTCCCTGGCCCATCCTCATTTGGTGTGTCAACTGACCCCGACTTCGACCAGCTACGACATCGACAACGTCATCAAGGGGTTGATCGACGATGGGCACCTGGGCGAATTGCTGTCGGTTGATTTCACGTCGCTGCAGAACAATTTCGCCGATCTCGACAGTCCCGTGCACTGGCGGCAGGACCGCGCCCTCAGCGGCCACAACACGCTGAACATCGGCGCGTCCTATGAGTCCATGATGCGATGGCTCGGGCGGGGCAGTCGCGTGATGGCGATGTCCAAGATACACGTGCCCTACCGACCCGACCACACCGGCCATCTCACATCGGTGACGATCCCGGACCACATTGACATTCTGTACGAACTTGCCAACGGCGCGCAGGTGCATATGCAGATGAGCGCAACGTCGGGACTGAACCGCGGCAATCAGATCTGGATGTTCGGCACCGACGGAACCATCCACGTCGATTCCCAGCGTCGGGTCTGGGCCGGCAAGCGCGGCGACACCGAGCTGACCGAGGTGCCAAATCCTCCGGAGACGCGCGCGAGGTACCGCGTTGAGGACCAGTTCACCAACGCCATTCGCGGCACCGAGACGGTGGACATGGTCGCCTTCGAGACCGGCGTGCACTACATGGAATGGACCGAGGCGGTGCAACGCAGCGCCACGACGGGACAGGCCGTTTACCTGCCGCTCTGAACGCGAGATGTGGCGCGGCGACTACGATCGGGCCAACTCCTCGAATGACGGTTCGGGCATACCCTCGGTCCACGTGGGGTCCCGCAACTCCAGGCGGTTGCCGCTGGGGTCAAAGAAGTACAACTCACGTCCCGTGAACACTCCCCTCGCCCGGTAGGTCAGATGGTCGATGGCGATGTTCTTCTCTTGAAACACCCGGCAGGCCAGTTCGAATGTCTCAGGGGAAACGGTAAAAGAATGGTGCGCGTTGCCATCCTCGGCCAACCGTCCGTCCACCGGATTCGGGCGTTCGCACAGCAGGATGTTGTGGTCGCCCACGTTGAAACAGGACATGACGTTGTTGCCCAACCGTCCCACGGGGGTCAGCCCCAAAAGCTCGCCATAAAACTCCTCGGCCTCTTCCAGGTTGTTTACCGGTATCGACCAGTGGGTCACGCCCTCAACTTTCAAGATCGTCATGTTGCCCTCCTGTCAAATCCCGCGTCCAGTTCGTTGGAGCCATTGTTGGCCCCGTTCATTGTTGGCCCTGTCGATTGTTGGGGCCGTCGTGTTGCCGGTGCGCCGGTCGCAGTTTGGCATAGCGAGGGCCCTGAGGCAATCGCGACACGGGAGCGGCTTGCGCGGGTCTCGACCGTCATGATGACCGCGGAACACGACGAAATTCGGGCATAGCCGGCACGTTCGCATTGACTGCCGATTGCCGCGTAATGTAGTGTCCGCATATCAGGATCGTTCGTAAGCGCCGGATGTTACTTCCGTTTGGCATCCCTCGGGCGCATGAGGTGATTTTATGGACTTCGGAATCAACGCAGACTTCACCATTGGCAGCCACCCCGATCACGCGTCGGCGCTGCGGGCCGCCATGGGAGAGGTGGATCTGGCCGAGGAGTTGGGCCTGGATACGGTCTGGCTTGGTGAGATGCACTTCAACCCCAACCGGTCGGTATTGTCCGCCCCCATCGTCATCGCCAGCTCAATCGCCACCCGCACCAAGAACCTGCGGGTCGGCATGGCGGTGCAGGTGCTGCCCCTGATCCACCCGCTGCGTATCGCGGAGGAGGCGGCCACCGTTGACCAACTGAGCGAGGGCCGCTTTGAGTTCGGCATCGGACGCAGCGGCAACGTCCGAGCCTACGACATCATGGGAATCGACTACGGCGAGAGCAGGGAACGGTTCCAGGAGGCGTTGGACATCATCATGATGGCCTGGTCGGGTGAGACCTTCTCGTATGAAGGAAAGTACAACACCATCACCAACGCCACGCTGTCGCCTGTACCCTACCAACAGCCCCACCCCAAGGTCCGCATCGCCGCCAGCAGCGACGACAGCTTCGGTCGCATCGGCCGCCTTGGCCACCCCATTTTCCTTGGCCTGCGCGCGATGGACGTGGAGGATCTGAAAAACAACCTGGAGGACTACAAGTCCGAATGGGACGCCGCCGGACACCCGACCGAGGGCGGCGACATCAACGTCCGGTTCCCCATGTACATTGCTCCCAGCGAAGCCGAGGCCATCGAGGAACCCAAAGAGAGCATCGAGGCGTTTTTCAACCGGCAGCGGGAACTCTTCGAATATTCGCTGGGCCGCGCCGGAGTGGCGGCTCCCGAACGGCGCCGCGAACGCTACGAAAAGCTGAGGAACTCCACCTACGAGGACTTGTTGCAGACGCGGGTGGTGTTCGGCAGCCCCGAGCAAGTCATTGACCGAATCCATGAGTTCAAAGAGATGTTGGGTGTCACCGGTATAACTGCGGAGCTGAACCCGGGCGGCTTCCTGCCCAAGGAGGCGGTGCATCGCAGCATGAAGCTGTTGACCGAGGAAGTGATGCCGGCGTTCAAATAGGGATGGTGTTTTTGGAGCGCTATCATCCAAAACGCCCACCCGTGAGTCGGTCGAAAGCCGTGGTCAATAAAATTGCTGGATTCCGGCTTTCGCCGGAATGACGGTACTGATCGGGAATGACGGCGCCAGTACCGACCAAATGCGATCGCCCTGGACAAGTTCACGCGGGTTAGCCACCCCGGTCAATCGGATTTGCGAGAGGAGGTGAAGGACCATGCCAGCGCGCACCGGACAGGAATATATAGCCGGGTTGAAAGAACGGCCCCGCGAGGTGTGGATCGAGGGCGAGCGGGTGGACGACGTGACCGCCCATCCCGGCCTCCGAAACGGGGTCAAGGCCGTGGCCGCCCTCTACGACATGCAGCATGACGCGGCGCTGCGGGAGGAGATGACCTTCGCCTCGCCATCCACCGGGGATCCGGTGGGGTTGTCCTTCCAGATCCCGCACACGGTGGACGACCTGGTGCGAAAACGGGAAATGATGTCGCACTGGGCCTGGGCCAGTTGCGGGATGATGGGGCGGTCGCCGGACTTCATGAACTCGATCTTCACCGCATGGGCCGGCTCCGCCGACTACTTCGCCCAGGACCGTCCGGAGTTCAAGCAGAACGTGCTCAACTACCACGAGTTTCTGCGGGAGAACGATGTAACCCTCACCCACGCATTGGTGAACCTCCAACGCAGCCGCACCCCGGCCTCCGCGGATAACCTCACCGAGAACATCGCGCTCACTGCCATCAAGCAGACTGATGCCGGCCTCGTGGTGCGGGGCAGCCGCGTGCTGGCGACACTGGGGCCCATTTCGGATGAGATCGCCATCTATCCTGTTGCCAGCCACCGCCTGGCTGACGACGACTGGAAGCACTCGTTCTCGTTCTCGATACCCTGCGACACGCCGGGCGTGAAGTTCCTGTGTCGGGAGAGTTTTGACGTGGGCCGCTCCCACTACGATCATCCATTGGGCTCCCGGTTTGAGGAGATGGACACGGTGGTGTTCTTCGACGACGTCCTGGTGCCGTGGGAGCGAGTCTTCCTGCTGGGCGACGTGGAGCTTTGCAATGGCTACGGCACGGGCACCATGTCCAACGCTCACACGGGCTACCAGGTGCTGAACCGTTGCCTGGTCAAGGCGGAGTTCGTGCTGGGGCTGGCGGACCTGATGGTGGAAACGCTGGGCTCCGGCTCCATCCCCCACGTGCAGGAGCAGGTGGCGGAACTGATCACCTATCGCGACATGCTACGGGCGTGCCTGCGCGCGTCAGAGGCCGACGCCCGGCCCAACCAGTGGGGCATGGTGTGCCCGGCGATGGGCCCCATCCAGGCAGGACGCACGCTGTTCGGCAGGACGGTGTATCCGCGCATGATCGAGATCGTGCAGATGCTGGGCACCAGCAGCCTGATGGCCCTGCCCGCCGAGGCCGACTTTGACACGGGCATCGCGCCCGAAATCAACCGGTATCTCGCAACCGACACCACCGACGCCTGGGAAAGGGCCAAGCTGTTCCACCTGGCATGGGACGTGTCGTGCAGTTCGTTCAGCGGCCGGCAGGTGCTCTACGAGCGCATGTTTGGCGGCAATCCGGTGCGCAACGCCATGATGCTGTTCAGCAACTACGACAAGGAACCCTTCCGTGCCAAGGTGCGCGAGTTCCTTGACTCGGACGACGATTAACGAACCCGGAACGAATCACAAAGGAGGGACCGAAGATGTCGTACACGCCAAAGCATCTGGGGCACCTGGTCATGCGGGTGCGGGACATGGACCGATCGCTGGACTTCTACACACGGGTGATGGGCCTGACCATCATGGAGCGCTCGCCCAGCGGCACGGTGTTCATGTCCGCCAACACCGAGAAATCCCACGAACTCGCGATACGCGCCATCGGCATGGACGCCGCCGGCCCCGACCACAGCATCGTCGGACAGGCGCACATGGCCTGGCAGATGGAGACCTTTGAGGACCTGCAGGAACTCTACGATCGCCTGGTCGAGAACGACGTGCGGATCCAACGGATCAGCGACCACGGCGTCTCGCTGGGAGTGTACCTGCTGGACCCCGACGACAACGAGATCGAGGTTTACTACGAGATGCCCAGCAACCAGTGGGAGCGGCATCCGGAGCGTGGACTATTCGGCGGCACCTTCCCGCTGAAGCTGCGGGAATCGGTGGGCGCGGCAGACGATTAATCGTGTTGGGCTGGCGGCCCGTCGGAGCTTTCGATACCGGGAACTGGCTGGTGATGGTTCCGAGACGGGGAGACCGCCGGGCAGTGCGGCATTGGCGACATGTGGCGCTGACGCGTCCCACGCGCACAGGTGCAATGGGTAGCCCAAAGAGAAAACCATAGTGACGCGCCGGCAGGTCCCGGCCCGTCTGCGGCCCGTGGCGTCTGTTACGCTGGTAACTGAACCACGGGCCGTTCAGTCGGCCTCAGCGACGCCGACGCCGCGCGCAAATCGCCAATGAACGAAATGCCAAAAACCTTCGATGCACGCAACCGCCTGATCATGGGCCGGTTGTGCCCGGATTTGGAGCAAGTGTTGTGGCGCCTGATCTCGGATGAGAAACAGGACGATGTGCTGGCCCCGGTTACGGTAATCGCGCCGTCCAGGTACGCGGCGCTGGCGCTGCGTCAGGAGTTGGGCCGCACCGGGTTCGTCAACGTCAGGTTCATGGTTTTTTCCATGCTCGCGGAAATGCTGGGCGCCGCCACGCTGGAGCGGCAGGGTCGCAAACCGCTGACCGGCGTGGTGGAGACCGTGATGCTGCGTCGCGTTCTGGCGCAAACCACCGCCCCCCTGGCAGGCGTTCGGGAGCACCCCAGCACGCTATTCAGCGTGCGCGGCGCATTCCGGCAGTTGCGCAGCGTGGAAGGCCGGGTCCGAACCACCCTGATGGCCCGGGACGACTTGTCGGGCGACGTGGCGCGCATGCACGAGCGGTACCGGGAGTTGGTTCGTCCGGATTGGTACGACGTGGACGACCTGGCAGAGGCCGCTGCCGATGAAACGCGGTCCGGTGCGACGCCCGGTCTGGACGACCTGGGATCAATCGTGTTCTACCTGCCCCGCGAAACCTCTCCCGCAGAGGTTGGCCTCATCGAATCGTTGGGGCAGAGGCATCGTTGCGCCGTCGTTCTGGGCGCCACCGGCGATCCGACCGCGGACCAACCGGTAATGGAACTTGCCAACACCCTGGACCGCACATTCGGCCCACCCGAGGCCGCTGTCGAGTGGGCAGAACAAATCCCGGTTCTGCCCGATTCTGCCAATTTGCACGTATCGCCCAACGCCCACGAGGAACTTAGGTGGGTGATTCGCCAGGTGGTCAATGAATCCGAGGCTAACCAGACCCCGCTGCACCGGATGGCCATCCTTTACCGCATGGCCGATCCGTACGCGACGTTGATACGGGACGAGCTGCGCATGGCCGGCATCCCCATGGCCGGGCCGGATGCGGAGACGCTGGCCAACACCGCGGTCGGGCGAACCTTGCGCGGGCTGCTATCCCTTTCGGGAAACGATTTCCAACGCACGGAAATGATGGCGTGGTTGAGCGGAAATCCCGTGCTTCCCAGGGGAGAACATGCCCGGCGATTCAACCCGAGCCAGTGGGATAAGGTAGCACGGAAGGCGGGCATAGTGGGCGGCCTTCAACAGTGGCGAGGGCGTCTGACGTCCCATGCTCACCGTCTGGAGAACGACGCCGACCGCAGGGAAGCAGCCGGCGAAATCAGCGTTGCCCGCGCCCGCGGCATGCGAGCCGAGGCAGAGTCCGCCAGAGACCTGCTGGCGTTTGTCGAGAGTTTGGCAGCGGATCTGAGGCCGCCTCCATCCGGCAGGAAGTTGGCGGAGTTCGCGAGATGGGCCGGCGGTCTGCTCACCAAATACCTGGCCCCAAACATCACCCCCTCCGAAAACGCGGTGCTGGAACGGATCACGCGGGCGCTGGACGAGTTCAATACCGCGGATAGTGTTGAGAGCGTGGCTGACGCTGCGGTTTTTCGCGAGATGGTCGATGACGCATTGCAGGCTCCTTTCGGCCATCTGGGTCCGACCGGGCAAGGTGTTTTTGTATCGTCAATCGCCGCCTCAGCGGGTATGACGTTCGAGGCCGTATGGGTGGTCGGAATGATCGAGGGAGCCGTCCCTCCACCCGGATTTTCGGACCCGCTGCTGCCGGAACAGCAATGGCGGGCATCCGGCGGCCACGATCGCCTGGGACAGCGCATGGCCGATGAACGCTACCGGTACCTTTCGATGATGAACGGGGCGACGCGGAGGACGTTGTCCTACCCCGTCGCTCACCCGGCGTCCCAACGACAAGCTTATCCATCGCGGTGGCTCCTGGAGCAGGCAACCGTGCTGGAAGGCAAAAGGGTGCAGTCCAGCGATCTGGGCACACTACACGGACGAGACTGGTTGACGGTGAGCAGTTCTGCGGAAGCAGCCTTGCTCACTGCACAGGGTCCTGCTCCGGCGGACGACCATGATTACCGCTTGCATCGCCTGCTGCACTGGAGGCGGTCCGGTCGGCCATTCAATGATCACCCGTTCGTTGGCAGCAACCCTCTCGCGGCTGGGATCCGTTTGGCGCGCACTCGATTCCACCCCGGATTGACCGAGTTCGATGGAAACCTGTCGTCGTTGTCGGACGACGGCCATCTCGGCGCGGGCTTGGTGAGGGCACCCGTTTCGCCGACCGGACTGGAGTCTTGGGCGACGTGTCCTTATCGCTACTTCCTCGGCAACGTCTTGGGCCTCCGGGCGTTGGATTCACCGGAGGAGACCGTTTCAATAAGCGCGCTTGACCGTGGGGCGCTGATCCATGAGATTCTCGAGCGGTTCATTCGCGAAAGTGTCGCAAACGGCCACCTGCCGTCGGCTGGCGAACCCTGGGGCCCGGATGATCGGGCCCGGTTGCTGGGCATCGCCGACGCGTCGTTCCAGTCGGCTGAGGCTACGGGCGCCACGGGAAAACGCCTTCTGTGGGCCATGGACAAAGCCACAATCCTCTCCGATCTCGAAACCTTCCTGGAGGAAGATTCCGAAACGCGGTCCCGGCACGGCACCGCCCAGATACAGGTCGAAACCGGTTTTGGGTTCGGCGGAGACACCACCGACGTAGTTGATTCCGAGACGGGAGCGCGGTTCCGCGGGTCGATTGACCGAGTGGACGCCACAGCGGACGGAGGATCCGTTTTTGTCATCGACTACAAGACCGGAAGCGCCAGGCCGTACGGGGGATTGGAGGACGACGTTATTGACGGCGGGCGTCATCTCCAACTTGGAGTTTACTCTTTGGCGGCTCAGGCGCTGTTCCCGGATGCCACCCGCGTCGAAGCGGCTTACTGGTTCACCACCAACCGAGGCGGATTCAGTTTTGCTCCCAGCGACAGGTTCGACATAACGGATCCCGATACCGCCGACCGTTTCAGGGACGGGGTCAGTCGAATCGTATCGGGCATCAACGCGGGGCTGTTCCCGGCCAATCCCGGTCCATTGGATCGGGGCGCGCCCGCCAACTGTCGGTACTGCGATTTTGATGCCGTGTGTCCGTCTCGCCGGCGGGATCTATGGAATCTCAAAAAATCGGATGTCGCGGTGGCTGACTACCTGGAACTCACCGGCGAATCCTGAGGCGCAGATCGATGCCGACCAACTTCCTGCCGGTGGACGACAAGGCCCGGCGCATCATCAGCGAGGACCTGGACGCCACGCTGTTCGTGGAAGCCAGCGCGGGCACCGGAAAGACCACCAGCCTGGTGCAACGCGTGGTGAATCTGGTGTCCACCGGTCGCACCACACTGGACCGCATAGCCGCCATCACCTTCACCGAGGCGGCCGCGGCCGAGTTGCGCGATCGCATCCGCGCCCGGTTGGAGCGAGCATCCGCGGATACCGAGCTCAGTGATGAGGAGCGGGACCGCTGCGCCCGCGGCATTGTTGACCTGGATCAGGCGGATATAAGCACGCTGCATTCGTTCGCGGGCGGCATCCTGCGGGAGAGGCCCCTGGAGGCGGGGTTGCCTCCGGCGTTCGAGACCAGCGATCAGATTGTGGCGGACCTGAGGTTCAATGAGCGATGGAACTCGTGGCTGGATATTCACCTGGATGGAGAGACGGACCTCGGCCCGCAACTGGCGCTCGCTCTGACCTTCGGTCTGACTCCGGACAATATGAAAGACATCGCGGCGGGTTTCCACGCCAATTACGGGGACCTGATGGGCGCTGCCTTTCCAGCAGTTCCATCCCCCGCTCACACCGCCGGGGCAGATCTGGCCGCCGCCCGCGAGGAATTGGAACGTCTCTGCCAATTCTCCAAGATTGGCGCGGGAGACGCGCTTTACGATCATGTCCAGGGCAAGCTGGCGGGGCTGCGCCGTCTGTCCGAAACTCCGCCGGGATCGCCCGCTTCATACCAACTGCTCCAGCGTCTGTTGCCGATCAGGCAGGGAAGCGGGCGGCAGGGTGATTGGTTGGCGGATCCTCATACGGGCGAGAACGCTTGCCGCGCGCTCAAGGGTCTGCTCCTGGAGTTGGACCGACAGGTTGTCGACGAGATTCAAAGTCTGCGGGACGCCTGCCTGATCCCAATCGTCGAGAGTCTCCGGGCGTTTGTCATTGATTATGCCCGGGCGAGACGGATCGAAGGCCGCGCCGAGTTCCACGACCTGTTGGTATGGGCCCGTGACCTGCTGCGGGATAACCTGGAGATACGGGATCACTTCCGGCGGAAATATACACACCTCCTGATTGACGAGGCCCAGGACACCGATCCCATACAGGCCGAAATCGCGGTCCTGCTCTCCGAGGATGTAGCGGCGGAGGGTGTTGGCGGACCACGCGCTGAAAACTGGCATGACGTCGCGCCCGCTCCCGGCAAACTTTTCGTGGTTGGCGACCCCAAGCAGTCGATCTACCGCTTCCGTCGCGCCGATGTCCAGCAGATGATGACGTTGCGCCGGCGCCTTGAGGAGGCCGGTGGTCGCACGGTTGAATTGACGCAAAATTTCCGATCACAGCAGCCGGTGGTGCAGTGGGTCAACCGGTTGTTCGAGCAGTGGTTGGCGGCGGACCAGGACGAGACGGGTGACGTTGGCGTCGCTCAGGCCGGCTACGAAACCATGTCGGCCCTGTGGCAGGGCCATGGCGCCGGCGCATCGCCACCTGCCGTTTGGACGCTCGGCAACGAGTCCGTGGATTCAACCATAGGGCCCATCCGGGAACAGGAAGCGGATGACATCGCGACCCTGTTGAGACAGATCGAGGGCGAGTCGTGGCCAATCCTGGACCAGGAAGCCACGGAGGAGGCCGGGCACGAGTCGTATCGCCCTGCCCGCTATGCGGACATCTGCATTCTCATGCCCACGCGCACCGGGCTCGCCGAGCTGCAACGCGGATTGGAAGACCAGGACATTCCCTACCGCCTGGAAAGCGCTTCGCTGGTGTTTGAGACCCAGGAAATTCGTGATCTTTTGAACTGCTTGAAGTCAATCGACAATCCGGCAGACCAAGTTGCCACGGTCGCGGCGCTCAGGTCTCAGGCTTTCGCGTGCAGCGATGTTGACCTGGCGCTGCACGGTGAGCGGGGTGGCAGTTTCGACTACCTGGACCGTTCTCGCGCAGATGTACCGGGCCCGGTCAGCGAGGCAATGGCCGTCCTGCGGCGCTACCACGCGGTCCGCGTCTGGGAGTCGACACAGTCGTTGGTCGACCGTTTCATCCGGGATCGCCAGCTGATGGAGGCGGCAACGGGACAGCCCAGAATGCGCGAACAGTGGCGCCGTTACCGGTTTCTGGTGGAGCAGGCTGCCCGCTTTTCCAGCGCCGGCGGTGGTCCGCTCTCCAAATTCCTGGAATGGGTGGACGACCAAATCCAGGGCCGGGCCACCGTCTCCGAAAACCCGGTCCCGGAATCGGACGAGGATGCGGTGCGCGTGATGACTATTCACGGCTCCAAGGGCCTTGAGTTCCCAGTGGTGGTGCTGACGGGAATCAACTCCACACCATCCCGCCGTGCGGAGCACGTCCTGTTTGACCGGCGGCGCGGGCAGGTTGAGGTGGGCGTCGGCTCGCAGGGCAATCGGATTTGCACGCCCGGCTACGAGGAGCTTCGGGAGCTGGACAATCAGTTGTCCGCTGCGGAACAGGTCCGCCTGATGTACGTGGCCACCACGCGCGCCCGGGATCACCTTGTGTTAAGCATGCGCAGACCCGTGCGCGGCGGGAATTCAATGGCTGACGTGATCGCCGGTTACATGGCAGATCACCAAACTCTATGGAAACCGGTCGAACTAAAACTGATTCCCGATACGTCCCCGCAATCGCCTGCAAACAGGCAATCACCTGCAAACGGGGAATCGCGTGCAAACGGGGAAACGGATCAACCAGCGGAGTCGGACTCATTCCACTCTACCCAGGCGTTCGAAGAGTGGAAAGTGGAGCGCACGGCGATGATTGCCAAAATGAGCCGACCGTCGTTTGTCGCAGCCACCGGATTATCGTCCCCTGCCGAGGACGAAAAACCGGAGCCTGATTCCCCCGAGCCGTGGCGTCGTGGTCGGGCCGGAACCTCGGTCGGACGGGCGGTCCACGCGGTACTGCAATCGATAGACCTCGCTACCGGCGATGGCATCGAGGACCGCGCACGCGCCCAAGCGGTGGCCGAAGGCGTACCCGATCGCGAGGCCGAAATCATGCGATTGGCACGCGTAGCGGTGGACAGCGCAATCGTGCGGCGCGCCGTTGCCTCCTCGCGTCTGTGGCGCGAGGTGCCCGTTGCCGCGCCGTTGCCCGGCGGATCGCTGCATGGGTTCATAGACCTCCTGTTTGAGGAGGACGACGGCCTGGTGGTGGTAGATTACAAGACGGATGCCGTGAGCGATGACCGTTTGACCGACACGACCGAACGTTACCGATTGCAGGGCGGCGCTTACGCAGCGGCCATCGGCAGGATAACCGGCAAGTCGGTGAAAGAGATGGTTTTCCTGTTTTTGCAACCTGATCGCGAGGTTCCCCTTCCAGATCTTGCAAACGCGATGGATGATGCTCTGGCAGCCGCGCAGGAGCGATTGGCGCCACGACACGGGTGACACTCCGAACTGACCTTCCCGTTCTCGGCGGCCCGACATGGCGTTGAATCCTTCGCGCGAGTTAACCTGCCATGATCCCGCGAATGCCGTAGAATGGCGACTGACGGTTTCAATCGATCCCCAGGAGTAGCGCTCATGATCATCGATACGCATACCCACGTAGTCAGCAGCGACAGGACGACGCACCCCCTCCATCCCGATGCGACCGGATGGTCCCTGGAGGTGAGCAACGACGTTGATGACCTCATCGCCGAGATGGACGCGGCCGGCGTGGAATGCGCCACCCTGGTCCAACCCAACGGCACCTACGGTCTGGACAACTCCTATCAATGCGACAGCGCCCTCCAATATGCACCGCGCACGGTGGCAGTTGGAATCCTGGATCCGGCGGCCCCGGACGCGGCGGACAAGCTGTCCTATTGGACCAACGAGCGCGGCATGTGGGGCGTGCGCCTGCAGAGCCAGGCCGAACCCGACGATGCGCGATGCGACGCCCTGTGGGAGCGGGCCGAATCTCTGGGTGTACCCATATCGATCGGCGGCGGAGGGACGGCGGACCGGGTCAACCGGATGCGCAACATAGGCGCGCGCCATCCCCACGTTCGATTTGCGCCTGACCATTTTGCGGGATGGAGCGGTTCCAACGATAAGGCCGGCATGACCGCGGCGCTGGAGGAACTGGCGACTTTGTCCAACGCCCACCTGCGCTATTCCAGCACCAGCCTCGGACCCTACGCAGATCTTGACTCGGATGAAAAGGACCTGTTCAGGCGCGTCGTTGAGGCGTTCACTCCACGGCGCATGATGTGGGGATCCAACTTCCCCTCGTCTCGCGATGGAGGCTTTGCCGGCCAGGTGCGCCTGGGTCAGACGGCTTTGCCCTGGCTTTCCGCGGAGGACCTTGACTGGATGATGGGAGGGGCGGCTGCCACCTTCTGGCCGATGCTGCAGGCGCCATAACACCCGGTTGTCGTTGTTTGCTGTTGTCTAACAGCGCCCGGCGAGCGGGATCGCCAGCCGTCGGATTGCGCCTGTCAGTGGAATCCTTGGGAACGGTTAGACCCGTCCGAGGCGGGTTGCGACCATCGCGAACATCTGCATTACATAGCGGAGCCTGTCATGCCAATCGTATCAGTGAACACCGAAAGTCGCCTGCCTTATGCAAACGGCAAGTCATTCGGTGAAGCCGGCGCCTACGAACGAATCGAGGGTACGTTCAACTACGCGGTCGATCCCAACAACGCTGCGAACGCCGCCATCATAGACCTGGAGTACGCTCCGTTGGACGCTGAGGGCCGGGTGCGGTTCGAGTCGGACTTCACGTTGGTAGCGCCGAGTTCCCCATCGGGCGGTAATCGCCGATTGATCGTCGAGGTCGTGAACCGGGGTCGCCGTCGTACCGTTGCGTTCTTCAACCGTGCCCCCACGCCGCCGATCACTTCACCGGACATACCGGAGGGCGACGGCTTTCTCCTCAACCACGGCTACGCGGTTCTGTCCATCGGCTGGCAGTGGGACGTTCACCGCAGCGACGCCCTCTTGGGTCTTGAGGCTCCGGAGATCCGGATCGCCGGCAAGCCTGTGACCGGCCAGGCATGCGTGGAAATGCGCCCCAACGTCGTGGAAGCGACCCGGCAACTGTCCAATCGGGACCACCGTCCCTATCCCGTAGCCGATCTGGACGACGCGGGCGCCATGTTGTTGGTACGAGACTGGGAAGACGGCCCCGACACGGTGATTCCGCGTTCGCAATGGCATTTTCCGGACGAGGAACACATAGCCCTGGAATCCGGGTTCCAGCCCGGCAAGATCTACTACGTCATTTACACAGCCGCCAGGCCGGTGGTAGTCGGGTGCGGCATGCTGGCAATCCGGGACGCAGCCGCGTGGTTCCGCAACTCCACCGACCTTTCACCCGGTTACGAAAAGACATACGGGCACGGAGTGTCGCAATGCGGTCGGCTGCTGCGACACATGGCCTACCTGGGTCTCAATGTTGATGAAGCTGGCAAGCAGGTATTCGACGGCCTGCTGCCCCACGTCGCCGGTGGCCGCATGGGCGAGTTCAACCACCGGTTCGCACAACCGTCATGCCAGTCCAACCCCGGCTTTGGACACCAATTCCCGTTTGCCGACAATAACCTCACTGACACCCTCACCGAAAGATCCGACGGGTTGTTGAACCGCCTCCGGGCGCTCGATGCTGCGCCCAAGGTGATTTACACCGACTCCGCTGCAGAATACTGGCGGGGCGACGCCAGCTTGACTCACATCGACAGCAGCGGGTCCGTCGACCTCGAAGAAGCGCCGGAGACACGACGCTATCTGTTCGCCGGCACCCAGCACCTGCCGGGAGCGCCGGAGTTGATGATAGGGCAAGGGCCCGATGGCTCCACCGGGATGCATCCCTACAATGCGGTGGATTACATCCCATTATTGCGCGCCGCGCTTTTGAACCTTGACCGGTGGGTGACCGGAGGCGTTGAACCGCCGCCCAGCCAACACCCCAGGCTCGACGACGGCACGGCCGTTACGCAGTTGTCGTATCTGGGCGCCGCGCCCTCAATCCCGTCGCGCAGCCGACCGGACGCGGATCGGCTGTGGCGGGTGCGCGAGCTCGACGTGGGGCCGGATGCTGATCGTGGTATAGCCTCCTACCCGGTTCGGGAGGGTCGCGAATACCCTCACCTGGTACCCGCGGCGGATGAGGATGGAAACGATCTGGCGGGCATCCGGCTGCCGGACCTCACCGTGCCCGTGGGGACGCACACCGGTTGGAACCTGAGGCACCCTGACACCGGCGCTCCTGAGCAGTTGATGTCCATGCAGGGCTCGTCCCACTGGTTCCCGGCAACCTCTGACCGGCGGGACGAGGTTGGAGACCCACGCCTGTCGATGGAGGAGCGTTACACCAACCGTGAGGCATACGCTGAACTGGTCAAGGCGGAAGCGACCAAGTTGGCGTCCGAGGGGTATCTCCTGTCGGACGACGTTGACCTGGTGGTCCGGTCCTGCCTGGAGCGTTACGACTGCGCCGTCGCCCAGAATTGATCAGGTCAGGGGAGCGGGGGAAATCTCGCAGAGGTTTCCAGAGCCGACCCGGATTCTGACGATGGGGGTCCACACCGGGTGCTATTAGACCGGTTCACGCCCGTCGTCTACCATCAGACCCCACGCCGGCGTGGGGCGCCGGATGCCGGCGCCGAGAAAGCTCAGGGTGCTCTTCAGGATGATAACGGGCTCCACCTGCAGCGACGCCAGCACCACCAGGCTGTTGAATACGTTTGGAAAGATGTGGCGCGCCATGATGCGAGGGTGTGAGGACCCCGCGACCCGCGACCTCGCAACGAAGTCCTGCACCCTCACAGACAGAGTTTCTCCGCGCGCCATCCTGGCGTAATGCGCCCAGAGCAGCAACACCAGCACCACGATGATGGTCGCGAAGCTGGCTCCCAAAGCGGTCACCAGGACGAGGGCCGGCAGGATGATGGGGATGGACAACCCGGCTTGGATGTCACGGCTACTCTGGCGCCAGGGACCGCCTCGGTGGCGCCATCAAGCAGGAACGCACCGCCATTCCTGACCAATCGGAAAGCGTTGCTCGCCATCACCTCTGTGCCGATTTTGGATGGGTCCAATTGGGCTACGACGTTTTTGACGGCGGACTCTCCGTCAATCCAGGCGGGCGGCAATAGGCGGACCCTGAGATCTCCGGCCAGCGGATCATAGGGCGCGATTACTCCGGCGAAAATCGCTGGTATTACCAGCATGATCATGACCACAGCGATGGGGATCAACGGGTAGCGGCGGGCCTCGCGCAGAAACCGACGCCCCCTGGAAGTTCGACCCAGGCTCCATCGCCGGAGCGGGAGTTGCCGTTGGCGCAGCGGTTGCTCCGGCCGCCGCTCGGAAGGCCGGAGCAGCAGGCGACGGTTACGGCGGAGGTGGAGCTTCGGTTGCGCGTGCTTGAGGCGCCGGAGCTTCCGTTGCCGCCATGACCGGGGCTTCGGTGGCCGCGGCGGCGGGCGCGCTGGCAGGAGCAGTCTCGGGCTCGCTGCCGCAAGCCGCCGCGACAAGCAACAGCAAGATCACAGGCACGGTGAACGGAACGCGATTATTGTTTTGAGCTTGGATCCTTTTGGCTGTCCCTCCATTCCGCAAATTCGCCCTTTAATGGGACCTGATTTTTGCGGACCCGTAGCCAAATCCCATGTCTGACATCAATTTACTCGGTATGATTTATGGCAGTTAACCAACTGTGTCATGCACAAATACGCCTGTTTTCGTAATATATTCGCCTGAAATATACGGCACGTGTAAGTGCCCATAACAAGTGATATTTTCGTGGCAACCACGTTTGCGAAAAGCAACGCCTCAGCTGCCGTCTCATCGCCAGCAAACCTCGTGGGGAATCGGCGATTGGCATCGGACATCATCGGCGTGAGCGGGCCAGGTTGGAAACGATCCCGAATTTTGCGAGCCCCCGATCATCGGTTACGGCCGCTGTTGATGGAACTATGTTTGAGGCCGTCGTTACTTGACACCGGGGTGGCCTGGATTATGATGATGCAACACGCCTGACGAACGCTTGGAGCGACTCATGCGGCGGTACATATTCGTCAGAGTCTTGCAGACCATCGTCGCCCTGTGGGCGGTAACGGCTATCGTGTTCGCACTGGCGCGCATTACAGGGAACCCACTCGATACCTTGCCGTCGTTCGAAGCCACCGTCGAGGACCGCGCTTTGGTGGCATCAGCATGGGGCGTGGACCGGGCTCTGCACGTCCAGTATTTCACCTTCGTAGGAAACGCATTGCAGGGACAATTCGGCGAGTCGTTCAAGTGGCGCATGTCCGCGGGTGAGTTGGTGGTGGACCGATTGCCTGCGACTTGGTCGCTCGCAGGGCTGTCGATCGCGATCGCCACGTTGATTGCGGTTTCCGTGGGTGTCATTACGGCGGCAAAAAGGGATTCCGTTTTCGACTATGGCGGCAAAGCACTGGCGTTGGTCGGGCAAGCGGCTCCACCGTTCTGGCTTGGGCTGGTGCTCATCGGGGTTTTTGGGTTGGCATTGGATCCGGTGCCTACCTCGGGTCATTCGGGACCCAGTTCCTATATGTTGCCGGCCGTGTCGCTGGGTCTGTTCTGGGTCGCCGCTCTGATGCGGTTGATTCGGTCCTCGATGCTCGATGCCTTGGACAGCGAGAACGTTAAACTGGCCCGCGTGAAAGGGCTGCCCGAGTGGAAGGTGATCTGGACACACGCTCCGCAACGCCGCCCCCGCCCCCATCACGTATGTTGGGATCATCCTGGGTTCATTGCTGGTGGGTTCGGTGTCGATCGAAACGGTGTTCGCCTGGCCCGGCGTCGGCTTTTTGGTTTTCCAGTCCGTGCTGGCGCGGGACTTCTTGGTGATTCAAACGGGCGTCCTGTTTTTTCAGCATTGTCTACATCGCAACCAACCTCGTCATCGACATTCTTCACGCTCACTTCGACCCGCGTATCCGGTATAACTGACCCCACGGTTCGGAAACCTGTGGACCACCGCGGACGGGCCGTCGTTTCATTAAACTTTTCGTTACCCCGCACAGGAGCACCAGATCATGACGACTTCGGGCCAGAACGGCGTAATTTCGGTAGTGATACACGGGGCGACGGGACGCATGGGCGCCGAAACGGTGCGCGCTGTGTCCGGCGCCGCCGACGTGAATCTGGTGGGCGCTACCTGCCACACCCCGCGAGGCGACGCGCTGCCGACCCCCGCCGGCGAGGTGCCGCTGTCCACCGATTTGGCTTCAATCCTGGACTCCACGAAACCGATGGTGATGGTGGAATTTACCCACGCCGAGGCGTGCATGGAGGCGGCGCCACTCGCGGCCGACCGAGGCATTCACATGGTTCTGGGCGCCAGCGGGCTGAACGCCGGGCAATTGCAGACGCTGGACACCATGAGTAGAGAACACGGCATCGGGATCATTGTCGCGCCGAATTTTGCCCTGGGCGCCGTAGTGCTGAAAAAACTGGCCGAACAGGCCGCCGCGTTTTTCGACTACGTGGACGTGGTCGAGGCTCACCACGAGATGAAGATTGACTCGCCGTCCGGCTTCTCGATGGCGATCGCCCGCGGGATGCGGGAACAGCGCGATGCAGATTTCCAGCGAAACGAGGCCACCGTGCACAATCTGCCTGAGACGCGCGGGGGTGACATCGGTGGGGCGGGCATCCACAGCTTGCGGCTGCCGGGTCGCAGCGCGCACCACGAGGTGATCTTTGGGGCGTCCGGACAGACCTTGAGCATCCGCCACGACACTCTTGGGCGCGATTGCTATATGCCCGGCGTGTTGAGATGCGTCAGGGAAGTGGTGCATCGGCCCGGGCTGACAGTCGGTTTGGAAACCGTATTGGGTCTGTGATCGCCTGAACGGCTCACCCTGCCGTATGGACTCACGTGGGAGGCGGGTGTAACCTTAAATTAGCGATCTCCTGATTCCCGCGACTACATTTGGAGCCAATACCCGGGAAAGTGTCTCTTGTCGGATGCGCCGGCGCATCACCGCAGGTTGGCCGACTGCCGTGAATGGCGTCATTGAAACCGCGGCCAGGGACGATTCGTAGATTTCTGCAACGGAATGTTGCGTGGTAAACATCTGAACCACGTTGTATCCAGGAGTGCAATGGACTTACAGGGACTTAAACTTGCGATAGTTGGAGCCACCGGCGCGGTTGGTCAGGAAACTCTGCGCCTGATTGAGTCGAGATATCCGCAGCATAAGAATCTCAAGCTTCTGGCGTCCAAGCGCTCGGCTGGCCGCAGGATCGACGTGAATGGGGAGACATTCACAGTGGCCGAGACCACCGAAGATTCGTTCGACGACGTTGATATCGCTTTTATCTCCGTGAGCACTGAAGCCTCGCGCCACTTTGGCCCGATGGCAGCCGCGGCCGGAGCGATGGTGATCGACGACTCGAGCGCGTTCAGAATGGACCCAAACGTGCCGTTGGTGGTGCCCGAGGTGAACGGGGATGATCTTGCCTGGCATGATGGCATCGTGTCTATCCCGAACTGTTCCACGACCCCTCTGGTGATGGTGGCGCACCCGCTGCGCCAGGCCAGTCCGATCCGACGGATTGTCGCCGACACCTACCAATCCGTCTCCGGCGCCGGCGGCGCGGCGATGAATGAATTGAGGGATCAGACCCGTACTGTTTTGCACGGTGGGCACGCCGAACCGGATGCGCAACCGCAGCCCACGGCGTTCAACGTGTTTCCTCAAATCGACGGGTTCACTGCGTCGGGGTACACCCGCGAAGAAGAAAAAATGATCAACGAGAGCCGCAAGATACTCCATGAGCCGGAAATGGCCGTATCTGCGACGTGCGTACGGGTGCCCGTTTTCATCTCTCACTGTGTCGCGGCGCATTTGGAGTTTGAACAACCGGTGGCGCCGGGTGAGGCGAGGGAATTACTGAGCGGAATGTCGGGAGTGTGTGTCCAGGATGACGCCACAAATAACGTTTATCCCACACCTATCGATGCGGCGGGACGCGATGAAGTGTTTGTCGGTCGTATCAGGCAAGACGCTTCCCATCCCAACGGTTTGGCTATGTGGGTCGTCACCGACAACTTGGTCAAAGGGGCTGCGCTAAATGCGCTGCAAATCGCAGAGCACGCCGTTGAAAAGGGTGTGGTGCGTGGACGACGGTGAATCACCAGATAGTCGTCCCGGGCGGCCAATTTCCCACAACTATCGCCCGCGATGCCTCAAATGTGTATAATGCCCAAAATTAGCATCGGAATGCATTTATCGCCGCACCAATAGTTTCGCACAATACGACGCGGTTAGAGGCGAGGAGGGACGCATTATGCCTACTGAGATTGGCCGACTCATCACAGCTATGGTCACACCATTTGATGCCGAAGGGCAGGTCGATTATGAGCAGGCTAAACGTCTAGCGGTAGCTTTGCTGGACTCGGGGACTGACGGGCTGGTAGTAACCGGAACCACCGGAGAAGGACCGGCGCTGTCCATGGACGAAAAAGCCCGTCTGTACGGTGAAGTTAAAGACGCCATCGGATCGCGTGGCGCGGTGATCGCCGGAACCAGCGACAATAACACCACCGCATCCATAGAACTGAGCCGCGAGGCTGAGAAAGCAGGAGCGGATGCCCTGCTCCTCACGGTGCCGGCGTACAACAAGCCCCCTCAGGAAGGGCTGTTCCAGCATTTCAAAGTTCTGGCTGAATGCACGAACCTGCCGGGTATGCTTTACAACGTGCCGAGTCGCACGAGCCTCAATATGACCAACGACACCACCGTGCGTTTGTCTGAAATCGAAAACATCATTGGGATAAAAGAAGCCAGCAGCGACCCCGTTCAGATAGCTAAAGTAATAAGAGATACTCCGGACGACTTCCGTGTGTGGTCGGGCAACGATGACGAAACTTTCGGCATCATGTCCATGGGTGGTTACGGCGTGGTGAGCGTTGCCGCTCACCTCGTTGGGGACCAGATAAAGCACATGATCGGTTTGACCCTGGAGGGGGACGTGGAAGCCGCCGGCGCTGAACACCTGCGTCTGCTGGACATGTTCAAGGGCCTATTTATAGTGTCCAACCCAATACCGGTGAAGTACGGCCTCAACAAGGCGGGATTTGACGTGGGTGAACCTCGGCTGCCCCTGGTCCCTCCGGATGACCGCACTGCAGCGCAATTGGACGAATTGCTGCAGCGGTACGACATAGACATAAATGCGCCGGTGGATTGAGCTTCCACCGGCGTCGCCAACTATACACCTATACCTAAATGTGTCCGATCGGAGACCGGCGGTTAGAATACCTACCGCCTATTGAGTTTACGTTTCGGGCAATCAAATCAAACGCATTAGTCTCGGTAAAGCCAGGAGCAACCACATGGCGCTCAAAACCGTGATATTTGTCGATGGACAAAACTTCCGGCATAACCTGCGGGATTTTCACTTTCGATCAGACCCGCCGCATCCCAACAATCCGGAATATCGACTGGATGAAAAGCACTTCCGTTGGCAGGAATTCTTTCAGGATGCGCTGGGGAAGTTCGATGACATTACCGGTTGGGACCACCAACTGGTGCGGGTGTATTGGTATTACGCGGAGAGCATAACGCCCTGGTCGCCCAACCTATGGCGAGCCCAACGCATCGTGGACGAACACGGTGGCCGGATTCCTGAACTCACTCCGGAGTTGGTGATCTCCAAGGCGCAGGATTGGTACGAGCACGAGTTTCGGCGATTCCACCAGTTGCGCAAATCGGTGTTTGAAGAGATTCAGCAAAACACCAATTTCCTTGAGTTCAAATACGTCGGTCAATATGTGGTGCAGCCTTTCCGGCCCTACCGTCTTGACTACGACTATGACGGAAACATTACCTTCCAGGGAACGCAGGTGGGGGAAAAGGGTGTCGACATTGGCATAGCGGTCGACATGATTGCGAAGATGGACAGCTTCGACGTCGCGGTGCTGGTGTCCGGCGACAGCGACTTCTTCCCCGTAGTGCGTTACCTGAAAGACAACCTGAAGTACGTGTACCATTTCTCGGTTGGACGCGGGGTGGGTCACGACACGCAGTTCTTCTCCTCGGCGCTGCGCGGTGTGGTCGATTGCTTCCAGGGCTTCGACGAACTGGAACTGCTCAGCAATTACGTGAATGAGAACGCTGGCATCCCGCCGGCCATAATGGATACCATCAACGTGCGGACGTCTGAGTTGGAACGCATGCTGGACGACGAGCCGTTGCATTACCGGCGGGAGCCGGAATCCGTACTGCGTTAGCCGGTCGTCGAAAAATCAGTTGGCTGTGTCAATCTCTCGGCCAATATTGCCCAGTGGCTCTCTTGGTCGCAACGCGTCGGCATAGACGCCCCGGTACGATTCGGGCAGCAGCGCCGCGATCCTCTCCATGATCATGCCGGACACTGAGTTCAGCAGCGGCTTGGTGATTGGCCCATCAACCTGTGGCGGAGTGAAGGGCGTGCCGATGTTAACCTGCCAGCTTGACAAAGGCACCGGCATGCGCCACGCCGGGAACTTTTCAGTTCCGGCGATTCCAACCGGGAGAATCGGCGCCTGAGTTTTCAGGGCGAGCCATGCCAGCCCGGTTCGCGCTTGACGTAGTTGTCCGGTTGGGCTGATGCCGCCCTCGGGGAACATCAGGATCGCCTGGTCCCTTTGCAAGGCCTCCAACGCGTATCGCAACGCCTCTCCCCCGCCCCGTTGACGGTCCAGTGGAACCGCGCCCACCGCGTTGCAATAAAAACGGCCCACCGGCTTGTTCCAGAGCTCTTTCTTGGCCAAAAAAACTATCGGCCTGGGCAACGCTACTACCAGGGTTCCGGCATCGTTCAGTGAAAGGTGGTTGCTCGCCACCAGGAGGGGACCGAATGGCGGCATGGCTTCCTGGCCCGTAACTGTCAGACGTCCGGTCACAGACCAAATCGCCTGTCCGAAACGCCGGCTGGGTTGGTACAACCAGGCCAATTCCCTATCTCCCGTGTGTCCCGTGTACTGCGGCGACGGTCGTCGCGGCCTGAATCTCCGATATGACGGTGGCGACCGTTTCCGACAAATTCATGTGCTCGGTGTTTATGACTATGGCGTCCGTCGGGTATGGTCAACGGAGAGTCCGCACGCTCACTGTCCAGTCGGTCGCGCTGGAGAGTCTCGGCCAGCGCTCGTTGATAATCGGCGTCGGTTTCCCGCTCCTTTTGTTGCAGGAATCGGCGCCTGGCCCGTACCGCCGGGGGTGCGTCCACGTACAGTTTCACGTGCGCGTCGGGGAGCACCACCGAGCCTATGTCGCGCCCCACCATCACGATGGCGCCTGCTGCGGCAATTGATCTCTGTTGAGCGACCAACGCCCGGCGAACCGCCGAACTCGCGGCGACCGCCGAAACATTCCGATCGACCTCGTCGGACGCCAAATCGCTCGAGTAGAGTTGGCGCCGGTTCACAGTGATCAGGCTCGCGGAGTTGTCGCCGTCCAACGACATATCGCATTGTTCGGCCAACCGACCCATCACCTTCGCGTCGTTTAAGTCCTCGCGCACGGAGAGAGCGAGCCAGGTAACGGCCCGGTACATGATCCCAGTGTCGAGGAAACGCAACCCCAACTGTTCCGCCACAGCGCGGCCGACCGTCGATTTCCCGGACGCGACCGGTCCGTCGATTGCGACCACCGGGCCCTGATCTGCCGCGTTGTCGCTCGGGTTTCCCATGCGCTCGATTATAGCACCGGGGTTGCGCCGCTCCCTCTACAAAGAAACCGAGTCGTCATGACCCTTTCGCGCTGGGCGGGAACCCGGTGCGTCCGGCGGTCCCTTGCGGTAACCCGAGGTATCACGGACAATTTCGCCATGTTGGACTGGATCACCGAATCGCCCTGGCGCATGTTGGGGCTGGCGGGTTGGTGTTTCCTGATGGCTTGGGGATTTCGCGTCGGATTACTGCGGATGGCGCTGTCGCTGGGAGCCATAGGGCTCCTGATCGCGCTCGCCTGGTTATTCCGCAACGCCGAATCTCCCGGCTTGGTGTATGCCCCACTGGCTTTCGTGGGCGTGATTTGCGTAATCAGCATCGGTTATTTCGGGAGGCATCTGGAAACCAAGCTGGGTTACGGTTCCAACACCGTACGCATCAATCACGCGGGAGGGCTGCTCCTGGGTCTGCTGATCGGAGGGTTGGTCTGGGCGATTTGGCTATAGCCATGGGTGGTCATATCGAAAGGGCGGTTGCATCTGCCCAAAGCCGACGTTTGCCAGTATAATAATTTATGATTTACTTGTTTCCATAACATATTCATCGAGACACGGCAGCGAACGCGTAACCTGCGTTGAGGTTGGCAGATGGCAAGCCGCGGACGAACCAGTCGGGGAAAAAGCGCCGCCAAGGGCAAGGCGACGGGGCGACCGGCCAAAGGCGGCGGCCGTCAACCCGGGTCGCCGCGCAGAAATGGCAACCAGCCAACTGAAACGACTCCGGAGGACGGAAAACGTCGGCGCGGGGGTCCATCGATCCCGGGTCGCCTCACCGCCCCGGTTCTGGTTCTCAACTTGAACTACGTGCCGGTCAACGTGTGCACGGTCCGTCGCGCCATTGTCCTGGTGGCCAAGGGCAAGGCGGAGCTTCTGGAACCGCGCTCAGAGGATGTGAAAGTCCGCACGTTCAGCACTTACCTGGAAGCGCCGTCGATCATACGGTTGGTTTACCTGGTCAAGCGCCCGTTCGCCCCCCGCCGTTTGTCCAAGAAAGAGGTGTTCCTCCGGGACCACTACACCTGCCAATACTGCGGGACGCGATCCCAACACCTCACTTTGGACCACGTCGTGCCGCGAAGGCAGCATGGTCCGCATACCTGGGACAACGTCGTTGCAGCTTGCGGCCGCTGCAACCTGGACAAGGCCGGGCGCACGCCTGACGAAGCCAATATGAAACTGCGCAGGGAGCCCACCGCGCCTCAGCCGAATCCGTACCGGATCCTGGAAAACCGCACGATTCTGGAGGAATGGCAGCAGTACATTCCCTGGCAAGCCAACGGTCGGAAGCGGGATGAGGAACCCGCAGCGCTGGCGATGGCCGATTGATTCACCATGTCCAGCATAGACCTGCACGGCAAGACATGGACTGAAGCCCTGGCCGAGTTCCTGGATTTTTACAACAGGGTTGCTGCGGCGAACGGCACGGCGAAGCCGACCTTGGACGTCGTCCACGGGTACGGGTCCACCGGATCCGGTGGCGTGCTCCGCGCACGGTTTCGGGCGTTCCTCTCCAAGTATCCTGTGTGCCTGGAGTTCAAGCCGGGCGAGGATGTGGACAACAACCCGGGACACACGCTGGTGTTGCCGTCGAAGAAGCTGCCGGACACCGGCGGCTTGCTGGCGGAGCACATCTGGGAGTACTGCGACAACCCTCGAACCGTCAGCAAGATTGCGGGACGGTTTCGCCGTTTCGGCGACCCGCTGGTTCAACAGGCCATTCGTACACTGGAGCGGCAAGGCCGGCTAAAACCGGTCGGTAAGGGTCGCCTCAAGGAATACGCGGCGGTGTAAACGGATGGCAGCTTAACGCTCCGGCACGTCGAGCATCAGAGATTCCAGCGCCAGTCTGGGGTTTACGTTGGCATCCAGCGCGACCAGCGTGTCCTGTATCCGCTTGAGGAACCGCACCGTTGCCACCGAAGATGTCCCGGCGGCCATCGAATCCAACGCATCGCGACGGTCAGAGTTCTGGACGTGTTCGATCACTCCTTCATTGACCAACAGAAGGTCTCGCCACCAGCTTTGCCATAGGTAAAGGGTTTGTCGCACCGATTCCCGGTCGTTGGAGAACCCGCCCGCCAACCTGTTGGCGTAGGCAAACCGCTGGTCCAATGGCATGGCATCGGGTCCGGCGACGTCATCCAGTTCGGCGGCACGCGCTTCCAGAATCGTGGGGTCATCCAGCGCGTTGATGGCCCACCCCGGACATCCCCGGGCCAGTCGCGCCAGCCAATGAGCGCGATCCGATTCCATTGCGTATTTTGATTCCAGGTAGTCTGAGAGGCGCGCGCCGGACATCGGTCGGAGCGTGAGGACTCGGCAACGGGACCTGGTGGTCGGCAATATCGCCTCCTCAGCGCCGCTGAGCAACAGAAGGAGAGACCGCTCCGGCGGTTCTTCCAGCGTTTTGAGCAGCGCGTTCGCCGATTCGCTCTGTCCCGCCGACAACGTTTCTGCCCCGTCCAGGACTATTACCTTCCATCCTCCCTCCACGGGCGTTATCGACAGAAAATTTTCCGCCTCCCGCACCTGCCTGATGCTGATCCGAGTAGGGACCTGTGGATCATCGCCCACGGCCTGCACGCTCAAATCGGCATGAACCCCTCGCAGGATCCGCGAGCAAGGTGGACATTCTCCGCACGGACCATCGTGGGGGACGTTCAACCGGAGGCAATTGACCGCGGCCGCCAGATCGAGCGCCAGCGTCATTTTGCCCACGTGCGGCGGTCCGACCAGAAGGTACGCGTGACCCAGGCGACCCGCCTGCAAGCTGGCTGAAATGTCGGTGATCAGGCGGTCCTGCCCAACCGTTTTCCACATAGCGCGTGAACGCGGCGAGCCTGGACTAGAGGTCGCAGATCATCATATCTGCGTACGATTCCCGGCGCCGGATCAATCTACTTTCGCCGTCGCCTACCAGCACGATTGGAGGACGGGGATTCAGATTGTAGTTGCTGGCCATCGACGGGCAGTAGGCTCCGGCCGCGGGAATGGCTATGACATCGCCGGCAGCAGGAACCGGCAGCATGATGTCTGAAGCCAGAACGTCGCCCGATTCGCAGTACTTGCCGGCGATGGTGACCTTGGTGTCGGGTTCAGCGCCGGGCCGGTTGGCCGACAGGACCTCATAGGAGGCCTGGTACAGGGCGGGCCGGATGTTATCGCCCATGCCGCCGTCAACGCTGACGTAGGTGCGAATCCCCGGGATATCCTTGATCGCCCCAATGCGATAGAGGGCTACACCGGCGGGGCCGATAATGGAACGCCCGGGCTCGACTACGAGGCTCGGATGATCCAGGCCAAGCTCGGAACAGGTGGCGTTGAGCGTGCCCACGATGGCTTCGGCGTAGTCCGACGCCGATGGAGGAGCGTCGTTTCGGGTGTATGCGATGGCGAACCCTCCTCCCGGACTGAACTCCTGAAGATTCAGGCCCTGTTCTCGCAGGCCGGAAGCGAACCTCAACACCAGGTCAGTTGCCGCCTGATACGGCTCCAGTTCGAAAATGGGAGAACCGAGATGGAAATGCAGGCCCCGCAGATTGAGATGCGGGGCGGCAATGGCCTGCAAAATTGCCCGTTCGGCGTCCCCGGTCTGGATTGAGAACCCGAACTTCGAGTCGATTATCCCGGTGGTGGTGTATGCGTGCGTATGTGGGTCGATGCCCGGGGACACTCGCACCAGAATATCCTGGGTTTTGCCAACGTCGGCACAGATTCTTTCCAGCAAGTCCAGTTCGTGGAAACTGTCCACAACGACGCGGCCGATGCCAGCCGCCACAGCTTCTTCGAGCTCGGCGGGCGTCTTGTTGTTGCCGTGGAAATACACGTGCTCCAGGGGAACATCGCCCGCCTGGGCGACGGCCAGTTCGCCGCCGGAAACCACGTCCAGGCCCAGGCCTTCCTCAGCGAAAATCCGGGCCAACGCAGGGTTGATGTAGGCCTTCGACGCGTACACGGCTTTGGAACTGGGGTAGCGCTCCCCAAATGCCTGAGCGAATTGCCGGCAGCGAGAGCGCAGCGTGGCCTCGTCGAGCACGTAGAGAGGCGTCCCGTACTGTTCAACCAGTTCGGTGGCGTCGCATCCGCCGACGGTCAAGTGGCCCGCGGAGTTGGTGTCTGTGGTGTCGGGAAATACGTGAGTGAGGTGAGACGGCAGCATGAAAAGAGTTCTCCATCGATTCGTCGGAAAAGCACAACGTCCAGAATAATGTAGCACACCCCCTGTTTGGAATCCTGCTCAGGGTCGGACGAGGCAGGAGAGAATCGGGCATTCCCTGCCGTTGCCCGTGTATTTGACCGTCTCCCGGCTCACGTCTATACTGCCGGCGAGGTTGGATCGCCGCTGTTTAACCTTTGATTCTCCCCGGCTCCGCCTCAAGCCGCGTGCGATTATCGGCGCGGCGTCCCTTATCGAGGAGGTGTTATTTTGCCCAATACAGTACCCATCACGGTCAACGTGAATGGCCGGTCCCACTCGGCAGATGTGGAACCTCGTACCCTTCTGGTCCACTTCCTGCGGGAAACCCTGAATCTCACCGGCACAAAGATCGGTTGCGACACCAGCCAATGCGGAGCCTGCGTCGTGCGCATCAACGGCGTAACCGTGAAGTCGTGCACGGCGTTTGCAGTGCAGGCCGACGGCGCAGACATCACCACCATCGAGGGCGTGGCGCAGGACGGAAACCTGTCCGCAGTCCAGGAAGCGTTCTGGGACAATCATGGTCTCCAGTGCGGGTATTGCACCGCCGGCATGATCATGTCCGTGACCGAGATCATAGAGCGCAACCCCGATCCGTCCGCGGAAGAAGTCCGCGCCGGTTTGGAGGGCAACATGTGCCGATGCACCGGATACAACAACATCGTCAAGGCCGCTCTGGCCGCCGCTGCTGCCCAGCAAGGAGGCTAAAGACCGCTATGACCACCCGTATTTTTGGATCCGGCATACGCCGGCGCGAGGATCCCCGGCTCATCACCGGCCAGGCCTCCTATACCGACGACATCAAGCTCACCGGGATGGTGCATGCGGCGATTCTGCGCAGCCCGCACGCCCATGCGCGCATCAACAGCGTAAACACCGACGCCGCAAGAGCTGCCTCAGGCGTGCTAGCGGTGTATACCGGCGCGGACATCGAGGGTGTGCTGAACCCCATTCCATGCGCCTGGGCGATCCCCGACTCCGACCTCAAGGCCGTGGCATATCCTGCCATCGCGTCGGACGTCGTGCGATACGTCGGCGACGCAGTGGCGGTTGTGGTGGCGGACAACCGCTACCAGGCTGAGGACGCGCTCGAACTTATCGAGGTTGACTACGAGCCGCTGCCGTCCATCATCAACCCGGAGGCGGCCCTCGGAGACGGCGTACCCCAACTGCATGAGGATGCGCCCAACAACCAGGCATTCCATTGGGTCGCGGCCGGCGGCGATACCGACGCCGCCTTCGCCGATGCGGCGGTAACCGTCAGCGAGACCATCCGCCAGCAGAAGCTGATCCCCAACCCCATGGAAACCCGCTCGGCCATCGCGTCGTGGTCGCCGGCCATGGGCGAGTTGACGCTGTGGAACACCACGCAGAACCCCCATATCGCGCGGTTCGTTACCTGTCTGGTGACCGGCGTGGGGGAACACAAGATTCGCGTCATCGCTCCGGAAGTGGGCGGCGGATTTGGAGCCAAGATTGCGGTCTATCCGTGGGAAATGATCACCGCGTTTTGCTCCATGCAGCTTGGCGTCCCGGTGAAGTGGACCGAGACGCGCACCGAGAACTACATGGCGACCACCCATGGCCGCGATCACGTCGAATACGTTGAGATGGCCGCCAACGCTGATGGCAAGGTCACTGCGGTGCGCAGCGTGGTTTACGCCGGCATGGGAGCCTATCTGTCCACCGCCGCGCCCGGGATCCCGACCATTCTCCACGGCCTGATGTACTCCGGGCCTTACGACATCGCCAACATCAAGGCCGATGTGTATGGAGTGTTCACCAACTCAACGCCGGTTGAGGCCTATCGCGGCGCCGGTCGCCCCGAGGCCACGTTCCTGCTCGAACGGTTGATGGACAAGGTGGGCGACGCCGTTGGCATCGACAGCGTGGAGGTACGCCGGCGCAACCTGATCGAAGCGTTCGACAACAACCGCGACGTCGCCATCGGCATCACCTACGACAGTGGAAACTACACCGGCGCACTGGACCAACTGCTCGGGCACATCGGTTACGACCAGTTCCGACACGACCAGGCCCATGAGCGCGAACACGGAACATTCCGCGGAGTGGGCGTAGCCTGCTACTGCGAGATCTGCGGGCTCGGCCCGTCCCAGGTGGCGGGCGCCGTCGGGTTCGGCGGCGGCCTTTGGGAATCGGCAACCGTCCGCATTTACGCAACCGGCAAGGTCAACGTGTTCATCGGCACGTCTCCCCACGGCCAGGGCGAGGAAACCACCTTCGCCCAAATCGTATCCGACGAGATCGGTGTCGACGTTGATGACGTTGAGATCGTGCACGGGGACACTGATACGACGCCGATGGGTTGGGGAACCTACGGCAGCCGCACCACCGTGGTGGGCGGCGCGGCCGTCGCTCTCACCATGCGCAAGCTTCGAGACAAGGCTCGGGTCATCGCCGCGCACCTGCTGGAAGCCGACGAGGCGGACATCGAGTACGCGGACGGGCAGTTCTTTGTCCGCGGGGCGCCCGACCGCGCCCAGAGCATCCAGGACATCGCGCTTCAGGCCAACGTTGCCTGGAACCTTCCGGAAGGCATCGAGCCGGGCATGGAGGCCAGCACCTATTACGACCCGCCCAACTTCAGCTACCCGTTTGGCGCTCACGCGGCCATCGTCAGCATTGATCCCGACAATGGGCACATCACATTGGACCGGTACGTCGCCGTTGACGACTGCGGCCCGCAGATCAACCCCATGGTTGTTGAGGGTCAGGTGCATGGCGGAGTGGTGCAGGGAGCGGGTCAGGCCCTGTGGGAAGGCGCGGTGTATGACGACAATGGGCAACTGCTCACCGGGTCCATGATGGACTACGCGATCCCCCGTGCCCACCTGGTGCCCGACATCGAGGTGCACTCGACGGTTACCCCGTCGCCGCACAACCCGCTGGGAGTCAAGGGTATCGGTGAAACCGGCACCATCGCCTCCACCGCGGCCATTTACAGCGCAGTGATGGACGCCCTGAAGCCGCTGGGAGTCGACAGCATCGACATGCCGCTGACCCCGGAACGTGTCTGGCGCGCCATCCAGGCCACCGGCTACACCGGGAATGGCCACGGCCACAGCCATGGGCATGATCACGACCACGGTCATGGCCACGGCCATTAGCCGCACCCAGCGACGGAGGACTGATTGCAATGTATCCTGCAGAGTTTGAATACCGAAAAGCATCCTCGATCGCCGATGCGGTGAGGTTGCTGTCGGAAAATCCTGGAGCCAGGCTGCTGGCCGGGGGCCACAGCCTCATACCCCTGATGCGCTTTCGCCTGGCGCGTCCCGAAGTCATCATCGACATTGGTGGCATCAACGGATTGCGCGGCATCACCGTCAGCGGCGATACCATCAACATCGGCGCATTGACCACCCACGCCGAGATTGCAGCGTCCGCGGACGTGCAGAGGACTAACGGGCTGCTGGCCGAGGCGGCCGGCGGCATCGGCGATCCGGCGGTTCGAAATCGCGGAACCATTGGCGGCAACCTGGCGCACGCCGACCCGGCGTCCGATTGGGCAACCGTGCTGACCGCGCTCGGCGCGACGGTTTCAGTACAGGGCCCGACCGGCAGCCGTACCATTGCGGCGGCGGATTTCGTCGAGGACGCCTTCGCCACCGCTCTGGCCGACGACGAGCTCATCACCACGGTGAGCGTCCCCGTTTTGGCGTCCAACCAACGGGCCGAATACGCCAAGATGGCCCACCCTGCGAGCTTCTACGCCGTCGTTGGCGGAGCCGTGGTCGTGACCATGGACGGCGACCGTTGCACCGCCGCATCGGTCGCGGTCGGCGGCCTGACGCCCCGGCCCGTGAAAGCCGCCGCGGTGGAGCAGGCGTTAACCGGCACCACGCTGACCATGCACAGCATCGGCGACGCAACGGCGCGGCTGAGCGATGATCTCAGCGCGGCCGGCGTGGACATCATCGGCGACGTGTTTGCGTCGGCGGATTTCCGTTCGAGCATAGCGCCGGTGGAGGTGAAACACGCCTTGCTCCACGCCATTGGACTGGCTCACCACTGAGTATCAGAGTCGCGACGCGCACCCCGCACGGCGGTGAAACCCGCACTGTGCGGGGTGTATCATTTAACCGCTCATCAAATCGAACTGCGAGGCCATTCCTTGAAAATCCTTCTGACCAACGACGATGGCATTCACGCTACGGGGCTGTGGGCTGCCGCTCGCAGCCTTTCCGCTGTGGGAGAAGTGGCCGTGGTTGCGCCTGATCGGGAGCAGTCCGGCGTCGGCGCGTCCATGACCCTCCACGCGCCGGTGTTCGCCCACCAGGTTCCCGCCGAGCAGTACCTTTTGCAGTACGCGCCCGGCGATGATACTCCGCCGAGGAGCGCCGATGCCGTTTTCGAGCCGACCGCTGCGGAAGCGCTCGATCTGCCCAACCCCATCAACGCCTGGGCGGTCCAGGGTACGCCGGCAGATTCGTGCATCCTCGCGCTGGAGCAACTGGTGAACCCCAAGCCGGACCTGGTCGTCAGCGGCATTAATCGGGGCTCCAACCTGGGTTGGGACGTGATTGTTTCCGGGACCGTCGGCGCAGCGTTCCAGGGATTCGTGCGCGGTTACCCGACTGTCGCGATCTCCGTTGGCTCTGTCCAGGCCCCGCGCTACGGCTTCGCGTCCGAGGTAGTCGCAGCCCTGGCCCGCAGCTTGAAGGACCCTCCAGCGGTATCGCCGCAGTTTTTCCTGAACGTAAACGTGCCCAACGAGCCAATGGACCGGATTGCGGGGGTCAGAATCACCAGGCTGGGAGGTCGCGCCTACGGTGAGTCGGTGCGCACGGAGGATTCCTTCGGCCACCGTCGCTACTGGATTTCTCGGAACCGCGCCATCCTCTCGGGCGGCGATGGGACCGACATCACGGCCCACAAGGACAATCACATTACGATCACTCCCATGGGCATGGCGTTTGCCACCACCGACGAGCGCATGGCGCTGGTACAGAGTCTCGTCGATTCCGCCGGAATCCTACCGTCGCCTGCGCCGACGGCGACCGGTTCCACGGTTTGATCGTCGGCGTGAGGCGTCAGCCACAGGCCTGTGTTGGTGCCCGGCTGCGCCGGCCTGCTCTCCGGACTCGTAAGCCGGGAATCCTCCCGCTGCTCTGATCCGGCGGATGCGGGGACGATCTTTCATCAGCCACAGGGATTGGGTAAGGACGGTCAGAAATATCCCCGGCGCCATCAACGCCAACAGGGTTGGGTCCACCAGCGATTCCCCGTTTTGCCAGCGGTGCTGCACGCGAAGGAATATCCAACCGCCGCCGATGATGATCCACGCCCAGGACAAGGCGCCGGAAAGTACGCTGTTATGCCACGGGGACCGGATGAACAGCACCGCGCTGCAAGGCCACCAGACGAAAGTCGGGACTATGAACCAACCCTGGTAATACCAGGGCTTCAACGCGTCGGGTGGAACCGGCGGTGGGGCCGGTGTGGGATCACGGGGCGCCGAACTGTCCTGATTGCCGTCGCCTCCGGTCGGGTCAGCCGGCCGCCCGTCATCGCTCACAGTTCACGGAATCCGGATGCGGTCTCAGGTCAGTTGCGGGCCAGCAATACGTGGAATTCCAACTCGCCGATGTGGCGGCCCTTGTTGATGGACGCGGCTGCGTATTCCAGGCACATCCGCGCGAACCCCGGGTATTCGTAGATGTTGCTGCCCAGCACTACCTTGGGAACGGGCGCCTTCAGGTCAACGTCGAGGAAGTTGGGGTCATCGTCGGTCACCGATAGTTCCACGTCCCGGTTGGTGACCTTCTCCAGCTTATAGTGCAATCGATCAACGAATTTATGATTCTCCATATTCACTCACCCTCCGTGGGTTTTTTTGTTTATCGCAGTCGCCCGGCGCGCCAATGGGCTGGCCAAATCACCGATTGAATTTTTTCAAAAAACTATTGGGATATTATAACAGAGCGGGTCGGGTCGCTCGGTTAACCGTATGCCGGTATTGGGCAAATCCCTGTGTTATGATTGGCGCGATGCGCACCGGTGGGCGGCCATGGCTGCCCATTTTTATTGGCCCGGCATGGCTTTCATCCCAGCCACTTTCAAGCCCGATTGGATCAGGACCTACGCCGCCGTTGTCCTGGCGGTGGCGCTCTCCGTCAACCTGATCACCAGCTTCTCGCTGTATGTCCAGGCCCTGACCATACCGGGCATGAAGGAGAGCTTCGCTCTCTCGTACACCACCGTGTTCGTGCTGGTGGTGGCCCTGTCGATCTCAAGGGTCATTTCCGGTCTGCTTTCCGGAGCCATGGCCTCGCGCTATGGGGGCAGGTGGATGGTCACCGTCAGCATATTTGCCCAGGCGGCGTCCATGGTACTTCTGGGGTGGTCGCCCAACTACTGGGTCGCGTTGCTGGCCATGATAGTTGTCGGCGTGTCGTCCGGGTCAGCGCTGACCCCGATGATGGGAATGCTCGCTCCCTGGTTCAGGGTCAACGACCGGGGCGTTGCGGCGGGTATCGCGGCTACGGGCGGCAGCCTCGCCATCATCTTTACCGGCGCCATCGTGCCTCCGCTGACCGAAGCTTTCGGTGATGAAGCCTGGCGTTATACCTGGTATGTCCTGGCCTGCGCCAGCGTGGTAATCGGTATCGCCTGCGTAAGTTTCATCCGGGAGGCCTCACCGGCCCCGCGTGGTCCCCATGCGGTGGCCGCGGCGTCAACGTCCGACACCGGCAATCGCAGATCCGCCGGACGTTCGCCGACCAGTTGGCCGGTCCAGGTCTACACCAATCCCTACGTGTGGCTCATCACCGGAATGGCGTTCTGTTCGGGATTTGTCCACGGCATCCTCACGTCCAGTTACGGCGCATATCTGGGGGTGGAGCACGGAATTGACGTGGCAGTTGTTGGCGTGCTGTTCATGTCAATCGGCATCCTGAGCATCACCAGCGGCGTTGGGTCCGGCGCGCTCTCCGACCGAGTCGGGCGAGGCATTGCTTTCGGGGCAACCTTCTTGATCGAGGTCGCTTGCCACAGCCTGTTTTGGCTCGCGCCCGAGTTGACCTTCTTTGTCGCCGCCTCGGTGTTGGCAGGATTCGCTCTGCGGTCCACATACACTATCTGTGCGGCCGCGGCCGGGGATTACGTGCCTGTTTACATGGCGCCGGCGGCTTTCGGACTCATGGGAATGGGAGCAGGCATCGGCAGCACCATATCCCCGATAATCGCAGGGCCCATAGCGGACGCCACCGGCACCCTCAAATGGTCTTACGCCATGGCATCTGGCGTCGCGTTGGTTGGCGCGACGCTGGGATTCGCCCTGCATTTCAAAGGACGCAACGTTCATCTGACCGGATCAGCGGTCAGCCAATAAACCTGTCAGGGAAAGGAAGCTTGGAATGTCGAATCAATGGGACAGCAACTACAGTCGCGGGATGGTCGTCGTAGCCCACGCCGACGATGCCGAGTGGGGCTGCGCGGGCACGGTCGCACGCCTATGCGCTGAAGGTTGGAATATGGCGTACGTGATCTGCACCGACGGCAGCAAGGGAAGTGATGACCCTGACATGACCGTGGACCGATTGGTGGAAATGCGGGAGCAGGAGCAGAGGGATGCGGCCGACGTTCTCGGCTTGTCGCGGGTCTTTTTCCTCGGTTATCCGGATGCCTACCTGGAGTCCACGCTGCAGTTGCGCAAGGACATTTCCCGCGCGATCCGAATACACCGCCCCGATGTGCTGATCTGCATGAACCCGGTGCGCAACCTTGACGGAAATGGGTATATCGACCATCCCGACCACTTCGCGTCCGGAGATGCCGCCATGGGCGCCGTGTACCCGGCGGCGCGTGATCGGCTCACGTTCCCTGAATTGCTGAACGAAGAGGGATTGGAACCCCATAAAGTACGGGAGGTGTGGGTGATGGGGCGCACGGAACCCGACCATGTCGTCGACGTGACCGACCACATAGAGACGGCGGTTTCGGCCCTTCGCGCCCATCGCAGCCAGGTGAACCCCGAATCGGCAGATCACCATCTCAAGGAATGGCGGCGGCGCGACGGGGAAAGGCTAGGCGTCGAGTATGCCGAGGTTTTCAAGAGATTCAGGTTGGGATAACTGCTTGGCCCGCTCGGCGCGCCGGTCGCACTAGCCCACGCGCCGCAAAAGTGGTATCGTTCGCACATTCAAGACGGCCGGCATTAATTGAGATATTGTGGGCCGTGAAATCATTGTGAGAAGGGAGGGAAACATGCCTCAGATCAAACACATCGCCATCGCCACCAACGACGCCGCAAAGACCGCCAAGTTCTATTCGGAGGTGTTCGGCCTCCGCGAAGTCGCCAAGCTCGAGAGCGCCAACGCCAACGGTTTCATGCTCAGTGACGGCAACGTGAACATGGCGATCCTGGACTTCCAGAACGACACCGTAGCCGGCGAGCGCGGGAAAGACTGGGAAGGCATCCACCACATAGGGTTCGAAGTGGAGAGCCTGGAGGAGGTCGAAGCGCGTCTCATGGCCGCCAATTCGAAGCCGATGGATGAGGTCAACCACGCACTGCACGCGGGAATGACCGGCCCGCGCACCCAGAACGTCGAAACCAAATACGAAGGCCCCAACGGGGAGATGATTGACGTGTCCGAGACCGGGTGGGTCGGCACCCGGGGTTTTGACTAGGATCCCGACCTAGTCCTCCATTCATATCCGCGCGGAATGACCAGGGCGGTGCCCCGTGCGCCGCCCAAGGAGCAACCGTGAATACACAACCCAGGCAACTAACTTGTTACATCAAAAAGACACGCTCAAATCCCGATATGTGGGAAGCATTCTGTGTTGAACTGGATATCCCAGCCGTAGGCGACAGCTACGAAGAAGTAGCGGCCATGATGTACCAGGCCGTGGATAACTACATCGACTACGTGTACCAGAACCAGCCCGATGACGAGCAGCGGCTGCTCTATCGGCCCATGCCCAGAGCCGATGTCTGGAAGCTCCAATTTGAAGAACGGTTCCTGCAAAAGCTGCCTTTCTCGAAACGCCAGATACGGAAGATGCACCTCAGCGCCGAAAAGGGGATCCCGATCCAACTGGACCCAAACTATACGGAGCTTTGTCTGTCGTGCAAGAAGTATCGGAGCATCGCAGAGTTCGAGGTATTTCACGAACCCAACTCGGCATACGTCTGGTACGACAAAAATTGCAATATCTGTAAGCAGGCTCCCGCCGCTTGATTCCGTAACAATCGGGATTGGTTAGAGCGACTCTCCGTGATCTCTCCGGAGTGGTCCATGAACGCACGACCGCGCAAACTGACCTGCTATATCAAGAAGACCCAGTCAGACCCCGAGACCTGGGAGGGCTTTTGCGTCGACATTGATGTCCCTGCCATCGGAGACTCATATGAGGATGTGCTGTCTGCTCTGTACGAGGCGGTGGACAACTACATCGACTACGTGTACGAACGGCAGCCGGAAGACGAACAGCTCCTTCTCTACCGTCCTATGTCCGGAAGCGATGCGTTCAAGCTGATGATCCAGGAACGCGTCCTGCAACACCTGCCGTTTTCCAGGCTTCAGGTCCGCAAGGTGTTCATCAACGCCGAAAAAGGCCTGCCTCCCCAACTGGACCCGAACCACACTCAGCTTTGTTTTGTGTGCCGAAAATACCGTGATGTCGGGCTCTTTGATCTGCACCAGTCGTCGAACACATCGTACGCCTGGTATGACACCGCCTGCCACGTGTGCAAGCGATCCGGAAGGATCTAGGACGCTGACGACGATCCCCGGCAACGGCCGCAAGACTGCCATGCTGCGATCAAACGCGTTCTGATCGGCCAGTCAACGGCAGCAACGCTGCGAAAAAAACGGGCGGGATGAGACACCCGCCCGTTGTGCTTGCTGATGTATCAGATCTACGCGGGCCGGAACACCAACCCTGGTTCGTCAGGATCGACCTCGCCGAGATCGAGTTGCAGGGCCATGCCGGTTCGTATGTTTTGCGGGTTGCTGGCGTCGACGCCCGCGATGCGCGCCGAAATACGGGGACCCTCTTCCAGGGTGACGATGCCTGTGCAATATGGGTTGTTGCGGCCGAAGCCCTTCGCTTCCAGAGAGGCCGGCGCGACCGAAATGCAGGTAAAGGTGCTCAACGTAGCGCGGCCACTCAACTCGTGCCATTCCATGTCGGTGCTGTGGCTCACGGGATCGATGGGTCGCGCTTCAGCGTAAACGTTGCCGTTCTCCCGGCAGCGCACGCCCATGAACTTTCCTTCTTTGAGAAATTCGTAGAATGACGCCGCGTTGAATGGTCGAGCGGCTGTATCGGTACTCACAGGATGACCTCCTAGCCCCGTTGCAGCACGTTCACCACGCAGGTGCCGCCGGTCCCGCCCACGTTGTGAGTCAGTCCAAACTCGAGGTTCGAATCCTGCAACTGGCGCTCTCCCGCCTCGCCGCGGAGTTGCTTGTATACCTCGATCACCTGCGCTACGCCGCTGGCCCCCACCGGGTGTCCCTTGGCTTTGAGTCCACCGCTGGTGTTGATCGGGCGGTCGCCGGACCTGGCCGTGCGGCCCTCGTCCACGGCGTGCGGGCCCTCGCCGGGCGCGAAGAATCCCAGGTCCTCGCTGGCCACGATCTCGGCGATGGTGAAGCAATCGTGCACCTCGGCGACCCCAATCCGGTCCGGGCCGACGCCCGCCATTTCGTATGCCTGCGCCGATGCGATCCTGGCAGCCGAAAGCGAGGTCAATTCATCCGCGTCATGCAGCGGACGCCCGGTCGCCTGTCCTATTCCCGCGATGTGCACCGGCTTGTCGGTGAACTGCTCGGCGATTTCACTGGCGACCAGCAACACGCACGACGCGCCGTCTGTGATCGGAGCGCAGTCGTAGAGACGCAGCGGCCAGGCGATCCAGGGATTGGCCCGTGCGTCGTTCAAGAAATCCAATTCGTCGTTCCAGTCGGGAACCGGTTCACCCCTCTGCTCCGAGCGCGCTTTCCGCCGTTCCATCATGTCGCGAACGGTCACCTGGAACTGGGCCTTGGGGTTCAGCTTCCCGTTCTCGTGGTTTTTGATGCCAACTTTGAGTAGGTGATCAAGATTGGTCTCGTAGCGGTCCATGTGCGCTTTGGCGATGGCTCCGAAGATTCCCGGGAACGTCAGGCCCGCGGGAACTTCATACAGGCCATCTGCCGCCGAGGCGAGCACGTCGGTCACGCCTTCCGTCGGCAACGAGGTCATCTTTTCCACGCCGCCAACAAGCACCACGTCGTACATACCGCTGGCGATGGCCATCACCCCCTCGCGCAGGGCGGAACCACTGCTGGCACACGCGTTTTCGATCCGGGTGATCGGCGTCGGCGTCATCCCCAACCAGTCGGCCATGATGGGCGCAGTATGCCCCTGGTGCTCGAACAGGTCGGCGGAGTAGTTGCCCAGATAGCCAGCCTCGATGTCCGAAGCTGATATGCCGGTTTCGATGTTCCCCTGAAGGTCCTGGAACGCCTCTACGAACAGATCGCGGCTGGATTTGTCGGCGTACGCGCCGAATTGGGACAACCCTGCGCCCACTATGGAAACCTGCCGGGCCAGCCGGCGGGAACGGGTGGTAGCCATGTTGCGTAAACTCCTAACTGCCAGATTGATGGGTCATCCTACACCAAATGTCCCAGGCGGTGCCACACGTAGTATGGGAAACAATATCAGGCAACTCCGGGGCCCCGGCGGTGACTGTTCAGAGTTGGTGACTGTAGAGTTAATGGGATTGCTTGTTATGGATGACTCACCGGCGGGCGAGCGGAGACGCATACAGTCCGGAGATTGGGGAACGTGAGCAGGAGAAGGATTTTCCGGATACCGGCTCAAGGCCGGTATGACGGTTTGGGGCGGGGATGACGGTTTTGGTGTTAGACGGTCACCTCAATCCTGAACAGTCACCCCCGACGTTCAAAAACATGCGCCACCCGGGGCAACCATACAACGTTAACGGCCGGCCGCGCTTGGCCCCCCATCGGGCGCTGGCGCTACACCGGCGGTTTCAAATCAGCGCTGATGACCTGCTCGCACCACCTCGCAGCCGATAGCAGGCTCGATTCGGCGAAGGGCGATGCCACCAACTGGATGCCAAATGGCAGGCCGGATTCCGCCAGACCCGACGGTAGAGAAATCGCAGGCAAGCCGCACGACGTCCACGGTCCCTGGAAAGCCGGGTCTCCCGTGTTGGTCCGGTCTGCCTGGGCGGGCGCCGGGGTCGCGGGTGTGAGTAGCACGTCGCACCGGCGCGACAATTGGTTCATGTCGTCGATGAACCGCCGGCGGCGTTCCAGCGCGCGCGAATATACGATGCCGTCCGTCGCAAGTCCCTCGGCGAGCATGGCGCGCAGTTTGGGTTGATAGTCCTCGGCCTGCTCCCGATACATTGGCTCGTGGAACGAGGCCGCCTCGACCGCCATGATCAAGAGTTGCTCGGCAAACGCGGTGTCGATGCTGTCTGGCATTGGCAGTTCTTCGATTTCCGCTCCATCCTGCGCCAACGTTCTCACTATGCCGTCGAGATGCCGGCGGGTTTCGGCGTCGGCGTTTTCGTAGAAATACCTGCGCAGCAAGCCGATACGTGGGGGACGGGGATCCTGGACTGCCGACAGGTAATCGTCCACGGGCTCCCGCGAGGAGACCGGGTCGGAGGCGTCCGGTCCAGCCGTCACCTGCAGGAACAACGCGGCATCCTCAACGGACCGAACCAGCCAGCCCACCGTGTCCAGATTCCAACTTACCGGCACCACACCGTATCGGCTGACGCGACCAAAGGTTGGTTTGAAACCCACCACTCCGTTGTACGCAGCCGGCCGCAAAACAGACCCGACCGTCTGCGAGCCCAGCGCTGCCGGACACATCCGCGCGGCCACGGCCACCGCCGAACCGCTGCTGCTGCCACCGGGAGTGTGCGCGGCGTTCCACGGATTGAACGTCGGCGATGGGTCCAGACAAGCGAACTCAGTGGTCACTGACTTCCCCAGCATCAACGCGCCGGCCCGTTTCAGTGAGGTCAAGGATGCTGCGTCGTACTCGGGGACAAAATCCTTGTAAACCTCGCTGCCAGCCCTGGTGGGAATTCCCGCGGTGTAGTAAATGTCCTTGACACCGATGGGCACGCCGTGCAGGGGGCCGAGGGGGCGTCGATTGGCAACCGCGTCGTCAGCGGCCTGTGCGTCGGACAGGACCTGCTCCCGGTCGATGTACACCCAGGCTTTGAGACGGTCGTCCAGGGCGTCGATGCGGGCCAGGCACGACTCGACCAGTGCGGTCGCTGTGATTTTCCGGTCGGCGATCGCCCGCGCTGCTTCCGCCGCTGTGAGTTCTTGAAGGTTGGGCATGGTCGGCGACCTCCTTGGATCGGACGGGAAGGAATCCACGGCATCTCCGTCGGTGGGACACCGGGTCGGTCGGCTCCCGGCAGCAGCATCGGCTGCAGTGGCGGGATCGGAGTTACGGGCCCTCCGGATTTTTGACTGCGGAAAGGTGTCGCGGGTTTGAAAATGTGCAAGATTCTTCCACCAGGATCTCCGTGAGCTTTAGCCTCCCGGAGATTGCTGCCTAGTTTCTGGACCGATTTGGTCGTTGGGACCTCAATCATCCAACGGACCAATCTATACAGCAGGTAAAGTTGGACGATCCCAACGAGGAAGTGCCAGAGAATCGCTCTATACCCCCGGCGGCCGCCTGCCTCCCCATTGCGTTGCCTGTTCATAGGCGTACGCCAGGCGGAACAGCGTCGTTTCGTCGAAAGCATTCCCCGCGATCTGCAAGCCGATGGGAAGACCCGAACCGGTGAAACCGCAGTTGATGGACAGGGCTGGCAAGTTCGCGAGGTTGAAAGGAGCCGTGAACCCTCTGCGACCCTTGAATCCCGCAATGACGTCCTCCTTCGTGCCCAGTCCGGTGGACTCCGGTATCAGGGTTGCGGGCACCGACGACGCTGGCATCACCAGCGCGTCCACTTCCTCCAGAGCCGCGAGAATCTGGCGACGCAGCGCTTCACGCAATCGCATGGACTTCTGGTGCGCGGTCGCCGGTATCACGGCGCCCATCAGCAAACGGACCTGGTTGTTGTGATCCAGTTCCCGCAACCGCTCCGTGGAGATGATGTCCCAGTTCAACATCGCGGCATCGCTGCTGATGATCCCGTATGAGATTTCCGATGAGTTGACGATCAACGGTATGGAAACCTCTCGCACCTCCGCTCCCAGGCCGGCCAGGACTTCCGTTGCCGCGACCACGGCGTCACGCACCTCCGGATCGTTGGCGTCGGTGTGCACGCGCTCGGTGATAACGCCCAGCTTGAGCCCTCGCACGTTGCCGTCCAGAGCGGCGGCATAGTTAGGCACGGGAACATCCCAGGTTTGCGGATCGTTGGGATCATGGCCGGCGATGGCTTCCAGCGTATTGGCGCAATCGGTGACCGTGCGAGAAATCGGACCCGCCGTGTCCATGGACCAGCTTGCGCCGAAAACTCCGTGTCGGCTGACCAAGCCGAACGTTGGCCGAATGCCGACCAGTCCGCAGAAAGCCGCAGGTCCGCGGATGCTGCCGCCGGTGTCCTCCCCCAGCGAGGTCGCGCAGAGAAACGCCGCGGTTGCCGCGCCCGATCCGCTGCTGGAGGTGCCCGGGTTTCGCCTGGTGTCCCACGGGTTGCGAGGCCTTCCGTACGGGTGTCGGAACGCGTCGCCGCTGGCGTATTCGCTCATGTTGAGCTTTCCCAGCAAGACTGTGCCCGCGTCCCTGAGGCGGGTCATGATGGTAGCGTCCGTATCGGGAATGTTTTCCGACAGGATGGTCGACCCATTGGTAGTCGGGATTCCCGCCGTGTCGAACTGGTCCTTCACCGCCACCGGCACCCCGTGGAGCGGGCCGCGACGCTGGCCGGCGGCTATTTCAGCGTCGGCTCGGCGCGCATCCTCGCGCGCCCGTTCGGCAGTCACGGTGATGTACGACGCGTAATTTCCGTCCAGCCGCTCGATGCGGTCCAGATAAGCCTCCGTTGCTTCGGCAGAGGAGATTTCCCCGGCGGCGATTTTCTCGCCCAGATCCGTCGCAGACAGGTAGCAAAGGTCACTGTCAGCCATCATTAAGCCTCCTGCTTTCGCGCTGTCGCCGAGACGATTATCGGCAGCGGTTGAATGTCTGCCACGTCGGGCTCCTCAATGGCCGCCAGAGCTTCCAACAAACCGTTCAAGGACTCTCGCACCTCGGTGATCAAATCGTCCGGAATTTCGATGCTGGAGGCTTTCGCCATTGCCTGCACATCCGCGTCGGTTAAATCCGCCATACTGCACCTCCCTGGGCTTCCAAAGCGAGACCCGGCCAGCGCCTCCGGCCGGTCGCTGCAATTTTGTCGATTGCCCAAAGCCGTTGTCAACAGTAATTACATCGGGCTGCGTCCATGTTTGCTCGCCAGGCCCCTGCACTGCTGCGGCTTGCTCTGCTCAAATACGAGAAAAACACGGCCGTAAAAAGGCGAAACTCGGGCGAAAACTCCGAATGCCACCGCTGATTCTACTCCCGGCGAGAATGCGGTTATGCTAAAATCTCTATTCAATCGGTTGCGGTGCGTTTGAGGAGGGGTAACCTTGCCCGAGCGAATATTCATAGGTGTCGCTTGGCCGTATGCCAACGGCCCCCTGCACATGGGACATATCGCCGGCTGCTATTTGGCCGCCGATATTTTTGCCCGCTACCACCGCGTGAAGGGCAACGATGTGCTCATGGTGTCCGGTTCCGATGCCCACGGCACGCCGATCACCATCAGGGCTGACCAGGAAGGCGTCGAACCCGACGTCATCCTCGAACGCTACCACGCGCAATTCCTCGACACCTGGGAGCGGCTGGGGATCTCCTTCGACCTGTTCACCACCACCCATACCGAAAATCATCGCCGAGTGGTGCAGGACATCTTCCGGCGCCTCCAGGAACAGGGCTACATCTACGCTGACACCATGCTGCTGGCCTACTGCGCCGGTTGCACTCGATTTCTGCCGGACCGCTACGTCGAAGGCGTTTGCCCTCATTGCCGCAACGAACGCGCCCGGGGCGACCAGTGCGACGCCTGCGGCCACACTCTCGATCCCATTGAATTGGTCGAGCCGCGCTGCAGCATCTGCGCGAACACCCCTGACTTCCGGGACTCCGAGCATTTCTTCCTGCGCCTGTCGGCCTTTGAACAGCCGCTCCTGGACTGGATTGGTGACAAATATCATTGGCGGCCCAATGTTGCCAATTCCACCCGCGGTTTCCTGCAGGGTGGTTTGAAGGACCGGGCCATCACTCGCGACCTCACCTGGGGAGTGCCGCTGCCTCTGGATGGCTACGAAGAGAAGCGCATCTACGTTTGGTTCGAAGCCGTGATCGGATACCTGTCCGCTGCGGTCGAATGGGCGGAGCAAAACGGAACACCCTCGGCCTGGGAGGACTACTGGAAGGACGAAAACACGAAGGCCTACTATTTCATCGGCAAGGACAACATCCCCTTCCACAGCATCATCTGGCCGGCGATGATCATGGCTTATGGGGACCTCAATCTCCCCTACGACGTGCCGGCCAACGAGTTCCTCAGCCTGGAGAGCCGGAAGTTCTCCACCAGCCAGAACTGGGCGGTCTGGGTGCCCGATTATCTTGACCGGTACGATCCCGACCCGTTGCGTTATCTCCTATCCATAAACATGCCGGAGACCGGCGACACCGATTTCAGCTGGACGGAATTCGTACGCCGCAACAATGACGAACTGGTCGCTACCTACGGCAACCTCGTCAACCGGGTCCTGCGTTTCACTTACCGTAATTTCGACGGGCAGGTACCCCTCGACGCCGCGCCGCCCCAAGACGCCGAGGCTGCTTTGCTGGAATCTGCGCGGCAGGCGATGGCCGACGTGGACGATTGTCTGGCGCACACACGCTTCAGGGCCGGCATCAGCCGCGCCTTCGCCCTGGCGCAGGAAACCAACCGGTATCTGGATTCGCAAGCGCCCTGGCAGTCCATCAAAACGGATCGCGCCGATGCCGGCCGGTCGTTGGGCACGGCGATACAGGTACTGAATTGCCTCAAGGTGATTCTGGCCCCCTACCTGCCTTTTACCAGCCAGAAGCTCCACGGGTTCCTGGGATTTGACGGAGACGTATCCGCAGAACCGTGGGACTTCGAAACCCTGGTCAGCAATATTCGACCGGGCGCGCGTTTGCGCAATCCGTCGGCGCTGTACACCAAGCTCGACACCGCGGTTGCGGAGCAGGAAGCCGAACAACTCGGCGTTCCCGCCTGATTTTTCATCCCGTTAGGCGGCGCGAAGTGGTCACCGGGCTGGATCTGAAAACCGTTTCGATCTACGCCCCGGTGGCGGACCAATTGGCCCAGGTGGAGCACCAACTCCGCCAACTTTGCCAAACTGATATCGCCGACCTGGACCCTCTGCTGGATTACGCGCTGCGTTCGGGCGGCAAGCGCGTCCGCCCTGCCCTGACTCTGCTGGCTGCCGAGTTTCATCCTCATGATGTCAGCCGATCCCAGATCATGGCCGCCGCCGTGGAACTCCTGCACCTGGCGACCCTTATTCACGATGACACGGTGGACAACGCCGGCATGCGGCGCGGCAAGCCCACCATCAACAAGCTATACGGCAATCACGTCGCCGTCTTGTTGGGCGATTACCTTTTTGCCACCTCTGCCACGTTCGTCTGCGACACCGGCGTTATCAGGGTAATCCGGCGGTTCTCAGAAACCATCATGGAATTGGCCAGTGGGCAGTTGATCGAGTTTTTCACCACCTTCGATTCTCAAAAAGCCCGCCGACTTTACGACGAGCGGATTTACCGTAAAACCGCGTCATTGTTCTGCACGTCTGCGGAGTCGGGCGCGATTTTGGGTAACGCCAACGAGCGCGAGGTTGAGGCGCTGCGCCGTTACGGTCATAACATTGGCATGGCTTTCCAGATCGTCGATGACCTGCTCGACGTACAGGGGGATGCCGCGGAAATCGGCAAACCCGTAGGCAACGATTTGTTGCAGGGGGTGCTCACGCTGCCCAGCATCATGCTTATGGAACGTTACCCTGACGATCAGCCAATCGAGGCTCTGTTCAGGGCCATAAAAGCCGGCGACGGAGACACGGACGGTTTGCTTGAGAGATCTCTGGAGATGATCAACGACTCCGACATCATACCCGATTGCTTCGCCACCATCAGGGACTACTGTTCCGTCGCTGCCGGAGCGTTGGATGAACTGCCGGACTGTCCGTCTCGACGCTCCCTGCTCCAGATGGTCGACTACATTCGGGAACGCTCGCGTTAGACGCCATCCCGCCACACCACGCGCCCATCGACCAGCGTCAACACCGACCGGATCTCCGGCAGGTTTTCCACAGGAATGGCGAATGGATCGGGTTCGACGAGGGTGAGATCCGCCGGCTGATTCGGGATGACACGGTTTCCGCCGACGTGCTTGTGCAGCGCGGCAGCCACCGAAGGCAGCCCGAGCCCGCCGATCTTGTTGCCTTTCGAGGTATGCCGTTGGACAGCCGCCGCCAACGCTGCCCAGGGGTTTGGTTCAATCACCGGGGCGTCGGAACCGACCGCTACGGGAACGCCCAAATCGTCCAACGCCCCTGCCGGATACAGGTGGGGAAGCAAATCCTCTGAAACCGTCTGCCGATAGCGCTCACCATCGTAGTAAAGGAAACCGGTGTTGAGCACCGCTTTGGCCCCGGATGAGGCCACCGTCTCTGCCACGTCCGGCGGGCACTCTGCGCAGTGCTCGATGCGGTCCTGCCCAACGGGCGACGGATGATCGGCAATCGCCAGCGCCGATGCGACGACCGCCTCCCGTTCCACCGCGTGAATCGCGACCGGGAAGCCCGAATCGTGTGCGGTTCTCACCATATTGGACAGCGCATCAAAGTCCGGTTGCAAACCTCCTGAGGATGCGGTCAACATAATCTTGGCGTGCCCCAGCGTCAGGAACGCGTTGCGGCATTCTGCTCCGTACTTCAATCCGGCATTTCGGAACTCGTCCAGCCGCCGCGCGCCCGCCATCATGGTCACTCGCAGCGGAATCACCCCGCCTGCGGCGAGCGACTGGAACGCCTGCCATCGTTTTATTCCGTTGTCGGCGCCCGCGTCTGTAATCCCGGTGACCCCGTACCGCAAAAGTTCCTGGACAACGCCACGAACCGCGGAGCGTAACTCCCCGGTTTCAGCCCGAGACCCGATCCTTTGGCGCAGCCAATCGTCCATGTCCAGCAACAGTCCGGTGGGTTCGCCGTGCGCATCACGAATGATGGCGCCGCCGGGTGGGTCGCCTGTTCCCGCTGTGATCCCGGCTAACGCGAGTGCGGCGCTGTTGAGTACGGTAGCGTGTCCGGAACGGTGGTCCACCCGCACGGGAAAGCTACCGGACACTCCATCCAGATCGTATCGGGTGAGGTGCCTCCCGAGGCCAACGGGAGAATCGTCGTAGCCATTGCCGCGGATCCAGCCGTCGGCCCTGGGCGATGACGCCCGCAACGCATCCACGACCGCTGCGACTGTGGGGGTCGCCGTGAGACGGCAGTCCACAGCCGCCCGTGCGGATGCCGCGCCAAACAGATGAATGTGCTCGTCAACGATACCGGGGATTACCGTGCCACCCGAGCAGTCTATGACCTCAGTACCCGGACCTGCCGTGCACATGATGCCCGCGCCCCGTCCGGTCGCCAGAATGACTCCGTTGGCGACCGCGACTGCGGTTACCGCCGAACCGGCGCCGAAAACGCGGGCGTTTCGCAGGATAATGTCAGGAGCGTCCAACACGGGAGGCAGAGCAGGCCTGTTTCAAGGTTGGGTGAGGCCCGATGCTATAATCGGCCCCGCTCAATGTATCAGATCAACCAACCGCGCATTTCAGGAGGGAGCCATGCCGGAATTGGAAATCATCATGGGCGGCTACTCGATCAACACCGACCAGACCAGGTTGGGCCTTTGTACCGTCACCCTGATCCGCGGCGAGGTCCTGTCCATCGTGGACGTGGCTCACTTCGGGCGTCGCAACATGCTCGTCGACCAGTTGGAGGCCAACGGTATATCCACCGACGACATTGGCCGCGTCATTCTGACCCACGCCCACTGGGATCACTCGCAAAATACCGACCTGTTCCCGAACGCCGAAATCGTGATCCACGCTGACGAACTGGAATACAGCAGGAACCCCCGGCCCGGAGATCTGGCTACCGCGCGTTACTTCGCCAACACGCTGCTGGACCAGAACGTTCGCACCGTGAGCGGCGAAACCGAGTTGGAACCGGGTGTCCGTCTGATTGAAACCCCCGGCCATACGCGCGGCCACGTCAGCGTCGTGGTTGATACGGCGGGCGGCGCCGTGTGCGTGGGCGGCGACGCCATGTCCGACGCCGGCGCAATCGGTCGAGGCACGCCGGCCATCGTGTTCTGGAGCGAGGCCGACGCCCGCGCCAGTATCCAGAAAATCGTGGCCGCCGCGAATACCATCTACCCCGGACACGATCGGCCCTTCCGCGTCGAAGCGGACGGCGGCATCACGTATCTGGCGGACTCGCCCACCCTTGAGGTCAGCGGCGTTCTGCACTACGCCAGCGGGGCATTCACCGTCAATATCGGTCGGGCCGAGCATCCGGGCACCACCGTGATGCCCAGCGCCATAGACTACCAGGGCGGCGGGCACCACCACCCCGGTCATTGCTGAGTCCATGCGCGCCGTCGTATTCGATTGGGACCTGACCCTGTGGGATAGCTGGGGTATCCACCTGCGCCTGATGGAGAACACGGCGGCCGAGTTGGGGATGACCGCTCCCTCCGCCGCGGAAGTAGCCGCGGAGTTTCACCGCCCCTTCCGCCAGCACCTGCTCTGGTTTTTCGGCACCCGGCCCGACGCCGAGGACGAACTGGAGCAGATCCTGGAAATCTATCTGTCGCGATACGACGGTATGGTCCGGCTGCGCAACTACCTGTTTCCGGGCGTGGCGAGTCTATTGCCCGCGCTGAAGCGCCGAAACCTCAGCGTGGGCATCCTGTCCGACAAAATTCCCGAATTCGGGCACACCGAGCTGCGGCAGTCCGGGCTCGCTCCGTTCGTTGACTACGCGGATTTCAAGACGGACGCTCGCCCCTACAAGCCGGCCCCGGACGGGCTGCGCACGGTGTTGAGCGCGCTGAACATCGCGCCGGAGGATGCCATCTACGTGGGCGACGGCCCGCAGGATATCGCGTGCGCGCGTACTGTTGGCGCCGCATCCGGCGCGGCCCTGTGGTCCACGATAGACCGGGACGCTACCCTCGGGCAGGGACCGGATTTCCGACTGTTTCGCCCCCATCAGGTGATTGCCGTGCTCGCTGAGACCGACGGGAGCGGTCCCGATCCCTGGGTGCGACACCTGCCCTGGCCCTGGCGTCCCGACGCCGACAACCCGCACGACGACCAGGATTCGGCGGCGGTATCAACGGTTGACACTCACGTGGAGCCCGAACGTGCGTCGTGGCAATCCTGGCCCATGGCAGACCTGTGGAAGGGTCGAACCGCCGAACTCGCCCAGTTGCCGGCCGAGGCCAACCCGGTGGCGCCGCTTTCACTCCGAAACCCGGACCTCGCCACCTAGATCCGGACCCCGCCACCTAGCGCCCGAATCCCGGTGTGTCCCGGCTGAGGCTTGCTCCCCTTACGCGTCGCCGGTGCACATCTCGTAGAGTTTCAACACGGTCCGCCAGTTTCGAGTTGTGCTGGTGGTCGACAGGCGCGAATCAAAGTAACTGTTGCTGAGCTTCGTACGCGCAAAGCCGTTGGGGCAATGGAGATACACTTCGCGGCGCGCCACGAAATAGTCGTCACCCGGCGAGCGGTTCGGGTCGAGTCCGTCAATTTGTGAGGTTTCCGGTGGGTCCGCCAGGAAGACCACGTGCAACTTGTCGGGCGCGGGCCCGGCGTCCACGAAGGGATTGGCATCAACCACACGATGGAATTCCTCGGCCGTACGGGTGATCACCGATACCTGATGCCCGAACGCATCCAGAATTGATGCGCTGATGATTTTCGCAATATCGCCTTCCAGCGCCTGGTCCCTTCGGAACACGACGTTTCCGCTCTGAATGTAGGTCCGGACGTCCTCGCAACCAGCGTTAATAAACATCGCGGCGAGTTCTTTCATGGGCAACCTGTTCTTGCCTCCCACGTTGATTCCGCGGAGCAGGGCGATGTTGACGCCAGGCGTGGGTGTTTCGTTGTCAACGGACATCTTGATCTCCATAGCTGCCTGTTACGTCTCGCAACTGCATCCCCGCACTTGGGCAGCCCCGCCCGAAATGGCTTCACCGATCGGTTGGGTCTCAACAATCACGGCAACCAGCAAACGTGGCAACCGCGCCAACGGCCAGAGGTTTTTCAGCTGGTCTTCGTCAACTGTGCCGATGCCGCCGTATGCTGATCGTCAGCGTGGTAGGACGAACGCACCAACGGGCCGGCTGCGACGTGCTTGAACCCCATACCCTCGCCGGCCAATCGAAGTTCGTCGAACTCAGCCGGCGTGTAGAATCGGTCGATCCTGATGTGCTTGATCGACGGGCGCAGGTATTGGCCAACGGTCAGCAAATCGCAATCCACCGAGCGCAGGTCGGCCATCGTCTGCTTGACCTCGTCGATGGTCTCTCCCATTCCCACGATGATCCCCGACTTCGTGGGCATCGACGGATCGATCTCCTTGACGCGGCGGATCAATTCCAGCGACTGCCGGTAATCTCCCCTGGGTCGGACGCGGCGAAACACCCGCTCGACGGATTCGATGTTGTGGTTCAGCACCTCGGGCCGTGCCCAAACAACTTTTTCCAGGGCATCCCGGTTCCCGTCAAAATCGGGGATCAATACTTCCACGCGACAGCCGGGCACGGCCGCACGGACCTGCTTGATACACGCGGCAAATATCCCGGCGCCCCCGTCCGGAAGGTCATCCCGGTTCACCGACGTGATGACGCAGTACCGCAACCCCATGCGCTTCACAGTCGAGGCGAGGCGGAACGGCTCTCCCAGGTCCAGAGTGCCGGGGCGCCCGGTGGTTACGGCGCAGTAAGCGCAGGCGCGGGTGCAGATGTCGCCCAGGATCATGAACGTGGCGGCCGACCGTTCCCAGCACTCTCCGATGTTGGGACAGTGGGCTTCCTCGCACACCGTGTGCAATTGGCTGTCTCGCATCAACTGCTTCAGCTCGATATAGCGGGGACCGCCCGGCATCCTGACCTTCAACCAGTCGGGCAGGCGCGGGCGCAACGGAGCATCACCGGACATGGCCTTGTCCGTCGATTCCGCGGGAGCGGCGTTTGTGGGTATGGTCATTTCACGTCCCTCGGTCACAGCATCTGCACCATGCGCGGATTTACGCGGCACTTCTCAGCGGCAATGATGGCGTCGATTTCCCGCACGGCCACGTCGAGGGCCCCATTGCGGTTGACCACGCGATAGTCGAACTCGCCAAGCCTGCCGATTTCGTTGGACGCCTCCTGCAGCCGCCGGTCCATCTCATTTGGGTCCTCGGTGCCGCGTCCGGCCAGCCTGGTTCTGAGTTCTTCCATACTCGCGGGCATGACAAAGATGGTCAACGCCTCCGGAGCCATGCCCCGGATGGTCGCGGCCCCCTGCACGTCAATTTCAAGGATAACATCCATGCCCGCAATCAGGGGGTCCCGCACCTGGCAGCGAGGCACTCCGTACCACCGGTCGTACACCTGCGCCGACTCCAGCAGTTCGTCCCGGTCCCGCATGCGCATGAAGGTCGGCACGTCCAGGAAAATGTAGTCCTTGCCGTCCACTTCGCCGGGACGCATGGGGCGCGTGGTTGCCGTCACGGCGAAATGCCAGGGTCGCTCGAGTTCCCGGAGGGCCGCGACCAAGGATCCTTTGCCGGATGCCGACGGCCCCGACAACACGACCAGCATCGGCGGCGCAGGGCTCGCGTCCGGCAGATCGGCGCTTCCGTTCATGTCCCGGCGGTGAGGCTGGTCAGGTGCTCCCAGAAAGTTGGGTACGATACTGACGCGTCCTCTGCCCCGTGGACCACCGTTTCGCCTGACGCGGCCAGGCCGGCCACCGCCATGGACATCGCCAGCCGGTGGTCGCCGTGGCTTTCCACCTCGGCTCCGGACAGCGAACCCACCCCCCGTATCACCATGCCGTCGTCGCGAGGTTCCAATCGACCGCCGAGCCGCGAAAGTTCCGACACAGTGGTGGCGATACGGTCTGACTCCTTCACCCTCAGTTCAGCGGCGTCCCGAATTACGGTCTCACCTTCTGCGAAGCAGGCTGCCACTGCCAATACGGGCAACTCGTCGATCATGATCGGGATTATCTCGCCGCCCAGATCAATTCCCTTGAGGCTGGCCGTCGACGCCACCACGTCGGCCACCGGCTCGCCTCCCTCCACGCGCTCGTTCTCCAGCTTGAGCGAATCGCCAGCGCCCATCATCTGCAGGGCCTCGATGATGCCGGCGCGGCTGGGATTCAGGCCGACCCCAGTGATCGTCACGCGGGCGTTGGGGTGAATCAACCCGGCCACCATCCAGAAGGCCGACGACGAAATGTCTCCCGGCACCGCCACGTCCACCGCCTGGAGTTCCGCCGGGTGCAGGGTCAGCGCCAGGCCATCCGTTTCCACTCGCGCTCCCATCGCGGCCATCATGCGCTCGGTGTGGTCTCGGGAGAGGGCAGGTTGATGCAGAACCGTGGGGCCGACTGCCGACAGTCCCGCCAGCATCAGGCATGACTTGACCTGCGCGCTGGCCACGGGCATCTCGTATTCGATGGACCGCAGGTGGCCTCCGCGTATCGCCAGCGGCGCCAGCGTGTCCTCGTTCCGGCCCATCACCGACGCGCCCATCTGCTGCAGGGGTTGGACGATGCGACCCATCGGCCTCGTCCGCAGCGACCCGTCGCCCGTCAGCACCGACAGAAAGCCCTGGCTCGCCAGCAAACCCGAGAGCAGACGCATGGACGTGCCGCTGTTGCCAGCGTCCAGCGTGTCGGTGGGCTCGTTCAGGTCCGGCCCCAGGCCGTCGACCCTGAAACTGCCGTCCTCACCCAGCGGATCAATGTTCACGCCCATTGCGCGCAGGCATGCCGCGGTCGACTTCACATCGGCCCCGTCTGACAATCCGGTAACCGTCGCGCTGCCACTGGCAATCGCATTCAGGATCAACGACCGGTGGGATACCGACTTGTCCCCAGGGACGGCGAGTTCACCGCTCAATCGCTGCGGGCTGCGCACGGTTTGGTCCACGGGTTGCCTCCTCAGCGCTGATTGCGGTCGGGTGATTGGCGGTCGCCGCCCCGCTCGTCGCGTTCGCCCATCATTCTGCGCAGCGCGCGCTGTCCCCAACCGCCCATGAACATCTGGCTCATGGACTCGCTGAACGTCGGGTATTCAGACGTCTGCCGCATCTCCCGCGCTTTTGGGTTTACTTCACCGGCCAGCCACATGGCCCGCGCGATGCGCGCGTCCTCAAAGAGCGTTTCGACTGCTTGGGCGTCCGGCGGTTCCCCATCGGTCGCCAGCAATTTGCGATACTCGTACAGTTCACGGATGAACGCGTCGATCCAGGCCACTATGGGTTCTGCGTTACTGACGCAGATGTCCCGGTGCATGATGGTGTCGCCCGACGCCAGACGGGTGATGTCCCGGTAGCCGGAGGATGCCAGCTGACCGATGTCGGACCAGTTCGCCGACTTGCTGGTGCACCCGACCAGGGCGGTCGACAGCACGAACGGAAGGTGGCTGACCGCCGCCACAAAGCTGTCGTGTTCATCCACGCTGATGAAATACGGGACGCCGCCCACGGCCTCCGCCAGCGTGGTGATCTCACCCACCGCCCGCTGGCTGGCCTTCTGGCTGGGGATCACGCAGTACGGCTTGCCCTCAAACAGGGTGCCGTCCGCGTTTTCCGGGCCGGGAGTTTCGCGGCCGGCCATGGGGTGGCCTCCCACAAAATCCACTGCATCGGGCAGCAACTCGTCGGCCCATTGCAGGACTTGCGTCTTGGTGCTCCCCACGTCGGTGATTACGCAGCCCTCGGGCAGGTAGGCTGCCATTCCTTCCATCAGTTCGCGCATGGCAAGCACCGGCGTTGCAAGGATGATGATGTCAGCCTCTTCGATTGCGTTGCCCAGCCTGCCTTCTACTTTGTCGAAAGCCTGCTTGCGCTGGGCCCCGGAGCGCGCCGAACTCTCGGCGTCGGTGCCCACTACGGTCAAGTTTCGAAGGGATGATGCTTTCAGCGCCAATCCCAACGACGTGCCGATTAAACCGGTCCCAATAATGGTAACTTGTGCCACGTGATAGTCTGCCAGTTCGAGGATGCTCGTAAGTGTACAACATCCGAATCCGCCGGTAAAACCGTGCAAATACGCAGACGGCATGGTCTGCGCCGGTGCGCGGGTTGTGTGCGGTGATTCCGTCGCCGGCGCTTTGTTGTAGAATTGCGCCGCTGATCTCCCTCAAGATCGCTCACCAACAATCAGTTATCAATCGGAGGAAGCAATGTCCCAGCTGATGACCGGCAAGCAGGCGCTACTGGAAATGCTCAAAGCCGAAGGCGTCGATTACATTTTTGGAAACCCCGGCACCAGCGAGGGCCCCATTATTGACTTGATCGGCGACTATCCCGAGCTCCGCTATATCCTCACCCTGCAGGAGAGTGTCGCCGTGGGTATGGGTGAGGCATACGCCAGGGCCACGGGCAAGGCGTCTTTCGTGAGCCTCCACGTGGACAGCGGCCTTGCCAACGGCATCGCCCTGATGCTGGACGCGTTGAACACGGGTACCCCGATGGTGGTCACCTCCGCCAACTATGATGCCCGCAAGGTGAACGAGACCATCACCGATCTTGCCAATCTGGTGCGCCCGGTCACCAAGTGGTCCGTGGAACTCAACCATCCCGACCAGATTCCCAGCGTAATCCGACGGGCGTTCAACGAAGCCAACAGCCATCCCAAGGGCCCGGTTTACGTCGGGTTCACCTCCAATGCGCTGGAGGGGATGGCGGAGATGAACATCGTCCCATCCCAACCGGTGCACGACGCGACGCGACCCAACCTGGACGGCATCGCTCAAGCGGCGTCCCTGTTGATGGACTCCAGCCGCCCGGTGATGATGGTGGGCGACCGGGTTTCCGATGACGACGCTCTGGACCAGGCGGTGGAGTTGGCCGAATTGATGGGCCTCCCGGTCTACCAGGCGCGTGGAGCCGAAGTGGCTTTCCCCACCACCCACGACCAGTTCCTGGGCGCCCTGTCGTTGCGGGTTACCCAGCAGCGTGCCGTACTTCAGGACGTCGACCTCGTTCTGGCCGTCGGTTCAGATCCCTTTGAGGAACTGTTCTATTGGGGCGATGTGATCCTTCCCCCGGAGGCCAAATTGGTGCACATCGATCCGGATCGCAGCAAGATTGGTCGTTCGGAGCCTACCCACGTGGGAATCGTGGGCAACTGCGCCCTGGCGCTCCAGGATCTGATCGGAGCGCTGAACGAGCGACTCTCGCCCGGCGACATGGCCGAGATCAAGCAGCGCAAAAACGCTGTCGCCGAATCAAAGCGCGCCGGTCGGTCAGCCTTCGAGGAGTCAGTTGCGGAAAATTGGGATCACAGGCCGATGACCCCAGCCCGCATGATGTCGGAACTCGCCGACGCCTTACCAGAGAACGCCATCGTGGTGGACGATTCCATCAGCAACCGGGGCGTGATGCGCCACTACTTCCAGGCGCAGCGTCGGGGGGACCTCAGGGGATACCGGGGCCAATCCATCGGCGGCGGCATGGGAACGACGATGGGCACCCAATGCGCCAACCCCGACCGCCCCGTGTTTGGTATCATCGGCGACGGCAGCGCAATGATGACCATCCAGGGATTGTGGACAGCGGCCAATGACAACATCCCCTGTGTCTTTGTGATCTGCAACAACGGGATGTACCGCGTGCTCAAGGTCAATTTCAACGTGTACCAGCAGGACATATTGGAATTGCCCGAAACGTCTGGGGGCCGCCTGCTGTACTCGGACTTCGGTACGCCTTTCGATATGGCCGCAATCGCCAACAGCATGGGCGTTCACGGGGAACGCATTACCGAACCGTCCCAGATCAAGCCCGCGGTGGACCGCGCCGTGGCCTCCGGCAAACCCGCCCTCCTGGACATGGTGATCGACGGATCCCTGTAAGCATCAGGCTTGATAAGCGTCGCCCACCACAATCTCACCGTCACCTCGTCAACCGCCGCTCAAGGAGCAACGCCAATGCGCACCAATACCACGAAAGCGAAACTCAACGACGGGGGAGTGGTCTTCGGGGCGATCATCACTCGCTACGCCCCCGATATGGTCGAGATTTTCGGCGCACTCGGTTACGACTTTGTGATGATCGACTGCGAGCACGGGCCCGCCGACCTCGACCAGGTGGAGCACATGGTTCGCGCCGCCGAATCGTTCGGAATCACGCCCATCGCAAGGATCCCGGATCATTCCGATCAGACCATACTCAGGTACCTGGACCGCGGCCTCCAGGGAATCATCGTGCCCCATGTGAATACGGGTGAGCAGGCCGCCGCCATCGCGCGCGCGGCCCGCTACTACCCCGATGGTTACCGTGGCATGGGCGGCGGACGCGCCCAGGATTACGGCATCGGAGTCTCGCGCGACGAAGCCACGTCTTGGGTGAACTCCCAGGTGCTGGTCATCCCCATGGTTGAGGATGTTGAAGCGGTCGCCAACCTGGACGAGATCCTCCAGGTATCCGGCGCAGACGTCCTCCACGTAGCCGCCTCCGACCTCGGCCAAAGCATGGGCAACCCCGGTGTCGCCGAGGTGCGCAAGGTGATGAGCGAAGTCATTCCCCGCGTCCGCGCCGGGGGTAAGCACGTCGGCGTCGGCGGCAACAATCCGGCGGACACCGACGGCGTCGCGGAGTTCGTGAGGCAGGGAGCCAACTTTGTCACGGTCTCCGGCTGGGGACTGCTGCGGATTGCGGGAGAGAATTTCCTGAGGGACGTGAAAGCGGCCCTGTGAGCCGGGGCCTGACCCGCCAACTCGAAGGGGCGATGCACGCATCGCCCCTGCTCAATTAGCTGACGCCCGGGTGGTCTGGGGTAATCGTCACTGGGCCCGTTCCGACTCGATGCGCTCTCGCAGGATGGGAAGCAACTGCTCAGCAGCACGCTCGCATTCCTCAACGTGAGGGAATCCGCTCAGGATGAACTCGTCGATCCCAAGCCTCCAGTAGCCCATCAACTCGTCAGCCACCTGCTCCGGAGTGCCCACGAGTGCGCTGCCGCAGTTGACCCTCACCTCGGACAGGCCGTTCCAGAGGTGCCGGCCCAACCGGTGATCCTCGGCTTCCCTGGCTTGCGCCTGTTGCCCGACCATCGGCGTCCCCACGATCGCGGATTGGCGCTGGGCTTTGACCTCCGGGGAAGCGTCCGCGATCAGGCTGCGCGCGGCCTCCCATGCGTCTTCCTCATCGTCCCGGATCACCAGGTGCGTGCGGAGGCCCAACTTGACTGGCCTCCCGGTCACGCCCAACTGCTCGCGCAGGTCGTTGACCCGTTGGGTTGTGTCCTCAAGCGGTTCGATCCAGCCCAGGTGAACGTCCGCCTGGCGAGACGACAACCCCAAAGCTCTTGGAGACGCGCCACCCAGATAGAACCGCGGCGCGTCGTCCCCCGGCGCGGGAGCGCAGTAGGCGTCTTCCAGACGGTAAAAATCCCCTTCGTACTTGACCGGTTGCGGGTCTTGCCACAGCGCTCGGCACGCCTCGATGAATTCTTCGGCGCGCTCGTAACGGGTCGCGTGGCTGCTCACCTCGCCGACACGCTCAAAGTCGTTCTGGATTCCTCCGGGCACGATGTTGACATCCAGCCGGCCGCCTGACATCTCATGGAACGCTGCCGCCATTTGCGCGAACAACCCCAACGCTATGAACCCTGGCCGAACGGCAACAAGGAACCGGATGCGTGAAGTCACCGCAGCCAGGGCGGTTGCGGTGGTCCAGGTTTCGGCCAGGGGCGCGTCTTCGGAGAACAGTCCGTTGGCGAACCGTGTCGGGATGAGCATCGAGTAAAAGCCGCAATCCTCGGCGGTTTGCGCCACCTGTTTGAGGTAGTCGAACGTCGGGGGCCGCTGCGCGCGTAGGGTTCCGGCGCGGTCACCGTCTCCGTCGATGGGGATGAACCAGTCAAAACGCGGTTCGGGACGTTGATTTTTCCTGTGGTGGTCAGCCATTTATCACTCGCGGGCATCTTGTTTTGGAGTTACCGCCGGACAGCGGCATACCGACAGCTTACCAACCGACTGCTAGCTTTCTATGCTTTAGCTCGCGTGCTATCGCTTTCTCGGTGGCGGCGGTTTGCGAGCGTTTTGCGGTTTAGGTGATTTGCCGCGGGTTTCGATCCCCCACCGACTGGGCGGAGGGTCAGCGACTCTCGTCATCGCTTTCCTCCTACGAATCTTGAATTTCATCCATTCTAACAAATTCCACCAGCACGATGTCCGACTGCGGAACGAGGAGGATGTCGCCCGCCGGCACCTGTGCATTCGACTCTGGCTCCAGCTATTCGCCTTCCGCTATCAAAAAGCGGGCCTCTCCGGGACCACCAGGCCATTCCTGCGGCCACCCGTACAACCTGCGTCCGTCGCGGAAATGCAGCACAACGTATCAATCGTCATTTTCCGCGAAGGTGGAATACCATTACGAAGGGTACGATATCTCCCGGGCGACTTTGGCTGACCGGAGAACCCTGTGAACAGTGTCATGATTGGAGCAGTAAACGGCGACCAGCGCGACGGCAACGGCCACCGGAACCGGGAAGAACAGCTGCCAATCTTCCCGCCGCACCACATGAGGCCATATCAAACCCGCCACCCACGCGACTGCGTGGCTCAATATCGTGAAAATCAACGCCTGCACGACCTGCCCAAACTCGTTCGGTTTAGGCTGTGATGTCAGCGAATAAAATATCGCCGAGGCCACCAACCCCGGCAGAAGGAAAACCAAAATACTGACTACGTCATTCGTAGCCCAGGTAATCGACCTTCCCGAATCGCTATCTCATGAACGCTGACTATGGTTCGTCGTCCTCGCCGGCCGGCTCCGCCGGCACCGGCATCGGCGGGTTCGGGTTCTGCTCCATCTCCCGCTGGTACCACATGAACATCACGACCCCTGCACCGACTATGCACATCATGTCGCCGGGCACCCAAAGCATCAATCCGCCTAATCGTTGGTCCGAGATGTATGAGAGCGTTTCCCACGGGCGAGGCAATTCCTGGTACGCCGAATAAATCAGCCTTTCCTGGAACGCGATCGCGGCGCCCAGCAGGGTATTGGGCAGCACGATCAGACCCAGATACAGCACCCGCAGCCCATAGTGCAGGCGGGAACGGTGAGGTTTGGGGTCAACGACGATCCACCAGAAAAGGAATCCACTCAGCAGCATGGTCCCGTGCATCAACTCGTGGACCCAATCGTTGTGCACCGCCAGGTCGTGCGGACCGGGAATCTGCCAAAAGAACAGCAATCCCAAAAATGCGACAATCGTGAACACCGGGTTGGTGATCTTGCCGTAGATCCAGTGGGCGACCGAAGTCCGCACTAAACGCCTGATCACTCCTTGTCTCAACCAGGTCGGCATCCCCCTCAACATTGGCGTCAACGGCGCTCCCAGCAAAATCAGCAGCGGACCGACCATCCGGACCAGTAGGTGCTGGAGTTGGTGGATCGCGAAATAGTGCTCGGCCAAAGGCTCGATAGGCGATTGCAGGGCGGCGAACAGCACAGCTATGCCGGCAAAAAAGCTGGCTTTCTGCCAATTGCTGACGGGATGCGTCGGGTTGGGCCAGTTGTTCAGCCCGTTGATGTAAAAATACAGCGACGCCAGCAGGAACAGGCTGGGCACGGGATTCGTGATAAATCCCCACGCGGTCAGCGGAGTCTGTCCCGGAGGGATCCCCTGGTGCGCGGACGCGATGTCCGCCGCGACAGTGAAAGCAACGGCGCCGCCAACCACGACCCCTATCGGGATTCCCCAGCGCTTCATGACGCCGTGTCGCCGCGCGTGTCGGCACGCTCGCGCTGGTTGCGCCTGATGCGCCACACCAGATAACTCGCTCCCGCTACTAGTATCACCGCCACCCCGATGAATACGTAGCCGGCTTCAGGGTTGGTTGTAGGCGTCGTCACCTCAAAAACGAACCCGTGGGCGGGATATGGCGTCCCGTCCGGCGCCTCTACCTCCAGGGTGGTATCCCAAACTCCGGGCGTCTTCAGTTCCACGGTGGCGGAGTAGACGCCGGGCACATTGGGACTGATGGCATGAGCCCACCCGGTCTCATCGCTCCCGCTGTGGGACGTGTAAACGGTCACCTTGACGTCGTCGGCCATGCGGCCCGACGCAGTCTCGCTCACCCTTACGATGATGTTCGCAGCCTGCAAGGACGGCAGCGGCTTGGCCTCGGCGATTACCGTATAGGGACCTGTGGCCGTTTCCACCATCCGGGTCTTGGGACCGATGATGTCTTGAGCGAACGCCCCGTTTGGCGCGTACCAAAAGGCCACCAGGAGCGCCAAAGGAACCAGCCAGGCGAATTTGGGTTTACGAACAGACAACTTCAATTGCCGCGGGCCAAAAATATAGAGGCGAACGTCGCTCGCCCCTATATTGTACGCCAACCCAGTTGGACCGGGTCGTCTGTGCAATTTACGGCTGGAACGTCTTTCTCCAGATGCCCGGCGACCCTGGCGCGTGGGTCATGGCATCGCGCATTCGACCGTTATCCGGGTGCGCCTCCCTTTGCTCAAGCCAGGCCGCGGTGGACGATACCTCGGGGTTCTCGAGCTCGTAAACCGTCGCGTAAGCGGGCTCGCCCCGTACTGCCTTCCATCGCCGGCCCCGGATGCAACCGGAGACTTTCTCGTAGTTTGGCACGTACACGGTCGAGTACCAGTTGTTCCACTCGTCGTCGCTTTCGGCCGGCACGTCCATCCTGCCAATCTGCAACGCCGGAGACATGTCCGCGTTTGCCAGCGTGTCCGACAGGTCCGTGGGGTGGATCATCGTGTACACGTTGTTGACCAGCGTTGTCGCAACCGCGCGCGGGCCGACTTTCTGGCCCCACGGCGTGGGCGGCCGGTTTTTGAATGCGTCGGTGTTGATGACGTCGGCCGATTCCAGTTCGTACATCGCCAGATGCTTGGGCCCGCTGCTGGTGGCTTCGTATCGGGCGGCGTTCAGCACACCTGGCACCGACAGTAGCTCCTGCAAATGCTCGGTGTTATACCACTGGTTGAATTCTTCCTCGACATCGGCCGGAACTTCGCACCAGACCATCATCAGCCCGGTGCCTCGCTTCTTGGGCATGGTGTTCCTCCTGTGAATCGTACTCAACGATGAAAATTTGTGGCGTCAGTGTAGCATAAAGGGTGGTCAGCTTTAGCCGTTTTCACCGCTATGAAGAGGTCGTTAGCCGGCGGCGGATACGGTTTTGCACGAACGGTTATAGATCCTGATGTTGAGGATGCAGGGGAGTAGAGTCCCTGAAGGTGGTGTAACAGGGACTAGGTGGCAAGAAGAGAGCCACCGCGTCATCCTTATCGGAACAACAACAAACCCGATGAGGGAGGACCGCGATGGCCAAGAACAGCATGGACCTTTTGGAACTACTACGCAAGCGCGGCATGGACGGTGATGTGGACTTCCTGCGGGAAGCTCTGCAGGTGCTGGTGGAGGGCATCATGGAGGCCGAGGTGTCAGCGCAGATCGGCGCTGAGCATGGGGAACGCAACCCAGAGCGCGTTACCCACCGCAATGGCTATCGTAACCGGACTTGGGACACCCGGGTGGGGACGATGGAGTTGCGCATCCCGAAGCTCCGGGAAGGCAGCTATTTCCCCAGCTTGTTGGAACCCCGGCGACGCAGTGAGAAAGCACTCCTGAGTGTTATACAGCAGGCCTACGTGGAAGGGGTGTCCACCAGGCGGGTGGATGATCTGATCAAATCTCTGGGCTGCGACGGCATTTCGAAAAGCCAGGTCTCACGCATCTGCCGGGACCTGGACCAGGTGGTGGAGACCTTTCTGGGTCGGCCTCTGGATGGTGGTCCCTATCCGTACGTTTGGCTGGACGCGCTGACCCAGAAGGTCAGAGAGGGCGGGCGGATCGTGAATGTCAGCGTGGTGGTGGCCACCGGTGTCAACGCTCAGGGTCAGCGGGAGGTATTGGGCATGGACGTGGGCGCCAGCGAGGACGGCGCGTTCTGGCTGTCTTTCCTGCGCTCGCTCAACGCCAGGGGACTCAGCGGTGTCGAGTTGGTCATCTCCGATGCCCACCAGGGACTGAAAAACGCCATTGCCACCGTGTTTGCCGGAGCGGCGTGGCAGCGGTGTCGAACCCACTTCATGGCCAACCTGCTGAGCAGGGTGCCCAAGCGGTCTCAACCTGGCGTGGCCACCATGGTGCGTACCATCTACAAGCAGCTCTCCCCAGAAGAGGTCCACGCCCAGGCCGATCGGGTGATCGCTCAGCTGCAGGAACACTTCCCTCAGCCGGCCCAGATGCTGCAAGACGCCATCCCCGACGTCCTGGCCTTCACCACCTTCCCAGTGTCCCACTGGCAGAAACTCTGGTCCAACAACCCGTTGGAGCGATTGAACAAGGAAATCCGCCGGCGTACCGACGTGGTGGGCATCTTCCCCAACCGAGCAGCGACCCGGCGTCTGGTGGGCGCCGTACTGGCCGAACAGCACGACGAATGGGCCGAAGGCCGCCGCTATCTCACCTTCACCGACGATCTTGCTGCCGAGACCTTGCCGGCCAGCAACATCCTGGAGGCCGCAGCCTAATAACATCAACAAGGATGACGCCAATTACACCTATTGACGGGACGTAACCTGCAGGGGCACCCCGTTCACCCCATGTGATAACATTTTGCCGTCCCTCCGCAATCTGTGTGACGCAACGATGACTTACTCCGCCCTGTCCGGCCTTCGCGTCTTGGAAATTGGCTCAATGCTGTCCGCTCCTTACTGCGGAAAGCTGTTGGCGGATGCTGGCGCGCGTGTGCTCAAGTTGGAAACGCCCGTGGATGGCGACACTGCCAGGGGTTACGGCCCCTGGCCGGACGACATTCCGCACCCCGAGCGCAGCGGCCTCTATCTGTACCTCAACGCCAACAAAGAGGGCGTTACCGCAAATCTGGAAACGCCCACGGGACGCAGCATAATGCGCCGCCTGAGCGCCGCCTCCGATGTGCTGGTCCACAACGTACCGCCCGCAGACATGGAACGTGTAGGGTTGGACTACGACGCTTTGGCAGCGGACAATCCTAACCTCGTTATGGCCAGCATCAGCCCGTGGGGCCTGTCCGGCCCTTGGCGCGACTACCGGGCGTACGACATCAACCTCGCCGCCGCCGGTGGCATCTGCGAGGGTCTTGGCCAGGCCGAGCGCGAACCCTTGACCTTTGGAACTCCGGAGGTCGGATACTTCGCGGGTATGGCGGCCGCATCCTCAATCGTCATGGCCCTGCTCGCCCGCGACACTCACGGCGGCCAGCACATCGACATCGCCGAAGCCGAGACCATGGCCGGCCTCTACAACGGCCCGGAGGCTCTGATGGCCGTTTACCAGTGGCGAGTCACCCGCCGCACCGGCCACCATGCCCTGGACTTTCCGTACCCCAACTGCATCCTTCGCTGCAAGGACGGCCACATCTTCGTGGGCTCCCCGGAGGGCCGCCAGTGGGGCCGCCTGCTGCAAATCATGGGCAGCCCCGAGTGGTCCCAGGAGCAGCGGTTCCGCAATCGCACCGCGATGAACAACCTCTATGCCGATGAGGTGGACGGCTACGTGGAGGAATGGCTGGCCGACTACACCAAGGCCGAATTGCTTGAGATCGCCCTGGAGCATCGCATCCCACTGGCTCCGGTGCGGACCTACGACGAGGTGCGCGCCGACCCGTCGCTCGCTGATCTGTTCGTGGTAATTGAGCGCGACGATACGGGGCCCGTAGCCTACCCCGGTCCGCCGTACCGCCTCTTTGACGACGTTGTGACAGGATCCCGGCCTGCTCCGACTCTTGGGCAACACAACCGACCTGTGCTGTGCGACGAACTCGGGTACACGCCGGAAGAGTTGGTCAGGTTGTACCAGACCGGCATCATTTGATCACGCTGGCGTTCCTCCGATTTCGTCGTGCGCATTACGATCCGTGTCAGATCCAGCGGATAGACCAATGTTCATCCGTATCGCCGTCATCTGCGTCGTCCTGTTCCTGGGCTGCTGCCTGATAGCCCGCCAGGTCGCCATCCGCAAAAACCATCGTCCCGAGGTCATTATCATTGCAGGCATGTTCGTCGGGGCCATCGTCTTCGCTGCTCTCTGGACGGTGAGCCTGGTTTACGGCGGCAACTACACCAAGATCGCCGGCGCAGCTGCACTGGCCGTGATGCCCGCTATCGCCGCCTGGGTCGTCCCCGAGCGAGAGTAGATTCCCGGCAAGGTGAAACGTATGGCAGAACAAGCTAACACCGACGGCGGTACAACCAACCCGGGCGCGCTGGCCGGATACCGTGTGCTCGATTTCGGATGGGTCCTCGCCGGCGCCATCCCCGGCATGGTGCTGGCCGACATGGGCGCCGAAGTCATCAAGGTCGAGACGCGCCAACGCCTCGACTACATGCGCATGGGCCGCCCCATCGTTGGCGACCAGCCGGACCCTGAGCAGAACCCTATGTTCCACAACGTTAACCGGGGCAAGCTCAGCGTCACGCTCAACATCGGCGAACCGGACGCCGTCGAACTCGCAAAGCGCCTGGTCGAGAAGTGCGACGTCGTCATCGAAAACTTCTCGCCGGGCGTCATGGATCGTCTTGGCCTGGGCTACGAAGTCCTGCGAGCCATCAAGCCGGACATCATCATGGCGTCCATATCATCGACCGGACAGGATGGCCCCTTGCGCGACCTGCGCGCCTACGCCCCTTCCATCGGTTCCTTGTCCGGCCTCGACAGCACCATGGGATACGAAGGAGGCGGGCCGTTGGGGCTCAAGCATGCCTTCGGCGACATCTGCGGCGCGCTCCACGCCGTGTTCGCCATCGTGTCGTCACTCTACCGCCGCAACCGCACGGGAGACGGGCAGTACATCGATGTGTCCATGCTGCGCGCTACCGTCGTAACCCAGGGCGTCGGGTTGATGGAACACGCGCTGACCGGACGGGCCATGCAGCCGCGCGGCAACTACGATCCGACCATGGCGCCCTACGGACACTATCCCTGCGCCGGCGAGGACAAGTGGATTTCCATCGCCGTGGCATCGGGGACCGAGTGGCAGGGGCTGCTCGACGCCATGGGCAACCCGTCGTGGGCCAATGACCAGCGGTTCGGTAGCCAATACCGGCGCCAGCGGCATCGCCGCGAACTCGATGCCCTCCTGTCACAATGGACCTCCGGCCACGAAGCTGAAACCCTGACCGAATTGCTCCAAAACAATGGTGTCGCCGCCGCTCCGGTGCTGAGTGCCGAGGAGCGCCTGTTCCATCCCCACTTCATGGAGCGCGGCCTGTACAGCGACATCGACCATCCGGCCCTCGGCGCGGAACCCATATTCAACCTTATGTGGCGCCTCAGCAAGACTCCATCGGTGGTGCGCCGGCACGCTCCTTTGATGGGCGAGCACAACCGCCAGATCCTATGCGGAACGCTGGGTTTGACCGAGGCGGAACTGGCCAGGTTGGAGGAGCGCCAGGTGGTATATTAGTGCGCGAGCCGGACGTTGGCGGTGTGCCGATACGACGGAGTTAAAACCATGTTGGGTCTCGAAAAGGACAGCAACTTGCTCGCCTACGGGCGTTTTGGGATTGGCCCGTTAGTCATGGGGTCGGCGGTGACCTGGTTTTCTGTGAACGCGGTGCGTCAATATCCCCAAGAGGGCGACGCGTGGTTGGCCCTTGCGCTTAGCGCAACGATGACTGCTTGCGGATTAGTAACCATCGCGTTCGGATGGTGGTTGGACTGGAGGGGAAAGCGGTGAAATCGTTGGGAGCATCGCATTGACTCCTAAATCCCCCGATCGTCATCAGTTGGCGGTTGCTATTTTGGCTATAGCGACGGCAGCAATTGGATTTGGGCTGTTTGGAAGCGGTGTGGAATTCGGAGAATTCGTGAGAACGCCGAGCTTGGCACGGGACATTCAATGGGCAAGATTGTTGGGGGTCGTATTCGCAACTGGTTCTTACTTCATTGTTCTTGTTACGGTGGGCAGGATGCTGCCCAACGAAAAAATCTCAGGCAAGGAACTCGCAAATGGCCCGATCGTTTGGTTTCACATGGAAATGTTAAGTCTCGCCTGGTTGTTTATATTGGGCATTATGGAAGAACTTGGGGTGGAGTGAAGCGAAGGAGGACCGGCAATGACGCAACAACAATCCCAGCAACAGGTGGTCGAGACCCTGCCCGAAGTTGAAGGCGGCATCTCCGACGAAGCCCTGGCCGCCGCCCGCGCCATGATCGGCGTCCGTATGCGTACCGAGCAGTATGTCCGCCAGGCCAACCTGGACACCATGCTCAACTTCGTCAACGGTATCGGCGACGCCAACCCGCTGTTTCGCGACCAAGAATACGCTGCATATTCCAAGTATGGCAGCGTCGTCGGCCATCCCTGTGCTCCGTACATGCGGCATTGGTCGGGCCGCACGCGCTGGGGTTTGCCTGGCGTTCACGGCTTCTTTGCGGGGAATGACTGGGAGTTCTTCCGCGTCCTTAGGCCGGGCGACGCCGTCAACTGCGTGGAGCGCGTCCTGGACGTTCAGGAGAAGCAGAGCGCTTACTCCGGGCGCCTGGTAATCCAGTACGTCGAAACGACCTACTCAAACCAGCGTGATGAGGTCGTCGCCCGCGTCGTGGGGTGGTGCACCCGCCACCAGCGTCGCGCATCCCGCGAGCGCGGCAAATACGCCGACGTTCCCAAGCGCCACGAATACACCGAGGACGAACTGACTACCATCGACGAGCAGGTGCTCAACGAGACGGCGCGCGGCGGCCAACCCCGTTACTGGGAGGACACCGAAATCGGCGAAGAGCTTCCCACCGTCGTGCGCGGCCCCCTGTCGCTTCAGGACGTTAGCGCGTTCCTGGTGGGCACCGGCCGCTCCAGCGCCCACGGCGTCCTGCTTCGCGAGGCGATGCGCCATCCCAACCACTTCTTCCGCAACCCCGAGTCCGGCGGCGGTTTGGAATACACCGGCATCGGCCACCTGCGCGATTCAGTCGCCGAGGCCGTCGGCGTCCCGGGCGCTTACGACTACGGCCCCCAACGTGTCTCTTGGCTCGGCACCCTGATGACCAACTGGATGGGCGATGACGCGTTCCTCAAGCGCCTCCGCGTCGAGACCCGGCGGTTCAACGTGTACGGCGACACCCAGTTCCTCAAGGGCAAAGTCGCTCGCAAATACATCCACAACGGCAACGCCCTGTTGGACGTTGATATCTGGGCCGAAAACCAGCGCGGCGAAATAACCGCCCCCGGCATGGCCACCGTGCAGCTACCGTCCCGCGACCCGCGCAACCCCTGGTTCACCGACGGCAGCCACCTCTCCCTCCGCGACGTACCACTGCCGGAGGAGGCCCCGCCCATCCTCCCGGTTTAGTATGGTCAGGCAAACGGAGTGCGCGAGATGACCACTACAACCCAACCCGTTGCCGAGTTCACCGCCATCGCACCCGATGGCGCAGTCGTTCTGCGCTTGCACGCCCTCGGCATAGACCATCGGGCCGCTGATTTCCCGGCGCGGTTCATCGAGTTCTGCGAACAGAACGATCTGTATGAGATGGAAGTGACTGCTGAAGGGGATCTGCTGATACTGCCTATGACCGGATATCGTGGCAACAAGCAAGAGTTGTACATGTCCACTTTCCTGACCAATTGGGAGCTGGCCAACGGGGGAAGTGCATCGTCGCAAACGGTTCGCTTTCGGCTGCCTTCCACCGCGGTGCTTGGGCCGGACGCCGCCTGGATAAACCAGGAACGACTGGAAGCATTGCCGGACATCGAGAGGGAAACAATCATAGAGGGCGCTCCGGACTTCGTGGTGGAAATCCGGTCGCGAACGGATAACCTTCGCCCGTTGCAAAACAAAATGGCGCAGTGGATGGCCGGCGGCGTCAGTCTCGGTTGGCTCATCGACGCTCGCTTGAGACAAGTCCACGTCTATCGGGCTGGCCAATCCGAACCGCAATTGCTCGACGACCCGGAAATTCTCGACGGAGAGGACGTGCTACCGGGTTTTGCCTTCCCCGTGCGGCAGTACATCTTCGATATATGACCGACAGCGCTGCCACCCCTACCGCCCTCCCCAATCTCCGCGTCCTGGAGGTTGCCTCCCTCATCCCCGGCCCCTACTGCGGCAAGCTTCTCGCCTCCCTCGGCGCAACCGTCATCAAGGCTGAACCGCCCAACGCCGGCGACCCGTCCCGCCGTCGCGGCCCCTTCCCGGATGACATCCCACATCCCGAGCGCAGCGGCCTCTACCTCTACCTCAACACCGGCAAGCAGAGCATCACCCTCAACCTGCGCGATCCCGCCGGCCGCGACCGCATGCGACAACTCGTCGCTCATGTCGATGTGGTAATCCACGACCACACGCCGGCCAACGCCGCCGTCGTCGGACTCGATGAATCGTCCCTGCACGCCGCCAATCCCAACGTCGTCATCGTCCCCATCACGCCATTCGGAAGCAGCGGTCCCTACGCCGACTATCGGGCTGGACACCTCGCGACCTTCCACGCCGGCGGCGAGGGTTGGCTGCTGCCCAACGGCGTGGCCCTCGACACCTTCCCCGACCGTCCCCCCATCGTGGCCGGCGCCAACATGGGCGACTACCAGGCCGGACTCACCGCCGCAGTGGGCGCTCTCGCCGCCATATACCACCGCCTCGACAATCCCGACGGATCAGCCGGCCAGACCGTGGACGCATCGGGCCAGGAGGCCCAGCTATCCGTCGGCTACATGCCCGTCCAGCGCCACGAGTCCGAGGGCATCACCGAGACCCGGTTTTCCCGTTACTTCCGCGTGGGCGGCGTCCTGCCCGCATCCGACGGCTACGTGGAACTGCTGACGCTGGAGCCGCGCCAGTTCCAGGGTCTCCTCGAGTTCATGGGCAACCCAGAGTGGGCCACGCGGGAGATGTTCAGCGACCCGGCCACCCACGGACCCGAACTGAACCGGCACATACGAGAGTGGTTCAGCCAGCACACCCGCGAGTGGCTCTACGCGGAGGGGCAGGCCCACGGCGTCCCCGTCGCGCCCTACTACACACCTTCGGAGGTATTCACCAGCCCCCAGCAGCGCCAGCGCGACTTCTACGCCCAGGTCAACCACCCCGAAACCGGCCCCATCGAATACACCGGCGCACCCTTCCAACTCAGCGAAACCCCCACCACCCTGACCCGCGCCCCCCTCCTGGGTGAGCACAACGCAGCCGTGTACTGCGGGCTGCTGGGGTACACTGGACGGGATCTGGCGGCGTTGGGGAGGGCGGGCGTGGTGTAACGCGATTTGAACATGACATCAGGCAGCAATCATTGCGTCATCTGGCCTCAATTAGAGGCTCATGGGGTACCACGTGCGGTGCCCTATGGTACCTACGTTTCGTCGGACCGGGCAGGCGGCGCGTACGGAATTTCCCGAGAGGCGGAGCTTATAGTCCGCTCGTGGAGCGATTCACAAAAAGCGCGATTAACTACTTGGTTGATCAACCAAAGGCTACAAGGCGTTGAACAACCTGAAGTAACCAAGGACGTTCTGGAACACGTCGAACGATTGAGCCCGCTCAAGGTCCATGAGCGTGCCCTTAGATTACTGCGATTCCTGGCGAGCCAAGCCTCAAGTGTTGGGACCTCCTTCAGGATCAGATCGTCAACCAGTGGTGCGTATGCTTGGTCGGAATCGACCGATTGGGATGATGTTTTCTATTTTTTTCATTACCTCGAGGAAATGGGGCTGATTAGAGGACGTTACCCTGGTGGTGGTTTTTCGGGAGTGGTGACGGTGGACGGGTATGCACGATTGGCAGAATCTGAAGCGGACACCGTTTTTACGCAAGCGTTTATCGCCATGTGGTTCGACAGCAGCATGGATGACGCGTTCGATAATGGAATTGCACCTGCCGTAGAATCGGCTGGCTATCAACCGTTCCGAATTGATCGGAAACCAAATGTTGTGAAAATTGATGACGAGATTGTCGGTGAGATTCGCAGGTCACGATTTTTGGTGGCTGATTTCACTCAATACGCACGTGAGGCTCGGGGCGGGGTGTATTTCGAAGCAGGGTTTGCTATGGGGCTAGGGATCCCGGTAATTTTCGCGTGTCGCAAAGATGTTGTCGACGCTAACAACTTGCACTTCGACACCCGTCAGTATGCTCACATCGTTTGGGAGAATCCCGAACAATTGAGGGTGGACCTGCTAAATCGGATTCGGGCGCGCATCGGCCAAGGGCCGCTGCATCAATTCTAAAGACGCGGGAAATTGGTCTCAATGCAGAGAATTCTCTGCATTGGTTTCCAATGGTAGAAGTCTTCCGTCTTCGACGAGACCGCCGAATCTACAGGTTGGTGTTCGTGCATTGCCTCGAATTGAGCGGAACTGTGGCAGTTCAAATGGTCAGTTCCGCCACCTGAGTCAATCTCTGATTGACCGGATCAACTGCGAGGTCAAAGTTCTCCAGAGTGGTGGCGCCCAGCAGATAGCGCCCTTCTCTGCCGAATATGACGGGGCACGGCATGACTTCGTCCCCAACTGAGATCATGGCCGCGCCGATGTCGTAAGTCTCAGTCCTGCCGTCGGCCATGGTAAAGGTCCGCTGCCGAGTTGGCGCGACGCCCAGCTTATCCAGCAATGAAGCTGGCAGCATGGAATGTGTGGCCCCGGTATCCACCAGCGCCGTCACTTCCATTGGACTGCCGCCATCGAGGCCGGCCACACTTATTTCAATGCGAAAAGTTCCCATAGTTCAAATCCACTACTCATAATCTTACCATCCATATCGTTCGTCTTCCGGGCTTTCGGTTCCGTCACGCTATGCGAGTTGTATAATCCCCCCATCCCCGCGAACCCCTCCGCCCCAGGCGGACCTGTTCGCCATCACTGGAGGCAACCCCTATGGATTTTGGACTTGAAGGCAAGCTCGCATTCGTCGGCGGCGCCAGCCGCGGCATAGGCAAGGCCATCGCCCTGGAACTCGCCCGCGAGGGCGCTGACGTCGTCGTCGGCTCCCGCTCCATGCCCGACCTGGAAGCGACCGCTGCTGAAATCGCCGAGACCACCGGCCGCCGCGCCATCCCCATGTCCTTCGACGCCACCAACCGCGAGCAGGTGGACCACGTCATCAACGCCGCCGCCGATGCCCTGGGCGGTCTGCACATCCTGGTCAACAGCGCGTCCCTGCCCGGCGGCTCGCCCAGCGCCACCGGACCCATCGAAGGCCTGATCGATGAGGAACTGATCAGCGACTTCGACGTCAAGTTCGTCGGCGCGCTGCGCTGCTCCCGCGCCGCCATACCGCTGCTCAAGGCCCAGGGCTATGGCCGTATCATCAACATCAGCGGACTCAACGCCCGCAACGCCGGCAACCTCAGCGGCGGCGCCCGCAACACCTCGCTGGTTCACATGACCAAGACGCTGGCCGCCCAGTTGGGGCAGTTCGGCATCACGGTCAACTGCATCCATCCGGGCACCACGCGCACCGAGCGCACTCCCAGCCTCCTGGCCGCGCGCGCCGAGCAGCTTGGCGTATCACCCGAGGAGGCTGAGGCCCAGGACTTTTCCCCCGGCTCGGGTCGCGGCAACCACATCTGCCGCATGGTGGACGCCTCTGAAATCGGATTCCTTACGGCGTTCCTCGCGTCCGACAAGGCATGGGCCATCACCGGTGAGCTGATCGCGGCCGGCGGCGGCACCGGCAACGCCGTCTACTACTGAATTCCTGCATTCATTTCGTGTATTCCGCTCATGGTTCGACCGACTCACCATGAGCGGAATACACCCGCTCAAGCCGGGATTGCGATATGATTGACATACCGGGCCCGGCCATCAGGCATATTCAGTTCATCGTCCTGGGAATCTGGCCGATCAATCTGTTCACGTTGCTGGCTCGCGGCCACGCTTGGAGCTGGAGCGAAACGCCCGGAGCGATAGTCGGCTTGTGGGAATGGGGCGCTTTTGTATCACTTTCGATAGCGATCCTGACCGAATTGGGGGTGAGAATGTTTTCGCATTGGCAGAACGCCGCCGTCGCATTGAAGCAGCAAAAGAAGAAGGCCGTAAAGAGGGCCGTAAAGAAGCCAGCGATATGCTCATGGTCCTCAGTGCCGCCGCCCGCACCAACCCCGACTCGTTGCCGTCGCTGCTTCAGGAGTACCAGGCAAAGTTCCAAAACGGTTCGACAAGCGGATAGCGTCCCGGTGGCAACTATGACCAACTCAACCGCTCCCCTCTCCGGCGTCCGTGTCGCCGACTTCTCCGTACACGCCGCCGGCCCCTTCGCCGGCATGATCCTGGCCGCGCTGGGCGCTGACGTAATCAAGATCGAATCCGCTGCCCGTCTCGACATCACCCGCCGCCCCCACGTCATGTACGGCAAACCGCCGTCGTCCTTCGAGCAGGTCAACGCCAGCAAACGCTCCGTTACGCTCAACCTCAAGGAACCTCGGGCCCTTGAACTCGCGTACGACCTTGTTCGCATCTCCGACGTCGTGTTGGAGAACTTCCGGCCCGGCGTGATGGACCGTCTCGGCTTGGGCTATCCGCAACTCCGTGAGATCAAGCCCGACATCATGATGGTGTCCCTGTCTTCCAATGGGCAGACCGGTCCGGAAGCGCGCTATGCCGGCTACGCCCCCATGTTCGCCGCCCTGGGCGGCCTGGGTTATATGACCGGCTACCCCGACGGCCCGCCCGTGGAACTGCGTCACGCCATGGACCACACCGGCGGAATGATGGCGGCATTCTCCGCCGTCGCCGCTCTTTGTGCCCATCGCAACCATCAGTTCGGCCAGCGCGCCGACGTTGCCGTCCGCGACATCGCCACTGCCTTCATGGGCCACGCTCTCATGGACACCGCCATGAACCGGCGGGACGCCCAACGCCTCGGCAACCGTGATGATTCCATGGCACCCCACGGCGTGTTCCCCTGCCGCGGCGATGACCAGTGGATCACCATCGCCGTGGCGAACGATGCGGAATGGCGATCCCTGAAAGACGCCATGGGAAACCCAGTGTGGGCGGAGTCTGACGATTTCGGCGACGCCTATCTGCGCTGGCAGAACCAGGACGCCCTCGAATCGCACCTGTCGGATTGGACCCGTACCTGCGACGCATTCGAGCTCACAGCCCTTTTGCAGGACGTTGGCATCGCTGCCTTCCCGTCCCTTTCTGCCGACCAGCTGATGGATGACCGCCACCTGGCGGTGCGTGATGTCTTTCCCGTCACTACCGATCCCACGCGGGGCCAGCAGCGCGCCGTTGCGCCGCCTTGGCGATTCTCACGCACTCCCACCGACCCGCTGCGCTGGACTCCCGAGCTTGGCCAGGATAACCGCGAGGTATTTTGTGGCCTGCTCGGCATGGACGAAGCCGAGCTCGATTCACTGCAAAACGCCCATATCGTCTGGTAAGGTTCCAGTTCCATCAGGAGAACACACGTGTCCGACTACTCATCATACGAGCATCTGCTCATCGAGAAATCCGACGGCATCATCACTATCACGATGAACCGTCCGGAAACGCTGAACTCCACCAACTTCAGGCTCCATAACGAGTTGAGCCGCATCTGGCTCGACATCGCCGCGGATCCGGAGGTACGCGTTGCCGTGGTCACGGGCGCCGGCGAGGCCTTCTCCGCCGGCGGCGACTTCGAGATGATCGAGCAGGCCATCGACAACCCCGCCATCGTCGCTCAGAACACCCGGGAAGCCGGGGACATCGTTTATAACATCCTCAATCTGGACAAGCCGGTGATCTCCGCGATCAATGGCGTTGCGGTTGGAGCAGGTCTCGCCGTCGCCCTCATGGCTGACATATCCATCGCCGCCGAGGATGCCCGCATCACCGACGGCCACATCCGCCTCGGCGTTGCCGCCGGCGACCACGCCGCCATTATCTGGCCGCTGCTCTGTGGCATGGCCAAGGCCAAGTACTACCTCCTGACCTGCGACTTCCTGGACGGCAAGGAAGCCGAACGCATCGGCCTCGTCAGCATGGCCGTCCCCCGCGACGAACTGATGGACACCGCCATGCGCATCGCCCGCCGCCTTGCCGATGGCCCCCAGCCAGCCATCCGGTTCACTAAGCGCGCCCTCAACCAGTGGTTGCGTCAGGCCGGCCACACCTCCTTCGATTACTCCCTCCTGGCCGAAGCCCTCGGTTTCTTCGGCGACGATGTCAAGGAAGGCCTCGCTGCCCTCCGCGAACGCCGCCGCCCTGAATACCCGTCTGCGCAGGGAGGGTGATGTGGGAACCTTTACCTACCCCATTGAAGTCGTTTCTGCGGATGGGAGCAGAACCGAGATTGTGGATGCGACCGTTGACACGGGCTCCACTTACACCTGCCTGCCGGCAACCATGTTGCGAGGGTTGGGTATTGTTCCGTATCGTAGGATCCGATCCGAACTCGCAGACGGCAGCATTGTTGAAGACCCGGTTGGCGAAGTGCGCGTTCGTGTGGAGGATGTCGAGATCACGACCATCGTCATCTTCACCGACGAAGGCGCGCCTGCCCTCCTCGGCGCGTACACCCTGGAAGGCGCACTGCTGGTCGTGGACCCGGTGCTCCAGCGGTTGGCGCCAACCCACGCGCTGAGATTTGGCAAATTTGGTCGGTCAGTGAGCGCGGTCCTTCCGCGATTCCGGTGATTGCATCGACACGCATTATTCACGCTACAATGCCGCCCTCTCGCCCAATTTTTACGGAGAACCCAACCCCAATGTACCCACTCCACATTTTCGCTGATAATCCCTTCGACCGCGGCGAGGTTGAACGCCGCGATGAGGATTGGATCATTCAGCAATCCCGCGCTTCGGGCAGCAAGTTCCTCCCGTTCCGCAACCTCAACGTCCTGCTCACCGACGACTCTCCGCCCGAACTGGGTTGGCTTGCCACCCAACATGCGCAACCGCTGCCGGCCAGCGCCGAGTGGATATTCCTGGGCCTTCTGGACGGTGTCGCCCACTTCGCCTACGACCTCTCCAGGGATGCCGCTGCAGCCGAGCAGGTCCTCGACGCCACCGGCTGGCACTTCGAGGATTGTCGCACTGCCGGCGAGACCATGTCCGGCCCCAACACCGGCATGCTGTCCCAGGCCCGCGCCCAACTCGACTGGAACCTGCGCCACAGCTTCTGCTCGGTCTGTGGCCACCCGACCGACAAGGGGCGCGGCGGACAGGTCCGCAAATGTCCCGCCTGCAGCGCCCAACATTTCCCCCGAACCGACCCGGTGGTGATCACCGTCGTCGCCGACACCGCGGGCGATCGCTGTCTCCTCGGTCAGTCGCGCGGCCGCCTCCAACGAATGCGAGCCTACTCCGCCCTCGCGGGTTTCATGGACCAAGGCGAGTGCATCGAGGAAGCCGTCGCCCGCGAAGTCATGGAGGAAGCCGGCATCCGCGTGAAAAACGTCCGGTATCACTCCTCGCAGCCCTGGCCATTCCCGTCTTCCCTGATGATCGGGTGCATCGCTGAGGCCGATACGACCAACATAAACATGGACAACGAGGAGATGACCGACGTCAAATGGTTCACCCGTACCGAGGTGCTCAAGGCTTTGGACGGGCGCAGCGAGGAATTGACCGTCCCCGGTCCTATCGCCATCGCGCACCATCTGATCAAGGCCTGGGCCAATGGCGACATGCCCTGAGCCAACCCCCATCACGGCCAGGTTCGAAGCGCGGTCCGATGGCATGCGGGCCGCGCTCCTTGGTTAAGTTCTGGCCCCGCGCTGACACGGACCGGTAGCGCGGGAAAATCGCCTGCTCTATTGTGGAATCCTGACCTTTGTTTGGAGGCACGCTGCCAATTGACCATCAATACGTTTCCAACGGATAGCGCTGCAACGCCGCACCAATCGGCAACAACGCCCGACCATCCGTATATTTACTATCCGCCCTATTCGGCGCAATATCTCGGAGGTTTGGTAGGTCGTCTAAATGACCTGTCCGGCGGTGATGTGCCCGGGGTGTTGCCGTCCCTGAACGAACCGACGCTCTACGCGCTGGCCGCGGCCGCGACACTCAGCAACCTACCAACCGCGAGCGAATTTCTCGCCGACTCTGCCGTGCCTCTCCGCGACGAACTCCGCGTGCGTGGTTGTCGAGGCATGGGGGCGGAACCCGCCGGGCCGGTGCGCCGCGGTCGGCTCATCCAGTTGGTGGCTACATTCGCCACCCTCTCTGTAGCGGGAGCATCCCTCTTGCAGCGGCACACTCTCGTGGGAGACTGCCCGTTCTGCGGTGCCCAGCGGTTTCGACTATTCCTGCCGTCCGTCCGTTGGCGCTGTTTTACCTGCGGCCGCGAGGGTGCGCTCCTGGAATTTGCCGAGCGCCTGCTGGAAACCCGTTCTCAGATCGCGTCGGAGAACCAACGGCGTTCGCGAGACCCGGTCGATCTTCCCCTATGATCTACCCTGCTCCGTCAACCCAAACCCGGTAGGAACCCGGTTGCATCGTTGCCGGCGCGGCGGGAGCGACCGCAATCACCAAACGATCTCCCGACACAACCTCCACCGCAAGCGACCCTACCAGACGATCGCGTTCTGCGTCCCAAGTCAAATCCATTCGATGGGCCGGGTTTTCGGATCCGTCCAGGATCACCCACACAATCCAGTCTTGGCGTACCTGGTTGTTGACCAGAACGAACCCGTCCGGCGCCCAATCGCCCGCGTCGGCTGCGTTGTCCCTTCCCGATATCTTGGGATCCTGAACGCACATCCCCGGTCCGTTGATTGCGTCGTCCGTGACGTAGTGAAACCGTACCATCGCCTCGCGCCCGGCGTAATCGGCCAACGACGCCGTGCCGTCCTGCCATCCGCCTGAGTCTCCGGTGTACCCATAACCGTAACTGTTTCCCACCGGGTTCGCGTCGGTCGTCCCCGAAGCCTGCAAAACGTCCCAGGTCGCCCCACCGTCCACCGATGCCGAAACATACAGGTAGTCCCACTCCTCCTCGATGTCGTGCCAGTACCGGTAGGTCAACTCGGGCTCGGCCCCATTCCCGGAAACCGCCGGAACCGTCAGCCGTCGGGTGAGAGTCGCGGATATCGTGTCGCCGCGATTGCTCCACCAGCATTTATCGTCCACCTCGGTCGGAAGTAATGGAGTCGTGCCCAACCCTTCAAAACGCACCGTGATCCCGTCGTCGACGTCCTGAAGGCGAACATAATCTATGGCGTATTGTGCCAGCGACTGCGACGGTCCGTCGTCGTCCGCATTCTGCCTTTTGGTGATCGACGCCTGGACGTCCAGATTCCCGTATCCGTACCGGCCTGCCTCTTCGTCCAGCAGGTTCGCCACCATCCAGTCGGCGAAAACCGTATGGAAATTTGCCTGACCCCCTACGGTGGCCGCCGAACCCCTTAGTGCCAGAAACTCATCGACCGCCTCAATGCCGTCGCTGTCGATCGCCAACAGGTCCTGCAACCCTCCTGCCGGCGCGTAATGTTCCCGCATGTAGTGGGCGAACAGCGCCGCCGCCCCGTAGTTGAGCCCGACGCTCCCGGAAAGATCAGCCGGCCAGTTCACCAGCGATGCGTAAGGGCGGCGCAAGTACCCAAATATGCTCCCGGCCCGGTAGCCGGCCTCTGTTACGGCAAGCTCAGATAGACCCTCGTTCAACCACGTGGCCTCGGAGTCGTCAGCCACCTGGTGAATCACGTGCTGCAACTCGTGCGCCAGGATGTCGAGCAGTCTCTCGTCCCCGTATGCCGCCGCGCGAGTGTTGATGTAGATGGCGGGCAACTCGTTGCTATAGGGGCTCACCGTGGATGGATATTGATCGCTCCCCGAAACGTAGCCGCCGACACCGGGAATGCGCCCGTTGATCACGTGCACCCGTTCCGGTTCGTCGCCCGAAGCGAACACGGCCTCCAATGGGGGGAAGACCTGCTCTTCCGCGTCAGCAACCGTGCGGGCAACCTCGTCGTCCGATGCGTCATGCGATGCGCCCGCCCACCAGTAGGCGTTTTCGGAGATCGCGGCCAACCGGAACTCGTTCCGCACCATCGTCCGCTTTGGGTAGTCCAGGGTCCAGAAGTCCCGGAGATCGCCGACCTGCAATCCGGTGAGTTGTGCCGTGCTCGTCGTTTCCGGCTCCAGGCCTTTCCAGCGCATCTGTCGAGCCAGCAACAACAGGTCCCTGTCTGGCGGCGTCGGAAAATCGTCGGCCGTCATCGCGGCGCCGCGAATGCTGGCCGGCATTGCCCGTACGTTGGGGCCCGTCTCTCTCGGTGTGTTGGCAGAGGGGGCCGCGGTTGCGTGCGGAGCCGGCGCCAATTGGGTGGACGGTGCGGCCGCGGTTGGCGTCGGGGCGTTTGGCCGAGTGTTCGTCCCGGCGACAGTCGGCGCCGCGACCGGAGATCGGACGTCATCGGGTCGTTCATCCGGAGAGCACGCCACGCCCAACCACACCACCGCCAATAACGTCGCTAGCCACATCACCGGAGCCCACGCTCCTGACCGTGGCCGCGAGTCCTCGCAATCAAGCGCCGGTGTTGCCAGGTTGCTCATTGGGGTCCGGATGTTCCTGTCGCGGGTCGGTGTTGTACCGGTTCATGGCTATGTTGATCCCATCTGACAAAAGGCACTCCACCGCTTCTGCCGCCCGTCTGATCGCGTCGTTCACAGCAGGCGCTTCGTCCTCCGAAAAACGTCCCAGGACGTGGTCCACGCTGCCGGTCAATCCGGGGCCGCCGATCCCGATGCGCAGGCGTGGGAAGTCTGCCGTGCGCACGGTTCTGATGATGTCTTTGATGCCGTTATGCCCGGCGTCAGAGCCCCTCGCTCTCAGGCGGATGCGACCCAGCGGTAGCGCCATCTCGTCGTACACCACCACCAGGTCGGCGGGCCTGCTGCCGAACCTTGCCAACAAATACGCCACCGACTCTCCGGACAGATTCATGAAGGTCCGTGGCTTTGCCAGCACTACCGGCTTGCCGTCTCGATAACCCTGCCCCAAGGCCGTCGTCCTGCGCCGGTCGTTGATCGCTATGCCCCACCGTTCCGCCAACCGGTCCACGCAGCCGAACCCGACGTTGTGCCGCGTATCCCGATACCGTGGCCCCGGGTTTCCCAGGCCCACAATCAGACGTGTGTGCGTGCGTTCCTCTGCCTGTTCCATGAGCGACTCGACGTACAAGGTTGCCACGCCGCCTTGTCATTGACAAGTACGCCTCTCGCCTCGCCGCTGATCTCGCTTGGTTGCAACACCCGGCGCAGGAGCGGCCGATGTGTCACATCCTGATTGGAAAACCGGCCCGATCTTCCGAAACTCCCGTTGCCCCGCTCGAACGATGCGTTTGACGACCATCCGGTCCGATGCTACTATATCTCTATAGACAATAATGTTTATTATTGAACTGAATTTAGGTGTGGCAAATACAAGCAAGACCGTTGCCGATGGCAGCGTGCAGGAGGTCTCAAGATGGCTCTGTTTGATAACGTGATAGTTCCCCTGGACGGGTCCAGATTATCGGCCCACGCTCTGCCAGCCGCTCAGTTGATGGCCGGCGCGTCCGGCGCGAAACTCACGCTGGTGAGTTGTTTCCCGGAGATTCCCGACTGGCAGGCCGACGCCAGCCGCGGCAGGCGGCGGGGTTCCATGTCAGTTGCCGAGCACAACCGCGTCGACGCCTATCTGTCCGGCGAGCGTCTCCGGTTGGCTCGCCAGGGATTCGCGTCGCCCGTGGACATCGAGACCCGTGAAGGCCCCGCCCACGAAATCATCGCCCGAGTCGCCGGCCGCAATCCCAACTCCCTGATTGCCATGTCGACCCATGGGCAGGGTGGGTTGCCACGGCTGCTCTCGGGCAGCGTGACCGCGAAGGTGCTTGGCGCCGTGGATAATCCCACCTTCGTTGTCCGTTGCAACGAAGTGGATTGTCCGGTGGTTCCCCAATCCATTCACAACTTGATTGTGCCCCTCGATGGCTCCGCCGCGGGCGAGCCCGCTCTGCGCTATGCTGGAAATCTGGCGCAAGCTTTCGGGGCGCGCGTGACGCTGGCGCGGTCCATCGCTGACCAGGCCCATTTCCACCAGTTTGCGGACTGGTCCAGCGTCTATGGTGGTCCCGCGTTGGGTCGCTTCGACAGCTACGACCTGTTTCAGCAAGCTCAGGATGACGCCCACGAATATCTGATGGGCGCTGCCGAGGGATTGTCGTCGGAGTTTCCGTCCGTCGACGTGGATGTGATCACGTCACGGAAATCCCCCGGTCGGTTGATCGTTGACCTTGCGGACGAGTTGGATCGCTCCATGGTTGTCATGGCTACCCATGGACGTCGGAGCCTGCGCAGGCTTTTGCTCGGTAGCGTCGCCGACCAGGTCATCCGCAACTCGCCGGTCCCCACGCTGTTGGTTAAGCGCGGCGCTCAATCGGGTGGCCCGGACGAATAGACTGCGCGCAACGACTGGGGTTCATGGCTTTGGGGCGAATTCCGGTTCGCCCCGTGTTTCGCTCACCCGGTACCCAGTACGCATGCAGCAGCCTGTTGTCATTCGCGCCTTTTACAGTGAATCCGAATCCTGCTATAGTCGAATCGCGTACTTGGCGCGTCCCCCGGCCCAAGCCGGGGCTTCTATTTGCGACTTTTTCGATGGTTGAGGATCCATGCCGCGAAACCGAAACGTGACGGTCGTCTTGACCATCCTCGCCGTCGCGTGCTGTAGCTTGTTCGCGGCCGCTTGCGGTGCGTCCTCGGCGTCGCAGCCTGATCCTGAATATGTAGCCACCGTCCCGGCGTTGCTCCCCACTCTGCAGCCAACTGATGCGCCGGTTATGCGGTCGGAAACCTCAACCCCTCCGACGGCTGCCGCGATGGCGCCCACCGACACACCGGTACCGCCCACCTATACCCCCAGACCGGCGCCCACCTACACCCCGAGGCCGGCGCCACCCGCTTCCACCGCGGGCGATCGACCCACGGGTACTCTGTTCCAGGCCACCACCCTTGATGGAATAGAGGTCAATCTGACCGAGACCTACGGCACCCCGACGCTGCTGGCCTTCTGGGCGCCCTGGTGACCATATTGTGCGCGGGAGTTGCCCGCGGTCGCCTCCCTCTATCGGGATGAACTGGCTGACGCAGGCATTGACGTCATCGGAGTGTCCCAGTTCAACACGACCGAGGTGGCGAGCAAGGAATTTGTCGCGCAGCACAATCTCACTTTCGCCAATTTCTACGATCCCGATTCGGCAGTCGCCTCTGCCTACGGCATCAGGGGCGTCCCGTCCTACGTTTTCCTGGACAAAGAGGGCAGGATCGCACGGACCAGTTCCGGCGCCCGCGGGGTCGACCTCATCCAGTCAATTCTGGATGAGTTGAGCGTCGAGTGAACTTGGCTTGTGCTATAATCTCGTACTGTTCTTACTATTTCAGGAGATTCCAACTTGCGTCACTACGAACTCGTTGCCATCCTCAGTCCCATGTTGAATCAGGACGACGCGTCCTCCACTTGGGATGAGATCAAGTCCTACATCACCAATCGCGAGGGCGAGATCACAGCGGAACAAACTTGGGGTACCCGCCGCTTGGCCTATCCCATCCGCAAGGGCAACTACAATTTCCTCGAAGGATCCTACTACCTCAGTTCCTTCGCCGTTGACAGTCCGTTCAACAGGGAACTCGAAAACTACCTGCGCCTCCACGACAACGTGCTGCGTGCGCTCGTCGTCCGTTGCGACGGGCCGCTGGAAGACAAACCCGCTCCCGGCCCCCTGACCGCACCGTCACGTTACATCCCGCCCGGGCGAGGGCGGCGCAACGATGGCGGCGGTCCGATCCCCGAAGCGCCGGCCCCAGCCGCCGAGCGCGCACCGAACCCACCCGCGGCCGCAAGTCCGGCGGATGCCTCGACAGCGCCATCCCCCGCGCCGAGCGCACCTGCCGACGCACCGGCTGCCGAATCTGTGCCGCCTCCCGCGCCGAGCGCACCTGCCGACGCACCGGCTGCCGGATCTGTGCCGCCTCCCGCGCCGAGCGCTCCTGCCGAGGCACCGGCTACCGAATCCGCGCCGCCTCCCGCGCCGAGCGCTCCTGCCGAGGCACCGGCTACCGAATCCGCGCCGCCTCCCGCGCCGAGCGCACCTGCGGACGCACCGGCTGGCGAATCCGCGCCTCCCCCCGCACCGGTGGAGCCCGCGTCCGGTGAAGCGGACCCCGCTCCGGAAGCGCCCGCACCTGGGGACACCGCATCCGGCGAATCCGCTGCAGGAAACGAAGCGTAATCTGTCCATGAATAAGATCATTATCATCGGCAATCTGGGCCGCGACCCGGAGATGCGCTATTCCACCTCTGGCAACCCGATGACCTCGTTCAGCATCGCCAGCAACCACCGGTATACCACCGCTGCCGGCGAGCGCCGCGAGGAGACCGAGTGGTTCAACTGCACCGCTTTTGGACGTTTGGCCGACACTTGTAACCAGTATCTGGCTCGTGGGCAGCAAGTTTACATTGAAGGGCGCCTACGCTCGAGGCAGTACGACCGCAGGGACGGCACCCCCGGGTTCTCTTTGGATGTCACAGTGACTGACATGCAGATGCTCGGTAGGCGCGATGACCAACCCGACGGCGGCTATGGTGACCAGCGCGGCGGCTATGGTGACCAGCGCGGCGGCTACGGTGACCAGCGCGGCGGTTACGGCAGCCCCCAGGGTGGCGAATACGCCGGGTCTCGCGGCGGCAACTACGGCTCCTATGGGGCTGGAGATCCAGGCAACGAATCGACCGAGGTCGACGACCTGCCTTTCTAGGCAAATCTCACTGACGACAACTGGAGGAACCCTCTAGATGACTACTCCCGCCCCGTCCTCTCCTCCCCCGTCCGAAACTCCGCAAACGCCGGCGCCTGGCGCTCCGGCGCAACGTCCGCCAGGATCGTTCGGCAACCGGCCCGGCGGCCCTCCCGGTGGCCCCGGCGGACGGCCTGGCGGCCCGGGTGGACGCCCCCCTGGAAGGGGCGGCCCGCGCGGAGGCGGTCGTGGGGGTAGGCGCTACGGCCCACGGCGGCGCGTATGCGCTTTTACGGTCGAAGGCGTGGTTCCCAACTACAAGGATGTTGACCGCCTGCGTCGTTACATCTCAGAGCAGGGCAAGATCGAACCAACCCGCAAAACCGGTACCTCAGCCAAGAACCAGCGGCTATTGGCTCAGGCTATCAAACGCGCTCGTTACCTGGCTTTGCTGCCCTACGCTCCCGAGCATAGCATCAACATCGGTATGCGCAGCGGCCGGTGATAATTGGCAACCACAACCCCCGCTGCCTACCACGCTGACATATGCTGAACCTGCCGCTGCCCTGGAAACGCAGCGCTGATACGGCCGCCGAGGATACCCCGGACGTATCGGACAGACGGCCGCCCCGACGGCGCGGTGGCCGTAACCGTCGATTGGGCACAACCGACGAGAACGCCGCCCTGGCTGCCAGGCAGCGCCGCAGTGCCGAACGCCGGCGCCAGCGCATCGCCATAATCCTGGGCGCCGTGCTCATTCTGGTCATCGCAGGCGTGGTGATGGCCGGTGTTTATCAGGCCTTCATCCACCCGCCGCGTGTCATGGCGGGCGAAGTCCGTGGCGTGCGCTTCACCATGGGTGATCTGGTGGAGCGAATCCGCGTGCTGCAGGGCATCGATCGCTATCAGGGTGGCCAGGTTGACCTCAGCACGATCCCGTTCCAGCTACTCACTGACCTGATCCACGCTGAGATTTTGCGCCAGGCTGCTCCCGGTCTCGGCATCAGCATCACGGACGAGGAAATAGAAGAGGCCATCAGGACTCGATTCCGTCCGGAACCTCAGCCTGGGCAAGAGGTGGACGACGCTCAGTTGGACGCCGAGTACCAGAACACCTACACCGGTTTCCTGACGCAGGTGAACCTGACCGACAATGCTTACCGTCGCATTGTCGAGGAACAGTTGCAGCAGCGGGAACTTTTCTTCGGCTTTCTCTCTTCACTTCCTGAAGAGTCGCCCCAGGTGGAACTCCAGGCCATCTCACTGAGCATTAATTCCGACGCCGCTCCGGAGGCGGTCAAGGAACGGCTGGAACTCGGCGAGGACTTCGGCACCGTGTCTCGCGAAATCTCCGGCAACGACGGATATATCGGCTGGGTGCCCGAGGGCGCGTTCCCCGAATTCGATCGCTATCTGTTCGGAGAAACCGTTGTTGACGAAAACGGGGAGACGGTGCGCAAACCCGCGTTGCTGGAATCAGGTGAGGTTTCGGACCCCATCTTCGAGGAACAGACCATATTCCTGATCCAGGCCGTTGGTGATGTCGAGACTCGGGAGATTGAGCCGGCTATGCAGTTTCAGATGGCCGGCGCCCGCGTGGAACAGTGGAAGGACGACCAGCTTCTCCAGGGCACAACCGAGGGTTGGGTCAAGATCAATTTCGACAGTAATCGGTACTCCTGGGTGACGGAGCAAGTCCGGCTGACCCGGCCGCGGGTCACTCAGGAACCTCCGGAACAACCCCTTGGTCTCCCCGGCCCCAGGTAAGCGGCTGATATGGTGGCCGGTAATTCCACAATTAACATTGGCCTCATGGGCCTGGGTACCGTTGGCGGTGGCGTCGCTGCTGCCCTGGTTGATAACGCCGACGCCATCAAGCAGAAGACCGGCCGCGCCGTAGCCCTCCGCAAAGCGTTGGTGCGCGACGTTTCCCGCCCGCGCAGTCCTCAGCCCCCTCCCGGTGTGTTGACCACCAATCCGGAGGACATTCTGGCAGACCCCGACATCGACGTGATTGTTGAAGTCATGGGGGGCGACACGCCGGCCGGGGAGTACCTGGAACGGGCGCTGGGCGCGGGCAAGCATGTTGTCACCGCGAACAAGGAAGTGATGTCCCGCCGCGGCCCCGCACTGCTGGCGTTGGCGCAGGAACGCAACGTAAATCTGCTCTTCGAGGCATCTGCCGGCGGTGGCATCCCCATCGTCGGCTGCTTGATGTCCCAACTCCTGGCCAACGACATCCGGTCCGTGCGGTCCATCATCAATGGCACCACCAATTACATCCTCACGCGGATGGCCAGCCAGCAAACACCCTTCGCAGACGCCCTTTCCGAAGCTCAGTCTCTCGGCTATGCGGAAGCCGACCCCACCAACGACATCGAAGGCATCGACGCCGCATACAAGTTGTCCGTCCTCGGCGGCCTCGCTTTCCATCGACCGGTCCCACACCAGGCCATCTACACCGAGGGTATCAGTCGCCTGGGGCCGGAGGATTTCCGTTACGCCGCGGAACTCGGATACGCCATCAAGTCCCTCGCGATAGCCGTCGCTCAACCCGACGGCGCCGTCCGCGCACGAGTGCACCCGGCGCTGGTACCTGAAGACCACCTGTTGGCTAAAGTTGACGGCGTGTATAATGCCGTTGAGGTCACGGGCGATCTGTGCGGGCAGATTATCCTGCACGGACAGGGGGCCGGCCGCGACGCCACAACCAGCGCCGTCATGGGCGATGTCCTGAATATCGTTCGCAGCCTCGGAAGTGCGAATGGACCCCCGCCTCTGCCGGAACCGACTCGTCCGCGCTCCAACGCAGCTCCCCGCTCCGATGTCCAACCCATCGACGAACTGTCCAGCGCATACTACATGCGGCTGACCTGCGCGGATCAGGCCGGTGTCTTGGCGCAGATAGCGCGCATCCTGGGAGACGGAAACATCTCCATCGCGACTGTGATTCAAAAAGACACCGATCCGGGCAGCGGCACCGCCCAGTTGGTCATTACCACCTACCCGTCTCGGGAGGCCGACGTTCAGACGGCGCTCGCCACCGTCGCCGAATTGGGCGTGGTTGTAAGCGTCAATAATCTGATCAGGATTGAGGAGTAACGGCAGGACATCTGGTCCGCTGGATCGGTCGGAAACATCATGGGCGTTGGCGTTTTACAACAATACCGCGATCTGTTGCCGGTGAGCGAAGAAACTCCCATGTTCTCCATGGGAGAAGGCGACACGCCGTTGGTCCGTTCCAGGAATCTGGCTCGCGAGTTGGGTTGCGACCTGTTTTTCAAGTTGGAGGGATGCAATCCCACGGGATCCTTCAAAGACCGCGGCATGGTGGTCGCAATCGCCAAGGCCATGGAGGAAAACTGCCAGGGCGTCATGTGCGCCTCCACCGGCAACACCAGCGCGTCGGCGGCCGCTTACTCCGCTTATTGCGGGCTGGCCTGTTGGGTGCTCATTCCCAAGGGCGAGGTCGCTCTGGGCAAGTTGGCGCAGGCAATGGCGTATGGCGCCCGAATCCTGCTGGTTGACGGGAATTTCGACGCCGCTCTCGCGCTGGTCCGCAAATTCACCGAGTCCAACCCTATAACATTGGTGAACTCGGTAAACCAGCACCGCATCGAAGGACAGAAAACTGCGTCATTCGAGGTCTCCGACGTGCTCGGCGACGCCCCTGATTACGTTTTCATCCCCGTCGGCAACGCCGGCAACATCACCGCCTACTGGCGCGGGTTCGTGGAATATCACCAGCTTGGCCGCAACGATTCGCTCCCCAGGATGATGGGGTTTCAAGCCGAGGGAGCAGCCCCCATCGTCCGGGGCGAGCCCGTCCTGCATCCGCAAACCATCGCGTCCGCCATCCGCATCGGCAATCCGGCCAGCTGGAAATTGGCAGAGCGCGCCCGCGACCAGTCCGGCGGCGTGATTGACGCCGTCAGCGACGATGAAATCCTCGATGCTTACCGACTGCTGGCCTCCACGGAGGGTATATTCGGGGAGCCCGCTTCCGCCGCCTCCGTTGCCGGTCTCCTCAAATTGCACCGCGCCGGCCTTCGGCTTGACGGCAAGCGTGTCGTGTGCGTCATCACCGGCACCGGTCTCAAGGACCCCGACCTGGCCGTGAGCAGCGCCCAGGCTCACACTGTGGAGGTCCAGCCAAATTTGGAGGCCATAGAGACAGCCATCATGGAAACCCTCCCTGCTCGCGCGTGATTCCCGAGATCCGGTGATTTCCCAGAACATGACCCCAGCCGCTCCACGAATGAACAATGCTGCCATCGAAATCGCCGTCGGCACTATCCTGAAATACGTCGACGAGGACAGTGGCCGTGAAGGATTGTGGCGCACCCCCGAGCGCGTCGCCGAGATGTACGGCGAGTTGTTCTCCGGAGTCGGCAAAGATCCCGCTGCTGAAATCGACGCCATATTCTCGGACGGCGTGGCCCAGGACCCGGTGTTGATCCAGGGCCTGCAATTCTATTCCATGTGTGAACATCACCTCCTGCCGTTTTTCGGACAGGTCAGTTTGGTGTACATCCCGGATCGCCATATCGCGGGCATCAGCAAAATAGCCCGCGCCTTGGACACGGCCGCCCGGCGCCTCCAGGTCCAGGAACGGCTGACTGCCCAATTGGCCGATGCCGTGTCCTGCCGAGTGCGACCGTTGGCCGTGGCGTGCCGCGTTGAGGCGGAGCACCTCTGCATGTCTATGCGGGGCGTCCAGAAACCGGGCCACCGCATGATCACTACCGCCGTCAGAATGGACGGAAACGCCGCCGGATATTCCAACCACGATCTGCTCTCGATCCTGGAATCGTGAGGACAGTCCTATGCCGACGTCTGCGTCCCCCACTGCCCTCACCTCATTCGATCAGATCCGCCCCCAATGGCAAGCGTTGCTGGGGCGCGCATCCGTCAACAACCTGTACATCACTCCGGTCTGGCAGGAACTGTGGTGGGGTACGTTCCAGAACGGCATGTCGTTGGCCGGATTCTATCTGACTGACGACGCCGGAGAGGTGGCGGCGATTGCGTCGCTTTCCCGCGCCGAGGACCAGTTTTCGTTGCTGGGCAACAGCGATACCTTTGACTACAACGACTTTATCGTTGCGGCCGGCGAAGAGTCGGTTTTCTATCCGGCTTTGTTGGATACCATTTTCGCCGATGGTGCCCAGCGGCTCGAACTCTTTTCCATCAGCGAAGACTCCCCGACCCTCGAACTGCTCCCACCGCTTGCCCGGGATCGGGGCTACTCGGTGGAAATCGCCGAGGAGGATGTGGCCCCCCGCGTACAGCTTACCGGCACTTGGGACGACTACCTGTCGGGATTGAGCAAGAAGGATCGCCACGAACTCCGACGCAAGCTGCGACGCCTGGAATCCCAAACAAACTGGCGCTGGTATTGCGTGTCCGACCCGGGCGAAGCGTCGGAACGCATGGACACCTTCGTTGACCTCATGCGTCGCAGCGACCCCGCCAAGGCCGAGTTCCTCACCCCTGAGCGGGAGGCGTTCTTCCGCCGCATGGTGGAGGCCACCGCCTCGGAGGATGTGCTCAGACTGTTCTTCATGGAAATGGACGATTCGCCCGTAGCGGCCTCCCTCTGCTTCGACTACAACGGGGCCCGTATGCTGTACAACAGCGGGCACGATCCGGAATATCGATACTACAGCGTGGGCCTATTGTTGCATTCCCTGTGTTTGCGCGACGCCCTGGAACGTGGCTATCGTTATTTCGATTTCCTGCGAGGCAACGAGGCGTACAAGTATCGCCTCGGCGGTCGGGACCACCACCTGTATCGCATCAGTCTGGAGCGGGCGAGCGCGGGTGTCGCATCGTGAACGGCCCCGGTGCCCCACGAATAGCTCTCATCGCGTACCACGCCTGTCCTCTGACCGCTCCCGGCCAGGGCAAATCGGGCGGCATGAACGTTCACGTCAGGGAATTGGCTCGGGCAATGTCCGACCAGGGCGCGGGAGTGGACATTTTCGTCCGTGAGCACGACTCCCAGGAATCCGACGCATCCGGTATTGCCGGCAACGTACACGTCGTGCACATCCCGGCTGGGCCGCCCAACGCTACGCTGTTCGAACAATTTGACCATCTGCCCAATTTCCTCTCCGGTGTTTTGGAACACCAGCAGCGTCAGCAAGCCGTGTACACCGCCGTCCACTCCCACTACTGGATGAGCGGCTGGGCCGGCCTCAGACTCGCCGCAAAGTTGGGCGTGCCCCACCTTTCGACCTTCCACACCCTGTCCCGCATCAAGGTCCAATCGCGTTCTGGGGAGCGGGAGCCACCTATCCGCGAGCAGACCGAAACCGAAATTATTGGCGACTCAGATTGCGTAATCGTGTTCAGCGAGCACGAAAGAGATTCGATTGTCAGGCTCTATAATGGAAATACGGGCCGGATACGTCTGGTTCCCTGCGGCGTGGACTTGGGCCGATTCTACCCATTGGGGAGGATGGAAGCTCGCAGCGAACTGGGTTTGGACGGCCATAAAATCCTGCTGTTCGTCGGCCGGATAGAAGCGCTGAAGGGTTTGGATCTGCTCATTCACACCGCCGCGCACCTCGACGCCAGCGACCTCAAAGTCCTGGTGGTGGGCGATGACGCCGATGGTAGCGGCGACCTGACACGCCTGAGAGAGATGGCCAACAACCTGAACATAGGCGGATCCGTCGAATTCCTCGGGCGCGTCGCGCAGGAGCGTTTGCCTTGGTATTACTCGGCCGCGGATGTTTGCGTGGTGCCGTCCTACTACGAGAGTTTCGGGTTGGTAGCCCTGGAGAGTATGGCGTGTGGCACTCCGGTCGTTGCCTCGCGGGTCGGCGGTTTGCCCACCATCGTCCAGCATGGGAAAACCGGGTACCTCAAGTCGTGGCGCTGTCCCGAGGCGTTCGCCGGTTCGCTCGAAATGATTCTTGCCAACAGCAGTCTCCAGCACAGCATGGGCCGCGCCGCCCTCAAATCTGCTGAGGCGATGAGTTGGGACGCGGTCGCCGGGCAGCTCCTCGCGATCTACGATGAGCTTGCGCTCGCCCGCCCCGCGCCGGAGTCCGTGTGATGCGCGGCAGATTCAATCGCAAGTCCTCGTCGGCCGCGGCGGGTCCCAACCTCCACGACCGCATACTCAGGACCGGGCGTCCGCCTCGCCGCAGGTTCACGAGGGTGGTCGGTCATGTGCAGCGTCGGCTGCTGGCGGGTGTTCTCGTTTTCCTGCCTATTTTCGTCACCTACTTCGTGGTGGATTTCTTCTATGGCATCGTGGACACCCTGCTCGACCCGTTCATCGACCAGCTTGGTATCCCCCACGGCCCCGGCGTCGACATCACGGACGTCGCCGAAATAATTATCATCCTGATCATTTTGTACGCGGTGGGGTTGCTCATCGGTTGGGCCGTGACCCGGTTGATGATCGAACGGGTACACGACACTATCGGACGCGTTCCTGTGATCGGCCCTGTTTACAACACCACTCGCCACGGCATCGACTTCCTCTCCGAAACCCAAAGCCATCACTATCGTGGCGTGGTTCTGTTGGAATTCCCGCGGGAGGGTGTTTTGTCCATCGGACTGGTCACGTCCGAGTTGGGCAAACTGAGCGGCGCGGAGGAATATATTTCAGTTTACGTGCCGACTACGCCCGTGCCCTCGTCCGGATATCTGGTCGTGGTACCCGAAAACCAGGTGACACCGACCGACATCTCTGTGGAAGAAGCTATGCGTATAATCATCTCCGGCGGCATTTTGGCCGGAGACGTGTTCAACTCCCGCGCGGTGGTCGATGAATCATCCTGGCCCGGCCGTAGTTTTGCGCGGGGCGGCGATGACGACCGCGACTCCACCGCAACCGCTGCCACCGCAACCGCTGCCACCGCAACCGCTGCCACCGCCCAAATGCGACCACCCCCTGAACCGGCCGCATCCACGGAGCCCCAGGACTGACGCCGCCTCAGCCTTTGGCCGGCGCTGTCGATTGTTCATCACTATCAATTTCTCAACCAGGAGGATCAACCCACATGGAACTCACTCCGGAACGAGTACTCGTGATCACCCCCCACCCTGACGATGCGGAGGTTTGGGCCGGAGGGGCGATCGCAAAGTGGGTTGGCGCCGGCGCAGAAATACATGGCGTTCTGTGCACTGACGGCAGCAAAGGTTCGCCGGACCCGGAGATCAGTTCGGGAGAGTTGGTGGAGATTCGCGCCCGTGAACAGCTGACCGCAGCGGAAATCCTGGGCATCAAAAACGTCGTCATGTTGGGTCGACCCGACGGCGCACTGGAAGACACGTCCGATTTCAGAAAAGACCTGGTGCGCCAGATCAGGTTGATCAAACCGGACGTGGTGCTGACCTCCGAGCCTTATCGGCGCAACATGCAATGGCATCGCGATCACCGGATCACTGGCCAGGTCGCGCTCGACGCCGTGTTCCCGTACGCTCGGGATCACCTGCACTTCGGCGACCTTTTCGCCAACGAGGGCATCGAGCCCCACAAGACCGCCATGATCATGTTCTGGGGTTCGGAAAACCCGAACGCGTTCATCGACATCGCTGACGATTTCGACACCAAGATGCAGGCAGTTCTCGCCCACCGCACCCAGACCGGCCGACGTACCGACGAAGAAATGCGTACGTTCATTCGCGCCCGCGCCAAAGACGCCGCCCAAGCCGGCAACGCCTCCACGGACGACGACGTAACCGGCCTGGAATTGGCCGAGGCATTCCGCCGCGTAACCTTCCGTACCTGAGGCGCTCCCGCTCCGGATCGGTTGTCGCGCATCGACGCCGTTCCACAACAATTTGAACGGGGCTCGCACCGTGTCGAAGTGGCTTGTCCTCCTGCTCGGAGGCTTGGCGCTCATCGCTTGTGCCCACGGCGGCGGACTGATTTTCCCGTCCTCTACGATCGACCCGTCTGATGCTACCCTCCGCACGCAGCCGGGCCGATCGACGCAGGAACCCACTTCCATCCCCGTTTCCGTCGCTCCCATCGGAGGAGCGATCATAGAACCTGCCCCGGCTGACCTGGAAATCCGCAGCGTACCCACCGAACATCATGCGGTTGACTTGATATCCAGACGATCTGCAGTCATCATCGCCAGCCCGGACGGCGCGCCGGTGGCCGTGCACAATAACGGCGAACTGCTCGGGGCCAACGGATGCGCAGCGGTCCATCTGGCTCCGGAGGGGGACACGCGATTAACGGTGATCCGGCCTGAAACGGGCGAAGAATTCAGAAGCCGTTTTTATCTGGTGGGTTGTTCCCCGGGCCGCGCCTCCCTGACCATCGTGAGTGAGGGGGATTTGCTGAACCTGTACGAGTTTACCGTCCTCCCTCCGTAGCTTCCGGTCATGTCCGCGGGATGTGGAAGAACTCCACGCTGCTCTTTCCGGATGGCGTTGTGTACGTGTAAAACGTGCCGGATGGGTATCGTTCCTGCAACTGCGCCTTTGCCCATCGAGCCTCCCGACTGTCGGCGTCGTGGATTATCACGCACCCCGGCTCCGGTAGCGGGTCTGCAATATCGAACTCCGAGAAGGGGACAACGGCAGCTTGACGCCCGTCTGGCGCGTAGCTTTTGAGGGCCTTGCTGAGCGTCGATTCGTGGTTGACTCCGGCGAACACGGTGCGCTCCAGATCTCCCTCGCATTGCGGCGAGCGGAACGCCCCAACCGCCAACGACTCTCGCGTGTAGTGGAAAACATCGTGCGTTCCAACCAGCGCCCTGTACTGGTTCAGGCAAAGCGCTGCGACCAAGACTGCGGTTAGCATTATGGGTCCTGCCGCACGCAACACGGGAATCGGCAGTTGGCGCACCCGCTCCGCCGTCAGGTTGTACACGGTCGGGATCGCCAGCCCGGCCAGCAATGCCAACGGCGGTACCATGGGAAACAGGCGTGTGATCGCAGTCGTCGGGTACGGCGACGTGAGGCCGGTTCCCAGGAACGCAACCGCCAGCCAGATGAGGCAGAGTTTGGACGCCAGCTTGTCCCACGTCGCAAGTGCCAGGCCCAACCCAACGGCGGCGAATGCACCAGACAATGGGTCCAGCAGCGACCCGCCGACATAGGTGTGAGAACTGGCGTTGAAAAAGGGCGCCGGCAAATTCAGCGAGATGTTGGTTATCAGGCGTTCACCTGCCGACCCGACGACGACGGGCGAATATCCCGCCGGCGTTTGCTGGATCATTTTGGTCAGGATTTCACCTTGGGCGAGCAAAAGCGTGGGCCACGCGGCCAGCGCGAACCCCGCTACGACAGGCCAGAGACGCAGCCAATCTCGTGGGTGTACGGATACAATCGCGGCCAGCAGCATTACCGGCCCCACGATCCGCGCCGAATAGTGGAAGTGAAGTCCGATGCCCACGCAAACACCCGCCAGAAAGAGAGGCCAGGGATCTTTGTTACGCAGTCCCAAGACGAAAGCGACCAACGCCCAGATGGTGATCGGGAGCGCATCTAAATGGTTGTACCCTCCGTGTAACAGGCCGAACAGGTAATGGCTGACTGCGAACAACCCCGCCGAAGCGACCGCAGTCCTACGGACACCCAGGAAGGAGCCCAGAGCAAACATGCCGCAAATCGACATGATCATGCTGACCACTCCGGTCATTTTCCAACCGATATGACCGTCGCCAAATATCGCCATCCACGCCGCTTTGTACAGCGTGCTCAAAACGGGATGGTGATCGTAAACCCCGTTTTGGCTGAACGGTTTTGTGGTGCCGCTCTCCAACGCGCTGCGGGCATGCTCGTAAAACAGGTATTCGTCGCCAAGCGCGGCGTAGCGCCAGGCCGTCAGATTCGGGATGGCCGCGGCGCAAAAGACGATCAATATCGCCAGCAGCGGAAGGGCCCCGCGCCAGTGCTGTTTGGCAAACTCCCACGTCGGTCCCGTCCGGTACGGGATCTGCCATTGGTTGATGGCCCAGTACCGTCCGGGAACGAAAGGCGTCGCGAATGCCGCGAGGGACAACAACCACAATCCCACGTCCCACGTGTTGTCGTGGCCGCTCCACACCCGAAACAACAATACCCCCAGCAGCACAACGCTAGCACACAACACGATGAGTCTCGGCGTCCTGTTCCTGTAGGTTCCCCACGGAATCCAGTCAACCCTGCTCGGTGCGCCATCAACCCTGCTACGCGGCATCATTGATCGCCCGCCTGAGGCCGTCCACCAGGCCACCGCGCCAATCCCCACCAGCATCGCGAACACGCCGGCGGCCGGCAGTTCTTGTGGTTTCCCCAGGTTGAATACCAGTTGAGCCGCGGTGATGGCCAGCAAACCAAAGGTCAGCAGATAGGGCAGGTAACGCTCCGGAATAACCCATCTGGCAATCCCGGCGAGCGAACGCGTGACTTTCCCAAACGGCGCCGCGAACCATTGGGAGCTGGGATTTAAACCGCCGGCGCCCGTCTCAGTCCCGCAATACACGCAATGCCGATGACCCACCGGGTTCGCCGCTCCGCAACTTGGGCACACCGAATAGACCCGCCGGCCGCACTCCCTGCAGTCCGGCTCAACCCACGCGAAATCCGTCCCGCAATGCGGGCAGCGCGAGGGAGGTCCGGGAGGCTCAACCGGCGTGGGGAGTACATCAGCAACGGCCACGATTGTGTCGTGGCCGCAGACTGGGCATACGCCCGACGACGTATGTCGTATCGCGCCGCACCGGGCACAAACCCGGTCAGGGGTCATACCTGGCTAGAACAGGTGGCAGGCAACCTCGTGGACCGGCGTCAGTTGCCGCAATGTGGGATCGTCCACGGAACATCGCTCCATGACCATCGGACAGCGCGGATGGAAATGGCAACCCGTTGGCGGATTCAGCGGCGACGGCACCTCGCCGGAGATCACCATCTCTTCCCGTTCTATGTCCGGGTGCGATGGCAGCGACGCGGCAATCAGCGCTTTCGTGTACGGATGGCTCGGGTTGGCGAACAACTCTCGCACCGGCGCCTGTTCAACCATGCGTCCCAGGTACATGACCCCAACCTGGTGGCTCATGTAACGGACCGTCGCAAGGTTGTGTGCAATCAGCAGGAAGCTGACCCCATATTGGTCCTGCAACTGCCTCAGCAGGTTCATGATCTGCGCCCGGATGGACACGTCCAGGGCCGAAACCGGCTCGTCCAGCACGATCACCTTGGGACGCAGGGAGAGCGCCCGCGCGATCGCGATGCGTTGCCGCTGCCCGCCGCTGAACTCGTGCGGATAATATTCACCCTGAGCCTGGCGCAGACCCACGTCCCGCAGCAGCGTGTCAAGGTGCTCCTGGGCTTCATGCTTGCCCATGGGCTGGTTGGTCAGCAACGGTTCCAGGATGATGGATCCCACCCGCATCCGCGGGTTCAGGGAACTCCACGGGTCCTGGAATACCGCCTGCACTGACGCCCGGTATTCGCGGCGCTCGGAGCCCGTCAACCGGCTGGCATCCTTGCCGTTGAATTTCATCACCCCTTCGCTGGGGGTTTCCACCTGCAGCACCATGCGGGCTGTGGTGGTCTTGCCGCAGCCCGATTCTCCCACCAGGCTGTAGGTTTCACCCTCTTTGATCTGGAATGACACCCCGTCAACGGCTTTGACCTCACCTACGAGCCGCCGAAGCAGCACTCCCCGCGTTACGGGGAAATATTTCCGGATGTTCTCCAGTTCGATGATTGCGTTGCCATTGCCATTGCTGGCGGGGGTGGCAGCGTCCGCGACGGCCTGGGTCATCGGGCAGCCTCCTGATTAGCGAATTCGGGAACCAGCCGCCAGCAGGTCGCTATGTGGCGTTCATCGGAGGCCACTGCCGGCGGAAACTCCTCGAGGCATTTGTCAAATACGTAAGGGCAGCGATCAGCGAAACTGCATCCGGGAGGTAGGTTGTCCAGGGCGGGCGGTTGCCCCTCGATGGAGTACAGGAAGTCGATGTCCTCGTCCACGTTGGGCACGGAACGCATCAGCGCCTCCGTGTATGGGTGCTGGGGATTGTTGAACAGCGACCGCACGTCCGCGATCTCTGCAATGCGTCCCGCGTACATCACCGCCACTCGATCGCACATCTTCGCGACGATCCCAAAGTCGTGAGTAACGAAAATGACCGCCATTCCCGTTTCATCCTGCAGTTCTTTCAGCAGCGCGAGGTACTGATACTGGATTGTGGCGTCCAGCGATGTGGTCGCTTCATCGGCGATGAGAACGTTCGGAGCGCCCGCCATGGCGATGGCTCCAACTACGCGTTGCCGCATCCCGCCCGACATCTGGTGCGGAAAGTTCGTGAATCGGCTGTCGGGCGCAGGGATTTTCACCTTGGACAAAAGCTCAATGGCGCGGTCTTTCAGGCTCGTGCTGCGCTGATCTGCTTCGTTCTGTCGCAACGTCTCGATCACCTGGTTGCCGACCGTATAGACCGGGTTCAGTGAGGTCATCGGGTCCTGCAGGATCATGCAGATTTCCTTGCCCCTGATCTGCCGCATCTCCGCGGCCGATTTCTCCAGCAGGTTTTCGCCCCTGTACAGAATTTGCGATCCTTCCTCGATCCGGCCCGCTGGCTGAGGAACCAGCCCCATTATTGACAACGACGTCATGCTCTTGCCCGAGCCGGATTCGCCAACCACCCCCAGGGTCTCTCCCGGGTACAGGTCGAAGTTGACGCCGTCCACCGCTTTGACCACGCCGGTCCGCGTATGGAAATACGTTCGGAGGTCCTTTACTTCCAATATAGGACGCGTATCAGCAGCTGCCATGTGCCCTCCCTCAGTGTTGGACGTAGCGTAACGTAAACATTACCCAGTGGCAAGACCGCCCCGCCCAACCGCCCTGCCCGCCCGCTGTTTTGCTTTGATATCACAAAAATTTCCAAAAATTCGCCTGTGTTATTCTGCGCGACGTCGGCGCTCTATGTTTACCATTTAAGCACTGTTCCCTGCGCGTTCGGGGCTACGAATCGGCCAAATATTTTTTGGGAGCGGACACATGAATAACCTGATTCCGCGGTATATCGAAAAACGAAAAGTGGTCTCCATTTTCACCGTACTACTGCTGTTGTCCACGTTGTTGGCGTCCTTGGCAGCGGGGCCGGATGACCCCAGGGCGTCCACCGTCAATAACGACTGGGAAATCTTCGAGGGACACGCCTACGCCGACAATCGGGCCGCTCCGTCCGGTGTTTCTCTGATCGCCTGCTTGGGCGGCTGCGAAGACGGCTACCAGACCGAAGCTGTCGTGACTGGTAAGGACGGCCTTTATCAGGTGCGGGTTGAACCGGGACAGACCCGGCCCATCGGTCGCATGGTCACGTTCTGGCTGCTCGACGACTCCGGCCGCGTCGAGGCCGATCAGGACGTTCTGTTCCGTGGGCAGGGTGAAACACGCGTCCTGGACTTGAACTTCCTGGACCTCCCCTCCGCTGTCGTCAACGGTTCGTCTCCGCAGACCTCTGCGTCCTCCGCCACCGGGTCGACCGACGATGCGGCCTCGACATCCGCCTCGGATTCGGCGGCCTCCAACGGCGCTACCTCCGGGTCCGGTTCAGCCTCCCCCACCGGCGGTGTAACCACCGACTTGACGGTCCCGGACGCAAACGAACTCGGGTTGGTGCCCTCCGACTCTCCCCAGTCTTATCTGAACTCCGTGAGTTACGGCGGAATGCCGCTCCTCCCCGGGTTTGTTATTGTTCTTGGATTGCTCATCGCCATGCTCGGCGTGTCGCTCCTGATCTATCGCCGACGATTGGCTTGGCGATAGCCGTTTCGCGGCGCGCCAGGTGGGGCGGGTCGGGTGCCCGCCCCTCATTTTTGTGCTCGCCACGCGTGTTACACTGACCACGTAAAGGCGTTGAATCTGTACACGGGAGCGCTCGAATATGGACATTGCTGAGAGAGTTGCGTTGGTCAAACGGCTTGCCGACGACATTCACGGCCGCCTGTCTGCGGCTCGACCCGATTCCCTGAACGGTCCCACCGCCTGCTCCAAATGGGATGTCGGCACCGTCGCGGCCCATCTCGCGGGCGGCGCGAATCGCCAGCGTGAGGCCATGCTCAGGGGCCGGGACGGCCAGTCAGGACCGCCCCCGGGCGAGGAAACTTTGTCCAGTGCCGACCAGGTTCAGCAGTCCAACGCCACCAGTAACGTCCAGACCCGCAACGAGTGGGGTGATGCGTTGCTTGACAACTTCCAACAGGCCTACCGGGAACTCGACGATTTCCTGGGCGGCTGGGAGGATTGGTCCATCGGTTGCTGGCATCGTCGTCGCGGCACCATATCCGCCGAAAGCTACGTTGACCTCCGCATCCAGGAGTTGGTGATCCACGATTGGGACATCCGCTCCGGCGGTGCGGGGACTGGGGAACTCGACCCGGAAGGTGCGGTCGCGCTACTGCCCGCATCCGAGATGTGGTACCAGCTCTGTTTCCGGCCTACGGCTCCGCTGTCCTCTCCCGTCACCTACCGTTTTCAGATCGGCGATCCGGATAGCCCCAGCCTCCAGCACGACGCCGTGGTTACGGGCGACGGGTACGAGATCACGGAATGTTCGCCCGACCGCCAACCCGACCTCACCGTTCGCGCCGACGCCGGCACGTACCTCCTCTGCCTCTACAATCGGGTCGATTGGAACGTCGCGAAACGCTCCGGACGACTCTCCGTCTCCCAGGCTCCGGACACCATCGCCCATGTGGCGTTGCGCAACTTGGGCCGTTGGTTCGGCGGGCTGTAGGCCCCCCGTTTCAGGTTTTCATCCATACAGGTTTTCATCCATAGTGGTAAGGTCCGAAAAAACATGGTTTCCTACGATGAATCAGCGATCAAATCCGAGGTGGTGGTAATCGGAACGTTAGCGCGAAGTCTGCACCGCTTCCTCGAGGGCTTGTCGGAATCCCAACTCGCTGTCCAGTCCGCCTGCGACGCCTGGACCATCCGCGATGTCGCCGGCCATCTCACCAACCGCGCTGAGCGGCAGATGGCCAGCATGACCCGCGCCCGCAACGGCGACTCGGCTGCTCCGCAGGGATTCAGCGCCCCCGCGGACAATATGGCGATGTCTGCCGCCAATGCTGACGCCGACATCGAATACTCTCGCTCCCTCGGAGATGCTCTCGTCCCGACCTTCGCGGAAAACTACCGGGCGTTGCACCGGTTGCTCGACAGTTTCAGCGGCGATGATTGGCGCTTCGATTGTTGGCATCCCCGCCGTGGCACCATGACCGCCCGGGAGTACGTCAGCCAGCGCATTCAGGAACTGGCGGTTCACGATTGGGACATCCGCAGTGGCCTCGATCCAAACGCCTCCTTGCACCCTGACGCGATTCCGGTGCTGCTCGGTATGTCCACCAATTGGCTCGGCGCCGCGTATAACGCCGGCAGCAACCCCCCCGACGGCGATGTCCGGTACCGTTTCGCCCTCAGCGACGCCGATCCGATGGATGTGCTCGTGACTCCCCAGCGGGCCCGCGCCGGCGTGGGGCTGCACGGTGGCGGCATCGACCTTACCGTCGAGTGCGACGCCAACACCTATCTCCTGTTGGCCTATGGTCGCCTCGACCTGCAGCCTGCTCTTGAATCCGGGCGGATCCGAACCTCCGGTGAGGGCGACCTGCTCGACAAATTTGTCGCTTGGATGGTGGGCTTCTAAATCTCCCACCGGGTAGGTGCTTCATGACGCAGACCATCGATATCCACAGCACCATCGGTGACATTCTTGACTCTCAGACCGATCGCTTTCCCACTCGGGAGGTGTTGGTTCACGTGGGGTCCGGCGACCGGTTTACCTATCTCCAGTTTCAGGCCGAGGTGGATCGCGTAGCGCGGGGTCTGATTTCCTTGGGAATCGCCAGGGGGCAACACGTCGGGATCTGGGCCACCAACTACACCGAATGGCTTCTGACCCAATACGCCACGGCGAAAATTGGCGCCGTGCTGGTGACCGTCAATCCCGCGTATCGCACCCACGAACTGGCATACCTGATCGAACAGGCCCAACTCAACGCCCTGGTGATCATCGGGCGATTCCGCGCCTCCAACTACGGGGACATGGTCAACGAACTGGTCCCTGAACTGCGCGAAACGAACCCGGGCGAACTATCCAGCTCTCGATTTCCGTACCTGCGGCACGTCGTTTTTATCCCGCCCCACGACGAACCGGCGGCAGCCACTCCCAAAGGCATGTGGCGTTGGGATCAACTGCTGGCCCGGAGTGAGAACGTCAGCCAGGACGACCTCCGCTCGCGACAGGCCGAATGCCGCCCCGACGACGTGATCAACATCCAGTACACCTCGGGCACCACTGGAAATCCCAAGGGCGCGATGCTAACCCACCACAACTTGCTTGCCAACGCCGTCCATGTCGGCGACTGCATGGAGATGACCGAAGCCGACCGTCTGTGCATCCCCGTTCCCTTCTATCACTGCTTCGGGTGCGTCATGGGTAGCCTGGCCTGCGTCACCCACGGCTCAACAATGGTGATCCCCTCCGAGTACTTCGACCCGTTGCAGACGCTGCGATCCTTGGAGCAGGAACGTTGCACCGCCGTTCACGGCGTCCCCACCATGTTCATCGCTCAATTGGGTCATCCCGATTTCGCCCAGTTCGACTTGAGCCACCTGCGGACCGGAATCATGGCCGGCTCCCCCTGTCCCATCGAGGTCATGCGCGAGGTCATCGACCGCATGGGCGCTTCCCGGATCACCATCGCCTACGGCCAAACCGAGGCATCCCCGGTGGTTACCCAGACCCTCGCCGACGACACCATCGAAAGGCGTGTATCGACCGTCGGCAAGGTCCTGCCCGGCGTGGAAGTCCGCCTGATCAACCCCGAAACGGGGCGGGAAGTGGCCGTCGGGGAACAGGGCGAACTCCAGACTCGCAGCACAATGGTCATGAAGGGCTATTTCAACATGCCCCAGGCCACCGCCGACGCCATCGATTCCGAAGGCTGGCTTCACACCGGCGACCTCGCCACTGCGGACGAGGACGGCTACTACAAGATCACCGGCCGCCTCAAGGACATGATCATCCGCGGCGGCGAAAACATCTACCCCAGGGAGATCGAAGAGTTCCTGTACACCCATCCCGACGTCGCGGACGTCCAGGTCATCGGGGTCCCCGACGAACGCTTCGGCGAGGAGGTCATGGCTTGGGTCATGCTCAAGTCCGACGGTCAGGCCTCGCCCGAAGAGATCCGCGAATTCTGCCGCGGCAGGATCGCCCACTATAAAGTGCCGCGCTACGTCAAGATCGCAAACGAGTTCCCCATGACCGTAACCGGCAAGATTCAGAAATTCCGCATGCGGGAGATGGCGGTCGAGGAACTTGGCCTGCAAACGGCCGCCGGCATCGAAACCGCCTGACCCGATCGGACAGGACGGACTTACCCGCCCACCCGTCGCGCCACCAACAGCCCGACTTCCCGGGTCACCCGCATCGCAAAGTCGTAGCGGTCTACCTCCAGTGCCAGCCCAACATCCCTCGGATGGAATTGCGGCTGCTCGTCGTCGAAGAACTTCTGCGTCGCGCCGCCCGCCATGATCAGCTTCCGGAGCGCTTCCGGGTCAGGGTTGCGCCCTTCCAGCCGGTTGCGCAGATACATCGCGCAGTGTTCGTCCTCGTCTGATCGGTTCACCCCCTGGTCGCCCATCGCCAGTATCGTCACCCGATCCGGCAACGGGTCCTCGGCCAGCAGCGCGCGCGTTGTCGCTCCGGCCACCACGAGAGAGGTGACGTAGATCGGATCGCAGGAGGCCGTTCCTGCCGCCGCTGTGCCCACCGTGCCCGCCCGGGTGGATTGCACGACGCTCTTGCCGGCAAAATCCACCGAGGACGCCTCGAAAGGCGAGTTTCCGTGGTCAAACCCTTCGGGACGCTTGCCGTCCACCTCGCCCATCAGGATGTCAGCGATCTCGGGGTTCCGCTCTCGAATCGCCAGAGCTTCCTCAACCTCCGCTACCAGCGTGATCCGCCGCGCTCCTCGGTCGAACGCGATAGCCGCCGTCGTGAACGCCCGAAAAACGTCGATCACTAACGCTGCTCCACGCGCTTCGTTGGCGTCCCGCGTCAAACTCCCGATCCGTATTTCCATAAATTCGTTTCGTCTCCTGTCGATCTGCGATCGCAGTCTGGGGCCGGTTCCCTCTCCCGGGATGGGAGAGGGTCACGGCGAGGGTGGCAATTTTTCGATTGCACCCACTAGGCCACTTTCGCCAGCTTCTGCAGCGATCGTATCTCTTGCGGTGGATTCAGGTGCTGGCCCGTGTGCGTCCACGAGACCTCGCCCACGTATATGTTCCCCGTGGAGTCCAGGCAAACCCCGTGCGGCGCGATGAAATGTCCTGGCTCGAGGCTCTCCGGCCCGTCGCCGACCCTGGCCAGCAGCTTCCCGTCGGTGTCGTACACGCTCACCCTGGGCCCTAGTCCTCGACCCTGGTCATTCGCTCCGATCGCCGCGCCCAACTCACCGATGTACACCAGGTCAGCTTCCTGGTCGATGTAGAGGCCGCATGGTCGCGCCATGTTCACCCACTGGTCCAGGAAGTGCCCATCCGAATTGAACACCTGCACCCGGTGATTCTCCCGGTCGGCGAGATAAACCCGCCCGTCACTGCTGGTGCAGATGTTGTGCGCGATATTGAACTGACCCGGGCCGTTCCCCGACTCTCCCCACGAGAACAGCAGCCGCCCATCGGGGCTGTACTTGTGGATTCTCGCGTTGCCGTACCCGTCGGACACGAAGAAATCCCCGTTTCTCGGATCTATCGCCACGTGCGTGCATCGGTTGAACGGGTCTCCGGACATGAAACTGGCGGGATGCCCGCTCGTTCCCAACGTCAGCAGGATTTCTCCGTCCAGCGTGCACTTCCGCACGGTGTGGTCGCCATCGTCAGTGCAGAACATCGTGCCGTCCGGTGACATGGTGATCCCGTGCGCCCTCGGGAAAACTCCTTCGCCCCAGGATTTGATGAAGTTTCCGTTCTTGTCGAACACGATCATGGGATGTTCGCCCCGATTGAACGCGTACACGTTATCGTCATCGTCGCAACCCACCGCCGCAACTTCCTTGAAAGCAAACCCGTCGGGCAACTGCCCCCAACCAACCTGCACCTCGTAGGTGAATTGCCCTTCTCCAATCGTAACCATCGCTCTCCCTCCGGATGATTCGTTGAAAACCACAGATTTCTCGTGTCGGGATTGTAACGTAAATGCGCCTCGATTGATCCGACAACACGCGTGCGCTCAATCGACAAAAGCCCCGAACACGGCGGCTCAATCCGGCCCTGCCCGCCGGTGCTACAATACCCGTGGCCGACCCGCGTTTGGCTGTTCATACCACTACCTAAGGAGTGCTCCGCATGGCTGACCCGCGCCGTGATTTCGTAAAGTACACGTTCTACAAGGTGCAGCCCGAGTGGCGAAGACTGCCCGCCAGCGAACGCAATGCTGCCAAGGACGAGTTCGCCGCCGTCGCAGCGGAGCACGCTGACCGCGTCGCCCTCAACACCTACACGCTGGTGGGCGCTCGCGGGGACGCCGACTTCATGCTTTGGGGCGTCTGCCCTGACCTCGAGCCCATCAACGAAATGGCGGCCCAACTCAACCAGACCCGCCTCGGCGGTTATCTGGATACTCCCCACTCCTACCTGGCCATGACCCGTCGCTCGCCCTACATCGACGACCACCGCCACGAGGGCCAGGACGGCACTGGCGACGCGGCCTCCATGCGCATCGTAGGTCGTCGCTACCTGTTCATGTACCCATTTTGGAAGACCCACGATTGGTACCAACTGCCCAGGGAAGATCGTCAGGAGTTGATGAACGAGCATTTCGTCATCGGCCACAAGTATCCTCAGGTCAAGATCTCCACCGCGTACTCTTTCGGTCTCGACGACCCCGAATTCGTCCTCGGATTCGAGACCGACGAGCCTGGAACCTTCCTTGACCTCGTCATGGAACTCCGCGAGTCAAAGGCCCGCCCCTACACCTTGAAAGACACCCCCATATTCTCCTGCATCAACCGCCCCCTCCGCGATTGCCTCGAAGACGCTGCATAGGACGCACCTGACATGACGTCTCAATCAGTGGCAACTCCAGGGCCATCCCCTGCCCCACAACCCTCCTTCGATACTCCGGCGCCGTTCTCGCTCGACATTACTTCTGTCTTGGCGCTGTTGCCCGACGACGACGCGTTGGATGATTGGTTTCTTCTTTTCACCGATTCCAACCGGGCAGCCGGGTACCAGTTCGAAATCGATAAACAGGGGAGATTATGGGCAATGGCATCTGAGTCCATGGATGGCGTTGAACGCTCTGGAAGTCTGTATCTGGACATCAGGATCTGGGCAGATGCCGGCCCGGGCGGGATGGTGGTCACTGGCAATGCGCTCGTGCGCGTCCCGTGGCCTGGGCGGCGAGCTCCCGATGCCGGATGGCTATCTCCGGGACAATTGGAAGGATTACCACCCGCCGGTCAACGATCGCATGGGATCCCTTTTGCGCCCCATTTCGTCGTCGAAATGCGTTCTCAATCCAATTCGCTGGAGTCCCAACAGGCCAAAATGGAGGAGTGGATCGAGTACGGTGTTGCACTGGGCTGGCTCATCGATCCTTTCCTCCGCCAAGTTCACATCTACCGCCCCGGCGCCGAACCCGAAATCCTCGAGGACCCCGAAACCGTCAACGGCGATCCCGAACTCCCCGGGTTCGTGTTCAACGTCCGCCGCCGTATATTCGACCTGGAATGATCCTGAAATCTCAACGCGGCAGTTCGTAAAATTCGAGGCGCCCGGGTTCATGTCCGGGCGCCTCTTGACTCACATGTTGAGCGCGTTCGTTACCGCAGCGCCAGCATCCGTTCCAACGCCACCAGCGACTCTTGCTGCATCTCCTCCGGCACCATGATCCGGTTCACCACCTCGCCCGCCACCAGGCTTTCCAACGTCCACAGCAGGTATGCCGGGTGGATGCGGTACATGGTCGAACACGGGCAACTCACCGGATCCAGGCAGAACACCGTCTTGTCCGGATTGTGCATCGCCAACCGGTTCACAAGGCTGATCTCCGTGCCAACCGCCCAAGCCGACCCGGCCGGAGCCTCGTTGATCGTCTTGCGGATGAATTCCGTGGACCCGTTCAGGTCTGCGGCATCCACAGTCTCCATCGGGCACTCCGGATGCACCAGAACCGTAATGTCCGGATAGCGTTCCCGTGCCGACTCGATCTGCTTGGTCGTAAACCGTGTGTGCACCGAGCAGTGGCCCTGCCACAGCACCATCTTTGCCTTGCGCAATTGCTCAGGCGTGTTTCCACCCATGGCCTTGAACGGATTCCACACCACCATCTCGTCCAGCGGTATGCCCAGCTTCAATGCGGTGTTGCGACCCAGGTGTTGATCCGGCAGGAACAGCACGCGGTCCGCTTCTCCGAACGCCCACTCCAACACGGCTGTGGCATTGGACGATGTGCATACGGCGCCGCCGTTTCGCCCGCAGAGCGCCTTGATGGCCGCCACCGAGTTCATGTACGTCACCGGTAGGATTCCACCGTGGTCCCCCAGCACGTCCTGCAGGTCATCCCAGCCGTCCTCAACGTCCTGAATGGGCGCCATGTCCGCCATCGAGCATCCCGCGGTGATGTTTGGCAGGATAATCTGCTGGTGTTCTCCCGCCAGGATGCACGCCGTTTCCGCCATGAAATGCACGCCGCAGAAAACGATAAAGTCGGCTTCCGGCCGCGACGCCGCTTCTTGGCTCAACAGGAACGAATCGCCCTGGAAATCGGCGTGCTTGATGATCTCCTCGCGCTGGTAGTGGTGGCCCAGCACCGTCACCGATTCACCGAGCGCCCGTCGTGCCACGCCAATGCGTTCGTCCAGCTCCGCCGGAGAGCATGCCAGATACTCTCCCGGGATCTTCTGCCAACGAACGTTGATCGCCAATTCCTCCGCCAGCGACTTGGCCGGCAGTTCATCCTCCGGGCGACAGAAGGCGGCGTGTTCTATCTCGGTGAGTGGGATTGTAGGTTGCCTGGTCTGAGTAACCATATTAGGCACCTCCTTGAGAGCAGAAAGCAGCGTTACGCCGTTAGGCCGGCCAGCGACCACGGACCCGTGCGGGTTACCCGCACGTCTACCAGTTGACCGGTCAAATCTGTGTCAGCCGCGTCGGGGTCTGTGTCGCTGACGTCGAAATAGACTAATTTGTTCCCGCGGGTTCGGCCGCTCCAGCTGCCCCGCTTGCGGTTCTCCGCCAGAACCTGGACGGACTCGTCCATGTAGGCGGAGTTGATGCTCGTCAAAATGCTTTCTTGCAGCGTTTCCAGCCCTTTCAGCCTGCGCTGTTTGTCCTCTTGGGCAATGTCGTCATCCATCGTCCTTGCCGCGATGGTGCCGGGACGTGTGGAATAAGCTGCTCCGTGGACCTTGTCAAAGCGCAGGTCGTCCACCAGACGGAGCGTGTTTTCGTACTGCGTCTCCGTCTCGCCCGGGAACCCCACAATGATGTCCGTGCTCACGGTAACGTCCGGTATGGTGTCGCGTATCTCGCTGATGATGTCCCTGTATTCCGCTGTGGTGTACGGGCGCCGCATCCGTTGCAGCACTTCGTCGTCGCCCGACTGCACGGGAAGGTTGATGTGCTCGCACACCTTGGGCAGTTCCGCCACCGATTTGATGATCCGGCTGCTCATGTACGACGGATGCGACGTCAGGAAGCGGATGCGTTCCAGTCCGTCGATATCGTTCAATCTCGCGAACAGGTCCGCCAGGTCATGCTTTTCCTCTCGGTCGTGTCCGTAAGCATCCACCGTCTGGCCCAGAACCGTAACCTCACGCACTCCCCTCCCGGCCAGCAACTCCACCTCGTGCGCGATGTCATCCACCGACCGGCTCACCTGCCGTCCCCGCCGGTACGGGATGATGCAGAACGTGCACATCAAATCGCACCCGTGGATGATCGGCACGTACGTCGCCACGTCCGGTCGCTGCGGCGCAAGCGAACCGACGCATCCCTCCCAGTCCAGTCCCAGTCGTTCGCCGACCAACTCCAGGAGGGGCTCAAACTGTTGCGGCCGCAGGAACAGGTCCACGTGAGGGAACCGCTTCTGCAATTCTTCCGTGCGCGGGCCCACCATGCAGCCTGTCAACGCCAGAACCGAATCCGGCCGTCTCTTCCGCAGCGGTTGGGTGAGGTTCAGCGTGCCCGTCACCTTGTCTTCGGCCGATTGTCGCACTACGCACGAGTTGAGCACTACAACGTCGGCGTCGGCTGGCCTCGCCGCCGCGGTCAGGCCCAACTGCTCTAACGCCGACCCCAGTCGCTCGGAGTCGGCGGTGTTCATCTGGCAACCAATCGTCCAGATGTGATAAGTCTGCATTTGCCGTATTTCCCGTAGATGCAGGTCGTCCCCGTCGGTTTTCGATCCGGGGAATGGCGGAGGGAGTGGGATTCGAACCCACGATCCCGGTTTCCCAGGATAAGCGCTTAGCAGGCGCCCGCACTAGACCACTATGCGATCCCTCCCGACCCTGCTGGGTAAACCGAATTATAACGTATTGTGAATCCAGTTACAAACCAACACCGTCGCCTGAATGCACGCGTCGGCGTCGAAATCGCGCCGTCTGGAGGGTATTCGCGTTGCCATAGGCCTCCCAATGCACTTTTTCGTTACCGGCCTCGTCGGTTGTCCTCGAACCCACACCCAACGGCGTACCCGACCATGCCAACGCCGATGACAGTGTCGGGCGTTCTCCAACTCTTGCGCGCCACCCAGTAAACGCTATAATGGTAATCCCCACGTGGGCCTGTAGCTCAGGCGGTTAGAGCGCAGTCCTGATAAGACTGAGGTCGTTGGTTCGAGTCCATCCAGGCCCACCATAAATTTTCGCTCATCGTGCGCGGACGGTCTGACGCCCCCAATCCTGTTCGATCGGGGGTTTTTGCTTATCAGGAGCCCAGGCAGCCAACAGAGTAACCAATGGCAACCCCAGAATATCCCTGCACCAGCGTGCGACTGCTCTCCGGCGGTAACCCCCGAATCGCTAAGGCCGACGGCGACACTCCGGTGCAGGCCTACGTCGCCGCCATGCCCGAATGGAAGAGTGACATCAGTCGGCGACTCGCCGACCTAATCGTCCGCACCGTCCCCGACATGCGCAAGGCCGTGCGCTGGAACTCCCCCTGGTACGGCGTCGAAGGCGAGGGCTGGTTCCTCAGCTACCACGTCTTCATCCGTTACGTGAAAGTCACCTTCCTCAATGGCGCATCCCTCGACCCCATCCCGCCCGATTCCCGAAAAGACCCCGACTCCCGCTGGTACGACATCTACGAAATGGCCTCGACGAAACACAGATGGCCGAATGTGTCCGCCAATCCGCCGCCATCCCCGGCTGGAAGGACTTCGGTACGCTGTAAATCCCTTTCGTTGAAACGGCGTGATATCCGGTGCCATGCGTGTTCAATCCCGGGGTTGAGGGCAGACCTATGCTAACGAGGATACCTGTTTTCCTAGAACCGCAGCCCGGGAGAAGATGTACCTTCCCCTCCCCGGCGTTGCCGGAGTTAATCGTTGACGGGGATACCTTCTCCAGGTGACCGGTATTTTCGGAGGACGCGTTTGCGGTGGCGACAGACGCACCCTGCCTCCGAACTTTCGCAGGAGCTAAACCAATAGTCCGGTCACGATGGGAACCGTCGCCGCGGGTCTGGTACCCTGAGATATCTTGCCGCTGCAAACAAACCAATTACGGAATTCTCATGACATGTTGGGTGTGTTGGCATGAAACGGGACCGCAGGCAACACAAATGGAACGTCCGCAGGGCTTTGAAACTAATGCAAGGCACTGAACACGCGTGTAGGCTATTGCTCGCCGACCTTGATCGGGAAATCGTTGATCGCGATTCATTTGGCATTACTGACGGTCCACGGGCCATCGGCATCGCGGTGGCGACGACCGTCCAATGTGCATTGTTTTGCGAATATGCAATAAAAACTTTTCACGCGTCACTTTCGAATGGATTCTGTAGACCCGGTCATTGTTTGGCTCGCCGGGCTGCCGGTGAAAAGAAGGGTCTGTATGACGACTTGGAAGACCGTTATATGGCGGTCGAGAATGCCCCGTTTGGCGATTTGAGTGATCGGATCATCCAGTACATGACCACGCGGGAAGCTTGGTGTCCCATTGAGTGGACCTCGGACATCTGCGACGTTAGAAAAACGCTGCAGATAGGTTCAGGAAATTTCGAAGACTGGCGTTACGGATATCCTGAAAAAGGCACATTGTCTGGCGGAGCACCCAAAGGTTTGTTTGTCGTTGCCAAAGGGTTAGAATTATTGACGAGAAATCGCCACCAAGAGTTCCTTGGGACTTAGTTTCGCACACCTCGACGAGAATGCCGGGTAACTCTTGATCCGAATTGACGGGCCGCTTTGGATCGATTGTCAGTTGCTTGTAACTTTCGGCAACTCGTGATCTACGCCAACGACTCGTACTGACCCATCCAACGGGAAGGCAAACTGAATGCAGGAAATTAGGGCCATCACCCCCGACGAGTTCGAGCGGTGGATGCGCACCGAGTCGCGGGCACACGGGAACCGTTTCAACCACGACCCGGACGAACTCCGTCCCCATTTCGACCTCGACCGCTCCATCGCGGTCGTCGAGGACGGCGACATCGTCGGCGGCTCTCACTCCCACCTGCTCGAGATGTCCGTCCCCGGCGGCGTTGCCACCGTGGCCGGCGTCTCCAACGTCGAGGTCCAGCCCACCCACACCCGCCAGGGCATCATGACCCGCATGATGCGCTACCAACTCGACGGTATCCACGAGCGCAACGAACCCCTGGCCGCCCTCTTCGCCACCGAGAGCGCCATCTACGGCCGGTTCGGCTACGGCGTCGGTTCCGTTCACGAATGGTGGACCCTCGACAAACACCACAACGCATACGCTCGTCCTCACGATACCCCCGGCAGAATCGTCTTCATGAATCCTGCGGACATCGGCAGCGAACTGCCCGATGTACTCCTTCGCGGCACCGAGGGCCGGCCGGCCGTATTCCAGCGCGCTCCCCACCACTGGGAACGGGACTCCCGGGACCCCATCCACTCCCAGGGCGGCCCCGGCGGAGTGTTCTACGCCGCCTACGTTCAGAACGGCCGCATCGACGGCTACGTGAATTACCGCACACAGCGGCCCGCGGTTATCGTCAACGAGCTCATGGCGGCCACGAGCGATGCCACCGCCGCCCTGTGGCGGTTCTGTTTCGACCTCGACCTCCACGAGCGTACCGAGGCCGTCCGGCGACCGGTTGACGACCCGATGCCCTGGATGCTGGCCGACCCCCGACGGTTGCAGCGTTCCACCCGCGACGGCCTCTGGGTCCGCATCGTCGATGTCGCAGCCGCTCTCGAACTGCGCCACTATCTTGCCAACGACCGCGTCACCCTGCGGGTCAAGGACGACTTCTGCTCCTGGAACGCCCGCTGTTACGAACTCGACGGCTCTCTGGAAGGGGCGACCTGCCGGCCCACATCGGGCTCTCCCGACCTCACCATCGCCGTCGGGGGTCTGGCCTCCGTTTATCTGGGCGCTGCGTCATTCACCACGCTCGCCCATGCGGGTTTGGTTGAGGAGCACACGCCGGGCGCCCTGCTCCGCTCGGACCGCATGTTTGCCGTCCAACTGAAACCCTGGACCCCCTATAACTTCTAGGCTGACTCGACTCTGGCGACCACCATGGGCGGATTGTCATTCCTCCAACCGTCACCCTAAGCGGCGGCGGCCTCGTAGCTCAGCATCCACTGGATGCCGAACCTGTCGGTGCACATCCCGAAATACGCTCCCCAGAACATGTCTTGCGGCTCCATGGCCACGCTGCCGCCCTCCGAAAGACCCCCAAATATCCGGTCCGTCTCCTCCTTGCTCTCGGTCGCAACGCTGATCGAGTAGTTGTTCCCCACGTTGGGTGGCGGTCCAAATGCCGACGTCGAGTCGCTGCCCATCAGGACCGAGTCGCCTATCTCCAAAGAGATGTGCATGATTCGGTTTTTCTCTTCGTCCGGCACCGGCGGCATATCTGCCGGGCCATCCGCAAACGTGACCAGGAAGTTGAACTCGCCGCCGAATATCGAACGGTAAAACTCGAAAGCCTCGCGGCAGTTATCGGTGAAATGCAGATACGTGCTCAGTTCCATCTAGGGCTCCATATTCCGTCCATTGTTTTGTCGGCTGCGACGAACGGCGGAGACTGTATCACATCGTTGGAGTGCGCGCCCCTAAGCCGGTCTGCCAGTTGTGGAAGTGGCGTTGAGTACGAAGCTCCCCTGAATATCGTTGCCCAGTTGATTTGGAGCGAGTCTCCCTCGACCAACGCGGCGTGCTAGTTCGATGCCGCAGTGTCGTACGTGCTGGGCGGCGTCACGCCGTGAAAGATGGAATATTGAGAGATTATCAATCTCCCGCCATCATTGCCGCCCCATATCAGCAGCGAGTACACGCCGTTGCCATGCCGTCTCAGGATCCCACTGATGTCTGCCGTTACCGCAAACTGCGTGCCATTCGCCGTCCATTGCGACGCGGTGATCCACGGCACGGTTATGGTCTGCGGTTGTGTAGATTGGCTCGCGGCATACGCCTGGCGCCAGGCTTGGTGCGCTTCGTTGGGAGAACGCGGCGCCGGTGTTTCGGGTGCGACGTCGTTCGGATCTGGGCAAGGATCATACGTCGTCGTGAACTCGTTGGTGGTCCAAAAGTATCCGCCGCTCAGCGGCTGCCTCAGACCTGCTACTCGTCTGCCGAGGTCGTAGCAGTAAGTACGCGCCAGTTGTCCGGGATTCAACGCCTTTGGCGGAGGGTCGTAGTGGATTTGAACGCCTAAATCCCTCGGCTGACTCAGCCGGATTCCGCCCTTTGTTGCCCCGGAAAACGAAAGAACGCCCTTCTCAATCGTTGGGAGGCGATCGTACGTTACATAATCTCCCTCGAAGTGCTGGTACATCGCCGTGTTGTACCGGTCCCACGCCAGCCCGATGTTCACCATCTTGTGCTCAGGATTCAGGATGTTGCGGCGATGGCCCGGACTGCCCATCCAACTCGTCATCGCTTCCCGAATCTCCCCCTGAATTCCGCTGTTGGCCCGGTAATTGTCGGATCCCTTGATGCAATAGTCCAGGCCTGAACCGTTCTCGCCGTTGGACTGATAACCACCGGCCAGGCTATACCTCATGTAAGGCTTCAAGCCGTCGACGCCCCAGTGGCTGGAAGTGCAATTCTCCAACGAGGAATCTGCGTGCAGTTGCGCGGCAATGTTGTCGCCCAACGTCACTGGCTCCACGCCGGCCCTGCGGCGTTCGGAGTTGATCAGGTCCAACATGAACTGCTTGGCTTCAATGTGTCTCAAATGCGGCGACACAGCATTCTCATCTGGCGGTGCCATAGTCGGTGTCGGCGGTGCCGTCGCGCTTCGGGCGGGCATCGCGGTTGGTGTGGTTGGGGGAGTCGGTCGATCCCGACCGGACGCCGCCACCGGTGTCGAATCCGGCAGTCCCCCACCGCAATGCTCCTCCACCAGGCCGCGAATGTCCGCCACCGTTTGCCGGCCTTCGGCGATCGCCGCATCCGCCGCCCGCGCCCGGAAATCACGGTCCGCTCCGGCATACTGGCCGCCGCAACTGGCGAAGGCGTGGACTACCGTTTCGCGCTCCAAGGAAATCAAAACCGCGGGTGTCGCGGTGGGGGTGTCCGTCGGGACGGCCCTCGTCGTACCCGTCGGCGTAGCCCGCGTAATGTGCGTCGGGAGAGCGGTCGCCGCAATCGTCGGGTCGGTTATTTCATCCGGCCGAGTTTCCGAGATCAGCGGTTCAGCAGCAGGCTCTCTCAAATCCTGCTCAACCCGGTCGGTAACGGCGCGTAATGAAAGCGGCGCGGCGCCGAGGTACAACATCAACCCGTAAATGGCCGCGCCACCAACGATCGCCGCAATTAACGCGATGGCGACGATCTTGCCCATTATCCTGGATGGCTACTCGTCGTCCGGATGCGTCGTGATGAACCGACCGGCCCGCGCCGGATCAATGTGCGGCGCGCGGACCTCGACGCCCGACTGCTCTTCCTGCAGCCGCACGGTGACGCTGCTGTCGGACTCTGCCCAACCGCGATTCATCGCGTGCAGCGCGATCTGCTCCGCCAGCGTTGACATGGGCATGGGCACGTCGTACTCCCTCGCCAACTCCGTCGCCAGCGAAATGTCCTTGTACGCCAGGTTCAGCGCGAAGCTCGCCGGCTCAAACTCCCCCCGGAACATCGTCCGAACCAACCCTTCGTGAAGCACTCGCATCCTGCCCAGCGAACCCCGTCGGATGCACTCCCACAGCGCTTCCGGCTCAACCCCCGCTTTCACTCCCAGCGTCAGCCCCTCCGCAATCGCCTGACGCACGCTGTGCCCGATCATGTTGTGCACCAGCTTCGCCACGCTCCCCGCCCCGATCTCACCCGCGTAGAATACCTTATCGCCGAACGAGTCCAGGATCGGCTTCACTCGGTCGAACACCTCCCGGTCGCCGCCCACCATCACCGCCAGATTCCCCGAAGCCGCGCCCGTTTTCCCTCCGCTCACCGGCGCGTCCAGCACGTGGCATCCCTTGGCCCGGAACTTGGGCTCGATCTCCCGAATCAACGTGGGCCGGCTCGACGACAGGTCGATATATACGCCGCCCGGCTTGATCCCTTCTAGCACTCCCTCCGCTCCCGTCGACACTGCTTCAACCTCGTACGGTCCGGGCAGCGATGTAAATGTCACGTCGCTGCCGGCCGCAACCTCGGACGGCGTGTTTGCCAGACGCGCTCCGCCTTCCAGCAGCGGCAGCGCCGCCTCCTCACGCAGATCGTAAACAATCATCGGGTATCCGGCCTTCTGTATGTTCGCCGACATCCCTCCGCCCATGTTCCCCAAACCAATGAATCCAACGGTTTCCATAACGGTCTTTCACTCCATTTGTTCCGCCCGGGGCGGATGGCTGCGGACAGTATAACGACGCCGTTGCGGCCTGTCATAAACGCTCTTCGAACATACAACCCGGCTTGTCCGCCCGGGGCGCGGATGCTAAACTGCGACCATCCCAACACCGAACCCGATCTGCGATGTTGACTGCCTCCGACGCGTCTCCCGTCGGTATTTTTTTGAACACCAACCCCCAGCTGGCCGACTTGCTCCGTCAAGTTCAAAAATTGGCCGGCGAATCCGGGGTCTCCGCTTACCTGGTCGGCGGACCGGTCCGTGATAACTTTTTGGGCCTCCAGGTCAATGACCTCGACATCTCCGTTGTCGGCGATGCCCCGGCTCTGGCCGGGCGTCTCGCCGATTCTGCCGGCGGCCGCCTCACTGTTCATCAGAGATTTGCGACCGCTACGGTCACGGTTTATGGCGTAGCCATCGACCTCGTTACGGCCCGCCGCGAGACCTACCGCCAGCCCGGCGCTCTGCCCGACGTCCAACCCGGCGACATATTCGATGACCTCGCCCGTCGCGACTTCACCGTCAACGCCATGGCCCTGCCACTCACCGGCAAACCGCGGCAACCGCTGGACCCCCATGGTGGGCAAGCGGACCTGCGCGACCGGGTTATCCGGACGTTGCATCCCGCCAGTTTTCGCGACGACCCCACCAGGATCGTCCGCGCAACCCGCTACGCTTCTCGCCTCGATTTCCGACTGGCGGATGCCACCCATGATGAGCTGCAAAACGCGCTCCACGGCCACGCCCTGTCCACCATATCGGGTGATCGCATCCGTCATGAATTGGATCGTCTCTTCCACGAGACCGAACCCCTGGGGGCGCTGCGCCAGGCCGAGGAACTGGGTGTCCTCAATGCTGTCCATCCCTCCTTGTCAGTACGGCACATCCCTTCACTGCCTCGCAAAGAATCACCCGGGCCATTGATTTGGCTGGCCTTGCTGGCGTGGCCATTGCCGGCAAGCCAGGCGACCGCCTTCGCTGCCCGCATCAACGCCCCGGCCGGCTGGACCCGCGTAATCGCCGACACGGTCCGCCTGGTCGGCCGGCTTAGTCAACTCGGCGAGCCTGACCTTTCCCCATCCCGGGTTTGCGCCCTGTTGGATGGCCTTGCCCCCGAATCTCTCGCCGCCGCGGAGATGCTCGGGTCCCGGTCGGCCGCTGAATATATCCGGCGGTACCTGAACGCATGGTGGAGTGTCGCGCCTATCCTCCGTGGATCCGACCTGCTGGAACTTGGTATCCCGCCAGGACCCGCCGTCGGCGACGCGTTGCGCGCCCTCCGCAAAGCGCGACTCGATGGAATAGCTCAAACTCGCCAGGATGAGGAGGCCCTGGCTCGCAGATGGTCATCAACAACAAACTGATCCCTTTCCATCAATACATTTTTCACGCCACGAATATCGAGTGGCGAAACAGTGAGGTAGTGAAGTGGCAACCGCTTTTCAGATTCCCGGCCCCGTGTTTTGTGTCGTCTGCAATGAGGAACTGGACGGCCCCCATCGCTCCACCTGCCAGATGTGCGGTGGACCGTTCCACCAACCCTGGCTCCCCGATAATGCGTCGCCCCGATGCGGCCGGGTCGCCAGCCACGACGAGACATTGGCCGTAGTTTTCTTGTGCCGCGACTGTTACGACAATCGCCGGCCGCCCAGCCAGAATTAAGGAGCAATACGCACCGATGAAAGCCGTCTACATCGAAGCCCACGGCGACGTCGATGTCCTGCAATACGGAGATCGACCCGACCCCGCTCCCGGGGCCGGCGACGTCGTTATCCGCGTTGGCGCCAGCGCACTCAACCGCCTGGACATCTTCACCCGGCAGGGCCAGCGCGGCCTTGAGCGCGAGTTCCCGCCCCCGTTGATCCTCGGCGGCGATACGGCCGGCGAGGTCGTTGATGTCGGCGCTGGCGTTTCCAGCCTGTCCGTCGGCGACCGCGTGGTGGTCAACCCCCGCCTCAGTTGCGGCGTTTGCCAGTGGTGCGGCTCCGGTCGGGATGAACTCTGCCGCCGCTCCAGCTTCCTCGGCACCGCCCGCGATGGCAGCTACGCGGAACTCGTCGTCGTTCCGGAGGTCAACGCCTACCGCCTCGATCCCGACGTGTCGTTAGCCGACGCTGCCGCCATCCCCACCACCTACCTGCCCGTGTGGAACATGGCCGTCCGCCGCGCCGCCCTCCAACCCTGGGAAACGGCCCTGGTGTTTTCGGCGTCGGCCGGCGTGGGCGCCGCCGCCATCCAGGTGTTCAAAAACGTCGTCGGCGCCACCGTTATCGCCACGACCAGCACGCCGGAAAAGGCCGAGCAGGCCCGGCAGCTTGGGGCCGATCACGTCATCAATTACAACGAGGAGGACATCTCCCAGCGTGTCCGGGAAATCACCGGCGGCGCCGGCGTCGACTTGCTCGTGGACCACGTCGGTGCCGACGTGTGGTCCCATGGGTTCCGCTCCCTCCGCGCCGGCGGCCGCTACTGTATCTGCGGAGCCACCAGCGGACTCCGAGCCGAACTCCATCTGGGCCTGCTGTTTAGCCGCCAGATCGAGATCTACGGCGGGTACATGGGTTCCCGTGAGGATATGCGGCAAATCGTCGCCAGCCTGAATCGCGGCGTCATCAAGCCCGCCATCCACCAGGCCTATCCCCTGGCCCAAGCCGCCGACGCCCACCGTGCCATGGAGGCCACCAACTTCTTCGGCAAGCTCCTGCTCCAGCCTTAACGCCGCGCCTGGTCCCGTTTCCACGAACAAACGCGCGGCCCTACCTCGGTCGCGCGTTCAGGATCAATCGCCGCTCAGCAAACCCCGCACCGCGCCGACCACGTCTTCCAGCGCCACCATATCCGCTTCCTCGGCGGTGCGCCCTCGCATCTCAACCGCGGACTGGCGCAGGTTCCTGGGACTCACCACCAGCCGCACCGGCAGGCCCATCAGGTCGGCGTCATTGAACTTGACCCCGGCCGCCGCGTCCGTCCGGTCGTCGAACAGCACCTCGATCCCGGCGGCCCAGAGCCGGTCATACACATCACCCGCCGCTTCGGCCACCGCGTCGTCGGACATATTCAACCCCACCAGGTACACCTGGTACGGCGCGATCGGCGGCGGAAACACAATCCCCCGCTCGTCGTGGTTTTGCTCGATGGCCGCGGCCAGTATCCTGCTCACCCCGATTCCGTAGCATCCCATCGTGATCGGCTGCTGCGTCCCCTCGGTGTCCAGGTAGTACGCGCCGAGCGCCTCGCTGAAGAACGTCCCCAGCTTGAAGATGTGCCCGACCTCGACGCCCCGCGTCGATTCCAGCGTCGCCCCGCATTGCACGCACCGGTGCCCCGGCTGCGCCAATGCGATGTCGGTGATGACGTCCGCCCCAAAGTCCCGGGGATAGTTGGCGTTGCGGTAGTGCGTGTCCGGCTTGTTCGCCCCCACCACAAAATTGCCGCCGTTGCTGATCGATGGGTCCGCGATCCGTCGTATGTTGCTGATTCCAATCGCCGAGGCCGAGCCTGCCACTAACCCGGCAGCCTCAACCTCTTCGTCGTCAGCCAATCGCAGCTCGTTGCAGTGCAGCTCATTCTTCAGCTTGACCTCGTTCACATCCAGGTCGCCCCGAATCGTCACAAACACCACTTCTCCGTCCGCAGCGTAAAAAACCGCTTTCAGGGTCTGCGCCTCCGTAACGCCCAGGTATTCGGCCAGCCCGGCGATCGTCTTGATGCCCGGCGTGCTGACCTCCTCCAGCGGCAGCGGATCGGGGGTCGGTTGGCTCGGGTAAACGCCCTCGGCCTTCTCCGCATTGGCCGCGTACCCGCAACCCGGGCAGGTGATCACCGTGTCCTCGCCCGTATCCGTCGGCAGCAGGAACTCGTGGGAATCCTTCCCGCCAATCGCTCCGCTGTCCGCCTCCGCCATCACCACCGGTATGCTGCACCGGCTGAACACGTTCCGGTACGCCTGCGCCATAGCTTGGTACGAACCGTCCAGGCCGTCATCGTCCGCGTCGAAAGAGTACGCGTCCTTCATGGTGAACTCGCGCACCCGCACCAGTCCGGCGCGCGGCCTCGGCTCATCCCGAAACTTGGTCTGCATCTGGTACAGGATTACCGGCAAATCCCGGTAGCTCTGCACGTTCCCCTTGACGATGTTGGTCACCACCTCCTCATGCGTAGGCGCCAGCGCCAGGGGACGACCCCGTCGGTCCTCCAGCGAGAACATGTTGTCGCCGAACGCCGCGGCCCGACCCGTCTGCTCCCACAATTCCATCGGCTGCAGCGCCGGCATCCGCAGTTCCTGCCCGGCGGCGGCGTCCATCTCCTCCCGCACGATCTGCTCAATCTTTTGCAGCGACCTCCACGCCAGCGGCAGATACGCATACACGCCGGCGGCCACCTGCTGAATCAACCCCGCCCTCAACATCAGCCGGTGGCTGGCGGTCTCAGCTTCGGGCGGGTCATCCCGCAAAGTCCTCGTAACAAGTCTTGAGATGCGCATGGTGCTTTGATGCCTCGGATTTCCAATGACGGTATGCTGGTCGCTGATGACTGTACACGGCACGGCGGGTTCCACAGCCGGAACGCGGGTCTCGATTGTTGGGTACCGTGGATGGTACGGACGCAATCCGCGCCATCCGGCCATCTACCCCATCGCGTTCACGTTCGCCATGCCCAGTCGGAACTGCCCCAGGTTGTCGTACGCGCTCGTGTTCACCATGAAGTGCTGCGCGGCGGCGTTGATGTCCCGCATGCACCGTTGCAGCACCCGGTCGTTGTATATCGCGTTGCCTCCGCCGTAACGGAACGCCGTAGTCGCCACCTGGCATGCCACATCCGTAGCGTAAACGCACGCCCCGCGCAGCCGCAACTGACGTTCCAGGTCCGGACGCTCACCCCGCAGGCAGAACTCCCACGCCTCCTCCAGCGCCTCACGGCACAGCGCCCGCGCCGCCCTGAGCTGCTGGTCGCACTTCCCAACGTCATGCTGCAGCGCGCCCCGCTGCGCGATGGGCGACGCCAGGTACCCTCGTTGGTATGAACCCGCCTGCAGCGAAATCTCGTCCAGCGCCCGGCGCGCCACCCCCAGCGCGAACGCTGCGTGGTCCGGCGTAACGAAACCCGGCCGGCCCATCCAGAACATCGGCCCGCCCTTTCGCGGATCCGTCGTCGGCAGGTCGAACGCCATGTCGTCGGCTACGAAATAGTCCGTCAACACGAAATCTCGACTGCCTGTGCCCTGCAGCCCCATCACCTGCCAGTTGTCCAAGAACTGGACGTCCTCAACGGGGCACGCCAATATCATGTGTTCCGGACCCGGCTCATCGTCCCGCACGATCCGGAACCCGGCCAGCAGCCACGACGAGTGCGCCGACCCGCTCGCGAACGGCCACCGCCCGCTCACCCTCCAGCCACCGTCCACCGGGGTCGCGAGACCTCGGGGGATCAACGCCCCCGACGCTATCGGCATCTGACCTCCGGAGAAGATCCGGTTCGCTCCACTGTCCGGAATGAACGCTCCGATCAGGGCGGTACTCGTGCTGTTGATGAACGCGCACCATCCCGCGGATGAGTTGATGTACGAAAGCTCGTCGATCAACTCCAGGTACATCAGCGGGTCCACCTCCGGCCCGCCCAACTCCCGGGGCACCTTCAGCGACAGCAACCCCTCTCGGTACAGCGCCACCACGGAAGACCACGCCAGCGTCTCGGCGGCGTCATTGGATTCGGCGTCGGCTTCCAGTGTTGGCCGCACCCGGTAGATTGCCGACAGGAGTCGATTTCTGAGGTTTTCCCGGTCGCCGGGCAATTCGGGAATCCCCAGGCCCTCCAATGCCGCTACGTCGAACGGCGCAATGGTGCTTGGCGTGGTGGCGGTGGTGGTCATGCTGCGGCTTCTTTCTGGACTAAAGCCTGGATTTCCTCGTCGTTGAAGCCGAACCCGACTTTCAGTATCTTTACAGCCATCCACCGATCTTCTTCGTTCCCGCCGAGTAATTCCGTTGCGGTTTCGCGCATCAACCGGGCAAACTTTGCGTCTGTTTGCACACGTGCAATCAAGTAATCGTCATTTCTGGTCAAAGCCATTTTCCTTCTCACGAATACTGATCATGGAGATCTTGGGCTACCGTGACGTCTCTTCGCTCCTGCGTAGATTTATCGCCCCCGGTCAGCATCAATATTTCGTCCCTACCGAGCCTGCAAAAGTATAGCCGTATGCCCGGTCCTCTGCCCAACATCCGACGCTCAAAAATCCCTGTCGCCCCCGCCAGAGGTTTGTAATCTCCCCAATTGCCTCCTTCCATGCGCAGCAGAACCAACATCACCCGGTGCGCTACCGCTGCATCTAGACTGTCCATCCATTCATCGAATTCAGGAGTTCTGAGGACTTCATACATCAATGCTTACGTGCCAGCCGGCGTTTTCTCAATCTCCTCCATCAGCGCGTCCAGCATCTCCGCCTCGGGCACCACCCGTACCTTTTCGCCTTTGCGGAATATGATCGCCCTCCCGGCTCCGGCCGCGATGCCGACGTCCGCGTCCTTCGCCTCGCCCGGACCATTCACCTCACAGCCCATCACCGCCACCTTCACGTTCTTGTCCGTACCCTTCAGCAGCGCGTCCACGTCGTTCGCCAACTTGCGAATGTCCACGTCCGCCCGCCCGCAACTCGGGCACGCGACCATCACCGCGCCTTTGTCTCGCAGGTTCAGCGACTTCAGGATCTCGTACCCGGCCGTCACCTCTTCCACGCTGTCGTCGCTCAGGGATACCCGTATCGTGTCGCCGATGCCCTCGTAGAGCAGCACGCCCAGACCCACCGCGGTGCGGATCGATCCCGACTTTGCTGTTCCCGACTCCGTGATGCCAAGGTGCAGCGGATACGGCACCATTTCCGCCAACCGACGATAGGCTTCCACCGTGGTGGGCACGTCAAACGCCTTCATCGAGATCTTGATCTGGTCGAAGTCCTGCTCCTCCAGCAGGCTGATCTCCCAAAGCGCCGTCGCCACCATGTGGTCCACTACGCTGTAGTCGCCTTCCTGCTCTTCTCCGGCTTTTGGCAACTGGTTGACCAAGTCCATGTGTCGCGAGAAACCGCGCGTCCGCCCGATCCCGCCCACCGGTGGCAGGCTCCCGAAGTTCACCCCGATCCGTATCGGAATGTTCCTGTCCTTCGCCGTCTGCACCACCTCCCGCACCTGGTCCTCGTTTCGCAGGTTCCCGGGATTCAGTCGCAGGCAGTCCACTCCGCCAGCCGCGCACTCCAGCGCCAGTTGATAGTGAAAATGTATGTCGGCCACCAGCGGAATGTGGATCTGTTTCTTGATCTCCGCCATCGCCTTGGCCGCTTCCATGTCCGGCACGGCGGAGCGGATGATTTCACAGCCCGCCTCTTCCAGTTCGTGGATCTGCCGAACCGTGGCCTTGACGTCGCGGGTGTCCGTCTTGGTCATCGACTGGACCGTCACGTCGGCTCCACCGCCAACCTTGACGCCGCCAACGTACACGGGTTTGGTAACTCGCCGTTTCGTCATAACCATCGTCGCACCGCCGTCGCCGATCGTGAAAAATCCCTCTCAATCGTCGCTCAATCATACACGATTGCCAACTCGCGCTGCCAGCAAACCACGACCTCATTGATCGTGCCGCAACGACCTGCATCGACCGCGTTCGATATTTCCCCCCACCCTGCCGGCCGGCGGGCGTAGGTAAATCCGCTCCCCATTGGTGCGTGGCGCATCCGCCCGTGGAGCAAGGGGGATTCCCTCGGTCGTTCCACTAACTCAGAATCCGGTAAATCGTGCCATACGGCCTTCGTCAAAGGATCCATAAAAAAATTTTCCAGGTATGACACCCGACGGTTGCTCCACTCAGCACCCGCGTTCTATCCTACATATGTCAGGTTCCCCGCAACGTACTCGAGAACCGCGCGGGGTCGCCGCATCGCATGCAGCGGCAGCCACCAAACTACGGAAACATGGCGAGGTGTCAACAAGGTTCGGGTCGCATAACGGCCTGTCGGTTACCAAAAGCAGAATACGGTTCCTCTGGGGCCTAGAGTCGCTCTATTACCCGACCAAGCTCCCGGAACCCGGTGGGTGTCACCACCGCCCCGTGCCGCAAAGCTACGGCTCGTTGAGTCGGAGAACTGCGGGACACGGAAACCTAGGACTATATCTTTCTGCGCAAGCAAAAAACAGTGTTGGCCGTGCTCCGACACGCAACCCGAACCATCAACCTGACACCAAAGAAGAAACCCAGACCAAAGCCTCATCCAAAGGAGATAGCTCATCCAAACGAAACGAACCACCACCCGAAGCCCCTTTCATTTGATGGACGCCAGTCCTGCCAGTCCCGCGCGGACCCACCTGTTGCGTAACGGTGACGAGCCCGGATGATGTCAGGCAACCTTCCCCTCTCATCCCGTTGGGTTACGTCCCGTCAATAGGTGTAATTGACGTCATCCTTGGTGATGTTGTTTAGGCAGCAGCCTCCAGGATGTTGGTTACTGGCATAGCCTCGGCGTTGATGTCGTTGCTAATGGTGAGATAGCGACGGCCTTCAGCCCATTCGTCATGCTGCTCAGCCAGCACGGCGCCCACCAGACGCCGGGTGGCGGCACGATTGGGGAAGATACCCACCACGTCGGTGCGCCGGCGGATCTCCTTGTTCAGGCGCTCCAGGGGATTGTTGGACCAGAGTTTCTGCCAGTGGGACACTGGGAAGGTGGTGAAGGCCAGGATGTCGGGTATGGCGTCCTCCAGCAGCTGGGACGCTTGAGGGAAGTGATCTCGGAGTTGAGCCACCACTCGGTCGGCCTGGGCGTGGACTTCCTCTGGTGAGAGTTGTTGGTAGATGGTGCGGACCATAGCGGCCACACCCGGTTGGGAGCGCTTAGGCACCCTACTCAGCAGGTTGGCCATGAAGTGGGTTCGGCAGCGTTGCCAACCGGAGCCGGCATACACCGTGGCGATGGCCTGCTTCAGACCCTGATGGGCATCGGAGATGACCAGTTCCACCCCGCTGAGACCTCGAGCGTTCAGCGAGCGCAGGAAGGCCAGCCAGAAGGCGCCGTTTTCGCTGGCGCCCACGTCCATGCCCAACACTTCCCGCTGACCCTGAGCGTTCACGCCGGTGGCCACCACCACGCTGACGTTGACGATACGTCCGCCCTCCCTGACCTTCTGGGTCAGCGCGTCCAGCCACACGTACGGATAGGGTCCGCCGTCCAAAGGCCGGCCCAGAAAGTTCTCCACCACTTCGTCCAGGTCCCGGCAGATGCGCGACACCTGGCTTTTCGAAATCCCATCACAGCCCAGGGATTTGACCAAGTCATCCACCCGCCGAGTGGACACCCCTTCCACGTAGGCCTGCTGGATCACCGCCAGCAGCGCTTTCTCGCTGCGTCGCCGGGGTTCCAGCAGGCTGGGAAAGTAGCTGCCTTCCCGGAGCTTCGGGATGCGTAGCTCCATCGTCCCCACCCGGGTGTCCCAAGTCCGGTTACGATAGCCATTGCGGTGGGTAACGCGCTCTGGGTTGCGTTCCCCATGCTCAGCGCCGATCTGCGCTGACACCTCGGCCTCCATGATCCCCTCCACCAGCACCTGCAGGGCTTCCCGCAGGAAGTCCACATCGCCGTCCATGCCACGCTTGCGTAGTAGTTCCAAAAGGTCCATGCTGTCCTTGGCCATCGCGTTCCTCCCTCATCGGGTTTGTTGTTGTTCCGATAAGGATGACGCGGTGGCCGTCGTCTTGCCACCCAGTCCCTGTTACACCACCTTCAGGGACTCTACTTCCCGTTGCGGGTGCGACCGCCGCCTTCCGAGGGAGGGGGTAGTACAAAGGGTATCTGCCCCCTCCCTCGCACGCCCCGTCCCTTGAGGGAACATCCTGACCCGGCCAATATGTGACCGCTGCGGTCTCGCGACGGTCAACGTCCGTTGGAGTATAATGCCGATATAGACCCCGCCCAGTAAGCCCCAGGTAGGTGATGTCGTGCGCGAAGTAATCCAGGAAGCCGTTAATCAACTCGACTCGGGTAGCCCGTGCGTGCTCGCTACCGTGGTGCGCACCAAGGGCTCCACGCCTCAGAAATCCGGTGCGATGCTCCTCGTCCGTAACGACGGAACTGCCGTCGGAACCCTGGGCGGTGGCTGCGTCGAAGGCGATATTTGGTTTGCCGCCCGTGAGATCCTCCGCAACCAGGGCGGCGCGGAGTTCAAGGACTATTACCTCAACGAGGACATAGCCGCTCGCGACGGATTGGTCTGCGGCGGCACTATGTACTTCTATTTGGAACCGTTCTGGGACGCGGACGATTTCACCGACATCGGCAACGAATTGATCGGTGCCTACGATGGCGGAGAGCCCGCCGCCTTGGCCACTGTGGTCCGCTCCGACGGAGACACTGCCGCGCTGGGAGCCAAGCTCCTGCTCCGTTCCGACGGCTCAATCGCCGGTGGAATCGGCACCGCCGAATTGGACGAGATGGCCCTTGAGGTCGCGTCCCGAGTCGCCGCAGTTGGCGCCAACGAGTCCGTAACTATCGATGACCAGACCGAGCTGTTCGTCGAGGGTTTCACCACTCCACCCACACTGGTCATGGTGGGCGGCGGACACGTCGGCAAGGCCACCGCCGATCTGGCCCATCGTCTCGGTTATCGCGTCTACATCGTCGACGACCGCGACGACTTCGCCAACCCCGAGCGGTTCCCCTATGCTGAGGACACCGTCGTAACTTCGTACACCAACTGGGCGGAGAATCTGGACATCAACGTCAACAGTTTCATCGTCGTCGCGTCCCGCGGCCACTGGTTCGATGACGTGGCCCTGGAGTCCGCCCTCACCACGCGCGCTCGGTACATCGGCCTTCTTGGCAGCCGCCGCAAGACCCTGATGATCTACCAGCGCCTCCTCCAGGAGGGCATTCCCCGCGAGCGCCTTGCCGAAGTTTACGCTCCCATCGGACTGGACATCGGCGCCCTCGAACCCGAGGAATTGGCCGTCAGCATCATGTCCGAGATCATCATGGTCCGTCGGGGCGGTAAGGGAAGCCCCATGACTATGGACGATTGGTACCTGGAGCGTGCCGAACGACGCGCCAACCGCGCCATGGGTCTCCCCGCCGACTGACCTCGAAACCTTCCAACCTCCCAAACCGACAACCAAGCCCAGTGGCAGTCGATCTACCCTTTACCTCAGCCATCCTCCTCGCCGCCGGCGTGTCGCGCCGCATGGGTACGCTCAAAGCCCTTTTGGATTGGCACGGCCGTCCGCTGATCATGCACCAGATCGTCGCCCTCCGGGAGGCCGGCGCTGATGAAGTCGTCGTAGTGTTGGGCCACCGCGCCGACGAGTTGCAGGCCCGCGTCGGTGCCAACCGGGACGTATACGACGCCGGCAACGTCCGCTGCGTCATCAACTCCCGCTACGCCGAGGGAAAGACCACTTCCATCAAAACCGGGCTCGCCGGCATCTCCCTCGACGTAAACTCACCGGGTCCCATTTTGATGTTGAACGTCGACCAGCCCCGCAGCGCGTCCATCATCCGCCGGGTGTTGGGCGCCCACGCCGCCCGCCCGAATAAGTTGATCACCATCCCGACCTGCAATGGAAAGGGCGGCCACCCTATGGCCGTCAGCCGCGCCTTGTATCCCGAATTGGTGGAAATCGAGGAGGCGACCCAGGGAATGCGCTCCGTTACTCAGCGTCACCAGCGGGCAACGCAGCGCGTCGAATTGGGCGCCCCGGAACTGCTCTGGGACGTCAACACCCCGGAACAATATCGTGCAGCCCTCGCCGCATCAAAGTCCGGCGTCTGAACCCGTCACCGTTGGGAAGACAAAAGAAAAGGCCGGAACCCGATAGACAGTCGGTGTTCCGGCTCCGTTTTCTCCCATCGATCTCGCCGTCTCTCCGGCTGTGTCCGGAGGTTTCCGCCTTCTTGGGAGCGCCTTGGCTGCGCTGCGTCCGGCGGCTTGGCGTTGTCAGCGCCAGATGACGGCCCGCTCGATGCGGTTTCGCCCCTGTCAGCTTCCTCGCGTTGTCGTCACATCGCGTCGGGTCAGCCAATGGGGCCTTTACAGGGGAAATGCCAACTATGGTTGAGCGCTATCAGCGAAACCACTTCTAAACCTCCTGTAATGACGACGGCTCTTCGCCATCGGGTTTCCAGTGTGTGGGATTTCCCTGCAACCCCAGCACCTTGAATACATAGTATAGCGTATATTGATGCTTGTCAACACCTTTTGACGTGCGATTTTCATGCGATTCCGGCCAATTTTCCCGTTGTCAGCGTCTGATGCGTTAAACTAACCTCGCATTCATCGTTTGGGAGATTCTCGGGAATGAACCAACCCAACGGCAATGGGCCTGCCCCGGAACCGTCGCTTCCGAGCGTTTACGGCCGTGATGGCGTGACGATCATCGGCATGATCGGCGTGGTCCGCGAAGCCGACGCGAACCGCGGTGCGACGCTCAGCCTTTTCGGCGGCGGCATCAATCCGGGTGCCGAGGTGCCCTCCGGCGTCGACCCGGACTACATCCTGGATTTCGCCCGCACCCACGAGGCGGCCGGTTTCGACATGGTCCTCACCGGTTATTCGTCATCCACCCCGGATGGTTTCGAGGTCGCCGGCTACGCCGCCGCTCACACCCACCGGCTTGGCTACCTCATCGCCCATCGGCCCGGATTCGTGGCTCCAACCTTGGCTGCCCGCAAGGCTGCCACCTTGGATCAACTGACCAACGGGCGCATCGCCCTGCACATCATCACCGGCGGCAACGACGTCGAGCAGCGTCAGGACGGCGACTGGCTCGACCACGACGCCCGCTACCGTCGCACCGATGAGTACCTCCAGGTCATGCGACGGATTTGGACTGATCTCGAACCCTTTGACCATGATGGGGAGTTCTACAAGTTCCAGGACGCCTACAGCCAGGCCCGGTGCCGTCAGGACCCTCACGTCCCTTTGTTCTTCGGTGGTGCGTCCGACATAGCGCTGGATGTTGCCAGCCGCCGCGCCGATCTGTTCGCGCTTTGGGGCGAACCCCGAGCATCCATCGCCCAACGTATCACCGACGTGAAAAGTCGCGTCGCCGCCGCCGGCCGAGACCCGGGGGAAATGCGTTTCAGCTTGTCGGCCCGCCCCATCCTGGCATCCACCGAGGAAAAAGCCTGGCAGCGTGCGGAGCAGATCCTCACCCGCGTCAAGCAGGCAACATCCGGCCGCATCACCCCCGGTGTGCCCACTCGTCCCCAGTCCGAGGGAGCGTGGCGACTGCTGCGTTTCGCGGCCGAGGGCAACGTCCACGACGAACGCCTTTGGATGCCCATCGCCGCCGCCAGCGGAGCATCGGGCAGCACCACCTGCCTCGTCGGCACGCCCCAACAGGTCGCGGATTCGCTCCTGGCATACTACGATCTGGGCTGCAGCGCATTCATCATTCGAGGATTCGATCCACTCGTCGATGCCGCCGAATATGGCCGCGAACTCATCCCTCTGGTGCGCGAGGGCGTGGCCCAAAGAAAGTCTGACGTCCCGCGCTGAACCACCAGCGCTCACAATCTCGGAGGCTCCAAATGGTCGATTACGCCGCCCTGTTTTCCCGCAATCTGCCCCGCGCCGTGGCGTCGCCTCCGGGAGCGAGCGCCCAGACCGGCTACATTTTCTCAGTGACCAACGCGGTGCCGGAGGTCATCGACTCTGACGAATACCTCACCGCAATCCGTGCCGGGCTTGAATCCGGCGGCCCGAACTCGCTCGCCGCGTATCCGCCCACTGGCGGCCACGTCGGATTGCGCGAGTTCATCGCCGAACGGCTGTCGGCCAATCGTGGGTTCAACGCGTCCCCCGACGACGTTTTCATTTCCGATGGAGCGGGCGGCGCCATCACCATACTCCTCGATTCGTTCATCAACCCGGGAGACCCGGTCCTGGTGGAAGAATTCACCTACATGGGCAGCCTCCGCATGATGCTGGAACGTGGCGCGGAACCCATCCATGTTTCCTGCGACGAAGACGGCATGCTCCCCGACGCTCTGGAGGAGGCGCTTGCCTCCCTGGAAAACGCCGGACGCCGCCCCAAGTTCGTGTGGTTGATTCCGGTGTACCAGAACCCATTGGGGTTTTCGTCCTCCATTCAACGGCGCCGCGCCCTGCTCGAGGTTGCCCAAAGCCACGGTGTCCCCATTCTGGAGAACGAGTCCTACGCAGATTTCCGCATCGATGGCGATCCGCTGGCCACCGCGTTTTCTGGGCTCAGCGATCAGGGCGATGTGTTCTACGTGTCCTCATTCACCAAGCTGCTGGGCTGCGGTCTTCGCGTGGGGTTCGGCGTTCTCCCTCCGGGGGTCCGGGAAGCCCTGCCGCAGGTTAACTCCGAGAACCTTCCCCGCCGCGGCGTCAGCCACCTGGCCACCATGATGGTCTATGAGTACATGCGCGAACACGAGGCGGAGCACATCTCGGCCGTGCGTAATGCCCTCCAGGTCCGCAGGGATGCGATGCTGGATGCCCTGCAGGAAAATTTCCCTTCGTTCTGCGAGTGGACCCATCCTCAGGGAGGTATGCTGGTGTTTGTGCGATTGCCCGAGGGCGCGGACACCTGGTCCACGCTGGCCAAAGCCACCGAGCGCGACGTCAAATACAACCCCGGCGGGGTTTTCCGCGCCGGCCGGGACCGCAACAACTACTTGCGCCTGACCTACAGCCACAACTCTCCGGCGGAGATCCGCGAAGGAGTAGCGCGGCTGGCGCAGCTATTCCAGGAGGAAGGTTATTTCGAAGGTTAGCGCTCCCGGGCGTTAGCCCCTCAGGCGCGCCCGTTCCCTGCCCTCGATGAAATGGATGGCTTCGTCCGCATTAATCCGTCCCACTGGCCCGCTCGCGTACATGGCGCCCAGCACCGTGCCGCCCCGGCCCAGCAGGAACTCAGTGGGTTGAATGTACCCTCCACGATCGTCCGACCACCATGAACCCAATAGATCCGCATCTTCCCTGCTGACCCCGTAGGCCATTGGGAAAGACACCCCGGACTTTTCGGCCATCTCCTGCACGACTTCCTTCGGTTCAACGCTGGCGCCAATCATCGTGAGCCCCATATCGGCCAGCTCATCCTTTTGCGATTCCCAGGCGGCCAACTGCCGCGAACAATAGGGTCACCACACTCCACGGTAGAACATCACCGCCAGATACCGGGAGGACATGTCGCCCGGCAACTCCAGTGTGTTCCCGTCAATCAGGTTGAGCGTAATCTGAGGCAGTCGGTCACCCTGCTGTAGTTTTTCCCCCACGTCGCTCTCCTTACATGCTGAGTCTTCAACTGCCCGCGCCTTCCGGCCAGAATAGACCGTACAGACGGTCCGACAGTTCCTCGCACAACTCTATTCCGGCTCTCACTTCCGATTCGGTCTCTTCGTCCTCATAGAAGTTGGTATGGAGGGAGCGAGCCGCCCGAAAAGCGTTGTCGATCCATGCCTGTGTCTTGATGTCATCGGAATGACCAACCAGTTCGCTGAGTTCTCTGAGAACCGTCCAGATCCCACGATGAGTGTGGATGGTACCACCATGCCGCGCACTGACCGCTTTGATGGTTTCGGCAACCATACCCCACGCTTTGTTGGACGCTTGGGGCAGATCGCCATCCTCCCGCAGGTGCTTCCAGGCGCTGGCGCGAAAATCCCGACTGAGTTGGGCATACTTTTCAGGCGTACGATCGACGTCGCTTGGTTGTGCCTGGTCCCGTGCATCCGCCAGACCGCAGGCTACGGCCGCCCCCAGTTCCCGTTGGTCGAAAGCCATCGTTTGTCCTTGGTCAGTCCCCGACCGCCTCGGCCGTCTCGGACTTGAGCTTCTCCGGCCACCACGGGTCATCGTACTCGTTGAACAATCCCTTCATGTGCGGCATCACTTCGTTGGCGAACAGGTCGGTGTTCTTTTTCACCAGTTCCGGTGGCATGCTCCCGATCTGCAGCAGGACCATCAGGTGCCCGATCCGCAGCAACTCACACGCCTCGGTCAGCTTGCGGCGCACCGTTTCCGGGCTCCCGCCGATCACGTGCCCCTGCGCAATGTAGTCTTTCCAGCTGTTTTCCTGCGCCGTACGCTGGGCCTCCTCCCCCATTTGTGGCCGCAGCGACTTTCTGATCGAGTCCAGCGAACGGTAACCGGGCGATTCGGCGAACGGCGGGTACACCCGCAGCATCTTTTCGTAGAAGTACTTGACGTGTTCCTCGTAGTCCTTTTCCGCCTGCTCGTCGGTCTCCGAAACGCACACCAGTTGCAGAAAACCCAACCGGTGCGGATTGTCGTCGATCCCGCGCTCCGCCACTCGTTCCCAGTAGCCCTTCACGATGTTGTGGCCGCGCAGGTAACCGTAGTACGACAGGTAGCAGTAAACGTAATCACGGTCCAGTACCCAGTCCCAGGTCTCCAGGCTGCCCGAGCCGGGAACCCAGACCGGAGGGTGTGGTTCCTGCATCGGCCGCGGCCAGATGCTGATGTACCGCAACTTGTTGTACTTGCCGTTGAAGATGGTGGGGTGATGCTGTGTCCACGCCTGCATCACCACGTCGTGCGCCTCCGTATGCCGGTCCCGCAAGGTGATCGGCACCTGCCCGTACGAGAATGTCGTGTCCATCGAGGTTCCCACCGGGAACCCGGCCACCAGCCGCCCGCCGGAGATCACGTCGATCATCGCCATCTCCTCGGCCACCCTGACTGGCGGGTTGTAAAGGGCCAGGCTGTTGCCCAGCACGATCACTGCGCCGTTGTTGGTGCTGTTCGCCAGCACCGATGCGATCAGGTTAGGCGATGGCATGATCCCGTACGCGTTGTTGTGGTGCTCGTTGACGCAGATGCCGTCAAACCCCACCTCGTCCGCATACCGGAGCTGATCGATGTATTGGGCGTAGTACTCGTTGCCCTTGGCCGGGTCAAAGTTCTCGTTGGGCAGGTCAACCCATGCCGAATGGTGCTGTTCGGCGAAATCGTCCGGCAGATCCTGGTAGGGCATCAGGTGGAAAAAGGAAACTTTCATGTTCGCGATTCCTCAAAGGCAGGAGCGTGGCGTCCTGAATGTGCCGGGATTGTAGCACAGCGGCCCGGGATCGCCGGGCCGCTGTGCACATCTATGTGGGGTTCGCCTACGAGTTCAACCAGTCCTTTACCGCAGCGATGAAGTCCGCGGGGTTGTCCTCGAAAACCATGTGCCCGGCTCGCTCGATTTCCACCAGGCTGCCTTGGGCCAGCGTGTCGATCATCTGCTGGGCCGTTTCCTTGGTCAACAAGTCCGTCTCCGTCCCCCGCACCACCAGCGTGGGGCAGGTGATGCTCTCCAGGGCCGGCCATAGATCCACCGCCGGAGCCGCCGTCCCGTTGATGCGCTGCTCCCGAATCTCGGGGTCGAACTTCCACCCGATTTTCCCGTCGGCCTCCGTCCTGGTCTGACCCGTGAGTCGTCGCCGCATCACGGACTCAGATGCGAACCGATTGCCCGTCTGGACGTGGGCCAACGCATCCTCGAAGTTGTCGAACTGGGGCGGCAGTTCCCGAAGTTCCTCGGTGATCCGGTTGCCCCCGGCCGGCTCGATCTTCGGTCCGATGTCAACGATACAGAGCCTTTCGAGCCGTTCCGGGTATTTCCCGGCGAAAGCAATGCTGTTGCGCCCGCCCATCGAGTGCCCGAACAGGACGAACTTGTCCAATCCGATGGCGTCCACAAACCCGTCCACATCAGCCACGAACGCATCGGTGGAGTAGTCTCCGCCGGGAGCGTGATCGGTATCTCCACGGCCCCGTTGGTCCACGGAATACACGTGATAGTCGCCGCATAGCGCCTCGGCTACGTCCTCCCAGACGCGGGCGTGACCCCGCAGGCCGTGCAGCAACACCATCGGCGGCTTGCCCTCGGTGCCCCAGTCAAGGTAGTGGATGGTGATGCCGTTGGCGGTTACGGTTTTGCTGGCGGGTTGAACTTGCGTAGTCATGGTCTGTACTCCTTTTGGTCGGCGCAGGTCGCCTGCTGACGATAACGGTACGTACGATGCGGGTTTACTTTAGCTGCCAGTTCGGCCGTCGTTTCTCTGCGAACGCTCTCGGCCCTTCCTTACTGTCGGCGGTCGTCAGGATGTAGTCGTACGCCACGTAGGTCTTGGCGCTGATCTCTGCGATCGACATGTCCAGGCTGCTGTAGGCCAGGTCTTTGATGGTGCGCACGGCCAGCGGCGCGTTCGCGGCGATGCTCTCCGCCATCTTGATGGCCTCAGGCATCAACTCATCCGACGGCACGACCTTGTTCAGGAAACCCATCTCCCTGACCCGTTCGGCCGGCAGCAGGTCCGCCGTCATCACCAACTCCAGCACGTTGGAAATCCCGATCATCTTGGTCAGTTCCACCGCGAACGGAGGCATCAGGCTCCACTTGGTTTCGGTGATGCCCAGCCTGGCATCGTCGGCGGCCAGGCGAACGTCGCACATCTGGGCGATGGACCAACCGCCGGCGGCCGCAGCGCCGTTGACGGCAGCCACCAGTGGTTTCGCCGGACGTTCCCACATGTGCGGCTTGTTGGGTGACATGCTGTTCTCGGCGCGGGCTTGCACGCCCTCAGCGTTGTCAGCGGCGCGTTCCTTCAGGTCTCGTCCTGCGCAGAAGTTGCGACCCGAGCCCGTGATCACTGCCACCCAAGCCTCGTCGTCCTCGTTGTCGAAGTGGTTGATGACCTCTTGAAGTTCCCGTCGGAGCTGCCGGTTGATGGCGTTCGAGGCTTCCGGTCGGTTCAAGGTGATGACTGCGACATGGTTGTCCACGCCGGTTTTCTCGTAAAGGATCGTTTCAGGCATCGGGGTCCGTTCTCCTTGCTGCGCTCAGCAATGCTCGTGTGGTCGCCGGCGGAATCACGCGTAATGGCCAAGGAACTGCCCGCCGATTACGTGCAGATGTCCGTGGGATTGGCTTTGCAGTCCATCATAGCCGAAATTCGACAGGATGCGAAAACCGTTCGGGCAATACATGCACCCCAACGTAGCGGCGACGTCCCCTAACCGCGTCAGAATCCCGCTGCTCCACATCTCCAGCTGTGACATGTGCCGGCGCGGCATGACCAGCAGCATGATGGGCACCCACGTCAATCGGTTGACGATGGCGATGATGTCATTGTCCAGATAGCGAATTCGAGCCGGTTCGCGTCCTGCCACTATCTCGCAAAAAACACAGTATTGCGCGGTCGATTCTGGGGTGGTCATGTGGTCATTCGCCTTGGTGAGATTCGTGTCGGCTCCAGCGCACGTCTTGGGCCAAATTGCGACCGATTGTAACGCATTCGATCATCGCGCCGCCCGATGCTTTTTTGATCTGTCCCCGGGATTGCCAGGAATTCGTCAGATGCTCTCACGTAAACCAAAATCCCGCGCCGGTATAATCCGCTCATGTTGGAATCGACAACCATATATTGACGGATACACGAAATGAAGCGCAGAGTTCATCTTGGAGCAATTTCCCCTGATTTTTCTTCCTTGTTGCGCTTGGGCACGTTGTTGCTGGCCATGATGTGGCTCATGCTGACGACCGGATGTTTCGTAGGCAACTTGTTCGGCGGTGGAACCAGCGCATCAATTGCTTACATCTCTACCGACGGTGAAACCGCGAGGGTTTGGATCAGCCAGGTAGGCGAAGATGACCCGATCAGAATTTCGCCCCGCAACGCGCACGCCAGGTCTGTGAGTTGGTCCCCCGACCAGCGGCATCTTGCCTGGGTCGCCGGCGGAGACATCCCGTTGCTGATGCTCTACACCGTTGACTCCGGAGAGACTGAACTCCTGGTTTCGGGCATCGACCCGGACCAACCCCCGGTTTGGGCTCCGGAGTCCGACCGCGTAGCGTACGTGGCTGATGCCGAAGATTCGCCAGACATCTATATGGTCGACATCGTAACCGGCGATCAGACACGTCTGACATTCAGCGACGAAAGGGAGCAGGTGGGGGATTGGTCGCCCGATGGGCAGTGGCTGGTTTTCACCAGGGCCGGCCATGATGGGCTGCTCCTGCGCAACCCCACCGGAGTTAACCTGATCGAACTTACCGACGGCGCCGACGTGAACCCGGTGTGGTCGCCGAAGGGTGACCGTATCGCCTTCCTCAGGGACACCGGCCAGGGCCATGATCTCTTCGTCCTGCGTCCCACAAAGTCCGACGATTGGGCTGATGACACCGACGAAGAAGCGGTCGCCCACAGCGAATACGATGAAACTTCGCCATCTTGGTCCGCTGATGGCCGCCGTCTGGCTTTCGAAGTTCGGTTCGACGACCAATCTGAAATATTCACAGTTCGCGTGGACGGCTCAGACCTCAAGCAACTCACCTACAATACCGCCGACGATGTGACGCCGGACTGGTCAGACACGGGCGAAATGATTGTGTTCGCGTCCGACGCATACGGAAATTCGGAGATCCTGTACATGAAAGGCGACGGCGACGAACAGACCAGGCTGACCACCAGCGACGCCATCGATTCCCAGCCCACTTGGTAAACGTCCCGTCTTTCAACGTACTGGCGTTTTCCGAGAATAGCAGCCGCTCGGCACATGCTGACCCCCGCTACTGACATCGACCCCGCGGACTGCGGCCCCCTGCTCGCGGGTTTGACTGCGCCGCTGGCCGCAGTATCGACACGTTCCGGCGACACGATTAACGCTCAGATAGCGGTAGCAATAACATCCGCCTCCATCGTGTTGCACCGGCCCCGCCTGATCCTCCAGATCTACCGGACCAACCTTACCCACGATTTGATCTCGGACAGCCGAGTCCTGGCCGTAAATTTCCTCGACTCCGGTCAACTGCCGCTGATTTGGGAACTCGGGATGCGGTCGGGCCGCGATGTCAACAAATTTGAGACCCTTGCCATTTCAACCGCAACCACCGGAAGCCCCGTGATTGACGGCAGTTTCGGCTATCTGGATTGCCGCGTCGTGAACACTATGGACGGCGGCGACATGACGGCATTCCTGGTTGAGGTGGTCGCTGCCCAGACGTTTGGGGGCGACAGGATGACTTGGCGTGAGGCTCGGCCGCGTTTGCCGCAACGTTGGGCTGACGAATGGGACCGCAAAATCGCCAGAGAGATGGACATTTCCTTGGAAACGATGGTCGGAATAAGCCACCCTGCATAGGTCTGCGAACTTCGATCTCGATGCCTGCGAAAGTGATAGAATGCGGTCGGTCTGAAGCGTTGACACGGGGATTCTGACCGACCCTCCCGGCTCGCTTCTTTTGGATGCTGGTGCGGCCGAACCGTTCTCGATGGGAGCACTGCTGCGAGCCCGGTCGTGGTGTCGGCGTTGTTCCGATTGGTACTCGGTCAAGCTTGAACTCGGTTGCGCACGCTCTCACAGGTGGATGGCACCATGGACGCTGACATCGCAGACGTAGTCGCTCGAATCCACAGCACGCCGGAGCAATCCGTATTGGCTGTAGCGGGCGCGGGGAATTACGCCCTGGCGTGGTTGCTGGGGGTAGGTGGCGCTTCCCGCACCGTCCTCGAAACTCGGGTGCCCTACGGTTACCTCGCGATGACCGACTTTCTCGGGGGGTATGCGCCTGAGCAGACCGTCTCCGCAGACACGGCCACGCGGATGGCGCGGGCGGCCTGGACCCGAGGCATGTCGTTGCGCGAATCCGAAGTGCCGATAATCGGCCTGAGTTGCACCGCCACAATAGCCACTGACCGAACCAAGCGCGGCGACCACCGGGCGTTCGTCTCGACTTGGGATTCGTACGGAGTCACCACCGACACGCTGTTGTTGGAAAAAGGCCTCAGGGATCGCGCCGGCGAGGAGGACGTGGTGAGCCGCCTGGTCATTGCCGCTCTCGCCCGCGCGTCTGCTGTGGACGCCGAGCTCGAATTGAAGTTGGCGGCGTCCGAATCTGTCACAACTGAAACCACGTCGCACCCCGATCCGATCCAGGCCCTGCTGGATGGCCACGCCGATTGGGTTGTGGCGCGACCCGACGGCAGCACGGCCGCGGACGTCGAAGCCCCTGCGGCGTTGCTTCCAGGCTCGTTCAATCCCCTGCACGAGGGACACATCAAGCTGGCCGCTGCCGCTGAGGATGTCCTGGGCAAACCGGTGGCCTTTGAACTGTCCGTTGTAAATGTGGACAAACCCCCGTTGGAGGCCTCGGAAATTCGCCGTCGCGTCGATCAGTTCAAAGGCGTGGGCACGGTGGTTCTTACGAGGGCTGAAACTTTTTACAAGAAAGCCCAGTTGTTTCCCGGCTGCGGCTTCGCCATCGGGTGGGATACCGCGACTCGGCTCATCCAGCCGCGCTACTATGACAACTCTGAGACGGCTATGCTCACTGCGTTGGCAGAGATGTGGGGATCGGGCAGCAGGTTTTTGGTGGCTGGTCGCACCGACTACCATGGTATGTTCCGCACGCTCTCCGATATCGATCTGCCGGGCGGGTTCCACCCGTTATTTATGAGCTTGCCTGAGGGATCATTTCGCGCCGATGTTTCGTCAACTTCCATACGGGCATCCCGCTAGTTTGACACGTCCAAGAGCCGTTGCTACTCTATCTCCGCTTAAAACCGTGGACGCTCTTACCCACCACGCTGGTCGTTCATGACAATCCCGATCCTCCAGATTTTTGATCCTGCGACTTACGCTGGCAACTGGTTGGCAGTCGTCATCGCAATGGTCATTGCTTTGGCCGCCATCGGGGCGATGTTTGCGGGATCGCAACTGCTTTCGGCCCGACGACGGTCCGCCGAAAAGCTCACCACCTATGAATGTGGAATTCCGCCCACGCCTTTCGCGTGGTCCAACATCAACATTCGCTTCTACATTTTCGCCATACTATTCCTGATATTTGACGTGGAAGCCGTGTTCCTGTTCCCATGGGCGGTGGTGTTTATGAAGGAGCAGGCGGCAGGGAATCCAATCCCGTTCTACGCGATGATTTTGTTCCTCGCTATGCTTTTCTTCGCGGTCATATACGGATGGCGCAAGGGGGTGCTTGATTGGCAGAAGTGAGGCCTCAACCGGGCGAAGATGCGGCGTCGCCCTTGGCCATGCCGCCGCAGCCCACCGAAATCATCGTCGGTTCCGGCAACCGCCCCGGTCCGAGTCTGTTGAATCAGGCAACCGATGGGAAAGTCCCGGGCGTCATCACGACTACCACGGATCAGTTGTTCGCGATGGCTCGCAAGTCGTCGCTGTGGACCTTGAGTTTCGGGCTTGCTTGTTGCGCCATCGAGATGATCTCCACCTACATGGCCCACCACGACTTTGACCGCTTCGGCGTGGTCACCTGGCCCTCGCCCAGGCAGTCCGACGTTATGATTGTGGCCGGCACCGTGGTGAAGAAGATGGCGGAACCCATCCGGTTGCTGTACGAGCAGATGCCGGAACCCAAATGGGTCATCGCCATGGGCAGTTGCGCCACCAACGGCGGCCCCTATTACCGCTCTTACTCCGTCGTAATGGGTGTCGACCATATCATCCCCGTTGACGTGTACGTGCCCGGGTGCCCGCCGCGGCCCGAGGCGCTGCTTTACGGGATCCTGAAGCTCCAAGAAAAAATCATGGCCGACGCCGGAGACCGCGGTGCCTCGTCCCAGGCGTAACGCTCCGGAAGCGGAGGCCGAGCCGCCCCCGGACCCGATCGAATTGCTGTCGATCGACCGGCGCGCGACATTGCATTGTGCTGTGGAGGCGTTGGGAGAATTCGCCCCGGTGGCGGGTGCGCTGGGCGATTTGCCCCAGGTCTCAGTGCCCCATTCGAATATCGCGGAAGTATGCGCCACGTGCCGCGACACGCACGCGTTGGATTGCCGATTACTCCTGTGCTTGGCCTGTATCGACTATCAGGACCGTTTCGAACTGGTCTATTTCTTGCAATCCCTGTCCCTCGAGAAAACCCTGGTCATCAGGACGACGGTGCCATACGACAATCCCGTCCTGTCGACGGTTTCGGATATTTGGCCGGCTGCCGATTGGTACGAAAGGGAAGCCCACGACCTGTTCGGCGTTTCTTTCGCCGGTCACCCTGATTTGTCGCCCTTGCTGCTCTACCCCGAGTTTGAAGGGTATCCCGGCCGCAAAGACTATGAATTCCATGACTACCGCGAGTTCTAGCATGACCGAAACGTGCCAAATCAACGCTGGGCAGTTGGATGGTTCTGTTGAGTTGACCGCGCGCACAGCCCCAGACGGCGACCGTTTCATCGCATTCATAGACGGGCTGGATCTCGAAGGGAGGGGCGCCACCGCGGACGCCGCCCAACAATCCTTGGTACAAAACATGCGCGCGTGGCTGGAACGTCAGGACACGTCCGGGAAATTGGGTGCTGCTCTCGGCATCGACGATCTCGACGAGGAAACCGAGATAGTCTTGTCGTTCCTCGGCGACTGGGCGGAACACCGAAGCGACGTCGGCTGAGCCATGGACCGAATTGTTTACCAGATCGAGGAGTCTCGCGCCGGATCGGGTTGGTCGGCCCATTGCCCTGAGCTGGAGGTTACCGTCTTCGGCGACACCCGAGAAGACGCACAGATCGCATTGCGCAGGCAGGTCGGCGACTACCTCGAGGATTGCGAGGAGCTTGGAGTCTTGGAGGATACTCTCATCGAAGCCGGGTTTTACGATAACGGCGAAGTCTGGATGAGCAGTTTGATCGAACCTCCCCAACCCAGTATCAGATTCATCGGCTCGCCGTTTCCACGTACTCCGTAGCCCCGATTCTACAGTCCGGCTGGACACTGAACAGAAATGGTCCAATCCACCACATCTCTAATTGGGAACGATCGCGCTGATTCTCAGCCGGTCGAGATGCTGCTCAACATGGGGCCGCAGCACCCGTCCACGCACGGGGTGTTCCGTATGGTCCTGTGGGTGGATGGGGAGAAGGTGGTGGATGTCGAACCGCATATTGGTTATCTCCACCGCGGCTCCGAAAAACTGTGCGAAGGAGAACAGTATCACCAGATCGTCACCCTGTTCGACCGCATGGATTACATCGGCAACTTCAACAATGAGTTGGCATACTGCATGGCTGTTGAAAAGCTCATGGGGCTGGAGGTCCCGGAGCGCGCAGAGTACATCCGGGTGATCCTCTGCGAACTGAACCGCATCGCCAGCCACCTGCTCTATGTCGGCACCATGGGACTCGATGCCGGTGCCATGACCCCGGTGATGTTCTCCTTCCGGGGTCGCGAGCGCGTCCAGGCTCTCTTCGAAGCCGTTTCGGGTGCTCGATTGATGCACAACTACTTTCGCATCGGCGGTCTCAAGGAAGATGTGCCCGACAATTTCAGGGAATTGATCGACGAGTTGATGCCGTTGCTCCGCGAAGACGTAGAGCAGAGTGACCGTATCCTGACGTTCAACGAAATCTTCCTGTCCCGCCTGAAGGACGTGAGCCCGATAACTGCCGATGAGGCCATCGGGTTGGGCTTGACTGGACCGCTGTTGAGGGCGTGCGGTTACGAATATGACGTCCGCAAGGCCCAGCCATACTCAGTGTACGATCGTTTCGATTTTGAAATTCCCGTGGGGCTCGACGGCGATTGCTGGGATCGCCATTGGGTCCGTGTGCAGGAGATGTACGAGTCGTTACGGATCGTTGAGCAAGCGATGGAACAGTTGCCGGACGGCCCGGTGGCGTCTCCTCTCGGCCGCCGCCTGATCCGGCCCCCAGCAGGCGAGTCTTACGTCCGTGCCGAAAATCCCAGAGGGGAAATCGGCGTTTATCTGGTCAGCGACGGCACCGATAAGCCTTACCGCTTGAAGGTCCGGCCACCGTCGTTCTGCAACCTGTCGGCTCTGCGCCGCCTGCTCCGCGATACCTGGCTTGCTGATAGCGTTGTCGTCCTCGGGTCTCTGGATATAGTGCTCGGTGAGGTAGATCGGTGAGCTTCCTCATCAACCTCGGATGGAGTGTCCTTGGGCTGGCGATCATGTTCGCCGTCCTGTCGGTGGTCGTCCTCTCTATGGTTTGGCTTGAGCGAAAAGCTTTGGGCCGCCTCCAGCTACGTTATGGGCCAACTCGTACCGGTAAGTTCGGCCTGCTGCAGCCCGTAGCAGACGCTGTCAAACTCATCCTGAAAGAAGACATCATCCCCAACGACTCCGAGAAAGCGATCTTCTGGATTGCACCGGTCATCGTGGTCGTGTCGGCATTCGTAATCTGGGTCACTATCCCGGGCGGCGATAACGTCGTCATCAAGCATTTGCCGCTGGGCCTGTTCTACATCATCGCTTTTGCCGTGGTTGGCATCCTGGGTTTGGTTTTGGCGGGATGGGGCTCGGCGAACAAATACGGGATCATGGGCGGGCTCCGATCTGCAGCTCAGCTGATCTCATACGAAATCCCCGTGGTGCTCGTTGCCGCGGCGGTAGCCATCCTCGCGCAATCCCTCGACCTGCGTGAGATCGTGGCTGCCCAATCCTCATATCCATATTTGGTCGTTCTGCCGCTCGGATTGGTGATTTTTTTTATCGCCGGGTTGGCGGAAGTCGGTCGGACACCCTTCGACATCTACCACGCCGAAAGTGAGGTCGTTGGTGGCCCGTTCGTAGAATATAGCGGAGCCCACTGGTCCGTCTTTTTCCTTGCCGAATACATCAACACTTTCGCGATCGCGGCGCTGACGGCGTTGTTGTTCCTCGGCGGCTGGGGAGGTCCGGCATTGCCCGACGTGGTGTGGTTCCTCCTCAAGACCTACGCCGTGGTGTTGGTCGTTTTCTGGGTGCGCGGCACGTTCCCGCGTCTTCGAATCGACCAATTGATGGCCTTTGCGTGGAAGGTGATGGTGCCTCTGTCTTTCTATACCGTCATCATCGCAGCCGTGTACCGGTTCTACGGGTTGCCATGGTGGTGCTTGACCATACTGTCCCTGGTCGGGTTGGCGGCGGCCGGATGGATCATCTACCGCCGCATGACGGCTCCGGCCCGCCGCGTGATCGAAACTCGGCGTCGCTTGGCCGCGCGGCGGCATGCCGGTGCGTCATAGCAAAGCGCGCCCCGCCCTTTGCTGGTATGATGTTGATGGCGCGATGCTCCGCTGAAACACCATGACTACTCGGATTCGTAAAATCGCGGCAGAAAAACCCCGGGCGATTCCGGGAGATTACTGCTATGGTGACCACCCGATGGACATTCGACAATGCTTGAAAGCCTGAAAGGAATGATGCTCACTCTGGCGTCTACCGTGACTGGTCTGCGCCGCCCGGTGACCCAACAATATCCCGTACAGGCTACCCCGGTGAAACCGCGGTTCATGGGTTTCCCCGCCCTCACGTGGGATGGCGACATAAGCGAACCGTTCTGCACAGGATGCATGGTCTGCATCCGCAATTGTCCCACCCAATGCATGTCCGCCAGTATGATGGACAATCCCAAGCATGCCGAGGGCGAAAGCAGCCGGCGCAAAATCGTGGATTATTTTGAGATCAATCTGAACCGATGTATATTGTGCGGCATTTGCGTCGAGTACTGTAATTTCGATGCGATCGTTATGAGCCACGAGCATGAGATGAGCACTTACGCTCGCAATGGAGATCGCGTCGATCTTCCCGTCCTTTTGGATATTGGTAAAAAGTACCAGGACAAGACTGCCTGGATTCCGCCGACGGTGCTGGCGAAACAGAAAGCCGACGCCGCCAAGGCTGCTGCCCCGTCATCCCCCGACACCGATGAATGATTCTTCACCGATCCTACACTGAGGACTGAAGTGCCCAGAGAAGACGAACGCTTTCGTAACCTGTCGCCCAGGCATCCCGAATATTGCACTTGCGTCGAGTGCGTCGAGCAACGCCTGAAAGACGGCGAGGGCAACACCGTTTCTCGGGTGGGAGGTTTGGTCGGCAAAATCGCCGGGAAAGCCGCAAAAGCGGGTAAGATGGGCAAGGGTAAACGGCGGGGCAAGTCCGGCGGTTCCGGGAAATCGCGCGGTCGTACTCAGCAGGTCGGCGAATCGGTCCGCAAGCACAAGGTCAATTGTGAATGCGCAACCTGTACGCTGTTGAAATCCATCTGATCATCGCCCGCTATTGTAGTATCGGTCGTTCGTCCATCCAGTAATGCTCCCATCGCAATCCCATTCACACCGTTCGAGCCGCCAATCGGGCGGCTCATACTTTGACTCCAGGGACGAATTGCACCTAGGCAGTTGCGTCGCGATGGATGGTTAGCTTTGCAACTGGCGCTGTTCGCAATCGTGGCCATCCTGACCCTTGGCGGGGCATTGGGTGTGGTGGCTACTCGCAACGTAGTGCATGCCGCACTGTTTCTATTGTTGTCCTTGTTGGGAGCGGCCGGCGCTTATTTGCTGCTGTTCGCTGAATTCCTGGCGTTGGTCCAAGTGTTGATTTATGGAGGAGCCATCATCATCGTGGTCCTGTTTGCGGTGATGTTGACACGTTCCTCCGAATACCCACGCATTACGGACAACCGCCAGTGGCCATTGGCGCTGGTGACGGCTGCGGTCTTGTCCGGAGTATTGGGCGCCGCCTTCTGGTTGGCTCCCGATTTAGCAACCGAGCCCCAGGCGCCTGCGTTCACCGGGTTGGCAGCATCCCTTTTCACCAAGTGGGCGTTGCCCTTCGAAATCGCGTCGTTGGTCCTGTTGGTCGCGCTCATCGGCGCCATAATCATCGCTCGCGCCCAGAGTTCAACTGCCACGGGAAACTCGCCCGCCGAGCCGGAAGGTTAGCTGGCAGATGGTTCCCCTCCTCTACTTCCAACTCCTGGGCGCTGCCCTGTTTGGTATCGGCCTTTACGGAGTTCTGGCCCGTCGAAGCGCGGTCCTGATCGTCCTGTCCATTGAGTTGATGCTGAATGCCGTAAACATCAACCTGATCGCTGCGGCGTCCTATCTTAATGGTATCGGCCGGTTCGAGGCGTTTGACGGTCAGATTATCGCTATATTTGTGATCACCGTTGCCGCGGCCGAGGTAGGCTTGGCGTTTGCCATAATCCTCCGCATGTACCGTAATCGCGGCACCGTCAACCTCGACGAAATCAATCTCCTGAAGTGGTGATATGCCGCTGGCGTTCCTTATACCCGTCCTTTCTTTCGTCGCCTGCCCGCTGATCATCCTGTTCCAGCGCTGGGTGCCGGGCCGCGGCGCTCCGTTGGCCATCCTGGCCATCAGCGGCGGATTCGTCCTGTGGGTGTTGATGACGATTGGCTTCCTGGGCGCCTCAGAGTCGCATCCCGCGTGCGACATCAGCGAAATCACGGGGGCTTTGACGTGCCATTTCAGCACCACCTGGTTCCAGGCGGGCATACCGGGCGTTGCCGCCACCATTGACCAGGCCATCCACCTCGATTGGGGCATCCTGATCGACCCCTTGACGGTGGTGCTGCTGGGCCTGATCACCTTCGTCGCACTGGGTGTTCAACTCTATTCGCTGGAGTACATGAAGGGCGACCCGCGTTTCGGTTGGTACTACGCGTGGCAGGCTCTGTTCGTGGCGGCCATGTTGACCCTGGCGTTGGCGGACAATTTCCTGCTCCTGTACATCGCATGGGAACTGGTGGGTCTGTGTTCCTACCTCCTCATCGGTTTCTGGTTCGAAAACCCGGGCCCCCGCGAGGCTGCTAAAAAGGCTTTCGTGGTAACCCGCATCGGAGATGTCGGATTGCTTATCGGCATACTGTTGATTTGGCTCAACGTGGGCAGTTTCAGCATGACCGACGCGTTCGCCGCGGTCGAGGCGGGCTCCATGGGTGGCGGTACCACCACGGCGGTCGCCATCCTCCTCCTCTTGGGAGCCATGGGCAAATCGGCCCAGTTCCCGTTCCACGTTTGGCTTCCGGATGCCATGGAAGGTCCAACGCCGGTGAGCGCATTGATCCACGCCGCCACTATGGTGATTGCCGGAGTGTATCTGGTCGCCCGCGCGTTCCCCATATTTGCCGCCTCTCCCGAAGCGCTCATGGTCATAGCCAGCGTCGGGATGGTTACGGCGCTGGGCGCTGCCACCATCGCCCTGGTCTCCACTGACTTGAAACGAATCCTCGCCTACTCCACCGTATCCCACTTGGGCCTGATGATGCTGTCACTGGGCGCGTTGGGCTGGACTGCGGCGGTGTTCCACTTGATGGCGCATGGGTTCGCCAAGGCGCTCCTGTTCCTGGGAGCCGGCAGCGTGATGCACGGAGTCGGCGCCCACGGCGACGTCGATATTCGTCGGGTTGGCGGCCTCCGGAAAGCCATGCCCATAACCGCGACTGTGTTTTGCATTGGCGCGCTGTCTCTCGGTGGCATCCCCATTCTGTCCGGATTCTGGAGCAAGGACGAAATCCTTCTAGCCGTCTCGCACCATCTCCCGGCGATATTCATCGTGCTTGCTTTTTTGACCGCGTTCCTCAGCGCGCTGTACATGGCCAGAGCGATGTTCATCGTGTTTTTCGGTCCCGAGGGCGAGGACAGTCATCACGCCCACGAGTCGCCGGTCTTGATGACCGGGGTGTTGGCGGTCCTGGCTGTCCTCGCTGTCGGGTTTGGCTGGATTGCGTTCAACTGGCCAGGATCCTTCGGCGGTTTTGGCAGCTTTGTTTACTATGACCATGCGGAAGGGTTCCATTTCAACGTCCTGCTGGGCGTATTGTCGATCGTGTTGGCCGTCGGCGCGTTTGCTTTGGCATGGCTGGTGTACGTGCGCCGAGGTTGGTCCCATGAGCCGTTGCGCTCCAAGTTTGCTCCCGCACTGCGTGTGGTCGAGCGCCGGTACTATGTCGACGAAACGTACCAGTGGTTCATTGATCGCGTGGTCCTCACCGTTTCCGCTGCGTTGGCGTTCTTTGATCGGGCGGTCGTCAACGATGTAGGCATCAACGGCCCCGGCGACGTAGTGCGCAGAGCCGGCATCGCGTTGCGCCTCCACGTGACCGGTCACGTCTATTCCTACGCCTTGGTGGTCGCCCTCGGCGTCATCGCTTTGGCGATTTTCTGGTGGCTCCGGTCGGTGTAGCCGCCGACGTTTCCGTTGATGATGGGTAATTTCGACCAGGTATCGCTGCTGCTGCTCGTTCTCGTGCCTCTGGCCGGAGCGGTGTTGGCGATGTTCTTGCCGAAAGACCGGCCCCGGGACGCGTGGCAGTTCGCCATTTTCGTCGCGGCGATATCCTTCGTGCTCTCCGTCATCGTGTTCGTCCGCTACGACTACATGGTGGGCGGTGTGCAATTTCAACGCGAGTTCGCTTGGATAGGCCATCCCCTCAACATAAGCCTGGATTTCGGCCTCAACGGTATTGGCGCACCGCTCGTTCTCCTCAATGGCATCGTCCTGCTCGGCGCGGTCCTGATCAGCCAGACCATCAACCGGCGTACCCGCGACTTCTTCGTGCTCCTCCTGGCGCTGGGCTCGGGTGTGTTCGGCGTATTCATTGTTCGTGATCTGTTCTTCCTGTTTTTCTTCTACGAGTTGGCTGTCCTACCCATGTACCTCCTCATCGGAGTTTGGGGCAGCAGCACCGATTTCGGCACGTTCCTACGCACCAAGGAATACGGCGCCATGAAGTTGATGCTGGTCCTGGTGGCCGGCAGCGTTCTAATCTGGATCGGAATCCTCGCGCTCTACGTCGCATCGTCACAAGCCGGCACACCCACGTTCAACATAGACACGCTGGCCCAACTGAGGACCGAGGGTGCTTTTACGCGAACGCTGGAACTTTGGGTGTTCCCGTTGTTCGCCGTTGGCTTCGGGGTGCTCGCGGGCCTCTGGCCTTTCCATACCTGGTCGCCCGACGGCCACGTTGCCGCCCCCACCGGCGTCAGCATGCTCCACGCGGGCGTGTTGATGAAGCTCGGCGCTTTCGGCATTATCCAGGTCGGCATGATCCTCACTCCAACGGGAGCCGAGGTCTGGATGCCCGTGTTGATCGGCTTGGGCACCGTCAACGTTATCTACGGCGCGATCTCTGCGCTGTCCCAGAATGATTTGAAATACGTCATCGGTTACTCCAGCGTCAGCCACATGGGCTACGTCCTGATGGGAATAGCAACCCTTCACCCGGTCGGATTGGCCGGCGCCGTTCTCCAGATGTTCTCCCATGGCATCATGACCGCCCTCATGTTTGCCATGGTCGGGGCAATATACGAGCGCGCCCACATACGCGATTCGTTCATCCTCAACGGCTTGATCAAACGCATGGGCGTGACCACCTTCTTTTTTGCCATCGCCGGGCTCGCCTCTCTGGGATTGCCGGGACTCAGCGGGTTCATCGCCGAGTTCATGGTTTTTACCGGCGCGTTCCGCACTTATCTGCCGTTGGCGGTGCTGGGTGTCATCGGCGCCGCGATCACCGCTGTGTACATCCTGCGCCTGCTCGCCCGCTCATTCTTCGGCGAGGCCGACCCGCAATGGGATCACCTCACTGACGCCAGTCCGGTCGAGAAGGGTGTCGGCGGGGTTTTCGTCCTCATTCTCATCGCCGTCGGAATCTGGCCGGCTCCGTTGCTTAACGTCATCAACACCGGCGTGGAATCCGCCTTGTCCGTGTATTAAGTCGGCAATCGATCGATGACCACCACACTGACCACCAACCTGTACCTGCTTACGCCGGAGTTCGCGTTGACCGCGTTGGCGTTCCTGGTGTTCACCGTAGACCTGTTCCTGCCCGAGCGCAGCAAGGAGTGGCTGGCTGGCCTGTCGGCGGTCAGCTTGGTCGGCGTGATGGCAATTGCCCTATTCATGCGGCCGGCCGGAAGCGTCGAGCTTTATGGTGGCCTGATTGTCGTTGACGATTTCGGCCTGTTTTTCAAAATATTTTTTCTTGCCATCGGGATCGGCATCATCGCGTTGTCCTGGGAGTACGCCCGCGAGCGCCTCGACCACCGGGGAGAGTTCTACGGGTTGCTTCTGTTTTCCGTCCTCGGTATGAACCTGCTCGCCATGTCCCGCGAGCTTCTGACCGCCTATATCTCGCTCGAGCTGCTATCCTTCAGCCTCTATGTGATGGTCGCTTACGGCCTTCGCGAAGCCCGCTCTAACGAGGCGGGGATCAAATACATCATCATCGGCGCGTTGTCGTCGGCGATCATGCTCTACGGTCTGAGCAACATTTACGCCGCTTTGGGAACGACCTACTTCTCTGGCATCGCCGCCGAGCTCAACTCCGGAAACGCCGTGAGCCCCGTGTTATGGGTGGGCGTGGCCTTGTTGGTCGTGGGCCTCGGGTTCAAGTTGTCGGCGGTGCCCTTCCACATGTGGGCGCCTGACGCCTACGAAGGCGCTCCTCTGCCGGTAACCGCCTATCTCGCCATCGGCTCCAAGGCGGCGGCCTTCGCCTTGACCCTGCGCCTCTTTGCCGAAGCAATCATCCCAGCGGTCGGCCTGTGGGGCGAGTGGCAATTGGTCATCGCGGTGCTTGCCGCCATCACGATGCTCCTGGGCAACTTGGTCGCCTTGGCTCAACGCAACCTCAAACGACTGATGGCCTACAGCAGCATCGGGCACGTGGGCTACGCTCTTGCCGGGGTGGCCGTACTGGGCAGCGATTTTGCGTTGGCGGTCAAAGCGGTCATCTTCTACCTCGTGGTGTACGCCGTCACCAACCTGGTGGTGTTCGCCGGTATAACCGCATACTACAACCGCACCGGGCAGGATGACATCGTTGACCTGGGCGGCTTGGCCGATCGTCAGCCTTACGTCGCGGCCGCCATCGCCATCGGTTTGTTCTCCCTGGCAGGTCTCCCAATATTTGCGGGCTTCACCGCCAAGTTCTACCTGTTCGCCGCCGTCGCCGACGGTGGATTCCTCTGGCTTGCCGGACTCGCCATTTTCACGAGTCTCGTTTCTCTGTACTACTATCTCCAGGTCATACGTCAGATGTACATCGAGCCGGCCGTCCTCCCCGTTTCAGACAATCCCGGAGATAACGATCACGGAGCGCATTCGGACGACGACCACCACGACTCCCCCGGAGATCACGGCGGTCCCGAGCGCCACGTGGTTCCATTGGCGCGTCCCTCATGGCTCCTCACCGGAACCATGGGTGTGGGACTGTTGGTGGTCACGTGGCTCGGCGTGTATCCGGCCCCATTGTTGGCGCTGATTGAGGCTGCGGGCGCGGCACTGATCCCATAGTGCCACCAGGAGCAAAATCGCCAGCAGGCAGCCCGCATCAACGCGCACAATCACCGTCAATCTCCCGCACTCCAAACACGGAGATCACCCCACATGATCATCGCAGTTATCGGTAATTTCGATCCCCCTCCCCATGTGTACGCCCTCGCCGAGCAGGTGGGAAAGGAGTTAGGCCGCCGGGGCATCACAGTCGTTTGCGGCGGGCTTACCGGCGTAATGGAGGCGGTGTGCAAAGGCGCTAAGTCGGAGGGCGGTTCCACCATTGGTATTTTGCCCAGCGGCTCCCCTCACACTGCGAACGAGTATGTGGATATCCCCGTGGCCACCAACATGGGCTATGCTCGGAACGTGGCGGTGGTCAGCACCGGCCGCGCCGCCATTGCAGTGGGCGGGGCTTTCGGCACGCTGTCCGAAATCGCTTATGCGCTCAGTTATGGTATCCCTGTGGTATCCCTCAACAGTTGGCCTCTTACCGTTCGGGGTGACGGCCTGCCGGTTGGCGAGAATTACATACTCGCCCATGATCCGGTCGACGCTGTCAACAAGGCTGTCGCCGCGGCGGAAGCCCGAACCGAACCGACCGGTACCGTTGCTTTCTCGGAACCTATTAGCGGAGAATCCTGATGCCCGAACCCACGATAGCATCAATAGTTGCCCGGGAAGCCCTCGACTCGCGCGGCAATCCAACCGTGGAAGCCGAGGTTACGCTCACCGACGGTAGCGTGGGCCTGGCTTTGGTTCCTTCGGGCGCTAGCACTGGCAGCTACGAAGCGCTCGAGCTCCGCGATGGCGACGCGTCTCGATTCGGAGGCTCTGGGACTCTCACGGCGGTTCACAACGTGAATTCTCCCATCGCCTCAGCGCTCAATGGGACCTCCCCCTTCGATCAGGAAGATGTTGACAATCGCTTGAATGCTGTGGACGGAACCCCCGCCAAGAGCGAACTGGGTGCGAACGCTGTGCTCGCAGTGTCGATGGCAACGGCGCGAGCGGCGGCCGTGTCCGCCCACCAAGGCTCTCTGTGGAGGCACCTTTCGGCCGGCGCCGCAGTGTCCTTGCCCGTTCCTTTGCTGAACATACTCAATGGGGGCCGCCATGCCTCTAATTCCGCGGATGTCCAGGAGTTTATGGTGGCCCCGGCTGGGTTCGATCGGTTCTCTGACGCGCTCCGTGCCGGTGTTGAAATCTATCAATCGTTGAAATCCATATTGCGCCGGGGCGGCCACAATCTGAACGTGGGAGACGAGGGAGGTTTCGCCCCTACCCTGCCATCCAATCGGGACGCCATCGCAGTTGTGCTCCAGGCCATCGAAGCCGCTGGTTATCGCCCAGGCGAGCAAGTCTATATCGCACTCGACGTGGCGGCTTCGGAATTGTGGAACGCCGATGTGTCGAAGTACGACCTCAGCAGGGAAGGCGTGTCCCTGACTGCGTCCGAGTTGGTTGAATTGTATTCGGATTGGTGTCGCGAATATCCCATCGTCAGTATCGAGGACGGCTTGTTCGAAGACGATTGGGAAGGCTGGACTGCCATGACCCGCGCTCTTGGGCAGTCGGTGCAACTTGTCGGCGACGACCTGTTGGTTACGAATATCAGTCGTCTAAAGCGTGGTATCGAACAGGCCGCCGGCAATGCAATTCTCCTCAAACCCAACCAGATCGGTACTTTGTCCGAAACCTCCGCGGCCCTCGAATTGTCGCGCCATGCTGGATGGACGGCGGTGATGAGCCACCGCTCCGGCGAAACCGAAGACACCACCATCGCTGACCTCGCCGTAGCCTGGAACGTGGGTCAAATCAAAACTGGCGCGCCGGCCCGGTCCGAGCGTGTAGCCAAATACAACCGTCTGCTGCGTATCGAAGCGGAACTGGGAGCCCATGCCCAATTTGCAGGGCCAGATATATACGCGAGGTTCAGCCTCTGACTCTGATCGGCGATTCAAACCGTCCTTTACGGTGATATAATCGGGCCGCTCGGTACGTGATTTCCGGACCGCGCGGCGCTTGATTTATCGCGGTTTCTGAACACGTTCCTATTTACCCTCGGATACCACCAATACTTGCTGGAGGGGAACCCAGATGGCCACGCGCATCGGTATCAACGGCTTTGGTCGCATCGGACGGTTGGTGGCGCGCGCGGCCCTTTCACATACCTATAGAGATCGTTTGGATCTGGTCGCGGTCAATGGTACGGGTGAGACGGAAACGTCCGCGCACCTCTTCAAATACGACAGTACCTACGGACCGTATCCCGGTACCGTTGGGACCGACAACGGTAACTTGGTCCTCGACGGGAAAACCGTCCGGAAGTTCCAGCAACCCGATCCCGCCAACATCCCCTGGTCGGAAATGGATGTGGACATCGTAGTCGAGTGTACCGGCGTATTCACCGACGCATCGAAAGCCGCCGCCCACATTGATAGTGGTGGCGCCAAAAAGGTCATCATTTCTGCCCCTGCCCGTGGCGCAGACGCCACCATCGTTCTTGGCGTCAACGACCAAGTGCTCAACAACGATGAACACCGCATCATTTCTAACGCCTCCTGCACCACCAACTGCTTCGCTCCCATGGTGAAGGTGCTCCACGATGCATTCGGCGTGGAACGCGGGTTGATGTCCACTATCCATGCCTACACGAATGACCAAAGCATCCTGGACCGGAACCACCGCGACCTCCGTCGTGCCCGAGCCGCCGCCCAGAACATCGTCCCAACGAGCACTGGAGCCGCTCGGTCGGTCGGTGTCGTCCTCCCCGAGTTGGAGGGCAAACTCCACGGCATCGCTTACCGTATTCCCACGTCGGTGGGCTCAGTTACCGACTTCGTGGCGGACCTGAAGCAGAATGTGACGAAGGATGATGTCAACGCAGCGTTCAGGTCTGCAGCCGATGGTTCCCTCAAGGGTATCTTGGAATATACCGAAGACCCTATCGTGAGCTCCGATATCCGAGGCAATACGCATAGCTGCATATTCGACGCCCTGAGCACCATGGTTTTGGATGACAACATGGTCAAGATCATGGGCTGGTACGATAATGAGTGGGGTTACTCGTGCCGCACCGCCGATCTCTGCTGCATGGTTGGCGGTTAGCACTCTCCGGGCAATCTACCGCCTTTGAATATTTCCCGACTGATCATGTTTGGCCCCCTACGCCGTGTGTGGGGGGCCAATTTTTTGCTGGTGGTCCTTCTCGTGGTGGCCCTAGGGCTGCGCCTTTATGGGATCGATTGGGACCAGGGGCACGGATTCCATCCCGACGAGCGTTCCTTTTACATGCGGGCCGGCGACATGCTGTGCTTGCTCACCGCGAGCGCCGATCAGGATGGTCCGTACTGCTCGGCGTCCCATCTACGTTCCTTGCTCGCCACCGAGCAATTTCTCGGAATCGAACCCGGCCTGCCCGATTTTCGGACTGCTCTGTCTGCTGAACGCAGCCCCTTGAACCCCAGATGGTTCCCGTTGGGCAGCGTGTTGATCTACGCCCTGGTTCTGTTGCGCACGTTGGTGGAACCGTTCGCCGATTGGGGCATCATGGAACTCAGGTTCATTGGGCGCACTCTGGCCGCGCTTGCGGACGTCGGCTCTGTATTCCTGCTCTATGTCATAGGCCGCCGAATGTACGGGCAATGGGTCGGGATACTGGCCGCTGCTTTTGCCACCTTCGCGGTAATACACATCCAGCACGCCCATTTCTACCGCCCAGAACCTTTCACCGTGCTGGCGTCGCTTGCGGCACTATGGGCCATGCTGCGTTTCATCGACTCTCGGACCTATCGAGATGCAGCGTTGCTGGGCGCGCTGGTCGGCTTGGCCATGGCGCCGAAGGTGTCCGTTGCGCCAATGGTAGCGCCTTTAGTCCTCACGTTTCTATGGGTCGCCAAAGATCGTACCCGGCGCGATTGGACGGAATTGGGGCCGTGGGACGTCGCACGCATTATCCCGACGGCAGCCCTCGCGGGAGCGGCGGGTGTGCTCACGTTCTTTTTCACCACGCCGTATGCCTTCCTGGATTTTGCCAACTTCGTCGGTGACATACGAGAGCAAACTGGCATGGCTGGCGAAGCTGGGCGGTTCCCATTCACCTGGCAATACGCGGATACGCCGGCGTTTCTGTACCAATTGCGTCAAACCACGGTTTGGGGTTTGGGCATTCCGCTGGGGATCGTCACGTGGGCCTCTGTCCCCATCACGGCGCTCCTCGCATGGCGGGGCGGGATGGCTCAACGTTGCGATGTGCTGCTGCTGGCGTGGTTTGTCCCCGCGTTCGTTTTCTTGGAGCTATTTGAGGTCAAATTCCTTCGCTACGTCTTCCCGCTGGTGCCCTTCGCTATTCTGATGGCGGCGAGGGCCTTGGTGTCGTTGGTCGGGTGGGCCCGGGATTTGCGATACCGCCCGTATAACCAAAGCCTCGTCAGTCCTGACGATGCTCCGTTCTCTGAGGAATGGCACGCGACTCCACCTACCGTCGGCGGCGACGTGGTATTTGACGAGCCTTTGTTCGGCGACGACCCTTTTTCGGACGCTCCCTTTTCTGAGGAATGGCACGCTACTCCTCCGTTAGCCGGGGCGTCTGTGGCCGCTTCTCCAACCGTTCCATCGTTTTCCGCAACGACCAACCGTACACGGGTAGGGCGCACCGGAATCGGTGGATTGATTGACAGGTATGCGTTCCCTTCCAGCATCGCATTCTTGGTCGTGGTCCTGGCTTTGACCGTTTGGTACGCCATAGCCTTTACTGGGATTTATGGCCGTACCCATACGGCCATAACCGCGTCGGATTGGATCAAGGATAACGTCCGGGCGGGGACCTCCATCGTCAACGGCGGTTCGAATTGGGATGAACAAATCCCGGATTTAGGGCGCTACGATGTGTGGACTTTTCCTGCCTACCACCCGGACCGGGATCCCACAAAAATCAGGAATTTGGTTGACCGTTTGGCCGATTCCGAATATCTGTTGTTCTACTCCAATCGGGCGTACGGTTCGGTTTCACGGTTGCCACATGAGTTCCCACAAAGTTCCGCTCTCTACCGCTTGTTGTTTTCAGGGCAACTGGGATACCAACTCGAGCGCGCGTTCACGTCGTATCCTTCTTTCGCCGGTGTCCATTTGCGTGACGATCCCTTTGGTCGCGCTGGCGTCCCCGCTCCGCCATTGTCTCAGTCTGGGGACGCTGGATTGCCCGGCGGTATAGTGGTCAACCTTGGTTACGCGGACGAAAATGTCATCGGCTACGACCATCCCCAGGTCTTGGTGTTCAAAAACATCGACCGGCTGGACGAAAACCAGATTAGGAACCGCATCAGTACCTCGGCGAACTCATCAACATCGGCTCATGATTTGTTGATGTTGTCGCCAGCCGCCCGTGATGCACAGCAATCGGGTGGTACGTGGTCCCATCTGTTCAATCGGGATGGTTGGGCAAACCGGGTACCGTGGCTGGCATGGCTGCTGGCTGTCGAGCTGATCTTTTTGATCGCGTTCCCGTTCATGTGGTGGTTGTTTCGCCCGCTGCCAGACCGTGGAATTTGCTTCGCCCGCGCGCTCGGTCTGTTGTTGGTCGCTTTGGTCACTTGGTGGCTGGTGAATTCCGGCTTGCTGACGTTCTCGTTGCTCGCGATCATCGCTGCGCTGGTGATGGTTTCTGTGCCGTCGGCCTTGGTGCTGTTGTTGCAGTGGCGCAATCTTCTCGGTTGGTTGCGAAAGAAATGGCGATTCGTCATCACTGCCGAGGCGTTGTTCCTGTTGGCATTCTTGGCATTCGTGCTGATTCGGGCAGCCAACCCTGATCTCTGGCATCCGTGGCGCGGAGGCGAAAAACCGATGGAGCTCGCCTATTTCACCGCGGTTGCGCGTTCGTCCGTGTTGCCCCCGTTCGATCCCTGGTTCAGCGGCGGCTATCTGAATTACTACTACTGGGGGTATTTCATACTGTCGGTGCCACTGAGGCTGACTGGAATCCCTCCAACCACTGCCTTCAACGTTGCCGTCCCCTTGATCTTCGCGCTGACCGCCACCGGTATTGGTTCGCTCGTATACAACATGGTGGCCGTCTCAGGCAAACGGCCTGACGAGGCACCTATTCGCTCCCGTTGGCAGTCGGGGCAGCCTTCGTCACGGTCGGAACCACAACGGCGCAGTCGCCGACGGTTTTGGGGAGCCTTTCCATCGAATGTACGAATCCCACGTTCCGGGGCGGTTTGCGCTGGCATCGTCGCTGCCCTGATGGCAGTCGTTTGCGCCAATCTGGACGGAGTCTTGCAACTCGCCGAAATGGCCCAGCGAAAAGCGTCGGGCATAGCCGCGCCACTTTCGAGTTTTGATTTCTGGCGCAGCAGCCGAGCCATACCGGAATCACCAGAATTCGCCCCTTCCGTTCTCACGCCTTGGCTAACCTCAGACTCTCATTTCGAATCTGGGTTTCACATTACGGAGTTCCCATTTTTCACATTTCTGTTTGCTGACCTCCACGCCCACATGACGACCATGCCTTTTGCCATCCTTTCGTTGGCTCTGGGGTTCTCTTTGTTGGTGGGTTTTGCAAAATCTGGTCCGCGCAACGCCTGGCCGTGGATCACGGTAGCCGTGTTGGCCGTGTCCGTCGGCAGCCTATGGGCAATCAATTCCTGGGAGTATCCCGCCTACGCGTTGCTCATGCTCGGCTTTGTTGGGGCTGCCTCCTGGATGGCGCCTGGAACCATTAAGCGCCGTCTTACGATCGGTGCGATCGTTGGGATATTCGCTGTAGTGGTCAGTTACATGGCGTTCCTGCCGTTCCACCAGTCCACCGAGACGTTCGGTACCGGCATCGAACCGACGCGTTGGCGAACGCCATTGTCGAGTTACCTGTTGATCCACGCGTTGTCGTTACTGGCCGCGATAGCGTTGCTGTCAGCGACGCTACCTCGTGCTTTGGGACCTTGCCTGAACCGCGTCACAAGACGGCGACGTCTCCCAACGGCGCATCAATGGCTATTGGCGGGAGTAGGTTTGAGTGTGCTTGCTGCGTGTTACTTCCTGGCCGCCGGATTCGCAACGGCAGGACTATTGACGATATTTTTTACCCTGACGTTGTGGTCGGCCGGCGCGATCCTCGTGTCGCCCAATTATTCTGAACGCCGTGCCGATGTCATGGCATTGGCGATGTTGGCGGTTGCGCTCGCCATCGGCATCGGGGTTGATTTCGTCCGTATCGAGGGAGACATCGCTCGGATGAACACCCTGTTCAAATATTACCTGGTCGCTTGGATACTGTTCGCAGCCGCCGGCGCTTACGGATTGTGGCGAGGTTGGACTATTGCCGGTAACGCGAGTGGTCGCGTGCGCAATACGCTCCGTTGGGGAGTCTTGGGCCTCGTCATTGCCGTGTTTGCAGGGACTTTGGTGTACCCCGTGCTGGCTACTCCCGTCCGAATACAGGACCGTTTCAACGCCCTGCCGCCCACCCTCGACGGAGCAGCGTGGATGCCCGCTGCCACGTATCAACCACCCGATTGGTGTGTCGGGGAGTCAGTGGATCCCATCACCTTAGACTGGGATTACGACGCCATCAATTGGCTGCAGGATAACGTGCGCGGGTCCCCCGTCGTCCTCGAAGCCCACGGCACCCAATATTGTTGGAACGCTCGTATCTCCCAATACACCGGATTGCCCACTGTATTGGGCTGGCCCTGGCATCAGCAGCAGCAGCGCAATGACGGAGGCATCGTGAACGACCGTGCCCGGGACATATCTACTATCTACAACACGCCCAATCCCCGGCGAGCGCTTGGATTGCTGGACGAATATGACGTTAAGTACATCGTCGTCGGTGGTCTGGAACACGCATACTACGACGAGCGCGGCATCGCCAAGTTCGACGCTATGGTGACCGACGGGACTTTGGCGCTCGAATACACGAACGCCCGTACGCGCATCTATCGGGTGATTCGCTCCTGAATCCCCGGATCGATTTTGACCCGGCCCAACCCTTACCCTATAATCGCGTTCCCCGCGCCGCCGCTCCTGATTCACTCCGGTGGCGCTTGAGGTACGCCAAGGAGGTACTACTGTGGCAATCGAATCCGTCCGCGTCGGTTTGATCGGCGCCGGCCGTAATACCCGTGATCGACACATACCGGGTTTCAATAGCACTGCCGGCGTGGAAATCGGCGCTGTGGCTAACCGTTCCCGCGCGTCGGGCCAGGCCGTAGCCGACGCCTTCAACATCCCGACCGTGTATGACAATTGGGAAGAGCTGCTCGAAGACGAGAGCCTCGACGCGGTCTGTATCGGCACTTGGCCTTACATGCACCGCACGTTGACCACTGCTGCGTTGGCCGCCGGCAAGCACGTCTTGTGCGAGGCTCGAATGGCGATGAACGCGTCAGAAGCCCACGAGATGCTTGCTGTATCGCAGCAGACCCCTGACCTGGTCGCTCAGATCGTACCGTCGCCGATGACCTTCGGAATCGATGACTTGCTGATTCGCCTGATCTCCGAGGGATTTTTGGGCGAATTGGTATCGGTCGAGGTGCAATCTCTCACCGGCTTCACCGACCGCGATTCCACCATGCACTGGCGCCAGGACCGTGACCTTAGCGGTTTCAACATTCTCAACATGGGCATCTGGTACGAGGCCATGATCCGGTGGGTCGGTCGCGCCAACCAGGTAATGGCGATGAGCAAGATCTCCGTGCCCCATCGCAGGGACGACGACGGCAACTGGCGTTCTATCACCATCCCCGATACGGTCGATATCCTATGCCGGTTGGCCAACGGGGCCAACGCCCACCTGCGATTCAGCGCCTGCGCCGGTCTGTCCCCAGGAAATGATGTCTGGCTCTACGGTACTGATGGCACCATCCACGTCGACAGCCAGTTGCGCGTGTTCGGAGGCAAACGCGGCGACTCCGAGTTGCAGGAAATCGCTAATCCACCGGAAAGCCGCTATTCTTGGTCGGTCGAGCAGGAATTCATCGCGTCCATCCGCGATGGCGCTCCAGTGATGCGCACCCCGTTCAATATCGGCGTGCACTATATGGAATGGACCGAAGCGGTTACGGTCAGCGCTCAGACTGGCGAGGCGGTTTACTTGCCTTTGTAGTTCGAGGCCTAAATCATAAAAACAATGGGGCGGGTGTTGAACCCGCCCCATTCCGTTCAGCCCCGGGTGCTCTCAATTATCCGTCCACCAGGCACGCCATGACTTGTGGAGCTGCAGTGGCCGCGCGTTCCGACAACTCGGCATCGCTCAGCGTAACAATTGGGTGCTCGATGATGGCCAACCCGTATTCCGGATCGCCGCGCATTCGAGACATGGCGTGCGCTTGGCTGATGAACGGTCGTGTGGTCAACACGGTGGATGGGATGCCCAGGAGCTCAGTTTCCATTGCGTCGTGCACACTGCACGCGGTGCAGGACCCTCACTCCGCAGTGGCGTGAATCGCCACGTCGATGCTCTGCGCCGTTCGCTGCAAGTCCTCAATTCGGGCCGGCCACTGCCAACCGCCCTTGTTGTGCTCGACCGTGCCTTTGATGTCGTAACGCTCCCCAATGATGGCTGCAATTCGGCGCAGCAGGTCTTCGGAGTGCGGTTTGTTGTTGGCGAACAGTCCAATTACTTTGCCGTCCAGGGTCGCCGGCCGTGGCGCCAGCCTTGATTGAGCCTGCGGGCCGTCGTCCCGCGGGTCCATGGTGATTATAGATCCTCCCTGTGTGGTCATGTTTCAACCTCCAGTGTCGTCGTCAAATTCGGACATCCAGCTAGGGCACATGGACCGGGCGTGTCACCGACCGGCTGCTGCCCCACGTGCTGATCAGGCTTACGAATCCTCCCGCCATGCCGCCGCCCGGCAGCACCGTGATCCTGTCGGCATCGGCCACGACCGGTACCATGCGGTCATGGTCCAACTCTGATCCCATACGATGCCATCGGATCCATTCGGCGGCCGGCAATTGCGCTTTCTCGTGCAGGAATTCTGCCACCTGTCGTCTGGACCATCCTGCGTCCGCGATGTGCAGCATGGCCTCCGGACTGATCACGCACACCACTTCCGGCATTCCCGGCCCGAATGCCAGCATTGAATGCGCGACCGTCGTGAGAAAATCCGCCGGGTTTTTGTCCCCGTGGAGCGTCACCTGCAGCGGTCCCAGCGTTGCGTAGGCGGTAACGATCGTTGCATCGTCTCCATACCCCAACTCGGATGCCAACGAAGGCCAGGGACTGACGGCGAGGTTTTCCGGGAAACAGAACGTGATTTTGCCGGGGTGCCCGAACGTACTGTTGTCCATCACCACCGGAACCGAGCCATAGAAATTCGCCTTGAACAGGTTGACCGCCCTGCCAATGGCGGCGTTGGCTCGCCCGCCGTTGCCCATCATCTCAACCCCGGAGTTCATGCCGATCGTCGCTGCGTACGGCCCGCTCACCATCGTCAGCACCGTCACCCCGTTTGTGGACGTGCTGCTCGCATGCAGGTTGAACGAGCGGTCCGCTATCGCCGACAACGATGCCAGCACCACGGGAAAATATTCGGGTATGCAACCCGCCATTACCGCATTGATCGCCGCTTTGCCAGCGGTGAAGCGTTTTTGCCGGATTACCTCCATCCCCAGGTCGTGATCTACGGAAACGCCCGCATAGTCCAGCATCGCCTGGACACGTTCCGGTGTCGGAGGAACAATCGGCAACCCGTCGGTAAAGCCGTTGTCAAAGTAATAGTCCTGTGCCGCGCTCCAGTCCTGAAATTCCAATAGTGCGCCGGAGTCGGTGTTGGTTGTGGTCATAAGCGTTTTCTCTCGTTACGGTTAGATTGAATGTCGGACGGCGTTACCGCCGACCACCTTGCCGGTAATCCGGTGCCTCTATCGGCCATTCTGTTACCACCAGCGGATCCTGCAAACGCGATGCTATGCGAGGGCGCGTAGCCGCTATGGACTCTATCTGATGCGACGTAGTGATGATGGTAGGTAGCCGTTCCTCGTACCGGTAGCCCATGATCTGGAAGAGTTTGTCCTCCGCGAACGGAGTGCTCCGCTCCGCCCCCATGTCATCGAGGACGAGCACGTCAACGGTCTTGATTCGGTCGAGCAGATCATCGTGCGTCACCGGACTATCGGGTGCGAACGTCGCCCGGAGGTAATCCAGCAAATCCGCTACAGTTGCGAAAAACACTTCTTCACCTTGGTCCTCGCGTTCTGCCGCTGCGGCTACCGCCAGGTGTGTTTTGCCCACGCCGTACGGCCCGTGCAAGCTCAACCATCCGTCCGGATTCTGAGCCCAGCGCTGAACGTACGACTTGGCGGATCGCAGGCTTCGCTCCTCATGCTCTGCCAATCCGCCGTTGCCATCGGGTTTGAACGCGTCAAACGTCATCCGCGCCCTCATGTTCGGAGGTATCGCACCCACCGACCGACCTGAGGTCGCACCGACCCTGCCCAAGCGACAGAGTCTTCCAAAACCGTCTGCCGATTCAAGCCGGGTTCGCAGGAATTCATCCAGGTGGTTGGGATCCCCGCGTAAAGTAATTACCGTAGGCAAACGTTGGGAATGTCGCCACGCCAGAAGCTGGAAAAGTCGCTCCTGGCCCCATGGGCTGGATGGACGTGATGGCAGATCGTCCAGCGCCAGTAGTTCCGCTTCCCTCACCTGCTCGAAAAGGTCAGCGAACCCCAATTCAGCATCATCGTCGAAGCCGCCCCTCAAGTAGTCCAGCAAGTCTGTTGACGTGATGAACAATGCGGCTTTGCCGTCCACGATGCGTCGGTTCACGATCGCTGCGGCCAAGTATGTTTTGCCACTCCCACTGGGTCCGACAAAGGTGATCCAACCTTCGGGTCCTTCCGCGTATTCCGTCGCTGTATCAAGGGCGTTCCTATAGGCGGGTGTTTTGCTTGCATGCCCGCCGGGACCGTTTGGGTCGGCGTTACTGAAGGTGCTTTGCAACAGCGCGCCCAAATTGCTGTACCTTTCAAGGGCGCTCATCCGCCGTTCTCGGTCAGCATACAATCCTTGGCATTCGCACGGCTCCACTTTGCCAAAATGCGGATGCTCCACGGGCGCGGGAGATGCGAGCCAGCCGGTACCTGCGCAAATGCCGCAGCCGCTAATCGCCGTTTCGGTCTCGACCCGGGTCGGGGTCCCATGGTAAGCGTCCGTATCGCCGTCGGTAACTCTCCAGGTACCCCGTGCGGCTATCCGGCGAAGTATCGTGCCCAGGCTCTCCATCGTCATGGCGTCGTTCTCGTGGTGTTCCCCTTGGTTCCGCCAACTCTACCGGTTTCCCTTCCTGCAGCCACCGCCGCAGGATAGCATGAACATAACCCCAGCTACGCACACCGTGGTCCGAAGCGATTGTAAACGCGTGCTCGATCCAACTGGTCGGATACTCCTCTTCGGCGGACCGCAACTGCTCGGCCATTCCATGTCCAAAGGTCCCAATGTGCTCCTCATACAGGGCGAATATGTTAGCACGCGATCGGTTGCTTGCTGCTCGCCTCGGCAACTCTGCCGTGACATCGTCAACCGGCGCGGTCCCGACGATATCGGACCATCCCAACGTGGTCAAACCGTTTTGGGCGAGGTATTCCGCCACCTGCTCGTCGTTTACCCATATCCGCGTGTCGCCGCCAACTTGCGCACCTGCCAAGGTACCCCTTCGCAAAGATTGCGCCAATGCCCTGCGGATCGCATCGTCGTTGCCCAACTCGTCAGCAAGACGCAGCGTAGCGTCATCCAGCACATCTTCCAGCGATACGGATGGGGGGGATGCCCTTCGTGCCGGCCGCAACGCCACCAACCCCGCAATGCGCAGTGTGACCTTCAGTTCCCCGGGGTCATTGATCTCCGACAGCCAGTGGTCCAACGCCACCGCCGGCACCGGAATCCGCCGGGCGTCTCGCGGAATCGGTCGCGGGCGCCCAGGCTGTGCCATCTACGCCACCGATTCTTCGTAGCGCATCAACCCGTCGAATCGCATCAGCGTGTCTCGGAAGTACAAATGTAAACTCCCCGTCGGACCGTGTCGGTGCTTGGCCACGATCAACTCCGCGATATTTCTGGGATACGGTCGGCCCGGAGCGTGCTGCTCCCACTCTTCTTCTGTGAAGTTCCGGTCTTCCCTGTAGATGAACATCACCACGTCCGCGTCTTGCTCAATGCTGCCGCTATCACGAAGGTCGGAAAGTTGCGGCCTGTGGCCAGGTCGGTTCTCCACCACCCTGCTCAACTGGGAACACGTGAAAACCGGGACTTCCAGATCCCGGGCGATTGCTTTCAGAGACCGTGAAATCTCGCTGATTTCCTGTACTCGATTCTCGCCGTATCCGCGCCTGCTCCCCTGCCCCTGCACCAATTGCAGGTAATCCACCACCAGGAAATCCAACCCGCGCTCCATTTTCAGGCGTTGCGCTTTGCTCCGCATTTCCATCGTGGTCTGAAACGGTGTATCGTCGATGTAAATGGGCAACCCGGAGAGTACACCCACCGCATTGGCAATCACGCTTTCCTCTTGCTCGGTCAGCAAACCCAGGCGCAAACGGTGAGAATCAACCCCGGATTCAGCCACCAGTATGCGCATCGCCACCTGCTCGCGGCTCATCTCCAGGCTGAATATCCCGCACACGTGGCCGTTTTTCGCCGCGTTCACACAGATGTTTAGCGCCAGGCTGCTCTTGCCGAGCCCGGGTCTCGCGCCCACTATCAGCATGTCCGAGCGCTGCATGCCGCCCAGCAGGTTGTCAAGGTCTACATAGCCACTCTGCAACGGCGGCTTGTCGGTCAACGATACATCGCCGATATCGCCCTGTAGGTAAACGTCCAGCACCGAACCCAATGGGACGAACCCTCGCTCGGTGTTTGCAGGCTGAACGCTGAACAGCACGTCCACCGCCCGCCGCATCGTGTCTTCAGCGTCCTCAGCGTCCTCGAACCCGATCTCGGCGATGCGGTTGCCGGCCGCAATAATCCGCCGCTTGGCGGCGGTGTCAGCCACGATCTCTGCGTAATACTCAACGTTGACCGACGTGGGAGTGTCGGCGATCAGTTGACCAAGGTAAGGCAGCCCTCCGACCTCTTCCAGGCGGTCCCGCTGCTGCAACTCCCGCGCGACCGTGATCTGGTCAATGGCGTCGCTGCGCTGCGTAATCGCAACGCACGCCTCGAAGCAGAATTGGTTGCGCGCCCGGTGGAAGTCCTCGGCCTTGATGATCGGCATCACCCGATGAAGCGATTCGCCGTCGATCAGCAACCCACCCAGGACGGCCGCCTCTGCGTCGTGGTCGTAAGGCAACTGCCGCTCTGTGTATTGAGCGACAACCATCGAACGTTACTCCTCCACGGACGCGATAACATTCACGGTGGCGCGGATTTCACTGGACAGGTTCAGTACGACCTCGTAATCGCCCGGCTCGCGGATCGGCTCAACCGCGCCTGTAATTCGCCGGTCGATCTCCCGCTCCAACAATTCCCCTAATGCGTCAGCAATGCGGGCTCCGCTGATGGCCCCGTAGTATCGGCCAGTCGGCGTGACTCGGCCCGGAATGGTAACGGTCAGGTTGTCCAGCGCTTCCGCGAGTTCCTCCACTACGTGGGTCTCGCGCGCCCGTTCCGCGTCGCCTTCCGCTTTGACTTTGTCCAGGCGCTTCATCGTCTCGTCGGTGGCGACCTCGGCCAGTCCCTTGGGCAGCAGGTAGTTTCGGGCATATCCGCGGGAAACCCGTCTCACCTCGCCGGCCCGTGCCTTGTCTGGAACGTCTCGCAAAAATAGCATCAACATGTGCGTCGGTCTCTCCATCCTTCCTGAGCAAACTTTGCCGTGCGCCGAGCGTTTCGGTCTGTTCGCTTTGGGCCCTTTACGGGACCTGGTTCGAATTATAGAACACCCAGTGGCAACCACCAAATCGCCCGTGGTTAGGGGATCGGTACGTGCCGAAATTAGACCATGAACACCGGCGAATCGTCCCGGTTAATCCTCGTCTCGTTGGCGATGCCTTCGCGAATATGCCGGGGGAGTGTGAACATGGCAGCGTGTGTCTCGCCGTCATAGTGTCGCAATTGCTTGTTGATCCGACTGGCCGCTCTGCGGTTGATTTCGTCAGGATCCAACGGGGTCAACGGCTGGTCCGAAGCCATTCCGAATCCCCATAGAGTGATGAAAGAAGGTACGTGTGCTTGGTAGGACCGCGAGTATCCAAACAGGCTGCCCAGCGTGTTGATTATCGTGGTGAAACACTCGTGCAGGCTGAGGTAGCCGGCGGGTCCCGACTGTGTGACCAATATCCCACCCGGTTTTAACCGAGCCCGGGCGATGTTGTAGTACTCCTCAGTATAGAGGAGGTACGCCGGGCCACCCTCCAAGGGATCCACCAAGTCCATGATCATCACGTCGTACAGTTGGTCGTCGCTCTCAAGATATTTGCGAGCGTCGTCATGGACCAACTTGGTTCGCGGGTCATCGAATGCCCCCTGGTGGTGCTGCGGCAGATGCTCGCGGCACAATTCGACCACTCGCTCGTCCAGATCAACCATCACCACGTTGTCCACCGTGTCGTGGGCCAGCGCCTCCCGCAACGTTCCGCCCTCTCCTCCTCCGCCTATGAACACCGTGCGAGGATCCGGATGCATCAGCATCGCCGGGTGCACCAGCGACTCGTGGTATATGTGCTCATCCCGCTCTGTGGATTGGGTCTTGCCGTCCAACAGAAGGCTGCGTCCGTATACCTCGGAATGCACCACTTCCACCCTTTGATACCCTGTGTGCCCGGAATATAGGACATCGTCGACCTTCAGCATGATCGCGAGGTCCGGCATAACGGTTTCAATCACCCACTTGCCGGTGATTTCTTCCATAGGATAGCTGGCCACGTTTTAACCTTGTTCGAAAGACCATGGATCCCCGTCGGTGTGGGATCCAACTCGACCTGCCGACCGATTGGTGTTGAGGGCTAACTCGCTAGTTGCGGAGCCCGTGATTCAACAACCCGGGTCCCGTTCAACCCCCTCCGTATCTGCGTAACCTGGGGATCTCGACAGCGGAGCGCTTCAACGATCGATTCCGCTGCCCGGTCCGGCATGTTTTGGTCGCCGCAAGTGAATATGTCCGCCGCCGCGTATCCGTATTCCGGCCATGTGTGTATGGAGATATGGGACTCGGCGATGGACAGGATGCCGGTCACGCCCTGCGGCGTAAACTGGTGGAAGGATTCTCCGACTACGTGTGCGCCCACTTTTTGAGCGGCGTTCAGCAATTGTTGCCGGATGTACGGCAGGTCGTTTAAAAGTCGGGAGTCGCAATCCTTGAGCTCCAAGAGCACGTGCGTACCTAGTACATTCAATCACCCGTTCCTCCGTTTGAATTGGCCATTTCAGCGGCAACGCAAAAAGGCGCCGCTTGAACAAACGGCAGGCAACGATTGTACTCAAACTCCCCCGCCGATTCAAGCACGAGCCGAGCGCCACAGCAGCGAAGCGCTCGTCAGCGCCATGCCGGAAACATCCCTGCACCCACAAGGACCGCGGGGCCGGTTGCTGGACCATATCCAAAACACCGACACAGCGACGTGGCCAAACACGACGACCTCCAACTCTTGTGATTTGCAAACGTGCCGCGCAGTCGACCTCTCGAGCCAGTGGTGTAGGGTTGCCGGTTTCGCTGGGTGCGCGTGCTTATCCTAGGGCGTATTCACACTACAGCAGTGCGTCGATGATGAGTGCGAAAGAGATGAACCCCAGGAAGAGCACGTCCAGCTTCTCAAAGCGAGAGAATATGCGGCGAAATCCCTTCAACCGGCGGAACAACCTTTCAATCTCGTTCCGCCGCTTGTACATCTCCCGGTCATAGGCCCAAGGCTCCACACGGGTGCTCAACGGTGGAACCACCGGCACAAACCCCAAGGCCAGGGCCAGTTGGCGGGTCTCATTGCCCTCGTAGGCTCGGTCCATCAACAGGAACGGTCCCGAGCACTGCGGTCCCAGACGGGTCAGCAACTTGCGCCCTTCCGGCGCATCATGGGCCTGCCCTGGGGAGAGCGAGAACGTTATGGCAGTTCGAGCATCCGCGGCAACCATATGAACCTTGGTGGTCCAACCCCCTCGGGACTTTCCGATGGACTGGGGTCCGTTTTTTTGAGGGCGCCAGTGCCGTCCGGATGGACCTTGACCATGGTGCTGTCCAGGGCTACCGCTTCAAGCTTGACGCGCACGATCTGTTCCCGCTGCAGGTGTTCAAACACCCGGTCCAGCACTCCATTCTTGGACCAGCGGTTCATCCTGGTGTAGACGGTGTGCCAGTTGCCGAAGCGGGGCGGCAGGCCCCGCCACTTGCAGCCGTGCTCGGCCACGTACAGGATGGCGTTGATCACCTGCAGGTTGGACAGCTTGACGTTGCCGCGCTGGACCGGAAGGACTGGCGCGATGCGTTCATACTGGGCTGGTGTAATCTCCATGCGGAGAGGATAGCATCCCCGCATAGTTAGTGTGAACACGCCCTAGTCGTCCCATTTATGGGTTGGTGGTGGTGTTCGACTCAAGGAGAGGACACGCAGTTCCAGTTTGGTTATAATCCTTCCATCAATTTTCAAAATCATAAGAAATTGCGCCCAGAATCGGTCGGCTTGAGTATCCACACTGACCCCATGTTGTATAATGTGCCAAACGCCGGATCGAACCGACATTGAGTTTCAATCTTCCCACCAACTACGGTCTCCGTGAGTACACTCAGGATAGCCAAGTTGTACCTCGGTATTTGGAGAACGTGAGCTGATGACCACAATACCTGTGCTCGACGAGAAATTTGACGGTACCCCAGCCACCCTTTCGCCTGTCTCAATCCAACCCAAGGGTGACCGCACCCGTCGGGTCATGATGGTCCAACCGGCATCTGCTGGTGGCAATTTCGAATACATCGCCATCCCCCGGCAGGGAATGTTGTTCTTATCAGGTGCCCTTGCACAATGGGAAGGACCCTATGTGTACGAGCGGGATATCTGGTTCGAGGACCGTCTGGGCCGCATGGATCCCGATAAGGACCTCGAGGGCGTGGATGTATTGATGATCACGGCGCTCATCAATGAAACTCCCCGCGGTTACGAAATCGCTCGCCAGGCCCGTCAATTCCATCCCGACCTTGTGATCCTTGGCGGTGGCCCCCAGATGAGTCCCCTCGCAGAGGAGGCCTTCACCAGGGGACACTTCGACGTGATTGTCAATCGCGAGGGCGAGGACATCATAGGACAACTTTGCGATATCCTCCTGACTTGGCGCGATGATCGTAAATTCCAATACCTCGATCGCGTCGCGGGTATATCGTACATGCGCGACGGCCACGTCATAGCCACCCGTCGCAAGGGTTTGGTGGCTCCAGACTTCGTGGAACTTCCCGATTTTCGTTCCATCCGAGGTCTGTCACCCGGCAACCCAATGGCGGGCGCCGTTCTCGAAACCGTGCGCGGGTGCACCGAGAACTGCTCCTACTGCCAAGTGATTCAGCAATTCTTGGGCTACCGCTTGGTCAGCCGGGAAACGGAATTCAAACGGCTGGAACAGTTGGAGAATCTGGCCGCCGACGGCCTGATCCACACTGGTCGAAACGGTAAATTCAACGTATTCATTTCAGACGACCTGCATACGCCGCCGTTGCGCGCTGTCAAGTTCAGGAATGAACGTTTGGATCGCCTGCAAAGCTGGCGAGGCCGTACCGATTCCATGAACATGATCTGCCAGGCTCGCGCGGAAATCGGACAGGACGACGAATTGGCCGATGCCCTGCTCGCTGCCAACGTCAAGATGCTCTACCTCGGCGTTGAGTCTAACAACGCGGAAAGTCTGGCCGCCGTCCGCAAACGCCAGGAACCGGGTCAGATGGAGCGTGACCTAGTCCATCTTAACCAGAAAGGTTTCTCCGTCGTCGCCATGACGATCATAGGACTGCCCTACGACACAAAAGAGTCCATCATGACACTTGCGGACTGGGTTACTCAGCACAGCCGCTACCAGACCGCCAACCTGCTGACTCCGTTGCCCGCTACCTCCAACTGGAGCCTGAAACCTCTGAACAGCGACGGTCAACCCCTCGAGGAGGGGGAAATGCGGCCCTATGAACTGTACACCGGGCGGCAATTTGTCCACGAGGACGAACGGTGGACCATGGCCGAGAGCCGAGAATTGTTCGATAAGTACAATTCCAAGCTCACCTCGATTGACGCGCTGTACGGGCGGATATTCCGCATTCTCGGCAACTACCGAATGCGCCAAGCCCGGAGCGTCCAGGATCTTTCGGAGACTACCGAGACCATGCGCACCTGGTCTCATCAGGTCCAGCAGGCAGGAAAGGAGTTCGGCGAGAATCTCCACGTCAAAGTTACCGAGATGGCCGAAACCCTCCGTTCCGTGAGTCAACCATTGTCTAACATGGGCGCCGATTTCATGGAGACTCTGCGTATTCGCATCAACGAAAGTTCCGACGCTCTGCGCAACTACTCGGAACGCGCTGACGCAGGCAGCAAGGACGTCGCCGCCGGCATCACGGCCCGTGTCAACGAAGTTACCGAAATGCTGGACGACGTGCTCGACTCTAATCAGCGGCGCAACCCCAACCGGGCGCGCTAGAATGTCCAGCAACGGTTCGTCCGCCCGGAGAGTCGTAGTCACGGGTTTGGGAATGGTCAGCCCGCTGGGGTTGACCATCTCTGATAGTTGGGATGCCGTGGCGGCCGGAGTTTCAGGCATCGACTACATCACCAGATTTGATGCCGAAGCATTCGACACCCGTTTTGCGGCCGAGGTGAAGGGTTTCGACCCCGAAAATTACTTGGATCGCAAAGACGCCAGGCGAATGGATCGGTTCGCCCAATTCGCCGCCGTGGCCGCCCAGGAAGCGTGCCGCCAGGCGGACTTGGAACCGCGCGAAATGGACCGCTATAGCGTCCATGTCGTCATCGGCAGTGGCATCGGCGGCCTCAGCACTCTTACCGAACAGCATCAGGTGCTTTTGGAACGTGGCCCGCGCCGCGTCTCTCCCTTTTTGATTCCCATGATGCTGGCCGACATGGGATCCGCCCAGGTATCCATGGTTACTGGTGCAATGGGTGCCAACTATTGCATTACTTCCTCTTGTAGCAGCGGAGCCGACGCTATCGGCGCCGGGTGGGAGCTCATAAGCAACGGCGGAGCCGACGTGGTATTGGCCGGCGGGGCCGAGGCCCCCATTACTCCTCTGGGCGTCGCTGGATTCAATGCTCTCCGAGCCCTCTCTAGGCAGAACGACAATCCCCAGCGTGCCAGCCAACCTTTCAATCGGCATCGGGATGGTTTCGTGTTGGCCGAAGGAGCAGCGGTGTTGGTGTTGGAAAGTGCCGACCATGCCGCCGCCAGGGGTGCGCAACCACTCGCCGAATTGCGGGGTTATGCTGCCACCAGCGATTCGCATCATTTGACTGAACCCAATCCGACGGGGCAAAGTGCTGCCGCAGCCGTCGTGGCAGCTTTGGATGTTGCGCAACTCGCACCATCCGACGTCGATTACCTTAACGCCCACGGCACTTCTACCCCTCTGAACGACTGGCATGAGACCAAAGCGTTGAAGTTGGCCTTGGGAGATGAAGCGTATCGCATTCCGGTCAGCAGTACCAAGAGCATGACCGGCCACCTGCTCGGAGCCGGCGGCGCCTTGGAAGCCGCCCTGTGCGCGGTGGCCCTCGGCAAAGGCATTATGCCTCCGACCATTAACTTGGACGAACCTGACGAAGAATGTGATTTGGACTACGTGCCGAACGCCGCTCGTCCGAGTGAACTTAGCGTAGTGTTGAGTAATTCGTTCGGTTTCGGCGGGCATAATTCCGTCATTGTGCTCACGCGCGTCGATCTGTGAGCGCGGTGTCGCCCGCGTCACCGCCCAAGAGGTGGCTGCCTCCGCCCCCTGTAGCAGGACACCGGTTACCGTCCGACCTTGAGGCTCCTGCTATTCAACTTTTGCTGTCTCGCGGCATAGGCACCAGCCGGGACCTCGATCAGTTTCTCCATCCCAAAGGGTTGCCCTACCCAACTAATCTGCTGTCCGGGATCGACACAGCAGTCCCCCGTTTGGCTGAGGCTGCCAGGTCCGGCGAGACCGTAGCGGTTTTCGGAGATTTTGACGTTGATGGAATCACGGGTACTGCCATATTGACCGAGACGTTGTACCTCCTGGGCGCGAACGTCATCCCGTATTTGCCGCATCCTGTAACTGAGGGCCACGGAATGACAGGCGCCGCAACTCGCAATTTGATTGCCCAGGGGGCGACCCTGATTGTCACCGTTGATTGCGGGATCAGCGATGTCGATTCAGTATCGCTCGCTGGCGGCTCTGGCGCCGATGTCATCATAACCGATCATCACGTCCCTCCTGCGGACCGGCCCGATGCCCTCGCCATCGTGAATCCCCGCATGCCCGGCAATGCGTACCCATTCCCCGAACTTTGCGGTGCAGGCATCGCCTACAAACTTGCGACCGCCCTGCTTGAATTCGCCGGGGAACCTCCGGACTCTTCGCTTCTCGAGCTTGCCGCATTGGGGACCGTTGCTGACCTCGTACCGTTGCGCGACGAGAACCGGTATCTGGTCCAGCGCGGTCTGGATTCCCTGGGGCACACGCGACGACCCGGCCTCAAAGCGATGCTACGGCGCGTCAATCTCGAAGGCCGACAAATCCGGTCTGAGGACATTTCGTTCCGGATCGCGCCTCGCCTCAACTCCTCCGGGAGGATGGCTCATCCGGAAACTTCCCTCCGGCTCCTGTTGACCAAAGATACTCGTGAGGCTGACCGTCTGGCTGTGCAACTGGAGCAGTACAATACCCAACGCAGAGATCTCACCGCCGCGGCGTGTGAAGTTGCCGTCAATCGCATCCTCGCCCTCGAACGTACTCCCGCCATTATCGTCATTCACGACGAGACATTTACCCCCGGCATCAACGGATTGATTGCGAGCCGGCTTGCAGAGACTTTCAACCGCCCGGCGGTCGCCTTGGCCCGCGCCGACGATGACCACTTGGTCGCCAGTGCCCGCAGTCCTGGCAGTTTCAATCTCATTGAAGCTATTTCCCGTTGCCGGGATTTGTTGGACCGCTATGGTGGCCACGCCGCGGCCGCTGGGTTCACCATACGCTGCCAAGCCATCGACCGTGTAACCGAGCGGCTCGAAGGTATCGCCAGCGCCGAAATGGGGCTTTTCGAACCAGAACCGACGCTAGAGATCCACGCGGAAGGCACCCTGAGCCAGTTGCTGAGCCCGGAGTTAACGAGACTATGCTCAGACCTGGAACCGTTTGGTAAGGACAATCCCCCTCCGGTGTTCCTGACCCGGCGTGCTTCGGTGCTGGGTTGGGGTTACGTTGGGGCTCAAGGTCAGCACCTCAAGCTGAACGTCGCTAGCGGTGGCCGCACTATCGATGCCTTGTCCTGGAATCACCAGGGAGACTGGCCAGGTTATTCGACGGTGGATCTGGTTTATCAACTCGCGGCCGACCACTATCGAGGAGAAAGCAGAACCTATCTGCGAATTGAAGATCTCCGCCCCGCCGTTTAGCCTACAGCGACAATTGGACGCATATCCAAGTGCGGCGTATGCGAGGTAACGCCTTTGGTAAGGTGGACGGGGTGGGCGGCCCAGTGGCCCGCCCAGGCGAACCTGGCACGACGCTAAGAATCGTCCCTATTCGCGACCGGATTGGGTCGTGCTCGAGCGGTTGGCCGTACTAATCGTGCTCGGTAAATCAACAGCGGCACCGTAATCAGCATGATCACCAACGCTACCAATTGCGCCTCGTTGAATCCGAACACGTACGTGTTTTGCTCCTCCCGTACGAACGAGATGAAGAACCTTCCGGCAGAGTAACCCGCAAAGAACAGTGCAAACAGCATCCCTCTGGGCCGGATGCGATCCCGCATGAACCATAGTACGCCGGCCCACAGCAGGCAGAAAATCAACTCGTAAGCCACCGCGGGATGGGACGCTGGCCTGCCGTAGCCGAAACTCTCCGGGTTCGTGTAAATCCATCCCCACGGCAGGTCGGTAAAACTCGACCAGTGTTCGCCGTTGATTACATCGCCGATCCGTCCGATTGCCAAAGCGATGAGGAGCGCCGGCGACGCGATGTCCGCAAGATGCGGCACCGATGGAATCTGAGGGAACGGACGATGCAACCCGGTCCACCTCAGCGCTCCGTTGTCGCACGCCCGTTGTAACCAGTTGGCATTTCGAGTCGAAATGTAGATGGCTCCACCCGCGAATCCCCCCAGGTATGCTCCGAATATGGCGATGCCTCCGTTCCAGAACTGAACAATCCGCACCGGATCATACTGGTAAACGTCGTTCCAGAAGTCGATCACATGGAGAACTCGCGCTCCTATAATCCCACCTATGATGCACCAGGTCGATACCGAAAGGACGGCGTCTCCGTCCAGCCCGTCTTTGCGTCCCCAACGCCAGGTCAGATAAACGGCCACCGCCACGGCAACGAACGTGAAAAACCCGTGCCACGAGAGTATGAAACCCGCCGTCCGGATGATGTCAGGATCGAAAGGTATGTTGATTACAGCCAGTATGTCCATGAAATTCGGTTCCCTGAAAATTTAGGCCGGCATATTATACGGCCTGCACCGGAGTTATCGTTCGCGCCAGGTAGGTCATTGCGCCCGTATCTCGGAGCGATTTCGCGACCGCGTCCCTCTCACGCTCATCCGATGGCATGCAAAAAAAAGCGGGACCTGCGCCCGATAGGCAGGGCGGGTGCTTCGTGATCTGTTCCGTCCTTTCCCATACGTCGCCCAGTCCCGGAAAGATCTCAAGCGCTGCCTTCGTGAATACGTTGCGGCAAGTTTCGCTCGTGATTGTTCCCCTTGACAATGCACTTGAATAGCACAACTCACGGGTGTGGGTCCCGTCTGTATAGTCCTCCAACGCCAGTGCTCCGTACAAGGTTGGAGTCTTTCGGCGTATGCTGTTCGCCGGGATGACTAGCAACAATGGCACGCCGCGGCCGGCGGTTAGATGCTTCAGCGTCTCTCCGCGTCCCGTACCGAACGCAGTCCCGCCTTTTACCAGGAAAGGAACGTCCGAACCCAATTCGGACGCGAACCTGAGCAATTCTTCCTCACCAAATCCCAATTCCCACAGGCGATTCAACCCCCGTAACGCCGCTGCCGCATCAGCGGAACCACCGCCGAGCCCGGCCGAGGTCGGTATGCGCTTCTCGATTTCGATACTTGCTCGTGGAATGATCCCCGCATGTGCAGCCAAAGCTACCGCGGTACCCCAAGCAATGTTCTCAGATCCGCACAAGTCGGGGTCGTCGCATATAACTTCCAGTCGGTCCGACGGTGAGATGGTCACTAAATCGGCTAGGTCCACCGTTTGCAAAAGCGTTGCGACCTCGTGGTAGCCGTCATCACGCCGCCCTAACACCTCAAGCGACAGGTTGACCTTGGCATAAGCCAGCAGCCGCAGGTTTTGGTTGCTCACTACAGGGTCCTGTGCCTAGCAACGTCCGCCGGCCAAACGGCGTCAAGCGATCCCCACTCATCTATCGAAAGTGTGGCCGGCCTGCGCTTGCCATCTATTCCTGACGCGTGGAGAACATGGTCAACCACATACGCCGGGGACCCGGATCCCTGCATCAAGGAGTTTCTCAACTGTTTCCGGGGTGCCGCGAAACCTGCCCGCACCAGCTCGAAAAATTGCGCTCTGTCTCGAACTGCCGCCGCCGGCTCGCAGTGGACGTCCAGTTTAACTACTGTCGAGGATACTTTGGGCGGTGGCCGGAACGCCCGCGGCGGAACGTGCGTTACGGTAGAAGGCCTCGCATAATACTGCGTCGCCACTGACATTAACGTCATCGAGCCGGGTTTGGCGGTCATAGCCTCGCCAACCTCTCTCTGCACCATCACCACCATCAGGGTGGGAGGAGTACACGATTCCAGGAAGCGCCGGATGATCGGCGCGGCGGCATAGTATGGCAGATTCGCTACCAGTTTGTACGGTGTGGTTTCGCCCAGCAAATCGGGAACCACAATTTCTCGGGCGTCCCGATTGTGCACGGTTAAGTTGCTGGGTTCTCCAAGCCTGCCTGGTAAATCCGATGCTAATCGCTGATCCAGTTCCACCGCTTCCACTCGCCCCGAGCGCTCCACCAGCCTCCGAGTCAGAGTGCCCGTGCCCGGCCCGACCTCTATTACCGTGTCATCGGCCGCTAGTTCTGCCGCCGAAACTATGCGGTTTGCAATTCTTGGGTCTGTTAGGAAATGCTGACCCAGTGATTTCCGTGGGCGTCGGCTCGTCAACGGTGATGAGACCAGAGTGGTCATGAAATAAAAAGTGGCCGAGCACCTCCCTTTGACTGCAGCCTGGGGGCATATCGTCGGGACTGACTCAGGCCAGGCACTCCCACGGCACCCCCGGGACATCGCTTACCGTTGCTGCCGTCAAGCCCTGGCGGGGTTCACGAGCCCGAGCCGCGTGGGACCCGGCCGTCAGCGCCACTCCCTGGGAAATTGGCCCTTGCGCCTCGCCGAGGGGAGGAGTTCCACCCCGCTGTGGCGGGTTGCGGGTGTAGGGCACCGCCAGCTCCCCGTGTAGCACGACCACCATTTCATGGTATGCGGGCATGGCGCGGGTGTCAATGAACTCTACTCAGACGGAAGCGCAGGCTCACCGCTCCCGGAAGTAGGGAACAATGTCCTTCGCGATCACTTCCAGATGCCTCCGCCTGTCTTCTCGGGGAGCGGCAATGCTGAAAACGATATACCGGGCGCCGGCATCTATGTATTCCTGCAAACGTTCGATGCACATCCTCGGCGTTCCCAATAGGCAATAGCGTCGAACAATGTTGATGAACTCTCCCCCGTATAGGTACTGGTTACCCAGTGATTCTGCCGCTGTTCTCGCCGCCTGCTCCTCCGTAGGAGCCAACGTGATGTACGGGAAAAACGCCCACTGGAAATTGGACAGGTCGCGATCCTCCTCACGGGCGAAATCCTGGATCTTGCCAACGCTGTCCCGGTAGCGTTCCGGGCTGTAAAAGTACGGGAGCCAGCCGTCTCCGTATTTGACCGCCCTTTTCATCGCGGCGTCCCGTCGGCCGGCCACCCAGATCGGCGGATGCGGTTGTTGTGCCGGCTTGGGGTTGATTGCCGCCGCATCGAGCGTGTAGTGCCGGCCCCTCATCGTCACGTCGTCCTCCGTCCACAACCGCCGGAGCGCGTCCAGGCATTCGTCGGTCCGCCGACCCCGCCCGCGTATCTCAATGCCAGCGTTTTCGTATTCCATCGGGAACTCTCCGCCCACTCCCACCCCGAGCGTGAGTCGCCCACCCGACGCGATGTCCAGGGTTGCGGTCATCCGCGCCAGCATCAGGGGATGGTAAAACGGCGCCAAAGTTACCGAGCTAACGATCCGCATGCGCTCCGTTGCTCCGGCGGCTACGGCCAGCAGTGGCAGCGCGGCATGGGTTGGTCCGGGCGGCCGTCCCCGCATGAAGTGCTCCCCGGCGCCCATGTATTCGAACCCCAGCGATTCCATGAGGCGCGCCTGTTCAACTGTCCGGTCCGCCGGCAACGCTATGCTGGCACCAAAGTGGAGATCATTGTTCGTTGCACCGTTGGAAGACATGGATGGTTTGGGCCTCACTGCGCGTTCACGGTTCGTACAAGCGGCGGCCATTGTACGTCACCGTCCTCACGCGCTGCAAAAACGTTTTCAGCGACCTATCGGACATAGACCGGGCCCAATATTGCCGATGTTATACTTGAACTGGTGATCAACTGATGTCGCTTTAGGGACGAAGGTCGGGCTTATATGACAGTGCTCGTAACCGGCGCAACCGGGTTTCTGGGCCGTCGCGTGGTTCAAAGGCTGTTGGATACAAACCACGAAGTTCGCGCTATGGTACGTCGGCCGGGCAATGAGAGTGTTTTCTCGACTCCTCCATCCGAGGTCTGTTACGGCGACGTTAGGGATACCGATGCTCTGGCAGAGGCTTGCCGCGGCGTCGCGGAAGTGATCCACTTGGTGGCCGTTATCCGCGGCGGGTCGCGCCAGTTCGATGCCATCAACCGCCAGGGTACGGCAAACGTTGTCGCAGCCGCGAGAGAAGCCGGCTCCGTTCGCCGTATCGTCCACCTCAGTGCGGTCGGAGCTGCGAATGTTCCCCGTCTGCGATACCTCCATTCCAAGTGGGCCGGCGAGCAGGAAGTCGTAAATGGTGGCATCCCCTATGTCATCATTCGCCCTTCGTTGATTTTCGGGCCGGGCGACGAATTCACCAACGCGATCGCCGCTCTGGTACGTTTGCTTCCTGTTACCCCGATTATCGGCTCTGGAAATAATCGGCTGCAGCCCATCCACGTTGAGGACGTCGCTCGTTGCGTGGCCTTGTCACTGAGCGGAAACATCCGAGGCAACCGCACCGTCGAAATTGGGGGACCCGAGCAACTCGCGTACAATGAAATCGTTGGTGTCGTCTCTCACGTTCTTGGTCGTCGCCGGATTCTGGTAAACGTTCCCCTCTGGAAAGTCCGTCTGCCTATCGCTCTTATGGAACGGCTCACCCCGCATCCCCCAATCAATAGCGCCATGCTTCAGTTGATCACCCTCCGCAACGTGGCGGATCCCGATTCCGTTGAGCGCGAGTACGGTTTCCGGCCTCGGTCCCTTGCCGGGAATATCGATCACATCAAAACTTTGACTTTTGGTCAGGCCCTTCGCTCTAACCTCGGACTCGGGTAACTCTGGTTATGGACTATCAGGAAGCGATTGCGCGCCTACTGTCTTTGGTGGATCATGAACGCAGCGCCCCTGCGCTGCCCCGCCAAAAACGCATTTACGATCTCCGGAATGTTTCCCGTCTCCTGGATCGCATGGGAAACCCTCACCAGTTGCCAGGTATAGTGCACGTCGCCGGTACCAAGGGGAAGGGCAGCACCGCGGCTATTGTCGAATCCATACTACGGGCGGCCGGACACTCCACCGGGTTCTACTCCTCTCCCCATCTGCACACCTTTCGCGAACGGATCCGTATCGACGGACAGCCCATTTCCGCTTGCCGTTTCGCCGGCTTGACCGAATCCGTTTGGCCCCATCATCTCGCCAACACTTGCGATCCCGAAGCCGGTCCCGCGACTCTTTTTGAATTCCTGACGGTCATGGCTTTCCTTGCCTTTGCTGAATACCGAACCGACGCCAACGTCATCGAAGTGGGCCTCGGGGGGCGATTGGACGCCACCAACGTGGTGACTCCGGCCGTCAGCGTGATCACGCCGGTGAGCTTGGATCACACTGCCATCCTCGGCGACACTATCGGCGAAATAGCAGCAGATAAAGCCGGCATCATCAAACCCGGCGTTCCTGTGGTCGTGGCGCCGCAATTTGCAGAGGCAATGGCGGCAATCCGCTCCGCCGCAGTTGTCCAATCGTCTCCATTGTTCGCCGTTGCCGACGAATCCACCTGGAGAGTGGACTCTGTATCGGCGTCCGGCCAGCAGTTGACCATCCATACCCAACGTGATACGTACCGCCCAACCGTCCCCCTGCTCGGCGATTTTCAGGCGGCAAACGCGGCGGTGGCAGTGGCAGCAGCCGAAACTCTCGCTGCACAGGGTCAGCGCATCACGAAAGATGCGATCCTGACCGGCCTGTCCTCTGTTGAGTGGCCTGCTCGGCTGGAGGTACTCGCCCGGAACCCTACGGTTGTTGCCGATGGAGCGCACAACGACCACTCCGTCGCCACGGTGTTGAAAACCTTGCAAGCCAGCGTTCCACACCGCCGCTTGACCATTGTTGCCGGTTTCTCTAGGGACAAACGGGTGTCGGCGATGGTTGACCTGATCGCAGAACGGGCCGACCGGGTAATCGCCACCCGCTCGCGACATCCCAGGTCGCTCCGCGCATCGGAGATAGTCGACGAATTCGTCCGCGCCGGTTTCAAAAAAGCTGTCTTGACAGAATCCGACGACGTGGCGGATGCCATCAGTTCGGCGATCGTCGGCGCCGGCGCCGACGAACTGGTTCTTGTCACCGGCTCTCTGTTCGTTGCTGCTGAAGCACGCGAGGCGGTATTCGGGATCGAACCGGAGATTTACCCTGACCTGATTCCCCCCGACCTCCGGCAGTAGCGTGCTATAGTCTCGTCATTCATAGCGAACCCTTCGTAGCTTCAGTAAACCGTCATGAACCCCTATCATCCCCGTCGCGTGGTCGTTACCGGTTTAGGTGCGATTACGCCTCTCGGCCCCTCCCCTGACGAATTCTGGTCCAACCTGATGGCTGGGAAATCTGGGATTGGCCCAATGACCCTTTGCGATCCCACCGGTTACCCTTGTCGGATAGCGGGTCAGGCAAATGATTTCGATCCCAAGAATTACATGGGGACCCGCGAGGCCCGACGGATGGCCCGCTTCTCTCAACTCGCAGTTGCCGCTGCGCTTCAGGCTGTTGAGAACGCGCATATCGAAATCGTCAAAGAAGACCCCTACCGAGTCGGGGTCTTGCTCGGTAACGGCAATGGCGGTTTCCCTACTTTGGAGGAAAACTGCCGGATCTTGGCTGAACGCGGCGGTATGCGGATGTCGCCTTTCTTTTTTCCAATGATCCTACCTAACATGGCCGCCGCCAACGTCAGCCAGTACGTGGGCGCTCAGGGGTACAATTCCACCGCCACTACTGCCTGTGCCGCCTCCAATAACGCCATCGGCGAGGCTCTGCAGGCAATTCGCCATGGAATCGCCGACGTCATGTTGGCCGGTGGGGCTGAAGCCGGCATCAGCCAACTCGGTCTGTCAGGTTTCGCCGTAATGCGCGCGTTGAGCACTCGCAACGACGAGCCGCAACGCGCCAGCCGTCCTTTCGATGCCGAGCGAGACGGATTCGTACCGGCTGAAGGAGCTGGAGTTTTGGTGTTGGAGGAGAGGGAGCGCGCCATAGCACGCGGTGCCAACATCATGTGCGAACTGTCCGGGTTTGGCGCTACCTCGGACGCCGGCCATTTGGTGCAACCCCAGGAATCAGGCGCTAGCGCGGCCCGCGCGATGTCTAACGCCATTGAGGATGCCGGACTGGTGCCCGGAGACGTTCATTACATCAACGCCCACGGTACATCCACCCCGTTGAATGACGCCGTGGAAACCGTCGCCATCAAGCGGCTGTTCGGAGAGTCGGCCCGTAACGTGCCGGTGAGCAGCACCAAGAGTATGATCGGACATTCACTCGGCGCTTCTGGTGCCTTGGAAGCGGTGGCCTGTGTCAAAACGATTGTCGATCAAATGATCCATCCCACTATCAACTACGAACATCCGGACCCCGAGTGCGATTTGGATTACGTGCCCAACCAGGCTAGGCCGGCTGAAGTCTCCACGGTCTTATCCAACGCGTTTGGTTTCGGAGGTCAGAACGCATGCTTGATATTCCAGCGTCATCTGGATTGAGATATGCCGATTAATCACAGTTCGGCGATCCAGATACCAAAACGCCGGGTCGACGCAGACCCGGCGTTTTGTTTCAGAGTTTGTTGATCCGAGTTAGACGGGTGCTTCCTCGCGCTCGGGTTGCCCAGCTAGCATCTCGTCGAGCATTCGTTGCAAGGCCATCGTGTGGCTGCAGACCCTGCGCGTGGCGAAAAATGCGCACTCGCATCGCCAGTCGCCATCATGATATCCCACTCGGTACGTGTTGTGGTTGCCGACGAATGATACCTCCAACGTATGGATGTTCACCCGGTCCGGCTCCTCAGCGTACTTGCGTGCTTTGTCCACCTTGCCTATGTAGCTCGAACTCATTTCTGCCCCCAGCGTATTATCGGGCGACAGATCCTCATCGTCACCCGTGCTCAGAATGTTACCGGTATCGTCCGCCAATAGCAATTCCCTGAATCCCTGCCAAACGCCAATCTAGGGCCGCTGCAAATATTATTTATTCATGAATTTCTTGACTTTGACCGTCACCGACACTACGATAATTGTAGGGCAAATACATCCCGGGCATTGCCCGGACGGACTCGGGAGGTTCAATTATGACCATCATTTTGTCCGTCCTGGCGGCCGCAGGGTTGGCAACAGGCATAGCAGCAGTGGTTTGGCTGCTGCTATCAACTAAACGAACCGGAAACCGACTACAACGCAGCCGAGAGGAAGCTGCGACCACTGTCCAACGGGCGGAGGAAGAAAAGCGCATCATCTTGGTCCAAGCTCAAGAAGACGCCCTGAAAATCCGCGAAGCCGGAGATCAGGAAATCCAGGAGCAACGGCGGGAACTTACCCGCATGGAACGTCGCTACATCGAGCGCGAAGAGCATCTCGAGCGGAAAACCGAATCCCTGGAAGGTCAGGCAGCCGCACTGACGCAGCGCGAATCCGACGCCAAAGCCGCTCTTCAAAAAGCGGATGAGTTGAAACACCAACACACCCGTGAACTGGAACGCATCGCATCGCTTAGCACCGATCAAGCACGGGAGATCGTGCTAAAACGAGGGGAAGAGGAAGCATCGCACGATCTGGCTCGACGATACTACGAGTTGGAGAAGGAACACCAAACCAGGGCGGACGAAAACGCCCGTCGAATCTTGACCCTCGCTATAAATCGCCTTGCTACCGACGTAGTTTCGGAAAGCACTACATCTGTTGTTCCCCTGCCCAACGATGAGATGAAGGGTCGTCTCATCGGCCGCGAAGGACGTAACATCAGGGCTCTCGAAGCCCGAACCGGCGTCGACATTATCGTCGACGATACTCCCGGCATTGTAACTCTGTCTTGCTTCGACCCGGTCCGTCGGGAGATCGCCAAGTTGGCGCTAACCCAATTGGTAAAGGACGGTCGAATTCAACCCGCGCGGATCGAGGAAAGCGTCGATCGCGCAGTTCGAGAAATAGACGAAACCATTTGGAGGGCCGGCGAAGACGCTACTTTTGAAGTTGGTGTCAGCGGCTTGGACCCCGAACTGGTCCGCCTTCTCGGTCGCCTGAAATATCGTTACAGCTACGGCGAAAATGTACTGACCCATTCAATTGAAGTGGGCCTGTTGGCCGGTATGTTGGCCTCTGAAGTTGGCGCCAACGTGCAGATCGCTCGCGCCGGTGGCCTGCTCCACGATATCGGCAAAGCGTTGACCCACGAAATTCCTGGACCACACGCGGAAATCGGATACGATCTCACTACCCGAAATGGGGTCGGGTCTTTGGTCTGCAACTGCGTGTTGGAGCATCACGACGACGACCATTCGAGCATCGAATCGTTCCTCGTCGCCGCTGCCGACGGCATCAGCGCTGCCAGACCGGGTGCGCGCAAGGAGTCCGTCGAGCAATACACTCGGCGCCTGCGAGAGCTGGAAGACACCGCTAACGGTTTCGATGGCGTACAGCGCTCGTTTGCAATCCAGGCCGGGCGCGAAGTGCGCGTCATGGTCAGTCCGGAAGATGTCGACGACGTCGCCTGCGCTACGTTGGCACGTGATATCGCAGGAAAAGTGTCGCGAGATCTGCAATTTCCCGGTCAAATCAAGGTTACCGTGATCCGTGAAACTCGTGAAGAGAGCATTGCCCGCTAGACTTGTGCTGACCCACGTGTGGTCGCGGGTTGCAATTGCTGTTGGGGCGAATGTTGTTTCGCCCCAACCCACGTGATCGTATGCGCATCCTGATGATCGGCGACATAATAGGCAGACCGGGCCGCCGCGCCTTGGCGACCCTGTTGCCTGAAATGCGCTCCGAACTCAACATCGACCTTGTGACGGCTAACGCCGAAAATACGGCAGGGGGATTCGGCCTTACCTTAAAAACGGCCCGCAACCTCCTTGATGCAGGCGTTGATGTCATGACCTCCGGAAACCATATCTGGGACAAAAAAGATATCCTGCCCCACATGGACGAGTTGCCGTTGCTCCGGCCCGCAAATTACTACGGAGCGCCGGGCCGTGGATGGTTGATGCACGGAGACGTAATGGTACTCAATCTACAGGGCAGGGTGTTCATGCCTCCCATCGACTGCCCGTTCCGCGAAGCAGACCAACGACTCAGGGAAGCGGAATTCGAAATCGGCCGCGCACCCAACGTGGTTCTCGTCGATTTTCACGCTGAGGCTACCTCAGAAAAGCAGGGATTGGGGTGGTACTTGGACGGACGTGTCAGCGCTGTCGTTGGCACCCACACCCACGTGGGTACCGCCGACGCCCGCATTCTCCCCGGTGGCACCGCCTATGTGAGCGACCTGGGTATGACTGGCCCTCTGGACTCGGTCATCGGGACCGAGACCGCACCTGTGTTGGAACGTTTCCGCACAGGCTTGCCACAACGCTTTAAACCTGCCGAAGGTCCGTGCATTCTCAACTCCGTCCTGATCGAAGTTGATGACGCTAACGGGCGCGCGACTGAGATCGTTCGTATCGATCGGACCGTAGAATAGGCAAATAATCCACACGGCTATCCGCAGGAATCTTTGATGCCCGTAACTGTCGATCTCCATCTGCACACCACTGCCTCTGACGGCAGGTTGAGTCCCACTGAATTGGTCGAAATGGCCGCTTCAAAGGGCCTCCGAACCATCGCTATCAGTGATCACGACACGACCGCAGGCTTGGCCGAAGCCCAGCGCGCCGTTGACCGGTTCCCCGGTATGCGTTTGATCCCCGGGATCGAACTCAGTTGCGATGTTCCTGGCGGGGAAGTGCACATGCTGGGATATTTCATGGATACCAGTGATGCTGGATTCCAGCAGACTCTGGAGGTATTTCGCCAGGGCCGCTTGGCTCGGGGCGAAGGCATGGTCCAAAAGCTGGACGAGCTCGGTTTGCACATCGAATGGGAACGGGTGTTGGAAATCGCGGGGGACGCATCAGTGGGCAGGCCCCACGTCGCCCAGGCGCTGGTGGAAGCCGGTTACTTCTCAGAACCCGCTGAGGCATTTCGGGAATATTTGGGCCGAAATGGCAAAGCCTACGTCGAACGCACCAAACTCACGCCTCCGGACGCGGTCAAAATGCTCAACGACGTCGGTGGCGTGGCCGTGTTTGCCCACCCGTGGTTCGAACGCCGTGGCGGGGAGCCTGAACCCGAGCAATCGCTCATCGAGACCGTCGAGGAACTCAAAGCTGCTGGTCTGCACGGCATGGAAGTGCACTATGCCATGTACGACGATGCCACCGTTGATTGGCTCGCGGACTTGGCTCGCGCCTATGATCTGATCCCTTGTGGCGGTAGTGATTACCACCACAGCGGCAATTCACGTGAACCGCTCCCCGGCGTAAATGGTCCGCCAGGAGAGACGGTGGAACGTCTCGAGGCCGTAGCTCGCCAACTCGTCAATCGACGGTGATTACCGTCGCCAGCGTGTAATGACCCAGACCATTCTGCTCGCCGTTGGGTTATGGGTCGGCGCTTATCTCGTTGGCGCTACACCCGTCTCATACCTTCTGGGACGTTTCCTGGGAGGGGTCGATCTAAGACGCCGCGGAAGCGGGAATGTCGGTGGCAGCAATCTCGCCAGCCAACTTGGTCGTCGTTGGTTGCCGCTGGTGGTCATGGTGGATCTCAGTCGAGGAGCCGGACCCATTCTAGTCGGGCAATATTTCCTCGGGCTCGGGGATCATACGTGGCTCCTGATCGTTGCCCCGGTTTTTACCTTGTCGGGCAATGCCTGGTCCCCGTTTTTGAAATTCTCCGGGGGTCGAAGCGTGGGTGTGTGGTCTGGTGGGCTCGTCAGTGTCTCCCCGTCTTTGTTCTTGGCGGCGTTGGTCACTTATTTGTGCGGTTGGTTCGTGTCTCGACGCTCCGCTGAATCTCTCCTCGTGGTCATGTGTGTATTGCCCTTGGCTTGCCTAATGTGGCCACAGTCCTGGTTGCTTATTGGCTCATCAGCCCAATTCGCCTCGTATGCAGCGATAGGCGCAATGTTGATTTTGACCAAGCGGTTAATGTCGAACGGCGGGCCGCTGCCGGCGGACGTCTCTCGCAGGTCCGTTCTGCTTAATCGGCTGTTTCGCGACCGAGATATCGCCGACCGGCGACAATGGTTGGCCCGAACGTTGGACCGGACGAACGATCTCTGATGACTGATCAGCAAAATGATAACCGGGCTGCTACTTGTCACTGGCATCCCACCGTGCCCACCGGTTTGTCCTGCAGCCAATGTCAGCGGGCGATGTGTACCGACTGCATGGTCCAGGTTCCGGTCGGCATCCGTTGTCGCGAATGCGGCCGTGCGCAACCCTTACCCACGTTTGATGTCCGCCCTGCGAATTACGTCAGGGCTATGGTGGTGGCCGGCGTCATCGGGGTCGCCGGGGTTGTGCTCACGGTCCTTTTGGCCTTGTACCTTGGCGGACTCGCCTTAGTCATAACCCCCTTGGCAGTGGGCTATGCGACGGCGGAGTTAGTCAGCAGGGTAGTCAATCTCAAACGCAGCCGTGGCTTGATGTACATCGCTGGCGGGACCGTCGTCCTTATGGTGCTGGTTTCGTTGTTCTTGTTGGATTTTCGTTTGCTGGGACTGTGGGGGTTGTTGGCCACTGTCGGGGGTGTTCTGATCGCCATCGCGCGCGTCCGTCTTTAGCTTGGCTCCCCAAACTCGTCCCAAAGCCGATTGGTGGTGTTCATCACCACGCTGCTCGCAAAACCTCGCCGTCTCAGGTACTCCCACATCTTGACCCGAAACTTCGCGAACGGCAAGTCTCCGCGCTCTGCCAATCGCCGAGCTTGTCGCTCACCTGCCCGGTAGGCGTTTTCCGTTTCGTCCAACCCAACCAGGGTTGAGTCTATAATGTCCTCAGCAATTCCTTTTGCGCGCAACTCGCGCCTCAACAGAAACGAACCCCGAGGCCGCCGTCGAGACCGACTGTCCCTCCACCTCTCGGCGAAATCCCGATCGTCGAGATATCCAAAACGATGCAGCGCGGCCAGCACTTGCTCAACTACGGGTTGGGAGAAATCTTTCCCAACCCGTCGGCGCACCTCTGTTACGGATCGTTGCCTGAAACTAACGTACCGGAGCGCCACCTGTAGCGCACGGGCGTATTCGTCGCAGGCGTCCATCAGTTCAGGCTAACCTCGCTTGTACCAACGATATACGGAGTTCCGGCGTTTGGATTAACGCTGTGCCCGTTGGTTAGCTCTTCGGGCGCCGGATCGGCGGGGTCCTCCTCTCCACGTATCAATGCTTCAATGATGCCGGAGATTTCCGGATGCTCGCCGAGGAATGATTTGGAATTCTCCCTGCCTTGGCCCAGGCGGGTATCCCCGTATGAATAGAAAGAGCCAGCTTTCTTGATAATGCCTTGGTTGACACCTATGTCCAACAGGTCACCCATCTTGCTTATGCCCTGGTTGAACATAATGTCAAACTCGGCCACCCGGAACGGGGCTGCCACTTTGTTTTTGACGATCCGAGCCCTGACCCGGTTGCCGATGATTTCCGAGCCTTGTTTTAGAGACTCGGTCCTTCGAAGGTCGATCCTTACCGAACTGTAGAATTTCAAGGCCCGTCCACCGGGCGTGACCTCCGGACTGCCATACGTCACACCGATTTTCTCTCGAATCTGGTTGATGAATACCACCGCCGTGCGGGACCGGTTGATCGCGGCGGTGAGTTTGCGCAGCGCTTGCGACATCAACCTCGCCTGCATGCCGACGTGAACGTCCCCCATGTCGCCCTCTATTTCGGCTTGTGGGACCAACGCCGCAACGCTGTCTATAACAATGGAGTCAACGGCTCCGCTGCTCACCAGTTTTTCGGTGATGTCCAGTGCTTGCTCCGCTGAGTCCGGTTGCGATATCAGCAGGTTGTCTAGGTCCAGCCCGCAATTCGCTGCGTACTGTGGATCCAAAGCGTGCTCGGCGTCGATATAAGCCGCCAACCCGCCCTGTTTCTGAGTCTCGGTCATGATGTGGATCGCGAGAGTGGATTTTCCTGCCGATTCGCCGCCATAAATCTCGGTAACTCTGCCTCTGGGCAATCCACCCACCCCCAACGCAAGATCCAGGGACAGGGAACCCGTGGATATGGCGTTGGTTACCAAGTGCGCCACCTGGTCGTCGCCACGCATCACCGCGCCCTTGCCGTGGTCCTTTTCGATCCGGCCGAGAGCGATCTCTAGAGCCGCTATCTTGTCTTTGTCCAGATTAAGAGTTTCCGGGTTAATTGCCATTTCAAACCTCACACCAAACTGCATTGCTGCTGAGGCCAGCGTAGCACGTGCGTTCCGATAGCGCAATAGTTTTCGGTCAAATATTCCAGAATCATTCGCAAATTTTATTGTACGTCGGTCGTTCCATCCGATTCCTGCAGAGTCTTTAAGTTCTGGGTCCCATTGATAAGCGCAGTTCCTCCTGAGGAACCTGCTGTGATCATGCCGGCATAGCGCTTGCATCGGGCTCGGAATATGCGTCGGGGCCTGGCCCTCGCACCTTTTCTTGCTCCGGATTTCCCGCCCAACATCACCTGTTATCAGTATGGGGGCTCACGGCCCCCGGGTTAGAAGTCTCAAAAACCTCCCTCGAACCCGATGGTTACCACGCCATTCTCGACGACGATCGGCGTGATGCGCTCCCCGCCTGATAGCTCTAGGAGTGCCGGAATCTGGTCCGGTTGCTTCGAAACGTCGATCTCGGTATACGGCACCCTTTGCCGCCTGTAGTGCATCTTCGCCTGCGCTGAGAACGGGCAATCCGGGTGCGTATATAGGATGATTTCGGTCTGCTCTGCCGTGGTCAAAATAGTCTCCTGCGCCGATTCTATGAGCGCTTTTGTGAGGTTGCCCAATTTTACGTAGCGGCCCCGCATAAAGCAACGCTGCCTTGGAGTGAGGAGCGTGATATCGCCCTGCGCGACAACCATGGGTGGGCCGTGCTCGTCAAAAATGAGGCGATCGTGTGCCTGAGCCTCTCTCATCTCACTGAGTGATGGGATATCCGGGTCGCTGCTGTAGTTCTGAACTCCCGCTTGAATAACGATCGACCCCAACACCTGCAAAGCCATACACCCGATCGTTGCTTGAACTGCACGTCCGTTCCGCAATCGACCTACCATGTCAAAAAGGTCACCCAGTCCCGCCAGACGTGACAACAGTCGCAACGGCCATTCGTCGGCGATAAGATCGCAGACCGCGCGGTAAGACCGGCGTCCGATAAATATCCAGCCGGTGCGGTCCCAACGGCACCGCGTCAGTCGCAGCGCTGGCATCCCGGCTCGGCCTCAGGGTCGCGTCGGTCGCAAACTTTGAGGCAACAAAATCCATGCGTTAAGCCCCGGTCGTAGGGATGACAACGACCACATCATCATGCCCGCCTCAGGACGGTCCGGCAGGCGATCATCGAGATTCCAATAACCGCCGCGACTAGGAAGAAGAGCCAGTCAACTAACAAGGAGGCGAATCAAATCGCCATTTTGGACCAGAAAAACAATATTCGGTCTGTTTCGGTCATATCGGAACGGGTTGCTGTTCCAGTAGGTCCGCAATCACGGCTTCCTGAGTACGCTCGCGCAGCCGCGCCATGCTTTTGAGTATGACCCGATGTGCGAGCGCCGGAACCGCCATTGCCTTGATGTCGTCGGGTGTAACGAATTCTTGCCCTCGCACCGCTGCCAGTGCCTGAGCTCCCCGGTATAGACCCAACGTCGCTCGGGGACTGGCGCCCAACTCCACGTCCACGTGGTCGCGCGTGGACCGTACCAACTGAACCAGGTACGCCCGTAGCACTGGGCTGATGTAAACCTGCCGGACCATCGCCTGGATTCTGAGGACTTCGTCGGCCGACGCCACTGGTTTCAACTCCCTCAGCGGGTCCGCATCCTCGAACCGTTCAACCATGGCTTCCTCGTCGTCTTCCGAAGGATATCCGAGGCTCAGCCTCATCAAAAAGCGGTCGATCTGTGCCTCCGGAAGCGGAAAGGTTCCCTCGAGCTCGATTGGATTCTGAGTCGCCAAGACCATGAAGGGCGACGGCAATCGCACGGTGTCCTGGTCCACCGTTACCTGACCCTCTGCCATCGCCTCCAGCAACGCCGATTGTGTCCTGGGCGTGGCCCTGTTGATCTCATCCGCTAACACCACTTGCGAGATTACCGGACCCGGTCGGAATTCGAACCGACCACTTTGCTGGTTGTAATAATTGATTCCCGTGATGTCCGATGGCATAAGGTCCGGCGTAAACTGAATCCGTCGAAACTCGCAGTCCAGGGAATTCGCCAGGGACCGTGCCAAAGTAGTCTTCCCGATGCCGGGGACGTCTTCCACCAGGATGTGCCCGGCGCTGAATAAAGCGGCCAATGTAAATTCGATCACCTCATCCTTTCCGATGATCGCCCGTTGTATGTTGTCCCGAATGGCTGACGCGGCATCCGCAACGTGCTGGATTTGTGACGCAGTGATCAAGATGTTCCCCGCTTTGCCGCTTCCATAATCGTTCGTAGATGAGCTTCCACCTCGTTCAAATCTTTGAACGAGTCAACACTTTGCCAGAATTTGTCGGTCCGCACCGCAGACATGCGCCCAGCTGCGGCTAACTCTGGGAAAGTAGTGGTCTCGTGGTCCCCAACGTCAGGAAGAAACGTTTCAATAGCGGGATTCAGCACGTACACGCCGCCGTTAATCATGTGCGGTAGCCTGGATTTCTCTTGAAATCGGATGATTTTGCCTTCGGGGTCAGTATCAACGATACCGTAGGGACTGACCATGGGCACCGTCAATATGGTGGCCATGTGCGACGGACCCGCAGCCGCTCGTTTGTCGAAATCCGCCAATATCTTGCTAATGTCGGCTTGCGTCAGCACATCGCCGTTGGTGGCTATCACCCGGCGCTCAACGTTGATGAGCCCATGGAGGCCACACTTGAGCGCTCCACCTCGTCCGAGGGGTTCGCGCTCGTAGCTGTAATGCGCGCGGATCCCAAATGCAGCGCCGTCCCTGAAATAATCTTCTATCATCTGCCCCAGGTAACCGACCAGAAAGACCACGTCGGTGACCCCGGCAGTCCGCAACCAGTTCACCTGATGCGCCAGAATCGGCTCGCCGCCAACGCGCACCATCGGTTTGGGGACCGTGTCCGTCAACGGACGCAATCGTTCACCCTTACCTCCGGCCAGAATCAGAGCGTACATGGTAGCGGGTATCGTACCCCCGCCCATTCGGCAGGTCAACAGAAACGCCATCGCCCCTTGATCAGGCGATGGCGATCCGGTATCAGAGTGGACGGCGTGTCTGCGCTTGCTAATTGTATGCGCGCGGTCTGAACTCAGATGAACAGTACCTCACGCTCTCCCAGAACCCTGAGGCTTCCCGCTCCACGTTGATCGCTTGCAGAAAATCTCGACTCGGGTCGTCGTATATGATGCACGGTGCCCAAAGCGCTATGTCGGGGAACGCAAATAACAACGCGATCACTACGGCCATGCAGGCCATGAACGGCAATACCCCTATGTACACGTCCGTGATCGTGCTTTCTCGTAACGCCTGCTGTGCCGCCGCGGTTTGCTCCGCCATCTCTTGATCGACGTCTTGCCGAACTCCGTGCAGGATGTACAGATTAATGCCTTCGGGAGGGCTGATCAGGGCTGCTTCCACCAGGATCACCATGATAATTCCGAACCAGATCAGGTCCACTCCGACCGCTTCCAGAGAGGGGGTGAGGATCGGGATCGTGGTCACCAACATGGCGAAGCTTTCCATGAAAGTTCCCAGCAACAGGTAGAAGAACACCAGGATGATCACGAACTGCAGCGCGTTGAGATTCAAGGCCGTGATCCATTCTGAGATGTCCTGAGAAATACCCAGGCGAGCGAATGCGAAGCTCAAAGTGAACGCAGCCATTACGATCAGCATGATCATAGACGACGTCCGGACTGTGGAGATAATCGCATCCAGGAGCATGTAGCGCATCCCGCGGATCGAATCTCCCCAGGAGGAGTAAGTTCCCGCGGGTTTTTTGTACAGTTCGTTGGCTATAGCGACCACCAAGGCGCCGAACACGCCCAAAGCGGCCGCCTCGGTAGGGGTGGCCCAACCAGTGTAGATCGACCCCAGCACCACCAGTATGATGATCAGGACCGGGATGATCGCCAACATTCCGACAGTGGCCTCTTTGATCATCCGGAGCCATTCGCTCATCGCCTCCCCGTAGGACAGCGTCGAACGCCCACGTCGGTAGGCTGCACGCTCGACGGGATCCGAGAGCGCAGCCTCTACTTCCTGCTCTTGCCTCAGCACTTCAACCTGATCATCGGAATATCGTTGGATTCCGATACCGCTGAACCAAGCCCGGTAGAGCCTGCGAACTTCGTCGTCCATGGGTGCGGTACGCGGCAGCACCACAGAGGTGACGATCATCATCAATATCATGGTGAATGCCAGCAGGAATCCGGGTATGAATCCACCCATGTACAATCGCCCGATGGACTCTTCGACCAGCACGCCATAGATGATCAGCCCAATGCTGGGCGGAATAAGTATGCCCAGCGTGCCTCCCGCTGCCAGAGACCCGATAACCAGCCGTTCGCTGTATCCCCGTTGGCGGAACGACGGCAGCGACACCCGGCTGATGGTGGCGGAGGTTGCGACGCTCGAGCCGGAGCAGGCAGCGAACACTGCGCAGGATGCGATGTTTGTGTGGAGCAGTCCGCCGGGCAGGAAAACCAGCCAACGCGACAGTGCGCCGTACATGCGCTCGCCCATTCCAGACCGCAGCATCAACTCGCCCATCAGCAGGAACAACGGCACCGCTACCAGGATGAAGTTGGTATTGCTCTCCCAGGCTTTGTTGCCAAGGATATTCCACAACGGCGCATCGGAGAACACCTGCATCATCACCAATGAAAGCACGCCGAGAGCGCCGGCCACATAGAGGCCGATCAGGAAGAAAACTCCCATCATGCTGAACGCGGTGATGATTGCCATCGTTTGCAGTCCTCCGGGCAGTTACCGTCGGTTGAAAACGCGTATTGTATTGCCGTCGGCGAGGCGCGTTTCTGCGAGATTTGCTTACACGCCGGAGGCCGCTTCCTCGACAACCTGAGCATCCGCAGCCAGATCGGCTATGTCGCCTCCGCTGCTCTTGTGCCAGATCTCCAGCAACCCTCGAACTATCATGCTCAGCATCCATTGGGCTGAAGTGAAAGCCAGCATGGTGAATCCTACAGCGACGATAATTTGAAACATCCAAAGTTCTGGTAGAAAGTTGCCGATTAAGTATGTATTGGCCAACGCGGGCTCACATGCCGAACCAAGTTTCGCGGGATCGTCTTGCCCCAGCAGGTTCATCACGAATCGGTCCCAACCGCTGGATGGTGTGTCGGGTGCATTTCGGATGCAATAGGATTTAAGAACTTCCTTCCACGCGTACCACGCGGTAATTAATCCGAAGAACCCCACCGAACCCAGCGCCAGCCAGTCCGCGACGGACCGCATGTATGGATGGATGCGGGAAAACAGCGGCAACAACACGTCAATTCGCACATGAGAACCCGTGCGCAGGGAATACGAAAATGCCCACGTCCCCGCAAACGCGAGGATATATCCACCCACCAATTCCTGGTTTCCCAGCACCGGACCACCCAGTTTGCGCACGATCACCTGGTAGGTGATGTATATGCCCAACAGGAGGAGCAACGTTCCGCAAATATAGCCGAATCCGCGATAAACGTAGTCGAGCCATCCGTCAATCCGGTAAATCAACCGGGTGATGCTTACGGCTGGTGAGGTTGGCGTGCCTTGGGTAGTCAACCTGGGCCTCCAACAGCGGGTCGGGCTATTACGTGCGAAACGCCAGAAGTTACTTGTTCTTGAATTCCCAGTCGGCGCAGAGCCATTTCATCCCCACAGATTCGGCAGTTGCGGACTATATTTGCCGGACAGATAAATGTCAACCGAACTCGTCGTCCCGGCTGTCGCCGTTTCATCCGTCCGCCCGGCAACCGTGTCGTAGAAGTCGAAAGAGTCCGGGCAAAAGGTTAGCTGATATCCTCTGCTCGTCCATCCGGTCCCACCCGACCCCGATTATCTGCTCCGGTTGTTCGTTGTGAATCGGCGCCGTCTCGTTGCCCGGGCCGTCCGTTCGCTCCACCCATCGTGGAAGAACATTGCTGGGACCTGTCTGGAACAGAGCATCGCGGATTCCCGAAGAAAAATCCGCGCATTCCATGTTGGTGTCGGCGGTGTTTTCGTCGGTGCCTTCCTGAGCCCAGCTGGTCTCAACCCACCCACGCGATGTGGGCTGGTGCCACTCCCCTTCCTCCTTGGCGATGGCCTGGTGGTCCGGCGGAATTGACTCCCGCACATGTTTGTTCATGATTACGCGGGTCACGCCGATAGCGACGATCGGTCCTAACCGATGGTTGGTTACCTCGTACCAACGGACTCAGGCACCGCAAGTCGCGCAAGACACCGCGGCGTCCAAAACTCCGCGCTTCAATGCGGTGTACGCGTCGGCGGATGCCATGAACTGGGGGTCATCGCCCTTCCTTCCAGGAGGTCGGTCAGTACGGGGTTGTGGCTCCGGGTCTTCACCCTTCGAAGTCTTCCAACGCATTCAACGCCCTGGAGTAGAAATAGTAATTGCTCTCATATTGGATCTCCGTCATGACGATCCCGTTCGACTGCTTTTCGATGATCCGGTGAATGCCCTCGCAGGCAGCGTCGATTGCGGCGAAGTTGTTCGTTGAATTCTGGTGCAGTCCCCAGAAGTTGGCGACGCCAATGATCTGCGGGTCACCACCGATATCTCCGGAGTAAATCTCCGCCAACTCCATCGTGAACTCCACGATAAGACGCAGGGAGTCAGGGACGGCCAAACCCAACACGGGGACAGAACTGATCTGGAACTTCAGGCGGCCGTTCGTGCGGTGCTTCACACGCTCAATGTATGCGTCAGTACACTGTTCTTCCTCCGTGGAATAAATCAACTTGCGAAAGTTGCCGGTCCGGCCGGTGGAGACCCATGGGATTTTGACCTCCGGCTCCTGCATCGCGGTACTTTCGCCCGAAGCGGAGCCGCCGGCCGCAGGCCCCCGGACTGGCCGTAGCCTCACCGACGCCGCACGCGGCCAACAATGTGAACTACGCGAACAGCTTCTCGGCCACAGGTATTTTTCTACGACAACGCGGGAGAATTTGTTTGTTGTTCCGAAGTACATATCCCCCCCTGTTGCTCAAAAGCCGGATGTTTTGCGCCCCGCGAGGCGTCCGAAATGTGCGCTTTGCTACGAACCCGCGAGTCCATGCCAACTAATACTGGCTGTCCAACCAAAAGGAGCAACCACTTGGGAGGATCATTTGGTTACGAGGGTCGCAAACAAATACGGCTGGTTCATAACAAATATCTGAGGGCGGTTAGACAACCGCCCTCAGAATCGCGAAAACCGTGTTCGTTCGGCTATTCGGTAGACGACGCCGTCCCGTCGGGGTTGATCTGCACCTTAACGATCGGCGCGACCCGTTCGTTGAATATCACGGTGCCTTCGCAGGTTGGCCCGCCGACTCGGTCAACCCAGCCCGGTACCACGTTTTCGATGGCGGATTGCCTCTGGCGACTTTGATTTCCTCCGTGAATTCAATCTCCTGGATGTCTTGCTCCACATTCTGAGCGACGGCGTTTGGAGCGACGTGCTCAAACAGCAGTTGCCAGGTCAAGTACGCGTGCCGCGCTCCCTCCTCAAGAATGATGTTCTGGAGGGCTTTCGGCATGGCGTTCCAACGGTGCTCACTGATGGAGAACCAACTGTGGCCCACCGAGACGATAGGCCCCACCAGGTAGTCGGCCACTTCGTACCAGTGCAGGCCATGGCCGCACGATTCGCACGAAATCGCACCGTCGATCACTCCGCGTTCCAGAGCGGTGTAAACGTCGGCGAAGGCGATAAATTGCGGGTCGACGCCTATACTGGACAGCAGATCGCTCAACACCGTGCTGTGGCTTCGGACCTTGAGTCCCTGCAGGTCCTCCAGGGCGTTGACCTGTGGCCTGGCGACTATGTAGTTGTGTGCCGTCATCATATAGGCGACCTGGATCCCGCCGTTCTGGGCAGTCACTTCGGCCGTCTTGGGTTGGATGGCGTCGATCACCACCAAATGGGCAGGTTGGGTCGGATACAGGCCCCAAAGATTGCTCATGTCCATCATAGGGAAGCCGCCGCCGACGTATCCTGAATAAATCTGCGCCGAGTCCAGCGTTCCATTATCAATCAAGCGAAGGGAGTCCTGGCCGGCGATTCCCAACTCAGGGAATGAGGAGACTTCGAACACGACCTGACCGTTGGTCTGGCGCTTGACCCGTTCCACGAACCCGATGTCTTCGGTTTCCGCATAGTTCCCAATGGCCAGGCCGCAGTCGACCAGCGTCCGGGGGATGCACGCCATCTGCATTTCGAATTGGAGACCCTGCGATTCCAGCGGTGTCAGATCAAAGTTGATGCCGCTTTCCTTTCCGCAGGACCAACCGGCCGGGCTACCGCCGCCATGGACAGGAGGCACGGGCGACGCAGTTTCACCTTCGCACGGGGTGCTTGCAATGGCCTCTTTGCCCCCGTTGGGAGAATCCATTATCTCGATGCAGACTTCGCCAACGCTACGAAGATCGCCGCAGTCGGGTTTGTCCATCATCATCATGGCTTCGGTTTCGCTCGCGCTGCCATCCTGATCCAGTCCCCAATCCTGTCCATCCATGCCAACAACTCCCCGTCAGAGGTAACCCCATGACCCTCTCCCAACTCGCCGCCGCCTCAACGCCCTCAAACGCCAATTCACCCATAAACTCGCCATCATCAAGCTCCGCCGCATCGCCGAAACCGTCTCCAACGACTGGTCTCCCTCCGATCCTCCCGGACCCGCCGATGTCATCCAGCGCGTCGTCAAATCCGGGTTCCGGCTCCCGACCTTCGTCCATCTCCGCCGCTACCTCGAGGACACCCGCCGCAAAGGCGAAGTCCCCTTCCCCAACACCATCGTCCTCAGTCTGCTCCCCTGGGCCCGGAACGACCGCTACTATCCACTGCTGCGCCGAAACCTCCCGGCCCCGTAACCACGGCCATTTCCCCAAGTGCGTGCGCGTGAACCCTGCACCATTCGATCAATCTGGTCCAACTGGTAGGGCGCTTGCGCGAACCGACATCCCCGCCTGTGATGAGCATTGTCCCACCGTCCCTGTGCTATAATCGGGCCGCGTTCGGAGGGGGCTCGACTGCCCAATTCTCCCGTCTATATAATTTTGTAACCAAGAAAAATCCCAGGAGGAATATCGCCTTGACCAGTCTCAATGACCGTCTGCAAGCGGGCCGGGAGATGCGGGGGACGATGGCCGCCGGTGACGTCTCTCACTTCGCCCTGCCTGGCGTCGACCAGTTGGCCCCCGACCTCAAACGCATTATCGACGAGGCGCTGTTCGGCACCATCTGGACCAGGCCCGGCCTCGACCTGAAACAACGTTGCATCGCCACGATCTCGGCGTTGATGACCCAGGGCGAACTCAACCTCCTTCGCAGGCATATCGTCCGGGCCTTGAACGTGGGATTGACCCCCAACCAGATTGTCGAGCTTTTCTTTCAGTCGACCTTCTATATAGGTGTTCCGGCAGTCGAGTCAGGGCTCCGGCTGACCAAGGATATCTTCGAGGAGCTGGGCATCGAATACGAGCCGACCCTGGAATACGACACTAACCAGCATGTCGATGAGTTGTTCGCGTTGGGTCAGGAAATGCACCGGCGCCACATGGGGACCATACAGGATTCAGGCATGGATGCCGACAGCCCGGAGGCGCAGCTGGAGCGGATCATCGACGAATACAACTGGGGCGCCATTTACAGCCGTTCCCTGTTGAGCGAAAAAGAACGGGCCATCGTGTCTCTGGCGGCCCTGACCAGCATGGGCGTGTATGACGCTCAAATGAGGCGGCGTATCAGAGGAGCCCTGGGCGTGGGCATGACCCCCGACGAGGTAATGGAGATCTTCATCCACCTGTCAATGTATGGTGGTTACATTAACGCCAGAACCGCCATGCGAATCGCTCGGTCAGTGTTCAACGAATTGGGCATCAGCTAGAGCGTGAATCTCGGGTCGCCGCGCAAACTCGCGCGGCGATTTCTTTAAAACACAAGACCTTCACATCGATGTGGCGGTATTTGTTAAACCAATGGGAGGTCGCCGTATAGCTTATGAAACTCCGCCTCGATGACGGCTGCGAGCTGTTCTATACGATTGACGATTTCACCGACCCATGGACCCAACCTGAAACGGTGGTGATGCATCACGGTATGGCCAAGAACCACAAGATGTGGTTCGGTTGGGTTCCCATCATTGCCAGGCATTATCGAGTTATCCGATTGGACATGCGTGGCATGGGTCAATCGTCGGTTCCTGAACCTGGGTACCCCTGGTCCGTGGACAATTTCGCCAAGGATCTGGCCGAGTTCGTGGAAAAATTGGGCCTGGAACGGTTCCACCTCATAGGTGAAACGGTGGGCGGCAGCATTTCCATGCGCTACGCCACGATGCACCAGGAGCGGCTATTGTCGCTGACCGCGTGCACATCGCCAACGTCGTTTAACGATGCCCACCACGCCGAATCCGCCGTCCAGATCGAAAAGGAAGGTATCGGGGCGTGGGTGGAGGGCAGCATAGGACGCCGGTTGGACCCGCAAATTGTGGACCCCGCATACACCCGTTGGTACGCTGACCAGATGAAGGCGACTACGCCCCATGTGGTGGCCGGGTTCCAGGCCCAGGCGGCGGGGGATTTGCGGCCTCTTTTGAAGGAGGTCCAGACCCCGACACTCATTATCGCCGCGGCTGCGCTGCGCGAAGAGGTCCTGGGAGATTTCCGAGGCGCCGCCGACGTATTCCCCAACGGGACGGCGGTTGTTTTCCCGGGGGTTTCCGGATTTGTGCAGCATATACTGCCAGTGCCCTGCGCTCGGGTTTGGCTGGACTTCGTTCGCGGGCTCGCGTAAATCGCCTCCAATGGCAGGTCGCCCCAGACCCGACTCCGGCGACATCGGGAGCGGGCATTCCGATAAGGAAAAGCGCAACCCGCGCGCCCACGTGCTAGCTGGAGCTCGCACCAGGTTCGGGCACGGAATTAATGGTTTCGTCAACCGCATTGTCACCAGGGGCGAGCTCCAGTTGATGCCCAGGCGGATCAGTCGGAAGTATCACCTGCCGCTCTTTTTCGCCCTCTACAACGTCCAGTTCTTCCGCCTGCGCAGCAGGTATCTCCTCCAGGCGACCGTGGCCACATTGGTCATGTTGGGAGTTCTCCTGCTCGTGGATTCGATCGCGGATGCGGTGTTGGCGGCTGGCCTGGGCTCGAGCGCAGTGATCGTTTTTGTGCATCCGAATTCCAGCAGCGCAGCGTTGCGGCACCTGGTGGGTGGGCACATTCTTGGCCTTGCGGTCGGAGCATTGGCTTCGTTCATATTGTTCCACGCCGGGTGGGTGCCGGCGGCCGACGGCACCCAACATCTGATCGCTAATGTGGCAGCGGCGGGGACCCTGGGAATTGTGATCCTGCTGATGTCTGCAACGGACACGGAGCACCCGCCCGCTGCGGCTACTGGGCTCGGTTTTGCGTTGCAAAGCCTGGAAATTACCTTGGTCCTGTTGTTCATTGCGGCGGTGCTGATACTCGCGGTCAGCAAATTGATCTTCAGACGAGCGCTCCTGGATCTGGACTGAGGCCCGACCAAATTCTAGAAATCAGCCGCGCCCTGGACAGCTAGCCCTGCAGGAAGTGGGAACTTGTCAAAGATCGCCCGGATGGGCATCTCCAATGGATTCGCCAAAATTGGCGGAATACCAAAAACCCAAAAGGACCAACGCCATGACTGATTCTCTATCGCGCACCCTCGCCCGCTGGATCGTCATCTGGACGCGCGGGATTTGTCGCCGGTAGTAATTGATAAGATGCAGACATCGCTGCTGCACGCGACGGTGGTATCGATTATCGGAGCGGACACTCATCATGGGAAAGTCGCTGTAGACTTGGCTTTGGCCGAGGAATCCTCGGCTGACGGGGCCACCATTTTGGCCAACGGGGGGCGTGCCACCAGATGCGGCGCCGCGTTCGCCAACAGCAAGTTGATGCATGCGACCAACCAGGCGGATTCATACCGGATGCTCACTCACCCCGGTCCTTGCGTAATCCCTTCGGCTCTGGCAGCGGCAGAACTGGGTGGCGCCACGGGAGCCGATTTGATCACAGCTATGGCCGCAGCGTACGAGGTGGAGTCCAGGATTGCCGGGGACTTCATCGCCTCAACCCAGGCACGCGGTTTTCGTTCCAGCCCGATATATGGGACCCTCGGGGCAGCAGTCGCTACCGGAAAAATTCTTGGACTCAACGAGGACCAGATGGTGACCGCGATAGCCCTGGCCTGCACATTCACCGCCGGCACAAATGAAGGGCCCAGGTCGGGTGGGCGCGAGATGATGTTCCACGAGCCACAGTCCGCGCGCAGCGGTATCATGGCGGCGCTGTTGGCACGCGAGGACGTTCGAGGGTCGGAGGAGTCCCTGGAGGGACCGGCCGGGTTCTACAACGCGTTCACGGGCAACAATCGGGGCGAACTGGCATACGTATTCACCGGCCCGAACCAGGTCGATTTCGCGCCTGTAACGGAAGGATTGGGAAGTCGTTGGGAACTGCTGCACACCGTTTTGAAAATGTATCCGACCGCCGGATACAATTGCCCGATAATCGATTTGATGTCTGACATTCGACGGGCCCACGACTTAAACCTGGACGAAATAGAGAAGATCACCGTTGACATGAACTGGCTGGAAACACTCTACCCGTCGCCCGCGTTTCCCAACCCATCGCGGGGACAGGCCGTGGTCGGCAGCACCCACTATTTCGTGGCCTACGTGGCGGTCAACGGCGCGTATCCACCATTGCGAACGCGCATAGACCCGGGAGATGACGAAGAATCGGCCACGGCTGAGAATCACGATGCCGTCCTGAGGTTGATGCACAAGGTCGAGACTGTCGGGCACAAAGACCGACGGGCGTTCGCTCCTCGTATCACTATCGAGATGGAAGGCGGCACAGCCTATCGGGGAGAGTACCAAGGAACGGAACTGGAGTGGGGATTCGACGTGGAGGAAACTCGGTTGCGCCCGCTGTTCCCGCAGATAGACTGGGCGGACGACAAGCTCGATGAAACAGTCTCCGCCTGCCGAAGAATCTGGGACGCTCCGGATGTGACCGGGTTGATTGCGGCCGCCACTCCGTAGCGCGGCCCTATGGTGGGCCGCCGTTAGAATCGCCAACAAAAAGAGGGATTGAATCATGCTGCCAGGATTGGAAGGTAAGGCCGCGCTGGTTACGGGCGGCAGCAAAGGCATCGGCAAGGCTATCGCGTACGCCCTGGCGCGGGACGGTTGCGCGGTAGCCATTTGCGCGCGTGGCGAGGACGATCTGCAAGCCGCCGCCGCTGAAATCGCGGACGCCACCGGGTCTCGGGTGATACCAGTCAGGGCCGATATGACGGTTCCGGAAGACATCATCAACCTGGTTAACCAAACGGTAGCGGGGCTTGGAAAGCTGGATATCCTGGTGAACAACGCGGTCAACAGCACGAGCGACCGCGCCAGCACGATTCCGGATGACGTGATACTGAACCACATCACCACCAAGGTAATGGGTTACATCCGCTGCGCCAGGGAGTGCGTCCCTCACATGGTCGAAGCGGGCGGCGGGCGAATCATCAACATCGGCGGGATGGCGGCGCGCAACTCCAGCCCGACCAACCCCGGTTCGGGGGTCACCAACTCGGCCATGTCCAACTATTCGAAGGCGTTGTCTGACGATGTCGCGGCGGATGGGATCCTGGTCAATTGTATTCACCCGGGCAGTACCCGCACCGAACGGTACATGGGCCTGGTAGAAGAGAGAGCCGCCCGTGGCGATGTCACGCCAGAGGAGGAACTGGCACAATCGGTGGCCGAGATCCCGATTGGTCGGATGATCGAGCCTGACGACATCGCCAATCTGGCGGCGTTCCTATGCTCAGATTTGGCTTCGGCGATAACGGGACAAACCATCGCGGTTGATGGCGGAGGATCTCGGGGCGTACATTTCTAGACGCGACGCTCCGGTCCCGGAACCGTCCGCGGCTGGGCGAGTCAGCCGAGGCCGGTGTCCCTCAAAGCGTTTGCGAAATTGGCGTCGAGAACGTAAGCGTCGTTAGCTTTGTCGTACGTCAGCGGTCGAGGCAGGCCGACGTCCCCGCGTCGCCGCTTCAAGCGATTCAAGCTGTGCCCCTGACTTGACAGGGAACCCGATAGCTCTCGTTGACTGAGCTGGAGGGTGTGCATCAACTGGGCCCGCTTTTGGGTGTGGTTAGGAGAACGCAAAACGCGGATCATCGCTTGCCGCGCAGTATCCGACAGGTTCCTCCAAAAGGTGTGCACATAACTCCCGTTCCAAACCGCCTGCGCTTCTGAATCGTCTAGGTCGATTGGGGCCTCGGTCGATTGGTCGGTTTCCTCCCCGTCGGAGTTCTCTCCCTTGGCCTCAACACCCCCGGTTGAGGCAGATGCAGGATCGTTGGGAGTTAATCGTCCCGCCATACCGCGTAGAGTTGCGACGACCTCATCGATGTCGCCTTCGATGGAAACCGTGACCCTGGTCAAAACTTTACTCCCACTTTCCGGATTTTGCTGAACAATTGCGTTTACAACTTGGTACGGCTGAATGTTTGGTTTACATACGATAACATATATCCGTCATTTACGGTTGTAGTGCGGACAATAAAGCGGACTCCAAAACCGCCGGCGGCACATATTGCTCAAACCTTTCTGTGATGTCGCCGTCAGCGCCGACCACGAACGTCCACGGTTCCGAAACCAGGCCCCACTCTGCGACCGCGGGGACCAGATCTCGCGATGGGCTGGTTGGATCCATGAGGTGGGGGTCTCGATAGACCTCCACGTGGACGAACTCGGCTTGCCCATCATAAGCGCGGGCGAGGTCGGAAAGTTCCGAGACCTGAGGGCCGCACGTCGCGGTCACGCAAAACGCGGGGGTAGCGAAGGTGATCACCGCAGGTTTGGCGGACCGCACAGCGTCGGCGACCGATACCTGGTACAAGGCGGGGTCCGGTTCCGGACTGCTGCTGATGGTACGCAGGTCGCTGACCGTGGACACGGTGGGGGTTTCAGATCGGGGAGCCGGGTCCCCGGGCGCAGGTGCGCCGTGCTCGGGGGCCACCGATACCGCAGACCCGATGGTCAATTGTCCTTCAGGGGGGTGAACGAACGTAGCATGAAGCTCCCAAATCCCCAAGGTGTCGCCCGTGGCGGTGCCGGCCTGGTCGAACTCCACCCGGGCGATGAAAGTTCCGCGGCGGCCGTCCGGCGGCCATTCGACAAACTCAGCCGTTGTTCGGTACCTGACCTGCCCGGTTTGCGCTCCGGGCTCGTAAAATACGGCGCGGAGGTCAACAGACTCCGGCCTCACCGGCATGTATTCGCGGTCCACCAGCCCGAACGACACGCGGTTTTCGCCGACAGCGAGATCACTGTTGGCCACGACCAGACTCACGGGTGGCCCGCCGGCGGGCTGCTGCAGAGGGTCGTTGGCGGCGGGAGCGCCACCGCACGAAATGACCGAGATACCGACCAAGGCGCACAGCGCCAACGCCAGCCACGACGCCCACGTCCATCCGACACCGGACCGGGATCCGGGGAATCTGCGCCACACGGCGACGGGGCAACCGGATCGCCGCTGTGGATGCCGGGTCGATAGTCTATAATCTGGTAGCATCTACACCCTTTATACGTACGAGGACGACATGCGGTTTGGTTCTTTCGTTTTTCCGGTCAGCCACCATCCCGAGCAGGATTCTGCCGTCATTGACAGCACCATCGACGAAATGGTCCTGGCAGAAGAAATCGGCATGCACTCGGTTTGGCTAACCGAGCACCATTTTGACGGGGCGGCGGCCCATGCCGACCCTCTGGTCCTGGGCGCGGCGCTGGCGGCCCGGACGAGCAAGGTCAAGATAGGCTTTGCTGTTGTGGAATTGGCGTTCCATCATCCGGTGCGCCTGGCGGTTCAAACGTCGTTGCTGGATAACTTGAGCCACGGGCGGCTGATAGTCGGAACCGGCAGGGGGTCCGCCTACAACCATTATGAATACATCGGGTTCGGGATAACGATGGAGGACGGCATTGCCCGGCTGGAGGAAGCGGAACAATTGCTGGTGGAAGCCTGGACCGGTGAACCGCTCCAACACCGCGGCGAGTTCTGGAACGTGGAGTTTCCGCAGTTGCGGCCTCGACCGTACCAAAAGCCGCATCCCCCGTTGATACGGGCGTGCATCAGCGAACCCTCCACCGTGGCCATGGCAAAGATCGGCCGCCCGGTAATGATCGGAATCCAGACCCTGGACACTTTGCGCCACCGGCTGGACCGCTACGAAGCGACCATGCTGGACGCCGGTTTTTCGGAGTCCGAAAAAGAATCGACGCTGGACCAGTGCTGGGCGTCGCGGGATCTGTTCGTGGCGGACAGCCACGATGAGGCCCTCGAGATCGCTGCGGCCGGGTTCGAGCGGGAGCGGACGCACTTCCGGCGCGCCCGCGAGTTGTACAATCCCGGCGGGTTCCCACCGCCCGACCCGAACCGACCAGTACCCGCGGGAGAGGTATTGGAACACTCTTTCATTCTTGGGACTCCGTCGCAGGTGGCGGACCAAGTGGCGGAGATGCGGGACATCGGCGTGCGCAATCTGATGCTCAAATTGAACGTCGGCGAGATGGACACTCAAAAAGTACAAAAGTCGATGCGGCTGTTCGGTGAGCAGGTGATGCCCAAGTTCGGCGACCATTAAGCGACAACTGAAGCAGCTTGAATAGATTCACCAGCAACACGATTGAGCACAGCCCGGCAGCGCTGTGCTCATTTTTGTCCAATTTGGCGGGATACGATCTGCCAATGCCTGCACAGGTGGGCGAGTACGCCGACCCGTAGCTAGATGGCTCGGACCATTGTGTCGAGGCTCTCCAATGCCCGGCTGATGTTCTCCTGGCTATTGGCGTACGACAACCGGACGTAGCCCTCGCCAAATTCCCCGAAAGCCGCTCCGGACAGGAGGGCCACCCCGGCTTCCTGCATGGCACGTTCCTCGAATTCGGCGCTGGTGAGTCCGGTTTCCTTGATGCTTGGGAAGGCGTAAAACGCGCCTTCGGGCTCCGGGCAGTTGATGCCGGGAATGGATTGCAATCCGTCGGCGATCAGCCGCCGGCGTCGCGCGAATTCGGCCGCCATTTCCTGCACAGCATCCTGGGGTCCGTCCAACGCCGCAACGCCGGCGATCTGGCTGAAAGATGCCGCGCAGGACACGCTGTTGGTCGCGAGCCGGGATATGTGGGGGACCAACTCCTCCGGCATGATTCCGTATCCGAGCCTCCACCCGGTCATGGCGTAACTCTTGGAGAAACCGTCCAGGATGATGGTTCGTTCCGCCATACCCGGCAAAGCGGCGATGCTGTGATGCTCGCCGGAGTACAGGATGTCCTTGTAGATCTCATCGGACATAACGTACATGTCGGGATGACTCCGCACCACGTCGGCGATAGTCTCGAGTTCCTCGCGGGTGAGGGCAGAGCCACAGGGGTTCTCCGGGGAATTGATGATCAGCAGCCGGGTTCGCTCGTTCACCAGGTAAGGGAGAGTTGAGAGGTCGGGGTGATACGCCTCCTCCTCCAATAGCTGCATGGGCACGGCGCGGGCCCCGCTGAATTCGATCATGGACTCGTAGATTGGGAACCCCGGGTTGGGATACACCACTTCGGACCCGGCCTCTGCGATCGCCAACAACACGTAGAACATGATGGGTTTGGCGCCGGGAGTAACCACCACCTGCTCCCAGTCGGTGTCGATGCCTCGAACCTCACGACTGTTCCGGGCCACCGCTTGTCGTAGTTCGGGCAAGCCAGGGGTGGGACCGTAGTGAGTGTAGCCGTCCTGCAGAGCTTTCATGCCCGCCTGGACGATGTGCTCAGGGGTCTCGAAATCGGGTTCACCAATTTCCAGGTGGATTATCTCGCGGCCCTGGGCTTCCAGGGCACGGGCCCTGGCCAGAACCTCGAAGGCGGATTCAGTCCCCAAACGGCTCATACGTGTAGCGATAGTCATGGTCAGGAAGTCCTCAAAAGCGTGGAGAATCGAACGGAGTCTTCAATTGAAGGTTACCACTTTTTGACCCAGCGAGGCAGGATTCGCGCGTTACCGCTGGTGCTATGATAGATTGCGATTTCGCCGAATTGGAGCCGATTTTTAATGCCAATTGTTCACGATCTGTCGCCGGACGCCCTATTGACCACCACACGGGCAGTGAGAAAGAGGCTGGATTTTGACCGGGCGGTGCCGGACGACGTAATCCAAGAATGTCTCGCCGTGGCGCAACAGGCGCCGACCGCCAGCAACCGCCAGAACTGGCATTTCATGGTGGTCACTGATGAGGACAAACGTATGGCGGTGGCCGAATTGTATCGAAAGGGTTGGCAACAGTACACGCAATCCCCGACGGCGGCCACCAATGTGCAGTATGAAGATCCCATCCGCGCCGCGGTCCAGGAACGGGTGGGCGATTCGGCCCAGTATCTGGCGGACAACATGCACCGCGCACCCGTGCTGGTGATTCCCTGCATCGCGGGGCGGACCGACAATGCTGCCACGTTGTCACAAAGCGCCCAATGGGGAACCATAATGCCGGCTGCGTGGAGCATGATGCTGGCGGCGCGGGCACGGGGGATCGGCTCCGTGTTCACCTGCATCCACCTGATGTACGAGGAGGAGGCCGCGGAGATTCTGGGCATCCCCTACCGCCGGGTGATGCAGGCAGGCCTGATACCCATGGCCTACACCATTGGCGACCGGTTCCAACCCGCGCACCGGGAATCTCTCGAAAACATCGTGCACTGGAACGCCTGGTAGTCCGGCAACGTCCCGGCGATACATCTCGCCAACTGTCGGCTGCCATGAACGATCGACCTAAAAAGGAGCGCGCCAAACCAATGACGACCAACCGCAAGAAAATCGTACTCGCCTACAGCGGCGGCCTGGATACCTCCGTGGCCGTGCCGTGGCTTCGCGAAAACTACGATGCCGACGTGATCACCTGCACCATCGACCTTGGGATGGTAGACCTGGAAACCATCCGTCAACGAGCCTATGCGGTGGGCGCATCCGATGCAGTCACGGTGGACGGCAGGGAAACGCTGGTTGACGAGTTCCTGTGGCCGGCGCTGCGGGCGGGCGCGATTTACGAGGGACAGTATCCGCTGGCGACCGCCCTGGGGCGTCCGCTGATCGCGCGATACCTGGCGGACGTGGCGCGCCAGCACAATGCGGACGCTGTGGCACACGGGTGTACTGGAAAGGGAAACGACCAGGTGCGCATCGAGATTGGTGTTTCGGCCCTGGCTCCCGGCGTCGAGTTGATCGCTCCCATTCGCGAGTGGGGCATGAACAGGGAGGATGAGGTGCAGTACGCCCGGGAACGGAGCCTGCCCATCGCGCCATCCAACAACAAGTACAGCACGGACGAGAACCTGTGGGGACGCAGTGCGGAGGCCGGCGAGTTGGAAGACCCGTGGGTCGAGCCGCCGGAGGACGCCTACGAGTGGACCGTGAGCCCGGGGGCCGCGCCCGACGAGCCGGCGTACGTGGAGATACGATTTGAGGAGGGCGTACCCACGGCGGTGGACGGTGAGGCGATGGCCGGGGTTGCTATGATCAGCCACCTGAACGAGTTGGCTGGTGCGCACGGCATCGGTCGCATCGACCACGTGGAGAACCGGCTGGTGGGCATCAAGAGCCGCGAGGTTTATGAATCGCCCGCTGCCGTCCTGCTGCACGCCGCTCATCGAGCCCTCGAGACCATGACGTTGTCGCGCGAGCAGAGCCGGCTCAAGGAGCGGATCGCCCAGGAATATGCGGAGTTGGTGTACAACGGGTTGTGGTACACGGCGCACCGGCGAGACCTGGACGCGTATGTGGCCAGCACACAACGCCATGTGTCAGGCGACATAAGGATGCGCTTGCACAAGGGTTCCTGCGTCGTGGCAGGGCGAACAGCGGACCGGCCGCTCTACAACTACGGGCTGGCGACCTACGACCGGGCCGACGAGTTCGACCACACGGCGGCCAAGGGGTTTATCGACATCTACGGGCTACCGGTGCGGACGCAGCAACGGCAGCAGGAAGGTTAGTTACAGGATCGGCAGCCGTCGCACACGAACTCTGCGATCTTCCATGGTTGCAGCCAACCCGGATTGCACACAATCCTCGAACTGTTGGAGCACCGATTCCCAAACGGAATGCACATTCTCCACTCTGGAATCAGTACGCCTCACGGTGATCAAGGAAGGCTGAGTGGCCCCGGACGGGGCTACGATGTCGGAGAAGTCCAGATCCTGGGTCGACACCGCTCAGCCGGTTCGGGCAACGCACTCCGCAACTTCGACATCGGTAGTGTTGTTGGGGATGACGGAGTCAACGCGGACTACGCCGTGCCCTGGTTCCGTCAAATGCTGGACCGTATCAGGCGCAATGCGCCTGTTGGGGAGTACGCGTGTCAAACGCCGACGAAACGATCACCAGCCAACCACGCTCCGCACCTGGCGCATTGTGAGACATCTGCCCGGGTCAATTCTGGGTACTGTCTCACAATATCTTTGGCGTCGTATCCGTTGCCAAGGAGTTTGAGCACAAACTCTACCGTGATGCGCCTGCCACGCACGGTGGCTTTGCCTTGGCAGATTTCGGGGTCGATTATCAGGTGGGCGAATTCCATGTTGCGGATTCCAGGATTTGGAGTTCTATCGCACGTTTAAACGCCGGCGGTTGCCTGAGCAAACAGGGCCGCCGCCGTCGTTTTTCGTAGCAGGTGTTTGGGCTACACGTTGCTTAGCGCGTTATCGAGGCGACCGACTCCCTCGTCGATTTCGTCCTCGGTGATGTTCAGCGCGGGCATGATACGCACCGCGTTGGGGCGCACGCCGTTGAGGAGCACGCCGGAGGCTTCGGCGGCGTCCATGACCTGGGGCATGATGTCGCTGTCAAACTGGACGGCGGCCAACAAACCCTTGCAGCGGATTTCCTCGACGAAACCGTGCTTGGCCTTGAGGCCGTTCAAGCGGTCATTGAGGACCAACTCCATATCTTTGACGTGGCCCAGGATGTCGTTTTCGAGGAGATAGCGAGTGCCAGCGGCGGCGGCGGCGGTGGTCAGGGCGTTGCCGCCGAAAGTGCTGCCATGGTCGCCGTAGGTCAGGGCCATGGCGTTCTCCTTGGAGAGGAACGCGCCGATGGGGACGCCGTACCCCAAGCCCTTGGCGAGGATCATGACATCCGGCTCCACGTCGTATTCCTGGTGTCCGAACAGGCTGCCCAGGCGACCCATCCCCGTTTGCACTTCGTCCAGGATCAGGAGGATGTTGTTCTGGTCGCACCAGCCACGCAGCCGCTGGAAGTAGTCCTCGTCGGGGATGTTGACGCCGCCCTCACCCTGCACCGGTTCGACCATCACGGCGACCGTGTTGTCGGTCGTGGCGTTCATCACGGCTTCGACGTCGTTGAAGTCAACGTAGGTGAAACCCTCGGGGATGGGCTCGAACAGTTCGTGGTAGTGGGGCTGACCGGTGGCGGCGACGGCGTTCATGGTACGGCCGTGGAACGAATTAAACGCCGTGATGACCTCGTACGCGCCGTCCTTGTGGAGCTTCCCGTAGCGGCGGGCCAGCTTCAGCGCGCCTTCCACGGCTTCGGCGCCGCTGTTGCAGAAGAAAACCCGGTCCATGCACGAGTTCTCGATCAGCATTTCGGCGATGTCAAGTTGAGGCAGCGTGTAGAACTGGTTGGAGGTCTGGATGAGCGTGGCCGCCTGTTGGGCGATGGCGTCCACCACGACGGGCGGGCAATGCCCCAAGTTGTCCACGGCCCAGCCGGCTACGAAATCGATGTATTCCTTGCCATCGGCATCCCAGACTCGGGAGCCTTCGCCCCGGACAATGACCACAGGCCGGCGACGCACGGTCTGCGCGTAGTATTTCTGCTCGATGGCGATGTATTCAGCATTGCTGGGCATGAGTCGTCTGCTCCCTACAGGTGTTTTGCCGGACGAGCACGGCCATGCGTGCGCGAACCGTCGCCCATTATACGCCTTCGCAAGATGGCCGGCAGGCTACGACGATCAGACGATCAGAGGGATCAACTCAAGCCGAACAACCGGAGGCTGGCGGCGTGCGAAACGGGAGGGCCCGACCGTCTCCGGCGTGGGGACGGGGCCGTTGCGGTCTCACCCTCCGCACGGCCACCGACTCACACATCCCATGCGTGGAGATGGTCGGGGCGACTCATCCGTTGGGGTTACCCACTGGGTGCGGGCGGGTCGGTTGTTTGCGATTGCGCTCCTTCCCGTTGGTCGTTGCTATCGGTCGTTGGTATCGGTGGTTGCTTTGGTTGTGGTTTTCAGGGTTCCCGGGGGTCCAGGTCGTCGGCGCTACGGCCAGAGAGCGTTTTTTGCGATATTGCGTCCTAGGATCCCACGTGCTGACCGCCTTGGTCGATGAGAGGAAAACCTCCCACTTGCCCTACCCACATCCCTGTACAAGCTCAGGATGAGTGGGAGGGGGACTTGCGACCCTCGTGGAGCGGTGGAGACACCCGCCGTACTGGTCCATGCCATGCTGGGGAAAAGACCAGCCTCAGGCGATGGCCAGCGGTGCAGTAAATCCGACTTGGCGTCGCGGGGGCCAACCCGCGACGGATAGGCCGTTGTTGTTACTGGACCCCTATTGAACCCTATTCAATTGTTGCCCGCCTGAGGCGGGGGTGTGTCGGCAGATGCCCCGGCCCTGCGCGCCGGGCATGAGGGCTTTGGCTGACGGGAGATTGCGCTGAGCCTTCCGCCGTCCGGTTGCCGAACATGTGTACAGTATAACGGATTAGATGGCACGTATTGGCGAGGACGGGATTTGGATTGTCACTCATTTTCGCAAATCGCAAAATAAGCCGGAAAAGTCAGGGCATAAGGTCAACTTGACCCTCATTTGGCCCTGTGCTTTACTGGCCTGGCAGTGGATTTGCCTCACTGAGCACATGAGTCGTGGGCGAATCCCGGAGCGGTACAGATGCATTTCGGCATGTTCATGCAGTTTGAGACGCGGCCGGGCGGATCGCAATCCAGCGCGTTCGCAGAGGGATTTGAGCTAGTGGACGCGGCGGAGACCTATGGGTTGGACGGCGCCTGGCTGGCGGAGATGCATTTCACGCCCGAGCGATCCGTGCTGTCGTCCCCTATCACCATCGCGAGCAGCATTGCCACGCGGACACGGCGGTTGCGCATAGGCATGGCGGTCTATGTGCTTCCGCTCAACAACCCCCTGCGCATCGCCGAGGAAGTTGCGACGGTGGATCAGATCAGCGAGGGGCGGTTCGACTTCGGGATTGGACGGAGCGGTTTTGCGCGGTCGTACGACATCTACGGCGTGCCTTACGGGGAGAGCCGGGAACGTTTTCGCGAGGCGCTGGACATCATCATGCAGGCGTGGGAGGGAGAAACGTTCTCCTACGATGGGAAATACCACCAGGTGTCCAACGCCACCGTGTCGCCCATGCCGTACCAGAAGCCGCACCCGCCCTTCCGGATGGCTGCGACCACTGCGGAGACATTTCCGCGAGCGGGGGAGGACGGCTACCCGATATTCGTCGGGTTGCGGGGGATGGATATTCCCGAACTGCGCGACAACCTGAGGGAGTACCGCAAAGCCTGGAAGGGGGCCGGCCACACCGGCGAGGGGGACGTGTCGCTCCGTGTTCCGGTGTACCTGGGCCTCACCGAGCAGGCTGCCGTCGATGAGCCGTTCGAGAGTATCCAGAACTATTTCGGTCGAATGGGGCGGCTGTACGCCGCCGAGTCGGGGACGGCGGGCATCCAGCAGACCGAGCTACGAGACCACCGAGCGGCGCGGCTGTCGGGCCTGAGCTACGAGGACATCCTGGAGACCAAAGTCGCCTTCGGGACACCGGAAGGCCTGGTTGACCGGTTCGGGCAACTCCGTGAGGAACTGGGTTTGGACGGAGTGGTCGCCGAGCTGAACGCCGGCGGGTTGATTCCCCATGACGTGATACTGCGCAACATGAGGGTGTTGTGCGAAAAGGTCATGCCCGCCTTCAAATAGGCTGACCGGCAGACGAGATCTGCAAGCGAGTATTGAGATGAAAGTAGCCGTACTGGATGATTATCAAAGCGTGGCCGCCGATATGGCGGACTGGGAGAGTCTGCCGAGCGGGATTGAGGTAACTTTTTTTTCCGACCACCTGGCGGACGAGGACGCGCTGGCCGAACGGCTGGCCGATTTCGACATCGTCATGGGGATGCGGGAGCGCACGCCGTTTCCGCGGACGCTGTTGGAGCGGTTACCAGCGCTACGCTGCCTGATCACCACGGGCGGGGGCAACGCATCCTTCGACCTGGACGCGGCTACGGAATTCGGCATCACCGTTTGCGCGACCCCGGGAGAGGGCGAGGGCCCCACGGAGCTTACGTGGGGACTGATCCTTGGGATCCTGCGCCAGATCCCGCAGGAGGACCGGGCGACCCGCGAGCAGGGCAAGTGGGGCATCCACGTTGGGGCGAGCCTCCAGAGCAAGAAGCTGGCGTTGCTGGGCCTCGGCCATATAGGGTCGCTGGTGACGCGGGTCGGCGCCGCGTTCGGCATGGAGATAATCGCGTGGAGTCAGAACCTGACGGCGGAACGGGCGGCGGCATGCGGCGCGACACTGGTGGACAAAGACACGCTGTTTTCGGAAGGGGACATAGTGTCAGTACACGTGCGGTTGAGCGACCGCACGCGGGGCCTGGTGGGAGCGCATGAAATCGGTTTGATGAAGACCACGGCGATCCTGGTCAACATCTCGCGCGGTCCCATCGTTGACGAGGCGGCGCTGGTTGACGCGTTGCAGCGCCAGGCGATTGGAGGGGCCGCGCTGGACGTATTCGACGTTGAACCCCTGCCCTCGGGCCATCCATTCCTGACCCTGGACAACACGCTGATCACGCCGCACGTGGGTTATGTGACCGACGACGGCTACAGGGCATTCTACTCGGGAGTAGTCGAAAACATCAGGGCGTTCGCATCGGGTGAGCCGGTGCGCGTAATCAACCCCGACGTATTGCAGGCGAACAACCTGCGCGGGCCTGCCGATTAGGACCGCACGCGGGACCGTGGGCGAGGGTACACTCCCGCCACACGGGCGAAACAACCGTAGGTTCCTGCTCTGTTTCCAACCCCCAAGTCTCAACCGGAGAATCACCCAATGAAAGCACTGCGCATCGAAGAATACGGGAGCATCAACGTCCTGCAATGGAAAGACGCGCCCGAGCCGACGCCCAGCCCCCATCAGGTGCTGATCAAGGTGGATTCGGCCGGCGTGAACTATGCCGACATCATGCGGCGGCAGGGCAACTACCCGGGCCCGGACCTGCCCGCGACGCTGGGGTTGGAAGCCTCCGGCACCATAACTGAACTGGGATCGGACGTGACAGACGGTCGTCTGGCAGTCGGGCAGAAGGTGATGGCGATGGGGCCGCAGGGGCAGGCGGAGTACGTGGCGGTCAACGCCAATTTCGTGTTCCCTTACCCGGACAGTATCGACGCGGTGCAGGCGGGCGGAATGCCGATCACGTTTCTCACGTCATACCACCTGATGAGGTCGCGAGGCGCGATGCAGCCCGGCGACACCGTGCTGATCCAGGCCGGCGCCTCAGGAGTCGGGACGGTTGCAATCCAGTTGGCGAAGGAATGGGGAGCGCGAGTGATCGCCACCGCGTCCACCGAGGACAAACTGGAGTTATGCCGGTCGCTGGGGGCGGACATAACCATCAACTACACCGAGGTGGATTTCGAGGACGAGGTGAAATCGATCACCGATGGTCGGGGCGTGGCGCTGGTTCTTGAATGCGTCGGTGGCCCGGTGCTGGAAAAGTCGGTGCGATGCGTGGCGTCGTACGGGCGTTTGGTCAGCTACGGCAACGCCAGCGGCCAGCCGGCGAACCTGTCCGCATCCGACATAACCACGCTGAATCGCACGGTCATCGGGTTCAGCATGGGCCGGTCTCCCATCGGATCGCTGGACCACCAGGGTGCGATGAACGACCTGATCCCGCTGATCACGGGGGGCAAGCTCAAATTGATCGTGGACCGAATCATGCCCATGTCCGAGGCCGGCGCCGCGCACCAGCACCTGGCGGCACGAGGAACCCGGGGCAAGGTGATTCTCACGCCATGAGTGAGGCCGCCGCCAAATACGCCGCGGTGTATGACGCTGCGCTGGCGGCCGACCGCTTCGCCGACCACCAGTCTCCGGGAGACCACTGGGCGGACTTGGCGGAGTTGTTTCGCCTTGATCCGACGCGGCCGAAGGATGCCAACCTGGCGGCGGTAGCCGAGTACCTGGAGCCGTCAGATGTTTTCCTCGACGTGGGCGGAGGCGCGGGCCGGGTATGTCTCGCTCTGGCCGACTGTGTCAAAGAGGTGGTGTTGATTGAACCGTCGGCCGGCATGCGAGCGCAGTTCATCGCCGCGCGCGATGCGGCGGGGATCGCCAACACGCGCATCGCCACCGACTGGTGGATGGACTCGGACGAGACCGGAGACGTGATCCATCTTTCGGACGTCACCTATTTCGTCAGGGATATCGTGCCGTTCATCGCCAAGTTGCATGGCTCGGCCAAACGTCGGGTGATGATCACGGTGTGGCGGCCCACTCCCGGTGATATGGGGTCTGACATGCGGGAAATAGTCCTGGGTGAAAGACGGCCGCATTGGCCCGGGCTGCCGGAATTGGCGGCGATTTTGTGGGAAATGGGGCTTCTGCCGGAGGTACGCCCTTTGCCGGATCAACCGTGGTGGTTGACGGAGGAGGAGCGAGTTCTTTCACAGACGGCAGCGGAAGACTTGGCGATGCGATGGTTGGACTCGGAGGAGGACTGGGTGCGTGAGGCGGTATCCCAGAACCTGGATCGTCTTTTTGAGCGAAATGCTGGCGGCCTGACTCCACGGTGGCTCAGCAGCCCGCGGGCGGTGCTGGTCACCTGGGAGACTCACGGGCAGCAGGTGGACTGAGCAGGGAGTTTTCATGGAACGAATCGGCGTTGCATTCACCGGTGGCGGGATGTCGCCTCTCGACGTGGTCCGGTGCGTCCAGCTCGCGGAGGAGTTGGGGTATGACTCGGCGTGGGTGGCCGAGGGACACGGAGGAGATCAATTTTCGATCCTCACCGCTTGTGGCCTGGCGACTTCGCGCATCAGGCTGGGGACGAGCATCAGCAGCGTGTACGTGAGGAGCGCTCCGACCATCGCCATGGCGGCGGCGTGCGTGGATCATTACTCAAACGGGCGGTTCATCCTGGGCCTTGGCAGCAGCCACCGGGTGCAGGTAGGCCCCGAGCACGGACTGGAGTTTTCGGCGCCGATCCCACGGGTCCGCGACACCGTTGAGGTCGTGCGACGCTTGCTGAGGGATGGAAACCTGGTGAACTACCAGGGAGAGGTTACCAATATCGAGACGTTCGATCTGCACTTTCCGGTTCTTCGCCCCGAGATGCCCATTTACCTGGCGGCCGTGTTCCCCAAAATGCTGGGGATCGCGGGCGAAATCAGCCAAGGCGTGCTGTTGACCTGGTGCACGCCCGAATATGCTCGCACCGCGTCTGAGTACGTTGCAGATGGAGGGGCCAACGCGGGCGTGGATCCGGGTTCGGTTGAAATGGCGACCCTGTTGTCGGTCGCCGCGCCGGGCGCCGGCGATGGAGGGATGCGACGGGTGGCTGCCACCTATGCCGGTCGGTTCCCGCGGTACCGCCGATTGATGTCGGAGGCAGGATTCGCCGACGAGGTGGAAATGGTGCGCCGGGCCTGGCGGGAGGGCGACGCGGCGAGAGCGGAGGGGCTGGTTCCGGATGGGCTGATCGACCGGATGTCGTTGCCGGCCGATCCTGAATCCCGCAGAGACCGATTGGCCGAATACCGGGAGGCGGGCATCACGCTGCCCATCATCGCTCCTAGGGTATCCGGCCCGAACGCCGCGGCGTCTGCGCAGGATATTATCCGAGCCAACGCGCCGGGATAGAGCTATAGCCGATCGGCTTTATTCGTCGGCCGGGAGCCAGGGGGACCAGAGGGTGATCGGGATGGTCACCGATACGCGGGGTTGATCGCCCACGACGGCGGTGGTGTGTCCCTGTCCGGTGAGGTCATCGGCCATGAGGACGTCGCCGGCGCCGAAGCGTCGCTTGGTGCCGTCGCCGATGCCGACCTCCATCTCGCCGGCAAGTGTGATGACGTACTGTCGCCGGGGGGCGGTGTGCCAGTCGGAGAAATATCCAGGTTCGAACCGTCGGAAGTTGACGCCCGGAGTGACCTGCATGCCGCTGTGTATGGCCCGGTCGGCGGGCAGGTCCAGGTCCTCGAAGTGAGTCTGCCCGTCATCGCCGGTGTAGATGCGCACGAACATGTTGGGGTTGCCTCCTGTTTTGCGGATTACGGTGTGCGGCGACCCTTTCGGTTGAGGGGCCGCCGAGGTGCATCGCCGGGCGTATTTTAGCGCATCCGGCGTTCCAACGGACTGATCGTCAAGATGCGTTGGCCGGTGCGAGGTTGAGAAACTCGGCGGTTGCGTCGTACAATGATAAGCGCGCCGATGTAGCTCAGCCGGAAGAGCAGCGGTTTCGTAAACCGCAGGTCAAGGGTTCGAGTCCCTTCATCGGCTCCAGCGCCAAGTAGAAAATCGCCCCTTTTCAGGGGCGGTCGTCACAATCGTTTTTGGCAGGGGCAGCTGCGCGTCCAACGCGCTTTCCTGCAGGGATGCCACATTTTCTCTGTTTCGAGTATCAATTGACTATAACACGGATTTGGTTATCATATTGGCTTTCACCATCGTGAGGGAAGGGTGGCACCTCAGATTGGCCGAGTAGCGTTTGATGGCCGACATTCGATCGGCGGTTTCCGGGGTGATACCGGCTTGCGCCGGTCAATTGTCGCCGCGACAAGCTCGTTTTGAAACAGAGGCGACCCCCCACGACACAGCACTGGTGCGGACCGTTGTCCCGTAGTCGCTACCGGTTGTCAACGACTAAAAATTCAATACTCCAGAGCTTGGGACACAGGCGCTTGAGGAAAGTGAGCGGAGCGCTGCCTTCCTACGCCTCGGGACATTAATCCGAACACGTCGCCAGATTTGACGTTGGTCCCCGCCGAGCGGAATTATAGGGCCAACTGTCGACATCAGGTCTCCGAAAAAGTCAACCCAAAAGGAACAACGCGCAGGGCTATCGCATATGAAAATAGAGGTGACGGGTATGATGTTGTCCGAACCTTGGTGGAGGGGAGGACATTATGACGGAGTTGATAGAGGTATTTGCTGACCTGGAGGATCCGCGGGCGGTCAACACCCGCCACCATTCTCTCCTTGACATTCCGTGCAACGCCTTGTGCACCGTGCTCTGCGGTGGCTAGACCTGCATTGACATGGAACCGTTTGGCCACGCCGATTGGTTTCGGTTCAGGCTCTCCGATTTGGCCACAGCCAAGGTTGGACCAACATTCTGAGGACGATGAAAACAAGTTGGTTGCCCTGACACTCGGTTGCCGCCCGACGTGGGATCCCGATCTGACATCTTCCTTGACACTCATCGCATTTCGCCAAACAGCCGTTGCGTGAACCTGCCCACACCGGAATTCTTCAAGATGCCCGCAGATCGTCCGGCTCGCAGCCTTGCCGCTTCGCCGCCAACGGCGCCTGGCGGCCGTGCAGGGGATGGCATATACCTGGCGCGCTGGACAGCGTACATCGGTCCGGGTGAGCAGGTAATGACCACCAAGATCCTCCGACGACGCTTCTTCTTCCTGACCGGACGCGTCACCCGCAAAGCACGCCGTCTCACCCCGCATCTCCCTTAGGGCTGGCCCTGGCAAAACCAGTTCAGCTCTGCCCTGGCGACCCTGCGAGTCCTGCCCCTCCCTTCCTGACGCCGTCCTCGGCGTTTGACCTGTCAACCATGCCGCCACACGCCTGGCCGATCAGCGCCCAGGCTGGGAACCCGACCGCCTCCGCCAGCGATTTGCGCTGATGATCGCTCCCAACGCCGCTACGACGGGCCGTCAACATCCCCCTGGCGTGGCGTCCACATCCCGCATCGTCCATTTCATTGGCATCAGGCCTCGCCAGCCCGTTCCCTGACCCTTCATCCCTCGTCCGACTACCGCCGACGTTTTCCTTCGGTGGATTCGAACTTCGGCGTCAGTGTTTTTCAGCGGGACCGTGGACCCGGCAGATTCGCCCATCAACTGTGAACAGTTACCTGTTTCGGCTTTTGTTGACATTCGACTTGGCCAATCCTAATATGCTACTAATCGGTGCCTGGCTTGGTGTTCCGGGCTGGACAAACGGAGAAGTGGCTATGCCCCACCAAGAAGACATTCGATTGATGGCCCATTTAATGAGACGGGCAGGGTTCGGTGATACCCGTGAGGAACTGGAGGACCGTGTCTCCAAAGGCTACGAAGCCGTGGTCGAGGAGCTTCTGTATCCAGAGCGGCAGCCGGCCATAGACGACGAACTGCTGTACCGGTTCTTCCCGGGTTATGAGGGCGCCGGGGCGCTGCCAATAAATCAGGCCAACTGGGTGTTCCGGATGATCAACACCAAACGTCCTCTGGAAGAGAAGATGGCCCTCTTCTGGCATCAGTTGTTCGCCACCAGCAACTCCAAGGTGGACAATCCACTGGAGCTGACTCGCCAGATTGCCATCTTCCGTGAACACGGATTGGGTACTTACCGCGACCTCCTGGTGGAGGTTGCAAGGTCGCCGGCCATGATCTTCTGGTTGGACAACCAAGGAAATCGTGACGGCGCCATAAATGAAAACTGGGGGCGGGAGCTGTTGGAGCTTTTCTCCCTCGGAGTCGGAAACTACTCAGAGGACGATATCAGGGAAGCAGCCCGGGCCTTCACCGGATGGACGATTGCCCCAAAGATTCCCCGTAACCCTTACGGTCGTTTCCACTGGCGTTTCGACTACAAACCTGAGGACCACGACGATCGGGAGAAGACCTTCCTGGGGTATACCGGGAACTTCAATGGCGAAGACATCGTGGACATTATTGCGGATCAACCGGCTACGGCCCGGTTCCTGGCCCGTCACCTCTACAAATTCTTCGTCGCCGACGAGCCCCACGTCGCCAGTTGGAACGTAACACCACCAGTTGACCCTGAAGCCATCGAGTTGTTGGCGAATGCCTACAATGAATCCCGTGGCGACATCCGGTCTATTTTACGAGCGTTATTCAACTCAGAGTTCTTCAAGAATGCCCGCTTCGCCCGGGTGAAAAGCCCGGCTGAATTGATCGTTGGCACTGTGCGCATGGCGGGCAACTATGAAGGCTTCAAGCCAGGATTGAACAATCTGGCGTTGGAGTGCGGTTGGCAGGGACAGGCGCTGCTCAATCCTCCCAGCGTAGAGGGTTGGCACACAGGCTCAGAATGGATCGACCCCGGCGTTTTGATGCGCCGGGTGAACTTTGCCGCGAGGATATTTGGAGACGTCTCACTACCCGGCGTGCAGGGTATCGTCAAACGGGTGTTGGTGAATGTGCATGTGCATGGGGACAATTCCCCCCAGGCGGTAGTGGAAGCTTGTCTCGATGCGATGGGACCGTTGGAAGTCAGTAGGGCGACCCACTCTGAATTGATTGCCCATGCCGAAAAATGTGGCGATCTAGCCTGGAACACCAACGAAGAATTCATGGCTACAATGCGCAATGTGAGCAGGATCCTGACCTTGATTGCCGCCTCGCGAGAATATCAGTTTGCCTAGCCAAGCGCATACGACTGATGTTGAAGGATATTGAAATGGCATCAACCCATAAAGACCCCGTGCTGGTCGTGCTGGAGCTGACTGGGGCCAACGACTACCTCAATACGATTGTTCCTTATAGCAATCCCCTGTATTGGGATAATCGGCCCAAGGTCCATATCCCTGAAGACCAATTACTGCCCATAGATGACCAACTGGCATTCCGGGGCGGTATGGAGCCTTTGAAAGAAATCTACGACCAGGGCAACATGGCAATCATTCACGGAATCGGATTTGAAAATTCACCCCGTTCGCACTTCCGTGCCATGGACATCTGGCACACCTGCGAGCCGGATTCCATCGGGATTAACGGGTGGCTCGCCAAGGTCGTCCGGGACTTGGATCCTGGCGGCGAGAACGTGCTGAAGGGAGTTAACCTGGGCCAGGGCCTGCCTCGGGCACTGGCCATGAAGGGAGTTCCTGTTACTTCTGTCAACCACCTCCCTTCATACGGTGTGCTCTCATCAAATCCGGGAATCACCTCCGAACAAGATCGGTTCCAGTTGTTGGAGACCTTTGCCCGCATGTACTCTCCCACCATCGGCACAGGGCCGACCATGGAATATCTGGGACAGGCAGGACGGGATGCGTTGCGAGGGGCCGACATCATCCGGGTTGCTCCCGAAACCTATTCTTCAAACGTAGAGTACGCCAATAATGCCATCGCGAGGCGCTTCAGAGACGTGGCGCAAGTGCATCTGGCCGGCCTGGGCACCCAAGTCTTTTACACCTCCCACGGGCCCTTCGACACCCACTATGACCAGCTGGGACCACATGAAAAACTTTGGACGGAAATTTCCGTTGCCATACGCGACTTCTTCGACGACCTGCGTGAGCACGACGCCTCAGACGAGGTGGTTGTTATGCTGTTCAGCGAGTTTGGGCGCCGGGTCCGCGATAATGGCACTGGTACCGACCACGGAGCGGCTGGGGTAGCGTTCGCCATTGGCGACCGGGTGAATGGTGGAATGTACGGGGCCTATCCCTCGCTGAAACCGGGGGATCTCACTCAGGGAGACCTGGCGCCCAACTATGATTTCCGTGGCTTCTATTCCACTTTGGCGGAAAAGTGGCTGGGACTCGACCCGGTACCTATCGTCGGTGGACACTTCGAGCAAATGTCCTTCGTGTAGTTTCAGGACCCCAAAATATTCGCGGGAGAGGGGATATGCTGACCACCGTCGCCGCCGGCCGGGTGTATGACTACAGCTACTGCATAGGCATGTACAGTCAGGACGGCCGGGGATTTTGGACCCCCCAGGATTTCGTCCTGGCATCGAACGGTCGAATTTATGTGTTGAGCCGCGGTGTGGAACAATTGGGTCAGCGTGTCACCAAGATCAACTTTGACCACGAGTTTCAAGGACAGTTCGGCTCCGTCGGCGAGGGAGACGGGGGCTTCGTTTGGCCCCGGTCAATTGATTTGGACCAGCACGGCCGAGTGTTCGTTTCGGACGAGTATCTCAACCGGGTAACCATTTACAGTGAAGAGGGCAGTTATCGATATCACTGGGGCAGGTCCGGCAGCGGAGACGGGCAGCTAAACGGACCGTCAGGAATTGCTTTCGATTCCCGGGGAACCATTTGGGTGGTGGACAGCTTGAATCACCGGGTGCAGAGTTTCAGCCAGATCGGTGAGTTTCAGTCCAAATTCGGGAAGCGAGGTGACGGTGACGGAGATCTGGAGATGCCATGGGGCATCTGCATCGACAGTCACGACAACATCTACGTCGCGGATTGGGGAAATAACCGGGTGCAAAAGTTCGCCCCTACTGGGGAGTTGCTCGTTAAGTTCGAAGGCTCCAGCGCCGGGGTGGGTTCGCTCAAAGGGCCATCCGGTGTAGCTGTGGACTCAGATGGAGATGTATACGTAACTGACTGGGGGAACCACCGAGTCCAGATCTACGCCGCCGACGGCCAATATATTACGGCTCTGGTCGGTGACGCCCAAGAGCCCTCGCCATGGGCCCAGACCTACATCGATGCCAACCCGGATATCATCAAAGCCAGGCGGCGGACCGATCTGGAGCCTGAATGGCGGTTCCGGCGGCCAGTGGCGGTCAACGTTGACGCAGACGACCGGATCATAGTTTTGGAGTCCTACCATCACCGGCTTCAAATCTACAACAAGCTACAGGATTACGAGGAACCCTCAATAAACTTGTAGGCGACTGCACGTCTCCAAATATTTGCCCGTTGCCGGTCACTCTCCCAGTCCGGCCCACCACGTATACGGTAGACAGAACCGTCTTCGAGACGTGGCAACGCAGCCTTTGATCCCCTAGCGCGGCTATCCTCAGGTAGGGTTCGGGCTCCCTCGGGTTCACTCATGGGCTTTCGAAATGGCAGACGTGGTCAGGCGGATGGTGGCGATGGAAGCGCCGGAGGCCGCCAGGTAGCGGGCCGCGGTGAGAGACTTGGCCGGCGGAGCGGAGAAGCCCGCCTCGCCGCACCAGTCGGCGAAGATGAGCCACTGGGCGGCGTAGGTCCGGCGGGTGTTGTCGGAGAGGACCGACTCCAGAGACGAAGCCACGCCCTGGTCGGCGGCCTGTAGATCGGGAAGGGACGGGGGTTGGTGTGGAACGAGCTCTCGTCCGGCAGCGAATCACCCTAGCTCCCCTGTTTGGCACTTGGCGGGTACAAGGCATCAACCCACTGACCGCCTGCCGTCAACTCCTCGCTGCCCCTCAACCCTGAACAGTTACCTTCTCCGCGACGGCCCGGGCGGCATTTCACGATGCTCACCGCTGTCGCATGCGGTCCCGCTGGCTGCTCATCATCAGTGCGGGCGGTCTCTGCCCGTTGGGATCCCGACAATGCGGCAGCGTCCAAAAAACCTGCCCCACCAGCCCTTTCCCGCGCATGGCGCGGTCGGGCCGAGATGCACGGGATTATATCAGCCAGTCCAACTGGTAACGGTCGCCACCACACTTCGTGATAACCGAATGACCCGGCCGGGAAACCGGCGCGGGAAATGACCAGTTTCCTGCCATCGCCCGCCCGGTGGACAATGGGCGCGGCGTTACGGGCCTCTGCGGAGTGGCTGCAGCCTCCGGTAGGTCGCGGTGCGCCACAGCCATTCGGCCGGTCCAAAGCGGAATCTGTCGAGCCATGCCTGCGACCACCAGAACTGGATTGCCCAAACCGCGAACACGAACAACAGGATCGCCGACCGGTTCACGGCATCGACATCGCCGAGCAACACGGTGAGGACCAGCGCGCCCAAGATGGTTTGGGTCAGATAGTTCGTCAGCGCCATCCGGCCCACGGCACGCAGCCGTCGCTTGATCCACGAATCGTCGCGGTTGCTCCACAGCAGGATACAGCCCATATAACCGAGGGACGCCGGAATGGTGCCCAGCGTGTTTGGTACCTGGCCGATGAACGCAACATGGCGTGAATAGTCGTTGGCGGCGGTGACTATCACGCCAAGCGCGGCCAATCCCAGGCCGGTGACCAGCCCGACGATTGCGGTGACGCGGTATGTCCCCACGGACGAGGTTCCGTTCATGAAACCGGTGCGATACAAACCCGCCCCCACCAGGATCAATCCCAGGGCGCGCAGGAAGTAGCCAAGGAGGACGGTGGGCCCCAACGCCACGTCCGTTTCAATCTCTCCGGGCGTCCAGATACCGGACAGAGGGACGCCGCTCGCGTCGGCGATGTATTGCGTTGCCAACGAGCAAACCGCGGACAACATGAACACCACCACCCCGCAGACGATCAGCGTTTTGTTGCCCAGATTCCGCATCGCGATCAGCGCCACCGCAGCGATGGCGTAAAAGGTCAAAACGTCGCCTTCCCAGATCATGAAGTGCAGGACGCCCACCAACAGCAGGATCGCGTTGCGCCACAGGTTCAGCAGCACGGCGCGCCGGCCCGCCAGCGCCGCTCGGTCAATGAACAGCATGATGCCCGCGCCGAACAGCATTGAAAACAGGCCCATGAATTTCTGGTCGATGAAAATCTCTCCGAAAATCCCCACCGTCCAATCCAGCCACGTTTCGCACCCTCCCGCGCTCAGGTTGAGATAGGCCGGCAGCCCGAATCTGAAATCCACGGCGTTCATCAACAGGATTCCCAAAATGGCCACGCCACGGACCAGGTCCAGGCTTGCGATCCGTGTGTGGTCGCCGACCGGGCCGGCGTTCGTGGTGTACTGGTGGGCTCTCAAAGTTTCACACTCCCGAGGTTGAAAGCGCAGTAACATAGCACGCGCAAACGGAAGCGCAACCCCGCGAGGGAGGAGGTACCTGTTCAAGGGTGTCAAAAACCTCCTCTCCCTTGCCGGGATCGGGTTGAGGCGAGGGGGATTCTCTTCTCAGTTTCATCCCCTGCTCCCTGCTCAAGGCCAACTTATTGGACACCCTCGCAAACCCTGGGGTGCTGCAGAACAACAAAGCCGTCATACCGTCGAAAGAACGTCACCCCACACTTGATGCGGGTCCGGTTACCAGGAAATCGTTGCTTTGTTCGCGTAGGCCGGTGAGTGGTGTTCTTGGGTTCCTGCTTTCGCAGGAATCACGTGGCCCCAGGAATCAAACCCAGCAACTCTGAATAATTACGGGGTACTCTACTTGTAAAAGATGCGCGATAAGGGCAATTATTGCGCACAGAATGGACGTTCGCAAGACGCTGATTTCTCCGTCGTTTGTCTGAGCACGGCGACGGATGGCCCCAGCCGCCGCCACGACGCACCCATGATGAGTGCCTGTCCCGGTTCATTCGGCAGCTCCCCGCCCGCCGTGAAGCCTTGCGGAAAACGGCCGGCGGTCGTATTTTCAACCGGCGGAATCTCAAGGACGCTCGTTAGCGTTCGTTTGGAATGTCTAACGAATCAAGCACAATGTTCGGCCGCATGGCATCAGAGGAATGGCATCAGAACGGGATATACAAAGGTCTCGGGCAGCCCAGGTAGGGTTCCTGATGAGAGCCTACCGGGAATCGTTCGTCCCCGGTCCGGGCAGGAGGGGCCTGTCGCAGGAAGAACTGCTGCGCCGGATGGCCGACGTGGACGCCGAATATGCGCAACGGTACAGCCATACCACCGTGTCCCGATGGGAGTCGGGCACAACCCGTCCTACGGTCGATCGGCTGCGGGTATTTGGGAAGGCGCTGAACCTGTCCGAAGACCAGGTCGCGGGGATGCTTTACCTGGCCGGGCTGGCGGAGGACTATCAAGAGGCGTCCGAACAATCGGTGGGCAGGGAAGTGTCCCGGTTTGCCGTCGCCGCGAACGGTGAACATTTTGGGCCTGACGCTATTGGAACCCCGGAGCATGCGGGGGAAGTCCACGCGTTCAGTCTGGTTCGCGAAGTCGTGTGGTTTTTTGTCTTCAGGCTGCTGGTGCCGGGAGCACTGATCGCAGGGTTTCATTGGATGCTGTCGGCGTTGGGGTGGAACAACACCTGGATGCCGGTGATCTGCGTGGCGTTCGCATGGCTGGTGGTGCTGGGCCCAGGTTTCGTCTTACCCGACGCGTCAGCAGGACTGAGGGAGTTCTACTGGATTTCGGTGTTCTTCGTCCTGACCACCCCTTTGCTGCAGTTCGCTCCACTGGGGTTGGACCACTACAACTTCCACCAGATCGCTGGCTTCAGCGGCACGATGATGCCCTACATGCTCGCGTTGCTGACGAACCTGCTGCTGGCGTGGACTGCCGGGCTCATGTTCCACCTGCTGCGCCGCTGGCGTTACCGGGACGGCACCACCGTCGGAGGCACGGTAACGGGGGCAGCGTCCGTCTGTATACCGCCGGTGGGCATGGTGTACACCGTGGTGTTGATCACCACCAACTTTTCGGTGGCGGTGCAACTCTCGGTGGTGTTTGCCGTGCTGCCGATGGCTTTCGCTCTCTTGCTGGTTTTCCGGGACACGGCAGTAACCTTTACTGAACGTGATCAGAGGGCGCTGTTCTCCGCGATGGTGGCCGCGGCTTGCGTATCCGTGCCGGTTGGTATCGCCGTGATCATGGCAATATTTCTCTCGCCCGATTTCCCATCGGTGCTGCCCGACCACAACCTGATACGCTCGTGGCAACTGGACTTCGCCTCCCTGGGATACACGAGGGAAGAGGCTCTGGACCGAGTCAACCTGGGTTACATCTGGCACGCGACGTCCCTGCTGATTTACATGGCGTGCGTGGTCGGAGGCCGTCTGTTTATGGAAGTCCACCGGTTGGGCACCAGGGACGAACTGGCGTAAAGGCATCAACACCCCGGGGATGGAATGCGCGCCTGGGAGACCCCCGGCTCGCGGGAGTCAGGAAGGGCGCCGCGAAAGGCGTGTCTCACCAAGCCACGCCTCCTGGCCGGCGCCGTTGGCTTTCGCCGCATTGTCGCACCGCCAATCGTAGCGGCCGCCCACCACGCAGGGATGGGCTGTTCCGCCCACCGACCCTTCCGAATGGAGCGCTCGGCGGCGTTGGCAGGCCGGTGCAGAAAGCGGGACACGGACAACAGAAGCACGCACATGTGCATTTTTGCCCGGGGCACACACTTTTTTCGCATGGGGCCATATCGTGGTTGCAAGCGGACATATCGTTGAGGCGTCCGCCCTATTTTAGAAGGCCCCCACATAGGGGGTCGTAATCGCCCGACATCGCCAATAATGCAAATGAAGCGCTTGATAGTACATCGATAGCCCCGGCAATTCCGGGACGGCCAGTTGCTGACCCCTTCAGCTTGCGGGCAGCGCTAACTGAGCCATCCGGCCTGACCAATACTGGCGCGCCGGTCGCGGTCCCCGATTTTTCCTCGCATGCCCCTTCCCGGCGTCAAGCCGGCTTGGGCGACCAACGCCGTCCTGCCCTTCCGCGTGTGGTCGAGGGATACGAGGCAGGGGCGTTGGTGGAGAAACGCCCGCGATGCATTGAACCCGATCGCTCAATAACTTCACAGGAGGACTCCAATGAGTGTGATTACCGACAAATTGCGACCGGCGAAACGTCCGATCTGGATCGTTCTCGCGGCCCTGGCCGTCGCCGCCGCATTGGCAATACAGGGCCCGACACCGGCATTGGCTTACGCCGACGTTCTCGAAATCAAATGTAATCAGAACCCGGTCAGCGAAGGCGACTCATACCGGCTGCATATCGAAAAACCCGGGAACATGAGCGGGCAGCCGTTGTCGATACGAAATGAGACGATGAAGGTTTACTGGACCACGGAGAGCGACACCGCCGACGCATCCGACTACAGCGCGCTGTATCACGAAGGACAGGCCAGCAACCACTTCCAGAGCTGGAACGGGCGGATGGGGCGTACCTTCTACACCAACGAGGATGATCTGTCGGAACTGACGGAGCAGTTCACCGTCAAGGCCGAAAACGCCGAAAATGACGAGACGGTTGGGGAATGCGGCATCGAGATCACCGACGACGACGGGCCGGGTTCGTACGACACCCAGATCATCGGGGAGCCCACCAGCGGGACTTACCGACAAGGCGATGTCATCTATTTCAGAGTGCCATTCACCCACGACGTGCTCGTTACGGGCGGAACGCCGACCCTGGGCTTGCACGTGGGCGAAGGGAGCGGGGACGAACCGAACCGCCACGCTACCTATGTTAACGGGTCCGGATACTCGCTGCTGTTTTTCCGGTACCTGGTCGGACCCGGGGACCGTGATCCCGACGGTTTCTCAGTGCCGCCCGGCGAGTTCGGAGGAACCGGGGAAATCAAGGGGCGGTGGATCCAGGCCGACCTGAACCAGAAATACCACGGTCTGGTCGGCGGCGCCCAACAAAAGGTGATGGGCCAAACGCAGGTCACGAACGTGTCGATGGCATCCACCCCGGAGCGCGGCGATACCTACCGGCGCGGTGAGAACATCGAGGTCGCGGTTAGATTCAGCAGGAATGTCCGGGTCAACGGGTCCGTGTATCTGCGACTGAAGGTTGGCGACGGCCCCGGTTTCCTGAAGGAGGCGCCCTATCAACGCGGGTCCGGCACCGATACCCTGGTTTTCAGGTACACGGTCAACGCGTTCGATATTGATCCGACCGGTATCACTGTGGCCCCCGGGGTCAGCGATCCCGACGAGCGGAATGGCATCCTGGGTACCGGTTCGGTCGTGCACATGCAAAACGGGAACGAGCACCCGGTGTACATCTCCTACGACGCGCTGATCGACCGACCGCACCACAAGGTGGACGGCAGGGCCTACGTCAAGAGCGTCGCCATCACTTCGGAGCCGGATGACGGCGACCACTACGTTGCTGGCGAGGAAATCCTGATCGCCCTGACTTTCGACCAAGCGGTTTCCGTAGAACCGGAACCTGGCATCACCATCGAAGTTGGGGACAACAAGAAACGCGCGCGCTACCTCAGCGGTTCATCCACCGAAACGCTGGTGTTCCGATACGAGGTCGCCGATGACGACGTGGACCACGATGGCATATCGGTGCCGTGGCAGAACGGTTTCAAGGGCAGCGGACGCGTCCGGGAAGTCGAAACGAATTCCAAGGTGAATGAGCGCATTCCGAGAGTGGGTCACTTGTCCGCCCACCGGGTCAACGGCGTCCTGCCCACCGTCGTGGCGAGCGAGATCGTTTCGGACCCGGCCAGAGGCGACGTGTACGGCTTTGGGGAAACCATCGAGATCGCGCTGGAGTTCGATGAAGCGGTGGACGTTGCGGGCCTGCCGTCGATCAGCATACTGGTGGATGGCAGTGCCAACCCCGAGCGAAGCGCCGTTTACGACCGGGGATCGGGCACGGACACCCTGGTCTTCGCCTACACGGTGCAGACTGCGGACCTGGATTTTGACGGTGTCGCGCTGCCCGAGCGGGACAGAGACGGATTTGGGCCGGCCACGGCTCACGTCTATCAGGCGGGCACCGAAAACGCCGTCACTGGACACATTGTCGGCTTTGAAGACGCGACTGGGCACCAAATCGACGGGCGCCCTCGGGCAACCGCCACCGCAGTGACTTCCTCCCCGGCGCAAGCCGGGGTTTACCGCGCCGGGGAGACGATTTTGATCTCGCTGACCTACGACCGCCCGGTGGTGGTCGAGGGCACGCCGTCCGTGGCCCTGGAGATCGGCGATCACCACGCTGAGGCGACCTATCGCGGCGGGTCCGGCACGAACAGCATTGAGTTCGGTTACGACGTGCAAATCCACGACCGGGACCTCGACGGCTTCGCCCTGCCGGCCGGAGAAGGTCAAAGCTTCCACGACGGAGCTGTATACTCGGCAGGTCGAGAAATTGAGCTGGTCGCAACGTACCCTGGATTTGCGAGCCAGCAAGACCACCGGATTGTCGGACAGGTTTACGTGACCGACATATCCATGGGTTCTGATCCCGGACACGACGACACCTACGAGCTCGGGGACATAATCCGGGTATTGGTCAGGTTTGATGACGAAGTCACCGTGACCGGCACGCCCCGGATTTCTTTGAACTTGGGCCGTTCCACCGTGGCGGCAGACTTCCAGGGTATTCACAACCCGGGCGACGATGCCTCGCCCTCCACCGGCGACGTGCTGACCTTCGCGTACACGGTGCAGGACGGCGATGAAGACGACAACGGCATCACAGTCGCGGCAAACTCGCTGGACCTGCACGGCGGTTCCATCCTCGACGCCGCGGGCCAAGACGTCCTCCTGCGCCTCGACGCCGAAACGTTTGCCGGCCATCTGGTCGGCGTCGTGCCGCCCGTCCTGATAGGCGCCTGGACCTCCGAGGACGGCCAAGAGGTGATCCTCACCTTCAGCGAAAACGTCCACGTGCGCCCCGACGTGCGCACGTTGAGCGCTTTCACCGGCGTTGCCCTGAGTTCCTACCCGCGCGTGCTGATCGACATATTTGTTGACGGACACCGGGCCTACACCCACGGGCCGACGATTTCCGGCTCAGAAATAGTCATCAAGATGGACACGTTCATCAGGCCGGGCCAGCGGGTAACCGTCAGCCACGACGACGTGTTCGCCAGGGATCTGCCCGGGATTCTGGTCGATGACGACGGGAACGCACTCCTGCACTTCGACGAGCGAGCAGTCGCCAACCGCTCAACGCTCAGTGCAGACGTACAGGAGTTGCTGCCAGCGCTGAGCGCATACAGCCTCACCATCGCAGAGGGCGGTACCGGTTCATACACCGTCGTATTGGGTTCCCAGCCTGATGAGGACGTTGTGGTGAATCTGTCGATCTCGCCGTCCGGCCATCTGACCGCCAGCGCGGAGAAACTCACCTTTACGCCGGAAAACTGGGACAGCCCGCAGACGGTCACACTGACGGCCGGGACGGATGACGACCATCTCAACTCCTGGCACGAGATACTCCATACCGCCGATGTGGAAGGTTTCGTGGTCGGGCACCTCAAGGTGCTGACCGAGGACGAGTAGGGATCGGTATCGCAAGGTGCTCGCATTGCGGGGGCCTCGATGGCAATCATGGTCGGTTGCCTGGCCCGGCGCGTTGCGGGCACGATGCGGAACAGCAAGAGCGAAACACAATCACTGCACTTCAAATCAAATCGTTTCGTGGGAGGACCGTTCCGCAAATGAGGTTTTGCCAACGCGGCAACCGTCCCACGACATGCGGGCCCGCAGATATCGGGGCCAATCGTATTGCAATTCGTCAAATACCCACCATAAGGACAACACTTCATCGATAAATACAGGATGCCCGATTGCGGCAGGAATATTGGCTGCCGCAATCACGACACCTGGCGTAGGGGCGGATAACTCGTCTCCGCCGTTTCACCATATGCCTGCCGAGGAGTACGGGCGTTGTGGCGGCATTGCCACTGTGTCCGATCGTGAGCGTGAGGTCCCAGGGCGCTCCTGAGGTTCGTTTCCACAGATCGGTGAGGCGGGTTCAGTGCGACGCGGAGCGCCTGCGGGTCTGCTCTCAGTCAACTTCATAACCTATACGGAGGATTCAATGAGTCGGATGTTCACCATATTACCCGCAACCTACTCTGCCCCTTGGCTGGGCATCGCAGTTGCCGCGATCATCGCCGCATGGGCGGCCCTGTCGCCTGATCCTGCACGCGCGTACGAGGAAATGATCGGTTTGGACTGCGACCAGGACTCGGTGGTGGAGGGGCAAACCTATCGGTTTCACATCTACCGTCGAGGCGATTCCGGATGGTGGCACGAAACGATGAAAGTCTTCTGGTCAACGCAGTCCGGCAGCGCCACAGAAAAGGATTACACGCCGCTGCACCATGAAGGGCAGGCTAGCAATGGTTTCCAGACCCGAGTGGGACGGATGGGCCGAACCTTCCACACCACCGAGGACTCTTACTCCGAGGTTACCGAGACGTTCACGATCCGTGCCAACAACGCGTTTGACGAGTCGGATGAAGCCTTAACTTGCCCTATGAAAATCCAGGATGATGATGGGCCGGGCGCTTATGAAACTCGTTTCGACACCGTCCCCGGCCACGGCAGAGGATGGTACGACTCCCAATACGGTCCGGACCAGGGGCAGTATCGGACGAACGAGATGATCCGCATCAAACTACGTTTCACCGAAGCAGTTATGGTCCAAGGTGACGATGTCACCATCGCTCTGCGGGTCGGCGACGAAGACGCCGACACCGCCAACCGAGTGGCGAGATTCGTCTCCGGTTCGGGATCGGACACGTTGATATTCGAGTACCAGGTCGGGCCGACAGACCTGGACCTGGATGGGATCTCGATTCCGCACGGTGAATTCGGTGGCGAAGGGAATATCTTCACCGTAAACGGCTGGCGGGAGGCCAATCGGCTATATCCGGGCACAGGCGAACACTCCGACCAGAGAGTGATGGGGATCACCTCTGTCAGGGACGTGAATATCACGTCGAACCCATCCAGTGGGGACAAGTACCGGCGCGGCGAAGAAATTGAGGTTGCGGTCCGCTTCAGCAAGGAGGTTCAGGTCAACGGGTCCGTGCATATGAGACTTAAGGTTGGTGACGGCCCCGGTTTCCTGGAGCAGGCGCCGTACCATCGGGGGTCTGGCACGGACACCCTGGTTTTCAGGTACACGGTTGACGCGGCGAACCTTGACGCCACCGGCATCACCGTAGCCCCCGGGGTCAGCGATCCCGACGAGCGGAATGGCATCCTGGGTACCGGTTCGGTGGTGTACGTACAAGGCGGGAACGAGCACCCGGTGTACATCTCCTACGACGCGTTGATCAACCAGGCGCAGCACAAGGTGGACGGCAGGGCCTACGTCAAGAGCGTCGCCATAACTTCGACGCCGGGTGGGGGTCACCATTACACGGCTGGCGAAGCAATCTTCGTCGGACTGACCTTTGACCAACCGGTTTCCATTGAACCGAAACCGGCCATTGTCATCGAGGTTGGAGATAACAAGGAACGGGCACCATATCACGGCGGGGACTCGACGGATACGCTCGTGTTTCGATACGAGGTTGACGATGACGACGTGGATCACGATGGCTTGTCGGTACCGCAGCAGAATGGTTTCAAGGGCAGTGGGCGCGTTCGCGAAGCCGGCGCAGGATCCAAGGTAAACGAGCGCATTCCGAATATGGCTCATCAACCCGCCCACCGGGTGAACGGAGCCCTGCCGACTGTGGTCTCCAACGAAATCATCTCTGATCCGGAGACCGGCGACACCTACCGACTTGACGAGACTATCGAAATTGCGCTGACGTTCGACGGCGCAGTCGACGTGGTAGCACAGCCAGCAGTGCGAATTCGCTTGGACGGGACCGAAGATGCGGAAAGAGAAGCAGTCTACAGACGAGGCTCCGGCACCAGCACCCTGATTTTTGAGTACGTGGTGCGGGTTGCGGATCTGGACCGGGACGGCCTCGAACTGGTGGACCGTCACGTCGGTGGCTTTGGTGGACACGGTCACGTTTACCGGGCGGGAACCCAGGAACCGGTTACCGGTCACATACCTGGCTTTTCCAGTGCCCAGGGTCACCGGGTTGACGGCCGGCCCCGCCTTGCCGAGGTCGCGACGACTTCCGCCCCTGCAAGCGACGGCGTGTACCGCGCCGGGGAGACCATTTCCGTCGCGCTGACCTTCGATCAGCCGGTTGTTTTTGACGGCGCCCCTTCCATTGCACTGGAAATCGGCGACCATCTTGCGGAAGCGACCTACCGGAGCGGATCAGGCAGCGACACGATCGTGTTCGGCTACGACGTGGATACTCACGACCGGGACGACGACGGGTTCGCGTTGCCGGCGAGAGTTGCGCATGTTTTCGGTGATAGCGGCATCTATTCTTCCGGAGGTGAAATCGAGGTGGACGTCGAGTATGCCGGTTTCGGCGACCAGGATGGACACGCGGTTGCCGGACAGGCGCACGTCCAATTGATCTTCATGGGCTCTGATCCAGGCGATGGCGGTGCCTATGAGCCGGGAGATACCATTGAGGTGTGGGTACAGTTTGACGATGATCTCACCGTGGTCGGCAAACCGCAGCTCTCGCTGGATCTCGGAGGCTCGGATGTGCTGGCCAGCTTCGCCAGCGTTGGCAGCCTGTCCCAAGATGGCGCCACGCTCTTGACGGCGCAAGACTCCGGCAATGTGCTGGTTTTCGCCTACGAGGTTGAAGTCGGCGAGTCGGACTCCGACGGCATCACGATCCCGCGGAATGGCTTGTCTCTGCATGGCGGATCCATCCTGGACAGTCGCGGGAACGAATTGAACCTGCTTCATGAGGCTGCCACCTTTCCAAGCCATCGCGTGGGTGTGGTGGCGCCTACTTTCGTGAGCGCCCGGACTTCCAACGACGGAGAGTATGTGATTCTGGCGTTCACCGAAAACGTCCATGTGCGGTCCGATCTGCGAACCGTTGGCATGTTCACCGGTGTTGACGCGTCCACTTATCTTCGGGCTCTGATCGACGTGTTGGTCGATGGACACCGGGCACATACCCACGACGCGGAAATCTCCGGCGTGGAACTCACGCTGGCCATGGATTCCCCAATACGGTCCGGCCAGGAGGTGAACGTCGCCTATGACGACGTCTTCGCCAGGGACCTGCCCGGGCTGCTGGTCGATGCCGATGGGAACCCGCTGGTACACTTCGGGCCACAGGTCGTCACCAATAACTCCACGATGATAGACGATGGGGATGACCAATGGCCGTTGCTCAGCGCTTACAGCCTGACCATCGCCGAAGGTGGCACGGCCGCCTACACGGTGACGCTGGGTTCGCAGCCTGAGCAGGAGGTGACGGTGTCACTCTCCCTCAGCCCGTCCAGCGGGGTCACCGCCAGTCCGGCAAGCCTGACGTTCACGCCCGATAACTGGGCGGGGCGCCAGACGGTGGAACTCACTGCCGAAGCAGACGACGATAGCCTGAACGCCTGGCACGAGATCATCCACTCTGCGGACGTGGCAGGCTTCATCGTCGGGCATCTCAAGGTGCTGACCGAGGACGAGTAGATACCGGAACGCCAACGTCGCAGAACTCCAGACGCCGGGCTTTTAGTATTCCAGACAAGCCCGGTGTCCCGGAGCATGTTGGCGGTGGCGGATGTTGCGAATGCCGCAACATTGATGCCAACAGATGCTCTGGGTTAGGTCGCTCATAGATTAGGCCCAGCCCGAACCTGGCGCCGGCCACATACATGTAACGGGTCGCGGTGGGCTGGACACTTTGCAGGCTGATTTTCCCACGGTGCTTCGGGCCCACACAACGAAAAAGGAGGAGTCGAAAGAGTCATAACCGCATACAACGCGGCCATAACCGCGTTCTCATTAATAACGACATGACCGCTGGGGCGAGAATAAATGCCCTGGCGCCACGAAGGAAATAACTGTGTTCAACAGCATTTTGCGCCATGCCATCCATTCCAAGATAACATTTGCCATCTCACTGACGACATTGATTGCAATCATCCTGCTCTTGCTCTGCGGCTATGACACCGCCAGCGCATCGGTCATGCAGCCCGATAGGGGAATCGATCTCTCGGGGCAGTTCGGCTCCGGCACGCCGGAGGGCGTGTGGTCGGATGGTTCCACCATGTGGGTGGTGGACAATCACAGCCGCAGGCTGGTCGCCTACAACCGGTCCAAGGGCGATTATCTCGCCGACAAGACGATACAGTTGGACAGCTCCAATGGCGCTCCCCGAGATATCTGGTCCACTGCCAGTACCATATGGGTATCGGACTGGGACGACACCAAGCTGTACGCCTACGGCCTCGGAACCGGGATCCGCCAGGCGAATCTGGACATTGATCTGGCGAGCAGAAACGACGCGCCGAGGGGAATCGCCGGATTGGACAACACCATCTGGGTTGTCGATAAGGACGATACCTGGGTTTACGCGTACAGCGTAAACGGGGGCGGTCGCCTGGAGGATTCAGAGTTCGACCTCAACAGTTCCAACGACCACCCCTGGGGAATCTGGGCCAGCGACTCCCACATCTGGGTCAGCGACCTGGACGACGACAGCCTGTACGCCTATGGCTTCAGCTCGGGCGCACACGAACCATCACGCGACCTGCGTCTGCCCCTGGACAACCGTGACCCAAGGGGGATTTGGGCCGACGGCGAGACCATGTGGATTGCTGATGATTACGACAAGCGCATCTACGCCATCTACTATCGGCACTTCAGGCACACCGACGACGAAATCGACATCAGTGCGGTGAGTGACCCGGCCGGCATCTGGACCGACGGAGATACCATGTGGGTCGTGGATGCCGGAGCGACCCCCGCCCGGAAGCTTCTCGCGTACAGCCTGTCGGACGGCGCCCGGGACGCCACGAAGGACACGGCGCTCAGCGCGGACAATCAACATCCGGGCGACATCTGGTCGGACGGTGATCACGTTTGGGTCATCGACACGCAGGATGACTTCGTTTATGCGTACGTTCTGGGCAGTGTCGACGGCGTGAAATTGGACGACAAGTCGTTCGAGTTTCCGCACTTCATGGACGGCGCCGAGGGCATTTGCGTCGACGATTCCGTGATGTTTGTGGCCGAACCGAGCATAACCCTCCTGTACGCCTATTCCGTCGCACTCGGAAACCACCAACTCGCATGGACCATCAAACTGGACTCGGAAAACACGGATGCGCGCGGCGTCTGGTGCGACGGCGAGACCATCTGGGTGCTGGACACTGCCGACGCCCACGTCTACGCTTACGAGCTCAACTACCAGGACTCCGACTTCAGTACGGGGACGGTGTACCGCAAAAAGAGCCTTGAGTTCCGGCCTTCGCCGCATAATCGAGGACACGGCGCCGGGTTCACCGGACACGGTGCGAGATTCTGGGTTGCCGACACGGATGACGACCTGCTGTACGCCTACGGCGGGCTGAACACCCCTCCAGCTTTTCCGCACCCAACCGTTGAATTCCCGATTCATGAGACCACCGACGCCGGCAGCATGGTTGGCTCCGTGCCTGACGCCACTGACGAGGACGGCGACCAATTAACATACTGGGCCTCTGGCTCAAGTGCGGGCCATTTCACCGTCCGCGAGAAGACCGGCAGGATACTCGTTGGGGATTCGCCGCCCAACTTTCAAAACGGTGACGAATACTCCTTCACCGTGTACGTGAGCGACGGCAAGAGCCGCCTGGACGGTGAAGATGACCGGGCCGACGACGCCATCCGCGTCACCATCAGGGTGATGGAGAACGCCAACCCCAAGTTCAACACGGACGACGGCACAAATTTCACCGTCGATGAGGACCTGGCATCGGGCCGTAAAATCGTGAAGATACGGGTGAACGACCGTGACGGCGACGATCTCACCTATGATGTAAATTTCCAGGGTTTCGGCCATGGCACGCCGCCGTTCGTCATGGACGGCAAGCTGCTCAAGCTCAAATCCGACGAGACGCTGGACTACGAGCTCCGTCACTGGTATCCCCTGACCATACGGGTGAAGGACGGCAAGGACGACCAAGGCGAGCCCGACACCGTGTGGGATGATTTCCTGAACGTAACGGTGGAGGTGATCAACGTCGACGAACCCGGCGCAGTCGCCTTGAGCAGCGCCCAACCCGTGGTGGACGAAGGGATTGCGGCGACCCTTACGGATCCGGACCACGTCATCGCCGACGAGGACACTCATATCGATTGGATCGTGGAGAGAGGGGCGGACCCGGAATCAGGGCCCTGGACGGAGGTACTCGCTCAACAGGAGTTTGACTACTCGTTGGATTACACGCCCGCGGAGGCCGATGTTGGGCACTACCTGCGATTCACCGCCAGCTACCTGGATTACCACGTTACCGGCAGCCGGAAGACTGCCCAAGCGGTAACGGCCAACGTGGTTGTGGCTGCTCAATCGGGGAACCACCCGCCAACCTTCGACGATGGCTCGGCGACCTCACGGGATGTTCCCGAAGACGCGGCGATGCTTACGACAGTAGGAGATCCGGTAACTGCAACCGATGAGGACAACGATACCCTCGAGTACGATCTCGCGTCCGCAACCACCAACCGGTTCACCGTAACCTCTGGCTCTTCCAACACATGGAACGCTGGACAGATCGTGCTCATGAACAATCTGCGTCTCGACCACGAACTTGTGGACACCCACCAACTCCGGATCAGAGTCCGCGACAAAAAGGATGCCGACGGAAACCCCGACACAGCGTGGGATGCAACCATTATCGTCAACGTAAATATCACCAACGTGGAAGAAGCCGGCGTGGTGTCGTTTTCCAGCGACTCTCCTGAGGAAAATGTCCCGCTCTCGGCATCGCTGACCGACCCCGACGGCGAGGTTGCCAACGTCTCTTGGCAGTGGCAAAGGGCGGACAGCGAAACAGCGGACACCTGGGCCACCATCACTGATGCGACCTCCGACGGCTACGTTCCCTCCCTCAGCGACGTGGGCAAGTTCCTGCGTGCCGAGGCGCGCTACGACGATGGAGAAGGCGCCGGCAAAACCGCAGGTGCCGTCACCGCCAGCGCGGTGGTCACCGCGAGCAACGATCCGCCGGAGTTCGACGAGGGTGTGACCGCCAGCCGCTCGGTGGCAGAAGGGGCGTCCGTCGGGACACTGGTGGGCGCGGCGGTAACGGCCACTGACCCAGACGGCGACGAACTGAGCTATTCCCTGGCCGCCGGCGGTGGATCCGGATTATTCGCAATCGATCCACTTGCCGGAAAGATCACGGTTGCAGCCGGTCAGTCGCTGGACTACGAGACCAATCCCTCCTACGCGCTCACAGTGCAGGTATCCGACGGCAAGGACTCCAGCCACATCGCGGAGGACACAATTACCATCGACGACACCATCACCGTGACCGTCAACCTGATCAACGTCGATGAACCCGGCCGCGTGACGCTCGACACCGCCGAACCCGAGGTCGGAACTGCGATTGTCGCTACACTGAAGGACCCGGACGGCAGTTTGGGGTCCCAGCAGTGGCAATGGTCGCGGTCGGCGGACGGCTCCACGAACTGGACGGACATTGCCGGCGCGACGGCGGACAGCCATACGCCGACCACCGACGATGGCGGCATGTATCTTCGCGCCTCCGTGGAATACACCGACGGTGAAGGTTCGGGCAAGTCCGCCAACGCCGCGACCTCCCGGCCGGTGCCCAGCAGTGCACCTGGCCGTAGCGGATCGCCGGGTGGCGGAGGTGGCCAACAGGCTCCGCCGAATCCCGAACTGGATTTCTACGAGCGGTGTGTGCGCGATGAGCGGGCCGGCACGGTGGCCAACTGCGGCATGAATGACTTCGCGTCATACCGGGTTGAACTGGACGGAAGCTACACAATCAACTGGGAGGAGTGGGACGCTGCTGACCCCAACGTCACGGGCTACACCATCCTCATCAACGAGTTCGTGTACAAGAAATACTACGTGGGCAGTGCGGAGGTGAGCGACGAGGATCTGGCCCACGTCTACGAGAGTTGCGCCTTCGTCGACGACCGGTGGAATTGCCAGGGGAAATTGAAGAGCAACTACTTCCAGGACATGAACGGGAATCCCACTCAGGTCCGCGTTGTAGCGCTGAACGTTGACCAGACCGAGTTAACCTACGCTCTTGACAAGCCCGGCAGGTGGATGTCCGACCAGACCTACCACCGCTGGAGCGGCGACGCAACCGACCCGGACAATGAACCCGTTGAGGTCGCCTACCGACGGATGAAATTCGAAATGGACCTGTACCACTTCCAGGCCCATGGAGGATCCGGTGGGAGGGGGACCGTGCTGGTCGAGGGCGCCAACGGTTTCGGCGAGCAGTCCGAATAGCGGGGCACGCTTCAGCGGCTGACAGACACCCTGGTCGCCGCCGTGTCAACCTCGGGCGGGGCACGGCGGCGCCGGTAACGACTCCTCGCCAACGACGCGGCGCGTCTGGCTCGCATTGAGGGCATGATGGGTTACAGGTATCGTAGTACGCCCGGTGCGATTATCGTGCGGCAAACGGGCGTGCGCGAGAGGGGCCCGGGCGGGCTTTTCACCGTCGTTCGCCTGACCACCGTGGGCTGCAAAACCGGCAGTGGCCACGGGCTGCCTTCGCCCGCGTTCGCGGAGCGCCGGATCCTGCTGCGTGATCACGTCAGTCGTCGTACCGGTGATCGGCGCGACCAATGGATAGGTATCCATTCCAATGGTATCCATACCTATCCTATGGAATGCATTCGCCATGGAATGGATTGGTATCCAATGCAATGGATTCAATTGCATACCATTGGGTACCAGTCCACGGCCGGGCGCCGTCCCGGGTAAAACGCCAAGGGACGCCGGTGGTTTTCACTACAATCCGGTTAACGCGGCCAATCGCCGGGAGATGATGACCATGCCCAACTGCGCTGCCTGCGGCGCCGAACTGGAGCCGCCCGTCCGCGTCCCCCACACCGTCTACGTGAAGACGCTCTACCGCGTCGCCGGCCAGAACTACTGCCGCCATCGCATCATCAAAGCGGGATTGGCGGCCGGCCTCATCACCGAGGTCAGGCCCGGGGCCGGCCCCGTGGTGGCCGCGAACCGCGGAGTGTCCACCATGGAACATGACCAGCCCTTCCAGGGGTGAGCCAATGTACGCCATCACCCTGCACCAACCCTGGGCGACGCTGATCGCCCTGGGGCTCAAGACCGTGGAGACCAGATCCTGGCCGGCGCCTGAGCGGCTGCTCGACCAGACCATCGCCGTCCACGCCGGCCGGCGGTTGGTGCGGCGACCGGGACACCGCATTGAGCGAGAGCTGCGGGATCGCGTGGGCCGGGACTGGAGCCGGGCCATTCCGGCGGGCGCGGTGGTGGCCACCGCCACCCTGGCTGGCATGACCCGGGTGAAGTACGTGGATCCGATGACCGGCCACGCCGTGCATGATGACAGCACCGAGGTTGGGTGCGCCGTGGGAACGGGACGAACCCCCGTCGATCCCTGGGGCGACTTCAGCGCCGGACGTTGGCTGTGGTTTCTGTACGACGTGGAGGCGTTGCCGGAGCCGGCGCCGGCCGTCGGCCACCAGGGATTCTGGCATTGGGACGTTGAGGTCGGGTGACACGCGTCGGCCTCTGCCCGGGAACGGCCCGGGATCTCACGCCAACGGATCCGCCGGCGCGGGCCTCGCGGGATGCGCGCCTGGCCACGAGGTTTGGCGGGCCGTCCTAGGAAGCGGTCACATTGCAGATCAATATGACCAGCAGGCGGCGGACAACATGACCACATACAGCATCAGGGAAGCCGAGGCCCGTCTCAGCGAGATACCACGGGACCTGAACCACGGCGACTAGGTGATCATCACGCGCCGGGGACGGCCGTGCGGACGGCTCACCGCGGTGGATACCGACACTGACGACAGGCCTTCACTGGCCACGCTGCGGGGTGCCCTGCCCGGCATGCCCGACGCCCAGTACCGGGGCTTCCAGGACATCAAGGCCATCTGGGAAACCCGCGCGGACCTGCCCGAGGGGACGGCGGGAAGGGTCGATGGTTAGCCGGACGCGGTTAGTCACGGACACCAACGCCCTCTGGTGGTATTGCCGCTCACCGGAACGCCTCAGTGCCGTCGCCAGCGCGGTATTCCAGTTGACGGAGACAGGCAACGCCACATTGGTGGTGCCCGCCATCGTGGTGGCGGAGTCTACTATCTGTCGGTGAAGCCGGGAAGTCCCCTGGAGCCGTCGGCGCTCCTGGAAACGCTGGACTCGGTGGTTGGGATATAACTGTCCGAGCTGGGCCGGGGGCAACTGGAGTGGCTGGACCGGTTCCCCGAGGATCCGGAGATGCACGGCCGGCTGATCGCCGCGGAGGCGGACGTGATCGGCGCACCGGTGGTGACGCGGGATGCGGCGCTGGCGGCATCAGCCGGGATATCGACCATCTAGTTGATGGGTTCGGCTGGGTCGTCGCCCGGATGCCAAAGAGCGATGAGGGGCTCGCCGCGCCTTCGTGCCGGCAAACATCCTCCACCAACGCAATCCACCAGGCCAGGATAAGCGCCGTGAGACGCGCCATCAGCGCCGCGGTTCAGATGTCCATCGCCAACGGCGACCGCGACATCGACGACTACGTTACGCGGCTGCTCCACAGCGACTCTCCGCGCGCCTACCCGATACTCAACCACCGCGGCGGACAGCCATTCCTGCCGCCCGATTACCGGACCAGCCCGGACTCCTGGGAGACCGATCAACACCTGGAAGAGCACCCCTACGTAGCGGTGAGTTTCGCGTTCGCCGGGTCGCAGAACACCCAGGCCGTGGTCGAACCGTACCCGCCGGAATATCCGGCGCACCAGGCGCTGCGCCACGCGGCGGACGCACTGAATATGCTCGAGCATATCGATGCGCCCGGCAACGAATGGGAACGGCAGACCATGCGGAACCAGGTCGACATCGCCGTGCGTAAGGCCATGCGGCACGTACACACCGGGACGGAGGAGCAGGTGGACAATTTCCTCCACGCCGCGCTGGAAACCGCGACCCCGCCGCTGGCGGTGGCCACCGCTTTCTGCGTTGCCACCGGCAACGACCCGCACCTGAAAAGAGTGCTGACCGATCACGTCAGCCTGCCGCAGGAGACGGTTCTACAGGAAGACGCGGCGGATATCCTGCGCTTCGCCGACGGCAAAACCTCACCCACTACGGTGCGCCACCTCGCAAGGGCGATGGGATACCTGCCGGCGGAGTTGGACATGCAACCCATGCCGACCCCGCCCGATCACGGGGCTCGCATCATCCGCGCGGCGCAGGTGGTCCAGCTGCCACCACACCTCATCCAGCAGCTGCAACGGGAACTTCGACGAAGACCACCCCACGCTTCAGTGAGCAATGCCGCTACGGGGGAAGTGTACGGATAGGGTCCCGCCTGCGTAATTGTCTCCGTACCATTCAATGAAACTCTCCTGGTACCGAATTGGCGGGGGCCGGGGCGACGGACGGCGCCCTCCGCTGGACGCCCTTGTGGACAGCGCCACCCATGCTGGTCGAGCCCCGACTCCTGGCTCACATCATGCTCACCGGCGAATACCAGTGGCCAAACCGCCGCACGGTGGGCCGGCTCAGGTCAATCTCCTCCCGTTCCCGCAGCAACTCGGTGAGGTGAGTGTGGTTGGCACCCTCGTACTGCTCGGTGGCCAACTCCCCCACGGCGGCAGCCTCGGGGGCAGAGTGGCGTTGTGGGGACGCCGGCCCCGATTGCCGTGGGCCGCGCCGCCGCGCCATGCTCCCGGTAGGCCGCCAGCGTCCGGCGGGCGTGGCGTGGGCTCACCCACAGCTCCTCGGCCGCCTGGGCAATGGGAACCTGGTATTCCAAAACGGAGTTGAGCACGGAAAGTCGGGCTTGTTCTTTTTGGTCCAACGTTACGTCCTTCACCAGAAGGACATTTTCGCTGACCAGCTAACAGAGGACAGAATCGTAGATCAGCAGCAGTTTTCCTCGTCCGCCACCCGACGGTAGACCCGCCCGCCTGGCCCACTGTACCGCCGCCTTTTGCAATGCAGTAGTGTCAGTGGAGGTCAAAATTGTGGCCTGCCCGGAAAGACGGATTTCGTTACTAATAGCACCGATACTGCTGTAGTCCAGAGCAATTATTGGTATTGCAATTCGTTTGTAGCATTGCAAGGTGTTGACAGGTCTTCTTTCGTAACGTATACATACAAATTATCCCGATTAGGGAGGGTCAGAAATGCGACACCTTAGATTCGTTGGGCCAGTATATCGATACCTCCTCATACTCCTTGCCCTGTTTATCATCGCCTGCGGCGGCACCGCGGCTCCAGCGGAAGACACCGCCACCTCCGCCCCTTCGGCAGCCCAGCCTACTGCCGCTGCGACGGCTCCCTCAGCTTCCATGACCGAACCGACCTCCACACCTCAGGCCCAGCCTGCGGCGACGGCTGAACCTGAAACGGTGGGTAAGTCCGGCGGTGTCGTGCCGATGCAAAAACATGCTGCTCCCAGGCGCATTGATCCCCATCCGTCCGGCTCCGGCATCGACATGTCCGAGGCCACCCTCCTCTACAACGGGCTGGTCAAATACAACGACATCGGAGACGTAAAAGAGATTATCGGCGACCTCGCCACGCACTGGGACGTCAGCGACGACGGTTTGACCTACACCTTCTTCATTCCGGAGGGCGTGCAGTGGACCGATGGTACGCCCCTGACCTCAGAGGACGTAGTCTTCAGCTTGGATCGCATGGTCCTGGAGGGAGAGAGCCGGCCCAGGGCTGGTGCCCTCCGCACGTATTACACCAGCTCCGAGGCCATCGATCCGCAGTCCATTGCTGTAAACCTGAAGTTTCCGGCTGCCGCTTTCCTGCCGGCCTTGGGAATTGACTACATGAAGGTCGTCCCCAAGCATGTGGTGGAAGCGGGGACCGAAATCGGCGATGTAGCGCCCCAGGTCGGTTCGGGGCCTTACGAGATGGTCGACTACCGGAAGGGTGACTCAATCGAATACAAGAGGAACGAAAACTACTTCAAGGACGGACTCCCTCTTCTGGACGGGATCATCAAGTATGTGATCACCGACAAGGGCCGGACCAAGGCGGGTTTCGAGACCAAGCAGCTATTGATGGCCACGGTAGGATTTACCGGCATGAACGTCCAGGACTACCTGAGCTTGCAGGAGAGCGCAGGAGACCATCTGACCGTTCACTTCATGAACGACTATCTGGCCATCGGGCTGATGCTCAATACCACCATCCCGCCCTACGACGATCCCAAGGTGAGGAGGGCGCTGTTCCTGGCGGTGGACCGCCAGGCGCAGGTCGACGCCTTCGGATTCGGCAAAGGGTCGATCCACGGACCGCTCCCGTCCTGGCTCTGGTTCGGAATGCCAGAGGAGGAACTGCTGGAGGTGCCCGGCTTCCGCCAGACTGCCGACGGAAAGAAAGATCCACAGGATATCGAAATGGCGAAGCAACTGCTGGCCGAAGCCGGCTACCCCGACGGGTTTGACGCCACTATCACCGTCCGGCAGACCGGGATTTATGCCGACCAGGCCGCGCTTCTCAAGGACCAATTCCGCGACATCGGCATCGACATCACCACTCGCCCCATGGAGAGCACCGCGGGCATTGCCGCCTTCCTGGCCCTGGATTTTGAAATGGGCATCCAGGGCACCGGGTTTGCCTTCCATGACCCGGACCAGATACTGGCCGGACTGTACCTGCCGCGAGGCGCCCGCAATTACCCGGGCTGGGAGCATCCCAAGATTACCGAGCTCTACGACGAGCAGGCCCGTGCCACCGACCAGACCAAGCGCGGGGAAATCATTTCCGAGATCGAGCAGATCCTGCTCTATGATGACAACCACTGGGTCGGCTTGCTATGGGACAACTTCGGCTGGCCTGTCAGCAAACAGGTCCAGGACTTCTACGTGCCCTCCACGGTGGCTTCAACCGGAATGATGTGGGAGCGCATCTGGCTGGACCAATAGCCTGGCCGGGGCAGCCGGTCAGCAACGGGAGAACGGGCCTGAGACGGCCGCCGCCCGAAGCAGACCGAAGGAAAAGTTATGGGACGCTACCTGGCAAAACGCCTATCCTTGTTCATCCCGACCATTGTGTTGGTCTCCCTCCTCGTGTTCCTGATTATGAACATCATCCCCGGCGACCCGGCGATGATGATACTGATGGGGGAGCAGGGGGAGCGGGACTTCACCCAGGAACAGATCGACGCGCTTCGTCACAAGCTGGGCACCGACCGGCCCTTGCCGGTGCAGTATGGTTCTTGGGTGTTGAACATGGCCCAGGGCGACTTCGGAACGTCCATGTTCTACGACGAGCCGGTATGGGATGAGTTGAAGGAACGCTTCCCCACGACCCTGGAGCTGGTATTTCTGGCCTTCATTATCAGCTTCGGCCTGGCCCTGCCCCTGGGTATCCTGTCGGCGGTCAAGCAGGACACTCCAATCGACTACATCGGCCGTCTTTTGAGCATCAGCGGCATCGCTCTGCCCACATTCTGGCTGGGGATCATGGTGGTCATGTTCCTGGTGTGGCTCTTCGACTGGGCCCCGCCGCTGGGTTACGCCAAGCTGTGGGAGGACCCGCTCAAAAACCTCTCGCAGATGATCTTTCCTGCATTGGTTCTGGGCTTTTACAACATGGCCTTCATTGCCCGGGTGACCCGCTCTGCCATGCTGGACGTGATGCGGGAAGACTTTATCCGCACCGCTCGCTCCAAGGGTCTTTGGGAAGTGACGGTCATATCGCGGCACGCCCTCAAGAATGCCTTCGCTCCAGTGCTTACGGTCTCCGGCTGGCAGATCGGGCGGCTTATCGGTGGTACGGTCATCATCGAGAGTATCTTCCTGGTGCCAGGCGTAGGCCGCACCCTGATCGACGCCATCTTCCACCGGGACTTCACTATGGTGTCTGCGGTGGTCTTCCTGGTGGCTTTCGGGGTCCTCCTGCTCAACCTGATAATCGACATGGTCTATGCCTGGCTGGACCCGAGAATCCGATACTCTTAGGCGGGTGTTGGAAAAATGATGAATACTCAAAGAGCCTCGACACCGGTCATGGACCGGGGCATTATCCGGAGGTTGTGGTCCGGCCCGTCCCGTGAGCTCTCCAGCTTCGCGAAGAAGAAACCGTTGGGAGCCGTCGGGGGCGTGATCGTGGCCTTGACCGTATTGGCGGCAATATTTGCGCCGGTCATAGCGCCTTCCGACCCCTACCAGGTGAACCCCGCCGAGATTTTCGCCCCGCCCAGTGCCAGCGCACTGGTCGGAACGGACCAGGTGGGGCGGGACGTGTTCAGCCGTCTGCTTTACGGCGCGCGCATTTCGCTGTTTGTAGGGATTGTCAGCGTCGGCATTGGCGCGACCGTCGGGGCTGTTGTTGGAGTGATCAGCGCCTACTTCGGCCGCTACACCGACCTTGTGATACAGAGGGTACTGGATGCCCTGATTGCTTTTCCTGGCATCGTGCTTGCGTTGGGCATCATGGCGGCCCTGGGCAAAGCCTCTCTGATCAATGTCATACTCGCCCTCACCATCGTGTTCGCCCCAGGGGCAGCCAGAACCATCCGCTCCCGGGCGCTGACCCTGCAGGAGATGGACTTCGTCCTGGCTGCCCGGGCGGTAGGAGCTTCGGACTGGCGGATTATCTTCCGCCACATCATCCCCAACTGCGTTTCGCTCTATATAGTGTTCTTCAGCATCACCGTGGGCTTTGCCATCGTGGTTGAAGCGTCGCTTAGCTTCCTCGGCGTGGGAACGCCGCCGGAAGTGCCGTCGTGGGGGGGCATGTTGAGCCTGGCAGCCACCAACTACATTAGCATTGCACCCTTGCTGGCCATACTGCCCGGCATCGCCATCGCCTTGGTCGTGTTCGGCTTCAACCTCCTCGGCGACGCTTTGCGGGATGTGCTGGACCCAAGGCTGAGGGGGACGTAGACGGGATTTGCCGCGGTCCACGCTTCCCCGCTATTCCGGTGCTGGTGCAATCTGGGCCAAACTGCTGTTTGACGGACTCTGCGTTCCGCATCAGCTTCGTTGATGACTTCGTTTGGGATGGTTGGGTAGCGGCGGTCTTCTCCACAATCGTTGTGCTGTTCGGCCAACCCTCAAGCAACTGTCTTGAAAGTCAACAGGTGAACCATGCTCATGCAGTAGCGTCGCCCAGGGCCTGAGTTGCGACGGCAGAGCAGCGGAGTACGATGCCGACCTACACAAGACTTTAAGTACGTTTCGCCTGATAGATCCTTACTGCATGCCAATAGCAGTTTTTGAACGGACATCAGCCTTGCTCTTGTGTCCACCTGACACCTGTTGCGCCTACCAGCTATTTCTGTCTGGTTGAACAATCCTGGTACGCCCAACATCCATTACGTACTTCCGGGAACACGCCGTCGCGTATTGGGCAGAAATTTCACCGGCGTCGTCGCGGGACGGCGACACGCTGGGAACCGCGGCGTCAACTTTGCCAATAACTCCGAGAATGACCTGGACCACAACGCCAGCGGCAATACCGCTGATAACCAAGCTGATAACATCGCAAACAACACCAGTGGCCATCGGTGCCATCCAGCATCTCGTTCGAGGGTTGCCGATCAGCCAATCCCGTGCGTACGATATGTGCTGTACACAGATTTCGGAGGTGCGGCGGATGCCCAGGCTGGACATAAGGCTCGACGCCGAGTGCAAGGCGCGGCTGGACGCCGTGGACACGGACGCCGGATTATCGGCCTCCGAGATCGTCCGGAACATGATCGACCAGGCCTATGAGGACGTACTCCGGATGGAGCGCCAGAGAGCATTCGAGCGTCTGACTTCGCTACAGGTGGAGACGCCGCCTGATCCGGACGAGCTGTCCCGGGAGCTGGAGGAAGCCCATGCCCCGGGCGACCTTTATTGACGCCAACGTCCCCATCTACCCTGCCGGCAGGGACCATCCCTATCGCCAGCCCTGCATTCAGGTCCTGGCCGCCGTCAACGAGAACCCCGACGGGTTCGTCACCGATGCAGAGGTGTTCCAGGAGATCACGCATCACTACCGCCGGACGCAGCGGTGGGATGCGGGACAGACGGTGGTGGAGAGCTTCGCCGCCATGATGCACGGCCGGGTGTCGCCGGTGACCATCGACGATGTCCTGGCGGCGGAGCACCTGGCCAACGAGCACCGGGGATCTCCTGCACCTGGCCGTGATGCGCCGCCTGGGCGTGATTCGCGTCGTTACGGCCGATGCCGACTTCGGGAGAGTGCCCGGCATCATCAGGCTGGACCCGGCTGACGTCGGGGAGCGGAAACCGGCCTGAGGAGTTGCGCCATGCCCTACGCCACCCAAACTAATAGGGCGTGTGACAATCGTCAAAAGGTGCGCGGGTTATTCTTGGGATGAGAATGAGATGCTGGGGTATGAGAAGAATACCTTATGCCAGCGATTCGACCGATGCCGAGTGGGAGGAATTGGCTCCCCCGCTGCCGCCCGACACCAAAAAGGGTCATCCCAGGACCACCGACTTGCGGGAGGTGGTCAACGGCATCCTGTACGGGTTGCGGGGCGGTATAGCCTGGCGGATGATGCCCCACGACTTGCCACCCTGGGGCACGGTGTGGTGGTGCTTCCGCAACTGGCGCGACGACGGCACCTGGGAACGGGTTGAGGAAGCATTGCGGGCCCGGGTTCGGGAAGTCGCCGGACGAGAAGCGACGCCCAGCGCGGCCATCATCGACAGCCAGTCGGTGAAGACCACGGAAAAGGGGGGCCTCCGGGCTACGACGCTGGCAAGGAGGTAGCCGGACGCAAACGGCATATCGTGGTGGACACCATGGGATTGCTGCTGGCGGTGATGGTGCATGCCGCCAACATCCAGAGCCAGCCCCGTGCTACGACACGGGGATCGGGACGGCGCCAAGTTGGTGTTGACCAAGCCGCTGGGCAGTTTCCCCAGGTTGCAGTTGATCTGGGGGGAGCGCACGGAGAGCAGCGAAGCCTGGGTTCACAGCCCCATGATCCACCTGATGCTCAAACGCCTGCAACCCGCTTGAAACCATTTGCCACACACCCTCTAACTCGGCAATCCGAATCTCCACGCTCTCGATGATCGCCTGCTGGCGGATGATGAGGGCGATAAGGGTATTGCCGGTCAGCAGTCCTGAGATCGTTTCCCAGTTCCATCCCAGCTATATGACATAACTGCCGCCCCAAGCGCGGGCGATCGCCAGACCGGCTTGCACCAATTCAGCACCATAACCCTGAACAGTTGCTGCGGCGCGGGCGGCCTGCCACCCAGTTCGGGTCATGCCACGTCATGGCACTCTACTTCGTTGCCTCAGTTTCGCACCAGCCGTCGGGCTGATCCGGCCCTGCTTGCAGTGGCTTTTTTGGGCCGTGATGCCCCAGCCATAACGGTGTCGGTGAGGTCCTGGCGAATCCCGCTGCCCTATTCTCACCATCAACGTATGAAAAAGCTGCTTCGTTTCCCGTCCAACGCCGGCCTTGACACCATGGCTGTACAGGCGGCTCTATCAGGCCGCGTTGGTCGGGCGGCCCGGCCGCACGGACTGATGCCGATCATTATCGACACCAGGTACAAGCTGGGCATCTCCCACTTGAGCTTCGAACGTTGCCTCGCCACTCTCGACCCTCTTGGCGACCTTTCCGCTATTCAGCGCCTCCGAACCGAGCACGCGTGAGACCTCTCTTCATCGGGCTGCGCTCTGTCGTGAACCGGTAGCCAAGTACGAACGATAACCAGCGTCCCACCTACTTCAACAACCCTCGCCGGGTCTAGACGCAACCCCATTCCAACAACGGGTCAGACCCCAGGCTACTCTCCTAAAACACCCTTTTGTGCTATTTTGCACGGCGGCACAAGAGCTTACACCACGGGAATTTGCGCGTGTCCAGGGTATCGGCGCCGAAGCATCAACCGCCGATTCAAAAGAGCATCGAGAGGTAGCCGTTGGACGTACGTACAATCGTAACCAACCTGCAAGCCGGGATAGTTGTGGGCGTTGTTCTGGTGCCTGTCGCTATGGCCTACGGCTTGATTGCGGGGATTGGTCCTGCCGCCGGCCTCTACGGAGCGGTAGCGGTAGGATTGGTAACAGCCATAGCAGGGAGCAGCCGAGTCCTGATCGCCGGCCCTAACGTTTTCGTGGCCCTGGTATTGGCTCCGGTAACCGCGGAGCATGGATTGACGGCTGCCTTCACCACCACGATGCTCGCCGGCGTCATATTGGTGGCTTTTGCCGCGGTCCGGTGGGGACGGTTGGTCGCGTACATTCCCCACTCACTGCTCGTCGGTTTCTTTACCGCGGCCGGCATCGTTCTAATCATCACGCACATCCTTCCTGCAGTCGGCTTGCCCACAGCGAAAGGGGGGGCGATCGGCAACATGGTTGCGTGGCCAAGTGCAACGTTCAACTTCGACGCCGTAATAGTGGCGCTGGTGACGGTAGCGGTCGGTCTGCTGTGGCCGCGCCGGTTGTCCAGGTACGCCCCCGGCCCCTTCGTCGCGTTGCTTGGCGGCACCCTTATTGGGATGCTATGGCTCCATGATGCTCCGGTCGTGGGTGACATCCCGCGAGGACTGCCGACCCTCACGATGCCGATATTCAACCCTGCCTTCATCTTGCCGGCGTTCACCATCGCCCTGATGTGTGCGGCCAACGGATTGATCACCGCTCTGCAGGCCGACAGCCTCACCGGCAGCAGCCATCGGCCGAATCAACTGCTCACTGCCCTAGGCGTGGGCAACCTGTTGGGTGGTTTCTTTGGCGGCAATGCGGGAGGAGCCAGCGTCACGACTTTTTTGAACATACAGGCCAGGGGACGAAGTGTCGTCTCGCCCATAACGGCTGCCCTGATAGTCCTGTTGGCGTTGATCTTCCTGCCCATAGAGGAAATACCGATAGCCGCCTTGGCCGGGATCATAATCGTCAACGGTTACCTGATCATCGACTGGCGATATATGAAACGGATTGCCAGGATCCCGCGGGGTTACGCGGCTGTCATGTTGACGACGGCGATCATCGCCATGATTGTGGACTTCAACGTGGCGGTCATCATAGGTCTAGTGGTCGCGTTCCTGGTTGCTGCGGTGCGCAGCGAACGCTCCGAACTGCAACGGTTGGTATCGGTGCCGCTGCCCGACTCCGCGGTGTGGCCGGACGGCGAAATGCTCGAATCACGGGTGGGACTGGTTGTGATGCCCGATTGGGTTTCAGTGTCCAGCGCACGGGAGATGGTGCGGATACTGGGAAGAGACATGACCGACAGCCAGGTCACGATATTGGACTTCACCAAAGTCGCCTACATGGACGATACCGCAGCCACGCTGGTTGGGCAGGTGATTAACGGCCGCAGGGTCCTGGTCGTCGGTCTGCATGGAACAGCGAAAGAGACGATGGCCGCGTTCAATGATGTTTCGACTGTACATATCGTTTCCAACGTGGACGACGCCAAGGCAGCGATAAGGGACGGAAATGTCTGACTTTCGCCGCTTGCGGATTACGTCGTAGATTGATGGATACGCCGAGACATAACGCAATGCCCAATGGACGGCAGGCGCCCCGGGGATCATCTTGGATCAGGCCGCCTCACCACAGCGTTTGACGGCATCAACGCTAAACGTTCCATTGCCACGTTGAGGCGTGCCCTCGTTCAACTAGCCGTCGCCCACCAGGGTCCCGGGACAGCAGCCACGCTCACCGAAAGAAGATGGACGCCGCGATGCCCAGTCACGCCTTTTGGCCGAGTGGCAGGTACGCACCGACGTGCTCAGGAGGCGGTTTCGAGCGGCGTTTGCTTGCCGCCGGTGAACCAACATCAGCTATGGCGTGGGTGAGATCAGGCCGGGCCGATGGGAGGATCCGGCTCGGCTGTGTTCGTACGTCGCCTCCGCGCATTCGCAGGTGAACGAGCCGTAGAGACTCGCCTATCGCGCTGATGGCGCGCTGTCCACCGGTGGAGGCTCTGCCGCGGGAGGGTGTGTTACCGGGCGTATCCAAGTGTCCATCACCGGATTGGCCGACCTCCAGGCTTTATTGTCGCATTCCGTTGCAGAAAGCTGTGTCGAAGAGCGAATCGACGGATAGAATACCAACGGGCCATCCGGACTTCATTTGAACTGAGGTGGTGTGGGCCTGGCCGGCTGCCGTCGCCACACGACCGTCAAGATAAACCCGCAACGTCAAGATAAACCCGCAACGTCAAGATAAGGAGTGAGTTGTATGACTGCAATGACAGGCGGAGAAGCCCTCGTGCAATCCCTGGTCAACGAGGGAGTTGACGTGATATTCGGTGTCCCAGGCATCCAACTATACGGCATCATGGCTGCCCTTCGGGACGAGCCGAAAATCCGGATGATCACGACCCGGCACGAGCAAGCCGCCTCCTACATGGCCGACGGTTATGCCCGAGCGTCGGGCAAGCCGGGCGTGGCCTTGGTGGTGCCAGGCGTTGGCCTGTACAACGCCGCGTCCGGTGTGGCCACCGCCTACGCCCGATCATCCCCAGTCCTGGTCATCGCCGGACAGGTCCCCCGAGGCATGATCGGACGAAACCTGGGGGCAGTGCATGAGGTGATGGACCAGGGAGGCGCGCTCAGTTCCATAACCAAATGGCGACGTATGGCAATGCGACCCAGGGAAATTCCCGAAGCGGTATTCGAGGCTTTCCGGCAGATGCGCACCGGTCGCCCGCGTCCGGTCCTGCTCGAGGTTCCGCCGGAAGCCGGCGTGGAGGTGGAAGAAGTTCAGTTGCGGGATCCCGCTCCCATATCGAGGATCGTGCCCAGCCCGGAACAACTGCGACACGCGGCCCAGGTCATCGCCAATTCCCGACTACCCGTGATATTCGCTGGCGGCGGAGTGGCACGCTCCGACGCAGAGGGTTCTCTCGTCAGGCTGGCAGAAGCGACCAACATACCGGTCATTACGTCCACGGGAGGGAAGGGAACCATACCGGATGGTCATCCACTTTGCTACGGCTCCTGTTTCAGCGCGCGCGGCGAACGACAAGAAATGAACGAGCTCTATGATGTCATGACGGCGGCGGACGTTGTGATCGGCATCGGAACTCGCTTTTCCCTGGGCAATCCGGCCGGCAATTCGTCCACGTTGATCAACATCAACATCGACGACAACGATCTCACCAGGATCCAGTCCAACACCATCCCCCTGCACGGAGACGCCACGGCCACAATTGAAGCCCTCTTGCCCCATTTGTTGGCCGTAGGAGCGAACGTGCGTCCGTCGCCGGCCGAGGCGGTGGCTGCCGCCCGTCGCCTGGTCGCATACCGCGACATCCAGCTTGAGGAGCCTCAGTACCCTATCCTAGAGGTCATTCAACGAAGCGTGCCGGAAGACGCGTATGTCCTGTGGGATGTGAGCCAGTTGGGTTTCTACGCCCGGACCCACTACCATGTAAAACACCCCAAGACCTACATTGACTCGGGATACCAGTTCAACCTCGGTTACGCTTTTCCCACTGCCCTGGGCGCGAAAGTCGCCAACCCGGAACGACCAACGATCTGCATGGCAGGAGACGGCGGGTTCATGTTCAATGCCTCGGAACTGGCTACCGCCATGAAATACAACATCAACGTTGTCACCATCATCTGGCGGAACGACTCCTATGGAAACGTCGCACGCGACCTGGATGATTTCTTCGCCGGATCCTACGAGACCGACCTGGTGAATCCTGATTTCGTCAAGTTCGCCGAATCATTCGGCGCCATTGGGTTGCGGGCGGGCAGCCCCATGGAACTGGAAAGCCTGGTTCCCAAGGCTATGGAATACGACGCGCCCGTGGTCATCGATGTTCCATTGGGCGACCTGCCCATACCTCGCGCTCCTCAGGTGGCTCCGGTGTACAGCCTTCCGTGGACGCAACCCCAGCAAGGGCTGATCACTTCCTGAGACATCCGCGACCGCCATGATCAGCGCCAGTATCGGCAACAAACCACAATCATTCACGCCCATGAAAACGCTCGAAGTGAAAAGCCTCCGTGAGAAATGGATAGTCATGACGACGCGGTTGCGCGGTACGTCTTTGGGTGAATCGGGAACCGTTGCCGGCGACAGTCTCCGGAGCGCACTGGGTATTCCGCGCTTTTCGACTATCAATGGCCTTCTACTTCACCGGATGTCTCCGCCGCCCATGACTGTCTCGTTGAGCGGTTTTGAAAAGGAGATTGGTTCGCGCCACATCCATAAAGCACGGAGGCACGGTCTGGGGTGATAGACGACTATTAGGAATGCCTCTGTCGTTGACTACTCTTGCCGGTCTGGACCGCCAAGACCTGGACATATAGCTTCGAGCCGTTGGCTAATCCACAGGCTCCAGCTCTCCCTCAGAGGGTGTGTGACAGTTGCCGAACGTTGCGCGGGCTATTCCTGGGATGAGGATGGGACGCCGGCCACGCTGGGAGCATGAGCGGAAAACCTTATCCCAGAGATTTGACCGACGCCCAGTGGGAGGAGTTGGCGCCCCTGCTGCCGACTGACACGAAAAGAGGCCATCCCAGCACCACGGACTTGCGGGAGGTGGTCAACGGCATTATGTGTGTTGAGGGGCGGCATACCCTGGCTCCTGATGCCCCAAGACCTACCACCCTGGGGCACAGTGTGGTGGTACTTTCGGAACTGGCGCGACGACGGCACCTGGGAACGGGTTGAGGCAACCCTGCGTGCCCGGGTTCGGGAAACTGCGTGCCGAGAGACTGCACCCAGTGTAGCCATCATTGACAGCCATCGGTGAGGACCACGGAAAAAGGGGCCCAGAGGTTACGACGCTGGCAAACGGGTAACCGGACGCAAACGGCACATCGTGGCGGACACCATGGGATAGTTGCTGGCGGTGGTGGTTCACGCCGCCAACATCCAGAGCCTGCCCTGTGCTACGACACGGGGATCGGGACGGCGCCAGGTTGATGCTGGCCAAGCTGCCGGGCAACTTTCCCAGGCTGCAGTTGATCTGGGCCGATGCTGGCTACGCGCGTCAACTGGTGACCTGGGCTTGGGTGGCGGGTGGATGGCTGCTGACCGTGGTGAAGCGCAAGCCCAACAGCCACCACTTTGAAGTCCTGCCCCGACGATGGGTAGTCATGTGCACCCTGGCTTGGCTGAGCCTACGTCGCCAGTGCAGCAAAGATTATGAGGCGCGCACCTAAAGCAGCCAAGCCCGGGTTCACGTCGCCATGATCCACGTGATGCTCAGACGCCTGCAACCTGCTTGAAACTAATGGTCACACACCCTGTTAGACCATAGATTTCAGACGGCGGCCAGGTGGGGTTAAGCCGAGGCAATCAAGTCGACGGCACGCTCCCCGATCATGACAACCGTGGCGTGGCTGCCACCTGACCTTGTTACCCGCGGCATCACCGACGCATCGACCACCGACAACCCCGTTACACCCTTGACGTTGCAGTATTGATCAACAACCGCCATTGGGTCTGAGTCCGGGCCCATCTTGCATGTGCCGGACACATGCCTGGCGGTGCCAACGGTTTGGCGTATATAGATGTCCAGGGCGTCGTCGTCGGCCAGAATGTCATCCGTTGGGTGGAGCCGGTAATCGGCCACGTCCTTATACGCATCGGTTTCAAGGAAACCGATGGCCATTCGGATACCTTCCCGCACCCGACGCTTGTCGTTTGGATGCTGAAGATAGCGATAGTTGAACTCTGGCTGCACTGAGGGATCGGCAGACGCCAGCCTGACGTATCCTGCGCCGTCGGGCAGTCCGAGGGTGCACGAGATTCGCGCCACCCGGTCCGCAGGAACATCATCGTTGAGGAACTTGGTGCGCAAACCGGGGACGCGCTCCGGCCGTTCGTCAACCATTGGGGTGGTCCTCAGCAACATATCGTTGACTTCGCCGGAGCCGTGGGAGGTGTAGTGCAAGCAAAAGCGTGCCGCATCGGCATCGGAAGTCAGGGTCATTCCGTCTTTGACTTTGAAGGTGATCTGGGCGCTCAGGTGGTTAAATAGGTTCTGCCCCACTCCGGGAAGCTCATGAACGAGCGGTATGCCAAATTGCTCAAGCTGGTCCCTGGGGCCGATTCCCGACAGCATGAGCAGGTGGGGCGACTTGAGAGCCCCAGCGCTCAACACAACCCGATCTGCTTCAATGTTGAAAATCTCGCCCCCACTTTCTGCTTCAACACCGACGGCCTTTCGATCCTCGATCAATACCTTCCTGACGAAAACCCCTCCCCTCACCGTTAGGTTGAGACGGTGGCGCATGGGATTCAGGTGAGTGATGGCCGCGCTCATCCTCCAGCCGTCCAGGTTGTTCGAGGGCCACACGCCGATTCCCGAGGGGTTCGGGCCATTGGTATCCTCGACTGTCCCATAGCCGGACTCCAAGCAGGCTGCGTGGAAGGCCGTTTGGATGTCTGCCCAGGGCCCGGATTGACGACGCCTCACCGGCATCGGTCCGTCGGCTCCATGAAAATCATCGCGAATGTCGAGATCGTGCTCAGATTTTCTGAAGTAGGGCAGCACCTTGTCATAAGACCATTCATCGTTGCCCATGGCAGCCCAGGAGTCGAAATCCTCTGGCAACCCCCTTTGCATCGCCTGACCGTTGATGGACGATCCTCCGCCGATCACCTTGCCCTGAGCTACGTGGATCTCTCCCTGCTCATCGGTGATCGTTCCCCGCAAGGCCCAGTTGTGCTCGGACTCTGGGGATTCTGCAAAACTTGTGTGGCCGAACTTTATCTCGTCCGGAAGATAGTCTGGATCGGGGTAATCCGGCCCGGCTTCCAACAACAGAACGGATGTATTCGCGTTTTCAGCCAATCTGCTGGCCAACACCGACCCAGCCGCTCCTCCACCGACGATAACAACGTCATATTTCATGGATCCCCCTTTGATGCCTCGTCTTTCAACTCAGGATTTCCCAGTTTCAGCCGATTCCGCTGAGGATAGGACGTTCTGGGATTTCACCGATTATAAACCGGCATTCTCCATATCGGCCGACCAGCAGGTTCCGAACAGGGTGGTTGGAGCTTATTGCCGGTCTTCTGCACTTGTCAATCCGTTTTCGCTCCTGTGTCCAGGCCCTCGGCACAACATACGTCGCTTCGGGCGATTGTCGGGAAACCGGGAGCAGGACCACTCGAACATCAGACCAGAGCGACATCGACCAGCTTCCGGCGCCCGCAGACAGTGCCTCGAAAAACCGCACCCCTTCACCGACAGATGGGGCAGAAACACCATACGTAGGACCCCTGAGGCACAACTAACCGATAAAGCCAAGATTCTCCCTGGACCCTAGATCGGCTGAACAGCGTTATCTGTAAACCCCCGCGCTCCGTCGGAGGGCGGGGGGCGCAGGCAACCAACGCAGGGGAAGCGGGTTGTCAATTCGCAGGCGTGTTTTCCCTACGGTCAAACCACAACAGCCGCCCCAGCCCTGTAGCGAATGCCAAGCAAAACCAGACATTCCAGGGGACTGCCACCCCTGAGCAGGAAATTGGGGACTTTCTGGCAGAGGCGGGCAACGTGTTGCGGGAAGTCTCTGAATCGAACCACGGCTCGCCCTCTACAATGCCGATCGATGCTGACCCAGCAGAACATAACGAAGATAGCGGCGGGATACTTCCGAGTTAGCGATGAGCATCAAGTCGACGGGTATTCGCTGGATGCCCAGCGTCGGGACTTTCATGAGGCTTGCGAGAAAACCCTGGGGCGTTGCAGACGCCCATGACGATGAAGGCCGCTCGGCGCCGGTGGAATCCATCGCCAAACGGCCGACGTTCCGCCAAATGTTGGATGATTCCCAAGCGGACAAGTTCGACGTGGTGGTCACTCACACGTTGGACCGCTTCACCCGGAACCTGAGGGTGATGCTGGACGCCTTCCAAACCTTCTCCCAGCACAACGTAACCTCCGTGTCCATTACCCAGGACATCGACTACACGACACCCGAGGGCAGGCTGTTCATGACCATGCTGGGCGCCTTCGCCCAGTATTTTTCGGACGCTTCGTCAATACACACCAAGGAGGGTATGAGGGAGCGGGCGATGCACGGCATGTACAACGGAGAACCGCCCTTCGGTGATGAACGGTGTGACGCGAATTGCATTGGCATCGACGAGAACCACACCGGTTGCCGCATAGACCCGGTCGCCGGCCCGGCAATGCGCAAGACATTCGAGCAATACCGAAGCGGCTCACACTCCTATCGCACGCTGGCTGAGGAGTTGAATAAGCAGGGGTTCCGCACCAAAGGGAGACGACGGTCCGACCTCGATACCGAAGTAATGCACGATGATCCGGACAACGCCCAAGGAGCCCTCTTCACTGGATGGTCAATTCGTGACCTTCTCAGTAACCGTTTTTTCCTCGGTGAGGTTCGCCATAAGGGCGAATACTACCCCGGCCGCCATCAGCCTCTCGTCAGCGAGGAACTGTTCAACGAAGTTCAGGAGCGTATCAAAGAGAACCGATCCCGGAAATCAGTTTCGGTGAGCCGCTCCAGCCAGAACCCGCATATGCTCACCGGGCTGTTGAGATGTCACCGGTGCGGGACAAAGCTGTGGTCGCAGAGACAGGGCCAGGACGGCAAGACCTACTACGTCGTGCCCAGGAAAGGCACGGATCGAAAATGCGCTCATGCCCGCCAGTCGTTTGTCGGTTACGTGTTCGAGGACCAGGTTGACCAGATCTTTGGCGGTTTCACCCTACGACCCGACTGGGTTGACTGGATCATCCAAAACTATGTCGAAGGAACTGACCACAGCGAAGGCCTCAAAAGGCGCGCGGCCATCCCGAGGTAGATCGAGCGCCCCCAGGAACTGTACCTGGAGGGGGACCTAACCAAGGCCCGATATCTGATCATCAAAGAGAACGCGGAGGCTCAACTGACTACTATCTACGTCCTGGAGCTGGACGACGCCCCCGTGGCCGTCAAGATCCTCACCCACCTGAAAGAACTCTGGAAGTCAGCAGACCCCGGCCAGCGGAACCGTCTCCTGTTGGCGGTGTTCCGCAGCATCTACGTGGATCTGGCGAACCGGGAGGCAGTGGGTTCCGGCCCATGGAAGCCTTCAACGCCCTCCTCCAGGCAATGGACTATAGAGACAACGTTGAAGTTTGGCCCACCCCGTATGGGGAATTTGCATGGGATGGTGGAGACGGGGGAGAGTCGCACTCCCCGTCCAGAAACTCCCCTGAGCGGATATGCTACAAGCTTGTTCGGCGCTTTGTTCTCGCCGCTACCGACTCCCGCCGACGGGATTCGGCAACCGCCAGCCGATGAAATCTGTGGCCCCGGTTATCGGCGTCGCTGGGGTAGCATCCCGGAATAATTAGACGTCCGCTTCCCGGCTTCCGGGCCTACTGGTGGCAGACGTAGCCGCGTTTAGGCGGCTAGAGCGAATTCACGTTCGCCAGTTACTTGTTCGCCACTGTTTTTAGCGAGGGCAGCAGCAACCTCGGCCTGCAATCCGTCAGAAACCGCTCCTGTCGAACCTACGCGTCCCCAACTGTGGACCGATCCCGACTTGACGGGAACATCCTGGATCAATGGTAACACCACCAGAGAATACGGGCAAATGACGCGTACGCCCCATTGGTAGACCGCGTTAACGTGCCTTTTAAGTAGTGCAGTTGACGTCATCGCAATTGACGCAGTTCAGGCTGACGCCTCCAGGATGTTACTGATCGGTAAGGCCGGGTCGTGCTGGTGGTTGGTGAATGTGACGTAGTGGCGCCCCCCTGCCCATTTGTCGTGTGGCTCGGCCAGCGCCGCGCCCACCAGACGCAAGGTGGCGGCACGATTGGCGGAGATACCCACCACCTTCCCTACAGGGACAGGCTCTGCGACGCCGGATCTCCTGATGGGAGCAGTCCTCTAGCCCGGAATGATCCGGGAGACTGGCTCAGGGACGCGCCATACGGTGAGCGCCCACGGATCTCCCGAGCGCTTCCGCTTCCATCTGAACAAGACATTGCCCGGCCGTCCAATGCGTGATCTCCGCATCACTCATGGGCTGGCGTGCCAACGAGCACTTTTCCATCAGGCCGTGGCGGAGACCGGCCCAGTGGAGCTCATAGCGCAGTGCGCGATGACGGAGGGAACAGAAACGCCGCGATCATTTATGTTGGCGATGATCATCATGACGTGCATCTCACGACGATACCGGCGTTCGCCTCGGTGCCAAACGCCTGCCCGAAGGTGTTGAGGGTATCGCCGAACCGTACTGATCGACCGCACCCCATCCCCACGACCACTGTGAGATCGTGGTTGGGATTGGAGCCGACCGGGGTCCATGGGTCACGGGATTGATTGGTGCGGGTTACCGGGTCTATGCGATCAATCCCCGTTCGCTGGCTCGATTCCGGGATTGGCACCACGTCGACGGTGCCAGGTCTGACGACGGCGACGCAAAACTGCTCTCCGATTTGCTCCGCAAGGACCTCCAAAACCACCGACCGGTGTTCGGGGACAGCTATGCTGCCACTGGGGTAAAGGTGTTTGCCCGCAGCCACCAGCTATTGATTCGGGATCGAACCCCGCTCACCAATCGGCTTCGCAACACCCTGGGAGAGTATTTTGCTGCTGCCATGGAAGCCTCCCAACTTGGCCGGTGGTGACGCAGTGGGTGTGCTATCCGCGGTTCCGGACCCGCACCGGGCCGCTCGACTCACCACGAAACAGCTCTGTGCTGCCCTTCGACGAGGGTGCGGGAACGCAACGTCGAGCGACCAGCCACGGCGATACGAGAGGCGGTGCGTTCACCCCAACCGGAAACGCCATTGACGGTGAGCCGGGCCTTGGTTACGGCCAATCGGCCTACTATTCGTCAAATAGGCGGTATCAACCAACGGATTCAGGATATCGAAGCCGAGTTGTGCAACCACGTTCAGCACCACCCGGACGCACATTGCTACCGCTCTTTACCGGGTCTCGGCGTCGCCCTCGCCTCCCGAATCCTGGGCGAGGCCGGAGATGATCCCCATCGACATGAGCAAGCGAAAGCACGCAGGAATAATGCTGGAACATTGCCCCTGACTGTTGCATCCTGACGACGACGGACTGCCAGGGCTCGTTTCGTACGTAACCGACGAGTCTCCGCTGCTATGGTGATGTAACCGAAGTAAGTAGTAAAAGATGGAGTGATGCGGTATTTTACGGGTGAGCAGGCCAGATGGAGGATCACCATGACGATCGGACGACCGATGCCGCCGCTGATTTTGGACGAAGCGGAACGGGAAGCACTGGAGCGGTGGGTGCGGCGGCCCAAGACGGCCCAGGCTTGGGCGTTGCGCGCTCGGATGATTTTGGCGTGCGCCGAAGGCAGGAGCAACACCGCAGTGGCGACCGAGTTAGGGGTGTCGAACGAAACGGTTGGCAAATGGCGGTCGCGGTTTGTGGAGCGGAGACTGGATGGGCTGTCGGACGAGCCCCGCAGCGGCCGGCCCCGTTCGATTGCCGATGACGATGTGGAGCGGGTGATTATGCTGACGCTGGAGACGACGCCCCGTGATGCCACCCACTGGAGCACTCGGTCCATGGCCCAAAGTTGCGGACTGAGCCACAACACGGTGAGCCGCATCTGGAGAGCCTTCGGGTTGCAACCCCACCGCAACGAAACCTTACCCACAAAACGGCGCTGATCCGGAACTGGTTGGCCAAAGGGTCGCGTTTCCACCTGCACTTCACCCCCACCAGCGCGTCCTGGCTGAACCTGCTGGAGCGGTGGTTTGCGTTGTTGACGGAGAAACAGTTGCGTCGCGGGGTGCATCAGAGCAGCGGAGAGCTGGAAGCGGCCATCTACCGCTACCTGGACGTGACCAACGAAGATCCCACGCCATTTGCGTGGACGAAAACCGCCGACCAGATACTCGCTAACGTCGCCCGCTTTTGCCAACGAACTCTGGATACATCACACTAGAAGATCGGCGTGATGATAAACAATATTGTTGACGATATCAAAAATCGGAACAACGTACATCACGTATAATCCGTTACCAGGCTCAAAAACGGCACCGAGGACATCCGCAAGTCGACGCGCCAACCCACGATTTTGCCGCGACACCGACCTGCTGATGGTACGTCTAGCCACGGCGATTCTGTGCCATAGCGCGGCTCCCATCCCGATTGCGGCCTTGACCCTGGGCTGCACCACGACCTAAACTCCGCCGCCGCCTCGCGCAACCGCCACCCCAATGCTACCCGCCCACGCACGGGTCCGCGAGACGTTGGCCTGTTCCGGCTGCCCCTTTTTCCATGCCGCCGAGTCAACGGGACAACAAAGCCTGGAACCTCTCTTCCGGAATCCAAACTCGGAGTTTCATCGCTACTTACTGATCGTCGCCCCCTGCGGGAGCGCCGTAACGGCGGACCCCGCCGTGACAACACACGCGGTCGGCGCAATTGGGTGGGGATTTCATTGGCCGAGCATGCGCTGCACGATCCTGATTCGGACCAAACACGCGAAACGGCGAGGTCAGTGCTTCGCTGCCGGCACCACGTACTTCGGCATGGGGAGAATCGAGTTGATGGTGGGCGACATAATAACCCACCTGGACCTTTTGATTTTCGATGCGCCGACAGAGGTCATTCCGATCACCGACGACGAGTTCAACAATTTGAGGCAGGCGGAACTGCCGTGAACCCACCGTGCGACGGCGCCGACGGTAGCGCCTGACTTTGCGACCACCTTGCGCAACAGAATTCTCGATTGCGCTGACGGTCCAGCCAGACACCGGGCGAGTGGGGATGTCATTGGTCCCCGGGAGTTCTGAACCCAATTATCGGACGGAGCCAGCAGCAAACGGCGCCGACGATGATGACCAACGTTTCCAGCACGAAGCGCGTCAAAAGCATGACATCCTTGTTGAGGTCCACCTTCGGATCACCCTGTACCACTAACGTGCCCAAAGCAGCCCCGAAAGTGATGATCACCGTTATCACGCCGCAGGAGATCATTTTTCCATCGGCGCCGCGCCGTCTCACCACCAGATACGCGAGTGCGTTCAGTACCGCGCCATACCATAACGGCGAGTAGAACGCCATGAAAATAATTAGGAAAAACAGCGGCCCGATTTCGGGCCAGGGGAGGTTCATGGTTCGACGGAGTGTAACAAAAACCCCGATTTTGTTGCGACACCGCCGGTTCCAGCGGCCTGGATATGGCGGCCAACAATTACTATTCACACCCGAATCTCAAGGAGCATGGTCCGACCGCCCGGGCCAGGATGATGAACAACGCTGCGACAATCCGCTCAGCGCAGGGATCGCGGAAAACATCCGCCTCCTGCACGGCCACTCCCACACCCTGCGCCAGGGTAGGGCCACGACCTGCAGGTGGATTCCGCAGGACGAACTGGTCAACAAGCTTGTGACCGGATGCACGACCAGCCCTCGACATGACAGCGTCATCATGGACCCGCGCCACCCCGGGTCCGGAATCGGGGTCGCCTCCCTCCTCAACAACGGCGTGTACCGGACCCAAACTTTCTGCTGACCCGGGCCTTTGCGAAATATGGGTGCCACAATTCGGGCGTCAGGATGTATGCTTTGGGGGATTGAACCCAACAGCTTATGCTTGCCACATCGCTTATAGGAGGTTCGAACATGGGCACGATCTCAGTGAACCGAGTAGCGGGTCTGTCCCTCATATTCGGCCCAATAATCGCCTTCGTCTTCTTTCTCATCGAGCCTGGTGGACTGCTGATAGACAGTGCCAAGGTGTCTGACGCTGTTGGCTCCATAACGGCCAAGGGCGCCAACGCCGCACTCACCAAGGTAACCAACATCGCGATAATACTGGGCCTGGTCCTGATCCTCTCGGGCCTCTACGCGCTGATGCGTAACGTCACCTTGCAGGGCAACGGCAAGGCGTTAGCCCAGATGGGCTTCTTTATGATCTTCGTTGGACTGACCGGTTGGATTCTGGGCAGTGGCATGGACTTCATTCTGGCCGATGCCCAGGCCGGCGACCAGATCGGAGCGATCATTCCCATCTACTACGCCGGGTCCGCCCTCCTCTACGCCGGTGGGATTACGCTCGGGTTTGGCGGCTTCCTTTTCGCGTTGGGCCTCTCCACGCGAGACGATTTCAACCGGATAATCTCCCTGTTGGCTGCTCTGGTCAGCCTGGCCGTAATGGTCTTTTTCATAATCGCCATACTCAACAACGGGGGCCGCGACACCTTCATCACCCTGGCCCGGGGCTGCTACGTGCTATTGGTAATCTGGTACGGCTATCTGGGCATCGGAATGATGAATCGACCCGATCCCGATTTGTGGCAATAACCGGAGGCTAGGATTTTTCGGCGGCTTTCCTGGTCGCGAGATTTTGCTACGGCGCCGGAGCTGGTAGCGCCTGACTCCGGCCCGTAGCCTGGTCGTCCTGCGCGTCCCGATGGTGGCGGCCACGGCGCCGGTGCGAGCTGCGCACAGCCTCGGCGCGATTCAGCGTCGCAACATCTTGCTACGCAGACGGCGCCTAACTGTTGGTTTCCGCTCCCAACCGGACCGGTCTGACCCTTGCCTGGGCGTTGGGTGGCGGACGGCACGATCAGCCAGGCGATAAACCCCGACCAGGAGACCGCCGCCCAGCACGGCCACCATGTATGCGTACAGGCACATCCGATGCCAGGTATACCCGATCTCCAACCGCTCCATCACCTGATTTCCCGTGTAGCCCAGACGGTCGAAGTCGATCTCCCAGGAACCGAGCAGATTGTGGTCGGGGAGAGTCATGGGCGCATACGGCGATCCATATACCGCGACAATGACAATCGCTCCCAAGGTGGCCGCCACAATCACGATCGTGAAGGCGGCCTGCAGGAGGAAGCGGCATTGCGCGGGATCGGGCCTGGTTTCGGGGTCTCGGACCACCTGCATGGCGATGACTACCGCTGCCAATATCGGCATGGCCACCGTTGATTGAATCCACACGATCGTGCCGGAAAGCGTGACCACCACCGCGTAGCACGCCAACGTCGGAGGGATCAGCGACCACGCTGACCTGACCAGGGCGCTGCGCCCTGCCCGGCCGGGCGAGTTCTGCCAACTCCACAGGAAATCGAAAGCCAGCGCGGACGCGCCCGCAAGGATAACGCCGGCCAGCAGCATCATCATGTGGGGGTGGTGAGTGCCGGCAAAATCGCCGATCCGGTAGAAGCCGTACTGATCCAATCCCAGGCACGCGAACCGCAGGGCCGGCGTAACCAGCACAATGAACATCGACGCCCAGTAGAAATCGCGCAGACCGGCCCTGCGGTCCGGCCAGACGAACGCCTGCGCTATTATTAGGAGCGATGTGGCCAATACGTAAGCCAATGGCATCCAGGCGTCATCCCACCCCATGGCGCCCAGCGCGTAGCCTCCGGCGACCACATAGAGGACCGGCAGGAGCAGCTGCAACCCCGCGAAACGCAACCTGGGATTCCAAAGCAGGCCGTGCTGGCCATCCCCTTTTCCGCCAGCCTCCGGTGTTGGGCCGCCCGGTTGCGTATCGGTCGAAGGGACCGATTTGGGTTCCGGTGCGAGTATCCCGACCCGCCTGCCGGCCGACTCGAAGTCGGGGGCGAGGCCGGCCAGCATCATCAGGCCGGCCACCTCCACGCCGGACAGGCCTAAGGCTTTCCCGAATATCTGCAGCCGCTCCACAGTAGGTCTGGTGGCGCCAGATTCCCAACGGGTCACTGTGGAATGGCTGAACCGGCGGCCACGATCATCATCTACCTCGGCCATGCGCCGCAGCAAACCGTCCTGGGACATTCCACGGCTGCGGCCCGGTTCCACGTAGGATTCCCGGTACGCCCTCATCACGAAACCGCACTGGGCAAATCTGGCGTGTTGCAAGTTGCGGTCGACATTCATGTGCTCGGACACCTCCCTTGCACAGGCTTGGTTGAAAGAGTGTTCACGTATCACGTCGGGTGCGATGACGTATGTCCGCGATTTGCGGATGTCGCGTTGCGATTGATGGTATGCGGTCAATTGATGCACTAAGTGTCGATTATATGGCATCGTCGTAAAAATAACGGATTCTGCCAACGTATTTAGGGATAATAAGTACATATTATATGAATATCAGCTATCAATCTGCTGAAAAAGCCCTGCCAATGTTAGCCGGGCAAATTGTTCCGAGTCGAACTATTCAGTGAAGGGCGCTTCTAGACCCGCCGAGTGGTCAGCGGGTTCGATGGCATCCCGGGTCCCGGCCGACAGATTGACCACGACAACTACATTTCCTGAGGAGGTATATTATCGTGAGACCTTTTTCGTACAGGCCCAAGACAGGTTTGGGCAGATCAGTTTCCGGCAGCGCCATACTGCTTGCCATCCTTGCGATTTCGCTGGTCATCATCGCCGGCGCCGCTCCGGAGTGGGTTCGGGCCAGTGACGCCGACATCAACGTGGCCCGCAACCAGTCTTCCGGCCACGGAGCGACGATTCCCGGCGATGCGAACGGATTCATCACCGATGAACAGAACGCCGACGCCCCGTACATCGTGGCCAACGGCGTGAAAATGCACGAGGTCAGCCATTCGGAAGCGGGCGGGTGGAAAGTCCGCGCCGCCAGCGATGACACCTACGGCAACGGCGAACTCATCGTGGTTGCGGTGGAATTCAGCGAACCGGTGCGGGCGGACAGCGATACAACCTTCCGTATCCGCATCGGTTCGGTCAACCGGGACCTGGCGCCGGTTGGAACTCGCGGCAACCGGGTTTTGTTTGGCACGTTGATTCGCTCCCAGGATCGAGATAGCGACGGAATCTGGATCGGCGACAGCACGCAGACCCTGGATCACAATGACGCCGACTCCATCCGGAGCGCGGGCGCGTCGCCGGTCAACGCCAACTCGACTCATTCCAGGCTGGGCACCCAGGCGGGCCACAAGGTGAACGGCGCGGCGACTCGCCCCCGCCTGCAGGCAGTCAGCATCTCATCGACGCCTCAACACGCAGACTATTACGTGCGCGGCGAAACCATCCTGGTGTCCGCCCGATTCGACCGCTCCGTCGTCGTCAGTGGCGACGTGTCGGCCCGTCTCAACATAACCGCGCTCCAGGCGGTCGCGTCGCGGGACGCCGACTATTCGGAAGGCAGCGGCACGACCACGCTGGTATTCGATCACGTGGTCACTCCTTTTGAAAACGATCCCAAGGGCGTCGTGATTCCCGCCAATGCCCTGGCCGAAAGCGGCGACCTCGCGCAGGGTCCCTTGGGCGGCGGTTCAATCGTCGGGCGGCGGGGCGGTCTGGTGGCGGATCTGGCCAGCTCGAAGCGAGGGCCGCTCAACAGGCACAGGGTGGACGCCAGGTACGCGGCAGCGCCCGAAGTCATGGCCAGCGCCCTGTTCCATTGGGATGAGAACACCCCGGTCAGTCATTCGCTCACGATGGATTTCAGCATCCGCGAGGACCCGGGGCATTTCTCCGAAACCGACGCGCTGGTGCTGGCGCTGGCCTGGGGCATCATCGGGGACGTGCGATTCGCCGTTGGGCTGCGCACCGACCTGGACAAACCGGGCACCGACGGTTCCCAGGGCAAGGGCATAGTGTTCAACCGGTGGGGCACTACCGACACATCATCATTCTCCAGGACCACCGGGGACGGCTGGGTTGAAACCGGCGACCTGGCAGGCCCTTTTATCAGCATTCGGCGAACGTTTGACTGGAACGAGGGCAACTACACTCTGCGCATCGGACGGGATGGCCGTGATGACGTTGACGGAGGCTGGTACGGTTTTTGGATCAGGGACCAGTCCACCAACGTGGAGACCCACCTGGGTTCAATGAAGTTCCCGATGTCCGCGGATGGCCGGTTGGAAATCCTCGCGCGAAGCCATGGAATCGGATCAGTGATGGCCGTAGTCGGCGATGGTGCGGTCAAGCCTCACGAAATACCGGTATTCGAGGCGGCGGTGGCATTGCCCCAAGCCTCCGGCGGAGACCCTCCCACCAAGGCCACCGTGACCTATTCGCTGCTCAATGGTGTGATGACCAACTCCAACGTCCGCTATGAAGCAGACACCGGAAAGATCGTGCTGCGGGCCGGGGGCGAAACCAGCCGGACCACGCCGGCCGGGGACATCACGGGTCTGGAGACGCCCAAGCTGACGGCAACCCCTGGCATGGTGCCAGCGTCCCATGACGGGTCGTCGCGCTTCACCTTCGAGTTGACGTTCAGCGAGGACATACCCTTGAGCTCCCGGACGCTGCGGAATCACGCTTTCACCGTTCACGGGGGCAAGGTGTCCGCCGCTCGGCGGTTGGAGCGTCAGAGCAACATCGGGTGGAGAATCAAGGTAAAGCCGAAAATCGACGGCGCTGTGTTCATCACGCTGCCCGTTCCCGTGTACTGCGGCGTCACCGGGGCCATCTGCACGCCTGACGGCAGAAAACTGGCCCGGGAAGTGCTGGTGAAAGTACCGGGGTCTCCCTCACGAAATTGACGCGTTGAACCGATTTCTACGGCGCCGGCGTTGGTAGCGCCTAACTCCGGCCCGCAGCCTGGCCGTCCACCTGGTCCCGATAGCGGAACCAGGTGGACGGCCCACGGGGATGACCTCATAGCCGAAGACCGGTTCTTGACGGTCGGGCCGGGTTCGATGGTCTCATTAACGAGGTCTTCCAGGCGTTTGCCCCGTGCCGCCTTGCTGGGGGCCGCGCACGGTGAATTCCAGGGAATTGGACAGTTTCCTGCCGTCCGCCGTGCAGATCGCGCCCTGGGCTGTGCAGTCCGTGGTGGCGGGCAGGACGATGGTCACGTCGCTGTCGGAGTCCGGTTCCACCACCATTTTCCAGAGGATGCTGCTGGACTCCAGCTTGCGTCGCGCTTTCGTCATGTCGCCGTTCGTAACCTCAAAGGCATGGTTCCGGAGCGTCTTGAAGCCCAGTGGGAAGTTCTCGCTGAAGCGGATGTGGAAGTTGAATTCGCTTGAACCGTCGTGGGACGCGGCGGGTCTTTCGAGCTTAACCGTCAACAGGGGCAAAGCCACGGTCGCCGTCGCCGCGCTGGTCAGCGTCTCGGCGTTCCCGTCGTCGTCGGTGAAGCTGACCTGGACCTTGATCGTCTTGCCCTGGTCGGCATCCTGCAGGGTGTAGGCGCTGCCGTTGGCGTCCGTGATTTCCGAGTCGGTGCTGCCGTCGTTCCTGATCCACTGGTAGGCGTAGGACACGTTGGTGAGGCCGTCGGCGTCCGCGATGCCCGACGTGTCCGCAGTCAGCGTCTCGCCCACCCGGGCGACGCCGCTGATCGACGGCGCTCCGGTCGCGGCGGAATTGGCGCGGGCTGCCACCGCGCCGGTGGCGGCGCTGGTCAGCGTCTCGGCGTTCCCGTCGTCGTCGGTGAAGCTGACCTGGACCTTGATCGTCTTGCCCTGGTCGGCGGCGACCAGCGTGTAGGCGCTGCCGTTGGCATCCGTGATGTCCGAGTCGGCGCTGCCGTCGTTGCTGATCCACTGGTAGGCGTAGGACACGTTGGCCAGGCCGTCGACGTCCGCGATGCCGGACGTGTCAGCCGTCAGCGTCTCGCCCACACGGGCGACGCCGCTGATCGACGGCGCTCCGGTGGCGGCGGAATTGACGGCGGCTGCCACCGCGCCGGTGGCGGCGCTGGTCAGCGTCTCGGCGTTCCCGCCGTCGTCGGTGAAATTGACCTGGACCTTGATCGTCTTGCCCTGGTCGGCGTCCTGCAGGGTGTAGGTCGAAGTTGTCGCGCCGCTGATGTCCGAGTCGGCGCTGCCGTCGTTGCTGATCCACTGATAGTCGTAGGACACGTTGGCCAGGCCGTCGGCGTCCGCGATGCCCGACGTGTCCGCAGTCAGCGTCTCGCCCACCCGGGCGACGCCGCTGATCGACGGCGCTCCGGTGGCGGCGGAATTGACGGCGGGGCTGGGACTGGGGCCGGGCACGTTCGCCGCCACCGGCATCGCGAGACTGACGCCGTTGGCCGTGCATACCGCGCCCCTGGCGGTACAGTCGGTCGGCGTGGGACCAAGCGACACCGTGACCGGTCCGTCGCCGTCGGGCGACACATCCACGTCGAACAGGTCCTTACCGTCGTCCACCCGTTTCACGCACCGCACCGTGCCTCCACGGGCGGCCAGGGCGTGGTCGCGCAGGTCATCCGGCGAAATCTCCACCTCCTGGTTGAACTCGATCCGCAGGGTGTAGGCGTTCACTCCGTCGTGGCTGGCCGGTGGATTGAGGAACTCGGCGGTCAGCGTCCCCTGCTTGGGCTGTCCCCGCCCCGGCAGACCCCGCATCTGCCGTTGCGCCGCGCCTTCGACGGCGACCAGCAGGGACCAGGGATACGTATATTCGGAAGACCAGCTCCCGCCGTCGGCGGACCTCATGTGGCCGTTGCCAATCGTCCAGCCACTCGCGGCGCCCGCGTCCTCCCGGTCGAAAACCGTGGACGCAAGATAATACTGATTGTCGTAGCCGACAGCCTCATTCTCGTTCTCGAACACGATCCAGTAGCGGGTGTTGGCGTCCAGCGTCGCGCTGGCCGGCGCCGTGAACGTGTTGGTTGCCAGCGAAGCGAACGTCGCCGGGTTGGTCAGGACGTAGAGGCTTGTGCCGGGACCCCCCGAGGCGTGCGTGTAGATACTCACTTTGGGGGTGGAATCGGCGCCCACGTTCATCAAGCCGGCGACGACGTGGGTGAGCGCGTAGCCGCCCGGATTGTCGCCGGTCCGGAATTGCTGGGCCACGGACCAGACTTCCGCCGGAGATACGGCGCCCTCGTGGTTGTTGCCGACTCTCGTGCCCCCCTGTCGTTTCTGCCCGGTGTTGCTGACCAGGCCCGAGGTCGGCGCGTACAATTCGCGCCACACCTGCACGTAGTGGGGCGCTGCCCGGTTCCCGTCCTCGGCGGTCACCACGACCCTGAACTCGTTGGAACCCGGCGAGATCGCCACCTGGTGGCCATCCTTTGCGCCGTCCGCGTCGGGGATCAGCGTGCCCAGCCAGTTTTCCTCATCGTAGGCAGACGGATCGTAGTAGGTGACGCTGGCCCCGCTGTGGTTGGGCGTCGCCCAGATCGTGACGGTGTCCACGTCGTCGGTCGCCAACGCGCTGTACGTGAAGGACGTGTAGCCCGGATCCAGGGAGATCGGCGAGTCGTCCGAGGCGTCTTCGAGCTTGAGCGACTCCAGGCTGGCGTCGTCGGACGGGGTGTAGGCATAACCCTGAATCCTCATTTTGACGACGCCTGGGTTGAGCGGTCTTCGCCAGTCCTCTGACAGTATGGACCTGATGTATTGGTTGTCAGCGATGCTCCAGCCGGTTGCCCCGCCGCTGTCCTCGCCCTTGGCCCTCGTGTGATAATAATTTCGGTCAGGCATACTCTCCAGGGTGTTGCCCGTGATGACGACCGCGTAAGTCGTATCCTTTTTCAGTCTCGCATTCGGAGGCGCGTCGAACTTGTTGACCTGATCGGGCCGGAGAAACTGCGGAAGTGTCAGCTTGTAAAGCTTGGTGTCCGGCAGGCCGTCTTCGTCCACGGTGAATATCCAGAGACGAATTCTCCTGAAAGACCCGGAGTAGCCGAGTTTGATGGACACGTCGGTGATGACGTACTCCGGGCCGACGCTGCCGGTGGTGAAGGCCTGTGACGCCATGGCACCCGTTGCTATATGATCCGACTTGTCCAGGTTCGAGATCAGGACTTCCGGAGTCTGCGCCCGGGAGGGGTCGGCGGACAACGCGGCGACTGCGATCAGCGCGGCAAGGACGAGCAGCGGGGCCAACGCCCGCACCGGCGGACCCGCCTTTGCCGCAATGACGCGACCGGGAGAACGTGCCGGCCCACCCGAGGAGTGACCCCGATCCAAACGCCGTTGACCGAAGTGGCGCAGACGGTTCAGGATGCCCACCGCCAACCGGCCTTTCCGTGCCTTTCCCCGGCGCCTCAACAATTCCGCCATGCTTTCCATAAATTCTGCCTCCACACAAAATGAACAACTAATCCGTATCGCGAATTGACTCTAAAAATTATTGGCACGCAGTCCGTTTCTTGTGATCAGATTCGAGCGTGGTGTCGAGTATTATGAATTTGGAGCGATACAAAATGCAACGATAATTCGTATAATCTGGAATCATTGTTGATGGGTCCACCCGTATGATACGACTCCCCGGACAAAGGCGGTCCGCAAAAAGTGATGTTCGGGTGGGTGGTGCCCGGAATCTGCGACGCCGCCACTACCGACCCGCGCCTCCGGTGACGTCCAGCTCCGGAGATTCAACGTCGCAATATCTTGTTGCGTGGTGAGCGTTCGACGGCCTCGCCTAACGCTCCGGGCTCGCCCCGCGCGGCGCCGGGCCGAGCATGCGTCCGCACCTGACCGGGGCAACGGGGAACTGCGCAGATCCATGAACGCCGGGAGCGCAGTGGGAAACTCTGGGCCGAGGAATGACCTTTATTTGCGTTTGTTATACATTACTGCCGGAATTGGCAGCGGGTAACTCCGGACCGTAGCCTGGTCGCTCTTCGGGTCCCGATGACGGAACCGGTAGCGCATGGGGATGACCTCATTTCCAGTAACCACCGGTGGATCGTCGGTGGTCTCCGCAATTTGAGAAACCAGGCGCCGGTCCGCGTACCAGAGCGACCCAGGCGCCGCTACCTTCCTCGATCCGCCCGGAGATGTACATCCGCCTCTTGCCGTCCAGCGCCGGCGGGAGCGGATAGGTGTGGCGCAGCAACGCGCCCGCGATCTCGGCGAAACGGTCCAGGTAGATCTCCCACCGCTCCGCCATGGCCTCCTCGGTGGCCGGGTGGTTCGAGGGGTCGGTCCCCAGGATCGCGGCGGCCAGCTCCAGGTAGTCGTTCATAACCGACTCCGCTTTTCGTTCCCCGGACCGGAGGTGGTGCCGGGGGACGTATCCTCAAAACCGGTGTGGCAAGATGTCGCTACCCGGGCGCACGTCTCCTGTCACGATTCGGGAACGCTTTGCGCAACACGGCAAAGCGTTCCCGGCAGGCAGCGCCCGAATCAGTCAACGCGCTAGTCGTCGTCGAGTATGGTTCCGGTGACCGTCCGCGACCCTTGGATGCGGTAGGTTCCGCTGCGGTTGATTCCGACCTCCAGGGTCTCGTCGCCCTCCTTGATGCTGTCCTGCTTGGTGGCCAGCCGGACCTCGGCGCTGGTCAGCCCCCGGCCCACCTGTGTCGCCAGGCCCTCGGCGATGTCGGGCGCATCGTAATCCCGGTGCTTGGTCGCCGTGATCCCCTTGGTCCAGCCCCACATCGTTACGTGGTTGTCCGTGGGACGCTCGATTTCGATGAGGAATACCAGGTCCTCTCCCTCCTCTGCGGTCGCGCCATGGATGGTCAGGACGGGCGGACCGGTGTAGGCATCGTTATCAATCAGCCTCACGGTCGTCTTGACGGGTTTTTTCGCGACGAAACCCGGCGGAATCTCGCCCAGCTCCAGCACCAGCCGGTCGCTGTCCTCGTCGCTCACAACGTCGTCCATCGCCGTGACCGTGAAGATTGCCCGGTCCTGGCCCGCAGGGATGGTGACGCTTTCGGGCACTCCCGAGTAGTCCGATGCCCGGGTGGAATTGGAGGGGGCGAAAAGGTCTATCGGGATGGTGACGTCCTCGCTGTTGGCCCGCGACAGTTGCACCACGACGTTGGCGGGGGCGCCGCTCTCGGTCGCATCGTAACGCTTGGCGGTAAAACTCACCTTGATCTCGTTGTCGGTGTCCCGGACGTTGACCGCTACCTCGGCGTTCAGGCCGGAGTAATCGGCCCCGGACCCGGTCACCGCCAGGGACACGATGGCCCGCTCGTCGAGGGCGTCCGCGTCGGCAACGCCCCGCACCCGGACGCTCCTGGGGCTGTTCCAGTCCCGGGTCGTGAACGTGAGCGAGGCGGGTGAGACCGTAGCGATTTCCGTGTCGTCGGAGGTCAGGGCCACCGTCACCGTCCGGGACGGCTGCGTGGCAAGTTGCACGGTGACGTCGCCTATTCCCTCCTCCTCCAGGGCAAGGGTCTTCTGGTTCAGCACGATGCCAGGGGTGTCGTTGTCCTCGATGGTGACGGACACCGCTCCAAGTCTGTTTTCCAGGAGGCTGCCGTCCTCCATGAGCGTCACCGTCAGGAAGTTCCGGTCGGTGTCGTCGTCTTCCAGCGCGTTCAGGTTTACGGTCTGCAGGTGCCACCAGTTGGATGTCGTGAACGTGAGATACGTGTAGAATACGGAGTTCGGCGCTATGGCCGCCAGGTCCGTTGCGAACACGCGCACCTGCAGGCTAACGGTCCCGCTCGGTTCCTTGGCGAGGCTTACCGTGAAGCTCCCCGTGCCGCCCTCTTTCATGGTCAGTTTTTGGGGGTTGACCACCATCGCCGGCTTGGATGTATCGTCGTCGATGACATCCACCATGACCCGGCCGGTCTTGCCCCGGTAGCCGCCGCCGGACGCCTTGAGCGTGATCCCGGCGTTGTCGTTTTTTCTGTCGTCGTCCGCCTCCGCATAGACCGTAACGATCTGGGGCGCGTCCCATGTGCTGGTCGAGAAACGCAGCGTATCGTCCGACAAATTGACCGCTTCCGTGTCGTCCGATTTCAACCTTACGGTTACGTTGCCGGTCGGCCTCGTCGCGAGTTTCACCCTGAAGGTGGAACTGCTATCCTCTGGCATCTCAATCAGTGTGGTTTCGATCACGAGGCCGGGCGCCGTCGTGTCGTCGTCCAGCACGCTGACCGCGACGATGCCGGTCTTGCGCTTGTAGTCGGCGCCCGACGCCGACAGGTTGATGTTGACGGAATCGTTCTTGTTGTCGGAATCGTGGTAGGTGGTGACCGTAACGGTTCGGGCCGTCTGCCAGTTGTCGCGGGTGAATGAGACCGATGCCGGCGCAGCCGTTGCGATTCCCCTTTGGCTTGACGTCACCGACACCGACACGTCGTCCTTGGGCCTGGTGTTGAGCCTCACGGTGAACGTCCCGGTGTCGTCCTCGCCTATGGCCAGGGTCCTCGGGGTGAGGACCAGCTTCACCTCTGGCGCCTCGTCATCTTTCACCCGGACGACGACGGCGCCGCCCTTTCCTTCGTACCCTCCGCCGGCGGCGCGGAGCGTGATGTTGAGCGACTCGTGATCCTGGTCGCTGTCCTCCACGCCCGATACCCGGACGGTCTGCTCCGTGTTCCAGTTGTTGCGATTGAACAGCAGCGCGTTCCTGGACACGTTGGCCGCTGTCGCGTCATCCGTGTCCACGGTCACCGTTACGTTTCCGGTCGGCTGCGAGGTGAGCTTCACCGTGAAGGTGTCGTCGCCGCCCTCGTCAATCGTAAGCGGGGTCGTCGGGTAGATAATCAGTTCCCGCAAGGGAGTCCGATTCACGACGACCGTGTAGGTCCGGGTCGCGGTTTCGTCCTCCGACGTGACCTTCAGCCTGAAGGTGTTGTCGCTGACGAGAAGCTGAACCGGGAGTCCTTCCGTGTCGCCGTTGGAGTAGGCAAGGTGCCGGTTGATTACATCGAGGTACTCGACGATGCCGCCGCTGTCGTTCGGGATTGGCCTTATCGTTACCTCGTCGAAGTCGTGATCGACCTGGGCCTTGTATTCCGTCCGGTCAGGCGCAAAGGCGGGCGTCAGCGCGACGGCGTTGCCGTCGGAGTCCTCAATCTCAAGGGCGCTCAAGGTGGCGTCCGAGGACTGGTGGTGGAATCTGGCCGGGTCTCCCCGGTCGGTGGCCGTGCCGGGGGTTTCGTTGCCCGTGGCGGTCTGGATAGACAGCCCGTTTGCGATGACGGCCAGCAGCAACGCGGCAAATAGCATGGTCAGCACCTGGAGGCCGGCCCGACCCATGCTGGCCACGATTCCGCTGGCTGCCCGATTCATGCGGGTTCCTATGTGGTTCATCGGTTCCATATTGATCTCCATACCATGAGGCGACGGTTGAATTGCGCGGGAAAGTTATGGACCCGCTCCCGTCGGCGTCGCGAGATGTTGCGACGCTCTGCTCGGCTTGAAAGACTCGTCATTGGAATCCGGCGCAACTTAATAACTCATTTCTGCTAAAATTGCAACGATATATCGTAAAATCAAACCACTCGGACTCTCGGGCGCATGATATAATCCGAAGCTTGCCTGCCATCGACGCCATCAGCACTTCCGCTACTCTGCCGACCGCTGGGTTGCGTGAAACTCGAGCGCCCTCAACTGCCAAGCGGAACGTGTAGACCAGGCATCCCGTGCCGCCGACGTTCGCGCGGCAGGCCCGGTACCAGGGCCTTTCGTTGGTGGCGCAGGCATTCGACGAACGGCGGCATTACGGGTCGAAGATCGGCGTCGATTTCCTGGACCTGGTGCTTTGAATCAGCCTCCAGGGTCGGACGAGGCGCGCTTTCCGGTGGAGCGGTCCATTATCCGCCGGCTGTAGGGACGCGCCTATTCGACCACGCGAAGGAGCTGGAGCTGGCCATAACCGGGCAGCGCGGAGCGGTGGCGTATGTCCTCGATGTTGCGAGTTGCCGCCATCGCTTTCAGCCATAGGCCGTCACGGTGGGCGTCAACCATGCTGCCGTACCAGTTGGTCTTCTTTCAGCTTCGAACAAAATTGCTGCATGGTCGGCGGTGGTGTTGGCGGCAGCAGCTCGCCGCCCAGTTTCCACAGGTCCAGAATCACGTAGGTCACCCGGCCTGCCTCGTGGCGTTCGCTGGCGTGCAGGGCATTTCATCGACGCGGAGCGTCACGTGAGAGGGGATGGTGTCCAGTCCATCGCATTGCAGAGGATGGCGATGGCCGGTCCCGCCGGTTTCCCGAGCGCCCTTTCACCGGGGACGCTGGGAAAGGCTGTGGTCATGATGCCGTTCGTGGCAGCCAGGATGGGCTTTGCGCATTTGAAGCGGCGTAAGCGAGGGAATCCACCGTTCGGTGGTGCAGGTCGACGGGGAGTTCCAGCGTATCAGTGTTGCCGGCGGACAGTAATAAACCCTCGGACGCCAGCGACAGGTGGCGACGCACCAGCGCGTTGTTGTCCACGTAGGTCGGCGACGGCTTGTCGTACCAGGCGGCGGCCACGCTGGGCGATGGGACGCTCTTGTTGCAGGATGTGGGCGGCCAGGGCGGTCCAGGAGAAGAGGCCCAGCAGAACGGTCGTGGTGCGGCCAATTGCCAGGTCGGACCACTGGCGTTGGGTCTCCAAACCCAGCTGGGTGCGCACATCCTGGACGAGCCTGCCCCGTGCCCGACACCTGACAGGGGAATGTAACGGGTTGTTCAGGAGGGGGCATGGCGGATGACTTGGATGTTGGGACCGGGTTCCGGCCAGGGTTCGGGCAATAGCCAAACCCGACGCCAGAGCCGGCCCTGGTACAGCAACCACACCGCGTGCCACCGCTCCCGCTCCCGTGGCGTTGGCGCTCGATACATCCGCCGTCGTACCTCAGCCCCGTCCATGCGCCACCGTACCAGCGGCGCTCCCATCTCCTCCATTCCCAACTTCAACCCCCGACCATTTCCCAGCCTGCTGCTCCAACTGCCCCGAATTCTACCTGCGAATGATGTGGGTTTCACCTTGGTTTCGGTTTAGGATACAATCTGCCGGCAAGGAATCCAGATTAAGGCGGACGGTATGCTTGGCGGCGCTTTCGATGCCGAATCCTTCTACGCGGCGTTGGATTCTCATCGGCAGGCCAGGGGATTGACCTGGAGGCAGGCATCCGAGGAATCCGAGGTGAGTCAGCCAACCCTCAGTCGCCTCTCCCGAGGCGAACGCCTCGACATTGACGACCTGGCGCTACTACTGGCTTGGTCCGGCTTGGATGCCGTTTTTTCTTCCCCGGCGCATCCTCACCCGAACCCTTTGCGCAACTCACCACCAACCGCAATCTCACCCTTGAGAACGGCGCGTCTCTTGAACGGATCATACGGGTCGCACACCAGCAATTCAGGAATGAGTAATGGTCAAGTTCCGAAATGGCTTCAAGGGCCAGGCCAACGACATCGCTTTGGGCCTTCGCAAACAAGCGGGACTGGCCCAGACTTCACCGCTTGATCCGCGGGACGTATTTCAGCGCCCATCTATCCAGTTTGTCCCTTAGCGTGAATTTCTGAGCGCTTGCCCCACCAAAACGCCGGGGTTGCTCTTTCATTCAGGGGGATTCTCCGCCATGCTGCTCCCGGTTGGGCAAAACAGGAGGGCCGTACATGAGCACCTTGAAGGACAAATCCGCTATCGTTGGCGTGGGAGAAACGGTCTACAACCGGGACTCCGGCAGGACCGAGTTGAACATGGCCGTGGAGGCGGCCAACCGCGCCATCGCCGACGCGGGTCTTGTTCCCCAGGATATTGACGGAATAGTGAAGTTTACCGCCGACTCCACATCCCAGGGGGAATTGGCCGCCTGCCTGGGTATCCCCTACCTGCGGTACTACGGCGAATTGGGCCCGCTGGGCGGGGCCGCCTGCGGACTGGTCATACAGTCGGCGATGGCCGTGGCCCAAGGGTTGGTCAACAACGTGCTGGTGTATCGTTCAGTCAACGGCCGCTCCGGGCAACGCTACGGCTCCGGCACCGTCACCACCCGCCGGGGCCTGGGCAGCTCCGCATTCACCGAGCCTTACGGCCTGTTGGTGCCGGGGCAATCCAGCGCACTGCGGGCACGTCGCCACATGCACGAGTTCGGCACCAAGATGGAGCATTTTGGCGCGGTGGCGGTGGCCTTCCGAAATAACGCCTGTCTCAATCCCAAGGCCATCATGCACGGGCGGCCCATCACCATGGAGGACTACCTGACCTCCAGAATGTTCTTCGACCCCCTGCACATACTGGACTGCGCGCTGGAGGCCGACGGGGCCAACGCTTTCGTCATCACCTCGGCGGAAAGGGCGGCCAACCTGAAACAGCCGCCGGTATACATAACCAGCGCTACCCAAACGCTGTTGGCCGGTTTGGGCGGGCACGGGCGTTCCTGGGACGAAAGCGGCGGAGCCCTGATGGCCCCCGAGTTGTTCGGTGAGGCCGGGGTCACCCCGCAGGACATTGACGTGGTGGGCTTCTACGACCACTTCAGCCCGGTGATTATCACCAAGCTGGAGGACTACGGTTTCTGCCAGCGCGGCGAGGGCGGGCCCTTCGTTGAGGAGGGCAGGATTGAAGTGGGCGGAGAACTGCCGGTCAACACTTCCGGCGGGCATCTATCCGAGGCCTACCTTCAAGGCATGAACCAGATCATCGAAGTGGTGCGTCAGTTGCGGGGACAGTCGCCAGCCCAGGTTGAGGACGCGGAGTTGGGTCTGGTTGACAGTGGCGACGGCTCGGGCGCCCTGATACTGAGGAGGTGAGTCAACTGTGACTACCGCTAATTTTCCCCTGCCGGTGCCGAACCTGGACAACCAGGCATTCTGGGACCAGTGCCGGCAGCACAGGCTGGTGCTGCGCCGTTGCCTGGACTGCCGTTCCTTCCACCATCCGCCAAGCCCCAACTGCCCGGAGTGCGCTTCGTCCAACTTGGAGTGGGTGGAGTCGCCCGGGAAGGGCAAGGTCTACACCTACGTCATAACCCGCCAGCCGGTGAACCCTGCCTTCCGGGAGCGTCTCCCCTGGGGAGTGGTGGAAGTTGAGCTGGAGGAGGGGGTTCACCTCATCAGCAATCTGGTGGACTGCGACGCGGACGACATCGAGATCGGCATGGAAGTGGAGGTGGTCTTTGAGGCGGTCAACGACGAGATAACCCTGCCCAAGTTCAGGATAATCGGACGGTAGCCATATTTCCGTGGGCTTGCCCTGACTTTCTCCCCGTCGCGGTATCAGCTCGGCGGGAATCAGGCGGCGCTTGTTGGCGCTGGCAACTGGTGATCCGAAATCTTTGAAGTGATGAGTTGCTGGCTTCGTCCTGGTTCTCCAGCGAAGTCGGTCTAAAGCAAGGTGTGAAGACGGATTCCCATCATTTCAAGGCGGTTCGTAAACTGGTGTGATGTGTCCTAAGCGGGTTGGCAAAAGCGGGCCAGGTTGATGAGTATCCGGTCGGCGGTCTCGTTCCGGAGGAATGGCTTGGGGTCTTCGTTGGTGATGTCCAGGTAGCGGTAGATAGCTGCCTTCAACTCGCCGCTGCTCTGATGCACCCTCCGACGCAGTTGCTTCCCTGCCAGCAGCGCAAACCACCGCTCCACCAGGTTCAGCCAGGGCCGCTGGTGGGGGTGAAGTGTAGGTGAAAGCGGGGCCGCTTGGCCAGCCAGGTGGGGATCAGCGCCGTTTTGTGGGGGGCGTAGTTGTCCACGATCGGGTGGATGTTAAGGTCAGCGGACATCTCGGCCTCGATGGTATCAAGGAACTTGGGGAACTCCAGGGCCCGATCGCGTCAGTGGCACCGGCAAGGTCGCTGGCCGCTCCGGGCGTCCAGGTCGGCGAAGAGGGACACCGTGCCGTAGCGCAGGTAATCGTGGGTGCGTCGCTCCGCCTGTTCCTGGCGCATAGGCAACAGCGGACGGGTGCGATCCAAGGCCTGGGCTTGGGACTTCTCATCCACGCACATCACCAGCGCCCGGTCCGACGGGTCCAGATAGAGACGCACGATGCCGTGCACCTTCCCAATGAAGAAAGGGGTCCGACGACAACTTGACGACTTCGATGCGGTGCGGTTGCAATCCGAAGGCGCGCCGGATGCGGCTGATGGTATGGCGGCTCAGTCCGCAGCGTTGGGCCATGGAGCGGGTGCTCCAATGGGTCGCGTCCCGGGCGTGGTCTCCGATGTCAGCGTAATCACCCGCTCCACATCGTCATCGGAACGGACCGGGGTTGACCGCTGCGCGGTTCGTCCGTCCGGCCGTACAGTCTCCGTTCCAGGAACCGAGAGCGCCACTTGCCCACCGTTTCGTCGGAAACCTCCAGGTCGGCCGCCACCGAGGTGTCGCTCGGGCCTTCGGCACAACCCAGAACCATCCTGCCCGGAGCGCCGGGGCCAGGCCTGTCTTCGGGCGACGAACCTGCGGTTCCAGGGTTTCCCGTTCGGCGTCGTCCAAAATCACCGGTGGAATCGGCCGTCCAATCACCATCGTTGCCTCCATCTGCGGTACTCACCCGGAGGAGACCTCATTGCCGCCACTATCACTCCGAGCTTCAGTTACACCATGCTAGAGCCCTCAAGGTATTCGGAGCAACAGGTGCAATGGAGTTCTTGCTGTGAGTTGGGAGACAGCCTACAGTCTGGCCGCATCAACTCATTTGCTTGTATCCAAGCTCCTGAAGCCCGGTATTTACAGCCGCACGTGAATGGGAACGTTTTGTAGGCCTCGCTTGCGATGGGCTCGCTTGCGATGGGCTCGCGGTTGGTCATGGACGCATTCTCCGATTCGCGCTGGTCAGTCTGCCGGTGGTTCAAGCACTTGGCGCACGACACCAGCGCCCACGAGTCGGTGCAGCGATCCCAGCCCAGAACGTGGCTGTGGCGCGGGTTTTCCGGCCATGGCCAACGGAACGGGTCATCGGTGTAATGGGTATGCTGAGCGGCAATTTGCTGGCGTCTTTGGGCATTTCCACCGCTATCCCTGGTTCCGTCGCTCCCACTTGGGCGGATGGACGCCGGCCCGGTGGCGCCGGTAGTGCCGGTAGTGCTCGGCGCAGGAATGATGACCGCAGCACTCGTGGCTTGCTCTCCGGGGGCACGGAACGGTCAGCGTCTGACGTACACCGGTGCGCGTTCGATGCCGATGCACACTGGATGGGTGGTGGCGACAGCCATGCTCCGCTGCATCCTGCCGCCCACCGGCGACGAAATGTCGCCATCCAGGTCTTCATGCGCATGTTACAGATCAGGTCGGGTAGTTCGCCGACCAGCGTAGCGGCAGCTGCCCGGCCAGCCCCAGCTCGGCCACCCGCCGTCCCCGTCTCAACCGCTTGTCGGCCGCGTCCCAACAGTTGTGGCAGCGCTAGCACAGGCACGCCAGGTTGAGCGGCGACGCGTTCCCCTGCCCCTTGTCCCGCGCGCGGGCAAGCATGAGAACCACGATGCTGGCCGTTTCAGGAAGGGGTTCACCGTTCTCGGCGTTGCACCACTGGCACCGGTTCCGTGGGGACGGTACTGGATGCTGAATCGGCGACGGAGGGCCGTGTCGGCCGGGCATCGAGGCGCCATTTGCTTGCTGATCGGCATGATTGTTCAGTTGTCGTTGGGGGTTGTGTCCTGTTGTCCCGGCTCATGAACGCCGCGAACGAACGGCGGAATCAAGTGGACGTCGCCGTCCGGAAACACCACGCCGACCTCGCAGACGTGGTTGACCTTTGCGAACGCGATGGCGCTCCAGGTCATCTAACTCACGCGTGCTCCCGTCGGCGAGCACCGGGTTGTATCTCACCATGCCACGGTTCTCTACGTTCACCATCATGATGTAGTTCACGTCATCAATGCGATATCCTCCCTGTTCCTGCGTGCCCTCCGCCTGGCCCAGCGGGGATACATCGACGTTGCGCCCGACACCTTCCGGCGGGGTTCGCCGTAGCCGGCTCCGCAACCGCCCCATGTGTCCGGATGGGCCGCCGGTTGCACCCTGGAGCGCGAGCGGCGGACGCTCGCCGCCGCTCGCGGTCGTGCAGGGTTACGACGGTGCCGCGTTGCAAGCCCTCGATGCTACATCGTGCGGATCCATGATCACCAACCCTTCGTACCGCAGTGTGAACAGAGCGATTTCATTGCCCGCTGCCACTGTTTCCGCGTCTGGGCGCAAATCCACTTCTTGCATCCGGTGCAGCGGCCGCCGCGCTGCGCGACTCGGCCGAATATCTCACTCTGGGCTTGGTTATGGTCGTGGTTGAACCTCCACGTTGGCATCTTGGCTGGTGAGCATCCGCCGTACCTCCTGGGGGTCCGGTCGTCTGGTCTGACAGCCATCGCACATTGAACCTCTTTCGCCGGGCAAAAGAGTTCGTCCACACTGGCTGCAGGCTCGTTATTCGCTCGAAACCGCCATTGGTTTATGCGTGGCAGTATCTGAATCCTGCAATCCCTGCAACGGTTTCTGGGGTTCCGGCGGGAGCAGGGCGAAGGCTCCAACGTCTGCGTTGGCGACCTGCAGAACGAACGTCTGGTATCGGTTGGCTTAAGGGGTCCCGCGACAATCCGCACCGTCGCGTCCTCGCGCTTGTAGGTCTGATCCACCCGGCTCTTGATCAGCTTGGTGAGATTGGACCTTCGCTGCTTCTCGTCGGTGCCATTGACTCTGAATATCCCCTCGGCATCGTCGTCGTTGGGATCACTCAGCGCCACCAGCGCCAGGTCCTTGGTCACAACCGGAATCGACTGGTGGGTGTCCTACCACCACTGCACGAAGGGACGCTGCGCCGCTTCGGCCGCGTTGATAGCCCGCTCTTCGAACCCCACCGTGTTGCCGGCGAAGTCGGTGAATCCGGCGGCTTCGAGAATCGCAGCGGTCTGCCGCTGCCACGCGGGATAGGGCCGGAGGCCCTGGGGCAATGTGGATGCCGGTGGTTCGTCCTGTTCCAGCCAGTGATGCACCCGGGATAGCGCCGCGTTCCGGTACGTGGGCAGGTTGGTCGCCAGGTGGTCTTCGACGTCGGGATGCCGGGAACCTGTGCGCTGGTTCAGTCGCTCCACCCCGGCGGACATGCTGACGTTGTTCGCGGTGCCCATCATCAGGTAGTTGCGAGGATTCAGGACGAAGTTCCTGCTGGTGCCCTGGTCTCGGTCGGTGAATGAATGGTCTGCGGTGAGCAACTCGGCCAAGACAGCGCTGGACATCGCGCCCGACAGGTCGCCCAGCGGCGCCACGGCGGCGGCGGTTTGCAGGTCGCCGCCACCCGCTTCTCAAACTCTGGTGTCTCCCCCGGTGAGTAGCTGGTCCGCATGGGCAGCTGGCCGGTGGTCAGCACCGCCGTCAATTTGGCCAGCAGCGTCGCCCCCGTGCCCGACTTGGGCTTGTCGAACATGAACATGGGCGCGATGTCGCAGGACCGTCGGCACGTGCCGGTCACAATAGCCGCATACAGGTGCGTCCAGTCTGCCGTGTGTTTGGCGAAAGGGAAGTCGTGGAACGGGTCGTCCAGATCAGCGACAGCCCGTTCGATGGGTACGGGCGTGAACGGATGCCGGTTCTGCAAATACACCCGCTCGTCGGAGGTGATAGCCCGCCTCGGTGATCAGCCGGTCGCCGTTGCCGTTGAGGAAGGGGTGAGTCATTACTACCTCACCTCGGCCGCGCCCTCCTTCGGGCAGCCTGCGGAGCAGGCAAGCGCGGCCGCCGTGCCGTGCCGGTCGTTGTCCGGCGTGACCTGGATGGACATACCGATGACCGGCGAATAGTCGGCTCTGTGCGCGCCGCTGGCTCCGCCCTGGTGGGAGAACCCGTCCAGCCGCGCGCGGCAACTGCCTCTGCCGTCGTCCCGCCCTCTATGATTATCGCCCGGGCCTGCGCCGCGGAACCGTCACAATTGGAACTCTCGGCCGCCGTGTGACTGCACGAACTGCACGGATTGGACACCGATAGATTTACGGACGAGCCGTTTTCGGGGTTCTCCACGCTTGGAGCCGTGCGTTCCAGCAACAGAAATCCGTCCGTCGGCCAGACGCGCCGCTTCTCATCGCGTCTGAGCCAGGATGCTTGTGGGCGAAGCGATCATCGTAGTCCTTGCGCCAACAGGCGCCGTCGTATCACTCCACCACCTGCACGGCCTCTTCGCCGGTGAGGCGATTGTGATAAGTCTGCTCACTCACCAGATAGGGCTGGCCGTTGCCGTAGGATGGGCCGGGCGGCGCATGTACCGGGAGTCCCATGTGAGGGGTGATCCGCCGCTGGGCTTCAAGCCGGTCAGACTTGCCGCTGCTATGGTTGTGACAGTGGAAGTAAACCCGGCCGTCTTTCTCTGTGGCCCAGCAGCCGTTGGGGTTGTCGCCTCCCACGCGACAGGCCCGGGAGTTGAAACTGGACCAGCCCCGGTTGCCCCGGCGCGATGGCTTGGTGCCGCCAGCCGACGCCGCGGCGTGGGCCTCTTCCAGGGTGAACGTTTGAAGAAGATGCAGGCATGGAATCCCTCGCGGTGTTTTACCCAATCGTAGGGCATCCGGGGCTAGCGCCTGCTCCGGGGCCCCATTAGCCGTGCAACCCGCATGTGTTGCGAGGCGCTCTTTGATGTCCGCCATGCTGAGGTTCATGTTGCGGGGTGTGATGACTCCCGCGGGCAGGTCGTGCCGGTCGGTCTGGTACCCGCACGTCTGGCGGATGCCCCAATCATGCGCATCGATGCGGAGATCGTGGCGGCCGCAGCGTGGGCAATCGGCGATGGGATACCTGCCCTCAGCCACCGCGGGGCTAGTCGTCGTGCCGCCGCCTGCAGTAAACCGGCGCGTCGCCTCGACCGTGGGTGTCAATGAAAAGCCCGGACCAAACGCACACGGATTTGGCGTTCACCGTGTTCATCACTCCTCTCCGAACAACCGGGCTTCCTGATACTCGCCTGCGACGACTTCGACCTCCCGCCGTTTCGCGAGACACTCGGCCAGTGCCTTGGTTGCCCGCTCAGCAGCCTCGGCATGGTGTTCCGGGCTCTAGTCCCGCCGTTCCCTCAGGACGATGAGCTCCGAACCATGGCCCACCTTGAGATCGTGAAAGCTCCAGCCATGAGGCTCCAGGCTGTTGACGGTCTGCTGTACGTCGTGAGTGGTTTCTCTGGCGACGACCTTTCAGGGCTCGTGCCGGGGGAATTTCGACCCCGCCTTCCTGAGCTTCTCGTTGAGCGGGCAGAGTGGGAAAGGGTCGCACCGGTGGGCGGCGGACTGGCCGATGAACACGACGAATGGGCCGAGGGGCGTCGCTATCTCACCATCATCAACCAACACCACGACCCGGACTTACCAGCAGGCCACATCCCGGAGGCGGCAGCCTACACCACATCAAAGAGGATGACGCCAATTGCACCTATTGACAGAACCAACCCTGCAATCTGGTCGCTGTGGCCAGGTCATTTGGTTGGCCTCTATTTTGATCCGGTAGGTTTTCATAACCGGCGTTAGGCTGCCTCTTGGGGTCAGGTTCGGTCTCTTTTGGTTGCGCTAAATGAGCGGACCATTCGTGCGATGGGCGGGAAGGCTCTCAGGCTACTTCGTTCTTGCCACTCACTCTTGGGTTTCTTATGACCTGGTGCCGAAGGTCAGACTCGAACTGACACGGGATATTATCCCACCGGTTTTTGAGACCGGCGCGTCTACCATTCCGCCACTTCGGCCCTCCTCCAGAAGTATAGCACGGTTGCGCCTACCCACTGCCCCGTTGTAGCATTGATGCCCGAATCACTCGACATTACGCACCGAACTTAGGCAGCAATAAGCGGGGCGCCATGACCAGCATCAAGGAACGCTTGGACGAAGATATCCGCAACACCATGCGTGCCCGCGACCGCGAGCGCCTGGATACCCTCCGGTTCCTGAAGAGCCAGATCCAGATGGCGGAAAAGAACGCTCTAAAAGAACTCGACGAAGACGGCGTTACCGATGTGATCACCAAGCAGGCCAAAGACCGCAGGGAAAGCATCGAGATGTTTGGCCAGGGCGGCCGGGCCGACCTCGTGGAAAAAGAGCAGGCCGCCCTCGCTATCCTGCAGGAATACATGCCCGAGCAGATGGACGCCGATGCCATCGAGACTCTCGCCCGCCAGGTCATATCCGAGGTCGGCGCGGCCGGCCCCGGCGACCGCGGCAAGGTCATGGGCCGCATCATGCCCCAGGTGCGCGGCAAAGCCGACGGCAGCGAGGTCAACGCCGTCGTCTCCCGCCTGTTGGAATCCCTGGGTTAATCGCCGCCATGCGCTTCGGCATCCTGGTCTTCCCCGGGACTTGGAGCGATACCGATTGCCATCACGCCGTGAACGGCGTGCTCGGTCAGGACGCCGGCTACGTCTGGCACAAGGACAGCGATCTCACCGGATATGACGCCATCATCGTCCCCGGCGGCTTCTCCTACGGCGACTATCTCAGGGCCGGAGCCATCGCCCGATTTTCCCAGGTGATGGATGCCGTGCGCGACTTCGCCCACGACGGCGGTCCCGTGATCGGCATCTGCAACGGGTTCCAGATACTCTGCGAAGCCGGCCTGCTCCCGGGAGCGCTCCGACGCAACGGCCATCTCGAATACCGCTGCCAGTGGACCCACCTCCGCGCCGAGCGCAACGACACCCTGTTCACCACCCGGTGCCGGACCGACTGGCCGCTGGCCGTCCCCGTCTCCCACGGCGAGGGCAGCTACTACGCCGACCCGGCCACCGTCGCCAGTCTTGAGGCGAACGGACGCGTCCTGTTCCGCTACTGCGAACCGGACGGGCCCGTGACCGGCGAGGCCAATCCCAACGGTTCCGTTGCCAACATCGCCGGCATCATCAACGAAAACGGCAACGTCCTGGGCATGATGCCGCACCCCGAACGTAGCTGTGAGTTGTTGCTGGGGTCCGACGATGGCAATCTGATTTTCGGGTCCATCGTTGATGCGGTGGAAGGCCGACTGGCGGGGCGCCCCCGCTGACAATGCTCCTTTCCATCGGGCTCGCGTGCATCGCGGTTTTGGGGTTCGGGAGTTCCGCCGTGCTGGCCAGGCTCAGCATGACCTCGCAAAGCGCGATACGACCCATGCCCGGCGCGCTCATCTCACTGGTGGCATCCACGCTCCTCGCCGGCGGCCTCACCCTCGTTTTCGAGTTCGAGGCGGCGATCACCTTGCCCGCCATCGCTATGCTCTGGCTTTTGGCAAACGGGATACTGACCTATCTCGGTGGCCGTTCCCAGCAATTTATCGCCATCAACTTGATCGGCGCGTCGCGGGTGACTCCCATCGTCGGGAGCGCGGCGCTGTTTTCCGCTATGTACGCCATCACCCTGACCCGTCTGGGTGTCCCTGGTTTCAACGAGCACCTGAACCCGCTACTGGGGTTGGGTACCGTGGTGGTCGTCATCGGGCTGGCGTTGACCGGCGGCAACTTTCTGCGCAACAGTTGGGGGCGCGACTGGAAGTCGGTCGCAGGATACGGACTCGCGATCCTGGCCGCAGCCTGCTACGGAGCGTCCACGCTGAGTGGGCGAGTGCTGAGCATTCAGTTCGGCTCGCCGTTGATCATGGCCGCCGGCAGCATGTTCTTCGCCACCTTGATCCTTGCGCCCGTATTTGGTAGGGAAGCCGCGCAGAAATCCGTCAGTTCCGGCTGGGCCCCATTGTTCGTGTTCCTGTCGGGATTCGCCGCAGCATGCGCCGTGATCGGGCTGTATTTCGCCGTCACACGCGAGGGATCCAACATCTTGGTCATTTCTCCCATCGTGTCCTGCAATCCACTTGTTACCCTCTTCCTCGCCCGCATTTTCCTCCGCCATTCCGAATCAGTTACGACGGAGTTGCTGATTGGCACATTGATGGCCGTCGGCGGGGTGGCGCTCGTGGTGGTTGGCGGCATACTCTAGGCAACGACTTCGTAAACAACAGAGATCGGAACCATGCCCGTAAGCAAAGAAATCCTTGACGAAATCGCACTGTCCCCCGCCGAATACCAGATGATCGTCGATCGACTGGATCGTGAGCCCAACCCCATCGAGCTGGGCATGTTTGGCGCACTCTGGAGCGAGCACTGCGGATACAAGCATTCCCGGCCCCTGCTGGGCATGCTCCCCTCCGCCTCGGGGCGTACCCTCTCCCAGGCCGGCGCCGAAAATGCCGGCGCCATCGACATCGGGGATGGCCTGGCCGTGGTGTTCAAGGTGGAATCCCACAATCATCCGTCCGCCGTGGAACCGCTGCAAGGCGCCGCCACCGGCGTCGGCGGCATCGTCCGCGACATCCTCGCCATGGGCGCCCGACCCGTCGCCTTGCTAAACTCACTCAGGTTCGGCCCGCCCGATGATGCCGCAAATCGCCGGCTGTTGCGCGGCGTGGTGGACGGCATCGGCTGGTACGGAAACTGCATCGGCGTCCCCGACGTGGCCGGCGAAATTTATTTCGACGAGTCCTACTCCCAGAACCCGTTGGTCAACGCCATGTGCGTTGGCATCGCTCGCATCGATGACTTGGCCAGCGCCTCGGCCGACACCCCCGGCGACGTCCTGCTCCTCGTCGGGGCCGGCACCGGCCGCGACGGCATCCACGGCGCGTCAGGGTTGGCTTCCCGTACTTTTGAGGAGGAGCAGGAACTGCGCCCCACCGTCCAGGTGGGCAATCCCTTCCTCGAAAAGGTCCTTATCGAAGCCTGCCTGGAAGCGCTGGGCACCGGAAGGGTACGTGCGTTGCAGGACCTCGGCGCAGCCGGCCTGACCAGCGCCGCCGTCGAATCCGTTGCCAGGGGTGGGCGCGGGTTCTCGCTTGACATAAACCAGGTCCATCGGCGCGAAGAGGGCATGACCGGCTACGAGGTCATGTTGTCCGAGTCACAGGAGCGCATGCTCTTGGTGACCGCGCCGGAACACGTCCCGGCCATTAGCCGGGTTTTCGACAAATGGGACGTTCCGTGCCGTGCCATCGGCGTGGTCACCGGGGAACAGGTCGCTCGCGTGGCGGACGGCTCCGATACCCTGGCCGCTGCCCCGGTTCCCCACCTGTCCGATGCGCCAAGGTACCGTCTCAACGGCGCCCCATCGGCGGAAGATGCGGCGCGCCAGCGTTTGAACTTGTCGGACGTCCCGATTCCGTCCGACGTTGGTTTGGGCGACGCGAACGACGTATTGCTGAAATTGCTGGCATCCCCAAACATCGCCAGCAAACGCCAGGTTTACCGCCAGTACGACCACCAGGTGCAGACTAATACCGTTATCGGGCCGGGCGCCGGCGATGCGGCGGTACTCCGCGTCAAGGGAACCGGCAAGGCCATCGCCGTCGCCATCGACGGCAACGGTCGCCTGTGTTTCCTCGACCCCTATCGCGGCGGGCAGCGTGTCATCGCCGAGGTAACGCGCAACCTCACCTGCGTCGGCGCGGAACCCCTGGCCCTGACCGATTGCCTCAACTTCGGCAACCCTGAACGGTCGGATATCCACTACCAACTTGAACAGTGCATTGCGGGCATGGCGGACGCTTGCCGCACGTTGGGCGTCCCCGTCGTGAGCGGCAACGTCAGCCTCTACAACGAAAGCCAGGGCACGGCAATCTTCCCAACTCCCATCGTCGGTGGGTTGGGCCTGCTGGAAGACGTCCAGCGTCATGCCGGAGCCGGATTCCCCTCCGATGGACTGTCCGTGGTTTTGCTCGGCGCCGGCGGGTTGTCAGCCGCCGATGCTGACCTGGCCGGCTGCGAGTACCTCCACTCAATCCACGGCATGATCCGCGGCCGCCCCGATATCGACCTGTCATTGGAGCAGCGCGTTCAGACGCTTTGCCGCCGCCTGATCGCCGACGGCGTCGCCCTGTCCGCCCACGACTGCTCGGATGGCGGGTTCGCCGTCGCGCTGGCCGAATCCTGCATCCTGGGTGACACCAGCGTCGGCGGGCGCGGCCCGGTCGGATTCACCGCATCGCCAACGTTTGCCCAAGCAGTTCCCGGCCGTTGGGATGCTGCTCTGTTCGGTGAAGCCGCGTCTCGTATCCTTATCGCTGTTGAACCTGCAGCGTTGCCGGAGGTGCTGGTCGCCGCTCGCGAGGGTCAGGTACCCGCTTGCGAGGTGGGCACGACCGGAGGCAGCCGGCTGATCATCGGTCCGCTGATCGACGTCGTCCTTGACGAGGCCGCCGGCGCTTGGTACGGAGGACTCTCCCGGGCTTGGGGCTGACCCGATCCTGGGATCTGCCCCGTCCTGCCTAGGAAAAGATAACCGCCGGTTCGGCGTCGTCGGCAGACTCGGCGTGGGCGGCTTCCGCCGAACCGTGTTCATCCAATGCCGGCGTGGCCAGGGCATCGTTGATTCCCACCTTGACGGTGGTTGGCGGTTCGTAGTGCATGCCCAATCGCACCGCCAGGGCCAATCCAACCAGCGGGTGTTCGTGATTCAACCCGAACACGCGCCGCCTCCGCATCCGGTTGCTTTCCGGATCGCGCACGCTCACGTTGCGGTACTGGAAAACGTCGTTGGACGCCAGGCTCCGGATCAGCTTGATCACGTACGCGCGGGTATTGTTTTCGCCCCAGTGCGAAACGATATGGCGGTCTTCCACTTCGATGCCCGCGGCCAGCGCTTCGCTGATCTCGCTGCACAGCGCGTTGAACATCACGTGATCCGCGCCGTCGCGCTCCTCCAGAGTATGACCCATCGCGATCAGGTCGGCGATGCGGTTCGTGTCTCCGTCGGCATCGTCCGATTCGGGCAGGTCCAACTCGCCGGCGGCTTCCGACAACGCACCGCTGTAATCGATGGCTGGTGCGGTCGGCGCCGGCGCAGCCTGATCCTGTTCATCGGCTGCGCGGTCGGATCGCTCTGATTCGACGCTCGTGCCTGCGTCCGCTATTTCGTCGTCGTCGAAATCCTCCGCGGTCGTGTCCTCGGCGTCGCCATGGTCGCGGGCTTCGATGCGGGTATCGTCGCCGTCCCCCCGGGTCGCAGTGTCGTCAGCGAATTCGTCAGCCGAGTCATCCTCCACACCGATCTGCGGAACCGGATCCGGTTCGTCCGCCATCAGGATCCAATCCACCAGGTCAACGCTGCGTATCTTGATGTTCCCTTCCTCGGCCACCCGTAGCATCAGCTTTTTGAAACCAGAGAAACCGAGTTTCCGCTCGTCGAAACCGGCGATGCGACGCACCAGGCGCTGTTTCAAAGAGGTGAGGAGCAGCGTGTGTCCGGCTGCTCGCTCCGTCCGGATCACGTCCTCGATGGCGCGGATCACCTCCGGCAACTGGTGCCGCCCCGGGTTGCTCAGTTGCGCCGATGCGGGTTGACGGTTCCGTTGATATGGCCCACGGTGCGGGGCCGGTTCCACGTCTATGGGATCAACGTCCGCGTCATAGAAAATCAGGCCGTCCACATGGTCGGCCATGCGCCGTGAGGTCGCCCACGACACACCGACGACCACCACGCGCTTGCCGACCGCGCGCAGCGAGTTGATGACGTGGATGAAATCGGAGTCGCCGGACACCAGCACGAAGGTGTTGATGTTCGGGAAATTATGGGCGGTATCTATGCAGTCCGCCGTCATCTTCACGTCGACGCTGTTTTTGACGGCTATGGTGCGGCCGGATCCGTATGAACCGCCGGGCGGCAGCCGGGTCGGCACGTACACTGGCTCAATGCCCGCCGCGTAGAGGGATGGGGGGTCCTGGATGAACTGGCTGGCGCCTTTGAGCTCGGGAGCGCGGGTCACCCAGTCTGCGTAGGCCTTGCCTACTACCACCCGGCCGTGGTTGGAGACTTCTTCCTTTAGGGCGGATACGTTCGGAGTCCTCCCCCTCACCGCCAGGCTGATCTTGAAGTTCTCCCAATCTATAAATAATGCTACGTCTTCACTGAATGCCGGGTTGCCATTGACATTTTGAATAGCGATGATGGAACCTCTGCGTGCCCCTCGTTGGAGCGTTTGTACCGTAAAGTGTATTCTGACGCACCAATAGCGTCAAGTTGATTCGAATACCGGCCAACTTGGTAGTGAATTTCTTCCGACAAATGAACAGCCCGGCTGAAATCCATCATTGATGGCGATAATGCCTTGTGGTATCGTGCCGCCGATTTGGTCTGGCGTGTGATAATTGGAAAACCACCGTCCCTGTCGATAGGTCGGGCACTAACCATGCCACTGGTGCCCGCCATCTTGAGTGTGGTCGCCGGCGCCATGGTTGCGCTGTCGGTAATCGCATCGCCCTGGGTTGGTGCCGCCTCTGCCAATGGCGCGTCGACGACCATCATGGACCGGGTCCAGGGCCCCTACCGCGTCGTAGTTGGAATCATTCCGGCCAGACCCGTAACTCCCCAGACCCACCTCGCCATCCAGGTTTTTGACGCCGCGGACGATCGGTTGCTCCGCGACACTGACGTCGATTTGCACGTCGCCGCGACCGGGCCGTCTGGCTCCACCCGATTCGGCCCTGCTCAGGTGCTCAACGAGCAAACCTTGCGTTATTTCGAAATCGACATCCCGTTCACGGTCATCGGTCCCTGGGCTGTATCCCTTACGGTTTCCTCCCATCTGGGCGACGAAGAATTCATGCTCAACCTCGAGGTGGAGGAACCGCGTGCGCAGATCCAGTGGATCTGGATCACCGCACTGCTGGTGGTGATATTCGCCGTGGGCGTATGGACCTGGTTGACCTTGCAACGTAGGCGTGGGGTGCTTTGACCGTGCGGCGCTTCGTTTTCGCCCTGGGGTCCACCGCCCTGGTTGCCGCCGCCATCGCCGCGTTGCTGTTGAGGCCCGCCTACGCCCACGGGTTTGGCGAACGCTACGACCTGCCCTTGCCTTTGTCGCTCTTTGTCATCGCGGGCGCTGCAGCGGTGGCGCTGTCTTTCCTGGTCGCCGCTGTCTTTCTCCGGGGCTCCGCCGTCCACCGGGACTACCCTCGTCTCAACCTGCTCAGGCTGCCTGTCCTCGGCGCCACGCTGTCTTCGCCGTTGCTCACCGCCCCGTTGCAGCTATTGTCGGTGATGCTGACCGCATACGTCATTGTAGGGGGGCTGATCGGTAATGACCGTGCTGCCCTCAACCCGGCTCCCGCGGCCCTGTATGTCGGGTTCTGGGTCGGCCTCAGTTTTTTCACCGCTTTGTTTGGCAACCTGTGGGCCCTGGTCAACCCTTGGAAGGTGGCATGGAGCTTCGCCGAAGCCGTCACTGCGACCATCGCTCCCGGGCAGACCCTGAGCCGCCACCTGGAATACCCCGGGCGTTGGGGCCAGTGGCCGGCCGTGTTGGTGTTCGCCGGGTTCGCCGTGCTGGAAACCGTGATCGCCGGCGCCGCCGGCCCACGGGTCCTCGGCTGGATTCTCGTGGGCTACACCATCTACAACTTCGCCGGCATGTTCCTCTATGGACGCGATGTTTGGCTGCGAAACGCCGAGGGGTTCACCGTTGTTTACGGTTTCATGTCCCGGTTCTCCATTACCGAGGTGCGAAGCCCGTCGACGGCCTGCCCCGATTGTTCATCCGACGGCGCTTGCTCCGCCGCCGCGGCCGATTGCGTCGACTGCTATGAGTGCTACAACCTCGCGCGGCCGTCGGAGCGGGAATTCAACATCCGCCCTTTCTGCGTCGGCCTGAACCGGTTGGGCAACGTGACTGCTGCTCCGGTGTCGCTTGTGATCCTGCTGTTGTCCACCGTGTCGTTCGATGGCCTGTCGGCCACTCCCGAATGGGTCGTTTTCAGCACCCAGTTCCTGCTGCAGTTCCCAAGGTACGGAGGCTACCTCGCCAATCTGGTTGGCATGATAGGTTTGCCCGTCGTGTTCGGAATACTCTACGTCGTCGCCTGCCGCGCCATGATGGCCTTGGCTGGCCCGTCGGCCGCCGCCTCGCCCGACATCCCGGCATTGGCGAGGGCGTTTGTATTTTCCCTGTTGCCCATCGCTTTGGCGTACCACTACGCTCATTTCTTGGGTTTCCTGTTGATCAATGGTCAGCGCTTCATCGTGCTGGTGTCTGATCCGTTCGGCTGGGGCTGGGATCTGTTTGGTACCGCCGACGCCGTCATCAACATCGGCATCCTGTCCCCCGTATTCATCTGGTATTTCTCCATCTCCGCCATCGTCGTCGGGCACATCGCCGGCGTTTATCTGGCTCACGTCCAGGCAGTCCGCCTGTACCCTCACCGGCGCGCCGCCCTCATGAGCCAGGTGCCAATGCTCGTGCTGATGGTGTGCTACACTTGCGCAAGTTTGTGGATAATTTCACGACCAATCGCCGAATAGCGTCGTGAAGAGTACGGAGGACAACACAGTGCCCGAACGCAGCCCGAGATTGGAAGGAAAGGTAGCAATCGTCACCGGCGCTGGCACCAGCGGACCCGGCGTGGGCAACGGACGGGCTGCGGCCACCTTGTTCGCCAGGGAGGGCGCAAAGGTCCTCCTGTCCGACCTCGATGAAGGGCGGGCCCAGGAGACGCTGGACCTCATCGAATCGGAGGGCGGTACAGCCTCGACGATTCAGGCCGACGTCACCAACGCCGACGACTGCGAGCGTATGGTTGCCGCCTGTATCGAGCGGTATGGTCGCCTCGATATCCTGGACAACAACGTCGGAATATCCCATCGCGGCACCGTGGTGGAAATCGCCGAGGAAGCCTGGGATCGCGTCATGGCCATCAACGTCAAAAGCATAGTGTTGGCCAGCAAATTCGCCATCCCCAGGATGATCGAGTCCGGCGGCGGATCAATCATCAACATATCGTCCATCGCCGGTCTGCGGGCCCACAGCAGCACTCCGTACACCGCGTCCAAAGCGGCCGTCATCGGGTTGACCATCTCCATGGCCGCTGACCACGGGCCCGAGGGTATCCGAACCAACTGCATCGCGCCGGGCCTGGTGTACACGCCTATGGTCGCGCCCCGCATGGACGATGACCTGCGTCAGATACGGAACAACGCGGCGCCCCTGCGCACCGAGGGTACGGCGTGGGACATCGGCAACGCCGCCCTGTTCCTCGCCAGCGACGAGGCGCGCTGGATCAACGGCGTAATCCTGCCCGTCGATGCCGGCTTGGTGGCCACCTCGCCCGTCACCTACCAGACCCTGGCCCAGCAGGTGCGCCTGTAGGGCCGGCGAAGTAGCGTTTTATCGACCCGCTTTCCCGACCGTTTCAGCCCTCTATCGATACCAGCGTAAGGTCGAAGGTGAGGTCTTTCCCCGCCAGTGGGTGATTGGCGTCCAGCGTCACCGACTCTTCGCTCACGGCCATGATCATGAAGTTCACTGTTTGGCCGCTGCTCTGCTGGCCCTGTACCGACGTTCCTACTTCCAGCGGCATGTTCGGCGGGAATTCGCCCCGCGGAACCTCCATTACGCCGTCCGATCTGTGCTCGCCGTAAGCGTCCGCGCAGGCGATATGGACCGTTTTGGTGTCTCCCGGCTCCATCCCGACTACCCCGTTTTCAAAGCCGGGTATCACCTGTCCATTCCCGATGGTGAATGCCAGCGGCGTCCCGCCCTCCGAGGAATCAAAAACCTCGCCATCGTCCAGCCGGCCGGTATAGTGGACGCGCACCTGGTTCCCAATCTGTGCCGTAGTCAATTTTCATCCTTCGCCTGTGGTGGATGCGCAACTATAACACGCCACACAAGCGGGAAAGATTTATGGTAAGGTACGAATTCAAGCGCGCCGCGCCGCCGACGCCATGATCAGGGAATTCGTGGAGGAACCATGAAGTACGGATTGTTTATGATGCCGTCCCATCCGCCGGAACGGAACATTTACGACGCCCACCAGTGGGACCTGCAGTTCCTCAAGTTGTGCGACGAACTGGGTTTCGACGAAGCCTGGATCGGTGAGCATTTCACCTCGCCCTGGGAGCCCATACCCGCGCCCGACCTGTTGATCGCCCAGGCGCTCATGCAGACCAAGCGCATCAAGCTCGGTTCCGGCGCCCACCTGCTGCCGTTCCATCACCCCGCAGAGCTCGCGCACCGGGTGGCATACCTGGACCACATTTCCCAGGGCCGCTTCCTGTTCGGAGTGGGCGCCAGCGGCCTGCCCAGCGATTGGGCGTTGTTCGACGTGGACGGCAACAACGGTGAGCACCGCGACATGACTCGCGAGTCGCTGGACATAATCCTCAAGATCTGGGCGAACGACGGGCCGTTCGAGTACAAGGGCAAGTACTGGAACGTCAGCATTCCCGAGCCCATGTACGGCACCCTGGAATTCTTCCTCCGGCCTTACCAGCAGCCGCACCCTCCCATCGGCGTGGCCTCGGTCAGCTACAAATCTCCCACATTGATGATCGCCGGGGAGCGGGGGTTCATCCCCATGAGCCTCGCTTTGAACGCCGACTACTGCCGCAGCCACTGGGAAGCCATCGAAGAAGGCGCCGCCCGCACCGATCGCACCCCCTCGCGTGCCGACTGGCGCCTGGTCCGCGACGTCTACGTGGCCGACACCGACGAGGAAGCGCGCGACTTGGCCCTCAATGGGATGTTGGGGCGAGTCTGGCACGACTACCTGCTGCCGTTGTTCCGTGAGTTCGACTTGATGAAGGTGTTCAAGCACGACGACGAGGTTCCCGACGACGCGGTGAATATCGAATACATGGCCGATCACCTCTGGCTGATTGGCTCCCCGGATACCGTCGCCGGCAAGATCAGGAACTTGTACGGCGACGTGGGCGGATTCGGCGGACTGCTGATGCTGGTGTACGACCAGTCGGAAAACAACGCCGCTTGGGATCACTCAACGCGGCTGCTCGCCGAAAAGGTCATGCCCCAGGTGTCCGATCTCACCGGGGCAAAAGCCGCCTGAAGCGTTTTCACCTGCGGGCTGGCGGATCAATGGATGCACTTGACGTAACGAATTTAAGGCATTTTCTAAAAATAGCCATAGAATGCGTATGAATCGCATGTCCAAGCCCAACTCGTTAATGTAAGATGTCGGAGTCAGAAGAGTAGTGGGTCGTGCCCCAATGTGTGCGGCTTCCATCCGGTGATATACGAAAAGCAGAGGGAATATGGCGACGCAGCGAATTAGAAAGACCAAGTTAATGCGTAGTGTGGAAGAACAGCATGGTCAACCCTTGGAAAGTTTGGTGCCACACTTGGTCAACGACGTTGGGATGAGCCGAGCCGCTTCCCAATTGGGGGTAAGTCCGGCCACTTTGGGTTACTGGATGTTGAAGATGGGCATTCAATACCGTCGCGTTGCTCTGGCCGACGGCGAAACTATTGAGGTGCGTCGCCCCGGATGATGCTTGGGGCGCTCCATTCAGCTACAGCGTAGGCGGCCACAGGCCGCCTGTTTCAACCTCAACTGCTTCATCCATTCCAGGCCATGGCGGCATGGTCACGCAGATGAAACGCAACGCCGCGCTTTGACCCGCCCGAAACTGAAATGCCCAACCGGTAGGTATCACCAGGGCGTCTCCGACTGACACGGACACCGGCAGCGCCTGCTCTACTGAATGGCCCGGCGGGCATCGCCATACCTCCCCTTGACCTTCAATCACGTACCACGCCTCTTCCACCGTACGATGGCGCACCGGACGACTGATGGCGCCGGCTGCAATGCTAACTTCCACCACGCTGCAACGGGATGCTTGGTGTTCCTCTGCCAGCAGCAGCCTGACCTCTGACCCGTCGGGCGCGACGATAATACCGCCGTCGGAACGGCGTCCCAACGGCGGTACGATTCCCTGATTCTGGGGATCTGGCATTGTTACGATTGCTGTTTCCGCCCTTTCCTTGCCAGGAAGTCCGAGAATCCCTCTTCCACCGACAGGCCCTTGAACCTGTCGCCGCGCCCCTCGACCTCGTTGCGGAACTGCTCTCCGACCGGCAACCCGGAGTGTTCCAGCAGCAACTGCTTGATGTTCGCCAGCCCCTGTACCCGGTTGCGTGCGATTCCCGCCGCGATGTCCAGCGTGCGCTCCATCAACTCCTCTGATGGCACCAGGTGGTTGATCAGGCCAATGTGGTAAGCCTCGTCTGCGAAAACTTCGCGCCCGCTCAGCAGCAGTTCCTTTGCGCGGTTGATGCCAACCAGTTGCGGCAGGCTCCAGGTGGCGTTCATCTGCCCGTAGTTCACCGCCAGGAACCTGAAGCTGGTCTTCTCGCAACCCACCAGGAAGTCCAGGCTGGTGGCGAGCACCGTCCCTCCGCCGTAGCACAACCCGTTCACGGCGCCAATGACGGGCTTGCTGCTGGTATGCATGTGCCAGGTATACTCGGCGCGTTCGGCTTGGCCGGCCTCTCTTTGTTCCGGTGACAACTCACGGTTTTCGTGGATATCCGCTCCCGCCGAGAACGCCCGCTCGCCGGCCCCGGTGATGATGACTGCTCCAACGTTGTCATCGGCCTCGTAATCGGTGATCGCCTGATCCATTTCCCGCACCAGTTGCAGGTTCAGCGCGTTCAACACTTCAGGGCGATTCAGCGTGATCACGCCGATGTTCGTGTCAACTTCGCTTCGGCCCATCATCGTCTTCCGGCCGATCGTTTCAACTTCGATGCACGAGTAGGTAGTTGCGACCATGATTACGTCCTTGCGTTTCCGTGGGCCTTCGCCGCCGGGGGATTTTCAGCAGTCATTATAACCGCATTGACCGTCGCCCGGTAGCGTGGGCAAAGTCGGGCACACGGCCGGCAACGAACATCATCCCAATGGGCTGATCCCTCGGACCAGTCGAATGATGTCGTTGGCCGAAATGGCGATCACCAGCGCGATCATCGCCACGAATCCGATCAGGTGCACCAGGCCCTCTTTGTCGGATGGCACGCGCTTCCCGCCGCGAACCCATTCGATGCCGACGAACAGCAAACGGCCTCCGTCCAGCATCGGTATGGGCAGGATGTTCAGCACCGCCAGGTTGATGCTCAGCAGTATCGTCACCACCATCCAGCCCTGGAAACCTCCCCGCTGCGTGACCTCGCCGGTGATCTGCGCTATCCCGATGGGGCCGCTGAATTCGGGCCCGCGCCCTCCGCCGAACCAGCCGCGCACCTCGCGGCCGATCAGGGTCAACATGTCCCATGTGTCCGTCACGCCTACGCGCAGGGCGACCCACGGCGGTTCTGTGCGCCGCTCCGACTGTTGGTCAACAATTTCGTAGCCGATGCCAACCGCGCCTTGCCCGGCGGGAGGGTCCACTCGGGGCGTCACGTACACCATGTGATTTTGCCCGTTGCGCTCGATCATCCACGCCATTTCCGACCCGGCTGACAGCCTCACTTCCTGCGGTAAACGTCCCGGTTCGTTCAGGCTTCCTTCTCCCACCGACAACACCTTGTCGCCCGGCATCAGGCCCGCCGCTGCCGCCGGCGAATCGGGAGCCACCGCTGTGATTTGCGCCGTGCCTCCTACCAATTCCGTGTGCGGCACCATCGCCATGATCGCAAACGCCACGATGGGAAACAGCGCGTTCATCGCCGACCCCGCCGCCAGAACGATCGCCCGCTGGCCCACGCCGCGCCGTGCCAGGCTCTGCGGAGCCGCCGGATTGTTCTCACCCGACAGCCGCACGAACCCGCCCAGCGGCAGCCAGTTGAACGAGTAGATCATGTCCGCTAGCACAATCCGGTCGCCGTGAACCTCGCGGACCTTGCCCTCGTGCCGGAGAAATTCGTCGCTTTCCACATCCTCAAGGCGGCGCTGCGGCTGGTCCCGTTGGCCCTCGTCCTTCCGACCACCGCCGAATCCCACAAACCGCCCGATGGATCCTGCCAGCCCCTCTTTGCTGTCCCGGCTGCGTATTTCGACGTAACGCGCCACCAGCCGACCGTCGTCGGTCTCGCCCGAAAGCACCCGCACCACATCTCCCGGCTTCAGGGCCGGCAACGAACCGTTCAGGCACACCGTCGTATCAGCCAGCAGCGTCTCCGTTCGTCCGGTGAAAATCCCGAACGCCCTCGGCGGATAGCCGACCCCGAATTCAAGCACCTTGACCCCAAAAGCTTTGGCGGACCAGAAGTGGCCCAGCTCGTGCACCACCACTAGCAATAGCAGCATCGGGATGAACGACGCCAGGGCGATCAGCACTGTTTCCATATGCGGAAAACCGTCAGCGTGCCGGCAGCCCGGCTATTTCGGAGGCTCGAGCGCTCGCCCATCGATCGGCGTCGGCAATCGCCTCCAGGTCCGGGTCGGCCTGTGTGTCGTGCTCCGCCAGCACCTGCTCCACCAATCGGTATATCCCGGTGAACCCGATCTTGCCTTGCAGAAACGCCGACACCGCCACCTCGTCGGCCGCGCTCAACACGGCGGGAGCAGTGCCCCCCGCCTTGCCGGCCGACACCGCCAGGTCGAAGCAGGGGAACCGTTCCGGCTCCAGCGGCTCGAAATCCAGCGACCAGGGCGCTCCGATGTCCAGTCGCGGTATGTCCGCGTTCTCAAATCGGTGCGGGTAAAACAACGCGTACTGAATCGGCAGCCTCATGCTTGGGGGCCCTAGCTGTGCCTTCACCGATCCGTCGTCAAACTCGACCATCGAGTGGATCGTGCTCTGCGGATGAACCACGACCGCGATGTCCTCCCAGGGTACCGAGAACAGCCAGTGCGACTCGATAACTTCAAACGCTTTGTTCATCAACGTGGCGGAATCGATCGTGATCTTGTCGCCCATACGCCATGTGGGATGTTGGAGCGCCTGCTCCGGCGTCACTGATTCCAGATCATCCAGAGGGGTGCGGCGGAATGGCCCGCCGCTGGCCGTGATCATCAGCCTGCGTATGTGATTGTCCTCACCCTGCAGGCATTGCCATATCGCGCTCGGTTCGCTGTCCACCGGCAGTATCGTGCCGCCGTATTCGGACTCCGTGGCTTTGAGTGCTTCGCCCGCCATCACTATCGGTTCTTTGTTGGACAATGCCACCTGTTTTCCGGATTTCAGCGCCTCCAGCGTCGGCGATAACCCGACCGCTCCCATCAACGCGACCATCACTTGGTCAACCTCGGGCAGGACTGCCATCTCCTCCATGCTCATCATGGCGGTGTCCTTGGGTAATGATACGGGCGGGGCGTTGCACCAGATGTATCGGGGGTGGAACTCGGCCACCTGCTCCAGCAGCAAATCCGTGTTGTTGCCCGCAGCCAGTGCCACGACATCAAACTCGTCGGGAAATGCCCTGACAATGTCCAGCGTTTGCCGGCCGATCGACCCGGTGGAGCCCAGCACTACGATGCGTCGCATGAAAACAGCATCCCATTCAGTTGAGGGTGGCTAATGTGGCCGCCACAATGTACACCACTATGAGCGAAGGAAGCAGGCTGTCCAATCGGTCCAGCATGCCCCCGTGACCCGGGAATATTGTTCCGGAGTCTTTGACGCCGGCCCAACGCTTCACTTTGGATTCCAACAGGTCGCCCATCGGCGCCACGATACCTAAAATAACACCCGTAACCACGGCTTGCCAAACCGGTAGACTCAGCGGCGTCAGCGCGCCCAGCAACGAAGTCGCCAGCACCGCCCCCGCCAGGCCGCCGATGGTCCCCTCCCACGTTTTGCCCGGACTGATGCCGGGAGCCATCCTGTGCCTGCCGATCAGCCTCCCGACAAAGTACGCCGCGGTGTCCGCGGCGTACACGCCCAGTATTGCCAGCAACATCCACCACAACCCGGTGCTGCCGTCCGCCAACGCTGGCCACCAGGTTGGGTTCGCCGCTCCCTGATCCAGTCCTCTGAGCGCCACCGCGGTTCCCATCGCCCCGCCGATATAGATCGGAGTTACGCACAACCATAATCCCGCCGCCGCCGGTCGTTTCCCCCGCCACGCCGCGATCATCCACAGACCGCTCACTATGCACCCGGCCACGCAGATGGCGACCACCGTCTTGGCGAAGTCCAAAGGTGTCGCGGCCAGTTCGCCGGCCAACACCAACGCCGTAGCCCACACGCCTCCCATGGAAGCTGGCAGCCCTTGTTCCAGGGTGGATTCATCATCGGCCACCGCTAACGGATACAGTCGGTACGCCTCCCACACGCCCACCGCCGCCGCAGCCAATGCCAGCGCAGTTATCCATGGCGGCCCGGACCAGATCGCCGCCAGGATGATCGGGACTGCGATCAGGGCGGTTAGAACCCTGTGGAGCAGCAAGAATTCAGGCCTCGTCGTGCCGGTGCTGCGCGTCGAGCGCTCCAAATCGCCGGTTCCGTTGACGAAACGCCTCCAGCGCCCGGTCAAGTTCCTCCTCGTCCAGGTCGGGCCACAGGATCGACGTGTGGTAGTACTCGCTGTAAGCCGCCTGCCACAGCAGGAAGTTGCTCAAACGCTGCTCGCCTCCCGTGCGGATTATCAGATCCGGGTCAGGGCAGCCGTCAGTGTACAGGTACCGGCCGAACACCGTTTCGTCGAGGTCTTCCGGCGCGACGCCGTCCGCGATAATCCTCCGCACGGCGTGCAGGATTTCATCCCGGCCTCCGTAGTTGAACGCCACGTTCAGCACGAAACGGTCGTTGTCTTTGGTGATGGCTTCCGCGTTCGCGATTGCGTCCTGCAGCGCCGGATCCAGTGACGCCGAATCCCCCAGGTGCACGAGACGAACGCCAGCCGCGTGGAATTCCTCGGTTTGCGGCTCAATCTCCTCCGCGAGGATCGACATCAGCGCTTCCACTTCCGCGGTCGGTCGCCGCCAGTTTTCCGTGGAAAAGGCATACAGCGTCACGACCCCGATGCCGCGCTCTGCCAACGCTCGCACGATGCGCTGAATGTTGGCCACGCCCCGGCGGTGCCCCGCCTCTCGGGGCAATTCCCTCTGGGCAGCCCACCTTCCATTGCCATCCATGATGATGGCAATGTGCCGCGGCATAGGTTCGTCCCGGTCAGCCGGCCCGGGGCGTTGCGGTTTGCGTTGTGGTGTCGACAAGGAGGGAGGAAGCCGGACGGTGCGGGACGGGCGCGATCACACCTCCATGATCTCCGCCTCTTTGTCGGCCGCAACTTCGTCAATCGTCTTGACGTGGGCGTCCGTGGTCTTTTGCAGCGAATCCTGGCTGCGCCGGCTCTCGTCTTGCGATATCGCCTTGTCGCGCTCCATCTTTCGCACGGAGTCAACCCCGTCCCGACGCACGTTTCGAACCGCGACCTTGCTGTCCTCAGCCTTCCGCTTCAGCAGCCTGACCATCTCCCGCCTTCGTTCCTGAGTCAGTGGCGGAATCGGTACCGTGATTACGTTTCCGTCATTGGACGGATTGAAACCCATTTCCGATTGCGTGAGGCTCCGCTCGATGTCCCGGAGAGCCTGTCGGTCCCAGGGTTGCACCATGATCGCCCGAGCGTCGGGCGCTGAAATGGAAGCGATCTGCTTGAGCGGCGTCGGTGTGCCGTAATAGTCCACGGAAAGGTCTTCAATCAGTGCGGGGGTCGCCCGACCGGTTCGCAGCGTGCTTATGTCCCGCCTCATCGCCTCTATGGACTGGCCCATCTTCCGTTCGACTTCGTTGAGAACGTCTTCTGTCGTGAGTTCTGGCTGACTGTCGCGGCCGTCTCTACCTCTGCGTTCAGGCATTTCGTTCTCCTCCTGATCCGTTTTGATGGCCGTCGCCGATCGTCGTGCCAACGGCATCGCCTCGCAGGATGCGGTTCATTGCGCCTTTGTCAAATATATCAAAAACGATGATCGGCATCTGATTGTCCATGCACAGGGTCATCGCCGTCGAATCCATCACTTCCAATCGCCGGTTCACGGCGTCCAGATACTCCAGATTTCCGAATCGCACCGCCTCTGGATTCGTGCGCGGGTCCGAATCATACACCCCGTCCACACCGTTCTTGGCCATCAACAATACGTCGGCCCCAATCTCCAGCGCCCTGAGCGCGGACGCCGTGTCCGTGGACATGTACGGGTTGCCCGCCCCCGCGCAGAATAACACCACGCGGCCCTTCTCCAGGTGCCGCATCGCCCTCCGTCGGATGTATGGCTCCGCCACCGCTTGGATCGGCAGCGCCGATTGGGTCCGGGTCGTGACCCCCCGTCGTTCCAGCGCGTCCTGCAGCGCCAACCCGTTGATGATCGTCGCGACCATCCCCGCGTAGTCGGCAGCCGACCGGTCCATGCCCTGGCGCTCCGCGGTGGACCCCCGCCAGATGTTGCCGCCGCCTACCACCACGGCGATCTCCACCCCCCGGGCTTGGGCATCTATCACTTGGTCGGCGACGTACGAAACGGATTCGGGATTGATGGTCTCCGGTCCCGAACCCTGGAGCGACTCGCCGCTGATCTTGAGGAGGACTCGACTGTAGATCGATTTGCCGCTCTGCAATCCTGAAACCATATCAGTTACCGGTATGGTTCCGAGTCCTGCGTGGCGGCATTTAGGCGGGAATGGCTGCGCGCATTCCGGCGCTCTACTCGCCCAGCGCCAGCCTGGTGAAGTGTACTATGCGTACGTTCTCACCGGTCTGCGCAGCGGTCTCGCGCACCAGATCGGCCAGTGTTTTCGATCCGTCTTTGATGAACGGTTGTTGCATCAGGCAGACCTGCGCGGCCGGCCGCTCGTCGTCCTCGGGCAGGTCGTCTTCGCTCATGTACACCGGCGACATCGCCGCGACCTGCATTGCTATGTCGTGCGCCAGCGCGCGGAACTCGTCCGTGCGGGCCACAAAGTCGGTCTCGCAACCCAGTTGCACCATCGCGCCTACCCGGCCTCCGGTGTGGATGTAAGATTCGATCAACCCTTGCGAGGTCTCGCGGTCTGCTCTCTTGGCGGCCTGCTCAAAGCCTTTCTGGCGCAGCGCCTCGATCGCGCTTTGCAGGTCTCCGTTTGTGTTTTCTAGCGCAGATTTGCAGTCGCTGATGCCAGCGCCGGTCTGCTCGCGTAGGGTTTTGATGAGTTCAACGGTGACCGCAGGCAAGATCGGGCCCTCCTGGCTGTACGGTGTTTCAAGGTCGTCAGTTTTGGAATCGGCGCCGCCCTGAGGCGGCGCGTGTGAACCGGATGCGTCTATTCCAACGGCCGGGCCGACATCATCTGGCCCAGCTCCTCCAGGGTAACGGTCTGCGCGAACCGCACCGCTTCCTCCGGCGATTGCTCTGTGCCGTCCAGTCCCTCCGGCGTCTCGGTATCGACGTGCATCAGCGCCTCACGCTGCGCTTGCCCCTCTTCGATGGCCGACGCCATCCGGCCGGTGATCAGGCGTATCGAGCGAACGGCGTCGTCGTTGCCGGGTACCGCATGGGAAACCAGACCGGGGTCGCAGTCTGTGTCGACGATTGCAAAGATCGGGATGTTCAACCTGCGCGCCTCGGCGATGCAGATGTCCTCCTTCCCGATGTCGATTACGAACAGCGCAGCCGGCAGGCGGTCCATGTTGCGCAGTCCCGTGAAGTACTTTTCCAGTTTGTCCAGCGTATGGGTCAGCCGCACCGTTTCTTTCTTGGGCAGCCTGGCCAGGTAACCCGTATCACGCTGCTCTTGCAGCCGCTTCATGTGATCGATGCGCGCCTTGATGGTCTGGAAGTTGGTCAGTGTGCCCCCAAGCCACCGCTGGTTCACGTACCACTGGCCGGTGCGCTCGGCTTCGGACGCAATCACATCCTGCGCTTGCTTTTTGGTGCCGACAAACAGGACCTTGCCGCCGGACGCCGCCAAATCCACCATGGCCCGGTACGCGTCGTTGATCAGCCCCATGGTCTGCTGCAGGTCGATGATGTGGATGCCGTTCCGCTGCGTGAAGATGTAGCGGCGCATCCGCGGGTTCCATCGTCTGGTCTGGTGTCCAAAGTGGACCCCAGCCTCCAGCAGAGATTTCATCGTGATCGGCTCCAGAGCGGTAGTCGAACCCTGCTCTGGCGTAACCTGGCGTTCCGGGGCTTGTACCATAAGCTGTCCTGCCTTTCGTAATTTTTCAGTTGTTCAAGCGTCGCCAAGTATAGCACAGGCCTTAAACAGCGGCAAACGAACGTAATCGGGCCCGGGTCAATCGCATTTCAACCATTGGCTCTTGAGCCCGGCGCTCCATCTACCGTCATACCGCCGGAAGCCGGTATCCCGGAAATCATGGCTGAACTCACCAAAGTGTATCGTCGGGCTTTATGGATCCCCGCCTCCGCGGGGATGACGCTTGATCGGTGAGGGATCTCATCAAGTCTGAACATTCACTGGTCAGGCCCTGTGCCATACGGCGATTGGGATTGGTCGCCGGACCATCCTGGGGCTGTCCGATTATTGGTCCACAGGCAGATCGCCCGCTCATGGCCAGCCTGTCGAACCACGTGTGGACGGCGGGTCGGGAACCGTTCCTGTAACGTCGCCGCCGCACATCGGTAGAATCGATTGGCCCTGAGACCCATTCCTGCTGCCAGGTCGATTTCCGTCCCTCACGCGTATAATACCGCAATCGCTATATCCTGATACCGAATCACATGGAGGTCCCCGCTGATGCCATTGGTGCTTACCAACGCCAATCTGATCGATGCGGTCAACCCGACCGTCACGTCAGATGCCACGGTCGTTATCGAAGACGACCGCATCGTTGACATCGCCACCGGACCCTCATCCAACGGACCCTCATCCACCGGACCCTCATCCAAAGGAATGGCGATAGACCTTCGCGGAGCCTTTCTGCTCCCCGGCCTCTGGGACGTCCACATCCACCCCGACTATCCCGTCCCGCCGGGCACGACGCCCGCCCAGGAAACCGCAAACTTTGGCCGCCAGCTTTCCCTCGCCCTCACCGAGGCTGGCGTAACCGGCGTGCGTTGCGGAGGGGCCGCCCACTTCATGGACGTGGCGTGGAAGCGCGTCTTTGACGCCGGGGACGTCCCTGGCCCCCGCGTGTTCGCCTGCGGCCACTTCCTCACCACCACCGGCGGCCATTTCCTCACCTCCGGACAGGCTAGGGAGTGCGACGGGCCCTACGGCTTCGTCCAAGCCATCCGCGAACAGATCAAGAACGGCGTTGACCACATCAAGCTCAACCTGACCGGCGGCATAATGGGCCCCGACTGGGACCGCCACTGGCACTCGTTCCTCCTCGAAGATGAGCTGTCCGCCGCCTTCGCCATCTGCAAACAGCGTGAGTTCCCCGTGATGGCCCACGCCGCGAATCCTGACGCTGTGAAGTCCGCTCTCCGCCTGGGCGCCCACACCGTCGAGCACGGCTACATCATGGACGAGGAGTGCATCGGCACACTGTCCGAATCGCCCACCTGGTACGTGCCCACCCTCGCCATCTCCCACCTCACCGAGGGCCAGGCGCAGAACGACTATGAATTACAGTGGCTCGCGCAGCGCAACATCGCTGCCGAGTTGCAGTGCCGCGCCGATGCCGCCGCCGATGAACACGCCCACTGGTTCAAGCGCGCCCTCGACTCCGGCGCCAAGATGGCGCTCGGCTCCGACATCCGTCCCCTCAAGGACGCCGCCCTGCTCGAGATGGGCCTGTGGATCCGGGACGGCGCGACCACCTGGCAAACCCTCCAGGCCGCAACCCGCAACGCCGCCCAACTGTGCGGGGTCGGCGATCAACTCGGTACCGTCGAAGTCGGCAAACTCGCCGACCTCATCGTCGTAGCCGCCAACCCGCTCGAAGACATCAACAACCTGCGCCAACTCCAACTCGTCATCAAAAACGGCCGCATCGTCTCCGACAGGCGGCCGTAAGAATGTCCTTACCCTCGTTTCTACGCAGTCGGGATTCTAGAGGCTTCCTCATAGGCGTCACCGATAGCGTCCAAGATCGCTTCCCACTCATATTTTTTGCCAGATAATTTCCGATAGCGGGTTACTAGCAAATCCGCGGCTTTGATCATATCCTCAATTCGGCAACTCGATTCAGGCGCAGCAACGGCCAGTCCAGGCAAAAAGGCTATTTCTCCCCCGCACTCTTTCCCCTTGTACTGCAGGATGTTCGCGAAGATTACCAGCGCGTTATCATCGCCCGGAACCTTTAGGTTGATGGCACAATATTCACCCTTGACAGTGGTAGACAATTCAGCAGTTTTCTTCTGCTCCATAGTTTTCGCTGCTTGATAGAGCAACCTCAGCCCCGGCTGGAACGTTTCTGACGCGCGCGCAATGCTATCCTCGAATGCGTCAGCTCCTTGATAGGTTTGCGCTTTCGACGAGATCCCAGGCTTGGTTTCCTGACCCCGCTGTCTGATCCGCATTTGATAGTCAGAAGCTTCCGGCAGCGGGATGACCACGCTTGCTTCGATCAAAATCTCCTTATCGTTGAGATGCGGTTGCAGCCGGACGCATTTGATTTCTTGGTCCCCCTCTCTAAGCCAAGAATCGTTTAGCCACAGTACGCACGTGGTCAATTCCATGCCGAAATCCTCTGACACCAAAATGATGCGAGGTACTGCAGTATCAACGGCTTGGTTATCGAGTTCCGCGATTTGCAAGTGTTCCCGAAGGTACGATTCCGCGCCGTTTTCTTCGACAGGGACGCGGTCTGGTTCATTGACCGCCCGCTTTTCGAGGTATTTTCGATGGGCGTCCACCACATCATCCCAACCCATGTTGGCAACCATCGCAGCGTACCGAATCGCCTGCAAGTCCATGTGCTCGCCTGTATAGCCTCGTTTCAACTCGATCACCACTAGGTGACCTTCGGAATCCAGGCCCAGCAGGTCGATTCGGCGTTTGACGTCCTGCCAGTTGCCGAATTCCTCGGAGATTATTAGCAGCCCATCCTCCAGCACTTCTGGCCGGTCGCGCAGCATACGCCGTAACTCCCTTTCCCAAACCACTTCTTCGCCTAACGACGTAGTGTTAACCTTGACCAAATTACTATTATCGCTTTTGTTCCTTTCAATTTTATTGATAGCCATGTCCGCATCCTCGTATGGAGGTGAGCGGCGGCCTTCTCGAACCGCCGCTCTTACGATCTTTTACAAAATCGCCACCGGATTCACCGGCGATCCGGTCCCTCCCACCACGCGCAGCGGGTTGATCGTCAGCATGAACTCCCAACGGCCCGCTTCAGCGCACGCCTCCGCCAGCGGTTGCAGCAGCGCGTTGTCCAGCAATCCGATCCCATAGGCGAAAATGCTGCCGTGCACTGCCCAGGGCAGATCGTAGCCGTTGGGGGTGTGGTCCATCATGTCCCACACCAGCACGCAGCAATCGCTCTGGCGAATGAACTTCAGGGTGGATACGTGCAGGCCCGGCCTGAGCGCCGCGTCGCTGCCCCAGATCGGGTTCCCGTCTGCGTTCCACTTCTCGCGCCCGCCGTACACCACTAAGGCGTCGCCCGGCTCCATCTGCACGCCTTGCGCGTCGCAGATTTCCTGCAACTCCCACCCATGGATTGGCGTTTCCTGGGTAACGTAGTCCGCACCTCGATACCGCGGCACGTCCAGCAGCACGCCCCGCGTGATGATGCCCTCTTTCCAGTGCTCCACGGACCCGTACTTGGCGCCGTCGAACTGGATCATTTCGTTGGGGTCCTTGCCGTTCCACATCCCGTTGTGGTCCCACACGTGGCACAGCGCGTCCAGGTGGGTGGTGGCGGTGCCGTGATATGAGATGCCGTAGTAGTCAGTGGACATCCCGCCGCCCGGCTCGCGCGGACCCTTCCGCATGTAGTGGATGGCCGGCGTCGGGTTGTTCGGCGCCGGCGTAACGGGAAACTCCCGGCTCAGCGAAATCGCCTGCCCGCTCTTCACCAAACCGGCCGCGCGCAGCCGCTTGGCGTCGTCAACCATGTTGACCGCGCCTTTCTGGTCATCGGGACCCCAGCGGCCCCAGTTCACGTCGTCTTTCAGATAGCCCAGGACTTCTTCCTTGGTCGGAACTTGTCGGGTGGTCATTGCTCGTCCCTCCGGCGCAGGTTGCGCACGCCGCAAGGTTGCCACGCCCCCGCTGAGTTGACAAGGGTGAGCCGATGCTGGCGGTCACTGGTCGCTTATCGTTGCCTCACCCGTGGGCCCGTCGTAGTACAGGACGAAATCTTTCAGAAAAGACCTACCGATAATTGCACGATGCAGTTGACCGCCTGCCGCCAATCGAACGCCGGTGAACCGCCCACTGATGGTGCGCTCCAATTCGGGGATGTGGATTTGGGCCAGATAGATGTCGGCCGCATGCGCTCCTGAAGAACCTGCAACTTCAGAGTCGCTATCGATTACCGGCAACCGCAAGCTGAGCGCCAAATCCGCATCAATGCCGTTGGAACTGGCTCCGGTATCCACCAAAGCGGGGAACAATTCCGAAGGTAGGTCAGGCTGCAAGCCGGCGAATTCGTCGAACCCAGGGTCGAACCCAATTTGGACTGGTACTGTGGGTCCGACATCCGCAAGGAGTGGGCCCCGTTCCCACTCAGGCGCGTCGGGGAATCCACAGTCAACCGTTGGCATACGATCGCCAATGTCGCTTGGCGTGTTCCAACCAGGCAGTGGGAGCTACCTGCCGGATCAGATAAGGGCCTCTGCCAAAGCGCTTGCCTGCCTCGCGAGCAGCATCGCTGAACTCAGGATACACGCCTATCAAATCGGATCCACGCACCACGACCCACTGATTCGCATACTTGGATTCCAACTCGGGCCGCATTCGCTCGTAAGCGTCCATCTCACTTTTCAGCACAATGTGAGCGACGGAGGGCGCAGGGTCGTATTTCATCACCAAAAATCCTCCTCCGCAGTGGAGTTGAGTCCCTCACCTTGCTCCCGGTTTCACCCTTGCATCATACCACCGGCGGGTACATCCTTACCCCTCGTCGTGCCACCGTAGCCCGTGATAGTTCGCTTCCCAAAACTGGTACTCGTACCGGAGCGTCGTCCGGAATATGCGCTCCACGTTGGCCCTCTTTTCCGCGCTCGCCCGTTCCCCAGCGGCGTTCAATCGCTCCGTAAACCAGTCGACCACACCACCCAGAACCTCGGGACTGTGGATATCGATCCACCCCTGGTACACCGCGTTGTTCGGCCGCGCCCCCGAATTGATCAGCCGCTCCGCCCAGTCCATGTACGTACCCTCTGTGACGTAGAACAGCGCGACCAGGTCGTCCAGGTCCCCCTCCAGCGCGGTACGCACCATGAAGTCCCCGAAAGCCTGCGTCACCGGATTGGCCTCAGTGCTGTGGTATTGTTCGGCCGTAACCCCCAGATCGTGAAAACCGTTCAGGAACAGGTCGTTCTCGGCTGACAGGAAATTCGTCAGGAACCCATTGAGAATCTTTCCCGCCTCGTAGTCCGGCGAGGCCTTGGCGATCGCGATGGACGTCAGCTTGACCAGGTCCGCGCAGAAAACGTAGTCCTGCCGAAAGTAGCCGCGGAACTTTTCAATGTCCAGGCTGCCGTCGCCCATCTCCACCACGAACGGATGGTTGACCATTCCCTCCCATTGGTCGTGATATTTGGCGCGCAAATCTTCGACGAATGACATACTACCCCCAATTCGTTACGTGGACTGAGCAACACACCGCACTGCCATGGCCGGAACCGCCGGCAAACCACAAGGTCAAGCTACCGAGCGACCCACGGGGCCCTTCGATTATCCGCATACGCCGACGTGGTCCGCTCATGGTGGGCTTGTCGAACCACAAGCGGTCGGTGGGTGAGAGCGCATTCTTGCCGAAGTCACTGCCGAGCAACTGGACTGTCGGAATTCCCCGGTGAACCCGGAATCCGAACCGATGCGGCGGCGATCACACCGATTCGGCCAGGCACCCAAAGAACCGGTCCAACATGCCCTTGGCTACCGACCCCATCATGCGTTGCCCAACCCGCGCCACCGCCCCGCCCACCTGGCTGTCCGCATCCACATGCACCGTTGTCCCGCCGTCGCCCGACGGTGTGAGCGTGACCGTCGACGTGCCGTTGGCGAAGCCCAGGTTGCCCGACCCCTCGATGGTCATCGTGTACGACTTCGGCGGGTCCAGGTCCGACAGGGCCACCGTGGCCGTGTAGTTCCCGCTCACCGGCCCGACCCGCACCGTCGCCACCGCGCGGTAGCGGTCCGGCCCGTCGGATTCGATGCCGCGGCAACCGGGAATGCACCCAGCCAGCACGTCGGGATTCATCAACGCCTCCCAGACGGCCTGCGGAGGCTTGGCAAAACTGTAATCGCCCGAAAGTTGCATGGTGGCCTGATTATAGCAGTCGGCTACCGCCCGTCCGCCAGCAGCAGCGCGTTCATCAGCACCTGCGCTCCGTTCGCGCAGTCCTGCGGCTCGCTGAACTCCCCGGGCGCGTGGCTGATCCCGTCCACGCTGGGCACGAAGATCATCGCCGCCGGCGTGATCGACGCGATGGCCTGGGCATCGTGGCCCGCCCCGCTCGGCAGGCTGATGTGCGCCAGCCCCGCTGCCTCGGCGGCGTCGGCCACCAGATGCTGCATGTTGTCCGAAATGGGCACCGCCGGCGTGTTCCTCTGTGCTGTCACCGTGATGCCCACCCGCTCGGCGTGGCCCACCTCCTCGGCGGTGCGGCGCAGTTCCACCTCGGCGGCCGCCAGCGATTCCATCCGCTCGTCCCGGAACTCCACGCCCATCTGCACCCGACCCGGTATCACGTTGCCCGCGTTGGGATGCACGTCCATGCTCCCGACTGTGCCCACCCGGCAGATCTCCATCTCGCCGGCGATGCTCCGCACCTTCAGCGCGATCTGCGCCGCCGCCGACATTGCGTCTCGCCGCAGCGCCATTGGCGTGGTGCCCGCGTGGTTCGCCTCGCCCACGATGTCCACGTGGTAAACCGATCGCCCCGTGATTCCCGTCACAACCCCGATGGGATACCCGCCCCGGTGCATCGTCGGCCCCTGCTCGATGTGCAACTCCAGGTAGCACGCCAACTCGTCGGGGCGCCGGCGCGCTTCCTCGACATGCGAGATGTTGCCGCCGATGTCCGGCAGTCGCGATGTCAGCGTGGCCCCGTCGTCCGCCACCGCCGCGAAGTCCTCCGCTTCCCACAGTCCGGCCACCGCCCGGCTGCCCAGCAGCCACCGGTGAAAGCTAGTTCCCTCCTCGTTGGTGAACACCATCACTTCCAGCGGGTGCCGCGTGGTCTGCCCCGCGTCGCGCAGCGCCTCGACGACCTCGATGGCGGCGATCACCCCTAACGCTCCGTCATATTGGCCGCCCGCCGGCACGGTATCCGTGTGCGACCCCATCGCGATCGCCGGCAGCGTCGCGCCACTGCCCTCGACCCTGCCGATGATGTTCCCGGCGGCGTCGACTCGCACCGACATTCCGGCCCGTCGCATCAACTCCATCACGTAGTCCCTGCCCGCCACGTCCAGCGGCGAGAACGCCACCCTCTGCATGCCCTCGTCGGTGTTCCCAATCCGCCCAAGAGCCGTCAGGTTGTCGTTGAGCCGCGCCGCGTTGATGCCCGCGGCCCCTGCTTGCGGTGCTGGTGTTGTCATTTTCAGTCCCCTTGCTGACGTGCCCCGGGCTCGCGCGCTCCGAGCTGACTCTATTCAGGCTGGCTTGCTCCGGGCCCTCTGAAAGGACTCTCAAAATGCTCGCCCATTTTCAGGCTCCCGAGCACGTCGTTCCACACGGTGTTGGCCCGCTCGGTGTCTTCCGGCCAGTAACTCAGCGTGAGCAACGCGTGGATGGATTGCTCCGCGTGGCGGGTCACCGCCATTCGGGCAAAGGCCGGTCGTTTTTCAACCTTGTCGATGAATTCTGTCTGAACCCACGCCATCTCCAACTCGCCCAGTTTGATCGCTATCGGCGACCCGACTTTCGTCGCGTCCTGTTTGCGTTTCTTGCCCTTTCGCCCGCTCGACATCCCGTCGGCGCGGTCCGAGGTTACACTCTTGATCAGTTGTCCCAATGGCAGTCCGCTCCAGTCCACCCTGTACCCGCCGGCTCCGACGTACATCACGGAGACTTCCAGGCTCATGTTGTCGTTTGGCGGCTCGCCGTCCAGCAACTTGACGGACTTCATGGATGGATCAAGCACCCATTCCTCCGGGATCTCAAACCGCAACGCGCCGCGGTCCGCCACGAACACCTTGTTCCCGGGCCTGGCCGTCCAACCGTGGTTCTCCGGAAGCCGGAATATCTGCCGGTCCCACTTTTCACTCGCCATCTCAACCCGCCTCGGTTCTTGGATCGGACAATATTGCCGGCATTATATCCGATGGGCCGACTCTCGGCGCCGTTCCCAAGCCGGCCGATCTTTGCCTTAACCGTTCCCGCTGTCCAGGTCCCGCCGCTGGAACACGACCAGCATCAGCCAGCAGAACGCGCCGATGTACGCCAGCAGCGCCGGTAGGAAAAAGACCGCGCTCAGGTCATCGCCGCCCGCCAGGCCGGTGGACGCGCCGTGCAATGTCCATCGCAGGTATGCACCCAGCGAAACGTCCCACAGCAGTTCGGCCACCGCCCTCGCGATCGGAAACCCCACCGTTTCAACCATGACAACGCCGATGCCAACCCCGACTCCGAACGCCGTCGATCTCCCTACCACGCACAGCAGCGCTCCCAGCGCCAGGTAAGCCACCGCCGCCGGCCACGAAGCCGCGAATTTGGCTGCGACCTCACCCCATCCCCCGGATGAGCCAGGTAACAGCGCCGCCGCCCCCGCGGTGTCTTGGCCAAAAGCCAAACCCACCACCGACGCGACCACCCAGGCCACCAACCATACGGCCAGCAGCACGCCGCCTCCCATCGTTACCTTGGTCAGCATCAACCGGCTTGCGGGCATGCCCCGCGCTAGGCTCGACCTCCAGGTGCCCCAACCGAACTCTCCCCCGAAAATGAACCCCGCCAACACCACTCCCAGGAAAGGCGCCAGCGAGGACAGCACTTGCGACACCGCATCGGGAAACCTGTGGGGCGGCAGTGAATCGCCCAGAAATGGAACGAACCTCATCGCCGCCGTTATCGCCAGCGTCGCTGCCACCGCCAGACCCAGGATCGCCAAAATTGCCCAGAACCCGAAGCGCCGACTCAGGCGAAACCACTCCCACCGCAGCAGGTTGACGTACGTCATCGCCGTCGCCATCAGTCTCCTTGCTCCGCGTTTCCGGTTACCTCTAGGAACCCTTCTTCAAGGGACGACCCGGATGGAGCCATCTCAGCGATATATATCTCTGCCTGAGCCAATTCCCTGCTTATTTTCCACTCGGTCCCGGGTGCCGCTGAAATTTTCAGCCCGTCGTCTGACTCGCCGCCCATCGTCCATCCCGCATCCTCCAGCAGCGCCTTCGCCCTGCTGTCGTCGGTGGTGCGAATCCGCACCTGGGACTTGCCGGATATTTCCGTCACCGGTCCGGAGTACAGCAGCTTTCCCCTCGCCATCACCGCCACGTGGTCGCACACCTGCTCCACCTCGTTCAGCAGATGACTCGCCAGGATCACAGTCCTCGGCTCGCCGTCCGCCGTTTTGTCGCCACCGGCCAGCGCCCGTATCAATTCACGCACCTCTATGATCCCGGCCGGGTCCAACCCGTTGGTCGGCTCATCCAGGATCAGCAACTCCGGATCTCCAATCAGCGTCGCCGCGATCCCCAGCCGCTGTTTCATGCCCGTGGAACACGCGCGGAATTTCCGCTGCGCCGCGTCGCCGTCCAGGTTGACCAATTCCAGCAGCCTGTCGATCTCCTCGTCGCCGCCGTCGGAACCGTAAATCCCCTGTAGGCATTTCAGGTTGTTGCGGCACGACAGGTACGGCCAGAAGATCGGCCGCTCGATCATGACGCCCATCCGGCGCCGCGCCTGCTGCCGGCCTGATCCCGACTCACCCAGCAATGTGATCTCGCCGTCCGTGGAATTGAGGAACCCTGCCAGCATCGACAGCAGCGTCGTCTTGCCGGACCCGTTCGGCCCCAGCAATCCGAACACGCCGCCCGTCGGGATGGCGAGATCCACGCCGTCCACCGCCCGCACCCGCCGGAAGTGTTTGCTGAGACCAACCACCTCGACGGCTGGCCCCCTCTCTTCGGGCGAAACGGCAGCCATCACACCAGGACGACGAACTCGTAGCCCGCGTTGTTGTGCGACCCATCCGCGAATCTGCCGAATCGCAATGGGGATATGTCCATGGTGGTGGCCTCGCCGTAGCCGATCAGCTCCGCCATCAACACCCCCACCATCGGCGAAAGCTTGAATCCGTGCCCGCTGAAACCGGTGCACAGGTACAGTCCGTCAATGCCCTCGATCCGGTCCATGATCGGGTGCGAGTCCGGCGTGTTGGTGTACAGTCCGGCGTATCCCGCAGCCAACTCGGCGTCCGCGATCGGCGGGATGCGACGCGCCAGCCGCTGCCACACATCCTGGATGAACCCGGGGCTGGCTCTCTGCGCGAAAACCTCGGGATCCTCCACCACGTCGGAGTGGTTGCCGTTGCCCACCAGCGTCAGGTCTTCCCCCTCTGGCCTGAAGTAGATGCGGTTGCTGATGTCCGCCCCACCCGGGTGATGCGGCACCAGGTCCAGCGGCCGCCGGAAATGCAGCACCTCGTGCCGTGTAGCCGCCAGCGGCGCGTCAACGCCGTGGGCTGCCAGAAACCTCGCCGACCACGGCCCCGTCGCAACCACCGCGATACCCGTTTCAATGCGCGTGCCGTCGGCAGTTTGGACCGCCGTTACCCGGCTGCCGTCCTCGCTGGTCTCAATCTCCGTAGCGGGAGCCTGCAACCGTATGGTCACGCCCTCCGAGCGGGCCCGCGTCGCGTATGCGTACGCCGTCCCCGATGCGTCGGCGTGTCCTGAGTATGGTTCGTACGCGATCGCGGCAGCGTCCTCAACCGCAAAACCGGGCGCTAGCGCGGCGGCGTCTCCCGCGCTGATGATGTCCGTAATCACGCCCACCGACTGCTGCGTCGCGATATTGCTGCGAAATGCTCCCAGGTCATCCGCCCCGGCAAACACCAGGTACCCTGTCTCCACGTACCCGCAATCGCCGCCGATGAGTTCATCGAAGTTGCGAAAAATATGCAGGCTTCGCCACGCCAATTCAGCATTCACCGCCGTCGAGTAGTGCATGCGGATTCCGGCGCTGCTGCGCCCCGTCGAGCCGCTCCCCAGCGTATCCCGCTCCAGCACGACAATCCGCCGCAATCCGTGCTGGCCCGCCGTCATTGCCAGGTTGCATGCGATGCTGCAACCCATCACCCCTCCGCCAATGACCACGACGTCGGCGGTTTCCGTCGTCGTGGTCATCTCGACGCTCGCTCCGTCCCAAATATTTCTTGCATCACGTCAATCGCCTCAGCGGTGCTGGCGGCCCTTCTGGAAACCGTTTCGTTCGGCAGGTCGTTTTCGTAAAAATGGATATGCAGGCTGTGGGCGGAGTTGGCTCCCATATCCAAAACGGCGCCGAGGTCGGGGTCTGAACTTGACACTAGTGACGTGAGTTGTTCGGCTACTCGAAGAATGTTGGCGTGGCTTCGGACGCGCAATCGGTGATCGGCTGCGATCGCCTTGATGGTTTGTGTATAGGCGCCCCAGGACTTTTCTGCCACTTGGCGAAAATCCCGGCCTGCCAGGCTTTCTTGCACATGCTCACGATAGTGGGTCAGATTGTCACGATACGTCGCGGTGGACTCAGCGGCCTCAGCTTCGGTCAAGACAATGTCGGGCCGCCTTGGCAAGCCGGCCCGAATCGCCTCCGCTACCTGCTCCGCCGAAAATTCCGCTCGCTTCACCATGCCGGTTTCACTACCTCTCAATTACGATCATAGCATGGCCACCGGTTCACTCATCCCCGGTCACGTGCCCGCCGCACCCGGAACGCAGCCCCGCGCTGTTTGCGCATCCACCTCAGAAATGACGCCACCCGTGGATTGGAGCGCAATAGCTTTACGCTGTACAACTCGTCCGCCAGGGTCGTCTCCGAAAACATGGCATGGACCTGCCGGTGGCAGGTGGAGCAAAGCCGCGCCGTGGGCCCGTGATTGCCGCCGCGCGCACGGGGCACCAGGTGGTGTACCGTGAATCGCTCTACTTCCCGTTCACATAACGCGCAGCGCCCGTCATCCTCGTCCCGTCTCCTGACCAACGCGCCGTCCCGAGACAGCATGTCTGTGCTCCCGGAGGCGGATGTCAGCGATGTCGTCTTGACCCCGCGCGAGCGGGTGCGGCCCCGTTTCCTAGCCACGTCCGCCCGCGCCCGAGGTGTCCAGGAACCTCCAGCCCGGCAGGTCAATCTGCCACTGAGCGTCCTCGTACAGCATCGGGATCATCAGGCCCGACATCAACGTGCTCTGCTTTACCACCGTTTCGTCCGTAACGCCGAAAGGCAAAAACACGAAAGCGTGCTGATCATCGACGTAACGCGTTGGTGCCGCCGCCAGGTCGGACAGATCCTCAAGTGGCCACAGCCGCAGCACCGTCGTCCGAAAGTCGTCCAGCAAAGAAGCCCGCATCGGATGGTTCGCGTCGTAGGCCGCCCGGTACGCCACCTGCATGTCTATGCTCAGCCGCGTGGCCCAGACGCCCATGCGCATGCCCCGCGTTTCCTTGGACAGCATCGACCATGCCAGGTCCATGTCGCCGTCCCGTATGGACTCGGCGAACAGGCCGGCCCGTTGTCCCACTTCGTCAGGTTCCTGGCTCCGGCGCTGTCCCGGCATTCGCATGATTCCGCCATCCCTCCCATTCAACATAACGCCCAGCGGCGTGACCGGAGTTCTCCTCATTCTAGGCGTAAATGGGTCATACCGGCAAACCGACGAACCGCTCCGGCATCGCGTCGGTCCTCACGTTGACCGTGTCCCCAACATGCACCGCGCCCGGTTTCTCCACGATCCCGTACACCCCGAAATAACCCGCCAACGCGTTGGGCCGATAACCGAGGATGGACCTGACGACTTCCGCGTCGGTCTCGCCCGACACTGGGTCCTGGTCCACTATCGCGCAACGCGGGTCCGGAGCCAGAATGCGCACCACCGCGTCGCCCACCTCCATGGCGCGGTTCATCCATCCGTCTTCCTCGTGTGATTCGCACCCGTCCAGCAGCAACGTGGGTCGGAACCGGTCCGTGGCCAGGCACTCGTCGTCCGACATCCCCATTTCCGACGACAGCCGCTCCACCGATGCTCTCGACAGCACCGACACCGGGAATTCGTCAAAAACCTGGCAGGGCAGGTCCGACATCATCAACAGCGCCGGTTGACCGCAGAACTCGCTGATCGCCTCCATCCAGTCGCCTTGCAGCGCCCGGCCTCGCACGCGACGACCCCACACTATTGTCCACACCGGTCTGTCAAGTTCCGGCCGACCTTCCACTACGCTCCCATCCGGGAACTCGATGCGCAGTTGCTCCGACACCGCGTCCCACGACGTCACCAGTTGTGCCAACCTGCCCACCTGCCGCCGGGTCAGCAACCGCCCGTGCTCGTTTACCAGGTAAAATCGCCTGTCGTTGGTGATTCCTCCCAATTCCAGGTCGACCGATTGCAGCGGTACCAGCGCCATCGACTTGACCGGCGCTATGTTTATCTCGGCTACGGTAATCACGGCGCCTCCCAGGTCAACTGCGTGCGTGCTTTTGATGCATTCGTGTAGTGCGCATAATGATGGTCATGTCACCCTCTCCCTTGACGGGCGACACATCCGCCCGTGGCGACAGAGGGTTGATGTGGGGGTGATCCCGCGTGGTTCACTCCAGCGACAGGAATTCCTCCACCATGTCCCGTTGCGCGCTGCGGTCGTAAATCTGGTACAGCAGGGCCGCGTTGCGCGCCCCGTCTCCCCCAAAGTACCGCTCGTATAGCGTCTGCCTGCTCCCGAACGCGCTGCACGACACGTCCCAGGCCAGGCGGAACAGGCGGATGCGTTCCTCCGCCGTAGCGGTATCCGTGTCCATGTACTGCCGGATGTCCTCCGCCAGCGGCCCGTTCAGGTCCGCCTCCGCCGGCAGCGCCATCAGGCTGCTCGAACCCAGGAAGTGCAGAATCTCCGCCATGCGCGGGTACATCTCGATCATCTTCTTTCGCGCCACCAGCAGCGGCCGGTAGTCGGGGCAGAATATCCCCCATTCGTCGATGGACGCCTGCGCCTCCGAAGCCGCCAGCAGCGCCTTGGTGATCTCCAGGTTCTCGATGATTTCGGCGATCATCTGCTGCGCGGCCGGCAGGTCTCCCGACCCCAGCGTGTCCACCATCAGCGTCGCCAGCCCCAGCATGAACTCGCACTTCACCACGTTCTTCGTCACCACCTGATGGCCGGTGTGCGCGTTGCGGTTGGTGCGCTCGCCCCATTGATTGCACAGCGTAACGTCGTTGTACAGGAACACCCGCTCCCACGGCACCAGCACGTCGTCGAAGAACACGATGGCGTCCATCTCCTCGAACCGACTGCCCGCCGGATGGTCAAAATGCGAGCGGCCCAGATCCACCGTGTCCCGGCACTGGAACTTGAGCCCCTCCGTGTTGCACGGTATGGAAAACCCGAAGGCGTACTTCCCCTCATCACCCGCCGGCACCCGCCGCGTCCGCGCCGGATACACCGCTATCTCATCCGACAGCGGCCCCAGCGTCGCCAGCACCCGCGCCCCGCGCACTACGATGCCCGCGTCCGTTTCCTTGACCACCGATAGCGCCACCTCCGTCCGGTCGTCAAAAGGCGTCGCGCCCACCGACCTGCTGCGCTGCAGGTTCACCAGCGTGTGCGTCATCACGATGTCGTTTTCGCGAATGTATTCGTAGTAGTCTGAGATGTTCTGCTTGAACTCAGGCCGGTTCAACCCCGAATAGTCGGACGCCGCCGCCATCGACATCACCGCCACGTTCAGGAAATCCGGCGTTCGGCCCATCATCCCGCACGAAAACTTCGCCCAGTTCCGCATCATGTTCCGCCGCCGCGCCAGGTCCTCCCCGTTGCGCGGCATGATGAACGAGAGCCCAACCGGATCCCCGGTGCTCGGCGACGTATAGGTCATCTCATCCCGCGTGGACGGATCATGCTGCATGTCCAGCAACCCGGCCACCGTCTGCAACCCACCGGCAAAAGCGGGGTGCTTGGTGACGTCCCGAACCCGCTCCCCGCCGATGTACACCTCCGCCGCCCTGTCTCGCAGTCCCGCTATGTATTCGGCTCCGGTTCGCGCTGGCATGGTCGCTCCTCCGTTGACGGTCTTCGCCGGATTCGGCTGTTCGGATTCAGACGATGAACTCGTCCCCAATCGACTCCCGCGCCGCCGCGCTGTTGTCGGTGGTCAGGCCGATCATGGCGTATCCATCTTGCCGGCCCAGTATGTGCATGCTCTGGATGTTCACGCCGGCCTGCTTCAGTCGGTCCGCCACCGATGCCAGTTCGCCCGGCTGGTCGGGCAGGCGTATCACCAGCGAGTCGTCGCCCACCGCTTTGAAGCCCGCCTGGTTCAGCACGTACAGCGCGTGGTCGTATCGGTCCACCGTGAGGATGATGGCGCCCCGGCTGCCGGCAGACTCGGTGTTGAGGCTTTCGATGTTGATCCCCTCGCCGGCCAGCGCGCCGGTGATGTCCGCAATCACCCCCACCTCGTTGTCCGCCATGATGACGATGCGGTTCGCCAGGTCCGGTTGGTTCATGGCGCAACCCTCCTTACGCGGCACAGTCGGCAACGAGCTCATCGATTATCTCGCGCGTAACGTGCGGCATCGTGATGATGTGAGCGATATTTCCCTCTGGGGCGATTTGCCACTTTTGGAATACTTCCGGGCCGGGCCTCTGGAACACGACCGTCACCGAATTACGGTGCCGCCATGCCGGAATACCCCGTTCGTTGAATTGGCCAACCGCATACTCCGCCGTGTCCAGCATGCCGGCGACCAGCTTGCGGAACCCCTGGTCGCCATAGTTGGCCAGGGCATACCACATCATCAGGGGCCCGATCGCGCTCCGTGAACCCGAAAGCGTAGTGTCCTGCACTCCCACCAGTTCAATCGCCCTCCCCACGCGTTCCACATGGGCTCGTTTCGTCACCACCACCCCGCAGGGCAGCGGCGCTCCGATCAGCTTGTGCCCGCTCACCGACACGCTGTCTATGCCGGCGTCGAACCCGAACGGTTGTGGGTCGTCCACGAATGGCAGGATCATTCCGCTCAGCGCGGCGTCCGCATGAATGTAATAGTTGGTCACGGCCAACCCATCCAGGATGGCGCGTATCCGCACGATGTCGTCCACTGCGCCGCGCATCGTCGTCCCGATGGTTGCCATGATCACGGCCGGAACGTCCCGATGCACCCGCACCATGTCCTGCAGGTCGTCGTAGTCGATCTCGCCGTTTTCCTGCCTCTTGATCATGATGTACCGGGCGTTCAGCAGGCGCACGTTCTTCAGCACGCTGTAGTGGGTTTCCTCGGAAAAATAGAAGATCGCGTTCGGGTACATCTCGCGGGCCAGGTACAGCCCGTACATGTTCCCCTCCGTGCCTCCCGACGTCACGTATCCCCACGCGTCGTCCGGCGATATCCGCATCAACTCTGCGAACCGGATGATCACCTCTCGCTCAAATCCGTGCGAGTTGCTCCGGTAATTGCTGTCATGAAAGGGGTCGCCTACGTTGTTGACCGAGTAGTTCAGGAACGGCAAAATCGCGGAGAAATCAAAGTTCTGGTTCGTCGGGTAACCGACCTGCCGTTGGCCCGCCTCCTCAAGTTCGTTCAACAATAGGTCTAAACGTTCCTGTATTGCCGACTGCGCCAGGGGAGTCGGTCCCAACGTTCCGGTCATCTATCCGGTTCCTCCGAAGTTATCGGTCGCGAGGTCATTGGTCGCTGGACTCGCATGCGGATTGCCGCCGTCGCAAGGGTATGCTATACCGGCACAAACCGCAAACCGCGGAGGTCACCTATGCCCACCATCCAGCGCGGCGACGCCCAACTCCACTACTATCTCGACGACTTCACCGACCCGTGGCGCACCTCCCGCGACGCCATCGTCCTCCAGCATGGGTTCTCCCGAAACGGCAACTTCTGGTACAACTGGCCGCCCCTCCTCAGCCGCGAGTACCGCGTGATCCGTCCAGACATGCGCGGCATGGGACTCTCAACCATCGACCCCGAGCGCTACCAGCCCACGCTGGATACCCTCATGGCAGACCTGCTCGCCATCCTCGATGACGCCGGCGCCGAGCGTGTGATCTACGTCGGCGAGTCCTTCGGCGGCATCATGGGCATGCAGTTCGCCCACGATCACCCCGACCGCTGCCGCGCCCTCGTGCTCTGCAACTCGCCCTGTCGCCTGACCCGCCGCGAAAACGCCACCCCGGGCGGCAGTTGGCTCGCCACCATGGAGCAGGGCGGCATCGGCGCCTGGTCGGCGGCCACCATCAACTTCCGTCTCGATATGCGCCACGCCACCGAGGGCCTCAAGGACTGGTACATCACCGAGATGGACAAGACCCCCGCCGAAATCGGCCAGGCTCTCCACAGCTATCTCGACAGCCTCGACTTCGGGCCCCACCTCAAGGACATCACCGTCCCCACCCTATTGCTCACCGGCGACGAATCCCTCACCACCAGCATGGAACAGCAGGAGTTCATGGCCTCCGAAATCCCCAACAGCCGGTTGGTAACGTGGCCCGGGCTGGGCCACGGCGTCAACGTGATCTACCCTGATTGGTGCGTCGACCGCATGCGGGAATTTTTGGGAGAGATGGGCTAGCCGGCCGCGCCGGCCGTTTCTGCGTGGCGGCTACCAGTTCCCGCTGCGTTCGGCCAAGCGGCGTTGCGCCTGTTCCAGGTTGGCGCGGGTCAATTCGTCATCCGGATCGATCTCGATGGCTGTCTCGAAATCTGCGATCGCCTTGGAGTCATCGCCCAGGCAGAACATAGCGTAGCCGCGACCATTGTACGCATCGGCGAACTCCCGGTCCAGCGAGATCACCCGGTTGAAGTCGTTGATCGCCCGCTCATACTCCCCCATGTGCCCCCAGGTGAGCGCCCGGTGATACCACGCCTCCACGTACTCCCGGTTGATGCTGATCGCCTTGCCGAAGCTGGCGATCGCGTTTTGGAATTCACCCTGCTGCCGGCATGCCACCCCTCGTTGAATCAGCGCATCTATTTGTTCCCCGCCGTCCACTCCCGGGGTGGGCGGAATTTCGACCGGCCTTGGTTCGCTCCCGTACTGGAATTGACGATCCGGCGCTCGGTGCGGTTCTGGTGGCATTGGTTCACGTTCCTCTTTGATCTGCGCCGTAGTTAAACTTTCCGACCCATATCGTCGCCGCCGCAGGCGGTGCTTCGCCCGAACCACCCGGTCTCCCTCGTGGCGCGCTCCCACACTGATCAACAGCCGTCCGATTGAATCCAGCGCTCGGTCCAGGTCGTCGTCGTCGAAGGATGACATGTGCGCCCACTGGTTGCGGGTTTCCCTGATTTCGAACACCAGGCTGCGTTCGATGGGTCCGAGGTGGTCGCGGAACACTTCGTTCCAGCCGCTCGCCATCACCCGCAGCATCACCGCAACGTCGCCCTCAACGTCTACAAATGTGTCCACGTCGTCGGGCACGTAATGCCCCTTCCCGGCCGCCTGCCGCAACATCGTGGCAATGTACGGGCCCAGCCCGACTCCAAGCAGTTGCAGGGCATTGCCCACCAGGCTGTGATTGGTAGTGGTGCTATTCGACGTTGTGGAGGTCATACGAGCATTCCTGCCGTGAATGTGCTGCTGGACGTAGGCGGCGCCAGCGGCCGTGAGACGGTGTTACTCACGGCTAACGTAGCACACACGGCTTCATGCTTGCCGTGGCGGGCATGTGCGAATTCTGGGATTTGGTGACGGGTTGCTACGCAGATGGTGCGATCCCCAGCTCGGCCTGCATGTCGGCCACCGCTTGGTTCCGCGTCTTGCGCTGCCACTGCGGCCGGGCGTTGATCGGCTCGTTGATGATCTCAGGATCGATCTTCAACGCCACGAACACCGGCCCGGGCTGCCCCAGGATCTCCTCGATCTGGCTCGCGAAATCCTCCAGGTTGTCAATCGCGTACGTCGCCGGATATCCGCAGCCCTGCGCCACGACGTCGTACTCCATCTGCTCCGCGTTCGGCACCGGCTGCCCGCCGGTCGTCGCGTACACGCCGTTGTCCAGCATGAAGTGGTACAGGTTCGACGGCGCCTTCTCCGCGATGGTGGGCAGCGCGCCCATCCCCATCAGCACGTCCCCCTCCGAATCAAAAAGCACCACTCGCTGGTCCGGCATTGACAACGCCAGTCCCAGCGCGAATGACGCGTGTCCGCCCATCGCCGGATCGCCCAAAGGCAGGTCACGGTCCGGTTGGTCGCTCAACTCCACCCAGAACTTGCCGCCGCGACCCGGTATCACAACCGCGTCGCCACGGTGCTGCTTGAAGATCTCCAGCATCTCTGCCGTCTTCATCATTTCGTTCACATCCTTCATGCGATCCCCTCGCTCCGGGGTGCGGAGGAGGGGCAGGTAATTTCATTAACGTCCCCTCTCCCATCAGGACAGAGGGAGAGGGTGAAGGTGAAAATATCTCGAAACGCCTGGCAATCACCCTCCGCACTTCATCCGAAGAGCGACCGGAGCGAGACTGCCTGTCTACCGGCTCACGTTGAACCCGTGGTATTCATCACCCACCAGCACGGCCACGGGCTTCTTGTTGCGCTGGGCTTCTTCAAACGCGATGGAAATCCGGTCCGCGTCTTCGTCCGATTCAACCAGGTAATAGTTGATGTTGAAAGCGTGCAGGAACCGCTCCGTGTAGAACGCCGCCGTGTCGTTGATCACGCCGTGCCGCGTCCATCCCCGATATCCCACCATCATCACCACGGGCACGTTCATACCGATGCCCCAGCCTCGCAGCGAGTCCCCCGACTCCATCATGCCCGTGTTCTGGATCAGAATCACCGGCTTTTTCCCGCCGGCGGCCAGTCCCGCCGCCGTCGAGAATGCATGCCCTTCGCGGCTCACCGGCACCAGGTCCAGGCTCGGCTCCTCGCTCATCAGCACGTACAGGAAATTCGTCTCGCTGTCCGGGAGCCAGACCACGTGAGTCGCTCCGTTTTTCTTCAGCTGTTCCAGCACCGTCGCCGGACTCAATTCGGCCATGGGGACACCTGCCTTGTATCTACTGCGATGATTGCAGCGTCCGACCGGGTCGAACGCCGCACAAGGATATACCCGCCTACGTACACGCCGTCAACCGCCGAGCGACACTCGCCACCATTCAGCATTGAGGTCACCGCCCCGTTCGGACTTGAACCGACCGCCCCGTCCCAGGAACGTCATACCGGCCTTGAGCCGGTATTCAGGAAGTCCTTGCCGCTCCCGTGTTCGCCGACACCGGTTGTCCGGGCCGCTGCTGACTCGCCAATGGCCTATTCCCGCCAAATGTGTCCAACGACTCCGAACAGTTGCCGGCAATTTCGCCGGTTGGCGTCGGATCGCGACGTTTCGCTACAACAGCGATCCCGCCTCGCGCCATGCCCACGAGACCCGCACTCCGCCCCGCCTGTCATCGGCGTCGTCCCACGGCGCCGGCTAAGGCGCTGATGCCTCGGACACCCCAATCATGCTGTCCCGCGTCACCAGCCGTGCCAGTTCGTCCTCGCTCATCCCTTCCGTTCCCGCCGGCCGGCGCGGCAGGACCAGATACCGCATGTCGGCGGTGCTGTCCAGAACGTCCACTTTCATGTCCGCCGACAGCTCGGTGCCAAATTCAGCCATCACACCCCGCGGATCACTCACCGCCCGCGAACGATACGCCAGGCTCTTGTACCAGTCCGGCGGACGTCCTAGCAGCATCCTCGGATAGCAGGAACACAGCGTACACACCACCAGGTTATGCACGTCCTCGGTGTTCTCCACCACCGTCAGGTGCGGCGTTTCCTCCGGTATGCTGATCCCCATCTCGCCCAGGGCAGCCCGAGGGTCGTTGAGCAGGCGGGACTTGAACTGCGGATCGACCCAGGCGTGGGCGATCACGCGCGCGCCATCGGCTGGACTGCGGGCTTCAATCCGGTTCACCTGCTCCTGTACCTCGTCAGCGGTGAGCAATCCCTTTTCGGCAAGCAGCGCTTCGATGGCCACCGAGCGAAGGGCGACCTCGCTCATGGGCTCGTCGTGGATATGGTCAACGGCGTGGGTGGCAGTCATGCGTCTCTCCTCAATGTAATGCCTGAGCGGAACCGAATCGGGACCAAATGTGCCGTCGGCTGACGACCTCTGGGCAATCCTCTAGTTGTGACACCCCCGAGCCTCGATATCCCAAACCGCCTCCACCATTCCGTCGCGTATGCCGACGAAACGGTCCCACCGGCTCACCATGGCGTCTTGCTGGCCGGGAAGCAGCATCACCTGGTCCCCTATCGCCAGTTCAGTTCCCGCTGCCACTTGGAACACCGTGCGGTCCGCGTCCATGTCAACCGCTTCCACCCCGGGCCGTCCTTCCACTCGCGGCAACCCCTTGATGCCGCACACCGCTCGGGCGCCGGCGTCGCCTATCGCCGTCCCCGGCCGCGGGACGCTGACGATGGTGCTCAAAATCTTCCCGGCCAGGTGAAAGTCCTCCATGTAATCGTATGACGTTTCCATCACCAGGTAGGAGCCGCCCTGGATTTCGGTGACCTCCGGCATGTCCCCGGCAACGTCGTAGCTCCATGTTTCGCCCGTCGATACAATCTCCACTGGCAGTCCGGCGCCAATCATGGCATCCCGAAGATCCAGAACCGGCTGAATGAGACGATAGGCCTCGGTGGCCCTGTCCTCGCGATCTCCGGATGGCTCGGCCATCATCTGGTGACTCATGACGCCTTTCAGGGAGAGCCCGGGCAGCGAATCAATCAGTTGGGCCAGTGCTACCCCGGATTCCACTCCCTGCTCCCCTTCCTGGACCCCGCACCGTAGCAGTCCCGTTTCCTGCTCGATCACCACGCCCACATCCACGCCTTCAGCCGCCGCAGCCTGGGAAAGGTCCCGCGCATTAGCTTCGGTTTCGCAGGCCACGAGGATCTCAGCCTCGTGCGCCAGCGCGCACAGCCGGGCAATCTTCGGTGGCGCAACCACCTCGCTGGTCACGAATACACTGCCCACACCCCCTTGCACCATCACCTCAGCCTCGGCGACCTTAGCGGCGCACACTCCGCCGACCGTCCCGCCGCGCTGGATCTGCCGAAGCGCCAGCGCCGGGCTCTTGTGATTCTTGCTGTGCCCGCGCAACTTGCTATGGCGATCTCCATAGTAATCGGCGATCACATCCATGTTGTGATCCAGCGCGTCCATGTCCAGGATCAGGCACGGAGTATCCAGTTCGGCAATCGGCGTGCCTGGCTGGGGTTCATTCGCTTGCTGCATGGACGTACCTCCGATGTTCCCACATTTCGACGAGAGTATCTGGAATCTCCCTCTCCCTGGGCGGGAGACGGTTGGGGTGAGCGGCAAATCCTACGAATTCGTTCGCCAGTATGCGTTTCAAAATCGACATATTGGACACCCGATTTGCGAATCTTGCCTTGAATATCGGTCCGGCAACGTCAACGCGGCGGGCCCTACCCCAGTTGTCCGCGGGCCGCGACGCGCCAGTACCCCACCAGCTTGCCATCCCGTACCGCGCGGATATAGTCGTACTGGTTGACGCACAGGGCCAGGTTATACGGAACCAGGTGCACTTTGTCATTGGGCATCAACCGCTCGGTGGCCGGCCCGTCCAGATCCAGGATTCCGTGCTCGGCGCTGAACCGGGCAGCCACCGCGCCCGGGTGCGCTTCCAGCACGGGTAAACCGAAATCAGGCCCGGTGGTCTTGTGTCCGGCGTCCACCACTGCCCTTCCCGCCACGGGGTGGCCCATAACCGTCGCCAGGATTTTGGCCGCGGGTTGAAATTCCGGGCGAACCCGCAGGGTCTCCACGTCCATCAGGGGGTACACACCGGCCTGCACCTCAGTGATGCCCGACATTTGGGAGACTATGTCATAGCTATACGTGCTGCCTGCGCTTACCGTTCCAACCTCAATGCCGGCCCGCTCCAGGTCGCCCCGCGTGTCCAGTATTGGTTGCAAACGCCGTCGGGTTTCGGCGGCCGCATCGTCACGCTCGGTGATGTCCAGCGGCCCCTCGTAGGTCATGATCCCCTTGAAGGACAAACCGGGAGCGTCGGCCACTTTTCTCGCCAGGTCAACCGCATCGCGCCCTGGCTCCACGCCGCCAAACCCGTAACCGCCGTCGATGTCCACCACTATCCCGACGGTAACGCCGGCGGCCTGTGCAGCTTCGGCAAGGTCCTCGACGTTCCGGACGTTGTCCACGGCCAGGCTCAGCGTGATTCGACCGGCCAGCCCAACCAGTCGGCGAATCTTGGCGCGAGTAACTACCCTGCCCGCTATCAGTATGTCGTCGATCGCGGAGGAATCCGATCCGGGCCTGTCTTCACCGGCCCCATCGTCGCCGCCGGCAAATGCCTCGGCTTCCCCCAGCGAACTGACCGCAATCCCGCCGGAGGCGCCTTCGGCGGCCAACTGGAACTGGGCGATCTCGGGACAGCCATGACAGAAGACATGAGGGCGCACTAGAACGCCGCCGTTCGTCGCTCCCGCGCTCTGACCCGCAAAAGCGTTGTGCAGCACCGCGATGTTCTGCTCCATTACCCCCAGGTCAACCACCAGGGCCGGCGTATCCAATTCTTCCGTGGGGGTGCCAACGGGCTGAATTATCGGTCGCTCCACTGCTCATGTACCTCTCAATTCGTGCGGCCGGTCAGGCCGGCTCCAGCCAGTGCTGGTAAACGTCCACCAGCAAAGTATCAGAGGGATTTCCCGCGTACCCGGGCCAGAGATCGGTCTGGCGCAGCCGGATTCGATAAAGTGGCTGCCGTGGCAGTCCGTCGCCGCCGTGCGCCAGCGATTCGGGATTGGGATAAACGCCGCACAGCGCGTCCACCACCCCAACGTGCCCCTGTATGTAAGCCGGCGTCCGGAAGTGATGCGCCGGCGATCCGACTCGGACACGCACCGCCGCGCCGTCGGAATAGAGGACGGTTTCGGCGGGTGTGGTCATCACAGCCCTTGCTCCCGTAGCTCAGCCGCCTTGGCGTCGATCTCCTCACCCGTCAGGATTCCCTTCTCGATCAACAGGATCTCCAGGGCGGCGGTCCACTTTTCGTAGTACGACAGCGACTCGTATTGTTCCAGCGACAGGCTCTCGATAGCGCGACGCATCTCGTCGGTGGTCCGGACGCCCTGTCTTCCGAGCACTTGATGCACCGCGTCAACCCGCCGCTCCCAGTCGCTGTATTCGTGCTCGGAGCGATCTATGGGAGTGTCGTCGGGCCAACCTCCCCGGTCATGTACGCCCGGCCGGGAATTACTTTCAGGCATGGCTATCCTCCCTTCTCCCACATGTCGGCTACATCCACCGAGCGCATGAACTCCACGCCGGGAAAGGTCTTGATGTACTCGATCAACCGCTCCAGCATCAGTAACCGCCCTGGTCGCCCGATGTACTGCGGGTGCATCGTCAGGTTGAAGCACCGGCCGTAACGATATATGCCCCTGAACTCTGCGGCCCAGCTGTCGAACACCTCGTCGGGGTTCCGCATCGGCCCCAGCCGGTTCGCGGACGGCGCGTACGCAAAGTGCGGCGCGTCGTCCAGCAGCCAGTGTATCGGCAGCTCAACCATCCGCCGCGGCGGGTCTCCGCCCTCCACGAAGTAAGGCGCGTCATCACCCATCAGGCTGCTGTCGTACCGGAAGTTGTGCTTGGCCAAAAGGTCCAGGGAAACGGGACTCAATTCCCAACTGGGCGAACGGTAACCCACCGGCGCCTCTCCGGTCAGCTCGCCGAGGATTCCGATGCCTTTGACCAGCACCTCTTCCTCCTTGGCGGCCGTCATGGTGGCCGGCGGTTCGTGGATGTAGCCATGATGGGCAACTTCGTGGCCCCGACCGGCAATTTCCCGCACCAGGTCTGCGTGGGTTTCGGCGACCATGCCGGGTATGTAGAAGCTCGATTTGATCCCCTGCGCGTCCAGCATATCCAGGATCCGTGGCGTGGCGACGCTCGGCCCGTATTCAGCCATGGAAAGCAGGCTGGGGTAATTGGCGAAATCGGGGTTGCGGTTCAACCACGACGTAACCCCATCCACATCGAACGTAATCAGCGCGACACACCGAATGTCATCGGGCCAGATGCCGGACATCAGGACTTCCTCCCGTTGAGGTTCTCTGGTTGCGGCGGCGGTTCTTCGAATGGAACACCCTCGGATTCTGCCGCTTCCTTGCGGTCGAGCCACTCCGTCCAAAGGCGATGCATGTGCGCTTGTCCTTCGATCAAGCCATGGGCTTCCCCCTCGGCCAAGCCACGGGCCTCACCTTCGGCGAGATTCTCTTCCCTCCTCCTCCGTTTGAACAATTCCGCTAGCACCATGTTTACCCCCTCGACGCTGATAGCGCTGAGGCCTAGGCAGGCCGCCATCGTAGATCCACCCTTCTCACCTACCAAGTCAATCACCTGATGCCAGGCAGGATCGCCGCCCATCACCACGCCATTATAGACTCTCACCGCCAGCATCAATAGGGAACTGACGCTGAAAACCAGGAAATGCTGCCCCAGTTGGCGCGCTGGGATGCTGCCCAGCGAAACACGATCCTGGGACGGGCCTTGCCCGTGAGTCCTCAAGCGGGAATGCGGTCGAAACCCGTATACGGACGCAGCACTTCCGGTATCAGCACCGAGCCGTCCGGTTGCTGATAGTTCTCCAGAATGGCGATGATCACCCGCGGCAGCGCCAGCCCCGACCCGTTCAACGTGTGCACGAAACGAGGACGCTCGCCCACCCCGGGCCGGTACCGAATATTCGCCCGCCGAGCCTGGAAGTCCGTGCAATTCGAGCAGGACGAAACCTCCAGCCATTCCTGCGATCCGGCAGCCCAAACCTCGATGTCGTACGACTTCGCCGAGGGGAATGATATGTCCCCCGCGCACAGTTGCAGGATGCGGTAGGGCAGGCCAAGACGCTGGCAAACCGTTTCGGCGTTGCCCAGCAGAGCTTCCAGCTCATCAAAGGACGTGTCCGGCTCAACAAACTTGTACATCTCAACTTTGTTGAACTGGTGCACTCGCTTGATGCCCCGAGTGTCCCTCCCCGCCGCGGCCTTCTCGCGCCGGAAGCACGGAGTGTGGGCTACGTAAAATAGGGGTAGCTCGTCCGCGGCAAGAATCTCATCCCGGTGCAGGTTCGTGACCGGCACCTCCGCCGTGGGTATCAGCCAGAGGTCGTCTTCCTCGTCGTGGTACAGGTTGTCCGCGAACAGAGGCAGGTTGCCCGAACCTTCCATGATCTCGCGCCGCACCAGGATCGGCAGTGCCACCTCGGTATAACCGTGCTCGTTGCTGTGCAGGTCCAGCATCCACGAAATGATGGCCCGTTCCAGCCGCGCTCCGTAGCCGTTCAGCGTGTAAAACCTGCTCCCCGATAGCTTGACGCCGCGTTGGAAATCGATGATGCCCAACTGCTCGGCGATGTCCCAGTGCGGCAGCGCGTCAAAATCCAGCGTCGTCGGCTCGCCCCAGTGCCGCAGCACCTGGTTGCAGGTCTCGTCCAGTCCATCCGGCGTGCTGTCATCCGGAAGATTGGGCAGCGCCAACATCGCCTCGTTGATGCGTGTTTCCAGGTCACGCACTTCGTCCTCAAGCGCGTTGATCTGTTGGCCCACCTCGCGCATCTCGGCAACCACCGTTTCCGATGGTGCCCCGCCCTGCGAACGCGCTTGCCCAATCTCGCGCGACACCTGGTTGCGTCGCGACCGCAGTTCGTCGCCCTCCGTTATGGCGGCCCGCCGGCGCGCGTCCAGCGTCAGGATGTCATCCAGGCAATCGTCATCCTCAGCCCGGCGCACCAGGGCGGCGCGAATGGCATCAGTCTCGGTACGTATCTGTTCTATTGAGAGCATGCTGTGAAACACTCAGGTCAAATCAAAAATTAGGTCGCGCACGGCAAATGTGAAACCGGGCAGGAGTTCTTCGCCATCCAGCGTTTCCGGTTCCGCGAGCAATTCCGGCTCATCAACTCCGGCGCGATAGATCCGAACCGTCCGCTCCATGGGGTCGATCAGCCAACCCAACTGTGCCCCGTTCTCCATGTACTCCCGCATCTTCTCCAGCAACTGGGTCAACGAACGCTGCGAACCGGAGCGCACCTCAACAACGAAATCGGGGCAGTATGGGCGGGCGCGCGGCGGCTCCGCAGATGGAGCTAGCACTTTGTCGGCCGGGGACCAGGCCGCGTCCGGGCACCTGACCGCACCGTTAGCCAACCGATATGCGCTGGTCGGGCCTGTGGCAGTCCCGGGTCGCCCGTTCGCGATATTCCATTGACGCAGTTCGCCAAAAGATTCCCCTTCGTGTTCATCCGAAGGCGGGTATGTGGGCGGCATTATTTCAAGTGTTCCATCGGCGGTAAGTTCCATTTGCCACGGAGCATCTTCATTCGCCAAGGTGAGATCGACGAACCATTTTTCACACGCGTCTGCTCCTGCGGCAATGACCACCTCAGGCAGTCTCAGCCTTATGGGAAGCGATCCGGTCTCTTCAACCGGTAGATTGGCAGGTTGAGAATCAACCGGTGGATCGGGCTTGATTTCGGGGGCGGTCGTAGTCATTGCGATCAATGCGCATCGCCGTCGTTGGTTGATACGTCGACGCGCCCGACAAGAGTGGAGCGCATCTGCGGAAATAGTAGCACATCGCGAATCGTCGCCTGCCCCGTCAGCAGCATCACCAGCCGGTCAATCCCAATGCCCAAGCCACCCGTCGGGGGCATCCCGTACTCCAGGGCGGTCAGGAAATCCAGATCCGTCCGGTCCGCCTCTTCGTCGCCGTACGCGTCCCGTTGGTGCTCCTGCGCGGCGAATCTCGCCCGCTGCACCTCAGGATCGTTCAATTCGGTGTAGGAGTTGGCGATCTCCATTCCGGCCGCGAACGCCTCAAATCGCTCCACGTAACCCTGTTTGTCCGGATGCCCTTTCGCCAGCGGCGACATGTCCTCGGGATAATCCATCAGGAACGACGGCTGCAACAGGTGTGGCTCCACGTACACCGACAGCATCTTGTCAATGAGCCGGCCGCGTGCTTCGCGAGGCCCGGGTTGCAGCCCCAGGTCCAGGCAAACCCGGGTCAGCGATTCGGAGTCGGGGTAGTCTTCAATGTCGATTCCACTCCGTCGTGTCAATTCTTCCCGCAACGACAGACGCGGCCACGGCGGCGTGAAGTCAATCATCTCGTCGCCCATCGCCACCGCCATCGAGCCGTGGATATCCTGCGCCAACGATGACACCATCGACTCGACCATCTCCATGACGGTGTTGTAGTCGGCGTACGCTTCGTACGATTCCAGCAGCGTGAACTCGGGGTTATGGTCCTGATCTATGCCCTCGTTGCGGAAAACCCGTCCGATCTCATAGACCTTGTCCAGCCCACCTACTATCAACCGCTTGAGGTACAACTCAGTCGCGATCCGCAGGTACAACTGCTCGTCCAGGGCGTTGTGGTGCGTGATGAATGGCCGTGCGTGCGCCCCAGCGGGAATCGGCACCAGGATCGGCGTATCCACCTCAACGAACCCCCGGCCGTCCAGGAACCTGCGAATCCCGCCGATGATGCTGCTTCGCTGCACGAAGGTCTCGGCAACCTCCGGATTCGCGATCAGGTCCAGGTATCGCTGACGGTAACGGGTCTCCACGTCCCTAAGCCCATGCCATTTCTCCGGCAGCGGCCGCATCCCCTTGGCGAGGACGGTCAACTCACGCGCTTCAATCGTGGCCTGCCCGGTCCGCGTGCGCATCATGCTGCCGGTTACGCCCAGAAAGTCGCCCAGGTCAAGGTCCTGTACCAGCGCGTATTCCTCGCCCAGCACGTTCTGTCGCAGCATCGCTTGCAGCGTCCCCGAGGAATCCCTCAAATCCAAAAACGCCGCCCGGCCCATCACCCGCATCGACACTACCCGTCCCGCCACGCTCAGGGTTTCGGCACTCTCCGATCTGCCTGCAGCCTCTCCGGCTTCAAACAGTTCGATGGCAGCCGTCGCTGTGCAACTCCGTTCGAATCGCGGAGGGTACGGGTCGATGCCCCGCTGCCGTATCCGTTCCAGCTTGCCGCGCCGGCTCTCCAGGTTCGCCTCAAGGCTCCCCAGGTTGTCGGCTACGTCCGGTTCTGTCTGTTGGTTGGATTCAGGCAAGGTGATGCCAATGAGATCGTATCGTGTGTCGTAACTCGCTCCGTTTAATCGTAAGCGGGTGTTTTGGGAATGTAAAGGAAACTCGCCCAATCATGTCATCTCTTTCTTGGTGTCCCGATTCCTTACTTGACTATAATAATTCACCACTTGGAGTGGCGAGTCCACGATCTGCGCCAATCCGGCCACTGAGGTGAAAACATGATTCAAAGAATGATCGGAGCCGCGTTCTTCAACCGGCAGACTTACGAGGAAATAGAAGGCGACCAGGGAGCATTGGGCCAGGCCGTAGGAGTCGTCCTGCTGGTAACGCTGTGCGGAATCGTCGGCGGCGTGATTGGAGGCTTGCTCGGAGAGGTTTCGGTCCTGAGGATAATATTGGGCGTGATCGGCGGTTTGGTGTTCGGCATCATCCGCTGGGCCTTGTGGGTCACCGTGATGTACTGGGTGGGCGGCAGGATGCTCCGGACGGGCGACACCGAGACCAGTTGGGGAGAACTGGGGCGCGTGATGGGTTTCGCCTATACGCCTGGTGTATTGTCCGTGCTGTCGTTCGTCCCAGTCATTGGCAACCTGTTCCCGGTGATCGGTTTCTGCTGGACCGTGGCGGCCATGACGGTGGCAATACGTCAGGCGTTGGACTTTGAATCGACAGGCCGCGCCATCGGCGCAGTGCTCCTTTCCGCGGTCATCGGTTTCATCCCGTGGATCATAGTCGTGATTATCCAGACGGCTCTACTCGGCGGCCCTGAGGCTCCCGAGGTCGAAAGCGCCGTGCGAGGGCTGCTATCGTTGATCTGACGGAGCTGCCCGTCATTCACGCTGATATAGGATCCGCGATCGAAAACTGAGACAAACACTGAAAAAGGTCGTGGACGTGCCACGGTTTCGCCGAGAGGCGTACCGGGAGATCCTCCACGGCCCGAAAGGGATTTATCAGGCCGCTGCCATTGCGCTGGTCACCACCGCAGCGGCAGCAGCGTTCGAGTTCGCCCAGCCTGGATTCCCTCTGGAATCCAAAACGCCTCCATTCGCCACGACTCGAATCGGCATTGCCCTGTGATCGATTCTAACTGGCTGCGCCATGTTGGTGTTTGGAATCGTGGCCATCAGAGTGTTCGGTCGTTGGGTGATGCGGCCCGAAGCGGTTCCCACTCGGCGAGGGATCGCCAGTCTGTGGGTGTTCGCGCTGTTGCCCTGGTTGATCTGGATCCGGCTGTGGATGCGTCTGTCGCTTGCCATGCCGGGGGAACCGTTGGGCAAGCGCGGTGAGATGGCGGCAATTGGTACCTTGATCGCAACTGTGGTGTGGGGCGAAGCCCGAATTCACGCCATCAAGCACGCCTTCGCATCAAATTCAATTTTCCGGCCGGCGGCTCTGGTCCTCGGCATCTGGATTTTGCAGAGCGCAATGGGTTACCTTTGGTGAGCAACGGTGACTCTGGGCGACATTCACGGAACGCGACGGCGCGGCGAGGGAGCAATATGCGTGATAAGTGGGCAATCCGCGAGGAAGTCTGGACGGCTCTCGAGACCGCTCGCGTGGTAAAGGGCAAATCCGTCCACGACAAGATCCCCCACTTCATCGGTTGCGATGACGCTGCCCTGCACGTGGCGGAACTGCCCGAATGGCAGGCCGCCCGCGCCGTCAAGAGCAACCCGGACCAGGCCCAGCGCCCTTTGCGTCAACTGGCTCTCGAGCAGGGCAAACTCCTCTACATGGCCGTCCCCCGCCTGAAGGACGAGCGCGTTTTCATCGAGCTTGATCCCGCCCGGCCCGAGGTCGAACCCAGGAAAGCGTCCACCATCTCCGGCGCGTTCAAGGTCGGCCGGCCTGTGTACGTTGCGGAAATGCAGCCCGTCGATGTGGTCGTATCGGGCTCGGTTGCGGTCAACCGCCAGGGCGTCCGCATCGGCAAAGGCGGCGGGTTCGCTGACTTGGAGTATGGACTGGCGGCGGCGGCCGGTATCCTGAAGCCGGACACTCCGGTCATCAGCACCGTCCATCCCATGCAGGTGTTGGCCGAAGACCTGCCCTGGACCCAACACGACGTGCCTCTGGACATCGTCGTCACCGCCGACGAAATCATCCGCTGCGACCGCAACGCGGGAGACTTGCCCCGGCCCCACGGCATCTATTGGGAAGACCTCGATGAGCGCAAGATTCGTTCGATACCGCTGTTGGTGAAATTGCGCCGGGAAGGCGGCTCATCGTAGGATTCAGCGTCATTTCCGCATGTTTTGCGGTATTTTCGGTAGCCGATGCTCGATGTATAATCGCAAAAATACATTGGATCGGTGCGAGTCGTCGATTCGCGCTGATCCCCCGTTGGGAGGGAGGTAGCAATGACGCAACAGGCTATGCACGCACAGATGGGAGGAAGCACCGGGGGCGGTGAGGAACTGATTCCCGCGGGGGCCGTCACCTTCGGGTTGGTATACCGCACGGACGTGGGCGCGATGAGCGACGAGGGCATCTGCATCCACGTGTACGGCAACGACATCGAGGGCGACGACAAGGAACTGCTCCGGTTTGACTGCTTCCGTATCGGTCCCCACTACCACTATCGGAATAAGACGATCGACAAGAACGTCCGCCTCGAGCTCGACTTCACCGCCGAAGGCGATCCGCTGGCATGGACCCTCGACAAAATCCAGAACCGCCTGCCCATCATGTTGCTGGGGTGCGAGGCCGAAACCACCGCGCGCGCCGTCGATCAGCGCGACGTTGACGCCGCGATCCCGCACATCGTCGCCTGGGCGGAGACCAAGACCCACAACCGCGGATAGTTCGATCCCCCTCGAAATGGGGCGATAAGCCGGCGGGCCGAGGCAGTATTGCCCGGCCCTCTTTCTTTGCTCGTTCGCTCCCGGAGCGCCGTCTCCCATGCCGCGTTCAGGTATGGCGACACCGAAGACGCCCCCAAACATCACGCCCGCCGCAGTGGACCGTCCCAAAAACCGCTGCTACAACAGTCCCGCCCAACCGAAAATCCAGCCCAGGACGCCGGCGCCGATAATCACCAGCGGCGCTGGTACTCGGAAAAACATCACCGACCCGAAGCCCAGCAGCGCGATCACCGCCCCCGCCGCGCTCGGCTCGGCCCGCTCCCACAGCAGGAACACCACGCCCACCACCAACCCGATTGCGGTGGCGTTGACTCCCGTCAGGGCTATCCTCACCCACGGATAGCGCCGCACCTGCTCCCAGAACGGCAGCACTCCAAAGATTATCAGCACGCCCGGCAGGAAGAGGCCCGCAAAAGCCAGCAGAAGTCCGGGAACGCCGCCGGCCACCGCTCCCAGGTATGCGCTGAAGCTGAACAGGGGGCCCGGCAGGGCCAGCATCAGCGCCAACCCGTCCAGGAACTGCTGCTGCGTTACCCAGCCGGGCTCCACCACCTCGGCGCTCAGCATGGGCAATACCACCTGCCCGCCGCCGAAGATCAGCGACCCCGTGCGGTAGAACGACTCCAGGACTTGCAGCCACGGCCAGTCCAGCCACAATCGCGCCAGGATCAGCCCGCCCAGCAGTCCGAAGAACACCACGAGCAGCGCGGCACCCGCCACCCGGGTGATTCCCAGGTTGTCCAATGGGATGCTCCCCGACCGGTCAATCGTATCGTGTCGTTGGGATCGCAGCGCCACCGCCGTCACCAGCCCTCCGAATGCCAGGGCAGCCGGAAACGCCCAGGGTTGGCGCACCAGCACGGTCACCACCGCCCCGAGTAGCATCAAGCCCATGGTCAGCCGCGTGTTGACCACCGCCACGCCCAGCCGCCAGGCCGCCACCGCCACCAGGGCCACCGTGGCCGGCTGTACCCCGTCCAGCCACAGCGGACGCTCCCCTTCATCTAGGAAGGTCGCCACCCCCAGGCCGGCCAGCGCCATTATCGTCGCCGCCGGATACAGAAAGAGCAGAAAGGCCAGCAGTCCGCCCAGCGGTCCGGCCCGCGCCGTGCCTACGGCCACCACCATTTGAGTTGACGTAGGGCCGGGCAATCCCTGCCCCAGGCCCAGCAACTCCACGAAGCGCTGTTCGTCCAGCCAGCGCCGCCGCGCCACGAAACGCTCCTGCAAGAGGGCAATGTGGGCCTGTGGCCCGCCAAACGCTATCCAACCGAATGGCAGGAACGCCCAGGCTACCTCGCCCAGCCGCCGGGCCAGCGACGGGAGGTGCTCAGGGTCAGGATTGCCAGTTGGTTTTTCCATCCGTGCAACTTCCAGCGCCGGTGTGCGCATCGGGCGGCCCGAGCGGTGGGACGATGTATCGCAATCCGCCTCAGGGTTCGGATTGAATCAGACCTCAGAACAGCACGCTCGCCGCTCTCCAGAGCATCATGCAGCCCGATGCGGTGAGCAGGGAGCCCATGACCAGCAGCAGCAGGTTGACGCTGATCCTGCCCGTCAGCTTGGCTCCCATGTAACTGCCCACCACCGCCGGTGCCAACAATATTATCAGGAGGGGCAGGTCCGGACGAGTGTGCAGCATGTGGCCTAGCCACCCCAGCGCTCCCATCGTCATGCCGATGAAAAGATTGCTGCCCGCGGCGATGCGCGGATCAACCCGCATTACCCTGATGATCAGCGGTAACCTCACGGAACCCAACACCAGGCCGATGGCGCCAGCCAGCAGCCCGATGCCAAAACTCGCCCCGGCTCCGCTGATGGTTCGCAGGATTGTAAATTGTCCCGCCGAACCTTCGAGGTGATCGTCTCCCGGCTGGTTTGAGCGGGCATCGCGGCGGCGGCGCCGAGCCAACAGGACCAGCTCAATGCCCTGCCACAGGATGAGGACGCCAGCCACCGCGATCAGGAGGTTGACCGGCGCCTGATTGCTGAAATAACCGCCCAGGAACCCGGCGACGAACGCGGGCGCGCCGATGGCGAGTACCAGCAGCATCTTCACCCGTCCGTCCCTGAAGTGCCGATAACTCCCGGTGATGCCGACCACGCTGCTGACAAAGATGTTCGCGCTGGCCGCGACGGGCAGCGGCACGCCCAGCATCAGCATTGCGGGCAGGCGCATGGTCCCCAGCGACAACCCGATCAGCCCTCCCAGGACGCCTATGGCCAGCGACAGCGCCAGCAGCAATCCGGCCAGCCAGACCTCCAGGTTCGATGGCAATCCGAAATCAGAGAGAAGCACCGGCGCACCTCCCTACTGGACCCCGATCTATGCCGGACGGATTGCCCGTCAGGGCTGCCCCACCGCCTCCGCCACGCCCACTTCTTCCATCAACTCCGTGATCTGCCGCCAGGTCTCGTCCTCGATGAAGATGCCGTTCTCACGCCTCTGCAGTTCCGTTCGGTACTCAATCTCCCCCGGATAATAGACCTCGCTGAAACCCGGAGCCGGCGGTGAGGTTTTCACGAACTCGGCGAACTCCGTCATCTCTTGCTTGAAGTCCTCCAGCGGCCGGAACTTGCTCACGTCGAAAACCGCCAGGAAGCAACCGTCGTTGTGCCGTGCCTGCGGGTCGATCCCGAACCCCAGGCCGGTCAGCAGGCCGGAGAACATCTCCACCATGAACGAAAGGCCGAATCCCTTGTGACCCTGGTCCGCCCCCACCGGCAGAATCGCGCCGCCCGCGGCGTAGTCGTTGGGGTCGTTCGTCGGGTTGCCGTCCTTGTCCACGATCCACCCGGTCGGCACCTGCTCGCCCCGGTTCCGCGCCAGCCCGATCTTGCCGGCCGCCACCGCAGAGGTCGCCATGTCCAGCAGCACCGGCCCCTGCAGGTTGCTCGGCACCCCGATGCAGATCGGATTCGTGCCCAGCCGCCGCGCGCGTCCCCCGAACGGCGCAACCGCCTTGGGGCCGGCGCCCGAGTCGGCCGTCAGAATCGCGATCATCCCCTCCTGCGCGCATATCGTCGGGTAGTCGCCCAGACGCCCGATGTGGCTCTGCCGCAGGATGGTAAACGCGGCGACGCCGCTCTGCTTGGCCTTGTCGATGGCCATCCGGGTCGCTTTCTCCGTTACCACGAAGCCGAACCCCCAGTGTCCATCCACCACGGCGGTCGTCGGCGTTTCGCTCAGTACCTCAAAGGGCGCGCCGGGAACGATGTGGCCGCGGTCGATGCGCTCGCAGTATTCGGGAATATGGATGCAGCCGTGCGAGTCGTGTCCCACCAGGTTGGCCTTGACCTGGTGCGCGGCCACGATCTCCGCCTCATCGGCCGGTGTGCCCTTGGCTTGGTAAATGGCGGACGCCGCCTTGTGCAGGTATTCAGGAGTGAAAACGGGCATGGGACGCCTCCGTGTTTTGACGAGTTTACTGCCGATAATGGCCGAGATTGTAGCAGGATTGATCGTGTCAGCGTCACGCGGACAACAATCGCTCCACCTCGCGGCACAAGCGGTCGAACGAATGAGATCGACTCCTTGCTAGGGGGACGTCTATGCGACTCGAAAACGACGCCTGATCACTCGTCTCCTTGTAACTGCGACGCAGGATGTGGCGCCCAATCCAGCCCTTTGCATCTCTGATCGTCTCTATTGAAGATGGCAACTCAACGGACGAGCTGGACCCAACATGTGCCGCGATCGATTCTGCACTGGCCATGAACCAACTTTCGTATTCACGGTTGGCGACATTGACCGATACGGGGTTGTTGGGGAAGCGAAAATTTAGCCTTCCCAACAACATCGGACCCAATTCAGCAGGACATCGATCATCTGCATCCAAAACTACGATCAACGTTGTATTGGGCCCTCCGTCGCGGATCCCCATCGCTGCGTAACGTTCAAGTTCCCCCTCTACGTTCACCAATGTCCCCCAGGGAACCCGATAAGGAGTGACTATGAGCGGGTATACGTCCGACTCAGCCGCAGCGAGGATGGTGTTGATGAGGACGCGAAGTGCTTCCTCTTCTCCGTGGCCTTCGATTATTGGCGCAAAGACGGGAAAATTCACGGTTCGAGACGGATTGGCATTTGTGGATAAATGAACGGTTCGTTCGGGGACAACCGACGCTGACGCAGAAGCTCGCCTGGTGTCGCCAAGCGTTCTTGCAACAAACGGCGACTGCTCTCTGCGATACGACCGATTTCAGTCTTACCCGCCACCATATCGACGCCCAGTATCGCGTCAATCGGGACATCTTTCCGATCCAACAAGTCCGGGCTTTGCGTAGTAACCAAAATCTGAGCGCGTTCGCTGCCATCCGTCAGAGCATCCCACAGCGCCCCCGCGGCTGCAGGATGCAACGCAGTTTCCGGTTCTTCGATACTGATCATCGTCGGAGGAAAGTTGCCGCCTCCTAAGGGCAGCGTTTCATCGCCCCTCACCTGCAACAATGCAGTCAAAATAGCCAAGGCCCGCAACGTCCCGTCAGACATGTTCATGGACGTGAATTGTATCGGCGACTCGCGGTCGCCGAATTCGTGGACAAACCGTATCAACTCATGGTTCGTTTCAGGAATCAACAGGCGTTTAGCGCTCTTCAGACCGGGCACAATGACTTGCATATAGCGTTGGACGCGATCAAACGCGAGGGGAGACGCCTCTTCCATCATGCCGAGTACACTGGCCAGGTTGTGGCCATCCGGAGTATGCAAATATGCATCGTTTTCAACTATGTTTGGGACTCGGAATTTGTTCGGGTCGAACTGGTAGAACCGCATGGCAGTGAGAGCGTCATACACGGGGTGAAATTCGTCCAAATTGCTGGCGCTTACGAGAAAAAGCCGATCCCGCAACGGACGCGGCAAGGAATTTGAGAGGTTCGTGTAAACGATCTCCCCTGAAGCCACCTCGTATCGGAAAGGTTGATTGTTCGTGTCATGGCGGTTGAATTCGCAAACTTCCTTCGTGACCTCAAATCCGGAATCGGTTTGGAGCTTTATCTCGAAGAAGTAAATGCCGTCACCAAGGTTGCCCGGCAGATCGAAATCTAGTTTTATAGAAAACCGATCTGGGTGATCTCCTGAGCGCCGCAACACCTCGCCAACCCCACCGCGCTCTCGCAAAGTCTCGTTGAGAGGTCGCACTAAAGATTGAGAAACTAGGTGGAGAGCATCAATGAAGTTGCTCTTTCCCGAGCCGTTGGGACCTACCAATATGCTCAAGGGCCCCAATTCAACATCGCAATTGGCAATGCTTTTGAAATTTCTTAACCCTACGCGAGTGACCAATGGGGGCTTCGGCATTTTCGATCCCTCTCCCTATCTCCAATATAGCCCATCATAGATGGTCCAGAAAACGGTTTGCCCTGTTGCTGAACGACCTTACACTGCCCGCACCACCATCGCCATCCGGAGGGACACCCTATGAAAGCGATATTCATTAACGAAACCGGCGGCACCGACGTGCTCACCCACGGCGACCGCCCCGACCCTGAAATCGCCCCTGGCGAGATTCTGATCCGCGTCGGCGGCAGCGCCCTGAACCACCTAGACCTCAACCTGCGCGCCGGCAACTGCAGCCGGTTCCCCCACATCCTCGGCTGCGACCTCGCCGGCGAGGTTGTCCAGATCAGCCCCGACGCCGGCACCGACCTCCAAATCGGCGACCGTGTCCTGGTGGACAACCGGGTCAAATGCGGCGGCATCAACCTGTGCGAACACTGCTCCTGTGGTCACGACCAGTGGTGCACCCGTCAGCAGCGCATCGGCGTCGACCTCGACGGCGGCCACGCCGAGTACGTCGTCGCGCCTGCCGTCAACGCCTACACCATCCCCGACGAGATGTCCTTCGCCGAAGCCGCGGCCCTCCCCATCGCCTTGCACACCTCCTGGCACTGCCTCATCACCCAGGCCAAATTGCAGCCTTGGGACGACGTACTGGTCCAGGCCGCCGGCTCCGGCGTGGGCAGCATGGGCATCCAGATCGCCAAGATGATGGGCTGCCGCGTCATCACCACCGCCGGCAGCGACTGGAAACTCGAGGAAGCGAAAAAGTGGGGTGCCGACGAGGTCATCAACTACCGCGAGGTCGACAGCGTCAGCGACCGGGTCCGCGAACTCACCGACGGTCAGGGTGTCGACGTCGTGTACGATTGCGTCGGCGCCGACGTCTGGCACGAGAACATGCTCTGCCTCAAGCAGGAGGGCCGCCTGGTCATCACCGGCGTGACCTCCGGCAGCCGCACTCCCATGGACCTCTCCATCCTCCACGGCCGCCCGCTGCACCTCATGGGCAGCGGAGGGCGCAGCCGCCGCACCATGGCCGACGCCATGAAGATGGTGAACCAGGGCGCCTTGCGCGGAGTGGTCGGGCGCACCTTTCCGCTCGAGGGTGTCGCCGAAGCCCACCAGGTCATGCACGACCGCGATTTCTACGGCAAGCTCGTCATCGAACACTGACCCCACGGCCGCAGGTGATACAATACCCGACGCCAACTCGGTCAAACCACCATCATCCACGGAGGCAGTTCCCCTATGAGAATCGCTCGCTATATCGCCCACGGCTCCGAGCACCACGGAGTCATTGATGGCGACAACGTGACCGCCATCGACGGCACCATCTTCGACGACCCGATCAAGCTCACCGACCATGTCCACGCGCTGTCCGACGTCAAGCTGCTCGCCCCGGTCATGCCCGGCAAAATCCTCGCCATGGGCCTCAACTACACCAGCCACGTCGGCGACCGCCCCGCGCCCCCGTACCCCATGGTATTCCACAAGACGCCCACCAGCGTCATCGGCCCTGAAGACGCCATCATCCGACCCAGGGAGATCCAGCGTTTCGACGCTGAGGGCGAGATGGTCGTCGTCATCAAGGACCGCTGCAAGAACGTCACCAAGGACGACGCCCTCAACCACGTCCTCGGCTACACCTGCGGTAACGACGTCAGCGCCCGCGACTGGCAGCGCCAGGACCGCAATGAGAACAACTCCGACTGGTGGCGCGCCAAGTCCGCAGACACCTTCTCACCCATGGGCCCGTGGATCGAGACCGACGCCGACCCCCACGGCCAGCACCTCCGCACCCGCGTCAACGGCAACGAAGAGCAGAATGAGACCACCGACCATCTCCTCTTCGACGTGCCCACGATGATCGAGTTCATCACTCGCTACGTCACCCTCGAACCGGGCGACTGCATATTCACCGGCACCCCTGGCACCACCCAGGACATGGGCGACGGCGCCATCTGCGAGATCGACATCAGCGGCATCGGCGTACTCCGCAATCCCGTCAAGCTCGAGTCGTAGTCCACAACTCCATTTTGACAAGATAGGGGCGGGCCTCAAACCCGCCCCTTTCGGTCACCGGGCCGCCAGCCCCGAGGAGCCGCCGCCCGTTCCTGTCGGCTCTCCCGAGGGCCCAAAGGAAATGGTCAACGTTGATGTCGGCTTGGGCGACTATGCTCCCCATAGTTCTGGCGTCAATATCCGTCCGCCCGTGTCGAGGGATACTGATACGAACACCCGCATCATTTACCATCCTGACGTGGCTACCGGATTGATGGCTGAAACGCCAACCAAATCGTTGCGACAAGGTGTAGGCTTCCGCATAGCTGACGCCAGGGATGCGCGGTGGCATCAGACGACAACCCGCACCGTCGCCACTTCTACCGTGCGGCCGTCAGCAATGTATTCGGCAATCAGTCGCTCTTTCTCTCCTGGCGGTGCTGCGGGACGGGGGTAAGGAGGCGCAAGATGGCATTTTATGGCATCCACCGCCATCTCCAGTGCGTCATTCCGGTCGTCACCCTGAGAAAAGCAACCGGGTCAGGTGGGAAACAGCACAGCGAATCCGGGTTCCAAATCGTCCGATACCAGAAGGATTTCGAATTCTTCTGCCGCTGGCATCGATGTGTCTTGCTTTGTCGGTGACGGAGTGCTCATCCGACGTAACCTACACTTTCAAGGTGGCTACAGTTTAGCAGTCAAAGACGCTAAAACGGGTACCGCACCTCTGCCTGCGCCCGCTCCGGCGGCCAGACCACCACCTTCCGCCCGTCCTGCCGCTGCACCAACCCCACGGAGTGCCCCACCTGCCGTCCCGCCTCGTCGATCCGGAACCGCCCGTAAAACGTGGTGGCGTCCAGCTCGCCCGCGCTCTTGCGCAACGCTTCGTCCTCCATCGTGCCGGATTCCTGCACGCAGTGCAGGGCAATGAATCCGGCGGCGAATGCCTGCGCCATCGGGTAGTCAACCGCCACTCCGGCCGCGTTCGCAGCCAGCGACATGATACCCAACGCTGTACCCGGGTCCGGGCCAATGTCGGGCTGGGCTACGCTCACGTCCGGTTCCCACTGGCTGGGGCCGATGAATCCCTCACCACGCTGCCCGAGTTGCCTGCCGAACTCTTCGATGGGAGTCGCCACCACCACCGCCAGCCCGATGTTGCTCCGATTGGGCAGGCGCGCCAGAGAATTCGCGATCAGAACGTCGTGATGTATGCGGCCGATGGCGACCACCAGGTCGGGCTCCAGGTCAGCCACGGCGCGGGCGATTTCAGCGAATTGCATCTGCGACGGGCGAAAACGGAGGTCCAATGCGGTCGTAAAGCCCATCTCGTGGCTCGTGGTCTCCACGGTTCGAGCCGCAATCCGCGCGAACGCCCCCGTGTCAACGCGCAGCATCACCAGCTTGTTCGCCTCCGGATTGCACTGCCGCGCCAGCGCCGGCGCTCCCACCAGGTATTGGTCGGCGGGCGTCAGGATGCCAACCACGTTGCGGTACCCACGCGCGTACAGGGCATCCCCCGCGCCTCCGTGGTTCCACATCAGCTTGCCGTGCGATTCCGCAACCTCGGCGGCCGCGGTCGTGAGGCCGGCCGAGTACGGTCCAAATAGCAGATCGACACCGTCCCGCGTGATCAGTCGCTCGGTGTTCTGCTGCGCCCCCTCCGCCAGGCTCCCGTCGTCGTAGTGCACGATCGTGATCTGACGAGTTCGGTCGCCCACCGTCAGGCCGCCCTGCGCGTTGACCAACTCCGCCCAGGCGGTCAGCCCGGCGAGGGCTTGCTTGCCCTGGGTCTCGAATTGTCCGGTGATCGATGCCGATATGCCGGCCTTAATTTCGGTTGATGTTGTCATAACGAAATCACGTTGACGCCGCCCCTTTCGCTCGAAACGGCGTCAGTCAATTTACGAACGAGGACGGAAGATCCCGAAGCTGCTGGTGTACCCGTGCAGGAACGTGGTGCCGCTCACCGGCCCGATCTCCCCGTTGCAGAAGAAGCCGCCCAGCGGCACCGCCGCGCCCACCTTGTCGTGAAACACCTCGGTGTCGTGGTTCGGCCGACCATACAAGTACTTCCCACGTCCCAGGCAGGAGAACAGCAGCGCGCCGTGCGCCGGATTCTCCCGGTTGTCTATGGCGTACCGCTCCAGCACCGCCGACAGGTCCTCCGCGGACGTATCGGCGTCCCGCAGGTGGAACTGCACCAGCTGTCCCTCCTTGAGCATCTCGCCAATCGCCAGCACTCCGCTCCGTTGGTCCATGCCCATCACGTTGCGGATCAGGAAGTCGCCCTGCTGCGGTTGGTCGATCAACGCGTCCATCACCACGCCCAGGAACAGCGAACTCTGCATCAGGTCCCGGTCCCGTTGGTCGGACTGCTGGAACAGCCCTCTCAGCACGTTGATCGGCTGCTCACCATCCAGTTCCACCAGGAAGTTGCGGTCGCTCTTGGTGATGCGCATCGGCTGCCCGATGGGCCGGCACCCCTGCGCCACCACGGTCTCCACCACGATGTTGCCCGACAGCGCCACGCCGACCGCGCCCGAGTCGTGGTAGTCCTTGCCCAGGAACAACCCGTTCTGCCGCGCCCCCTGGCCCGCGCTGGCCAGCCCGCCGATCTTGGCGGCCGCGGGGAACGCGTAGTCCATCCCCAGCAGCAGGTTCTGCGCTGGGAAGGACATCGGGTCCGCCAGCAGCACGAACTGCGGCTCGTCCGCCGGGTTGGCCCCCAGCGCGTCGTGCCACTCGTCCGGCCCAGCGTCCAGGCTCGGCAGCGTGTCGCCCTCCAGTCGGATCGGGTGGATGTTCACCCCCGGCAGGCTCGCGGCCGTCAGCGACACCGCCGGCTCCTGCTCGACCTCGGAGCCGCCGCCGATGATGCCGCCGCCGGAGCAGCCCAGCACCATCACCTGCTGCCCCAGCATTTCACCCACCAGCTCAGGCAGGTTGGCATAGTCGGATGCGTACTCGGACGACGCGAAAACCACCGCCAGGTCGGCCGCGGTGTCGCCCAGGTTGCCTCGTACCGACGCCACGCATTCCGACAGCGCGGCGCGCAACGTGTTCTGTTGTGATATGGCGGAAGCCCACTGCATGATGCGCACCTCACGGGCTTGCGGGAAGAACCATTCAAGTGGGCCGCAGTATAGCACAGGGCTATCTAGCCCTGCGGTTATCACGCCGGGCGGTGCCATGTTAAGGCGGCGCCCTGCTGAGCCGGGAAATGGGCCCCGCGGCCCATCCTTGAAGTTCGGTGCCAACCCGCCCTTGCGCCGGCACTGCAAGTCCAATTAAAATCTAATCAATGCAACCCGATTGCACGCTTGCAACTATCCCTTTCCCAATTCTTTATGCTATAGTTGGCACACGATTGCAAGGAAGCAACGCCATTGCAAGGGGGCAACACCATCATGGCTAGGCCCATAACTGACATCGACATGAAAGGCGTCGCCCACGGCGCGGCCCCGTCTGTGTTGAGCGAACTCACGCAAAGGATCATCGACTTCAGGCGCAGCCCATATTTTCTGGTCAATTGCACCGTTCTCGCCGCATTCTTGTGCCTTGGACTCGGCTCTGCATTCCTTAGTTGGGGTATCTCCCAGAATCTAAAAGTCCTCGTATGGTCGGGACTGTCCTGGTTCATGCTCTCGTTCGTAATCTGGGCCGGACTGGGCGTCACGGCCTTGTGGATGCTGGTAAGGCTCGTCATTTTCGTGGCCCGCGAAATGCGGCGACAACGCTGAACACAAGGTAGACAGCAAAAACAAGCACACCGGCCGGGGCTGGCATCAATACGATGACAGCCCTTGAGTATTTGGCGAAATCCACCCATCGCGGCCCGTGCTCCGTCGCGTCAATCCATTCCAGTTGCGGCGCAGCAACCCCAGAGAAATGCGCCAGCGCGATCCCCGTCAGAATCCCATACAGGATCGGTCGGGGCAGGGATCTGAATATTTCGCCCAGGGGATCGCCGCTCAGCATGATTCCAAGCGTATCATAATATTTGCAATTATTCTCGATATCGTCAGCCCATACATGCCCTCCCTCGCCATCCCCGTGAAAATAGCCCTCGCCCCGCTCAGGTGAAACATCCGCCGATGGCCGCCTGTGAGCGATCGGCCAATCCCCTCTCCCTGGATGGTAGAAGGTCACGGTGAGGGTGAACAGCGATTCCGGCGCATCCGCCCCGCCCGGCCCCCGCGCTATAATGCCCCCATGCCCTCATACCCCCACATCGACCGCTACCGTCAGGAACTCGCCGACCTCATCCAATACGGCGGCTCCGACAGCGAACTCAACATCCGTCCCGCATTCCAGAACTGCCTCGACGCCTACTGCCGCGACCACCGCGAGCGCCTCCGCCTGATCCCCGAACTCGCCGCCGGACCCAACGTGCCCGACGGCACCGTCAAGGACGCCCTCCGCATGGCCCGCGGCTACTGGGAGGCCAAGGACACCCAAGACAACCTCGACGCCGAGATCCAGGCCAAGTTCAACCGCGGCTACCCCCGCGACAACATCGTCTTCGAGGACTCCGAGACCGCCGTCCTCTTCCAGAACGGCGCCCAGGCCATGCGCGTCGACATGGCCCGTCCCGGCCAACTCCACCGCCTCATCCAGCGCTTCCTCGATTACGAACTCCCCGAAATCGAGGAGTTCCGCCACGCCCGCCAGCAGTTCAAGGACGACCTCCCCGCCGTCCTCCAGAACCTCCGCGCCGCCGTCGAGGATGCCGAGGCCAGCAACTCCGAATACCAGGCCGGCGTCGTCACCTTCCTCGACCTCTGCCGCCGTTCCATCAGCCCCGACGTCTCCGACGCCGACGTCCGCGAGATGCTCCTCCAGCACATCCTCACCAAGGACATCTTCCTCCGCGTCTTCGCCGAGGACCAGTTCCACCGCGAGAACAACGTCGCCCGCCAACTCGACGCCCTCGAGCGCACCTTCTTCACCGGCGATGTGCGCCGCGAGGCCATCGACCGCCTCCGCGCCTACTACGGCGCAATCGGCCGCGCCGCCGACGAAATCGCCGACTACGCCGAAAAGCAGCAGTTCCTCAAGGCCATCTACGAGGACTTCTACCAGGCCTACAACCCCGCCGCCGCCGACCGCCTCGGCGTCGTCTACACCCCCAACGAGGTCGTCGACTTCATCATCCGAGGGACCGACTACCTGCTCCAAAAGCATTTCGGCAAGACCCTCGCCGACGACAACGTCAACATCCTCGACCCGGCCACCGGCACCGGCACCTTCATCACCAACCTCATCAACCACTTGCCCGCCGAACGCCTCGAGTACAAGTACCTCAACGAGATCTACGCCAACGAGGTCGCCATCCTCCCCTACTACATCGCCAACCTCAACATCGAGTACACCTACCGGGAGCGCACCGGTCGCTACCTCGAATTTCCGAACCTCTGCTTCGTCGACACCCTCGACAACATGGACTGGCAGGGCGCCAGCGGCGGCGCCGTCCAGCGCCAGGCCGCCTTCAACCTCGGCGGCGTCTCCGAGGAAAACTGGATCCGCGTCCAGGAGCAGAACGAAAAACCCATCAGCGTCATCATCGGCAACCCTCCCTACAACGCCAATCAGCAAAATGAGAACGATAACAACAAGAACCGCGAGTATCCAGCTATCGACCGCCGTATCAGCGAGACTTACATCGCCGCCAGCACCGCCCAGAAAACCAAGCAGTACGACATGTACAAACGCTTCATCCGCTGGGCCTCTGACCGGTTGGCGGACGACGGGATTGTCGCTTTCATCACCAATCGCGCCTACTTGGATACACGCCAGGACGACGGCTTCCGTCAAATAGCCGGCCAGGAGTTCACCGACATCTACGTGCTGGACCTTGGTTCCGACGTACGTCGCAACCCGAAAATCTCAGGCACCACCCACAACGTGTTCGGCATACAGACCGGCGTAGCCATCGGATTTTTCGTGCGCGAAAAGGCCAACTTGGGCGAGTGCAACATCCATTACGCTCGCCGAGAGGACGCGGAATTAGCAGTCGATAAACTCGCGTACCTCGCTCACACGGCAATCGATGGCATCACGTTCGACGGCATCACGCCCGACGGCAAATCCTACTGGCTCGATCAATCGAACAGCGGATTCGAGGAACTGTTGCCGCTGGCGAACCGAGAGACCAAACTTGCCAAGTCTGCGTCAGATGAGCACGCGGTATTCGGGCTCAACTCGCTGGGGATCGCAACAAACCGTGATGAATGGGCCTACGATTTCGATTTCGACTCTCTTACTGACAAGGTACTATTCTTCACCAAGGTCTACCGAGACGAAGCGCAACGTTACGTAGAAGAAAATCCGCATCCCAGCGAGTTAAGCGATTGGGTCGACCGATCAATAAAGTGGACGTCCGAACTAGAAAACCATTTGTTGAAAGGAGACGGAGTTCACTTTACGACGGCAAATATGACGCAAGCTATGTATCGACCTTTCGTTGCCAAGCAATGCTATTACGCGCCTATTGTTACTCATCGCCGGTATCAAATGCCTCAAATATTCCCTCACCAGCAAATGGCAGGTAACTCCACGATCAACTTTGCTGCCCGATACCGGTCTTTTTACGTCTTGGCATCCGACAAACTGGTTGATTTGCACTTCGTCGGTGATAATCAATGCCTCCCCCTCTACCGCTACACCCCCGACGGCGAGCGCGTCAGCAACATCACCCAGTGGGGCCTCCGGCAGTTCCGCGACCACTACGGCGACGACGACATCACCGACGAGGACATCTTCGCCTACGTCTACGCCATGCTCCACGACCCCGCCTACCGACAGCGCTACGAGATCGACCTCCGCCGCGAGTTCCCCCGCGTCTGGTTCCACGACGACTTCCACTGGTGGGCCGACCAGGGCCGCCAACTCCTCCACCTCCACATCAACTTCGAGTCCATCGACCCCTACCCACTCCGCCGCGCCGACTCCACACCCGCCCGTCGGGGTGCCGCCGCAGCCCGCGTCGACTCCACACCCGCCCTTCCAGATTCCCGATCCGCTCGTCCTGAACCCCCAACCGCTCGTCCTGAGCCTGTCGAAGGACGCACCCCACGCACCATCCTCCGCGCCGACCAGGAGGCCGGCACAATCCGCCTCGACGACCACACCACCCTCACCGGCGTCCCGCCCGAGGCCTGGGCCTACCGACTCGGCAGCCGCTCCGCGCTCGAATGGGTCCTCGACCAGTACCGGGAACGCAAGCCCCGCGACCCCACCATCCGCGAGCGTTTCAACACCTACCGCTTCGCCGACTACAAAGAGCGCGTCATCGACCTCCTCGGCCGCGTCTGCAACGTCAGCGTCCAGACCACCCAAATCGTCAACCAACTCGCCGCCCACACCACCATAGAACTTGAGGCACAGTCCCCTATCCCTTGATGGCAGGCAATCCGCCTGAAACCAGGGACGGCTGCGATGCTGAGCCTGTCCGCCGGCGGCGGATCCGCCCGTGGCAAGACCCTGTCCCGCCTCCGCTAGGGCAATTGCATATGAACGCTTTTAGCGCCGTCATACCGGCGAAAGCCGGTACCCAGGAAATCCTTGCGCAGGTTTCAATCCGGCCCCGCAACCTCGCCCCATCACCCGTCACCTTGCTCCGTACCATCCCATCATCCAATCCCAAAACCCATCCTGTAAATCCTGTGCATCCATGAAAATTAAAAAACTGGTGTGACACCCGCCCGTTGCCCGTAGTAGCGCCCACGGTCTATCCTACATATGTCAGGTTCCCCAACCGGTACTCGAGAACCGCGCGGGGTCGCCGCATCGCTAGCAGCGGCGTTCACCAAACCATGGAAACATAGCGAGGTGTCAAAAAAGGTTCGGATCGATAAAACGGCCTGTCGGGTAACCGACAGCAGAATATGGTTCCCTTGGAGCCTAGGGTCGACTATTAACCGACCAAGCTCCCGGAACCCGGCGGGTGTCACCACCGCCCCGTGCCGCAAAGCTACGGCTCGTTGAGTCGGAGAACTGCGGGTACACGAACCCTAGGACGATATCATTCTGCGCAACCCAAACCAGCCTGCGCCGTGCTGAGTTTACCCGCCACCGGCGGACCATCGACCCGAACCACCAACCTGACGCCGAAAATAGTCTGAAATCGAACCGCCAGAGGAGATAACCCGCCGCAACACACCATCAATCCCCGCACCACCATCCCCTCAACCCTGAAGGGCGCCGCGCCTGTCCGCCTCCGGCGGTCCGCTTGTGGCGGGAGGGTGAAATCCCCGGCGCACCGCGGGATACCTGTCCCTTTCAGCCCTTGACGGGTGTAACATCCGCCCGTGGCTGAAACCGGCTGGGGTGCCGAGCCTGTCCGCCTCCTGCGGCTCCGTCTGTCGTAATCTGGTGGACGTGTGCCAACACCGGCTCGAAACCGCTTGAATTTGATCCATCGCCATCCTTTCTGGGCGCGCTCAATTAAATCAGATTGTCATGGAACGCAACCGTTTGGAAGGGTTCGTGTGGTCCGCGGGCTGCGCGACGCTGCTTTGGTGGACGGTGGTTCTGTTCATGCGGCACACTTTCCCGTTTGAAAGGCATTGGTGGCACTTTGCCATCGGAGCGGCCCTTGCCGTATTCAGCGCCGCTTTGCTGATATGGTGGCAATCCTCCCCGTCGTCCGACTGCCGGCGGATGTGGTCAATGCTCTTTGGCGCCTCCGGTGCAGAAACCCCCAGCGCGAATCCCGCGAACCCCAGCCCCGCCGACCCTTCCCCTTTCACCGAACCCGGCGAACCTGTCGTTGAGGATGTCCCACCGGCTCTACCGACCACAGAATCTGGTCCCGCCCCAGACCGCCCGCCGTCAGAACCACCGTCGCAACCCACTCCCGCCACGACTCCCGGCCAGGTTTCCGGCGACCGTCCACTAACCCTGACCGACTTGGTTGCCTCGGTACGACCCGCGGTCGTGTGCATTCAAACCAATTCCGGCAGCGGGTCGGGGTTCATCATCAACGAGCACGGGACCATCGTGACCAATCGCCATGTCGTGGGTCGCGATCCCAGGGTAATGGTCCGCCTCGACGACGGCCGGCGGATCAGTGGTCGAGTTTCCAGAGTTCACCCCGCTGCGGATCTCGCGATTGTGCGCATCACCGCGCCCCATCTTCAATCGGTTCCCCTCGCCGATTCCCACCGTGTCCCGGTGGGCGCGTCGGTCGCTGCGTTTGGCTTCCCGTTGGACTCCTCCATCGGTCCGGAAATCACCGTCACCGAGGGCATCGTGTCCGCGAAGCGCTCCCGGCATGGCTACCAGGAACTCCAGACCTCCGCGGCCGTCAACCCCGGCAATAGCGGTGGCCCGTTGGTGGATGTCGCAACGGGGGGCGTGGTGGGGGTCATATTCGCGGGTATCGACGAAGGCCCCGACGGTGCGGTCATCGAAGGCATCAATTTCGCCATATCCATCAACGTCGTGAAAGACTGGTTGATACCCCTCTAGCCAATTCATCCAATCGCCTTCACGCACCGCATGCACGGCAACCGCTACAACGGTGAAAACCGCAAAAAAAGTCCCCCCTCCCTTCAAGGGAGAGGGCTAGGGTCAGGGTGAAAACCCCCGAAAAGATTCCCTTTCACTCGATGGGAGAGAGTTTAGGTGAGGCTGAACCCCAAAAAGTTCCCTCTCCCTTGACGGGAGAGGGCTAGGGTGAGGGTGAAAACCCCCGAAAAGATTCCTTTTCACTCGATGGGAGAGAGTTTAGGTGAGGCTGAACCCCAAAAAAGTCCCCTCTCCCTTGAAAGGAGAGAGTTATGGTGAGGGTGAAAACCCCCGAAAAGATCCCCTTTCACTCGATGGGAGAGAGTTTAGGTGAGGGTGAACCCCAAAAAAGTTCCCTCTCCCTTGAGGGGAGAGGGCTAGGGTGAGGGTGAAAGCCCCCGGAACCCCTACCCCGTCAACCGCTGCGGCTCCTCGTCTATCTGGTTGATCCGCCGCAGGTGCCGCCCACCCTCAAACTCCGTCGTCAGCCACACGTCCACGATCTCCCGCGCCATCTCCCACGACACCAGCCGCTCCCCCATCGACAGCACGTTCGAGTCGTTGTGTTCCCGTCCGTACCGCGCCGACTCCGCGTTCCAGCACAGCGTGCACCGCACCCCCGGCACCCGGTTCGCCACGATCGCCTCGCCGTTCCCCGATCCCCCCAGCACGATCCCCCGGTCCACCTCGCCCCGCGCCACCGCCTCCGCCACCGGCCGTATCCACTCGGGGTAGTCGGTCGACTCCTCGGAAAACGTCCCGTAGTCCACCGCTTCGTGCCCCAGGTACGCCAGCAGCGACAGCAGCTTCCCCTTGTACTCAAACCCGGCGTGGTCCGACCCGATCGCTATCTTCATTATCGATCGCTCCCCATGACACTTATCAGCTTCAGGCCATGTCAACAGTGAACATCCGTGGCTCCTGACACCCCGCCATTCCTGGCAAACGACCCGTCATTCCCGACAAACGACCCGTCATTCCTGCGGAAGCAGGAATCCGGACCATCCTGCCAGCTGCGCCCAACGGCTAATTTGACCGCCATTGGCGGGATACCCGGCCGGCCCCGTAACGGTCGCCAGCATAGCACAAAACGCCAAACGTTATGCTAGGATACCGCCATCTCAAACACCTGACTCACACCGTCAACCGTACCGGAGGGACCATCATGAAAGGACGCATCGTCGTCGTGAAGGAATACGGCAAACCCTTTGAAATCGAGGAGTACGACGTGCCCGAGCCCCAGCCCGGAGCCGTCCTCCTCCGTATGACCCAGGCCGGCATCTGCGGCTCCGACCTCCACACCTGGCGCGGCGACCAGACCCAGGAGCACCTGCCCCTGCCGGACACTGGCCGCGTCATGGGACACGAGGGCACCGGCGTCATCGAGCACCTCGGCGACGGCGTCACCTCCGACTACTACGGCACCGACGTCAAGGAGGGCGACCGCGTAATTTACGCCGCCGTCTTCCCCTGCTACCACTGCCACATGTGCCTCCGCGGCAACACCAACTGGTGCGTCAACCGTCAGTATCCCGCCGCCGGCATCTGGCCATACTTCACCGGCACCTACGGCGATTTCCTCTACCTGCCGCCGCGCCATCCCTTCTTCCGCGTGCCCGACGAACTGCCCGACAGCATCCTCGGCCCCGTCAACTGCGCCATGGGCACCGTCACCACCGGCCTCGAGCGCGCCGGCATGAGCCACGGCCAGTCCGTCGTCATCATGGGCGCCGGCGGCCTCGGCATCCACGCCACCGCCATGGCCAAGGAGCGCGGCGCAGATCGCGTCATCGTCCTCGACCGACTCGAAAACCGCCTCGCCCTCGCCGAGGAATTCGGCGCCGACCACACCATCAACATCGAGGAATTCAACACCCCCGAAACCCGTGTCCGCCGCGTGCGCGAACTCACCCGCGGCCGTGGCGCAGACGTCGTCATGGAGCTCGTCGGCCGCGCCGACCTCCTCAAGGAAGGCATCGACATGCTCTCCAACGGCGGCACCTTCGTCGAAATCGGCGACATCGTCCGCGGCCAGGAGGTCTCCATCGACCCGTCCAAGTTGCTCCAGGGCAAGAACATCGTCGGCAGCCTCATGTACCGGCCCTCCCTGCTCCCCGAGCTTCTCGACTTCCTCGTCCGGAACCAGGAGCGCCTCCCCTTCGACCGGCTCGTCTCCCACACCTTCCCCCTCGCCGACGTCAACGAGGCCTTCCAGGCCGCCGAATGGAGCCAGCGCCAAACCGAAATCACCCGCGCCATGCTCGTCCCATAGTTCAGGTCCAATTGACCGGATCAGACAACACTGACGGTCGCTGATGAGGCAACAAAAACGGCCACGGCGCAAAACCGTGGCCAGTTCTATTCAATATCCTTGCTCGTTAATTCAACAAGGCGCTGACCTTGCCGATCACATCTGGCACGACCTCAGGCGGGCAGGCACATTCGAACTGCGCACCCCTCGCTTTCCAGTCGAGGCTCCTGATCTGATCGGCCAGGACAACTCCCGAGACCGTTGCGTCCGGCGGGAGCGCAACCTCAAAGGGGTAACCCTTGATCTGGGAGGTGATGGGACAGCAGAGTGCCAGGCTGGTGATTGCGTTATACGACTCCGGACTCACTATCAATGCTGGACGTCGTCCTGCCTGCTCATGGCCTGCCTGCGGCGTGAAACTCATCCAAACGATGTCCCCTCGGCCGGGTACGTAGGACCCGCTTACCATGCCTCGTTGCCCTGCGGCTCACCGCTGTCCTGTTCGCCGTGAACATTGTCCGGCGTTATCCCGGCCAACAACGTGCCCAAATCGTAGGTGTGCTTCTTCAAAACAAGTGTCTCGCCCCGCGGGACTATTTCCACCGCAGACCCGGCGCTCACGCCCCATTGGTCTGCGATCGGTTTGGGAATCCGGATCGCCAGGCTTGAACCCCATGTTGCGATGCGTGTCTTCGCCGCCATATTTTGGACCTCCCCAGATGTATCTACATTATATAGCCCAATGATACACCTGCAACCCTTGACGCTAATCGGCCGCTCCTGACTTCGCATATCGGTAACCGTGGTCGACTGTGATACCATCGCCGAACAAACCAATCACTTACCGGCATTCTCTACGGTGGAATGCGGTCTGAGGAGATAAGCTATGAAATTCGGTTTGATGTACGAAATCCAGGTTCCCGAACCCCACTACCCAGGCATCGAGGCCGAGCGTTACAAGCAGGTCATGGCCCAGGTCGAACTCGCCGACGACGTCGGGTTCGACTACTTCTGGACCGTCGAGCACCACTTCCTCCGGGAGTTTTCCCACTGCTCCGCTCCCGAGGTCCTCTACGGTGCCCTCTCCCAGCGCACCAAGCGCATCCGCATCGGACACGCCGTCGCACTCCTCCCCGGCGCTTACAACCACCCCGTCCGCGTCGCCGAGCGCGCCGCCGTCCTCGACATCGTCAGCGATGGCCGCATGGATCTTGGCACCGGCCGCTCCACCACCCTCATCGAGATGGACGGTTTCGAGGTCGACCCCGAGACCACCAAGGCCCAGTGGCGCGAGGCCATCGGCATGATCCCCCGCATGTGGACCGAGGATCCCTTCTCTCACGCCGGCGAGTTCTACAACATCCCGCCGCGCTCCGTCATCCCCAAGCCCGTCCAGGACCCGCACCCGCCCATGTGGATGGCCTGCAGCCAGCCCGCATCATTCGGCGAGGCTGGCGAGCTCGGCGTCGGCGTCCTCTGCTTCAACCTCGGTGGACACGAGCAACTCGTCGAGCGCGTGGAGATCTACCGCGACGCCGTCAAGAACGCCCACCCAATCGGCAGCATGGTCAACGACAACATCGCCGCCCTGTGCATGGTCCACGTCGCAGAAACCGACGAGGAAGCCTACGAGTCCGCAGCCCACGAGGGCGAGTGGTTCGTCGGCAAGGCCGAGGAACTCTACGCTCCCTGGGCCGGACGCGCCGTCCCCGATAGCTACCGGTTCGCCGTCAACGCCGTCCAGGAAGAGCGCGTCGACAAGACCGCCGACGACCACATCGCCTCTGGGGCCTTTGCCATGGGCAACCCCGAAACCGTCATCAAGACCCTCGAAAAGTATCAGGAAGCCGGCGTCGACCAGATCCTCTGCTTCATGCAGATGGGCAATCTCCCCCACGGTAAGATAATGAACAGCATCCGCCTCTTCGGCAAATACGTAATCCCCCACTTCCTGTAGGATGCGACGACCAACCGGATGTATTGGGCAAACGTAAAAGGGGCGGGTCTCAAACCCGCCCCTCATCTTGCTCGCCAACCGTACCGGTCGTCAGTCGGACGACGGCAACTGCTTCGCCTCCTGCAACTCCATCGGTTCCCCATTTAGCCGCAGGTCGCACTTCCCCGCCTTGGTGATCAGCACCGACACGCTCCCGTCGGCCGAGGTGAGGCGCTTGCCCATCGTAACCTCAGGCGCATCATCCGCCGGGGACACACCGCCGAAATCCACGTTCGGCCCCTTGATCTGCAACTCGATCTTCCCGTCGGTCAGATCCCCGTCACCGCTGGCTTTGCTCACTATCATTTCCGCCCCACCGGGGCCGACATAACGCTGTCCCGTCTTCAGATTCATCGCTCGCGAAACCTCATAATTCCTTAATATTGTCCCGGAATTATAGTCAGCGAAAACTCGTAGCGTCAAACTCGCCGCAATCGGCCTCCCGGCTTGCGTGTGCTACGCTGACTCCGCAACCGGCAACTTGACTCAGGCAATCACCATGTCCCACAGCGTCCTCATCGTGGAAGACGATCCCGGCATCGCCCGCGTCATGCGCCTCTACCTAGAACAGGACGGCCACCAGGTGTCTGCCGCCGACGATGGCGCCGCCGGCCTCCGGATGGCCCGCGAAACCAAGCCCGACCTCATCGTGCTCGACTTGATGCTCCCCCGTCTCGATGGCATGGCAATCTGCCACGCCCTCCGCCAGGAGTCCGACGTCCCAATCATCATGGTCACCGCCCGCGTCTCCGAAGCCGACCGCCTCGCCGGACTCGACCTCGGTGCCGACGACTACATGCTGAAACCATTTAGCCCCCGCGAACTCGCCGCCCGAGTTCGCGCCGTCCTCCGCCGCTCCGCCCGTCAGTCGGACGCCGACGCAGCCTCGATCATCGAGTACGGCGACATGTGCATCGATCTGGAACGCCGCACCGTGGCCGTCGGTCAGCATAAGCCCTCCCTCACGCCCACCGAGTTCCGTCTGCTGGCTATGCTGGCCGTCGAGCCGGGCCGCGCGTTCACCCGCGATCAGATCATCGATCGCGTTTTCGGCTACGACTTCGATGGTTTCGACCGCACCGTCGACGTCCACGTCGCCAACCTGCGCCGCAAGATCGAACCCGATAGCAGGAAGCCGCGCTATATACAGACCGTTCACGGCGTCGGTTATCGGTTCGGCAATGCCTAGGTTTCGTTTCGGGCTCCGCGCTCGTTTGGCGCTCGGGTTCGCCGTCATTCTTGTCCTGTCCATGGCCGCGGTCGCCCTGTTCACTGGTTATGCGGCAAATCGCGAGGTCGGTCACCTCCAGCATGAGCAGGACCGCGTCCGGTTCAACCGAATCCATATCGCCCTCGCCAACTATTACCAATCGTCCGGAGGTTGGGATGGTGTCGATGAATTCTCCCGTCGAATCGGTTTTCATAACGAGCGGGTCATCGTGGTGCTCGACACCGACGGCAACGTTGTCGCAGATACCAGGTGGTCCGATGAGCGCGGTAGAGGCCATTTTCGGGAACACCGGTCTCGGCCCATCCCTCCGGATTTCTTCACTCCAATATTGGTGGATGGTGCGCCCGTTGGTTTCGTCGTTACGGCCACCGAGCGCAGGGGTCGTTTCGTCCCTCTGCCTCCCGGATCCGAAAGCGACGCCGCCCCGGACATCGAACCATCGTTGACCGACTTCGCCGATGCCGTCCGACGCACCCTCACCATCGTCGGTATTGCTGCCGGCGTCGCCGCCGTTTTGCTCGTGCTGCTGTTCACCCGGCGTATGCTGCGTTCCATAGGCAACTTGACCCATGCCGCCCGTAGTCTCGAATCCGGCAACCTCTCCAGCCGAGTACCCGTCCGTGGCAAAGACGAGGTGGCCGAACTCGGCCACGCCTTCAACAACATGGCGGACGCCCTCGAGGAATCGGAACGACAGCGCCGCAACATGGTCGCCGACGTCGCCCATGAACTTCGCACCCCTCTCGCCAACATCCAGGGACACGTCGAGGCTATGCAGGACGGTTTGCTCCCGCCGGATGCCGACAACCTCGAAACTGTCCACCGCCAAACCCTGAATCTCAATCGCCTCGTCGATGATCTGCGCCTCCTCGCCGAATCCGAATCCAGCGACCTCCGGCTCAATGTCCAACCGGCGTCAATCTTGTCTCTCGTCGAGCGGGTCGCCGACTTCTTCCGTCCTCGGGCCGAGGCAGCGTCCGTCAACCTTGTGGTGGATGCGCCTGACGATCTCCCAACCGTGCCCCTGGATCGACTGCGCATCGAGCAGGCCCTGTCCAACATTATGGACAACGCCGTCGCCTACACCCCTTCCGATGGAACCATCACAGTGACGGCAGAAAACTTCGGCGATGCCGTCCGCGTCTCCGTCGCCGACATCGGACCGGGTATTCCCGCTGATGCATTGCCCCACGTCTTCGACCGCCTCTACCGTGTGGATACCTCCCGTGATCGTGCCACCGGCGGCTCCGGGCTCGGTCTCACCATCGCCCGCCGGCTCGTCGAAGCCCACGGAGGGACAATCTGGGCCGAGAGCACCGAGGGTCAGGGCAGCCGTTTCGGTTTCGACCTGCCCATGCGGCAGCCTTGATAATTCCTGAACATCGCCCGTCTATCTTGCCTCCTGACACCGCCGCCCAATGCAGCAGAACCCCATACGGCGGCAGCGAAAGGAGACAGAATGCTGAACAAGTTTAGGAACATCAGGAAACGCTGGATCGTCATATCCGCCGTCGGTGCCTTGCTGGCCATCGCGCTGGTGTCCGGCGTCGCGCTGGCCGCCGACGCCCGCAGCGACCTCATGGCCAACACCCTGCATGACGGTTACGGCTACGGACGGCATGGCAAATCCAACTCTGACGCGCTGCTCCTCCGCGTCGCCGAGATCGTCGGCGTCGAGCAATCCACATTGGTCGCCGCCTTCGGAACCGCTCGCTCCGAGCAGGTCGACGCCCGGTTCGATTCTTATGCCGGCTTACTGGTCGCAGGCGGAGAGCTGACCCAGGATCAAGCCGACGAAGCCGACACCTGGTTCTCGGACCGCCCGGCCGGTTTGGACTGGGCCACGGAGCGCATGGCCGCCAGTCCACCGTCCGAACAGTCCACGGCGCGTCTCACCCGCTTGGTGTCCGCCGGTCAACTGTCGCAGGAAGAGGCCGAAAGCATCGCTTCATGGCACGCCGACCGACCCGACTTTCTGCCGGAAGCCGCTGCCGGTCACCGCGCACACAGCGGCGCAGACTGGGATGACCGACGTGGTGGATTCGCAGGGAAGCGCGGACACCGCTAGGCGTACTGTCAGTCAGGAGCGGGGGAGCTCTGCGTCGCCAACTGAGGGGCGGTTTTCGGGCCGCCCCTCCGGTTTGCTTTGTGGTAAATTACCGCCATCTCTATCGCCAACCACTCCAATGGGGAGATTGCCGCTCATGCTCGACTACAAACCCAACATCGTCCTCTCCGACCCCCAGGAAAACTACCGCGTCGTCGGCACCCGGCCCGTCCGCCACGACGGCCCCGACAAAGTCATGGGCCGCGCCCGTTACGCCGCCGACATCCACCTGCCGGGAATGCTCCACGGCAAGATCCTGCGCAGCCCCCACGCGCACGCCCGCATACGGGGCATCGACGCCAGCCGCGCCCTTGCGTTGCCCGGCGTCCACGCCGTCGTGACCTCTGCGGACTTCCCCGACGTGTCCGCCGAAATCAAGGACCAGGAAGAGGGTGCCGCGGTCAACTACGGCTTCTACAGCCGCAACGTCATGGCCCGCGAAAAGGCCCTGTATCGAGGCCACGCCGTCGCCGCCATCGCCGCCGACTCGCCCCACTTGGCCGAGGAAGCCCTTGCCCTCATCGATGTCGACTGGGAAATCCTGCCCGCCGTCATCACCGCCGATGACGCAATGGCCGCCGGCGCTCCCGCGGTTCACGAACGCCTCGCCACCCTGGCCAACCCGGGCCAGCGTTCCGGCGGTTGGCTCGACGAGGACCCGACCGACGCGTCCAACGTTTCCAACCACTTCACCTTCACTCTGGGCGACCCCGACGCCGGTTTCGCCGAAGCCGATGCCATCGTCGAGCGTGAGTACACCACCCGCCAGGTCCACCAGGGCTACATCGAACCCCATTCCGCCACCGCTCGCTGGAATACCGATGGCACCGTTACGATCTGGGCCAGCAGCCAGGGCCACTTCGCCCTCCGCGACCACACCAGCCGCATCCTCGGCGTCTCCGTCGGCCAGGTCAACGTCGTCCCCATGGAGATCGGCGGCGGATTCGGCGGCAAGGGTCAGGGCGGTTGCTATCTCGAACCCGTTGTTGCAGCCCTCGCCCGCAAGACCGGCCGCCCCGTCAAAGTCGCCATGACCCGCACCGAGGTGTTCACCGGCACCGGTCCCACCTCCGGCTCTAAAATCAGGGTCAAGGTCGGTGGCACGCGCGATGGCCGCTTCACCGCCGCCCAGGCCACCCTCATCTACGAAGCCGGCGCATTCCCCGGCTCTCCGGTCCCCAGCGGTTGCCGCACCATGTTCGGCCCCTACGACATCCCAAATGGATTCGTGGAGGGTTATGACGTCGTTACCAACGTCCCCAAGGCCGCAGCTTACCGCGCTCCCGGTTCTCCGGCCGCGTCCTTCGCCGCCGAGCAGGCCATCGATGAGCTTTGCGAGAAGTTGGAACTCAATCCCATCGAATTCCGCCTCAAGAACGCTGCCCACGAAGGTACTCGCCAGATCGCCGGCCCCACCTACCGGCGCATCGGCATGGTCGAAGTTTTGCAGGCTACCCAGGAGCACCCCCACCTGGCCTCTCCCGTCCCTGAGCCTTCCGCTCCCGGACACCTTACCGGACGCGGCATCGCCGCCGGCGCGTGGTTCAACGGCACCGGCCCCGCCAGCGCCGTCGCCAGCGTCATGCCCGACGGTACCGTCAGCCTCATCGAGGGCTCACCCGACATCGGAGGTTCGCGTGCCGCCATGGCCATGCACGTCGCCGAAGTCCTCGGCCTCCCCGCCGAGCGCATCAAGCCCTCCATCGTGGACACCGACAGCATCGGCTACAGTAGCGGTGCCGGCGGCAGCGGCGTGACCTTCAAGATGGGCACCGCCGTCTACGAAGCCGGGCAGGACGTCCGCCGCCAACTCATCGCCCGCGCCGCCCGCATCTGGGATGTTCCGGTCGAGGACGTGGAATACCAGGAGGATGGTACCCTTGCCCACAGGTCCGACGACGCCCTCCGTATGACCTTCGATCAAATCGCGCGTCGTCTCAACGGCACGGGCGGCCCAATCGTCGGTCGCGGCACCGCCAACCCTGCCGGCGTCGGCAACGCCTTTGCCATCAACATCGCCGACGTCGAGGTCGACCCGGACACCGGCAAAGTGGAAGTGCTCCGCTTCACCGCCGTGCAGGACTGCGGCAAGGCGATCCATCCCAGCTATGTTGAGGGGCAGATCCAGGGCGGTGCCGTCCAGGGCATCGGCTGGGCCCTCAACGAGGAGTACTTCTTCGACGATGACGGCCAGATGCTTAACTCGTCATTCCTCGATTACCGGATGCCCACCTCGTTGGACCTCCCCATGATCGACACCGTCATCGTCGAGGTCCCAAACCCCGGGCATCCCCTGGGGGTCCGCGGCGTCGGCGAGGTTTCCCTGGTCCCGCCTATGGCAGCCATTGGCAACGCCATCACCAACGCCACCGGCGCCCGCATGGAATGTCTCCCCATGAATCCCGGCGCCGTCCTCGATGCCATCTGGAACCAGAACGGCAACTGATCCAAAACCCATCCGTCATCCCTGCTTCCGCAGGCACACATGTAGGGGCGGGTCTGAGACCCGCCCCCAATTTTACGGGGTGTCCGCCACATCGCGGTGCGGCTCGTCCAAGCCGGCAACTCCCACCCACGCGTGCCTTCAATCACAACCTTCTATACGTGCGCTCGTCCCGCTGGACTACTCGCAGTACTATGATCCTGCGACTGTCGTCGTCGACCTCGTAGATGATGCGTAACCTTCCGCTCCTGACGCGCCAGACCGCATCAAAACCCGATAGCTTGCGGCAACCCGGAGGTCTGGGCTCTTCAGCCAGTGTTCTAAGCACATTTCGGACTCGGATGGTGACTTCGCGGATCAATCGGCGAACTTCGCGCTCTGCCGCCGGAGATAACTGCAGATAGTAACCGGGCGCCAATCAGTCTTTGTCTTCGAGCAGGTCAGAAAAAAACGCCTCGAACTCTTTCCCGCCCTTCTCCGCGTATTCTATGCGCGCTTGTTTTATGAGTTCGTATTCCTCATCATCCTCAGCTGCGTCGGCCAGCCAGGACTCGATGGCCTCACCGACCAATTCTTGTACCGTCCGCCCACTGCGTCGCGCTTCGTTTTCGAGCGCCGAATACAACCTGTCATCGACGGTCGTTGTTTTCATATCCTGCCTGCCGACTCGTACGCGTCATTTTGGGCCAATATTCGTGCAACGATTCTAACCGCCATCACGGCGCCAACCGCACCAGAAAACTGGCCTCCCCCAGCGGCATCCCGTCAAACGCGATCGCCGCCACGTGCCTCCCCAGCCGCGTCACCGGAATCCTGAACGGCTTGATCCACCTCTGGAAGAAAATCCCCTCTTCCCACTCGACCGACTGCGGCGGCGGACTCGACAGGCTCGCCCCCGGCGCCCTGATCGTCACCTCCAGCGTATGGCCTCCCGCGTTGGCCCCGGCGATGCAGAAAGCCAGGTGTGCGTCCACCTCGGTCAACACCCGCGGCCCGTCGTCGCTCGGCGGGCTGTCCGGCATGGGAATGTCCACCAGGTCAATGATCCCCTTGAAACTGAGGTTGTCGCCCTCGCCTTCCTCGGTTTCGCGGCAGAACAGGGCATATTTAAGGTACACTCCAGTTCGGTCAGTAGCAGTAGTCAAGGAGTGGCTCCCTTGGCCCAGCCGGCGGCGGGCGGTTTCGTCACCCACGATTTTAGCACTGGCTCAACTCAATCGGCAAAATAACGGCGCCCAGCATCAGGAGGCCCGACCATGACACTATCCGCGTCAAAATTTGCCCAGGGCATGACCACCGACCAGTACATCGACATCATCAAGGTTAACAAGGATCCCTTCTGCCAGATCCATTCTGGTGTCGAGATCCCCGACAACGTTCTGAACTACTTCAACTCGCTCGAAAATCCGGTCAACTTGGCCGTTTTCACCTCCGACTGGTGCGGCGACGCCATGTCAACCACGCCCGCGATCCTTCGCCTCGCCGACGCCTCGGAAAAAATCAATCTGACCGTTTTCAATCGCGACGATGAATTGGAGTTGACCAACAGCTTCCTCCCCGAACACCGCGCGGGAACCGTCCCCGTGTTCGTCGTGTTCGACGAAAATATGGAGGAAGTCGCCCGTTTCATCGAGACCGCCCTGTCCCTCGTCCCCGCCATCGACGCCATGGATGAAATGGTCGCCCAAGCCGCAGCCTCCGTGACCGACGAAGCAGAGGGCCGCCGGCAAGCCCGCGGTCGCCGTACATCCCACCGTGTCAGCAAGGCCGCCGAGTGGGGTGCCGTGATCCTCAACGAGTTCCAGCAGGTCGTCGCCGACGGAATGGCCCGTCCGGCCGACCAACGGCCCGCCGAGGGCGGCACCAAGTGGCCCCCGGAAGACTAGCCGGCGAATCTCCTCTCCCCTGACGGATGACACATCCGGCTCCGGCAGGAGAGGGCTGGGGTGAGGGTGACAACCTCCCGCGGAGAATCCACACCAAGGAAGCAGCCAATCCAATGTCCACCGATAACGACGAATTCATCCTCATCACCATGGACGACATGGCCGTCGTCTTTTCCATCACTGACGATTTCGCCATCCATCGCGAATCCGTTAGCGTGGAATTGGCCCGCGAAGACCCGGGCGGCGTGATCGTAACCGACCGCGGCGCCGTGGAAATCACCCTGCCCGTCAGCAAGTCCCCGTCCGACTTCGCACCCACCATCCGGTCCGAGTTGGAAGCCCGTGGCTACACCTACAACCCGGGGCAGGTCGTTGCCAACGAAAGCGACGCCGACCCCAGCGACGATGATGACGATGATAACTGGCTATCCTGAAGACCGCGTAGTCGGCTGATCCCATCGCGGTCGCATGATGCCTCTCCCCTTGCGGGAAAAGGTTGGGAGACGGGGATCGCCCACCGTGATAACAAAAGGGGCGGGTGTGAAACCCGCCCCGATCCTTTCCGGATCCCGGCCGCCTAGTATCCGGCTTCCCGCCACTCAAACGCCAGCGTCGCGTACCTCACGAATACCGCTCCGCCCGGTCCCGCCAACGGCCCGTTCATCGCCAAAACCGCGATGGTAACCTCGTCGCCCGGTTTCGGTTCCGCGGACACCACCACTCGCTGCGGTACGTTGAACCCCTGTACCGTCGCCCGTTCGCGGTCGCATTCGCCGTTGATCCAGATCTCGCCGTAGTCGTCGATGCACGACTCGAAGAGGCACCGTGCTCCTTCCAACGGCCGGCCACCCACCGTTTCCGGAAGCGTCGCCTTGATCCGGTACCAGACGAACGACACCCCCCGACGCCTCCAGGCCACCAGGTCGTCGCAGACTTCCCATCCCGAATCATCAAAGTCGGGCAGACGGCACGGCGACCCTTCCGCCTCGCTGACTACTCCTTCGTTGGGCTCCCCAGGCACGAAACCGTGGGCGCACTTCCATTGCCCTCCTACGGCCGCCAGGTCGGCGGCATCCTGCAGATCAAGTGTGGCTCGTGGCATGTCGTTATTCCTCCTGTTGATCGGTTCCCTGTCTTTCGGTCTGGCCTGTGTCCTTGGAGCCTGTGCGACAAATCCAACTGATGGAGCCGCCGCGCGTGCCGCCTGCGCCGCCACGTTCCCTCTCCCTTGATGGGTGGTACGTCCCCTGTGGCTTGAGAGGGTAAGGATGACGGTGAGAGTTCTTTCGTTGCACCACCGTTCAGACGCCGGTAATCCGCACCCCCGAATGTGTCCTGTAGATCCTGTTGATGTTCACCAGCAACGGTGTGATCTGTTCAACGTACTTTGCGTTGTAGAGCGCGCCGCCGTCCACCGGCCGCAGGTTGGGAATCATCCGCGTCAACTCTATGACCCGACCCTTTGCGTCTGCGTCGTCCCCGCATATCACCACGTCCTCATCCAGCGTTACTCCCGGCTTCAGCAACTCTTCCGCCGACACGTTCTGGAACGCCGCAACCACGCGGGACTCCGGCGCCGCGCCCTGCGCCTCCTGGGCCGCCGATCCCGCTTCCACCTCCTCGGCAATCGCCCCCACGCCGCGCTCAAACCGCATCGGCGCAATCACCGTCACCACGATCTTTCCCGCCAGCGCGTCGCCAACTCCGGCTATCGTCGGGGACATCCCGTTGTACGGCATGGTCAGGAATATCACGTCCGACTGTGCCGCCGCATCATCGTTCACCGCTCCCGAAATCGCCTTCCCGGGCGCCAGTCCCAGCAACTCGTCCGCCGCCTCCTGCGCCCGTCCGGCGTCCCGCGATCCGATGACCACGGACTCGCCTGCCATCGCCAGTCGCAGGGCCAACCCCTTGCCCTCGGGTCCGGTTCCACCCAGGAATGCCAGCATCAAATACTCCTCCATAACGCCGCTCTAACGGCCGGCGCAAAGTATATCACCCAATCTGTTCCCACCTCGCCGCGACCTACCTCCGCGAGCGCATCCCGGCCAATCCAAAGTTATACGGTCCCTCACAAACCCAGGCACCCGAAAACTCGGCCAACAATAGCCGACCAAAGATCGACCATCCACCAGATTGCAGGCCTCAATACCTCCGGTTCGCGAGCAGCCCGTGAGCAACCATGTCCTTGCAATTGTCATAAACGGCGACGGCAGTCCGCACCACGAGCGAACTGCCGGCCGCGAAGGGATACTGTCTAAAGGACGAGCGGACGGTGGCCGGCGCAACGTTGAGGCGAATGTCATTGCCAGTTGTTTGGATAATCGAGTGGCCCTGCGTCAGCCGCTCTCCCCGGAGCCATTCTGAGTAGCCCCCTATGTTACAATCGGGCCGGGTCGTAACCCCTCGACAGTACCATTTCAAAAGGAGGATCAACGCCATGGCATTCTCGCTTAACCACGTCCACCTCAAGACCCCCGATCCCAAGGCTACCGCCGATTGGTACATCCAGAATCTCGGCGCCACCGTCACCGCCGAAACTCCCGCCGGCGGCTTCCGTCTCGACCTCCATGGTCTGCCCCTCAATGTGACCGATCACATCGCCACGCAGACCCACCCGCAGAACTACGGGTTCGAGCACATCGCCATCGACACCACCGACATCGAAGCCACGATGAACGACCTCAAAAACAGCGGCGCCAAGGTCCTCGAAGAGACCACCGTCGGCGGCGGCCGTCGCGTCATGTTCTTCGAGGGGCCCGAAGGCATCATCCTGGAAGTCCTCGAAGTCCTCGACAACTGACCCCCACCTCCAGTTTTTCTCCATTCCTGGTAGCCCAGGACCTCGAAGGGGCGAATTACCACTCGCCCCTTCCCTGTATGCTCGTTATGCGCTTTTCTATTTGTTTTGGTCAGAGGTAACTCTATGCCCTTAGATATGAGCGAACTATTGCGTGAGGCCGCTATCGCTACGAGCGATTTCCTGAATGAGCATCTGCCGTCACTCCATGGTGAAAATTGGTGGCATCGGGGTGTCCTGGTCTACCTTTCTGATCGCCAATCCGACGCCGTGCAACGTAACCGCATCACCGACCTGGCGGGTCTCGACTTGGCCGCCCTCCTCCATACTCTCCACAACAATCGGTCCGCCTTGGACGGGCTGATCGCCTTCCCCCCAGGAGCGTTCAACTTCGTTCAGGAGATGCGGTCAATTAGGAATCGTTGGAGCCATAGCGCCGCCGGCGAGGAACCTTCGTTTGATGACATGTATCGCGATCTCGACACTCTGGAGCGGTTTCTGTCCATCATCAACGCTCCTGAGGAAAAGGTGGCTCAGGTTAAAGCTCAACGCTTGTCCGCTGCGCGAGAGATGTTGAAATCCTACTCGGTCGAGGTTCCTGCCGCGACCGTCGCCGCGGAACCGAAAACAGGCGAGTCGCCGCCCGCGGAAACACCCGGGGCCCCGCTGTGCCCGGTGTGCGGCAACGAAATGGTACTTCGCACTGCCCGCACCGGTCGCTATGCCGGCAACCAATTTTGGGGATGCTCCGAGTGGTCGGTCACGGGGTGCAATGGTATCATCAATCTGTCACGGGAAAGGGACGAGGCCCAAGTGATCACCCCATCTTGTCCGGTGTGTCAAAGCGCCATGGTCCTTCGCACTGCCCGCACCGGCCCACATGCTGGTAATCAGTTCTGGGGCTGTATCGAATGGGGAATCACCGGCTGCGGCGGCCTGCGCAATCTTGAGCCGGACCCGCCTATCCCCGATGTCGGCGATTTGCCGTTCTGACGACGATATATTCTAGCCTGCACCCATCCGACGCACCGAGTTCAGACTACCATGCCAGACCACCGTCTCCTCATCCTCTTCGCCCACCCCGACGACGAGGCGTTCCCCGTCGGCGGCACCATCGCCATGCACACCGCCCGCGGCGTCACCGCCAGGCTCATCACCGCCACCTCCGGCGAACTCGGCGAGATCCGCCAGCCCGGCTCCGCAACGCGCGAGACCATCGGCGAAGTACGCCGCTCCGAACTCGCCCAGGCCATCAAGGAACTCGGCATCGAGTCCCACGACGTGCTCAGCTACCGCGATTCCGGCATGGCCGGCTGGGACGACAACCATCACCCCAACGCCTTCGTCCAGGCCGACGAGCACGAGGTGGTCGCCCGCTTGGTGTTCGAAATCCGCCGCTTCCGCCCCCAGGTGATCCTCACCTTCGGCAAGGACGGCCTCTACGGCCATCCCGACCATATCGCCATCTGCAACCACGCCACTACGGCTCTCCGCCTCGCTGCTGACCATACGGCCTTTCCTCACCACATGGCAATCGGCATCCAACCCCATCAAACCGACCGCCTTTTCTACAGCGTGCGACCCAGAGGCTTTCGCGTCCACATGGCCGAAACGCTGCGCGCCGCCGGCGTCGATTTCCCCATGCCCTCCTCCGACCGCGTCAACGACGGCGTCGACCTCGACGCCATCCACATCACCTCCGATGTCTCCGACGGCCTCGACGCCAAGTTTGCCTGCATCAAGCGCCACTTCACCCAACTGCAGCCCGATTGGCCCTACGAGCGCGTCCCCCGTGAAGTAGCGTGCGCCACCATGGGCCTCGAGCACTTCATCCGCGCCGAGCCGCCCGTCGCCCCCGGCGAAACCGTCCCCGCCGACTTCTTCGCCGGCCTCTGATCCTCAGGATTTCTCCACCTACTCAGGCATCACGTCGGCGACCGGTATTTCCAGATCGGGAAACGTGGGCAGCGACAGCATCTCTCCAGCATCGAACACGCGCACCCTCCCGTATCCCGCCGCCATGGGTTGGTCATGAACCTCCACCGTCCGAGCGTTTATATCGCCCAACCACACTTCGGGTATCCCGTGCGCAGCGTACATCGGCAGTTTATGGCGTCTGTCGAAACCCACGCTGGAATCCGCGATCTCTATCAACAGGATGACGACACCGGGACCGGGATGATCGGAAACGTATCCATGGTCCCTTCGATGCAAAATGGCGATATCCGGTTCCGGCTCCTCGCCGGCTGACAGGCGAATCGGATTCAGAATCCGTACCGTAACCCGCCGGCCAAGTCGTACCGAAAACTCTTCCCCGAATGGCGTAACCCCGTAAGCGTGTTTGTTGCCAATTGGCGCCATTTTGATTATCTCTCCCGCCAGCAACTCCACCCGCTCGTCAGGCGCCAGGATGCCCACCTCGGCCAGCTTGTAGTATTCCTCAACCGTGAACCGTCGACGCCGTCCGTCGTACTTGCAGAACAACTCGCCGTCCAGCAATTCGATCCCGTCCCCTTCCGTCAGTATCCCCGCCTCACCCATCGCGAAGTACTCGTCCACGTTGAATCGCCGCCGCTCGGGAAGTTCAGTTGTCGTCGTGGTCGCCATATCAGCCACCGATCTGATGCGCGTCTCGCAGCTATCGCCTCCGATTATATCAGCGCAAAAAATGGGACGCCCCGCAGGACGCCCCATCGCGATTCGCCGCACGTGCTGGCTACGACGGACGCTGGATGATCTCCAGGCTGACCTTGTCCGGCGCCTCCACAAACATGACCTGCGACCCGGACGGCATCGTCCACGGCTCGCAGATGATGTTCGCGCCCGTGGACTTGAACCTCTCAAACGCTCCCTGTATGTCGTCGGTCTCAAACCCGAAGTGGTCCAGCCCGAAGCGCGGGTGCGTCGACCCGGGCACTGCGTTCTCGCCCTCGGCCTCGCCCGACACCGTCAGCAACGGCTGCCCGTTCAGCTCCAGCTGGTGCGACACCGTGGTCGACAACGGTCGCGTCGACACGATCTCCGCTCCGAAATTGTCCACGTAGAACTTGGCCGCGTTGTCCGGGTCCTCGCTCCTCAGGTGCAGGTGATTGCATACGAATGCCATGATAATTCCTCCGTGCTTTGTCGTCTTTGGTAACCGGACTACCTCAGGTAGTCGGCGATCTGCTGGTCGTAGTCGTCCTTCCGCGTAACCTGCGCGATCAGGTCCGCCGACGCCAGCGTGTCCCTCAGGTCGGCCGGCGCGACGCCGTCCCGCAGCGCCTTCATGGTGTCGTACACCGCCTTGATCGACGCCTGGAAGGACAGGTGTCCCTGCAACGCGACGCGCACGCCGTTCTGCCCCAACCATTCCTTGTCCGACAACTCTCCGCCGGCGCCGCCCAGCAGCAGCGGTATATTCAGCTCGGCGTTGACGGCTTCCACCTCTGCCCTCTTGCTCGCGCCCGCCAGGAAAATCGCGTCCACGCCGGCCGCCTCGTACGCCTTCACCCGCCGGATGCACTCGTCGAGCCCCTCGGCCAGGCTGCTGGTCCGTCCCGCCACCACCAGGTTGGGGTCCGTCCGACCCGACAGCGCGGCTTTCATCTTGCCCACGCCCTCTTCCAGCGAGATGAACCGGTCGCCGCCTCCGAACGCCATCGGCAGCACCGTGTCCTCAATCGTGAGCGCCGAAACTCCCGACGCCTCCAACTCCTCCACGGTCCGCTTCACGCTCAGGGCGTTGCCGTACCCGTGGTCCGCGTCCACCATCAGCGGCAACTCGCCCGCCCTGCAGATGCGGTAGATCTGCTGCGCAAACTCGCTCAGCGTCAGCACCACGTAGTCCGGCGCGCCCAGCACCGTGCCGCTCGCTATCGATCCGGCGAACATGCCGACCTCGAACCCCAGGTCCTCTGCGATCCGCGCTGAAATCGCGTCAAATACCGAACCGGGGTGTACGCAGACGTTGCCAGCCAACACTGCGCGATATGCCTCCCTTCGCTTGGTGTAATCCATGTGCTCTAGGCTCCTTTGTTACGTCAGTCAGCAGTGCGCAAGCGTCTGCTCGCGTGTATTCTAACCCAATTGAATCCCCACGCAACCCAGCGCGCCCCTGGTGCCGCTCGTGGTAAGGCTGTCGAACCAACGTGCTGAGTATTCCGCCGGATGAGTCCGCCAAAACGCCGATCGATCCCAGGCAACACGCCCAATAACCGAACAATTAAACCCACACAGGTTTCCAAGCCCATGACCACCATCATCGGCGTCGACTTCAGCGGGGCCCGCGCCGACGCCAACACCTGGATCGCTCGCGGTCGCCTGATGCCGGGCGGCTCCCTGTCCCTGATGCGCGCCGAGCGAATCCGCCGCAGCGACCTCCACGACGCTCTGCTCTCCATCCCCACTCCCGCCGTCGCCGCCCTCGATTTCCCATTCGGCGTACCCAGCGAGTTCGCTCGCCACCTCGCCCGACGCTGCCTGCTTGCCGACATGCCCGCCCTATGGGACGCCCTCGCCGACCTGTCCGCCGAGGGTTTCCGCCACGCCCGCGACGCGTTCGTCGCCGCTCACGGCGAACCCAGGCGCGCCGGCGACCGGAAATACCACCCAGAGAGCTATTCGCCCCTCCACACCGTCAACCCCAACATGGTCCCCATGACCTTTCACGGCATCCAACTCATGCACCGCTGGCGCCGCGAGCGCCCCAACCGTTGGCACGTCCCGCCGCTCCCTCCCGCCGCCGCTCCCGAGGCTGTCGTAACGCTGCTCGAACTCATGCCGGGCGCATTGCTGAGGTCCCTCAGTTTGCCATTCAAAGGATATAAACGCGGCCGAGACTCCACCGGTCGCCGCACCCGAATCCTCGACAATCTTTCCGCCGCATCAGCCGTCCCAATCCCCAACCTCGACCTCCTACGCGCCAACTGCCTTGCCAACGACGACTGCCTCGATTCCCTCGTCGCCGCCGTCGGCGCGGCCATGTGGGCCTTGGATTCGTCCCGTTTCCGCCATCCAACCCCCGACGAACTACCCGATGCCAAGCTCGAAGGATGGATTTACGTTCCCCAACCCGGCTGACGCTGCCCCCGTGATCTCATCCTGCAATCGCGCCGCAGGTCTGCGTTTGGCGGATGCACCCATGAGGAAAAACGGTCCTCTAACCCCGTCGTCGTCCCACCAGGAACCAGACCAGCCCCATCGCCAACGCCGCCCCGACCAACTGCATGACGATGAACAGCGGCGCGGACCCCGGGTATATCCCGGCAAACGTGTCCGAAAACATCCGCGATACCGTCACCGCAGGATTCGCGAAGCTCGTCGATGACGTGAAGAAATACGCCGCTCCGATGTACGCTCCCACCGCCACCGCGATGACCACCCCGTTCCTCCGCGGTATCAGGAATATCACCATCAGCAGCCCCAGCGTCGCGATCACCTCTCCCAGCCACTGACCTGTGCCTCCCCGCACTTTCGTCGACCACACCACCGGTTCCAGCGAAAACATCAGGTTCCCCAGGATCGTTCCAGCGATTCCGCCGGTCACCTGCGCTCCGATATAGGCGACACCTTCCTTCCACGGTCTGCCCTGCAATACCACGTCTGCCAGCGTCACGGCAGGGTTGAAGTGCGCTCCCGATATCGGCCCGAATGCCCAGATCAGCGCCATCAGCGCGAACGCCGTCGCCACCGCGTTTTCGAAAAGCTGCAGCCCAACGTCGCCGGGACTCAGTCGCTGCGCCGCAATCCCGCTCCCTATCACCGCCATCAGCAGGAACGCCGTTCCCACCGCCTCGGCTGCCAGCCTTTGCATCAGCGGGCGCATCGCCAACCGTCCCGTCTGGGTCCACCGTCCGCGCATAAAAAAAGAGCGGAAAATCCGCCCCCATGCGCAGCCCTGGCAATCCCAATGTCGCCGCAGTATCTCACGGGCAGAGAGTGTAAAACCCCAACCCGCCCCGGTCAACCAACCCCGGCTCATCGTCAGCGCCTACGCAAAGCCCCTCACCCTCCGCTCACGGTGCGAATCGTCCGTCCGTGCAGGAAGCCCGTCAAACCAAGCCATGCCGAATGCAGGGCCACCCACCCTCCGCTCATGGTGAGCCTGTCGAACCATGAGCCCCATCCGTCGACACTCTCTTGATCAGCGCAGAGACCCCGACTGACGAATCTTGAAAAGCCCCGATACGTCGCTGGTCGCCGGATCGTCTTGGCGTTCCCCGAACGCCGGCCCCGTCTGGCCGTGAAACTCCCTTTCTTTTGAATCTCGGCGAACGTGTCCGCCTTGGGCGAATCCACGAAAAACAAAAACCCATGACACCCGCCCGTTGCCCATGCGTACGCCCGTTCTCTACACTGTACTCCACGTCAGGCAGCAAGCCAAAGTACACGGCCCATCGCCCGACCGGAAATTTCCCATCCAGGGGTCATCAAGAGGTTCAGGAACTAAAACGGTCAACAATAGTCGGATTCCATTTGCATCGCTGGCTGGCGCCTGAGGCTGTCTCTTTCCGCAGCATGGCCCAGACCAGTACGGCGGGTGTCTCCACCGCTCCACGAGGGTCGTCAGATGCGCCTCCGGCGCGTCGCACACAACCCCCGCTCATCCTGCGCTTGTCGAAGGATGCGCCACCGGGTTGCGTGAGGGGTCATTTCCCTCCCCCAAACCGCCATTCCGGACCTGATCCGGAAACCGGCGCGACCGGGGAACGGTCAGCACGTGGGACCCTAGGGCTCAATATCGCAATCAATACGCTCTCTGGCCGTAGCGCCGACGCTCCTGAACCTCCCAACACCCCGACCCTGAAAACCACAACCAACACCCCAACCAACACCGGAGGACAATCCCAACCACCACCACCCAATAGCGGCGACAAATCATTCGCCTCCACCGCTCCCATACGTCCCCACCACTCCAAGGAGTCATCTGAATGGGAACCATTTCCCACCACCAGGCCAGGGCCGACGCGTTCCTCCATCGGGCCGACCGGGCCATCTCCACCCACGACCCGACCCAGGTCGCCGTGGCATTGCGCCGCGCCGCCACCCACATCACCACGGCATTGGCCGTCCATCAGGGCTGGAAGCACAAATCCCAACGCCAGTTGGAGATCGTCCTCCACGCCAACATCGCCCGCGACAACCTCAGCCGCTCCCACCTCAAAACCCTCAGACAGGCCCACACCCTCTCCCAGCAGACGCCATCCGCCCTTATCCCCTCGCGGGAGAGGGCTGGGGGGAGGGCAAACTTGGGAACCCAACTCCGACGCATGCGCCGACGGGTCGCCTCCCTCATCAGCCATGCCTCAGCCCTCATCGCCGGCCGTCCCAAACGAGTGGTCCACCACAAGCTGTGGCTGCGCAAGCCCAACCTGCCCATGGCGCCCGATTTCACCTGCATCCAGGACATCCTCAGCCTGCCCAACTACCTGGAGATCAGGCAGAATTTCCGGCTGCACCAGGCGCCCTTGGACACCTACCCGGACCCCCACGGCTGGTACGCCAGCGGCGACACGCCCCGGCGCTGACAGTGCCACGCCGACCTGTGGAACAAACCACGCGACCCCAACCGCATCACCCTCTCACCTCCGTGGCGCCGCGCCCTGGAAAAGACCTTCCGCATCAGGCTGCCCAACCCCCTCCAACTCACCTGCTGACGGAACCTCTCACCACCGCTAGTCCCGCTCCTGGTTCGGAACGCCCGCCCCGGCGGTTCGCACCATCGGCGGGCCGCCCCGGGCGCAAATGCCTCGCGATTCTCCAGCGCACAGGTCTCTCCACAATCGCGTCAATGCGACTGGCGACGCCGGCTGTATAATGCGGCCGGACATAACCTCATCATGCCGACACGTCGGCATCGCGTGACCGGGAGATTTGAAATGGTTACCAGCAAGCAGGCCACAACCTACGAGGTGGACATCGAGGACGTGGAATACCTCCGCCACGGCGATACTCCGTTGCTGGCGCGGGTCTTCCGGCCCCGCGGCGCCGGCCCGTTCCCGATCATGGTGGAACTGCACGGCGGCGCGTGGGTTCGCGGTGACCGCTTGATTGGCAACTCGGCCAACGAGGCGTTGGCCAGGAACGGCGTCATCGTCGCGGCCCTCGATTTCCGCGCCCCGCCGGTGGCGTCCTATCCCGCGTCCTTCGCAGACATACACTACGGGATTCGCTGGTGCAAGGCGCAGGCTGAGGCCTGGCACGGCGTAGCGGCCAAGGTCGGCGCGATGGGTACCTCCAGCGGCGCGCACCAGGCCATGCTGCTGGGCATGCGGCCGAACGATCCCCGCTACGCCGCCCTGCCGTCGTCCAACGGCGCGGCAGCGGCAGATGGCAGCCTGGCTTGCGTGGTCATGGTCTCCCCGGTCATCGATCCGCTGGGACGCTACCTCTACGCCAAGGGCCTGCGCGACGATTGCACGCCCCCGGCTGGGATGGCCGAACGGGTCGTGCCCATGCACGACCTGTACTGGGAAACCGAGGAGAACATGATCGAGGCTGCCCCCGCCCGTGCCCTGGCCGCCGGCGAACGCATGGAATTGCCTCCCACGCTGTGCGTGGCCCGCAGTTACGAGGAAGCCCACCCGCGCCCGGACCTGGACGAATTCATCGCCCGGTATCGCAAGGCTGGTGGCGACATCGACGTCAAGATCTTCGACGGTCAGGGCGACCGGATTCTGGAGGACATCACCACTGAAGTCGCGCAGGAAGCCCTGGAGCGGATGACGGCGTTCATCAATCAACATATCGCGTGAGCATCATCCGGGTGGGCGCGCATACGGGCAGACCCCCTGTGCGCGCCCAACCCGTCATCACAATCAACCTATCTCGTCCCTTACGATGGCCCTCTCGCAGAATCGGACCACCATTCCGCGCCTCCGAAATCACTGCCCTGCGCGCACGACTGCAATCCAGGCCCTGGTCTTCATCGGGAAGCATCTGGGATCTCGTCGTCTTCGGTGTGCTGGACCCGCAATTTCAACTGCGATTACGCCAAAGCATGAGCGCCGCGCCTTCCGTTGATTTTGCCCGGAGGTTATGCTAGGATTTTGCAGCGAAATCGCTCGCATTTCCCAGAATATATAGATTTCTACAGGTTTCCGTGGCGATCAACACCACAATCGAGTCCCGTTGGATGTCCTTGGGCGCCGTCAGCCGGGCTCTGGGCATCAACGAAGCGACCCTGAGGCAATGGGCTGACCGGGGTCGTCTGCCCGTCTATCGCACTCCAGGCGGCCACCGCAGGTTCCTCCGCGAGGACGTCGAAGCCCTCGTCCGAGAGCGTTCCAACGGCGCCGCTGCCGCCTCAGCCAACGGCCACGATCCCGAAGCCCCCGTCCTGCGACGCATCCGCCGCAAGCTGAGCCAGATCGATCTCTCCCAGCAGTCCTGGATGGAAAGTTTCCAGGCCGAGGGCCGCGACCGTATGCGTCTGTTCGGCCGCCGTCTGCTGTCACTCCTGCTCCAGAGCCGCCTTAACGCCCGCAACCGCCGCGGCGAAACCCTGTCCGAAACCCACATGCTGGGCCACGAATACGGCTCGGAAATGGCCGCCCGCGGCGTCCCTCTGACCGACAGCGTCCAGGCGTTCCTCTTCTTCCGACAGGCGGTTGTCGAATCCGTCCAGCCCGACCAGTTGCAGCAGGTCGTAGAAATCTCCGACCAGGTGCTCCTGGGACTTGTGGACGCGTATAGCTCCCGCTTGACCTTGATCGACGACAACACCAACCCACCGGCTCCAACCACCGCCGCCTTAGGTGAAAACCGATGACTACCGAAACAATGGACATTACCGACCGCAAACTCCTCAACATCATCCAGAGTAATTTCCCGGTGGTTGAGCAGCCCTACCAGGCCGTCGCCGACGATCTGGGCATCACCGAGGACGACCTCCTGTCCCGTCTCGCCGAGCTGAAGCGGCAGAACGTCGTCCGCCAGATCAGCGCCATCTTCGACACCCGTCGCCTGGGATACAAGACCACTCTGGTGGCGTTCGCCTACGGAGATGACGACCTGCACCCGGGCGCGATCTTCATCAACCGCCACCCCGGCGTCAGCCACAACTACGCCCGCGAGGGCTCGTACTACAACCTCTGGTTCACCCTCGCCGTCCCTCCCGACGGCGACCTGCAGGAAACCGTCGAATGGATGGCGGAAAAGACCAGCGCCATCGAGTACCGGATCATGCCCACCATCCGGTTCTTCAAGATCGGCGTAAACTTCGACATGGTCAAACGCCGCAGCGACGCCTACAACTACAACCCCGACGGCATCGGCCAGTCCCGCACCCCCGCCGCGGACTGGAACCAGGCCCAGGAAATCACCGAGTGGGACAAGCAGGTCATCCGCGAAGCCCAGGAGGACCTCCCACTCGTTTCCCGACCCTTCGACCCCATCGCTGAACGCTTGGGCCTGACCACACAGGAGTTTTTCGACCAACTGGCGGCCTACCAGGAGCGCCGGCTCATGCGCCGCTATAGCGCCGTCCTCTACCACCGCCGCTCCGGGTTCCGCGCCAACGCCATGATCGTATGGAAGGTCCCGCCTGAACGCTCCGAGGAAGTCGGCATGATCATGGCCGAGAATTCGGCCGTCACCCACTGTTACGAACGGCCGACGTTCCCCGATTGGGAGTACAGCCACTTCACCATGGTCCACGCTCCCACCCGCGACGAGTGCGAGGAGATCGGCCGCGACATCGCCCGGGCCACCGGCATCACCGAAAACCTCCTCCTTTACAGCACCCGCGAGTATAAGAAGACCAGGGTCCGGTACTTCGTCGAGGATTACGAGCGGTTCTGGGACACCGCCGAGGAGGCCGAAGCCATGGCGGAGGCCCTCGTCTAGTCATGCCTGAGTACTACCCCGTTTACCTCAATCTGGCCGGCAAGCACTGCGTCATCCTCGGCGGTGGCACCATCGCCCAGGGCAAAATCGCCGCGTTGCGCGACGCCGGCGCGAATATCACCGTCATCAGTCCGGAGGCCACCAACGGCATCATGCGGGCCGCCGAACGGGGCGACATAACCTTCGAGCAGCGCGAATACCAGGACGGCGATCTGGACGGTGCGTTCATCGCCGTCGCCGCCACCAACGTCTGGCACGTCAACCGCCAGATCTACGAGGAAGCCGAGCAGCGGGGCGTCCTCCTCAACGTCGTCGACGACCCCGACCAGTGCACGTTCATCGCCCCATCCATCGTGCGCCGCGATCCCATCACCCTGGCCGTTTCCACCGGCGGCGCCAGCCCCGCCCTCGCCAGGAAACTGCGTGAAACCCTCTCCGAAGCCCCGGCCCTGCGGTGGGCCGACCTCGCCGGAGCCTTGGGCCGCGCCCGCCGGGTCATCAAGGAAAAGCGCACCGTGATCGACCCAACGCGGTGGCAATGCGTCATCACCGAGGACCTGCTTGAAATGGTACAGGCCGGGGACGAGGATCGTGCGGTCGATATCATCTTGTCCCAATTGCAGGACGACACCATCCCGGAGATGTGCAGCAATCTGGCCAGGTGCAAATCCGGCGGCTGCGTTAAGCGGGCCGCGTTGCGTGCGGCGGAGGCGGTCAATTGAGTCTGCTCGTCCTCGGACTTGACCACCGCACCGCGCCGCTTGACCTCCGGGAGCGGTTGAGCGTCGAACGCGATCAGTTGCCCGACGCGCTCGGTCAACTCTCCGAATACGTGCCCCAGTCGGCAATCCTTTCCACCTGCAACCGCACCGAGGTCTACGTCTACGACCCCGACGACATCGGATTGGTGGGCCGTGTCGGCGATTTCATGATCGGTTACTCCGGCGTGCCCGGCCCCGAGTTGGAGCGCCACGTGTACCAACTCTGGGAAACCGACTGCGTCGCCCATCTTTTTCGCGTGGCCGGCGGCCTGGAGTCCATGATCGTCGGTGAGCGGCAGATCCTTGGTCAGGTGCGCGCCGCGTTCAGCGCCGCCAGCGAGGGTGAGTACACCCGTAGCCCTCTGACCCGTGTGTTCCATTCCGCCTTGCGGGCCGGTCGCCGCGTTCATCGTGAGACCAGCATCGGCCAGCATTCCCGGTCCGTGAGCCGCGCCGCCGTGCAGTTGGCAGTGGGCATGTTCAATCGTCTGGACGACCGCCGCGCCCTCGTGATCGGCGCTGGCGACGCCGGTCGCATGGTCGCTCGCGCGCTGGCCGACGCCGGCGTCCGTCGGATCACGGTCACCAATCGCACCCACTGGCGCGCCGAAGAATTGGCCAAAGACCTCGGCGGAGTCGCGATTCCTTTCGAGGACCTGCCCGACGCATTGTCGCAATCCGATCTCGTCATCAGCAGCACCGGCTCACCGGGCTTTGTGGTCGATTCCTCGATGGTTTCGGACGCTTTGACCCAACGCGGTGGCGACGAGCCCATCTTGATGATCGACATCGCGGTGCCCCGGGACATCGACCCCGACGTTGCCGGCCTAGACTACGTGCAGCTGTTCGACATCGATGCTCTCGGCCAGGCTGCGGAGATCAACCTCGATGTCATGGATGGCGAAATCCGCAGGGCTGCCCGGATCGTCGAGTCGGAGGTTGACCGGTTCGTTGAGTGGTGGAGTTCCTCGGATTCCATGGAGTTGGCCGTTTCGATGCGTCGCCGCGCCGAGGCCGTCCGTAAGGAGGAAATCGCTCGCACCCTGAAATTGCTGGGCGCCGAACCCGACGGCGATCTCGCCGCCCGGCTGGACGCCATGACCAACGCTCTGGTCAAGAAGCTGCTCCATCAGCCCACGGCTGAGTTGCGCTCATCCGAAAGTGCCGCCATCCTCCCGGCCGCCTTGCGCATGTTCGGAGATGACCCTGCTGGCGGGAGACGCCGTGGCCGCCGCTGACGGAGCCCGGCCCGTCGTGCGGGTGGGCACTCGCGGCAGCCGGCTGGCCCTGATTCAAACCGACCTCACCCTGGCTGCTCTGGGCAAGGCTCACCCCGGCTTGGAGTTCGAGGTGGTCACGGTCACCACCCAGGGCGATGCTAACCAGACCGCCCCATTGGCCGGCATGGGCTTGGGCGTGTTCGTCAAGGAAATCGAGCGCCGGTTGGAGATCGGCGACATCGACATGGCGGTCCACAGCCTGAAGGATATGCCCACCGTCCTGCCTGACAACATGACCATCGGAGCCGTGCTCGAGCGGGCCGACCCGCGCGACGTCCTCGTATCCCACCTCGCGCTTTCCCTGGACCGACTCCCCGCCGGAATCCGTGTCGGCACCAGCAGCCCACGCCGGGCCGCCCAAATCGCCGAAAAACGCCCCGATCTTGAGATCGTTCCAATCCGTGGCAACGTGGACACCCGTCTGCGCAAGGCCTCTGGTGAAGAATGCGATGGCACCATCCTGGCCGCTGCCGGCCTGATTCGCATGGATCTGGAGGACGTAATCACAGAGTACCTCGCCCCCGAGGACTTCGTGCCGCCCCCCGGCCAGGGCGCGATGGCCGTCGAAATCCGCGCCAACGACCCTTGGTTGGCCGAAGTAATGACCGCGATAGATCACTCCGAGACCACCGCTGCAGTGACCGCGGAAAGGGCCTTCCTGGAGCAGTTGGGCGGCGGTTGTCAGGTGCCCGTCGGCGCATACGCCAGCGTAAATGGGCAGTCCGACGGTCTGGTCCTCAACGCCTTCATCGGCGCGCCGGATGGTTCGCTATCGTTCAGGGCCACCGCTCAGGCGTCGATCAAATCGCCAATCGACGCCGCTCAGGCCGCCTGGGAATCTTTGCGGGGCCGGGGCGCTGCGGCTTTGCTGGCCGGCTAGCGGGTCCAATGACGAATACCGGAACGGTCTATCTGGTCGGTGCCGGCCCCGGAGACCCGGGCTTGCTCACGCGCAAAGGCGGGCAGGTGTTGGGCATAGCCGACGTCGTCGTTTACGACCGCCTGCTGGACCCGTCGTTGCTGGCCTTGGCCCCAGACGCCGAAACTGTATTCGTTGGCAAGGAGCGCGGTCGCCAGGCGTTGCGGCAGTCGGAAATCAACGACCTGCTGGTCGCCGAAGGCCAGGCCGGCAAAACCGTTGTTCGCCTGAAGGGCGGCGACCCTTTCGTCTTTGGACGCGGAGGTGAGGAGGCTCAGGCTTTGGCGGCCGCCGGTGTGCCTTTCGAGGTCGTGCCCGGTGTGACCTCCGCAGTCGCCGCTCCCGCCTACGCCGGCATACCCGTCACCCACCGCGGCGTTTCCACCTCCGTCACCATCGTTACCGGCAGCGAGGATCCCACCAAGGGCCAGACCGGCACCGACTGGACGGCCCTGGCCAAAACCGGCGGCACGCTGGTCGCTTTGATGGGTTGGGCTAGCCTGCCCGGCATCGTCCGAACCCTGTGCGAAAACGGCATGTCCGCCGAAACTCCGGTTGCTTTGGTTCAGTGGGGCACGTGGACCCGCCAGCGCACGGTGACCGGCCAGCTTTCCAATATCGTCGACCTCGGCCAGCAGGCCGGAATCAGCGCCCCTGTGATCGTGGTTATTGGCGAAGTCGCCAACCTGCGCCAGGACATCGGGTGGTTTGATCGCCGGCCCTTGTGGGGCAAGCGTGTGCTGGTGACCCGGTCCCGCACCCAGGCGTCCCGTCTCATCGAACTGCTCAACGCGCTCGGCGCGCAGCCGGTGGAACTGCCCTCTATCGAAATTGGCCCTCTCGACGACTACACTGATCTCGATCGCACACTCAGGGAAACCTCCGGCGCGCCTGACCGCTGGGTCATATTCGCCAGCGTTAACGCGGTGGAATTCGTTTGGCAACGCCTCCGCGCGATGGGAATTGACGCCCGCCATTTCGCTGGTTCCACCGTGGGCGCTATCGGCCCGGCTACCTGCCGAGCGCTGCGTGAACGGGGCATCGAGCCCGACTTCGTGCCGCGACGCTCGGTCTCCGAGGAGGTCATCGCCGAACTCTCGGGGTTGGATTGGTCAGGTCGCCAGGTGGTGCTCCCCGGCTCCGCCATCGGTCGAGACGCTTTGGCGTCCGGCTTGACCGATCTGGGGGCCGACGTGCTCCGTGTTCCCGCATACACCAACCGGAGACCCATCGGAATTGAGGAACGTGCCATCGAGGCCTTCGCCAGTGGAATAGATGTGGTAACGTTCACCAGTTCCTCGACCGTCCGCAATTTGCTGGACATCTTGGGGAATGACCGCCACCTGTTGGAAAATACCCTGACGGCCTGCATCGGGCCGATCACTGCCGCCACGGCAACCGAAATGGGCCTTACGGTGGATATCGTAGCCACCGAACACAACGTCGAGGGCTTGGCCGATGCTCTGGTGGGTCACTTCGCCGGAGAAGCCGCGCAGACCGCCGGCCAGCCACATGGAGGGACGTAATGTTGAAGCATCCTGACCTGCGAATGCGCCGCCTGCGGGAGAAGGCTCCCGTCCGCGATATGGTGCGCGAAACCCGCATCAGCTCCGCGAATTTCATCTACCCGATGTTCGTGACGCACGGCGAAAATGTCCGTGAGGAAATCGAGCCCATGCCCGGCTGTTACCACACTTCAATCGACCGCTTGGGTGAAGAAATCGACGAGATAGTTGAACTCGGCATCCCTTCGGTCCTCCTGTTTGGTCTGCCGCCCGAAAAGGATGCCGTCGGCACCGGCGCCTATGATCCCGAGGGAATCATCCAGGAAGCCACTCGCACTATCAAGGAACGCGCCCCGGGGCTCATGGTGATCGGCGATGTGTGCTTGTGCGAGTACACCGACCACGGACACTGCGGCGTCATCGACGGTGACCGCATCGACAATGACGTCACTCTGGAATTGCTGGCCCGTTCCGCCCTGACCCAGGTGCAGGCCGGCGCCGACATGGTGGCCCCGTCGTCGATGATGGACGGCCAGGTGCGCGCCATCCGCGAAACCCTGGACGCCCACGGCTACGAGGACACTCCCATCATGGGTTATGCCGCCAAGTACGCCTCGTCGTTCTACGGCCCCTTCCGCGTCGCCGCCGATTCCACCCCGCAGTTTGGCGACCGACGCAGCTATCAGATGGACCCGGCGAACCGCCGTATGGCCATGCGCGAAATCGAATCCGACATCGCGGAAGGCGCCGACATCGTCATGGTCAAGCCCGCCATGGCCTACATGGATGTCATCAAGGAAGCTCGCGAACGCTACGACTACCCGCTGGCTGCCTACAACGTCAGCGGCGAATATTCTATGGTCAAGGCCGCCTCCCGTGCCGGCTGGATCGACGAACAACCGGTGACGATGGAACTGCTCACGGCCATCCGTCGTGCCGGAGCAGACATTATCATCTCCTACCACGCCAAGGAAGTAGCCCGCTGGTTGCGGGGAGAGGCCTAGCGCCGGCCCAGGGGAGGGCTTACTGAAATGGAACAGACCAGGTCGCAACGACTATTCGAGCAGGCTCAACGGGTTATCCCCGGCGGCGTCAACAGCCCGGTGCGTTCATTCCGCGCCGTGGAAGGCACGCCGCCGTTCATCGCTCGCGGGGCCGGCTCCCGCGTTTGGGACGTCGACGGCAACGAGTACATCGACTACCTCGGATCCTGGGGGCCGCTCGCGTTGGGGCATGCCCATCCCGCGGTGGTCGAAGCCGTTCAGCGGGCCGCGGCCGACGGCACGTCCTTCGGCGCGCCCGTCGAGCAGGAAGTCCAGTTGGCCGAGATGATCTGCGCCGCGCTCCCGTCGGTAGAGTCCGTGCGCTTGGTCAATTCGGGCACCGAAGCGTGCATGACCGCCTTGCGCCTGGCCAGGGCGTACACCGGGCGTTCCAAGATCGTCAAGTTCGCCGGCAACTATCACGGCCACGCCGACGGTCTGCTGGTTGCCGCCGGGTCCGGGGCGCTAACCCACGGTGTGCCCACCAGCGCCGGCGTGCCGGAAGCCTATGCAGCCGAAACCCTGATCGCGACGTACAACGACATATCATCCGTGGAGGGCCTTTTCGACGCCTGGCCTGGCGCCGTCGCGGCCGTGATCGTGGAACCCGTCGCCGGCAATATGGGGGTCGTCCCTCCCGCTGATGGTTTCCTGGAGGCCTTGCGCAGCGTGACCGAACGCCACGGTGCCCTGCTCATATTCGACGAGGTTATCACGGGGTTCCGCGTTGCTTACGGCGGCGCTCAAACTCTGTTTGGTGTCATCCCTGATATAACCACAATGGGCAAGATCATCGGGGGAGGACTCCCGGTGGGCGCCTACGGTGGCCGGAACGACGTGATGCAGCAGGTAGCCCCCCTCGGCCCCATGTATCAGGCCGGCACCCTGTCGGGGAACCCGCTCGCGGTGGCCGCCGGCGTCGCGACCTTGACCGAACTGCAGCAACCCGGCGTTTATGAACAGCTTGAGGCAACTGCGATCCGGCTAACTGACGGCGTGTCGTCGGCGTTCGCCCGTAACGAAATCCCCTCCACCATAAATCGGGTTGCGTCGATGTTCACCGGCTTCTTCAACGCCGGCCCGGTTTCCGCCTTGGCGCAGGTTGAGCAGTCAGACACCGCGGCGTACGGCCGATACATGCACGCATTGCTGGAACGCGGTGTCTACATCGCTCCCTCCCAGTTCGAGGCCGGCTTCGTCTCCATCGCCCACACCGACGCAGACATAGACCGCACCATCGTTGCCGTAAGCGACGCCCTCACCTCGCTGGACTGACGGTCGACGCATCGAATTCAATCGCCCTACCTCGGCCCCTGCGATGGCAGCCAGCGCCCATGACCTGCTCGCATTGCTCAAACGGCACTTCGGGTATGACGAGTTCCGGCCTGGTCAGCGGGAGATAATATCCAACGCGCTTGCCGGCAACCACAGCCTGGTGGTGATGCCGACCGGCGGAGGCAAATCGCTCTGCTACCAGTTGCCGGCCTTGGCTCTGGGCGGCTTGACCCTCGTCGTATCGCCGCTGATCGCTTTGATGAAGGATCAGGTGGACGCCCTCCGCGCTAACGGAATATCTGCCGAATTCCTCAACAGCAGTTTGGATGACGCGACCGCCGCAGCCGTGGAACGCAGAGCACAGTCCGGCCAGGTCCCCTTGCTGTATGTCGCGCCTGAACGGGTCAACAGGCCTGGTTTCCAGAGGTTCCTGCGTACCCTGGACTTGAAACTGATCGCAATAGATGAGGCCCATTGCATCAGTGAATGGGGCCATGATTTCCGCCCCGATTACCGCACATTGTCCCAGCTTCGCACGTCATTCCCGAACGTGCCCATGATGGCGCTCACGGCAACTGCTACCGAGCCGGTGCGCAAAGACATCGTAGAGCAACTGGCTCTGGATGACTGCGCGGAGTTCGTCTCAAGTTTCGACCGCCCCAATCTGACCTATCGGGTGCTGCCAAGAAGTGGGATGCGCGACGCACTTCTGGAAATGTTGGCCGCACGGGAGGGACAGTCCGCAATCATCTACTGCATGTCGCGTCGGGATACCGAGGAATTGGCCGCCGACTTGACCGCCAACGGATTCTCGACGGTGGCATATCACGCCGGGCTGGATACTAACGCGCGTCGCCAGGCGCAGGAACGGTTTATCGACGGTGATGTGCCCGTGGTGGCGGCAACCATCGCATTCGGAATGGGCATCGATAAGCCTGATATTCGACTCGTCGTCCACCACACTCTACCCAAGTCCATCGAGGGCTACTACCAGGAAACCGGCCGGGCAGGGCGCGACGGCCTGCCAAGCGATTGCGTCCTGTTTTTCAGCGACGGAGACCAGCGCCGACACGACTACTTTATCGGTCGCATCCGCGACGAACGCTTGCACCGGGCGGCCAGTCGACAACTGGAAAGTATGGCCGGATATGGCCGTCTCCAAACCTGCCGGCGAAAGCACTTGCTGGAATATTTCGGCGACCAACTTGCTAATGTTGCTTGTGTAAACTGCGACATCTGCTTGTCGGATCACCAAACGGTGGACGCCACGGTGGTTGCCCAGAAACTGCTCTCAGCTGTTATTCGGACCGGCGAACGATTCGGAATCGGCCACGTGATCGACGTCTTGTTGGGTTCCAATCGGAAACGCGTCCGGGATCTCGGCCACGACGCTTTGAGCGTGTTTGGCATTATCTCTGACCATGACCGAAACGCGCTGAGACAGATAGCCAACGGATTGATCGGTCAGGGGTTGTTGGCCTCTTCGGGCGGCCAATACCCCACCGTGAACGTAACCGACACAGGCCGCGAGTGGCTTCGCAGCAATCGCGAATTGGTGCTGCAATTGCGGGCCGACCCCGCGCCGCCGCGCCGTACCGAGTCGGGAGAGCGGCCCCGTTCAATGGTTGGATCGGGGACTACCGATTACGATGCTAACCTGTTCGCCCGGCTGCGGGCGCTGCGCCGGAGGCTCGCCGACGAGCAGGGAGTTCCCGCTTTCGTGGTCTTCAACGATGCGACTTTGCGTAACTTGGCGGCCGCCAACCCCACCACATCAGGGGACATGCTCCGCGTATCGGGCGTCGGTCCGGCCAAACTGGGCAAATACGGGGAGGAGTTTCTGACCGAGATCAGACGATATCTGGAAGGTGAACCGTTACGCGCCCCAGACCCGACTCATCATCCGAGTCCGTCATTCCTTCCGTCCCGCAAGTTGGATGAAATCCGCAAAGATCATCCCCGGGCATACGAACCGTGGACCGACGAGGAAGAACTCAAACTCACGGAACTGCACGAATCCGGAGCGAGCTTCGCCGAGATGGCGGATCACTTGGGTCGCCAACCCGGGGCAATCTGGTCCCGCCTCAATCGCCTGACGACCGGTACCGCTGATTGACTACAACACCCTAATCCCTGGCGCGATTCACGCTGAAAACCCTGTGATGTGGAGCCGCATTGCACTGTGGCCAGGGCAGGCCGGCCCGGTTGGCTCACCATCAAAACACATTGGGGGCGAGGTAATACCCGCCCCCAATGGTTCTCGCCGTGGCTGCCGGGCTTAGGTCCCGTAGCGGGCGGCAGCGTTGGGGTCGCTGTATTCGACGTTCTTGGTGGCCCAGAACGCGGTGGCGATGTCGTCGCACGCGGCGACCAGCGCCTCGGCGTTGTCCATACTGACTGTCTGCTTGCACTGACCGGCCAGTTTGAGCGCAGCGTTGAACTTCCCGGCGATTTCGTTGGCGTCGGTGTTGGGCCAGGCGTAGTCGGCCCAGAGAATCCGCAGTTCTTCCTTGCACTTCTCGGCGTGCTCTTCCTTCACGGTCACATAGCGGGAGAAAGTGTTTGCGAAAGCTTGCCGCTCGCCGGCAGGAGCGCCGGGCTGTGGGGCTTCCAGGTTCTGCATGCGCAGGACCATCTTCTGCACGGTCTGCGCGGCCATCTTGGCGACTACCGGATCATAAATGCCGCATGGGATGTCGCAGTGGGCGCGCGCCGCGCGGGGCGTCAGAAACGCGATGGGGTTGAACATCGTGAAAAGTCTCCTTTTGATGGCGAAAAAGCAGGGCGGGATGCCCTAAAACACGCAATGAGTTCGGGAAAATGCTAGCGCAATTCCCAGTGTCACGCAAGAGCCGACCTATACCTCGTACTCTCCCACATTTTCCGGGATGATCAACCTGGCCCCGGTGATTTCCTGCACGTCCGCTGCCGACCAACCGGGCGCTGTCTCCCGGAGCACCATTCCATCAGCGGTCGGCTCCAGCACCGCCACATCTGTGACCACCAGGGAAACGCAGCCCCTTCCAGTCAGCGGAAAACTGCACTCCTCGACTACCTTGGGGCTTCCGCTGCGGTCATTGTGTTCCATCGCGACGATCACCTTGTCGGCTCCGGCGGCGAGGTCCATGGCCCCGCCGATGTTGCCCACGCCGCGGTCCGGCAGCATCCAATTGGCGAGGTCGCCGTTCGACGAAACCTGATGCGCTCCCAGGACCGTAACGTCCACGTGCCCGCCGCGAATCATTGCGAAAGCGTCAGCGGAGGAAAAGTAGGCCATCCCTGGCACCGGCTCAAGGAATTGTCCACCGGCGTTGATCAGATCGATGTCCTCGTTGCCATCCTCGGCCAGAGGACCGCAGTTCAGCACTCCGCTCTCGCTGTGGTAAAAAACGATGCTGTCGTCAGCCACGAACATCGAAACGAGCGTGGGAATTCCGATGCCGAGGTTGACGGTGCCGCCGGGCGGTAATTCTCTCGCTACCCGCATCGCGATGATCGCGCGGTCAAGGCGCTCTTTTTCAAATGCCATGCGCAACGCCCCCTTTGCTATTCGTATCCTGTGAACCCGTCAGGCCGTTTGACTATGCGTTGGACGAAGACGCCGGGTGTCACGATCTCCTCTGGGTCCAACTCACCAGGCTCCACGATTTCATCCACTTCGGCAATGGTGATCCTGGCAGCGGGCGCCATGACCGCGTTGAAGTTTCGAGACGTGCCTCGGTAAATCAGGTTCCCATTGGTGTCCGCTTTGTGGGCCCGAATGATGGCAAAATCCGCGCGCAGACCGTATTCCAAAATGTGATCGCGCCCATCAATCGTCCGCGATTCTTTCCCCTCGGCAATCAGGGTGCCCGCTCCCGTCGGTGTGTAGAAGGCGTGAACTCCTGCACCGCCGGCTCGCAAACGTTCCGCCAGCGTCCCTTGAGGTACCAGTTCCAGGTCGACTTCCCCTCGGCGGTAGGCAAGTTCGAACTCCGAAGGCCGGGACACGGACGGCGAAACCGGGAACGATGCTATCGCCTTGGCAACTTGGCCGTTCTCGATCAGCACGCTGTGGTCGATGGCTGTTCGGCCGGGTGGAGTCCCGAAGCTGACCACGCGCGCAATGCCCGCCGTGTTGCTGACGATGGTTAAGTTCCGGCTGCCGCGGTCGCGCAATGAAATCAGGAGGTAATGCGCCATGCCGCCAGGCCCGCCGAAGCCATCGATAAACACCGTCGCTCCGTCGGGTACGTCCGCCAAAGCCGAAATCCCGTCGAGGTGGATTTTTGACGTGGGATCACCTGACGGTGGCGTAAAATCCATTCCAGGCGTCCCCGACGTGGAGACTCGAACCAGCGGGTTGTTGATCGCAGACAACGCCTCCTCGGTTGTCCGCCCGGGCGGAATCTCGTTGAGGATGAACTCCCGGTTCTCTACGGACAATACGCCGTAGCTGGCAATGACGGTGTCTATACACGCGATGCCATCGTGCGGGCGATCCGTGTCGGCAACCAGGCAAGTGGCGGGGTCGTCATCGTCGCCGGTCTGCGGATGCAGGGCGATGACGCGTCGGGCGCCCGACGCCAGATCGACGCCGTTGCCGGGCGGAGCGACAGCGGCATAACGAGTGTAAAGCCGGCTGACAAATCCCCCGTCGGCTGTAACCTGCGCCGGATGCAATATGGCGAGGTCGACGTATCCACCGCGCAGGACGGCGGCAGCATCCGCAGCGTTCAGGGGTATGCCGTTGAGCGTTCCGTCCGTACGGAGAAACCAGGCGCCCAAAGATCCCGGGGTGACCTGAGCTACCAACTCCGGCAATCCATCGTCCACTGCCACCACGGCGCCGGGCGCGATTTCCCGCGCCGCGCGGCGCGCAATGTCGATATATGAGGATTCAGCAATCGGCATCCGGCGGTCCTAGAGAATGGGCACGCCAACCGTTCTTACTATCCGGTTGACAAAGATCCCGGGCGTGATCACCAATTCCGGGTCAATAGAGCCCGGTTCGCCGATCTCGTCGGATTCAACGATGGTGATTCTGGCTGCGGTGGCCATCACCGCGTTCCAGGCGCGTCGCGCTCCCCGATACGCCAGGTTGCCAACCTCGTCAGCGGCAGCGGCCCTCAGGAACGCGAAATCCGCCCGCAGGGGCGGTTCCAGAATACATTCCACGCCCCCGATGGTTCGGGTTTCTTTGTTGTTGGCGAATCGTGTTCCTGAGCCCACCGGAATGTACACACCACCGATGCCGGCGCCAGCTGCGCGCAGCCGTTCCGCAAGGGTTCCCTGTGGTACGGTTTCGACCTCGATTTCTCCCAGGGTCCACAGTTCGGGGATGACCCCTCCCGACGCGCCGACAAACGGATACGGCGATATGAGCCGACTGATGCGACCTTCGTGAGCCAGCCGCAGGAGGGTGTCACTTCCGTCCCAGCCGCGCAGATCGCAGACCAGTGTCAGTTTGGACACCTCGCGCCTTGACAATGCGCTAAGCAGGCCCGTCGGTTCGGCGGACTTTGAAACGCCCCCGATCAATACGGTAGCCCCGTCCTCAATGTCGGCAACGGCGGCGGCGTGAGTGTCGTATAATTTGCTGAATGCCATATCTCAATCCGCAGAGCGGGCGCCATTTTAACTCAATTCCGAAACGGCATAAAGCCGTGTGGTGGTTGCCCGAACGCGGTTTCCAAAGAAAATTGTGCCCTGGGCCGGTCCATGCGATACCGCAAAATTGAATGCGCCTTAAACGGTTTCCACGCGTCTATCAAGTTGCCAGCGCCCGTTGCCGGGTGTTCGATAGACGAAGACACGGCAGATGAATTGCGGGACTGCTGTTCCCAACTGCGATTCGAAGATCAGGTCAGGGTCGCGACCATCACTGGCTGCGGTGGAGTATTCGCGGTTGGCCGCAAGCATGCGCCGGATGACGTTGCAGGCGCGCCTGTGCCGGCACGGCTCAATTGGATTGGAAGGATGGGGGTCGCGGGCACATTCGCGGAGTTGCCAATGCCCACGGTTGCCATCGTTAACGGAGACGCCATCGGCCACGGCCTGGAATTGGCGCTGGCTGCGGACCTTCGCATCGCAACCCGGGCCGCCAAATTGGGTGCCGGGAGTTTGCTGGAAAACTCATTTCCCTACGACGGCGTCACTCAAAGGCTTCCCAGGCTGGTCGGACCGGGGTTGGCGAGGGACATGCTGTTCACGGGCCGGTCGTTGTCGGCACAGGAGGCGGCGGAGGTGGGTTTGGTGAACCGGGTCGTCGCGACGGAAAAACTGGAAGCGGTGTCCTCCGAGGTGGTTGAGACCATCATCGCCGCGGCGCCCATCGCAATTCGGTACGCCAAGGAGGCGGTTGCAGCGTCGGAAGATCTGACATTGGGACAGGGGCTGCGTTTGGAAGCGGATTTGAGCGTCATCCTGCACAGCACCCGGGACCGGGCAGAAGGACTCCGGTCGTTTGCCGACAAGCGGGCCGCCAGGTTTGAAGGTCGCTGATCGGTGGTCCAAATGAAAGTACGGCTTGATCTCCACACCCACGTCGGGGAGATGTTTGGGTTCCAACCTCCGACTCCTGAGATTGCGGAAGCCGTGATCACTCGGATTAAGGATGCAGGCCTGGACGGGATCGGGGTGACCGACCACTGGCGTCGGGAATGGGGGATGGAATTGCATCGCGTCGTCGAGCGGCACTTCCCGGGCGAGGTCCTGATCATTCCTGGACAAGAGATAGACGTTCGGCCAGCCACCAGTCCGTTCGACGGGTATCATTGCGTTGAACTCTATCTTCCGGGCGGCCGGTTGTTCCGGAACTACTGCCATCCCGGGTATTACACGCCCAACATAGTGATTGAAGACGGGGTGCACGGAATCGAAGTGGCCAATCATCACCACGATTGGCACATCCGTAGGTCCCATGTCGAGCGCGTCGCCGAAAAACATGGCTTGTTCACTTTTTCGGTCAGTGATGCCAACAAACTGGACGAGATCGGAGCCGCCAGCACGCTGGTAGACCTGGACGCAATGATCCACCGAGCCATTCCATTGGATTGACCGCAGTCGAGAAGATGGGCGCAGCTTTCCGTACAATCATCTACGAACAGCACGGCGGTGTTGCGCACATCTCGCTGAACCGGCCACGCCAGCTGAACGCTTACTCCGTTGCGATGCGGGATGACTTCGCGGAGGTGTTGCAGGCGGTCGCCGAGGATGAGGAAATTGGGGCCCTGTTGATCACGGGCCAGGGCCGGGCATTTTGCGCTGGAGCCGACCTGAGCGAATTTGGTACCGCTCCTTCCCAGGTGATCGCGCGCAGCGTGCGCTGGGAGCGAGACGTTTGGGGTCAACTGCTTGATCTGTCTAAGCCCATCGTGGCGGCGGCGCACGGGTATTGCATCGGTTCCGGGGTGGAGATATTGCTGCTGGCCGACGTGCGGATCGCTGCATCCGATACGGTGTTCTCGATGCCGGAACTTCGGCTGGGCATGATACCGGCGGCCGGAGGATCCCAAACGCTGCCGCGGAATGCTGGGCATTCCGTGGCCATGGACCTGTTGCTTACCGGGCGCCGGATAAACGCGGCCGAAGCTAAGGGCATGGGTTTGGTCAGCAGGGTGGTCTCGGGAGAAGTGCTGCTGGAATCGGCTTGGACCCTCGCAGAAGGATTGGCTAAACTTGCGCCGGCCAGGGCTTCGGGGATGCGTTCGCTTTTGAGAGACTCCCCCGATCTTACTTCGCGGCATGGTTTGGAGCAAGAACGCAGGTTGTCGGCGATCCTGATGACCACCGGCAAATAGCAGGGACAAGATGAACACTACCGAATTTTTGATGATCGCGTCCGCCATTGTGCCCGAACGCGACGCGATAATATTCGACGGGCAGCGGTACACTTTTGAATCGCTACAGGAACGGGTCAATCGGCTCGCCAACGCATTGTCGGATCTGGGCGTGGGATCAGGGGACCGGGTCGCAGCCATGCAGACCAACTGCAACCAACTCATCGAGTTGTATTTCGCTGTGGCCCAGTTGGACGCCATCTACGTACCTATCAATTTTCGGGCCAAGGAGGACGAATTGGCGACGATGCTCGGCATCGTGGAGCCGAGTATCCTGTTCCTGGGTGAGCGTTACCTGCCCCTCGCTGAAAGCGGGGATTTGCCGAACGACCGCGTCGTGTTGCTGGATGCTTCCGGGTCGGAAGGTCGGCACACCTACGAGCAGCTCCTTGCCGACGCCGAGCCCGACCAGATGCATTTCCCCGAGGACGACGAGGATGCGACCACAGTGATCATGTTTACGTCGGGGACCACCAGCATTCCCAAGGGCGTGCAGTTGACCCACGACAGCTTCGGCACGTTCCTGTTGACCAACGTTACTCCCGCCGACCCCGACGTGGAGGAGACCAACCTTCTCACCGTTCCTATGTACCATGTGGCCGGACTCCAGGCGGCCCTCGCGGCTGTGTTCGGCGGAAGGACGTTGGTGGTGATGCCCCAGTTCGACCCTGAGGAGTGGATGCAACTGGCTGTGGAGCACCGGGCGAACCGGGCCATGCTGGTCCCGACCATGCTCAAACGGGTCATGGATCATCCCAGATTCTCAGACTACGATCTGTCGTCGCTGGATGTGATCACCTACGGCGCCGCGCCGATGCCTCTGCCTGTGATCAGGGACGCCATCGAAAAGTTCCCCGACACCCGTTTTATCAACGCCTTCGGCCAGACGGAGACGGCTTCGACGATCACGATGCTGCCGCCGGATGACCACGTCCTCACCGGGACTCCTGAGGAGATCGAAACCAAGATGCGCCGTCTCACCTCCATCGGGAAACCGCTGGACGACGTCGAAGTGATGATCGTGACCGAGGAGGGGGAACCGGTACCGGGCGACGAGGTGGGTGAGATCGTGGCGCGTGGACCGCGCATCATGAGCGGCTATTGGCGGCAGGGCGACGCCACCGGGGATACCATCCGCTCGGGATGGCTATACACCGGGGACTTGGGCTGGCAGGATGAGGATGGTTACATCTATCTTGCCGGTCGGGCCAGGGATTTTATCAAGCGCGGCGGAGAGATGATTTCGCCGGAGGAAGTCGAGCAAACGCTGGCCGAGCATCCCGGTGTGGCGGAAGCCGCGGTGATCGGCGTGCCTGATCTGGAGTGGGGTGAGGAGGTGCGCGCGGTGGTGGTCAGGGAGAACGATTCGGTGAACGAATCCGACCTCATTGAGTTTTGCCGTGAGAGATTGGCGGGATTCAAGCGGCCCAGATCAGTGGTGTTCATCGAGGTGTTGCCGCGCAATGTGATGGGCAAGGTGATGAAGCGGGACCTCAGGGACCGGTTCGACTACCCGGTTACATCCGGAGGAGATTGACATCATGGACATCGCAGTGATGGGCACGGGGGGAGTCGGGGGTTATTTCGGCGGCCTGCTTGCGCGCGCCGGCAACAACGTGACGTTCATCGCGCGGGGGCCGCATCTGGACGCCATCCGCCGGGACGGGTTGCGGGTCATCAGCAGCAACGACGGCGAGTTTGTAGTACCCGGCCAGGCCACCGACCGCCCCGATGAGGTCGGCCATCAGGAACTGGTGCTGTTCACCGTCAAGATGTACCACAATGACCAGGCGATCGACTTCATTAGTCCGATGGTGGGTCCTGATACCATCGTGTTGACGCTACAGAACGGCATTGACAACGGGGAGCGGTTGGTCGAGGTCTACGGCGCGGATCGAGTCATGATCGGCTCCGCGTACCTCGAAGGCCGTATCAGCGAACCGGGGGTCGTGACGCAGGGCGGGCCCGGGTCTGCGTCCTTTGGGGAACGCACGTTGGGGATCACCGAGCGAGGCGAGCGCCTGTTGGAAATATTCAAAACGGCAGGCTGGCGAGTTGAGCTCCTCGAAAATATGACCGGGATGCTGTGGAAGAAGTTCGCTTATCTCTCGGGGTCAGCCGGCGTATGCGCTGCCAGCGGGTGCGCATATGGAGAACTGCGTACCGTGCCCGAGACTCGCACCGCGATTCGCGACGCCATCGCCGAAGCCCTGGCGGTGGGAGAAGCGGCAGGTGCGCCGCTGGAACCCGATTCACTTGAGTGGTCAATGAACGCACTGGACAATTTCCCGGCTACGGGCATGGCGTCGCTGGCGAAGGACTTCGCGGAAGGCCAACCCGTAGAACTGGAAGGGTTGACCGGCACAGTGATCCGAATGGGCAGACAATACGGCGTGGCGACCCCGGTCAACGACGCCCTGTACGCCGTGTTGAAACCCAGGGCCAACCGGATAGAGGCTGTGGCCGTCGGAGCCTGAGGCAAGCCGTGCGGCGCTACGGATCGCGACGGCCGGTGCGCAGTGACGGCGAGCAGCAAATTATCGCGAACGGAAACTGCGGCTCAGGATTCGGGATAAGTGAGTTTCATCAGCACGTGGCGGCGATTCTGCGTGAAGGGCCGGACGTGCTCAGGCCAGCGGCCGGCGTCCACTGCCTCGGCCCATTCCGGGCTGGTCAGGACCTCGGGGCTCTCTATCTGGTAAACCGCGTGGTGCTTGGGCGTGCCGGGTATTTCGATCTCACGGACCTCACCGCCCATCGCCATCACCAGACGCTGCGTTTCGTATCGAGTGACGCCGATCACGCCCGGGGTCTCGTTGAGCAACGGGCAATGCTCGGTGTTGTACACATCGTTGAACAGGGCCTCTCGGTCAGGGTCGATGTCCATGCTGGCGATGAACAAGTACCTGGATTTCAGTTCGGACATGGAGATCCTCCAGATGGGTCGGAGTGTGGCTGGTGTGATCGATTTCGGTCCGCGGCATCAATGGGAATGGTGGAGCATTTGCGCGGCCATGGCCCAATCTGAACGCGCGGACGGCATGTCGCCCAACTCGGACCAGCATTTGCCGCGGGATACATAGGCTTCTGAAAACTGGGGGTTGAGGTCGATAACCCGGCTGAAGTCCGCGATAGCGCTCTGATGGTTGCCGCGGTCGCGATGGGCAAGCCCGCGCCAGTACAGGCATTCGGCATCGTCCGGGCTGAACTGGATCGCGCGGCTGTAGTCGCCAAGGGCGGCAGGGATATCGGCCAAGTGGTATCGGGCACGACCCCTGGTTCGCCAGGCAATGGGATCGTCTGAGCCCAGGTCAATCGCCCTGGAACAATCGAGTTCGGATGCTCTCCAATTCCCGAGTTCCAGATTTACGTGGCCGCGGACCAGCAGGGCGGTTACGTGCGCCGGTTCGGCTTCCACGGCGATATTGAGATCATGCATCGCGGCTGATGGACGGTTCAAGTCCAGCAGAGCCCTGGCTCGCGCAACGCGGATTTCCAGGTTCCCTGGCTCGATGATGATAGCAAAGTCAAGGTCGACGAGCGCCTCCGCGGGTCGTCCCAGATCCAGTAGAGCCGAGCCTCGTTGCAGGTACGGGGCGGCGGACCTGTCACCGCCGTTAATGCGAGCCGCAGCGTCGGCGATGATTGTATGCGGATTGATGGCGGACATGCTCGGGTCGGTGTTACAAAGCAAGCAGGGGCGAACCAAGTTCGCCCCTGCGGATTCCGCGTGAACCGGCAAATAGACTCTCGGAGTAATGATCGATTAGACGCCCGATCAGAACGCGCGCTTGTGGGAGTAGTCGATCTCCTCGTTGGTGATGAACTCCAGCAGGACGGCATTGCCATCTTCGTTCTGACGGCGGGCCCTCTGGAAGGCAGGGATGATCTCTGCAGGGTCGGTGATTCTCTCGGCGTATCCGCCCATGGCGCGTCCCAGATCGGCGTAGTTCCCACCGAGATCCCGGGTGTTGTAGAGTTCGTGGGAACGCTGCATTGCGCCGGTTTCGACCGCCATCGTTGAGTTGTTCAATACGACGGTGGTGATGGGAGCGCCACTGCGTACCGCAGTCTCGAAGTCCAGCCCGACCATTCCGAAAGCTGCGTCACCCATGAAATTCACACACATCTTCTCGGGAGCCGCGAGTTTGGCGCCTATGACGAGACCCAAGCCGGTGCCGAGACCGTGCGACTTTCCCCAACCGAGATAGCTGCGAGGCCCCCCGGAACGGTAGAAAGGCGTGATCTGGTCGCGGGGGCTGCCGGAGTCGTGGGTGATGATGGCCTCGTCCGCCGGCACCGCCTGCTGGAAATCGGTTATGACGCGGTACGGGTTGACCTTCGGGCCGGCGTCGGTGGTCTTGTGTTGCCATTCGGCGAGCCAGGCATTGCGGACGGACTCGATTTCACCCGCGACCTCCGGCGTGTTGCGGCGAGTGTCGCCTACGATCTCCCGGCAGGCATCGATCATCTGGCGCAGCGCGAGTTTGGAGTCGCCAATCAGCGGGAACTGGACGTCGTAGTCCTTGTTCAGATCGCGGGCGTCGTTGGTGTTCTGGATCAGCGTGCGCCCGGCGGGCAGGTTCATGGACATGCCGTGCTTGGTGAAACTGGAACCGACCCCGAAGATCACGTCGGCGCGCCGCACGAAGTGATACACGGTGCCGGACATCACGCCAGAGCCACTCCCCAGAGCCAACGGATGTTGCTCCGGGAACCCGCTCTTGCCCAATAGAGTCGTCATGACCGGGATCGATAGCAACTCAGCGAGTTCAACCAACTCGTCCGTGGCCTCCGCATACATGACTCCCTGTCCAGCGTGGATCACGGGGTAGGTAGCGGAGCAGAGGGCGCGCGCGGCGGCTTCCACGTCGTCAGGGTCGGCTTGCGACGCCGAGCGGCGGACGTTACCACCCCAATAGAAAGCTTCCTCGGATACCTCTTCCAGCGCGACGTCGGCAGGTATTTCAATCATGGACGGGCCCGGTCGACCGGTGTAGAGGGCGTTCACGGCCCTACGCATCACCTGGCTCGTGTTGTTGGAGAGATTCAACCGTTCCAGGTGCTTGGTCACGCTGGCGAAGCTTTCGATCGAGTCGAACATGGGGAACACACCTTGCCGTTCCCGGGGATGCCCCAGGGGCAACAACAGGATGGGCACGGAGTCGGAGAAGGAAGTGGCCACGCCGGAGTAGGCGTTCTCGGCGCCTGGCCCGTACTGCATGGCGAAAACGCCCGGCGGACGGCCATTGGTAACTCGGCTGTATCCGTCGGCGATACCGACCCCGACGCGCTCCTGCCGGCAGATGATGGGACGAATCCCTGCTGCGGCGCAGGCTTCGATTACGGGTGTGGTGGGGAAACAGGACAGGTATTGGACACCTTCCCGTTTCAATATTTCGGCGATTGCGTCGATGGTCTGCACAATAAAACCTCTGCTTGATTGCAGCGCCGGGCCGGCGATCGGTGGCGTCGGCGCTCAGATATCGGAAAGTATAGCATCGCTCAACGACGCGACGGGTTGGTGGGGTTACGGTGAGCCGAAACCGGACCAACATCTGCCGGGCCCGGGTCATCGCGTCGGAGCGGGCAGTTCCCAGCGGAGGAGGTCGCTATAGCGGTCGGCGCTGGCCCAGGCGAGGAGTCTGAGGACGATTGATTCAGGCTCGGGGACGTCGTCCCGGCGTCGAGTGTCGTGGAGGTAGCGGCGGAGCCGCATGAAGGTGGGCAGGCGGAAGCCGGCACGGGCGATGCCCTGGATGACGTCGGCGGGCTCGGGAGGTTGGTCGGGGTCCCAGTCGTCGGCGACGGCGTCGGCGATGCGGCGTAGCCCGATGATGGCGAGTTCGGCGGAGAACCGGCGCTTGCGGGCGCCGGTGCGGCGACGGATTTGGGAGATGGTCATGGGGTTACCTCCGACGGGGATGATTTACAGGGATGAAACGGGTGAAGAGGGTTGCGGATGGGATTGGGATGGTGGGGATTTTGGCGAAAATCCGCTCACTTCCGCTCATCTCCGTTCATTTGAGTTGGGCATTGGGGCGGGACATGGGGGTGAAGGGGGGCGGATTGGGTCGGTTTCGGGGAGAAAATGGTGGGTCTGGCGGGCCGGTGATAGGGTTTGGGGGAGGTGCTTGAAGGTGGGGTGTGATGGCGACCCGCCAGACGCGGAACGATTATTGGCCCCGTATCAAGTAAGGGGTGACGTTGTTACGACTACGGGGTGACCTCTTTTCGGGCACGGCGAAGGCAGTCATCACGCTGTGTTGACGTTTGGAAGATCACCCGTCATTCCTGCGGAAACAGGGACCCGCGAAAATGAGAGGCTGCAGAACGTTTTCGTTATTTTGTACTCACTGGATGCCGGCGGAAGCCGGAATGACGGAAGCTTTCGCCGGAGTGGCAGAAAATGTGCACACTGTCCAGCCTCACACGTGTAAGCCTGTGTAAGCCTATTGTGGCGAGCCCCGGCCACCACGAGCAACGGAGGGGTGTCACCGATCGCCGGAAATGTTTTCGGGTCGGAACGCCGCCCATTTTCAGGGCCGGCGGAGACTGATCACCGTTGGATCCTATGGACATGACACGGCGCGGAATTATCTTGATTGTGCCGACCGGGTTCCGGGGCTAGAATGGCGGGGCAAATCGCAATGGGAGTTGGATGTTGACCAACGGAGCTTTGTCCGGCGTCAAGGTAATCGACCTGACCCACCACATCGCCGGCCCGTACGCCACCAAGTTATTGGCCGATCACGGCGCGGATGTACTGAAAGTCGAACGACCCGGGGGAGATGCGGCGCGTCGTTTGCCTCCTTTTTTTCATGATGAACCTCACCGCGAAAAAAGCCTGCCGTTCCTGTACCTGAACACCAACAAGCGCAGCATCACGCTGAACCTGAAATCCGACGAAGGGCGCGGCATCCTTATGGATCTCCTCTCCGACGCCGACGCGCTGGTGGAGAACTTCGCGCCGCGAGTGATGCCATCTTTGGGACTGGATCCCGACACGCTGCGGGCCCACAATCCCCGGCTGGTGGTCGCATCTGTTTCCAACTTTGGACAAACCGGGCCGTGGCGAGATTACCGGGCGACGGAGATCGTGCAGTACGCTCTGGGCGGCCTGATGTACATCTTTGGCGCCTACGATCGCGAACCACTCAAGCACGCGATGAACCAGGCACAGTTCAAGGCCGGCACCAACCTGGCATCGGCGACGCTGATGGCGCTCTACCACCAGAAGCTCACCGGACAGGGCCAACGGGTGGACGTGTCGATACAGGAGAGCATCGCGTCAGCCTTGCGGGACGTGATCAACAACTACACCTACCTGGGAGCGGTGCGTCGCCGTCAGCCCAACCATACCGGCGACCTGACCCGGTTGAGAGCGGTATCGGATGGGTACGTACTGCCCAATCCGGGCATCGGCGCATCGTTGAACTGGCAGGTCCTTGTGGACTTCCTCGATGCTCCGGAGTTGGACGACCCCCGGTTCGACAATGCGTCCGCGAGGCTGGAAAACGCGGAGGCGCTGGGCGATATCCTGGATCAGATCTTCGCCACCAAGCAGAAGCAGGACATCTTCTACGCCGCCCATGAGAAGAGGTTCATCTACGGCGTGATCGATTCCCCGGCGGAAACAATAGAAAACCCTCAAATCCAGGCGCGGGGTTACTACGTGCCGCTGGAGCACCCTGAATTGGGCGAGATCATGTTCCCCGGTGCGCCATTCATGATGAACGGCTCTCCCTGGGCGGCGAACTCAACTGCGCCCAGGTTGGGTGAGCACAATGTCGAGGTGCTCGGTGCGTTGGGGTATGACGCGCAGCACCTGGCATATCTGACCGCATCGGAGGTGATCTGACATGGCCGGACCGCTGCAAGGTGTGCGCATTGTTGAGATGGGGCAATTGATCGCGATCCCCTCCGCCATGAAGTGGCTGGCCGATATGGGCGCCGAGGTGATCCGCCTGGAGTCGGTGCAACGCCTGGAGAGCTACCGCACGGACTCGCTGTACCACAATGATGTGGAAGGCGCGTTTTGGAATCGTGGCGCGAATTTCTACGAACAGAACCGGAACAAGCTGGGATTGACGCTCGATCTGAGCCGGGACGAAGGACGCGCAGTGCTTCGAGATCTGATCGCCGTGTCCGACGTGTTCGCGGAAAATTTCACGCCCCGGGTGATCCGAAACTTCGGTCTTGAATATCAGGATCTCCGAAAGATACGACCCGACATAATCATGGTGTCGTCGACGGGCTACGGCTTCGATGGCCCCTGGTCAAACTTCGGGGCCACCGGCCCGGCGACCGAAGGAGCGGCGGGTCTGGCCTACATGACCGGCTACCAGGGCGGCGGGCCGATGATGTCAGAGATACCGTACACGGACTACACGGCCGGCGAGCACACGGTCACTGCCGTGATGCTGGCGCTCATGCACCGGCTGAACACCGGTCAGGGCCAGTTCATCGACGTTTCGCAGACGCAGACGTGCAGCGCGACCATACCCGAGGCTCTGCTGGATTGGACAGTGAACGGACGGGTGAGAGAGAGGATCGGTAACGAAGACCCCGCGATGTCGCCGCACGGCTGCTATCCGTGCGCCGGCGACGACCGATGGATCGCCATCGCGATAGACAGCGATGAGGCCTGGTATGCCCTCTGCCAAGTGATGGGCCGGCCGGATTGGGCCGCGGACGAAAGGTACGGGGACGTGCTGTTGCGCATCCGGCATCGGCAAGAGCTGGACACGATGTTGGGGTTTGAAACGCGGAGCCACGACAACCATGAACTGATGGCGAAACTGCAGGCGCAGGGAATCGCGGCCGGCGCCGTGATGGACAGCGAGGACCTACTGTTCAACCAACACCTGAAGGAGCGGCGATTCTACGAGGTGGTCGAGCATCATCCGGAAACCGGCATGCCTCCCCTGCCCTATGTGGGACGACCGTGGAAAATGTCCGAAACACCGGCCGGCACGCCGCGGGCGGCTCCGATCATGGGCCAGCACAACCGGGAAATCCTGGCAGGTCTGTTGGGCAGAACAGACGGACAGATTGAGGCATTGGAGGAGGCCTCTATCATCGGGACTGTGCCGCAGACCCCTCGCGGTGTCCGCCGGCCTTCGTTGGACGAGCAGGTGCGGCAGGGTCGAATGCAACGCTACGGCGTCGATTATGCGGAAAGGGTACGGGATTGGTTCGGGATTGAGTAATCACCCATTGTACTCGCGCGCGGATCGTCGACGACGTCGCGCCGCCCATGATGGCAGTCACAGCAAATCAAAAACGCCCCTGCACTCCGGCAGGGGCGTTTTTGGTTTTCTGCGATCACCAAGTTAATTTTGGTGCGCCTCGAATGCTGAGATGGCATCCTCATGCTGCAGGGTCAGGCCAATGTCGTCCAGGCCGTTTAGGAGGCAGTAACGGCGGAAGTCGTCGACCTCAAAGTCCACCACGATTTCCTCGTCGGCATCGCGGACCTGCTTCGCTTCCAGGTCGACGGTGATGGCAAACCCTGGGTTTTCCTTGGATTTGTCCATGATGCGGCGTACATCGGCGTCCGGCAGGATGAGCGGCAGCACTCCGTTTTTAAAGCAATTGTTGAAGAAGATGTCGGCAAAACTCGGGGCTATGATGCACCGGATACCGTAGTCCTCCAATGCCCAGGGCGCATGCTCCCGGGAGGAGCCGCACCCGAAGTTCGGGCCGGACACCAGGATTTTGGCGCTGCGATAAGCATCCTGGTTGAGCAGAAAGTCAGGGTTCTCCGACCGGTCGTCGTTGTAACGGTAGCGGTCGAACAGGAATTGGCCGAAGCCGGTGCGCTCGATGCTCTTCAAATACACGGCGGGGATGATCATGTCGGTGTCGACATTTACGGCGTCGAGGGGGGCGACGACGCCTTCGAGTTGGACGAAGGGTTCCATTGTTTACCTCATGATATCGTTGGGCGGGATAATGGACTTGCGATTCTGATCCGGTTGGCGTTTTAGAACTCGCGCACGTCCACGAAGTGCCCGGCGATCGCGGCGGCGGCGGCCATCTCCGGGCTGACCAGGTGTGTCCGACCGCCTCTTCCCTGGCGACCCTCAAAGTTACGGTTGGAGGTCGAAGCGCATCGCTGGCCGGGATCCAGGATATCGGGATTCATGCCCAGGCACATGGAACATCCGGCGACGCGCCAGTCGAAGCCGGCGTTCTTGAATACCTGGTCCAGTCCCTCGGCCTCGGCCTCGGCCTTGACCCGGGCCGAGCCGGGGACGACCATGGCGTAGACGCTGGAGTTGACCTGGCGGCCGCGGATTACGTTGGCGGCGGCGCGGAGGTCGTCAATGCGCGCGTTGGTGCAGGCTCCGAGGAAAACGCGGTCAATGCTGATGTCCTCGATGCGCTGGTTCGGCTCAAGGCCCATATATTCGAGGGCGCGCTCGGCGGCCTCACGTTCGGCGGTGGTCTCAAAGGACGCGGGGTCCGGCACCCGGTCGGTGATGGACGCGACCATGTCGGGTTTGGTTCCCCAGGTTACGAACGGGGCCAGGTCTGCAGCATTGATGACGATGGTGCGGTCGTAGTTCGCGCCTGCATCGGTGGTCAGCCCGCGCCACTCCTCGATCCTGGCTTCCAGTTCGGCTCCCTTAGGCGCGTAGGGCCGGGTGCGGACGTAATCAAACGTGGTGTCGTCGGGGGCGATCATGCCGGCGCGGGCCCCGCCCTCGATGCTCATGTTGCAGACGGTCATGCGTCCGTCCATGGACAGGCCGCGGATGGCTTCGCCGGTGTATTCGATAACGTGGCCGGTGCCGCCGTTGACGCCCATGTGTCCGATGATGCCCAGGATCACGTCCTTGGCCGACACGCCGTTGGGAAGCTCGCCGTCCACGCGGACTTCCATGGTGCGAGGCTTGAACTGGCGCAGCGTCTGGGTGGCCAGCACATGCTCTACCTCGGAGGTGCCGATGCCGACGGCAAAGCAACCGAGAGCGCCGTGCGTTGAGGTGTGGCTGTCGCCGCAGACCACTGTCTTGCCGGGAAGGGTGTAACCGAGGTCGGGCCCGATGACGTGGACGATGCCTTGATTCTCGCTAAAACGATCGTAGTAGAAGGGCAGGCCGAATTCGGCGGCGTTTCGATCCAACGCGTCCAACTGGGCCTTCGATATCTGGTCTTCGATGGGTCGCGTGAGTTCCCAGGTGGGGGTGTTGTGGTCGGCGGTGGCGACGGTGAGGTCGGGCCGGCGAACTTGGCGGCCGGCCATGCGCAGGCCATCGAATGCCTGCGGGGACGTTACTTCGTGCACCAGGTGCAAATCGATATAGATGAGAGACGGCTGTCCCGGCTCTTCATGCACGACGTGGGCATCCCAGATCTTCTCAAACATGGTTCGGGCGGCCAATTTCTATCCTCCTCAAGGCAGGGGAGGCGCGCTTGCGCTCCCGCGAGTTCCAGTACGGCGCGGGTATTATAGCATCGCCCATCGGGCGGCCTGTTCAGTGAGCGCCGGTGGCCTCGAGGGTCATGAGCTCGACAATGTCGTTGCTGGTGACGGCGCCCAGGAAACGATCTGATTCCTTTTCGACCACGGGAATTATCGAAACGGAACTCTCCGTCATCCGGTGGAGCACGTCTTCGACGTGGTCTTCCGGCGACGCAAGGGGAGCGCCGCTGCGCAAAACATCACTGAGGGGAGTCTTTCCCCAAGCTCCTTTTGGCAGGTATCGCAACATTTCCAGAGAGACCACCCCGACGAAGGTGTTCTTGTCCGCCACCACGTAATCGTGCTGGTGCGGAACGATCCACCGCTCGGTGAATTCTCGCACCGTGACTGATGGATCGGGGTGGTTGCGCGAACGATCCAGAATGTCGTCCACCGTGATGTCTTCCAGCGCAAAACCGATGACGCCTGCGGGGATATCGTCCAGGTGGGTTGGAAGGTCCGGTTTGCGGCTGGCGCGATTCACGGCAAAAGTGATGACCGGCGGCATGAACAGGATGTAGCAGAACATGACCAAAACGAGGAAGGAGAAAACCACCTCGTCTATGGTTCCGGTTTCCCATAGAACGAGCAGGAGGGCGATTTCCGCCACGCCCTTGCCCATGAGTCCCGACGCCACCGCGTAGGGGACGGTCAGCCGTGCGACGTAGGCTCCTATGAACGCGCCGATGAAGTTCCCAACGAACGGAACCAGCGCCAGCGCCACCATGGTCAAGGGATTGAGTGTCACAAACGAGAAGCTGAAATGCAGACCGGCGGATGCAAAAAAGAGCGGGACGAAGAACCCTTCCGCAACGCTGCGGAGTCCGGGAAGAATCTCTCGGCGGGCCTGATAAGACAATCCCGACAGGGAAGCTCCGAACAGCAGCGCCCCCAGGGAGCCGTGCAAACCCATCAATTCGGCGCCGAACACCATCAGGAACAGTATCCCGATCAACAATCCCAGGGACAATTGGGGTACCTGAATCAGGCGCTGCAACAGTGATACCACGGGGGGCAATACCCGCGACGACAGTACCCAACCGACGACTGCGAATCCTACGATTTTGCCGAGGAGGATCAACAACCCGACCACCGAAAGCTCATGGGAGTGCTCGCCGATGCTGAACCCGATCACCAGCAGAGTGATCAACTCAGCGATTACGACCACGGTGAAGATCTGCAGCCCAACCGGTTCTCTCAGCCGCCCTTCGTCGGCAAGAACCTTGGCGACAATACCCAGGCTGGTCATCGACAGGACGCCGGCGAGGGCCAACGCTTCGGTGAAATTCAGACTCAATCCGAAATCGAACACCAAATCGGTGGTTACGAGCATGGCAATTCCCAACGAAAACACCACCGAAACAAAGGCGGTGATGAAGTAATGCCCCCTCAGGGTGGACATAAAACTGGGAATGTCGATTTCGTCGAGGCCGATCAGGAAGAAAAATATGAACACCCCAAGCGTCAAAAGTAACTCGAGGTGCCCGCCGGATTCGATAGACCATATCCCGGAGAGGTCCAGCACCGGCCCCAGCACGATGCCCGCCGCGGCATACGCGACAATCGCGTTCAGCCTGAGTCGGCGGAATATGCCCTCCGCCAGCTTGGCGCCTATCACCAGCAGGCCCAGGGATAACAGCGCTTCGTGGTTCATTCGGTTCTCTGCTCCGTAACGCAGGAAACGGTATGGTGGTCTGCTCTCTTTCCTTCGAAGCGGACCTCACACTAATCGGACATCACTAACCCAGCGGGTTTCGTCAGCGACAGATTGTGCAACCGGGCGGCGCATATTATTCCTCAATAGGATGCAGCGCACAAGACATTCGCAGGGTGTGCGTTTTAAGCGAGGAATGACAGCCTGGTTTTCAACTCGAAAATTGCGTTGTGATACACTGGCGCCGCACCAAAATTGAGTAGCAATTCCGGAGGAAATGTAGATGCCGTCCGCCGAAGCCGTCGTCCTTCCAGATAACGTACGTCCCGTACATTACGACCTCACGCTGACCCCGAACTTTGAGGACTTCACGTTCTCCGGCGCGGTGGACATTGCGGTGCGAATCGAGCCGGGCACCACGGAAATCATGCTGAATTGCTCGGAGATTGAAATTCAGCACGCATCAATCGCATGGACCGACGGTAATGGGGAACATAGTCAGGAAGCCGCCGGCATTGCGTACGATGCTGACGCCGAGACCGCCACCATCACGTTGGCGACGGCCGCGGCGGGGGATACGGACGGCGACCACAACCTGCGGATGGATTTCACCGGGGAACTGAACGACAAACTGCGCGGGTTTTATCGCAGCCAGTACACCAACCCGGAGGGCGAAACCGCATACCTCGCCACCACGCAGTTCGAGGCCACGGATGCGCGCCGCGCCTTGCCGTGCTGGGATGAGCCGGCGGCCAAAGCAACGTTCCAGGTCACGCTGAACGTTCCGGAGGACATGGCGGCGGTGTCCAACACCCCGATCATCGAGGACGGCGTCGGGCCGACCCCCGGCACCAGGACGGTCAAGTTCGACACCACGCCGATCATGTCGACGTACCTGCTGGCATTCGTCATCGGCGATCTGACCCACATCGAGAAAGAGGCTGCTGACGGCACCATCGTGGGCGTCTGGATGACGCGCGGCAAGGAGGAGCAGGGGCAGTTTGCCCTGGATACTTCGGTCAAATTGCTGTCGTTCTTCAACGACTACTTTGGCATCCCCTACCCGCTCCCCAAACTGGACCATCTGGCGATACCGGACTTCGCGGCCGGCGCTATGGAAAACTGGGGTTGCGTGACCTATCGGGAGACAGCCCTGCTGGTGGATCCCGCCAACTCCTCGGCGGGCACCAGGCAGAGAGTAGCGGAGGTAGTGGCGCACGAAATGGCGCACATGTGGTTCGGCGATCTGGTGACTATGGAGTGGTGGGACGACCTTTGGCTCAACGAGAGTTTCGCTACATGGGTGGGAACCAAAGCGGTTGACTGGCTTTTCCCGGAATGGTCCATGTGGACGCAGTTCGTCAACATGGACACGAACCGCGCGTTCAACCTGGACGGATTGAAAAACTCGCACCCCATCGAACAGGAGGTGTTGAACCCGGCCGAGGTCAGCCAATTGTTCGACGCCATCAGCTACAGCAAGGGCGGGTCGGTGCTCAGGATGCTCGAGCACTTCTTGACTCCGAACGCCTTCAGGGTGGGCCTGAATATCTACCTGAACCGGCATTCCTACGACAACGCTCGCACCACAGACCTGTGGACAGCGTTGGAAGAATCATCCGGTCAACCCGTCAATACCATCATGAGCAGTTGGACTGGCCAAACGGGCTACCCGGTCCTGGACGTGGCTGCAACGGCGACCGAAAGCGGGCTCGCGCTGGAGGTGAAACAGGAACGGTTCGTGTTCGACTCGGTGTTGGATGATTCAACGGACGACGAGGATGAAGAGCAGGTCTGGCCGGTACCCCTGACGGTGACGGCCGATGGCGCGGGAGTGACCGCGACACTGGTGAATGCGGCCACAGGCACGGTCACGGTGTCGGCGCCCGGGGACTCGAACTGGTTCAAGGTGAACCCCGACCAGACGGGGTTTTATCGCGTTAACTACACCGATGAGGACTGGGAGAGACTGGTTCCGGTCATCGAGAGCAAATCCTTGCCGGCTACCGACCGGCTGGGCATCCAGAACGACGCTTACGCCCTGGCCAAAGCAGGACTGCTGCCGGTGACCAGGTTCCTGACCCTGGCGGAGGCGTATCAGAACGAAAACGATGCCTCGGTCTGGAGCGACCTCGCCACGAACCTGCGGGAGATCGACGGCCTGATTACGGACGAACCGTGCCTGGAGGCGTTCCGGTCATTCGGCCGGCAACTGTTCGCGCCGGCGGCCCAGAGATCGGGTTGGGAACCGCGCGCCGGTGAAGGGCACCTGGACTCTCTCCTGCGGTCAACGGTGCTCAGCCAGGCCGGCGTGTATGGCGACCCCACTGTGATCGCCCAGGCGCAGGACCTTTTCGCCAGCTATCAGATTGACGCCGCCAACGTGCGACCGGACTTGCGCGGAGTGGTGTTCAGCCTGGTGGCGCAGGAAGGTGATCGGGCGGTTTACGACCGCATCTGGGAACTGGAGCGGGCGGCGGAACTGCACGAGGAAAAGATCCGGTTGCTGATGTCGTTGGCGCGGTTCCAGCAACAGGACCTGCTGCGGGAAACTCTGGACCGCTCACTGAGCGATGACGTGAGATTGCAGGACACCATATTCGTGGTGTCGGCAGTAGCGGCAAACAACCGCGGGCGCGACCTGGCCTGGGAATTTCTCAAAGAGCAGTGGGAAGAATTTGACCGGCGTTACGGCGGCGGCGGGTTCGGATTGATGCGTCTGGTGGCCATTACGAACTCGTTCACCACCAACGAGCAGCGGGACGATGTGGCCGGTTTCTTCGAGGCGCACCCGACCCCGGCTGCGGAGCGGACGATCCGCCAGGCCCTGGAAAGAATCGCGCTGAACGTGGCGTGGCTGGATCGCAACCGGGAGGAACTGGCCCGACACTTCGGCTAACCTGAGGCAAGGGCCGCCAACCGGTCGGCCAAATTCTCGATTCGCTGCCGCTGGGGGATGCAGTCCAGCCACCTCTGTGGAATGGCAGATGCGCCATGGCGCGCTCCCAGCACCGCCCCGGCGACGGCGGCATTCGTGTCCGTGTCTCCTCCGGCGCCCACTGAGGCAATCAAAGCGTCCTCGAACGTCATCGGAGTAGCAGCGGCCCAGAGCCCGAACTGCATCGCCAGCAGCGTGTGCCCGATCATTCCGTGATCGCGCAGCAACCACGCATTATCGACAGGAGGCGCCTGGCATGACGCGATTGCTTCCAGCGGCGCTGCTGGAATCCGATCGCGCTGGGCGATGGCGAGCAGGTCCGGGCACCCATCGTCCTGCGCCGCATTCAACAATGCGCTCATATCCGGCTCAACCCGGTTCAGGAACTGGGCAATCACCGCATTCACGATGATGCACGACCATTGGCAGGTGGCCGCGTAGTGGGTAACGGCGCAGGTGGAGGCTGAATCGCTCACCAACCGCGTTGGATCGCTGCGCCGGGCGATGGCGACGGGAGCGCATCGCATCACGCCGCCGTTGGGAGCGATTCGGTTCCTGCTCTCGTAGATGGTTCTCGCCGCGATGGGCGGCCGTCGCTCCCGTTCCAGCTCATCTATCACTGCGGCGGTCGTGATGCCGATGCCGCGACCGTTGACTCGCCTCCAAACAATGAGGCGCTCGATAAAATCGGCGTCGAAATCTCCGCCCGCCAACAGAGCCTCGCCCAAATCCACAGACTGGGCCAGGTCGTCGTCCATCTCCCGATTGGCTTCTGCAGGATGTATCTCGGTCAGGCCACCGGGAAATCTGGTGGCGATGTGATGGTGCCCATCTCCTTCCACCGGAAGGCCGAGGAGATTACCTGCGGCCAGTCCGAGCATGACGCCCCGGGCCCGATCTTGAAGGTCCGAACTGCTAGCCGAGGAGTCGGACCGGGACAGCAAGCTCTCTAGCTTCGGAGCACAGGAAACGACGAAATCTTCATGCATGAAAATTCTCCAGGTGTGGTGACAAAAGGGTCCGATATCGGGCGATGGTTGCCCGCCAGACGCGGCTTCAAGTTTGACACGTTTGCCGAATACGGGTAGCCTTGATTGTGAAAAGACGTACAAACCACTGTGATTTATGGACTCTTTAGAACGAATCAACGAACTGAAATCGCTCCTGCAAAAACGCATTTTGGTCATCGACGGAGCGATGGGCACACAGATTCAGGCGAGGGGCCTGGGGCCGGATGATTTCGGCGGAGCCGACTACGAAGGTTGCAACGAATACCTTAACATCACTCGGCCCGATGTGATTGCCGATATCCACCGGGCTTATTTGGAAGCAGGTGCGGACATCGTCGAAACCAACACGTTCGGCGCGACCTCCCTGGTGCTCGGCGAATATAACCTCGCCGAACACGCCCGCGAGATCAATAGAGAAGCGGCTGCAATTGCTCGGCGCGTCTCCGACGAAATCGCCGATTTGGAACCCGACAAGCCCCGCTTTGTGGCTGGCTCCATGGGTCCCACCACCCGGACGATCTCAGTAACCGGTGGCTTGACGTTCGATGAACTGGCGGCGGACTATCATCAGCAAGCGGCCGGCCTCATCGAGGGCGGATCGGATGTCCTGCTGCTCGAGACCAGTCAGGACACCATCAACATCAAGGCTGGGCTGGAAGGGATCGATCGAGCGCAAGCCGAACTGGACACAGCCATCCCCGTCGCTGTTCAAGGGACCATCGAACCCATGGGTACCCTGTTGGCCGGACAGGACGCCGAGGCTTTGTACACGTCGCTGGCCCACCGCGATCTGCTCTGGGTGGGATTCAACTGCGCCACCGGGCCGGAATTCATGACCGACCACGTGCGAACACTGCAGGAATTGTCGCGGTTCGGGATAGCGTGCATTCCCAACGCTGGCCTCCCCGATGAGGACGGAAACTATAACGAAACGCCTGAAATGCTGGCAGGGACGCTGGAACGATTTGCTGAGAATGGTTGGCTGAACCTGGCCGGCGGTTGCTGCGGCACCGGTCCTGAACATATCCGCCGGATCAATGAGGTGATGGCCGGAAAGGCGCCGCGCACGGCTGCCCCGACCTTGGAAACTCGCGTGTCTGGCATCGAAGCCGTGGTGGTCAACGAGGACACCAGGCCAACCGTTGTGGGCGAACGTACCAACGTGTTGGGTAGTCGACGGTTCAAGCGCCTGATCAACGAAGAGCGTTTTGAGGAGGCTGCGGAAGTCGGGCGGCGTCAGGTTCGCAACGGCGCTCACGTGCTCGACATCTGCCTGCAGGACCCGGACCGGGATGAGACGGCCGACGTGATCAAGTTCCTCGACCAGTTGAACCGGCGCGTCAAGGCCCCGATTATGATCGACTCCACCGACGCTGCCGTAATCGAAGAGTCGTTGAAACGTTTGCAGGGTAAGTCGATCATCAATTCCATCAACTTGGAGGACGGTGAGGAGCGATTCCAGAGGGTGGTGCCGCTGGCACGCAGGTATGGAGCCGCGTTGGTCGTCGGTTGCATCGACGATGACCCTGACCAGGCTCAAGCGATCACGCGGGAACGGAAACTGGAGATCGCGCGCCGGTCTCACCAATTGCTCACGGAAAAATACGGGGTGCCGGAACAGGACATAATCTTCGACCCGCTGGTGTTCCCCGCCGGCACCGGGGACGAGAACTACATAGGATCCGCCGCCGAGACCATAGAGGGCGTGAGCCTCATCAAGGAGGCCTTGCCGAACACCAAGACGGTGTTGGGCATATCCAACGTGTCTTTCGGGTTACCCGCGGCCGGACGCGAGGTTTTCAACTCGGTATTCCTGTACCACTGCACGCAGGCCGGATTGGACATGGCCATCGTCAACTCGGAGATGATGCAGCGCTATGCCACCATCCCGGAGGAAGAGCGGCGCCTGTCTGAGGACCTGATCTGGAACCGCGGGGATGATCCCGTGGCCGCCTTCGCCGCGCACTTCCGCGACCGGGCGCCCAGGGCGACCGCCGAGGAGCGCTTGGCCCTGCCGCTGGACGAGCGGTTGGCCCGGTGCATCATCGAGGGCAGCAAGGAAGGTCTTACGGACGACTTGGACATCGCGTTGCAGGAGCGGGCGCCGCTGGAAATAATCAACGGGCCGCTCATGGCGGGAATGGACGAGGTTGGTCGTCAGTTCAACGCCAATCAATTGATCGTGGCCGAGGTGCTGCAAAGCGCCGAGGCTATGAAAACGGCGGTCGCGCACCTGGAACCCCACATGGAGCGCAGCGACGCCGCCACCCGGGGTTGCGTATTGCTCGCCACCGTGAAGGGCGACGTGCACGACATCGGCAAGAACCTGGTCGAGATCATCATGTCCAACAACGGATACCGTGTGGTGAATCTCGGCATCAAGGTGCCGGCTCAGGAACTCATCGCCGGCTACCGCGAGCACCAGCCGGACATCATCGGCCTGTCGGGTTTGCTGGTGAAATCGGCGCAGATGATGGTGGAAACGGTGCAGGATTTCCGAACCGCCGGGATCCGGGTCCCGGTGTTGGTGGGCGGCGCTGCTCTGTCCAACCGGTTCACGCGATTGCGGATCGCCCCCGAATACGATGGTATGGTGGCCTATTCGCCCGATGCCATGAGCGGATTGGCGCTGGCAAATACCATCCAGGACGCCGACGAGCGGGAGCTGCTTGCAGAGCGACTGGCGTCGGAAGGCGCACAGTTGCAAGAAGAAGTGGCGGCGAGAGGTTAGGCCGGATGTCCGTGATCGAAACCGGCCATCCGGTCCAGATATTGGACACGTCCCCCCGGCCGCCTGACCTGCGACTGCACGTCCTCGAGGACTACGACCTCGACGAGATTTTCGGGTACATCAACCCTCAGATGCTCTACGTCAGGCATCTGGGTTACCGGGGAAGGTTCTGGGAGGCGTTGCGGGACGATGAGCCGAAAGCCGTCGAATTGCGGCGGCAAGTGCAGCGGGTGGAGGACATAATGCTGTCCCGCTCGGATATTACCGCCAGGGCCGTGTTCAAATTTTTCCCGTGTCGTTCGGACGGGCAATGGTTGATCATCTACGACGCGGATGCCCAAACCGAACTGGAACGTTTTTATTTCGGACGGCAGCAAAGCAGGGAGGGACTTTGCCTTGCCGACTACGCCCGGCCGCATGGCGACGGTCCGGTGGACTATCTGGCAATGTTCGCGACGTCGGTCGGTCCAGGCGTTCGAGACTTGTCCGAAAGATGGAAGAACAACGGACGATACCTCGATTCACACACTCTGCAGGCTTTGGCGATTGAATCGGCAGAAGGGTTCGCGGAGCTATTGCACAAGCGGATTCGCAGCATGTGGAACATAGGCGAACCGTCCGGACTGAAAGTGAACGGCGAAGAGGAACTACGGGACCTGTTCCGGGCCAACTACCGTGGCAAACGGTACTCGTTCGGCTATCCTGCCTGCCCACGCCTGGAAGACCAGGAAAAGCTGTTCTCCCTGTTGGCTGTAACGGAAAACATCGGGGTCGAACTGACCGACGGGTTCATGATGGACCCCGAGGGCTCGGTCTCCGCCGTCGTTTTCCACCATCCGGACGCCAAGTACTTCAACCTTGACGAAAACGACATTGAGCGGCTCGAGTCGGAGACAGCGGCACTTCCTGCACCGGTGCGATAGTCGATATGATTCAACCAGGAATCGAAAAGCCCGTAACCATCTCGGATACGGGCGTTTTCATTGCCGGAGTCGGGGAGGCACGATTATTGGGCGGTGAAACCGCCGTCAACAACCAGCTCTGCGCCCGTGATGTAAGATGCCTCGTCGCTGGCGAGGAACAGTACTGCGTAAGCAACCTCCTCGCGGCGACCCGTGCGCTTCATCGGGATGTTGGCGGTCATGGCGTCCCGGGTCTGCGACGACGCGGACCCTCCGGCCATGGGCGGCATTAGGCCAGGATGCACCGAGTTGACGCGGATTCCAGCCTCGGCCCAGCGAACCGCGGCGGACTTGGTCATCAGGCGCACCGCCCCCTTGGACGCGTTGTAACCCATGTGGATGAAGTCCTGTCCCACGATGCCAGAGATTGACGAGATGTTGACAATGCTCCCGCCGTCTCCCCGCTCCATCACGCCAATCGCGTGTTTCATTCCCAGGAAAACACCCTTGGCGTTGATTTCCAGCAGGCGGTCCCAGGTCGACGTGCCCAGGTTGTTCTCCTCGTCGTATCCGGAGATACCTGCATTGTTGACCAGGATATCCAATCTGCCGTACCGGCTCACCGTATCACCGATTACGTCCCGCCAGTTGTCCTCGTCGGTGACGTTCAGGTGCCGGTATTCGGCCGCGCCACCGTGGGCGACGATGTCGTCCGCTACCCGTTGTCCGTCATCGTCCGAAACGTCGCACACCATCACCGTTGCGCCTTCCTCTGCGAACAACCGGGCTTCGACCTCTCCCATCCCGCGGGCCGCTCCTGTCACGATCGCTACTTTGCCTTCGAGCCTGGGCACGGAGCACCTCCAGCAATCTGCATTGCGTTTTTAGAGACCGCCGGATTATAGCACCGGGCTCAGATCAATATGAGCTGTCAGGCAGCTATTACATCTGTGCCCAACAGGAGATAACCGATGTCCTCACCCCCCGAAACCGATATTGCACTTGTCAACGGGATTGACACCGGGGCGCCGGAATTCGGTTGGGGATCCGTCATAGGTGGCTCCGAAGACGAACCTGGCGGTCGAGAGTGTTACACGGCGGTGATCGATGTCGGGTCAGGTTCCGCGCGGGCAGTGGTCATGCAAGTCAATCCCGGCGGCGGTATCGAGATCGTGGCCCAGCAACGGGTGAACCTGAACCTGATGAGCCATGTTGATGAATCGGGCGTGCTGGACGAATTCGCCGTCGCGAGCACGGTAGATGCGCTGGAGGATTTCGCGATGGTGGCCCGCGGGTTCGGGGTACAGACCATCCACGCCGTCGGGACCGCCGCGTTGCGGGAATCGGAGAACGCATCTGCCATCATTGATGCCGCGGAGCAACGTTTCGGTATTCCGCTCCGAATCATTCGCGGCGTCGACGAGGCAGCTTACTGTTTCCTCGGCGCGATTCACGGGCTTCCGGTGACCGACGGGTTGCTGGCGGATATCGGCGGCGGCAGCACGGAGCTGGTGGAGTTCAACAACCGTACGATGGGCGCCAGCGTGTCGCTCCCGCTGGGCAGCCTCCGCATCGCCAATCAGTTCAACCTGACCGACCTGCCCGAGCCGGAAGATGTGCACGCGGCGTACCAGTTTGTGCATGCCAGGCTGGCCGCGGCCGGAATTCGCCGGCTGGCGGCGCGGGAGGTCTTGATCGGATCCGGAGGGTCCGTCAGGCTTTTGTCGAGACTCGACCGATGGCGGGTGCCCTATCCGATCATCAAAATCCACGGCTACCGGGTGGATGCGGAATCGCTTGCGGAGCAGGCCAGACAATTGGCCGCGGTTTCCCGTGCCGAACGGGGGTCGCTGGACGGGATGAATCCGGAACGCGGCCATTCCATCGTCGGTGGAGCCGTCGTCGCGCACGCTCTGGCGCAGTACACCAACGCTGATGGAATCCTGGTGTCGGGACAGGGATTACGCGAAGGGTTGGCCCGCCATCCCGACCTTTCGAAAGACCGGAATCAGGTCCACGTGCCGCCGCTGAACGCAATTCGGAACGCATCTTTGATGGACCTGGTCGGCCGATTCGTGCCCCGATTTTCACAGCGTGGACGCAGACGCGCGGCCGTGGCTGCCAACCTGGGGCGGTCGGTCTGGGAATACCAAGGCAGTGAGATCCGCCGGGCCTTGGAGTGTGCGGCCTTCCTGCTGGACATCGGCAACGCAATTGACTACTACAATCGTCTGAACAGGACGGCGAGTATAATAGTGCGGACCGACCTGCCGGGGTTCACCCACCGGGAATCGGCTTTTGTAGCCGCGATTCTGCTGTCCGCGGAACGTGGCAGATTACCGCCCCGGTTCCGGCGGTCCAGATTGTTGTCCGGGGAGGATCTTGAGGCGATTCGGCAAGCTTCGGTGGCGCTGACACTCGTCGAGGAGTTGGATAACCGCCTGCCATACGCGTGTGATTCGGACGCCGTGCGATTTGAACGGCAACATGGTATGTTGACGGTGACAACACCGGCATGGTCCGGTGCAGCCGGCGAAGGGCTGCATGAAAAGTGGAAGGCGGCTTTTGGCGAGGAAATAAATTTCGTGAGGTGCGAATCATGACCACATTACAAGCGCATTTGGCTTACAAGATGGGTGAGCGCTATGGGAAGCACCCTGATGACGGGCATTACCCGGGCAAGCTCATCATAGTCGAGGGCATCGACGGTTCGGGAAAAAGCACCCAGATCGACCTGCTGCAAAAATGGCTGAACAGCCGCAATCTGGTGACCGTCTTCACCGAATGGAATTCGTCGCCGATAGTCAGGCGCACCACCAAGCGCGGGAAAACGGAAGAACTGCTGACGCCCATGTCGTTCAGTCTCGTTCATGCCGCGGATTTCGCGAACCGGGTCCATGCCCAGATACTGCCTGCCCTGCGGGCGGGAGCCATCGTGCTGGCCGACCGCTACGTTTTCACGGCTTTCGCCAGGGACTCGGCGCGCGGCGTCGATCGGGACTGGCTGCGTCGCATCTATTCATTCGCCGTGCAGCCTAGCCTCGGCCTGTATTTCAGGGTCCCGCTGGACGTATCGATCCACCGCATCAATACCGGCCGAGAGGAACTTGGCTACTACGAATCCGGACAGGACATGGGATTCTCCAACGATCGGGAAGAGTCCTTCCGTATATTCCAGGGCAGGCTGCTGGACGAATACGATGCCATGACCGAGGAGTTTGGTCTGACGGCGATCGACGCCACACAACCGATAGCGGTGCAGCAGCAGTTGGTCCGCAAATATGTTGAGCCGTTGATCGGCGATGCCATGTCGGGGGGAAATCAGAGCGTGCCCGAGGCTCTGGGCCAGGCCGGGCTTTCCGGTCGCTACATAACCCCGCCGATGAGACGCCGGCCGACCGAGCCGGAAGTATCAGACCTGTAAGCCGATATACGGCGCCGTTAATTTCCTCCCAATTGGAGCGGTTAGATGGACACCATCAGCTTTTATGGTCACACCCCGCCTAGTGTCGGCGGCGAGCCAACTCCGGGACGGTTGATTGTGCTCGAAGGCACCGATGGGGTGGGACGGTCAACCCAAATCGCGATGCTGCAAGAATGGCTGGAGGCCGAGGGTTACGCAGTGACCGTTACCGGGTTCAGGCGTTCAGAGCTCGCCGCAGCAGGCATCAACCGAGCCATGCGCGGAAATACGCTGGACGCGTTGACGCTGAACTTGTTCTACGCGACTGACTTCTGGGACAGGCTCGAAAAGAACATCGTTCCGGCTCTGCGCACCGGTATGGTTGCGTTGGTTGACCGGTACATCTTTTCAATCATCGCTCGGGCCAGGGTAAGGGGGGTTCCGGCGCGATGGTTGAACGACGTGTTTGAATTCGCTGCGGTGCCGGACCGCGTTCTATACCTGGACGTGGACGTGGAACAATTGCTCCCGAGAGTCCTCGCGGTGCGGCAGTTGGACCATTGGGAGTCTGGAGAGGATTTCCTGAGGGGACCCGATTTGCACGATAACTTCATGCGGTACCAGGGCGCGTTGCTGGAAGAATTCAGAAACCTGGCCAAGGAGCACGACTTCGTGACCATCGATGCCCGGGGGAGTGTGAGCGAGGTGTTCCAAGCCCTCCAGAAGGAAGTTAGAGAAGCGGTCAGCGGAATGGCATAGCTCAAAACGGCGAGGGCGGGTGAGAAACCCGCCCTTGCCGTTTGTGGCAACGTTTCGGTGGCTCGAGACTACAGCCCCAAGGCATCCGCCAGGCGCCTCCGGTGGAACTTGGGATCGCCCAGGAACTGGTACAGCGTCCGCGACGCCGTGGTATGTAGCGTAAGGCCGTACTCGGTCGTGCTGCCCACTCCGGCGTGCACCTCGTGGGCATGGTTGCAGGCATTGTAGTAGGCCGCGCTGCTCACGGTCTTGGCCAGGTGGATGCTGTCCGCCGCCTCTCGCTCGGTGTCGAGCTTCCACAATGCTTCATAGGTGGTCCACCGCGCCGAGTCCAGCTCGTTGACCAAGTTGATAATGTGGTCCTGTACCCTCTGGAATCTCCCGATTGGAGTGCCGAACTGGATACGAGTTCGGCTGTAGTCAACCGACATCTCGTAGACTTGCTGCGAACCGCCTACCTGGTAGGCGCAGAGCAGCGGGATCGCGGTCGCCACCGCTTGCTCCAACGCCAGCCAACCACCGGAGAAAGGGCTGGACCCGGGCATGGCGCGGCCGGACAGCACTGCCGACTGACCAATTTGCACTCCGTCCAGGCGAACCTCAGCCAGGTTCCAGGCGAAGCCCTCCAGCTTCCTGACCGAAACGCCCGGCGCATCGGCCGGGATCACCGCCAGGCCGACGTGCTGGCGGTTTTCGGTTCGCACCGCGCAGATCAGGTCCGTGGCTGCTGCTGCATCGTAAACGTAAACTTTGGTCCCGGAGATGCGGAAATCTTCTCCATCCGCGGCCGCGATGGCTTGAACATCCGATTCGTCCCACTGATAGTCGGCTTCTGTGACGGCCAGGGCGACAGTGCGACGGCCGGATGCGATGTCCGGCAAGAGCGAACGTTTCTGCTCTTCCGTGCCGGCCTCGAGAATAGCCAGCGCCCCAAGGGCCGCGCTGCTGAGGTGTGGCCCGGGAACCGGGCCACGGCCCAACTCTTCAAAGAGCACCCCGGCGTCCGTGAATGAGCCGCCTTCGCCGCCGTATTCGGTGGGGATGATGATGCCCAACCAGCCGGTTGAGGCCAGCTTGGACCACGGCTCAGAGGGTGCGCTCTGGCCGGTGGCCGAGAGTTCAAGCAGCGTTTCCTTGGGGTATTCCGTGTCCACGAAACGGCGCACGGCCGCCTTCAGCATTTCCTGTTCTTCGGTTAGGGACAAGTCCATCGAAAGTTAGCTCCTACGCAAATCCCGCTTGGCACAACATCGCGGCTATCTTTACGCCAGGGCGCCGGCGCGCTCGCGTTGCTGGCGTCCGATCCCGATCCGTCGCGACATGATGACCTTCTGGATGTCGGTGGTGCCGCCGGGATGCAGCGCGATGATGGCCGCTCGTTGGTGGGCTTCGATGTGCCCTTCGCCGGCTCCCCACTGGGCGTCCTTGGTCAAAGCGGCGGGGCCCAGAATGTCCAGGATGCCGGTGGCGATTCGCAGGCCGGACATCTTCCGGAAGTACGAGGCTTGTGGACCCTCATAGGTGATGTTGGCGCCGCTGTGCCGCATCCAGTAGTTGCGCAACTGGAACAGCCGCCCGATCTCGGCGTCGATGTAAATGTCGATCAACCGCTCGCGGACGTCGGCGTCTTTGCTCAACGGCTCTCCGCGGCGGCTGTTCGACTTGCAGTAGTCGAATATGCGGTCGACGATCCAGTTGCGGCCGATTCGACCCCCCGACCCATGTTCGAGTTCCAGATGGGTGGTCGCGACCTTCCATCCCTCGTTCTCGCCGCCGATCAGGTTGCGGGCCGGGACGCGAACATTGTCGAAGTAAACGATGTTCTTGACTCCCGAACCTGCGCCCGATTCGCCCGCGGAGGACAGCAGGTCCATGGGGAATACGCTGATGCCCGGCAGATCGGAAGGCACCATGAACCAACTCAGATTTTGGTGTCGATCACCCTCTGGATCGGTGCAGGTTATGGTCCACATGTAGTCCGAGCCGTGCGCGCTGCCGACGTAAACTTTCTGCCCGTTGATCACGTAGTCGTCGCCGTCGCGTCGGGCTGATGTCTTGGCGTTGGCTAGATCGGAACCGGCCTCCGGCTCAGTGAGAAGTTGCCACGTCCGGATTTCTCCCTTGAAGATCTTGGGGAGAAATTCCTGCTTCTGTTCCTCGGATCCCCAAACCAGGATGGAATTTCCGCCCAGACGCCCGCCGGAGTCGTAATAAGGAGGGAGAGAAAGGTTGTATCCGTCGATCTCCTCTTCGAGTACCACGGAGTGGTCCACCGTGAGTCCACCGCCACCGTACTCCTCGGGAGCGGTTGGCCAGAGCCACCCGTTCTCGCCCAGACGGCGGCCCAACTCTCGCCGGAGTTGGTACTGCTCGTAGGTCAGGTCCGAGGAGTCCGCCGGATGCTCAATTCCGGGTGGAATGTTCTCGCGGAGCCAATCCTGCACCTCGGTGCGGAATGCTTCCTGTTCAGCAGTGTAACGTGGTTCGAAGTCCATGATTCGCCTCGAGGCCGGCATCGGCCGGTGATATGCGTTCGTGAATGCAGGGCGCAATTATGCCCTATGGAGGTAGGTGCGGCAACATGGCCCTTGCGGGTATTGACAAAGGCATCGGTATGCCGTATGTTGGATCTAGACATACGACATACAAATATTAGGTGAATGGCCATGCGTATTGGCATCAACATCCCGAAAGAGCTACACCAACGGCTCCAACCGTTGAAAGGGACCCTGAACATCTCGCAGGTCTGCAGGGAGGCTCTTGAAGCGCATGTCGAGAGATACGAAGAATTCATTGGGTGGCTGAGCTCCGATGAAGCGAAAAAGGTCGTCGCCGAAATTTGTGAGCTAGAACTCCAGCGCAAGGCTATGGTCGAAGTTGACTGGGAGACCGTCGGATACCAGGACGCCAAAGATTGGGTGCAAGCGGCGACTCTGGCCGACTGGGATTATTGGGAACGATGTCGGAACCATCCCCATCGGCCTGGTCAGAATACGATTTGGGTGCACGGGCGGCATGTTCGTGACGGTACGAAGGGGAGATTCGTTTCGCCGGGACAAGCAAAGACGTTCCTTGCACGACATCGGGAATGCATCGACCGGATTCATCAACAGGACGCAGCGTTCTGGGAATGGATGGACGAAGAATATGATGGGCTGGGCCCCGTATACGATTACGGTGCCGCGGAACGGGGGTATGGGCGCGGGTGGATGACATACACTACCGCTGTGTGGGAAATGATTTGCCAAGAAAGGGATGAGTTGCGTCAGCGCCAACATCGTGAACACGCTGAATCTCTCCGAACTAGGCCGGATCCCCAAATGCCGAATCATATCTTGGAGGCTGTCCGCCGAGCGAGATGACGCGTCCGATCAGAATACCGATCGCGCCATGCTGTCTTTCCATCAGACTCGCAACGGCACAGAAGCGCAAATTCGATTGTCGAACGGAGATACGACCATGCCAGAGACTGAGATGAAGGGACGAAGCAAAGCCGGCGGAGGTAAGGGACGTGGCGGCAACAGTCGGCCCGCCAATGCCCCGAGCACCACGGGACGGCCATCTGGCGGTGGACGAGGCAACAATCCCCCTCGCAAATAGCACTGGAAATACCACTAACTTGAAAACAAGCGATCGCCTATTCGAATGACGATCGGTTTGCGACAGTGTCCTTTGCGTGATTTGGCCGACGGAACGATTTTCGCCCCTACGGCTACCAACTAGATCGCGATGCCTTCCACTCCCGCGGACTCACTAAATGAACTGCGAGCAGGAGTCCTTTGTGACGATTGATAACCCATAGCGCTCTTACGATTTTGCGCCAGCTTACTTGCTGCGCAAGGCGCGGCCCGGGCGCGCGCCGGTGTGCTGGCCGTTGTCGATTACCAGCGTTCCGTTGACGGCCACGTAGTCAATACCGACCGGGTACTGGACGGGGTCGTCGAATGTGGCCGGCGTGTCCACCGTTTGGGGGTCGAACAGCACCAGGTCGGCTTTCGCGCCATCGCGAATGACGCCGCGGTCGGTCAATCCCAGCCGTTGAGCCGGCGCTCCGGTCATCTTGCGAATCGCCTCCTCCAACGGAAACCACCCTTCGCCGCGGACGAACTGGGCCAGCACGTATGGATAGGTGCCGTAGGTGCGCGGGTTGGGACGGCCGCCCGTCAGGATGGCGTCGGTGCCAATCATCTGGGCCGGGTGGGACGCGATTTCCCGGATGTTTTCCAAGTTGCCCGTGCGCGCCACGAACGCCACCTGGAGATCCTCTTCCAGCAACAGGTCGCAGACCGTGTCAACCATGCGCGTCTGGCGGTGTTGGGCCAGTTCCTCCAGCGAGCGTCCCTCCCATTCCTTGTTCTTGTCGGAGGCGATGTGAGCGAAGATGTAGTTGTCCAGGGTCTGGCCGCCCCACTGCGGTTCCACCGCCCGCACCATCAACTCGCGCACCTGCGGTTCAGCGATGCGCGCCATGAGCGCCTGGGGTCCGCCGGCGTGTACCCAGTAAGGAAGAAGTGAGTGCAGGATCGTGCTGGCCGCCGGGTACGGATACTGGTCGTAGCTCACGTCCTGTCCCCGGTTGTGCGCGTCGTCCACCAGGGCAGTCATCTGCCCACCCAGGCCGGCCACCGGGCTGTGGTAGTGGGAGATGTGCACGGGCGCGCCCGATCGACGGCCGATCTCAATCGCCTCGCGGAATGGATCGAGCAGGCGGTCGCCCAGCGTGTAGCGGGCGTGGGTGCAGTAGAACCCACCCTCCTCGGCAGCGGCGGCCGCGATGGCCGCGAGTTCGTCGGTGTTGCTGTACGCGCCGGGCGCGTAGGTCAGGCCCGTGGTGAATCCGAACGCCCCGTCGCGCATGCCCTGGCGGGTTAAATCCTGCATCTGCGCTAGCTCGGCGTCGGCGGGCAGGCGCGACGACCAACCCATGACCGCCACGCGGATCGCAGCGTGGGGAACAAAGTGAAACACGTTGCACGCGGAGTTGCCGTCAAACAACGCCAGAAAGTCGGCTACGCTGCTCCACCGAACGCCATCCGGCGGGGTTCCATTCACCGCGGCCAGGTACACCAGCAGTTGTTCCAATGCGCGGGGAGTCGTGGGAGCGTAGGAGAGCCCGTCCATGCCCAGGCCTTCGGTGGTTACTCCCTGTCGAATCTTGGCCTCGTGATCGGGCTCGGTGAGCAGTTTCAGGTCGGAATGGGAGTGCATGTCGATAAACCCGGGACAGATGGCGTACCGGCTGGAGTCGATCACTCGTCCCGCGTCGACGGTTGACACATCGCCGGTAAGGACTTGCACCGAATCACCGGTTACCGCGACGCTCCCCCGGAATGATGCACCCCCCGTTCCATCGATCACGGTTCCATTGGCAAATAACAGGTCGACCATTTCCAAGCTCCTGAATGTTCAGCGTCGAGTGCGGGCATCATACACCGGGGTTATCATTTGACTGCGTTTCCGACACCCGCCGCCGAGCGATTTCCGATATAATGACCAATCATACCCTCAAGTGACAGGAGGCCCCCAATGCCGGCTACGGTCGATCGCGATGAAGTTTACGAAGCCCTGAGGACGGTATATGACCCCGAAATCCCGGTCAACGTGGTTGATCTGGGCCTGATCTACGATGTGCAGGTGAGCGACGCCAATGACGTATTTGTGCAGATGACCCTCACCTTCCCTGGCTGCGGAATGGGCCCTCACATAGCTCAACAGGCCGAGTGGGCAGTGCAGGACGTGGAAGGTGTTGAAGAAGTGAACATCGAACTGACCTTTGACCCACCTTGGTCGCCCGACCTGATCAGCGAGGAAGCCCGCAATATGCTGGGCATCTAATCAGGTTCGCCGCAAACCTCTCCCGGATCCGGAGGCCCAGCGCACGATGGCAACGCCACAGCAACCCAACGCGCAACAGAACGCCCGCCTGCAGCAGATTCGTCGTCAGTGGGAGCAGAAGCGACAGATTACCGACCGCCTGGCCTCCGTCCGCACCAAAATCGGCGTGTATAGCGGCAAGGGCGGCGTGGGTAAAACCACGGTTGCCTGCAACCTGGCCACCACGCTGGCGAAGCAGGGCGAGCGCGTCGGATTGCTGGACGTGGACATCGATTGCCCAAACGTTACCCGGGTCATGGGAATCGAGGATAAACCGGACTACCAGGACGGTCAGATCACGCCGGCCGAAGGGCACGGTGTGAAGGTGGTTTCGATGGCGTTCTTCCAGGAGAACGAGGATGAAGCCATCATCTGGCGCGGCCCGATGATCCACAACGCCATCAACCAGTTTCTCCAGGCGACCGATTGGGGCGAGCTTGACTACCTGATCGTAGATCTGCCGCCGGGCACTTCCGATTCACCGTTGACGGTCATGCAAACGTTGCCGATGGACGGGTTTGTCGTGGTGAGCACCCCGCAGGATCTTGCCATCATTGACGCCAGGCGATGCATAAACATGATCCGCAAGCTCAATCTCAACGTGGTGGGCGTGGTCGAGAACTACTGCGGCGAAATTTTCGGGGAAGGCGCCGGCCGCCAACTGGCCGATGACATTGACGCGCCGTTTCTCGGCAGCATGACGCTGCGGCCCTCCTACCGCGATACCAGCCAACCTACGGTCCTGGTTGACTCCACGGTCGGTGCGGAGTACGCCTCCGTGGCCGACCAGTTGCGGGGTAGCCTCAAGGCACACGGCCTGGAAGCCTAGGCCCCGGACAACGAAAAAGCGGCCCGCTCCGTCGCAGGAGTGGGCCGCTTTGTTTTGGAATGTGCGTACCGCGCGTCCCCGGTGGGACGCAATCAATTCCAATGGATCACGAGGCTTCCCGATCCAAGCCCTCCGCCAGGGCCAGAGTGCGGGCACGGGATGTTAGTGCGAGATCCTCGTCAAGTGAGGTGTCTCCGGCCCAATGCATCCGCAGCAGCGCCGCGACCTCCTGTTGAATCGCCGCGTGTGCGAACGGATTGAGTTCGCCCATTTGACGGAACTTCTTGTACCGCCCTTTGATCAATTTGCTGGTCGAGACGCGGCTGGTTTCTGCTAAGTGCTTGTAGATGGAATATTCCAGGTCGATCGCGGCTTGTCGCGGGTCGTTGTGGGACCCGCCCGCCGGCTCCGGCACGATCTGGTCAACGATGCCCAACTCCTGGCAGTCGCGGGCGGTCATCATCAGCACCTCAGCAGCCTCGCGGGTCAGATAACGCTCCCGAGACGGGCCGCCCACTGTGTGGTGCAGGGAAATGGGAGAATAGACGGCGTACTGCTGCATCAATATGCGGTCTGACAGGCTCATGGCCAGAGCCGCCTCGTTGCCGGATTCCCCGATTATCACCGACACGACCGGGATTTCCGCGTTCAGCATCAACGACAGGTTACTGGCTATCGCGTTGCCGACGCCCTGCTCTTCCGATTCGAGCCGCGGATCCGCTCCCTGCGAGTCGATAAACGTGACCAGGGGCAAATTGAAACGCGATGCCAACCGCATCAGCCGCTGCGCCTTCCGCAAACCCTCCGGCCTCACGTGGTAGCGGCTCCCCTCGGCATCCCCGGCGTGAGTCCGTTGCTGGCCGATGCCAACCACCGGATGGCCGCGCAACAGCCCCAACCCGCCGACCACCGAGCGGTCATCTCCGCTCACCCGGTCGCCGCAAATCTCGAAGAACTCCTGCAGGATGTGCCGCATGTAGTAGAGAGCGTCCGGTCTCTCCTCGTGGGTGGCTGCGGCCAGTGACTCCCAGGTCTCGGTGTCCTCGACCGGCGGTGCCTGGAGCCTGGAGACGGCTCGGCGTCCCAGTTTTATCCCTTCCGGTTCGGCCAGCAGGTCCAGCAATCGGCTCAAACGGTCCCGCAGGCTCTCTCGGTCAACAACGTTGTCCAGCAGGCCGCGTCTGAGGTGATACTCCGCTGTGTGCACATCGGGCGGTAGCTGCCTTCCGGTCGCTTCGATCATGGTCCGGATGGGCGACAATCCCACCACTGAGCCCGGTTCCGCGATGATGATGTCGGCCAGGTTGGCGAAGCTGGCGTAAGCCTGCCCGGTCGACGGGTTCGCCAACACGGCGATGAACGGCACCGCAGACTCTCGCAGGCGGTTGGCCGCGGTAACCGTTTTGGCCATTTGCATCAATGAGAGGATGCCCTCCTGCGTGCGCGCGCCGCCTCCGGACACCACCGCGATCATCGGCAAACTGCGGCGGGCGGCCAGTTCGAACGCCAACGCCACCTTCTCACCAACGACGCTGCTCATGCTGCCGCCCATGAAACCGTAATCCAGCACGATCAGCACGGCATTCCGGCCGCTGATCCTGCACGTGCCCGTGACGGCGGCCTCGGTCAGCCCGGTGCGGTCCTGGTTTTCCGTGAGCTCTACGTCGTATTCGCTTGGCGCGGAATCGGGTCGGTTGGAGAATGACAGCGGAGCCAGGGAGCGCACATAACGATTCTGCTCCCGGAAACTTCGCCGATCTGCGATCATCTCGATCCGCTGCCTCGCCGAAAGCGTGTAGTGGAACCTGCAAAACGGGCAGACTCGAAAATCAAGGTAGGCGGTGGAATCGCTGATCGGCTCGTGGCAGAACAGGCAGTGGTCGTGCACCGCCGACAGGTAGATCTCCTCAAGCTCGTCGCTGTCGCCGAAAAGGTGCACCAGGAAATTGGTCAGGTTGCGAACCGACAAATTACCCCCTCAGTCTCCGACGATTGTACGGTCAGGCGGCGAAAGCCGCCAATTCATTCAGGGCTGCTGATGATTTGAGGTCGGATTTCTATTCTACACAAAGTATTGTCCGCAAGAATCGGCCGGGGCGCTCCGGATCGAGGATTTTTATCGGTTGACTCCGCCCCGACAATGGGAGCTTACGCGTAGATGAAGAGGATTCGTTCTCAGCGGGCACGATTGCCCGAGTTGGCCACGGCAGAGCGGCCTCAGGCGGTTGATGGAGGGGATCAACCGGCCTCATCCACGATTTTTTGCGGGTCCAGTTTGAATTCTATCAGCACGGCTTCGGTCTCCCCGTCAGGCGCGGGCGTCACCGCAGCCCAGTTCGCGATCCTCAACCCAACGACCCATGCCACGCCGCGCGGCGTCACCACCAATGGGACCCTCGAGCGCCACGCCCTTGGCACTTCCGAGTCGGTGAACAGGTCCTGTATCTTGCGACGCCCCGACATCCCCAGCGGTTGGATTCGGTCGCCCGGACGCCAGGTGCGGACGTGCGCCCCTTCCGAAAGAGCGGACGCCGCAAGGTAACTCTGCATCGCGTCGCCGGTGTCCAGGGATGCTCCGGCGGGCAGTTTTATCGATTGGGCGGTAACCTCCCAGCCGCCGCGCTTGGTCACCCCTATGGCGATCGGGCCCCACGGCAGCGTGATCCTGAACTCTCCGAACGGAACCGGGTATGGACAGCTCTCCTCCGTATCCGGGGGTAATATCTCCAGCCGGTGGCCCAAGGCGCGCGCGCGGTATCCACCCGGAAGTGCGACCGTCTTGCCGGACGCGTTCCCTCCGGCTATGGACGCCATCTGTTGGATGTGGCCTTCCATCAAACGCTTGCTGCCCCCGGTGGCCGATATCCAGGCACGCCTCAACATCAGAGCTTGCAGAGCCGGGTGCAAATCGGCCAGCTTGTCCCGCCGCAACTTTACCACTCCGTCCGGACCAGCCTCCCCGTCGGACACGGCCGGCCAATGTTCGTCCACACAGGCCTCGAGGAAATCCAGCTGATCGCCTGCGGTCCGGGCCAGGCGCGCCAGAGCATGTACGATCCGGGGATTCAATTGCTCCGCCAGCGTGGGCATGAGATTCATTCGGACGCGGTTGCGGGCGAAATCCTCCATGTAATTCGTCGTATCGTCCCGGTAGCCGATGCCTCGCTCGGTGCAATACGCGATGGTATCGGTCCGTCGTACACCCAACAGCGGACGCCACAGCCCAGGTGAATCATCGTGGCCGGGGTAGGGCCACCCTCCAGTTTGCTCCATGCCTCTCAGGCCGTGAATCCCGCTTCCGCGGGCGATGTGCAGGAGCACCGTTTCAGCCAGATCGTCAGCGGTGTGCGCAACGGCGACGTATCTGGCGCCGACCGTCCTGGCTACCCTCCCCAGGAAGTCGTAGCGCAGGTCGCGGGCCGCCTGCTCAAACGAACTTACTCCTTGTTTCCGTTGGTATGACCCCACGTCCGCCTCTTCCACCGTCAATTCCAGGTTCCAACGTTGGCAGAACTCCCGCACGAACTGGGCGTCGTCGTACTTTTCCTGGCCCCGGAAATCGTGGATCAGGTGCGCGGCGTGCAGTTCGAACCGCACTCGCTGTCTATTGCGGATGTGCGCCAGCGCGTCCAGCAGGCACGTTGAATCAGGTCCGCCGGATACGCCGACCACGATCGTGTCGGAGTCATTCAGGTCAAGGCGGCGCGCTGATTCAAGGGCTTTGAAATTGACCCTGCGGGTTGCTGACACGGCTCTCCTGATGGGCGGCGTCGACGAATCACCAAGTCTGTGTCGACGAAATCTGCGGCTCCGACGCCCTGGGATTTCGCATACTAGTATCCGACGCGATTCGACGGCATGAGGTGGTCAACCGCGTTGTAACCGTTGAGCCGCCGCCCACGCCGTCCCGTGGTGATCGTCGTGCGGCTGCCCAGAGAGAGGTCCATGTGGTTGATGTTCGCGAGGGGCAGGTCCAACACCGCCGCGACAATGCACCGGATGGTGAAATTGTGCGTAACGGCGATCACTGTGTCCTCGACATCGTGGCTTTCGTCCAACTCCTCGATGGCGGCCATTGCCCGCAACTGGACATCTCCCAGCGACTCCCCGTTTGGCATGGTTACGCTGCTCGCGTCCCTTCGCCAGCCCTGGTACAACTCAGGCCACCCGTCCCGCATCTGCTGGATGGTCACGCCTTCCAGCGCTCCCATTTCCATCTCCGTGATACGAGGCTCGATCTTCACCGCTACCCCGGTGGCGTTTCCGATTTGATCCGCGACGTCTCTCGCGCGCGACAGCGGGCTTGAGTAAATCGCGGCGGGTTTCCACGCAATGCTGGCGATTCCCAGATCGCGGGCTTGGCGGCGGCCCAACGCGGTGAGGATCGAGTCCGTGGACCCCTGCAGCCGGCCGGCCGCGTTGACATCTGTTTCGCCGTGGCGCAACAGATGCAGCCTCATTCTGCGGACTCCTCGGTCGCCGCAACCGTTTGTTCCAACCGGACCCGGTTGATCCGTGCCCCGACCATATCGGTCACGGTCAGCGATAAATCGCCAGTATAGATCGTGTCGAAAACGCTGGGTATCTCGCCTTCCCGTTCGTGAAGGATCAGTCCGGCAATGGTCTTGTACTCTCCTTCAGGCACCGCGATACCGGATGATTCCAAGCGGTCATTAATATCTATGATGGTGATGCCGCCATCCAGCAAATAGCCTCCGTCGTCCAATTCGATGACGCTGGAGTGGGCGCCTTCCGAGGGGGGATCGTCGTCGATCAGCGTGCCGACGATCACGCCCGTCAACTGTTTGAGTGTAACCAGGCCGGCGATCCCTCCATATTCGTTGGTGACCATCATCATGGACAGCCGCTTTTCCTGCATGGCATCGAATGCGTCCGATACCGATACCGTTTCCGGAATGAAATCGACTTCCCGCATGTTTTCGGTTACGGGATCCCCGAGACCGATCTGACCGCGGCCTTGAGCGATCAGCACCTCTTTGTTGGATAGCACGCCCAGAACCGTTTCCTGGCTGCCCTCGAAGACCGGGAACCTGGTGTGGCTGTGCTCGGCGTACAGTTCCAGGAACTGCTGGAAAGTGGTTTCTTTTTCGATCCAGACGATTTCCGTGCGCGGCGTCATGATGTCGCTGAGTCGCCGGTCCCTGAAATGGAAGACGCGATTCAGCCGCTCGGCCTCCTCCGATTCCACTGCCCCCTGCTCCCGAGACAGGTCGATCATCATGCGAAGCTCGCCTTCCGTGAAGGAGGTTTGCCAGCGGTCCTGATCGGTGCGCAAGATTTTGTAAATGAGCCTCGGTACGGCGGTGAAGAAATAGATGAACGGGGTGCAGGCCCACATTGACCAGCCAACCGGCCGGGCGGCCACCAGGGCCCAACGGTCCGAGTAGGTCGCGGCGAGCGTTTTTGGGGTTATTTCCCCGAAGATGGAAATCACCACTGTCATGACCACTGTGGTCAAGATCGCCGCGTACGCCGAATCCTGCAACGCTTCGGCGGCCACCGCTGTCCCGATGGCCGTGGCAAAGATGGTGAACGCGTTCTGGCTGAGCAGGATCGTTGCGAAGAATTTTTCGTGTTGAGACAGCACCCGGTCGACGGCTCGCGCTGCCGAGTTGCCCTGCTCCACCAGGAACCTGACGCGGATCTTGTTGACCGCGATCAGCGCGGATTCAGCGCTCGTGAAAAAAACCACCCCAAGGAAACTGACGACGAGCAGCGCGATCTGCACGGTTAAAGGAATGACGAAATCGCCGGCAATCGTGCCGGTCTGCAATAAAACGACGCACCAGGATAAACCATCAGGCGCAATGTCCATCATCGGGGCTGTCTACCTCCCGGACTGTGCGTGGGCGAAGCGGCTATTGGGCCATGCCGGATTTTATTTATCATTCAAGAGGATAACACCGGCGTTCGGCCGGCGCAAAGTTGCCCCGCTACAAAAGTTGCCCTACTATAATCAATGTACCCATCGTTAGAGACGACCTGCAGCATGCTAATTTTAGGTATCGAGACCTCGTGCGACGAAACGGCAGTCGGAATCGTCGAGGATGGGCGAATCCTGCACGCCAACGTAATCGCGTCGCAGGCTGGCCTCCACGCGGCGCACGGTGGCGTCGTTCCCGAACTCGCTTCGCGGCAGCATATCCGCGACATGGAACCCACCTTGCGGCGGGCGTTGGATGACGCCGGCGCCACACTCGAAAGCGTCGACGCGATAGCCGTTACGCACGGCCCTGGTCTGGCGGGAGCCTTGATCAGCGGCGTGAACACTGCCAAGTCTCTGTCTCTTGCGTTGGACGTGCCCTTGATCGGGGTCAACCATCTTGAAGGCCACATCTACGCCGCGTGGCTGGAGGCAGTTGAACTCTCGCCCTCGGAGGATCCTGGTTTTCCACTAGCGTGCCTGGTCGCGTCGGGTGGGCACACGGACCTTGTGCTGATGGAGGGGCACGGCGACTATCGGTTGGTGGGCCGCACCCGGGACGACGCTGCCGGCGAGGCATTCGACAAAGCGGCGCGGGTGCTCGGCCTGGGATTTCCCGGGGGACCGGAAATCCAGAAAGCCGCCCAGTCGCTCGATGACCCCGACACACATGTCCACGACACACATGTCCACGACGATACGGAGCGCATTGCACGGGCCTCGGTGCCTTTGCCACGGGCGTGGATGCGCGGCACGCTTGATTTCAGCTTCAGTGGCGTGAAAACGGCGTTGCTCCACCGAGCACAGGACGTTGGCCTCTACCCGCCGTCAGATTCTGAAGCTGCTAAGGCTGAACTGATGGTGGCCCACCTCGCGCGGGAGTTCCAGGAGTCCCTGGTGGACGTAATGACCAACAAATTGCTGGACATGGCCGAGCAATACGGAGCCAGAGGTCTGGTTCTTGGCGGAGGAGTTACGGCCAACGCCCGGTTGAGGCAACGCGTCCTTTCCGACTCGCCGCTCCCTGCGCTGATCCCGCGGCCGGTCCTGTGCACGGACAATGGGGCGATGATTGCGGCGGCGGCGTTTTACCAGTACCAACGCGGGGAAGTCGCCGATATGTCCCTGGACATCGACCCATCACTCCCCCTCAGCCAAACGCCCTAGCCGCGGCGGATCCTGGCGTTGCATTTGCATCAACGACAGCGCGTAGGCAAACTCCATCAGGTCTGAATATCGGGCTGTGCAAGGCATCTCCACGTCCCAATTTGTCCCGTGGATACGGAGGGTCGTTCCTCCAGGCTGCGTGAATCCTCTCCAGAACAACCAGCCGGCAACGATCACCAATATCATGACGATCAGTGCGAAAACATGCAGGTTGAGGCCGGGGATCACGATCTGGGGCAATCGATCGACCAGCCAGTATGCCAACGCCACGTAAACAACCAGCCCGCCGGCGACCAGAGCCACCCACTGTTTCCACGAAAACCCCCGTACGACATCATTCCGCACGCTGGTGCCGGACACCGAGGCTATCGTGAATATGTCCCTGATCTGGCTGTCGCCACTGTCGCCCAGATTGATGAACCGCTGGTTGGTGGCGACCAACAATCGGCCATGCTTCGACGGCTCCGCCAGCGTCCCGTCGTCGGGATTCAGCAAAGCGCTCACCTGCTCGCCAGGCAGCAATTCCACTCCCCGTATGCGAGACAGGAATGATGCGTTCGATGCCATTTGTTACCGCGTCAATAGGTGTGCCTTGGGAACTAACGGCTGAAATGCTAACACAGTGATGGCGAGGCTCACGCTCTCCGGACTGGGCGCTCAAACCACCGGCAAAACCGAACGTTTCCCACCCTGGTACAGCTTGGGGATACGTCCCGGCCGCGCTCATAACCCGCGATATTTCGATATCTCGCTCCGTGTTTTGATAAAGAAACGAAATCGTCACCCGGTTGCCTAATTTCGGGTATCATGCTACCCTGTTCCCGCACAAACGAGTTGACGCGAAACGGGCACGGGACCCGAAAAGGTAAGGTAGACAATCAGTAATGTTGGACCCTGACGTCAAGCAAAGAGTCATCGAAGGATATCGGACGCACGAAACCGATACTGGCTCCACCGAACTGCAAGTCGCAATGCTCACTGAGCGCATTCGACAGGTGACCGACCACCTCCGAACACATCGGAAAGATGTACATTCCCGAAGGGGATTGGTGACGATGGTGTCAAAGCGGCGCCGTCTTTTGAATTATCTTAGCAGTGAAGATGTCGGTCGATATCAAAGCCTCATCGGAAGGCTTGGACTCCGCCGCTAACTGAACCACCGGTTCTGTCTCCTGGTCACCGACGTTGGCATGTCAAGTGACCGCCCAACGAAAGCCGCATCCCGGCGACCGGACGTTGCCGGCTCGGTAACACCCCGTTTGTGTGGCGACCCGTAGTAAACGACGACGGGCCGGCCGTTATTATCGCGAGGTGAGAGAGGGAGATGGGCATGAAGCAGGCCGCCAGTCATACTTGGCGGCAGACACGAAACGCCGGCCGCATTACCGCAAGATTTGGTTCCCAATTCGGCGAATATACGCACACATGCGACCGACAGCACGTATCGGACGAGAGAGGTAGAAAACAATCCTGTTATGACCACGACTGAAATCACGAACGGACTCATGAATCCCTTCGCCATCGACGGCGAAATCGGCGGGCAACCCGTGACCCTTGAAACGGGCCGACTCGCCCAGCAGGCCCACGGATCAGTATCCATTACGTGCGGCGAAACGGTGCTGCTGGCGACTGCGGTCATGTCGGAGCAGGCTCGAGAAGGCATCGACTTCCTGCCGCTGACGGTGGAGTTCGAAGAACGCCTCTACGCCGTGGGGAAAATCCCCGGCAGCTTTTTCCGCCGTGAAGGGCGCCCCGGCACCGAAGCCATCCTGTCGGCCCGCCTTACCGACCGCAGCATCCGCCCACTGTTCCCGAAGGGTCTGCACAACGAAATCCAGGTGATCATCACCGTACTGTCGGTGGACGAAGAGCACCCGCCGGAAACGCTGGGCATGGTCGCCGCCTCCGCGGCTTTGTCGATCAGCCAGATCCCGTTCGATGGACCCATCGCCGCCTGCCGCATCACGTGGGACGGCAGCGATTACAGCATCAATCCCAGCTTCCAGCGCAGCGGTGCGGCCGATCTCAACATGGTGGTGGCCAGCAATCGCGACGCCATCATGATGGTTGAGTCCGGTTCAGTGGAGGTTTCGGAGGAGGTCATCCTCGAAGGCATCCGGCTGGCCCACGAGAGCAACGTCCAGACCATCGAGATGATCGACCGTCTGGTGGCGGAGCGCGGTGCGGAAAAAGTCTCCGTCCACGTCGACTACGCAACCGCCGAGGAACGCCAGAAAAAGATCGACGCCCTCGTCAACGGCCGTATCGCGGAGGTGCTGGAACGGAACTCGTTCAAGAGCGAGCGGGACTCGAGCCTTGACGCCATCGAGTCCGAGGTCGCTGCGCAACTGTCGGAAGACTACTCGGCCGGCGAAATCGCCGAGTCGTTCAAGAACCTGGTGAAAGCCGAGGTTCGCGGCCGGATCCTCAACCAGAACGTCAGACCCGACGGCCGCAGTCTGGACGAAATACGACCCATCACGTGCAGCGTTGGCGAACTCCCTCGCGCCCACGGCAGCGGCCTTTTCACCCGTGGCCAGACCCAGGTGCTGTCCGTTGCGACCCTCGCCTCCCTGGCGATGAAGCAGACCCTCGACACCGTCGGTCCCGACAACACCAAGCAGTTCATGCACCATTACAACTTCCCTCCCTACAGCGTGGGTGAAGCTCGGCGTGTTGGCTCGCCGGGACGCCGCGAGATCGGACACGGTGCGCTGGCCGAAAGAGCCATCTTGGCCGCCATGCCGCCCGAGGAGGAGTTCCCGTACGCCGTTCGAGTGGTGAGTGAAGTTCTCGCCTCCAACGGCTCCACCTCCATGGGCAGCGTCTGCGGCTCCTCCATGGCCTTGATGGACGCAGGTGTGCCGCTCGCGGCGCCGGTGGCGGGCATCGCCATGGGTCTGATCACCGATGACGGCGGCGAACGCTACGCCATCCTCAGCGACATCCAGGGGATCGAAGATTTCCTGGGCGACATGGACTTCAAGGTCGCTGGAACTGAGGGCGGCATCAACGCCCTGCAGATGGACGTGAAGATAGACGGCCTGACTCAGGAATTGCTGAGCGAAGCCTTGGAACAGGCCCGCGTCGGCCGACTCCACATCCTCGATCGCATGTCTGAGGCCATCTCGGAACCCCGTACTCAGATGAGCAAATACGCTCCCAAGCTGGTCCGGATGCAGATTCCGGTTGAGAAGATCGGCGCCCTGATCGGCCCTGGCGGGCGGGTTATCCGCGCCATTCAGGAAGAGACCGGTTGCAACATCGACGTTTCCGACGACGGGGGAGTCGTCATCTCCTCCAGCGACCAGCCGATGATTGAGCTGGCGCGGAGCCGTGTCGATGGCCTGACCCGCGACCCCGAGGTGGGAGACATCATCACCGGCAAGATCACTCGCACCACCAACTTCGGCGTGTTCGTAGAGTTGTCTCCCGGCGGTAAGGACGGCCTGGTGCGGAATGAGGAACTCGGCGACCTGGCCTACGAGGACGTTGACATCGGACAGGAAATTACCGTCATGATCCACGAAATCGACCACATGGGCCGGATCAACATGTCGCGACGCGTGCTGATGGGCGACACCGAGCCGCCACCTGCGCGGCAGGAACGACCCGCTTTCGGCGATCGTGACCGTGGACCCCGAGGCGGCGGCGGTGGACGTGGCGGCTATGGCGGCGATCGTGATCGCGGCGGCCGAGGTGGCTACGGAGGCGGTCGCGACCGGAACAGCGGCGGCGGCGGTGGAGGTCGCGGCGGCAACGATCGGAACAGCGGCGGCGGCGGTGGAGGTCGCGGCGGCAACGACCGGGACCGTGGCGGACGTGGCGGCGGAGACCGGGACCGTAGCGGAGACCGGGATCGCAGCGGACGCGGGTACGGTGGTGATCGTGAGCGCGACCGCAATTCCATGCTGGGTAGCGACCCCAACGACCGGGATCGCGGCCCCCGCCGGCCGTCGGGCGGACGCCCGCCCGGTGGCAACCGGAGTCCGGCTGACCGGCGATTCCTGGGTGGTGGTGGCGCCCGCCGCTAAAGCTACGGAAAGCAGGAAGGGCAGTCCTGATGGGCTGCCCTTTATTTTTAGCCGCGGGCCAGCGCTGCCCGACGGATCGGCATGTTTCCTGTCGGGCTGGTCTGCTGTGTTATGATCGAAGTGATCAGGTATTTTGCCCAGGCGAACCGACTACTATGACCGATTGGCGGCAGGGGAGGTAGCGTTATGCCAGTAATCACCATCAACGGCCCCATCGGCGCCGGCTCGATCGCTGTCGGGCAGCGCGTCGCCCACGACTTGCACCTCAACTATGTGGATCGCATGGTGTTCGCGGAAGCTGCCCGCATCATCGGCTCTCCGGTATCCATCCTGATGGCCAAGGAGCAACGGGTTGAGAGATTTGGCGACCGTATCACCGCTCTGTTGGGTAGAGTGCTGGAGCGCGCTGCCGTCTCGGGAGACTACGATCTGGGTGTCGGCATCGAGACCCTGCCTGAAACGTATCACGAATTGGCCGGTGAGTCGTCATCCCGTGTACAGCGCGTCAATGACCAGCTGTTCATCGACACCACCCGCGAGGTCGTTCGCACTCTGGCGCAGGCCGGACACGTCGTGATCATAGGTCGTGGCGCCAACGTGATTCTCAGCGACACGCCCGGAGTGCTCCACGTGGGAATGCTCGCTCCCATGTCCAGGCGCGTAGCGACCATCATGGAACGGGAGCACCTCGATGAGCCCGAAGCAAGCCAGTACCTTGAAGGCCTGGAGGAAGCTCGGGTCAAGTTTTTCCAGAAATTCTTTAAGGTCTCCCCGGACGATCCGACCCTTTATCACATGATGCTCGACATGGGCCACATGAGCGACGAAACGGCGGCCAAAATCATCGAGCATGCCACCGGCGACCTGGAACACTGAACCCTGGCGCAAGCGCCATGAGTAACAACACGCACTAAACACGACGCCTTTCCACTGGCGTTGATGGCAAGGAGGTCATTGCAACATGTTCATCCGAATGGTCTGGGGAAAGCTCCGGGCGGGATCCTGGGAAGAGTTCGAACGGCACTATCACGAGCGCGTGACCGCCGGAACCAAGCCCACGGGACTGCGCGAAAGGCAGTTGATCCGCAGCACTGAGGACCCGGACGAGGGAGTCAGCGTTAGCGTGTGGGACACTTTGGGAGACCTCCGCGCTTACGAGATCAGCGATTTTCGCGCCAACATCGCCCGCGAAGTGGAGCACCTCTATCGCGGCGAGTATTGGGTGAAGCACTTCGAGGTTTCGTCAACAGACTAGGTCTCCGGGTTCAGCAACCGAAGAGCCCTGCCGGCGCGCCGGCAGGGCTCTTTTTCTGTGGTTTCCGGCAAGTGCTTACCGGCTGGCGCTGGCGCCCGAAAGCCTCGCGATTCCTGCCCTGGAGCAGTCCTCGTCCTCCTGGGCGGTTCCGCCACTGCCGCCAACTGCCCCAATCAACTCGCCGTTCATGTAGATCGGCAACGCTCCCTGGCCCGGGACGAACTCGCCCCGCTCGACCTCCATCACCGCGCGCATGATAGGTGTGGTGGATCGTTCCGTCAGGTCGCCGCTGGGCTCGCCAAAGCACGCCGACGCGCGAGCCTTGCCCCGTGACACGTACGGGGTGCGCCACGCCGAACCGTCCATCTTGCACATGGTAATCAGGTCCCCGCGCGCGTCGACGACGGAAAAGCTGAACGCCTTGCCCAATTCCAGAGCGGCCGTCTTGGCGCCGCCCAGCACCGCTTCGGCCTGCTCAAGTGTGATATTTGGCATAACAACGACTCTCCTTGGTTTATTTGCTAAGTCTTTGCGGTTGGTTTTACACGCCGGTTGAGGGTCTCAGACCGGCTGCGCTATTATAGCAGGGCGGCCCGTCGATCAGATGCGCTCCACGAGGGTGATCCGTCCCGGGCCCGTGTGAACTATGGCCTTTTTCGAAGGATTAAGTAGGGGCTGCGGCTGCGCCCTGGGATTGGTGGTCGGCCTGGTGATCGCCCTGATCATCATCGGGTTGCTGTTCGGGGACTTCCGAATCGGCGGCTGACCCGCCCCATCGCCGCACTGTTGGCCCAGGAGAGTTTCAATGCAGTTTGGCTTTTACCTCCCCAATCATGGCCCCAACGCGCAGCCGGGCCCACTGGCCCGGATCGCCCAAACCGGAGACCGACTGGGGTTCTATTGCATGGTGGCGGGCGACCACGTCCTCGTCCCCAATCGGATAGATTCTCCGTATCCCTATACCGTTGGCGGCGAATTCCCGACGGGCGAGAGCGGCGAATACTTTGAGCAGCTCACGCTGTTGACATACCTGGCGGGCGTGACTGAAAAAATACGCCTCGTTCCCAGCGTGATGATTGTGCCCTACCGACCGCCCATCCTGGCCGCCAAGATACTGGCGACGCTCGATGTCCTTTCCCAGGGACGTCTGATATTGGGCGTCGGCGTGGGCTGGATTGAGGAGGAATTCGAGGCTCTCGACACGCCCCCGTTCGCCGAGCGCGGCGCGGTTACCGACGAATATTTGCGCGCCTACAAGGAACTGTGGACCAGCCCCAATCCGGAGTTCGACGGCAAGTACGTCCAGTTTTCGGGCATCCAGTTCCTCCCCAAACCCGTTCAGAAACCCCACCCGCCCATCTGGGTCGGCGGCCAGAGCCGTCCCGCCATCCGGCGCGCCGCGACCATCGGCGATGGATGGCACCCGGTGGGTACGATCCCGGCAGCCACGCTGGAACCCGAGGAACTGGCCGGCGATCTGGTAACCCTGAATCGTTTCGCCGAGCAGGCCGATCGCGACCCGTCCGGGATCCAGGTGTCTATGAAAGCTCCGCTCTACGACCCTGCCACCATGCAGTCCGGTCCCCGCCGCCGGTTCTCCGGGTCGCCAGATGCCATCCTGGAGGACGTGCAGACCTACACCGACATCGGCGTGTCGCACATCATCTTCGACATCCGGGGAAGTGAACTGAACCAGTCGCTGGAACGGTTGGACTGGTTTGCCAGTGACATAATGAGCCAGGTTGACTGAACCGGTTGCCAGTGCCCAGCGCGCAATCCCACAAAAACGGAGGGGCGGGAATTCACCCGCCCCTTATTGATTGGCGTCGCCGACGGTTTTAGCCGGGCACTTCGTCGTAGTGGTCGAAGTTTCCGATTACGTTGGCCTCGTACATGGACTGGACCTCGTTCTCGCTGTAGCCCAGTAGACCGGTGAGAACGTCCTCGTTGTGCTCGCCGACGCGAGGGGTCGTGCCAACCACCGCAGGAGTGCGGCTGAAGTGCCAGAAGTCTCCGGACACGGCGATGGAACCTGCCAGGAAGTCGTCGACCTCGACCATGGCCCTGCGCTCCCAGGGATGGGGATCCGCCGCTGCCTGGGCGATGGTATTCACCGGCGCGGCCACTACGTCGTGGTGCGTGAAGTGAGCAATGGCTTCCCGCATGGTCATGTCGGCCATGAGATCGCGCATCGCCTGGTTGACCGACTCGCCGTTCCGTCCCCGCTCGTGCCGCGTGGTGAACCGCGGGTCTTCCAGCCACTCGGGCTTGCCGAGCGCATTACAGACCCGGTGCCAGTGGTGCTGGTCGCCCGCCGAAATGAGCACCCAGCCGTCCTTGCATGGGTAAGTACCGGACGGAGGAGCGGCGGATTCACCGCGTCGAGGCTCGATGCCGGCGCCGTGGTAGGCGGTGATCGGAATTTCGGTGTAGCTGTAGCCGGTGTCGGCCAGGCACGCATCGATGCACTGTCCCTGTCCGGAGGACTCGCGCTCATGTATCGCGGCCAGCGTCCCGATGGCGGCGTGCAGGGCCGTGGTCCGGTCGATGATAGGCACCCCGGCGCGGATGGGCGGCATGCCCTCTTCGCCGGTGACCATTGCGATTCCGGACATGGTCTGGCCGATGGGGTCGTAGCCGATCTGGTCCCGGTAGGGGCCAAACTGGCCGTAAGCCGACACGTTCACCATGATGATGCGAGGGTTCAGTTCGTAGAGCACGTCATAGCCGAAGCCCATGATGTCGATGGTGCCGGGCCGGAAGTTCTGCAGCAGGACGTCGGAAACCCCCACCAGCTTCCGCAGGACTTCCTTGCCGTCCTCCTTGCGCAGGTCAATGCTCAGGCTTTTCTTGCCGCTGTTGTACTGGACCCAATATGCGGACTGCTTTCGAACCCAGGGCGCGTGGTAGCGGGTCTCTTCGCCGCCCAGTCGCTCCACCTTGATGACCTCAGCGCCCAGGCGCGCCAGCACTTGCGCGCACCGGGGACCGGCCTGGTGCCGACCCAGGTCAATTACTCGTATCCCGTCCAGGGGGCCTTTTGCTTCTGCCATGACCGGTTCTCCTAAATTCAGTTTGCCGAGACGCGGTACCGCTTGGAATGGAGCGCGTTTCCGGTGCTTGCGCCGTCGTCGAAACGTGGCCGACGGCGTTGGTAAGTTTCGCCATTCTACGCCGGCGGCGCACTCTGGGCAAGCGGGCCGATGTCGATCACACCGCGCCTTCCGCCTCCAGCGCCGACAGAGTCTCCCGCGTGAGTCCGCCCAGCGTGCACAGTATTTCGGCGTTGTGTTGGCCGAGGGTCGGCGGTGTCTCCGTAGCCGACGGCTCGCAGGCCGTGAGACGCAAAGGCGTTGCCAGGGAACGAAACATCCCGCCCAGGGTATCACCGGAATCTACGAACATCCCGCGAGCCTCCAACTGGGGACAATTGGCCAGATCCGCCACGCTCTGCGTAACCCCCATCGAAAACCCAATCTCGGTGAGTTTGCCCGCCACCTCCCACTTGGGCCGTTCCGCCGACCAACTCTCTATCGCGGGAATCATCACATCGAACACGAAATCGGCGTCCGGGAATTGCTGCAGGTACCGCTCGTCCTGCTCCGGCAAATCACTTTGTCCCACCAGATCCCACAGCGCCGCCAACCGTTCCGGACTGCGCACGCCGGCCATGATGACATAACCGTCGGCCGCACGGAATACGAGGCCGGGGCCCAGGGAAGCCCCTCGCGTTCGCCCCGGTGTGTTTCCCGTGGCCTGGTACGCGTTCATGTTGCTGATGACGTGAGAGGCCATGCAGTCGTACATCGACACGTCCACGTGCTGCCCTTTGCCCGTCTGCCGCCGCGTTTCCAGCGCCAGGACAATCCCCAACGCCGCCCAGACTCCGGGCACTGAGTCTCCCATGTTGTCGCCTACCGCCTGGGGACGCCCGCCCGGTTCGCCCGTGAGTTCCATCCAGCCCGACATGGCCTGGATCGCCAGGTTGTTCGCCGGCCAGTTCGAATATGGCCCCCGCGCCCCGTCGCTGTCCCCGTATCCGGTGATTTCCGCATAGATCAGTCGCGGGTTGATTTCACTCAGGCGGTCGTAGCCCAGACCCAGCCGCCGAAACGCGCCCGGCCCCCAGTTGTCCAGGAGCACGTCGGAATTCGACACCAGGCTTTCGAACGCGAGCTTGCAGGTCGGGTTGCGCAAATCCAGGGTCACCGATTTTTTGTTGCGGTTCACACCCAGGAACCGGCTGCTGATCCGTCCTGACTCGTCGTCGCCGATGAACGGCCCCCGACCCCGGGCCAGGTCACCCGTGCGCGGTCGCTCAATTTTGATGACCTCCGCCCCCATGTCCGCCAGGATCAGAGAACAGAACGGCCCCGCAACGATATGCGTGGCGTCCAGCACACGGATACCCTGGAGAGGCAGTGGAAGATTCGAAACCGGCTCGTGGTGAATACTTGTGTCGTCGGGCATGGTGGATCGTCCCCTGAGCGTTGAGAATGGGCGAAGGCGCGACACTGGAGGCAGCGGAAGTCAGGATACATACTCCGCCAACGAACGCACGGCCGCGGTTGCTCCCTTGCGCATCGGAAGAAAATGGCTGAGGCAAAGTACCTCAAAATCGAGCGCCGCCAACTTGCGTATCGATTCTCGAGCCGTGGGCATGTCGCTGGAAAAATACGGCGATGGCGTCGTCAGATGGTCGCCCCGACGCTGCATGGCGTCCCCGGCTATCAACACGCCCTCGTCGGGAAAATACAAACTGATGCTGCCGGGCGTGTGTCCGGGAGTGTGGATCACCTGCGCCCCCGACAGCAGGGGCAGCATGTCGCCGTCGTGGACCGGCGCAACGTCGGCGATCGGCGGCGGATGCATCGCGAACATGAGCGGCCACAGCATCGCACGAAGCCACCACTGCTGCACCGGATTCGGCACGTCTCCCTTGCGTTCCTGTTTCAGTCGATTCGCTTCGACAACGTGGGATTCCACGGGCAGATGAGTGACCGCCTGCAGGCCGGCCATGCCGCCGATGTGGTCCACATGGAAGTGAGTGGCGATCAACCGCCGCACCGAATCCGGCCCGTAACCCAGAATCGCCAGGTGCTCGAGAATCGGCTTGGTGTGGATGCGCCAACCCGCGTCTATGAGCGCCACCGTTCCCGGGGTCGAATCATGCGGGTCCTCTCCGCCGGCATCACCGCTGGTTTCCGGCGACATCGCGGCCACGAACACGCTGGTGGAGCGCAGTGAGCGCTGGTACAACCCAGGCACGATCTCCCCCACGTCTACGCGCGGGCCTGGTATGCGGGGGTAACGGCGTCGGAACGGATCCATCAGTGGTGCGGAGCGTCACCGCAAATCAATGACTCGGCGGGCTTTGAACTGGGTACGCTCGAACTCCCCTTCCGGTTTGAGTTCAACCGATACTCCGACACCCAGCGCCCTGCGCAGCGTGTCCGCTACTTGGCCTCGTAACCCGTCCAGGCCATCCGGCCCGCCCTCGCCGGCCGCGGCCCAAACCTCGGCGGCCACCTCGGTCAGCACCGTCAGGCGGTCAAGGTATCCCCGTTCGCGCTCCACCACCAACCGGAACTCGCCCCCAAAATCGTCCAGCCCGCGTAGCACATCCTCCACCCGTGACGGGAACACGTTCTGCCCGCGAATGATCAGCATGTCGTCGGCACGACCGTAGATGCCCAGCGGCAGCGTGGGGTACGTGCGTCCGCAGGGACAGTCAGCCATCTCCCAGCGTGCGATGTCGCCTGACCAGTACCGGATCATGGGCTGCGATTCTCGCTCCAGGTGGGTGTAGACCGGCACGCCTTCCCCACCCATTTGCACCGGTTCGTGCGTGTCAGGGTCCACCAATTGGGTGTACACGATGTCCTGCCACAGATGCATCCCCCGCTCCAGGTGGCGGCATCCACCATTGGTCATCCATGGGGTCATCTCCGCCATGCTGCCCTGGTCCACCACGTAGCAGCCGTACGCGTCCTCGATGGCCTGCCGCGTCGCCGGCACGCTGGCCCCCGGCTCTCCGCTGAAAAACATCAGCCGGAATCCAAAATCCGTCCTCGGATCGACGCCCATCTCCCGCGCCGTTTCCGCCATGTACAGCGCGTACGACGGTGTGGCGTACAACGCCGCGGGCTTGACCATCTGGGCCCATTCCACCGCCCGCTCCGTCTGCCCGGGCGCCCCGGCGCCGAATGGGAAGCACGTGGCCCCCAGCCGTTCGGCGCCCACCAACGCGCCCCAGCTGCCCACGTAAAGGCTGAACACCGCCGATACCATCACCGTATCCCCCGGCCGGACCCCCGCCGCCCAAAGGATGCGCGCATGCGCCTCGCCGATTCGTTGCCAGTCGCCCCGACTGATGCCAAACACCGTCGGCCGCCCCGTGGTTCCCGACGTGCCGTGGATTCGATACACCTCCTCGGGCGACACGCAAAGGAACCGCCCGTATGGAGGGTGTTCTTCTTGCTCCTTGCGCACGTCTTCTTTGGTCAGGATGGGCAAATGTGCGAACTCTTCCAGGCTCCGAATATCATTGGGATCAACCGGCGCGTCACCCCAGAACTCCCGGTAAAAACCGGATTGTTCCCACGCGTAACTGACCTGCCCCCTCAGCTTGCCCAGGATGATCTCATCCCGCGCATCCGGCGCCATCGTCTCCACGCGCTCGTCCCAGTGCTCAGCGTCCTGCGGCGGCGCGTACTCCGGATCGTATTGCGGGGGCCACGTCATCATCGGTCACCGCTTCAATGACTCGTTGATAAATCCCACCATCTCACCCGTGAACGTTCCCACCGGAAACACCCCATCAACACCCAATTCGCGCAGCCCATCCACGTCGCTCTCGGGTATCGTCCCGCCCACCAGCAGCATCACGTCTTCCGACCCTCCGTCGCCGCGCAATCCGTGCCTTTCCAACGCCTCCACCATCCGCGGCATCAGCCGCATGTGCGCGCCGGACAAAATGCTGATGCCCACCACGTCCACGTCCTCCTGCGCCGCTGCCGCCGCGACCTGGTCAGCCGTAACCCTCATGCCCAGGTACACCACTTCCATCCCTGCATCACGAAGCGCCCGGGCGATCACCTTGACGCCGCGGTCGTGCCCGTCCAGGCCAAGCTTGGCGAGGAGGATACGGGGAGGAAGTCTGGTGTCGGTTGGCGAAGCGGTCAATTAACTACGTTCCCCGGGACCGTTTCCCAGGACCCTGAGGATGATCCCAGCTGAAAGCAGGACGACCGCTCCTGCAACCGGCGCCAATTGAATTCCCTCGACCGTTCCAAAGCTGATGATCACGGCAGCAATCAGAATTGCGGATACACCCAGGCACATCGTGCCAAGGCACCGAATATTTGTCTCATCTGTGGTGTAGTTTGACTGCGACGATGGCCGTAAGAAAGCCCACTGACAAGATGGCGCCGCCGTAGGCCAGCGGCAGCAATTCTCCGATGATGAATTGTTCGTAGCTGAACGCGCTGAACCCAAGCCAGTGGCCGACCAGCAAGGCCCAACTGAGCGCGAAGAAAGCCGTCATCCAGACCGTTACGAAAATTGTCAGTGGGCTGTTCATCGCTTGTTCACCGTGTGCGGGTTTGCGGCCTCGCTCATCAATATACCCCACATCACTGCCGCTCGTCTAAAACACCCCCGGGTCCACATACTCGCCCCACTCGTCCCGCAACGCCCCCATGATCTCGCCCTCCGTGACACCCGAACCCACTGCCGTCAGAATGGCCGGCATCAGGTTCCCGTCGGCCCGGGCCGTTTTCACAACCTCGCGCAGGCCGGACGCCGCCGCGGATTCGCTCCGGCTCTGCCTCGCCGTGACCAGTCGCTCAATCTGCCGCTCCTCCTCGGCGTGGTCAAACTCGAACAACTCCAGCGACCCGGCGGATGCCGCCTCATCCCGGTACTCGTCATTCACCCCGACTATCGTGTAATCCCCCGTCTCAACCCGCTGTTGGTAGCGATACGACGCCTGCGCGATTTCGCTTTCAATGTAACCGTTGCCGATGGCCTCCAGCATGCCGTCCAGCATGCTTCCGTTGCCCATGGCATCGATTCGCTCTATGTAGGCCATCGCGGCGCCTTCCAGTTCGTTCGTAAGCGTCTCCAGGTACGCTGAACCTCCCAGCGGATCGGGAGTGGCGGCGACGCCCGATTCGTGAGCGAGGATCATCTGCGTCGCCAGGGATATCCGCATCGCCTCCTCGGATGGTATGTCGTAAGCCTCATCGTAGCCGCTCACGTGGAGCGACTGCGTGCCGCCCAGCACGGCCGCCAGTGCCTGCAAACCGCCCCGCAGGATGTTGTTCAGCGGGTCCTGCCGCACCAGCGTCGAACCCAACGTCTGCGTGTGGAACCTCATCCGCATCGACTCCGGCCGGGTCGCCCCGTATCGGTCTCGCATCAGCCGTGCCCACATTCTGCGCGCCGCCCTGAACTTGGCGATCTCCTCGAAAAAGTCGTTGTGCACGCCGAAAAAGTGCGACAGCCGCGGCGCAAACCCGTCCACGTGCAGACCCCGTCGTTGCGCCGATTCCACATACGCCATTCCCTGCGCAATCGTGAACGCCAATTCCTGCACTGCGTCGGAACCCGCCTCCCGCGTGTGGTACCCGCTGATCGATATCGTGTACCAGTTGGGCACGTGCTCGGTGCAGAACTCCAGGACGTCCGTGGTCAGCTTCAGGGCCGGCCCGGGCGGGAGCGCGAACGTTTTCTGGCCGTGAAACTCCTTCAGCGAGTCGTTTTGCACGGTACCCCTGAGCTCGCCCCACGGCGTCCCCCTCCGCTCGGCGTTGTGCAGGAACATCGCCAGCAGCACGATGGCCGGGTGGTTGATGGTTAAGGACACGCTCGCCTGCTCCAGGGGGATCCCGTCGAAGAGTTCCCCCATGTCGGCAGCGGTATCGATCGCCACTCCCAACCGCCCGACCTCGCCCTCGGCCAACTCATGGTCGGAGTCGTAGCCGGTCAACGTAGGGTGGTCAAAATCGGTGCTCAGTCCGGTCTGCCCGTGCGCCAGCAGGAACCGGTACCGTTCGTTGGTCGCCCGCGCCGTGCCGAATCCGGCGATCTGGCGTCGCGTCCACAGGCGGCCCCGGTACATCGTCGGATACGCGCCCCGCGTAAAGGGAAACTCGCCGGGGTTGCCCAGGTCCCGCTCCGCATCGAAATCGGCCGCGGCCAGCCCGTCGGGGGTGTAAAGCGCCTCCACGGGCACGCCGGATAGCGTGCGGTGTTCGTTTGGGTTGCTTGTCATGTGATTCCTGCTTTGCGATGCTCGACCGCCGATGCGCCTTGTATCTGCCGGGTCCTCGGAACTGTTCGCTATTGCCGGCGAGACCACGCCAGTCTCTACGGTGTGAACAGTTTAGCCGAACGGAGACGGGTCGCGTTCTATGATGGCGATTTCGTCCGGCAATACATCGAGCCAGGCTTTGATCTTCGCTGAATCCTCGGGGTTGATCTGGTTGCGGTCCACGTAGTCTCTCCAGGCCATTACAAGCTCCGGCTTGGTGACTGGCGTAACCACATGGGGCGGCAGCGTTTCAGCGCAGATCGAGTTCACTTCCAGGCTGTGGGTGAACCCGTGAACGGCCTCCTGATCGCGCTCGGGAGGGACCATAATTTCATACCTGATCACGTCCACTAGCGCCCAATTCACATCCCTTGGTGTCAAGAGCCTACTCCCCTTGGATCATCTGCCATTTTCGATTTTTCAGCGAGATTTTTCCCTCGCGCTTGAGTTGTTGCTGCGCGTTCCGGATATCGTGCTTCCATCGCTTGCCGAACGCCCGGCCATTGATGACCCGATCAACATCGTCGTCGCACAGTTCCGGTTTTGGATACCTGGCCAAGGCGCCCAATTCGCGGGTGGGCATTGGCCCATGACGACGGAAAACGTACAGGATTGCTTCGGCAAATTGCGCCGTCACCGAGGCGTCCGGGTTGCTGACAAAATCCCCGCTCCCTATTCTTGGAGCAATCAACTTTTCGTTGATCGCGTCGTACACTATCTTGCGTTGCGGGCTTGAGTCGGATCCCTGAACACCAACGGGGTTCGAGCCACCCTGCCGCGCCAGACGTGACAGATCGTGCAACTCGGCGAGTTCCGACTCTGACACCGGAACGCCCAGGCTCCCGTACTCCTGCAAATTATCGGCGATGTCTTTGACGTCGTCGGGATGCGTGATGGCGACGCCAGGTTCATGATTCCGCCACAGCCCGCCATTGGTCAGGTTGGATGAAGTCACGATGGCGGTGTGCGCGTCTGCCACATACGATTTGGTGTGCAGATGCAGCAGGTGAGTCACGGAGCTTCCCGGCACAGCGTCGCACAGCCGCGACCACGCGTCCGGGTCCAGCGACCCGTCGATGAGATGATCTGGATGAAGGCTGGTCAACACGTCCAACTTGATCGACTTCCGACGCCGGCCAAGCCCTTTAATCAGGCGTCCGACCGGCTGTCGCGTGATATATGGTGCTGCCACAATCGCCGGCTCGCGGATCGGCGCCGCGAATTGGTCGAACGTTACGCCCCACGGGGATTTAATTGATATCATGCGGCAGCTCAGTGGGACTCTGTGGAAATCCGAAGCAACAAACTGTCCGCACGTTAGAGCTATTGAACGTTCGCTGTCAAGCTAACCCCGTCATCGAATTTCCCCATGCGCCAGGAGAACTGTGGCGCCAGCACTTGACAACCTCTTACAGAACGCATATCCTAAATTCAGCCAAGGCAAAACGTACGTTACATCACACCCCGATCAAGAGAGGCAGGACCCAAGCATCGACGGCCAACCCCGTCAGTTTCAAAATCGCAACCGGCCCAGGTGGCAACCGCCGCTCAAAGACCTGACTCCTCACCGGCATTGGCCCCACTGGTGTCCCCGGGACTGTCCGAGCCCGCGCGCAGGTGCTCACTACAGCGCACTGAGTACACGGAAAAGTAGGTCAAATAGTTGCGTACCCCCGGCCGTACGCTGACAACGATGCGCAGATCCTGCCTCTCGCCCAATCATCCCGAAACCCAATTGACGAAACCCAAAGGAGAAACCCCACCGAAACACCAGCGAACACTGAATCAACCCGCAGTAGCCCCCACTCTCGGGGGGTGCCTATACAAACCTGAATTTCGCCAGGACTCGGCGGCCTTTGCCCAATCGGGGTTGGAGCCGCCGGTGCTGGGCCATCCTGATTTCATTCCCGATTGCTTTTGTGAGGCCACTTCATGCTCGTCGCCCGCAAGTCCCTCGGCGTCCTGTGCCTTCTGACGGCATTGGTCACCTTGGGATTGTATTATTTCAACGCCGCCGATCCGGTGGCGGCCGTCCCAATCTGGTACGTCGTTGACATATTCGTCACCGTCGCCATGTTCCTCACCGTGACGGTGAACGTCTGCGATTCGCTGCGCATTCGCAGGGACCCGTCGGCGCACCTGCGCCAACTGCCCCGCGATGTCATCACGGTTATTGCCGCCCTGGTGCTGATGGTATTCCTGCACAACCACCTCCTCTTCGCCCTCGAGCCCGGGTCCGAAAACATCGGATTGTGGCTGTACCTGGACCCGGCCGCCGTTGCTGTGCTCACCTGGGAGGGCATCGCCCTCGTGCGGTCTCGCGCCCAGCCGGGCTGATCAGGTCATCACTGGCGTCCTCCATCTATGCCGCCAGCGCCGGTATGATGTGCTCGCCGAACGCCCGCACCTCCGTTTCCGGCGGCGCAAACGTCAGGCACGGCATCAGGTAGATCTGGTTCACTCCGTGCTTCGACATCTCGCGGATCCGCTGCGTGCAATGCTCCGGCGTGCCCACCAATCCCATGGCGTCGCACAGCTGCGTGTTCACGTCGTCGCTCACGAACTGGGTCAGCTCAATGGCTTCCTCCCAGTTGGGAGCATGTCCCAGGTCCGGGTAAACATCGCGAACGGCCTGCGGAATCTCATAGTCCGGCATGTCAACGTCGGAATACGGCAGCCAGTTGGGTCCGCCCCACAGCAAACCCCAGTGCACCGACACCGGACGCGCCAACTGCCGTGCGTCTTCGTTGGAATCGGCGATGCACGTCCGCACCGCGAATACCACGTCGAGATCGTCGAGCGCGCGCCCGCTGCGTTTCGCGCCCGCTTCCAGGTGCTCCAGCGCCTTTCCCACAATTCCCGGCGTGTAGCCGACCAGGACTAGCGCCCCGTCTGCCACTTCGCCGGCCAGTTCTAGTGATCGCGGACCCGACGCTGCCATCAGCACGGGCACGCCGGCGCCGCCGTCGCTGCCCGCGAAGTCCAGGCGGTTGGTCATCCCGTTATAGTCCACTGACTCGCCCGCTAGCAGCGCCCGGACCTCCATGATGCACCGGCGCATTTGCCGCAGCGTTGCCGGCCGGCGCCCGATCGTGCTCGCTGACGTATACCCTGTGCCGATGATGAATTTCGTGCGCCCCGGCGCGATCTCCGCCACGGTCTGCGCCGCCCCCGCCAGCACCGACGGGATGCGCCCGAAGGGATTGGTAACCGCCGGGAAAAGCCGCAGACGCGCGGTGGCGTTGGCCGCCAGCCCCATCGTCACAAACGTATCGCGGCAGATCATCTGGCTGTCCAGGATGCCCGCCCCGTCGAACCCGGCCTCCTCAATTCTCTGGATCATCGACAGCAGTTCGGGCATCGGCGACGTGCCAGGAACGCGCATCGAAATCTTGATATCTTCCGGCATGAGATCTCCCTCGTTTTGATCGAATCGGTCGATAGGTCATTGGATCGGTCGCCAGTATAGCAATCAGCGTTCGCCGCGCGCCCGAAATCAAAACCGGCGCTGTACTCTCGATGAGAACGCGCCGGTTCGTTCTGGTAACCCTGGTCCCAGTGCATGGTCACCTGAGTCGTCTCAGCTTCGGGTCCAGCGTGTCCCGCAGCCAATCGCCGAACAGGTTGAGCGCCATCACCACGATCGTGATGGCCAGCCCGGGCATCAGCGACAGCCACCACAGGTCCAGCAGGTTGTTCCTGCCTTCCGCCACCATGATGCCCCACGCGGGTTCACCCGGAGGGACGCCCACGCCGAGGAAGCTGAGCGACGCCTCCAGCAGAATCGTCTGCCCCACCAGAAGGCTGATGATCACCAGCACCGTGTTTACCACGTTTGGGAAGATGTGCCGCCACATGATCACGTGACTGGGAACCCCTGCGACGATCGCTAACGTAACGAAGTCGCGCTCCTTGATACTGAGCACCTCGCCGCGCACCTGTCGGGCGAACCTGGCCCAGACCGTCGCCATGATGGCAATCACCACGTTCTGGATTCCTGCGCCTCCCTGGATCGCCACGATGATCAACGCCAGCAGAATGGTGGGGAAGCCCATGACACCGTCGCAGACACGCATCAGCAACGCGTCCACTTTGCCGCCCAAATACCCCGAGGCGACGCCCAGCGCGGTGCCGACCAGCGCGCCGAACCCCAGGGAAATCAGGCTGATGAAAGCCGAAATGCGCGCGCCATGGATGAGCCGGCTCAGAATGTCGCGGCCCAGCAGGTCAACGCCAAGGATGTTTTCACTCGATTCAAATGGGGCGATCCGTTGGACTCCTTTCAGTACGTCCGGCTCCTGCGGGTCGTACGGAGCCAGCCAGGGGGCGAACAGTGCACACACCAGAAGAACCAGCAGAACTGCGACCGGAACCCACGGGACACGCGCCCCTCGCACGCTCCTGATCCCGCCCCATGCGGTGTCCAGTGCCGTTCGCGTCGTTGCCGTTTCTACTGCCATGTTCAGGCTCCGTTACTGATACCGGATCCGCGGATCCACGTACGCGTACAGGATGTCCACTATCGTCGACAGGAAGATGTAGATGAAACCCGAGGTGAGGATGGTAGCCATGATCACCACGGTGTCGCGCTCCCGGATGCTGTCCAGCATCAGCCGCCCAAGACCCGGCCACGCGAACACCACCTCCACGACGATCGCTCCGTTGAGCAATCCGGCGAAGCTGACCCCGCCGAAAGTGAGGACTGGGATGATGGCGTTCTTCAGAGCGTGCTTGAAGATCACCAGCCGTTCCTGCAGTCCCTTGATGCGCGCGAATTTCACGAACTCGCTGTCCAGCACTTCCAGCATGCTGGAACGCGTCAGGCGCATGAATCCCGCCATCACGAACAGGGAGATGGCGATGCCCGGCAGGATATAGTGGTCGATGCCGCCACGCCCGTACGTCGGCAGCCATTTCAGCTGCGCTCCGAAGAACATGATCAGCATGATAGCTACCCAGAACTGCGGCGCGGACATCCCAATGATGGCGAACACCTTGGCTAACTGGTCCACTATTGTGTTCCGTTTCACCGCCGCCAGCACGCCCAATGGTATGCCGACGAACATTGCGATGAATAATCCTACCGCCGCCAGTTGCAGCGTGGGCGGGATGCGTTCGACCATCATTTCACTGACCTGCCGACGGCTGGTGCCGGACACGCCCAGGTCGCCCTGCACCAGGTTGAACAGATAGCGTCCGTACCGCTCGTAGGCCGGCCGGTCCAGGCCGAACTTGCGGCGGATCTCTTCCAGTTCCGCCTCGGTCGTGTCCGGGGTGGCCATGGCCAGGGCGATGTCTCCGGTCAGCTCTGCTCCGAAAAACACCACCATGCTCAATATCAGCAGGGTGATGACCGATTGGGCGATGCGGACTGCAGTAAAGCGGAGCATCGTTTCACGTCCTCGGTAGCGTCAAATCAGTTTCGGGGTGGGTTTCTAACCCACCCCGTTACTTGTCGGGCGTTTTCAGGTTACTGCTTGACTTCGACCGTCCACAGCGCGCTCATGTACGGCGCGAGTGGCCACGGCGTCCAACTGGCCACCCGTTCGCTGACCCCGTAGGGTTGATTCAGGAAGCCTGGGGTGAAGTCGTAGTGTTTGTCGTGAATGGTCCTCAGGGCCTCGTAGTACGCCTGGTGTCGCTCTTCCTGAGTTCCAATCGCCGCGCCGGCCGCAAGGACCTTCTCGGCGATGTCTGTGTCGTACGCGATGTACGCGCCCTCGCGAGCGTATCGGCCCAGCATCCTGCGCCCGCCGTCGAACGTGTTCTCGTTGGTGCGCACCAGGTATTGCCCGGCGATCTCACCTGCGTATTGCACTTCCTTCAGGCTCACTTCCTCGCCCACGTTCACTTCGCAATCAATGCCGAGGACTTCCTTCCAGCTCTGGCAAATCAGTGTGGAAAGTTCGACTGTCAACGGAGCGCCCGCCCCCGTCCACGTGTGGATCGGGAATACGCGCCCTTCGTTGAAGCCCGCGCCCTCTGGATAACCCGCGTCCGCCATCAATTGCTTCGCCTTTTCGGGATCGAACGGAAGCGGACCGAGGTCAGGTTCAAAACCAAGACCCGACGGGCTGCCGATGCCGTGCATCCCATCAATCTGGAAGGCGTCAGAACCGCCGTAGAGAGCTTGGATCTTGTCCTTGTCGATGGCGTAGTCTAGAGCCTGGCGAATCCGCAGGTCATGGCACATGATGGGCAAACCATCATTGTCGGTTTCCCGGTCGCAGCCGTTGGCGTTGATCCAGATATGGACCGATTCGGGGGCGTAAACGATTCGCCCGCCGGCATCCTGAATCTGCCCGACCACGGTATTGTCTGCTTCGATAATGTCCACTTCGCCGGCCTGGAGCGCCGCTACACGTGTCGATAGTTCGGGCACCACACGCAAAGAGATTTGTTTGAACGGGAACGGTCGTTCCTGACGCAGGAAGTAGTCCTCAAACCGCTCGTAGAGAATCTCTTCTTCATAGCGGTGGCTGATGACCTTGTACGGTCCCGGGAGGCCGGGGTCCGGATTCTCCTCAAAGGCCTCCGCCTGCTGGCACACGTCCACCGGGGTGCAGTTTTCAATGGTCTGGCCCAGCGGCAGGCTGTTCCAATAGTCCGTCGAAATGACGGTGCCTATTGCCGTGTTGTCTACCTCGGACACCGCCGCGCCGAAGAATGCCATCGGTTCCTTGAAGGTGAACTTGTAGGTGTTGGGACCCGTGATTTCCCGGTTGGTTATCTCGCGGGCGATGCGCACCGTCGACACGCCGGACGCCTCTTCGGAGATTGCCCAGGTGGCCTTGAAATGCACGTCGTCCACGTCCAGCTCTTCGCCGTTGTGGAACTGGATTCCGGGCCGGATGGTGAACTCCCACGACAGGCCGTCATCAACTATCTCCCATTTATTGGCGATACCCGTTTCAGGGTCCAATGACAGGCTGCCATCGGTAAAGCTGCCGCCCACTAGCCACACCTGGCCCAGACGGTGCCACAGGTTATTTTCGCCCGCGGCATACTTCGAGTTGAACAGTTCGTTGCCCTGCGTTGTCACCATGACGGTGAATCTTTCGATGTCTTGAGACTCCATCATCGCCGGCGCTTCAGTTGCCGAGGGCACGGCGGTCGCGGCGGCAGCCGCCGGTGCCTGGGGAACTGCCGTCGCCGGCGCGGCTGATCCCGCGGTGGTAGTTTCCGGTTCTCCGGCACCTCCGCAAGCGATGCCCGCCGTGAGCATCAAAGCAATCGCGAGAGCGGCCAGCAGAGGCAATTGCAACATTCGTTTAGCGAAAACAGTTGGCATCCGGTCCTCCTTGGGATATAGCGGTAGCGCGACTCAATGTCGAAACATTGCGTACCAACCCCTCCTCGGGGCAGGTTGCACGCAACCTATAAAAAAGGACATCGATTGTCAACGTAGATTTCGATGATACTAACGCTTTGCGACATTACACACACAGATAATGATGATTGTTCGCGGTGAGATGCGTTATTCAATCCGTAGCTTTTTGTTTTACATCCTGTGAGGTCCAAATCGGATGCGCCGTTTCCACCTCTATCAAGTCTGATCGACATCGTCGCGAGCAACAGAGATCTGTCGAGTTCTCGCGACACGGCAGGCGACTATATCGCCGGCACATTGAAACCCGTCGCCGTCTCAATACATTTCGCTTGGCACTTTTTCGGGCGGGCAGGTACACTTGCCGTCATCAAATTGGCTGGAGGAACCCGCATGGTGGCTGTGAAATATACGTTGGATGACTTCGTGCAGGAGATGGAAGAACTGCTCGCCACGCAACCGGAAAACGAGCGGATTTTTGACCGGGGTTCCGACCATTTATCCCGCCTGATCCGAAACCCGGACGCCATTCCGGAACGTTTCCGCCAACCGGTTGGCTCCGGATCTCGCTCTAACCACGGCTCATGGCTGCTGCACCACAGTCCGGATAGCGGTCTGCTGGTAACAGCGGTGGTTTGGGGGCCGGGCGATCACGCCGCGCCACACGACCATCGCACCTGGGGCATGATCGGGGTTATGGACAACGCCGTCACTGAAACGCGCTTTCGGCGCGTTGACGACCGGGATCGCGCCGATTGGGCCCTGCTGGAACGCGACCGCTCCTCCGTTGTAAAGCCTGGGGAGATCAGCCTGTTGATTCCAGAGGTGGATGAAATACACCAGATGGACAACTTCACCGATCGCCCTACGGTTGAAATCCACGTGTATGGCAACGACCTGCGTGGGCTCGAACGCGTCCGCTACGACTTGCAAACCGGCGCCATCAAGCAAATGGTGACTGACAAGTTCGACAACTGCTGAATGATCGAACCGACGGGGACGTTCCCCGGCGCGTACCTAATTTCAATTTTCTAGTATCACGGAGACCCACTATGTCGCGACCAATTACAACTGCCCATTTGCTCGAACTCTTTGACGGACACACTCCCTTCGCCCTGATCGACGTTCGCGAACCGGGTGAATACAACGCCAGCCACATCCCTGGGAGCAGCTTGATGCCCCGCCGCATGTTGGAGTTTGACCTGACTGCGGCCGTTCCACATCCGACAACGCTAGTGGTCCTGTGCGACGATGACGGTCAGCGTGTCGCCAGGGCCGTCGAAACCGTCGAGCAGATGGGTTACTCCAACGTGGCCTGGCTCGAGGGCGGCGTCAACCGCTGGATGAGCCTTGATCATCCCACCGAGTGGGGGGTCAACGTGCCAAGCAAAGATTTCGGCGAAAAGATGGAGGTTGTTCATCACGTGCCCGAAATCGACGCCATGGAACTCCACGCCCGCATGGAACGCGGGGATAAGATGGTGATCCTCGACACACGTACTCCCGAAGAATATCGTCGGTTTTGCATACCCGGCGGGCGCAGCTTGCCCGGCGGTGAACTCGCCCTGCGCATCACCGACGTCACCGCGGATCTGGACCCGGATACCACCGTTGTGATCAACTGTGCCGGCCGGACACGCAGCATCATCGGGACCCGAGTCCTCCAGCGCATGGGACTGGATCGGGAGGTGGTCGGCCTCAAAAATGGAACATCCGGGTGGGTGCTCGCGGGCTATGAGTTGGAGTCCGGCGCCGATCGTGATCAGTTGCCAGGGGTTTCCGAGTCTGGACGTGCCGCGGCCGAAGCGTACGCCCGCCGATGCGCGGTTGAGGACGGGGTTCAATTGATCGACGTTGCCGCGTTGGACGAACTCATAAACCGGAGCGGGCGAGAAAGCGTCTATTTCATCGACGTGCGTACATCCGAGGAATACGACCAGGGCCGCATCCAGGGATTCCGGTGGTTCCCCGGTGGTCAGTGCGTCCAACGCAGCGACGACGTGGCCGTGGTGAAAAATGCTCCCATCGTCTTTTGCTGCGACGGTATAGCCAGGGCTACGCTGGCCGCGTCATGGTATCGGCAATTGGGCTATGGGGAGGTTTACGCGTTGAACGGGGGTGTTGGGGCCTGGGTCGCCGATAATCGTCCACTGGAGTCGGGCCTCAGCGTCGCCGCATCGTTCGACGGTTCCATCACCGGGTTGGGAGAATCTCAACTGCTCGCTGATGCGCGGAAATCTGTACCCTCGGTGAACGCCCGGAGCATGCAAGGCGACCAATCCGCCGTCGTGCTGTTTGTGGATACCAGTCGCGACTTCGCCAGGGGTCATGTGCCCGGGGCGCATTGGGTCCCGCGCGGTTGGATGGAATGGCAGGTCGGGGATCATGTGCCGTCGAAAGACGCTCGCGTTGTAGTGACCTGCGGGGACGGACGCCAATCGTTGCTGGCCGCCGCGACTCTGATGGAAATGGGTTATTCCAACGTCGCCGCTCTGGAAGGGGGAATGAACTCCTGGCGCGCCAACAATCTCTCCACAGAACAGGGGCTCACCGGCGTCATGCGGACGCCGGCCGACATCGTTTTCAGTGGGCCCGACCGGACGTACGCCGACATGCAGCACTATCTTCGCTGGGAGACCGAGTTGGGCGTAAAATACGCGACGGAATCCTGACGACTGACACTTTTCTGGAGGGTGGACATACGTCGCGTCGCCCTCCTCAATTTGTCTCGACGTCTACCAGGTCCCCTTCCTCCGGGTTGGGTTCGATGCGCAGGGTCTGCACGATTCGGTTGTACCTGCGTTCGTCCGTGTGTGTGTCACCAACATGCCTGGTCGCAGCGTCCTCTGCCCGGCGCCGGTCATCGAACATATCGTACCAGCCGCATTCGGCGCAATCCACTCGCCATTCCGTTCGCCCGGTGGGGACCTGCTCCGCGATCTCCACGATGATGTGCAAAGTTGTCATCCGCGCCTCCTGATCTCATCGGCGATGGCGAAACGATTGTTGCGGTTCGCCCGGGTGCTGTCAAACCCCACCGCGCTCGCGTCAGAATCTCCGGGCCTTGCCGAGCCGACGCCGGCGTGGGAAACTGGCACACCGTCGGCCTGAGGCCGGCAAGCTCAACATCTCAGAGGTTGACCCCATGACAACCCAACAAAACCCGTCCCAGACCCAGGGTGGCGACGCTTCCCGCCCTGACTTCCTTCAGATGGACGGCGCTCAATCCTCGGACACCCAGGAAAACTCCGATGACTGGTACGGATGGCCACACCGTAAAGTTGAACCGGTTACCCTGCAGCGCCCCGACGGCAAGACGGAACGTGTGCGCACTCCCGTAATGGAATTGGAGGGGTTGATCACCCCGACCGAATTGCACTATGTGGTACAGCATTTTGGCGTGCCGGAGACCGTCCCGGCCACGGATTGGTCCCTGTCGGTGGACGGCGAGGTGAAAAAACCGCTGCGTCTCTCCTATGACGACGTGCGCCGCTTCCCTTCCCGTTCCGTGCGTACGGTCATGGAATGTTCCGGCAGCGACGCCACCTACTTCGAATACTTCAAAGGCGAAGGCCCACGCCCATCCCGCACGCAGGAGCGGATGATCCTTTCCGGCAGCGAATGGACCGGCGTGCCCCTGGCTTCGATTCTCAATGCAGCCGGCTTGACTGGCCGTGCCACCCACATACGGGCCGAGGGTTGGGACGAAGGCGTGCCAGCGACTGCCGCCGAGGGTACTGAGCCGTTCTTCTACGACAAGGGTCTGCCGATTCAGAAGGCCATGCATCCTGACACCATCTTGGCATACGCCCAGAACGGGCAGATCCTGGAGCATTTGCATGGAGCGCCCATCCGGCTGCTGGTGCCGGGATGGTCCGGAAATTGGTCGGTCAAATGGTTGCGACGGCTGGAGGTGCTCGACCATGAGCCCGCCTGCTGGTACCACTACAACTTCTATTATTACGGGGATTCTCCGGATGATCCCAACAAGGAACTGATCACCACCATAGGCGTCAAATCCCTGGTGTCCCAACCCAACGACGACACTAACACTCTGCCCGCCGGTCAGCACGTTGTGCGGGGCTACGCCTGGAGCGGCAGCGGAGCGATCACGCTGGTAGACGTCAGCGTCGACGGGGGCAAAACGTGGCAGCCTGCGCGCCTCGAGGAACCCGCTGAGCGTTGGATGTGGCGCCGGTGGTCGTGGGTTTGGGATGCCACTCCCGGAGACTACTCCGTGATGTCGCGCGCCACCGACAGCGTGGGACAAGTCCAGTCGCATGAACCTCGCTACAACAACATGCGAAAAAACTTCAGCGCAATCGTGGGTTACGATATAAGAGTGGAGTAACCCCTCAACCCGGCGAAAACGACGCCGCAGGAACCTGCATGACTACTGTCGCTGTACCCGCATTCCAGGTGCTCGGTCTGCCTGACACTGAGGGCCGAGCAGGGTCTGCGTCGGCCGGTCACCTGCGGTTCGACCTCTCGGCGGCGGAGATCGACATCACAGCGTCGGATTTCGGTGAGCGGTTCTTTCAAATGGCGAGCCAAAATGAGCCATATACATTTGAGCTCTCGCCCGCGGGAGAACTGATCGTAATGGCTCCCACTAGTTGGGATTCCAATATGGAGGAAAACGAGACCAACGTTGCTGTGACAAAATGGCGAGCCGTCCACGATGATTACGCGTCCGTCCAAACGGTCCCCTACAGATTGGAAAGTGGAGCCACATTTTTCCCCAACGCACCTTTGATCAATCAGGGACGTTACGAAATCCTTTGGTCCTCTGAGTGCACCCGCATCATGCCCGGCGCTCCCGATTTCGTGGCTGAGGTACGATCCCGCACGGGCAACGTCGCTGATGGCCTCGCCGAGATGCAGGAGTGGATGGACGGCGGCGCCCGGTTTGGCTGGTACAGCGACCCGTATGAGCCCAAGGCTCACATTTGTAGAGCCGGGTAGCCCACCGAGGTGCCTGATGATCGTGAAACCCTCTCGGGAGCGGATGTTCTGCAGGGTTTCGTTTTCGAGATTCGCCGCCTGGTTTTCTCCCGCCACGCCCAGCTTCGAAACGACGGAGACTAGTAAATGACCACCATTTCAGCCATTCTCGAGCAAGCCCCGGTGGTTGCAGCCGAGTGGGCGGAGCAGCGCAGTGACCGCCAGCAACGCACGAAGGCTGACGCCGCGGACTATGCCAGGCTTTCGCAAATCGGAGTTCCGCTCATGGCGGTACCCACCGATTTGGGCGGGACCTGGGAAAGCCTAGAGCAGTCCGCCCGTCCTATTTGCTCCATGCTCCGCACCCTGGCCACCGGCGACCCGTCAATCACTCTGGCCAGCGCGATGCATCATCTGGTGTTGTCGTCGTGGCGATTGCCCACGGTTCCGGAGCCCTACACCGCCGGTTGGATCAAACAGCGCAATGCGGTGTTCGACAGCGTCCACGGCGGGTGTTGGTGGGGTACCATCGTCAGCGAGCCCGGCTCCGGCGGCGATACGGCCCGCACCGCCAGCGTGTGCGAACCGGACGGCGCCAGCGAGTTCGGTTACCTCATCTCCGGTCAAAAGCATTTCGGCAGCGGTTCCGGCCTGACCTCGTTTATGACCACCCGCGCCCTGGCGGCTGGCGAAACCACGCCCGACCTCTTCTTCATGGAGGTACGCAACCACCCTTGGGACGGGTCAACCGGTCTGAAGCTCACCGCGGAGTGGCGCGGCCACGGCATGAAATCCACCAATAGTCATGCGTTCGAGTTCGCCAGTTTCCCGGCCACTCGCGTCGCATGGCCCAACCACCAGGCGGAACTGATGGGTGCGAACGGCGGCTTGGGCGCCGCCGCATTTCTGTCCGTAATCGTAGGAGTGGTGGATGCTGCGATGGACTACGTGCGTCCCAGGATCAAGAACGGGATGGCATCGGAACCAGGTTTGCGAGCTTTTCAACAGGTCGAATGGGCGCACGCCGAACAGGAAGCCTGGTTGATCGGTCAGGCATGGGAAGGTGCGATTCGCTGCCTGGAAACCAACACTGGACGCCGGGAGTTGTTGCTGGCAAAAGAAAGTGTCGCGCGTTTGTCCGAGGATTGCCTGGGCCGCCTTTGCAGATTGAGCGGCGGCAGCGCCTACACCCGTTACTCTCCCCTATCGGTCTGGTACGACGACGTGCGGGCTTTGGGCTACCTTCGCCCTCCGTGGGCCCTGGCATGGGACCAGGTTTTCCAGCAAAGCCTCGCCGATTGAACGGATTATTCCGCTACCGCGGGTTAATCCCCCGATGGGCCGAGCTCACTCGCCCAAACGTCGGGCAGCGAATTGATATCCGCTCCGAGTTTACCGTGGCGGGTTTTCAGGCGGAGTAGTAAAATATCGGCGCTATGCTTGCATACGCAAAGCGAAATGCCGCTTTCGCCACTTCTATAGGGGCAATGGTCGTCACCGTCCTGCTGATCATATTTTTCGGCGCCTGGGTGGTGTCGGCGAGCAGTGAGGCTGACTTGTCGGGAGTGCTTTCCAGCGCCACCGTGGGATTCAGCGGGAGTGTGCCTTCCCAGGCATCCGAATCAACTGCTCCGCCGTCTCCATCGAGCGCCTATAACGTGCCAAGACTCGCTTCTGATCCCGCCTCGGGCGGCACGCCTGCCGACACATGGTGGGGTAAAGCGTTCCTGGGCGCTTGCCCGCTCCACTGACGATTCGCCCGAATTTATTTCAAAGGAATTTCACTAGATGTCGATCGGCTCTGGAATTCGCCCGCCCTCAGGCCGTTTTCATTACGCCTGGATCGTACTGGGCATCTTGGCGATCGTGCAGATATTCGGCCAGTCGATATCTATGTCGGCCGGAATCATGGTGCCGGAACTGCGCGCCCCTCTGGACGAGGGTGGCCGGTTCGGCTGGTCCGCCGGCATGATCGGCGCAGCTCTTGCCGGCTATTATCTGATAGGTTCCCTGACCTCGCCCTTCAGTGGACGAATGGGCGATATTCTGGGGGCGCGTAAGCTCTTGATCGCCGGAGGAATCCTGTTCGGCGGCAGCATGATCATGATCGGGTTCATCACCCAGATATGGCAATTTTTCCTGGTGTACAGCGTGCTCCTGGCGCTGACGTCGTCCATCACCATCGTCCCGTTGATGGCGGCGGTGAATCCCTGGTTCCGCCGTAGGTTGGGGTTGGGCATTGGCTTGATGTGGGCTGCCGGCGGGTTGGGCGCCGCATTGCTGGCTCCCGTGTACTCCATACTGCTGGAGTCGTACGGTTGGCAAACTACTTTCGTCATCATCGGAGCGGTCGGCGGTGGAGTCACGCTTGGCCTGGTCCCCTTCTACCGCAACCACCCGTCGGAAAAGGGATTACTTGCTTACGGCGCGACGGCGACCGATCAACCCGCCGCAACGTTTAGCGCCGAGGCTGCCAGGGTTCGCCTCAAGGTGTTTCAACGTCAGATGCGTCGGACGCGCGCTTTTTGGAACCTGCCGGTGATTCACGGTCTCGGGTGCGCCGGACACGGCATCGTACTGATATTCGTGGTGGACTTCGCCGTACAGAGGGGCATCGATTTCACCACGGGAGCGGTGATACTGACCTTGGTGCAGATTTTCAGCATAGCCGGGCGATTTGCGGTACCCATCATCACGGAGCGAATCGGTGGCAAGCCCATCATGGCAACTGCCCTCGCTATTCAGGCGCTCTCGGTGGTGATCCTGCTCGTTGCCCAGGACGTTTGGGCTTTCTACCTGTTCGGAGCGGTATTTGGCTTAGGCTTTGGCGGTGAGATGTCAGCGTACCCGGTGGTCAACCGCCAATATTTCGGAACGGGTCCAGTCGCCACCGTATATGGTTTGCAAATTTCCGGTGCGATGATGGGACACTGCATCTCCACGGTGGCGGCGGGCGTCATCATCCAGTTCATCGGATACGTACCCGCATTCATCCTGTCCATGGCTTTCAGCGGTCTCGGAGTGATGATCATACTCACCCTGGAGACTACCAAGCGCCAATTGATCCCGGACTGGGAGGACCAGTTGCCGCCTGAAGCGAGAACGCCGGGGTTGGTTCCAGCCACTGCGCCGCCGGCGGCAGCGGCAACGGGCGTCGCTTTCGGCAACGTCTCGGGCGGCGACGGCAACTGACCGGAGCACATTGCAGTGAACACCGAACTGGCCTTTCTTTGCGATTCCGCTACCGACGACCGGGGCAAACTCCATGCCCTTGGCATCGGTATCGATAGTGTGCAGGGTGATGCAATTCCACTGACCCATCCCCGTTTCATCATCGTTTGCGTAGTGGGTTACTCGTCCGTGGAAGCCGGCGACAAACGCATGGGTATCCGGCTTCTCGACCCCGACGCGCAGGACACCATCACGCCGATTGAACAGGGGATCACCTTTTCTTCGCGTCAGGGAGTTGTCGACTCGAAGGCGCGAATTATTGTTGAGGTGAACAGCGTAACCTTCAACTCGGTGGGCCCCCACGCGTTCCATGTAGTAATCGACGGTAACGAGATGGCCCGTTTGCCGCTGAACGTCAACCTCCGATCCGCTTGATGGAGTCGCGTCAACGCCGCTCCATCCTGCTTGCGACGGGTAACGCCGATAAGCAGGCGATGTTGGGGTGGCTTTTGGAAGGTCTCCCCGTGGACCTCATGACGCCCGCCGAGATCGAAGTCTCGGCCAGGCCGGATGAGTCAGGCGATAGTCATGAAGCCATCGCGAAAACCAAAGCTGAGGCGTGGTCGGATGTCGCTGGTATCCCAGCCATCGCCAGCGATGGCGGCCTCTTGGTTCCAGCGTTGGGCGCCAACTGGGAGAGCCGTTACACCCGTCGCTTCGCCGGACCTGCGGCGGACGACGCCGAGCGCCAACGCCGTCTGCTGATGCTCCTGGAGCCTTACCACGGCGCGGACCGCGAGGCGGCGTTCGTAGAAGGTCTCGCGATCGCCGAGTCCGGCCGGACAATCGCATCCTGGGAGGCAAGTGGTGCTGCGGGACGCATAGTGGATGACCTCGCCGATGCGGGCGACCCCACCGACGGCGACGGTTTCTGGGTCTTCCCGCTCTGGTACTTTGCGGAGTTCAGCCGTACGTATGACAAACTGACGCAGCAAGAACGTGCGACCCTGGGCGACCATTGGCAAACCCTCCGTGCGTTGGTGAGAGAGTCGGCCGACGAATGGTTGGCTTAGCGGCACCCTCCCGCCGATAGGATACAATGACCCCTGACCACCCTCCCCGCGGAGTATTCCGTTGACTTTTGTTCAAGCCGATCCCACCTCATCGCCCCCGCCTGCCCTTCCCGACTCGGTGGAGGACGTGCAAAGCCTGCTGAGAGATCAGGCTTACATCACCGACCGAGGATTGTCGATAGCTATCTTTCTGGCGCTGAAACTCCAACGCCCGCTGTTTCTTGAAGGCGAGGCCGGTGTCGGGAAAACCGAAATCGCTCGCGCCCTCGCGACCGGATTGAATACTGATCTGATCCGACTCCAGTGCTACGAGGGATTGGATGTAAACCACGCAGTCTACGAGTGGAATCACACTCGGCAACTCCTCGAAATCCGTTTGATGGAGTCCCAGCGTGTTGGTGCCAACTCCGCTGGTGCGACCTTGGACCTCTTCGACCCCCAATTCCTGATCAAGCGCCCGTTGCTCGAAGCTATCGACGAAAGCCGCGACCGCGCTCCTGTGTTGTTGATCGACGAACTGGACCGGGCGGATGAGGAGTTCGAGGGATTTCTGTTGGAACTCCTGGCTGATTATCAGGTCACCATACCCGAGCTTGGAACGTTCCACGCCACGTATCCGCCGGTTGTGGTCATCACGTCTAACCGCACCCGTGAGGTCCACGATGCCTTGAAACGGCGTTGCCTGTACTACTGGGTGGATTATCCCGACTACCAGAAAGAGCTTCAAATCGTGACCACTCGTCTGCCGGATGCCCCCAGGCAGTTGGCTCAACAGGTGACATCATTCATCCAGGAACTGCGTGATACCGAGCTCTACAAAATCCCGGGCGTGTCGGAAACCCTCGACTGGACATCCGCCCTGATGGCCCTCAACATGCGGGAGCTGGAGCCGGAGGTCATCGACGACACGCTGGGAATCATGCTCAAGTACCAGGACGACATAGAGGCGGTGCGCGGCGAACCAGTACGGGCGCTGCTAGAACGTTCCCAAAACCGGGGGCCACGCCGCGGCGGCCGTCGGGGCTAGCTTCCCGAGGGCGGCCCATCAGACCGCCGATCATCGCCAAAGGGGACCGAAGTGAACCGGTTTTTTGACGATTTTGACATGAGCATGCTCGTGCCGGTGGATGCGGCGATGGTTGAGGACGCCCTGGAGAATCCGGATCGAAGCGCCTCCGAACTGCTGCTCCTGTACTTCGCCTGTTTGACCAACGATCCGGACGAAATCGCCATCGACGACGCTGCCGAACGTGTGGGGCTCGCCATATCGGATCTGGCCGATGACGGTGACGAGGAGGCAATGATGGCTATGATGGCTATTCAAGGCGTCTCCTCCGACGACTCTACCGAGGCGGAAGTGATCATCGGCATAGCGATGCTCAACGCCGTTGCCAGTCGACCATTGCTGCGAAGCGTCATTTCCGGCGATTTGGACCACGAAACCGCAGCCGGTGCGTTGTCAGTCGTTAATTTGCTGTGCAGCCAGTTGGTTGGTAACTTGTCGGACTCAGATGGTTTCGACGATATCGATCTGGACGACCTCGACTTTTCAGAATTGGCGGCGGAGCTCGGCGTATCCGAATTTGACGTGGACGGAGAATGGGATGACCGTTAGGCCTTCAACAACCAATGTCGCAGTCATCGGCGCTGGCATTGTCGGCGCATCCATCGCCTGGCGTATCGCCACCCGCGGTCACCGGGTTACGCTCATCGACAAAGCTGAACCGGGCAGCGGCGCATCGAGCCACAGCTTCGCGTGGATCAACGCTGGCGCCAAGGAACCCATCGCTTACCATAACTTGAACCGGCGCTCGCTCGAAATGTGGCAGCGATTTTCGGCCGCGTTGGGCGACGAGGTCGGCCTGCGCTGGGGCGGAAAGATATCCTGGGAGGCAGACCCCGCCGCGGCCGAAAATCTGAAAGCGCGGGTCGCTCAATTGCAGTCCTGGGGCTACCCCAGCCGACTGGTATCTGCGCAAGAATTGGCTGAACTCGAACCGGCGTTGGAAATCGGCCCGGTCGCCGCCGCTGAGTACAGTGAGAACGAGGGCCAGGTTGAACCACAGATGGTGGTCGATGCTTGCCTCCGTCGGCTGCGTGATCTGGAATCCTCCATCCTGACCGGTGTCGAGGTCCTCGAATTCGCGCGTGATTCCACGGGTCGCATTCGCACCATTCACACCAGCGCCCGCGACATTGATGCTGACGTAGTGGTGCTCGCAGCCGGAACGGACACTACCAATCTGGCACATAAAGCTGGCGTTAAAATCCTGCAGGCCCAAAGCCCGGGAGTGGTGTTGCGGACCACACCCTTGCCTCCGCTGCTGGATAACGTGCCGGTGGTTTACGCACCACCGCTGGAGGACGGACGACGCGAAATCCATCTGCGGCAATGCGCCGATGGCCGGTTCATGATCGGAGAAGGCGATCAGGAAAGCCTGGCCGAAGACGACACACAGGCCCACGCCGACGAGCTGCTCGCGCGCGCTGCATGCTATCTGCCCGGTCTCGCCGGCGCCGATGCCATCCCGGTACCCGTGGGCTGGCGTCCCATGCCCCTCGACGGCTATCCCACTATGGGTTTCACGACCGAATCCCCGAACCTGTACGTTGCGTTGACCCACAGCGGGGTTACGCTCGCGCCGGCCCTGAGCCAGTTGGCGGCACTGGAAATCTGCGACGATGTCCGTGCTGATTCCGTGCTCGCTCCCTATCGCCCTGAACGATTCGCGTCCCTGACCCAGGAAGAGATCGACGCGATGATCCACCCCAGGGCTGGACACCGGTAGTGTCCGCTTGAACTCACCCCGAGGGGATCTTTCCGACAGAACGTCCCTGCGGGGTTGGACGGTTCTCCTTCTCAACCGTCTGCACTACAGCACCGTGGTGCTGGCGTCGTTCGGGTTCGGGCTATTCCTTCCCTTCCTGCAGGCTGATCTCGGTCTCAGCTATTTGCAGATTGGATTGCTCCAGGCCGTGGCCTGGGGCACCTCCGCAGCGTGCCTGGTGCCATTCAGCTTGCTTTTAGCTCGGTTTAACCCCAATCGGCGCGTGCTGGTGGGACTGGCGCTGATGACCCCGTTCCTGTTCACGCAGGGCATGGCCGGAGGCTTTTGGACCCTGATGGCGTCCAGATTCCTGATGGTGTTGACGCAAGCCGGCATGACGCCAGCACGCCCTTTGCTTCTGCGTTGGTGGGCCGTTCCCCGCCAATATTCGACGGTGACCGCCGTCGGTCTTTCTCTCCATTCCACTTTCATGGCGGCGGCGTTGACGTTCAGCCCTATAATCATCGTCGTCCTTAACAGCTGGCGCGTGGCCTATTTCCTGCAAGCCGCGCTGTTGGGATGCCACATGTTGGCTTGGGCGGCTTTGACCTGGACAGCGCCCCGCAGCCTCGAGGAGTCTCATTCACACGTCATCGAGGCCAACCTCCCTCAACCCGGTGACGGAATCAAAACCAACGAGGGAAAAACGTCTCTGGCAGCAGCATTGATACGTTATCCTCACGCGTGGTTGCTGGGCGTAGTCATGTTGTGCCTCGCGGCATCATGGACCACCGTTCTCACATTCCTGCCCATTCTCCTGGAGACGGAGCGCGGCGTCGCCATCTCCGCCGGCAGCGTGTTGTTCGGGTTCCTTTATTACGTTCTGGTGCCCGGCGGTGCGCTCGGCAGTTGGATTTTCAATCACATCACCAACCGCCGGGTGATGGTTCTGCTGCCGGCTTTGCTCAACCTGGTGTCCACGCTGGGAGCGCTGATGGCCGGCAACGTATTCGTGGCGGCGACAGCGCTCACCGGGATGGGCTTGGCGTGGGCGTTCGTCCCGGCCATCGAAATACTACCCTTCGAGTTCAAGGATATCCGGACCCGTGAGGTGTCTGTCATCACGGGACTCGTGCAGACTTTCAGCGCGATCGGGTTCGGCGGCGGGCCCGCCCTGGCCGGCGCATTGGCCCAGAGTACCGATTCGTTGCTGACCGGTGTGCTCGTTGTGGGCGCATTGACCGGGTTGGCCGTCCTGGCGGCGGCGACCTTGCCACGACGATTCGCGGGCCGTCTCGTGTGATAGCATGCCAGAGTTGTTGACCCAGCATCCAGTCGCGAAAACGAGCCCAATCTTTCTTTACCGAGTCTATCTCAACCGATGACCACCAATGTAACCGTCAACCTGCACACCGCTCCCGCCGACTTGGGCGACGGTGCGATTCTCCCTAACCTGCTCATGTTCGGCGAGGTTCTCCGCCGCTTGGGTTTGGAAATCGGCTCGGCCAATATGCTGGACCTGGTTCGGGCCACTGAGTATGTGCCCATTGGCGGTAATCGCAACGACTTTCGCCTCGCCGCCCGCGCTCTGTTGGTTCACAAGCAGAGCGACCTGGCGCTATTCGATGAGGCGTTTCAGGTATTTTGGCGCCGGCCCGCCCACGGACGCAGCATGCGAGATCTTCGCTCCATGGGCGAGGAACGCCGTTATCGAACGCCTCGAGTAATGCCGCACCGCGAGGATGCGTCCGACGGCCCTCCGGGCGACGATGGTTCGGAAGATTCTGACGACCGACAGCCCGTGGTGGACCTGCAACGCTCTTTCAGCGCTCGCGAGGTGCTTCGCCAGCGCGATTTCGCCGAATTCACGCCGGCAGAGATATCCGCAGCACGCACTCTCATGTCCGAGCTCGCCTGGGATTTGGGACGCCGGCGCACCCGCCGGCTTACGTGGGGCGATGGGAGCGACATAGATTTACGTCGATCGATGCGACGCAGTCTTTCCCACGGCGGTGAAATGCTGGACTTTGCCCACCGCCAAAGGAAGACCAAACCACGGCCGCTGGTATTGATTTGCGACGTGAGCGGGTCCATGGAACGCTACACCAGGATGTTCCTACATTTCGTGCATACCGTTGCGATCAGCGGCCAACAGCTAGAGGCGTTCCTGTTCGCTACCCGACTAACCCGCATCACGCGGCATCTGGAGGCTCGGGGCGTCGATCAGGCCGTCGCGCAAGTAGCGCGCGCGGTGCCCGATTGGGCTGGCGGAACCCGCATTGGCGAGGCGATCAAGGCCTTTAACTACCGGTGGGCTCGGCGCGTCCTGCGCGGGGGCGCAATTGTGCTGGTAATTTCTGACGGCTGGGACCGCGGCGAACCTGACTTGTTGTCTCATGAAATGGCGCGCCTCCAGCGGAGTTGCCATCGGCTGATTTGGTTGAATCCGCTGCTCGGATCGCCCACATATCAACCGCTTACCCGCGGCATGCAGGCCGCTCTGCCGTACATCGACGATTTCCTGCCCGCCCACAACCTCCACAGCCTTCAGGAACTGGCGCGTTACCTGAGCAACGTATCAGGCCGGCGCCAACTCCCGCCGAGCACACGGCTGAGAACTCCTGATCCGGCGGAGGGGACCTCAGATGTGCCGTCAACCCACGACGGCACGACTGCGGCGCGTTCCCGACGCGATCTGAACCCGGCGCTGGCTCCCACGTTCCGACACCCGCTTTGGGGGCATCCGAATATGCCCGGCGGCAGTTGACCTATACGCCCTGTCCCGGCGCAATCTCGTTGTAGAGGCCAGCCAGTGTCGTTGCCAGTGCTCGTGGCCGCTCCTCATATTCCGGGGTAGGATACCATTCGTAGTCGAAGCTGCGCACGATCGCGCCCTCAATGCTGGTGCGCAGGCTCGACACTATCACCCTGAAACCCAGCGCGTTGGTCGCCTGTTCCGCCAACTGCTCCAGGATGACGTTCGGACAGTCGAATATCACCATGAACCCGCCCTCGCGCTGACCGTCAGTGACCCGCGCCCGAAACACCTTGCCAAACAGGTCGAGGTCAACGATGGTGTACTGACGCTCCGTAGCGCCGTGGTCCGGCCAACCGATGTGGATGTCTCCTCCGACCTCCCAATGGTGCATGGCAACCAGGCCCCCGTGCTGCGAAATCGAGGCTAGGCGGGTTCGGAGACGTTGGCCCCCAACGTCCCGCGAACCTGTGCCCATCCGTCCGCCATGCTGCGCTGCGGGAAAGGCGATGGCTCGGGTCCTGTGATCACTTTGACCGCCACCAACACCGGACCGGGCCGCCGCATGATGTCTTCCATGCCGATCAGCAGTTCCTCAAGATCATCGAACCGGCAAGCGTGCGCGTACCCCGAACTCTGCGCCATGCCGAGGAAGTCGATGCGGTCCAAACCGGTGATCGGCATACCCTGCGTGGACGTGTGGTCGGCATCCTCCAGAACGAAGTGCACGAGATTCTCTGGCGCTACTTCCCCTATTGTTGCCAGACCCGCCAGGTCCGTCCGCAGAGTGGCGTCGCAGTCCAGCACCAGGATGCGGCGGCCCGGTTGCGCCAGCGACAGGCCCAACCCAACAGCGGGAGCCCGGTCCATGCAATCTGTCAGGTCCACATCCAGGTCCCGCCGCTCTGACACCTGATGCCATTCCCGGAGCGCGGCGGAAGTGGACACCACCAGGGCATCCTGCCGGTGGTAGTTGATGGCGCGAGCGACTTCTTGAGATGGGATCATTCTGCGTCACCCATCGTGGTTTCTGGGACATCCGCAGCGTCCGACTCTCTGCGGATGTCTTTGCGCCGAGAGGATACCATCAGATAGAGACCGGCGGGAATCAGCACTCCGCCCAGCACGACTTTAACCAAGTTGCTTTCCACAAAGCCTAGCCACAGCAGGTAAAAGCCGGCCAGCACCGTCGCCGATGCCAACAGGCGGCCGAATATGTTGAACGGTTGGAATTTCATGGAATCGGAGTCGCCGCCGAAAATAGAGGGGGCGAGTATTTATTCGCCCCCTCTCTAATTTCTTGCAGGATAGCCGTTTAGTTGTCGCCAGCCAGCGCGGAAGTGACTTCCTGGTAAGCCTGCTGGGCGGTCCTGGAAGCGCGCGTCCGGAACTGTACCGGAGTGTTTTCGATCTCCGGTTCGACCTCAAGGTGGATGAACACCGGACCATCCGCAGCAAGGACCTCGTCAATGCCGGTCGCGAAGTCCTCGAGATTGTCGAAGGAAAAAACAGCGGCGTAGCCGGCGCCCCTGGCGATTTCTTCCCAATTGGTCACGCCGTCGGATCCCGGAATAGGCTGCCCGCCGGTGACCGCGTACACACCATTGTTGAACAGGAAATGGTAGAAATTCTTCGGCGCTTTTGTGGAGGTCGTGACGAGGGCTCCCAGGTTCATCAGCAGGCTGCCGTCGCCGTCCATCACAATTACCTTCCGGCCAGGCTGGGCCAGGGCTATGCCCAAACCCACGTTGCTGGCCTTCCCCATCGCTCCGGAAATCGGCAGGTCGAGGACCTGGTTTGAGGTGACGGACGGCAGGCCGAATCGGACATTGCCGGCGTTCATGGTCGGGATGAGCACCGCGTCATCGCGCTTGCTGTCAATTACGCGCACGGCATCAGTATTGTTGATCATGGGTCTTGCTCCAGCGTTCGTAGGCGCGGGGTGCGTAGGGAATGGCTTGATTTTCTGCTAGGCGCCGAATTCGGTGCCGATCAGCACGGCCACAGGACGGTTCAGGCGCTGAGATTCCTCGAACGCAATGCTGATGCGGTCCGCGTCGTCATCGGTTTCCACGAGGTAGTAGTTGATGCCCCAGGCGTGCAGAATGTGCTCGATAAACCGGCCCGCGGAATCCGGCGTGGGGCCCCGTCGCGTCCAGCCGCGATAGCCCACCAGCAAGACCAGCGGTTGGTTCAGGTCCAGGCACAGGCCGCGAATGGAGTCGCCTGCCTCGAATACTCCGGTGTTCTGAATAAGCACCACCGGATTCGCTCCGCCAACCCAAAGTCCGGCCGCCACCGCCATGGTCTCGCCTTCGCGGCAAACCGGAATCAGATCGAGCGAAGGCTCCTCCGTCATCATGGTATAGAGGAAGTTGGTCTCGCTGTCGGGCAGCCACACTACGTGGGAAACATTGTTCTTTTTCAACTCGGCTACCAGGGAGGCCGGGTGCAGAACGGATTCGTAAACTTCGGTGGTCATTCTGGCTGCTCCTTGAAAATGACTCGCGCTTTTCGTGATGATAATGCCGGATAATCAGGCTGGCATTATATGGCGTGCCATGTAGAGCGTCAACGCCCGGCTCATCGCACCACGACGTTTTCCGTATATACGTTCGGCAATACTGCACCTTACAGCATTGCCGCTGGCCTTGGTCCGGGCGCCTATTCCCCGGCGGGCGAGCGGGCGGATTCAGAACTCTGCGTTGCGTGGGGTACGCGGGAACGCGATGATGTCGCGAATGTTCTGCATTCCTGTGGCAAACTGCACCGTGCGCTCGAATCCCAGCCCGAAACCGGCGTGTGGGGTCGTCCCATAGCGGCGGAGGTCCAGGTACCACCAGTATGGTGCGTCATCCAATCCGGCCTCGGCCATGCGCGACGTCAGCACGTCCAACCGCTCCTCGCGTTGGCTGCCGCCGATGATCTCTCCGATCCTCGGCACGAGAACGTCCATGGCCCGCACTGTCTCACCGTCATCATTGAGCCGCATGTAGAAAGCCTTGATTGAACTGGGGTAATCGGTGACGATCACCGGCCGGCCGACCTTGCGCTCCGTGATGTATCGCTCATGCTCTGATTGAAGGTCAGCGCCCCAGCGTACCGGATATTCGAACGATTCACCGGATTCTTCCAGCACGCGAACGGCTTCGGTGTACGTCATCCGTTCGAAGTCGGAGTTGGCGATGTCCTCCAGGGTCGTGATCAGTTCTTTGTCGTAAAAACGATTGAAGAACGCCATGTCCTCCGGGCACGTTTCCAGGACGTGGGCGAAGATGTTACGCAGGAAATCCTCGGCCAGTTGGGCGAGTCCATCCAGATCGCAGAAAGCCACTTCAGGTTCTACCATCCAGAACTCAGCGAGATGGCGGGATGTGTTGGAATTTTCCGCGCGGAACGTCGGACCAAACGTGTACACGTCCGACATCGCCTGTGCGAATATCTCCGCCTCCAACTGGCCGCTCACCGTGAGGAACGCCGGCCGGCCGAAGAAATCCGCGTCGTTATCTACCTTCCCCCCTTGAGTGGGCAGGTCGTTCAAATCGAGCGTGGTCGCCCTGAACATCGCCCCAGCACCCTCGGCGTCGCTGGCAGTGATAATGGGGGTCTGTATATACAGGAAGCCGCGCTGCTGGAAGAACTGGTGGATGCCCAAGGCCATCGCGTTCCGGACGCGAGCCACGGCTCCGAAGGTATTGGTGCGGGGACGCAGATGCGCCAGTTCACGCAGAAACTCCAGAGTGTGCCGTTTCTTTTGAAGCGGGTACTCCTCAGGATCGGCGCCGCCGAGCAGCGAGAGAGAGCTTGCCGCCACCTCATACCGCTGGCCGCGACCCTGTGATTCTTGCAACACTCCCAGCGCAGTTACGCTGCAGCCGGTGGTAAGGTCTCCCACCAGGTGGTAGTCGGGACAGTTAGCGTCCACCACGATCTGCAAATCAGCGAGGCTGGACCCGTCGTTGATCTGAACGAATGACACACCGCCCGATGAACGAACGGTCTTCACCCATCCGTTCACCATGACCGGATCGGGTACGCCATCAATCTGCTCTACTGACAGGAGGTCTTTGATGCGAGTTCGTCCGGAATTAGGCATACCAAGCAACCTCCATCAAGGACAATTATCGGATTCTAGCACACCCCCCGTCTGGCCGACGGCCTCATGGGCGCCGCCCAAGCCGCGTCAGTCGTTTACAGGTCAGGCCGTTTTTTGTGCCAGTCCGTCGCCTGTTGGTAGGCGTGGGCGATGTTGAGCAGCCTTCCTTCCTCCAGATGCGGCCCAATGAGTTGCAATCCCACCGGCAACCCTTCGCTGAACCCGCACGGAACGGACATCGCCGGCAGCCCAGCAATGTTTACGGGCAGAGTGTATACGTCCACCAGATACATCCGCACCGGGTCGTCGGTCCGTTCGCCGATGGGGAACGCGACGAGCGGTGATACCGGCGCTGCCAGCGCGTCGACTTCCCGAAATACCCGGTCGAAATCCTCGCGGATCAGCGTTCGCACTTGTTGGGCCTTGTGGTAGTAGGCGTCGTAGTAACCCGAGGACAAGGCGAACGCGCCCAGCATAATCCTGCGCTTCACCTCGGGGCCGAATCCATGCTGCCGGGTGCGTTCCATGGCCTCCCACATGTCGCCGTCGCCCTGGTGGGAATAGCCGTACTTTACTCCGTCGTAACGGGCCAGGTTCGCTGAGCATTCTGACGGCGCGATTATGTAGTAACAGGCCAGCGCGTATTCGGTGGCTGGTAGAGAAACCTCGCGTACTTCGGCTCCCAGGCCTCTCAGCTGGTCAATCGCATCCGTTACAGCGGATCGCACGCCGTCGTCCATGCCCTGGGCAAAATATTCGCGGGGCACGCCCAGGCGCAGGTCTTTGACGTCACCGGTCAGCGCGGCTGAGTAGTTCGGCACAGGATTCGGCAGCGATGTGGCGTCGAATCTGTCCTGCCCCGCGATGGCCTGCAGGATAATGGCGCAGTCGTTCGCATCCCTGGCTATCGGCCCAACCTGGTCCAGCGACGAAGCGTATGCCACCAGTCCATAGCGGCTCACCCGGCCGTAGGTCGGTTTGAGCCCGGTGACGCCGCAAAACGACGCGGGTTGCCTGATACTTCCACCGGTGTCGGTCCCCAGGGCGTACGAGGCCTCGCCGGCTGCCACTGCGGCAGCCGATCCTCCACTGCTTCCTCCGGGCACTCGCGAGGTGTCCCACGGGTTGCGCGTCGGAAAGAACGCCGAGTTCTCAGTGGACGAGCCCATGCCGAACTCGTCCATGTTGCCCTTGCCTAGCAGGACCGCACCATTGGAGCGTAATCTTGCTACCGCCGTTGCGTCGTAAACCGGGACGTAGTCTGCCAGCATCAGCGACGCGCAGGTCGTTTTGGTCCCCTCGGTACATAGCAAGTCCTTGATTTGCATTGGAATGCCGGTCAGGGCACGGCCTTCCCCTGCCGCGATACGTACGTCGGCGGCCCGTGCCTGCGCTCGTGCGGTGTCTGCGGTGGTGGTGATATACGCAGACAGATTGTCATCGACCGCCGCGATCCGTTCCAGGAAAGACTCAGTCAGCTCAACGCTGCTGATCTCCTTCGCCGCGAGCAGACGGGACGCCTCGGCAACGCCGAGTCGCCAGAGTTCGTTGGTTGCTGGCATCGCCACGGCTACTCGTCCAGAACGGCCCGGACTTGAAAGAAATCGCCGCGCCGCCTCGGAGCATTCAGCAAACTGTGCTCTGAATCCAGGCTGCTTCCCGGCTCATCATCCCGCAGGACGTTATCCAAACCGGCTACGTGGGCGGTCGCAGGCACGCCGGACGTGTCGAGATTCTGCAGCGCTTCGAACTGGTCAAGGATGTCCGACAACTGTTGGGCGAAAGACTCGATTTCAGTCTCGCTGAGCGAGATACGGGCCAGGGCAGCGATGTGTTGCACCTGCTCACGGTCGATGGGCATGATGGCACGCTATAGGAGATCTTGTCGGTTGCTCGGCCGCAATGTCCTAGCTCATCTCGGATCCGCCGGAAACGCTGATGCTGAGGCCGGTCATATAGTCGGATTCCGCGGACGACAGGAACGCCGCCATGCGGGCGATGTCATCGCCTTGCGCGATTCGACCCAGAGGGACCCGAATCTCCCGCTCGCGAACCATCAGCGCACGGTGCTCCTCGCCTGAGGTCCCTTCGGGGGCAAGTGCGGCCGCGATGAAGTCAACCCGCTCGGTATCCACAAGACCGGGGCAAATCGCGTTGACGTTCACATGGTACGGCGCCATCTCGTGCGCCAGCGACTGCGTAAACCCGATCACGGCAAACTTGCTGGCGCAGTACGCACCATATCGAGCGATTCCGCGCTTGCCGGCTCCTGACGAAATATTGATGATTTTCCCCGGACCGCCGCGACCGACCATGTGCCGGCTGACCGCACGACTGACCAAATAGGTGCCCCGAACGTTGACGCGCATCACCTCGTCAAATGCGTCCTCTTCCAGGTCGACGATCAGGACGCGGTCTCGCCCGGGGCGTGAGCCGGCGTTGTTCACCAGGATATCGATCTTGCCGAACTCGGTGAGGGTATCGGAAACCATGGCGTCAACCTGGGCGCTGTCCGCGACGTCGTAATACAGGCCGCGGCTGCGGCGCCCCATGGCTTGTATTTCCTTCACGACACTGGGGAGGCCTTCCCAGCCTTCCAGGCGGTCCTCCGTCCGGATGGCGTCCAGCGATGCTTCCACATCAGTTACGACTACGTCGGCGCCTTCCGATGCGAGCCGAGTGGCGATCGCGCGTCCAATGCCGTGCCGCCCGCCGGCTCCGGTCACCAGGGCTGTCTTGCCGTTGAGGTCGTACATATCGGTCTCCTGTCGGGACGCATCCCGGGATTGTTGGCGGCAAAAATTCCGCCCGAATATCTTAACAGGTTTGGTGCGGCCTTGCAGTTTAACTTGCCGGTCGTATGCGCCGTGCCCACGCGAGGCCGATGATGGTGATCAAGATCTTTGACCCCACATCAATCAACACGACCACCAACACAAACGGCCAGATGCGCGCGCCAATCCTCGTCGCTCCTTCGGATTCGGGCGGCAACCCGATCGCGACCATCGAGGTCAAAACCGAATCGGCGATCCCGATCGCCAACCCATAAACTGCGCCCACAATGGCGCAACGGCGAATGTCGTCGGTCGAACGCGCGGCCAACCAGGCAACCGATGCTCCCGTGGCCGCCACGAACCCCGTGATTATCGTCACGCTGGCCCCTTGTGTTGCCACACGTTCCACCCACCAGGGAAGTTGTGCGCCCGCCGAATCCGCCAAATGGTTAGCTGAGGAGACGGTAATGATGCGAGCGAACCCGCACACGGCGCCGATGCACGCGCCGACCAGCGCGCTTTTTGCGTATCCGGGCCGTTTACGTGCTGCTGCGGCCGTTACCAAACCTGCGGCCGCGCACCAAACCAACCACGGCCCGATGGCTAGCGCGAGCAACTACAACCGCCGGTTGTCAAGACTCGCAATGCGTCCGTGGTTCCGTGTACCGGCGCGGATTGTATTCCTAGCGCTCCGCGCCGGGGTATGTCAGTTTCTCCCGGGCCAGGCAGGTTGGTGGTCGTGGTGATGCAACGCGAGGGTGCCGCCGGATGAGTGCACCACCAACTGGTGACCAAACGCGTCCGCCAAAACCGATTCCCGCAAAACTTCATCAGGGGTCCCGTATGCGATCAATTGCGTGTTGATGACGGCGACGTCGCTGGCACGCGTCGATACGCACGTGAGGTTATGGGTGCACATGACAACGGTGGTCCCGCCCTCGCGCAGTCGGTCGATGATGTCCAGGAATCGGTGTTGCGCGGTGGGATCCAGGCCCATCATGGGCTCGTCCAGCAACAACAGGGATGGCTCCGAGGCAATTGCCCGCGCCAACAGCACGCGGCGCCGCTGGCCTCCAGAAAGTTCCCCGATACCGCGACGGCGCAGGTCTAATAAATCCACGGTTTCCAGCGCGTCCGCCGCCGCTTCCCGATTCGCCTTGCTATGGGTCCGGAAAAGCCCCCGGGCCGGAGTCAGCCCCATCATCACCACGTCCCAAACGTTCACCGGGAAATGCCAATCGACCTGCTCCAACTGGGGTACGAATCCGATTGTCCTACGCATGCGGTGGCTTGGCCGCCCGTCCACCAGAACCTGACCGCGATTGGGCTTGACCAGGCCAACAATCGTTTTCAGCAGCGTGGACTTGCCGCCCCCGTTGGGGCCGATGATCCCGGACAGGCTGCCATTCTCCACGGAAAACGACACACCATCGAGAGCCACGGTGGGTCCGTACTCTACGCCCACGTTCAGAAAGGAAACCGCCTGGTGGGTGTACCCATCGTGGGTGTGGATCTGACCATGTCGGGTGTGGGCGTGGCCGTGGGCCTCGGGCAACGTGTGGGAGTGCATGCGCCGCTACTCCCGGTACCAGTCATCGCCGGCCGGCGGCCACGGATTGTCGGCGTCCAGCACCTGGGAAAGCTGGGTGAATGCGCCTTGGAACGTGGCCGGGTGCAGCCAGATACTGTTGAAACCCAGGTTGACGTAATTGTCGGTCCGACGGGATGTGGTGAAGCGCAGGTTGTCCAGGGTTTGCAGACGCGCGTCGGTCGCCAGAGAGTCCTGAATCTCATAGATCGTGAGGTAAATCCCCTCACCGTACCTGGCCAGGAACCTGCCCGACGGCGAGTCGTCGCTGGTCGGTTGCGCGAGTTCTATGAACGTGTCGCGCCCTTGCAGCGGCAGAACGGCTATCTCCAAATCGGTGAAACTGATTTGAAACCGTCGGGTCGGTTGCAGCCCGAACAGGGCGCTCCAATGGGCGATGGCAGCATCGAGGTCGTGGACAATTACGGCGACCTGCCTGAGTTGGGTTGTACCGGGTAGATGCTCCGATTCCTGCCAAGCATCCCCGGCAGCCGGCCAGGGATTGATCGAATCAAGCACCTCTATGATTTCGATGAAGGCGCCGTTGCACGATGCCGGATGCAAAAACGCGGATCGCGAACCCTCGTGCTCAGTCTCAGCGGTTACGCGAACTCCCAGGTCACGCAGGTGTGGGATCAACCGGTCGTAATCTCTGGTTTCAAATATGATCAGATAAGGAGCAGCGCCGCGTCGTCGCAGAAATCGCGCCCCCGCGGAATCGGAACCGTTCGGCGCCAGAAGTTCCACGAACGTGCCGTTACCGGCTGGCAACACCGCGTTGTCCAGCCCAAATTGAGGCAGTGCGCCCGTCCGGGAGGGCGTCATCTGCAGCACCCGTCCATAGAGGTCGACAGCCTCCGGGAGGTCGTCCACCATCATGGCGATTTGCCGAAGTTTGTGCAGCATGGGACAGTAAGGGCTCGGTCGGTTAATCCCGAGGGCGGAATCGGGGTGTGACTTTTGACGGTCCGGCTGTTCCGGATCACGACCTGGAGGGCAGGTTCAGCCTGGCGGTGCCGATGATGTACGGTCGGTCAGGCACCGGGCCCGTCATGGTAACGTCGCACTGCACGTAATTGCCCGACTCGGCCTGGTCTGTGTCGCTTATTTGGAAGCCAACATGGAGCGGCTGGTTGTGGGGTATCGTTCCTCGGAACACCAGGTCGAGGTCTGCCACCGTCCCCGCTCCTGCCCAATCCGTGAGCACGCGGGATACCAGGGCCATGGACATGATGCCTGGAACTATGGGTTCGGACAAACCCACCTTCTCGGCTTGCTCCTGGTCGGTGAACCGGTTCGGAGCAGGATTGCCCCAAAGCGAGCAAAAATCCACGACCTGTTCATCCAGCACGGAAATGATAACGGGGCCGATCTCGTCCCCCAATTCGACGTCCTCAAAGTAAAGTTTGGCGGACTGCGTCATTGGACAATTACTCCCGCACTACCTGCGACCGCTGCACATCGGCAACAACGACGCCATCCTGATTGCTGAACGTGGTTTCCCACACTACGTGGACCATTGTGCCTGATCGGCCGGTTTTGGTGTACACGTCCTTAAGGTGGGATGACGCGGTCAGCGTGTCTCCCGCCACGATCGGCGCTCGCGGTTCGACCCGCTGCCCGCCGTGGAACTGTCGACGTCCGAATTGCAGCTTGATGTCGGGCAGTTCCCCGCGTTCGAATAGAGCGCACAGGGTCGGCGGCGCGACTTGGCCCCCAAATCCCGCAGCCCGCGCGGCGGACGCATCCGTGAAGATCGGGTTGTCCTCTCCCACGCTTCTGGTGTAGGTGTCGATGATTTCCTTGGTAACGACGAACGGGCCGGATTCGTGCTCCACTCCATACAGCGAGTGGTCGTACTCGTAATCAATTTGGGTTGGCATCTGAAGACTCCTCTTAGCCTACGGGCGCGGCAGCCGTTTCTTCTAGGTATATTGGGCGAAATTCACCGGAGAGCAATGCCTCGACCAATTCAGGCTCTGAACGGATATTGGCCTTGAACTCGGTCACTGCCCGCCCGATATGACTGGCCAGGTGCGCATCGCTACCGGCGGTTCCCAGGTATCCGGTGCGTTGGCACAACGCCTCGGCCCTTTCGTTTTCCTCAGGCTTGCTGCCGGCGTTCACGCGCTCAACGATGGACACGTCGTCAAAAGCTTCGCCCTGCTCCATGTACTCGACCAGCCCGATGCCAAACCTCCCGGGATGTGCTGGCACCACAAATCCTCCGTGGTGTCGGGCCGCCTTGATCAACTCCCGCCCGTCCATTTTTACATCGCCGAAGTCGATGTCCTTGCCGAGCCCGCGCGTGATGTTGTAAACCAGCATGTGGCCGAAGCAGGTGTCCAACTCTGCACCTTTCAGCACGAGCACGCCGTATTCGGAAGCCAACTGGGAGTAGTCCACGTCATAATCGTATTTCCGATGTTCCGTCAACACGATGCCATCGATGGTGTAGCCACGCTTTCGGAGTACGTTGATGAACTTCATGTACTGCTCGACCGTGGCGCGGGAGTCGTCTGAGGCAACTGAATGGCAATGCAGGTCCAGGTAAGTGGTCAAGAGGAGCCTCCCATGGGCGGGTTCGCTTGCCGCCAACTGGCGATTATATTTCCGCCAACAAAGTCGCGCAACCGTGACCCCAGGTCATGCGTACCCAGTTTGTGGTGGAATTACACCAGAGGGATTCCCGTAGGTCGTCGCTGCTGCGAAAGCCGGAGCCCAGCAACCCAAAAGACTGTGGAATAGCGGGAGTGTCTGGTGCGTTGGGTTGCCGGATTCCGGCCCCGTACCAAGTACCTGAGGGGGGTATGTAAGGGCCGAAATCAGTCCTGCGTTTAGCTTGGGAAGGCGCATTGGTATCCGGCATCTTGGTTATGACACGACCAAACGCCCGAGACCTGCGATGAGCCTTCCCAGAGAGTGCTATAAGATGCAGCAGACGATCAGCACGCATTTGCCGCACCTCCCCTCGCCGCAGTTGACCGGGTTGACCTGGTGGGTTTGCGGGGCCATCCTCGCTGGCAGCGCCTGACAGAGCGCCGTTGCCGCCGCGCTCTCGCCCTGGGGCAACTGGAACAGCCTGCGCCAGTACCTGCGGGAATGGCTCTACGATGGCAGCGACCGGGCGCGCCCCTGCCGGACGGAACTGGACGTGAGCCTCTGCTTCGCCCCGCTGCTGAAATGGGTGCTGTCCTGGTGGTGTGGCAACCGTCTGGCTTTGGCCATTGACCCGACACTGAAGGGGGACGACACTGCGGCCATCGTGATCAGCGTGCTCTACCGAGGCTGCGCCATTCCCGTGGCCTGGCGCATCCTGCCCGCCAAGCGTCCCGGGGGGTGGATGGACCCGATAGTGGAGTTGCTGCAAGCCCTGGCGACAGCAGTGCCCGGAGAACTGACCGTAATCGTGCTGTGCGACCGAGGCCTGGCCAGTCCCAAACTGTGGCGTCAGATCCGAGCGCAAGGCTGGCATCCCTACGTCAGATACCCGAAAAACATCACCTTCTGTGCCGAGGGTGGTCAGCGACTGCCCGCCCAAGCCTTCGTCTCCCGTCCCGATGCCGCTTGGGTGGGCAGTTGCACCGCCTTCAAAGGCAGAGCCAAACGCCGTTGCACCCTGCTGGTGGTCTGGCACGCCGATCAACTGGAGCCGTGGATCATACTGACCGACCAGCCACCGGAGGCGGTTGGGTTGAGTTGGTATGCCCTGCGTTTCTGGATCGAACTGGGTTTCAAGGCCATCAAGAGCCTGGGCTGGCAATGGCATAAGACCCGGCGGACCGACCCAGCGCGCATCTCCCGCCATTGGCTGGTGCTATCGGTGGCCACCCTCCTGGCCCTGGCCTACGGCACGCGGGTGGAGGACGCCCGTGACCGGAAGCTGGCTCCCAGCAATCTCAGAGCTCCTCCCAAGACACCGTCTCCCCAACGCTGCTACCCCCGGCGACGCCCAGTGCGGACCGTCAGCGTGATCCGGTACGGCGTAGGCTGGCTGCGGCGGTTACTGTACCAGGGCCGGCTCTAGCGTCGAGTTTGGCTGCTGCCGGAGCCTTGGCCTGAACCCAAGCCCCAAATGCACATCACCTGCCACTCCCCTCCATGAAAACCCTTTACATACCCTTGTCAAGTATCAACTACGGGGTGACGTTCTTTTGCCGGCATGACAGCAGGCGCATCCGGGCCGCCCCGATCACGCGAGACGAAACCGGGTACGGGTGAACAGAATCCCCTGGGAGTTGCAATTCGCCGCGGCGGAACTCGAGCAACCCCCATCATGTCATTCGAGGGTCTGCCAACTGCCAACGTAGCGCACTACTTCAAGACAAGATATGATCGTACCGCTTTGCCCGCTCCCGGCGGGCGCACCAAACATGAGGTGATTACCATGACCATGCCATCAAACACTCTGGAAGGCCGAGTAGCCATTGTCACCGGGGCCGCCAGTCCCATCGGGATGGGCCGATCCATCACCACCGGCCTGGTTCGCGCCGGCGCTCGCGTCGCCATGCTGGACATCAACGAAGACTGGTTGGACCAGACTGCCAACGACATGCGCGAACTCGGCGGCGACGACGCTGTCCTGCCCATCATCGCCGACGTCACCGATCCGGAATCGGTGCAAAATGCCGTAAGCCGCACCATCGCCGAGATGGGGGGCCTGCACATCCTCGTCAACAACGCCGGCATCAATCCACGGACCGCCGGGTTCGGCGGCAGTACGTCCGGCAGTCGGACCGGGTTTTTTGACATCGTGCCCGATGCCTGGCTGAGGGTGATCTCCGTAAATCTCAGCGGCCCGTTCCTGATGTCCAACGCGGTCGCCGGCCACATGATGGAACAGGGATTCGGTCGCATCATCGGCGTGACCACCAGCATGGACACGATGTGGCGCAAGGGCGGCGCACCCTACGGGCCGTCCAAGGCGGGCCACGAGGCCCTGGTGGCGATCATGGCCCAGGATCTTGAGGGCACCGGGGTAACGGCCAATGTCCTGACGCCCGGCGGCGCGACCGCGACCAATATGGTTTTGCCTCCAGAGGGGGCGACCGCTGATGCCTTGATCCAGCCTGAAGTGATGCAGGCGCCGGTGGTCTGGATCGCCTCCGAGGATGCCAGCGACTGGAACGGCCGGCGCATCATCGCGTACTACTGGGATGAATCGCTGCCTCTGGCGGCGAGGCTCGAGAAGTGCGGCGCCCCGGCGGCCTGGCCGCAACTGGGCCTGCAGGCCGTGCACCCAGACTGGTTCGGCCGCGGCGACTGAAGCGCACACCGTTGCAAAGTTCAGGGGCGGGTAACAAACCCGCCCCTTGTCGTGGTGCACCTGAAAGTTGGGTTAGTGCCGGAAACCGGTGTCGAAGCCGCGTGCTGCCGGGTTGATCAGCAGGTCAGGCCGGTTGCCCCATCGCTTCAGGAAGCGGCCGAAATTCTTCCGGCTCAACTCGTCCCGCTGGTTTTCTTCCAGCTCTTCCCATTGCCGGTGTTCGTGACGCACCAACGGCAGGCTGCTGTCGCATACCACGCGGTAGCCGGCGTTTTTGAATTGGAAGCAGTAATCGATATCGAGATTCCGATAGAACCGGAACGACTCGTGCATGAGACCCACCGAGTTCAGGTCAGCGCGCCGGAAAGCCATGCAATACGCCTGCATGGCGTCGGCCTCGCCGCGGTCAACCTCCTCGTGGAAATGCTGCATGTCGTCGGTGGTGAGGCCGAAGGGCCCGAACACGCCGATGGTCGGGTCGGCCAAATGCTCCGCAACTGGAGACAGAACGTCGCCAACGACCTCGGTCGAAGCATCTATCAATATGATGTACTTGCCCCGCGCCTGTTTCAGTCCGATGTTCTTCCCCGCAGCGTCGCCCACCGCGTGGTCGCAATGTATCACCCGAACGTTGTGGTGTTCGGCCTGCGCCCGTTCCAGATACTCCGCGGTGCCGTCCGTGGATCCGTTGTCCACGACGATCATTTCGGCCGACACGCCCTGGCTGTGTTTAACCACCGCTTCGACGCAGCGTCGGACGTCATCGACGTAGTCATAAGCGTTCAGCAGGAAGGTAAAGTCGTAGAGGTCAGGCTCGTCCAGCATCGACGGGACCTCTCGAGAAGCCGATACGGACGGCCAGCGGGCCAGTTGCAGTTCCAGAGGCGTTTGCGGCCGGACCCGGGTCGTCGATCCGATGTCTTCCACCACCAAGCCGTTCGCGACAACTTCCGCTCTCATGGCGTCGGCATCGGAGTAGGCCGCCTGCTCGCGGAGGGCCGCCCGCCTGGTTATCGCCTCGCTGTTCGCAGGCCCGATCTCATATTGGGTCGGGACTGTATCCAGATCCAGGCCAAACACCCGGTCAAAGTCCAGGAGCAGGTCGACCTTGTCGGCCGGCGCGATTTCGGACCGTGCCATCTCCCACGTGATGGCCAACGCCGTCGGCAGGTCGAGGTCGTGGTGCACGGCGTCCCAGAATCGTTTTCGCCATGCTTCCGCGTCGCTGCTGACAGGGTGCTCACCCGAACCGTTGCCGGATGCATTCCGCCAGGTCCAAAGTCGGTTCCGGAGCCCGGTGAGGGCTTTCTCGGCCGCCCTGAGCGAGGTGAAAGTGAAGTTCATCCGGTGCCGGTAGCGCACCGTCATGCAAAGATACCGAAACGCCAATGGGTCGAATCCCCGGGACGCCAGATCCTCGATAAGAAAGACGTTACCCGCCGACTTGGCCATCTTTGCGCCGTCCGCCAGCAGGTGTTGCCCGTGCACCCAGTAATTCACGTGCTGCCGTCCGAAGGTACCCTCGCTCTGCGCGATTTCGTCCTCATGGTGGGGGAACACGTTGTCCACCCCGCCGGTGTGAATATCGAAGTGCTCTCCCAGGTACCTGTGGGCCATCGCTGAGCACTCGATGTGCCAGCCGGGGAAGCCCTCTCCCCAAGGACTGTCCCACTTGACGTCCCGTCCCGGCTCGGCAGCTTTCCACAGCGTGAAATCCCTGGGGTCGCGTTTCAGAGGATCCGCCTCGGCGCGCACGCCTTCCAGCAGGTCTCCCCCGAAGTTTCGGGACAGCTTGCCGTATTCGGGGAAACTGTTGACGTCGAAATAGATGTTGCCGCCGGCCTCGTAAGCTCCGCCATTCCCCATCAACGTGCCCACCATCTCCAGCATTTCAGGAATGTGGTGGGACGCCCAGGGGAAAACGTGGGCCGGTTTGATATTGGTCCGCTCTTCGTCCTTCCAGAACCACTCGGCGTAATACTCGCCAATCTCCTGGAGGGACTTGCCCTCGGCCAGGGCGGCCATGATCATCTTGTCGCCGCCGGCCTCCGCCAACTCCTGCCTCATGTGTCCCACATCAGTGATGTTCTTGATGTGATACACCTCGTTCCCGTCCACCTCCAGGGTGCGACGGATCCAGTCGGCCATCAGGTAGGTCCGCAGGTTGCCGATGTGTGCGTAGCGGTACACGGTAGGCCCGCAGGTGTACATCGTCACGCGGCCTGGCGTAATCGGCCGAATTTCCTCGACGGCTTTCGTCAGGGTGTTGTAGATACTTAACACGTCGCCACCTCCGCCAGGTGCGAGATGGCGCAAGTTTAGCACGCCCGATACCCGTTTGCATCTGAGTCCGGCCTGTTATTTGCGATGAGTCGCGACATGAAAAAGGGGCGGAATCGATTCCGCCCCTTGCAACGTTGCCGGTTACGCGCCTCATGGTTGCGGGGCCACCGCCGCTCCGGAGGCTTTGAGTTCCTCGATTTGGCCCGGCGTGTACCCTGCCTCGCCAAGGATCTCATCGGTGTGCATCCCGAACCACGGCGCCGGAGGGCCCAAACGAGGCGGCGTCGCGGATAGCCGCGCGGTGGTTCCCGAATGGTCAACACTTCCCCAGACGTGGTGGTCGCGCGTAACCACGAAACCCGCGTTCCGCACCACCGGGTCGTTCCGATAATCTTCCATGGTCAGGTTGGGCGTTACCGCAACGCCCAACGGTCTCAATTCCTGCATCCAATGCTCGACGGTATTGCCCTGAATGGCATCGGCGATGGCGTCGGCGTCATCGTGGATGTCGCGGAAGCCCAACGCCGACAGGAAAGCGCCATAGGTTGCGTCGTCATTGCAATGGACATATAGCCAACCGTCCGCCGCTTCGTACAACCGCGACCGGGGGGAGTATCCCCGAGCGTCCACTCCCTCGATATCGTCGCGCCGGTAGCCCTCATAGTCGAGGAAATACGGCGACTGCAGGAGGCCGGCAGTCAACGCCAGCCCGCTGTCCACCGACTGACCCAGGCCCGTCCGGTTGCGCTCGTGCAGGGCCAGGGCCACCGCGTACGCTCCCATCAATCCGGTGCCGTAGTCGTTCACCGCATACGGGGCGAGCATCGGTTTGCCTTCGCGCCCACCGCGTCGCACCTGCATCCCGCTGGTGCCCTGCGCCAGCTGCTCCCATCCGGCCCGCTCGGACCAGGGCCCGTCATATCCGAAGGCGTTGAGGGATGCGTACACGATATCCGGTTTCACCTTCTTTACTGCCTCATAGCCCAATCCCAGCCGGTTCACCGCCGATTTCCGGTTGTTCTCCACGATCACGTCGGCAGATTCGACCAGCTTCCAGAACACGCCCCGCCCCTCGTCGGTTTTGAGGTTGAGCATGATGCTCCGCTTCCCGCGGTTCACGTCGATGTAGCCGATCGGATCGAGGATCCGCGTCGGGTCGTCTATCTTGATGACGTCGGCGCCGAACTCTCCCAGCGTGCGCCCGCACGTGGGGCCGGCCAGAATGATGCACAGGTCGAGCACCCTGACACCCTGCAAGGCCGACATAACATCAGCAGTGGTTCCATTGCTGGCCGTCGCTCGAGCCGGAGCATCCGGCATCCCCGACACTACTTCATCCGTGTGCTCGCCCAACTTCGGCGCGCCGCCTTGAATCGCTCCGGGGGTTCCACGCAGCCTGACCTGCACGCCCGGCTGCTTCATCTTGCCGCGCTCGGCGTCGTCGACTTCCACCACCATCTTTGCCGATACCGCGTGGTCGTGGACCAGCCATTCGTCCACCGTCTTGCAAACTGTGCATGCGCCGCCCTGCGCGTTGATGTCCGATTCCCACTGCCAGGCCGTTCGCTCCTTGAACATCTCGGCGAACCGGTCCTGCCAAACGTTCAACGTTTCCGGGTCCACCGGCCTGCCGAACAGGGAGGTCACTTCGTCGATCCATTCCGTTCGTCCGGCGGCGGTCAGGGTCTGGCGGGCAAAACGCTCGAACATGCCGTGGTGGTACACCCACCGACCGTCCGCGCACTCATAGGGATGCGACATCACCGTGCGCGGGAAATCGAACAGGTCCACGTATTCGTAGTTGTTGAACTTGATGATGCGACTGCCCATTGCGGTGAACATTGCCGAGTGCAACGGCACTTCGATCCGTTGACCCTTGCCCGTCTTGTCCCTGGCGTTGATGGCCATCGCCACCGACACCGACCCCAGCAAGGCCGAGAAAGTGCTTGCGATGGGCAACGGCGTGAACAGCGGATCGCCACCGCTCTCGCTGGTCTCAGGGTAAAAACCGGTCTCCGCGCTGATCACCGGGTCCCATCCGGGCTCGTTGCGGCTCGGGTGTTCCTCGCCGTATCCGGGCAGGGAGCAATAGATGAGCCCCTGGTTCTCTGAGGACAACGCGTCATAACCGATGCCAAGCCGTTCGGCCACGCCCGGCCGGAAGTTCTCGATCACCACGTCCGCGCTGGCCGCCAACTTTTGAGCCGTGGCTCTGCCGGCGTCGGTTTTCAAGTCCAGCACGACCGACTTTTTCCCCCGGTTCCAGGTGGCGAACGCCGGCTCGGATCGGGCCGGATCGCCGCCGGGCCGTTCCACCTTGATGACGTGGGCGCCCTGATCGGAGAGCAGCATCCCGAGCATGGGCCCCGGAACATACTGACCGAACTCCAAAACGTGAATGTCGCGCAACGCGCCCGAAGTCCCGTTGGTCGTCATGGAATGATTCTCCTATGCAATCGGTGATTGACCGGACCGCCTGGTTCGGTCGAGACAACTACTCTCAGGATCCCTCATCAGGCCGAGTTGAAACGGCCGGGATCACAGCCATCCAGGCTGATGCCGGTCTCCCCGTCGGCGATGACTTCCGCTATTCCTTTCGACATGGCGGGACCCAGCAGGATGCCCTTCTTCTGGCCTCCGGCGCAGATGTACACGTTGTCCCAACCCGGCGCCTGGCCCACGATCGGCAACCAGTCCGGAGTCACCGGACGCAGGCACGCTGTGTGCAACGCCACCTCCGCTACAGCGAGAGACGGCATGAGCCGTACGGCTTTTTCGGTGATGCTCGACCGGGCTTCGTCGGTCAACGACAGGTCAAAATCAGCGTGTTCTTCCGTCGCTCCGCACCAGATCAACCCATCCGGCTTGTTGTACATCGAACTACCGCCGCCGGTCAGTTCGTGTTCCAGGCCCGGCCCGTTCGGTTTCATCCGGATAATTTGACCCTTCAGCGGATCGACTGGAATCGAAATATCCAGCCACGGCTCCGCGGCGCGACACCAGGGCCCGGCTGCGATCAACAGGACGCCGCACGCAATCTCCCCGTCGTCGGTAACCACGGACTCCACCCTGCCGTTCCCCAGCCGCAAGCCTGATGCGGTGCCCGACACCACCTCCACACCCGCCATCTGTGCCGCCGCAGCCAGGGCCTGGGTGAATTCCTGCCCATCCAGCGCCCCGTTGCCCAGGGCTCGCACGCCGGCCAGAGCGTGAGGAGTCACGCGAGGCTCAAGGGCCAGCACGTCCTCGCGTTCCAGCCATTCTGCAGAGAAACCAGGCTCGGGAGCGTTGTTGAAAGTTTCCAGAGTGTCTCGCAACTCCTGTAACTCGCTCTCGTCCAGCGCGACCTTGATGATGGACGAGAGACGACCGTGATAATCGATCCCTGTCTTGTCCGGCAGGGAGTCCCACAGTTCTTTGTGCAGGTTAAAAGATTGCAACGCCATGGGTTGCAGCGGTTCCGGCCAGCCGTGGCCCTCCAGCGGGTTGAGGCCTCCTGCGTTGTAGCCGGATGCCTTGCTGCCGATTCCCTCGCGTTCAAGTATCGTCGCTTTGATTCCCCTCTGCGCCAGGTAGTAGGCCGCGCCGGCGCCGGCTGCGCCCCCACCAATGATCAACACGTCGGTTGCTTTGTTTGTCATGATGTCAGTCCTGAGTTCTGGGATGATGTCGGCTAGGATATAATTCTGGCCCGGAGGTGTCTATGCCGATCTACGAGTACCGCTGCTCCGCTTGCGGCGCGGATTTCGAGTCCATCCGGCCGGTTTCGCGGGCCGATGATCCCATCAGTTGCCAGATTTGCGGCGCGGCCGCCACGCGCCAGCTCTCGAATTTCTCGTTCAAGTCCGACACTTTCACGTCCCCCAAATTGCGGAATCGGCCCGGCGCCGTATTCAGGGGGGAGAACGCGGGAAGCGAGGCGGGATCGGATTCGCAGGACGCCGGGGTCTCCTCCGGCTAGCGCCGGCTGGCCCGCGCCTCGCCGCACGCAATGCAGGTGCAGGCCGCCCTCAAAATGCGGTAAGTGTAGATGCCGGTGTAGTGGGCGTCGCTCCACAGGAACTGCAGGGCATATTGTCCCACCGCCATCTGGTCCAGGGCGCGCACGTCTGCGGGCACGCTGTCGGGGTCCAGGATCGCGCGGCCCGTCATCTCCTCTACGCACGACGCGCACGGGCACCTGAGCCGCAGCATCCGGTGTGGGTAAATGCCCCGGTGACCGTCATCCCAATTGATGATGATGGAATTGCCGGAGATATCGACGTCAATCGGCTTGATGATCTCGTTGGTGGCCATCGTGTTCATCATCCCCCGGTGGGCGCCTGGACCTCCGCCAGACGGGCGGGACGCGGCATTTCATCCGGGTCGGTTGGGATCTCGATAATGCTGGGACCATCCACCGCCAGGGCCTCCGCAAACGCGTTTGCTATGTCCTCCGGCCGGTCCACGTAGAATCCTGCGCCGCCGAACAATTCGGCGTACCTGTCGAACCGGGGATTCACGGTGTCCGCGCCCACGTACCGCTCGTTGAACGCGTATTTCTGGTACGCCTTTTCAGAGCCCCAGCAGTCGTTGTTCATTACGACCGAGATGTTTTTCAGTCCGTAACGTACCGCTGTCTCGAATTCCTGGGCGTTGAACAGGAAGCCGCCGTCGCCGTTGAAATTCACCACCGGTCGGTCCGGGGCTGCGAAGTTGGCGCCGATCGACGCCGGGAAACTGAACCCCAACCCTCCGAGGTCCAGCGCCATGATCAAGCTGCGCGGCTGGTAGTAGTTAAGGCGGTCCTGCCCGAAATTGGGCGCCAGGCCAGCGTCCAGCGCGACGATCGCGTTCCGGGGCATCACTTTGCGCAACTCGGCGTAGACCCTTTGAGGCTTGATGTAGTCGCCCGTCAGCGTGGCTTCAGAGTCCAACCGAGCCGCCCGCGCCGCGTTCCAGGCGGCCACGCGCCCCGTCCACTCAGCATCGGGCCGCAGCTCCGCCTCCGCCACGATGGCGTTGATCTCGTCCACCACCGCTCCCACGTCCCCCTCAACTCCCACCGTGATTGGATAGATGCGTCCGATTTCCTTGGGATCAATCTCGATGTGGACGATGCGAGCATCGGCCGGGATGAAGCGATGGTCGAAGAACGTCGTCGACTGTCCCAGGCGTGTTCCGGCGGCCACGATCACATCGGCATTCCGCACTGCGTCAATGGCTTCCTGCGCGCCGAGTCGTCCCAGATGACCGAGGTAGTTGGGATGGTCGTTGGGCACGGCATCCGCACGCCCGTAGGATGTCACGATCGGCGCGCCCGTGAGCTCCGCCAACCGTGTTACCGGCGCATCCGCCAAGCTCCACTCGACCCCTCCGCCGGCGACGATCACCGGACGTTTCGCTGCGAGGATTTCCCGCGCCGCCGCCTCAACCTGCTGCCGGTCCCCGCGGGAATGGCCCTGACCGGTACGATAGGAACTGGGAGTGAGCAAATCCAGGTCCACTTCAGCGCCGGGCAGGAGATCCCTCGGTATGTCCACCAGCACCGGACCCATCTTCCCCGAGGTCGCGATGCGAAACGCCTGACGCAGCGCGTCCGGGAGCCGTTCAATTTTGTTGATGGAAAAGCTGGCCTTGGTAATCGGCTCGAACAATGCCACCTGGTCGAATTCCTGGGTTGAATCGAGGTGCTGGTGGTCGCGGGACGCCGACGGCGCGAGCACCACGACAGGCGAGTGTGCGACGTAGGCGGACCCAATGCCATAGGTAAGGTTCAATACGCCCGGGCCGTTGGTGACCAGGCAAACCGACGGAGCGCCCGCGATGCGGCTGTACCCGTCCGCCATCAATGCGGCGCCCTGCTCGTGGCGAACCCCAACGAATTCCATGTCGTCGCGGTCGTAGAGCGGGTCCAGCACGTCCAGGAACGACGAGCCGACGATTCCAAAAATCTTGCTGACGCCCTCCTGCTGCAGGAGTTCGATAACCGCCTCGCCGGCTTTCATTCGCTGGGGCATGGTCGAACGCACCTCAATCCGAAATTCGCTCGGCAGTTTATCATACGTGGTCGGTGGCCTCGGAGCGCCGATAGGAGTATGGCTAACCCTAATTTCTTTGGCGCCGTTCGCACGGGAGCGCCGCCAGCTTGGTGAGCGTTACGCGAACGATTCGCGTGCTATAATGCCGCATCAATCACCGAGGAGGCCTCCCAGAAATGAGCACAGTGGCAGTGGAGGTGGTGTACCGGGGGATTTTCCAGAAAACCCTGGCCCGGAACATCGTCCGCACCATCGTTTTTGCCGCCCGTAAAGAAGGCAAAATAGGGACCGCATTCGGACGCTATGGCGACTCGCCGGAACGCAACGGCATTCCCGCCAAGCAGTTCGCCATCGTATCCGACAGTCCCGAAGAACTTGAAGAAAACCTGGCCGTTTACGAAGCCCGGGAAGTCGACGTAACCATCAACGTCGATGACACCATGTGCAAGGGCGTCGAATCCTGGGCCTGGTACGGCTTGCAGCCGATAAACGCCCTGACCAAGGCGGGCGGTACCCTGATCGTTACCTCGCGCCAGGCCGCGGACGCCCTCATCGAGGACATTCACCAGAAGGACTCGGCGTACAACCTGGCGATAGTTCCGGCCTCCACCAGTTTCTCAGGCCTCTGGGTTTACAAGGACGACCATACTGACGTTCGCATCCTGGGCGCTCTGGCCAAGGTATGCCCAGAGTTGGTCAGCCTGGATTCCATGATCGCCGCCCTGGAAGACCAGGGTTGGGGTGGCCTCAAGCTGAGGTCCGCCCGCAACACCCACGACCGTCTGGTGTCCCGCCCTGTGGAACCGGGCGAAGGCAACGATGACGAGCCGTTCAGCTTCGACCTTCCTGGCTGGACCACGATGGAAGAAGGACTGGTCATCAGAGGTGTTGAACACGGCACCGGTTTCCGTGGCGGCGCCCTGGCGGAAGGGTACGACCCCATCCGCTCCAATGCGTCAGGAGACAGCAGTTACGAGCCCACCCGCAACGCGGTGTTCAAGAAGTTCAGCACCCGTTCAATGCGGCCGGTCATCAATTTCGACACTTGCATCAAGTGCACCCTGTGCTGGCTGCAATGCCCCGATACCTGCTTCGACGTGACGCCGGACGGGCTGTACGACGCCAACATGGAGGCCTGTTGTGGTTGCGCGGTCTGCGAAGCCGTTTGCCCGGTTCCCGACTGCATCACCATGGTCAACGAAGCAGAATTCAATGACAACAACAGTCAGTGGGAGCATTGGACCCAGGACAAGGACGGTTACCATCGCTGGATGACCGATCTTATCCAGGTGCAAAAAGACAAGGACGCGACCCGCAGCCACGGTTACCACAGCCCCGGCACTTACGAAGCCGAATCTGACGCCGAGGTTGCTCTGACCGGAGACGATGACTAATGGCTACCCAGACCCTCAACCAGACGGAGCGCGAGGAGCTCATCAGCGGTAGCGAGGCCATCGCCATCGCCTGTTCCCTCGCCGACGTCGACGTGATCACCGCATACCCCATCCGGCCGTACGACACGGTGATGCAGTACGTGTCCAAGTTGAAGGCCGATGGCGCATTCGATTGCGATTTCATCGTGGCCGAAAGCGAGCACTCCCAGTTCGAAATAGTCAAACATGCCTCCGCCGTCGGCGCGCGGACCTTCTGTGGTTCCAGCGGCGTGGGCTGGTTTTACGCGTTCGAGGCGATCACCGTAACCGCCGGCTTGCGCCTCCCCGTGGTCGCCATGGTCGGCAATCGCGCCCTGGACGACCCTGGCGCTTTCGGCGTTGAGCACAACGACGCCATGGCCGTTCGCGACCTGGGCTGGATGCTGTACTGGGTTGGCACTGCTCAGGAAGCGCTCGATACTGCGCTGTTGGCATGGCGCGTAGCCGAAGACCCCCGGGTTTTCCTGCCGGCGGCGATCTCCTGCGACGGGTCCTTCCTGACCCACTCGCAGGCCATCGTCAACGTGCCCACCCAGGAACAGGTGGACCAGTACCTCCCCCGGTATGACCGTGGCCGCCTGTTGCTCCACCCCGACAACCCGATCACCGTCGCGCCCCAGGTCAACGAAGACTGGCTCATGGAAATCCGCATGCAGACGGATGATGCCATGCGTCGCTGCAGCGACGTGATCAAAGAAGCCTACGAAGAGTTCAAACAGGTCTTCGGCCGCGGCGACCCCAGCCCGTTTATCGAAGAGTACATGACCGAAGATGCCGACATCGTCTTCGTCGGAATGGGCACGCTCGCCATGCCAGTTCGCGTGGCGGTGCGACGCATGCGGGAGCGGGGCGTTAAGGTCGGTTTCGTCCGCGTCAAGTTCTTCCGGCCGTTCGCGACTGATGAGGTTCGGGATGCGCTCAGCCACTGCAAAGCCGTTGCCGTGGTTGACCGCGACTATTCCTACGGTTCGCCCTCTTACGGAGGAGTGCTGTTCAACGAAGTTCGCTCCGCGTTGTATGAATTGGACCAGCGTCCATTGGTTCAGAGCTTCATCGCCGGTCTGGGAGGTCGCGAGGTTCTGGTGAGGGACGTTGAAGAAATGGCTCAGATGGCCCAGGATTCCATCGACGCCGGCAAGGTCAAGCAAGTAAACACCTGGATTGGTGTCCGCGAATAGGAGAGCCGCTATGACTACTATGATCACCCAGGACCTCCCCCAGGTCAGGGGAGTCAAACAGATCCCGGTGTTCGAGGGCTTTACCTCCGGGCACCGTACCTGCCAGGGTTGCGAGTCCGCGTTGGTGATGCGGCTCATGATCAAGGCCGCCGGACCCCGCACCATCGTGGTCGGCAGCACCGGATGCATGTATGTCGCCAACACCACCTACTACAGCACTCCGTGGGTTGTGCCGTGGATGCACACCCAGCTGGGCTCCAGCGGTTCCGCCGCGACGGGTACCGCCGCCGGCCTCGCGTCATTGATGCGCAAGGGCAAGATGCAGGAGGAACCCATCAACGTCATCGCGTTCTGCGGCGACGGAGGCGGCGTGGACATGGGCCTGTCCGCCATTTCCGCAGCCCTCCAGCACGATGAGTACAACCTGCTCATTCTTTGCTACGACAACGAGTCGTACGCCAACACCGATATTCAGGTCTCGGGCTCGAGCCCGTGGGGAGCAAACTCCACGTTCTCGCCCCCAGGCAAGGTCCACCGCATCATGAACCGCCGGTGGAAGAAGAATACGGTGCCGATGCTTGCCGCCGGTCATCCCGATGTCCGGTATGTCGCGACCGCCTGCGGCTCCTACGGGCCGGACTTCACCAACAAGATCCGCCGCGCCCTGACCATCGGTGGCCCGACCTTCATCCACAGCATCGATCCCTGCCCCAAGGGTTGGGACTACGATCCCAAGTATTCCCACGAACTGGGCATGCTGGCCGTGGAGACCGGCATCTGGGTCCAATACGAAATCATTGATGGCGAGCTCATCCTGAACGGGCCGTCCCGCGCGATAGCCCGTGGTATCCGTCCGCGGAAACCTGTCACCGAATACCTCCAGCGTCAGGGCCGCTTCGCCCACCTGACCGATGATGACCTGAAGTTCTTCCAGGAGAAGATTGACGAGTCATGGGACAAGTGGTGGATTCCGGGTATTGTTCCCTTCGGGCCCCAGGAAGAGAGCTAAACGTTCGCGCATCGTGCGAATTTTCGGCCCAAGCTTGGGAAGAATATCGTCGGGGGCGGGGTGTCATTCCGCCCCCGAAGTCGTGTGACTGATTTCCATTTTTAAAATGTGACAGATTATATTGACCATTGACATTGTTGTGCTAAACTCAATCATTATTAGATTTTGAGAGGCTCCGCAATGGTGAAGGTCGCACTAACAATAGAGGGCGACGCCGAAGAAGTGATCGCCGCTATTCGTAAACTGGCTGTAGGTGACTTGGCGACCGTAACGGCAACGGCCGAAAGTATTGATGATGACTCCGGTGAGACAGAAGTAGAAGTATCTCCACCCTCGAATGCCGCCACATCTGCCGCGCCTCCCGTGCCGGAAGGTCGATGGTCTATTGACCATGTACGTACTTTCTGGAGGTATTTGGCGCCCAATGCTCAGCAGGTGTACCACCGGGTTGCTCATAGCAACGGGTACGTGATGTCGCGTCAGTCCTTGTTGGATTCCATGGGACTGACCGAACGCCAACTATCGGGACAAATGTCGTCCGTCGGGCACTCGGTTCGCCGGATTCGGAATGTGCACAACATCGCACTCCCGCACCCGATGACGTTTGATCAATCCAGCGACGATTACAAGATGCTGCCCGATGTCGCCGACGCCATCGTGCGTCTGAATTTGGTCCCCAATGCGTCGGACGACTGACGCAATCCAAGTTAAAGGAGATGCCGGATGAGACTGGATCCCATCAATCTTTATGACTACGAGGCACGAGCTAAGCAAGTCCTCCCTCACAACAACTGGGAGTTCATCGAAGCGGGTTCGATGGACGAGATCACCACTGCCCGCAATCGTTCCGCCTTCGAAGCGTTGACTCTGCGGCCTCGTTTCATGCGCGACACCACGGAGCGCAAGGTTTCTACCACGGTGCTGGGTCAGGATATCAGCTTCCCGGTCATGATTGCTCCCACCGGCGGCCACGGCAACGCTCACCCCGATGCGGAGTGTGCCACCGTTCGCGGCGCGGGCATGTCGAACACTCTGATGATGTGCAGCACCTCGTCCAACTGCAGCCTGGAAGAGATAGCGGACGCTGCGACCGGTCCCATATGGTTCCAGCTCTATCACCGGGGTTACGACCTGACCGAGAACCTCGTCAAACGAGCCGAAGCCGCCGGTTTCAAGGCTATCGTGCTGACAGTGGATACGCCCGCGCCCAGTCCCAAGGAACGTGACGTGCGCAACCGCTATCAGCGACCCGGCGAGCTTGGCAACTTCCGCGAACAGCAGGATCGGCTGTCGGAAGTCAGTGGCACCGACGAGTCCCCTACCTGGGAGATGCCTCAATCGCCGCCGCTGACCTGGCAGGAAATCGAGTGGCTGCGTGGCCTGACCGACCTCCCCCTTGTACTCAAAGGCGTGCGCGTCGCTGAGGACGCAAGGATGGCGGTTGATCACGGTGTCAACGGCATCCTCGTCTCCACCCACGGTGGCCGTCAGTTGGACAGCACAATGTCCAGCATCGAAATGGTCCCCGAGATCGTCGCCGCGACCGCGGGCAAGGCCGAGGTCTACGTCGACTCCGGCGTCCGCCGTGGCAGCGACGTGCTGAAGGCCCTCGCCCTGGGCGCCACCGCCGTCGCCGTGGGCCGCCCCCTGTATTGGGGTCTTGCGGTCAACGGAGCCGAAGGCGTCCACCACATGCTCGAACTGCTGCGCGAAGAGTTCAATCGCGCCATGGCCTATTGCGGCCAGAACAGCGTGGATGATCTCGAAGATCGGCTGCTAAACATCCCGCGCGAGTGGGGCCCCTTCCGCACGGAGAACGACATCGCAGAGCACCTGCCGTTCTGATTCCAAGTTCCCTGAAGTTCAAGGGAGCGGGCCATTGGCTCGCTCCCTTTTTGTTCGGACTGACCCGTAGTGATCAGTCGTCAGCGGCGGCTGCCACGTCCAGGTCGAGCGAAGCGATGAATGCGATCAGCAGGCCGTTGAACACCTCTGCCTGCTCGTAATGGGTCGAATGTGCCGCCCCGGGAACCACCTCAAACCGACTGCCCGGGATCAGGCGGTGAACCGCCTCGATCACGTGCACCGGGAATATCTTGTCCTCTTCGCCCACCACCAAAAGCGTGGGCACGTTCATCCGGGCCAAATCCGACGCTTGCGGCCCGTCCGGATTCTGGAACAGACCGGAAACCACTGTCACCGGCATGGGTTGGTTGATCCGCCCAATCGAGCCGAACAGGAAAGTCAGGTCCGGATGTTGTTCGATGAACGAATCGCTCAGCGCCCGGCGGAACGGGTCTTCGGGTGGGTGGACGTCCGCAAGCAGTGAGACCACCGAGTGATCGCCTACGCCGCCCGTGGTGTCAGCCAGCACCAGACCCGCCACGCGTTCCGGACCATGCAGAGCCACCCCGAGAGACGATACTCCTCCCATCGATTGGGCAACCAAAACAGCCCGGTCGATGTCGAGATGGTCCAGCAAGGCCACCAGGTCTGCGGTTACCGTCTCGGGATCCGGGGGCGCTGCCGGCCCATCCGAGAGTCCCCAACCCCTTTGATCAAAAGTAACGCATCGGAAATCATTCTGGAAAGCCGCGACCTGCCGCCACCAGCTAAGGTGGTTCCCGCCGCGCCCGTGAGCGAAAACTATTGCCGGACCCGCCCCGTGGCTTTCGTAAAACAAGCGCGTCCCGTTGATCGTCGCGAAAGGCATTGCATAACTCCTTGCTTGCGGGCCTATACCGGCCACTGTTCCCGTCTGTACGCCGCGTCCCAGAACATGAACTCGTACCGACTGCTCACCATGAACGCGTATCGCATGGCTTCCCGTTCCTGGTCGCCAACTCGATCCGCCATCTCATCGACGAATCCCGTCCACGCGTCCACGCTGGACTGCAAGAACCCCTCAACATAGAAACGCGTCCATTGGCCGTAAAGCGGATGTTCCGACTGGCCGACCTCATCCTTCAACAGATGGTATGTCCAGGGGCACGGCAGCAACGCCGCCGCCGCCGGACCAAGACCGTGGTGCGCTGCTATCGTCAGCATATGGTTGACATAAGCGGTGTTAGTGGGCGACCGTTCGGCCGACTCCACATCGCCCATCGTCAAGCCAGCCGCTTCAATCAGGCGATGGTGCAGCGGACGTTCCACCGGCGTCATCACCCGGTGCGCTAACTGTTGCAATAACTCCGGATCGGGCGCCTTTGCCAGCGCCATCGACACTGCGCGGCCAAATCCCTCAAGGTAATGGTAGTCCTGACCCAGGTAGTATTGAAACGTTTCCAGCGGCAGTGTCCCATCTTTGATTTCACGTAAAAACGGATGCCGGAAAATAGCTTCCCAGATCGGCTGCGCTTCTTCCCGGAGTGTCTGGCTGAAACCTGCCATGGCGTCGCTCCTCAAAATGCCTCGTTGATCAACACGAGCTCAGCGTAGGATGCGTACCGACACCCAAAAGCCGCTCCCGCCTCTCTTGCGTGGGCCGTCAGAAATTCAAACGGGCTGTTCCCAACGTCCCCCAGGTTCTCCAGGTATGCCTTGTGCTCACGCAGCGAATTCAATCCTGTTTCCCAGTGCTCCGACACATCGACCGCGTGGGTTGGAATAGTCGAGCCGAATACCGCCACGAACCGCACTTCATTCCAGGGCTCAAGGCCTTCGGCCAGGAGTTCCGGGAATATCCAGCGATTACCGGCGTCCCGCGCGGCGTCAAAAACCGCCAGACCGACCCAGCGGTGGTCCGCCATGTTCACGTGGCCGCTGAAAAACTGCTGATGGTGATTGATGGTCAGCACCACGTCGGGCCGGTGCCGCCGGATGGCTCTGCTGAGGTCTCGACGCAGTGCGGCGCTGTACTCGATGACGCCATCGGGATAGTCCAGAAACTCTACGGTATCGACGCCCACCACTCCCGCGCTGTTGATCTCTTCCTGCATGCGCAAAGGCCCCACAACCGACGGATCCATCGAATCGATGCCCGCTTCGCCCTTGCTCACCATCAGGTACACCACGCGTTTGCCCTGGCTGGTCCACCTGGCCACGGCGGCGGCGCCCCCGTACTCGAGATCGTCCGGATGAGCCACTATGGCCAGCGCAGTTTGCCAATTCTCCGGAACTGCGGTCGATGGTGGTGAGTGTTGTTGCATGCGCGCTCCTTTTTGGATCGGTCAGTTGAGGAAAATAGGTTGAGTCGGGAAGGGAACTAGAGGAGTCTGGGGCTGGGAATGTTGAGCGACACCGTTCCAGCCGCTACCGGTTCGTGGCGCTGATTCCGTGCGTTCAGGGTCAACCGTACTGTTGACGTCCCGCTCTGATCCTCGTCCCGCTCGATCACCGCGACGTCCGCTGTTACAAAATCCCCCGGTTCAATCGGGGCCCGATATGCCAACGCGAGCCGGCCGCCCCACCAAAAATCGTCGCCAAAAATCCGGCCAACCTCGCCCTCCAGCCACCCGGCGAATAGTTGGGCGCTCCAGTTGTTTTCGGTGTGTTCTCTGTCGCCGGTCAGCTCGTTTCGCAAACTCAGGTTGCGGCTGGAACAATCAACAGCCGGCACGATCCACCGTTCCAGCCGGGTCGAATCTCCGACTCGACCGCCGAATTCACCTCCGGCACATCCGGATCCTTGACTAACAACCACGCGCTCGGCGCCACCGCCGTCATGACTCGCCCGCCCGACCACGAACGCCGCCTCGGATCGCAAGATCTCGGTTCCTATCTCGTCCACCGCGAAAGCGGATACTCTCAACCAGGGTTGCCCGCGGACTTCTGCCACGTCTTTCAGCCAACCCCCGACCTGTATGCGGCGGCCGATTATCGGAGGTCGGAGAAAATCGAACCGCCGCCATATGACCCTTAGTGCGTCTTCAGGGAACCTCTTTGCAGCCATGGATTCGCAGTCGTCGGCCAGCAGGTTCGCATAGCAGGAAGACTCCCCAACCAATCGGCGGTAATGGAAAACCACGGGGTCGTCGACCAGGTACTCCAGGTTACCCAACTGTTCGCCGGCCGCCACGCCGCGGAACATTGCCCTAACCATCGCCCTGCGCCGCCGTCAGGCGCGTGTATTCCAGCAGGTCGGCGGCCGCCTCGTCCTCGCACCCCAACTCGCGACGCGCCATGCCCCGCCCTCGAAACGCCTCTGGCAGCCGTGGGTTCAGTTCCACCGCCCGGTCGAACGCCTCGGCGCCGCCCTCGAAATCTCCCAACGCGCATCGGGAATTCCCCAAAGACAGCCAGACACCCGCCAGTTCGCTGTCCCTTTCGATGGCCTGTCGATATTGCTCCAATGCCGACCGGTGGTCTCCCAGGTCGGCGTGGGCGACGCCCCGGTTGTGGTACAACGTCGCCGTGTCCATGCCGCAGGACTGCGCCGCGTCGAAATCCGCTATCGCTGATTCGGGATTGCCCTGGTTGCGACGCGCTATCCCCCGGTTGTACAGCGCGTTGGCGAAGGTGGGCACCGCCGCTATGGCGGCGTCATAGTCCGCAATGGCGGCTTCGTAATCCCTGCGATCGCTGTACAGGTTGCCCCGCGCATAGCGGTAGTCGGGCTCCGACGGCCTTATCTCAATGGCGCGGTTGTAAAACTCCAACGCCGTATCGCGGTCGCCGATATCTCGGTGCGCAATGCCCAGGTTGTAATAAGCGTTGGCGTGGTCGGGGTTGATCCGGATGCAGGCCTGGAAATCCTCTATTGCGTCCTGGTAATGGTTCAACGAAATCCTGGCTACGCCGCGTGCGTAGTAATAGTCGGCGTCGTCCGGTTCCAGTTCAATCGCGGCTGTATAGTCGCTTATCGCGTCCTCGTAGTAACCCAGGTGACGTCGTACTACGCCCCGCGCGTAGTACGGCACCGGATATTGGGGGTCGGCCATGATCGCCCGGGTGTAGTCCGCTATTGCCCGGTTGAGGTCGCCGCCGTTCCGGTAGGCCAGACCCCGATAGTAGTAGGCTGGCGCAAACTCGTCGTTCAACTCCAGCGCGCTGTTGAAATCGCCTATCGCCGCACCGAGTTGCCCGGCCCTCAGCGCCAGTTGCCCACGCGCCGTGTAGTGAAATTCTGTCGGTAGTTCCCCAGCCATCAAGCGCTTTCGTTGCTACGAAGGACCGAATTCGGTTTCATAAAGGTCGTATTCGGAGTGATTCATGCCCAGCGATTCGTACGTGAGTTTGGCGGGAAAGTTCTCCCGCATGACGTAGAGCCGAATCCCTCGGATGTCGCCCTGCTCCGCAGCCATTTCCTGTAGCCTGCGGTACAGCCCGCTGTAGACTCCTTTCCGCCGGTGCTCCGGCTCAACGTACACCGACTGTATCCACCAGATCCAGCCGTTGCGCCAGTCGCTCCACTCGTAGGTGACCATCAACTGGCCGACGGGCACGCCTTGGGTTTCCGAGATGAGATAGAACGCTCTGTCCGGGTCTGCCAACGCTGCCTGCACCCCAGCGGTCAGCACGTCCATGTCCAGTTCGATGGATTCCGATTCCAATGCCATCGCGGCGTTGAATCGCGCGATGGTCGGGGAGTCTGCGGTGTTGGCGGTGCGTATTTTCATGAGTGGCCCTTGCCGACGGTTGATTCTAATAACCTACGTTATAATAGGCAACCTGAATCCCCTCCGCAGATCAAGAGGTGCTCCATGCCGAACCAGGAACGAATGGTCAATGATTTCAGCGATCTCGTGCGGATCGATAGCCCGTCCGGTGAGGAATGGGACGTGGCCCTCCACGTGTCGGAGCGGTTGAGCAATCTGGGTTTCCACGTTGCGCGCGACGACCACGGGAACGTGATCGCCCGCGAGGGCGGCGGCGACACTCCTTTGATTTTGTCTGCCCACATGGACACCGTGGACCCGGGCCGGAGCATTAAACCCCAAGTGGTCGGAGATCGCATCACATCCGATGGCAACACGATCCTGGGCGGCGACTGCAAGGCCGGCGTAGCGGCAATCCTGGAGGCGTTGGAGGCGGTCAAGGAAGAGGGCCGGCCCCGTCGCCCCCTTGAGGTCGTATTCACTCGTGGCGAGGAAATCGGGCTCGTGGGAGCCTCCAACCTCGATTTCTCCATGATCCGCGGCCGGGAGGCCGTCGTCTTTGATGGCAACGGCCCCGTCAACACCATCACCGGCGCCAGCCCCACCTACATGGCGTTCGACATCAACGTGCGGGGTCGCGGCGCCCACGCCGGCGTGGAACCTGAGAAAGGCCTCTCCGCCATCAAGATCGCCAGCGACCTGATTGCGGAACTCCCGCAGGGTCGCATCGATCAGGAAACCACGTTCAACGTGGCAACCATCACCGGCGGCACCGTCCGCAACGCCGTACCCTCGGAAGCTTCCGTTACCGGCGAATTCCGCAGCATGAACATGGAATCATTGGAACTCCTGCGGATGCAGTTGCTCAATTCAGTGAGCGCCATTCGCTCGCGCTATACGGACGCCGAAATCACTGAAAACCTGGAGATGATGTTCCAGATGTATCGTCTGGACCCCAATGAGGCGACTGCTCAGCTGGTGATGCGAGTCATGCGCGACATGGGAATGGAGCCCAACATCCAGCCATCCGGCGGCGGCACCGACGGCAACGTATTCCGGCTCAACGGCATCGAGAGCGTGGTAGTGGGCATGTCCACCAACCTGATGCACACCATTGACGAATACGTCGTCATACCCGATTTGGTTAACACCGCCCGGTTCTGCGAGGAGCTCATGACTTTCGGAGCCTGATGGTTCCGCCTTTACGCGAGCTTGGATTCCTCCCAGCCCGCTATCAGCGTAACCAGTTCGTCTCCGAACTCGTCCCGTTGCCAGCGGCGCACATCACTGTCGCCGCCGGCCAGCTCCCGCCCAGTGTTCTCTGGGTGCAGCGAGATCCGCTCCAGGCTTGGCGTGGGCCAGATATGGCTCACCGCCATCCCGAGTTCCTCCGAAATATCCGCACGCCAGCGTTTCAGTTCTTTCAACCGTTGCCTGCTTTCCGGCGACCAGCGTTCTGGTGGCGGTTCCGGCCGGTCCGGCTTCGGAGCCTCCGGGCCGTTCATGCCACGCCGAATGGCCTCCGATAGCTCCCCGGAACAGCGCGCGGCCAACATGCCGCCGACCCCGCGCGGCATTCCCCCGTCCGCTTGCGCCAGGGCCAGCAGATCATCATTGCTCGCGGCCTGGTGGACCGGCATGTCCCACGCGCATGCCTTCCCGTCCCGAAACGCATACAATTCGCGAAGCACCGTGATCTGTCGCAGGTCCAGGCCGTCCCAACCCTTCACCCTGCGGTACGCGGTTTCCAGCGGTTCCTCAGGTGGATATCTGAGTGCGCTTATCCGGTCGCACTCTTCCCGCACCCACCCTTGCCGGCCCGTTTTCGCCAGGTGGTAATCAAGTTCGTCGACCAGCGTCAACAGGTGGTGGACGTCGCTGGCCGCATAGTCAAGCGCCGCCCGCGGCAATGGCCTGAGGCCCCAGTGCGACATTTGCATTTTGCGGTCTTTGGGTATCGCCACCCCGCAGAATTCTTCCAGCACCGCACCCAGGTTGGGCCTGCTGACTCCCAGGAATCGCGCCGCCATTCCGGTATCGAATAGATTGCTGACGGTGAAGCCGAAGTCGCGGTCGAAAAACCGGATATCCTCCTCAGAGCCATGTAGCGCTTTTACGACCGTGGGGTCGCCGAGAATTCGTCCCAGGGCGTCCAGGTCCGGCACCGCCAGTGGGTCGAGGAGGTAAGTCCGTTTGCCGTCTGAAATTTGAACCAGGCAGATGCGCTCCCGGTACGCGTACCGCCCGTTCCGTTCCGTGTCCAACGCCAGGCGAGGCGAGTGCGCTAACTCCCTGGCGACATCGTCCCAATCCGATTGTTCACTGATATATCGGTACGGTTCAGGCAAACTTTTTCCCTTGGTTTTGCTTCGACATTTTGCGTTAAGACGACTATAACGAGCACGAGTGTAGCACAATTGCGACGGTTTCGTTCGCCGGGGCATGACCCTGACCCCGTGCTATACTCGGTTGATTGTCCGGAATGGCCGGATTTTTGGAACCACGACTTCTTTCGGAACCACAACTTCAAGGAGAGTAAATCTCGATGAGCGGCGCAGATCTCAAAACCACTCTCAAACAAGGTGGCCGCATCTTCGGCACTATGATCAGCATCAACCGTAGCCCTCGATGGATTCCCATCCTGGACGATGTCGGCTTGGACTACGTCATAATTGACACCGAGCACAGCCCTCGCAGTAGGGGAGAGTTGGGCGACTACCTCACCATGTTCAACACCATCAGCGTGGTGCCCATCGTCCGCATCCCCATCCCGGATTCCCACTACGTCACCATGGCGATCGACGCCGGAGCCCAGGGCATCCTGGCCCCCTACTGCGAGACCGTCGATCAGGTGCGCGAGGTCGTCAAAGCTGCCAAATTCCGACCCCTCAAGGGCGCGGCCGCGGAGGAGGCGTTGGAGTCTGGAGGCTTCCCCAGCGACGCCAGCCGGGATTATCTCGAGGCGCGCAACCGCAACAGCATCTGCATCATCGGCATCGAGAGCCAGGCCGCCGTCGACAATTTGGACGCCATCCTGGATGTTCCCCACATCGACGCGATATTCGTCGGCCCCAACGACATGAGCATCTCCCTGGGCGTCCCCGACGACTACGGGCAGGAGGTCTACAAGACCACCGTCAAGGGTATCATCGACAAGTGTGAGGCCCGCGGCATTCCTACCCTCGTGCACCACCAGACCCCTGAGTTATCCGAATACTGGATCGAGCAGGGCGCTCGTTTCGTGCTCCACGGCACCGACCGCCGGGCGTTGGCGGAGGGATTCCGAACCGAGTTCACCCGATTGCGCAACAAGGCCGCCTCGGTCTGATCTTGGCCTGAGCAATTTCAAGGGGCGGAGGTAAAACCGCCCCTTTTCAGTTCCGCGAACTGCCTTCCCACCGTTCTCGTAACGTGGCTATGTAGACTTTTTCGTACTCCCCATGATGACCCGTCGACGGGTCGTCCGCCAGCCGCTCCGCCCACATGTATTCCACGTCCGCCCAAACGATGGGAAACTTGGGTTGGTCGAAAAACGCCGAAACGGCATCGAACGGCGACGCGCCTTCCACGTATCCGAGCATCTGGAAGTTGTCGTACAGGTTGCCCTGTTCAGACATGAACCGGCCTTTCATCGCGGCCATTATCAGGTAGGTAGCCATGCGCTCGCCCCTCGCTGCCCTCTTTCGACATGCGAGACCAGGGGTATCGGTGCGTTCCTACCGCGTGAATATGTGCACGGTGGTGACGTCGCCGGCTCCTGAACATTGAGCGACCCCCACCCTGGGGTTATCCACCTGGCGAGGCCCGGCCTCTCCCCGGAGTTGCGTCACCGTCTCGTGTACCATCCGAATTCCCGTTGCTCCGAATGGGTGGCCCATCGCCAGCAGCCCGCCGTCAGTGTTTACTGGAATATCCCCGGTCAAAGAGGTCCGTCCCTCCACCGTGGCCTGCCATGCTTCGCCGTACGGAAACAGGTGCATGGCTTCAATTTGCTGCAGTTCTCCAATGGTCGCCGCGTCGTGCACTTGCACCAGGTCGACGTCTTCGGGGCCGATGCCGGCCATCTCGTAGGCCTGGAGCGCAGCAGGCTCCGTACGGTAAGGGCTGAACGCCGAGTGATCGCTCCCGCGTCCGTTATAGTTTCCCGACGTTAGTGACGCTGCTGCGATCCTGATGGCCCGGCTCCGGTCCACTCCGTATGAATCCAGCGTTTCGCCGGCGCACAGTACCGCCGCAGCCCCGCCCTCGCTGGTGGGACAGCACTGGTACAGCGTCAACGGATCGGCGATCAGCCGGGAGTTCAGCACGTCCTCCACCGAGTAGGTGTCCTTCCGGTGCGCATGGGGGTTCAGCGAGGCGTTCTGGCGCGCCTTCACCGTCACCTGCGCCAGCGCGGATGGCGGAGCGCCCGTCTCCTCCATGTAACGCGTCATACGCAGCGCGTATCCCGCCATCATGTGGTCGCCGCCGATGTATCGGGCCGGGCTGTTTTCTGCAGTGACCGTTACCGGCCCACCCGGCACCTTTTCTGCTCCGAACGCCAACGCCAGGTCAAACACACCCGACGTGATGCCCCAATACGCTTGCCAGAATGCTGTCGACCCGCTCGAGCAGGCGTTTTCTACGTTGATGATTGGGACGCCGGTCAACCCCAGTTGCGCCAGTGTCGTCTCGCCCACTGACATTCCGTGGTAGTAAACGTGCCCGAAATAAGCAATCGGGATCGCCGTCCACGGGATCCCTGAATCCGCCAGCGCATCTACTACCGCGTCGCGGGCCAGGTCGGACAGGCTTTGCTCGGGGAAACGACCGAAAGCGTGAAGTCCAACGCCAACCACATACACATCTCGGCCCGGCCGCAACTGGGTCATCACCATCCTCCTTTCTGTTGGGGGATTATGGCGCTGGGCGCCACTTGTACACGATCCGCTCCGAATCGGGAACATCCGGCATCGTCACCGGCTGCAGGGCCAGGGTCATCTTCATTCCCACCCGCAGGTCGTCGTGCGCGCACTCGATCACCTCTGCCAACACGTGCGGCCCCTCCGGCAACTCGACCTCGCCCAGCACGTACGGAACCGGACCCGGCCATCCCGGCGGCGGAACCCTGACGATGGTATAGCTGTACAGCACGCCGTCCGGCGCCAGCTCGACTTCCTCCAACTCAGGCGAGGAGCAGGATTGGCAAAAGGTTGCCGGACCGAACACGACAATCCCGCAAACCGCGCACCGCATCCCCAGCAGAGCCCCGGAGGTCCCGTCTTGGCCGGTGAGACGCAGGCATTTTTCATCAACGGAAACGGGCACGCGCAACTCGCAAAATCGGACAGGGTCCGACGCTTGGGGGAAATTGGCCCGAAGTGTAATTCTGCCCCGAAAACGTGTCAAACTGCGGGCCGAAAAATGCCCGTATCGCCAGCGTCACCAAAGCGCCTCTGGCGACTTTCCATGTGCCCCTTCCCGCGCGATGCCGGCGGCTATTGACCCTGCCGGCCCTGCGTGTTAGCGTGAATCGCCGCTCTCAATCTTAGCTGGCCGCGTTTCGAGTTATCATAATGAGCAACATTCTTGGTCTGGAACCGTTATCTGGCCGCCGGTCCTGGGAGAAATCCCTTGGCGAGTTTCTGGAGATCGTGACCGCCTCAGACCCCGACAAGGTGTTCGTTGAGATCGCGGGGCAGCACATCACCTATCGCCAGTTCATGGATCGGTGCCGGCAGGCCGCGGGGATGTTTCGTTCCCTTGGAATCAACCGCGGGGATCGAGTGTGCCTCTTCCTGCCCAACGTGCCGGAGGTGCTTTATACGTGGTTCGGCTTGTCCCTGATCGGCGGCATCGCCGTCACCATCAACACCGCGTATCGACGCGATGAGATGGCCTATATACTGAACAATGCCGAGGCCTCCGCTCTGGTCGCCCACCAGGATCTCATGGATGTCGCTACTCAGGCCGCCGACATCGCCCCATGTGTCCGCCACCGCTTGCTCGTGGGCGAAAGCGCCTCCGACGGTTGGCAGGACTACGGCCAACTGCTGTCCGAGGCGACTCCGCTGTTCGATCTCCCGCCGGTGGGGCCAACTGACATCTCCATGTTGCAATACACCTCAGGTACCACGGGCAACCCCAAGGGCGTGCAGGTCACCCACCAGATGTACGTTTCCGCCGGCCAGGGTTTCGCCCTGTGGACGCAGGCCTCTGCGGATGATCGGTTTTTCACCTGCCTCCCCTACTTCCACGCCAACGCCCAGTACTACAGCACCATGGGCACCCTCGCGTCGGGCGCGACCCTCATCGTGCAGGATCGCTTCAGCGCGTCCCGCTTCTGGCAACAGGTCCGCGATGCCCGCGCCACCGTGGTCAACTTCATCGGGATGATGATGCCGGTCCTGGCGAAAAACGACCCGCAGCCCGATGACCGCGACAACACTGTCCGGCTCTTCTACGGCTCTCCAGCCTTTTCTCCGGAGTTCCTGGCCGATTTCGAGCAGCGGTTTGGCACCGACATCATCGTCGGCTTCGGCATGACCGAAACCTGTTACGGGACCATCGAATACATCCGAGGTGAACGCCGTCCGAACTCTTCTGGTCAACCCCGTCAGCACCCGGACCCGACCTTCGATAACACCGTCCGCATCGTGGACGACTCCGGCGCGCCCGTTCCTAACTACACCCCTGGCGAAATCACCATCCGCAATCCTGCCACCATGGCAGGATATTGGCGCAACGACACCGAAACCAATGCCTCTCTGCGCGACGGCTGGCTGTTCACTGGCGATCTTGGCTGGCTCGACGACGACAATTACCTGTACTTCGTAGATCGCAAGAAAGACGTCATCCGCAGGCGCGGAGAAAACATCTCGTCCCAGGAGGTCGAGGATGTCATCAAGCGCCACGAACGCGTGCTGGATTGCGCCATCATCGCGGTGCCCTCCGAGTTGGGCGAAGATGAGGTGAAGGCATACATCACTCCCCGGCCCGGTGAAACCGTGCAACCCGAGGACGTAATCCACTGGTGCGCCGACAACCTGGCCTACTTCAAAGTTCCCCGCTACATCGAGGTCCGCGAGGAACTGCCGCGCACGCCCAGTTTGCGTGTCCGCAAGGACGTCCTTCGCCAGGAGCGGGAAGACCTGATCGCCGGCTGTTTTGACCGGGAAGCGGCTGGAATCCAGATTCGCCGGTGATTAGAATACCAACCATAATCATGGCGCTATCAGGAGAAGACTCCAATGATCAAGATCGAAGCCATATTTCGTCCGGAACGGTTGAATAACGTCAAGGACGCGCTCAGCGACGCCGGCATAGTTGGACTCACCGTCACGCAGGTCAGCGGACGCGGCGCCCAGGGCGGAGTGGAAGTTACCGCCGCTCGCGGTCTCGGAACCTATCACATCGACATGCTGCCCAAGGTCAAGCTGGAAGTGGTCGTCAACGACCCCGACGTCGACAAAGCGGTGGACGTGATCCGCACCAATGCCATTACGGGCAACCCCGGCGATGGCAAGATATTCATCCATCCCATCGCTGACGCCATCCGCATCCGCACGGGCGAGCACGGCGCCGATGCCGTGTGACCTCGCCGCTCAATGCCGATAGGAGCCATCACCATGCCCGAACCACGCTACTGGCTCTTCAAGTCCGAACCCTCCTCGTACTCTTACGATGACCTCGAATCCGAGGAACAGCAGACCGCCGAATGGGACGGAGTGCGCAACTATCAGGCTCGCAATTTCATGCGCGACGACATGAAGGTGGGCGACCACGTCCTTTTCTACCACAGCAACGCCAAGCCGCCCGGTGTCATTGGCACGGCCCGCATCGTTCGCGAGGGCTATCCCGATGATTCTGCCTGGAACCCCGACTCCCGCTATTACGACCCCAAATCCGACCCCTCGAACCCTACCTGGATGATGGTTGACATAAAGGCTGAGCAGCGGTTGCCGAGGTTCATCAGCCTGAACGAGTTGAAGGCCAACCCCGCGTTGTCTGAGATGCTGGTGACCAAACGAGGCCAACGCCTGTCGATCCAGCCCGTCACCGTTGAAGAGTGGGCGGAAGTCCTGGCGATGGCCGACCGACCCGAGGAATAAACACCCGGCAATTGACGTATGCAGCAGGGCGGGTCTGGGACCCGCCCTGCTCCAATCTGAGGGTCTCGCCGATTCCGTTACAGCGCTCCGCTGATGGAAATGTCCAGCAGTGCGGGTCTCCCGCTCTCAAACGCCCTGGCAACGGCAGGTCCGATCTCCGTGGGGTCGTCGATGCGTTCCCCGTGCACCCCCATCGCCTGCGCCATCATCGCCAGGTCCAGGCGATTGGCGAAATCCATGCCCACGTAGTCGCTGTCCCTCTCCCGGTCGTCCAGCATGTCCCGCAGGTACACCTCCATGTTGACCTTGAGGATGCGATACGCCTGATTGTTGCAGATGGCATAAACCACCGGGATGTTGTACCGGCTGGCCGTCCACAGCGCTTGCACCGTGTACATCGAGGCTCCGTCTCCCACTACCGCCAGCACCGGCCGGTCCGGATGCGCCAGCTTCACGCCCAACGCCCCCGGCATGGCCCAGCCCAGCGCACCGCCACGGATCCCGTAGATGTCGCCCGGCTTCTCGAAATCGAACGCCCGGTTCACGGCAGGCCGTGAGGTCACGGCCTCGTCCGCGATGATTGTGTCCGCCGGGACTGATGCTGCCAGCTCGTGCATCATCCGCTCCACGGGCATCGGCCGATTCTCCCAGTTTGCTTTGATCCGTTCCTGGTACCGGCTGTGGTCCCGTTCCCGCGCGGCGGCCAGCGTGGCGGATCGCGTCGCGGCGGCTTCCCGTTGGCTCCCCGTCATCGCGCCGTCCAGCGATTCGGCCAGGTCGGCCATGCCCGCCGCGGGGTCGGCAAGCATCCCAACCTCCGTGGGATAGCTCTTCTCGATCTCCCAATAATTGCTGTCCAGGTGGATCAGCCGCGCGTCGGACTTCAGGAACGGCACGTCCACGTAGAGAAACGACGCGAACACGTCTGTCCCGACCGCCAGCACCACGTCAGCGTTTTCAAACTGCCGCGCCGTCGCAGGACTGTTGAGGTTGAGCATCCCGCCCCATTGCGGATGCGCTGTTGGGAAATTCACTTCGGAATATGAGGTCGCTACCACCCTGGCGCCGGTTAGCTCCGCCACCTGCACCACCTGTTCCACCGCCCCGGCCTGCGCGACCCGGTCGCCCACAACGATCACCGGGTTCTCAGCCGACGCCAACAGTTCAGTGGCCTTGGCTACCGCGTTGGCATCGGGCCGGATCCGGAAATAACCCTCAGACGACGGCACAGCGTCAAACTCGATCTCCTCGTCCATCGTGTTCCAAGGGAATGAGACGAAAACCGGACCGGTCGGCGGAGTCTTCGCTTCCTTGAACGCTCGGCGGATCGCCACCGGAATGTCGGACGCGTGCCGCACTTCCACGCTCCACTTGGTATATTGCTCCGTCATCTCCACCAGGTCGCCGGACAGCACCGGTTCGCTGATGAGCATGCGCGTGTCTGAATTGCCCGCCGTCAACACCAGCGGAGTCCCGCCCCGAAAGGCGTTGTACAGGCCGCTGATGCCGTTGGCGAGGCCCCCGGCGATATGAATGTTGGCAAACGCAGGCTTGCCCGTCGCCCTGGCGTAACCGTCCGCCATCCCGACTGCCGTGCCCTCCTGCAGGGCCTGCACGTACTGCAATTGAGGGTAGTCCTGGAGCCCGTCCAGAAAGGGTGTTTCGCTGGTGCCGGGGTTGCCGAATATGTACTCAACCCCTTCGGCGACCAGCATCTCCGCCAGTGCGTGCTTGCCAAGCATCTTTGCCATGTTCCTGCTCCCGGCGTCTTTGCGCGTCGTACGTTTACTGGTAAATCATCCACTCAAGGAGGTTGTTGTCCGGATCGCGAGCGTAGAGGCTGACTGCGGGCAGCACGCCCCGCTGGCGCGCGCCTTTGCGCGGGCCGGGCCCCCGGACGATCTCTACCCCGGCGTCCGCCAGCATCTGCTGACAGTCCTCCACGCTCCCGTTCCAAACGAAGCAGATGTCCGTGCACCCTGGCACCGCCGTGGGCCCACGATAATCGGCCAGGTACCCTTCGGGGTGAACGTTGATCTTGGAGTCGCCCACCTGTATCGAGAATATGTTGGCGGTACCCGCTCTCCATTCATCCTCGTCATTGATGGCGAAGCCCATCTTCTTGTAAAACGCCATCAACCGCTCTGCGTCGGCAGTGGGCATGGCGATGTGGTCAATTCCGGACGTGGACATGATGAATCCCTCCGTCGCTGTGCTCTATTCGTAAATCATCCATTCCAGAAGATTGCCGTCCGGGTCGCGCGCGTACAGGCTCAGGGATGGGGCCGATCCTCGTTGCCGCGCCCCTTTCCGGGAAACCGGACCCTGGATCACGTCCACGTCGGCTTCCGCCAACATCTCCTGGCACTCCTCAACCGTCCCGTCCCAAACGAAGCAGATGTCCGTGCAACCCGGTACCGCAGTCGGCCCCCGGAGGTTCGCCATGAATCGTTCCGGGTGTACGTTGATCTTGGATTCGCCGATCTGGATGGAAAACATTCTGGCAGTCCCGGACCGCCATTCATCCTCGTCGTTGATTGCGAAACCCAGCCTCTTGTAAAACGCTAGCAGCCGCTCGGCGTTGGCCGTGGGCATCGCGATGTGGTCTATCGAAACTGTGGGCATGACGCGCTCTCCTGGGAAACTCGCCGGATTATACACAGTGCAGCGACATTCGATGGCGCCGATCGTGCTCACGCGGCCGGCGCGCCCTGCAACGCTCTCAGGCTCGACAGGATGATTTCCCGCGTGCGCTCTGCTGCATCGTTCGTCATCAATCCATGCTCCGCTCCGGGAATCACGTGCAACTCAGATTGGTAAATCGCGGCGTGCAGGCTGTGGCTGCACTCGACGGGTATGCGGCTGTCAGCGTCGCCGTGCACGATCGTCACCGGCATTTTCAGTTCTCCCAGCCGGCTCTCCAGCGAGTCGCCAATGTCAACATACGCCTGGTGCGTCGCCGCGATTCCGTCCAGGCGTCCCAGGTTTTCCTGGACTATGCGGGCAAACCGCGCCGGGTCGTCGTTGGCCATCTGCGGAAACCGGTCTGACAACCCTCGTTCCACCGCGGCCGCTCTACCTTCCGATGCCATCCTTTCCTTGAGCCTCTGTAATTCCTGACGGCGCACTTCACGCTGCGCCTCTTGCGAATATGACATGGTGTTGATCAGTATCAGCGATTCCGTCATCTCCGGGTTGTCCAGGGCGAACTGCATCGCGATCGGGCCGCCGGCCGAAGATCCCAGTATGTGCGCCTTGCCGACCCCCAGGTGCGTCAGGAGTTCGCGCAGATCTATCGCGCAATTCGACATGTCGTACCCATCGGGCGGGGCGTCCGACTCGCCGCAGGCGCGCCGGTCGTAAAACACGCACCGGTATTGCGCCGACAACGCCGCGGCTTGCCTGTTGATCGTGTCCTTGCTCCCGTCACCGCCGCCCAGGCCACCGTGAATCAGCGCCAGCACCGGCAATTCTTCGGACCCGAACACTGAGTAATTCATACGGTAACCGTTGATGTCTGCAAACGGCATTTCCTCAACCTCATTCTCAGTAAACTGCGCCTCAATATAGGCGACTGCGTGCACGCTGACAATGCCTCCCCTCGACGGTGGTTTCTTGCTCGCTAATCCGAGTTAGCCGATTCCGCGAGGGCCAAATCCGCCGGAGCCTTCGACGCCGTATGCTAAAATGTCGCCCCAGAGCACGCTCATGACAACCCAGAATCACATCTATTTCGACCATGCCGGCACCACTCCGATGGATGAGCGGGTGCTGGAAGCCATGTTGCCCTATTTCACGCGACTGTACGGCAACGCTTCCAGCGTTCATACCGTCGGCCAGGAGGCCCGGCACGCCCTGGACATGGCACGAGAGCGTGTCGCCAGCGTGCTGAACTGCCGTAACCGCGAGGTGGTTTTCACCAGCGGCGGCACCGAGTCCGACAACTCCGCCATCCAGGGCGCCGCCTATGCCTTGGAGCAAACCGGCATGCACGTCATCACCGCGGCATCCGAGCACCATGCCGTGCTGCACGCCTGCGAGGTTCTGGAAGATCGCGGTTGGCAGGTAACCCGCCTGCCGGTGGACGATTACGGCCTGGTGGATCCCCAGCGCGTTTACAACGCCATAACGGAAACCACCACAGTGGTTTCCATAATGTATGCCAACAACGAGATCGGCGCCATCAACCCCATTCCCGAAATTTCGGCGGCGGTGAAGCAGCGCGCTCAGGAACTGGACCGTACCATCGTCATGCACACCGACGCTGTGCAGGCGGCGGGATTCCTGGACCTCGATGTCAGACGATTGGGCGTGGACATGATGAGCCTGTCGGGCCACAAGTTCTATGGGCCGAAAGGGGTCGGCGTCCTGTTCATCCGCCGCGGCGTACCATACCTGCCCCTGATCACCGGCGGCGGACAGGAACGCGAGCGGCGTTCCGGCACTGAAAACATCGCTGGAATCATTGGCCTGTCCGTCGCCTTGCAGCTCGCGGCAGCCCACCGCGAAGAGGTGAGTGAGCATTGCCGGACATTGCGCGACCGCATCATTGCCGAGATCTCCGGCCGCGTGCCGAACTGTGTGCTCAACGGCCATCCGACTGAAAGGTTGCCCAACAACGTCAGCTTTTCCTTTGAGGGCGTGGAGGGTGAGCCGGTCCTGCTCGGCTTGGACCTGCAGGGCATCGCGGCCAGCAGCGGCAGCGCATGCAGCAGCGGCTCTCTTGAGCCGTCCCACGTTTTGCTGGCCCTGGGACAGACTGCCGACCTGGCGAGAGGCTCGTTGCGTATCACCCTTGGCAAGCACAATACCGACGCCGAGGTCGACCGCCTATTGTCTGTGCTCATAGATCTGATCGGTGAACTGCGCCAGATGCCCACTCTTTCCGGAGCCGCCGATGACTAGCGGTCAGGTCGGATCGTTGTCCATCAGGTGGGGGGTTGCGGCGATTCTGGTGGCTCTGGTGCTGGCGCTGCTCGCTGCCTCCGCCTGCTCGTCCCAATCCCCGAACATCGGTCGCTATTACAAGGGACGCGTCTTGCACATAAGTGTGGTCGACATGGAGCGCACCGACGAACTCCGCTGGACCACGTCCACGCGTACGCCTCGACAGGGTGTAACCGACGAGGATTTCTTCCGCCTCGTCCCGGAGTCAACCGAAAACGAGCTTATCCTGCTTCGGGTCAAGGTTGAAAACCACACCGCCACCAGCGCCATCGTCAACGTTGATCACGAGGCTGCCCAGCTTCGGGATTTTTTGCAGGGACGCTACCTTCCCATTGATGTGAGTGATCGCGCCCAGGACGCCGGAATTCCCGAGAGTTCCAGGGAGCGCTGCAACGTTCCGGTCAATCCGGACGATCACACCTCGTGCGTAAAATTCCTGTGGAACCCGGTGTTCGCTGAGCCCCAGCCTGATGGTGCAACCAAGTGGGTGGAGCGCGCGCAGGAACTTCCCAGGGGTACCGGATTGGACGGCTGGATGGTGTTCGAAGTGCCGAAGGATACCCAGATTCGCTCTTTTCGATGGTCGTCCGGCGACACTGTGAGCATCGATTTCTAAACCAGCGAATCCCCCGCCTGCGTTGTAACCGCCGTTGGGCGATTGCCCGAGTGCGCGTTGAGACGATTGGGTACCAATCATGCCAGCGGCGCACGATGCCAGGCCATCGGGTCCCCCACCTCCCCCTCCGATGGGACGGAGGATTTTCCACCTGATCGCGGCCACCGGGACTACCCTTTTGTCCCTGGCTATCCCTCAGCACCCCTACCTGTTCCTGATCGGCGCCGGCGCGTTGTTGGGTTTAGCGATGGAGGCTAGCAGGTTCCGCGTCGGCCCCCTCAACCGATTGTTTTTGCTGGTATTCGCCCCGATCCTGAAGGAGTCCGAGGTCTCCGAAATTTCCGGTGCAACCTGGTTTCTAGTGGCCGCGTTTTTCACCTTCTTTTTCTACGGCCCCGAGATCGCCCTCCCGTGCTTGCTGTTCGTCGCCACCGGCGATCCTGCGGCGGCCCTGATTGGAGCCCAACTCCCCGGTCCTCGGTTCCGGGGCAAATCTCCCGGTGGCATCATCGCGTTCGTTGCCACCGCGTTGGGCGTGTGGGCAATCGTATGCGCCACCGGCTATGGTGCGTGGTCGCTGGCGGTGGTCATCACCGCCGTGGTGGCCTCTCTCGTCGAGTTCGTCCCGACTCCGGTGGATGACAACCTCACCGTCCCACTCATCGGCGGCGGCGTGATGACGCTGATGATCAGCCTGGGCCTTTAGCTTTTCGCCCGTGGTCAGGCGTCGGCGCCCTCGTACTCGAGCACTTCTGCCCTCTGTCTCTGGAAGTTGAGATAGGCCGCCCTCGTCATGGCCGGCCGGAAAGCTGACGTAACCTGCCGTGCTTTCTGGGCATTGTCCGCCAGCAGGTCGATCACCGACATCGCCATGATCTTGGCCGGATTCACCACCGCCTGCCGGTAATCCGTTATCAGGTACTCTGAACTGTGGCCGGGCCCATCGGCGCCGCTCGTATATGGATGGATGGCCGGCAGAATATGACTCAGGTCGCCCATGTCTGTGGAGCCGCCCCGGTTGCGCGATGGCGGCATCACCAGCACCTTGTTCTCGTCCAGCAGCCCATTCGCATTCGCTCGAAAAACGTCCATGAGAGTCTGGTCGTGGCGCATCGGGAGATATCCGGGTATGTTCGTGATCGACACCGACGCTCCCACTGCTAACGCTCCGGCTCGGAAACAGCGGTCCACCAGGTCGGAGTTGCGCACCACGGCCTCGGGAGATCCTGACCTCACTCGCCACTCCAGGCGCACATCCGCCGGCACCGCGTTAACTGCCTCGCCGCCTTTCGTCATGATGCCGTGGATGCGCACCGTATCCTGGTCGCGGAACACTTCGCGGTTCGCGTTGATGGCCTGCAGCGCGAAAGTTGCCGCGTTGAGCGCGTTGATTCCCATGTGCGGCGCGCTTCCCGCGTGCGCGCCCCGGCCCGTGAATCGCACGTATTTCACCACGTGCCCATTGCTTGTACCGCCCATCGCGAAGCGGTGCGCGCCCATATCGCTGGCCGTGTGGCACATCATGGCGATGTCCACGTCGTCAAACTCGCCCAGCTTGATAAGTTCCTGCTTGCCGCCCATGAACTCGATCTTGCCCTCGGCCCTGAGGTCCAGGCGCCGCGCCACCTCGATGAACTCCTCTGCTGGCACGGCAAACGGCACGATTTCGCCGCTCAACTCTCCCAGCACTTCAGGCTGCATCAATCCGGTCACTGCGCCGAGCATCATCCCGATCTGGCAATGGTGCCCGCAGGCGTGGGCCGCGCTCGTATCGTCCGCTGCGTGGGGGTGACCGTTCACTATCAGGCTGTCCAACTCACCGATAATGGCAACCCGGGGGCCGCTGCCATTCCCGCACTTGACCTCGCCTTTGAGGCCGGTCAACGCCAGGCCGGCGCGGAACTTCACCCCCATCTTGGCAAACTGTTCCGCCACCACTCGCGCAGTGCGGTATTCGCTGTACCCCGGCTCCGGGTGCTCCAGGATGTCCTTGGACACCCCGATGATCTCATCCGCGTGCCTGTCAATCGCGGCGCAGGCCGCTTGTTTCAGTTCTTCAAGAGTTGCCATTTCGGGTTACCGCCAAACCGGATTCGCTCAGCCCTCGGTGTACGACTCTTCAGCAGCCAACGACCGCATAAAACTGACGTACTCCCTGGAGGTCATATCTGCCCTGTGGTTGGCCACGACTTGGTTAGCTTCCTGCGCGCCGTCCGCCATCAGGTCAATCACCGTGGCCGTCATCGCCTTGGCGCCCGTGATAACCGCCAGTTGGTAGTCCTGGATCACGTAATCGGCGCCGTGCCCGATTCCCGTGGCGCCGCCCACGTAGGGATGCAGCACGGGCATGATCGCGCTCACGTCGCCCATGTCGGTGCTGCCGGTCCGGTGCGGGTTCCAACCCACGTTGTCCGAACCCACCAGCGTTGCCGCGTTGCCGCGGAAGATCTCCTGCAGGCGCGCGTTTTGCTTCATCGGCAGGTAACCTGGAATCGTCTGGATGTTCACGGTTGCCCCCACCGCCATCGCTCCGGCTCTCAAAGCCCGGTCGACTTTGCGGTTGGCGTCCATGATGGCGTCCAGCGTCTTTCCCCGCACGAACGTCTCCATCCGTACGTCCGCCGGCACCGCTGAAACCGCCTCGCCGCCTTTGGTGATGATCGGATGCACCCGGACCGTGTCAGTGTCCACGAACGTCTCGCGGTTGAAGTGGATCGCCGTCATCGCCAGCGTCGCCGCGTTCAGCGCGTTGATGCCCAGGTGCGGCGACCCGCCCGCGTGTGCGCCCTTGCCCACGAACTGGATCTGCTTGGCCACCGTCCCGTTATTTGTGCCGGTGGTGCAAAGTTGCTTTTCGATCGGCGTACTGGTGGTGTGCATCATCATTGCAAGGTGCACGTCGTCGAACTCGCCCAATCGGATGAACTCCGGCTTGCCTCCCAGGAACTCTATCTTGCCTTCTCGCCTCAGGCTGTCCCGGTACTCGATCTCGATATACTCCTCGGCCGGCACCGCCATCGAAACGATCCTTCCGCTCAGGTGGGGCAGCACGTCCTGCTGCATCAGGGCCATGGTCGAGCCCAACATCATCGCGATCTGGCAATGGTGTCCGCAAGCATGGGCCGCTCCCGTTTCGGAACTGGCGTGGGGATGTTCGTTGACAATCAGGCTGTCCAGTTCCCCCATGATGGCCATCGTCGGCCCCTCACTTCCGCCAATGATCTCGCCCCGCAGGCCGGTCATCCCCAACCCGCTGCGGAAAGGCACGCCCATTTCGCCGAACTTCTCGCCCACCATCGCCGCCGTTTTGAACTCGCGGAAGCCCGGTTCCGGGTTCGCCAGGATCTGCTGGGAAATCCGCACCAGTTCATCCGCCCGGCGGTCGATTTCGGCAAACGCCCGGTCCTTTAACTCCGCTTTGGTGGGCATCTCAATCACTCCCGAATCGCAATTATCGTATCCGAAACCCTCGCGTCCGCCGATACTAACATAACCAATCCCGCGTGCCTATCGCGCGCTGCAGGAGGTAACTGTTCAGGTTTGGGGTGCTGTCCAGCGCCAGGACCGTCATGGCGGCCGTGAGTCCGTACCCAGCAATCCGTCCTATGCGCACGTTACTTGATCCGCAATTTTCACGGTTTTCCGCCGGCCCCGGTCGGGCGTCCATAGCAGGGAAACCCAAATAGTCTGAACGGTGCTGTAAGAGCCCTGGAGCTTTGAGTTTGGTTGCTCGGCCCGACCTGTCGCCTCATCGGTGGTCTATAATTGGGCCATGTCCGTCCGCATCGTAATCGCACCCCAGGCCTTCAAGCAGAGCATCGGCGCCCGCGCCGCCGCCATCGCCATCCAAAACGGCGTGCGTCGCGCCGTCCCCGATGCCGAAACCATCCTGATACCCGTGGCAGACGGCGGCGACGGCACCCTCGCAGCCCTCATCGACACCACCGGCGGGCAGTATTTCACCGCCCAAGTCACCGGGCCGTTGGGAGACCCCGTCTCCGCGCAATGGGGGGTCATGGGCGATGGGCAAACCGCCGTCATCGAGATGGCGCTCGCATCGGGCTTGGCTCTAATCCCTGACCAGCGTCGCAATCCCAGGACCGCCACCACCTACGGCACGGGCGAACTCATGCGCGCCGCGCTGGACGCCGGCTACACCCGCATCATCGTCGGACTCGGCGGCAGCGCCACCAACGATGGAGGCGCCGGCATGGCCTCCGCGTTGGGTGCCCGCTTCCTCGACGCCTCCGGCAGCACTCTCCCGCCCGGCGGGGCCGCGTTGACCAACCTCCGTTCCATCGACACATCGGGCCTCTACGCCGGCATTGAGCGCGCTAACATCATCGGAGCGACCGACGTGACCAACCCGCTGTGTGGCGACACCGGCGCCTCGGCCATATTCGGCCCGCAAAAAGGCGCAACGCCGGAGATGGTTCAGGAACTCGATGGTTGTCTGGCCAACCTGGCCAGCGTTATTGAATCCGTGCTCGGCCTTAACGTCGCCGATACACCGGGAGCTGGCGCGGCCGGCGGACTCGGCGCCGGCCTGATCGCTTTCGCCAACTGCGAACTCCGCTCCGGCATCGACATGGTGTGCGACGCCCTGGACTTTGACGCCAACGTGGCCGATGCCGATCTCGTAATCACCGGAGAGGGCCGCGCCGACCGGTCCACCGCCTTTGACAAAGCCCCCGTTGGCATTGCCCGTCGCAGCAAAGCGTTGGGAGTGCCCACGCTCCTCCTCGCCGGCAGTCTGGGCCAGGGTTACGATGCGCTGTACCGGCACGGTATCGACGCCATCATCCCCATTACCGAGGAACCCACCACTCTGGAATCAAGCCTGCAGAACGCCGCGGAACTATTGGAGCGCGCCGCCGAGCGTGCTGTCCGCCTCTACGCCTTGGGCAGGAATCTCTGATGCCGGGCTTCATTTTGGAAACCGCTCAGTGGCTCCCTCGCGCACCGGAGGATATCTTTCATTTTTACGCCGATGCCTTCCGCTTGGAAGACCTGACTCCTCAGTTACTGCGCTTCCGGGTGGTAACGCCGCCGCCCATCGAAATGCGGACCGGCGTGGAGATCGACTACCGCCTGAAACTGCACGGGTTGCCCCTCAAATGGCGTAGCCGAATCACGGTTTGGGATCCACCCCTCCGCTTCGTCGATGAGCAGGTCAAAGGCCCCTACCGTCGCTGGGTCCACGAGCACCGATTCACGCCGAGAGACGGCGGTACATTGGTCGAGGACCATGTGAATTACGATATGCTCGGCGGTTGGTTGGCGGACCGCCTGCTGGTCAGGAACGACCTGCGCAAAATTTTCGAATACCGCCAGCAACGCCTCGCGCAGATTTTCGCCTGAAAGCGGCTAGTTGACCCGTTCTCCCACGAAACGTACTACTATCCCAGCCAGCTCAATCGCCCGCTCCGCGTCAACGTCGTCGAACGCCTCCGCCGGAATCCCGCTCGGCAGATATTGCGGATACCGCGTGATGTCATAGTACTTGTCGAGCTGCCGCGCCTCCGCCTTGATGGTATCGAAGAACATCTCGAAGATCTTGGCGTCCTCGCAGAGGTCGATCAATGAAGTTCCCCAGACGTCTTCCGCGCCTCGCCGGTAAAGGTACGCCTTGACCGCCTTCTCAGCAGCCTGCTGACACAAAAAACACGCCACGTTGTAGCGTTCGCCCTGCCGGTTGAAAACCGCGTCCTCAAGGTCGCGCTCCGCCTGCCGGAACCAGCGGGAGCCTTCCGCAGCAAAATCAGGCATCAAAAACCACTCTTCCTTGTTTGCAGGCCGTGTACAGGGCCGGCAGTGTCTCTTGCAGCCGCTCGAATTCTTCCGGAGTGTACACTCGGAACGTCATGCCCACCTGCGCGTCCAGGTGATAGGAGAAAAAGTCCGCTCGCCGTCCGAAGGGCCGGTCCGTGTCGTGCACGAAAATGAAGTCCAGAGTGCTTTCGGGTGAGTAGTCTTCGGTCACCGCGTCGCCGACCAGGATGGCTTTCTCTATCCCCAGGGTTGGGAAAACGTCCATCGTTTCCGCCAATTGCTGTTCCAGCATCTGGCGACGAAACTGTATGAACCCTACTCGCATCGGCATCTCGCTACTCCTCGTCCAGCAGCACCATGTGGACTTCCCGCGGCCCGTGCACGCCCACCACGATGGTCTGCTCAATATCGGCCGTGCGACTGGGACCGGTGATGAAATTCAGATAGCTGCCCATATCCGGGTTGCCGCTCTCCCCGTTCCGGTGGTACTCCAGCCGTCTCAGGGCAAACAAATCGTCCAGCGTGCCCAGGATATCCCGCGGCCGTACGATGGCCACATGGACCGGTGGCACCACTGACACCAACCGGCTCAAACCTCGTCTGGGCAGCACAATCACCGATCCGGTCTCCGCGATTGCGTAGTCCGCTCCGGTGATCCCCATCGAGGAATCGGCCAACCGCCGCCGCACCTCATCACGGGCGTACGCTCCGTCGTAAACCGCCGCCCAGCAAAGGGCGCCCGCGCCTGCCAATGCGGCATCCACGGGAACCATATCGAAGACCGCCTGCTCGGATCGCGCCACCGACGTTGCACCCATTCTGCGCGCCAGCGACACGACATAATCCAGCGCGTCTTCCGCACCGGGGCAGCGGGCCACATTCCACCCCCGTAGGGCGGCCGTGTCGCCCAACCGGCGTGACAACTCCGGCAACTCCTCGGCTATCCGTCGACGTACCTCGCCCGCCCGCTCTTCAAGGGTCCGCAACTCGTCGGTCAGCGCCAGGTATGGGCTGGCCGGCGGCTCATCTTCCCGACCCAGAGCCTCGCGCACCGAAGCCAGGAATTCGCTTGATGGGATACCCATTGAACTCGTCATCGCCAGTTTACTCACGCGTATGGGATACCCAAAACGCAGCGCAAAGTCCTCATCAACTGCCTTTGGACAACTCGTCGCGCCACCGGTCCCTGAAGCTCCGCTCCGCCGGGACCGGCAAATCCCGTGCCTGGGTCCACCGCGAGATCAGCGGCAGCCGAGTCTGCCCAATCTTGCCGCCGCGGGCCAATGGTTTGGACATCATCCGTCCCATCGACCGACCCAGCTTCAGCAACCAGGGACTGGACATAACGTTGGCGAAACCCCGTGCCAGCAGCCTGTCGGTGTCAGACGCCGTTCGCTGGTTTTCGTCGTTGCTCTCCGCCTGTTGGTGCCTCAGGTGCAGCAGCATCCGCGGGATGTTGATTTGGACCGGGCACGCGTCCCGACACGCCCCGCAAAGCGTCGACGCGTTGGGCAGATCCTTCGCCTGCGCAACCCCAACCAGCCCCGGTGTCACTATCGACCCAATGGGTCCGGGATACACCCACCCGTACGCGTGCCCGCCAACCCGCTGGTAGATCGGACAAACGTTGAGGCATGCCCCGCAACGTATGCAATACAGCGACTCGCGCAATGCGGGATCCCGCAACAACCTGCTGCGCCCGTTGTCCACGATGATCAGGTGAAATTCCTCCGGACCGTCCTCGTCGTCGGACCGCCTGGGGCCCGTAACCATGCTCACGTACGACGATATGCGCTGGCCCGTAGCGGAGCGTGGCAGTAACCTCAGGAACACCGCCAAATCCTGCAGAGACGGAATCACCTTTTCCATCCCGGCGAGTCCAACGTGTATGCGTGGCGCAGAGGTGCAGAGCCTCCCGTTCCCCTCGTTGGTGATGATCACCAGCGAACCGGTTTCCGCCACGAGGAAATTCGCCCCGCTGACCCCCATGTCCGCCTCGAGGAATTTCTCGCGCAGCGCGACCCGCGCCACCCGCGCCATCTCCTCAATGTCCTCTGAGTACGGCACGCCCAGTTGCTCGGCGAAAAGCTGCGCGACCTGCCCCCGTGTTTTGTGCAGCGCCGGCGCCACCAGGTGCGAAGGCGTCTCTTCGGCCAGCTGGATGATGTACTCGCCCAGGTCGGTCTCGAACACGTCGATGCCCCGGGCCTCCAGCACGTGGTTGAGGCCCAACTCTTCCGACACCATCGACTTGCTCTTGGTGACCGTGCGCACCCCATGGCGCCGCGCTATCTCCGAAACGATTGCGTTGGCCTGCGCGGCGTCCCCGGCGAAGTGCACCTGGCCGCCGGCCGCACGGACGTTGCGCTCCAGCATCGCCAGGTAGTAGTCAAGGTGCCCGATGGTGTGCTCCTTGACCTTCCGCGCCTGCTCGCGCCATCCTTCCCAGACCTCCTCCGAAACCTCCTCGATGGCTTCCCTGCGTGTCCCGTCAAATCCACTGCCGGCGCGCCGCAGCGCCTGCCGCAGCTGAACGTCCTGCACCGCCGCCTGCGATGCCGGCACGAACTGGCGAGTCGTCACCTCCGCCATTGCTCAGCCCCGCTCCGAGTCGAGAATCTGCGCGATGTGCCGCACCGAGACCCTCATACCCTGTCGGCTGATGGCTCCTCCGATGTGCATCAGGCAGCCCATGTCGCACGCGGTTATGGTGTCGGCGCCGCTCTGCCGTATTGACGCCAGCTTGTCCGCCAGCATCTCCTCCGAAATGTGAGGATACTTGACCGCGAACGTCCCTCCGAACCCGCAACACTGCTCCGCGTCAGGCAGGTCAACCTCCGCCACTCCCTCGCAACCGGACAGCAAGCGTCGCGGACTCTCCCTCACCCTCATCTCGCGCAGCAAATGGCACGAAGGATGGTACGCCACCTTTTGCCCATCAGGCCCGTCCTCGCTTTCGCCGTCTCCCGCTCCCACCACGTCGGTCAGAAACTCGGAGAACTCGTACACCCGGCCGCGCAAATCCTCCGCCCGTTCCAGCATCGCCGGATCGCCGGCGAACAGGTCCTCGTAGAACACCCGCATCATCGCTCCGCACGAACCGGACGGCACCACCACGTAATCGGAGCCTTCCAGTGCGTCCAGCGTGCGCGTCGCCAGTTTCCTGGCGTCCTGCGTGAACCCCGAGTTGTACAGCGGTTGACCGCAGCACGTCTGCCCTTCCGGAAAATCGACATCCACCCCGTATCGCCGGAGCACCCGGACCACGCTTACGCCCACTTCGGGGTAAAGCTGGTCGATGATGCAGGTGACAAAAAGTGATGCCCGTATGGGCGCCGACTGGCTCAAATCATTCTCCCAAATGAACGCGCGGCAAGGTTAGCAGAGCCACCCTGTCCTGTCCATCCGGGCCCTTTTGGCGGTATCATGTCGCCAATCTAACGCCTGCGGAGGCGCCGAGCGCATGGCCGAAGAACTCTCCCGTATCAACCGCCCTTCCGTTGGGAACTACCTGGGCAAACGCAAACTGCTGTTGGTCCCCGTGATTCACCTCCCCGTTCCACCGGACGCCATCCCACCTGAGGGCGCGGAGATTATCGCCCGCTACTGGGAGCAGGTCGACGTCCAGGTGCGCGCCGTCCAGAACGCCCTCGGCAGCGTCTCCCACGTCTACCACGAGAACACTCCCGAAGGCGGCGACGATGGTCTGGGCTATCTTGAAGCCAGCGGCCAGGCCAGCCATTCCCTGGTCAAGAGCCTGACGGAGGCCGACGCCACTTTTGAGGCCGCCGAATCCATGGAAATTATGGCCGAAACCCTGGATCTCCAGCGCTGTCTCATGCAGCCCTTGATGAGCCAGTCGGTCGCCACCCGCCTCCAGGAATGGTTCGCCGACGCCAACCGCCGCCGCTACGATTTCATCTCCGAATCCATCGATTCCTCGCTGGCCGCGGACGAAACCGGCCTGCTCCTCATCAACGAGCGTCATCAGGTGCAGTTCCCGTCCGATGTCGAGGTGATCTACATCGCCCCGCCGGCGCTGGACGAATTCCGCCGTTGGTTCCAGAACTGGACCGAGCAACTCCAGCGCGAGATGGCGGCGCAAGCTGCCCAGGCTCCGGCCGACGAGGCGGACGAAACGGAACCGACGCCTTGACCCTCGCATTCACCAACTGAACCCATGTGGACCGTAACAGAAGAGGACCTGCCCTCCATCGCTATCGGCGCCGGTATTCTTGGCACCGGTGGCGGAGGCAACCCCTATGTCGGCCAATTGCGAGCCCGCCAGGCCATGCGCCAATGGGGACCCGTCACCGTCCTCGCTCCCGAGGAACTGCCTGACGACTCCCGCGTCATCTGCGTCGGCGGCATTGGCGCGCCCACCGTCGGCATCGAAAAAGTTCGCGACCTCCAGTCCTACTACGCCCTCCGCGCCATCGAGGACTTTGTCGGCGAAAAAGCCACCGCCCTGATCTCCAACGAGATCGGAGGCAGCAACTCGGTCGAACCTCTCATCGCCGCCGCCAAGGCCGGCCTGCCCGTCGTGGATGCCGATGGCATGGGCCGCGCATTCCCCGAGTTCCAGATGAAGACATTCTTCGTCTACGGCGTCCCGTGCTGCCCCATGGCCGTCGCCGACGAGAAGGGCAACTCCATCATCGTGCGGGAGACGATCAATCCGGTCTGGGCCGAAAAACTCGCCCGCGCCGCCACCATCCAGATGGGCTGCGTCGCCTGCTATGCCGTCGCCCCCATGACCAAAACCCAGGTGATCAACACCGCCGTCCCCAACTCGCTGACCCTGGCCCGCGACCTTGGCCGCGCGGTGCAGCGCGCACGCGATTTGGGGCAAAATCCCCTCGACGCTATCCTGGAAACCTGCCCGGGACGCGTCCTGTTCACTGGCAAGGTGGTGGACGTTGACCGCCGCACGACATCCGGGTTCGCTCGAGGCGCCCTCACCATCGAAGGCATCGATGAGTCTAACGGTCAGTCGCTGGTGATAGATTTCCAGAACGAAAATCTGGTGGCCCGCCTGGACGGTGACATAGTCTGTACCGTCCCAGACCTCATCTGCGCCGTAACCACCGATACCGGCGAACCGGTCACGACCGAACTGATGCGATATGGCCTCCGCGTCGCCGTCCTCGGTTTCCCAGCCCCGGCGTTGTGGTCTACGCCTGAGGGTCTTGCCGTCGCCGGGCCGCGCGCTTTCGGCTACGACACCGACTACATCCCCCTTGCTGCGTAGGTGAGCCTGCATGTTTCTCGGAGTGGACGTGGGAGGCACCAACACCGACGCTGTTCTCATGAACGGTCGCGAACTCATCGGCGCCGCCAAAGTGCCCACCACCGGCGACGTTACCTCCGGCATAACCAACGCGATAACCGACCTGCTGGCGCAGACTGGTGAACGCGACTCCGTAGTCGCGGTCGTCGTCGGCACCACCCATTTCACCAACGCGCTGCTTGAGCGCTCCAACCTGGCCCCCACCGCAGTCATGCGGCTGTCGTTGCCCGCCACCGAGCTGCTGCCTCCCCTGGTTGAATGGCCCGACGGCCTCAAAAACGCCATCGGCGGCCATGCCTACATGGTCGGCGGCGGTAACGAATTCGATGGCCGTGAGATCTCCCCGTTGGACCGCCAGGCCATTCGAGACGCGGCCTTGGACATGCGCGCCAAAGGCATCCGCTCCGTAGCGGTCAGCGGTGTATTCTCACCTGTGGACCCCGCTCACGAGGACCACGCGGCAGCGGTGATCCGCGAGTTTGCGCCCGAGATGCGCGTGTGCCTGTCTCACCAGAACGGCCGCATCGGCCTGTTGGAGCGCGAAAACGCCGCCGCCCTCAACGCCTGCCTCGGCGATGTCGCGACCTCAACCATCCGGGGAATCCAACGCGCTCTCGATGCTCTCGGCCTGAGTGTTCCGCTGTTCATGAGCCAGAACGACGGCACGCTCATGGACACCTCGTTCGCTGAGCAGTTCCCCGTGCTGACCATTTCCTCAGGGCCCACCAATAGCATGCGCGGAGCCGCCTATCTGACCGGCGTGACCGACGGGATCGTCGTTGACATTGGCGGCACATCCACCGACGTCGGCGCGCTGGTCCGAGGCTTCCCCCGGGAGTCGGCGGTGGCGGTGGAACTTGCCGGCGTTCGCACCAATTTCCGCATCCCCGACGTCGAGTCCATCGCCCTCGGCGGTGGCAGCGTGGTCAACCCCGACCCGCTGCGAATCGGCCCGGAAAGCGTCGGATACCGCCTGACCATCGACGCGCTGGCGTTCGGCGGCGACACCCTGACCGCCACCGACCTTGCCGTCGCAGCCGGAACCGCAACTCTCGGCGATTCGAGCCGTGTCTCCCACCTTTCCCGCCGGATGGTGGCAAACGGGGTGGCCGAAATCCAGGGCAGAGTAGAAACCCAGGTGGACCGCATGAAACTCAGCCGCGCAGACGTGCCGGTGGTTCTCGTCGGCGGTGGCAGCGTGTTGCTCGGCGACACATTGGCCGGAGCCAGCCGGGTGTTGCGCCCACAGCACGCCGGAGTCGCCAACGCCATCGGCGCCGCCATCGCCCAGGTCAGCGGGCAGGTCGAGCGTGTCTACTCATTGGACTCCGGCAGCCGCGAGGAAGCCATCGCCGACTGCACCGCGGCCGCCGTCGCCCGCGCCACCGAGGCCGGCGCAGATCCTGCCACCGTGGAGGTTGTGGACGTTGAGGAGGTACCGCTTACCTACATTCCGAGCAACGCCACCCGCGTCCGCGTCAAAGCCGTCGGCGATATCGCTGCCTCCGTCCTCCGCCGAACCTGACAGTCAGCGGAGAAGCTCGCCGTCTGCCGGATCACCGCTCGCCGTTGCGCAACGCCGCGCGGGGTTGGAGACGGTCATGAACTTCGCGCAAATCTCACCGGCCGGCCAGTCGATAGATCCCCGATTCCTGCGACAGCAAATATAGCTCCCCACCTCGATCCTCGGCGAACGACATAATCCTCAGGTCGGTGTCGATGAGACGTGCGTGCTCCACCACCTCACCGTTGACATAGCGTAATCCGAACACTTCCCCGGAGCAGAAATCTCCGAAAACATACGCGCCGCGCAGCCAGGGGATCGTCTCACCGCGGTAAACATAACCCCCGATCACCGAGCACGGTTCCCCATCTAGCGAGTATTCCCAGACGGGCGGCGCTTTCCCTGTCGTATCGCACTCGTCTCGCGGACGAAAGCAATGGTTCCCCTCCAGCACATTCCAGCCATAGTTGCCTCTCCGTTCGATCAGGTCGATCTCCTCCCACCGGTTCTGCCCCACGTCGCCCGCCCAAAGTTCGCCGGTTTCCAGGTCGAAACTGAACCGCCAGGGATTCCGAAGTCCATGGGCCCAGATCTCGCCGCGCCCGTCGCCGTGTACGAACGGGTTGTCTGGCGGAATGGAATAGAGCTTTTCCGGGCCAGACTCCGCAACGTCGATCCTCAGGATGGACCCCAACAGCGTCGAGGCGTCCTGCCCGTTGCCCAGTGGATCTCCGGCGCCCCCTCCGTCGCCCAGGCCAATGTAGAGGTAACCGTCCGGCCCGAACCCGATCTGTCCACCGTTGTGATTGGCAAACGGTTGCCCGACTTCCAGGATCACCAACTCGCTGCGGGTATCCACGCGAGACCCGTCCGCGTCGACGGTGAAACGAGACACCACCGAACGCCGTGGATTGGACGCGGAATAGTAAACGTAAAGGTACTGCCCGTTGTCCGGGTCAAACGCCATCCCGAGCAGGCCCTCCTCTGTGCGCCTGCTGCTGACCCGGTCCCTGATATCCAAAACCTCCTGAACCGCGTCGTCGCCTCGTTGGGCGCCGTCCAATAACCAAATCCTGCCCTCCTGCTCCGAGATCCAAAACCTTCCATCGTGGGTTTGCAGCATGTTGGTCGGGGATTCAAACCCCCCTGTATGCGGCAAAGGCTCAAGCCGCAACCTCTCCGGTGCCAGACCCGGGGAACGCGCCGGAGGCGTCGGCTCAGTGTCCGGCGATTGGTTTCGTCCAACGGTCGGCTCCGGTTCCTGCCGCGAGTCTTCAAGTCGGTGCGCGGCGGTCGTCGCCACCGGCGTGCTGGCGTTGGCTCCGGATTCTGGCCGCCCTGCGGTTGGGGTTGCATTCGCTCGGGTCTCGGGAGACGGGGGTGGCGACAACGGAACCGGTGCAGATTCTTCCGTTGCCATGCCCCCGCAGGCGGCGGCGATCAGAACCACAAGCGCGATGGTGAGTTTCAGGAAGTGAACCACCATCTCACATTACTACACCCGACGCCTTGGCGCTTTGAGACCCCGGCAAACCGTTGCTGAAACCCGAACGCCGGCGCTCTGAGCATCCTACTCCCTATTGCGGCACGTTTCCCCAACGCTAAAATGTCGCAGGGCTACAGCGAAGGAACCCATCAAACCGGAACGCGTGGATCCAACCTCGGAGGAACTCATTGTGAACGCCGTAGAAACTTGGGCCGAAATGGTCAGGGTGGAACACGCTCAATCTGACCGGATGCGTGGACCGCGGCCCACCGATCACTGGTCGCGAGATGCGCGGGCGTTCAAGGCGGACCCCCATCGTCAGGGTGACGCCGTGGTCGAAAGTCTCCGCTCGCGTCTGATCCCGGGCGAAACCCTTCTGGACGTCGGTGCCGGCGGCGGGCGTTTGGCGCTCCCTTTGGCCCTCACCTGTAGCGCGGTCACCGCAGTGGAGCCGTCGGCCAGCATGTGCGCCGTCCTCCGTGAGACCGCCCGGGAATACAGCATTGAGAACGTCTCGATTGTGGAGGCTGGCTGGCCCGAGGCCTCGGTGGAACCCGCCGATGTTGTTCTCTGCAGCCATGTGGTTTACGTCATCGAAAACATCGAGCCTTTCGTCCGCAAGATGGACACTCACGCCCGCCGGCGGGTGTTGGCCGTTGTGTTCGAGGCTCCGCCCCAATCGCAGATCTACCCACTCTGGGAACAGGTTCACGGCGAGAAACGCCAAACACTGCCCAGCCTGCCCCAGTTCCTCCCCGTCCTCGAGGAGATGGGAATCCACCCGGAGGTCGCCGAATTAGAGCGGCAATCGCCCATGGGCTTCGCCAGCTTCGAGGATGCTCTGGATTCGATCGCCCGCCGTATCTACGTCAACCCCGAAACCCCCGCCATGGACCGGCTTCAGCGCGCGTTGGGGGCCTCGCTGAGTGAGCGGGACGGCCTTTGGCGAATCGAGGGAGCCCAACCCTTGCGCCCCTGCATCGTCTCCTGGGAGCCCCACGATGCCTCGGGAATCCGGACGCGGTCTGCAGCCTCACCTGTTCCTGACGCGTGAACCGTCATAGCTCCACCATTGCTCTTTCCCGATCCATCTGTACAGAACCTCGGCGATGTAGCCGGGATGATCCTCACCTTCAGGGTCTATCGAGATAACCTCGACCCGCTTGTCTTGGAATACTCTGAAATTGCGGCTGAGGTCGTAAATTTCCCACGACGCACCGCGAATCAATACGCCGACGCCGTAGTTCAGTCCTCTCAACCGTTCCTGCAACCTGGCCCGGGCGGATCCGGTGCGCACGTAGGAATTTTGGATGAGAATGTATATCGCGACCTCGCCGTCGTCGTCGAACAGCGCGTAGTCTATCTTGCCGCGCCTGCCCAAATCGAAATCAGGTTCGCATTCGCTGATTACCCACGTCCTCCAACCCAGTGCCCAGAGGATGGGGTCGATCAGCCCGTATCGCATCAATAGTTCATGCGGTACGTCCATGCTTGCGTAATCTGGAGCGGTTTCGCACACACTCCGAACCGCCCTCTCAACTTGGGCTACGCTCATCGTGTTTCCTTCCCAATTTATCGACTTGTCCGACCGGGCTTATGTGCCGATCAGGAAGCGCCTCACCCGCAGGTTTCCTCTAGCGCTTGATGGTCTGCAGGTAGGATCGCCGCCAGGGCCGTCTCCTGCGGGACCGTGCCCCATTCGATGCGTTACCTTTATGCCGATACCTGCCACGTTGGTTTCTCGGGCGGCGGCCGCCACCATTTTACAAGAAACAATATGACAAAGCTGTGTCTAAACAGCACAATAAATATGACAATAGATAACGATGGATCGGTCTGAGTTCCTCCAGTTGCATTTGATATGTCGCAGCAGCGCCGGTTCCGCGACTCAAAAGCCGGGCCACTCGAATATGTTGTAAACTGAGCGCCGATTCGCGCTTTGCCGGCATGCCTGTTTATGTAACACGCCCCGCTGAGTGGTGCCTGACCACAGGATGCGACGGTAGCCCGCGAGAACAATATGCCAGACATATAACAAACTATAACAATTCCATCACATAGCATCACATTGCTCTCTGATGCGAGAGTGCTATTGGGGACGGCTCGTTTGCTATAACGGCTCTTGTCGGCGAGGCCATCCCCCTGGCTTGCGATGGAGGCAAACTATGAGCGATCACTCTCCGATTGGATCGGACACCGGAAGGCTGCGGCAACGATTGACGGCTTTGGCTCAGGCGAGTTTGCGTCTGAACGAAAGTCTTGAACTCGAAAATGTCCTTCAGGAGGTTTTGGACTGCGCCCGGTCCCTTACCGGAGCCACCTACGGCATCTTCGTTTTGGTCGACGCCGAATTTCGGTTGCTGCATTTGCTTTGGTCCGGGATAGAAGGGGCGGCGAGCCAGGACCTGAGCAAATTTCACCGGGGCCAACTGATTTGCCAATACATTTCCGGTCTCCGGAAACCCGTGCGAATCGACGATTTCGAGGCGAATCTGCTCGCGTCGAGTTTAGCTGTGGAAGATGTGCCCATTCCGGTCCGGCCCGACATGCCGTTCCTGGCGGCTCCAATCATCCACCGGGGGCAGAACATAGGAGGGATTTGTCTGGGCGACACGGATACCGGGAGCAAGTTCACCCTGGAAGATGAGGAGATCCTGACCATGTTCGCCTCCCAGGCCGCGCTGGTGATCACCAACGCCCAGCGGTACCAGGAAGAGCAGCAGGCAAGGGCCGACTTGGAAGCCCTGATCGACACCTCTCCGGTCGGCGTATTGGTCTTCGACTTGGTTGACGGCAGGATCGTGTCCTACAACCGGGAGGTCAGGAGGATTGGCAATGTCCTGACCAGCCCGGACACCACGTTCGAGGAAATCCTTAATATGCTGACGATCCGTCGCGGCGACGGCAGGGAACTGTCTTTGGAGGAATTTCCCGTTGCTGAGACGCTCCGTGCCGGCGATGCCGTCCGGTTGGAAGAGATGATCTTTCGGACTCCGGATGGTCGCAGCGTCACCGTGATGGTGAACGCCACGCCGATCAGGTCCGAGGACGGTGCCATGAGGTCTTTCGTGGTCACCCTGCAGGACATGACGCCCATCGAAGACCTCGAACGTCAACGCGCCGAATTCCTTGGCATGGTTAGCCACGAGTTGCGAATGCCGCTGACGTCCATTAAGGGTTCGGTTGATACCCTTTTGGAATCTGGGACCGAGTTGGACCCGGCCGAGGTCCGGCAGTTCTGCCGCATCATCCGCGACCAGACGGACCGCATGCGCTATATGATCGTCGACCTGCTTGATGCCGCGCGCATCGAGACCGGCACGCTCAGCGTGACTCCGGAGCCGGTTGATGTCTTGACCATGGTGGACGAGGCCCGACGCAGGTTCTCCACTGGGGGAGCCCGGCACTCGCTCGAGATCGATCTACCGTTGAATCTGCCAATGGTCATGGCGGACCAGCGGCGCATCGTCCAGGTTCTGAACAACCTGCTCACCAACGCTGCCGTGTCCTCCCGCGAAGCGCCCGTCATCCTGGTCTCAGCCGAACAGGAGGAGTTCCATGTGGCGATTTCCGTGACCGACTATGGCCACGGGGTGTCAGCGGAACGCGCCTCCCACTTGTTCCGTAAATTCTTCGATGCGGAAACCGAGGACGGGCCACAATCCCACGGCGGCGCCGGGCTGGGCCTTGCGATTTGCAGGGGCATTGTGGAAGCCCATGGCGGTCGTATCTGGGTGGAGAGCGAAGGCTTGGGATACGGTTCCAGGTTCACATTCACGGTGCCTATAGCCGAGCCCACCGATTGGGTCCCTTCATCTGCCATCGCCCCGGTAGCGGTATACTCCCAGTCTGAACACGCGGAGGCATCGATCCTGGTGGTGGACGATGATCCGCAAACCTTGCGCACCGTTCGCGAGTCGTTGTCGGGTACCGGCTATGCCGTCATCGTTACCGGTGATCCGTCCGAAGCCCTCAACATGATCAGGACGTCGCGACCGGACCTGGCGATCCTGGATCTGGTTCTGCCCGACGGCGACGGAATACAGTTGATGCGGGAGATGAAAGCCATAACGGATCTCCCGGTCATATTCCTGTCCGCTTACGGGCAGGACCAGGTGATCGCACAGGCTTTCGAGGCCGGGGCCGCCGACTACGTGACCAAACCGTTCTCATCTACGGAACTGGTGGCCCGGATCAGAGCGGAACTGCGCCGTGTGGCCGGTCCCCCGGCCAGACCCACTGGCGCCGTCGCCCTCGGGGCCCTGGAAATCGATTACGACAACCGGGATGTTCGCCTGGATGGGAAGCCTGTGGACCTCACCGCCACTGAGTTCGGCTTGATTCGGGAACTCTCCGCAGCCAATGGGGAGGCGCTCAGCTACCGGCAACTGTTGCGTCAGGCTTGGCCGCACGCCCATTCCAACGACCCGCGGGTGGTGCGTACCCACATGGGACGACTGCGCCGTAAGCTCGGCGACACCGGGCAGCATCCAACCTACATCCTCACCGAACCTCGCGTGGGTTACCGCATGGCTCAGGCCATGACTCCCCTGCAGCCCCCCGACTGATCGGCGCTCCCAACCCAACCAGCTGGACGAAAAAAGCCCGTCCCTACTCAAATCCGAGTAGGAACGGGCCGATTTTCGTGCTTTTCCAGTTAGATATTGGCGGGAGCGCGAGGGAGTCGAACCCACCTACCCCGCTCGTCACGAGGCATAACGGATTTGAAGTCCGCAAGAGCCACCGGGCCCCATCCACTCCCGCAAGGTGGGCCTAGCTGCCCAAAACCGCGTCGATCTTGCGCTTCAACGCCGGCTTCGGCTGCGCGCCCACGACCTGGTCCACCGGCTGGCCGTCCTTGAAGAAAATCAGCGCCGGAATGCTGCGGATGCCATAGCGGGCCGCAATGTCGGGGTCGCTGTCCACGTCCAGCTTGGCAACGTTCAACTTGCCTTCGTACTCCAGCGCCAGGTCGTGCACCGCCGGCGCGATCATCTTGCAGGGCCCGCACCATTCGGCCCAGAAGTCCACCATCACCGGCAGGTCCGAGTCCATCACATTGCTCTGCCAGTTTTCGCCGTTTACGTCCATCGGTTCGGGCATTTCGAATCCTCCCATATGTGCTCTGTCGCCCTACGGATGGACCGTTACTTGCAAGTCATCTCCGGGGCTTTCGTACCAGCAATATTATACCCCGGCCTGTACACGGTCAACAAAACGCGCGCGTCACCGCGACCCGCCCGCCCGTTCCGCAAGACTGTATCCACTCTCAGGTGGTAGTATGTTTTGCATGTCTTCAACCGCCTCCGCCATCGCCGCTCCGCCCCTGGAACGGGGCGACGTCATCGAACTCGACCTGCTCTCATGGGGACGGTTGGGCGAGGCTATGGCTGCCCACGACGGACGCGATGTCTTTGTGTTCGGCGGAATCCCCGGTGAGCGCGTGGTGGCCGAAGTCGTGGCCATCCGCCGCAGGTACGTCGCCGCCCAGGTGATCAACGTCATCTCGCCGTCCGACGACCGCGTTGACCCCCCTTGCTCTTATTTTGGACAGTGCACGGGATGCCAGTGGCAGCACCTTTCGTACCCGGCACAGCTCTCCGCCAAAAGCGCCATCGTGGCAGACGCGTTGGAGCGGATCGGAAATTTCCACCTCCCGACCGTCCTCGACGCCCTGCCGTCTCCCCAACCTCTCGGGTACCGCAACCATGCGCGATTCAACATCTGGCGTTCCACCGGGACTCTCGGGTTCACCCACCGCGAACGCCGGCGGTTCGTCCGCGTGGACCGCTGCATGCTGATGAACGAGCGCACCAACGAGTTGCTGGCCCAACTCCAGGATCGTTGCGCCGAAACCACCGCTCTCTCCATCCGCGCCTCCGACGCCACCGGCGGCTACCTCATCCAACCCACTCTGAAAAACCCCGACGTACCCATACCCACCGGACAGAAGCGCTACCGCGAACGCGTCAACGGCCGCGAATTCTGGGTCGCCTCACCCTCCTTTTTCCAAGTCAACGTCGATCAGGCCGGCAAGCTCGCTGAACTGGCAGTCGACGCCCTCGGCCTTTCCGGTAGCGAAACCGTCGTCGATGCCTACGCCGGCGTCGGCGCGTTTTCCGTCCTCCTCGCTCCCCACGCCGCCCGAATCATCGGGATCGAGGAATCGACGGCCGCCGTCGCTGATGCTGAAGCAAACGCCGCCGGACTCCCCAACGTCGAGTTCATCACCGGCAAGGTGGAGGACGTCCTGCCGTCCCTCGATGTAATTCCCGATGCGGTAATTCTCGACCCCTCGCGCGCCGGTTGTCAGCCCACCGTCCTCGAATCACTCCTCCAACTCGCTCCGCCGCGCATTGCCTACGTGTCCTGCAACCCCCAGACTCTCGCCCGTGATCTGGCCGTGCTGTCGCGCCGTTATCGCGTCGAGTCCGTCCGGCCCGTCGACATGTTCCCCCAGACCCACCACGTGGAGTGCCTCGCGTCTTTGAGCCTCAAACCTGCCAACGCCGAAATCGTGCTGGCGTCGGCGTCTCCCCGCCGCCGCGCCCTGCTCTCCGACTTGGGGATCCAATTCCGCATCGCCCCGTCCAACATCCCCGAGGACCCCGAACCATGCGAAACTCCCGAGCAGATGGTACGGCGCCTGTCCCGCGAAAAGGCGCTGGCCGTGGCTCATCAGGAGCAAGCCAACTCCGGATACTATGTCGCCGCCGACAGCACCGTGGTCCTCGACGGCGAATCCATCGCCAAGCCCGCCGACGCTGATGAAGCTCGCGATATGCTCATGCGGCTTCGCGGCACCGCCCACCAGGTCACCACCGGCATAACCGTGTACGACGCCGCCACTCGGCGGTGCCTCACCGAGTCCCACACCGCCGACGTGTTGATGCGCGAATTCACCGACGCCGAGATGGAGCAGTCCATCGCCAGCGGCACCCCCATGGACAAGGCCGGAGCCTACGCCATCCAGGATGACGAGTTCCGCCCGGCATCGCTCCAGCATGGCTGCTATTCCAACGTGATGGGCCTGCCCGCCTGCCGCGTGGTGGAGATCCTGGGCGACATGGGATGCCCGCTGCCCGACTACGCAGGCATGGCCGTGCCCCCCGGTTGCACCTTGCCCTGCCCGTTGAACCCGCCGCCTGACGACTCCGGCGAGGCTGCTGGCGCATGAACGTTTTCGGCATCGGCGGTTTGGAACTGCTCGTCATCCTGCTGGTGGCGTTCGTTGCCCTCGGCCCCGGCAAGACCATCGATACCGCCCGCACCATCGGCCGCGTGGTTCGCGAGGCTCGTAGCACCTTCAACGACATCATGGACGCGGCGTCACTATCTGACGACGACTCAAGTGCCCGTCGCGGCCCAACGAATCCGCCCAACAGCGCCGGGAACCCGAGCCAGCCGCCCTCCGATCCGTTGCCCATGCCTTCGCACCTGCAGGAACCGGCGGACCGGGAAGCGTCTCAACCGGACGGCAGTGATCCGACTCCACCCTCCAATCAACGATGATTGCCGACATCCTGTCCCGCTGGGAACAGTTCGGCGACTGGCGCCTCGCCGTAGTCGCCGGATTCGTCGCTCTGCTCGTGGTGACCGCAGCGGCCTCCTACGTCCTCTCCCGACGCCGTGCCCAGGCCGAACCCGTCGGCAACGGCTCCGAATCCATGCCTTTGCGCGAGCACTTCCGCGAACTGCGCTCTCGCGTCCTCGTCTCCATGATTGCCTTGCTGGTTGGCTCGGCGGTCTGTTTCTATTTCTACGAGGAAATCCTCAACCTGCTGATCACGCCCGCCCGCAGGGTCGCCGGGGACGATGTTTCCATAATCTACACCGAGGTCACGGAGCTCCTCAGCACCACGGTCAAGGTATCCCTGCTCGGTGGGCTCGTCCTGGCGTTGCCCGTCATCCTGTACCACGCCGTTCGATTCGTAGCGCCCGGCCTTACACCCAGGGAACGACGCATCCTGTTCTCGTTCCTGCCCGCCGCCCTCCTGGCATTCGTTGCGGGTATGGCGTTCGGCTATTTCGTGATGATACCGCCGGCCTTGAGGTTCCTGCTCACCTTCGGTGGCGACGTGGCGGAGCCGCTGATCCGCATCAGCAACATCGTCAACATCATGATCAGGCTCCTCTTCTGGTTGGGAATAGCCTTCGAGACGCCGTTGGTGATGTACGTCCTGGCTGTGCTGGGAATCGTGAGTGCCCGCGGGTTCAGCCGGTTCCGACGCCTGTGGTTCGTGGTTTCCTTCATCATCGCGGCCGCCATCACGCCGACCATCGACCCTCTGAACCAGGCCATTGTCGCCGGGCCGTTGATCGTTCTCTATGAACTCGGCGTCATCTTGGCCCGCATCGCTGGCCGTCGTTCCTCCACCGCGTTGAACGCCGAACCGGCCAGCGAGTAGCCGGCGCAAAAAATCCCTCTCCCCTTGCGGGAGAGGGTTGGTTGAGGGGAGTCTATCCTCCCATCACTTTGCGCCGAAGCTCTTTCACGGGCGTTGCTCGCCCGAGCCGCCATCGTTGGCAGCCGTGTCGCGACCGGGCTTTTCATCCTCTCCTGTCACCGACGTTTTGAACGACCGGATACCCTTGCCCAATGCGGAACCCACGCCCGGCAACCGCGACGCGCCGAATATAAGCAGGACCACCAAGAGGATTATTAGCAGTTCGGTCATCCCGAATGGGCCAACACGCATCGTTGCACATACTCCAATATAGTTGGCCACATTTTACCAGACCTGACTGACGTTCACCAAGAAAGGGAGCGCGCTCCCGATTCTGTACCTGGCTGCTTGTGACCCGCGCCACCGCCGTCGTCGCCACGTCTTGCCGGCCTCTCAAACTTGCCGCTCCTCTGCCCTGCCGCTATAATGCGCCAATAAGCGCAGCCCCAATCTTGTCATCGGCTTTGGCAGTTGGCGGGTTGCGCCAAACTAGTGGGCTGGTCAGTTTGATGGCAACCGATTCAGGGTATGATGTAGCAGTAATCGGAGGCGGGCCGGGTGGCTATGTGGCCGCCATCCGCGCCGGTCAGTTGGGCCTCAAAGCCTGTGTCATCGAACGGGAAGCCTTGGGCGGCGTGTGCCTCAACTGGGGCTGCATCCCCTCCAAGGCGCTCCTCAAAAACGCCGAAATCGTGTCTTACGTCCAGCGCGCCGACCAGTTCGGCCTCTCGTTTGAGAGTTTCCACGCTGACTACTCGGTAGCCATGAAGCGGAGTCGCCAGGTCGTGGACCGCATGACCCGCGGCGTTGCGTTCCTCCTGCGCAAGAATAACGTCGACCACATCGAGGGTAACGCCCGCATTGTCTCCGCCCGCGCCATTGACGTAGCAGGACCCGACGGCCAGGTTACCCGCGTCTCCACTCGCAACATCATCGTCGCCACCGGCGCCCGTCCGCGTAGCATCCCGCCTCTCCCGGTGGACGGCGAGCGGATCATCACCAGCCGCGAGAGCATCGTCGCCGAGGACGTTCCAGGCTCCATCGCAATCATCGGCGGAGGTGCCATCGGAGTCGAGTTTGCCTACATCTATCGCATGTACGGCGCCGACGTTACCGTCATCGAACTGCTGCCCCGCATCGTCCCCAACGAGGACGAGGAAATCAGCCAGCAGCTGGAGCGCGCCTTCAACCGCCACGGCATCAAGATGCAGACCGGCGCCGGCGTCACCAACGCCCAGCCCGACGCCTCCGGCGTTACTTTGACCATTGATAAGGACGGCGTAACCGAAACCGCCCGGTTCGACAAGGTACTGGTCGCCATCGGCGTCCTGCCCAACACGGAGGATGTCGGACTCGAAGATGTCGGCGTAGCGACCGAACGCGGCTACGTCAATATCGACGACAAGATGGCCACCAACGTCCCCGGGATCTACGCCGTCGGCGACGTCACCGGCAAGCTTGCCCTTGCCCATGTCGCGTCGGCTCAGGGCGTGATCGCCGTCGAAACAATCGCCGGTGAGGAAACTCAACCCCTCGACTACACCTACCTGCCCAAGGCCACCTACTGCCATCCCCAGGTCGCCTCCTTCGGCCTCACTGAAGCCCAGGCCATCGAGCAGGGTTACGATGTGAAAGTCGGTCGTTTCAACGTCCAGGCCAGCGGCAAGGCCGCAGCTATGGGCGAAAACGACGGCATCGTCAAGCTGGTCATTGACGCCAACTACGGCGAGCTCCTGGGCGGACACATGTGCGGCCCGGAGGTCACCGAGCTGCTGGCGGAACTCCAGATGACCCACCTGCTGGAGGGCACCACCATCGAACTGGGCTGGGCCGTCCACGCTCATCCCAGTGTCGCCGAAATGGTCCACGAAGCCGCCCTCGACGCCGAAGGCCGTGCCCTGCACATGTGATGCGCCTGCACACCCTGACCCTTCATTCCCGCGAGCGCCGCAGATGCGCCTGTGGCGCGCGAGAATCCACAAGCGAACCGATCGTCCATTCACAAAACCCAATCACTGCCTGCGAGGAGGGGATATGCTCAAAGCAGCGGATGTTCCCGATCTGACCAAAGACGACTTGCTGGGCTTTTACCGGCAGATGAAGCTCATCCGCGAGTTTGAGCGAGAGTCCGAGCGGCAGTACACTCGAGGCAATATCAAGGGCTTTCTCCACGTTTACAATGGGGAGGAAGCCATCGCCGTCGGCGCCATCAATACACTCCGCGAGGATGACTACATCGTCACCCACTACCGCGATCACGGCCAGGCTCTCGCCCGCGGCATTGGCAGCAAGGAAGTGATGGCTGAGCTCATGGGCAAAGCCACCGGTTGCAGCAAGGGCAAGGGCGGCTCCATGCACCTGTTCAGCGACGAGCTGAACTTTATGGGCGGCTATGCCATCGTCGGCGGCCAACTGTGCATCGCCGCCGGCATCGCCCTCGCCGTCCAGTATCGCGGCGACGACCAGGTCGTCCTGTGCTTCTTCGGCGACGGCGCGGTTAACGAGGGCGAGTTCCACGAGGCCATGAACCTGGCCGCCATCTGGAATCTGCCCGTCATATTCTTCTGCGAACACAACCTCTACGGCATGGGCGCGTCCTCAAAAGAGACCCTCGTCATGTGGGACTCCCTCCACGAGATGGCCGCCGCCTACGGCATGGACCGCTACGAGGTAGACGGCAACAATGTCCTCGAGGTGCGCGACCTCATGCAGAAGATCAACGCCGACGTCCGAGCCGGCAAGGGCCCCGCCTTCGTCGTCGCCCGCACCTACCGTCTGCGCGGCCACTCCGTAGCCGACCCGGCCGACTACAGACCCAACGATGAGGTCGAGTATTGGGCCGCCCAGGACCCTATCCCCCGGTACCGCGAATGGCTCACCGACGAGGGTATCGCCACCATCGAAGATTTCGACGAAATCGACGCCAACGTCGACGAGGAGATCGTCGTCGCCGCCGAATTTGGCGAGTCCTCCCCGTGGCCCGAACCGGAAGAACTCTACGACGGCGTTTACACCGACCGACCGACTGAAGGAATTCCCACCCGGAGCATCTGACCCGCCACGAGAGGAATCACCATGTCGGTTATATCGTATCGCGACGCCGTATCATCCGTACTCCGCGAAGCCCTCGATGAGGACGAGCGTGTCTTCCTGATGGGAGAGGACATCGGCCCCTATGGCGGCGCTTTCGCCGTAACCAAGGGATTCACCGAACGCTACGGCAAGAAACGCATCAAGGACTCCCCCCTGGCCGAATCGGTCATCGTGGGCGCGGGCGTCGGCGCTGCGATGGCCGGATTGCGTCCCGTGGTTGAGTTGATGACCATCAACTTCAGCCTCCTGGCCATGGACCAGATCGTCAACCACGCTGCCAAGATCCGCTACATGTCCGGCGGTCAGTTCTCCATTCCTCTGATCATCCGCACCGTTACCGGCGCCGGCGCGTCCGTGGGTGCGACCCACTCCCAGTCCTTCGAGGGCATGTACGCGTCGATCCCCGGTCTCACCGTCGTCACCCCTGCCACCCCCAGCGACGTCATCGGCCTGTTCCGGTCCTGCCGCGAGCTCAACGACCCGGTGATGTTTGTCGAGCACATCCTGCTCTACGGCACCCGCGGCGAGGCTCCCTCGGTCGGCGACTACCGCGTGCCGATAGGTCAAGCCGCCCTTCGCCGCACCGGCAAGGACATCACCCTCTGTGGCTACTCTCGCATGGCTAACGTGGCCGAGCAGGCCGCCGGCATCCTCGCCCAGGAGGGCATCGAGGCCGACGTCATCGACCTGCGCACGCTGCGGCCCCTGGACTCTGAGACCCTGGTGAATTCCGTAAAAAAGACCCACCGGGCTCTCATGGTCGAGGAGACGACCCGCATCGGCGGCTTCGCCGGCGAACTGGTCTCCCAGATCCAGGAAGAGGCATTCGACTACCTCGATGCGCCCGTCGCTCGTGTCGCCGGCGCCGAGGTGCCCATGCCCTACTCATACCCGCTCGAAATGGCAGCGATCCCGAGCGCCGATTCCGTTGTCGCTGCAGCCAGAAAACTGGTAAACGGTTCTTGAAATCCTGCGCCCTCAGCCCGGGCCGCAGATAACCTACCCTCGCGTCAACACAGGAGGACACCGTGGCAACCAACGTCGTCATGCCACAGATGGGATACGATATGCGGGAAGGCACCGTCGTCCGCTGGTACAAGCAGGAGGGCGAAACGGTGGACCGCGGCGAGGTCATCGCCGATATCGAGACCGACAAGGCCACCGTGGAGTTTGAGGCCTACACCGGCGGCGTCCTCGGCAGGATAGTCGCCCAGGAAGGCATCGCCGTACCCGTCGGCAATCTCATCGCCATCATCACCGAGCCCGGCGAAGCGGTTCCGGACGCTCCGGCCGCAACCGCCGCCGCTCCTGTGGCCGCCCCGGCTCCGGAACCGGCGGCTTCCCCGGCCCCGTCTCCTGAGCCCGCCCCCGCTCCTCCCGCTGCGCCGGCTGCCCCCTCTGCGGACGGCCAGGTGCGCGCCTCCCCCATCGCTCGTCGCCTCGCCCGTGAGCGTGGCATCGACCTGTCCGCTGTTGCCGGCACCGGACCCAACGGTCGCATTACCGAGCGCGACATCGAAAACTACCAACCCGCCCCTGCTCCGGAACCAGCGCCAGCACCTGCCCCTGCTCCGGCTCCGGCTCCGGCTGCTCAAACCGCGCCCGCGCCGTCCGACTCGCGCATCGAACTCAGCCGCATGCGCCAGACCATCGCCCGCGTTACCTCAGACAGCAAGAGCAGCGCTCCCCATTTCTACGTCACCGCTGAGATCGACATGGGCAAGGCAATGGCCCTCCGCCGCGACGTCAACGATGAGTCCGACCCGGAAAACCGCGTCAGCGTCAACGACCTCATGGTCAAGGCGTGCGCCGTCGCCTTGGCCGGGCATCCCAAGTTCAACTCCTTCTATCGGGGCGATCACCTGGAAGTCCACGGCGCGATGAACATCGGCATCGCCATTGCCCTGGAATCCGGCCTGATCCTTCCGGGCGTCAGCAACTGCGAGAGCAAGTCCCTGATTCAGATCGCCGCCGCCACCAAGGACCTCATCAGCCGCGCCAACAGCGGCACCCTCCGCAACGAGGAATATAGCTCCACCACGTTCAGCATCAGCAACATGGGCATGTTCGACGTGGAGAGTTTCACCGCCATCATCTACCCGCCCCACGCGGCCATCCTCGCCGTCGGCAGCGTCAAGCAGGTCCCCGTCGTGCGCGATGGCGAACTCACCGTCGGCACCATGATGAAGGCCACCCTCTCCACCGACCACCGTGTCGCCGACGGCGCCGAGGCCGCCCAGTTCCTAATGGAAATCAAGCGCGTCCTCGAAAACCCCGTCAGCCTTCTCCTCTGATCGTGTCAGTCTCTGGTCTGTCGATTCGCCCAATATCGCGACACTCGGTTATCCGGTCGGACGGTTCCCTCTCCCTTGGTGGGAGAGGGCTGGGGCGAGAATGAAAACCCCCTTCGTTACGGATTAGCTGAATCCCATCAACTTCGCTGGAGAGTTTCATGCCACAAATGACCGGCGGCCAGGCTGTGGTCGCATCCCTTCAGGCCCAGGGCGTCGACACCGTTTTCGGCATCATCTCCGTCCACACCCTCGACCTGTTCGACGCCCTGTTTGAACGCCAGGACGATGTCCGATTCATCGGGGGTCGCCTCGAACTCGGCTGCGGCTACATGGCAGATGGTTATTCCCGCGCCACCGGCAAGCCCGGCGTCCTGCTCACCAGCACCGGTCCCGGCGCCGCCGACTCCGTGGGAGCCATGGGCGAGGCCTACTTCTCTGCCTCCTCCATCCTCCAGGTGACCACCAACGTCGAAACCGAGTTCCTTGGCACCGGCAAGATGGCCACCCACGAGACCAAGGACCAGATGGCAATGTTCGCCGCCGTAACCGACTGGAACGCTCAGATCGGACAGATCGAGTCCATCCCCGACCATTTTGTCGAGGCTTTCGTCCGTTTCCGCGAACGCCGACCCCGACCCATCGAGCTTGAGGTTCCCACCGATCTCCTCGGCCAGCAGGCCGACGTCGAGGTCCTGCGACCCCGCGAGCCCGACGTCCCCCAGGGTGACCCCGTCCAGGTCGAGCGCGCATGGAACCTGCTCCGCAACGCCAAACGCCCCGTGATTTTCCTCGGCGAGGAGATCCACACCACCGGCGGCGCGGATGACATAATCCAGCTCGCCGAACGCCTTGGCGCCCCCGTCGTAACCGGCGACGGCGCCAAGGGCACCTTCCCCGAGAGCCACCCTCTGTCCCTCGGCATGGCCCTCGGCAACCGCATCTGGGGACAGAACCCCGTGCTCGACTGGCTCGGCGATTGCGACGTAGCGCTGGTCCTTGGCAGCAACCTGCCCTACCGCTCCACCTCCGGCGTCGGGCTCAAGCTCCCCGAGAAAATCGTCCACATCATGCTCGACGGCGACTACATCGGCCGCAACTACGAGACCGAGGTCGGCATCCCGGCCAACAGCGGAGCGGTCGTCCGCCAGTTCCTCAGCGCTGCCGGCAACGCCGACATCGGCTCCGGCGACGAATACCGTAACGAGGTCGCCGGCCTGAAAGACCAAATCTACGCGGGATTGCAGGACCAGTGGGGCCCTGAGCTCAAGGCGTGGGAGTCCATCCGCTCCATGATCCCCGATGACACCATCTTTGCCCTGGACGCCACCGTACCCGCCAACCGCGCGGTGCGCTGCCTGCAGATGAACCACCCCCGCAGCTACATGTACCCCCACGGGTGGGCCGGCTTGGGCTTTGCCTACCCCGCGTCGATGGGCGCGAAAGTCGGCCGCCCCGACAGTCCGGTCATCTGCGTCTCCGGCGATGGCGGCTTCCAGTACAACGCCCAGGAACTCGGCACCGCCGTCCAGTATGGTATCAACCCCATCGTGATGATCTTCAACGACTCGGCCTGGGGCGTGCTCAAGGGTTACCAGCGCGACCGCGGCAGCCAGCCGATGGCCACCGACCTTGTCAATCCCGACTTCGTCAAGCTGTTCGATTCCTACGGCATCGGCGGCACCCGAGTCCACAACGTCGCCGAGATGACCCGCGCCGTCCAGGATGCCGTCGCCGCCGACAAAATCCACCTCATCGAGGTCGTAATGCCCGACGGCTTCCCCGCCTTCTGCAAGGGTTGATCCATGTCCAATGACCCTGTCCTCAAAATTCAAACCGTCCGGGAGCAATTTCGGGTTCAGGTTGTAAGGTTTGAGGAAAGCGTCGGCGGTGTCAGCAACGCCGCCATCGGTGCCTGGATCCCGGAAAGGCTCGAATTAACTAGGCATGAGCCGCAAATAAACATCGCAACCGACACCATCGCCATGCTACCGAAGGCACAAGAAGCTCCACAGGCACCGAGATCACCGAAAGCTCGACAGGCTCCAACAGACCCGAATGGCCCACGCGCCTCGTATTTGTAAATCGCGACGCCGCGTCGCAGAGCAAAATTATTGGCCTGATTGTAAAATCGGGCCAAATTTATAGCCGCTGCGCTCATCGCCAATATTGGTGCAGGATCTATGCCGGGTACATCTGAAAACCCTCCGGCCCATAACCGCCGCATCTACCCCCTCTCCCCCCGCGACCTCACCGAGGAGCAGATCGCCGTCACCTTCGCGATGACCTCCCGGTCTCCCGAGCCTTTCGACGAGATCGCCCGGCGCGTCTCAGCCGAACGCGCCGCCGATTTCAACGAGCGTTGGGTCGTCGGTTACGGTCACGCATCCGTCGCGGAGCACGCCGTCGTCCACCTGGCCGTCGAAAACATCTCACGCCTGGCGTGCGACACCCTGGAGGACAACCGTCTGGCCTCCTACACCGAAAAATCGTCCCGCTATCAGGTGATCGATCCGGACAGCTTCCACGTCCCACAGGAACTTGACGGCCTGCCCGACTTGCGCGAAACCTACGTCTCGACGTGCCGCTCCCTTTTCGCCGCCTACCAGTGTTTGTTGGATGGCGTATTGGCCCATCTCCGCCGGGAACTGCCCCAACGCGAAAACGAACGCGACGGCGCATACAACCTCCGCCTCCGGCGTCTTGCCACCGACGCCTGCCGCGCCATCCTGCCCGCTGCAACCCTCACCAACGTCGGCGTCACCGCCAACGCTCGCACGATGGAACACGCCATCAGCAAGTTGATGTCGTCGACGCTCGAGGAGGAACGCGCCATCGGACTCGCGATCAGGGAGCAGGGCCGCACCATCACCCCAACCCTGGTCAAGTACGCCGACCACAGCCCTTACTTGGAGGAACTGGGTGCGATAACCGGCGAATTCCAAACCTCTCCCACCGGTGGACCGGAATCGTGCGTGGAGTTGATCGACTATGACCCGGATGCGACCCGCAAGTTGGCCGCCGCATTACGGTACCGCAATGGTGGCAGTTACGCCGAGTCGTACCGCTGGTCCGAATCGTTATCAGATCCGGAACTGCTGAACATAATCCACAACGCCGTGCGGAACATTGGCCCTCACGACTCCGCCCCGCGGGAGTTCGAGTTGGTGGGTTACACCTTCGAGTTCACCTTCGACTATGGTGCGCTGCGCGAGTTCCGTCGCCACCGCATGCAGACCTACTTGTCCCAACCGCTCACGGTATCCAACGGATACCATGTCCCGGACCTGATTCGGGAAGCGGGGATGGCATCGACTTTCGATGAGGCCATAGCGAGCGCCGAGGACGAGTTCCACAAACTGCAAAACTGCTCCCCGGCCCTCGCGCAATACTTGGTCACCCACTCCCACCTTCAACGCGTGCTCTCCCGGATGAGCCTCCGCGAGTGCTACCACCTGTTCAAACTCCGCGCTTCCCTCCAGGCCCACGAATCGATCCGCCTGCCCATCCTCGAAGCCATGCGCCTCGCCGTGGATGTTCAGCCGGAACTGTTCCGTTACCTGCCGCTCCGAGACGCGCCCGAATGGTGGCCCTTCCCGTAAGCCGCGCCCGCCCCACCCAAAGATCACCACGCCCCAGACGGAAAAGCCCTCTCCCATTGCGGCAGAGGGTTGGATGAGCGGTGACCTTTGAATGGGACGCCGTTGCGACCCAGATCACGGGTCCGAACAGTCTCGCGTGAAACCGCAGTTACGACAGGTTATCTTGCAACTCCGCTCGTACATCCGCGCCCCGCAGATTTCGCAGTCCAATCCGTCATCCCGCCGGCCGCTGGTTGGAGGCGTGGGTTTCGGTGTCGTCGCTCTGCTGTCAACCATCTGTCCAACCCCCGGTCCCGGCTAGCGCGGCGGCATCGGCGGGCCCGCCATGATCAGCGCCGTCAGCAACCGTTCTCCCGGCGGACTCGTCGGCCCGTGGCGCTCGTCCGGCAGCAACGCCACCTGTTGATACTGGTATATCGATTCGTCAACCTCGATCGGCCGCACTCCCGTCCCGTCATCGTCATTAACCACCACCCGGTCCACCAGCACTTGGTGATCACCCCGCATGAGCCAGATTTGGTACGTGTCCGCCGGCATCCCTGACACCATCAGCACACCGCGCTTGCCGTTTGGTTCCACCATCAAGACGCCCTTCGCCTCCGGCTGCGTCCCCATGGGCGACTTCATGGGCACCTTCTCGGTCTCGGGCTGCGCCGAAAGCACGGTGGCCTCAACGACGTCGGCCATGTCCTCCTTCATCTGGTCAACTTTTTCAGCGTTCTTTATCACCATGTCGTCCGATTCGGCCTCAACCATCGCGTGTCCGGTTGATGGTTCCACCGGACCACTTCCACGTTCGATGACTCGGGCGGAAGCCTGTGCCTGTGCCGCTGAAGGCGCCGCATTATTTTCCAGCGCTGCAGCGTTGTCCGCAAATCCGCCTGTGCCCAGCATGCTGCGGGCTATGCCGGTCTCGAATGCCTCGCGATTTTGCTGCTCCGCCACCGCCGCCGACATGCTCGTTGCCAGTTGGCGCTCGGATTCCACCGCCGCCGTCAATTCGTTGATCTCTTCGCCCTGCAGGACTATCACGCCCACTGCCAGCGCCAGGAGCACGCTCAGCGCCCCGATCGCTGTGGGAGCCAGCCACCGGCGCAATCGCTTCATCGACCAGCGCGCGTCAATAGGCGGCAAACCAGCCGGCTCAGGGTCTCCCTTTCCGGTTGCCCTGTTCAGCACCCGGTCCCTTAGTCCCGAAGGCAATGGAGATTCAGGGGCCGCTCCGGTCAACCGCGCCGACGTTTCCTGGAAACCCAGCAGCACTTCCTGGCAGTGTGGGCACTGTACCACGTGATGAAACACCGCCTGGAATTCTGCGTCATCCAGCGCGTTCAACGCGAAGGCAGCTAACTCCCCTTCCGGGTGATCGCTTCCCTCCTGCGGGTTGTTGTAGCTCTCAGACCACATATTCTTCCAACGCCGCCTTGAGTTTCTGCATTCCCAGTCGCATGCGCGTCTTCACGGTCCCCAAAGGTATGTCCAGCATCCTCGCGATTTCGGACTGGCTGTAGCCGTGCCACGCCGAAAGGTACAGCGGCTGGCTCTGTTCTTCCGGCAGTTCCAGCAATGCCGCTCGAACTAGCCGCGCGTTGAAGCTTCTCTCCACCTGCTGCTCGACGCTCAGCTTCTGGTCCGGCAATCGTTGCAGCGTCTCCGGTTCCGGTTGCGCCGTGTGGTCCGTCATCCGCCGACGTGAGCGGTAGAAATCCACGATCTTGTGGTGCGCCACTGACATGATCCAGGTTCCTGGCGCCGACATCTCCGGCCTGTAACTCCCCGCCTTTTGCCAGATGTTGGTGAACACTTCCTGGACGGCGTCTTCCGCTAACCCCTCGTCTTTCAAAATCGACATCGCCAGGGAATAAATTCGGTGGGCGTAGCGGTCGTAAACCGCCTCTAACGCCCGTTCGTCCCCGCTGCCTATGTCCAGTACCAGTTGGACGTCCTCATTGTGTTTCGGGTCTGACACGGTGCCCCCCGGTTATATCAAGGTCTATGCGACCTCTTAATTGCTTATACGATTTCCCGGCGCCACTGGATTTACACGCTCAACCCGAATCCGGTGGTCTGTTAGACCACCAAGCTGTCAAAAATGTCGCGCAGGTTGGGCAGATTCTCCAGCGACCAGATCAGTTCCAGCGCCTGCTCACACTGCTGCTCCGTAACGGTCGGGCACGCCAACCGCCGAAACTTCGCGTCAACCTCCGCGTCGCTCAGTGGGTTCATGCCGTGTCCCTTCGGATAGCTGGTGGACGCCACTTCGGTTTGTCCGTTGTTTTTGATCACTTCCATGTGGCAGTTGTACTGCTCCGGATACCGCTCCGTGAACTCCGGATTCTCATCAATACGCATCTTGTTGATGATCGTTCGCAACCCGGTGTCCGCGATCCTGTCCGCCGCAAACGTCGCCGGCGTCACCGCGCCGTCCCGCAGTCCCACCGCCGCCAGGAACGGGATGCTGTGGTCGGCGGTTTCACGAGTCTTCGGGTCCCACTTCTCCGGCTCCGTCGATGCGCTGCTCACGGCGGATTTGTAGGACTGGATCTTGATCGACGCGATTTCGTCCGGTTGCACCCGCTCGTACAGTTGTATCGCCAGGTCAATCGGAGCCTGCGTGTGAATCTGCGACGGGTAGAACTTGAAAATCGTATCCACGATGCGGAACGGTTCTTCTTCCCCGCCCAGTGCTTCGATCTCGACGGGATACCCGATTGCTTGGTCCCACAAACCCAGCCTGCCCTCGAACGGCTCGAACGGTCCGGTCATGCCCTCCGCCGCCAGTTGCGCCGCGAAAATCCCGGACCGCGTGGCCGCCGCCGCTGCACAGCCTTTCCACATCGAAAGCTCGCCCATGCGAGTCACCCGCAGCGGCACGTTGGGAACCGCCGCCAGCGAAATCGCGTGCCCCATCTGTTCTTCATCCAGCCCCAGCACTTTGCCGGCCCCGCACGCGGCTCCGATCACACTCAGGATACCCTGGTCCCACTGGTTGTCCGGCACCTGGTCCGCGATCCGGCAGAACACCTCGTACGCCAGCGCAATCGCGGTGATCAAAGTCTTGCCGTCTGCATCCACGCTGTCGGCCACGGCCAGGGGAGCCGCGATCATGTCCGACGGATGCCCGCCGCCCGGCGAGAAGTACGAGTCGTTGCAGTCCAGGTAGCGCACCATCACCCCGTTGGCGAACCCCGCCATGTCCAGCGACGTGTGGTCGTTGGTGCCAAGGATGCGCGACGGCGTCCCGCTGGTGATGTCCCCCGCCAGCTTCCTCGCTATCTTGGCAGGTTCGCTCAGGTACCCTCCAACCGCGCAACCCAGCGTGTCCGCCACCGTTCGCTTTACCTGGTGTATTACTTCCGGCGGCAGATCCTCGTACGACAGGTTGCAGGCATACGAACTCAGCATTTCAGTGGTGCGGTCCATGAATCTCCGTTCCTTCTCATCCAGAGTGATGGCTGACGGCCTCTCTTACATTGTACATCGGGGCTGGATGATCCCTCCCTCAACGTGGGCAACCCATCGAACATTCTAACTGCCCGTGCACTTACAGAATACCGGACGACTCAAACTACATCCCGGGTTCCTCAGATGATCACACTAAAGCCGAGGTCTCGCCCAGCCAACCCACGTCCTCGATAATTTGACCAGAGCAGGCGCCGCCATTCGGTCCCCTCTCCCTTGATGGGGAGAGGGATAGGGTGAGGGTGAAAAACCTCAGGAATAAGGGAAGTCCCGGAGCCAGTCCGTCCCACATGCAAACCAGGGGCAGAGTTCACCCGCCTACTTGATCACCGCCTCGGCAATCCTCTCCATCTGCGCCTGCATCTCCTCCTCGGTGTCGCAGTGCTCGGGCCGCACCACCACTCGATCCGCACCCGCGTTCAGGAAATCCTGCACCAGTTGCCCGTCGGGTGCCTGCCCGTACACCGAAATGCTCAACGACTTGGGATCACGCCCCCGCGCCGTCGCCAGTTCGTCCAGCCGCTTCCGGCTGTCCTCAACCTCCTGCGGCGTGATCCGGTTGGGCAGCCATCCGTCCCCCCACGTCGCCACGCGATGCAGCACCCGCCGCGCCAGCCCGCCCAGTATCACCGGCGGATGAGGCTGCGTGATGGGCTTCGGGCTGCATTTCACCGCCGGAAAGTCGTAGTACGTCCCGTGGAACTCCGCCTCGTCCTTCGTCCACAACTCCTTCATCACGTCCACCGCTTCCCGCGTCTGCGTCCACCGGTGATCGAAATCGCCGCCGAAGATCTCCGTCTCCTCCCGGTTCCATCCCGCGCCGATGCCGAACATGAACCGCCCGCCGCTGATCCGGTCCAGCGTGGCAATCTCCTTGGCCAGCATCAGCGGGTTGCGCTCTGGCACCAGCGTGATGCCCGTGCCCAGTTTGATGGTGCTGGTCGCTCCCGACGCCCGCGCCAGCGCGATGTACGGGTCGGCAAAGTGGGCGTACGTCCACGGAATCTCCCCGCCCGACGGAAACTGGCTCGCGCTCTGCACCGGCAGAATCGGGTGCTCCGCGTACCAGATCGACTCAAACCCCAGACTCTCCGCCGTCCGCGCCATGAACGCCGGATCCAGCGTATAAGCGGGCAACGGTATCGAAGTTCCAACTGACATAATGTGCGCTCCTTGAATGGAAGAATGCCCTAGTTAATGTGAGGCCCATCACCTCACCACCACTTGTCCTTGTCCAACCAATGACCTAATACCCTACCCGATTCGCGCAACGAGGATTTCCCTATCCGAATGTCGATTTGTTTCACGTGTTTACTTTTGATCGCCCTACGATTCGAATCCAAGTCATACAAATTCCAGATCAAACCATTGGTCAGCACCGCCACTCCGCTCCTCATGCCTTTCACGTATCCAGCCAGTTGTTGTTCCAATCCAGCAGGATGGTTTCGCACCGCCACCGACAAAGCTTTGGCTTCTATCACTACCTTCGGTTGTTCCTGGCAATCGAACAAAACATAATCCGCCTTTCGTTTACTCTTGCCATTGGGCATCGGCCATTCGACCGCCGTTTCGTCAAAGTCGTGCAAATCCCAGCCCGCAGCTGCCAAAACAGGATCGATCAAAAGATAGCGGGAGACTATCTCGTTGTACATTGAGCGATATTGACATTCGGTCGCAGGATAATCGTCCAACTGTTTTCTGATTTTGTTCAGAGCCCGCTCTATTTTCGGATGTCTCGGGTATCGTTGACGGTCCTGCATCATCTCTCTATCACCTCTATCCTGTCCATCCTGTTCATCCCTGTAAGTTAGTCATCCGCCGCCACCGCCGCCGGCACCCGCACTATCGCGTCGTACACCTCGCCACCCTGCGCCACCAGCACGTCCACGTCCTCCGCCAGCACGTACCCCGACTCAACCAGCGACTCGGCGCACGACCGCACCCGTTCCAGGTATTCCTCCCGCGATCCGTACCGCTCCTCGATCGACGCCCTCGGATCCCCGGACGCCAGCCGTTCCTCACGCGTCACCGCGAAAGGAATCGCGCATCCGACCACCGTGCCTCCCGGCGCCATCGTCTGACCCGTGCCGCCAATATCGGCGTGCCTCACGTTCCACCCCGCATACGTCGCCAGCGGCACTTCAATCGCCGGCAGCCGTATCCCGCCGATCTCATTCCCGTCCGCGTCCACCGCCGACACCATCATCGGATACGCATCACCCACCATCGGCGGTATCACTGTCGGAACCGCTCGGTCCGGCCCGAAGTCGATCTTGCGGATCATCTTGTGATGCGTCGGAAACTCCACTCCAGGCAACTCCGCAAACCGGCTCGCCAGTTCATGCGCCTCGACGACGCTCTCATCGGCAAGATTGGGATACCCATTGGCCGGTGGCGCCTCGTTATGGGTAACCCATCGGTCCAGATGGTACAGCGCCGCACGCATCAGAGGCCGATAGTCCACGTAGTTCAACGCCTGTGTCCCACGCGCCCCGGTGTCGGGGTTCGTGTCGGATATCGGCAGGTTGGCCGGCGCGTGCTGCGTGCCGCAGAATAGCCACGACCGCACGTTGTCGGGCGGTGCTACGTCCGACTTGCCGTCCGGCGTCATGTGCGCCAGCGCTCCGTGCCCGCCCCAGTACTCCGACGACGTGTTCGTGTAGATCACCTTCGGTGCAACGCTCCGGCGCGTGACCTCCGCCAGGATCCCGTCGCCGCCATCGGGGTCGATGTCCAGGAACGGCGGCAGGTTGTTCACGCTCCGGTTCGACAGGCTCGACGGCTGTCCGAATCGCACGTTGAACTCGCCCATCTTGCCGCCCGCCACATTGGGCAGCATTCCGTCGAAAACGATCTGCCCCGACTCGTCCCGGTTCAGGCCCAAATGCAGCATCTGCCGCAGGAACCGTCCGCTCTGGCTCCGCCCGTACGCGTAGGCCCGGCCGATCGCTCCGGCGAGCGGATTCGCCGTACCATCCGCGTCCGCGTTGCCATAACGCAGCCACGCCGCGATGTCCCGTGTCGCCAGCAAACCCAGGCCCACCACCGGCGCGTGCGACGTCTCGTAGACCACCCGGTACACCTTGCCGGCTTCAAATCCTCCGTCCATCGTGATGTGCGCCGCGTCCGGAATCCGCCTGCCGTCCACCACGCGCGCAAACGCCCACCGCTCGCGCGGAATCACCGTCTCTTCGCCATCCTCGGATTCTTGCACCGTCAGGACGGAATCCCAACTCTCCAGGTGGTTCGTCGGATACGGTCGGTGCTCCCGGTCCGACAGGAATTGCGTGTCCGTACGTGCGGTGGGTTGGAACGACACCACGATCCGGCCCGATACCGGCGACCCGTCGGCATTCTGCGCGTTGGGCACGTTGCAACGGAACAGACCGGGCGCCTCCGGCACGTCGTGCTGCCAGCCGCACCAGACCAGGCTGTACCCGTGCCGCATCATGAACCCGTTCCCCGGATGCGGGTCAGCGTCCGGCGGGGCATCGGGAGCGCTGTTGATGTTCTTCAGCGCCAGTTCCTTGCCCCGGTTCACCACGTCCAGCAGCAGCCGGCCGTTCCCGTGGTCGTTGTCCACCGGTTTCACGATCCGAAAATCGGCGGAAAACTCCACCAATCCATCCCCGTTGCGCGGTGCAAGCCCGACATCCGCGATCACCGTGTTGTCGGCATGGTCTGGATCAACTGCAAAATGAGCGACGCCGTCGATCCGCTCGTACCGTCCCACGGCGCCAAACGTTTCTCCGCCGGCAAACGGTTGTCGCGTCCTGATTTCCAACTTCGTGAACGCCATCTCAATTCACCTCATGGTTCGCCAGTAATTGCCGCGTTGTCCCTGCTCCCGCGACGGGTGGTACTCCCGCCCGTGGCTGGAGAGGGTTGGGGTGAGGGTGAAACTCCTCGGAAATATCTGCAATCCCGTCCGTACTGTCCATCGATCTGAACGCCGCAACCTCACAAAATCTCGCTCGCGTCCACATCCAGGTCATCGGGCGCCTCCGCTCCGGTGTTGTCCCTCCACCACTGCGCGAACTCCTCCTCTCCCATGGCATCCCGCAACCGCGCCAGGTGAGCCTTTACCTGCACCAGCATCGGCAGTTGGTATTGGTTCACCAACTGGTACGTGCGCGCAACCCACTCCAGGGCGTCCGGGAGGTTGCCCCGCTCCTCCTCCACGATGCCCAGTTGGCCATAGGTTCGCGCCGCTCTGAGCACGTCCCTCGCGCTCTCGAACGCCGTTCGCGCCTGGTCGTACCATTGATACGCTTTGTCCAGGTCCCCCTGCTCGTGGAACACCACTCCCAGTTGCCGCGCCTCGACCCCCACTCCGCGGGTGTCCCCCATCCTCTCCCGGTACTCCATGGCGACGGTCAGCCATTCCTCGGCTTCGTCGGGAATGCCCCGCGCCTGCGCCAGCGTCCCCAGGTGGTGGAACTCCACGATCATCTGCTCGGTCATGCCCATCCGGTCGCACAGGCCAAGCGCCTGTTGGTACCACGACTGCGCGTCGTCGAACAGGTATTCTGAGTGATCCACCGTTCCCAACGCGTGGAAGATGTAGATTGCGGTCTCCTCGTCCCGGTTGTCCTCCACTACCTCACGCGCCCGGTGATACCAACTCCGCGCCTCGTCGTATTCAAACCGCATGTGGCACGCCGAACCCAGCGCGCGATAGTCGTTGACCATCTCTTCGTAGTCCGGCAGTCGCTGGTGAATGTCCAGCGCCCTCATGTACCACTCCTTCGCCGCGCTGTACTGCCGCTGGTGGTGCCGCACCTGGCCAATGGCGAAGCAGGCGTCCGCGATGGATTCCTGGTCTTCGCCGCCGTCGATGATTTCGAGCCCTTTCTCCAGCCACTCCGAGGCCGCGTCATACTGCCCCCGACGCGTTGCTATCAACCCGTTCTGGTGATACACCGCCGCCGTGCGCTCGTCTGTGTCGCCTCCTGGCTGCTCCAGCAAAAACGCCAGCAACTGTTCGTTGAAGCCCTCCGCACGGTCCAGGTCCATGATCTCCACCGACTCCATGGCGTCGGTGCCCAGCAGGTATTGCCAGAACTCAATCGCGCCGTTCCCCTCGGCTTCCGCCGCCGTGTGCCCGATGGTGTCCAGCAGTTGACCCCTCAGCCGTCTCAACTCGGGGAACCGCTTCTGCATCCGGTAAACCTGCGCCAGCGGCTGAATCAGCAACTGCGCGTTGTCCCACTGCTGGTACTCAAGCGCGAGCCCCAGCGCCTGCGTCAGGTTGCCCTCCTCGGCGAGCACTGCTGTGGTGCCCGCATCCTGGTTCTCATACAGGCTTTCCATGAAGTAGTCGGCGGTGTCGGCGTACACCCGCACGAATTCCTGTTCCAGTTGCCGGATTCCGTTGCCCGTCACCTGGCCGCCCAGCTTGCGCCCCAGGAACCACGGCAGCGCCGGATTGATCTGATACACGCTCGGCGAGATTGGTTCCAGGAAGCCCGCCGCCTGCGCCTGTCGCAGCAGCGTGCGGCAGGATGCGTAGGAACGGCCCGACGATTGCAGCCCCCCGTCCGGTGTCAGCAGCGATCGCGAAGCCCCTGCCGCCAGGTCGTCCCCCATCACCTGCCCGTAAGCCCGCTCCTCTGTCATGTGCGACAGGACGTCCAGCATCACCCGCCGTTGGAACAACGCCAGGAACGGCAGATGCGTGCGGTTCCGCCTCGACATCCGCGAGAATGAGTACTCCATCGCGGCGGTCAATACGTCGCTGCGGCCCGCCTCTCCTCCGTCCGGATGCTCTTCCTTCAACCGTTGCAGTTCGCCGACCACCACCGAGGCCGGCACCTCTTTCATCGGTGGGATCGCCATCTGCATCGCCAGCGGGTGTCCGTCCAGCGTGTCAAGCAGTTCCCCAAAGTCCGCGCCCGCCCGCGTCGCCGGCACTTCCGCCTTGTCCATCAAGGACGCCGCAAGCGCCATCCGGTCCGACCGCGTCAATCCTTCCAACGTCAGCGATGCGTACGGTACAGTTACCCAGTTCTCGGCATCGCGCCGGCTTAGCAGTAGCGCGCTTGTCCCGACGGGGCCGGTCGTAGCCTCTCCCAGGAAAGCCGCCAGACCCGGCAGCTCGTCCTCCTGCAGCAACCCCGGATTCCCGTCGGGGAATCCCGCCACGTTCTCCACGTTGTCCCAAACCAGCAGCGACGGGTTTTGCTGCAAATACTCCACAACCCATCGACGCTGCTGCTCCGCCGGCATGTCTGCAAAATCCAGCCCCGCCACCGCCGTTCCGATCTCATGCACCACTCGCTCGAGACCCGCCGGCTGCGACGCCTCGAACACCGTGTAGAACACGCCGCCCGGGTACGCCACCCTCGCCGGCTTCAGAAACCAGCGGCATAGCCCCAACGACAATTCCGTCTTGCCTACCCCGGTGTCGCCCGAGAGCAGTACTACGGAGTTGGCCTGCAGTGCCCGTTCCAGTTGCCGCGACTCTGCTTGCCTGCCTACCAGCCCGTGTTGGCCCTGCGCCGGGATTTGCAGGTCGTCCGTCGGCGCTTCCTCTGGATTGATCACCGGCGGCCCCAGCGGATCCGGCTGGTGCTGCGCGATGACCGGCGGCACGTAGTGCTTTGATTGGTACAGCGCGGGCAACTGCCAGTCCCAGAAGACCCGTTTCCCGTACACCGAAATCCGCTCGGGTTCGTCCATCAATCCGCGACGCACCGAGGACACCGCCGTCGCAACCGCGTTTCCCTGCGCCAGCCGGTTGTAAAACGCCCGCATCGCCCCTTCCGCTGCATCCGCATGCAACGGCGCCGGCAGCACCGCCACCTGCGCCACCCCTGCCCCCGCGATCCCCATGCCTGCCGCCGACCAGGCGCTCATGGGCACGTCATTGCTTTGTGCCCCCGCCGTCACCAGGGCAACTTCCACCCCTCCTGAGGCCAGCGCGGCCCCCAATTGTCCCGGCGAAACCGGGGCGGGCGCGCCGTTTGCTCCCTCCAGCAGGAGGTTGCCGTCGCCGTCCAGCGTCACACCGTCGATGTGCGCGATGTGATAGTGGTTCGGGTTCCGGTCCAGTAGGCCTTGCAGCGCTTCCAAAGTCGCCGGCCTCGGGTTGTCCAGCGACGCCTCGGTGTTCAATCCCTCGAGCGCAGCGACCGAGGCCGTCGCCAGTATGCCTCCCGACACCACGTCGCGCTCCACCAACGGCCCCTGCGACGGCGCGTCCCCCTCCAGCGGAGACGCCGACAGCATCAGAACGTGCAGCGCTCCGTCCTCCCTTTCCTCCATGGCCCCTGCCGGAAGGTCCGCCGCGGATTGTCTTACCACGCCGGCCAACCCATTGATGAAATATCCCAACTCGGGCTCGTTCATCAGTTCCCACGGCAGTGACAGGAACTCGGGACGGCCCGACACGATCACCAGCACCCCGCGGTCCTCCCGCGCCATCACCTCGTCGAGAAACTCCCGGCCCTGGCCGCCGGATGCAAATGCGGTCTCGAACAGTAGCCGGCCCAGGTTGCGCATCACCGCCTCGACCGCCTCGACGCGCGCCACCGACCCAACGGTCGGGCTCACGTGCTCCTTGTGGTAGCGGTCCAGAGCCGCCCGCTCCTCGGCGGTCAGTGTTAGCCCGAAGTCCAACGGCGGCGCATCCCTGGATTCGCCGCCGGATTCGGCGAGGCTCACCCGCAGTTGGCCGGTTTCTGATAGGTCGTGTATCTGTAGCTGAGCGGCGGCGGTCACGTTAACTCCTCGATGTCCTGCGTCGACAACTGGGGACAGTCAAAGTAGCGGCATCCCCAGGTCGAGCGTTGGTCAAAAACTTTTTCGGCTTGCGCTGAGCGGTCTGAACCCCTTGCCATCATTCACATGATCCCATCCATAGGCACGCATTGATCGCAAGTCTGGAATCAGCCGTTCGTCGGTAGGTTGTTGCTCCTCAAATGCCGCCCGTCCACGTCTGTGGCGAACGTGCAGTGCGGATATGGGAGGAGCGTACGGCGACATGCGGAGCGACACTGGCGTCATCCAGACGGGGTGTCCGGCGTGCGCAATTGCAAATGCAACCCGATTGGGCTAAAATCGCCGAACATTCCAGCCCCTTTCGACTCTTTTCAGACCGCCGGCATTATAGCGCATCGCACCGCGCCCCGGCGGCCTATCTTGCTACTCCCGCGACTGGACATCACGCCCATGCCAGCCAACGACAAGATCAGGCGATCCTGGCTGCTGGTTCCAATGTCCCAACCGGACCGCATCGCCAGCGCTCCGCAGTCCGGTGCGGATGTCGTCGTCCTGGATCTCGTCGAGTTCGTCGCCGAGGCCGACAAGCCCGCCGCCCGCGAGTTGGTCGCAGAGAGCCTGGCCCCCGCCAAAGCCGGTGGCGCAGAGGTCTTCGTCCAGATCGAACCCGACCTCATGCTGGCCGACTTGCGCGCCGCCGTGTGGCCCGGCCTCAACGGCGTCGTCGTCAGCCGCGCTGAGTCCTCCGGGCAGATCGCTGCGATCGACGCCACCATCGCCGCCCTCGAGAGCGAACGCGGCCTGATGCCCGGCAGTGTCGAGATCGTCGCCTCCCTTGAAACCGGCCCCGGCAACCACAGCGGCTACGAGATCGCCACCGCCAGCCCCCGCGTCTGGGGCCTGTCCCTCGGCCGCGCCGACCTCGTCATGGACCTGCGGCCTGAACCCTCCGGCGAAATCCACCTGATGCAATACCTCATGCAGCGCCTGGTCACAATAGCCGCCGCCGCCGGAAAAACTCCCCTTGGCGCGTGGTGGCGACACCCGGATCGCGGCCTCCTTGCCACGCCGGCCAACTCCCTCGAAGCTGCCCGACGCGGCCGCGCCATCGGGTTCAAGGGTTCATTCTGCATCCTCGACAACCAGGTCGGTCCCCTCAACGACGGCTTCACCCCAACTGAAGCTGAGATCGAGGCCGCCCGCGCCATCCGGCAGGCCTACGCCGACGCCACCGAGTCGGGCACGATTACGACCGTCACCCACGAAAACGGGTTCTTCACTCCCGACATCGTGCGCCAGTTCACCAACGTGCTGGATCTGTCTGAGGCGATAGCCACCCGCGAAATGTTCAAAGCGGCGGTTCTGGAAGGCCGCCCCGTCCCCGTGCCTTAGGAGGACGCCCGATGGCCGATCAACCTCGCCGTCTCAAGCGCTCCGGCCTCACCATGCCCGTCGTAACCGAGCGTTTCATCAACAACGCCTGGCATCGCGGCTGCGACTACATCAACATGGACCTCGAGGACTCCGTTCCTCCAAACCTCAAGGACGTCGCCCGCAACCTGATTCGGGAGAGCATCCCCGTCGTCAACAAGGGCGGCGCGGATGCCGTCTGCCGCATCAATCATGACCTCATGGAAGCGGATCTCAATGCCGTCGTCTGGCCCGGTCTCATGATGGTCAACTACCCCAAGACCGAGCACGCTCACGAAATCCGCCGCATGGACGAGATCATCACCCGCCTCGAGGCCGAACGCGGTATTCGCCCCGGCGCCATCGAGATCGGTGCAAACATCGAAACCGCCGTCGGTGTCGCCAACGCCTGCGAGATCGTTTCCGCCAGTTCCCGAATCCGCGAATTTGGCGGCGCGTCCGGCTACGATATGTCCCGCGACCTCGGCGTCGAGATGTTCGTCGCTTTCGACCAGTTCGTTTACGGCAAGGGCGAGGTCGAACTCACTGCCCGCGCCTTGGGAGTTACCCCGCGCGCCGCTCCCTTCACGCCCAACATAACGGGCAGCGTCAGCGATCCCGACCGTGCCTTCGCCGAAGCAGACGCCGCCCGCAGGTGTGGGTTCCGCATCGGCGGCGGCCTCCACCCCAACGTCGTCGAACCCCAGAACCGCGGTTTCATGCCCACCGACGAAGAGGTGGCCGACGCCCATTGGGTGCTGGAGCAGTACCGCCAGTTGTCCCACACCGGCGAAACTTGGCTGCAGATCGAGGACGCCGCCGGTCAGCCCCGCGTCATCGACCGCTACGAGGCCGCTCGCGCCGAGGAACTCCTGCGGTGGCGGGCGGCGTGCCAAGAACGCGACCGCGAAAAGAACGAGGCCATCGCCCGCGTCCGCGCCGCCGAGGAATCTCGGTAAGTCCCGCGCTGCCGCCGCCGAGCGCCATTGGAATCCACTGTGCCTATCCTGGTCCGACGCTCCAACCTGATCATACCTGCCACGCAGAGCCGCATGGTTCGCTGGGCTTGGACTCGTAACGCTGATGCCATTACCATAGATTTGCAGGATGGCTCGCCGTCCGGTGATCTTGAAACCGTCCGCGAAAACCTCAAACCCGCATTGGCCCAGGCTGGCAAGGGGGGCGCAGAGGTATTCATCCGCGTCAACGCCTATTCCATATACGCCGACACTGCAGCCGCAATGTGCCGCGACCTCACGGGCATCGTTGTCCCCGGTCCATCATCCGCGTCCGATATCACCGATGCCGATCAGATCCTCTCCGAGTTGGAACGCCGCTCAGGCGTTGCCATCGGCAGCACCGAAATCTTCCCCTCCATCGAGACGGCCGCCGGAATCTGGAACATCCGCGAAATCATCGCCGCATCCCCCCGCATCCGCCAGGTCTGCATCGATGAGGCGGAGTTCGCAGCGTCCTTGGGCATCGTCCAGGCCTCAGACCCCGATCCATTCGTGTACGCCCGCGGCCGCCTCTGCATCGAGGCCACCGCCGCCGGCGTCCAGCCCATCGCCGTCGCCGACCCCATGGGACTCGGCGTCGCGGGTCTCGCCCACGAAGATCTGGTCCAAACCGCCACCGACGTCCGCAACCTCGGGTTCAAGGGCATGGTCTGCAGCCATCCCATTTGGATCAACCCCGTCAACGAGGCATACACGCCCACCGAGTCCCGCGTCGACTACTACACCCAGGTTCGCGAGGTGTTCGCCCAGGCGTTGGCCGCTGGCACCGCCGCCGCACCTTTCGCCGGCCGCATGATCGACGTCCCTGTGGACGAATGGGCTAAGGACGTCCTCGCCATGAGTGCCGCCTGCGCTGCCCGCGACGCGGAAAAACAGGCTGCCCTTGAAAGAGCACGCGCTTGGCAGGACTCCTACGGCCCCGATTAGCCCGCTCTCCCTCGGCGCCGGGGTGGTCAACCGCGCCAGCCAAAGGTCCCCAAGTCCCCCGCCCTCTATGGGCGGCGCATCCACCCCACTCACCGCCACCCACGGTGAGCCCGTCGAACCATGACCTCGCGCAATCAAACCACCAATCCGCAACCTGCCTTCAACACGACCCGGCAATCCTGTGTATCCTGTAAAACAAGCCTGGCGTTGAACGGACATCCGCTGACGACCGCAGAACGCGCGGAGGAACAACCATGATCTACATCGACGACGATATGCGCCGCCGCATCGACAACGCCCTCGCCGATCGCTGCCCCATGTTCATCGCCACCGTCTCCCCCGACGGCGAGCCCCAGATCAGCATGCGCGGCAGCGTCCTGGTCTTCGACCGCGAGACCCTGGCCTTCTGGGAGCGTGGCTGGCGTCAGTCCGCCGCCAACGTGCAGGACGGTTCAAAGATCGTCCTTTTCTATCGGCACCCCACCGAACGCGTCAACTTGCGCTTTTACGGTACCGCCACCATGTACCGCTCCGGCGCGATCCGCGACAACGTCATGTCCCGGACCGTCCAGGGCGAACTTGATCGCGACCCCGACCGCACCGGTGCCGCGGTCCTCGTCCGCCTCTACCGCATCAACCAGCTCTCCGGCGAAGTCCTCCAGGAACGCTGACGCTCCTGTGTCATACTGATATACTGAGGACACCCGATCGCGTCGATTCATGCTGGACGGTCCATGGCATTAATTAGTGGAATTTTCGGCGGTTTGCTCTGCGGCTTGGTGCCGGCCGTCATTCTCGGTTTCCTTTCCGTGCTGCCGCATATGGGATGGACTGAATACGCAATTCTGCCCGTGTTTTTCCTGGTAGGCCTCCCCAGCGCATTGGTGATCGGGTCAAAAACTTCACAACCCCGCTGACGGCTCAAATGCGGCGGATGGGCAAATCGTTGGCGCGGACTGTTTCGGCGTGGATCTTCATCGGATGGGTGGTTTGGCTGTTCCTGCTGGTTCCCTACGGTGTGTCGGCATACGACTGCAGGTCCCCGGTTCCCGATGCCACATGGTTCACCTGCCTGAAATCCGTCGCTCACGACCTCCGCCACGATTCCAACCTGGCCACCTACGCCACTGCCACCGTCGCCGCCGCCATCGCGTTCCAGTTGAGCGCCCGCAACCGCGAGTCAAGCGCCGACACCGACTGATCCCCTCCGCCCGTCGTAGCCAACGAGATTCCATCGGTCCGGCCTCGTGTCATGCGACGACGCAACCACGTGGCAGCGATAATCATCCGCCCCGAGGCTCCTGTGGACCGGGCGTCCCTAAACCGCCAACCACGCCTCCCTCAACAGCAACGACACGCTGCCGCCAACGGTCACTGCCACCACTAAATAGCGAAACACCCGCAGGCTGATCCGGCTGGCAATCACCGCCGCCACCGCCGAACCCAATAACACGGCAATGGCTAGCACGCCGATGTTCGTGGCCGTCTCGGTGCCCACCAACCCGGACACCGCGAACAGCGTCATCGCCAGGATGGCCGCAAGCAGGAAGTACAACGCCAGCGTCCCCCGGATCGTGTCTCGCGACCAGTCCTGCGCTATCGCGTAAAGAGCGGCCAACGGCGCGCCCACCGCAAAAGTCGTCACCAGGAACGTCGTGACGGACCCGTACACCGGCGCCATCAACGGTCGGCGCGCCCCTGGTAGCTGGATGCTGAACAGGCTCATCAGGGCCGTCACCAACACCACCAGCGCGACGATGACGCGTAATGCCGAGGGATTGAACTCTTGTAGCAGGAAGACTCCGATGGGAACCGGAGGCAACCCGGCCACGAGAAACGGCCACGTTTCACGCAGCCGCAGGTGCCGCCACGTCTGCAAAACCGTCAATCCGGTCGTCAGTATGATCATGGCATGCGCGACCACCACCGCCTCCCGTGGAGCCAGGATCAGGAGCAGGAACGGCATCGCTACCGTGCCCAACCCAAAGCTGATCGTCCCCAGCACCACCGCCCCAAAGAACATTGCCCCCAACCCCAGCGCCAGCTCCCACCCCGTCAGCATCCGACGCTTCCCCTCAAAATCGACCGCTCGTGATCAATGCGTTGCATAACCGTATCCGGCAGTGCGGATGAGCTAATATTCGTCCTCGCCCCTATACCAACTACCGAGCACCGCCCGGGGCGCGGCCCGACATGATCGACATAACCCGCCGCTTGCATCCCGCAAAACTCGCCCAACAATTTTCCTCCACATCGACTGGACATCTCACGTTCCCATCCAATCGTAGGGGCAGGTTTCAAAACTGGTCTTGACCATCAGAGCGCGGGGCGGATACCCATGCAACGGTATCATTCATACTCAAAATGACGAATGTCAACGCTGATGCAGCCGTACGCGCGGACCTGTTTGCCGTCGCGTTCTACGCGCCATCGACGACCACGAAACCGTTTGAGATCAGGCGAAATCTCACTACCGCCTTACATAAAATGCGACGTACACCCGGGAGATGGCTTTGGCCAGTCGAATCCATTGTCCAGCGTTCGCCAGCATCGGGTGCAGTATGGAATTTCAAACTCGGATCGTCCGGTCGTGTGGCTGCGCCATGAAAACGCCGGTATCAAACGCCGGGTTCTCGGTATCAATTTGACCCCGCTACACCCTTGGACGATCGAGCTTGATGAGCCCCGGCCGGCTCAAATCACCCCGGCGCTTCTCCCGAATGCCACGTTGTCGGTAAGGATCCTTGGGCTTAGCTCAATCTCGAACATCAACGTCGCGGCCTTGATCTCCGAAAATCGTTGACGTCCGGCCGAACGGGAAACTTGGCCGTTGCTCCTTCGCCCCGTTCTGCCTACTGTGTCCCCACTGCCAGCGCGTCCGCCGCCTTCACCCCCTGCCCCGCCGGCAGCACCATCAGCGGATTGATGTCCAACTCGCCCAGCGATCCCTCCAGCCGCGCCGCCATCTCCGACACCCGCACCAACGTATCCGCCAGCGCGTCCACGTCCGCCGCCGGCGACCCGCGGAACCCCTTCAGCAGCCGCGCTCCCCGAACCTCGTCGATCATCTCCAGCGCGTCATCCCTGGTGATGGGACACCGCCGCAGCGCCACGTCGTTGTACACCTCCACCATCACGCCCCCCGACCCAAACAGCAGGAACGGCCCCAACTGTTCGTCGTACGACACACCCACAATCGTTTCAACTCCGCCCGTAACCATCTCTTGCACCACCACGCCGTCAATCCGCGCGTTGGCGTCATACGCCCGCGCGTTTCGCGTCACTTGGTCAAATGCCGCCCGCACCGCGTCGCCATCGGTAAGGCCCAGCCAGATCGCGTCGGCCTCTGTCTTGTGCAATATGTCCGCCGAGTTCACCTTCACGGCCACCGGATACCCGATCCGTTCCGCCGCCGCCACCGCCGCGTCAGCATCCGTCGCCACTTCGTCCCGAGTCGTCTGCACTCCAAACGCCGACACCAGCGCCTTGCTGTCAAATTCCGTCAGCGCTTCGCCGCCGGACAACGACCCTGATGCCGCCTGTTGCTCAGCGGACAAATCGCCGGCATTCGAGAACCCGCGCTCCAGCCGCTTCTCACGCCAGTCGTGGTAGTCGTTCAGGTACCGCACGCCCGCCGCCAGCTTGTCCGGCACGTAGAACACCGGTATCCCCGCCTGCCGCAGCATCGGCAGACCCGACTGCGCTCCTCGCGTCCCCGTCCACAGGAATGCCACGGGCTTGTCGCTCCCGTCCCGCTGTGCGATCACCTGCGTCGCCTGCGGGTCCGCGCCGGCAGACGCCACCACCAGCGTTCCCACGTTCTCGTCGTCAGCCATGTACGACATGATCGCGGGGAAATCGTCGCTGTTGGCGAACCCCGTCACGTCAGAAGGGTTGGCCGCCCACCCGAATCCCTTGAGAATGTCGTTGATCCCGTCTCTGGCCCGGTCCGACAGCGGCGGCAGGTCCAACCCCGCCTGCCCGAACATATCTGCAGTCAGGCTGCTGATTCCGCCCGAGTGCGACACCACGGCAACCCCGCGATTCGGCGGCCGTTGGCATCGCGCCATCAGGTTCGACACCTGCAGCAGGTCATCGTAGTCCTGTACCCGTATCACACCGTACTGATCGAACACCGCGTCGTACCGCGCATCCACTCCCGTCAACGCCGCCGTATGCGACCCTGCCGCCCGCGTCCCCAGCTCTGACCGCCCGATTTTGATCAGGACGATCGGCTTCCCCCGTTCCGCGGCCATTCGCGCCACCTCCACGAACTTCCGGCCGTCCTTGAACCCCTCGACAAACCCCGCGATCACCTTGGTATCGTCGTCGTCCAGCAGGTACCGCGCGAAGTCGCAGAAGTCCAGGTCGGCCTCGTTCCCCGTCGAAACGATGTACGTGAACCCGATGCCCTCGTCCACCGCCCGGTTCAAAAACGGCCCGAACGCCGACGCCCCGCTCTGGCAAACCAGCCCAACCGGCCCGCTCAGTCCCGCCGCGCCCCGCGACGACGCGCTGGCCCAGATGTCGTCCTTCAGGTTCGCTAGGCCCAGGCAGTTCGGCCCGCTCACCCGCATCCCCGACTCCTGCGCAAACCGCCCCAATTCGCCCTGCAGATCCCGCCGGTCATCCACGCCGCGCTCGGCGAACCCGGCGGAAATCACGATGGCCGACTTCGCGCCCTTCTCGTGGCTCTCTCGCAGCGTGTCCAGCACCGCGTGGTACGGCACCACCACGCCCACTACGTCCGGCGCCTCCGGCAGCGCCGAAACCGACGGGTACGCCTGCAACCCCTGCACCTCCTCGTACCGCGGATTCACCGGATACACGTTGACCCCGCGCTCCATCGACGCCATCGCCGCCGCCAAAAACCGCCCGCCGTACTGCATCCGCGGCGTCGCTCCCACCACCGCAATCGACCGCGGATTCAGCATCCGGTCAATCGAAGCCAACTGTGCATCACTCCAAAATGGCATTGAGTTCCTCCTGCAGTTGCTTGGTGTGGGACGAAACGGTCTAAACCACAACGGCTACATCGTCGTCGGGCTGATTTTCGTCCAAGTACATCCCGTGTTCGGGCAGCAGATCATCGGGTATGACGGTTCCCGGCTGTTGGGTAATGCTGAAAGGTACGCAAAAATCTTTTACGTCAGCGAGATACCATCCCTGCCTGGCCGACTGTTCCATCAGGCTTTTCAAGTCGATATCGCCGGAACGGAAGCTGAGAAAGTGTTCGGGCCCACAGCCCACTACCAAATATCGGTCTGCCTCTTGACTAACATCCACCAGCGCAGCCACGTAGCTGCCACCCTTAGCATCTTCGGCCGCGAACAACTGTATCCCATCGCAGTAGTCCAGCGTCCCGGTGTAGCGAATGTCAATCGCGTTCATACTGTGGCTCCCCGCAATGGGCAATGACGTTGTAGTCTCGTGACGGCCACCAAGTATGGTGATGGTCGGACGTCTGTAGTACCGGGCCGGCTTCGGTCGTCAAGTTCACCGCACAGACAATTTTATTCTTGAGCGTATTGTAACTGGTTCGCTTCCGGGCTTCCATCGCAGAGTCGAATAATGACAGCCCTCTGCTTTGGCAAGGGTCCAACCTCCCCCGTCGCTCCGGCTGTGCCTTCCAAACCGAATCGAAGTCTTGCTCGGTAGGCGGATACTGATCGACGAGCCTGAAGAACACCCTTGACTCGCCCACTGGAGCCGCCGTTGCTGGCGGACAATCGCCCGGCAATTCCTCCCGGTATTCCACGATCCTCGGTGCCGGTGCAATTCAAACTGTTTCGATAGAGAGGGGCGAATAATCATTCGCCCCCATCCAATCAAACATCGCGTAGATTCAGTCCGTCCAGGTAAGCTTACGTCTCCCCGGCCGTCCGCAAATCCGCTCGCCAGTCGTCCGGACTCGGGCCCCGGTCGATCAGCACGTCCACCACCGCCGGCAGACCGGACGCCTGCGCGTCCCGCAGCGCCTGCGGCAGGTCCCGCGAGTCAGCAACCTGCACGCCGAAGCACCCGAACCCCCGCGCCACCGCCGCGTTGTCCGTCTCCGCGAACTCCGACGCGATGTACTGCCCCGGCGCCTGGTGGTGCCGCACCATCCCCAGCGCCCCGTCGTTGAACACCACGCAGATGATCGGCAGGTTGTACTGCATCGCCGTCGACAGCGCGTTCACCGTCATCATGTACCCGCCGTCCCCCGTCACGCACACCACCGGCCGCCCGGGGTACGCGATCTGCAACCCCACCGACGCCGGCAGCCCCCAGCCCATGCCCGCCGTACCGCCGGGACAGAAGAACGTGTGCGCCTGCTGCGACTGGAACAGGTGCGCCATCCACGTCCGGTTGTTCCCCGCGTCCAGCGCGTACACCGTGTCCGACGGCATCGTCTCCTGCAGCACCCGAACCACCCGCTGCGGCAGTACCGGCGACGAGTCGGTGTGCAACCCCGCGTCCTCGTAGAACCCGGCCTCCGTCTTCCGGCCCGACAGCGCCCCGGCCCACTCGCTCCGCTGCCCAGCCGTGCTCGCCGACGCGTCCGCCGACGCCTCCACCAACTGACCCAGGATGCTCCCCGCGTCTCCGATCAGGCCCAGCTCCACCGGGAACGTCCACCCGGCGTTCCGGTCGTCGATGTCAATCTGGATGATCCGCTGGCCCTTCGGGTCAAACACCGTCGGACGCTCCCGCACCGTGTCCTGCGGGCTCAGCTTGGCCCCCACCACAATCACCGTGTCCGCGTCGCCCACCGCCTGGTTCGCCGCCGCCTGCCCGTAGATGCCCACCATCCCGACGGACAGCGGGTGCGTCTCCGCGATGGCCGACTTGCCCTTGTAGCTGGTCGCGATCGGCGCGTTCCACTGCTCGGCCAACTGCTGCAGCAGCCCGTGCGCCCCCGCCATGTGCACCCCGTTGCCCGCCACGATCACCGGACGCCGCGACTGCGACAGTATCTCCACCGCCCGCTCGATGTCCGCCGGCGCCGCCTGCGGCTTGGCCGTGTTCAGGTACCCCGCCGTGTCGTGGATGAACGGCGGCGTCTCCAGGTCAACCTCGCCCCCGATCGACGCCGACCGCATCAGCAGGCACGCCGGACCCGGCCGTCCGCTGGTCGCATGCTTGATCGCCAGTTGCGCCCCCAGCGCCGCCTCCTTCGGCGACGTCGCCAGCGTCGTGTACTTGGTCATCGACCGGAAGATGTTGTGCAGGTCAATGCTCCCGTACTCGCCCGCCCCCGACTGGTTCGCCGGATGCTGCCCCACGCCGCCGTCCGACGTGTCCGTCAGCACCACCATCGGGCTGCTGCTCAGCATCGCCTCCATGATCCCGAACGATGCGTTCGACCCCATGAACAGCCCCTGCCCCATGATCACCGCCGGCCTCCCCGTCGCCCGCGCGTACGCGTCGGCCATGATCGCCGCCGTCTGCTCGTGCCGCGCCAGGTACGTGTTGATCGCCGGCTCCTTCCCCACCAAATTCGTGAATATCTGACCCGTCCCGCCGCCCGGAATCCCGAACACGGCGTCAACCCCCGCCTCCTCCAAAAACTGCACGATCAACTCATGTGCCTGCGGCATGATAAATCTCCATCCAAATCGTCATCGCAAGAGGAAATTGTCACTGCGAGCGACGGGTGGCAATCCATTTGCAAACGAAACGATTCCGACCCTCACGCAAGTAGCCGCGATAATACCCACACCCCCACCAACAATCAACCAACCCATATCCCGCTCACAGCCAACGCATATCCCACTCATGGTGAGCCTGTCGAACCATGGCCCCGTCGCCCTTACACGTGATTCCTGCGCACGCAGGAATCCAGAACTCCCTTAATCGCTCAGCGGATTAAAGGCTAGAACGGCGGCGCGAATCCGTCCTTGCCTTCTCCCAACTCCGGCAGCATATCTTTGAGTACGCCGAACACCATCGCGTAGTGTTCCAGGTATTCCCGTTGGAACGATTCGCGATCGCAACCCAACTTTTCAGACATCAGGTCAATCGCTTTGTCCCTTGTCCCCGCAAGAAACTTCCCACGCCGAAAGTGAAACGGTTGGGCGATGAACTTCTGCACGCCCGTCTCAACCAGTCTATCGGCGAAGGCGTAGGGACTCATCACCACCAACAGCGGCGTCATCGTTATGCACGCCTCGATTCCTTCTGCCTGTACTTCCCCAATTGCCCGAATCCTAACCATGTTTGAGGGGCAAAACGGTTCGAAAGTACGGCGTACATCTTCGTCGTCAGTGGTCACCGTCATGTTGACTTGCACGCGCCCGCCGTTCTCTTCAATCTGCTTGAAAAGGTCGCAATCCCGCACTACCGTCGGGCTTCGGGTTTGGACCACCAACTTCGGAGCGTGCCGGTCCGCCATGATCTTTAGGATGCCGCGGGTGAGTTCTAGTTCTCGATCGACCGGCTGATATGGGTCCGTTACACTGCTCATGTAGATGAGCTTCCCGTCCAAGGACCCGGGCTTGCGTTTCTCCATTAACTCGACGGCGTTTTCCTTTACGTCGACCCAATATCCCCAAGTGTTCAATCGATCACGATCTCGACTGAAAAACGCAGCATAGCAATACGTACATCCGAATGAACATCCGCTGTATGGATTCAGTGTAAAGTCGTAGGCATCCATGAAACCGGACCCTTTAGTCAGGATGGCCTTAGACTCGATGTAGCGAATGTTTGTATCTCCCAACAGGCTCGGGAGATCGTTGTTCGCCTGGTGCGACCCACCGCCTAGCATGAATAAACTAAGCTGCGACGGACTAGAAGGCATTTCGATGGTCCTTATTCTTGTTTCTTGCCAAACGCCCAAAACACTGTTCCGGGTGCCCAAATCCAAAATGTCTCCCAACCGGCATGCCGAAACTTGTGAAGGATCTCTTCGCATCTTCCCGATGCCATGTTGTTGTTGAATTTGGGGGATGGCGGGTCTGCGCGTCCCACGTATGACGCATCAAATGGCGACACATCTTGCATCATCTGTAACTTGCTGTCGTGCGTAGTGATGAAACCTAAATCTGGTTTCAAGATTCCGGACAGAGTGCTCAGATCGTCTTTTATCGCCTCGCTGTTTCCCTGCGGGCCACTGTACACCACGTGTATAGCGCTTAGCCAAGTATTTGCATTCGGCATGGGTTCGATTTGCTGCAAGCGGACTGGATGCTGGATCGCTGGATATTGTCGGTCCAAGATCGCAAACGCTTGCCGGAGGGTCGACAAGTCGCCATCGCTTCGGGCATGTATTGAGTTCCAAAACTCGTCCCAGATCCTGATTCCTATTTCAACCACGGGGACAACGGGGTCCAAAGAGTCGATTTTCAACGCTGAAATGGGCAACCCGTTTTCAAGAGCTTCAGCTACTGCCAAGACTACGCCAAACCTCATCGCTAATGCACCGCATCCGAAATCCACGACGTGAAGTCGGCCTTTGTCAGATAACGAGCCGTTTTTTGCGTACCACGAGGTGGTTGAGTTTATCAGCGAATAGGTTAGGTTGATGTGTTGCAGTTGATACTGAGCCAGATATAGGACTCCCACCAATGGGTCGCTGTAATCTGGTGTTCCTCCGTTCCTCAATTTGTCCAAAGATGCGGCAGCGGCATTGATGCGCGCGGCAGCTTCGATATCGCTGGTATCCGACAGAGTCCTCTCGAACTCCAGGACAGCTACTTTCGCTACCGCTGCATCTAGGATTTCTGCGACTTTTTCTAGGTTCATTTGCGACCTTCTGTTCCAACTGTGATGGCATTATAACATTTCCAAACACAAAATTGGGCAAACGCAGCGTCATGGCACAAGTTGTTGGTGGATTCCCACGTCAAAGGGACTGGTCCGAGATGAACCGCGCTTCCAGCTGCTCAGCCAATCTTCGGTAATGCCCCGACATGAATCAATCCCCCAGCCATCCTATCCAACCACAAATACCTCCCCCTTGACATCCCATAACAGAACGCATATGCTACAACAGTCTAGGCAAACAGCTGTTTCATTCGCATCTCCAAAAAGGCAGGATTTCGCTTCGACGGCCAACCCCGTCAGTTTCTAAATCGCAACCGGCCCAGGTGGCAACCGCCGCTCAAAGACCTGACTCATCACCGGCATTCGCCCCACTGGTGTCCCCGGGACTGTCCGAGCCCGCGCGCAGGCGCGCCTTACGGCGTGCTGAGTACACGGAAAAGTAGGTCAAATAGTTGCGTAACCCAACCGGCCGTACGCTGACAACGAAACGAAATCCTGCCTCCCCAATCAACCAACCACAAAACTCAATCCCTTCCTCCCTCCGCAAGCGGGAACCCAGAAAATCCCAAAAGGAGCAAGTCAATAGATCCTGTATATCCACCCAAACCTCAAAAGGAGAAAGCGCCATCAGGTCCGTGGAAAACCACCAACGCAACAGCCTCCGCTATTTCTACAGCGCACGCGTCAACCTGGCCCTCGGCAAAACCGGGCCGGCCTCCATCGCCATCCGACGCTCCGCCAGCCACGCCGTGACCGCGGCTGCCAGGCACTGGCATTTCCGTACCCACACCAGGCGCCGCCTGACCACCGCCCTCCGCTGCATCGTTCACGACCTCGACTTGCCCCAGGGGCACCTCACAACCTTCTCCCAGGTGTACTCTTTCACGCCCGATTTTCTCGATTCCATCGACCGGCGTTCCGCCCTCCTCGGACTGACCCGGCTCCATCGTCGCGTCCGCCGCCTCGCCGATGACCTCGACGACGCCATCAACGCCAATCCAAAGCCGCCCGGCCTCCAGCAGACCCTGGCTGAAATCCAGGAACAACCTCTGCCGCCCGCGCCATCTATAACAACCCTGGGCGAACTGCGCCGAATCACCGGCCAACCCTTGGACGGCGCGTACTGGGATCACCCCCTCAACTGCCCCGACTGCAGCCGCATCAGCCGCGACCCGACCTACTCCGGCTCCGTCATTTTCACCCTGTCCCGTCCCCCGTGCTTGGCCATTCAGATCATCTAGCCATCCAATCACCACCCGCTCATGGTGAGCCTGTCGAACCATCATCCTGAGCCTGTCGAACTATCATCCGGACCCGGTCCCGTCCCTGGTGCCCCGCCGCCGCACAAAACCGAAACCCGCTCATGGTGAGCCTGTCGAACCATCATCCTGAGCCCGCCGAACCATCATCCAAAGCCGGTCCCGCTCCTGTGCCTCGCCGCCGCACAAAAATCAAAACCCGCTCATGGTGAGCCCGTCGAACCATCATCCTGAGCCGGTCCAGTCTCCGGTGCCCCGCCGCCGCACAAAAACCGAAACCCGCTCATGGTGAGCTTGTCGAACCATCATCCAGACCCGCCGTACCTTCGCATATGGTGAATCGAAGGACGAGCCGCACCCTGAATCCCCAATCCAAAAATATCCTGTCTATCCCTTTTATCCTGTTCATCCCGGCAAAAATCCGCTTTCGCTGCCGCACGGTTGACCCCGTCCCCACGCTGCCCTATCATCCCGGCATCACAACCGCCCCGCCCGTGGAGGCGACCCCGCTGGTCGCCCTCGCTTAGGGGTGAACCCGCCTATCGCCAGGAGAGGTATCGCCATGCGTGGAGCCGAAGCCGTCGTTAAAGCCCTAGAACAGGAAGGAATACGCTACATATCCGGATTCGCCGGCGGTGGACTCAACCCCCTCTGGGGTCCCCTGCGCGCCTCCTCAATCCGGCCCTTCGCCGCCCGCCACGAGCGCCTCGGCGTCGAGATCGCCGACGGCTACGCCCGCGCCACCGGTGAGGTCGGCGTCGCCATGACCGGCACCGGCCCCGGCGCCACCAACTGCCTCACCGGCATCGCCGGCTGCTACGCCGACAACATCCCCGTGCTGCTCCTCATGGGCCAGCACCCCCTCCGCAACCTCGGCCAGGAATGGCAGCAGGAGGTCTCCCCCAGCATCTTCGATGGCCTCTGCAAGTGGCGCGGCACCTTCACCCGCGTCCAGGACATCCCCCAGGTCATGCGCCGCGCCTTCACCGCCCTGCGCTCCGGCTCCCCTGGACCGGTCGTCCTCGAAATGCCCCAGGACGTCATGACCGCCGAGGCCGATGACGCCGTCCTCGCCTACACCCCCGTCGGCACCCCCGGCAAGTCCGGCCCCGCCGATGACGAGGTCCAGCGCGCCGCCGATATGCTCGTCAACGCCAACTTCCCCGTCCTCAACGCCGGCGGTGGAGCCATGTCCGCCGGCGCCGCCGACGAGGTCCTCGAGCTCGCCGAAATGCTCTCCATGCCCGTCGCCACCACCATCATGGGCAAGGGCATCTTCCCCGAAAATCATCCCCTGTCCCTCGGCGGCGGCGTCTATCCCCGCGCCCGCTACGCATCCGGCGCCGCCCTCCAGATCAACCGCAAGGCCGACGTCGTCCTCGCCGTGGGCAACTCCTTCCGCCAGCCCAACGGCACCGACGGCCGCCCCATCCCCGAGGGCGTCAGCATCATCCACATCAACGCCGACCAGGCCGACCTCAACAAGACCTACCAGGTCGAACTCCCCATGCTCGCCGACGCCAAGCTGGCCCTCCGTGCCATCATCAACGCCGTCCGTGCGCGTATCGGCCCCAACGGCGGCGGCATCAAGCAGGAAATCGTCGACGAGATCAGCGCCTGCCACGAGAAATCCCACTCCGAGTGGCTGCCCCGGTTCACCGACACCGAAACGCCCACCAACGGCTACCGCGTCGTCCACGAACTCCAGCAGGTCATCGACCCCGACCACACCATCGCCCTCCACGACGCCGGTGGCAGCCGCGGCTACGTCGTCCCCTTCTGGATGACCACCCAGCCGCGCAACTTCGTCGCCATGGGTGGCATGGCCGCCATGGGTTGGTCCGTCGGCGCCGCCATCGGCACCAAGCTCGGCCGCCCCGACCACCTCGTCGTCCACGTCCTCGGCGATGCCTCCTTCGGCATGACCGGCATGGACCTCGAAACCGCCGGCCGCATGGGCCTGCCCATCCTCACCGTCGTCATCAACAACGGCGGCACCGGCGGCGGCATGATGGGCATGGAGGACCCCAACGGCACGCCTCCCGAGGTGGCCGTCCTGGGCGGCAACTTCAGCGTCGTCGCCAACGGTCTCGGCTGCTACTCTCAGCGCGTCGAAAACCCGGACGAACTCCAGGACGCCTTCCGCCGCGCCATCCGCGCCACCGAGGAGGGCCAGTCCGCCATGGTCGAGGTAATGATCCGCCCCCTCCCCACCCCCGAACTCCCCGACAACTGGTCCCTCTAGGATCCAAACACGGCCCGGGGGCGACCAACCATTCGCCCCCGCCAACCGCGATTCCCACGTAGGGGCGGGTTTCAAACCCGCCCCAATTTCATGCCAATACCATTCCAGCTTGGCGGCGCACCCACGCCAGTTGAGGCCCAACTCGCTCCAAGCGCTGCTCGCTCCGAGCCGGTCCAACGGCCGGACCACCGCGATTTCGCGCTATAGGGAATTCCCCGCAGCGGCCCATCCCTTATACTGCCCGCGCGTGACATAATGCCCAATTACACCATGACCGCATTCGGAGGGAACCCATGCAGTCCATCACCATCGACCGCTCCAAACGCTTGAAGGAAGAACCCCATCTCGGTCACAACCGCTGGCATCCCGACATCCCGCCCATCGTAGAAGTGGATCCCGGTGAGGAAGTACTCCTCGAAACCCGCGATGCCTCCGACTCCCAGATCCAGCCGGGCATGACCGAAAACGACATGGCTGGGCTGGACGCTAAGGTCGCACACCCGCTCACCGGTCCTGTCTACGTCAAGGGCGCCGAACCCGGCGACCTCCTCGAGATCGAGTATGTTGACATAACCGCCCAACCGCGTGGCTGGACCCGTAACCGTCCCGGCGCCGGCTTCCTCGCCGACGTCTTCACCGACCCCTACCTCGTGCACTGGGATATCGCCGACGGTTGGGCCACCTCGACGCAACTCCCCGGAGTCCGTATTCCCGACGGTTCGTTCATGGGCACCGCTGGTCTGGCTCCGTCCCACGAGCAGGTGGCCGCCTGGGCCGCGCGCGAGGCTGACTGGGTCAACCGCGGTGGTGTCGCTGCGCCGCCTGACCCCGAGGATGCTGTGCCGCCGGGCGGTCAGATCGCTAACGAGGGACTGCGCACACTGCCTCCCCGCGAGAACTGCGGCAATATCGACGCCAAGCAGATCACAACCGGCTCCCGGCTCTTCATCCCCGTCGCCGTCCCAGGTGGTCTCTACTCCGCGGGCGATGGCCATTTCGCTCAGGGCGACGGTGAGGTCTGCATCACCGCCATCGAGATGGGCGCAACCTGCACCGTGCGGTTCGCGATACACAAGGGCCAGGCCGCCCGGCACAACATAACCATGCCCCGCTACGCTCACCCAGGCTACTTCCTGCCACCCGAATGGGCCGCACCCCGCAATTTCACCGCCACCGTGGGCTACCCCATTCACCCCGACGGGACCCAGGAGGGGTTGGACAGCCTCACCCTCGCAGCCCGCAATGCCCTCCTCAACATGATCGCGCTACTGCAGGAACGTGGTTGGACCGCGCAGCAGGCATACACAATCAGCAGCGTCGCGGTCGATCTCCGGGTCAGCAACATCGTCGACCTGCCCAACGTAACCGTCTCAGCCTTCCTCCCAGAGGACATCTTCAACGGCTGATTGGTCGACATCACGCAAAATCAAAGCGCCCCGGCCAAGTACCACCGGCCGGGGCGTTTTTGTCCATCGTTTTGGCGATGAACCGGGCCCGCCGTTAGGTCAGCTCGCCTTTGACCCTCCGGTTTGCCCGCGCTGCGCCGTCGTCTGTGCCACCAAACGGACGGCGTAGTTTCACTGGTTGATGCGCTTTACCTCCAGGATTTCACCGGGAGCCAAAGCCACTCTGCGCACGTTGATGCCCAATTTGAGCATCCAGTAACCCAGCGTCGCCTTGCTGACTCCTAAGGTGTCTGCCGTCGCTGTCAGGCCCTGGTCGTTCACTAGCTCTGGCAACAACCTCTCCAATGGCTGGTCAAATTCCTTTTCTACGCGCATCATCAGCTTGGTTTTCCTTGCCATGGTACACCTCCAGCATGCACTGGTCTTTCGCGCACTCGCAACTCTTGGCCTTACCAAGTTGCATTTGTTTGCTCACAATCTCTACATTCACCAAATTTAGCGACAATCTGAATCGATGTCAAGATCAGACATAAATGTTTCTAAGAGAATTTTTATAAACTTTTAGAACGCGCCTGATCACGAACTTATTCTGACAGGCCGCTCAACTGGGTTCCAGTAGTCTGACTACGATTTTCCGCGATTTTCGCGACTTCGCGGAAATGGGCCGGACCGGCTTCGCCAGGTCCAATCAGCTAGCGTGGCTCGACGCGATGAGTCGTTCCCGTTCACCCCCTGGCGTAAGCGCCTCGCCGTTCCGGCTCGACGAGGCTGCGGGCGTGCCAGTACAACGGTTGGTGCTTGATCAAACGCGCGACAACACCCCATGGTGTATTCGCTGATCTGCGGTCGCTGGTAATGTACTGGGTCCTACGGTAAATTGGCCTTGGCGACGTTCGAATAGTGTACTTTTATTCCCCGGCAAAAAGTACACTCAATCCGGTTAGTGAGTTAGTACACCTCAGCGAATCGAATTCGGACGCACTCCGGTCAGGTGTACCAATACATTACGGCGGTGACGCATGTCGCCTGCGCCGCTTGCATTACACCTTTGTACACGCGTTAAACGTTGTTCGTAAACCAAGGTCGTGTAGTGAATGTAGTGAACCGGAGTTAGCTAAATTGCACCGGGCAGTACACTTGTCTGTACCCGGATTACACTCGAGTGTCATGTACTCTATCGTAGCGGTCTCTGTTGACACGGTGCCGATCCTTGCCTAATCTCGCCTCCGGTCGTGTCAGCCGCCGAACACCCTTAATGGAGCTATCTCTGTGAATATCCCGACCCTTCGCGATGTCTTGGAAGCTCGGGCGACCATTGCGCCCCACTTCCCGCGCACTCCGTTGACCTATTCCGCCGCTCTCAGCGAACACCTGGACGCGGAGGTGTACCTGAAACACGAAGAGCACTTGCCCCTCGGCGCGTTTAAGTCCCGCGGTGGAATAAATCTCCTCGCCAGCATGTCCGGGGAGGAACGCGCTCGCGGAGTCATTACCGCCAGCAGCGGGAACCACGGTCAATCGATCGCCAGCGCCTGCCGCATGTTCGGCGCCCGCGCCATGATCGGGCTACCCGTGGACGCCAACCCGAACAAGGTTGCGTCAATGGAAGCTCTGGGCGCTCAATTGATATTCCACGGCGCCAACTTCGACGAAGCCCGGGAGCACTGTGAACGCCTCGCCCAGGAGGAGGGCTACCGCTACGTCCATCCGGTCAACGAGCCCGCTTTGATAGCCGGGGTCGGCACCGCCAGCCTGGAAATCATCGAGGATCTCCCAGACGTCGACGTCATGATGTTGCCCATCGGCGGAGGCAGCGGGGTTTCCGGGGCGTGCGTCGTGGCCGGCGCTGTCAATCCTGAAATCCATGTCGTCGCGGTCCAATCTGAAGCCGCTCCGGCAGCCTACCTTTCCTGGCAGCAGGGCCAACTGGTATCTGCCCCAATGCAGACCTGGGTCGAAGGGACTGCCACCGCGATTGGATACGAGCTCCCCCAACAGATAATTCGCCACCGCCTCCATGATTTCCTCCTCGTCTCCGACGACGACATCAAACGAGCGGTCGCCATGTTGGTCGAAAAGGCCCACACCCTGTCAGAGGGCGCGGGCGCGACTGCGGTGGCCGGCGCAGTTCGGCACCCGGAGATGGTTCGGGGGAAAAAGGTGTCAATCACCATCACCGGAGCCAACATCACCCTCGCGCAACTCCGTGATTGCATAGATCTTTATCTCGGTGCTTGACCGACGCGAGCGGTGGCTCTCACGGCCCACTGCGAACTTGGTAAAAGAAAAACGCCGCCCATACTCTCGGGTGGCGTTTTCATCGACCCGTTTTACGCTACAGGAGAGTTACGCCGGCGCGTCTCCTTTATTTTCCAGGTATCTCGCTAGTTCGTCTCTTTCGAACTCGGGCATCACGTGTTCGCCATGCCGGTCGATCAGCCACATCCCGTCCTCCTTTCCTATCATCTGCCCGATCTCCCACCCTGTGATCCCAATCGTGTCCAGTGCTCGCAGCGCTTTGGGTGCCTCGATCGACGGCATGGTTGCCAGCAGCGCTCCTGACCCCAGCAACCCCAGTGGGTCAACATTTAACGCGGCACAGATCTCTTCGCACTCAGGCAGGACCGGCGTGCTTTCCGCCTCAAACACGACGCCCAAATTGGACGCCGCCGCGATCTCCCTCAACGCTGTCACAATCCCTCCCTCAGTGACGTCGTGCAGACTGTTCACCTGCACCGATTCACGTAGCATTCGCGCCGCAGCCACCACGCTGATCCCCGGATCGTCCAGGTACCCGGCAGCCCGTTCGATGATGTCGGAACCGACTCCCCGGAACCTCAGGTCCACTCCGCATTCGCTCGCCAGTATGGCCGTACCTTCAATCGCTATCCCGGTCGTCAGGACTATGCTGTCGCCATCTTGCGCTCCCCTCGTGGCAATCATCTGGTACCGGTCAGGCAGATTCCCCAGCATAGTTCCTGCCACGATGGGCCGGTCAATGCCGAGAGTAACTTCGCTGTGCCCGCCGATCACAGCCACACCCAATTCCCGGCATGCATTCGCTATGTCCGCGAAAATCCTGCGCACGTCGTTGGCCTCAAAAATCGCCGGAATCAACACCGTGGGCATGAACCACCTCGGCTCTGCTCCGCTGCACGCGATGTCGTTGGCGTTCACTTGAACCGCGTACCAACCCACCCTGTCAGACGCGAACGTGATCGGATCGGACTTTGCCACCAGCAGGTGATCACCGATCTCTACAACCGCGCAATCCTCGCCAACAGCCGGCCCCACCAGTACACCCGGATCTTTCGCTCCCACGTCGGTCAGTAGTTCCGCCAGCAACTCCGGCGGTAGTTTCCCTGGCTTCAACGCGCCTCCTGAAATCGTTGGTTCTGCGACACAGTTTAGCAAACGGTCGCGACCCACCGAAAACGCGCCGACTCCGCGTGCAGGACCTCTCGCCGGATTCGGTTGCACCCGCGAGGGAGTTTGCTATAATCGTTGACGCTAAAGCCCGCGCTTTAGCTCAGGGTACGGCGCATTCGTCTAGCGGCCCAGGACACCGCCCTCTCAAGGCGGAGATCAGGGGTTCGAATCCCCTATGCGCCACCATTGCTTTCGTCGCCGGCGCGTTCTTCCGCGTCGGCGTTCTCGCTTCGGGAATTCGCAGGTTGGCGCCGATGCAAGACTCCACAATCCTATTGGCGTTGGGGTTGGTGTTGGCATCGGCCTTCGCCCACGCCACTTGGAACCTCCTGCTGAAGCGTGCCCAACGTCAGGAAGTGTTCGCCTGGTGGTTGACTGGTTTCGCTTTGGTCGCCGCCATCCCCGTCGCTTTGGTGCTCGCGTTCAATACCGAATTCGAGGTCGTGGGCGTTTGGTATGTGATCGCCACCATCCTCCTGCACATCTGCTATTTCCTGTTCCTGGGACGCAGCCTCGCTCGTAGCGATCTCTCGCTGGTCTACCCCATAGCTCGCGGTTTCGGACCCGGCCTGGTGCCGGTGTTGGCGGTCTCCTCGCTGGGAGAGACCGTTACTCCTTTGGCTTGGGTGGGAATTGCCGCGGTGGTCATGGGGATATATACGATGGCATGGTGGGGCCAACTGCGCCAATTCACCACTATGGCCGCCCTGCGCGCGAACTTGCCGGGTCTGGCTTACGCCCTTCTAACCGGCCTCTGTATTGCCCTGTACACCATCGTGGACAAACGCGGCGTCGCCCACGTCAGCCCGTTCTTATACCTCTATCTGATGACCGCCGGCGTTGCCGTCGGATGGTTGCCTTACATAATCCGCAATTATGGGACCGCCGGCATCGTGCAGGAATGGCGCCACGGGTGGTTCAGCGTAATTTCTGCCTCCGCGCTGTTGTTCCTTGCTTACGGCCTGGTTTTGACCGCCATGAGCCTCACCGACGTCAGCTTCGTTGCGCCGGTCCGCGAGGTAGGTTCGCTTTTTGCCCTGCTCCTTGGCGCCTTCATTCTCAAGGAGAGCGTCACTCGCGGTCGCGTCGTTGGGGCCTTTTTCATAATCGCCGGCGTCGTCTTGATCACGTTGTCCCGTTAATCCCATGCCGTAACGCATATAATGTCGCGGAGATTGCACCGCTACATCAGGGGGAGCCATGGACGCTCAGATTGACCTTTTCGAAGCCATCTACAGCCAGCGCCAGATAACACGCTACAAACCCGATCCAGTGCCCCAATCCGCCCTGCAACGCATGGTCGACGCGGCCGTCAGAGCGCCCAACGGCGGCAACACCCAACCCTGGGAGTTCGTGGTCGTCAACGATCCGGAAACCGTGCAGCGATTGGGCGAGCTTTACAAAAACACCTGGCTGGACGCGATGGGCTGGGAACCGTCGCCCGACGAGTCACGCGTTTACCGCCATGCCAGGTACCTCGCCCACCACATGCCCGAAGTGCCCGCAATGATCGTGATCTGCTCCGACCATTCCCGCGGCAGCGGCTATCAGGCGGACCAACCCATCGAACGCGGGCGGCACGCGGCATCCGTCTGGCCGGCCATCCAGAACTTGTTCCTGGCCGGCCGTGCACTGGGATTGGGTACCAGGATTACAACCGTGCTCAATCGCAAAGAGGATGAGGTTCGTGAGATCCTCGGTTTGCCCGACTACGCTGAAATGATCTGTCTCACACCGGTCGGCTATCCTCTCGGAAGCTTCGGTCCCACCAACCGTCGCCCGCCGTCCGAAGTCACCTCATTCAACCGGTGGGGATTCCGCGATTGGCAAAACTGATCCGAACTTGACCATCCGCCCGGAGTGATTATGGCCGAAACGACCCTCAAAATCGAAAACGCTCGATATGTGGTTACCATGGATCCGCAGCGACGAATCATCGCTGATGGGTCCGTCGTAGTCTCCGGCAGTCGCATCGCCCAGGTCGGTAAATCCGCCGAACTGGCCGACGTCTCCGCCGACACCGTGATCGATGCGGCCGGCATGGTGGTCACGCCCGGGTTCGTCAACGGGCACATGCACATCAGCTATGCTCACGTCGTCCGCGGCCTGTTCCCCGACGATCTGGGAGCCGAATATCTCCCCAATGTATTCCGATTGCAGGCCGCGATGACCCCCGAGGACGAATACGCTACGTCTCTGTTGGCCATCACTGAGTTGTTGAAATACGGCACGACAACCTTTATCGATCCGGGAACTACAACCAACCTCGACGTCTGTCTGGACGCATACCGGCAATCCGGCTGTCGCATCATAGTGGGTTGGAACGTCCTGGACCGTCCCAACCCTCTGAACCTCCCCGTGTCAGAAACCGCCGACGCCATACGTGCGACCGAGGAAACCATCTCACGTTACCAGGGAGCGCTGGAGGGCATGGTTTCCGCTTGGGCGATGCCGTTCTCCTCGGAGTTCTGCTCCGCCGAACTCCTCTCGGCCACCCACGCCATCGCCCAATCTGCCGGCACCCGCTCCACCCTCCATTTCAACAGCGGCGCCCGCTGGATCCAGCACTGCCGTCAGGAGCACGGCTGCACCCCTACCGAATACCTGGATCGCTGCGGTGTCTTGACGCCCGGAATGACCCTCGCCCACTGCCTCGGCATCGGCGACGACGAGGCGCGTTTGATCGGTGAACGCGGCGCGGCGGTCGTCATGTGCCCCACTGCGGCAACCAAGGGCGGCTCCCGCATGACCCACCACGGCATGCTTCCCGAATTGCTCGAATACGGCGCGACGGTGGGATTGGGCACCGACGCCGGCAATAACTCCAACCTACTGGAGACATTGCGATCCGTATATCTTGCCGCCGTGCTGTACAAGGACGGCCGTGGCGATGTTGGCGTAATCCCGGCCGAGACCGCGCTGGAGTTGGGCACCATCGGCGGCGCCGCGGCGTTGGGCATGGATGACATAATCGGCTCGGTTGAGCCGGGCAAAGCCGCCGACCTCGTATTGTTCGACACGAGGCGATCCGAATGGGCCGCGCTGCACAACCCGGTCAACTCCCTCGTGTACAACGCCGACGGGAGGAGCGTGCACACCGTCCTCGTAAACGGCCGGGTAGTTGTGCGGGATCACCGGCCTCTGTTCGTAGACGAGCCGGAATTGGTGGCTGAGGTCCAAAAGAGAGGCGACGCGTTGATTAAACGCGCCGCCGTCAAATTCGATTCCCGCTGGCCGGTGGTTTAACCGGCCGCGCCTGGCAGCATCATCGTTCGGGGTCTGGGCCCCCGATGTCCCTCAGGATGTTCTCCAGCGCCTGGTCCAACGCCGGGTCCAGATCCACCGGTTCCACGAATGGCGTGTACTGGTAGTCCAGGCGCACCTGGTCAATGATCTGCTTGGCCTCGTTGTTGGTGCTGCCCAGCCGTTCCAGATTCTCCAACAGTTCCTGCGACTCCCGACTCCCCATCTGCTCCAGTTCCGACAGGTCCATCTCGATCCCGAAGAGGGAACGCAAACGGCGGAGAATGTCGTAATACGCCCGGTGGTCCTGGGTGATGCCCAGCTGGTTGTTGTTGTTGTTGGTCATGAAGGGATACATGGGCGCCATCGCTCCCATGCGGAACATCTGGACATCCGTGTATTCGAAGTGCGCCAGGGAAACCAGGGCCATCCCTATGGTCGGCCCCTGCCGTCCTCGGCTGCCGTAGCTGGAGAACTGTACACCGTACCGCTCCAGTTGTTCCTTCATCTCAGGCTGGGAGTAAACGCAGGTGATGCGCCTCTCCAGGTCCGGCGGGGCCGGGCCGTTCACCCCCTCGACGGCGACCGTCTGCTTCAGGCCCAGGTCCTTGATGGCGTTGAAGAAAGCCTCGGCATAGATGTCGATCCGGTACCAGGGCTCCTCGCCAAGGAACACCAGCAGGCCGCTGCCGATTTCGTAGAAGGCGTTCTGTCGGGTCATCGCCGAGCTTGGCAATCCCTCGTGGAACGCCGCAGCCGGTCGGAATGCGTCGTGCGTGCCCGCCACCTGGAATGGGTAACACATCTGGTTGACATACTCGGTCAGTTGGCCGATTTGACGTCCCCCGTTCTTGTCAATCAGGTAACGGGGGAGGCCGCTCGAAATCCGGCCGCCGTTTGACCACTGTCGTCGCCATCCGGCAATCAGGTAGTCGGCTTCCGGTTTGTGGGTGAAGTTGAAAAGTTCCTCAGGCATTACGGACCGCCTTCCTGCTTGGCCGTCTCATCGAGGTTTCGCCTAATATACCACATCCCTGTTTGCCTCCTTGACGCCTAGTTGCGCGAGAACCCGCCGCCCTGCCCACCCGACTGCTCATTGACCAGGAACGTGCCCGAATCTCTCCCGTGGATGGTTTCCAACTCCACGTCGAACCGCTGCCCACCGAACTCGCCCAGCATCTCGAACCGCCGCTCGGTGTAAACCCTGCCTTCAAAGCCGGCGCTTTCCACGTCCCGTTCGTCTTCGCCCGACAGGTACATCTCAACCGCGGTGGTCATCAGCTTCTCCCGGTCCTCGCCGCTGAGCACCCCCGGGGCACGCAGGAACACGTACCCCCACCGCATGCCTTTATGCTCCATCATGGGGCAGATCGTCCCTGAAATTGATGCAAAATTGTTGGCAGGTCCCCAGCCGCCCTCGTTTTGCCGGAATGAAATCGTTGCAGGGTCATCACGGATCGAGGCAACATAACGGCGTGGCGCGGTAGGGACGGATGGTGGGCGGTGAGGGACTCGAACCCCCGGCCTTCTGCGTGTAAAGCAGACGCTCTAACCATCTGAGCTAACCGCCCCAGTTCTTTCGTCGGGGCATAAGAATGGCGCGCTTGGCGAGATTCGAACTCACGACCTCTGCCTCCGCAGGGCAGCGCTCTATCCACTGAGCTACAAGCGCGCGTCGGAAAATGGTGCCGAGGGAGGGATTTGAACCCACACGTCCTAAAGGACACTGCGCCCTGAACGCAGCGCGTCTGCCGTTTCGCCACCTCGGCTCGGTGGTTTTCCGCTGTAAAATGACTCTCGCTAAGGCGGGTATGGTGGGCGATGGAGGATTTGAACCTCCGACCTCCTCGGTGTGAACGAGGCGCTCTAACCGCTGAGCTAACCGCCCCAGCGCGACTCACGAATCATTATAGCCCGGCGCCCCTGATACGGCAACCGGCCATGCCTCTCGCGCGTAGCCGCTTGGGGGAATGGTCATCGCCGCTGGCCCAGGGGAGAAGCCTGAGGACGATCGATTCGGGGTCGGGGACGTCGGCCTGGCGTCGAATATTGTCGAGGTAGCGGCGGAGGGGGACGAAGATGGGCAGCCGGCACCCGGCCTTGACGATGCGCTGGATGACGGCGGCGGACTCGGGGGTTTGGTCGGGATCCCAGCCGTCGGCGACGGCTTCGGCGATGCGGCGGATTCTGATGATGGCGAGTTCACTGGCGGACCGGCGCATGAGGGCGTCGATGCGGCGGCGGATTTGGGAGATGGTCATCGGATTTGCTCGGGGTTGATTGTCTGAATCAGGATTTGCGGCCCCCGTATCAAGGGGGTTGGGGGTTGGATTGGGATGGCGGCGATTTTGGAAAACACCGCTCATTTCCGCTCATTTCCGTTTGTTTGAGTGGGGGCCTGGAACGGTCATGGCGGTGAATGGGTGTGGATTGAGCCGGTTTCGGGGGGATTTCAGTGGTTTTGGCGGTCTGTTGAGAGGTATTGGGGGCGGGATTGGGATGTAACGAAAAGGCGCAGAATCGCAGAGTCCGGGTAGGTTGATCACGTGGTGGCTTTTGGTGGCAACTGTTCAGAGTTGATGAGTTTGCTTGTTATGGATGCCTTACCGGCGCGCTGGGACGTTTACAGTCCGGCGATTGAGGGATGTAGCAGGGGAAAGATTTTCCGGATGCCGGCTCAAAGCCGGTATGACGGTCTTGTTGTTAGAAGGAAACCTCAAATCTGAACAGGTGCTTTTGGCCAGTAGGATTGCAGAGTCGCATTATTAAATGGTAGGGCGAGCGAGGCGCCGGGGCGAGGGGGAAGTGTCAGTTCTCTGCTCGCCAACCGAAAAAGGGGCAGCCGACCGGCTACCCCTCGATTTCGCAATATAGGTACGTTATGTCAAAAAGTGGCCGAAAACCCCGTATAACACAACATAACGCGCCTTGTGCGAACCTTGTGCGAACCAACCAATGTTCGAATTGGCCGGCGTCAGTGAGCCCCAACGCCGCTGATCTCCTTGCCAGGTTCCCCAACCGCTCCCGATTCCAGCAGCTTCGCGAACGCTTCGGAGTCGTAGCCCAATTCCGCCAGCACTTCCTCGTTGTGTTCTCCCAGCGCCGGCGGCGCCATTCGCAATTCCGCCGGAGTTCCCTGCAGCTTGATCGGGGAGTTGGGAACCCTGAGATCCGGCACCTTGGGGTGGTTGATCTCCAGGAACATCTCCCGCGCGTTGACCTGTTCGTCCGCCACCACGTCCGACGTCTTGTTGATCGGCCCCACCGGCACGCCCGCCTCATCGATCACCTTGACCCAGTGCGCCACGCTGTTGGTGGCAAAAATGCTGTTCAAGAGGTCGACCATCTCAGCCCGGTGCGCCACCCGATCGGGATTGGTGGCGAACTTGGGGTTGTCCTTGAGGTCCGGATGGCCGATGGCGTTGCAGAACCGCTCCCACAGGTTCGGATTCGCCACGCCCAGAATGAAAAAGCCGTCCGCCGCCTGGAAACTCTGGTAAGGCACCAGGCTCGGATGTCCGGAGCCAAGCCGATGCGGCTCGATGCCGGTACCGATGAAACCGGTCGCGTGGTAGCTCATCGCCGCAACCTGCCCGTCCAGCAGCGCCGTGTCAATCAACTGACCCTCGCCAGTCTTGTCCCGGTGGTACAGCGCAGTCACGATCGATCCGTAGGCCAGCATGCCGGTGAACAGGTCCACCAGCGAGAATCCAACCCGCTGGGGCGGCCCATTGGGGTCGCCGGTCAAGTGCATCAACCCGCTGTACGCCTGGATGATCAGGTCGTAACCGGGCTTGTTGGCCATCGGCCCAGTGCGTCCGTAGCCGGATATGGTGCAGTAAACGATGTCGGGATTCATCGCCTTGATGTCCTCATAGCCCAACCCCATCCGAGCCAGGGTGCCCGCCCTGAAGCTCTCGATCATCACGTCGGCTTCCTTGGCCAGCGACTTGACGATCTTCAATCCTTCCTCGGATTTCAGGTTGACCGACAGGCTGCGCTTGTTGCGGTTGAACGAAAGGAATTGAGTGCTCTCGCCGTTCCAGATCGGCGGCCACTTGCGCGTCTCGTCGCCGTCGTTCGGCTCTTCGATCTTGATGACGTCGGCGCCCATGTCGGCCAGATTCTGGGTGCAAAACGGGCCCGCCAGCGTGCGGGTGAGGTCAACGACCTTGATGTTTTCCAGAGGCTGAGACATCGTTACAGTCCTCGCTTTTTCAGTTTCGCCGGATTATAGCATGGGGCTTGGTGCGCGTTGACGACCGCATTTTCAGGTGTTAGCGTGAGCGCGAATTTCCGTTATGTCGACTCCTGCACCGATATCCAACGACCCCGCTCGCCCGTGGATCGTCTCCCTGGGCGGCATCAACATGGATCTGGTCACATTCGCAGACCGACTGCCCGCCGACGGGGAAACTGTGGTGGGCGACCGGTTCGTAACTTACGCCGGCGGCAAGGGCGCGAACCAGGCCGTCGCAGCAGCGCGTATGGGCGTCCGCTCCGCCATGGTCGGGCGCGTGGGCGACGACATGTTCGGCCCGCAACTCATCGAACTCCTGCAGTCCGCCGGCGTAGCTACCGATGCGGTATCTGTCACCCCCAACACGTCCTCAGGCATCGCGGTGATCAGCGTCGGCCAGGCCGGCCAGAACCGCATCGTTCAGGTTCTCGGAGCCAACGACACCTGCGGCGACGACGAGTTCGATGCCATCTGCGCTCTGCTGCCCGAAACGTCCGCTGTGCTGCTCCAGCTTGAGGTATCGATCCAGCTTTCCCTGAGCGTTGCCGAGCGGGCATCCGCTCATGGCGTTTCAGTAATCCTCGATCCTGGACCGGTGCGGCCCGTGCCCGCCGAGTTCTATCGCCACGTTTCGGTCATCACTCCCAACGAAACCGAGGCAGAGGCCCTGGTCGGTCATCCCATCGCCGATATCGGCGCCGCCTCTGCGGCAGCCCACGAGCTTGTCGGGCGCGGAGTGCGCGCTGCCGTCATCAAATTGGGATCCATGGGCGCGTATTGGTCCGACGGAAATGACGCCGGCCACGTTCCCGCGTTTCCCGTGGACGCTGTGGACACCGTGGCCGCCGGCGACGCATTCAACAGCGCGATGACGGTGGCGTTGTCCGAAGGCGCTCCATTATCGGAGGCGGTCCGTTGGGGTTGCGCCGCCGGCGCTTTGGCCGTAACTGAAGTCGGTGCGCAGGACTCCATGCCGGCCCGAGCCGCGGTGCGGGATCTGCTGAAGCAAAACAGGCCCTAACGTTATGACAATTGGGGTATCTTGCCACCGTGGCCACCGACGATAAATTCTGCCCCGCCTGCGGCACACGACTAATCCTCCGTCAGAACGAAGGCCAGACCCGCCCAGTCTGTCCCGATTGCGGCCGCGTGATGTATTACGACCCCAAACTCGCCGCCACCTGCGTCATTGAACGAGAGGGCCGCACCCTGTTCGTCCAGCGTGGGATTCCCACCGGCTATGGCCTCTGGAGCCTCCCCGGTGGTTATGTTGACCGGGGCGAACTCGTGGAGGAAGCCGCCGCGCGTGAGGTGCTGGAAGAGACCGGTTTGGAAGTCGTTACCGATCAGCTCATCGGCGTTTTCTCGCAGGCCCAACATCCGGTGGTCGTCGTCGCGTATTCCGCCTCCGAAACCGGCGGCGAGTTGATCGCGGGCCCGGAGTGCCTGGACCTGGGTTTCTTCGCACCGGATGCTCTGCCTCCCCTGGCGTTCCCGCGCGACGCTGAGATCATCCGCCGCAAAAACCTACCCCGATAGATGGGCTAACAACCGCACGGCTGGTCTCCCTTGGTGAGTTTCCCTGACATTCGGCGATTGGCGGCACTGGTTGGGCGGGACCTCCTGGATGCGGTATTCCCGATTGAATGCGTGGGTTGCGGCAACTCCGGCGGCTTGATTTGCGCCTCATGCCTGGAGAACCTGACGGTTTTGAACACTCCCTACTGCGAGATTTGCGCCACGCCCGGCGATTTCGCCCGCTGTCAGCCCTGCACTGAATCCAAGCGATGGTTCGATGGCGTACGCGCTCCATATCGTTACGCGGGCCCGATGCGCCAGGCCATCCTCGCCCTCAAGTACGGCGGCATCAGAGCGGGTTCGACTCAGTTGGCTGATCTGCTCGCCGCCTATCTGAAAACCAACCCGATGCCGGGCAGCGTGGTGATGCCGGTCCCAATGCACCGCAGTCGCTTGCGCGAGCGCGGTTACAATCAGGCCGAGCTCCTGGCGAGCCGTGTCGCCAGCCAATGCGACCTGGCGTACCAGCACGCTGCCCTGGTCCGCACCCGCCTCATCGACCCGCAAGCCGGTATCGCCGACCCGGGCGGCCGCGTGGCAAACGTGTCCGGGAGTGTAGCCGTGGCGGATGGAACAAACGTGAGCGGCATGGAAATCATCCTAATCGACGACGTTGCCACCACCGGCAGCACGCTCGAGGAGTGCGCCGCAACCCTCAAACGCGCCGGCGCCCGGTCCGTTTGGTGCCTCACCCTGGCAAGGTCCAGCGGCGACGCGCGCAGCGAGTGAGGGGAATTCCGAACCACGACACGAGGATCAAGGTCGGTCGCCGTTTGACATCCATCTATCTGTCTGCTGAAATGGCAGCAAAATCCACCGTTCCACCATTATAGGAAGGAGGCTCGAACATGGCCGGCAACACTATCGTTTACGTGGGCGCAGAAGCCAGCGGACTCTACCGTAAGCAGGCGGGCGACGCTCACTGGGACATGCTCACCGACGGCTTGGCGCCCGCTACCCAGGCCCGCGCTATCGCCATCCACCCCAACGACCCGCGCACCATTTTCTGCGGAACCCAGCGTGGGGTCTACCGCAGCACCGACGGCGGCGACCACTGGCAGCGCATGAACATGACCGAGGGCCGCGTCGTCTGGTCCATCCGGTTCCACCCCAACGACCCCAATATCATGTTCCTGGGCACCGAGGGCGCTGAGGTCTTCAAGAGCGAGGACGGCGGCGAAAACTGGGCGCACATCGCAACGGTTTCCAACCCCAGCCAGGTCCAGATGGCCTTCGCCATGCGTATCCTGGGCATCGACATCGAAGCCAATAACCCCGACAATATGTACGCGGCCCTGGAAGTGGGCGGCGCAGCCAGCAGCACCGACGGCGGACACACCTGGACCATCCGCAACTCCGAGTTTGCGGGAGACGTTGACCTGCTCGACCTCCACGGCGTGGCCGTGGGCGGCGCCGATTCCAACTCCGTCCTGATCTCCAACCGCACCGGCGTCTGGCGCAGCACCGACCGCGGCGCATCCTGGCAGGACTGCGAGTTCGGCCGCTTCTCGGACATCATGTACTCCCGCGGCGTCGTGCGCGATCCCGGCGACCCCAACACCCTGTACGCCTGCGTCGGCATGAACTTCGGCAGTGAGCAGGGCGGTGTCATGCGCACCACCAACCTGGGCGATAGCTGGGAACGCTTCGACCAGGGCATCAACCCTGGCAGCACCACCTTCGGTGTGGCCGTAAACCGTCAGGACCCGTCGCAGGTTTACTTCTGCACCCGCCGCGGCCAGGTCTTCGGCACCCACGACGGAGGTTCCTCCTGGTCCAGCGACCAACTGCCGGACACTGCGATGAACACCATCAGCGTGGCTTGCACATCTGCATAGCCGGTCTGCGCAAAGTCTCAAAACTCAGGGGCGGGTTTCAAACCCGCCCCTATTGTTGTTCCGATGGAACCTTACCCTAGCTGTCGGCTTTGGGCAGCCAGTCCTCGTTCCAGGGGAATTCGTCCGCTCCCGTCCCGAAGGCCGGCAGGCCCTGGTCGACGCGGTCCCGGTACGGGCTGGTTACGGGCTCGCGATACGGGTAGAGGCCGCCCTCGTACATTTGCTCACCCTTCTTGAAGTGGGTGGCCTGTTCCAGGGTCTCCACAAACGGCATGTTGATGTCGTAAAGGTTGCCCGCGCTGGCCCGCGGCCTCGGCCCGGCCTTGGACACGTGGCCGTACAGCTCGCGCCCGATGATGCGCTCGGCGGCCCACACGCACTCGACCAGCTTGTCGATGTCGACTCCGGTTGGGATACCCATATCCTCCATCATGTGGAGCAGGTCCTCGGTCGGGGCCATACCGGTTGCGCGCCCGTTCCCGCAGTAGGGGCAGCCGCCGAATCCGCCGATGGTGCCGTCCAGCTCAAGGGTATCCGCAGGGCCCAAAACCCGCATGGCGGCGTAGGCTGAGGCGATCGCCATGTTCCGGCCATTGTGGAGGTGCAGGCGGAAATGGTCGATCTCCGGCCAGCGCTCCTTGACGCGGACGATGCTCTCCTCCACCTTGGCCGGCGTGCAGTGGCTCATGGGGTCCCCCATGGAGCAACTCTTGACGTCGATCCCTGCTTCGTCCCAAAGCCCGTGCTGATATTCCAGCAGTGTCATCAGGCTGTCCACCGGGAACTCGCCCAGGAAGTTGGAACCCCAGGAGGCGTTGCAGCCGATGCCGGCCTGGGTGATGCCCAATTCCTGCGCCTGGGCGATGATTTCCGGCCAGCGTTCCATCTCCTGCATCTGGCTGCGGTTGGTGTTTCGCCGCGCGAACACGTCGCACAGATGGCAGGACAGCCGGGGATAGGCGTCCCGCTCGATGGTCAGCGGCGGTGAATAGGCGCGCGCCCGTTCGACTCCGCGGGAGTTCAGAGCCAGGGCGGTGTAGGTAACGCCGGCCTTCGGCGTGAACTTGGTCACGATTTCGTCAATCCGCTCCATCTGCGGCGTCCATCGTGGGCTCACAAATGATCCGACGACGATGCTTTTCAGGCCGGTTTCCGAAAGCATGTCGAGGAGTTCAACCTTGTCCTCAACCGCGATGTTGGCGTCCTCGATCTGCATGCCTTCTCGCATGCCTTCCTCTTTGTAATGTACCGTGGGCCATTCCTGTGGCATGGGTAATTCCTCCAGTTTCAGCAGGGGGCGAAAGGCCGTCGCTCAGTTCCTGCGACGGCTCTCAGGATGCCGGGATTGTATTGTCGCCCCGCCGGCATTGTCAAGAAATCGGTCGGCCATGACTCCGGGGCCGCCACGCGAAATCGGCTAAAAAGGACGCGAGCGTGTCATGATAAATTATGGCCTGGGAACACCACGGAGGTTCACCCATGCATGGCGTCGCGATATTCTTGATCAGCTTTTTCGCCGCATGCTGGATACTGGTAGCGGGGGACCGCCTAAGTTGGCGCGCGCTTCACTATGAAGTCGTACAGGCCAGCCTGCCCATTGCGTACATCGGAGCCATGATTTCGGTTGGAGTCTTGGCGTTGGCTGTGGTCGCAGTCGCCCTGCGGCGATGAAACATAGTTTCCGATCTGCCTCTCGGGCCACACTTCGGTTCTTCTCAGAAATCACCGATGATTTGGGAACCGTCTCCCTCGGCGCGGCGGCGATTCTCCTCGTGAGGGTTTTCCCAGCCTCCGTCTGTGTTCAGTGTCAAGAAGTCGACCTTCGGATGGTCTTCGCCAGCGGATTTTTCCTTGCCTCAGGGTTGGTTTTGAGGTATGTACACCGAGCACGCTCTGAGGAGCGTTCGGATTAGACTACGTTGCCGCCCGGCGACGTGGCACCCTCCACCGACCGGCTGATCGACCCATAGGCGATGAGTTTATAGACCAGTTTCGCTGCGGTATAGCTGTTGGCAGCCGGCCCTTCCTCCGGCGCCAGTTCGCACACGTCGAACCCCACGATCCGCCGTCGCTCGGCAACGTCCCGCAGCAGCCGGACCAAATCCCACCACCGCATCCCGCCCGGCTCAGGCGTGCCCACCGCGGCCATCTCTGCCGGATCCAGCGCGTCCAGGTCCACGCTCACGTACACCTGCGGCGACAGCGTGTTGATTATGTCCAGCGGAAAATCGGAACCGTCCGGCGGCCAGTAGGTCACGGGAGTGCCCGCGCTGTCGATGTGCTCTTTCTCTTCCTGAGCGAGCGTGCGCACGCCCACCAGCGACAGCGGACAGTGCTCGACGATCCGTCTCGCCGCCGAGCCGTGTCCCCACGCGGTCCCCTGGTACGAATCCCTCAGGTCGGCGTGAGCATCGACATAAAGGACGGACAGGTCGGGGAACCGCTCCAGCGTCGCCAACGCCGAGCCAATGGCCGCCGAGTGGTCTCCGCCAATCACGCCCGTGAGTTTGCCCAGGCCCTGGTAGTGCGAAACCGCTTGTCGGACCCGCTGCATCATCTGCTCAGGATCCCCAACGTGCGGTTCCAGCGGGTCGGTGGTGTGGATTCCCAACTCCGCGACGTCGATCCCCAGCTCCAGGTCGTAGTCCTCAAGCGCAGCCGATGCGGCGATGATCGCGGAGGGGCCGTACCGAGCGCCGCTGCGAAAGGACGTGGTGCTGTCTATCGGGACGGGAATCAGGACGGCGGACGCGTTGTCCAACGCTCCCTGCTCGGAAGGCAGTGCCAGGAAGTTCGCCGGCGTCACCGGGACCGGCGGAGTCGCTCCGAAGCCCGTGTTGGATTCACCCAACCGGCGAACCGGACCCCACGACCTGCAGCGTGGACCTTTGCCGGCGCGTTTCCGTCGCGCCCTGCTCGGCGTTGGTCCACTCCAGCCCCCGTTCCAGGAGCCAGGTCTTCACCTGCTTCAGATCGAACAGGGAACGCGCGTCGGCGAGGGCTTGCTCATGGTCGAACGACTTGCAGGAGAAAAGGTCGATGTTCACGTAGTCCCGGTGCGGGAACGTGTGCACGCTGATGTGGCTCTCCGCGATGATCACGAAGCCGGAGATGCCGCTGTCGGTCGGATTCGCGCCGTGATATTCCAGGACTTCGGGCTCGGTTATCCGGGTCATTCCGAGACTAGCCGGGTACTCATCAAGGAATGTCCGAAGCCGTTCCGTGTCCCACATCAAGCCGGCGTCTCCGCCGAATCCGTCGATGATCAGGTGCATCCTGCTCGCCAGCCCCCAACTAAAAATCGGCCCCGTTGGACGGGGCCGCGCCGTCTTGTGAAAATGCGGCTTATAGAATATCATAGCCGCCACGCCAATTCAAAGCGAAAAACTTGCCCCGGAATCCCAAACCGTCGGTGTGGCAATCCGCTTACCCGACGGCGTCGTATGTCAACCGACCCGAGCTAGATTACGCAGACCAGCCTTACGGCACGGACATTCCTATGGTCACCGATTCCGCTACTGAAAACGCCATCGGCGCGACCGAATTAACCCCAGAAGACGTGATGATCGACGTGCGCGATCTCACGCACTACTATGGGCCCAATCCCGCCGTAGAAAACGTGAATTTCACTGTGCGTCGCGGCGAGATCCTCGGGTTCCTCGGCCCCAACGGCGCCGGCAAGACCACTACCATGCGCATCCTGACGGGGTTCATGCCGCCCACCCGCGGCTCGGTCTCCCTCGACGGCTACGACGTGGTGGAAAAGTCGCTTGAGGTGCGTAAACGCGTTGGCTATCTGCCGGAATCGGTGCCGCTGCACACCGAGATGACCGTCACCGGTTATCTTAAGTACATGGGAACTCTGCGGCGTATGAACGGTCGCCGGATTCGCCGGCGTGTCGACGACGTCATAGACGTGTGCCGGTTGGAGGACTACCACAAAACCCTCATCGGCAAGCTCTCGAAGGGCTTCCGGCAGCGCGTCGGCATCGCCCAGGCCATCCTTCACGAACCCGATGTCCTGGTCCTCGACGAACCCACCATCGGAATCGACCCGATCCAGGTGGTTGAAACCCGCAGCCTGATCCAGGACCTGGGGCGCGAACAGACCGTCGTCCTCAGCAGCCATATCCTGCCCGAGGTCAGCATGATCTGCGAGCGCGTGCTGATCATCCACGAAGGCCACATCGTCGCCGCCGACACCCCGAACAACCTCGCCCAGCACTTGCGCGGGGTCGAGCAGCTTGAGGTAGAAATCGGCGGCCCGCCGGCCGAGGTGCTCCCGGTGTTGCGTTCCATCGAAGGCGCCACCGAGGTTACCCACCATCCCCGTCCCGGAATCAACGCCTACCGCGTCAAGTTCCTCGAGGGTTTGGACCTCAGGGACGAAATTTCCCGCACCGTCATCAACCACGATTGGAGCCTGCTCAGCATGCAGGTCAACAGCATGAGCCTCGAGGAAATATTCCTGAGGCTGACCACCACCGAGACCGACGACGAGGATTTTGCGTAGCACAAGATGCGAACGATCCGAGCTGTAGCGTTCAAGGAAATCCAGATCTATTTCAGCAGCCCGGTGGCCTACATCGTGGCGCTTATATTTATGGCCCTCAGCGGCTTCTTCTTCGTCCAGGATCTGGGTAATCCGTTCCCGGAAGCCACATTGAGCAATTTCTTCCAGGGAGCCACCTTTCTGCTGATCCCCCTGGCGCCGGCCTTGACCATGCGTCTCCTGGCGGAGGAACAGAAACTGGGCACCATCGAACTCCTCCTCACCTCGCCCGTGCGCGATTGGGAGGTCATCCTCGGCAAATACGTCGCCAGTCTCGTGTTCTTCCTGTTCCTGCTGTCTCTTACATCGTATTACGTGATCATGCTTTTGGTGTTCGCCACTCCTGATCCCGGTCCGATTTACTCGGGCTACCTCGGCTTGGTGCTCTATGGCATGGCTGCCCTGGCGGTTGGCATACTCACTTCGACCCTCACCAGCAATCAGATCATCGCCGCTGTCGTGGGCACCGGCATCCTTGTGGTGCTGTACGCCACGGCGTTCATCAGCGAGGTCGTGACCGGCGTCTGGGCCAACGTGTTCAGCCAACTGGGATTCACCAGCCACTTCAACGATTTCGACAGCGGCATCATTGACTCGGCCCACATCGTCTACTTCCTGACCGTAACGGCCCTGTTCCTGTTCCTGTCAATCCGCGCGCTGGAATCGCGCCGCTGGAGGTAGTATGAGCCAGCAGCGCACCGACGAAACGCCCAGGGACTGGCGCCGGCGCCGTGGACGGGATCGACAGCCCGCCGGACCGACCGACGAAACCGCAGCCGAACCGGACGTCCGCGAGGAGCAGTCCAGGACGCTTTTCTCGTTCGTTGAGCCGCTATTCGACTTCGTCGCAGTCTTCTACGCGCCCATCCTGATCGCCGGCGTTGTCGGCCTGATCGCCGGCGCGGTCCTGCTGGCCTTCGTTGGCTCGCTCAAACTCTACGGCGGCATCGTGCTGGCCATCGGCGCCGGGTTTGTGCTGGTGGTAGCGGTCTCCTATTTCAGCCAGGTGATCGCCGCGTTCTTCAGCCGCACCGGCCGGTACGGCGTGAACACCGTCGTCATGACGGCCGCGTTCATAGGCTTGGTGATCCTCGCCAACTACGTGGCGTTCGAGAATCACTTCCGGGCCGACACCACCGCCACCAACCAGTTTTCATTGGCCAACCGCACCAAGGATCTGCTGGACGGACTGGCTCGACCGATCAACGTGATCGCATACTACCCTGACGAAATCCCCAATATCGACATGCTCACTCGCCGCAGCAAGGTCGATACCATGCTCAGCGAATTCAGCAAGCGCAGCGGAGATTTCACCTACCAGTTCATCGACCCTCAGAAGGAAGCCGACCTCGCCCGCAGTCAGGGCGTCAGCTCGTACGAAACCATCACCGTAGCCGCTGTGGGAACCGACCTGATCGATTCAGTCCAACCCACCGACGCCGTCTACAGCCGGCTGGAACAGGACCTGTACACCGCGTTGCTGGTTGCCACCGAAACCCAGCAGAAAAAGGTTTACTTCCTCGCCGGCCACGGCGAGCGCGATATAAACCGAGCTGAGGATGACGGTTATCTGCAGATCAAGGACGGCCTGGAGGTCGATAACTACGCTGTCGAGATATTGCTGTGGTCGCCTACCCAGGAAGACGTCTCGGTACCCGACGACGCGGCGTTGTTGGTCATCGCGGGGCCCACCGGCGAGTTGCCCCCTGCCCACGCGGACGCGCTGAATTTCTACATGGCCGGGAGGCAACCTGACGGCGAACCCCGTCGCGAGGGCGCCCGCCTGATTTTCCTCGCTGAACCCGATACCCACGACACCTTCCGCGCGTTCCTGGCGCTCTGGGGCGTCCTGGTCACCGACAGTTACATCAGGGATGTTGAGGGCTCCCAGCCCAATGCGCCGCGTACTCTGCGTGTCGGGATCTATAACCCTCAGGCGCCCCCCGAAATCGTCGCTCCGCGCGGCCAGCCTTTGCAGGTCGCCTTCATGCCCGGCGCCGCCGCGGTGGAACCGGTCATTGAGGAGTCTGCCGCGCGTCGCCCCGTGCCCATCGCGGCGACTACCTCCTCGGCCCGCCTCATCAGCGACATCGAACGCACTGACCCAATCGAGGGAGACCCTCAGAGCATATATTTCCCGGCGATGTATCTCAATATCCTGGGGCCTGTCGGCACTCCCGCCCCCACCGAGCGGCCCCCCGACAATCAGATCGCGGGTATGGCGGTGTTCGGCGACTCCGACTTCATAGCCAACCGCAACGTACAGCGCGGCTCCAGCGCGGCCCTGTTCCTGAACTCGGCAAACTACCTGATGGGAGACTTCTCCCTCGTGTCCATTCGCGACCGAGAGTTCGTGTACCGGGAATGGAACCTGGACGCCAACGAGTTCAACTTCGTCCGCTTTTCCACGTGGCTCTTGCTGCCGGGCCTTATGGGAATCATGGCGGTGGTGGTCTGGTGGGTGCGGCGTTAGCCCGTTGACCCATAGATCCCCGGCGACGCTCAGTTATCTCTGATGATCGAGTCGTAATTGGTCCATGAACATCCGCCTTACCATTCTGCTGGTTTTCGTCCTGGCGATCTTCGCCGCCCTGGCGTTGTATTTCAGGCCATGGGATCGGCCCGAACCCAGCGATGAAACTCCCTGGGCCTGGCGCATCGACGACGACGCGATTGTCCACCTGGAGGTGACCCACCGAGGCCAGCCCGGTTCAACCATCGAGTGTTCCGATGACGTCGTTACCCACTCGGGTGAACAGCAGTCCATCGTTTATGACAAGGACCTGGGGCGTGGGAAGTGGTACATCGTCGATGGCGACGAGCGTACCGAGGTTTACCAGCAAAGGTGGGCCGGGACCCCACTCCTTCTGAGCGGGCCCAAGGTCAATCGCGTGCTGTCCCAGACCATCGAAAATCCTGCCCAGTACGGCCTCGAGCCTCCGGACAGCATCATCAAAATCACCGAGGAAACCGGCCTGACCTACGAGTTCTGGATCGGCAACGCCACGCCTGACGAGGGGTACAACTACCTGCGTCTGGTCGGGGATCCCCAGCTGTTCACCGTGCCGGAAATTTGGGCTCGTGTCGTCAACTGCCTGGTTGTAAGTCCGCCCTATGTCCCGCCCCCGTTGGACCTCGGCTACTTTTACGACGTCGATTTTCGCGACATACAGGAACTGTCGGTTACCCATGAGGGCAAGACGGTCACCTACACGCCCAACCCCCAGGACCGCACCTGGTACGCTGACGTCGGCGGCGAATCAATCCCAGTCGCCCCGCCCCAATGGTGGTCTCTGCAGCTCCAATGGTATGCGCAGCCCGGCAAACCGGGCGGACACGAAAACCCGGGCGGGTGGCACGTCGACGAAGACGGAGCCGATGATCCGAAATACGGACTCACTCCTCCCGAAACCACGGTCAGGGTCTCCACCCACGAGACGAGCTTCGAGTTCTACATAGGCGGGGAGCACATCGAGGTCGATCGGGATGGCAACCCCATCCTCGATGACAACGGCAACACCCAGGTGTTCGTTCGTTACGCCGGCCTCCCTGACGACCCCTTCGTTTATGTAATCAACGCCGTTCGGGCGGAACGCACCATCTGTTTGTCCACTGACCCGCCCATCGATAGACCGTACAATTGCCCGTGAGCCGCCCAATCCCGTGAGATGCCCAGAAGGAGGCTGTTGTGAACGCAGAGATCATATCCATCGGCACCGAGCTCTTGATGGGCGAACTCACCGACACCAACGCCAGCTGGATTGCCGGACGCCTCCCTCCTCTCGGGATCCAGTTGCAGTGGGTCAGCATCGTCGGCGACGACCTCCCCAAGCTCTCCGACGCTTTCCGCCACGGATTGGAGCGTTCGGACATCATCTTCACCACAGGGGGTCTGGGCCCGACCCAGGATGACCTCACCCGCGAAGCCGTCGCCGAGGCCCTCAACGAGAGCCCCACCGTGCAGGATGCGGAACTGGAGAACCTGCGCCAGTGGTTCCGCAACCGCGGCCAGGACATGCCCACTCACAACGTTAAGCAGGCCCATCTGATCCCCTCCGCGCAGTTCATCACCAACCGCAACGGCACCGCTCCCGGATGGTGGGCTGAAAAAGACGGCAAGCACATTGTCATCATGCCCGGCCCTCCCGGCGAAAACCGCGCCATGTGGCAGGACGAAATCGACGCCAGGCTCCGGGACCTCATCGACAGCGAGGTCACCATCACCCGCAACATCAAGACCCTGGGCCTTGGTGAAGCCTCCGTCGATGAAATCATCTCCGAGTATTTCGGCCTGGAGAACCCGTATCTCGGCATCTACTCCAAAGCCGACGGTATCCACCTGCGCATCATCGCCCGCGCCTCCGACGAGGCCACCGCCCGCGACATGATCGCGCCGGTGGAAAACGCCATCCATGAACGTTTGGCGCCCTACATCTGGGGTTACGATGATGAAACACCGGAGATCTCCGTTGGGGCCGCCCTTACCGCCAGCGGCATGACACTCGCCACCATGGAGTCCGTCAGCGGTGGATTCCTCGCCAACACCATCACCGAGGCCACCGACAGCGATCAGTGGTACCGCGGCGGCGCCGTGGCCTACACCGCAGACGCTATCGTGGCCGCCGGCGTCCCCTCAACCGTCCTCGACGCCAACGGAGTGGTCAGCCAGCCCACCGCCAACGCCATGGCCCTGGCCGCCCAGACCAACGCCGGCTCCGATTTCGGCATCGGCGTCACCGGCGTCCTCGGCCCTCGCGAATTCGAGGGACACCGACCCGGAACCATCCACATCGCCATCTCCCATGGCGAGGATGTCCACGAGTTCCCGTTGCGCACGCCTCCGCGCCGCCTGGTCATCAAGCGCCGCTCCTGCAACACCGCCCTCACCGAGTTGCGCAAGTTGATCACAACCGCGGCCTCCTGACCGGTCGCAACCATCCTGAACAGCAAAAAGGGCGGGTCATTGAGACCCGCCCTGATTTTTCTGCGTTGGCGCTTGCCGTTACCGCACCATCGTCAGTGACCGGTACAGCATGGGCAGCCTTTCCGGCAACGCCCAGATGTCGTCCAGCACCTCGTAGTTCAGGTCCCCGCACATGGTCTTGAGATAGTCGTGACCGGCCTTGTCCACCGTAAGGCAGAACGGGACGATCTCCTTACGCTTGGCCTCCACCAGCGCCTGGTGGGTGTCGTGGACCGCGTACTCTTTCTCGACGCCCTCGCGACTGTAGCCCCGGTCCTGCGGTCGCCCGTCGCTGATCAGGAACATGATCTTGGTCGCCGCGTCCTGGTTCTCCAGCTTGGTGATGGCGTGGCGGATCGCCGACCCCATTCGCGTGGCGTGCAGCGGCGTAACCTTGTCGATCCGCCTCTTAATCTTGTCGTTGAACTGCTCCTCGATGTCCTTGATGACGTAGAACTCAACGTTCTCCCGACCGTAGCCCGAGAAGCCGTATATTCCGTACGTGTCGCCGATGGACTCGAGTGCGTTGATCAGCAGCGCGCAGCTTTCCCGTTCCAGGTCGATGATGCGCTTGTAGTGTCGGCGCACCAGGCCTTCCCGCCTCCGGCGCAGCCATACCATGTATTCCACCGGGTCGTCCGGAGCGTCCCGGTCGTCCACGGAGTGGCGGCCTTCGTCGATTGCCTCAGCCGTCGACGCTGACATGTCCAGCAGGAACACCACGGCAACGTCGCGCTCCACGCGGTTGCGCCGCCAGTAGATCTTCTCGTCCGGTGGCACGTTCATGCGTAGGTCGGCCCACGCCTCCAGGGCGGAGTTGAGGTCGATATCCTCACCGTCGATCAGGCGGTACGTCTTGCGCCAGGTCTCAGGCATGATCAGCTCGAACTGCCGCTTGATGTGCGCCAGCAGCGACGAGTAGTTGCGCAGCGAGTCGTTGTAGAAGTTGACGTCCCCTTCGTCGAGGATCTTCTCCTTGACAATGCACCAGCGCGGTTTGTAGTCGTTGGCTCGGAAGTCCCATTCGTCGTAAACGAACGTCTTGGGTTCCAGCGCTTCCAGCTCTCCGCCCGCGTCGTCATCGTGCAGGATCGGCCCATACCCGCGCCCGGGATCATTGGACGGCGGCGGGACGCCCGCCTCTTTCATGATGTTCTGGGCAAACATCGCCATGCTTTGATCAACGTCCCCTTCCTGGGCGTCGAGTTCCAGCTCGGCGCTGTCCTGGAGCAACTGCTCCAGTTCCTCCTGGGTCATGGGCTCTGCGTCGCCCATCTGGCTCTGGTCCATCTGCAGTTTCGTCAGCAGTTGCACCATCTCCGGCTTGAAGTCGCCCCGGTACTCAACGGGTTCCGGTGACTCGTACGGGTCTCCTTCGCCCTGTTCGCCTTGCTGTTCGTCCATTTGGGCCTGGAGCTTGTCCAGCAGGGCCTCGTATTCCTCTTCGGAGAACTCGCCCGGATCATCCAGGTCTTCCGGCTGGTATTCGTCCTCCGGTTGCTGCTCGTTCCGCAGCCGCGAAATGATCTCGTACGCGCGCAGCGACGCTTCGGAGGTGTCCTCGATCGAAGCCCGCACCGTGCGCAGCCGGTGCATGATGCGCGCCAGCATGTGCGCCTCTTCCCGGTACTCTTGCGGGACGGGCAGGCCCTCGAACCGGTCCAGACTCATGTGGACCATCAGCTCGATCAGCGCCTCCTGCAACGGCAGGTCTTCCACGCGAGGGCGCTGCAGCAGCGCGTCGCCCTGCACGTCCAGCGCCGGCCGCCTGATCCCGGGATAGTCCGTCTTGATCAGGTAGTCCAGTCGGCAGTCCTCCAGCACGCTGAACAGATCGAACGCCATACGCCGGTCTTCGAACAACGCCAGGAACCGGCCGATGTCCGTATAGACTCTCATCGTGCCGCCCTGGGCATCTTCCATCTCCGGGGCGGATATCACGCTGGCATCCTGCAGTTGGAAGTGCTCGGCGGCGGCGGTGCGGATGGCCTCCATCCTCGCCTTCGTCGCTTCTTCCATGCGGATGCGGCGGTCCTCGAAAATATTGGCCGCCCGCTCGAACACAAACTCGAAGCTTCCGAATTCGAGGTGCGACACCTGGTGCGTCGCGACCACCTTGAACCAGGCGAAGTTCTGGGACTTGTCGTTGTAGTTGTCGATCATCGGCGGCAGATAAACCTTGGTGCCGTCCGTTGATGCCGTGTCCTGGTCGACCCAGCCGATCTGCCGGCGAACCAGCTCCTCGGTGCTTAGCACTTCGATGTTGATTCCCGAAAGCGCACGCGTGTAGAGCCGCATGATTCCCTTGACCCGTTCCAGCTCCAGGCTGGACGACAGGGTCTCCAGCATCGCTTCCGACGTGTTGGATTCGATCTTGAAGAATGCGATCCCGCTTTCCGGATTATCGTTCAGCAGGTCAACTCCCTGCTGGTACCACTGGTCCAACTGGGGCAGCGTGATGCGGTTCAACACCGGGTCCAGGCTCTTCAGGAACGGTGGCACCGCGTCTGGCGAGGTCGCCAGCAGCCCTTCGCAAAGGTCCAGGATGTGCCCCTGCGAGCCGGCCGACACGTGCGACAGCGCCTGGGCTCCATCGTACAGGAATCGCGAGGTGTCCCGCATGCCCATCTTCGCCAGTTTCTCGCCCAGCCTCAGGAATCGCCCGGTTTGGCCTTCTTCCACGTGCTGCATCGCCCGGGGCGCCATCTCCAGGCACGCCTTGACCTCTCGCCAACTGGTGTCGGTAAGAGCGCGCGACATCGACAGGAAGGCCTCGCGTTCGCGGCCCATGCCGGGCAAGACATCGCGACCCAGCACCAGGCACTCGGCAGCCACGTCGTACGACTTGTACGACAGGGCTTCGATCAGCGAGGCAAACACCTCCACGTCCCAGAACGGTAGGTTCCGTACCAGATCGGGGCTAACCTCGAAGAACCGCGCCGCCAGGGTGCTGGATTTCCAGGTGCCCTTGTATAGTGAGCGGCCCAGTCCTGCCCACCGCGGGATGTACTGCGGCCGCAGGTTGGTAACGATCGTCGGGCTCGCCTTGAAGAACGCAACTGCCAGCGTCGGTGAGTCCTGCGAAAGATAGGTCCCGCAACGGGCCCACTGCATGAACGACGCGAACGCCAGCGAGCGCGCCACTTCGGGACTAACCTTGTAGTACTCAACGGCCGATTCCCAGGATCGCACGGTCTGGGTGCCGATGGCGGCGCCTTCCTTCGCCCACAACGCAAGCTCCTCGTCGCTGAAGGACTCGCCCATCGCGTCGGCGACGGCTTCGTAGGCTTCGGTTACTGCCGGTGGTAGTTTGGCCAGTTCAGCTAGAAGCTCGCCACTTGCGGAATTAGTCAAGGCTAATGTCCTCCTTGTTCAAACCATCCTCTACTGTCTCAAGGAATTGGTCGAGGATTTTAGCGGTCGCGCCGTACACCAGGTGCTCTTGGTAACCGTATGAACGCACCGCCACGCGTTCGCCGTCTTCAATGCGGGAATCCCATCTCCAACTGGAGGGATTTCGCAGAACGTTCAGGGGAATCTCAACGACTTCCGCTATCTCTATCGAACTTGGCCGGAACTCGTAGGGGTAGGGTATCGTCCCCACGAACACCTTCACCAGGAAGTTTGACCGTGTAACATTGTCGTCCAGTCGCCCCAGGATTGTTATGTCGTCCCGGGCGATTCCCATCTCTTCGTGCGTTTCCCGCCGCGCCGTGGCCTCATAGTCCACGTCTTCCGGATCCTTGGCGCCCCCGGGGAACGACATTTCACCCTTGTGGTGCTCGACCGTCATCGACCGCTTGTTCAGCAGTACGCAGTAGTCGTCGTCCTTGCGGTACAGCAATAGCATTACTGCCGCCGGCATCAGGCCATCCGGGGCGGCAGTAACAACTTCGCGTCGCGCCAGTGCGTCGCGTATCAGGTCGAGGGTGTTTTCACCCATGCAGCCTCCAGTGGCTACTCGAAGATGGAGTAGACCACCTCTTCGATGCTCCGCTGCAATTCTTCCTCGTCCGTCAACGTCCAGACGATCGCGACCTGGCAGGCCCGGCGTGCCGGAATGCCCTGGCGCATCAAGCGGCCCGCGTAAATCAGCAAGCGTGTGCTGGCGCCTTCGGCGAGGCCGTGTTCCCGCAGGTTCCGGATTTTCTCGCCAAGGCGGGCCAGAGCATGCGCGTCCACATCGGAGCAGCCGCTCTCTTTCTCCACGATCTCCGCTTCGATGTCCACCGGCGGATAGTCGAACTCGATGGAGATGAACCGCTGCCTGGTGCTGTGCTTCAGGTCCTTCAGCGCGCTCTGGTAGTGCGGGTTGTAGGAGATGCACAGCAGGAACCGGTCGTCCGCCTCGATGATGTTGCCCGTCTTCTCCACTGGCAGGATGCGGCGGTGGTCCGTCAACGGGTGAATCAGCACGGTCGTGTCTTTCCGCGCTTCAACCACCTCGTCCAGGTACAGAATCGCCCCGGCTTTGACCGCCCTGGTCATCGGGCCGTCAATCCAGCGCGTCCCGTTGGCGTCCAGCAGGTAGCGCCCAACCAGGTCGCTTGCGGTCAGGTCTTCGTGGCACGCAATGGTTACCAGCGGTACCCGAACCTCTCCCTCGCGCATGTCCTGCGACGCCTGGTTCCTCACCGCCGTGATCGGCCGACCCAGCTTCCATGCCATGTATTCGACGAATCGCGTCTTGCCGCAGCCCGTCGGTCCTTTCAGCAGGACCGGGATGTGCTGCTCGTAAGCAGCCTCAAACAGCTCCAGCTCGTCGCCAATCGCTCGGTAATACGGTTCGCTCCGAACCAGGAATTCCTCGATGGCAAATTCCTTGAAACTGGGTTCGTCTTCAAGCAGTTCGATGTTCGCTTCAACCATTGCTTTGATTTACCTTTCCTTCCACTCGGGTCTGCCACAGATTTTTGACCCCGTGTTCCAACGCGGCCAAGTCGGCCGAGTTGTCGACCACCACGTCGGAACGCCGGTTGCGCTCTTCGACAGACATCTGTGAGTTGATTCGTTTCCTGGCTTCCTCTTCGCTCAGACCATTGCGCGCATGCAGGCGTTCGACCACAGTTTCCACCGGGGCATAGGTGGTCCAAACTTCATCAACCAGGGAGTCCCATCCGGCTTCAAACAGCACCGCGGCTTCCACCACGGCTACGGATTCACCGGCGGCGGCGAGGTCGGCCTTCCGTTCCTCGACCATGCCCGCCATCAACGGGTGCATGATGCCGTTCAGTCGAGCTAGTTCCTCTGGGTCCGCAAATACGATGGATCCCAATTTGCGTCGGTCGATTTCGCCCTCGGCAGTCAGTATCTCCTGTCCAAACGCCGCCACAACTTGTTGCCATGCTTCCGAATTCGGGGTATAGGCTTCGTGCCCCAGCCGGTCCGCGTCAATCACCGACGCTCCTAGCTTCTGCAATAGGTCCGCGACCGCGCTTTTGCCGCTGCCTATCCCTCCCGTTAATCCAATGGTAAGCATGACCACCCAGACGGTAAGACTGGCGGAAATTCTAACAAGGCGTACGGAATCGGTCAACCGACGCCCCTTTCCCGTCCCAACTGCGCCAGCATCCCTACCGAACCCAACCCGGTTGCGCCTGAGCTGTGGATGCGCATGTCCCGGACGCATCGACGCGGGACCGCAGGGGCGAAGCAGCGTCCCACCGACGGAATTACGTTGCTGCCCAAATGCCCAGTTTTATGGATCACGATATCTTGACAAATCCCCTCCCTGGTGTAGATTAGCGTCGATAATCCACAGTTATCCTAACGAACTGCGTAATACACTAATGCGCCGTATATTATGTGACGTAATTCGTCGTCGGTTGCTCCAGGTTGCGTGTCATCAAAAGGAGGTACCGGATGTCCGGCATCTTTAGCGTTAAATCAGTCGTTTCCCTGGCCGTTGCTTTGCTGTTGGTGTTGGCGCTCGCGTGTGGCGGAACGGCCCCTGCGGAACCCCAGCAACCCGCTCCCGCCGCGCCGCAGTCTCAGGCCCAGCCCGCCGCCGCCACCGCGGCGCCCGCAGCCCAGCCTGCTCCCACAGCCATGCCCGGTGAGGAGCCCACAGCTACCCCGTTCGCCACTGCCGTTCCCACGGTGCCACCCAAAGTTCAGGCGGAGACCCCGCGCCTGATGCTCAAAGCGCCTGAGGACAACCCGAAGCGCGGCGGCATCATGCAGTGGGCCGGCCTCTCCGACTCTCCCCACTTCGACATGCACCAGTGCAACACCGCCGCTTGTGCACAGCCCCAGGGTGTTTACTTCGACAACCTGTTGCGTTACAGCCCGTTCGACGGCGGCAAGGAAGTCATCCCCGACCTGGCCTACGCTTGGGAAGTCTCCGATGATGGCCTCATCTACACCTTCCATCTCCGTGAGGGCGTCCTGTTCCACGACGGCGCCGAGCTCACTTCAGAGGACGTCAAGGCCACTTTCGACCGCATCATCTTCCCGCCGGTTGGCATGATCTCGCCCCGACAGAGCGTTTTCCTGGCGGTCGAAGAACTTCGCGCCGTGGACCCCTATACCGTGGAATTCGTCCTCAGCGCTCCACGGGGCTTCATGCCCGCGGCCATCGCCAACGGCTGGAACGTCATCGAACGGAAGAAAACGCTGGATGACAACAACCTCGACCTGAAAAAGCTCAAGCCGGGCACCACGGTCCACCCGGGAACCGGCCCCTTTATCCTCGAGGATCACCAGGCCGGCGAATTCTGGAAGGCTTCGCGCAACCCCAACTACTGGAACCCCGAACTCCCCTATCTGGACGGCATCCAGCACAGCCATTTGGCCTACGGGCCCGCCACCGGAGCGGCTCTGATCACCGGACGCGTTGACTACGTGTACGGCGCCGGCGCCGACCTGCGCGACGATATTCGTCAGAACTACAACGACACCCACACCGTTGTCGTGTACCCCATCCCGTCCATCGGCGGTATGTTCGTGAACCACGAAAGCGACGGTTTGTCCGACGCCAGGGTGCGCCGGGCCATCTCCATCGTGCAGGACCGCTGCGCGATCAAGGTTGCGGTGGCCGCCATCCGCGAAATCGAGGTGGGCACCTGGATCGTGCCCAACGATCCTGACTTTGGCGCCTCATACCGCGAGGACACCCTCAACAAGAAGTCCGGTTACAACTGTCCCGCCTCCACCGATGACATCGCCACGGCGCAGCAGTTGCTGGCCGACGCCGGTTATCCCAACGGTGATGGTTTCCCGACGCTGGACCTCATGGTGCGCGACATCAACTTCCTGGTCTCGCCAATGGCGCCCATGATGCAGGCCTTTATGAAGCAGAACCTCAACATCAACAGTGAAATTCGGGTCGTCCACACCTCGGTGTGGCAGGAAGACCGCGATCAGGGCAACTACGACCTTGCCGTCAACGGCACTCCGACCCCGCTCGCGTCGACTCCCGCCTACTGGGGTTCCTGGTTCGGCACCGGCAGTGGCAGTAACTGGAACCGCGGCTCATCCAACCCCGAGTTCGACTCCGTGGTCGCGGAGTTGATCGAAACGACCGATCCGGCGCTCAAGGAGGAACTGACGCTGAAGGGCGCCGAGATCCTGGAAGAATGGACCCCGATGATCCTGATCAACCACTTCACCATCATCGACGGGTTCGCCAAGTACCTCAAAGGACACGGACGCGCCAACCGCGTAACCCTGTTCAACGACATCCGTTTCGACACCGCCTGGCTGGACAAATAAGCCATGTTGTTGAAGTACATCGGCCGCCGGCTTCTGTACTCGTTGCCCGGCCTGATCGGCATCACCATTATCATATTTCTGGCGTTGCGGATCCTGCCGGGTGACCCTCTCGCCATCCTGTATGGCGAGGGCGGTCGCGAAAACCTGACCGCGGCTGACATCGCTGAGATCAAGCGGCAGCTGGGGATAGACCGGCCACTCTACATTCAGTACGCCGACTGGATGAAGGACGTGTTCACCGGCAAGATGGGCGAGTCATTCTGGCGCGGCGACTCCGTGTCGGAGTTGATCATCCGTCGCGGCCCGCTCACCGCCGAAATCGCCATCGTTGCGGTTCTGGTGTCCTGGATCATCGGGTTGCCCGTGGGAATTCTGGGCGCGATCAAGCAGAACAGCTTGGCCGACTATGTATCCAGATTTCTGACCATCATATTCCTAGCAGTGCCCAGCTTCTGGGTCGCTATCCTCGTGGTGGTGGTATCCCTGCTTGCGTTCAACTACCGACCGCCGCTTGGGATCATTCAAATCTGGGAGGACCCGATTACGAACCTGCAAATCGTGATCGCACCCGGAATCGTCCTGGGCCTAGCCACCTCCGCGTACATCGCTCGCATGGCTCGCACCACGCTGCTTGAGGTGATACGCGATGATTACGTTCGCACCGCCCGAGCGAAGGGTCTGCCGGAGCGTTTGGTCGTGCTGCGCCACGCCCTCCGCAACGCCCTCCTTCCGGTGTTGACTCTGTCCGGCGTTCTGTTCGGCCTGCTGTTGGGCGGTTCCGTGGCCGTGGAGACCGCCTTCACGGTCCCCGGACTTGGCACCGCCCTGGTGCAGGCGTTCACGGAGCGCGATTTCGTCGTCGTCCAGAACCTGGTGCTCCTCTACGGGATCATCTTCGTACTGGTCAACCTGTCCATCGACGTGATGTACGCGGTCCTCGACCCCAGGATACGCTACGACTGATCGCAGATAAACCATTAATCCACTGCCCTCCCGGGCCGCTCAAAGGGAACAACCTATGGCCGGTCAAGCAGATTTACAAGCACAGTTGGCGACTCCTCCCGCCAGCCTATTGGAGCGATCCCAAGGCGCATTGGTCGCGGTCGGCACTTTCGGCCGGCGCTATCCGGTCGGGGCGGTGGGTGGAGTCCTCCTGGTGGTCATATCCGTGCTTGCGGCCTTCGCCGGTCTGTTCTCCCCCCACGACCCGCTGTTCGTCGACTTCTTGAAACTCGGCGCCGCCCCCTCTTCCCAGTACCTGTTGGGCACCGACTATGAAGGCCGCGATATCCTCAGCCGGATCATCTACGGCGGACGTGTCTCCTTGCAGGTTTCGGTGTTGTCCGTGCTGTTGGGCTCCACCCTGGGCGCGCTCTGGGGGGTGGCCAGCGCATTCCTCGGGGGCCGGTTCGACATCATCAGCCAGCGGATCGTCGAAATCGTTATGTCGTTCCCGGCCCTGGTGCTGGCGATGGTTCTGTTGGTCGCGCTGGGCGGCGGCATCTGGACCGTCATCATCGCCATCGCGGTAACGCGTCTGCCTTACGGAGTGCGCGTGATCCGCTCGGTGGCCCTGTCCGTCAAAGAGCTTTCCTACGTGGACGCGGCCCGCGCCATGGGGGCCTCCAATTTCCGCATCATGGCCAAGCACATCGCGCCTCAGTGTTTCGCTGCCTATCTGGTTCTGGCTACGGCCCACCTCGGCGCGGCCATCGTCATCGAAGCATCCCTGGGTTTCCTCGGCGTGGGCATCACGCCGCCCACCCCAAGCTGGGGCAACATGCTCGGCGGGGTGATCGCCAACACCTACAAGCCGATCTGGTGGCTGGTGGTGTTCCCCGGCCTGGCGATCTCGATCACGGTGCTGTCGTTCAATCTGCTCGGCGACGCTCTGCGCGACGCTCTGGACCCCAAACTACGCGGCCGGTAACTTGCTCAACCGCTAGCCGGCGCACCTTGGGGAGTGGTCAACTCGGCGGTGTGATCCGACGATCCACCGAGCCGGACTAAACTTCGATCTCCACGTCTCCGTACCGGTCGAAGAATCGGTCCTGCAGCCCCGAGAACTTCTCACGATACGCGTTGGTGTGGATGCGGTCCGTGGTCATGATAACCGCGTCCTCCCGGTTGTCGGCGTAGTAGTTCTTGCGGATCCCAACCTCGTTGAATCCGTATTTGTCGTACAGGCGCTGGGCAATGAAATTGGAGACCCGGGCCTCCAGCGTCACTTCCTCCAATCCCTGCTCGTAGGCCGCCCGCAGCGTCCCGATCAACAGGAGTTCGCCGATTCCCCGTCCCCTCAGGGACTCCCGCACCGCGATTTCGGTAATGTGCGCTTGGTCCCCCTGGAACCATATCCCCACGTAGCCCGCGATGGCGTCGTCTCCGTCGTCGTTCCGAGACCCGAAAACCGACGTGACCCCGCGTATCATCCGGGCCCACATCGACGAGTCGGGTGGCTCCTCCCCTTTTGGGATCCCGACGGCTGTCGGCGTTTCGTCTTCGTTGATGAGGTATGCGACCAGGAAGCGGCAGTGCCGGCTGTTCAACTCCCTGCGGAACTGCGTGCCCACCCATCCGGTTGAAAAAGCCTCGTGCTCAATCTCTATTACCTGCGAGATATCCTCTGCTCGCATCCGACGCAACGCGACGTCCATAGCATCCTGTCCCATTATCGGGTCTGCGATCCCTCGATATCGTCGGTCATCAGCTTGACCGACCCGTACACCCCGTCGTAGCCGGGTTCTACGTAAACCTCGCCTGATCGCGCGGCCAGTACCGCCCGCGCCAGCGACTCGCCCGCCGCCGGAATCAGGTCCCTCTCCGAGGTGTACAGCAGCGTGGCAAGTTCGCTGCCGAAATGATCGGTCAGCCTATTGTACTCCCTGACCACCCGGCGTGCGTTCACTCCCACGTTCATCGTGCCTGCGATAATTTCCTGTAGCGGCGCCAGCCGCGTGAACGGCGGATGCCAGCCATCTGATCGGATCCATCCGTCCGCGCCAACCTCCGGGTCGGTGCTGATCACCCGGCTCGACAATTCCGACACCCGGTGCAGCACCCCCAGCGTGAGCTCGCGACCGCACACCGGACACGACGTCCCATGCGCCGCCTCGTCAGCCGGCCCGTACACCACTCCGCATTTCCGGTGCCCGCTGTAGTGGTATTTGCCTCCCTCCGGATAAAACTCCACCGTGAAATCCGCGCCCGCATTCCGCAGCGCCTCCGACAATGCAGGCCAGGACAATTCCCCCCTCATAGCCGTCATTTCACGCCCCAACCGCGCCGGCGAGTGCGCGTCGGAGAACGACACGATACTGCGTCCGTCCAATTCGCTCACCCACCGGTTCATCGCCGGATCCGACGACAGGCCGCTCTCCACCGCCGTCACCAACGGCGCCAGGTCGCCGAAGCACTCCTCCAGGCTGTCGAACCCGCCCTTCGATCCGTAAACCCCGTACCACGGCGTCCAGGCGTGTGCCGGAATCACGATCGACTCTGGATGACAGTCCAAAGCCAGCTCCATGAGGTCCCGGGCCGAAAGGCTGACCGTCGGTCGTCCGTCGTTGGTCAGTTTGCCGTGCTCGCTCAGCCCGTACGTCAGGTCATCCGCCGCATCCAGTGTGGGCATCAGTACCAGCACGTGAATACGCCGCGTCCGCCCACCCTGCTTGTACACGCAGCTGATCTCCGTGCCGGGCACGAACCTCACGCCGTTGTAACTGTGCAGCCCGTCGTCATCGACCCGCAGACCCGCACGAAGCTCTTTGGCCCAAAGGGGATGGGTGAAGTCGCCGGTCGCCAGGAGGTCAATCCCTTTGCGGCCCGCCCAGCTACTGAGCGAATCCAGCGACAGCGCCTTGCTGCAGGCGAACGCATACCGCGAATGGATGTGCAGATCAGCGATGAACGACGCCGACCCGTCCGGATGGCCGGGCATCAAACGGCAAGTAGCAGATCAGCCAGCTCTCGCGGTTTTTGAGTGGCCGCCTGGTGACCTGCCTCCAGCTCCACTACGTTCGCCCCCGGTATTCGCGCCGCCATCGCTCGCTGTTGGGACGGCGCGATCAAGCCGTCCTCCCCAAGAACCACATAGGTGACCGGACACGGCAACTCATCGAGGTCCAGGGACACCGGTTGAGTCAGCATGCGCAGCGGCAACGGCCCCAGGTGCCCCACCGTCTCCACTTGCTGCATCGGCTCCAGGCCTTTGCACGTGTAGTTGCTCACCAGGCTGCGGGGAACCTGGATATCCTTGCCGGTGAGTGTACTCACGATCTTGCACATCGAAATGGCCGCCCGCAGCGGCGTTGGATACGCGGAGACCGGTGCGCCCCGGTTCGAGGGCACCAGGCCGGCCACCAGCACCAGGCGTTTGGGCTTCGGCTGAAGTTCGCCCAGGGCCTGCAACGCCACCGTGCCCCCCAATTCGTGCGCGGCGATTATGTAATCCGAAAATCCTTCCCGCTCCACCAGGTTGGTGATCGCGAGCACTCCCTCCGACATGTCCACCAGCCCGGCGTCGAGGGCCGCGTCCGACCCTTGACCGGGCAGGTCCACCGCGCGCACCCGGACTGCTTGTCGCTGGCGATATAGGCTGGGCGGGTGCTCCACCGGGGCGGTCATTTGGCCCCAGACCTTGCCCCAACTCCACGCGCCTTGTCCGGCTCCGTGCACCAACAAATAGTCCGTCACGATTTCACCCGTTGTCTCCCAGAGCGTGTTTGTGGCGCGTTTTTACGCCAATATCTCTTTCAAGGCTCGCAGCGCATCATCATCCTGCTCGGGCAGCACCGTTCTTGGGTCCAGCCGCACCGCATCGTCCTCGATCCGCGCGATCACCGGCGTCGATCTGCCGCGCAGCCCTGCCAGCAGCGACTCCGGGCTCATACCGCCGCCATTGGCCGAGATCGAAAGCGCCCACGACTCCAGCGTCTCTCCCGGCAGGCTGCCGCCCCCGACAGCCGACCTCGCGGGTTCGACGGTTATCTCGCATCCCGGCGATCCTCCAACCATTACGCGCCATCGTTCCGCCCTGGCCTTGATGTCGCCCGGTTTCGCGGCAATCATACGCCACACCGGCACCTCGGACTCCGCGGTTCCGCTCAGGTAGTGCGTCAGCGTCGCGGTCAGGCTGGCGAGGCTCATCTTGTCGATGCGCACCGCCCGCGCCAGCGGGTGCCGCTCCAGCGTCTGCACCAGTTCCCGCGTGCCCACCACGATGCCGGCCTGCGGGCCGCCCAGCAGCTTGTCCCCGGAAAAGAACACCAGCCCGGTACCGGCCGCGATTGCCTCCTGCGGCATTGGCTCGTGCGCCAGGCCGTACCTGTCCGTCGGCAGCAAAGCGCCGGATCCCACGTCGTGCAACACCGGAATCCCCGCGTGTTCCCCAAGTTGCACTAACTCCCGCTCGTCCACAGCGGCGGTGAACCCTTCCACGCGAAAGTTGCTGGCGTGAGCTTTCAGGAAGGCGGCCGTGTCATCCGTCACGGCGTCCGCGTAGTCGCGCACGTAAGTCCGGTTGGTCGTGCCGACGTCCACCAGCGTGCATCCGCTCTGGCGCAGCACGTCGGGGATGCGGAACCCGCCGCCGATCTCCACAGCCTCGCCCCGCGCCACTATGACCTCGCGCCCGGCCGCCAGCGCCGCCAGTCCCAGCAGCAGCGCCGACGCGTTGTTGTTCACCACCAACGCGGCCTCCGCGCCCGTGATCTGCCGCAGCAGAGATTGCAGGTGCGCCTGCCTAGACCCCCGTCGACCCGTAGAGAGATCTATCTCCAGGTCCGAGTACCCACGCGCCACGGCATCGGCGGCGGCCAATGCGGCCTTGCTCAACGGCGCCCGACCCAGGTTCGTATGGATCACCACTCCCGTCGCGTTGATCAGCGGTCTCGGCGACGGCGCCACCAGGTCGTCGATGGTGCGGCGCACCGTCTCGGCGATCTCATCCAGGGACCCGGATTCGCCCCCGGCAAGTATGCTCCGCCGCGCTTCGTCAACCGCGTCCCGCGTCAAGTCCACCACCCAGTCGCGGCCGTAGGTCGAAACCGCGTCCGCCAGCGTGTCGCTGCTGACGACGCGCTCGACGCTCGGGAGGTTGCGTAGTAGTTGACTGGTCACGGATCTCTTCGGCGCGCCCATTGGGTTAAACGACGGGTTGGGCCGCTGTATTCTATCATCCGATCTGCTTCTCGCCATGCCCTCCATCGAGAGCGACATGCCTGACAACACAACCCGCAAGCCCGGCTGCTATCGACTATAATTGAGCCCCGCATTTCCCGGCGCGCACCGCCAACCCTACGGTTTCAGTAGGAGGTCACAGCATGAATCCGAAAATCATTGGCCTCTGCATCGTCATCGTATTCGCGGTCGCAATCGTGTTCGGAGGAATCCATTACTCCTTGGCAATCATCGAGGCGTCATCGGCTTCTGCCGGCCCGGCCGAGGGCGAGTACGTCGCCCGCCTTGCGCCGGACGCTCAGGAGGACCCGGCAATCTCCGCCCTGAAGTACGTCTGCCTGTTCCACTGAATCGCGCCGAATTTCACCACCCCGACAATCCTGAACCTACCCGGAGTAACGATGACCACAGAGACCGGTTTGCCCCCTGCGCTCGATGCCCTCAAGAGCACCGTCCGCCGGATTATCCGCGACGAGTGCGTTCCCCTTGAGCCCGGATACCTCGCCCATCCGCCTCAGGAAGGCGAACCGGAAAACGGCGCTCCTCGCGGGGTGCTGGAAACCGTTCCGGGCGTGCTGGGCACGTTGACTGAAGACCAGTGGGCGCGCCTGCACAACCTCTCCAAACAGACCGGAATCTACACCTCGTTCGTCCCCGAGGACTACGGCGGCGGCGGCATGGGAGCGCTGGGCCATCTGGTTCTCGAAGAGGAAATCCACCAGAGCATCGTCCACCTGCCCACGTCGCCCGTTCCCATGTTCATGATCGGCGCCTGCACCCCGGAGCAGGAGCAGAAATACCTCTACCCCGCCATCAACGGCGACCTGTACTACTCGTTCGGCCAGACCGAGCCCGAGGCCGGCTCCGACCCGGGCGGGATGATGCAGACCCGCGCCGTCCGCGACGGCGACGACTGGATCATCAACGGCACCAAGATGTTCATCTCCGGCGCCGCCTCCGCCGATTTCCTCCTCGTCCAGGCCGTCACCGACCCCGATAAGCGTCAGCGTGGCGGCATCACCATGTTCATCATTGACAACCCCACGCCCGGCGTCACCTTCGAGCCCATCCGCGTCTGGATCGTCCCCACCAAGGCCCAGCAGCACTACATCCATCTGGACAACGTCCGCGTCCCCCAGACCCAGGTCCTCGGCGAGGTCGGAGAGGGCTTCAACCTCGGCCAGCAGTGGCTCGTCCACCACGACCGCCTCCTGCGCGGCGCCATGGCCCTGGGTATCCTCACCCGCGCCCTCCAGATGGCAATCGACTGGTCCCAGGAGCGCGTCACCTACGGCCGCCCCATCGCCGACCGTCAGGCCATCCAGTGGATGCTCACCGACGTATATATGGACATCATCGCCCTCCGCGCCGTCGCCCGCGAGACCGCCGCCCGCGCCGACGCCGGCGAGGATGTGCGCGTCGAAGCCTCCATGGTCAAATACGCCGCCGGCGAGTGGGGTTGGCGCAGCATCGACAAGATCATGCAGATATTCGGCGGCATGGGCGAAACCCTCGACATGCCCATCCCCCACTGGTACCACATGCTCCGCCACGCCCGCATCGGCGGCGGCACCTCCGAGATCCATAAATTCGTGATGGCCCGCGCCCTGTTGGGTGGCCGGGTCAACTTCCAGGGATAGGCGCCTGGCTAGGACCAGTTCAGCGATGCGTCAACAACTCAATCGCGACCGCATATAAATGAACCGGAAATAAACGGAGGATTCAATGCCCTATCAGAACGTGCTCAAATACACCCTGCCCGTGCTCGCCGTGGCCCTGGTAATGCTCATCGCCGCCTGGGCGTTCAACCTGCCCCCGGTGTCCGCCATCGCCGACCGCGACCAAAACCCTGCCGAATCCTCGACAACCGTTCCCGGCCTGCTGACCGACGACCAGATCGACGTCGCCCAGGTCTCCGGACGCGGAACCGCCACCGGGTCGCCCGACCTGGCCGAGCTGTCCCTGGCTGTTTCCGTCACCGCCGATACCGTCGTCTCAGCCCGCGACACCGCCGCAACCACCATGGACGACGTTCAGGAAGCCCTCACCGACGAGGACATCGACGAGGACGACATCGCCACCACATACTTCCGGATCCATCCCAATTACGAATACGGCCCCGACGGTCGTGAACAGGATGGCTACACCGTCGAAAACGGCCTGGCCGTTACCGTTCGCGACACCGACGAGGTCGGCGCGGTGATCGACGCGGCGGTTACCGCCGGCGGCGACCACATCCAGTTCAACAACCTGAATTTTGCGATTTCGGATACCTCGGAGTTGGAAGAGGAAGCCAGAGAGGCCGCCATCGACAACATGCAGGAAAAGGCCGAGCAGATCGCCGAATTCTCCGGCCGCGAACTGGGCGACCTCAAAGTCGTCAGCGAATACCCCATCGGCGGCCACGGCGGGCCCACGCTTGAACGCGGCTTCGCCCTTGCCGCCGCTGCCTCCGCAGACACACCCATCACCGCGGGCGACAGCACGATCACCGTCGTGGTCTACGGCATCTACGAGCTCGAGTGATCTCCGATGGTACTCAGCGACCGCACCATCCGCCGCGAACTCGACGAGGGTCGAATAGTCGTCGACCCCATCAATCCCGACGACATCCAGCCGGCCAGCATCGACCTCCACCTCGACAATCGTTTCCTCGTATTCTCCAACTCCCGTCGCCCGTACATCGACGTCCGCGAATCCCAGGCTGATCTCACCGAGGAAGTCGAAATCCAGGGCGAAGATCAATTCATCCTGCACCCCGGGGAGTTCGTCCTCGGCAGTACCCTTGAGCACATCGAACTCCCCGACGACCTCGTCGCCCGCCTGGAGGGCAAGAGCAGCCTGGGCCGCATCGGTCTGCTGATCCACAGCACGGCCGGCTTCGTCGATCCCGGCTGGCGCGGCCGCCTGACCCTGGAGCTCAGCAACGTCGCCCGCCTGCCCATCGCCCTCTACCACGGAATGAAAATCGGCCAGATCTCCTTCCTGCGCCTCACCGAACCCGCCGAGCGTTTGTATGGCTCTCCGGAGTTGGGCAGCAAGTATCAGGGCCAGTCCGGGCCCACCGCCAGCCGGTTCCACCAGGACTTCGCTCCATGACACAACCGGATCGTGCCGGGACCGGCGACCCAATGACGGCAACCGTCGATCCCATGCGACGGGCCCTCGATCTCGCCCGCTCGGCCCTGGGTACCACCAGTCCCAACCCCGCGGTCGGCGCTGTGATCGTGCGCGATTCAACCGTGGTCGGCGAGGGACACACCCTCCCGGCGGGTCAGCACCACGCGGAAATCGGCGCGTTGCAACAGGCCGGGCCCGCCGCCCGCGGCGCCACCCTCTACTGCACCCTCGAACCCTGCTGCCACTACGGCCGCACCCCTCCGTGCACAGACGCCGTGATCAACGCCGGCATCGCCCGTGTCATCTACGCCGTCCGCGATCCCAACCCTCGCGTCGCCGGCGGTGGAGAGACCGCCCTGCGCGCCGCCGGCATCGCCGTCCAACACCAGCCCGATCCGGCCGCCGACGAACTCTACGAGGCATTCGCCAAACACATCACCACCGGCCTGCCCTTCGTGGTCGCCAAGTTCGCCATGAGTCTGGACGGCAAGATCGCCACCCGCACCGGCGCGTCCCAGTGGATCACCGGCCCCGACGCCCGCGCCCGCGTCCAGCAGATGCGCAAAGAGCTTGACGGCATCATGGTCGGCATCGGCACCACCCTCACTGACGACCCTCAGTTGACCGCCCGCGACCCCAGCGGCAACGCGCTCCCGTCCAACCTCCAACCCGTGCGCATCGTGGTCGACAGCCACGCCCGCACTCCTCCCGACGCCCGCATGCTCCGCCAGCCCGGCCGCACCATCATCGCGACGTGCGGCGGCATCGACCACGCCCGTATCGCCGCGCTCGAGGACGCCGGCGCCGAGGTGCGCGATTTCCCCGGCCCGAATGGCCGCGTCAATCTGCCCGCCATGCTCGAATCCCTGGGCGCCGACGGCATGATGAGCGTGCTCGTCGAGGGCGGCGGCGAGGTGCTGGGCGCGATGCTCGACGCCGGGCTCATCGACAAGGTCTGCGCGTTCGTAGCCCCCAAGCTCATCGGAGGCGCCGCCGCCAGTTCGCCCATTGGGGGCAACGGCGCTACCGTCATGGCCGACGTCTGGAATCTCGAGCGCGCCTGCTTCGAACCGATCGGCCCCGACTGGCTCATCACCGGCTACCCCGCTCCCAGCCACCCCGTCCAAGGAGGCTCCTGAATGTTTACCGGAATCGTTGAGGAGGTCGGCCGGGTTTCCAGCCTGACCGACTACCGCCTGGTCCTGAACGCCGAAAAGGTTCTCTCGGACGCCAAAGTCGGCGACAGTATTTCCGTCAACGGCGCGTGCCTCACCGTGGTGGAGTTTGACGCCGCCGGCTTTTCCGTCGACCTTGCTCCAGAGACCCTCCGTCGCACCTCGTTGGGCCAGGCCGGAAACGGCTCAGCCGTCAACTTGGAGCGCGCGCTGTCCGCCAACGACCGCATGGGCGGCCACATCGTGCAGGGGCATGTCGATGGCGCCGGTACCATCACCGCCCTCACTCCCGAGGCCGACTGCTACATCATGGAGATCGAAGCGCCGGAATCCCTGCTCCCTTACATCGTAGATAAGGGGTTCATCGCGGTTGACGGAATCAGTCTTACGGTGGTACAAAGAATCGACTCCCGTTTCACGATCTCGGTCATTCCGTTCACGATGCAGAACACCAACTTGCACGAACGAACGGTGGGGGACCGGGTTAATCTTGAAGCGGATATTTTGGCTAAATACGTGGAAAGCCTCCTCCAATCCAGGTTGGATTGACTTTCCGGGCCGGTATTGGAAATCGCTGACGGATGCGCTTGGCCAGCATCGAACAGGGTCTCTCTGACCTGAGAATCGGCAAGTTCCTCATCGTGGTCGATGACGAAGATCGCGAAAATGAGGGCGATCTGGTCATGCCGGCTGAACATGTTACCGCCGAGTCCGTCAATTTCATGGTCACCCACGCCCGCGGGCAACTGTGCATGCCCATGACGGCCGAGCGTCTGGACGAATTGGATATCCCGCTTTTGCCCAGCCGCAATTCCGATTCTGATCTGCCCACCGCCTTCACCATGCCGGTGGACTACGCCATCGATACCTCCACCGGCATCTCCGCCGGGGACCGGGCTGCGACCATCCGCGCCCTCATCGATCCGGCATCCCGCCCCCAGGACTTCATTCAGCCCGGCCACCTGTTTCCGTTGCGCTACCACGCGGGTGGCGTCCTCGTCCGCCCCGGCCACACTGAAGCCATCATCGACCTGTGCCGCCTGGCCGGCCTGTACCCCGCCGGCGTGGTCTGCGAGATCATGAAAGAAGACGGCAGCATGGCACGCCTCCCGGATCTGATCCCCATGGCGAGGGATTTCTCGCTCAATATCCTCTCCATCGCGGACCTCATCGCTTACCGTCGAATACACGACCCCGCCGCAGCGGACTCGCCGGCCAATTGACCGGCTGTCAGGGCGGCCCGCCTCGTACCGACCCCGTCAACCGATGCTGAAGAGCCCACTTACGCCGCAAACCTGATCAAATTCCGGAGGAACGATGCCCCTGTGTAGCCTCGAAGAGGCGCTGGAAGACCTTTCTTCTGGAAAGCTCATCATCGTCGTCGATGACGAAAATCGGGAAAATGAAGGCGACCTGTTCCTTTTCGCAGAGCACGCCACCCCTGCCGCCGTCAACTTCATGGTCACCCATGCCCGCGGTCTGGTCTGCGTGCCAATGTCGGGAGAGCGCCTGGAGGAACTCCGCATCCCCCTCCTCCGCAGCCGCAACTCCAATTCCTCCCAACCCACGGCTTTCACAACCTCCGTGGACTACAAGCCCGGCACGTCAACCGGCGTCTCCGCGTACGACCGCAGCGCGACCATCCGGGCCTTGATCGATCCCGATTCCCAACCCGGGGATTTCATACACCCGGGCCATCTGTTCCCGTTGCGCGCCAACCCCGGGGGCGTTCTTCGACGGCCCGGCCACACCGAGGCCATGATTGACCTGTGCCGGAGGGCCGGCGCGTACCCGGCCGGGGTCATCTGCGAGATCATGAACCCGGACGGAACCATGTCCCGTCTGCCCGAGCTTGAAAAATTCGCCGCCAGGCACGACCTCAAGATATTCAGCATCGCCCAACTGATCGCCCACCGGCGCATGAACGAATCCCTGGTAACCCGCGTGGCCGAGGCCAACCTGCCCACCCAATACGGTATCGCGCGCATCATCGGCTACAACAGCACGATCGACAGCGGTGAACACGCCGCTCTGGTGGTCGGTGAGTGGCAGCCTGGCGATGAAGTTCTGGTCAGGGTCCATAGCGAATGTCTCACCGGCGACGCGTTCGGAAGCCTGAAGTGCGACTGCGGTGAACAGCTGGATATGGCGATCCGCATGATGTTCGAAGACGGTTGCGGCGCCCTTATCTACCTCCGTCAGGAGGGCCGTGGCATCGGCCTCCATAACAAGATCCGGGCCTACGCCCTGCAGGACCACGGCTTGGACACCATCGAGGCGAACGTTGCTCTGGGGTTCCAGCCCGACGAACGCAAATACGACCTGGCCGTCCAGATCATGCACGATTTGAACATCAACCGCGCCCGCCTGGTGACTAACAATCCCCACAAGATGGCTGGCATCAGTGGATTGGGCGTCGAGGTCACCGACCGCGTCAGCCTCACCGTGCCCACCAACGAGCTCAACGAAGGCTACATGCGGACCAAGCGCGAGCACATGGGGCACCTGATCTCGCCCCTCCAGGCCAGCCCGCCTGACGCAACCGACTAGATCATTACCCGGACGCCGTCCAAAACCGTGTAGGGGCAGGTTGCGTACCTGCCCCCGCGTTTTGATGCGCGAGCATTCCTTGGAACGGGATACTCGTCAGAACGGGATACTCGTCAGAACCGGTTACTCGCCACCCAGCTTGCTCACCAAGTACGCCTCGATGAAACCGTCGATCCCGCCGGCCAGCACCGCGTCCGTATTCCCTGATTGGTAATCCGTCCGGTGGTCCTTCACCGACTTGTACGGATGCAAAACGTAGCTGCGTATCTGGTTGCCCCATTCGGCCGACACCCGCTCGCCCCGTATGCTCGAAAGTTCCTGCTCTCGTTCCGCCTCCCTCAACGCCAGCAGCTTCGCCCGCAGGATCCGCATCGCGTAGTCCCGGTTCTGGTGCTGCGATCGCTCGGTCTGACACGAAACGACGATGCCCGAGGGCGTGTGCGTCAACCGAACCGCCGACGCCACCTTTTGCACGTTCTGTCCGCCGGGCCCGCTGGAGCGGAAAAAGTCCATCTTGAGGTCTTCCGGCCTGATCTCCACCTCCGCGTCGTCATCCACCACCGCGGGCAGGACCTCCACCCGCGCGAACGATGTTTGTCGTCGCCGCGCCGGGTCGAACGGCGACATCCTCACCAGCCGGTGTACCCCCACCTCCGCGTTCAGGAAACCGAAAGCGTGTTGCCCGCCTATCTCCATCGTGCTCGTGCGCAGGCCGGCTTCGTCGCCGTACGCCGTGTCCAGCACCTGCACCGGTCGGCCGTCGGTGGAAGCCCAGCCGGCGTACATCCCTGTCAGCATCTCCACCCAGTCGTGTGAGTCAGTGCCCCCGGCGCCTGAATGTATCGTGAGGATGGCCGGTCGGTCGTCGTAGGGCCCCGACAGCGTCAACTCCATCTCGGCTCGCGCCAGGCGGTTGCCCACGTCGTCGGCCTCGGCGGTCAGCTCATCTTCCAGGCTGTCGTCGTCGTTCTCGATGGCAAGCTCGGTCAGTTCCGCCAGGTCGGCAACTTGCGATTGCAGCCCCCTCCACAACTCCACCGACTGCTGGAGCCGGCCCAGTTCCTGCATCTTGCGTTGCGCCGATCCAGGGTCATCCCAGAATCCGGCAGCGGCAGCCTCAGTCTCCAGTTCGGAAATGGATTTCTCCCTGCCGGCGAGGTCAAAGCCGCTCCACGACCGCGTCCAACTTGACGGCCATTTCGGCAAGTCGCTGGCTGAGTTCATCCATTTCTACCACTCCACTGTGTCGCAGCGGGTTTGCGCTGCTGAATTGCGGGAACAATTATACATCCACGCCCGGCTGACGAATCCTGCCCGGCATCGCCCGAACCGCCCGGTCAAACACGATGGGCTATAATGATTTCGTGCTTATTTGTAACCCCTAATCGTTCGCAGGCAGGTAGCTTTCCATGCTCGACCACGGAACCCCCGAACACGCCGTCGACAACCCCATCGAATCGTTGCGCCATCGGATGCGCCACTCGGCCGCCCACGTCATGGCCGACGCCGTCCTGCAACTGTTCCCAGAGGCCAAGGTCGCCATCGGCCCGCCCACTGCCGACGGTTTCTACTACGATTTCGAGGTCGAGCGCCCCTTCACGCCTGAGGATCTGGAGCGCATCGAAGCCTTGATGCTCGAGACCATCAAGTCTGACACGCCGTTCTTGCGCGAAGAACTCAACCGCGAATCCGCCCAGAGCATGTTCTCAACGCAGCCATTCAAGCAGGAGATCATCGACGACCTCCCCGACGAGACCACGCTCAGCATCTACCGCCATGGCGAGTTCACCGACCTCTGCCAGGGGCCTCACGTTGCCAGCACCGGCGAAATCACCGCCGTCAAGCTCCTGCACACCGCCGGAGCCTACTGGCGTGGTGACGAAAACCGCCCCATGCTCCAGCGAATCTATGGCACCGCCTTCGAATCCCAGTCCGAACTTGAGGCCCACCTTGAGCGCCTCGCCGAGGCCGAACGCCGCGACCACCGCACCCTCGGACGCCAACTGAACCTGTTCACCGTTCACGACGAGATCGGCCCCGGCCTCATCGTCTGGCACCCCAGGGGTGGTGTCATGCGCTCCCTCATCGAGGACTACTGGCGTGACATCCACTACCGCCGCGGCTACAACATCGTTTACTCCCCCCACATCGGGCGCGCCCGCCTCTGGCAGACCAGCGGCCACCTCGATTTCTACCGCGACAGCATGTATGCCCCCATGGAAATCGACGGACAGGAATACTTCCTCAAGCCGATGAACTGCCCGTTCCACATCCAGATTTATCGCTCCGCCCTGCGCAGCTACCGCGAGTTACCCCTCCGCATCGCCGAGCTTGGCACCGTCTATCGCTACGAGCGCAGCGGCGTCCTCCACGGTCTCATGCGCGTCCGCGGATTCACCCAGGACGACGCCCACATCTTCTGCCTGCCGGACCAGGTCGCCGCAGAGGTGGGGGACGTCCTCGACCTCACCTTCGAAATAATGGCGGCGTTCGGGTTCGACGAGTATGACATTATGTTGTCCACTCGACCCGAGAAATACGTAGGCGAACCCGAAATGTGGGACCACGCCACCGAGTCGCTGCGCCAGGCGCTGGTCGAGCGCGGCCTCGACTACGGCATCGACGAGGGCGGCGGGGCCTTCTACGGCCCCAAGATCGACATCAAGATCAAGGATGCCCTCGGCCGCGACTGGCAGTGCACTACCGTCCAGTTCGACTTCAACCTCCCCGAGCGGTTCGGCCTGGTCTACCAGGACGAGCAGGGCAACCGCGTGCAGCCCTACATGGTCCACCGCGCCATCCTGGGCTCCCTGGAGCGTTTCTTCGGCGTACTCGTCGAGCACTACGCCGGGGCTTTCCCCCTGTGGCTGTCCCCCGTTCAGGCCGTCGTCATCCCCATCGCCGACCGTCACAACGAGTACGCCGAACAGGTCGCCAGCCAACTCCGCGACGCCGGCTTCCGGATCGAGGTCGACGACCGCAGCGAGCGCATGAACCAGAAGATCCGCCAGGCTCAACTCCAGAAAACCCCCTACATGCTCGTCGTCGGAGATCGCGAGGCCGACGCCAACGCCGCCGCCGTCCGCACCCGCGACGGCGACAACCACGGCGCAATGCCCCTCAGCGACGTTCAAGCCATGCTCACCGCCGACCTCAAAGGCACCCCGGCAGGTTAAGAGAGCCAATAGTTTCAGAGGAGCCAAAATATGGCCATATTCAGAACCGACGGCCAGAGGCCCAAAGCAACGGTTACGACGCACCAGGCTACTCCGGAAGAGCTCGCTCATTGGCGAGACTCCGTTGCCCGCTCCGAACGCCTCCGGGCAATGCGCCCCGAGCTGATCAAGAAATACCCCGATAAGTGGGTTGCGCTGACTGAGAACTGGGTGCTTGTGGTTGCAGACTCAGTGGAAGAGCGGAGAAAAAAGATCGAGGAACTTGGCGAACATCCGGGCTTCGCTGCGCGGGAGTTTTTGAACACCAAGCCACGCCCTCGAATAATTCTATGATTACCGGCTATTTCGCTCCGGATGGCAGCCCTCGCATGATGGTGCGGGTGCATCTACCGAGGCTTGGCATACTCGGGGGCGTTGATTTTCTGATTGACACCGGAACCGATACTACTGTCCTTCATCCAACTGACGCGGATGACTTGCACTGCCCCTTTGACGAACTGTCCAACCCGTCAGTCTCCACCAGCGTGGGCGGGCCACACACTTACTACGCCGAAAGCGCAGTAGTATCGCTTTACGATGGCGAAACCCGCCATGACCTCCGTGTGGACATCCACATCGGCAAGCCACACCCCGTGACCAACGGCCTGGACTCACTGCTCGGGCGCGACGTGCTGAACGAGTTGGATATGCAATATGCTCCACGGCGCGGCCAGTTGGTCTTCTCGCTGGATGGAGAACCGTAGCCGCGCCGCCTAACTCCCTACTGCGCCAACTCCCTCAGCGCCCCCACGTAGTCCCCGCCTCCGCCGTATCCCTTGCGGAACGTGATGACCCCATGCGAATCCATGGCGATCATCGACGATTGGCTGGTGATCCTCAGGTCCGCCAGCATCGAACCTAGCGGCTGCGTGGAGATCATGTCGGAGTAACCGTTTTCTACGACGTACTGTTCCAGGCGGCTCGCGCTTTCGCTGAACGACACCAGGTAGAAATCGACCTTATCTGCGTTTTCGGTAACAACTGGGGCAAGCGACCGTAACTCGGCGCGGCAGGTTGGTCACCAGGTCGCGAAGTACATCATGAACGCCGGTTTACCCGCAGCGGTCAGGTCCGCCAGCGCCACCGGTGTCCCGTCCGTCCGCTCCATCGTGAACGCCGGCGGAATCTCCCCAACGTTCGTCCCCTCCGGCGCGGCCGGCACGGATTCGGTGGGAGGTGGAGCCATCGTAGCCGCTTCAGTTGGAGGCGCCGCGGCCGCCGTGGGTGCGGCTGTTGGTGCCGAGGGTGCCTCGGTAGCCACTGCTGGTGGTGGCGGCGCCTGCGATTGGCCCCCGGCCGGCGCTGTCGTGTTGGTCGGCGCCGGCGCGGCAACGGCAGCGGTCGTCTCAGTGGGAACCGCCGGCGCTTCTGTCGCCGAGGCCGCCGGCGGAGCCGATTCCGTCGCCGACTCCATCATGGCCGTCGGAGCGTCGGTGGGCAACGCGACCTCGGTTGCCTGCGACGCTGCGGGTTGCTCCGGTGCCGCCGGCGGAGGTGGCGGAGACGGTTCTGACCCGCACGCCGATAGAAACGCGACCATTCCGGCCGCGATTGTGACAGCGAATATTCCGTGAATCTTTCTCATTTCGTCAGGCCTTCGGCGTCAACGACGCCGCACACTATCCTCATCAACTTGGCAGTTGCAAGTCTTGCTGTCTCTGGTCTTTTTGCCGTTGAATTTCAACCTCCGGCGGTATGGCCATCGGGTCGGCGGTCAGCGCTCCGAAGTACGGCTCCCAGGTCGCCGCGCTGCCCATCACCTGCCGGTGGTAGATCATCCCGTTCCCGTTCACCGCCATCATCGCCATTTGCCGGGTGACCTGCAGGTCCGCCAGCATTGTGCCGACGGGTTCGGCGGGTATTACGTCGGTGTAACCATGCTCCTCAATATATTCGGCAATCTCGTCGACTGACTCGTTGTACGAAACAACGTAGAAGTCAAGGCCGGGGTATTTCGATGCGATGGGATCCAGCGTCTGCAACTCAGCGCGGCACTCGGGTCACCAGGTTGCGAACCAGAAAAGGTGCGCCGCCTGGTTGTCGTCCACTATGTCCTTGAGCGATACCTCGGTGCCGTCCTCCAGCGTCATCGCAAACGGCGGCGACGTGTTCCCAACCTCTATGCCCGCAACCCCGACGGCCGGGCCGTCCGAGGCCGGCGCGCAGGCCAGCGCCACCAGCAACATCAGCGTTGCCAACGCTCCGGCCCACACATGTCGCGGCATTGTCGCCATTCGGTGTTTTACCTTCAGCCTCCAGCGTATCTGTTATGCTGGCTGGCGTCCTAGCGCGATTCTAGCAGACCCGCCGTCAACATAGAATACGCGCACGTCGCCCGCTCGGATCTCTCGAGGAGTCTCCCCGATGCCTAACCGCCTTGCCAACGAGACCAGTCCCTACCTTCTCCAGCACGCCGAAAATCCGGTGGACTGGTATCCCTGGGGCGAAGAGGCCCTCAACCGCGCCCGCGACGAGGACCGTCCCATCCTCCTCAGCATCGGCTACTCCGCCTGCCACTGGTGCCACGTCATGGAACGCGAGTCCTTCGAGAACGATGACATCGCTGCCGTCATGAACCAGCATTTCGTCAACATCAAGGTTGACCGCGAGGAGCGCCCCGACCTCGACGCCGTGTACATGGAAGCCATCCAGATGCTCACCGGCAGCGGCGGCTGGCCCATGACCGTGTTCTTGACCCCTGAAGGCCGGCCCTTCTACGGCGGCACCTACTTCCCCCCCGAGGATCGCCAGGGCATGCCCGGTTTCCCTCGCCTGTTGGAGGCCGCCAGCCAGGCTTACCAGACCAACAAGAGCGAAATCGAGCGTGTAACCCGCCAGCTTTCCGAGCAGATGGGCCGCTCCGGCCAGATGCCGCGCGGCTTCACGCCCCTCACCACCGAGGTGATGCACAACGCCTACTCCCAGCTTGCCACCCAGTTTGACCACCTCAACGGCGGCTTCGGCAACGCTCCCAAGTTCCCCCAGCCCATGACCCCGGAGTTCCTGCTGCGCTACTACCGCCACGGATTCAACATCCGCGCGCTGGAAATGGTCGAGCACACGTTGCAGAAAATGGCCTACGGCGGCATGTACGACCAGGTCGGCGGCGGTTTCCACCGCTACTCCACCGATGCCTACTGGCTCGTCCCCCACTTCGAAAAGATGCTTTATGACAACGCCCTCCTGGCCCGCCTCTATCTCCACGCGTGGCAGATCACCCGCAACCCCCTGTACCGGCGTATCACCGAGGAAACCCTGGATTACGTCCTGCGCGAGATGACCGACTCCGCCGGCGGCTTCTACTCAGCCCAGGACGCCGACAGCGAGGGCGTGGAGGGCAAGTTCTTCGTGTGGACGCCCGACGAGTTGCGGCCCCTGCTTGGCGACGACGCCGACCTCATCATGGCCTACTACGGTGTCTCCGAGCGAGGTAACTTCGAAGGTTCCAACATCCTCAACGTCGCCCGCCCGCCGGACGAATTCGCCGATCAACGCGGCGTTTCCGAGGAAACGTTGCTCGGCGCCATCGCCCGCGCTCGCGCTACCCTCCTCGATGTCCGCGAGCAGCGTATCCACCCGCTCCTCGACGACAAGGTGCTCACGTCGTGGAACGGCCTCATGCTCCGCGCTTTCGCCGAGGCCGGCGCCGCCCTCGATCGCGCTGACTACCTGGACGCCGCCAGGGCCAACGCGGCGTTCCTCCTCGAAAACATGCGCGACGCCAGCGGCCGCGTCCTACGAACCTGGCGCAACGGCGAGGCCAAGCTCCTCGGTTACCTCGAAGACTACTCCTGCCTCGCCGACGGCCTGACCGCCCTCCACGAAGCGACCCTCGAACCCCGCTGGCTTCAGGAAGCCGTTGCCACTGCGGACGGCATGATCAACCTTTTCTGGGACGACGTCGTTGGGGGCTTCTACGACACCGGCAATGACCACGAACAGCTTGTCATCCGCCCCCGCGACGTGTTCGACAACGCGCAGCCCTGCGGCGGCTCCGTCGCCACCGACGTGCTCCTCCGGCTCGGCGTAATCACCGGCAACGACGACTACTCATCCAAGGGCGCAACCCCTCTCCGTGCGTTGCAACAGCTTTTGGGCCGCGCGCCCAGCGCCACCGGGCACTGGCTGGGCGCCCTGGACTTCTACGTCTCCCTGCCTCGCGAAATCGTCATCGTCGGCCCCGCCGGCGCTGATTCCACCCGCTCAATGCTCCGCGAGGTCAACTCACGCTTCATGCCCAACAAGGTCGCCGTGGGCATGGCCGATCCCGCCAACCCGCCGTTGAAAGACTCCCCGCTGCTGGAACAACGCGCCATGCAGGACGGCCAACCCACCGCCTACGTCTGCGAAAACTACGCCTGCCAACTCCCAGTGACCGACGCAGCCGCCCTCGCCGCCCAACTCGACCGCCAGTAAATCCCCTCTACCCCGATCGGAGAGGGTCGGTACGGCACACCCTCCCCTGGCGGGGAGGGCGACACTGGGCCGGCCCGCGAGCGCAGAAACGGCTAGAGAGTTTCCAGCGCGCGCGCTATGCGTTCCACTCCCTCGACAACGCGGTCGGCGGGAGATCGCATCAGCGCGATACGGAAGTGGCCCTCTCCGCTCGCCCCAAAGCCGATGCCAGGGGTCACCACCACCCCCTCCCTTTCAACCAACAGTTCGGCCATCTCCGTGGATGACATATCCGCCGAGTAGCGAGGGAAAAGGAAAGTCGCCCCTTCGGGCAGCGGACAGTGTACGCCGGGTACCTGTGACAGCCGGCCGACGCAGCGCACGCGCAGTTCATCGCAGTCATCGCGCCACTCCGCCACGTGATCCTGCGGGCCTTGCAGGGCGGCCACCCCGGCCATCTGCACGAAAGGAGACACAAAACTGGCCGTTTGCTCCTGTATCTTCAGCAGTGGCTCCAGCAGGTTTGACTGGGCCACGATGCAGCCCAACCGCCAGCCGGACATGGAATAGGCCTTGGTGAAGGTGTAGCTGGTCAGGGTCCGTTCCGCCATGCCCTCCAGAGTCGCGACGGTAACGTGGCGGTTGGAATCGTAGAGGAAATACTCGTAGGTCTCATCGCAAAGGACCAGCAGATCCTGCTCCTGGGCCAAACGCGCTACGACCGCCAGCTCTTCCTCCGTGTAAACCCGGCCCGTGGGATTGTTCGGGTTATTGATGACGATCATCTTGGTGCGCGAGGTCACGTACTGCTTCAGCCGCTCGTAGCTGATGTGGTATTCCTCCTCCTCGCTGAGCGGCACGCCGACGGGCACCCCCTCGGCCATCTCCACCTGCTGGGCGAAGCTGACCCACGTGGGCTCGAGGACCAGCACCTCATCTCCCGCCTCTATGTACGCGTTGATGGCCTCATACAGCCCCATCTTGCTGCCTGGAGTGACCAGGATATCTCCGTCGGGATCGATGGTGCGGCCGTTGTGGGCCGCCAGCTTCGCGGTCATGGCCTGGCGCAGTTCGGGCAGCCCTCGGGAGGAGCTGATGTTGGTAAGTCCCGCGTTCAACGCCTGAATGCCAGCGTCGATGATGTGCTGCGGGGTTACGTGGTGCGGGCTGGATTGGCCCAGGTCAATCACGTCGCGGCCCTGCCGGGCCAATTGTCGGGCTTTTTCTCCGGCGGCCAGGGTGGCCGGAGGCTGTACTCGTTGGATGCGCGTGGCGGGGGCTCTGGTCATGGTTCACCTCTTTCCTGTCCTGGCTGCGTAGTTTAGCAACCCCGTTGCCGACGGGCCACACGCCCCGCGATACCGGACGGTTTCCCTTGGCGACTGCTCACCGGCGCGGGAACGGCAGTCAGACGACTGTGCCGCCGGGGAATCCCATCACAATCTCACCCGTTGCTCAAGAGTTTCGGCCGGCTTTTGGACACCCCTCAATCGCCATGAAATTACCTCTCCCGTAAATTGGAGCGGTTTGATGCGCGGGATGTCAGCCTTTGATTGGTGGAATCATATTCTCCGCCAAAACTCCGGCCTCGCGCGATAATCCTCACCACCCCCTACCGCGCCGGAATCAACCCCGCCGCCGAAACGGTCTCCCGGTTCACCGTATCCGGCAGCCGGTACCTGTGCCATAAGGCGGCGCCCAGCAGCACCAACACCCCGGCCATCACCGGCGCCAGCCGTATCCCCAGCGGATTCTCCGGTGAATCCCCCAGCAGGCGGATGAGGCTCAGCATCAACGGCGGCAGGGCGTACGTAACCTTCTCGAAGAAGTTCTGCGTCGAGTAGAACAGCGCTTCCCGCCGTTCGCCCCGCAGGACCGCGTCATAGTCGGCGATGTCCGCCGTCAATCCCTTGGGCAGCAGGAACACCGCCGCCATCGGCATCCCCGCGATGAACGCGAAAATCAATCCCTGCGCCACCAGGTGCTCCGACGACACGATACCAACCAGGCTGAACAGCGGGAACACCAGCCCGCTCGCGATCAGGCACACACCGTACAGCCGCCGCTTGGTCACCCTGCCCGTCAGGAACATCACCCAGATGATGATGCCGGCCAGCACCACGCCGCCAATCACGCTCGTTGACAGGAAACTCGACGTCGCTCCTTCCTTGTCCTGCAGCAGCACCGCCACCGCGAAAAACGGGATCCAACCCTGCATCACCCCCGCTCCCGTCGTGAACATCACGAACGTGGGGACGAATGACACAAACTGCGTATTCCGGAGTGTTTCGCGCAAACCGCGCCAGAACTGCACCCTGGCTGGCGGCACGTCCCTCCGGGCGTGATTCCACACCGCCGCCAGCGAGCCGGAACGGAACACCAGGGCCACCGCCGCGAAAATTATCCCCGTAATCTTGAACCCGTAGGCGTCCTTGATGAACCCACCGGCCACCAGGCCCAGCCCGGCGCCGAATACCGCAAACAGGAAGATCAGGCTGATCAGGTTCATGCGGTCGCCCGCCGTTGGCGTCACCTCCGGAACCAGCGCCTCCAGCGCCCCGCTCGACATCGTCGTCGCAATGAAAAACAGCTCCAGCATCAACACGAAATAGATCGCGTTCCACCAACTGCTGCCGTCCATCGGCAGGAACCAGATCAACGCGCCGAACAGCGCGTAAAACGGCGTCGCGAACAGGATGAACGGGATCCGGCGTCCCCATCGGCTGTGTGTCCGGTCGCTCCACCACCCGATCAGCGGGTCGGTGAACGCATCCACGAAACGCCCCAGGAATATCAGCGCGCCCGCCACCACCACCGCGTCGATCGGAAACCCCAACACGTTCACGTCGGGAACTCGCGTAACCCCCTCGATAGCCGGCGGAGCCAGGAAAAACAGCACCCATTGCTGCCGGAAATAGGACAACGCCTGCAGCCCAACATGGTCGGCCGTGAAGAAAAACTTGTTGACCAGCGGCAGCGGCGCTGTCTGGCGTCCTGGGTCAGTCATCGTATCCCGTGATTAGTCATCAATGTTATGTACGCGCCGCAATGTATCACATCCGCCCTGTTCCGCCCCATCTCTCGCCCGTGCATCGTCCCGGCGCAACTGGCCGAAAACATCGACTGCACTCGCTGGGCCGTAGATTTTCCAATCTAATGCCACCGCCCGAGGTAAAATTTGTCACCCATCCCATCCTGTTTATCCCGTTCATCATTTTCATACCGGCAAAAAATCATCGTCGGCCGTTGTTATGCGTACTAGTCCCAACAATGCCAATTGGGACGTGCTTCTCCGGGCAATCGCATTTGGAATTGACAGGCTCGTCACTCCGGCGAAAGCCGGAGTCCAGAGGCCTCAGACGGAGGAAACGGTAACGAAACTGCCGGGTTCGGGCAACGGACGCCGGCTTCAGTGAGTATGACGGCAGCAGGGAGCGCCGGGCCAAAGTGCCAAACGTTCAAATGCGATCGTCCTGGTGATTTCCAGCCCCACGCCCTGACCGTTGACATCCGTGTGGTAACATATCGACCGTCGTGCCAAAGTGCGTACGACCGCTTTCCAACCCCCGCATTCAGCACCCATTCAGAGGTTTCAACATGGCCATTACCGTAGGACAGTCCGCCCCCGATTTCACCCTCCACGAGAACCCCGCCACCCAGCATAGCCTCAGCGACTACCGCGGCAAGAACGTCGTCCTGGCGTTCTTCCCCGGTGCCTTCACCGGCGTCTGCACCACCGAAATGTGCGCCTTCCGCGACCGCATCGACGATTTCAACGGCCTGAACGCCGTCGTCCTCGGCATCACCGTCGACCCGCCTTTCGCCCAGGCCGCCTGGAAAGTCGCCAACAACGTCGAGTACACCTTCCTCAGCGACTACAACCGCGAGGTCGTCAACGCCTACGACGTCGCACTACCCGGCCTGGCCGGCATGCAGGGCTACGTTGCCGCCAAGCGCGCCGTCACCATCGTCGACGGTGAGGGCATCGTCCGCTACCACTGGGTGTCCGAATCACCCGCCAACGAACCCAACTACGACGAGGTTCGCGCCGCGGTGGCCGCCCTCAGCTAGACCACCCGCAATCAGCCAACTTCGTGGAACCCCTCTCTGTTTGAGAGGGGTTCCTTTTTCGTATCGTCCCCACTTGATCGGCGGGTGGAGTTTAACCCGCTCAACCGGCCAGTGGACGTTCCCGCCGTGCTATCCCAACGCGTCGATCGTGGGTTTCGGATACCCATAAGGATACTCTTATGCCATGAATCGCTGGATTTCTAGCCCGTACCACGACGGCCGCACCGCTGATGGACCCATTGCTTCCGGTTTTGTTCCTAGTCATGGCCGGCATGTGCCTCTTCGTGGGTACACGGCAGGATCGACCTCGGGCGAATTCCTCGCCAACGCGTTGGCCTAAGTGATCAGGTATCGGGTCCCACGCACTCACTCCGGCCACGGGTATCCGACCAACCGGTCCACCACCATCTCCGTCAATCGCTCGGCGTCCACGCCCAGGCACACGTCAACCGTCGCCGGACGCCCCGTCATCCCGTACCAGTCCACCACCGTCTGACCCCGCGTCAACTCGCTTCCTGTAACAACCGCCACCGGCAAACGCTCCGCCTCGAACAACGTCGGATCAATCGCGTACGCCACCGCAGGCACGTCGTTGTACCGCACCGCCTCGCCCTCCGCCAGCCGGCCCAGCCGTCGGTAAGCCGCCCGCGTGTACTCCGACGCCGACACCAGCAGCCGCACCGCCGGCGCGGAGCACCCTTCCAGCCTGCGGAATTGCTCGTCCGACAGCCCGCAGTGGTCGCAAACGTCCAGCCCTACCTGGGCAATCGCCGCGCCCGAATCGTACAGAATCGCCGCCGACTCCGGGTCCTCGTGGATGTTTGCCGTCGCCACCGGCGATACGTTCCCCGGCACCCGCACCGCGCCGCCCATCACCACCACTCCCGCCAACGCGGCCGCGATCCCGGGCTCCAGCCGCAACGCCAACGCGACGTTCGTCATGCGCCCCAGCGCCAGCACGGTGATATCCCCCGGCGCCGCCATCACCCGCCGCGCGATCTCCACCGCCGCATGCTCCATCGGCCGGCCGCGCGCGCTGGTACCAACCGCGTCATCCGGCGCAGCGCCTCCCAGCGCGTCTCCTCCGTGGATGTGCGCCGCCCACCCTTCGTTCGCCGTCCTGAGCAGGGGCCCCTGCGCGCCCGGGTACACCGCGATATCCGACCGACCCGCCGCCGCCAGTATGCGCCGCGCGTTGGTTTCGCACTGCTCCATCGAACCGTTCCCGTAGCTGATCGTCAGCGCGTCCACCTGCAGTTCCGTGCTCGCCAGCGCCAGCAGGATCGCTGCCGTATCGTCCACTCCGGGGTCTGTATCGACTATCACGCGCTTGGCCATCATGTCCTGCCTTTTTGACGATGCTGACGGGTTGAGGCATTATAGCCGCTGCATTTCGCCCTCTCAGGCGGGCGAATCGGAGGGAATTTCAATGGCGGTCAACGAAGTTAAGGCTGTAATTTCTCGGGCCAAAGGAGCGCCCGTCGAACTCGTGACGATCCACGTGCCCGACCCCGGCGAGGGCGAAGCCCTTGTGCGCGTCCAGGCCTGCGGCGTATGCCACACCGACCTTCACTACCGTGAGGGCGCGATCAACGACGAGTTCCCGTTCCTGTTGGGCCATGAGGCTGCGGGTATCGTCGAAAAAGTCGGCGACGGCGTCACCAACGTTCAGCCCGGCGATTTCGTGATTCTGGCCTGGCGGGCCCCCTGCGGCAACTGTCGCTCCTGCCAGCGCGGCCGCCCGTGGTACTGCTTCGCCAGCCGCAACGCCCAGCAGAAAATGACCCTGCCCGACGGCTCGCACCTGTCCCCGGCCCTGGGCATCGGCGCTTTCTGCGAGTTGACCCTCGTCGACGCTCTCCAGGCCGTCAAAGTCGATCCGGCCGCCAGCCCCCTCGCCGCCGGACTCATCGGTTGCGGCGTCATGGCCGGCATCGGCTCGGCCATCAACACCGGCGGCGTCAGCCGCGGCGATTCCGTCGCCGTCATCGGATGCGGCGGCGTCGGCAACGCCGCCATCGCCGGCTCCCGCCTCGCCGGCGCCAACACCATCATCGCCGTCGACATCGACGACCGGAAACTCGAATGGGCTAAGGGATTGGGCGCGACCCACACCATCAACTCCACGCAGACCGACGCCGTCGAGGCCATCCGCGCGCTCACCGACGGCAACGGCGTCAACGTCGCCATCGAGGCCGTCGGCAATCCGGCCACCTACGAGCAGGCTTTCTACGCCCGCGACCTCGCCGGCACCGTCGTCCTCGTCGGCGTACCCGACCCGACCATGAAGATCGAACTCCCCCTCATCGAGGTTTTCGGACGTGGCGGCACCCTCAAGTCCTCGTGGTACGGCGACTGCCTGCCCACCCGCGATTTCCCCATGCTCATCGACCTCTACCTCCAGGGCCGCCTTGACCTCGACGCCTTCGTCAGCGAGCGCATCCGCATCGGCGACGTGGAGGAAGCCTTCGCCAGCATGGGCCGCGGCGAAGTCCTCCGCTCCGTGGTCGTCATGTAACCACCCGATCCAATGAGTGCCCTCTCCCTCTCTGGGTAGCACATTTGAAGGCTCATCCGCCGTTGGGAGCAGAGATCGAAATCTGGAGTGAGCGTGGAACCGCAAGCGCACCCCCTCTCCCCTGACGGCAGAGAGCCGGGGTGAGAGCGAGACCCTCCCAAGGAACAGGATATGGCAACTTTCGTCCTCGTCCACGGCGCATGGCACGGCGGTTGGTGCTGGTGGAAAACCGCTCCAATCCTGCGCGAAAACGGCCACCGCGTCCTGACCCCCAGCCTCACCGGCCTCGGCGACCGTGAGCACCTGGCGCGTCTCATCCCGCCCGCCGTCCTCAACCTCGATCTCCACATCCGCGACATCGTGCAGCTCTTGGACTCAGACGACCTCTCCGACGTCATCCTCGTCGGCCACGCCTACGCCGGCATGGTCATCACCGGCGTCGCCGAGCTGCGCCCCGACCGCGTAGCCACGCTGGTTTATGTCAATGGCGTCGCCCCCGAAAACGGCGAGGCCATGATCGACCAGCTGGCCGCCGTCCGAGGCCCGGAATTCGTCGCCCGGATCCAGCAGCACATCGCCGATGGCGAGCCCTTCATGGCCCAACCCACCACGCCCGACGAAGTCGCCCAGCGTTGGGCCGTCGACGACCCTGACGACCAGGCCTTCGTCCTGCCCCGCCTCTCGCCGCAGCCAACCTTGACCTTCTCTCAGCCCGTCCGAACCGGCCGTCCAGAGCCCGCCAACCTCCGCCGCGAGTTCATCCTGTGCAGCGAGTCGGGATTCGAACCCGTCGCCGAGCGCGCCGCCGCCAACGGTTGGGGCGTCCACCACATCGACACCGGCCACGACCCCATGATCACCGAGCCAGCCCAACTCGCCCAAATCCTCCTCGCCATCGCCGCCACCTGATCGCCCGGCCCGCATCCGGACCTCCCGGACTCGCATCCAGACCTCCGCCGGACCTCGCATCCGGCCACCGAACCCCCGCCGGACCTCGCATCCGGCCACCGAACCCCCGCCGGACCATGCCCAATCGCTCATGGTGAGCCTGTCGAAACATGAGCATTCCCGCCGGTCCATCGTAATTGCGAGGGCACCGCCAGGAGTGGATGGCGGTTCCGTCTCGTTTCCGCCCCCCACCGCAGCGTGTCGGTGCGTACAAGCCGTCGCGAAATCCGCGCCGTACCGCCACGTGCAACGTTGGTGGCGCCGGGCATGCCTGGCCCCACACCCTCCATCCACTCCATTGTGAGATCAACATCCCACAATCCCGCCAAACTAGCCCGCCACTGGCGGATTCATGCAAATCAAAAACTGGTGTGACACCCGCCCGTTGCCCGTAGTCGCACCCACGTTCTATCCTACATATGTCAGGTTCCCCGCAACGTACTCGAGAACCGCGCGGGGTCGCCGCATCGCATGCAGCGGCGTTTTCACCAAACCATGGAAACATAGCGAGGTGTCAAAAGGTTCGGGTCGCATAACGGCCTGTCGGTTACCAAAAGCAGAATACGGTTCCTCTGGAGCCTAGAGTCGCTCTATTACCCGACCAAGCTCCCGGAACCCGGTGGGTGTCACCACCGCCCCGTGCCGCAAAGCTACGGCTCGTTGAGTCGGAGAACTGCGGGACACGGAAACCTAGGACGATATCTTTCTGCGCAAGCAAAAAAACAGTGTTGGCCGTGCTCCGACACGCAACCCGAACCATCAACCTGACGCCTTCATCAATCAGCAAACTCAACCGCAACGACTGGAGGAACTGTAAACCTCGAACATATCGAAAGGGCCGCGCCAACCGGCCCTCCCAACAACCGAATATCGCTCCTCTCACGACTCTGACCCGGCCGCCCGGTGTGCTACGATACCCGGCGCTAACTCGGGCAATCCAACCTAGAAGGAGATTTCCAACATGGCCGACTCAGCTCTGGGCCTCGACGTCAGGGCCTGCATCTTCGACGTGTTCGGTACCGTCGTCGATTGGCGCTCCAGCATCATCGAACAGTGCGCCAACATGGGCCGCATCAAGGGCATCGAGCGCGACTGGGGCGCGTTTGCCGACGCTTGGCGCGGCAAGTACCGCCCCTACATGGACAAGGTCCGCAATGGTGAACTTCCGTGGACCAACCTCGATGCGCTCCACCGCATGTCCCTCGACGACGTCCTGGCCGAATTCGAAATCAGCGGTTTCAGCGACGAGGAGAAGATGGAGGTGACTTATTTCTGGCACAACCTCCGTCCCTGGGCCGACAGCGTCCCCGGGCTCTACCGTCTCAAGAACAAATTCATCATCTCACCCATGTCCAACGGCAATATCGCCCTGATGACCAACATGGCCAAGAACGGCGGCATGCCCTGGGACTGCATCCTCGGAGCGGAGGTTGCCCACCACTATAAGCCCGACCCGGAAAGCTACGGCACCGCCGTCAAACTTCTCGGCCTCAAAGCCGAGCAGGTGATGATGGTCGCCGCCCACCAGGGCGACCTGCTGGCCTCTGCCAAGGTCGGCCTCCGCACCGCCTTCGTACCGCGCCCCCGCGAACACGGCCCGGATCGCACGCCCGATCCCACTCCCGACCCGTCGTTCAACGTGGTCGCCGAAAACTTCGTCGACCTCGCCGCCAAACTCGGCGCCTGAGCCGGACCGGATGCAGCCTGCAGGGGCGAATAATCATTCGCCCCAATTCACCACGGATAGGCCGACGACACCGGGTAGCATTCGTAGCGACGCGGGGCATTTTCAAAGTTGCGAATAGTGGTCCTTGACCTCGAACCGTCATTCCGGCGAAAGCCGGAATCCAATCGGTCTTGAGCGCAACGAACCTCTGGATTCCCACCTGCGCGGGACTAACGGGTTGACTTTGCATAGGCCCCGGTGGGGGCCGGCATACCTTGCCTTCGGCGGTTCGCCAACCGGAACACCGTCCGTAGCCATTTGGTAGGGGCGGGTTTCAGACCCGCCCCGTCGCGTTTCCCGCCCGCGCGAACTCCGCCTAATCCTCCGCCAACGGCTCCAGCCCGCACACCTCCGCCACCAACTCATACGACCGCACCCGGTCCTCAAAGTGGTAGCAGATGGTCACCACGCTCAGGTCCCGGGTCTGGTAGTCCTCCGCCACCTGTTCCAGCCCGGCTTTCACCTGTTCCGGGTTTCCGTCCACGCAATTCCGCATGTACTGCTGGATGAATTGCCACTCGTTCACCAGGTACTTGTAGTTCGCCGCCAACTCCGGCGACGGAATGCCCTTGGCCCTGCCGGTCACCGAACGTAACCTCCCAAGGTTGCGGCTGGACGCTATCCTTTGCGCCTCCTCCTCGGTCTCGGCGCACAACACCTGCACCCCAACGTTCACCAAGGGCTCTTCCAGGTGCTCCGACGCCTCGAAGTTCTGCCGGTACGACTCCACTATCTGCGGGCCGTCGGTCGCCCCCATCCCGAAAAAGTGTGCATACGCAAACGGCAGCCCCATCTTCGCCGCCATGAACGCCGATTCGTACCGCGACCCCAGCAGCCACACCTGCGGAGCCGTCTCCGGCTCGTCCGGAGAGGCCACCACCTCGTGAAATGGATGGTCATCCGGCTGCGTGTCACCCAGGTAGTTGACTACATCCCTCACCTGCTGCGGAAAGTGCCGTATGTCCTTGGGCATGCTCGGATACGCCAGCGCCGCCGCCGTGATCTGGTCGCTCCCCGGGGCCCGGCCAATGCCCAGATCAATCCGGTCCGGGTACAGCGAGTCCAGGATTCGAAACGTCTCCGCCACCTTCAGCGCGCTGTAGTGCGGCAGCATCACCCCGCCCGAACCCACCCGGATACTCTTGGTCTGCGCCGCAATCTGCCCCACCATCACTTCCGGGGCCGTGCCCGCAAAGTTGGGCAGGTTATGGTGCTCCGCCACCCAGTACCGTTGGTAGCCCAGCTTCTCCGTCGCCTTCGCCAGTTCGATGGTCTCCCGCAGGGCCGTCCCGGCGTTGCTGCCTTCCCTCATCGGAGACTGGTCCACCACGCTCAATTGCAGTTTCTCGCTCAACTCGCTCTCCCGCCCTTCGTGACCGGAACGTCGGCGCGGCCGTTATCCGGTCATAGGATTTAATGTATCCGCTGATCTCGGGTTGCCGTCATTGGTCGCCCGAATTATTATAGTCACGTCAAACGGCAAAAGCAGTGGCCCGATCCGCGGTCGAAGTCGTAAGCTGAGGGCCACTCCGGAAGGTGACCAACCTTGCTTTTCGATAAGTTACTGGGCCCAAAACCGGGGGTGAAGCAAATCCCGGTTGCAGGAACACCGTTGACCGCCAGCGGTAACAAGTACCTACTTGAACGAATCGTCAAGTGGGTGCTTTTTCTTTTGGCCAGCGTTTCGGTTTTGACCACCGTCGGCATCGTCTCCGTCCTCCTTTTCGAGGGCATCCAGTTCTTCACCTCAGATTTCTATCAGGAAAAGCATAGCGAACTCACCGTCACCGGTGAGGCGGTTGGCCCGGCCGACGCAGACTCCTCTCCCACGACCCTCGCGCCCGGAATCATCCCCAGCCTCTCAGTCCGGTCCACGACGGATGCCCTCATCTTCGTGGATTGGGACAAACCAACGTTGGGGCAAACCCCCACGTCATACGACGTGGCCATCGTCCCGAACCTCGGCCTCGACCTGAGCGACTGCGCCAACCTTTCCGGAGAACGCACCTCCTGCGTGATATCCGACGCTGGACTCGGACGTTCTTACCGGGTCTCCGTCGCCGCCGTAGCTGGCTCGGGCAAGGGAGTCTCCCTGGAGACCGAGTCCTTCCAGGTGCCCGAAAAGGTCCGCTGGCACCGCTACTTTACCGATACCAAGTGGCGCACCCTGCTCGTGCCCAGGTCCTACGGAATCTGGCCCCTGCTGGTCGGCACACTCATGATCGCCGTCCTCGCAATGCTCGTGGCCGTTCCCATCGGGCTCCTCAGCGCCATCTTCCTCAGCGAATACGCCCACCCCAGGTTGCGCGCCATCACCAAGCCCATCTTGGAAGTCCTGGCCGGCGTCCCCACTGTGGTTTACGGATTCTTCGCCCTGTTCTTCATCACTCCCCTCCTCCGCGGGGTCAGCGACGACGTGGGCATATTCAACGCCTTGTCCGCAGCCATCGTCATGGGCGTCATGATCGTCCCCATGGTCTCCAGCCTCAGCGAGGACGCCATGCGCGCCGTTCCCGTGTCCCTGCGCGAAGGCGCCTATGCGCTGGGCGCGACAAAGCTCGAGGTCGCCACCAAGGTCGTTGTCCCCGCCGCCCTCTCTGGCATCGTCGCCGCATTCATCCTCGGAATGTCCCGGGCGGTCGGCGAGACCATGATTGTTTTTATCGCCGCCGGCCAGAACGAAAAGCTCACCTTTAACCCGCTCGACCCGGTCAACACCATGACCGGTTTCATGGCAACCACCAACTTCAGCGACAACGCCATCCCGGGAACTGCCCAGTTCCAGGCCTTGTTCGCCGTCGGTTTCACCCTGTTCGTCCTCACTTTGTCGATGAACTTGCTCAGCCAGTTTCTGGTCGGCCGGTTCCGTGAGGTGTACGAATAATGGCAGCCGGGTCTCAACAGAGTTACAGTCGCCGCCTGGCGGCCCGCAGGCGCAACGCGCGGATCTTTTACGGCGTCTGCATCGCCGCCGTGGTTGTGGCGCTCATCATGCTTGTCGCGCTGCTCTACAGCGTGATTTCCGAGGCCCTGGCTTGGTACAACCTGGATGGCGCCTCGTTGGGCACTCTCTTTACCGAGGGCCCGTCCAGCAAGGCAATCAAATCCGGCCTCTTCCCCTCCATCATCGGTACTCTTTGGGTGATGGCGATCTGCGTGTTCGTCTCGTTCACCGTCGGAGTCTCCGCCGCACTCTATCTTGAGGAGTATTCAAGCGGCAGCCGCGTCGCCGAACTGATTCAGACCAACATCCAGAACCTCGCCGCCGTGCCATCCATCGTTTACGGTATCCTCGGCCTGAGCATATTCGTCGCCCTGTTCTCCCTCGGCAAGAGCACCCTCGCCGCCGGCCTGACGCTGGCCCTCCTCATCATGCCCGTCGTGATCGTGTCGTCCCAGGAAGCCATCCGCGCTGTGCCGTCGTCCATCCGCGAGGGTGGTTACGCCCTCGGTGGCACCAAGTGGCAGGTCATCTGGCGCCTCGTGCTGCCCCAGGCCATGCCCGGCATCCTCACCGGAATCATCCTCGCTGTGAGCCGCGCCATGGGCGAGGCCGCGCCCCTTGTCATCATGGGCGCCCTCTCCTTCGTCTCATTCGCTCCGGCCCACCCGCTCGACCGCTTCACCGTCCTTCCGATTCAGATCTACGTCTGGATCTCCAAACCACAGGAGGAGTTCCACCAACTCGCCGCCGCCGGCATCATCGTGCTCCTCATCATGCTCCTCGGCATGAATGCTTTCGCCATCTTCCTGCGCAACCGCCTGCAAAAGAACCAACGGGGGTAGTCCACCATGGCCGCAACTCCAGTTGCAACTCGTCCCGCCATCCGCGCTATCGACGTCGGCGTCTACTATGGCTCCAACAAGGTCATCGAGGGCGTAACGATGGACATGCCCGAGAACGAAATCACCGCCATCATCGGCCCCAGTGGCGCCGGCAAAAGCACCCTGCTCCGCTGCATCAACCGCATGAACGACCTCATCGAAATATTCCGGATGGAAGGCGAAATGTGGTTCGGCAATTTCAACCTCTACGCGCCGGAGTCCGATCCCACCCAGATCCGGTACCGCATCGGGATGGTGTTCCAGCGCCCCAACCCGTTCCCCAAGTCCATCTACGAGAACGTGGCTTTCGGCCCCAAGATCAACGGATTCTCGGGCAGCATGGGCGACATCGTGGAGCAGTCCCTCCGGGACGCTGCCCTCTGGGATGAGGTCAAAGACCGACTCAAGGAATCTGCCCTCGCTTTGTCCGGCGGTCAGCAACAGCGCCTGTGCATCGCGCGCGCCCTGGCCGTCGAACCCAGTGTTATCCTCATGGACGAGCCCTGCTCCGCTCTCGACCCCATCGCCACCCTCGCCATCGAAGAACTGATGCAGGAGCTCAAACAGCGCTACAGTATCGTCATCGTGACCCACAACATGCAGCAGGCCGGCCGCGTCTCTGACAAGACCGCCTTCCTCATGCCCGACGAAAACCGGGTCGCGCACCTCATCGAGTTCGGCGATACGCGTACACTGTTCACCAACCCTAACGACGAGCGCACCGAAGCGTATATCACCGGCCGGTTTGGCTGATCGGTCGCAACGGGCCGGCCTCACACAACAGGGAGCACCGGGGAGAAACTATCATGCTACGCTCAGATTACGACCGCTCTCTGGCCGACTTGCAGATCCGTCTCGCTGAAATGGGCGAGCGCGTGGCATCAGCTACCCGTAGCGCGCTGGACGCTCTGGAGCATCAGAACATCCAACTGGCCCGGCAGGTCATCGACGATGACGACGAAATCGATCGGTTGCAAGACTCATTGGAAAACGATTGCGTGACCATTCTCGCTACCCAACAACCGGCAGCCAGGGATCTGAGGTCGGTGTTGTCTGCCGTCCATATCGCCGTGGAGCTGGAACGCATGGGCGACTACGCCGAAGGCATTGCCAAAATCTGTATTCGCATCGGCGACCAGCCGCTCCTGAAACCCCTTATCGACATTCCTCGAATGGCAGACCTCGCCCTGAAAATGCTCGACGAGAGCCTGCAATCCTACGTCGAGCAGGACGAATGGTTGGCCCGCAAGGTGTGCGCCGACGACGACACCATCGACGACCTCTACAACCAGATCTACCGAGAGTTACTCACCTACATGCTCTCCGATCCCAGAACCATCGAACGCGCCACCTATCTCCTTTGGGTCGCCCATAACCTCGAACGGATCGCTGACCGGGCCACGAACATCGGAGAGCGAACTTTGTGGCTCGTCACCGGCAACACCGTGGGCAATCGCCCCGAAAATCGGTCCCTCCGCTAGATCGGGAAACCCGGTTCCGCGCGTCGTTGACAATTCCCGACCCCGGCAGTATAGTTTTCGCATATGCAAGGTAACTGCAAAAGCGCTCGCGTCAGCACCTGTTCTTGTCCGCGTACATCGGGGGCAGGATTAACCTGATTTAACCCACACAGGCGCCGCCCGCTCCCACCGATTTCGCCATTTGGCGCGGTGGGTTTTTTTGTGCCACACCGAGGAGGTCACCTTGACCAGCCAAGCTCAATCTCCAAGCCTGGAAGAAATCCACTCCTCCAGCCTGAAGCTCGCGGAGAACTCTCAGACCATCATCCCCTTTATGGAGGATGAGATTCAGCGCTTTGACGCCCAGGTGGACCGCTTCCGCACCGGCGATCTGGACAACACCGTATTCACGCCCTTCCGTCTGCGGCAAGGCGTGTACGGGCAGCGACAAGCCGACGTCCAGATGATCCGCGTCAAGCTTCCTGGCGGCATCATCTCCGCTGAAATGCTTGACTGCTTCGGCGAAATTGCCGAAAAATACGCCCCGCTGCAGAAGGGCCACATCACCACCCGCGAAAACATTCAACTGCACCACATACCCCTCGAGCAGACCTCCGAGGTGTTGCGGCTGCTGGGCGCCGTAGGATTGTCCACCCGCGAAGCTTGCGGCAACACCGTCCGCAACGTTGTCGGCCCGGCCACGGCAGGCGTCAGCCCCGAAGAGGTGTTCGACCCTACTCCCTACCTCACCGCTTACGTGCGGTTCGGCGTTCGGCATCCCATCACCCAGAACTTCCCCCGCAAGTTCAAGTCCGCTTTCACCGGCAACGACAAGCGGGATGAGGTCGCTGCCGCTATCCAGGACCTCACCTTCGTGTCCCAGTACAACGAAGTTGATGGCGAGCAGCGCAAGGGATTCAAGGTCTACTGCGGCGGCGGCACCTCCATCATGCCCCGCCTGGCCAAGCCGCTCTACGAGTGGGTCTCAGAGGACGATTACCTCCGCGTGGCTCTCGCAGTGTGGACCGTGTTCAACAATGCAGACATCCTGCGCAAGAACCGCATGATGGCGCGCCTCAAGGTCCTGATCGACAAGATCGGCCTGGACGAGTTCCGCACGATGGTCGACGCCGAACTCGCCAACATCGGACCCATCGACTTCCGTCCCCTCATGGACGCTGAGGAGATCCAGACCGAGCATCCTCCGGCCCAGCCCGCGTCCGCCAACGGCGCCGACGGCGATCCCGCGTACCAGGCTTGGCTGGACAGCAACGTCGAGGCCCAACGTCAGGACGGCTACCACGTCGTTTATGTCAAGGCAATTCGCGGCGACCTGGACCCTGCGCAGTTCCGCGGCTTGGCCGACATAGTCCGCAAGTACACCGGCGGCAAGGCGCGCACGACCCAGGAACAGAACATAGTCCTGCGGTGGGTCCCCACCGGCTACCTGCACGATGTCTGGCAAGCGTTGCGCGCGCTGGAACTCGGCGAGGCCGGCCACAATCACATCACCAACGTGGTCTCCTGCCCCGGTACCGATAGCTGCAAGCTCGGCATAACCGCTTCCATGGGTTTGGCCAAAGCCCTCGGCGATGAGATGTCCAATTGGAACGGCCTCGCGGATGATGCCGGAGTTGGTGATATTCGCGTCAAGATGAGCGGCTGCCCCAACGGTTGCGGGCTCCACCACATCGCCAACATCGGGTTCCACGGCGCCGCGGTCAAGGGCGTTGAGGGCCAGCAGATCCCGTCCTACGAGTTGTTCCTGGGCGGTAACTATGGCGACAACCAGGTCGAGGATTCACGCATCGGCACCCGCGTCCCCAAGGTCAAGGTGCCGGCCAAGCTGGTCCCCTCGGTCCTCAAGGAAATCGTCACCCACTACAAGGACAATCGCAGCAACGATTCCGAACGGTTTAACGATTTCCTCGACCGGGTGGGCTTGGAGGAAATCACCTCCGTGGCCGCTCGCGCCCAGGAAGTGGGACACGAAGCGGAAGGCGGCGGCGAGATGTACTTCGATTGGGAACGCACCAATCAATACGTGCTGGAACGCGGCGAAGGTGAGTGCGCCGTCTAGCGGCCCTGCTTACAGGCCATGGCTTCAGCGTCCCTGAATGGAAGAGTGCTGGCCTTTGTCGAGGCTCGAATGCCCGACGAAATGGCCAGCCTCATTCGTAGGCACGGCGGTGTGCCCGCGGGTGCCCCGGTTCTCCAGGAACACTACCTGACGGACAGCCCGGAAGTGCAGCAGGCCATCACGGATGCCTGCGAGGGCAATGTGCACACGGCGATCTTCCTCACTGGCGTCGGCGCCAACGCCATGATGGGCATCGCCGAATCCATGGGTCGGCTCTCGGAATTCGAGGACGCCCTCCGCGATATCACCGTGGTCGCCCGAAGCCCCAAACCCGGAAGAATTCTCCGGCGCCACAAAATCCCCATCGACATCATGCCGCCCGAACCCTACACTTCGTCGGACCTGACTGCCGCCATGCGTGAACTGGATCTCGACGGCAAACGCGTGATATTCCAACGGTACGGCGGTCCCGACTCCGAGTTGCCCACCTATCTCCGTGAGCAACGCGCGGATTACCAGGAACTTACCTTGTATGATTGGGGTCTTCCAGACGACGCCGAGCCTGTGCTCCAACTGATCGATCGTATGGAGCGTGGCGATGTCGACGCCTTGGCGTTCACCAGCCGCCCTCAGGTGCCCAACCTGCTGGCAATAGCCGATGCCGGCGGTCGGGAGGAATCACTGCGGCGAAGTCTGGCGGGACCCGTCGCGGTGGCGTCCGTCGGGCCGGTGTGCACCCGGAAACTCGTGGAGTCCGGTATAGAGGTCAACGTCGAACCGGAACATCCGCACATGGGCAACTTGGTCATGGCGGTCGCCGAGTATTTCGACGACCAATCCTAGTATTTGAACTCCTCGCGCACCGGACTGAATATGTCCAGCGCGACCGCCTTGGTGTCCTGACCTTTGGCGTAATGCTCAACATCGCCCGGGATGATGTACATGTCGCCGGGCTTCAGCACCTTTACTTCGCCTCCGATCCCCATCTCCAGTTCGCCTTCGACTATTATTCCGCCCTGTTCGTGAGGGTGGGTATGCAGTGGAACGGTCGCGCCCGCCTCCACCTCCACTAACGAAAAGAGCATCTGCTCACCCCAAAAGGTTCGGGTCCTCGCGCCTTCCGCCAACTCTTTGTAACCTCGGCCGTCCTTTTCGATGAAGTAATCGCTCATCGGTCCAAATCTCCTTTTCGGTCAGGGCTGGTCAAATCCCAGCTCTCTTTCTTTCAGGCTCACAAAACGCCCACCCTGTCCTATCACCAAATGGTCCAATAGTTCAATGTCCAGCAGTTTTCCCGCGTTCAACAGATCTCTGGTCACGGCCACGTCCTCCGCACTCGGCATGGGGTCGCCGGACGGGTGATTGTGCGCCACGATGATCGACGGAGCATTTTCCCGGACGGCTGGCCTCAGCACCTCCGCCGGCCGGACCGCGCTGCTGTTCACCGTGCCTATGTAAATCTGCCGTTTCCCCACGACTTGGTTGCGCGTATTCAATAGCAGAACCACCAGGTGCTCCTGTGGCAAGATCGACATCTCGGCCACCAGGAGGTTGGCCGCATCCTGCGGGCACGTGATCTGCGTTCTCTCCTCCGGAGCCAATGACGCGACACGCCGGCCCAATTCCAACGCCGCCAGTATTTCGCACGTTTTGGCGTGGCTCAATCCACGTTGCCCGAACAGTTCCCCGTATCCGGCCCGAGCCAGCCCTGCCAACCCCTCAAATTCCGCCAGAATCCGCGTCGCTACGTTGATCGCGTTCTCGCCGGCGATCCCAGAACGCAGCAGGATGGCAACCAGTTCCGCGTTGTTCAGATATCGAGGCCCATGTTCCCGCAGCCGCTCCCGCGGACGCTCTCCCGAGGGCAAATCCCGAATCGTGGGCTGGTACGTGATTCTCTTCCCGTTTGCAGTGTCAGGACAGTGTGATCGGTCATCACCGGAGCGAGTCTCCGGCTGCTCGATTGTGGCGGGCTGAACCTGGAGTTCTACGGCATCGCCACACAGGATCCGCTCCAACTCAGCTCTGAACGCTTCGACCGTTTCTGATTGCTCCGGGGGACTGGTTGTGACCATTTCGCACTCCAACTAAATTGAGTCGGCGCACAGTGTAAAACGGCCCCCGAAATCCGTGCGATGGTCAATTGTCACCAATTTTCGCGTCCGTGGAACGTCCAATTAACATCAGTCTGCCGGAAGGAATTCGGCAACTTCAAGATCGTCCATCGCAGCCAGGGTGCGGTTCAGTATCGTATCTGCCAGTCGCCGGCCTCTGGCGTTGTTGAAATCCAGCTGGGCGCCGGCAATCACCGGCACGCGGAAGCAGGTGAGCATGTTCTCGCGGTACGCTCGCCAGCAATCTGCGAGCGTGAAGTGCTCGCCCGTCTCGCTGGCAATAATTTTATGGTAGCTCTCGATTGCTAGGGTTTCGATCTCGCGTCGAATATCGGTTGACACGCAGGACGAAAGAAAATAGGCGATGTCGTACAGGCCGTTGCCCACGGTGGTCAGCTGCCAATCGACCAGCGCGACCTCCGGGTATTCGCCATCGTCGAAGAACATATTGTCCAACCTGAAATCGCCGTGAATCAGTGTCTGAGGCCATGCGGCTACGACGGCAGAATGTTCCACGAGATGCCCACCATACGATTCCGCGAGTCGACGCATGGGGCCTGTGAACTGCTCGCTGAAGAGATCGAAAACCCGGGGCAGACTGGCTTGGTACACGCCTTGAACCATGGCGTGCCTTTCCGGGGTGGGTGGTGAATGAATTTCGGACACCCGGAGTTGGTCAACTCGACCCCAAAACTTCGCATGTAAACCGGCGGCGGCCTCAACCGCCAGGAGCGCTCGGTCCGGCGTAGCGCCTTCCACCTGATCTACGGTTACCATGTGGCCCAGGTCTTCCAGCAGCAGGACGAAGTCGTGGGTGCTGGGGTCTAAGTCTCCGTACAGCAGCGTCGGCGACCGGAGCGGTACCGATCCGGCAAGCGTCCGATAGAATTCGAACTCGCGCTCGTAAAGATGCAATTGCAGGGCGGTTCGGCGGGTGTTCTCGTCTGTGCTGGGAAGCTTGACTACGATGGTTTCAGGAGCCGGATTCCGCGCAGAAATATAGGCAATGTGGCAACGCAGAATCCTCCCGACCATGCCGACCCCTGCGCCGATTTCCTCGAACGAAACGGACCTGATTGCCGGGATATTCGAACCGCCTCCCGCGACCAAAGCCTGTTGTAGCCAGTCTATGGTCACGGCGTCTTCATTTTCCGGGATGTGCAGCCTCTGTACCAATTTCGTGTGTCGCCTCGTTGGTCATGTATTTGGATGGTCAATCAGCGATAAAGGGGCGAACCTGGATTCGCCCCACATCATTTGCCGTTATCTTCTTCTGCCTATTGGCGCTAGTCGAACCGGAATTTGGAGAAAGTCCCCTCCTCCTTGGTGATGAACTCTAGCAGCGCGGGGCGCCCGTCGGCATTCGCCTGCATCGCCCTCTGCATCGCCGGCTTGATTTCGTCCGGCGTGTGAATCTGCTCCGCATAGGCGCCCAACGCCAACGCGACCTGGTAGAAATCCCCGCTCAGGTCCTTGATCCCGTATCGCTCAACTGCCGTAGGAATGCGGCTATCGGGGTAAATGGCCATCGTCGAGTTGTTCATCACCACGGTGGTGATCGGAATATTGGCGCGCACTGCCGTTTCCACGTCCAGACCCACCATGCCAAACGCCGCGTCGCCCATGAAGTTGATCACCATCTTCTCGGGCACGGCCATCTTGGCTCCCATCGCCAAACCGAGGCTGTAACCCAACTGCGTGGATTTTCCCCATCCGATAAAGCTCCGGGGAGCCCGAGCTTCCCAGAACGGCGACACCTGCTCCCGCGGGCTCCCCGACTCATGGGTAACGATCGTGTTGTCCAGGTCAACGGTGTGCATTATGTCCCATACCACGCGGTACGGGTTCAACGGCACCTCGTCGCTGGTCAGCCTCGGGAGCCATTCGGCCATCCACGCCTCCCGGATCGCCGCGATCTCATCGGCCAATTCCTGGTTCGTTGCTCGCTGTTGCGCCCCTTGCGCTTTCAACTCGTCGATGAACTGGCGGAGCGCCAACTTGGCGTCGCCGAGCACGGGATATTCCGTTCGATAGTCTTTGTTGATGTCGCTGTCGCCATTGGTCAGGTGGATCAGCGTTTTCCCTGGAGGAATCGGCACGGTGAAACTGCTCTTGGTGAAACTCACCCCAACGCCAAACACCACGTCCGCATTGGTCAGGAACCGGTGCACAGGCCCCGTTTGGCTTGACCCTCCCACGCCTAACGACAGCGGATGATTCTCAGGGAACGCGCTTTTGCCTTCCAACGTCGTCAACACCGGAATCTGCAGGAACTCAGCCAATTCCTGCAACTCCTCCGTGGCCTCCGCGTAAAGCACGCCTTGCCCCGCCATGATCACCGGCCTCTGGGCCGACATGAAACCTCGCGCCGCCCGGGTAACCGCCGCCGGGTCCGCGGCGACCCTCATGTGTACCGGCGGCACGTAGTCGAAATCTTCCTCGCTGATCTGGTCTGCCGACAGGTCCGATGGGATCTCCAGCAGCACCGGGCCGGGCTTGCCCGACCGTAGCTTGGTGAACGCTTGTCGCATCAGTTCCGGCACCCGGTCGGCGAAGTTCACGTGAGCGGCCCATTTGGTAATCGATTCGTAGGCCCGAACCGGATGAAAGTTGGGTTCGACGCCGATGCGATTGCGCGCCACTCCCGCCGGCAGTACCAGGATGGGCACAGAGTCCGCGTACGCCTGAGCAACGCCGCCAAACGCATTCTCTGCGCCGGGCCCGTTCTGCGCCAGGAATATCCCGGTCTTCTTGCCGTTGGTGATTCTGGAAAACCCGTCCGCCATGTGCACGCCGGTACGCTCCTGCCGGCATACCACCGGTCGGATACCTGCGATGGCGGCCGCCTCGATCAGCGGGTTGGATGGCATGACGGCAATCCAGTCCACACCTTCCATTTTCAGTACGTTCGCTACAGCGGTAACTCCATCCACGGTTTGGTTCCTCCAAGCTTGTTTGGGGTAACGGCGTGCGCCCCCGATAGTTTCGAGCGCGAATCTACACCGTTATGTAACGTCCGGCCGGTTAGGCGATCTCCGACAGGAAAGCGTCCAGCTCTCTGTTGAATTCATCGGGCTTTTCGACCATCGGGAAGTGGCCGGCCTCTTTCATCTTGATGAGTTTTGACCCCGGTACGGCGCGATGAATCTCCTCTTCATAGTTGCCCGTGGCCAATGGGTCATCGACGCCTTGGATCAACAGCAACGGCGCCTTCAAACTGTGGATCCGGTCGCGCACGTCGAACCGGTCGATCACCACCAGGTCCGAATGCTGTGCCGACGGCCCGACCTCTCGGTGTCTTTGCAACAACCTGGCACGCAAGTCGGGTTCGATGAAGTGCATGACGCCGTCCATCATCGCCAGCCATTTCTCGTACGTTTCTGCGTTTTCAGCAGCCTCAAGTCGAAACTGCAAGTCGCCGGCTCTCCGCTGCTTTGGCCGCATGGCGATGGTCATCAACGCCAATCCCTTGATTTCCTCAGGGTAATCGAGCGCGTATTGCAGGGCGATGCACGCGCCGAGCGTAAACCCGCTGAGCACGAGATCTTGGTCGTGCCCCTTGGCGTGAAGCCACCCTCTTAGCCAGTCTGTGTACCTCTCTACGCTGCTGCAGGGTGCCCCGTCCAAGTGTCCGGGCAGGTGTGGGGCCAGGCTCCCTTGATAATGCCGCAACTGGTGCGCGTAAGAATCGGCGCAACCGCCCGCGCCCGGGCCGTGAATAAAAACCAGTTGCGTCATCGAGTCCTCGTTGGTGCCTTCTCGTCGGTGCGTCCTCGTCAACTTATGAGGCTGCGGGCATTCTATGGGCGGCGTCGAATCGGGTCAAGGCGGAACCAGCCCCGCGTTTCAACCTCCGTCCCAACCCGTAGCCCGTTCCGCGGTGATCTTGATCATCGGATTATCGTCCAGGTCCATCCGCTGGTATTGAGGATACTTGGACCGCAATCGCGCCAGCGCCGCAACGTGTTCGGGGCTGGACTCCAACAACTCAGCGGTTCCCTGCACCAGCAGAAACCACAGCTTTGACCAGTCCTCTTCATAGTGGTCGATCACCAGCGAAACCCGCGGGTTATCCAGGATATTGCGGACTCGCCGCAAGCGGCGCAACTCGGAACTCTTCGGCTTCGCGTCCAGTATCGAATAGATGCTGCTGCCGTCGCACACAAAACAAAACGGGACAACATAGGGCCGCCCCTCCGCATCTGCAGTAGCCAGGTGACCAACCGGGATTAGGTTTAGCAGCTCAATTTGTGCTTCGCTCAGTGCCATCAATTCCGCCCGCGTTCAGTACCACAGCTTTCGCAGACCTTCCATCAAAGGAGGAATCCGCGGCACCAGGTCGCTGGCCACCACGCCGGACGTGCCCATCTCCGCCCTGGCCTCTTCCCCCGCGGTGCCGTGCAGAAATCCACCTAACCGGGCCGCCGAATACGTCGGCAACCCCTGGGCAAGAAGTCCCCCGATCAATCCCGTCAATACATCGCCCGTTCCCCCGGCCGCCAGAGCCGGGTTCGCAAAAGGCAATATGCTCAGGCGAGAATCCGGCGCAGCAACGATACTGTAAGCGCCCTTCAATAGCACCGTCTGCCCTCGCTCGCTCGCGAACTCCCCCGCCATGGATAACCTGTTCGACTGGATCTGAGCAGTGGGTTTCCCGGATAGGGTCGACATCTCGCCAGGATGCGGCGTTAATACTGCATCCGCACACAGGCGATTGGACCAGTCTTCGCAACGGGATAGGCAGTTCAATCCGTCAGCGTCTATCACGCTCGGCAGATCGCTCCCGTCGCCGCCTCCTAGCAAAAGTCGGTCGACGAACTCCGTCGTGCCGGCCGACCATCCCAATCCGCAGCCCACGGCCAACGCCGAGTAACCGCCAATCCGCTCTCTGATCAACTCGGCCGCAGACGCATCGACTCTGCCATCGGAGTCCTCGGGTAAAGGCAGGTGTATGGTTTCGGTGAGCTTGGCTGCCACCATCGGATACACCGATTCAGGTGTAGCCAGGGTGACCAACCCCGTTCCAACGCGATGGGCCGCTGATGCTGCCAGCGCCGCGGCCCCCACGAAATTCCGGGACCCAGCCACAATCAGCAGATGCCCGTAGGTACCCTTATGTGAATCTATCGGGCGGCCGGGCAGCAAATCCGCTGCCGTTGAGCGAGACATCCATTCCACCGGAAGGTCCATTCCGTCGGTCGCCTGCGGATGCAACCCGATTTTCAAAACCGCGATTCGCCCCGCGCGACCGGCGCCCGGCAAGTTCGCGATTCCAAACTTCGGATAACACAGCGCCAGCGTCACATCGGCGTCCAATGCGTCGTCGTCCACCTCACCCGTGTCCGGATGTACCCCCGTTGGTAAGTCGATGCTGACCACGTTGCACGCGGGATTCGTTGATCTGTGGTGGTTGGTTGCCGCGACCACTGCCCGCACCGTACCCTCGAGAGGTCGGTACCGTCCCGCTCCCAACATCGCGTCGACCACGACCGATGCATTTGCCAACAAACCACGCAGACTGTCGAGTCCGGCATCGTCTTCTGCGTCGACGACACTCACGCCATACTCCAGCGCGTTGAGCATTTTTGGATCGTTGGTCGGCCGGCCCCGGACCACGTAGCAGCAGGCGTCCGCTCCCCATCGCCGCAGGTGTCGCGCAATCACCAACCCGTCGGCGCCGTTGTTGCCTGGTCCGATCAGCAGCAGCACTCTACGGCCGGCGGACCCACCCATTTGTTTACGGATGAACTCCGCGCAAGCCAGTCCCGCGTTTTCCATCAGGGTATCGGTGCTGATGCCCAGCCGCTCCGACGCCGCCTCCAGGGCCTGCATCTGGGCAACGGTGACCACTTTTGTCGGGCTCGTCGCCACGACTAAATCCCTCGCACCGCGCCGGAAGGCGGGCATTCCGACGCTAGTCGGTGCTTGGGGCCACCGGTTCGCCCCAAAGGGTGGCCTCGGCGGCCCCGCGCGTTTCGTCGGTATCCGGACGCGATGCCACGGCTACCACCATGGCGAACCCCCGTGAGTGCGACAGGCTGATTGCAATCTCGGTCACACCCAATCGTTCCGCTCGCCGCCGCGCTCGTCCGTGCAGCCGGGGGCTCGGAGCCCCGCTGGGAGCCCTGACCACTTCGACGTCCCGCCAACCCACACCGCGGAAACCCGTGCCCAGCGATTTCATAACCGCCTCTTTGGCTGCAAATCGGGCCGCGAGATTGGGCGCCCGTCCCCTGCAGTACGCAATCTCGGCCGGCGTGAAAATCCTGCGCAGGAAGCGCTCACCATAGCGTTCCAGCACGCCGGCCACTCGGTCGATTTCTATGAAGTCCACTCCGGTGGTCAGCATGTCGGTACGCTCGGTTTGGCTACGGGCACCCGGCCAGTAATCTAATCGCCGGTGTGATCCCCGATGTTCAGGTTGCTCAGGATGTGCGATACCGAATAGCGCCGATTCAGCACATAGAAATGTATGCCCGGCACCCCATGCGCCCAAAGCTCTTCAGCCTGTTTCGTTGCGTGTTCGATTCCAATTTCGCGGATGGCCCGGTTGTCCTCAGCGTACCGCTCTAACTTGTCGTCGAGGTCCGCCGGTATGGTCGCGCCGCAGAGGGAGGTAAACCTGCGAATCTGCGGAGTGCTGAGGATCGGGAGCACCCCCGGTATTACCGGCACTGTGATCCCGGCGGCGGCGGCGCGTTCCTGGAAATCAAAGAAATAGTCGTTGTCATAGAACAGTTGCGTTATGAGGAAATCGGCTCCCAGTTCCTGTTTCAACCGAGCGTATCCGACGTCGTTTTCCAGGCTATCCGATTCGGTGTGCCCTTCCGGGTAACACGCGCCCGCAATCCCGAAATCGAAGCTATCTCGTATGTGGGTTATCAAATCTGTTGCATGGGCGAATTCGTCGGGTCCCGGTCCGGACGATTCATCTCCGGCCGGTCGGTCGCCTCGCAGCGCAATGATGTTCTCTATCCCCGCTGATTGCAATCTCTCCAGAACCTCGTGCACCTCGGTTCGGGTTTGGGCCACGCAGGTGAGGTGTGCCATCACCTCTGGAGATGTTTCGGCTTTCAGCCGCATCGTGATTTCTTCGGTGAACGCCCGCGTCCCGCCGCCCGCACCGTAGGTCACCGATACGAAATCAGGATTGAATCGCTGCAGGTCCTTGATTACCTCTATGACGCCTGGAATTCCGTCCGCTTCCCTCGGTGGGAAGAATTCGAATGATATTGTGCGTCTTTCTTTTAGGATGTCTCTAATCTTCAAATCGTTGTCCTGTGTCGTGTCATTCGATCTAAAATTCTGGTTGGCGCTTCTCCTTGAACGCCGTGATCCCTTCCCTGGGATGCGGCGACGTCCCAAACAGGCGGGCAAACGTCGCACTCTCCAATGCGACCCCGTCGCGGAGCGGCACGTCCTGGCTGGCCCGGGCGAGAGATTTCATCAAAGCCAACCCGGTCCGGCTTTTCGTCCGCAATCCCGCCAGTAACGATTCAAGCTCGTCCTCCATGCAGTCGGACGGCGCCGACCTGATCGCGAGGCCCCAGTCAACCGCCTCAGCGCCTGACAGCCACCGGCCAGTGGTGAGAAGCTCCATCGCCCTCGGCATTCCCACGCGACGCGGTAACCTCTGCGTCGATCCGCCGCCCGGAATCAGGCCAAAATTCGCGTGCTGGTCCCCGATGCGAGCATCGTTGGCCACGATCGCCATGTCGCAGGCCATCATCAACTCCATCCCACCGGCCAGCGCATATCCGTGCACCAATGCCACGGTGGGAACCGGTAACTCCTCCAGGCCGCACAGCGCGTCGTTAAGGTCCCTGATGTAACCGGGCAGCAGCGACAATTCGTCCAACGCCCTGTCGAAAAACATTAGGTCAGCACCGGCGCAAAAGCCCCGGCCTTCGCCTCGGATTACCAGCGCTTTCAGGTTGCTATCCTTGGCTACCTCATCGGTGGCGTGTACGAATTCGCGGAGTAATTCGGGACTCAACGCGTTGAGAGCGTCGGGACGATTCAATCGAATCGTGGCAACTTGGTCGTCTCTCGAGAGGGTAATGTTGCTATACTGCATCCGGTTCTCCGATCAGCTTGGGAACGGCGTCCACCTGCCCCGCGCACTTACTATACCAGACCATCCTCCGACGTTTGATGTCCAATCCGGGCCACGCCATTCTGAAACTCCGGGTGAGTCCCGACGCCGCCCGGACCGAGGTCGTCGGATGGCATGGCGACGCGCTCAGGGTTCGGGTCGCGGCCTCGCCAGTGAACGGGAAGGCTAACTCCGCGGCTATTGCCGTTCTTGCGGCGCATCTCGGAATCGGGTCGAGAGAGATCGAAATCGTGCGGGGACACCGTTCCCGTGATAAGTTGGTGCGTGTGTCGGGCATCAATCCGCATGAGTTGATCGGGCGACTCGGAAGCCCTTACGGATATCCTTGTGTAGACTATGCCTAGCCGCCGAAACGCCGTCGGGCCAAAATTTTTCGGAGACGCCAATGCAAGATAATTTTCGTAACTTCAGTTGGATCCTGCACGGTTCGCTCGCCGGTGCGATGGGACCAACCGAGCGTAGGCATCTGATCTACTTCGAGCGCCTGGACATTACCGCTCTGGTTCGTATGGAAGAGAATACCATCTCGTCTGAACCCTGGGGGTTCACTGAATTGTTCGAGCCAGTGCCGGATTTCGAAGCTCCTACCGTCGAACAGGTTGACCGGATCGTCAATTTCGTCGAACAACAGATAGAAACTTGGGAACGCCCCACCGTCGTGACCTGTGCCGCCGGAATTGGTCGCACCGGAACCATTTTGGCGTCCTATCTGGTGAATACCGGCTACGACCCAGACGAGGCCATAGCATTCATTCGACAGCTGCGTCCCGGTTCCATCCAGACCGCCTCCCAGGAGCAGGTGATTCACGAGTACGCCAAATTCGTCCAGGAACGCAACACCAACCGGCCCCGGCGCTACCGCTAAAGAGTTGCGGGGTTGACTCGTCTGAACGGTCAACCCCGACGGACTCTAACCGTTAAGCTGAGATTAGGCGACCTTGCGCTCGTCGACCTGTGGGTTCCCGGTCAATACCCTGGCTGTTTCGTGATTGGGGGCAACCAGGGCCGCCGGATCGATCTCCCTGCTGCACTGCAAGCACTGGTGGTAAGCGCCGTACACGTCCCGTATCAGGCGCACGTTGCCCCCGCAATGAGGACAGGACCCAAGTCCCATCCGCTGGCGAGCGCCCCCGCCAAGCGGCCGATTGCTGACTAAACTTTCCATCATCGTTGCTCCTTATCAGACGGTGGTTGCCAACATCGCTCGTTATCGTGTCTTTTTCTTTTTTCGTCGTAATGCTTGCTTGGGGTTAAAAATTGAAAGCGGCCTCGGAGACAATTCCGAGGCCGCTGCCTGCGGGTTGTCTGTCAGCGTTCGATGGTCAGACCATCAGCGGTTCTTTGTGTTCGGTATGCGTGGCTGAAGCACTAATCGTGGTCGGTGGGATGTTTATGCCGGGCTGTCGGCGGAATTCGCGCCCGCACTGAGCGCATTGGTGATACACTCCAAAAGTGTCTCTCATGCGGCAAACGTCGCCGCCGCATCGGGGGCACGCCTTACGCATCAATGACTTGCGGGACTTGGTCTGCGTCTGCATTTTTTTCAATCCTGACTGGTGGGCGAGGCCTGTGTTTCGCATCGTCGCGGGCTATGTGGTTCCATTTTACCGCCACTCAATTACCGGAGTATTACGGCGATCCCGCAAAATGCGCGGAAAACAGCATATCACCTTACGGTTTTCGTAACAAGGGGGTTGGATGACCAATTTCACGGATCCGATCGAAATCCCGGACGATATCCTCGCGCGTGTTTATCGGGAAGCCCGTGGGGCGTTTCCTGCTGAGTGCTGCGGTTGGCTCACCGGTCCCGCCGACGGAAGCAACGTTGACTCTATTCGCCCGGCCGAAAACGATCAGGCCAGCGGATCTCATCCTACGGCATCGGAGCGAACGGCGGAGTCCGCTTACGTGTTCAACTCCTCTGACCTGATGGCTCTCAACCGCAGCCTGGATTCGGACACCCCGGCCCGCATCATCTATCACTCCCACCCGAACGGCCGGGCATACCTCTCTGACACCGACCGCGCTGTCGCCACCAGCCCTTGGGGCGACGGTCCCGCGTACCCCGTGCAGCAGTTGGTTGTAGGGATTGACGGAGCGCGCGTGGTTGAGTCCGCCTTGTTCGCCTGGGACGACGATTCCTGCGGATTCGTGGAATTGACGCGCTTCCCGGGGGCTGAAATCTAAACCTGGGGAACCACCGGATGCAGTTTCAAGCGTAAGTGCATCGGGTTCAGTTCCGGGTACGAACCCTCAGTTGAGCGGTTCGTTTCCGCGAACCCTATCTTCCGGTAAAAACTCACCGCGGCCTGCATGTGGTCTCGCGTCCACAGCTCCAAGAATCGACTGTGCCAGCGATCTAGGGCGTAGTCGATGCAGTGCTGCATCAGTTTTTTCGCTGTCCCGCCGCCTTGCTGCAACGGGTCCACTGCGACCCGCTGCAACTCCGCCCTGTCTTCGTCAAGCCTCATCACCGCGGCCATCCCGTATGGCATGTTCTCCGCCGTTACCGCAACGAACAACGCACGGTCTGACCGGTCGATGAAAGACGGTGATATGTCCTTGAAATCGCCCAGGGCTCCCGCGTCGAGCATTCTGACCAACTGCTTCATCTGAGGGAGGCTCAGATCCGCCTTCAACGCGGCGTCCAGGTTGGCAAAGTAGTAGATCTTTTCTAATTCGTCCGCGTCTGCGGGTACGGCTGGTCTGATTATCTGTGTCTCTGGTGTCTCATACAACATGGAAAGTTATCGCATCCTCGTTTGTATGTTGATAGGTTGATCTTATGTCACGTGGTTGGCGCTCCCAGGGACGCGACCCAAACCGCGCCCACGACGTACGCGGACGCCATGATCGCCAGCCCGGCTACGAGCAACGGCTGCGGGAATCTATTGCGACCCCAAAGCATCAGGCCGCCGAACAGTATCAGGCCGGCCGCGAAAAGGCCTGCTACGAAGTGCTCGGGTTCCGGGTTGTTCAGCACAATTCCTTTTCTATAGAACGGATCGGCATACGACAGGATCGTTATATTGAACACGCAGCTTCCGTATAGTCCGGCCACTCCCAGGTCTGCGGCCCCCATTCTTGCCGCTGCGACGGTGGCTGAAGCTTCCGGCATGGTGGTCACGATTGAGACCGCCAGGATTCCAAGCACGCCGGATGAGATTCCTGTGAGATCCGCCACTCGGTCCACGCTTTGCGCGAGGAAAACGCCGGCGACGATGACGCCAAGCGACACCAGGCCGAACATGATCCAGGCCTTGCTGAGTGTTATGCCCGTGTCTTCTTCCTCATCCTCATCTGCGCCCGCCGGGCGACGCTGGTACACGAACCACATCCCGATCAGGTAAACGATCAAAAGAATTATGGACGACAGGCCGATCTGCCAGACGTTGATTCCGTTCTTCAAGCCCGCAAATAGCACAGCCAAACCGGTCAACACTGCGGCTAAGACGATCAGGTAGCCCTGCTCCGGGGCCACTCGCTGGAGGAACCTCTTGCCTCCGAAAACCAGGGCCACCATGGCCAGGGTGAACATGTTGACCATGTTGGCCCCGACTACGTTGCCCAGAGCGAGCTGCGGGTTGTCGATCTGCACCGCTGTGATGTTGTTGGAAAGTTCGGGTAGCGAGGTCGCCAGCGCGACCAGGATGCTTCCCACGAACAGGCGACCCCAGCCCGTCAAAGTGGCTAGCGCATCGCCATATTTCGCAAGCTGCACGCCGAGAAATACGACGGCCACCGCGCTGGCAAGGAAAACGATGATGGCAACGGTGAGGCCAACGCTGCCCAGCAAGTTGAACACGGGGTCGGTCTCCGCGGATCTACCCGATGGCCTGGGCGATGAGGTCGCCCATCGCGACCGTGCTCGTTACGGTATCGTCGGCGGTAGCGATATCCGCGGTCCGGTAGCCGTTCTCCAGGGTTGTCTGCACCGCCCGCTCAATCGCAGCAGCCTCCTCCGTCAGACCCAGCGAATACCGGAGCATCATCGCTGCGCTCAGGATCGACCCGCACGGGTTGGCAATGCCCTTGCCCGCAATGTCGGGCGCGGTGCCGTGTATCGGTTCGTAGAATCCGGAAGTGCGAGCGCCGTCTTGCGGAACACCCGATAGACTCGCCGATGGCAGGAGGCCCATCGATGCGGCCAGTATCGCAGCTTCGTCCGTGAGAATGTCCCCGAAGGTGTTCTCCGCGACAATCACGTCATAAGACGCCGGCCTCAGCACGATCTGCATCGCGCAGGCGTCGACCAAGGCGTGCTCCAGCTCGATGTCAGGATACTCTGAGGCTAACCGCGTCGCCGTCGCTCGCCAGAGGCGCGAAGTCTCCAGCACGTTGGCTTTGTCCACGGAAGTCAGCTTCTTTCGCCGACCCCGGGCGAGTTCGAACCCCACGCGGAGGACCCGCTCAATCTCTGACTCCGAATACCGCATCGTATCCACGCCTACGATGCCTTGAGGGGTCTCGGTCCGCCCCTTGGGTTGGGCGTAGTAGAGGCCGCCCGTGAGTTCCCTCACCACCACCATGTCCACGTTCTCGAGCACATGCGGCTTGAGCACGCTGGATCCCGTGAGTTCCGGATATACCTTTACCGGCCGTATGTTGGCGAACACGTTCAGGTGCGCTCGCAACGCCAGCAGCCCATCCTCGGGACGTGTGGGCGCGGAGGGGTCGTCCCATTTCGGACCACCGACCGCTCCGAACAGCACCGCGTCCGCCGACGTTGCCAGGTCACGAACCTCGTCTGTCAGCGGAGTTCCATGCCTATCGATCGAAATGCCGCCCACGTCGCCGTGCTCCAGTGCGAACGTGTGGCCAAACGCCCGCGCCACCGCTTCCAGGGCCTTGACACCCTCTGCGGTCACCTCGGGACCGATACCGTCGCCACCGAGTACGGCCAAATTGAAATCCATGAGAGTCTGCTCCCGGACCGAGCCGTTTTCCAAAAAGAGGCTCAAACGAGCCGACGGGTAGTATAGCCTACGAACTCACGACCATCAAACGAAACTTCCGACCACCATCCCAGGCTACCGCTGGAACAACGACGCCTCTCACGCCTCCAAACTGGGCACCGCCGTCGTTGGGCCAGCGGCTCCGCCGTGCGCACCGCTCTCCCTTGTGCCTCCAGGCGTTCAGGCATTGAACCTCTCTCGGGATGGTGTAACCCGGTGTCTATACATTCCAACTCCCGTGGATATGGGCAATAAGTGCCACAGGGTTGCCATGGCTATCGCGCATGGATGTTGGAAAATTGGGACAGGATGCTAATGAGGAAGCTATCGTCCCAACCGGCCCGTTTCAGTGTGCCTCGCATGGACCCTTTGCTGGGCTCCAAACGCGCCAGGTTCAGCGATAGTTTCCGCAGCAACGCCACGTTCTCAGCGCAATGTCCCGTCCGGTTGTGCGCCTGACCCTCGTTGCAGGTTGCGTCCAGCGCCCAATGCAGTCCGTTCTCGATCCTCCAATGGCCCCGCACGACGGCGTTGAACCGGGCCGGTTCCAGCGCCGTGCTGAGCAGGTAGTAGCGGGTTTGCTCGCTCGCCTGGTCGTCCTTGCGCCGAATCGCCCTGACCTTGCCCACCGCCTGTAAGCCGGGCCAGTCGTACCATTGCTGCAACCAGGACACATCTGCGCTGTTGTTGGCGATGCGGGTGTCGATACGGCCGTGCCCCTTGCTCACCTGAGTGTCTTGCTGCGTCGGCGTGGCGCCGTCGTCCGGAAACAGCGCCGCATCTTCATGCAGACTGCCCTGGTTTCCCTTGAGGGCCAGCACGTAATCCCCACCCTGTTCAACCACCTGCTCCGCAATTTGGCGCTGGCAATGCATGGCGCGATTGGTCAAAAATCGGGGTAACCACCTTGCCCCGTAGAGCAAGCATCTCCAGCAGCTTGGGCACGGCGATAATCTCATTGGACTTGTCGTCGACGGACAGCCGCCCAAAGCCAGCCGCTGCTCGGCGGCCCACGCGCTCACCAGATGCAACGGCGAACGTTCCTCTGCTCGGTCATTGGAACGACGCAAGGTCTTGCCGTCCACGACGATCAGGCCCTCGCCATCCGCGGTAAAGCTCGCCGTGAATCCCACGAACCATTGCTCAAAGGCCACCGGGTCCAGCATGCCCAGCGTCCTGGAGAAGGTGTCATGGCTGGGAACTCCGTGCTGGGAATTCCGTGGTCCAACGACAGAAAGGACTCCAGCAGTTCCCGCTTGGCGTGGCCCAAGAGTTCCATGTCAGCGCAGGTCTCACCACCGCTGAACATGGTGCAAAAGGCGATGTCCGGAATGTCGTGCCGGGAATGGAGCCAAGCATTGGGTGCCCGGGGGTCTTCCAACCCTCCGAAAACGCCTTTCCCAACGTCGATCATGCTCATCAGCCCACCTTCCCCGCTCAGGAATTCCATCGCCAAACATCCTATCCGAATCCGGCGATTTTCATATGCGATAACCCTGACAGCGTTGCGGTTTTCGTTGACAGGCCCGGCGGTAGTCTTTACAATTTTGCCATCAGCCAGTCTCGTGCTGGCACGTTTTTGTGCATATTAAAGGAGGCCCTCGCAAGATGACCACCACCAACAAAAGCCGGTCCCTCGTGGTGATCCAGTTAGCTGGCGCCAATGACCCGTTGAATACCGTCATCCCCTATACGGATGGACTGTATTATGACTTTCGCCCCAACGTGGGCGTCCCCACCGACCAGGTTATACCCATCGACGGGCGGTTTGCTTTCAATCCCAATATGGCTCCCATCAAAGCCCTTTGGGATGAAGGCAAGGTCGCCATAGTCAATGGCATTGGATACCCGAATCCGACCCGCTCGCATTTCCGCAGCATGGACATCTGGCACACGTGCGAGCCGGAAAAGATAGCCACCGAAGGATGGTTGGGCAGGGTCATACGCGACCTTGACCCCCACGGTCAGAACGTCATCACCGGTGTGAATTTCGGACGCGGTTTGCCTCGCTCCATGGGCGCTCCCGGCGTCCCGGTCGCATCCGTTGGCAATCTCGAAACTTACGGACTATTCCCCGACGTTGAGGAAGAGCGCATCCGCGGCCTGTGCCTCGATGCGTTTGGAAAGATGTACGGCGGCACCATCCAGGACGCGGTCATGGACTACCTTGGCCAAACTGGGCGTGATGCGCTCAAGGGCGCCGACATCCTGCGTACCGCTCCCGAAAGCTATTCGTCCTCCATCGAATACGCCGACAATCCGATCTCCCAGGCCCTCAAGAACGCCGCGCAAGTGATGTCCGCCGACCTCGGCACTCGCATCTATTACACCCAGCACGGCAGTTTTGACACCCACGGCGACGAGGTCAACGTGCACGGCGGTCTGTGGAGTCAGGTCGCCGGCGCCGTCAGCGATTTCATGGCCGACCTGGAGGAACACGGCAAGGCGGACGACGCCATCGTCCTCATCTGGACGGAATTCGGTCGACGCATCCGCGACAACGGTTCGGGGACCGACCACGGCTCCGGAGGCACCGCGTTCATCATAGGTAACCAGATCGACGGCGGTTTCTACGGCGAATACCCGTCGCTGGCCGAAAAGGACCAGTTGGACGGTGACCTGCACTTTAACAACGATTTCCGTTCCACCTATTCGACCATCGCTGACCGGTGGCTGGGGCTGGATCCCGTCCCCATCGTCAACGGGCAATTCGAGCAGTGGGACTTCGTCCGCAGCTAGGTCGCATTGCGCGACGTTGAACCCATCTAAGTCATAACTGAGGAGGCAATTATGAGTAGTGCCGACATTGCCTTGATGGCTCACCTGATGCGGCGAGCCGGATTCGGCGCAAGCCGAGACGAGCTGGAACAGAGGGTGGCCCAGGGCTATGAAGCCGCGGTGGAGGATCTGCTCCATCCCGGCGACGCCAACACAATGCCCGACGACGTCATCCGTCGCTACCACTCCGAAATGGGCGAGATGCGCGAACTGAACAGCGCCGGAGCCTATTGGATGTACCGGATGGTCACCACCGACAACCAGTTGGAGGAGAAGCTTGCCCTGTTCTGGCATGGCCTGTTCGCCACCGGCTACTCCAAGCTGAACCAGGCGAGCGCGTTGACCAACCAAATCAGGACTTTCCGCAATCACGCCTTGGGTTCCTTCCGGACCATGCTGGTGGAATTGTCCAAGGATCCGGCCATGATCATCTGGCTGGACAACCACGACAACCACAAGGATGACATCAACGAGAACTATGGCCGTGAGCTGCTTGAACTCTTCTCGATGGGCATCGGCAACTATACCGAAGACGACGTAAAAGAGTGTGCCCGCGCCTTTACCGGCTGGACACTGGGCAACGCCGAGTACATGTCCACCAGGGCCAGCAGGGACTCCATATGGCCGTACAGCCGCATCAACTGGCACTTCAACTACCGCGAACACGATCACGACGACGGCGAGAAGACATTCCTCGGCCACACCGGCAACTTCAACGGCGATGACATCATCGACATCATCGTGCAACAGGAAGCAACGGCGCGCTTTATTAGCACCCGCCTGTTTCAATTCTTTGCCGCGGACGAGGTTGATGAAGCCGGAGAAGTAGTCATTGAAGAAATGGTGCGGTCCTACTTCCAATCGGACTTCGAGATCCGATCCGTCCTGCGTACCTTGTTCAACTCCGATTACTTCAAGTCGGAGGAGGCGCGTTTTGCGCGCGTTAAGGGTCCGGTGGAGTTGGTGGTGGGAGCCGTTCGCATGGCGGGCACTTACCAGCAGCCGACATTTGGCGCCGACCAACTGGCCCGCCAGAGCATGTACATGGGTCAGGGGATCTTCCAGCCGCCCAGTGTGGAAGGTTGGCACGAAGGCGCCGAGTGGATCGACAGCGGGGCGCTGGTGGAACGCGTGAACTTCGTCGGCCAGGAACTCGGCGATCCCTCTCATCCGGGCGTAAAGGCCATCATAGATCGCCTGGCCCGGGAGGGTAACGGTCTGCTATCTCCCCAGGAACAGGTGATGGGCTGCGCCGATCTGATCGGTCCCATAGAACTATCCGAGGCCACCGCTACGTCCATACGGGAGTTCGCCAACGAGCAGGGGAACGCGGATCTGAGGGATGGTTCACGCACTGAGGCTGATGACCAGCGCATCGCGAACCTCCTGCGCTTGTTGACCGCAACGCGGGAGTACCAACTCGCCTGATCGTCGGCAGACCCATCCCACCGTGCACCAAAAGGGGCGACCGACCGGTCGCCCCTAACCGAAAACAGGAGACGCCTCTATGACAACCGCGACTGCGGTAAGTGCCGGTCCGATCGAATACGTCAAAACCATTGGCCTCACCACTAATCAGAGCGGGCGGGGTTTCATCAACCCCTACGACTGTTGCTTCACCAACGACGGTCGCATCTTGGTGCTTAACCACGCGGACGCGGCCCGCGCTGCGCTCATCCGTATCGGTGTCCTCAACTGGGATGAGGAATACCTGGGTGAATTCAGTAAGGGCACCGGCCGCGGCGAGGGCCAGTGGATGCTACCTATATCGATGGCCATCAGTTCGGATCAACGCGTGCATGTCACGGACGAGCACCTGCATCGGGTCTCGGTATTCGATACGGACGGAGATTTCATCCGGATGTGGGGTGAGAAGGGCGACGCATTGGGGCAACTCAATGGGCCAGCCGGCGTTTCCGTTGCGCCCGACGGCACCGTATACGTAGCGGAGCAGTACAACCACCGCGTTCAGGTTTTCACCCCTGAGGGCGATCCTGTAACCCAATGGGGCGGTTTCGGCGATGGACCTGGACAATTCAACATGCCGTGGGGGGTTGGTCTGGATACGTCCGGGAACGTGTATGTGGCGGACTGGAGAAACGACCGGATCCAGAAGTTCACCGACGCCGGCCAGCACTTGGCAACTTACGGTTCGTCAGGGGTTGGCGATGGACAATTTAGCCGTCCCTCAGGCGTCTGTGTTGACTCCGGCGGGTACATCTACGTCTCCGATTGGGGCAATGAGCGGGTGCAACTGCTCGACCCGGACGGAAACTTCGTGCAGACCCTCCGCGGCCAGGCCACCCTGTCCAAGTGGGCCCAGGATTTCATGTCGGTGAATCCCGACGAATACAACACCCGGCAAATCGCCAATCTGGTCCCCGACTTGCCGGATCACCTTGATACTCCTTATCTCATCTCTGCGCAGACAGAGCCGTACTTCTGGGGTCCGGTATCGCTGAGGCTCGACCCGGAGGAGCGGTTGTTCGTAGTGGAAGCCAATCGCCACCGTATCCAGGTGTACCAGCGTCGCAAGGATTGATCGACCATTGTCGAATGACGATTTCATAGCCAGGATCAAGGCCATCGTTGGGGACGATTATGTAATCGATCACCGCGAAGATCTGTTGGTGTATGAGTATGACGGCTCTGTCGACCGCTCAATGCCTCGAGCGGTCGTTCTGCCGGCCAACACCCAGGAAGTCAGTCGGGTCATGGCTTTGGCGTATGAAGCCGGCGTCACGGTTGTCGGGCGCGGCAGTGGCACCGGCCTCAGCGGCGGCGCTATCACGCCTCCCGATGGCTTGCAGATCGCATTCCCGCGAATGGACCGGATCCTCGAAGTCGACACCGTCAACCGCACCGCACTGGTTGAACCGGGCGTGATCAACCTTGACTTGGACAACCACGTTCGCAAGTTCGGAATGAGGTATGCTCCGGACCCGTCGAGCCAGCGGGCTTGCAGCTTGGGCGGGAACATCGCGGAGAATGCCGGCGGGCCTCATTGCCTGGCCTACGGTGCTACCACCAACCACGTAATCGGCATGGAGGTGGTTCTCGAAGACGGCGAGGTCGTCTACCTGGGTGGTCAGGCCCGCGAAGCAACGGGCTATGACCTGCGCGGCGCGTTCGTGGGCTCCGAGGGAACGTTCGGCATCGCCACGCAAATCCTCGTGCGTTTATTGCCAACCCCGGAATCGGTCCGCACCTTCCTGGGGATATTCCCCGATATCGATTCCGCCTGTACCGCCGTTTCCGCGGTGATCGGATACGGGATCGTACCGGCCGCGCTCGAGATGATCGATGCACTGAGCATCAAGGCCGTACAGAACGTCACCGACGCTGGCTACCCCAACGATGCCGGCGCTGTCTTGCTCATCGAACTGGAAGGTTTGCAGGAAGAGGTGGAGGAAGTTACCAGGGACGTCGAGTCCGCCTTGTGGGATACCGGAGCCGCCGACGTCCGGATCGCCGAGGACGACGCAGAGCGCGAACGCCTATGGGTCGGCCGCAAAACCGCGTTCGGCGCTTTCGGTACCATCGCTCCCAATTATTACCTAGTAGACGGCGTCGTTCCCAGAACCCGGTTGACCCATATGCTGCGGAAAGTCGCCGAGGTCAGTGAGCGATACGGCATCACCATCGCCAACGTATTCCATGCCGGCGATGGCAACTTGCATCCGTGCATGCTGTTCGACGCGCGTGAGCCCGGCGTGATGGAAAATGCCATGGCCGCGGCGGCAGAGCTGATGCAGGAATGCGCTGCCTTGGGAGGCACGCTCAGCGGCGAGCACGGCATAGGCTTGGAAAAGAAGGAATTCATGCCCCTGGTATACGACCCTGAAGACATGGTCGCCATGCAACGCGTCAGAGAAGCCTTCGCTCCGCAAAACCGTCTTAATCCTGGCAAAATTTTCCCGGATGGAAGTTACTACAGGCCGGTCCCACACCCAGCGGCCCACGCTGCTGGCCTGTACGCATGATGCATGGCGGCGTTTGCTGAATCGGCCCGCGATCTCAACGAAGAATTGGGGCAGTTGCTTGGGCGAGACCGGATCCGTGGTTCGGGCCGCCTGAACGACTACGCGATTGGCCAATTCGTCCCGATGGCGGTCGTGACCCCCCACGAGGTCGACGAAGTTTCTGCGGTGTTGAGGTGGGCCCACGATAGCGGCATTTCAGTGTATCCATCCGGGGGCCGCACTCTCATCCATCTCGGAAATTCGCCAGTAAGTCCCGGCGTCGTTCTCGATCTCACTGATTTGGACCAGTTGGTCGATTTCCAACCTGCGGACCTCACCGTTCGTGTCCAGGCCGGTATGTCCATTGCCAAACTGGACGCGGCGCTGGCGCAGGACGGCAAATACGTCCCTCTGGCGGCTCCGATGCCAGGCCGGGCTACCGTCGGTGGTACGTTGGCTACCGGAGTCAGCGGCCCGTTGCGCTCTACCTACGGGTTGCCCCGGGACTGGCTCATCGGGATGACAGTCGTCGGAAGCGATGGCGCCGTGAGCAAATGCGGCGGTCAGGTCGTCAAGAACGTTACCGGATATGATCTGAATCGCCTGTACACCGGCTCATTGGGAACTCTTGCGGTAATCACGGAGGCGACTTTCAAGATCACTCCTGCGCCCACGGCTTGGGCCGCAATAGTCGGGGCTTTCGACAGCGATCAGACCGCGGTGGCAGCTTGCCGCGATCTCTTGTCCCAACCCTACGCTCCCCATGCGTTGCACCTTTTGAATCCCGAAGCGGCGCACCACTTACGGGGCGTCCGCTTACCGGCCGGATATGGTCCTGTGGCCATCGCCGTCGTCGCCGGCCGGCCCGCGTCCACCCGGCGCAGGGTTGAAGATATCGCCATGGCCTGGCTGGACTCCGCCAGCACCCTGCGAATCGACGGAGAAGACGCGGTTCAAATGACGGATGCGTTGGGTGACATGCCGGTGGACCCGCACAATCCGCCCACGGTGTGCATCCGCGTGATCGCACGGCCCAGCGCTTTAGACCAGTTGATGGCGATGGGGTGTCATCAAATCGGTGGCGTCAAACCGGGCACGGTAGTTGATACTGGATTCGGAGGGGGGCGCCTGTTGTGGTGGAACGATGTTTCTGACGGAGACCCGGGCCATATCGCCGGATGCCTGCGGGATATCCAGAGAGCGGCGACCGCGTTGGGTGGTTCCGCAATCATCGAAACATGCCCGCAAGAAGCGAAAGACCTGATCGACGTGTGGGGCCCGGAGCCCTCCGCGCTGGAAATAATGCGTCGTATCAAGCGTCAGTTCGACCCTCAGGGTGTGCTCAACCCCGGGCGTTTCGTCGGAGGATTGTGATGGTCAACAGCGCGAATTCTGGCGTCGAGGAATTTCAGCACGCCGGCGGTGGGATCGACGCGGGCCACGGTTTCCCTTACGGAGTTCCGTTCGAGGGGTCCCTGAACGATGGGCCCGGTTTCGCGGGTGTTGATGCTCCGACTGAAGCGGATATGTACCGTTGCGTCCATTGCGGGTTGTGCCTCAGCTCTTGCCCCACCTATGTGGAGACTCGGCTGGAAACCGAATCGCCCAGAGGCCGCATCGCTTTGATGAAAGCGGTCCATGAGGGGAGAACCGGCATCAGCGATCGCTTGGTCTCCCATTGGGAACTGTGCCTGCAATGCCGGGCCTGCGAGGCGGTATGTCCATCCGGGGTTCCGTACGGGCGGCTCATGGAGCATACCCGTGCGCAAGTGCGCGAGAATGGCCTGCAAAGCCCTCAGTTGAATCGCTTGTCGCGACTCTTCCTCCGGGCCGCGCTGCCACATAATCGTCGGCTCCGGCTCGCCGGTCAGATAATGCGGATCTACCAGAGATCCGGCCTCCAGCGACTCGTGCGAAGCTCCGGAATCTTGAAAGCTCTGCCCGGCGATTTGGGTGTTATGGAAAGTCAGATGCCCGTGATGGGAGATAGGTTCTTCGCTCCCAGCCGTGGCGCTTTTCGTGCGGACGGGGAGCGACGCTTGACCGTCGGTCTCCTGTCCGGTTGCGTCATGCCGATGATGCAGGGAGACGCCATGCGCGCCGCGGTGCGTGTGTTGCAGCGAAACGGTTGCGAGGTGGTAACCCCGACCGGCCAAGGATGTTGCGGCGCCCTCAACCTCCACGCCGGTGATCTGGACGTCGGCAGGCAGATGGCCCGGAGAAACATAGACGCGTTCCGCGCCGCCGGCGTTGATGTGATTGTGACCGCGTCGGCCGGCTGTGGCTCCTCGATGAAAGAGTATGCAGATCTGCTACGCGACGACCCCGAATACTCGGCTGCCGCCCGTGAGTTTGCCGACCAAACACGTGACGTCACCGAATTCCTGGCGGAACTGCCATTGGATCCGCCAAGGGCGGATCTGCCATGGTCAGTGACCATGCAGGATCCGTGCCATCTCGCCCACGCCCAGCGAATCACCGAAGCCCCGCGAAAGGTGCTGACCAGCATCCCGGGGTTGCAACTGCTGGAAATGGCGGAATCATCCCTGTGCTGCGGGTCCGCGGGATTTTACTCCCTGATCCAGAGCGATATGTCCCAACGGTTGCAGACCAGAAAAATTGGAAATGCGCTGGCGACCGGCGCTTCGATCATTGCCTCCGCAAATCCCGGTTGCATGGCCCAACTGGACCAGGGTTTGCGCAACGCCGGCGCGGACACCCGGGTCATGCACGTCGTGGAGATACTCGACGCCGCCTACCAGAAAGAAGGCTAGCCTCCCTTAATTCGACCGGTCGCCCGCCGACGGTTGAGGACGTCGCCATGGCTAGTGCGGGTGTTCAAAGGTAAGGGCACGCCGCTACCAGCGATCAAACGCAGATGAGCTAACCCGCTGGGTTACGCATCAGTCGGCGAAGGTGTTGGCGGCGAAGCTCCGCTGCGCCGCCGCGACGCTCGCGCCGAAAGCCACCTCGTAACCGGAATCAGCCAGGATCATTTCGAGCGCTGACAGCACGGACAACACGCTGCTTTCCCGCGCTCCCTCGCCCATCATACCGATTCGCCAAACTCGGTTGCGAAACTCGCCAAGGCCTCCGCTTACTTCGATGTTGAACTCGTTCAGCAGCCTCCCGCGCACCGCCGCCTCGTCGATCCCGTCGGGAGACTTGACCACCGTAATCGGGTTCAACTGGTAGTCCTCGGCAGTGGCCAATTCCAAGCCCATGGCCGACAACCCGGCCCGCAAGCCCGCAGATACGTGGGCGTGCCGCGCGTGGCGTTCCTCGATCCCCTCCTCCATCATCATCCTGAGCGATTCGCGCATCGCGTACGTCATGGTTATGGGGCTGGTGTGGTGGTAGACGCGCTGAGTCTCGTTCCAGTACTCGGCAACGCCCTGGAGGTTGAAATAGAAACTCTCTACCCGTGTGGAACGCTTGTTGATGGCGTCCGTGGCGCGTTCTCCGAAGCTGACGGGCGCGAGGCCCGGAGGCGCTCCGAGGCATTTCTGGCTGGCGCTGTAGCACACGTCGATATCCCAGTCGTCCACCCGGACTTCATGGCTGCCCAGCGACGTTACCGCGTCGACCACCACCAGAGCGCCATAGCGGTGCGCCAACTCTATCGCGTCCTGCAACGGAGTGAGGGCTCCCGTCGATGTTTCGGCGTGCACCAAACCTACCATTTTGGTCCCTGGATTGGTGTTCAGGGCGTGCTCCAGGGCATTGAGGTCCGCAGGCTCTCCCCAGGGAGAGTCCACCATGATCGTGTTCGCCCCGCATCGCTCGGCGATGTCAGCCAACCGCACGCCGAAGTAACCATTGCGGCACACGATGGCGGTATCGCCCCGCTCCAGCACGTTCACACACGCCGTTTCCATTGCGCCGGTGCCCGTCGCCGAAATTGGCATCGTCACATAGTTCTCGGTGTGGAACACCTGCCGCAGCATTTCGCAAACCTCGTCCATGATCTGGAAGAACAGGGGGTCGAGGTGGCCTACCACCGGCTGCGTCATCGCACGCAACACCCGGGGGTGGACTGTGCAGGGGCCCGCGCCCAGGAGTAAACGGTTAGGTGCTTCGAATTCCTCTAGGTATGACTCGCTCACTGTGCTCTCCGTCTTTGGAATCTCTGCATGTCGGGGGCGGTCAGACTAAACCACCGCTGAAGCTCCGCCATCTATGTTGATGGCCACTCCCGTCAGGTAGCTGGCTCGTTCCGATGCCAGGAACGCGATGACGTCTCCGGCCTCGGCGCCTTCCCCTACCCGCCCCAGCGGCACTCCTCGGCCGTTCGCCAGTTGCGCGTAGAAGTCGTCGGGATCCAGGTCAGGTTCGTTGATGATCCGAGCGTCATATCGGCGTTGATGCTGACCGCTCTTTATGAGGCCGATGCACACGGTGTTGACCAGGATATTGTCGGACGCGAGGTCTTTCGACAGCCCCTTGGTGATCGCAATTCCCGCTGCGCGAGAAATTGACGTGGGCATGGAGTTGGCGCCTGGCGTCCGGCCCCCCAAGTTGGTCACGTTGATTACGCGACCGCCTCCCACTTTCCGCATTTCAGGTATAGACGCCCGAATCAGGCGGACCGCGCCCCAAACTTTGAGCTCGAAATCAAACTCCCAGTCGTCGTCGCTGACGTCCTCAAACCCTTTTGCCATGGACGTGCCGGCGTTATTGACCAGGATGTCAACTCGGCCATATCTCTCCACTGCGGTGTTCACCACATGTGCGGCCGTCGCCTTGTCCGTCACGTCAGCAGATAGAGGCAGGACCTCTCCCTCCGTGGCGGTGCGGATTTCGTCAGCCGCAGCGTCCAGCACATCCTGACGGCGGGCCACGATGATAACGTTTGCGCCTTCGCCGGCCATTCGTAAGGCGGCCGCTTTGCCGATGCCTTCGCTGCCGCCCGTTACTATTGCTACCTTCCCGTCCAGTCCCAACTCCATCGCTCGCCTCCTTGGAAAACCCCGGATCACGTGACGGTATCCGAGCATAAACATGTCGATAACCGCCGCCGATTATAGCACAGGCTCCCTGTCGCCTACTCAGATCTGACGCCCTCAACCCCCCAGGATCCCGCGTCGTTGCAGGTTGCCAACATGTCGTCCAACGCGTGCTTTTCCGCTTGGGAGACCGTCAATTCCCACTGTTGTTTGACGGAGATCCAGTCGATTGCGTATCGGCACCAGCCCGCGGGATGCTCGGGTCTCCATTGGTCGGGCGGCTTCTTGCCCTTGGAGCGATTCACAGTGGCGCTCGTCGCCTGCAGGCTGTTCGGGTTGGTCAGGTCGTTGGCGTAGGCACGTTTGCGGTCCTCGTCCCAGCGCCAGCCACCGGAGACGTGGGCATGCCCCAGCGGCACATGATGATCCACATCCACGTCCGACGCATCAGCAAAGGCCTCGCCCGACCATGGCCCGATCCATTCGCCGCCGGTCACCCTGCACCGATCATTGGTGGCAAATGAAATGGTCTCCAAGCTTTCGGCGATCAGCACCTCGGCGCGCGTATCCTGACAATCTTGGTCGAAGTCTATCCAATGCCTCCAATCGCTGCGGTCATATTCGATTTCACTCCCCCGCTCGGCAACCGTCAGGCTCTCAAGTGCGGCAACCGCCACTCCCACATCCGATCCTGGGCGTAATGTGGTTGGAGTCGGATAGGTGGATACTGGCCGGTCCAGGTCCACAGCCTTGGCAACATCGTCGCTGATTTTGCGAGCCGCGTCTGCAACGCCGCTCCATGCATCACAAGCCAGTGTCGCGACCACGACCAGCGCCAGCCATAGCCCGATTCGGGCAACGGCTCCTAGACCCGACGATTTCAGGACCCGATGCCCTCGCGTCCCGCTACGGATGGGACATCCTTGTCGCCGCGGCCGCTCAAACACACCAAGACAATGTCGTCCGATGACATGCTGGCCGCCATCCGGCTCACGTGATAGATGGCGTGGGCTGATTCCAATGCGGGAATTATGCCCTCTGTCCTGCAAAGCAGGCGGAATCCCTCGAGAGCCTCGTCATCGGTCACTGCCAGATACTCAGCCCGTCCCGTAGCTTTCAGCCAGCTATGCTCCGGACCAACGCCCGGGTAGTCCAGACCGGCGGAGATGCTGTGCGCTTCCTGAATCAGGCCGTTTTCGTCTTGCAACAGGTACGACATGGAGCCGTGCAAAACGCCCGGCCGGCCGGCGGACAACGTGGCGGAGTGGCGTCCGGTTTCAACCCCTTCACCGGCGGCCTCCACCCCCACCAAACTTACGCCAGGGTCAGCAATGAATTCGTAGAACGTTCCGATGGCGTTGCTGCCACCTCCAACGCAAGCGGATACCACGTCGGGCAACCTGCCCTCGGTTTCAAGGATCTGTGCCCGGGCCTCACGACCGATCACCGATTGAAAGTCTCTCACCAGCATCGGGTACGGATGCGGCCCAACTACGCTGCCAATCAGGTAGTGTGTCGTTTCAACGTTCGTTACCCAATCGCGGATCGCTTCGTTGATGGCATCTTTCAGGGTTCGCGTTCCGGATTCAACGGGAATTACTTCGGCTCCAAGCAAGCGCATTCGGTAAACGTTGAGCGATTGGCGCACCGTGTCCTCCTCGCCCATGTACACGATGCACTGCAACCCCAGCATGGCGCACACTGTTGCCGTCGCGACTCCGTGCTGCCCCGCGCCCGTCTCGGCGATGATGCGTTGCTTGCCCATCCTCTGGGCGAGCAGGCATTGGCCCAGCGCGTTGTTGATCTTGTGCGCTCCGGTGTGCGCCAGGTCCTCGCGCTTGAGGTAGATGCGAGCGCCCCCGCAGTGTCTGGTCAGATTCTCTGCGAAATAGAGCGCGGTGGGACGGCCTGCGTAGTTCCGCATCAGATGGCTCAATTGCTCAGCAAAACCGGCATCATCCTGCGCCGCCCGGTACGCGATTTCCAGCTCATCGAGCGCGGCCATCACGGTTTCGGGCACGAATTTTCCGCCGAAATCGCCGAACCGTCCCCGCTCGTCCGGCAGTTTAGTTTCGCTCGTGGCTACCATAGTCAACTCACCTCGGTTGCGCGGTTGCTCCGTTTCGCGTTGGCGACGAAATCTCGTATCTTTCCGTGGTCTTTCTCGCCGTTGGTCTCTACCCCACTGGATACGTCCACTCCCCAGGGCATGGAAACGGCGACCGCCTCCGCTACGTTTTCCGGCGTCAATCCGCCGGCCAACAGGAATCGTCGGCCCGACGCTGACAGTCGGCCCGCAACGGTCCAGTCAAATGACTGTCCGGTGCCCCCGTGCAGACCGGGAACCTGGCTGTCGAGCGTTACGACGCAGCCCGCCTCCGCGTACGCGTCCATTTGGCTGCCTAAGACTTCGACCGTCCTCGCATCCGTTTCTTGAGGCATGTGAAGCACTTTGATCACCCGCGCGCGATCTCGTACCCGTTTGCAGTACTCCAGGGATTCTTCGCCGCACAACTGTGCATATTCCAGTCCGGCGTCCCGAATTATATCCATCACGTCCTGCAAAGGTTGGTCCCCGAAAAGACCGACCGAGTGCAGCGTATCCGACCCCGACTCCCGGCAGCCGTCTGTTATGGACCTTGCCTGAATTGGTTCAACCCGGCGCCGCCTGCCCGGAACGAACACGATGCCCAAGTAGTCCGCACCGGCTCTGGCGACAAACAGAGCGTCCTCAACACTCCGGACGCCGCAAATTTTTACGAGCGGGGTTGACAACGGTTCTACCGTGAAGCCAGGACGGAGGCGCCCGTCAGGGAACGTACTTTCGCGGCGGTATCCTCGGCGGTCACCAATGCTTCACCCACTAGCACCGCATCGACGCCATATGGTTGCAGGCGCGCCAGATCGTCGGGAGTGCTGATTCCACTTTCGCTCACAATCAGTTTGCCGGTTGGAACCGAGGAGGCTAGACGTTCGGTAGTTGCCAGGTCCGTCACAAACGTGTGCAGATCTCGGTTGTTGATGCCAATGACTTCCGCTCCGGAGTCGACCGCAGTCGCGATTTCGTCTTCGTCGTGGGTTTCTACCAGCGGCGTCATACCCAAGGCGCGACCCAGGTCAATCAACTCTGACAACTGCGATGCGGACAGGATGTCGACAATCAGCAGGTATGTGTCCGCTCCAATCGCTCGAGCTTCGTAAATTTGGTAGGGGTCGAACAGAAAGTCTTTGCGGAGCACTGGAGCGCTGCCGGACGCGCCGCTGTCTTTGACCCCGGTCAGGTGCTCCGGCTCTCCCAGGAAATGACCATCGGTAATCACCGATACCGCCGATGCGCCATTGCCCACGTAGGTAGCCGCCAGTTCCATAGGTCTGAAGTCTTCACGCAACAGCCCCTTGGACGGCGATGCTTTTTTCACCTCCGCTATCAAGCTGATCCCATCGGCCCGAAGAGCGCCGGCGAAATCCAGCGCCGGCGGGCGACTTGCGATCACCTCCCGTAACGCATCGATCGATACACTCCGCTTCGAAGCGTTCAGTTCCTCGCGTTTCTTTTCGACTATCTTGTCAAGGATGCTCGGCATCTGGGTCGTATCCTTTATCCCGATTCAGGGGCTAAGTCCTGGGTCAAGGAGATCATGGAGTTCAGCTTATCGGCAGCCTTGCCCTGGTCAATCGACGCTTTGGCCATTTCGATGCCTTCACCGAGTGAAGCCGTCATGTCTCCGGCGACCAACGCCGCCGCGCTGTTCAGCACCACGGCGTCCGTGATGGGACCGGTCGCTCCGGAGAGAACGCCCCGCATGGTGGCCGCATTGTCCGCTGGATTCCCGCCACGCAGATCTTCCGGCGCGGCATGTGCCAAGCCCAGTTGCCGCGGTTGCACAACGTACGGCTTGACCGTCCCGTCCAGGACCTCCCACCCTTGGGTGTCGCTGCCCAACGAAATCTCATCCATCCCGTCGTCGCTATGGACGATGATGGCGTGGTGAGTGCCAAACAGGCGCAGCGCCTCGGCCACTTTCTCGCCAACCTCCGGATAGCCCACGCCTATCAGTTGGCAGGAAACGCCCGCCGGATTCGTCATCGGGCCCAGCACGTTGAAGACCGTTCGAATCCCGATCTCCCGTCGCACGGGGGCGGCATAGCGCATGGCAGGGTGATAAGCCGGGGCGAACATGAACCCAATGCCGATCTCCCGGAGGCATCGTTCAACGGCTTCCGGGGGCAACTCTATGCAGACGCCTAGCGCCTCAAGGACGTCCGCGCTTCCGCAATCGCCCGACGCTGCCCGGTTGCCGTGTTTCGCGACGGTCAAACCCGCCCCGGACACGACGAATGCCGCAGCGGTGGATATGTTGAACGTCCCCTTGCGGTCCCCTCCGGTGCCGCACGTGTCAATGGCCGGGCCGCCCGGGTCCACGCGCAGCGATTTTTCACGCATGACGGTGGCAAACCCCGCGATCTCCTCAGGTGTCTCTCCCTTGAGGGCAAGGGCCGTCAGGTAGGATCCCAGCTGAGCCGGCGTGGCCTCCCCTTCCATTACCTCGCGCATCACCTCGACGGCTTCCAGCATGGAAAGGGACTCGCCGGCAGCGGCCGCTGATATTGCTTCGCGGATCATCAGTTGTTGCAACTCAGGTAGAATATCCGGCGACTATCATAGCACGCCGCGCCGACGTGCCTTGGCCCATCAGTCGATCACATGAGAGGATGAAATATGCGCGTCGATGTCCACACGCACGTCTGGCCGGATCGCATCGCTGATGCCGTCGCAGACAACATGGAATCGGAACTGGGCTTTGCCCCCATTGCGGCAAACACCGTCGACGGCATCAAATCCCACATGCGGTCGTCAGGGGTGGACAAATCCATCGTGTTGGGTGTCGCATCTCGTGCTGAACAGGTGAGGAGAGCGAACGATTGGCTCATCTCAATCGCCGACGACATGCTTGTCCCGTTTGGAGCCGTTCACCCTGGCCTGGAAGACAAGGCCGGTGAGATTCGCCACCTCAGAGACAATGGTGTCAAAGGGATAAAAATGCATCCGGTCATCAACGGATTTTTCCCGGACGACCCACAATGGTTCCCGGTTTACGAGGAATTGGGCGACGACATGACCCTGGCAATACACTCAGGCCGGTTGCCTCACCAGGCTACCGACGCCACCCTGTACGCTGCCCCGGAGCGCATCATGAATATCGTCCGGCGGTTCCCGAAGCTCAAGGTGATCGCGCTGCACCTGGGCGGTTTCTACATGCTCGACGAGGCGGAGCGGGTGTTGCTGGGACACGAAAACATTCTCGTGGACACCACCTGGCCGCCCTCTATACGCGAACTCACTGCTGGCACCATCACGGCGATCATCGCCAGGCACGGCGCGCACAAAGTGTGTTTCGGCACCGACTATCCCCTGGTCGATATGGGTACCGAGTCCGATTACTTGGCATCACTTCCGTTGTCGTCGGCACAGGTGGAAGGAATCCTGGGCGAAAACGCCCGGCGGTTCATCGGCCTTTAGTTTCACCGTGCTGTTCCACTCCCAATGTGTGCAGCACGAACGCGTACTCCTCGGCCACTTCCTTGATCCGTTCGAACCTGCCGGATGCGCCGGCGTGCCCCGCATCCATGTGTATCTTGAGCAACAACGGATTGGAGTCGGTGCGCGTGGCTCGCAGCTTGGCAACCCATTTGGCAGGCTCCCAGTAGGTCACGCGAGGGTCGCTGATCCCGGCGGTGACCAGCATCGGCGGGTAATCCTGCGACCGCACGTTGTCGTAAGGCGAATAGGATGAGATGTATCGGAAGTACTCGGATTCGTTGGGGTTGCCCCACTCGTTGTACTCCATGGTGGTGAGCGGCAGGGTGTCGTCCAGCATGGTGTTGAGCACGTCCACGAATGGAACGTGGGCTACCACACAACCGAACAGGTCCGGTCTCTCGTTGGCCACCACTCCCATCAACATGCCGCCGGCGCTCCCCCCCACCGCTGCGATCCGCTGCCCGGACGTATAACCCTCGGCTATCAGGTGCTCGGCGCAGTCGATGAAATCATTGAACGTATTGCGCTTGTTCAGCAATTTGCCGTTCTCATACCAGTCCCATCCCATCTCCATGCCGCCGCGAATGTGAGCGATAGCGAAGATGAACCCACGATCCACAAGGCTCAACGCGGAAATGCTGAAACTTGCCTCCATGGTCAACCCATAACTCCCGTAACCATACAGGTAGAGGGGCGCCGGGCCTTGACCCTCAACGCCGCGTCGCATCAGCAAACTGATGGGAACCTGGGTGCCATCCCTGGCCGTAGCCCAAATGCGGCGAGTTTCGTAACCGGTCGACTCATAACCCGACGGGATTTCCTGTTGTTTCCGGAGTACCGCCTGCCGCGTTTCCATGTCATAGTCGTAAACGGCGGCCGGTGTTTTTAGAGATGTGTAGCCGAACCGCAACGTTGTTGTGTCGAATTCACGACCCGATCGCGGCGACATGGCGAAATCATCCTCTTCGATCCCTGCCACGTAGTGGGTATCCCCGTCCAGAAGACGCAAAACCATCACTTGAGGCAATCCATCGCGGCGGCAACCAACAACCAGATGCTCGCGATAAGCCTCGACCCCACGTATGGGTCTCCCGGATTCGTGCTCCAAAAATTCGGTCCAACTCTCCCAGCCTGGCGACGACACAGGCGTCGTTGCCACCATGAAATCTTTTGCGCCGTTCCCGTTGTGGCGTATGAAGAACCGGTCGCCGTGATCCACGACGTCGTATTCGAAGTCTGTCGATCGCGGCTCGATCAAGGTTAGGTCCGGCTGCGGATCGCTTGCGTCCAGGAAATACCATTCGGACATGTTGTTGCCGCCGGCTACCACGTATATGAAACGCCCGGAGTTAGATTTGCCCACACCTACGAAAAACCGGGGATCGTCCTCGTGGTACACCAGTTGGTCATCGGCAGGATCATCGCGCAGGCGGTGCCTGAAAATGCTCACGGGCCGATGGTGCTCGTCCAGAATCGAGTAGTAAATGTGCTGGTTATCGTTGCACCATTCAAGGCTGTAATAGGTGTTCGGGATCGTGTCCGGCAGAGTGTCTCCGGTGACCAGGTCCAGCACGTGGATGGTGTACTGCTCGGAACCGTCGTGGTCGACGCCGTAGGCGATCATGCGGTGGTCGGGGCTGTTTTCGAACGTTCCTACGCGGGTGTATTCATGACCTGAGGCTAACAAATTCACGTCCAGCAGGATCTCTTCGTCACCGTCCTCGCTCCCAAATTTCCGACAATAGATCGGGTATTGTCCGCCCTCTTCGTACCGCACGTAGTAGTAATAATCGCCCTCTTTTTCGGGGACCGTGTTGTCGTCCTCTTTGATCCGGCCCCGGATCTCTTCGTAAATGGTGTCCTGCAACGGCTTGAGCGGCTCCAGGAAGGCATCCGTGTATGCGTTTTCGGCGGTCAGGTACGCCATGGTCTCCGGATCGTCCTGCTCCCGCAGCCAGAACCAGCGGTCGGACCAGGTCTCGCCGAGTGCAGACACCATATGTGGTCGCTGGGACGCGACGGGTTGGGGAGGCAATCGTCCGGAGTCACTCATCTATGTCCCTCACCTCTGAATGTTCCGCGGAGTCATCTCGACTCACCGGTTCCGCGCGCACTGATTCAGCCGCCGACATGATCGCTGCCATCTCGTCCTCCAGGTACCGTCGACATGCTCCGGGCCTGAGTTTGGCGACGAGGCTGCCAAACCAGCCGCCATATTCGGCTCGAACGGCGAGGAAAGCGCAGCCGAAATCCTCGTTGGTGTACCCGGGATCGAGTTCGTCGGACATCCTCATCCGGTATGAATATTCCACGGAGAAACCCGGACCGATGGCCCGGTGGGAAAACGCGCTCGGCTTTTGCGCGCCGGTAACGATGCTGGTGAAACGATCGCGCCCGATGTGAAGTAGGATCCGGTGGCCCGGGGCCGGATTGTTGCCGTCGGGCAGGTCGGCACGCCGGTATCGCTTGCTGTGTATCGTCCGGCTCGGAAAGTCAACGACGGCTTGCCAGGCCTCGTCGGGTTGGCACGGGAGGATTTTGGAAATTTCGAACGCGGGCATGGGCGAGTCCGTGACGTCCATCGTTGCAGTGCGGCGGGTTTGACCCCGTTGGCGTTTTGTGCAATTGTAGCGCACCACCATTCGCCGTCGGATGCTGCAGCGGGAACACAACTATGCAAAATGGCGCGCTGACCGGTTTGAAGGTCCTGGACTTCACCCATTACATCGCCGGCCCGTTTTGCACGAAACTGCTCGCAGATTACGGCGCGGACGTCATCAAGGTGGAACCGCCTTGGGGCGATGGATCCCGCCGCATCGGACCGTTCCCGGGAGACGAACCCGATCCGGAAAAAAGTGGTCTATTCCTGCACCTCAATACCAACAAACGCGGAATAGTCGTGGATCTGAAGGATTCAGGCGCTGCTGATATTGTCCGCCAGTTGGTGCATCGGGCTGACATCGTAGTGGAAAATTTCCGTCCCGGGGTCGCGTCGCAGCTGGGAATCGACTACGCGCGGCTCGCGAGCCTCAAACTTGGTCTGATTTACACCAGCATCTCCAATTTTGGTCAGACCGGTCCTTATCGGGACTACCGCGGGTCGGAGATCGTCTTCTACGGCATGGGCGGCGAAATGCACTCAACCGGTCTGGCAGACCGTGAGCCTCTTAAACTGGGTGGCAACGTTGGCCTTTATCAGGCGGGCGCCGTTGCCGCAGTGGCAACCATGGGTGCCATCCTCGCCGGAGGGTTTGACGATCCCAATCCGGAAGATTCCACATTGGGTCAGCATATTGACGTTTCCATTTTGGAAACACAACTTGGCTCAGTGGATCGACGACAGAGCGCACTCCTGGCCCATCAATACACGGGCGAATTGAGTCATAGGCCCGCGTCGGGCGGTTCGGGCGGCTTCCCCAACGCCGTGTATCCGTGCGCGGACGGTTATCTGCAGATCAACGGCAGCCGTATGTATTTCCCGCGCGCCGTGGCCATGCTCGGGAGTCCGGGGGAATTGTTGACCGACCGTTGGCGGAATCCCGCCTCGCAGGGCGATGCGGCGATGCAGGAGGAGTTTGAATCCGAGCATCTCCTTCCGTGGATGCTGGAACGAACTCGTGCCGATGCGTGGCAGGCGGCCCAGGAAAACCGTGTGCTATCGGGTCCAATCAACACCATGGCTGACCTTGACATTGATCCGTCTTTCAACGGACGTGGCGTTTTCGCTCAGGGTGATCATCCGGTGGCCGGCGACCTTAAGTATCCGGGTCGTCCTTTCGTCATGAGCCGGTCCCCTTGGGGATTGCGAAACACCGCGCCGCTTCTCGGCCAGCACACGGCAGAGATCCTCCGCGAGTTGGGCTACACGGACGCAGCGATCGAGAATCTTGCGGAATCCGGCGTCGTTGCGTTGCGACGCGAAAGCGTGGGTTAGACTTTTATGCCGCGACTTCCGCTTCAAGGATTGCGCGTTTTGGAGATCACCGTGGTTTGGGCGGGGCCATACTGCGGCTCGTTTCTCGCTGACCTGGGAGCGGAAGTGATACGTGTCGAATCCACCAAAGCATTCGTGCCGTTGACACGTGGCGCCGCCCCGCGTCTGACCCAACAGGTCATTGACAACCTCCCCCTGTATTCCGGGGGCACCCCGGGGCGCGTCCCCGGTGATCGCCCATTCAACCGGTCTCCGATGTTCAACTCGCACGCCCGGAACAAACTCAGCATGACTGTGAATTTGCTCGATCCGGGTGGCCGAGAAATCTTTGATCGACTGGTCGCCATCAGCGATGTCTTGATTGAGAACAATCCGACCGAAACGATGGAGAAATTGGGCATCTCCTACAAATCGCTCAAGTCGGTCAAAAGCGACATCATCATGCTCAGGATGCCGGCGTACGGGAGTACGGGCCCGTACCGGGATTTCCGAGCCCACGGGGTGCATATCGAGGGTGTGGTGGGGCACACGATGCTGAGAGGATACGAGGACACTGACCCTTCCTACAACACTACCGTATTGATGTCGGACGCTGCCGCCGGCGCGCAAGGCGCTTTCGCGGTCTTGGCTGCCCTCCATCACCGCAAACGCACTGGCGAGGGACAGTTGGTGGAGCTTGGCCAAGCCGAAAACGTTTTTCCGTTTCTTGGCGAGTATTTCATGGACTACCAGATGAATGGGCGGACCCACGGGCCGACGGGAAACCGCCACGCCTGGGCGCTGCAAAACTGCTATCCATGCGCCGGTGAGAATCGGTGGGTGGTCATTACGATTTATGACAACCCGCAATGGCTGGCGCTGTGCGAAGCGATCAATGCTCCGGACTTGGCCGCCGACTCGGAACTGTCCAGCGCTGAGGGTCGGCGCGCACGTCAGGACGCAATCGACCACCGTGTCTCGGACTGGACTCGCGAACGGGATCCTGATGACATCATGCACGAGTTGCAGTGGCGAGGAATTCCCGCCGGTGCGGTGATGAACCAGGCTGATGCCTTTCGCGATGCGCATATCCAGGAACGGGGATTCTTCGAGGAGGCATGGCAGGCGGATTGCGGCACGCACTTGTATCCTGGCCCACTCTATAAGTTGTCTGCTACCCCTCTCAGCATCCGGCGCGGGCCGGTGATGTTCGGTCAGGACAATGAGTACGTGTATCGCGATTTGCTCGGGTATACCGCCGAGGAGTACGCAGCGTTCGAAGCCGCCGGCCACATCGGCGCCGATTACGCCGAGGGAGTGGGCTGACCGCATCGCCTGTCAAGCCTCGTTCCTCGCTGTACTGTTCAGGGTTGATGAGGTGAATTGCCCGAACTGGCTTTGCAGGAAGTGGCGTTGACGATAGTGCCTACGCCATGTAACGGAGATGGACGGGAAGATCGACCCCAAGGTGGCCGACCTGGATGTCCTGGTTGGCGTCGTCGTCCGCCATCAAGCCACCATCGAACGGCTGGGGAAACGGGTTGCTCAGTTGGAAAGGTGGGCCAAATCCGGGAGTTAGGACCGGATGCCCGGTCTCATGCCATGGGTCGAGCGTAAACCTTTTGAGGCCGAAGTTTCTCGCAAGCGGCGACCGCGCTGCTTTGCCCGGGTCGAGGCCACCCCTATGCAGCGGTTCGAGCATCCGGTGGGGAGTTGTCCGGAATCCGGCTGCGCCTGACGCGTTAGTACCCCGGGCCAACATTACTTCCTGCGCCGCAACCGCAGCAAAGCGGCGGTGGACGAAGCCTTGGACAGGGCCACCGGCGTGCTGGTCTGCGATTTCTGCTCCGCCTCCCGCCATTGCGACGGCTCCAGACAGCGCTGCTGTGCGCATCTGCCGCGGGATATCCGCAGCCTGCAAACGCTCCACTCCGATGATGTGATGCTGGCACAATGGACTGACGCTGTCCAGCAACTCTACTGCTAGGCCACTTTCTTTGCCCATCACCACAAAGGTCAGCGACGCGCCGTCCAAACGGCCCTGGAACGGCGGCGGCCCACCCTCCGCCAACCCTTCCTCAACGATCCGTCGGCGGCCCGGAGCAAGCCGTGCCGACGCATCCAACGCCACATCAAGGGACTCTTCGCCTTTGTGGCAGAACCGGACGTGCCACCGGACGACAACGCCTCCAATCGCAACCCGCGCCATTGGGCCATCGGTCGCAAGATCGGCGGCGGCACCCGGCTCGGTGCCGGGCACTCAGAGCAGGATGACTTTGGCTTCGCTATTCGGCGCCGGGCGAGCGCAGGTCCTCAACCCTCTCACACCCGGCCGCCAACTCCTGGCTTCCCCCAAGCCTGAACGGTTACTCCTCACTCACCGCCTTCTACAAACCGGTCGGCCGATGATACGATAAGCCCAATCTCCATTGAGGTGATGGCCATGCCCGAGAAACGTATAGGTATTCACGCCGGCGCTCCCAACGCGGAGGCGTCGCTCGACCTGATGCGACGCGCTGAATCTGCCGGCGTTCAAGCCACCTGGCTAACCACCGGCGGCACAGGTCTGGATGCCCTCACCTTGTTTTCTGCGGCCGCCGTGCAAACGGACAACATCCTGTTCGGCACCTCGATAGTCCCAACCTATCCGAGGCACCCGATCGTGGTGGCCCAGCAGGCGCAGGTGATCGACCAGTTGGCGCCGGGGCGACTTCGTATCGGTGTTGGCCCGAGCCATAGACCTCCCATGCGGTCCATGTTCGGTTTCGACCTGAAAGCGCCGCTCACCAACCTGAGGGAGTATCTGCAAATCCTGCGCGCGTTGCTGCAGGAAGGCTCCGTTGATTTCGACGGACAGGAATACACGGCCCATGCGAGCATCCCCAGGCCGGTCAACGTTCCGGTGATGGCGTCCGCTCTACAGGAAGGGTCCTTCGAGTTGTGTGGCGCCGAAGCCGACGGTGCGATCAGTTGGGTGAGTCCGGCTGTATATCTTCGCGACCGGGCTTTGCCCGCGATGCGGCGCGGATCGGATCAGGCTGGCCGCGAAACGCCCCCATTGATCGCTCACGCCCCGGTATGTATCAGCAACGATGCCGGCGCGACAAGGTTAGCCGTCCAACAACAGCTTTCGAACTATCCCCGCTTGCCGTTCTACCAGCGGATGTGGGCTGCCGCCGGGTATCCGGAGGCCGCGGAGGAAACGTGGAGCGATGGCATGATAGAGGCCACAGTCCTGACCGGCGATGCCGACACCGTGGGAGATCGCATGGTGGCGATGCTGGATATGGGGATCGACGAACTGTTGGTTACTCCGGTAACCGCTGGCGACGATCCTGCTGATGATATGGAGCAGACCATCCAACTGCTCGGTCGGGTCGCCCAATCTTTGTAGTGAGGAGCGCCCCTGTGAAACTCGGACTCCCCTGTCAAACTCGGACTGTTCAATACGCCGTTGCATACAACGGGCCGGCTGCATTGGGATACGTATCAAGAGGACTCGGAACTTATGGCGTACGCCGATGATCTCGGGTACGCCGAGGCGCGGGTCGGAGAGCGTTTCACGACCCAGTCATGGTGGCCGATCGGAAGGCAAGGTTGGATCACCTGGCGCGAGGTGGGTTCTCTTCCCGTACAGGCTCTGGTGGCGTCCCCACGGATTCCGATACGTTCGCGTTGGGTCGGCAATCCGGCCAGCAGCGGAACCTGATGCGGGCACCCGCTGAACTGACCGTGTATTTTCTTCCCCGGTCGGGCCAGGGCCTGCGCGGAATGGCCGCTATCAAAACATCGCCGAACATGCCTCATCCGGCTCTCACACCAGAGTACATGCTGCAGAATCTCTGGATCGCCGGCGACCCGTACCATTGCGGTAAACAGCTCCGTAAGCCGCATGAAAACACTGGCGGGTTCGGCACGCCGTCGACTTTGTCCCACGAGTGGGGCGACGAACGCGCCAGGGGACTGCGTTCGTCGAAGTTGCTGTCAGAGAGCATCCTGCCGCGATTGGATGACCTCTCCCTCGAATGATTCCACCCTCATGCGTCCGGACGCCAAGGCAAGGAGGCCAATATGTTCATTGCGACCAACCGTATCAAAGTCAAAACAGGTTATGGCGACACCCTTGAGCAGATGTTTAAGGCGCGCGGAGCTGTACAGGATCATCCCGGGTTTATCAGCTTCGAGCTCTGGAAAATGAACCAAACCCCCGACCATGAGGATTTTTTGGTGGTGACGCACTGGGAGACTGAGGAGCACCACCACACCTGGACACGAAGCGACGCGTTCCGTTCCGCGCACGCCGGCGGCCCGCCCGACTTCCTGCTGGGGCCCGGCGAATTCCATACCTATGAAGTCGTGCATCGTCTGGAGGCGTCTGAAACAGTCGCAACAGACTAGCAATTTCCGTCCGACCGCGACGGCCAAGAGCCCCGGTCATTCCGGGGCCGCGTTTTGCTGCCAACCGCGTATCGGGGTGCCTCATTGGCGTCCGTCATTGACCGAAATGGCCGCGGCTAGACGCGGACAAGGACCGGCCGCCTTCCACGGGCTCACCTGGGGTCCGCGTGCCCGGAGCCGCCGGCCCAGGGCGCAAAAAAGTGAAGGCAAACTGATATAGTTCGCTCATTTACCGCCGTACTCTTTGAAGGAGGCCGCACATGGGGCCGTTCAAATCTGCGACACTCGTACCGGAGCAATTCGGTCCTCTACAGGGAGTCCGAATACTGTCCACCGGTACTATCGTCGCTGAGCCGGTGGCCGCCGGAATGGCCGCGGACATGGGCGCCGAAGTGATCCATATCGAACGCCCGGGAGGGGGAGAGGATTGGCGTCATGCAGAGTTTCCAATCGTGGCGCCCGATGGGGAACTGGTAGCCAGTTCCTGGATCCAGGATCACCGCAACATGTACCACACCACGCTGGACTTCAGTACCTCGGAGGGTCGCGAGATATTCCTTAAGCTCGCCGAACGGTCCGACATTTGGATGGAGAGCTCCAAAGCGCGCACCTACGACAAATGGGGCCTGGATGACGCGACGGTGCTGTCGGCCAACCCGGGCATCGTAATCTGTCATATCTCGGGATACGGGCAAACCGGCGACCCTGAGCACGTAGCCCGCGCCTCCTACGATTTCACGGCGCAGGCTTTCGGCGGCATGATGAACCTGGTGGGTAATCCGGAACCGGACCCACCCACCCGTGCGGTACCGTGGACGGCGGATTACATCACCGCCCTATTCTGCCTTTGGTCGACGCTGGCGGCGTACATTCACGCGCAACGAACTGGACAGGGACAGGTCATCGACCTCGCCCAATACGAGGCGGTCCACCGTATCTTGTCCGGAACCATGGTGGCATACCATGAGTTGGGAATTGTGCGAGAGAGGGCGGGCAACAAAGCCGGCAACGCTCAACCTTGGGATACCTTTCAAGCGCGGGACGGCTGGGTGGTGATCGCTGCCGTCGGGCCAGCGGTCTATGCCAGGGTTTGTCGCGTTCTGGAACTGGACCCCAACGAGGAAAAATGGGTCAAAGCGCGACGGGAGGTCAATTCGCCCGAAGGTATTGAGTTTGACGCCATCCTTCGTGGTTGGGTCCTGGACCGGACCGTGGACGAGGTGGTGAAGATTTTCAACGATGCGCTGATAGGGTGCAGCAGAATCATGAACGCCCAGGAGATGGCCGAGAACGCGCAGTACCGCGCCCGAGAGGTCCACGTCGAGTGGGAAGACCAGCAACTGGGGCGACCGGTAAGGGGCGTTGGCATAGTCCCCAAGTTTTCCGAAACGCCGGGTAAGATTTGGCGCGGCTCGGTCCCGGTCGGTCACGACAATGATCTTGTGTACGGCGATCTCTTGGGGATAACGCCTGAAACCCTCCGGGAACTGGCGGCGCGGAACGTCATATGACGAGTCCCCATTGACGAGTCATCGTAGAAGCGACCAAGACAAAGCCCCCGGTTCGCCGGGGGCTTTGCAAATATGGTTTTTGTTTGGTAGCGGGGGTTGGACTCGAACCAACGACCTTCGGGTTATGAGCCCGACGAGCTGCCACTGCTCCACCCCGCATCGTTCCGGCGGTTCTGAGCCCGATCCACCTCCGGCGGACCGCCGCTCCACCCCGCATCAACAGTGAAAGAAAACTGAAATAGGAAGCCTGAACTGTTTCGTCGAGAACCGAGCCAGGAATTTGAAGCTCCTGGCGTGGGTCAAATCTCTCGACTGGTTAGTACCGGTTTGCTGAAGCTGTTACCAGCCTTACACATCCGGCCTATCAAGCAGCTAGTCTCGCTGCAGTCTTACCCCCGAACTGAATCGGGGAGGGAGGCCTTATCTTGGGGGATGCTTCGCGCTTAGATGCCTTCAGCGCTTATCGCTGCCAAACATGGCTACCCAGCGCTGCTCCTGGCGGAACAACTGGAACACCATAGGTTTGTCCTTCCCGGTCCTCTCGTACTAGGGAAAGGTTCCCTCAAGCCTCCTGCGCCCACGGCGGATAGAGACCGAACTGTCTCACGACGTTCTGAACCCAACTCACGTACCCCTTTAATCGGCGAACAGCCGAACCCTTGGGACCTCCTTCAGCCCCAGGATGGGACGAGGCGACATCGAGGTGCCAAACCTCGCCGTCGATGTGAACTCTTGGGCGAGATAAGCCTGTTATCCCCGGGGTAGCTTTTATCCGATAAGCCACGGCCCTTCCACTCGGTGCCGTAGGATCACTTTGCCCGACTTTCGTCCCTGCTCGACTTGTAGGTCTCGCAGTCAAGCCCTCTTATGCCAATGCGTTCTGTGGACGATTTCCATCCGTCCTGAGAGGACCTTTGGGCGCCTCCGTTACTTTTTAGGAGGCAACCGCCCCAGTTAAACTGCCCACCAAGCACTGTTCCCCAGTTTTGCTGAGGTTAGAACCAAAAACAGCCAAGGGTGGTATTTCAACGACGACTCCACACCTACTGGCGTAGGCGCTTCTAAGTCTCCCACCTATCCTACACATGACAGCTCCCAGCCCAATGCCAGGCTACAGTAAAGCTCCACGGGGTCTTTTTGTCCTGCCGCGGGTCGCCCGCGTCTTCACGGGCACCGCAATTTCACCGAGCCCCCCGCCGAGACAATGGCCAAGTCGTTCAACCATTCATGCGGGTCGGAACTTACCCGACAAGGGACTTCGCTACCTTAGGACCGTTAGAGTTACGGCCGCCGTTCACCGGGGCTTCAGTTTGGTGCTTGCACACCGCCCCTTAACCTTCCGGCACTGGGCAGGCGTCAGCCTGTATACGTAGGGTTTCCCCTTAGCACAGACCTGTGTTTTTGTTAAACAGTCGCCCGGCCTTCTTCTCTGCGCCCCCAGACAGCTCCACCAGCGAGTGGTTTCACCATCCAGGGGGCCCCTTCTCCCGAAGTTACGGGGCCCTTTTGTCTAGTTCCTTAGCGGAGGTTAGCTCGAACACCTAGGGACGTTTATCCCAGCCCACCAGTGGCGGTTTGCGGTACGGACGCCGCAGTTCCATAACCACGAAGCTTTTCTTGTCGGTATGGCCTCAACGAGGTTTCCGTTCCCGTAGGTCGGGATCCCCTCACTCCTCAGCTTAACACCGGGGTGGATTTGCCTGCCCCGGAACGCCTACAAGCAAGGACGCACCATGTCCAATGGGCACGCCTCGCCTAGCCTCCCGCACCCCTCCTTGGTTTTAAAGCGAAACAACGGCGGTGCAGGAATATTAACCTGCTGTCCATCGCCTTCGGCTCTTGCCTACGGCTTAGGACCGACTAACCCTACGCCGAACAACGTTGCGTAGGAAACCTTGGGCTTTCGGTGTCAGGGATTCTCACCCTGATTTACGCTACTCATTCCGGGATTCTCACTTCCCCGCGCTCCAGCAAGCCTCACGACTCACCTTCTCCGCACGAGGAACGCTCCCCTACCATGCCCAGGCGTAACTCAGGCTTTCCCCTTCCGACGCTTCGCATCGAGACAACCCCGAAGGGCCGCTCACGAGAAGCGGCGGTCGGTTCCGACCTGTACCTGTACATCCACGGCTTCGGCGACAGACTTGAGCCCCGTTACATTTTCCGCGCAGGATCCCTCGACCAGTGAGCTATTACGCACTCTTTAAAGGGTGGCTGCTTCTAAGCCAACCTCCTGGCTGTTTTGGGAACCCCACCTCGTTTCCCACTTAGTCTGCTCTTGGGGGCCTTAGCCGGTGGTCTGGGCTGTTTCCCTTTTGACAATCGCACTTATCTGTGACTGTCTCACTCCCGGGCATCGGTAGAACGGCATTGGTGGTTTGATTGAGTTTGGTAAGCTCACGCCCCCTAGCCCATTCAGTGCCCTACCTCCGTCCTCCTAGTTCCCGAGGCTGCACCTAAATGCATTTCGGGGAGAACCAGCTATTTCCGAGTTCGATTGGCATTTCACCTCTACCCACAGCTCATCCCAGGCTTTTGTACTAGCCACGAGTTCGATCCTTCAGTCCGCGTTAACGAACCTTCAATCTGGCCATGGGTAGCTCACTCGGTTTCGGGTCTACTACATGTAACTGGACGCCCTGTTCAGACTCGCTTTCGCTGCGGCTCCGGAACTACAGTCCCTTAACCTCGCTACATACAGTAAGTCCCCGGATCATTCTTCAATAGGCACGCCGTCATCCGTAAATACGGACTCCGACCTTCTGTAGGCTTACGGTTTCAGGTCTATTTCACTCCCCGCCAGGGGTTCTTTTCACCTTTCCCTCACGGTACTGGTGCGCTATCGGTGACCAAGGGTATTTAGCCTTGGAGGGTGGTCCCCCCGACTTCCCACAAGGTTTCACGTGCCCCATGGTACTTAGGATCTGCTTCAGGAGTTTCATTCCTTTCGCCTACCGGGCTATCACCGTCTTCGGCGGCCCTTCCCAGGGATCCTTCGGCTAGAAATGAAGTTTGTAACTCCTCGAGGCCTTATGAGGCGGCCCCAGAAACGTCCTGTAACCCCGCAACGACATAGGCCCTCATGCCGTTAAGTCGTCGCGGTTTAGGCTATTCCCCTTTCGTTCGCCACTACTAAGGGAATCTCGGTTGATTTCTTTTCCTCGGGGTACTTAGATGTTTCAGTTCCCCCACTTACCTCCCGCCAGAAGCGGGTGTACCGACTCAACGCCGGAACAGGTTACCCAATTCGGAGACCCCCGATTACGCCTGTTAGACGGCTCATCGAGGCTTATCGCAGCCTTACCGCGTCCTTCTTCGGCCCTTGGTCCCAAGGCATCCACCGTAAGCCCTTCATAATTTGACCCACGCTAGGAACTTCAAATTCCCTAGACTCGGTTCTTTATGCAGTTCAGACTTCCTATTCAGTTTTTAACGTGCTCCAACCGTCCGTGGCCGACTCGGCGTTTCGCCGGTTGCTCCGCCGCATCCATCTGGAAACGGCATCCGTTCAGTTGGTGGACATGGAGTATATGACTAAACCGGTGTCGCGTCAATAGTCGCGGCCACGCGATCTCATCGACGCCGGTTCTCAGCGCCCCACGAACGGGGGCATCCCGCGGTTCTTGTCCAGGAACCACTGCACCGCGATCTTGTGGTCCTCTGTGCGGCGGACGTGCTCCTGTGCGGCCGACGCCAGCTCCAGGGCTTCGCGGAACGACAGGTCCATGCTCTCCTGAACCAGATACTTGGTGAGGGAATGCGCCACGGTTGGCCCCCTGGCGATGCGCGTGGCCAGCTCCATCGCGCCCTCCATCAACTGGTCGTCGGGGAAGCACTTGCTGGCCAGCCCGATGCGCACCGCGTCTTCCCCGCCCATCCAGTCCCCGGTGTACTGGAGCAGGAGGGTGTTGCTGGTCCCGATCAATTTGGGCAGTTGCCAGCAGCTGCCGTCCCCGGGAATCAACCCGTTCAGCACGAACCGTTCAGACAACCGGCCGCTGTCCCCCACGATCCGTATGTCGCACGACAGGGCGAGCCCACAACCGACCCCGGCCGCAGGGCCGTTGACCACCGCGATCGACGGCTTTTGCAGGTCGTGGACGCGCAAGGGCACGAAATTGACCCGAGGCCCGCTTTCGGAACTCCGCGGCCGGCCTTTGATGTATTCCATCTTGCCCCAGGTCAGCGGCTCCGGTTCGCTTTGCGCCGCGCGCTCGTCGATGCGCTGTCGGAAACCGCGCACGTTGGCCCCGGAACAGAAAGACGGCTCGGTGCCCGTTAATACCAGCACCCGCTCCTCCGGGTCGTTTTCAAATTGGTCCAAGCGCTCGAACATCTCCGCGGCCATGTCCGGCCCCAACGCGTTACGCGTCGGCGGATCGTGCATGGTCATCACCAACACGCCGTCCACCACTTCGGTTTTGATAAATTCGTATGCCATTGAGTTGACCTCGCCGACCCCGGACGGGTCTCCAGGGTGAAAATTTCGTGCATTCTACCCGGCGGCGACATGGCCGGCTACCGCCGCAGGTGCGGTCGACATCGCAAGCGATCAACGCCACGGCGGTTTCACCGTAGATGCGAATTGGCAACCCCGCTTTCCTGCTCACGCGTACCCAATTACTCATCGCGTTGAGCGGAGTCCGCCTCCCGCGCAATGCCAATCCGATGACATCGCTCCCTTGCCCCTCCCAACATCCCATCCTTACCATTCAAATATCACATCGCCTCACGCCATCAATCGTCCAACGCCCTCCGGCGCCCAACCCTCGAACCGTCCCATCCCCAACCCCCAACGCCGCACCCCCAAATCCTCCCGCCCACCCGCCAAAACCTTCAACATCGCTCCCAATACCCGCCCAAACCGTCCCCATTCACTCCCACCAGCCAACCCAACGCCCTACTCAAATAAACGCAAATGAGCGGAAATGAGCGGGTTTTCGCAAATATCCTCACCATCCCACTCCAATCCCCAATCCCGTTCATCCCGTTCATCCTGTTCATCCCGGTAAAACTCCCCGTCAGAGGTAACCCCATGACCCTCTCCCAACTCCGCCGCCGCATTGACGCCCTCAAGCGCAAATTCGCGCCCGAACTCGCCATCATCAGGCTCCGCCGCTACCTCGACGACACCCAACGCCGGGAAGATGTCCTCAAACCTGAATCCATCGTCCTCAGACTCCTCCCCTGGGCCAGCGCCCACCGCTATAGCGACCTCCTCCGCTGGGAATTGCCTGTCCCAACCGGGTAACGATGGTGATTCCCCAAATTGGGTGCGCGTGAGGTTTTCCCGACGGTTTGCCAACCACCGGGCCATAGCCTAAAATTCGGACATTGTATTTGGATCGTTACCTGGGTCGATACGCAACGCCAGCAGGAGTTACGCTATGCAAACCGGATCCATCGTCAATCTCCATATCGCCCGCGTCAAAGGTACCCCATCAGACCCGGTTGAGTCCGCGCGTGCCGTCTCTGCGGAGGGCATCGAAGGAGACCGCAGCCGGAACCCCCGGAACCTTCGGCAGGTGTTGGTCATGGACAAAGAAACGCTCGACCACTACGGACTCGAGCCGGGCAAGATCAAGGAGAACATTACCGTGACGGGTCTGGACCTATCCCAGGCGCGCCAGGGTCATGTTTTCTTCATAGGAGAGGAGGGTAACCAGGTGACTCTTGAGGTTACCGGCGACTGTGAGCCGTGCCAGAAAATGGACGCGCTGATACCGGGCCTGCGGGAAGAAATATTCGGCCGGAGGGGAATCCTTACTGTAGTGCTCCAGGGTGGAGATATCAATGTTGGGGATGCCATTCGCTTGGAGCCGTAGCGCCAGACGGCATAACTTTTTGCACGCGAACACTCATATATAGTTGAGGGAGTCCGAAATGCGATATTGGTCTGTAGCATCCTTCCGCCCTTACCGAATCCCTGCGCTGGCGGTGGCTCTTGCCCTGCCAGCGCTCGCTTTTATCGGGTGGCCACATGTAGCACATGCCGCTGGCGTTGACACGGAAACCCAGTTCGTCTTGAACACCTTCGCGTTCCTGATTTGGGGCGCTTTGGTGATGTGGATGTGCGCCGGGTTCACGATGCTCGAGGCAGGTTCGGTGCGCACCAAGAACGCCTCTATGATCTGTCTCAAGAACATCGGACTCTACTCCATCGCCGGGCTGGCGTTTTATTTCATCGGCTACAACCTGATGTACAACAATGTGCAGCAGGTCATCGGGACCGTGGTGTGGCCGTTGTACGGCCCGTCCGGCGACGAATTGGCGCTCCTGAGTGGGGATGATTCCGCCCTGGCCGCCGTGGTTGACAACGGATACTCCGTCATGTCGGACTGGTTCTTCCAGATGGTGTTCGTGGCGACCACCGCCTCCATCATCTCCGGCGCTCTGGCCGAACGGGTCAAGATGTGGAGTTTCTTCCTGTTCACTCTGCTGTTGACGGCGTTCATGTATCCGATCATCGGCTCCTGGACCTGGGGCGGTGGATGGTTGGCCGGGATGGGATTCCAGGACTTCGCCGGTTCCACCATCGTGCACAGCACCGGGGGATGGGCAGCGCTCGCCGGCGCGTTGGTAATCGGGCCCCGGCTGGGTAAATTCAGGCGTGACGGTTCGGCTCGCGCCACGCCTCCCTCCAACGTGGTGCTGGTTACGCTGGGCGTGTTCGTCCTGTGGTTTGGGTGGTTCGGATTCAACGGCGGGTCGCAACTGGCCCTCGGCTCCGCATTCGACGCCGTAGCCATGAGTAACGTGCTGGTCAATACCAACCTGGCGGCGGCGGCGGGAGTGATAACCGCGCTCAGCCTGTCCAGGCTGGTCTTCGGACGGATCGACCTGCTGGTAGGACTGAACGGAGGATTGGCCGGGCTGGTTGCCATCACGGCGGGGCCGGACATCGTCCCGCACGCCTGGTCGGTGCTGATCGGCATCGTGGGCGGCGCCATCTGTACCGGCGGCATCAGGCTCCTGGAGATCGTGAAAGTTGACGACGTGGTCGGAGCGGTGCCGGTACACCTGTTTGCCGGGATCTGGGGAACCCTCGCGGTGTGCATCGCCGCCGGCGGCAACTTCGTGGTCCAGTTGATCGGCATCCTCTCCATCGGCGCGTTCGTGTTTGGCTCGTCGTGGGTGGTCTGGTTTGCCATCGAAAAGACCGTCGGAGCCCGGGTGTCGGAGGATACCGAACGGTTGGGCCAGGACACCGCCGAACTCGGCATGGAGTCCTACCCCGAATTCGTCCTCATGCCCGAACCAATGGACGACGACTAGAGTGCCTGTGCGATGTCCACAAAATCTGAAGAGATAAGAAATGCGCCAACTCGGAGCACATTAGGCATGACGCCAGGGAATTACACGTGGGAGGAGGCCGCTTTTCATGTCCTCCAAACAGCGGATCAACCAATGAGAACAACCGACGTCGGCGATCTCATTGCTGAACGTCAACTCACCAAATCGGTAGGCGCTACGCCAACCCAACAAGCCAGTGTTGCATTACGCAGTTTGCTCAAGACCGGTCGGATCGAGCAGGTCGGCAAACTATACGCAGTTCCTCAGATTGCCAAAAAAGCCCGAGACGAAGCTGAGGCCGAGGCCGAGGCTGATTACGAATCTGCATCAGACACCGATAGGCTCACGGTGAGGGCCTATGGACTGTTTTGGGAAAGGAGGCGGGTAAATTGGGCGTCCGGTAGTTCCCTGTTCGGTGAGGCTGGAGGCGACCGAGTAAATTTTGCGGACCAGGACGGCATTTACCTTTTGCACAACGGCAACGAAATAACCTACGTAGGGCAAACTCGAACACAAACTGCAACTTACGGCCTGTACCGTCGTTTGCAAGATCACCACAAAGACAGGCGAAAAACCGACCGTTGGGACACTTTTTCTTGGTTTGGATTTCGCCCAGTGGATGACTCCGGGGTTTTGGGACAAGCGCCTCAATTGGCCGAACTCGGCGACGTCTTAAATCTGATCGAAGCTATCCTAATCGAAGGATTGATGCCTAGACTCAACATGCAGAGTGCTCCTAACTCAAAAGATTGGCTAGAGGAGAACCAATATTTCCAAATCGAAGATCCTCAGCTTATCGCGCAACGGTTTGCGGCATTGGCTTCGGTTGGAAGTGCTTTAGGATGAGGTAGCGACCGATTGACCTCTAAAGTTTCAGGGAGGCCGCTTGGCCTCCCTGAATTTTTGAAATCACTCTGGCGGTGCGGTCAGCGAACGAGCGTATCCCGTATCGCAGCCCCCACGTCGTCAACCTGCGTAACATCCTGCCACTGGCGGACGGCTGCGTCGATCCGCTCGCCGGTCAGCACCAGTCCCACGTTGTTCCGGAACTTTCCGGTGATGTTGTCCATACCCCAGGGATTCGCCTGGCTGCCCAGGATTGAGCCCCGGGCGGTCTCGTGCTCGATGACCCGGCCATCCTTGAGGGTGACGCGGATCGGCACTCCTTTGGAAACAGTGCCGCCACCCTGCTCAAACTTGGATTGCACCCGGATGTTCACCCGTTCCATCATGTCCACCACATCCGGATCGACAATCTTGTCGTCGGAGAAGGTGTCGATGGCTATCTCACCGTCCACCAGCGCGGCAGCCATGTTGTACTTGGCGCTGAACTTGCCCTTCAGGTCGGATTCAGGTTCCTCGTAGAGCATGACCGTGGAGGCGTAGGACTGCACGATCTCGGCGTTGGCCACGTCCTGATAGCTGAATTCGTGCTCCCGCATGAGGCCGAACACGCTGTCCAGCATGGCGTGGTTACCGCCGCAGGACGGGTACTTCTTGATCATCAAGGCGTCCTGCACGTGAAAGGGCTTTCCCAGTTTGTCGGCGGCTTCCTCGAGGTCAGTGTGCTCATCACCTATTACGGTGGCCGTGAACCCCACCGGGTGCTCAAGTATCTGTTCGCCGGCGGTGAACCCGCGTTGCGCGAGTTGGGCGGCCATGACGCCATCCCGACAGGTCATGCCCGCGTGGAGGGGCTTGGTCATGGTCCCGAAGTTGTGGATGACCCCGCCCGCCATGGAGCCGGCCATGCCGAGGGCCATGGTGGTTTGCTCTTCATCGAGCTTCAGCAGCTTTGAGCACGCGGCCGCTGCTGCCAAACGGCCCAGGATGGCAGTGGAGTGGAATCCCCGGTGCATCTGCTGCCCGTGGTAGTGGGTGGCGTAATCGACGGCAAGACCGACCTCACAGCCCACGACGTAGGCCTCCATCAGATCGCGCCCGGTCGCGCCGATACTCTCGCCCAGCGCCAGCAGCGCGGGGAAGATCGCGACGGTGGGATGGCCGAAACCTCCGAAGTCGTCGTAGTCCAGGGCGTGCCCCATGGTGCCGTTGACCAGCGCAGCGTTCAGGACCGACGTCCGCTCGCCGGTGGCGAGGACGGTCGCCTCCTCGGTGCCGCCCAAGTCGTTCGCGTAGGCGCGTATTATGTCGCCCAACTTCTGGGTCGAGCCGGCCAGGATGACGCCGACGAGGTCGAAACAGGACTCGTTGGCAACTCGGATGGCGTCGGGCGGGATGTCCTCGTATGTCGTCTCCACGATCCACTTTGCTACTTTTTCAGTGGCGCCCATCGTGCGAAACCTCCTTATTATCGTGTCCCTCTACTACCCCGCATCGGGGAACGAGCCGAGTATAACATCCGCACAATGCTAGAATCGTGGATCACGACACAGCGCCAGGGAGGTGGTCATGTCCGGCTCAAACCATACCCTCAATTTGATTCTTTCTATATTGGTAACTTTATTCTGCTGCCTGCCGCTGGGAATCGTCGCCATCGTGTTTTCCGCCATCGCCATGTCCCGCGAAGGTTCCGGGGACTACGCGGGAGCAGAGTCGGCCGCTCGCACGGCCCGCATTTGCATCTGGATCTCCATCGGACTGAGCCTGGCGTTGTGGTTGATCTATCTGGTGGTGTTCGTGTTGCTGCTCGGCTTCACGATTCTGCCTTTCCTAGCTTTGGGGTAGGACGCATCGGTTTTGACGTCAAGGCTTGAAATGTCCGGAATCCGACAACGCGCCCGCTGGATTAGTTCCCCGGCGGCGACAATCGCAATTTTGTCGGCATTGGCCGCCGGGGGCCTCACTTTACTGCGCGTCGTGGATCCCAGGGTCCCGGGCAACTATCCGACGTGTCCCTTCCTGTTCGTCACCGGATGCTACTGTCCCGGGTGCGGCACGCTGCGGGCGCTCGCCACGCTGGTGGAGGGGGATGTGCGCGGCGCGATGGGATACAACCCGTTGACCGTGCTCGCCTTGCCCGTCCTGGCGGTGTTGGCCTTCGGCGTATTGTCCGAGAGAGTCCGATGGCTGCCGCGGGTCAAACTCCGCGTTTCGCCTTTTGCCGCGTGGACGCTCCTCGCGGTGATCCTCATATTTTGGGGCCTGCGAAATATCCCGATCTCTCCGTTCGTCATGTTGGCGCCGTAGCTGCTGGGGCGCGCCGGTCGTGGGAAACCTCCGACAAAGCGCAGATTTGATCCGGTGGAACTGTGAACCCCGGGGCCTGCTCCGTCCAAAACCACGCCCCGGGCTCGACACACCCCAATGACAATCCGGATTTCCGGCGTGGTCAGCCCCGGTTGCCGCCCCAACAGGCATTTGCTAGACTGCCGGCATCTCGCCGGTAACCACCCACGGTGGGCCGGCGAACAGCATCCCGCACAACCCAGGAGGTACGGCTGATGATTTACGAAGTCCGGACTTACGACCTCAAGCCCGGCGGAGTTCCCATATTCGAAGAGGCTTTCGAGAAGGCGCTCCCCCACCGCGAGAAATACTCCAAGCTGGCTGCCTTTTTCCACACCGAAATCGGCCCCTTGAACCAGGTGATCCACATCTGGCCCTACGAGAGCCTTGACGAGCGGGCCGAGGTTCGGGCGGCGTCGGTCCAGGATCCCAACTGGCCGCCGGACAGCCAGGACACCATCCTGCACATGGAGTCGGAAATCTTCCATCCGGCGCCGTTCATGCGGCCCATGGGAGGTGGGCAGAAGCAGGGCAACGTGTACGAGATGCGGATTTACGAGTACCAGAACGGCGCCATACCCAAGGTGCTGGACATCTGGGGCGCGGCGATCGAGCACCGGGAACAGTTCTCTCCGCTGGCCGCCGGGATGTACAGCGACATCGGCGGATTGAACAAGTGGGTCCACATCTGGCCCTACCAGGACCTCGCCGAGCGCGACCGCATCCGCACGGAGGCGTCGGCGACCCCGCACTGGCCGCCGCCGACCCGGGAATTCCTGGTGAACCAGTCGACCAAGGTGCTGGTCCCGGCCAGCTTCTCGCCACACGCTTAGGTCCCACTGACTCGGCAACGACTATGGGGGCGAATATACATTCGCCCCTAAGTTATAATTGGACACGAACGATCCCTCGGTTTTTATCTCTCAACCCTTGAGGCGCAACAGCATGGATATCGGAATCGCAATGTTCGTAACCCCCTCGTCGATTGACGTGGCGGAGTTGGCTCAGGCGTGCGAAGGCCACGGCTTCGAATCTCTCTGGGTGCCTGAGCATCCGGCGATCCCTGCCGGGCCGAAAACACCTTGGCCGGGTTCCCCGGACGGCGTCATTCCTCAGATGTATTACGAGTGCGTCGACCCGTTCGTTGCCCTGGGCCGGGCTTCAGGCGTCACCTCGACGCTGAAACTTGGCACCGGGATCTGCCTTGTACCTGAACGGAACCCGATCCTGCTGGCGAAGGAGATCGCGACCCTGGACTATTTCAGCGGCGGTCGCTTCCTGTTTGGGATAGGGACCGGTTGGTTGCGGGAGGAAACGGAGTTGTTTGGTGTCGAGTTCAGCCAACGAATCGGATACACCCGTGAATCGATCATGGCGATGAAAGAGCTTTGGACCAAGGAAGCTGGGGAGTTTCACGGCAAGCACGTTGACTTCCCACCGATCTACTCCTCACCCAAACCGGTGCAGAAGCCGCACCCACCGGTGCTCATCGGCGGCAACGCTCCCAATGTAGCGCGCCGCGTCGTGAGCTGGGGCGACGGATGGATGCCCAATCGCATCACGCCCGACCAACTGAATGCCACGCGCGAGGAAATAGTGCGGCTGGCGCAGGAAGCCGGTCGGGACCCGCACACGATTGAAGTGTCCGTGTTCGGGCAGCCGGCAGACCCCGAAATCCTGAAAGCGTACGAGGATGCGGGCGCCACGCGTGCCATGGTGTTCGCGGAAAGCGCCCCGCGCGACGACGCTCTTCGCCAACTGGACGACTACGCCCGGCGGCTGTTGGCATAACCATGCTGTCCGATAACGCAAACCTCCTGTCTCTGCGCGACGCCAACCAACGGTTCTACGACGCTTTCGGGTCGCTGGACCTCGAGCAGATGGATTCGGTCTGGGAGCAATCCGACCGTGCGTTGTGCGTGCATCCCGGCTGGCAGCCGATCGTAGGCTGGCCCGACATCCGTCGGTCCTGGCAGGGAATTTTTAACGGCGCGGCATTGATGCATTTCAATATTCATTATGTGAACATCGCCATAGAAGGCAATTGCGGATTCGTCACCTGTGTTGAGAGCATAACCAGCGTGGTTGAAGGCCAGGCGCAGGGATTCGGCGTGTTGGCCACCAATATTTTTGTGCGCGATGGCGACAGTTGGCTGTGCCTCGCCCACCACGCGTCGCCGCGCCTCTGATTTGACCTCGATCTCTTTTTGGCCACGTCGGGATCGGTGCGTCGGTCCCGATAAATCCTCGTATCTGTACCCAAACCCCAGCCGAGTGACTCGGAGGGCAATATGTCCTATTCTCCAACCGATGCAGGCGAAATATCCGCGACCGACCGGAACTTGTGGCAGGCGATCGTTTCTGAAGCTGTTGCCCATCTCACCTATACCGCGTACGCACAAAAAGCCCGTGAGGAGGGGTTCCCGGAAGTTGCCGAGGTGTTTGAGGATGTGGCGCGGGCGGAAACCCAGCACGGTCTCAGCTACCTGAAAGTCGCCGGAGCGGTGGAAGGCACGTCAGCCAACCTCAGCAAAGTGATCGATGGAGAGACCAGGGAATACACACGCACGTACCCTCGCATGATCAACGATGCGTTGGCGGACAACCGAGCCGAGGCAGTTGCCGCGTTCCGCGACGCTATGGAGCAGGAAAAGGAACACCAAATCGCCTTTTCGGACGCCCTCTCGCGCCTGCACACCCGGGGCGACAACGCATCGCTGGCCGTCCTCGACGCCCCACGGCACCCTTACTCGACGGACCGCTCGGGTCCAATCCCGGCGGGTGCTGAGCAGCCGGTATTACCCTTGGACCTCGAAAATTACATAGACGCCGCCCTCGCGTTGGACAAAGAACCGTTCAGGGTTTCCAACCTGGGGCGACTCCGTGAGGTGGTGTTCGGAGCGCAGGACGGGATCATCAGCACAGTTGCTTTGACCACTTCGCTCGCCATCGCGGTGGGGACCACTGGCACCGTGTTGGTGGCGGGGTTGGCCGCCGCGGCGGCAGGGATGATCAGCATGGCGGCCGGAGCGTACCTGGGCTCCCGCGCCGAGGAAGACGTTCGTGAGGCGGCGATAGCCGGGCAGGTCAAGGACCTGGCCGAGAAACCTGAGGAGCAGCTCGCCGAGTTGGTGATCCTTTTCCAGCGGGAAGGCAATACCTATGACGAGGCGGTGAGGCTGGCCAATCAGATGGCCGAGAACGAATCCTTGTGGCTCAGCACGTTGCTGGAAAAGAAGCTGGGGATTAGCCCGGACCTGGGAGGCAACCCGCTGAAGGACGCGGCGGTTATGTGCGTTTCTTTCGGCGGCTCGGCCATAATTCCAATCATCCCTTTCCTGTTCCTCAGCGTCGGATGGGCCTCGATTGGCTGGTCGGTAGGTTTGTCACTGACCGCCTTGTTTGGGCTGGGGTTGTTTAAAGGTCGGTTGGTTCAGAAATCCCCGATCCTGCAGGGTCTGGAAATTCTGGGGATTGGCGCCGCATCCGCGGCTTTGGGTTACCTGCTCGGTGAATGGCTGCCCCGGTTGCTGGGGTTCTAGCCATCTCGGAGGAGTGGCAATTGTAGCAGTGCGAACAAAAAATGGGCGGATTAAATCCGCCCCGCTGCGTTCAAGTTTGACGCTCCGCTAATCGAACCGGGCTAGCAGTCCCTTGACGGCGGCCAGAAAATCCGGTGGATTGTCGCCTTGCACCAGGTGTCCGGCGTTCGCGACCGTCACGGCGGTGCAATCGTGATGCTCTGCGGCCATGCGGCGCATGGTCTCGTCAGCGAATATGTCGCTGCGATCCCCCCGAACGACCAGGGCCGGGCAATCGATCCTGCGCCATCCTTCCCAGAGTTGGTCGGATGTCCACGCGGGCGCGCGGAATCCCTGCCTACGGATCACTTTGTCGTATTTCCAAGTCCACTTGCCATCGTCGCGCTGGCGGATGCTGTACTTCAACGCGCCCAGAGTCTGTTCCCGGGAGCGGCCGGTATATTCCATGACCCGCTGGGCGAACTCTTCCAGCGTATCGAGTTCGTCGGGCAGTTCCCGGAACCGCTGAATTCTGTTGGAACCGCGGCGTTGAGTTTCGGGCCCGGTATCCACAATGGTCAACGACTTGAGCACGCCGGGGTGGGTGGATGCCCACGCTAGACTGTTGCGTCCTCCCATCGAGTGGCCGATGAGGTGGAAATCCGTGAGGGCGAGCGCGGAGACCAGGCTCTGTACGTCCCCCACGTAGGCGTTGGTGGAGTAATCCTCGTCAGGCGCCCAGTCGCTGTCGCCATGCCCGCGTTGATCCACCGCGATGACGCGATAATCCACTGACAGAGGCAGGCTGATGAAATCCCAGCTATGTGCCTGCTGCTGAATTCCATGGAGCATGAGGATGACGGGACTGCCCGGATTGCCCCATTCCAGATAATGGAGGTTCAATCCGTTCACCTTGACGTGTTTGTCGGTGGGTTCGTTCTCCACCGTGAACGGGACTCCCATCCGCCTCGCCGCGTCATGCAGCGACAATCCCATGGAATGTGACGCCATTCTGGCTACCTCCTGATCGGGCCTGCGCGTCATCTTATCACCAAGATGGGCAGAAACGGTTATTCTTCCTCGAGTAGGGCGCGAATCGTAAACATGCGCTGGAACAAGGTAAAGCACGACACCGCTGCGATGACCCACAGTACCCATACCATCACCGGGACGGGGGACAGGCCCTCTATAATCAATCCGGCGCCCAGGATGATAACCCGTTCAGTGCGTGTCATGATCCCCGACCGGGTGAACGCGCCGAGACCCTCGCCCCGAGCCCGCAGGTAGGAAACGCCCTGAGAGAACACCAAACCAAGCAGGACAGACAACATGCTCAGTATAAGTTGGCCGGGCGAAAGGCCCGCCAGCAGATAGTAAACGCCGAGCCCCACAAACAGAGCGGCCTCGCCCAGTCGGTCGAACACGGAATCGAGGAGCGCGCCAAAGGGAGACGCTTTTCCTGTGAGCCTGGCCAGCGCGCCGTCAAACAAATCGAGTATGCCGCCCGCCAGGAAGACGATTCCGCCGTAAAGGGGCCATCCCAGGGCGACCAGCACCGCACCGGCGACGCAAACCGAAAAGCCGAGCAGGGTAATGGCGTTAGGGGTCAACCCTATGGCGTTGAATGCATGGGCGCCCGGTACCTCTATGTATCTCAGGATTGCGCCCCGCAGTTCCTCTCTACCCGGTAACGCCACAGCCGATGACCTCCTCAATGCACTGCTCGTAGTATTCCTCGACCTCGGATGCCACACGCTCCCATCGGTATTGCTGCGCGGTGCGGCGGCCGGCGTGGACGAGTCGTTCCGACAATGTTTGGTCTTTCAGAATTTGCAGAACGGCATTGGCGATCCCGTCGGAATCCCTCGCGGGCGCCAAAAGTCCGTTGACGTTTTGAGAAACAACGTTCCGGTAGCCGTCAATGTCCGAGGCCACCACGGGAGCGCCGGCGGCCATCGCTTCCAAAAGCACGATTCCGAAACTCTCGCCGCCGGTCGCCGGGCTGCAAAAAACATCCGCGCTGGCGTAGTACCGGGGCAAGTCCGCGCCGGAGACGGAGCCGGGCACGAGCACAGAGTTTGGATCATCAGCCGTCGCCGCTTCTAGCAGGGCCGAACATTCCCGGTCGGGCTCTCCGGGTCCGACGACGATCAACCGGGGGTTATCGAGCTTTGATTGTAGGGACAGGAAAGCTTCGAGAAGGTAGCGCAGCCCTTTGCGTTCGTCCTTGCGACCGACGAACAGAATGTTGGACCTGCTATCCAGCAAGTGGGGGAAGGGATCCGCGTCGGCGAACCGTTGATAATCTATGCCGTTGGGTATCACGCGGTAACGGTAGCCGGGGAAATGCGGCGACACGAAATCACGCGCGGCCGGAGACACCGCGATGCGACCATGAAGACGACGCTGCCAACGACCGACTGCCCGTCGAGTCATGCGATACAGGTGGGCGCGATGCGAATACGCGTGAAACGTTCCCACGTTGACTGCCCGTGAGTGCTGCAGGACCATCAACGGCAATAACGGGGCCAGTGGTTCATGGAGATGCACCACGTCGAATCGCTCACGTTGCATCAGGGCTCTCACCCGCAGGTAGAGCCACCAATCCAGCGTGACGCGCGCCTTGGACCCGCCGGCTGACAGGGGTACGGACCGGCCCATGGGGATGAACCGCTGGTCGGATTGTTGGGAAGCGCATGATTTGGCCGCGGAATGTGGCGCGATCACCGAGACCTCGTGGCCTCGACTCTGCAACTCTCGGGACAACTGGGTCACGTGGGAGTTGACGCCGCCCGGCCAGGCCAGGTCGTAGGGAGACACCATGGCAATCTTCATGGCCAGGCCTGCCTCCCATGGGAATCGCTTTCGCTAATTCAGGACCGAGACCTGCGCGGAGTTTACGCTGGGGTCGGCGATAAACGCTTCCACCATTCCATGAGCTTCGGCGTCGGTGAACTGGATCGGCGGGCTTTTCATGAAATACGCCGACGGCGCGAAGACCGCCCCGCTTTGCCCGTTATCCATGGCCAACTTGGCGCATCGAATCGCATCGACCACCACGCCGGCAGAGTTGGGGCTGTCCCAGACCTCCAGCTTGACTTCCATTTTGACCGGAGCGCCGCCGAACACCTTGCCGTCGATGTGGATGTAGCACCACTTCCGGTCCTGGAGCCAGGGCACGTGGTCGCTGGGGCCGATGTGCACGGCGCCGGCTTCGGGTTCCTCGTCCATCTGGCTGGTAACGGAACCGGTCTTTGAGATTTTCTTGGAGACCAGGCGATCACGTTCCAGCATGTTGAGGAAGTCGGTGTTGCCACCGAAGTTCAATTGGTAGGTGTTGTCGATTTCAGCGCCGCGGTTCTCCATCAGGCGGGTCAACACGCGGTGAACGATAGTTGCCCCCACCTGGGACTTGATGTCGTCTCCGATGATCGGTACCCCACGCTCTTCAAAACGCCCCCGCCAATAATCCTCGCGGGCGATGAACACGGGGATGCAGTTGATCATGGCGCAGCGCGCGTCCAGGATCTGCTCCACGTACCACTTGGTGGCCATTTCGCTGCCCACCGGCAGGTAGTTGATAACCACGTCCACCTCGCGCTCCTTGAGGATGCCTGAGATGTCCGCGGTGCTGTGGGGAGATTTCACAACCACGTCGGAGAGATAGCGGCCGATGCCGTCGTGGGTCATGCCCCGTTCCACGGGTACGCCCAGGTAGGGGACATCGGCGAATTTGATAGTATTGTTGGGCTCAGTGAATATGGCTTGGGACAGATCTTTGCCAACCTTGTTGCGATCGACGTCGAAAGCGGCGACGACCTCGATGTCTTCGATGCGGTAATCCCCGATCCGGTTGTGCATGACGCCCGGTATCGGCTGGTCGTCCGGAACCTCTACGTACTTGTGAATACCCTGTACCAATGATGAGGCGCAGTTACCCACACCGATGATGGCAACATTAATCTTGCCCAATTGAGATCTCCTTACGTCCTACCGCCGGTCAATCGGCGTCGAATTGCGCGTTCGTTCCGAATGTCGTCGGCTCAAATAGTCTGCCAGACAGTCTAACATACCCACTACGAAGGCCGTGTTAAGAGGGTGGATGGGACGCCTCCGCAAAGGGCGCTAGTCGTCCGAGAAGAACCGGAAGATCGCCGTTTCGTCGTCGTGCCTGAACCTGCCGCCCCGGAAACGTATGTCACGCCCTTGTTCAATGTGTTGGTTCACCAGCGTTTTGACTCGTTCGGAAGCATCATCGGCGTTGGATGCTCCGCGAACGATCTCCATCAACTCGTCGCCCAGCAGGTTATCGCTCACGCCGTCGGTGCAGCAGATCAGTCGATCGGATGAGGACAGATCCAGCGCTATCTGAAATACCGACAACGTTGCTTCCGCCCCTACGGCTTTGGAAACCCCCAACCTTATCAGGCCACCCATTCTCCCGCTGTATTGTTCATAGCCGTCTGGTCGGATGATGTATATGGGGCTGTCGCCCACCGACACGATATGCAACTTTCCGTCGAGATACAGCGCGGCGGAGGCTGTGGTCAGAAGGAACCGTCCGCCGCCCACCTGGTGGAAATCGGAGTTCTGCTCATTCAGGACTGCAACGATATCGTCTGGGCCGGAGATGTCGATACGATTCAGGGCGTCGGCGACCGAGCCACTGGCTTCGTCGCCCCCGTGTCCCGTCACACCGTCCAGAACCACGTCCAGAAAGTTGCCGTTGCCGAGATCCCGGGTAAGGTAGCTATCCTCGCCGTGCGCGGCATTGTCGTGCAAAATCGCCAAAGAACTGGTCTGCATAACGCTATATTCCTCTCCGCCTCAGAGACTGATGATCATTGAGCAGACAACCCGTTGAGTTCGGTGTCTGCATCAAACATATAACGAGTCCAATGCGGTTCGCTCAGTCGGTGCAGGGCCGTGTTCCACGCGCCTGCCGCTTCGTCCCGACCGGGAAAACTCTCGTCACGAATGGTAGTTTCAGACAGACAATACTGCAAGTCCCGGCCGAATTCGGCGACCGAACCATACCCGCCGGATTTGATCTTGCGCAGGCATTCATTAACCCCATCGCGCAGGTTGGCGTGGGTCGTTGCAAACGCCCTGCCCAGGTCGTCGCACTCCTGATCTATGGAGACAACAGGCCGCTGATTATAGGGATCGAAATAGCCGGCAGGATCGCCGGGGGGTGGGTCGGGCGAAACGTAGAACTTCAGCATTTCGAGGTAGAAATCGTGGACGTCCTGCGGGCCCCTGTTCGATTGCGCGCTTTCGATCCCGTGACCCACGAGCGCGCTGGCGTCGATCAGAGAGATGCGCCCCGAACCCGGTGAGTAGAAAACGTTGTGGGGCCCCAGATCCAGGAGTGCATAACCTGCTGCCTCGTACGCCTCCTGGGCGGCCAGCAGTTGGGTCTGGACGGGCCAGGGTCCCGCACCCGCCGGCAGGGCCAGGGGATGCAACGCGAACAGGTTCTGGCCCAGCCCGATGGGTACCCTGAGGATGCGGCTACGGGGATCGCCCACCAAAGGAATGCCCTGAGCGCGTTCCTCGATACGAACACGATATGGCTGCCCGACATCATCGCCGAAATACTCGTCATGGATCGCGGCTTCGGTTATTCCGACTACACGAGGCACGAGTGGACAACCCTGACCTGCCCTCTCGTAGGCTTCCAGGGTGCGAGTGGTCCGCTCCTCTATTGGTCCATGCATCTGTCGACGCGCCGCCTGGGGCGAAGGCCGTTTCAGAACTACTTGCTGACCGGTTTCCCGGTCCACGGCGCTGCGAACGTCATAGTCGGCGCCGCTGCCCAACGCGCCGTTGAGTTCAAACCTGTCCAAGGTCAGTGTGTCCACGCTGAAAAATCCAAATCACGCGCGCCGGCAAAGGATGGTGAGCCAGTCCTCGCGCTGGCGCATCTCGTCCACCGCCATGCCAGCGTCGGCTATTGCGGAGACGGCTTCGTCATGCTGGTCGATGATGATACCCGAGGCCACAAAAACCCCGCCCGGGGCCATCAAGTCGGGAATCGCCGGAGACACCAGGCGGATTCCCCGGGCACTGATGTTGGCGATGGCGAGGTCATAGGTCCTGCCACGGGTCGCGCTGCTCGGGATGCTGCCTGATTCAGCGTTCACAAGGTCTGAGATTCCGGTCCGCCGGAAATTCTTGAGGGCAGCCCTGATGGCATTGCCATCGATGTCCACCGCGGTGATCCGGGCCGCTCCCAGCTTCGCGGCGGCAATTGAGAGAATTCCGGATCCGGTGCCGACGTCGAGTACGGAGTGTCCTGGCTCGATCAACTCCTCCAACGCTTCCAGGCACGAATAGGTCGTCGGATGGTAGCCGGTCCCAAACGCCAGGCCCGGGTCCAGGTCAATTACCACGTCGCCCGGTTGCTCGTCGTATTCGATCCAGGAGGGTTTGATGACCAGTTTTTGCCCCACACGCAACAACGTAAAATGCTTTTTCCAGGAGTCGCGCCAGTCCTCATCCGATCCCAACGGGGTGATCAGCAGTTCGCCCAACTCCGCGACGCTCGAGGCCAATTTGATCCCCACCTCAATGTGAGCCAGACGCTGCCTAGAAAGACTCGGCAGGTACGACCGCAAAATGGCGTGCTCACCCGGTTTCGTCTCAACGCTCAAGCCGTAACCGTAACGTTCGAACAGGTATGAAACCGGCTCTACGTATTCAAACGGGACGGTGATGCTGAGTTCGTGCCAGGACATCAGTGGAGTAGAAGTGTCAGGGTCTGTGTCTGAGGCGCCGTAAGCCGATTCATGGAACCGATCATGGTCGGGCGTTCTAAGCGTCGCCCGGGGCGAAGGTGTCCTTGATGCGGTCGAACAGACCTTTCTGTTTGTCTTGGCCCGACGGTTCCACATCTTCCGCCGGGACGTCCGCCACCGCCGGTTCGTCAGCCTCCGCCTCGGGAGGCGGCGAAGACCGCTGATCGCGGCTGCGCCTGGCCGACGACTTGGCTGCTGAAGGCGGACGGTTGCCGCGGTTGTCAAACGAATATGCCAGGTCTTCGAGTAGTTGCCGTTGGTACTTGTTCAACCGCTGCGGAATGTTCACGTCCACAACCACTCTGATGTCGCCTCTCCGATTGGTTGCGCGACCATCCCGCCGGAGACGCGGAACGCCGTAACCGCGTACGCGGAAAACGCGTCCCGACTGAGTCCCGGCCGGAATCTCCAGGTCCACGTCTTCGCCGTCCAGCGTAGGTATCTGCTTGGAGGAACCGAGAGCCGCTTCAGCGATGTTGATTCCCATGCGCAGAATCAAGTCCTCGTCATCACGGGCGAACAACTCGTGGTCCTGAACTCTGACCTGAACGTACAGGTTCCCCGGAGGCCCGCCGTTGGCCCCGGCGTCTCCTTCACCGGTGATGCGCACCTGCATGCCGTCGTTCACGCCCGCGGGAATAGTTACGGTGCGGGTCCGCTGGCGACGTTCGTAACCACGGCCGCGACAGTTGTGGCAGTGAGTTTCAATGTAGCGGCCCGACCCGTTGCACGCCGAACAGGGAGACGTGACCGCGAACTGGCCGAACACGCTGCGTTGCGCCCTGCGCACCTGTCCCGAACCGCTGCACGTTTTGCAGGTCGACACCGGGGTGCCGGGTTCGTTGCCTGCCCCTGAGCAAAGGTGGCAGGGTTCCACACGTTGGATCTCGATGTCGCGCTCGCACCCGAATATGGCCTCGTCGAAGGTGAGGTTTACTCGATGGGCGATATCCTCGCCGGTTCTCGGCTGGTTAGCTGTCCGGTTGGCGCCGCCAAAGAACGTATCGAATATATCGCCGAATCCGCCGAACGGATCGAAGCCATCAAAGGGGCGGTCCCCGTTGCCGTTGACGCCGGCATGGCCGAACCTGTCGTATCGGGACCGTTTCTCTTGATCGCTGAGGACCTGATATGCCTCGTTGATCTCTTTGAACTTGTCCTCGGCGCCCGGCGTCTTGTTCCGGTCCGGATGGAACTCCATGGCCTTGCGCCGGAAAGCGCGACGGATTTGCTCGTCGTTCGCGCTCCGGTCGACGCCCAGGGTCTCGTAGTAATCGACTGGCATGAATAAACGTAAACTAAGTATGCTGACTGCTGATTATAGCCGAGCAACGTTGATATGCTCAACATCGGCGCACGGAAGTATGTCCCCAAACTGGCTGAGATCTCTGCAAGTTCCTCGCGCCATTCCGTCCCTGAGCGGGAATCCAGGCATCACTCGACCTTCCCGAGCTTTTCGACTGGCCGATCATTTGATTCCGGCTTTCACCAGGGCCACCCAATGGAAGTCGCGAGCAGTCAAACGGACGATTCCCGCCGCCAACCCCAACTCTGAGCAGTTACCGGGCTTGGTTCCGCCAGATCCTTGGCGCTGGTCGACCGTCGTTCGCCCTCGTTACCCAGGGCACCTGATCTCATCAATCGCAAAACCCTGTCCTGTATACCCTGCCGCGGGTCCGCCTCAGGAGGATGAATCCACGAAATTAAAAATTGGTGTGACACCCGCCTGTTGCCCACTACCGCACCCACGTTCTATCCTACATTCGTCAGGTTCCCCAACCGGCGCTCGAGAACCGGGCGGGGTCGTCGCATCGCATGCAGCGGCGTTCACCAAACCATGGAAACATAGCGAGGTGTCAAAAAGGTTCGGGTCAAAAAACGGCTTGTCGGGTAACCGACAGCAGAATATGGTTCCCAAGGGGCCTAGAGTCGGTCTATTCCCCGACTGAGCTCCCGGAACCCCGCGGGTGTCACCACCGCGCCGTGTTCGCATTGCCCCGGTTCCATCAGCCGGCTGACCGCGAGGACATGGAAGCCTAGGACTATAGCTTTCTGCTCAATCCAAACCAGCCTGGGCCGTGCTGAGTTTAGCCGCCACCGGCGGACCATCGACCCGAACCACAACCTGACGCCGAAAATCCTGAAATCCAAACCAACATCCAAAAGGAGGAACCCCGCAAACACAGCGACCAACTGACATCGCATGATGCTGAACATGCCTGCCTTGCTCCCCAACGCCATTGGAGCCGCCAGGGGCGCACCATCATTCTCATCCTATAGGCGTTCCCATCAATAGTCGTTCCCATCAAATATTGGCGCACGACTCACTCATGGGTACAGGCTCCGTGCGCGTGGAGTACCAGCAACCGTTCAGCGTTGCTCTGGCCCTGTTGACGTGAGCACGTAGTTCCCGCGAAACTCCCCCATGTGCCTTTGGCGCCCCAGGCGCTCGGAACACGGTCCTCGGGCAACCGTCGGCCCGGTAGGAATGCCCGGCCGGCCTGCTGTCGCCGGAAACGCACGCATGGCCGACGACGAACAAAATGGACCCGACCATACACAACTGACCGATGAGCGCCGACAACCTTCGGTCGATCCTCCTACGATCAGGTTTGATAGAATTCAAGGAGAGACCGAAACCGCCGGACAAGGAGGCACCAAATGCCAATAGCGAGGCTCTACACAGGAGACGATGGACAGTCTCACATCGAGGAACTCGAACTGGAATCACATCCCGAGCTGACGGCTTCGCAGTCCACCGCCGGCATAGTGTTCCGCCGGGTCGAGTCGGGATACTTCAGCGACTGGCACTGTGCACCTCGTCGGCAGTTCGTAATCACACTGGAGGGCGAGGTCGAGATCGGCCTGGGCGATGGGTCGGTCCACCGGTTCGGGCCGGGCCAGGCGATGTTGGCGGAGGACCTGACCGGCCAGGGTCACACGACACGGGCCGTTGGCGACGGGCCGCGCCTCACGGCGACGATCCCGTTGGACGGGTAAGCGGCGTATCGCGAGAGCCCGACGGTCGGCAGGATCGATTGCCATGGCAGGCGCGCAAGTCACCTATCCGCCCAGGCCCGCGGTTGACCGGGGCGCGCTGCCGCCCGGTCCCCCGGAACTGCCGATCATCGGGCAGACGCTGAGGTACATGCGTGATCCAATCGGCTTGATGGTGGATGCGGCCACCTACGGAGACCTGTCCACCCTTTCAATCAAGCCGGCGCTGGTTTACCTGATCAATCATCCCGATTTGATCCGCGATGTCATCGTAACCAATCACCAGAAAGTTGACCGCGGCCCCAATACCGAGGTGATGAAACTGCTGACGGGGAACGGTTTGATTACCGCCGTCGGCGCCGACCACCTGCGGCAACGCCGCCTGATCCAACCCAGTCTTCAGCGACATCGGTTTGAACGCTATGCGGAAACCATGTTGGAGTATGCGTCGGCCCACCAGGCGGAATGGGAAGACGGCCAGCGTATCGACCTCGGGCGGGAGATGTCGCTGCTCACTTTGCGCATCGTAGTCAAAACGCTGTTCGGGACCGACATCGCAGCCGATGTTCGTCGCATTGGGTCCGCTTTCGCCCTTGGCAACCGATACATCACTACCCGAGCTAACCAACCACCCCGGCTGCGCAGGCTGTACCACCGTCTGCCGCTGCCTTTCAGCCTCCGGTTCAAACACGCCAAGTCTCAGTTGGACCGGATAATCTACGGCTTGATCGCCCAACGTCGTGATTCCGGGGACTCTGGTGAGGACCTCCTGTCTCTGTTGTTGGACGCACGGTTCGCCGATGACGGTAACGACACTGACACCGAGGGCGTGGGATTGACGGACGAGCAAGTGCGGGACGAAACCGTCACGATGTTCGCTGCGGGACACGAGACAACGGCGGTGAGCCTGATCTGGACTTGGTACTTGTTGGCCACCAATCCTCAGCAACAGGAGAGATTCCACGCAGAACTGGACGATGTCATTGGCCAGCGCGAACCCACGCTGCAAGACCTGCCCAACCTGCACTTCATGGAGCAGGCGTATTCGGAGGCGCTCAGGCTCTACCCTCCTATTTGGTTTTGGGGCAGGATGGCGTTTCAACCGTTCGAGCTGGGCGGGTACCACATACCGGCCGGCTCGTTCCTGCTCGCTCCACAGCTCATCGCGCAACGGGATGCCCGCTGGTTCGAGGCGCCTCTGGAGTTTCGCCCGGAACGGTGGACCGCTCAGTTCCGTGCCGATCTTCCCCGTTTTGCGTATTATCCGTTCGGTGGCGGCCCGCGCCGCTGCATCGGCGACGGTTTCGCGATGATGGAGGCCAAGCTGCTCCTCGCCACGATTGGACAACGGTGGAAAATGCGCCACGACCCGAAGCACCAGGCCAAAGTGCTTCCCCTGATTTCGCTTCGGCCCAAGGGCGGGATGCCTATGTTCCTGGAGCGGCGGCGTTGAAGCACGGCCGCGGCACAGCCGGAACCAGCAATAACCCGCCTTATCCTGGAAGGGAACCGGCGGGCTTTTCTTTCGCGGTAGCTGGCTGCCCCGCCTGGGCTCGAACCAGGGCTTACAGCTCCAAAGGCTGACGTGCTACCGCTACACCACGGGGCATCTGAGTAAATTATAGCACCGAGACTGCCAACTATTCGGTTACGTTATACTGCGCACAACCGCCCGCGACACGCGGGAAAATGGAGTTGCAACGTTATGGAGACCGTGGGATTTATCGGGCTGGGCAACATGGGCGGCGGGATGTCGGCCAACATACAGAGGGCCGGCTATTCGATGATTGTTTACGACCTGCGGGAGGAAGCTGCTCTGCCCCTGCTGCAAGGCGGGGCGAGACTTGCCAACACTCCGGCAGAGGTTGCCGCGGCCAGCGACGTCACCTTCACCTCCCTGCCGGGTCCGTACGAAGTCGAAGCGGTATCTACGGGGCCGGAGGGAGTGCTCGAGGGCATCAAGCCGGGTAGTGTTTACATCGACCTTTCGTCCAGCCGCCCCACCTTGATCCGCGAGATCGAACCGAAATTCCGCGCCAGGGGCTGCCACGTGCTTGATGCGCCGGTCAGCGGCGGCAAGACGGGCGCGGCGTCCGGAAACCTCGCCGTGATGGTCGGCGGTGATCGGGAGGTGTTCGACCGGGTGAAGCCCATCCTGGACTCTTTCGGCGACAAGGTGTTTTACGCTGGCGAGATCGGCGCGGGGAGCGTCGCCAAACTGGTGCACAACATGATCGGTCACAGCGTTCGGCAGGCCATCGCAGAGGGACTGACATTGGGAGTCAAGGCCGGCGTCGACCCGGAACCACTGTGGGAATGCGTGCGGCGCGGAGCGCTCGGCCGTATGTCTTTCCTGCACGAAGGTCTGGTTCGAACCATGTTCCGAGGGGAATACGAACCGGCCAGCTTCGCGCTGAACCTGGCGCACAAGGACATCTCGTTGGCGACCGAATTGGCCCGCGAATACGATGTGCCCATGCCCATGTCCACGCTGGCGCAGCAGATTTCGCTTCAGGCCATGAATCGAGGGTGGGGTGCTGCAGACAGCAGTAGTACCGTGCGGCTACAGGAGGAGCAGTCTGGCGTGGAGGTGCGAGCGCCCCAGGTTGACCCTGAACGTGCGGCTCGTTTCATCACGACGCATCCCGACGCTGAATAGCCACCGTCGAGATTCGTGCAGCCGAAATTCGTGCAGTCGAGATTCGTGCAATAAATGGGATGCCGGCGGAGGCGCCCGGGATGATCCTGGATGCGCAGGCCCGGCATCCCTCCAACTATGCTAGACTCGTTTCAGGAGAATGTCGGATTGGCCGGGTGGTCGCCGCGGGGCCATGTCGCCTCGGGGAGGAAAGTCCGGGCTCCATCGGACAGGGTGCTGGGTAACGCCCAGGCCCCGGCGTGCAGCGCGCTCCGGGGACGGAAAGTGGCACAGAAACATACCGCCGCGGCCCCCACCGGGTCACGGCAAGGGTGAAATCGGGCGGTAAGAGCGCCCGGCCGCGTACGGCGACGTACCGGCGGCCAAACCCCACCTGGAGCAAGGCCAAATAGGGGAACCATGGGTGTCCGGCCCGTTCCCGGGTTGGCCGCTTGATCCCGGCGGAAACGCCGTCCTGAGCTACAGGGCGCATCCGGTTCTGCCAGATGCGGGGCTAGATAGATGGCCACCGTCCGCCGTCAGGCGGATACAGAACCCGGCTTACAGGTCAGTCCGCTTTCTCCCAACACCGTCGGTCATACGGGCAGAACGCCGATCAGCGCTGTCCCGAAATTGATCTGCGTTTGGATCAAGATATTTGTACAAAAGGAGCATCGACTATGGTCCGCACCAACCGTGCCAAAGCCAAGTTGCTCGCGGGAGAAATCGCCGTGGGCGGCAGCGTGAATTTCTACGCGCCGATATTGGTAGAACTCTACGGCGTTTTGGGGTTCGACTGGGTTTGGATAGATTGCGAACACGGGTCTTCCAACGATTCGGAATCGGAGAACATGATCCGCGCGGCAGAGTTGCATGACATCACGCCGGTGGTTCGGGTCCCCAATGCTGAACCCTCGACGCTGCTTCGTTTCCTGGATCGCGGGGCGCAGGGGCTGATCGTGCCTCACGTTAACACGCGGGCGGAGGCGGAGGCAGTGGCGCAGGCCTCGCATTATTACCCGATGGGTGATCGAAGCAGCGCCACCGGCGGGCGCACCAATAGGCTGGGCAGCGGGCTGCCGCCGATGGAATACTACGAGGCGGCGAACCGGGAGACGCTGGTGATCTGCATGGTGGAGACGCCGGAAGCCGTCGAGAATGTCCGCGAAATCGCCAACGTCGACGGAGTGGACGCTATCCTTGTGGGCAGCAGCGATTTGACGCAAGCCATGGGAATGCCGCCACAGGCCGATGTGGATGCCGCTATCTCCAAAGTGATCGACGGTACGCTGGCCGAGGGCAAGATCATCGGCGTCGCCGGCGCCGGCATGACGGTGGACAACGTGGGCCGATTCAGGCAGTTCGCAGAACGCGGGGTACACCTGATGTCGGTTAACGTGCAGGACTTCATCCGCCAGAGCGCGGGCGGGTTCCTGGCCGACCTGCGCGGCTGACGCTGAGCTAAACCGAGGGGACAACGCCCCGAAATGGGACTGGGCGGCCAAGTTGACCGGGTGCAGAGCCGGTGTTAAATTGGCCGCCGATATTCGTTAACGCTTTACGATTTCGGACGTTGTTTCCACGATGGCCAAACTTGCCGACCGTGTGCCCGCTGGCGAATCGACGTTTTGATTTCGAACATTGCATCTGATTAAGCTACCCGACGAATTTGGCGCCGAAAGATTGGAGGACTCTGATATGCGCGACACGGCACTCTACATCAATGGGATTTTTCGCGATGTGTTCGAAGATATATTAACGGCGCAGACGAATAATCCCAACCGCCACTACTACCTTCAGCCCTACGCTGGATACCCTATATCCTACCTGCGCGACAACCCACCCGCTCACAACGACTGGGTGAGCGTATATGCCTCCGTTTCTGATGACCTGCATAAAGTTCACTATGCCGCGCGCCTGATTCGTTGGGAGGACAAACGCACGATCCCAAGCGAGAAGCGTGCCCGGATCCTGGCCGAACTCAGGGAGTACCAACCGTCGGAATGTGGAATGCCCGACCCTGGCCATGTGGAAGGTGATACAGGCATAAACCTCCTGTATGTGACTCGTGTACAAAAAATCGACCGCCCGTTCAACGTAGGAGAGTTGACCCTGAAAAGCAAAAATCGCCCACTGTTGCCCAGAGAAGTAGCGGGCGGGTTGGCGTACGTACTACCCAGATCTGACGATTGTTGATGCCATCGCTGGTTGGATTTGGAGATGAGTGATCTTGCCGACCGCTTACTGAACGGGGAACTGCGGGCGCTCTCGCGGGCGCTGACCCTTTTGGAGCGTGGCAACCCGGAGGCGGGGCCCGTCATGGAACGGTTGGACCCTCACACCGGCCGCGCCTACACCGTGGGTATCACGGGCCCGCCCGGCGTGGGCAAAAGCACGCTGGTGGACCGGTTGGCCGAACACCTGCGCGGCCATGAACTCACTGTAGGGATTCTCGCGGTGGACCCCACCAGCCCATTCACCGGCGGCGCGCTGCTCGGCGACCGGATTCGTATGCAGAGGCACTATCTGGACGACGGCGTTTTCATCCGCAGCGTCGCCACACGCGGGCAGTCCGGCGGGTTGCCGCGCATCGTCAAGAGCATGGTGCGGGCGCTGGACGCGGCCGGCAAAGACGTCATCCTGGTGGAAACGGTGGGCGTGGGCCAGACCGAACTGGGAATCATGGGGGTGGCCGACTCCGTGGTGGTCGCGATGACTCCTGAATCAGGCGACTCGATCCAGACACTGAAGGCCGGCGTGATGGAAATCGCTGATCTTTATGTCATCAACAAAGCCGACCGGGATGGAGCAAACCAATTGGCGGCCGCAGTGACGGCGATGCTGCATATGGCGGACCTGAGCGACGGATGGAATCCGCGCGTCCTGTTGACGCAGGCCTACTCCAACGTGGGGATCGCCGAGCTTTGGGATGGCATCGGCGAGCATCGTGGCTTTCTGGCAAGTACCCATGGGCTCGAGAAACGTCGAGCGGAACGGAGGAGGTCCGAGTTTCTTGAGACTGTTCAGGAGGAGTTGTACCGGCGGATTACCAAACGCCTGGGCGAAGACGCGAATTTGAGTGATCTCCTGGATAATATCGTTGGGAAGTCCGCCGAGCCGTACGGGGAAGCGATGCGCTTGTTGGATGACGATGCCGGTTTGGCCCGAGTGCTCAATGGCGGTGCTTGAAAGGTAATGAAACGGGGCGACCGAGTGGCCGCCCCTCATCTGTGGCGTCGTCGATCCAAGCCGTCAGTTGCGATTGTCCGCGTCTTCGTTGGCGCCGTTTGACTGGTTGCCGCGGTTGTTGCCGCTGCCGCCGTCCGGCTGGTTCATACTGCCCATTCCCAGGAAAGGCGACAGCATCGAAGTGAACTCCATCGGAAAAATGAATTTGGTGGACGGACTGCTGCCCAGCGATTTGAGCGTATCAAAATACTGGAGGCTCATCGTGCGAGCATCGACCGTGCTTGCCACGTTGTAGATGCGCTCCAGGGCGGTGCTGAATCCCTCCGCTCTCAGGACGGTGGCCTGCTGGTCGCCCTCGGCCGCAAGTATCTCCGACTCACGCTGACCCTGCGCGCGGAGAATTGCGGATTGGCGCTCACCCTCGGCAAGGTTGATGGCAGCCTGCCTTTGTCCCTCGGACTCGGTGATCTCGGCGGTGCGGATGGCGTCGGCGGACTTCTGCCGTTCCATGGCCGCTTTGACTCCCGGGGGCGGATCGACCTCGTTGATCTCAACCTGGGAGACCTTGACGCCCCAACGCTCGGTCACCTCGTCCATGCGGACCTGCACATCGTCGCGGATGCGCTCCCGTTCGGAAAGCGTGGTCGCCAGATCCATTGCGCCAATGACGGAACGTAGCGTGGCGAATGCCAGATTGATGACCGCGGCTTCGAAGTTCTGGACCTCCAGCACCGCCCGGTCAACGGCGTCCTCCATCACGCGGTAGTAGATCACGAAGTCCATGTCCACGACCACGTTGTCGGCTGTGATGTATTTCTGGGTCGGTACCCGCGTCACCCGCTCCCGCAAGTCCACCTTGGTGCCGTTGTAGAGGATGGGGATCAGGAAATGGAGGCCAGGCCGTCTGGCGCCGATGAAGGTGCCGAAACGTTGGACCACCATTCGCTGGTACTGTTGGACGACTATCAGCCCGCTGGCCATTATCGAGCCTCCTTACTGCTTTCGTCGCGAAGGGTTGATCATCGTAATCTTATCATCATTCCTGCCCCTCGATGGTCGCCGTCAACGCAATCGACTCTACGGTCAACAGCAGTCCGTCGACGGCAACCACGCGGATCCGGCTGCCCTCCTGTATCTCCGACCCGTCGCTGCTCACCGCCGACCAGGTCTCGTCTCCCAGATTCACCACCCCCCTCGGATCCAGAACCCTGGTAACGCGTCCGGTTTGACCGAGCAAATGACCTGCGGAACTGCGCCCGTCGCTGTCGGCATTGCCTCCTCCCGCCGTGGCGGCGCGTCTACCCAGCACGCGGGAAGAGATGGCCTCGAACGCGAGATAGCCTGCGAACAGGGCAAGGATTCCGCCCACGCCCACCAAAACCCAGGGGCTGACGGACACGTCGGGGAAGCCTGTCGGTATGCTGCCGCCGCCGAAGCTCCCAAAAAGCAGCACGCCACCGATGATCAGGCTCACAACCGCGCCTATGCCCAAGGCTCCAAAACCCGATATGAAAATCTCCAGCGCCGCCAGGATCACGGCCAGGACGATGAATGCGATCCCTGCCCAGTTGAACGGTAGGTTCCCCAGCGCCAGGAAGCCCAGGCCCAGGCAGATGATGCCGGCGATACCGGGACCGATCGCGCCCGGGGTCATGAGCTCGAATATGAGCCCTAGGCTGCCCAGGCTGATGAGCAGGAAGGCGATGTTGGGATTGGCGATGAAATCGACGAACCTTTCGCGCCATTGCATTTCAATTTCGCGGACATCATAGTTGGTCAGCTCCAGTGTACGCTCGCCGCTTGTGGTGGTTACGCTCCGACCGTCGAGCAGGGTAAGAAGGTGCGGCAGGTCGTCGGCCAGCAGGTCAATCATGCCTGCGTCGAGGGCTTCGCTGGCGGTGAACGAGGCGGCAGTGCGGACCGTTTGTTCCAACGGTTCGGCGTTTCGGCCACGCTCCTCGGCTACAGAGCGAATCAGCGCGGCCGCGTCGTTTGTTACCTTGTCGGCCAGAGTCTCCCCAATGTCCTCGCCGCTGCCTGAGACGGGGGTGGCTGCGCCGATATTGGAACCGGGAGCCATGGCGGCGATGTGCCCAGCGGCAGTGATGAAGGTGCCGGCCGAGCCGGCCTGAGCGCCTCGCGGCGAAACGAAGACCGCTACGGCCACGTCGGATCCCAACAGCGTTTCCACGATCTCGCGTGTGCTGCCGTAGAGACCGCCGGGCGTGTCCAGTTCGATCACCAGTAATTCAGCGTCGGCTTCCTCTGCGGCTGCCACGGCGCGGGCGATAACTCGAGCCTTGACCGGATTGATGGTGTCTTCAATCTGGAGTCGCAGCACGGCCGGGGACTGGGCGTTTGCCGGAGTGTGGTCAAACAGCGCCACCGCGACGCCCGCGCATATGAGTGCGACACAAATGACCAGGACCGGTACTCTTTCTTTCGCCTTGCTCATGACGGGGACCCGGGTTCATCATCGTGCTTGCCGTAGCGCGTGTCAATGACGCACGGGTCCCGAGTGGATATTCCCGGTGTGGCCGGATTCCGTGTGCCGGCGCTGGCGTGTTTGACGATGGCAGTGCGCTGCCAATACAATGCGAGCAATTCGGATACCAATAGGAGCGGAAACTTCCATGGACTACCAGTACATTGTGTACGATAAGGAACGAGTGTCCCGGTTCGAAGGCAGCGGGGAACGGCGGCGGGAGAAGGTAGGGCATGTGGCGTTCTTGACGATGAACCGTCCCGAAGTTTTGAACGCGATGAATCGGCAGTTGACGGGCGAGTTGCAAGATGCTGTGCGCGCGGCAAACGAAGACGCTGACATTGGCTGCATAGTGATCACCGGGGCCGATACGCACCCGCGCGTGCCCGCGTTCACGGCCGGCGGCGACATTCACCAACAACGCGAAGACCAGGCTGCGCTGAATGCAGGTACGCTGACGCGCGATGACATGGACGCCCAATCGTCGAGGCGCCAACGGGGCAGCTACGAGGTGAGCGCATCCGACAAACCCGTGATCGGCATGATCAACGGCTTGGCTTATGGCGGCGGTGCCGTCCTTTCATCTTCTCTCGATATCCGAATTGGCTCCGACGCCGCGCGTTTCCGTTTCCTGGCGGCTGCTTACGGGCGCATCAATTCGACGTGGACTCTCGTAAACCAGGTGGGCTGGCCCCAAGCCAAGGAGTTGCTCTTCACGGCGCGTATTGTAGAGGCGGAGGAGGCCTATCGGATCGGGCTGCTGAACCACTTGGTGCCGACCTACAAACTGCGCGAGAAGACGATGGAGATTGCGACGCAGATCGCCACCAACGACATACCCTCCGTGATTGGCATCAAGCGGTTGTTGCTGCAACACATGGGTGGTTCGTTGGAGGAGCAGTGGGCCAACGAAAGAGATTTCACCACAAACGTCCTGCGCGGCACTTTGGCGGAGGAGGCGTTCCCGGACTTCCTGGCTCGTCGTGGACGCCCGGTTCGCAGCGGCTAGCAATTACCTGGTCTCGAAAAGAAAACCCCTCCTGGTTGTACCGGAGGGGTTTTCGCTTAGGTTTGGCTGCGCCGTCGTTGCAGATGGGGCGGTAACAGTTCGGTGTCTCCCTCCCACACCAGGTTTCCATTGGCGTCTACGACGGAGTACGAAACCGGACGCCGAGGTGCCGGTTGCACCGATGCGGTTCCCCGGCGCAGTTCGGGCCGGTCTGCCAGCAGGTGGGTATCGCCCGACCACGAGACGTCTCCTTCGGCATTCACCACCGAGTATGACACGGGCCGCGAGGTGATCGCGCTATCATCCCTGGGCATCGCGTAGTCCAAATAGCGAGTGGTGAGAGTGTTTGCAATCGGCTGCATCGGAGACATCACGCGGATTACGATGGGCTGATCCAGGATGTTTTCAATCACCCGGTTAACGCGGTTAATGTTGTTCTGTACTATCGGCATTCGTTGCTCCTGATTCTGGTCTCAATAGCCCTATTGTACAGAGATTGAGACGAAGGCGGCCACGACGCGGGCGAGACCCGACGTGCAGCCAAACTGAGGCGCCATTTCTGCGCCTGTCAACTGTCGAGGGTGCCCTTGGTGCTGGGCACCTGCCCGGTCGCGCGCGGGTCCGGTTCGACGGCGTCTCGAAGCGCGCGCGCCAAGGCTTTGCACAGCGCTTCGGCTTTGTGGTGCGGACTGACTCCCGAGAGTACCTTGGCGTGAAGATTGATCCGGGCTTCGATGGCGAACGATTCGAGGAAATGCGCCACCAAATCGCCGGAGAGGCTCTCCACCATGGTGTCGTTCAACGTGGTATCGACCGTGGTGTACGGCCTCCCACTCCAGTCCACCGCGACCATCACCAGCGTTTCGTCCAGAGGAACGATCGCGTGGCCCATGCGCCGGATGCCGCGGGGTTCGCCCAAGGCCTGGCCGAAAGCGCGGCCCAGCATGATGCCGGTATCCTCCACCAGGTGATGCCAGCCTACGTGGGTGTCCCCCTCCGCCTTGAGGACGATGTCGAACAGCCCATGCCGGGCGATCTGGCTGACCATGTGGTCCAGAAAGCCGTTGCCCGTGTCAACGTTGTATTGGCCCGAACCGTCCAGGTTGACCGAAATGGCGATACTGGTTTCGGCGGTTTCGCGCTTCAGGTTGGCGGTTCGCTCACCGGTTTCATCGGAGGTTGACATGGTTAATCCGCCCGGAGAACGGCAAGAAAACCGGCAACCACGGCGTCGGTTTCCTCAGGCTTGCCCACGCTGGAGCGAATGTAGTCGCGCAACAGGTCGTTATCGAAATAACGCAGAAACACCCCACGTCGGCACATGCCCTCGTAAACCTCGCGGCCTCGGCCGTCCGGCATCTTGCAAAGGATGAAATTCGCCTGAGACGGCCAAACGGTGATGCCGGGTATCTCGGAGAGCATACGGTGCATGCGCGCGCGTTCTTCAACGATGGCGTCCACCCGTTCGAGCAGGTTGCTGGTATCAGCCAGCGACGCCAACAATGCGACCTCGGCGGCGAGGTTGACGTTGTACGGTGGCTTGACGCCCATCATTGTGGCTGCAAGTTCAGCATCCATGGCGCCGGCGCCAATGCGCAGCCCGGCGAGTCCGGCCCATTTGCTGAAAGTGCGCAACACCACGAGGTTGCGATACTCGGGCAGCAGGGGCATGAGCGTTTGTCCGCAGAAATCGTAGTAGGCCTCGTCCGCGACGACCAATAGACCTGTGTCCAGAAGTGCCCGGGCCTGGGCTTCGGTAACCAGGTTGCCCGTGGGATTGTTGGGAGTGGGGAAGAAGATCGCCTTGGTTCGGGGAGTAATCGCTCCTTTTATGGCTTCGATGTCAATATCGAAACTGTTATCTCGCGGGACGGCGATGGCCTGAGCCCCGGCCACATCTGCGGAAAAGGAGTACATGCCAAAGGTCGGCACGGGGATGATGATTTCATCCCCGGGAGCCAGGAACATCCGCATCAGGAGGTCAATGATCTCATCGCTACCGTTGCCAGCCACTATGTTGGCTTCGTCAACGCCGAGATATTCGGACAGTGCGGACCTCAACCGCCGCTGTGCGGGGTCCGGATAGTGGTTGTAGTCCTTGAAGCTCCCCAGGGCCTCAGCCACCTGTGGTGAGGGGCCATACGGGTTTTCGTTGCCGTTCAGTCGGATTACCCGCTCCAATGGGATGCCAGCTTCCTCGGCTAGGGTTTCGCTGGGCGAAACTCCCTCGTATGTCTTGAGGCGGCTGATGTGGGGCAATAACAGTTCTTCAATATCGGGCATCGGTGCGCAGTCCTCCCCCGGAGGTGGTCAGATCAGAAAATTTACGGTGATTGGGTCGCGCCGAGGTGGTCCAGCCGGGCTTGTACCGCGCCAGCGTGACCAGGCAGGCCTTCGGCCTCTGCAATCCGCACCGCTGCAGGCCCGAGGTCAGTGAAATGGCTCGGGCTCAGGCCCACGACCGGCATGGTACGCAAGAAATGATGGACGCTCAATGCGGAACTGAACCGTGCCGTGCCTCCGGTGGGCATTACGTGGGACGGCCCAGCGATGTAATCGCCCATGACTTCGGGCGAGAACTCGCCGAGGAACAAACCGCCGGCGTTGCGGATCTCGCCGACCCGGGCCCAGGGATCGGCGACCATGAGACACAAGTGTTCGGGCGCGATGCGGTTGGCCACCGCGATGGCTTCCTCGAAGTCGTTGACGAGGACGATGCAACCCTGCCGTTCCAGAGAATGGCGGATCGTTTCGGCGCGAGGGTTGGATGCGATCTGAGCGTCGAGCTCCGACTCGATGCCCGCCACCAATTGGTCGGAATCTGTGACGAGGATGGCGGACGCCATGGGGTCGTGCTCAGCCTGCGCTATGAGGTCGGCGGCGCAGAAAACCGGATTGGCGCTCCCATCGGCCAACACGATTGTCTCGGTAGGTCCGAACACGCCGTCGATATCGACTTGCCCCTGCACCATGCGCTTCGCGTAGGCTACGAAAACGTTGCCGGGTCCGCATATTTTGTCGACCTTTTTTACGCTTTCCGTACCATAGGCCAACGCGCCGATGGCGGGAACGCCTCCGACTTGATAGACTGCGTCAACGCCCGCGATGCGAGCCGCCGCCAGCACGGTCGGGTTGAGCGGTTCGATGCCTCGCCGCGGAGTGGTGAGCACGACTTGCCGAACCCCCGCCACCCGCGCAGGGATAGCTGTCATAAGTACAGTGGAAGGATATGCAGCGGTTCCGCCCGGAGCGTAGAGCCCGACGCGTTCCAGGGGCCTGATCAGTTCGCCCAGCCCGTCGCCCAAGTCGACCCAGTCCCGGGGCAACGTCGCCTCATGAAACCGAGTGATACGTTCGGCGGCCAAACTGAGCGCCCGCTTCAAGTCATCGGGGATGGATTCCCAGGCGTCGTCCAGTTCCGACGCCGGGATTTCCAACTCTTCGAGATCGGCATCGTCCAATAGTTTTGCGTAGCGGCGGACGGCGCGGTCTCCCTCGGCGCGCACATCGCGCAGCATGTGGAGGACAGAGGACTCAGGAGTAGCTTCCGGGCCGAACAGGTCGCGGGTTCTCTGCAACGCCCCGTCCGGCAAAGAGGACAGGTCGAGCGGGTCAATGCGCGTCAGAATCGAATCGGCGGCGGCGAGGCCTCGCACTGTTTTAAGTCGCACTGAGATACTCCCGGGCCTGCACCTTGGTTTCGTCGATGACCCGTTGCCGGTAATCATCTATCAACTCGTAGGGTACGCGCTCGTACACTTTTTCCAGGCTGCGCGGTATATCCTCTAGGAATCGATCGACCACCACTTGCACCTCATCATTATCGCGGTACATGCGATTCAATGCGCGCTTGAGGCGCTCCCAGGTGAAATCCCATCCCAATAGGCGGGCGACCCAACCTCGCCACTCGTCAATGAGTTCGTCCTGCAGGAATTCGAGGGCAGGCAGGGTTTCGACGCCGGCGATGGCGTCATTCTGGGCAGAGAGGCCACCATTTTCCGTGAGTACGGCGCGGTCCATATCCAATTGAAGAGCCCGGTCCCAGATATGGGCCTCGACCTCGGTATCGGTAACCAAGTTGTTCGGATCAAAATGAGGGCGAAACATGGTCGTGATCCACGTCTCGTCGGCAACCAGGTGGCTGATGTATCCAAGTAAAAATGCCCGCGTCTCCGGGGTGAGGCCGTTATCTGACCCGGCAAGTCGCGGATGCAACTCGAACATCCTGTCGACGCCGGCGCCCACGCGCGTTACGGACAGATCCGAAAAATGGGTTCGAGCCCGGTCCCATTTAGTCATAGCGCGGATGTCCGGCGTGGTTGAACCCAGATATGCCGCGCCAGCGTGATCGTGGGCGTAGCCCCAATCGAGTTCAATCGCTACTTGCTGGCACAGGTAGATGTGCATCGGGAGGTTGGGCATATCAGGCCGAGCCTCCGTTCAGCGCGGGAATGCGTTCCATAAATCCTTCGAAAGCCTGGCACTGCCCCTTGAACAGATAGGACAATTGGGCCGCCGCGATGTCCACACCGCCACATTCCCGCAGGTGTTCGACTACGTCCAGCAATCGGTTTTTGCGGATCAGCACGGATACCGCGTACCAGTCCTCTTCTTCAACGCTGAACACACGGGCGACGGTGGGACCCTGGATGCCCGCAATGTCCGGCCGTTCCAGGATCATGGCGCTGACGTCTTCTGCGGACCGCCCCTGCACGTTGGCCGTGATCCGGTAGTACGGTTCAGCGCGCAAATGCGCTTCCAGCATTTCGGTGAACGACTGTGCCAGGCGCAGGTCTCCGGGATTCTCGGCCAACGTCGCAGGATTGGCGATCAAGCAAGCCTGCGATGTCAATATCGTGCCCCCATCCAGCGTTTTCAACCGATTTTCTCGCAGGGTGGTACCGGTGGCGGAAAGATCGGCGATGACATCGGCATAACCGGCGATAGGGGCGGCTTCCAGCGTTCCGCTGACTGCCACCAGTGCGAAGTGGTTGATGCCGCGTTCAAAGAGGAAACGGCGCAATAGGCGGGGATACTTGGTCGCGATGCGGAGTTGTCGTCCATGGGCGTGAAATTCGAGGGCGACGTCGGCCAGATCGTCGATGGAGGTTACATCAAGCCACGATTCCGGAACCGCGAGCACGTAATCACAACGTCCGAACTCCAGGTCGTCCATCACCGCTATGACCGAGTCGTCGTCGTGGCGATATTCCATCAGGCGATCCAAACCGGTGATCCCCATGTCGGCACTGCCTTCCTCCACCTTTGTGGTGATGTCGGCGGTGCGTTGGAACAGCACATCTATGCCGGGGATCGACGGAATGGAGCCGGTGTAACGCCGCGAGTTGGGACGGTTAACCTTGACTCCTGCGGAGTCAAGGAACCGCATGGTGGGTTCACCAAGTTCGCCGTCGCTGGGTATCACGAGTTTCAATTCGGCACCCAATTCACACGGTAACCGTACGCGAGTATCCGGTCCCCGCGTCCTGATCATCAACCTGCAACACCGCAACTCCGCCGAGCCTGCGAATTTCTGACGCCCTGTGGAGAGCGGCGCTGTTGGAGTCCGGAGTAGCGGGTCGGACCAGGACTTCATCGACCTCCGTGCGCTGGCTTTTGCGATCCGGTATCGCTGACAAGAGCGACTCCAGCGTGTAGGCCAACCCCAAAGCCGGCACCTGCTCACTCCCTCCCAAAGCCAGAGCCAAGGCATCGTATCGACCGCCACCGCCAAGGCCGGTCCCGTCGTCGCTGATGACGTCGAATATGATGCCGTTGTAGTACGCGATCCCCCTGGCAAGTGAAAAATCCAATTCGAGTCTGCCGGTCAACGACGGTTCTTGCTCGACCAAAGATACCAGCTCGGCAAGCCGATCGCAGGCCGACTCATCCGCTCCGGTGGCGGCGACTATGGCGCGCACCTGTGCCAACGCGTTTGTCGGGTTGCCACGAACGCGGGCGAGTTGTCCAGCCATTTCGAGACCGCTTTCGATTGCATGTGACGCATCACCCCCACGCAGTTTTCGGAGCAGCCGGTCCACTATCACATCGGGGGATCGACGACCCACCGGAATTTCGGGGGAACTGTTCCACTGCATGAATCCGGCCAGAACCGAGCGCGCCACACCGTCCGGAAGACCGGCCACCGCGTCCGCCAGATTCACCTCGTCGACGGGCAAACCGCGTCCCGACACGATGTGCAACTCGTCGGCGCGTTGCAGTGTCCCTACTAGGTTTTCGGCGCTCTCGCCAATGCGGTTCATGTTGGCTACGATGAATGCCCGGGCTCGATCCGATAAGCCGACAGTGTCCAGCACGCTGTCCAAAACGTCGAGATCGGCCAGGCGGATTTGGTAGTCGGATATTCCGAGTTCAGCAGGAATCTCGGCGGCCAACAACAGCAACTCTGCGTCGGCGAGGATGCTGTTGGAACCGATCAGCTCGGCGCCCACTTGAGTGAACTGGCCGCTGTTGTCCGCCGGAGGAGGGTTTCCCAGATCGTAGCGGAATACGGGTCCGGCGTACTGCCAACGTACCACCGGATTGTGCCGCAATCCCGCGGTAAACTCCAGGTAGTGCCGCATGATCGACGACGTGAACTCCGGTCGCAAGCTGACCGCGTTGGAGCCGGGGTCGTTGAACGAGTACATCTGGGACGCAAGATCACCGCCCGACTTGCGCACGAATAGTTCGGTGGGTTCCATAATGGGAACATCCAGCGCATGGTAACCGTAGCGCGCGATGGCATCGGATACCCGGAACTGCACCGCCTGTTTGAAGCGGTATTCAGTTTCGGGGATGTCCCGCATGCCGGCCAAGCGCCGGACCGGGTTCGTGACAACTGGAATGGCGGCGGCGATCATCGGCCAGTATTGTAACACCTACGGGCGGTCAGTCGTGTCGGCTACTTGGTTGCGAACGGGGAGCATTCGTCGGTACGCATGGAGGCGTGCGGGAACTTGCCCGACGGGCCAACGACCCCTCAAGGGTGAGCGTTGGAGCCGCCGTCAATGTAAACGGGCTGCCCACTGGGGTAGTCGCAATGGGGCGAACACAGGTAGACCAGCATGGCCGCCAAATCACGCGGGTGTCCCTTGCGTCGCATCGGGGTATAGCGAACCAGCAGTTCCTCTCGTTGGGTTTCCAGCGGTACGTCCTCGTGAGTGGACCAACCGGAACCCACCGCGTTGACCCGGATCTCGCTTCGCCCCCACTCCACTGCGAACGACCGGGTCAGCGACAGGACCGCAGCCTGGCTCGCGCTGTAAGCCGAACAGTTGATCACGGAGCGCTCCGCCAGGTTGGAGATCACGTTGACGATGCGGCCGTAATGCTGCGTGCGCATATGCCGACCAACCGCCTGGCTCAACATGAAGGTTGCCCGGACGTTGCGGGCATGCAGTTCGTCCCACTCTTCCAGTGATATCTCTGAAGCCGGTTTGGCGAAGAAGCTGCGTGTGTCGTTGACCAGGATGTCTACCCTGTCGTGCGCCGCGAAAAACGCGGACACCGCCGCGGCGGCGCTTTGCGGGCTGTCCCACCTCCCCGCGTAGCCTTCGACTTCGCCGGCCGCTACCGCAGACGCAGCGGCACGTATCGCATCAACCGAATCGTGGTGGCGGGCCACGGCGAATACATTAGCTCCAGCTTCCGCCAGCGCCGCAGCGAGCAGCGCGGTCTCTTGACCACCAGATGAGGCAACGATAGCGTTCTGGCCGACCAGACTGTACTCGGCGGGAATGTAAATTGGGAGGTTGGACATCAGGGCACGGTGTTCCCGCTGCGGGCTGCTATGGTTCCAGGGCCGCCACCGGTGCGTGGCCGGTAGGCGCGATTCCGGATGCCAAGCCCGCGCCGTCCAGGATGAACATCTCACCAGTCATGTAGTCGGAAGCGTCCGAAGAAAGGAAAACGGCGATTGGGCCCAGATCTTCCGGCTTGCCCAACTTTCCGGTCGGGAGAAAATCACCGGACTGAGGGAGCGTTCGATTGATGTCGGCTCCCGGGTCGATGGTCGGAATAAATCCGGGAACGATGCTGTTGGCGGTGATGCCGTAGCGGGCGAGGCTGAACGAAAGGACCCGGGTAAGCTGGATGACCCCTCCCTTGGACGTGCAATACATGTAAATATCACGGCCGCCTCGCAGTCCGAATCCGGAGGCGACGTTGACGATCTTGCCCTTGCCTGCGTCGGCCATGGGCTTGGCAGCCGCGCGGGCGCAGTAGAATGCGCCGGACAAGTTCACCGACATGGCGGTATCCCAGTCGTCATCGGTGATTTCCCAGATGGGTTTGAGGACGTTGTCGGCGACCATGGCGGCGTTGTTGATGAGGACGTCCACACGGCCGAAATGTTTGAGAGTGGCCTGTATCAGTGCGTCTGCGTCGGCCGACTTGGACACGTCGGTGGGCACGGCTATGGCGTCGATTCCGGCCGCGATGGCCTCGTCCCGCGCCGATTCGATGGGTCCCGGACGCCGCCCTGCGATTGCCAGGTTGGCCCCCGAACGGGTCAGGGCACGCACCATCTCCAACCCTAAACCAGTACCACCGCCCGTGATGACGACGACTTTCCCATCCAGGTACAAGCTTTCAAGCATGGGCGAACCGCTCTCCTTCTGCTGCCCGCAGAGTAATGTCTCCGGCGGTCAGGGTCAACAATTGCCCATCGTTCTGGCGGAGCAGCAGATTCCCGTGTTCGTCGATGTCCTCCGCAAGGCCGGTGTTGCTCGCACCATGATGCGACACCACAACGCGCTGGCCGAGGGTGTCGAGCCAGCGTCGCCATTCCGGTATGGGTGAGCGCCCGCGCTTGAAATCCAGATACAGAGCGTCCATGTGCTGGAGAATCCGTCGCAGCAACGCCGACCGGTCCACATCCCCGTCGGCCATATCATTGAGGCTGGTGGCGGTGGACGCTATCTCTGGTTCTGATGATACGTCGAGCGCGACGTTGACGCCGATGCCCAACACGGCGTACTCAATGCGGTTCCCGGACATAGCGCTCTCGGCGAGGATGCCGGCGACCTTTTTGCCATCTATGGTGATATCGTTGGGCCATTTGATGGCGGTGTGTAGTCCAGCCACTTGGCGAATGGAACGGGCCACTGCGACTCCCGCCAAGGGGCTGAGCAGGGGCAAGGCGTCGGCACCAGGGCGAAAGAGCACCGAAAAGTACAGGTTGCCGTCGCCTGATACCCAGCGCCGCCCTAGGCGCCCTCGGCTGGCGTTCTGGGTTTCGGCGACTACTACAACTCCCTCTTCCCCACCATCGCGGGCCCACTTTGCCACGTCGTCCATCGTCGAACCGGTGGACTGGTAGTAGCGTATTGATCGGCCGATGATGGCCGTGTAAAGGCCGGCACGGAGCATTTGGCCGACGACTGACGGAGGCATGATGTCTCGGCAGCTACCAGCCGTGGTCGTAGCGGTCCTGGAGCACGTCGATGAGACCGCTTATGGGAATTCGTTCCTGCGCCATCGTGTCCCGGTCCCGGATGGTGACCGCTTGGTCATCGAGCGTGTCAAAGTCTACCGTGACGCAGTAGGGGGTGCCGATCTCATCTTGCCGGCGGTAGCGGCGCCCAATGCTTTGAGCGTCGTCAAACTGGGAGCGGAACCTCCGTCGGATGAGGTCGTAAACCGCGCGAGCAGTGGGAGTCAGACGAGCGTTGCGGCTGAGCGGCAGCACAGCCACGGTCACAGGAGCGAGGGCCCTGTGGAAGTGAAGGACTGTTCGAGTGTCATCCCCGTCGGGCTCTTCATCGTAGCTATCAAGCCAGAATGCCAGGGTGGCGCGGTCAACGCCGCCGGAGGGCTCTATCACATACGGAAGATAGCGTTCGTGGATTTCATCGTCGAAGTAGGTAAGGTCCTCTCCGCTGAACTCCTTATGACGGCCGAGGTCGAAATCGGTGCGGTCGGCAATGCCTTCCAACTCGCCCCAACCCCATGGGAACCGGTATTCAATATCGTAGGTCGCCTTGGCGTAGTGGGCCAACTCGTCCCCGGCATGCTCGCGGAGGCGCAGGTTTTCGGCACGGATGCCATAGCTCACGTACCATTCGAACCGGTCTTTGACCCACTGTTGCAACCATTCCTCGTCCGTGTCCGGCTTGACGAAGAATTCAATCTCCATCTGCTCGAACTCGCGCGTGCGAAAGGTGAAGTTGCCGGGGGTAATCTCGTTTCGGAACGCCTTTCCGATTTGCGCGATCCCGAAGGGCAGTTTCTTTCGGGTAGCGGTCTGAACGTTCTGAAAGTTTACGAAGATGCCTTGGGCGGTTTCCGGGCGAAGGAACACTTCTGCGCTAGATTCCTCCACCGGACCCATGAACGTGCGGAACATCAGGTTGAAACGGCGCGGCTCCGTGAAGTCACCACCACACTCGGGGCAAACGTTAGAATCGAGTTGGTCTTGGCGGAACCGGCGGTGGCATTCCCTGCATTCCACGAGAGGGTCGCTGAAGTTCTCAACGTGTCCGCTTGCCTCCCAGACACGCGGGTGCATCAGAATAGCCGCGTCCAAGCCAACCACATCGTCACGCTCTGACACGACGGACCGCCACCAGGCTTCTTTGACGTTGCGCTTGAGCTCAACGCCGAGTGGGCCGTAGTCCCAAGTCGACCCCAGGCCTCCGTACACCTCGCTCGACTGAAAGACGAAACCCCGTCGCTTTGACAGGGACAGGATTTTATCCATATCGGCGTATGGAAGGGTACGCGGCATCTCGGTCCTCGCGGTGAAATCAGATTTGAATCATGTTATCACAGCGGCGTTGGGGGCCTCCCCGGGCAGCTCCCGGCGGACCGCTTCGGCAAGGCTTTCCGCCGCCAGGTCGTCCAGCTTGATGCACCTCGCTGACATGGAATCAGCGATGCCGTCAGCCAACCCCAGCTTGATGAAATCCTGCTCAGTGTCCACCACGACCGCGGGAATCTTGGCGTCGGCGATGGTGCGGGACAGGTTCTGCACTTCCGGGTCGGTAGTTGTCAACTGAGTCAACTGCTCACCCCCGAGCGAGACGTTGGCGCGCCCGTCAGACAACAGCACCAATAATGGGAGGATGTCCCGGTCTTTTAACCGTTCGGTTTCCAGAGTCTCCATCGCAACGTACAACGCGCGCGCCAATGGTGTCCGTCCCCCGGTCGGCATTTCCTGCAGGCACCACTGCGCCATTTCAACGCTCCCGGTGGGTGGCAGCAACAGTTCGGCTCCGGTGCCCCGGAACGCGATAAGCCCCACGCGGTCGCGGCGCTGATACGCATCGAGGAGCAACGACATCACGGCGCCTTTCACTGCGACCATGCGACGCTGCGCTCCCATGGAACCGCTGGCGTCGACTACGAACAGGATCAAGGAACCGGTGTTGGTCTCACGGATTTTCTCGCGCACGTCCCAAGGTTCAATGAGCAGCGCCGGAGAATCGTCGCCGGCCGATTGGCGGCGGGAATGCTGGTAAGGTGCGGCAGCTCGCAACGTGGCATCGATCGCCAGGTCAGTCGCCGGTCCTTCCGGGACGCGCGCGGCTACGTAGCGGCCAACTGAGGATCCACTGACGGTAGTGGCCCGCCGTCCGGATGATTTCCTCGCCCTGCGATCCGGGGGCTGCACCTTGAGGTTCTGGACGGCGTAAGGGTCGCCGATTTCGAACCACTCCTCGCCGAGGGCCGTTTCGTCCGGTTCCTCAGGCTCGGTGTTGGGCGGGTCGGGCTCTCTATCGCTATCGTCGCCGGGGTCGTCGTTCTGCGACTCGTCGTTGGCGGACGGTTCCCGGTTGCGTTGTTGGTTTTGGAAGTCCTCCAACATGTTATCCAACTGCTCGGTGACCAGATGCGGCTGCTGGAACGGCTGGCGCCTCTGACGATGCAGGAGGGCCATCAACGCGGCCTCGCGCACGTCTTCGACATCCACGACGGTCCGACCCTCGTAGGCTGCGATGGTGCTGGCCGTCTTGTACATTACGATGTCGCCACGCAAGCCGTCGACTTGATACTCGGCGCAGATGTCAGTGATCAGCTCCAGGATCTCGTCCGGGACCGTTACGTCGGGAAGCAAACGCTGGCTGGATAACAATCGGTCTCGTTCTGCCTGCTCGGCGTCGGCCCATCCGTCCATGAAGTCGAAGGGCGCTGCCTCGAATGCCATGCGCCGGCGGACGACTTCCCGCCTTTCCTCCGGTTGGAAAACACCGTCCACCTCTACGGCCAGACCGAACCGGTCCAGCAACTGCGGGCGCAGATCTCCCTCTTCGGGGTTCATAGTGCCGACCAGCATGAACTCCGCGCCGTGGCTGACGGAAATGCCCTCGCGCTCGACGTAGTTGCGTCCCATGGCCGCGGCGTCCAGCAAAACGTCGACCAGATGGTCATTGAGGAGGTTTACCTCGTCGATGTAGAGGATGCCCCGGTGGGCCGTCGCGATGAGACCGGGCTCGAAGTTCTTTTCGCCGGACTTGATGGCTTGCTCGATGTCCAACGACCCGACCAGGCGGTCCTCGGTGGCGCCAACAGGGAGATCTACGATGCGGACCTGACGTGCCGACGGATTACCGGATAGCCCGGCCTGCTGGCACAACTGGCAGACCTCCTGGGGTGCACCTGGTGGGCAACTATATGGACAACCGGGAACCACCGGAACTTCCGGCAGCAACGCGGCCAGCGAGCGTACGGCGGTGCTTTTGGCCGTGCCCTTTTTGCCACGCACTAGCACGCCGCCGATGCGGGGATTGATGGCGTTGAGCAGCAACGCGCGTTTCATCGACGTTTGGCCGACGATGGCGGTGAAAGGGAATCGCGGTTCCCGTCCGACTGTGGGTTGGGTCATGAGCACATCGGGTCAGGCGGCAGCCACGGGCGAGTGGGGATAGGCGTGCACATCGCGGTAGCGGTACAGGCGGTAACCGATGGTGGCGAAAGCGATGCCCATCCACAGCAGGAAGTGGCCGCCGGCGGTGAAGGTCCGGAACATTATGGTGAGTTCGGGCGGGAGCCAGTCGGGCGTGGCGTCGCGAACGCTCGGAAGGGCGAAGGCGATCAGGAGCGCAACCGCGGCGTAGGCCACGCCGATGCCAGCGTATCGCAGCCAGCGTCCCGAGCCTACCGCCGAGCGATTGACCAGCCCGACCCCGTAGATGACGAGAGCCGCGGAAATGGCGGAAACAGCCATGAACATGAACTGGAACCCTTGGCGTGCCAACAGGGAAGACTCGTCGCCGATGCCGGGCGGGTTCAACGGGAACTTGATCTGGGTGTACATGGATATGGCCCAAAAACCCAGCAACCCGGCGACCGCAGCCCACGCCCATGGATTCCATCCCGGTGCAGCGTTGCGAGTAAGATGGTAAAAGCCGGTGAAAATCGCGCCAAAAAGGATGCCTATAACTGCGAGTCCCAGGCTCATGCCAATCCGTTGACCTCCCAGCGACGTCGCAAACGCCAGCGGCAACGGATCCTCATCTTCGGCAAAAGCCAGTTGCTCGGCACAACCGGCGCGCTCAATGTCGCATCCCTCCAGAGCAATCGCCCACTCCATTACCGGGACATTGAATATGTTCATGTAGGCCGCAACTACCAGGCCTACGATGACTCCCATAGCAAGCGCGGTCGGTAGAATACGCGTCATGATTGACCTCCAGTGAATTGCTGTCTGCGCAGGTTTATAGGCCACAAAAGTTGCGACCTCGTCGAAAACGGCTAAACCGATCAGGCAGATTCACAGCGCACTCCTCCCGACGCTACGGCAGCGTCCGCGCGGCGAAACTCGCCGATGCTGAGCCGGTTTCTCACCGGACTCAGGAAACGGGGCCCGAAGTCGCACGACGCCGGGCCCGATCAAGGCTTAGTGACACATGAACGCGACGTGGCGCGCGTGGTGGAAGAACTCGTGGACGGTGTTCAGGATGCCCGGGGCTCCGACGGAAGCCGCGTGGACGCCACCGTCGACGTAACCGACCATGTACAACCCGATGGCCCCGAGGACAAGCCACGGCGCCCATGCAGCGGTGTCGGTAGCGGACAGGAAACGGTTGATCATACCCATTTTTTGTACTCCTCTTGTCTCGATGGGCGCACAGGTCTCATCAAGGGGGCATTTTAGTACCAGATAGCCGGCCGCACAATACCGGCGGTCCGACAATATCGGCGGAATAGCCAATTAGCGTTCTACGAATATAAGGTCGTCCTCCTTCCCGACCCAGCGGTCGCGAGCCTCTTCGAATGCTCGCAGTTTCTCCGGTTGCAATTCGGTGCGCTTTTCGTTTTCGTCCAGGTATGGATTGGGAAAATAGCATCGCACCAGGGTGTCGTCCCAGTTATGCGAAAACCGCACGTAATAGGATTTCAGGTCGCCATGACTGGTGGCCTCAACGAACTGGATGCCATCGATCTGTTCCAGCTGCAGATGGAAGTGCCAGTTGTCAGCCTCAATCGTAGCCCAGCCGTTGTGCACTTCGGGTTCCTTGATGCCGTGAGCGTGATTCTCACTGACCGTGGACCCTCCACCGACTACCCACATCATCTGCGCGTCGCTTGTCAATTCCCTGAGCAATTCCAGAGCGTATTCCATCGCATCACCCTCCTGCTCATGTTCCGGATGCGGGGTCCCGCATCGGGTTGGCTTCTTGCCGGGCCTCAATATCAGTCTCGAGGTCCAGGTACATCTGACGCAGTTGTTCGAGCATCTCCGGCGGCGGATTTTCCCACAGTCCGCGCTGCACCGCTTCCAGCAGTCTCTCGACAATTCCCCGCAAAGCCCACGGGTTGCTCTGTCGAAAGAACTGTTGCATTTCTGGATTCAGGACGTATTCCTCGGTTACGTCCTCGTACATCCAGTCCTCGATGACCTGCGCGGTGGCGTCGTAGCCAAACATGTAGTCGACCGTGGCCGCCAACTCGAAAGCGCCCTTGTAACCGTGGCGTTGCATGGATTGCATCCACTTGGGGTTGACCACGCGACTGCGGAACACGCGGCGCGCTTCGTCCTGCAAATCCCTGACGCGGGCCCGGGTAGGATCGCTGCTGTCTCCGAAGAACTGGCGCGGGTTGCGCCCGGTGAGCGATCGAACAGTGGCGATCATGCCGCCGTGATACTGCATGTAGTCGTCGCTGTCGAACACATCATGCTCGCGATTGTCCTGGTTCTTGGCGGCGATGACGATCTGGCCGAACCGGGTGCGGAATTCGTTGCGGGCGGTTACACCGAAATCCTGGCGCGAATATGCGTATCCGCCCCATGCCGTATAGACCTCGGCTAGGTCGTGCACCGATTCCCAGTTGCGCTCGTCCAGGACACCAAGAATGCCGGCCCCGTATGAACCCGGCTTGCTGCCGAAAATGCGAAACAGGGCGGGGTCGCCGGAACTTTCGGTGGTCGCATCAGCGGGCTCAGAGGCCCTGCTTTCGGCGTCTTCGCGCATGTGTTTGACGATGAAGTTGCGTTCGGAAGGTTCGTCCTGGGCGGCCGCCAGAGCAACGGCTTGGTCGATCAGGTAGATGAGGTTCGGGAAAGCGTCCCGGAAGAACCCGCTGATGCGGACGGTGACATCGATTCGCGGCCGCCCCAGTTCTTCCAGGGCGATGACCTCCAGGCCGCTCACTCTGCGGCTTTCGGCCTGCCACACCGGCTTGACGCCCAGCAGGTACAGGATCTGGGCTATGTCGTCACCGTGGGTGCGCATGGCGGAGGTACCCCACACGACGACGCCGACCATTTCCGGATACCCGCCCTCTTCATCGAGGTATTTTTGCAATAGTGCGTCGCCCAGCGCCTTGCCGACATCCCATGCGGTGGGAGACGGCAGAGCGCGAGGGTCCACCGAGTAGAAATTTCGGCCGGTGGGCAGCACGTTCACCATGCCGCGGGTGGGAGCCCCCGATGGTCCGGGCGGGACAAATCGTCCCTCGAGTCCTCTGAGCAGGTTGTCGATTTCGTCGGTGGTGCGCAGCAACGATGGGTAGATATGCTGACCGACGTAGGTCAAAACACTTTCCGTACGTGCGTCTTGTTTACCCAGGACATCAGACACCACACCCGGCACGAGTCCCTCTGCGAACCCATCGTCGCACAACCGTTGATATGCCTGCCGGCAAAGATTCTCCAGGGATTCAATCACATCGCCCGCGTTACGCACCGGCACGTCGCACTCATGATTGGTCAGAACGGAGGGCGTGCTGCCGTTGACTGGGGCCGCCGGGTTCTCCAGCAAGGCGTAGTAGTCGTAGCCCAACGCTTCGGCGAAAGCGCGGCGGAGGCTTGGAATCGCGCCGTTATCGAGCCGGGTCAAGGCGCACAAGAGCCCCACCATTTGTTCGGCCGTGGGAGGCTCGCCGAGGGTGTGCAACCCGTCTTTAATCTGAGCGTCTTTGATTTCACAGAGGTAGCCGTCGATTTCAAGCATGAACTCGCCGAAATCGTCGGGTTGCTCGTCAACACCCAGGTCCCGGTGCAACTCCGCCTGCTGAACCATCTCCCAAATTTGCGCTTCCAATGTGGGAAGTTTGCCAGGATCGAGCGTCTGACATTGGTAATGCTCGTCCATCAACTGCTCCAGTTTGGCTATGTCGCCGTAGGAGTCAGCGGTGGTCATGGGCGGGATCAGGTGGTCGATGATGGTGGCGTGAGTGCGGCGCTTGGCCTGGGTGCCTTCTCCCGGGTTATTGACGATGAAAGGATAGAACAGTGGCAGATCGTCCAGCGCCACTTCCGGATAACAGGCTGCTGACAGGCCGACGCCCTTGCCGGGGAGCCACTCGAGGGTTCCGTGCTTGCCGATGTGGATCATGGCGTCGGCCTGGAACACGTCTCGCAGCCAACGGTAATATGCGATGTAATGGTGCGTCGGGGTGAGGTCGGGGTTGTGGTACACCGAGATCGGGTTCTCTCCGAAACCACGGGGAGGTTGCAAACCCACGAACACATTGCCCATTGGCAAGCCCGCGATGGCTAGTTGGTCTCCCGTGCGGTACACTTGGCCCGGCGGGTCGCCCCATGCTTCAAGCAACTCGTCCCGCACCGACTCCGGGAATCCTGCGAACCAACGCGCGTATTGCCGTCGGTCAGCATGACCGGCGGCGAGTCTCAACTGCTCCTCGGTAAGCGTGTCCGTGTCGTTGCTGCAACGGGCGATCATGCGTTGCACCAACTCGTCACCGTCCTGCGGGATGTCCTCGACCCGGTATCCGGCAGACTTGAGAGCGTGGAGCAGGTTTATCGCGGATGCCGGTGTGTCGAGACCCACCGCGTTACCGATGCGCGCATCTTTCGTGGGATAGTTGCTCAGTATGATGGCGATGCGCTTGTCCCCGTTGACTTTGCGACGGAGGGTCGCGTGGCGGGCCGCCAACCTGGACAGATAATCCATGCGGTCGGGCTCTGCTACGTAACGCTGCATGCGTCCCGCGGAAAGGCTTTTTGCGGAAGCGCTCGTCTCTTCCTTGAATGACACCGGGACCGTGATGATGCGCCCGTCGAACTCAGGGAACGCGACGTTCATGGCGGTGTCGATGGGGCCGAGACCCAGCGAGCTTTCTTGCCATTCCGAGCGGCTGCCAGTGCTCACGATCCCCTGGATTATCGGCACATCCAGTTGGTCCAGCATTTCCTGCGACCAGCCGGTGGCAACGGTCGCCCCGGTTCCGCCCTGCTGGTGATCGAGGTCGCTCATGGCAAGGCCCATCGTGTTTACGATGCAGTCCACCCTGGGAGTGCCCGTGGCGTCAACCATGTAGTCGGTTAGTGTGTGGCCTCCATGGCCGTCGTCGTCTTCCGGTTGGTGTTTGAGGCTGTACGAAAAGACCGGCAGGACATTGACATCCTGCGATTCCAGGCGTCGGATGAGGTCGTCTACGAACGCGAGATTCCCGCTCATCCAGTGGGCCCTGTAGAACAGGACACCTACCGATGGGCGCCCAACGACGAACCGCCCGCCCACGTAATCGGCTGGGTCGGTCCCCTCCGCCACGTCGGGGTGATACACCCCCTGCCAGGGCATGGGAGCCGGTGCCTCGTGTCCATAATCGGTACCAAGGTAGGTATCGGCCAGGAACAGGAACAGATTGCGAAAATTCAGGACACCGCCGCGCATAAGGTAGGAGAATACAGTTTCAACCTCGGCGACCGGAGCGGTGCAGGCGGTGACCAGATCCTCGTCCCATTCCTGGTGTCCCGGACACGCGATCAGGGGGACGCCATTGGAACGGCAAACCTCAACCAGCGGATCGAACACGTCGCCCAAGCTGCGTTTCCCCCCAAGGAGACGCAATACGACCGTTGCTGCCTTGCCGGCGGTTTCCAACAATTCGGAGCGTGCGGATTCAGCAGCTTCTCCCTCGCCTTCCAAAGTTACGGGGTTTACCGCGAAAACGTCCACCGAATCGCCCCAAGGCATGTCGAACAAGGCCCTTTCAGCGGTAAGGATGTCGGTATCCGCGGTGGTCACCAGCACGATGGTGTCGGTGTCGATGGGAGTCTGTGTGGCCATGGTCAGTTGTGCGTATCCGAGGGCCGAGGGAATACCATGATGGATAGGTCGCTGAAATCATCGGGCAGTTGGGCGCACTGCGCCAGCGTGCCATCCCACCGTTGTTCGTCCGGCAGGGTGAGCCGCTGGAACACGGTTACGGGTTGTCCTGGGTCCGCCCCATCTTCGATCGCGTTGGCGGCAATCGCCGGGGGCATGAAATCGAACGGCCTGGGCAGCAGAATCACGTTGCGCCGACCCTGTCGCAAGGTTTCCACCAGTTCGCCCAGCTCGGACCCTCGGTCCCATCTCTGGTGCAAGGTGATGAACAGGGATTCTTCGAGCGAGAGTCCGGCGCGAGCACAGGCAATTTGCACGCTGCTGACCCCAGGCACCAGCCTGACGATGTCGGCGCGCCGCCGCACTCGATTGAGCAGTTCCTTGGCGGACACGTTCAAATCTCCCCAGACGCACACCACGCAGGTCTTGCCCCCTTGCGCCTGCTCCTGGGCGTAGTCTAAAACGGATTCCTGGTCGCGGTAGGCCATCGGTCGGACCTCGGCCCCCATGGTGAATCCGGACACCACGTCCAAAACCGTTTTGAAACCCACCACCAGATCGGCGTTCGCCAGCGTCTCCCTGCCCTTGACGGTAAGGAACTCGGGATCGCCCGGGCCGACTGCCACGACGGTCATCACGGTGCCTGTTTCGGCTGTGGTCATGCTATATCCGGTGTACGTGGTAAATGAAAAACCCTGGCCGATACTCAGTGCCAGGGTCGCGAATCCGGTGTATGACCGGAGGCATTCGTGCCGTGCGAAACGAAAAAGAATGCCTTTGGGAAAGACCCTGTTGGGCGCAGAGCGGGATTCCAAGGTATCACCGGGCAGGTCTCCTGGCTTACGGCTCCAAGCCTCTCCGACTCCTTCCCGCATCTCCCAACTCGAGAGATGTAGTGGCATTTGTCGGTGGGCTCCCCGTTTACAGTGGCGCAACCGCGACGGATTCTCACCGTCTTCCCAATTAAGCCGAACTGGGTATTAGCGCCCGGTGTCCAATCTTCAAATTTTTAATTGGTGGCAATCACCACGGACAATGTATCTGCGAGCGACATGGTTGTCAACGGCATGGAGATGCTCACGCGCACCCAGTTTCGTCTCGCGTGCTCGGGGTGGTCCGGTTGCGCCTGCTGTCATTCCTGATTTCGCAGCGGCGACAACCTGTGGGATTCGCTCTGGTGTAACTCCGCCGCAAACTGGGTACGCATGACGACACTGCTCCCTTGCCCCTGACCGCTGTCCATCCTTACCATAGAACTACGTACCATCGAACTACGTGATCCCCCAATCCAAGCCACCATCCCGGTCACTCCGGGCCTTTCCATCATCCCGGCCCCTCCCAAGGCTTGCCATTGCCGCAGTTGCGTCCCGTAGTCCGCTCATCCTGAGACTGTCGACGGACGAGTGGGCCGCATTTCTGCGGGCCACAGTTCATCGGCTTACAGTGCAAGATACTTCCGGGCTGGAGACATCGCCTGGTGTTTGAATCATCGTGTGTTTGAACCATCGAATGACCCGGTCTGTCCTTCCCAAACCCTCTCACGGGCCCGCCAAAACCACCAATACCGCCCCCAAAACCCGCCCAATCCACCACCATCTCATCCCCCCACCCACTCCCGGCCCTACTTGAATGAAACGAAATGAGCGGTAATGAGCGGGATTTCCCAAAAAATGACGACACCCGTACTTGATACCGGCTCCACCATCCCCATCCAGTTTCTGATCCCGTCCCGTCCATCCATGCAGCAAAACCCGGTCAGAGGTAATCTCATGACCCTCTCCCAACTCCGTCGTCGCATCAACGCCCTCAAGCGTCGGTTCGCCCATTAACTCGCCATCATCAAGCTCCGCCGCATCGCCGAAACCGTCTCCAACGACTGGACTCCCTCCGAACCCCCGGAACCCGCCGACGTCATCCAGCGCGTCGTCAAAGCCGGGTTCCGGCTCCCGACTTTCGCCAGTCTTCATCGCTACCTGGACGACACCCGACCGGAAGGCGAAGTCCGCCTCCCCAACACCATCGTCCTCAGTTTGCTCCCCTGGGCCGGGAACGACCGCTACTATCCACTGCTGCGCTGGGACCGGCCCCGTAACTGTGGCCATTTCCCCAGGTGGGTACGCGTGAGCATGGAGATGACACGTTCGAGCGCGGGGTTCATTTTGGAGTAAATGGCTGCACGCCGCTGATCCATGGCGAGTAACCAATCGAACCCGTTTGCTAGACTGATTTTGTAGTCTCATACATTGGACGAGGTGCTGGGATGTCGGCATGGAGGATTCTGGGCGCGATAGTCGCCGTGGTGGCTCTGGCGGTTGTAGTTGCCGGGGTATTGATGTGGCAGCGGTTGATTCCGATTCCGGGTCCGCTGCTCACGTTATTGGTGGGCGCCAAGGAGCCTGAATACTCAGCCCGGTATTACCCTCCGGACACCATCGCCTACGGATGGATCACCCTGATACCCGGCGAAGGTCAGATCAATGACATGCAGGAAATATGGGGCAGACTGAATGAATATCCCGGTTTCGAAAAATTCGTCGAAGAGACGAAGCACGATTTCCTGACCGAAACCGGTATTGATTTCGATGTTGACGTCCGTCCTTGGATAGGCCCAGAGATTTCCGGAGGCGTGATCGACTTCGACGCAGAAAGCGAGACCGTAACAGCGGCGGCCACTATTGGTGTGCGTGACGTAGACGCGGCCGAGAGTTTTCTGGACAAGTGGCTCGTTTACATGGAGGACGAAACCGACGCAGACTTCTCGACCGGCTCTCGTCGCGGTGTTGCCATTTGGGTAGACGAAGCGGTCCATCAAGCATACGCGGTAACCGACGACTGGTTGGTGTACGCCACCGACGAGGGCACTCTCATTTCGATGCTGGACCGCATGGATGGGTATGACGACGAATCATTGGCTGACACTGAAAAATTCGTCGAAGCGCGAGCCGCCTTGCCGGAGAGGCGTTTCCATTCCGGTTACCTCGATTACCAAGAGGCGCTTAAAAGAATCGACGATGCGCTTCCTGCGATTGGCCCAGTCGTACCGGGGGTGATCGGACCCACGACATTTGCGAAACGCGCACCGCACTGGGTCGCGATATCCGGCCGTTGGGTGGAACGAGGGGTCGTTGTGGAAATGGTGTCTCCAACGGTGAGCGAACTGGGGCTCAACGTGCCCGATCTGGGAGACCCCGCAGCCATCCTGCCGCACGATGCCTTTGGTTTCATGGCCGCCAGTTTTGACCCGAACGTCGACAACTGGAGGAAAGCCCTTGCGGCCTACGATCTGCGGGACGTGCTGCCGGACCCCGGGATGATCGGTCAGATTAACCACAGCCTGCGAGGGATGACCCCTGAAGGACGTCCGGCGCTGGCCGACGATGCGACACTCTCCGATGCCCTTGATCTGAGTTTCACATTAGCGAAGCAGTTCACCGGGATCGACCTGGAAAGGGACTTTTTCGGGCACCTCGGCGGGGAGATGATCGTGGCGGTGCGCGAGTTCGATTTCGATGATATTTCCGCCGATCCGACGCGCAACCCCATACACGCGACTGCAATGCTGTCCCACACCCAGGATGGCGCAGAGCCGTTGGCGGACACCATGCGGGACGTCGGCGGCCTGCTGACCAATCACGTCGGCTTGTCACCCGAAAGGATCAGCGTCGGCGCCGACAATGATGCCGCGGTATTTGACCTGAGCCAGTTTGAACCGTTGGTGGGGAGCCCCATCGGTTACAGACCTGGCTATGTGTTGCATGACGGCTACCTCACCATCGGCAGCACCGAAAATGTCCTTGCGACCACGGTGGAATTGCAGAATGGAGATGGCCACAATCTGGCGTCCGTCGCTGAGTTCCAGCGCGCGATGACGCATCTACCGGCTGACCGCCAGTTTCTGGGTTACGTCGCCATCGACCACATCGTGAACCAACTTGAAGCGGACGACTTCGGGATGGACGCCGATGACTTTCGCGTGATCGACGAAACTCTGGGTGTCGTCGCGTTCAGTTCGGATATCGCTACAGTGAACAGCCGGACCACCGTGGTATTGACGCTGTTCCCATAGTAAACAAGAAAAGGGGCGACCTACTGGCCGCCCGTTGGTTTCGAGCCGAGTCCGGGGAGCGTTTAACCGCCGCCGATCGCCGGCAGGAAATGCATCTCGCTATCGGGGCTGACGCGCTCCATTAACCCCAGTTGGCTCACATCCCCGTCCACGATTACCGCCAGACCCGGCGTTATGTCGTCAAGTTCCTCGTCGTAGAGGAGCTCCTTGATGCCCGGATGCATCCGTTCCAGATTGTTGATGACCTGGCGCACCGTCGCGCCCTCGACCAGCAGGCGGTCAGGGGCGCCGGTGATTCGCTGCATCTGCGGGGGTATCCAAACGTCGGGCATTGTCATCCCCCTGTCAACAGGTTGCGATGCCGGGGCGGAGTGGAAATCCGCCCCCACACCGTTTGCCTAGCTCCCGTTCTTTTCCCAAAGGGCTTCCAGGACGTTGCCCGGGTTCATGGGAAGCACCGTCAAGCGGACCCCAATGGCATCGTATATGGCATTTGCGATGGCGGCCATCGGAGGGACAATCGGCACTTCTCCAACACCACGGACGCCGTACGGGTGGTTGGGGTTGTCCACCTCAACAATGCATGTGTCAATCATCGGCAGGTCGAGGCTGGTGGGCATCCGGTAGTCCAGGAAGCTGGAATTGACCATATGCCCCTGATCGTTGGTGTAGTACTCCTCGTTGAGCGCCCAGCCGATGCCCTGCACGGCGCCACCCTGTATCTGACCTTCCACGTAGGACGGATGAATGGCTTTGCCGGCATCCTGCACGGCGGTATAGCGAACGATTTCAACCTTGCCGGTATCTTCGTCCACCTCCACGTCAACAATGTGGACGCCGATGCAGGGTCCCGCGCCGCCGGGGTTCACCCCCCCGCGTCCCACGATGGGTCCCCCGGTCGGCACTTGCCGAGCGGCCAGTTGCTGGAAAGTCATCTGCAGTTGGTCGTCAGCGCGGTGCTTGAGCACGCCGTCCTCAAATTCCACCTGCTCGGGCTCAACCTCCCAAATGCGGGCGGCCCTGGCGATCATCTGCTGTTTGATGTCCTGCGCCGCGGTGTATGCGGCGAAACCGGTCTTGAACGTAACACTGCTGCCGCCGGTATTTGAGGTGAAGCCGATGCTGTCAGTGTCTCCGATTTGGGGATTGACGTCCTCTACAGGTATCCCCAGCACCTCCGCTAATTGCTGGGAAACGGAAGCTCGGGTGCCCCCGATGTCCGGCGAACCCTCGGTCAGAGTGACGGTGCCGTCAGGATTGACCAGCGCGACCGCGGCGGATGGACCGGTGTTGTTGCCCCAGAATCCGGACGCTACGCCGCGGCCCCGACGTTTGCCGTCCTTGGGAGCGGTGTAGTGTGGGTGCGCCTTGGTTGCCTCCAGGGTCTCCATGTAGCCGACTTTGGGAGTCAACGGGCCGGTCGGGCGGCGGGTGCCCTCCTTGGCGCTGTTGACCAAGCGCAGGTCGATGGCATCGATGCCGAGTTTCTCCGCCAGTTCATCCAGCGCGACCTCAACACAATAAGCTGCCGCTGGGGAGCCGGGGGCGCGGTAGGCCGCCGTCTTGGGGCGGTTGACCACGATGTCGTATCCCTCGATATAGGTGTTGGGAATGTCGTAAGCCGCAAGGACGCAGTTGGCTGCGCCGGGGACGGGGGAACCTGGGAATGCGCCTGCTTCGAATATCAGGTGCACCTCCGCCGCTGTGATCTTTCCATCGTTGGTAGCACCGATGCGGCAAGAGATTTCCGTTCCGGATGTGGGACCCGTGGCTTCGAACACCTCTGTGCGATTCATGGCCAGCTTGACTGGAGCATGGGCTTTGCGAGCGAGCAACGCCGCCACCGGTTCCATGTACACCGCAAGCTTGGCTCCGAAGCCGCCGCCGATCTCCATGGGAATTGCCTTGACCTTGGAAACCGGGAGTCCTACGAGGCGCGCGGTATGGTCGCGGACGGTGAAATGCCCCTGGCTGCTGGACCAGATCGTGAGGCTGCCGTCGTCGTGCCACATGGCCGTGCCGGCGTGGGGTTCGATGTATCCCTGGTGGACAGCGGAGGTGGAAACACTGCGCTCGACTACCACGTCTGCCTCGGCGAATCCCGCGTCCAGGTCTCCCATGCGGAACTCGAAGTGGTTGGCGATGTTGGTTCCCCTGGTATCGTCGTCATCGTCCAGGATTCCGCCGGCCCGGATGCCTGCAGTGTTGAGGCCGGCCAGGCGTTCATGCACCAAGGTCGCACCATCAGCCATCGCTTCCCGAGCGTACATAACCGGGGGTAATACCTCGTACTCGACGTCTATCTGGGCCAGGGCTTCTTCGGCAAGGTGGGCGTTCACGGCAGCAACGGCTGCGATGGCATGTCCTTTGTACAGAGCCTTGTCCTGGGCCATGATGTTGTTGCTAAGGAACTTGAAGTTGATCATCGCGCCTTCGGCGAGGTCTGAGGCGCGCCCTGTGGGTTGGACGATGTCGGCGCCAGTTACAACGGCCCGCACGCCGGGCATGCCCTCGGCTTTGCTGGTGTCGATCGACTTGATGCGCGCGTGCGCATGCGGGCTCCGCAATACCTTCCCGTACAACATCCCAGGTAGGTTCAGGTCGGCACTATAGCGCGCCAACCCGGTGACCTTGTCGGCACCGTCGTGGCGGACGGGGCGGGTCCCCACGACCTTGTATTCTTTATCGCTAGTCAGGACCATGTTGGGGGTGTAGTCCAGCATCGACAATTCCTCCGTGGAAATATTGGAAATCATGAAAACGATAGTGGGCGCGCAACGTCGATCCCGGGCGGCTCAAGCGGGCCTATGATAGCATAGCGCGCGGGCTCGCGGGGTCTGCCTGACACCGGGGCATGCCTCCCGACGGCGAACTCGATTCGGTCCAAATATGCTGCTTGATACGCTGGCACACCGACGCTGCCAGCAAAACCAAAACGACAACGGGGCGGACTACCATGGACATGGATAAGATCATCGTTAAAGGGTGTTTGAACGGCAGCCGGGGACGGGAGCACAACCCGAACGTGCCCTGGACTCCAGAAGAGGTAGCGCAGGAGGCGGTCCGATGTTATGAGGCAGGGGCGTCTATCGTGCACATACACGCGCGCACCTCCGAAGGGGGAATCAGCTACGATCCGGCATGGTATGCCCAAACGGACGCGATGATTCGGGCACAGTGCGACCTCGTTCTCAACCACACGACGGCTCGGCAGGCGCATGTGCCGGTGGAGGCGGTGACCCGATACCTGTTGGAAACGCCACAGCCGGTCGAGATGGTGTCCCTTAACCTGGGAATGGGAGTCCGTTGGGGTCTGGATCCGGAAACCGGCCGGAGGCGGACCACCATCACGCCCAACTCCTTCGAGGACATCAGCGCGACGTTGGATGCTTGTTACCAGCGCGGCACTTTCCCTGAACCTGCCGTCCATGACATGGGCGACCTTAACAACGCGTTCACCCTCATGCAGGAGGGATATATCAAGGACACCCGGTACTTCTTGGTGGAACCGGGTGCGCATTGGGGTGACGGCCGGCAGGCGATGGTCGGTTCCCCACGCAATTACGCCCTCATCGCCGAGACCATCAGGGAACGCTATCCAGAATCCACGTGGCTGACTCACAGCAGCATGGGACAAACGTTCCCGCTGTGCGCCATTGCCATCGCAACCGGTTATCACATTCGCGTCGGGTTCGAAGACAGCCCTTACCTCCCCAACAATCCGCAGCCGAAGTCCAACGCCGAATACGTTGAGTGGGCGGTCACCATGGCCCGATTGCACGGGAGGGAGCCGGCCACGCCCCAGGAAGCGCGGGAAATACTTGGCCTGATTCCATTCCCAGAGGTTTAGACTCCGGGAGTATCAATCAATCCGACGCCCCCGCCAGTATTGGGCGGGTTGGTGGCGGCCGTCTCCTCGCCCCCGGTAGCCACCGTCAGGGTCGCTGCGGAAAATCCTGACCACGATGCCGACGGCCGCCCCAACCACGAAACCGCCGATGTGGGCGAAAAACGCCGTGCTGACCTGGTCGCTGACTCCTATGGACAGCAGTCCCTGGACGGTCTGCAATGCGAACCAGATCAGGAGCAACCACACCGCGCGCAGTTCTATGACAGTGATCAGGAAGTAGATGATCAAAGTGCGGATACGATTGCGAGGATAGAGTAACAGGTACGCCCCCATGACGGCAGAGATCGCGCCGCTTGCTCCCACCAGAGGCGTCTGGGAGGACGGATCGATCATGTAATGAGCCAGCGTAGCCAAGACACCGGACACAAGGTAGAAAACCAGGTATTTTACGTGTCCGATGGTGTCCTCGATGTTGTCCCCGAAAACCCAGAGGAACAACATGTTGCCGATGAAGTGCATCAGACCGCCGTGGATGAACATGCACGTCAACAGTGTGCCCCAAGTGGGAATCGGTGTGGCGATGCTTATGGCACCTGCGCGTGACAGTCCGAGGCTCTCGAATGCCTGGCCCGAAGACAGCTCGGCGGGGATAAAGCCGTACGTGAGGAAGAAGACGTATATGTCGAGGTTGCTGCCTCCGAACAGGAAGCCAAATCCGCCGACAGCGATCTCGTAGAGGAATACGAGCGTATTGAGCGCCAGCAGGGCGACGTTTACGAACGGAAACGTTCCCCGGTACCGACCGGCGTCGGATATCGGCAGCACGACTAGTCAGACGCAGCGGCGATGTCTTCGGCGGCGTGCCCGATGATCTCAGCGGCGGTACTCTGCGAAATCCGGCCTATGTTGAGCATCAGGTGGAATTTCGTCGGGTCGTTGGCATTGACGCGAAAGAATTTGCGGTAGAAGGTCACGCGAGCGTTTTCCAGTTCCTCCGCATACGACCGAGCCTCTTCGTCGGAGAACATTTCGCGTTTCGCCATAGTTTCGATACGGACATCGAGCGGAGCCACCAAGCCCACATGAACCACCCCGGGAGTGTCGGCCAGGATCATATTGCTACCACGCCCGATGATGACCACATCGCCACCGCCGGCCAGTTCCTGAATCACGGAGGTGGTGGCGTCGATGAAAGCGCGGTCGTGAACCGGAGAGGTCGAAGCTGCATCCGAAACCAACTCGGTGTACGCCTCCGCAGGCAGCATCTCGATTCCGCGCCCAAAATACGGTTCCGCTCCGGCGCCGGCTACCGCCGACCGCTCGAGCACTCCTTGCATAAACCGGGCCACGCGTTCCCGGAATGGAACTACCCGCTGTTCCTTTTCGATGAGTTGGTTGACCGGTGACCCGACCAGGCGCGCCGCTTCGGAGAAGATGTAACGGTCAACGTAATTGAGGCCGAGGTTCTGTGCGACCATGTGCCCGATTTCCAGGGTTCCGCTGCCAATTACGCCGTTGATGGTAATGACCGGCATGAAATTACTCCCTCCCCGCTGACGGCGAATTACGCCGCTCCGTATTGGGCTAGCACACGATTACGGCGCCGACTATATTCATCGGTCAACAAGCCCATGGCGAACGAGTCGTACCAGTTGCCGTCTTTGCGGTGGGTGCGCCTGAGGTGACCTTCCAGGACGAAACCGAGGTGCCGGAACATTTGCAGGGCGTGCTCGTTGTATTCGGGCACATCCACCCAAACTCGGTGAAGTTCCAGGTTGTCGAAAGCCTCATCCAACATTGCAACCAGCGCTGCGGTCCCGTAGTGGTGATGCCAAAGGTCTTTGCGTCCGATCAGGATGAACAGTTGCGCCTCTTCCAAAGGCCATTCAATCAGCAGTTGTCCTTCTCCGATATGCGCTTCTTCCGGAGCGTAGATGGAATAGATTCGCCGTTCGTCTTGCCCGAAAATCTGATTCCACTCATCCTCCGTAGCGTTTTGAACTTGCTCCGGCGCATATCCTATGTGCAACGCGTGCCCATCGGAGTCGTCAGTGCCGTACCAAAGCGAACTGACCTCTGGATCTCGCAGCCAGTCTCGGATCTGGTTTACGTCATCTTTGGAGACATCGGTAGTGAGGCTAACCTGTGGAAACATGGCCGTCCTCCTATTGGCGAATCCGCGAGCTGCGGTAGAATTTCAACCTGTACTTGACGTTGTATTCGTTCGGGTAACGCGATTATATCACGGGCCCGGGCAGCGAAAAGGGCGAGCCTGAGGCTCGCCCCGTTGGGTCGAGTTGCCAATCCGGCGTCTGGCGTAAAATTAGCGGGGTCAGTCGGCCGTGACCGCAGCCTGCCGACCCAACTTATCGTGCGCCCGTTCCAACAATTCCACGGTTTCGTCCCATCCGATGCACGAGTCGGTGATAGAGATACCGTAGTCCAGGGTTGAAGGATCTGCGCCAAGCTTCTGCGCCCCCGCGTAGATGTTGCTTTCCAGCATCACACCCACCAGGTTGTCGTTGCCATGGAGCCGCTGCCCAAGCACGTCTTCGAACGCAATGTGTTGCCGGGTGTGGTCCTTATTGGAGTTTCCGTGGCTGCAATCGACCACGACGTTCAGCGGGGCATCCGATTTGCGCAATGCATCTTGAGCGACCGATATTGAACGTGCGTCAAAGTTCGTGCCGCTGCGTCCCCCACGCATGACCAGGTGGCAGTTCTGATTGCCGCGCGTTTCAACTATGGAAGCTTGGCCATTGTGGTCGATTCCGAGGAACGCTTGAGGGGTGCGGGCCGCCACCAGGGCGTCCACGGCCGTTTGCGGGTCCCCGTCTGTCCCATTCTTGAATCCTACGGGCATCGAAAGACCGGAAGCCATCTGGCGGTGGATCTGGCTCTCGGTGGTCCGTGCGCCAATTGCTGCCCAGGTCACCAGGTCTGCCACGTATTGGGGCACAATGGGGTCGAGGAATTCCGTCGCGGAATACAAGCCTGCCTCGGAGATCTCCATGAGTAGGCGGCGAGCCCGGTGCAGGCCGTCCTCGATCTCATAGGTGTCGTTGAGGTTGGGATCGTAGATCAAGCCTTTCCAGCCGACGGTGGTTCGGGGTTTTTCGAAATATACCCGCATCACGACCAACATCCGGTCACTGAGTTGATCGGCCAGGGGTTTGAGGCGTTCGGCGTAATCCAGGGCCGCGGAGTGGTCGTGGATCGAGCAGGGACCTACTATTACCGCGAAACGCTCATCCTCTCGATTGAGTACGGCTTCAAGCTGCCTGCGTCCCTCCAGGACTGTTTTTTCAGCTGAGGGACTCAGGGGAATTCGAGCTTCCAATTCCGACGGGCGAATTAACGCCGTGTTGCTCATTACGTTCACATCCTTGGCCTGTGAGGTTGCCATTTCGCTGTCCTCCTGGATGGGTTGCCTCGGGTGCGCCAACCCGGCTCACAATCTAAAAGGACTTCAGCCTGCCTCCGGCTGAAGTCCTCTTTTGGTGGTTTCCCAAAGGTTATCGGGCCTCACGCGCCGGATTCACGCATACAGCATGGCGGTAAGCGTAAAAATAGAAGGGGCGGTAATACCCGAAGACGGTTTGGTGACGCACGGATTTCATTTGACGGAAATCGTACGCTCGCTCTGCTGCGTTGTCAACGGGGGCTGATTGACAAATCCCTGAAAAACGGGGTCAACTGAGTATGCCTTATCCCAGACCAATCTGATCGCGGCCGCTGAGCTCGGCGACCACTCGGGAACCACGCTGCGCGGCCTCATGGGCAGGGCCGTCGGCCAAGGCTCTCACGAGAGCGCTCCCAACCACGGCAGCATCGGCCCGCTTGCCGACATCCAAAACGTGCTCGCGCTGCGAGATGCCGAACCCGACCGCCAGTGGCAGGTCGGTTTGTTGACGCACCCGTTGGACAAGGTCCAGTCCGCGCTCTGAAACCTCTGTGCGGGCTCCGGTGACGCCGGTGACGCTGACGCAATATACGAACCCGCTGCCGATCTCCACTGATTGAGCGATGCTGTCGTCCGTGCTGGTCGGCGCCAGCAGCGGGATGAGGTGTATCCCGTGTTTCGAAAGTTCATCGACCAGCGGCCGCGCTTCATCGCTGGGCAAATCGACCATGATCAATCCATCTACGGTGGACTCAGCGCATGCGGAGGCAAAGCGTTCCAAGCCATATGAAAGCAAGGTGTTGTAGTAGCCCATGAGGATCAGTGGGGTATTCCCGATCAGCGGCCTCAATTGAGCAGCGGTATCGAGACATTTTTGAGTAGTGGTGCCGTTTTGTAGAGCGACGAAACTGGATGCCTGGATAACCGGGCCTTCCCCCATGGGGTCACTGAACGGTATGCCCAATTCGACGGCGTCGGCGCCGGAGGACACCAGGCTAGGCACAATGTCCAACGCTGCGTCGGGATAAGGGTGACCGACCGTGACGAATACCACCAGGCCGGTGCGATTTTCAGTTTTCAGCGAAGTGAACTTGGCCGCGATGCGGTCAGTGGTAGGTGGAGAATGGGTAGCCATTAGATGCCCTTATTGTTTAGGTGCAAACCAACGTAACTTACGACCCGGACGATGTCCAGTCTTCGACCAGCAATCCATGGTTTATCACGTAACCAGTTATGACGTCGGCGCACTGGGCGGGATTGCATTCGCTGGCGTCGATTATCAATTCCGGCGCCTCCGGGCGTTCAAACGGGGAATCAATGCCGGTGAAATTGGAAAGCTCGCCCGCCCTGGCGCGCCGGTACAAACCCTTCTGGTCCCGTTGTTCGCAAATCGCTTGCGGCGTATCGACGAATACCTCGATGAAATGTCCGATCGGGAAGAGGCTCCGCGCGAATCCTCGTTCGACTTTGAAAGGCGAAATACAAGCCACCAGAGTGATCAACCCGGAGTCATACACCAGGTTCGCCACCTCAGCAGTTCGCCGCACGTTCTCCCTGCGATCTTCAATGGAGAAACCCAAGTCTCGATTCAAGCCGTGCCGGAGATTGTCGCCGTCGAGGACGTAGGCGTGCCGCTGCATGTCATGCAGCCGCTTGGCCATCGCGTTGGCCAATGTGGTTTTTCCGGCGCCGGGCAACCCGGTAAACCACAACACAAACGGCGATTGGTTCAGCAGGTGTGCTCGGTCGGCCATCGAAATGGCATAGTTTTGCCAAACCACGTCGTGATGGGCGGCCATGTGCAATTGCTCCGTTGCGATTTGCGGCGCGAATTATACCCCAACGTTTTGGCGTGCTGGCAAAACTAAAGTCCGATCACGATACCCAAGATGGCGATCAGATTCTGCGCTGCGTGGACTCCAACTCCTGGCCATATCGAGCCGGTATGCCAGTAAAGTGATCCAAGGAGCAGGCCCGTAATGAATACCGGGACGATGATCGACGGTTGAAAATGCAACCCTGCGAACACGACTGCCGAAAGGAATATTCCCGGCGCCACGCCCCACCGGTTGACGAAGCCGCGAAGGACAAAACCTCGGAAGAATATCTCCTCAGCTACCGGAGTGACCACCGCCAGAGCGATGATACTCAAAACTGACAGAGCTCCGGGCAGGATCAGGTCAGGCGGCAAATTCGCTGGGATCAAAAGCTCCAGATCCAGGTAGTTGGCGGCCATCACACAAAGCTGGATAGCCCCCAGGCTTGCGCCCAACGCGACCATGCTGGCAACGACCGCTCGCCAATGGGCCATACGGGGGTTTTTCAGCCCATAGATCTCTGGTCGAATTGGCCATTGGCGCATCGTCAGAATCCAAACCAGGCCCAACTGAAACATTGCCAGCGTCATGGATGCGACCACCGTGGTCGTATGCAATGGAATCAGCAGCGCCAACAGTGAGACAAGGATCGCGGTCGGTACCAACGCCAAGAGGCCCAGCGCCGGCGGCCAAAACCCCCATTCACCTGGGCCGAGTCGCTGCCGAATCGCCCAGTACCGCACAGTCAACCTAGGAGCGCCATCGGTGGAATCCAACCCATCTGGCGCTTCATGGCCCATGTGTACGGCGATTTCTGCGCCGCAGGCGGTGCAGAAATTCCCTCGCTCAGGCGCGTCGGCGCCGCAATGTGCACAATGTGTGGTGGTCATGGAAAACGACTGTCGGAACAACGGTGCTCACAGTATAGCCCAGGCAGATTTTCCTCATGCGTACCCACCTGGGGGGATGGCCATGGTTACCGGGCAAAGAGGTCCCAGCGCAGCAGTGGATAGTGGCGGTCGTTCCCGGCCCAGGGGACCAGTCTGAGGACGATGGTGTTGGGGCGGGGGACGTCGTCTTTGCGGCGGATGTCCGCGAGGTAGCGATGGAGACTGGCGAAGGTGGTGAGGCGGAAGCCGGCTTTGACAATGCGCTGGATGACGGTGGACGGTTCCGGGGGTTCGGATGGCGACCAGTCGTTGGAGACGGTTTCGGCGATGCGGCGGAGCCGGATGATGGCGAGTTCATGGGCGAATTGGCGGTTGAGGGCGATGACGCTGCGGCGGAGTTGGGAGAGGGTCATGGGATTAACTCGGCGAGGGAGTACCCGGAGAGGGAGTTTGGCATGGGATGATGGACAGGGTTGGAGACTCGACCAGGATGGTGGCGCCCCGTATCAAGTACGGGCGGGCTGTCATTTTGGGGAAATCCCGCTCATTTCCGCTCATTTCCTTTCATTTGTGCGGGGCATTTGGCGGGTGATGGGTGTGAAATGGTGGCGTAATGGGCGGGTTTTGGGGGTGATATTGGTGGATTTGGCGGGCCTGTGAGCGGGTTTGGGAGGGACGGGCCGGGTCATTCGAAGATTCAAACACCAGGCGATGGCTCCAGCCCGGACGCTCCTTGAACTGTGGCCCGCAGAACTGCGGCCCGCTCGTCCTTCGACAGGCTCAGGATGAGCGGGCTATGGGAAGCAACTCCGACAATGGACAGGCCCTGGAGGGACCGGGATGGTGGTTTGGGTTTGGGGGATCACGTAGTTCGATGGTACGTAGTTCAATGGTAAGGATGGGCAGCGGTCGGGGGCAAGGGAACAGTGTCGTCATGCGTACCCAATTGGTGGCGGAGTTACACCAGAGCGAATCCCATAGTCGTCGCTGCGGCGCGAGCCGAAGCTCAGCCACCCAAAGGACTGGGGAATAGCGGGAGTGTCTGGTGCGTTGGGTTACCGGATTCCGGCCCCGTATCAAGTATGGGGTGTCGTTCTTTTACGGGATGACGTTCTTTCGTGGGAATGATAGCAGGCGCGACCGGACCGCCCCGATTCACGCGAGACGAAACCGGGTACGCGTGAGGCAGATTGTCAGATTGCCAACCCAGCCCACATGCGCCATAATTGCGCCTGCGAAGTCATTAGAAAATGTCCGATCCCTCATCTTCCAGGGCAATTATGTCCGACAACGCCGAATCCAACGTGACCGAACAGGCATTTCTGAGAATGGCAGACGTGAACGGCTTGGATACTTCCGACCTCGAACGCATGGCCGACCTTCGCAACAGGGTATCCCTGATGCGGCAGGGGTTGGCCAGAGTGTACGAGATTGATGTTTCGGGAGCCGAGTCGCCTTCTGTGTTTGTCCCCAATCGCGCATAGCGTCGTCGCTACGCTGTCCAATCATCCGCACGGGGTTGTTATGCCTGAAACCGAGCTTCACTACAAATCGGTCTGGGAGTTGTCCTCCTTGATGCGGGATGGGCACATCTCTCCGGTTGAGTTAGTGGATGCGTGTCTGGATCGCATCGAAGCGACGGAACCGACCCTCAACTCCTTTATTACCCTATTGCCCGAGCAGGCGCGGGCCGCGGCGCAGCGAGCCGAGGATGAAATCACCCGGGGCAACTATCGTGGCCCGCTGCACGGCATTCCAGTGGGCTTGAAAGACCTGTTTGAGACCGCCGGGATCCGCACGACATCGGGGACGCGGATCTACGATAACTACGTCCCGTCAGAAGACTGCACCGTTGCGGCAAAATTCTCGCAGGCGGGGGCTATCCTGATCGGGAAGCTCAACATGCACCCATTGGCGTTTGGACCGACGGGTGAGAACGGCGATTACGGCCACATGCACAACCCCTGGAACCCCGAGCGCATCACCGGGGGATCCAGCGGGGGCAGCGGGTCGGCAGCAGCCGCGGGTCAATGCCCGATCACCATGGGTAGCGATACCGGTGGCAGCGTGCGAATACCTGCGGCGCTATGCGGCATAGTCGGTTTGAAACCCACCTACGGGCGGGTGAGCCGGGCCGGACTGACCCCGCTGTCGTGGTGCCTAGATCATCCCGGGCCCATGGTACGTACGGTGGAGGACGCGGCGCTGACCATGAACGCCATAGCCGGTCGGGACCCGCGTGATCCAGCCACGGCAGATGTACCGGTCCCAGATTACACCGAAGCGCTCACCGGCGATGTGCGCGGATTGCGGATCGGGGTGGTGCGCGAATATTTCGAGACGGAAATCGACGCCGGCGTTTCCGAGTTGACACAGCGCGCCATCGCCGACTTGGGTGAAATGGGCGCCGAAATAATCGATGTCTCGCTCCCACTGTACGAATATGCACAACCCATCAGCAATGCGATCCTGAGTTCCGAGGCGACCGCGGCACATCGCGACCTCGTCTTGAGGGATGGCGACAAGTTGTATCCGCAAGTCAGGGATCGTCTCGAAGAGGGATTGTTCATATCTGCGGCTGAGTACTTGCGGGCGCAACAGGCGAGGCAGGTCTTCTGTGCGCAGGTTGACGCACTGCTGCGGCAAGTTGATTTGTTGGCTGGTCCCGTGGAACCGGTGACTGCTCCCGTCCTGCTGGAGCGGCGGATCGAAGTTGGAGGGGAGTCGCTGCCAGCAGTTCCTTTGCTCACCAAATACACGCGCGTGTATAACATTACGGGTTCCCCCGCAATCTCGATTCCATGCGGTTTCGCAGAGGATGGCTTGCCGGTAGGCCTTCACCTGGCCGGTCGCAATTTCGACGAAATGACGGTCCTGAAGGCGGCCTACGCGTACCAGCAAGCCAACGATTGGCACAACAGGCGTCCGCCGCTGTAGGGATCGGAACGAGTCAGCCGCCAGAACGGCACGGATATACTAATTTGACCGCCATAAATGCCGTTACATTCGATCTGTGGCAAACCCTGATCCTTGATAACCGGGAGTTGGGTCTGCAACGTGCCCAAGCGCGCTTGGACGGCGCCAGAGAAACGTTGATGGAGCACGGGGTTGACCGCGATGCGGACCACATCAGAGAGGCGTACCGTGGTTGCTACCGAGCGTGCCGGGCGGTCCGCAACGACAACAAAGATGTCAGTTTCCGCAGGCAGGTTGAGATTTTCATCGATCTGATAGACGAGGGGCTGTCCGCCCGGTTGCCGGAAACCGCAGTGGCAGAAATCGAACGTAGTTACGCCGAATCTTTCTTTGACTTCCCTCCGCGGTTTCACGACTCAACGAAGGAGACTCTGGAGCGGGTGAAAGGGATGGGGTTGAGCATCGGGCTCATCTCCAACACCGGTATGACCCCAGGTTACACATTTCGTGAGTTTCTGAAGCAACACGATCTGCTGCAGTATTTCGATGTCCTGACCTTCTCAGACGAGGTGCTCCTCGCCAAGCCATCCGATGAAATATTTCTAATGACTGTCCAATCTCTTGACACCAGTCCCCAAGCGAGCATCCATGTGGGCGACCATGTTACCAACGATATTGTCGGGGCCAACCGCGTGGGCATGAAGTCCATCTGGATACGCGGGTTCTACGAACCGGAGGACCCTGACGACCCGGACTCCCAGGCAGACATGGCGGTGGACGACTTGTCGGCGGTGTCTGAGGCAGTTCGCAAACTCGCCAGTCGTTAGATGAGGCCCGGTTCGCCGGAGCCTGCGACAAGGAGGCCACCCTTGTTCGAGGAATTGAGCGGTGGTCCGCTGCCCAACGGACGCTACCCTGACATCACGCTGGCCATTTTTCCGCACCTTCGCGAGTTCCTGGTGATCGACACCCGGGGCGAGGGAGCCGAAATCACCGTTCTGTCTACCGACACGGTGTTCAACGACGAGTACTATCGCGCTGTCGAAAGCGAATTTGGCAGCATGCTGCGCGAGGGCGGTGATCGACCGTTTCTCCACTTGATGCACCTGCCCGGCCAGTTGGACGACACCTTGCGCGGGGTCGCCATGAATTTCATACTTGACCGGCTTGGCGTGAACTTCCACGACGAAGACAATCTGCCAGAGGTGGTGGTGTTCGTGATCTCGGGACCCACGCTGGCCATCCCGCAGGAACAGGTGGTTGCAGGGTTCACCGAGATGTTGTCCCAACGACTGGATAGCACAGAAGCGGCCCGATGGTCCCAAAAATTGGGCGAATTGATCCAGCGCGAATCCGAGGCATTTCCGCCTACGAATGAAGTCCTGGGAGAAACGATGACCGATGAATCCCTGGACCCGTACTACATCTGGCAAAATCGCAATTAGGAACCAGTATAGACATGCCGCGAATTGCGCTGACATTCAGCAGCAGGGACAACAACGACGACTCCGATCTTATTGCGGTGGCTCAGGCCGCCGATCGGTTGGGGTACGATTCTTTTTGGACTGGCGAGTCTTGGGGACGGGACGCATTCACCGTGTTGACCATGCTGGCTTGCAACACCGAGCGAATAAAGCTGGGCACAGGCATCGTCACCGTTTACAGCCGTACGCCGGGCCTGATCGCCCAGAGCATCGCTTCGCTGGACTGCATCAGCGATGGCCGGGCGATTCTCGGCTTGGGTACCAGCGGGCGCATCGTTATCGAAGACTGGCACGGCGTAAAGTTCGATTACCCGGTAACACGCACCCGGGAGTACATGGAAATCGTTCGCATGGCGTTGGCCGGCGGGCGGGTCAACTACGATGGGCGCTTCTACCAGTTGCAACGTTTCCGAATGGGCGTCAAACCGATACAGGAACGTATCCCGATATATGTGGCCTCTTTGGGCAAACGGAACCTGGAACTCACGGGAGAGTTGGCGGACGGTTGGCTGCCCATATGGACCCACCGGGAGAAGCTCCCGATTATCAAAGAGCCGTTGTTGTCAGCCCTTCGAAACTCTGGCCGGGAGTATGGTGACATGACCACCGCTCCCCAAATCCTGAGTTGCGCCTCCGACGATGAAGAAACTATCGCCAACGCAATCCGACAAGCGCGGTCGCACATGGCTTTTTACATCGGCGGCATGGGCCAGTACTACTATGACCTGTTCTGCCGTTACGGCTACCGGGAAGAGGGCGATGCCGTGCGACGGGCGTGGTTCGAAGGTGATCGGGGGACGGCAGCGCTAGCAATTACGGATGAAATGGTGGACAGCATCACCGCCATCGGCACCCCAGATGAGTGCCGCAGCAAAATGGACCGGTTCCGCGCCAATGGGGTCGATCTACCCATAGTGGCGTTCCCACATGGAACGGACTTGGAAACGATGCTCGCCACCCTCGTGGCCTTGGCTCCCGCGAGTCCCCAGGTTTGAGTCGTGAAGGTTGGGCTGATATCCGACACGCATTCTGCGGGCAGCGGATGGGATCTGCCGGTCCCGATCCTTGATGCACTATCCGGTTGCGATCTGCTCTTGCACTGCGGAGACCTCGAGTGCATCGGTGTTCTGGATTGCCTGGAGCAGGTGGCTCCCGTGCTGGCGGTACGGGGTTACGAGGATCCGCGCGAAACAGGGGATCGTCTGGCCGACGCGACACGAGTGGTTGATATCTCGGGTGTGAAAATCGGCATGGTCCACGATATCCAATGGCCGGCTCCTCCGGTTCTGACGACGCCGGATGGCACGGGCCTCGTTTGGCCTGAGTCTGGATTGAGAGACCTCCTGAAACGCAAATTTGGCGAAGCGGTCGACGTCGTGGCCTTCGGCGACACCCACGAGGAACTGGTGGAATGGCGGGACGGCGTGCTGTTCGTCAATCCGGGCAGCCCCACCTATCCGGGCCGTAGGCATGCGCCGGGTTCCCTGGGTACTGTGGCATTGTTGGAGATCGACCACGGCGCGGTGGCAGCGCAAATCATCGACGTAGCAAACGTTGCCGTGACACATGGAAAGACCCCCACGGCTGATTGACACTAAACGGCAGTTGTGCTAATTTCGCAACGTTTGTCGGATTTCATTGCCGAAAACGGAGAGGAGAGTATGGAATCAATCATTGTAGCCCTGTGCGCTGGGGGCGTTGCGCTGGTGTTCGCGGCGTTAATGGCGTGGCGTGTCATCGGGGCCGACGCGGGAAACGCGCGTATGACCGAGATAGGCGATGCCATTCGCACGGGGGCTTCTGCGTTCCTGCGCCGCGAATACATGGCGTTGCTGCCATTCGTGATAGTGGTTGCGATAGTTCTGGCGGTCCTGGACTACACGGTTTTCAGACACGATCTGAATGTGCCGGCAACGGCTATCTCGTACTTGGCGGGCACGATATGCTCGGGATTGGCCGGCTTCATTGGGATGAACGTTGCGGTTCGCGCTAACGTCCGCACCGCCGCCGCCGCGATGCGTGGTTTGAACCCCGCGCTTCGGGTTGCGTTCTCCAGCGGGACCGTCATGGGAATAACAGTGGTGGGCATTGGCCTTTTGGGAGTCACAGTCCTTTACGTCATTTTCCAGGACATCAGCGCGGTCGCGGGATTCGGGTTTGGCGCAAGTTCCATCGCGCTGTTTGCCCGTGTGGGCGGTGGCATATTCACCAAGGCCGCGGACGTTGGTTCAGACCTGGTGGGTAAGGTTGAGGCGGGGATTCCGGAGGATGACCCGCGCAATCCCGGCGTCATCGCCGACAACGTTGGCGACAACGTTGGGGACGTGGCCGGAATGGGCGCTGACCTGTTCGAGTCCTACGTTGGAAGCATAATCTCTGCGGTTGCGCTTTCGGCAGCCGCCGTGGCACTGGCTACCAGCGGCGCCGGTTTCAATTTCACGGACTCCCAGGCCGTGTTCCCCATGCTCCTGGCGGGAGCCGGCATCGTGGCCGCTATTTTGGGCACCTTTGTCGTGCGCAGCGGCGAGCAGGCTGATTTTGAGCGGCTGTTGTGGGCATTGCGATACGGGATATTCGCGGCCGGTGGGTTGCTGATCATATTCGCCGCCGTTCTGACCGTCGTTCTCCCCGACGTGAGTTGGGCTTGGTTCGGGTGCGTCGTGGCCGGCCTCGTCGCCGGGACGATCATCGGCCTCGCTACCGAGTACTACACGTCGTATAGCTACAAACCGACACAGCGGGTTTCCGAGTCCTCACAAACCGGAGCGGCCACCGTCATCATCAGTGGGATCGCCACCGGCATGTTGAGCACGCTCATCCCGGTGATCTGCATATCTATTGCGATCCTGCTGGCTTACTGGTTCGCCGGATTCTACGGTGTCGCACTGGCCGGCGTTGGTTTGCTGTCCACCCTGGGCATTACGCTGGCCACCGACGCCTACGGTCCGGTCGCCGACAACGCTGGTGGCATAGCCGAGCAGGCCAACCTTGATCCGCAAGTGCGCGAACGCACCGACGCGCTGGACGCCCTTGGCAACACGACCGCCGCAACCGGCAAGGGCTTTGCCATCGGTTCCGCCGCTCTGACCGCGCTGGCACTGTTGGCCGCATACTCGGTCAGCGCGAACCTGATTACCCTTGGGCCAGACGGGCGATTGGCAGCCGGAGGCGTGGGAATCAACCTCCTTCAGCCGCAAATTTTGGTGGGGCTGGTGATCGGCGCCATGCTGCCGTTCATTTTCTCGGCGTTGACCATGCAAGCCGTGGGCCGCGCCGCGCAGGGGATCGTCGACGAGGTACGACGGCAGTTCCGCGAGATTCCCGGATTGATGGAAGGAAACGCTCAACCGGACTCGGCTCGGTGCGTCGACATCAGCACTCGTGGAGCGCTCCGCGAGATGATTCTTCCGGGAGTCATGGCAGTGGTCGCGCCCATCGCCACCGGTTTCATACTGGGCGAAGCGGCGCTGGGCGGACTGCTGATCGGGTCAGTGTCGGCTGGGTTCATGCTGGCGATCATGATGGCATCAGCCGGCGGTACCTGGGACAACGCCAAAAAGTACGTCGAACTGGGTAATTTCGGTGGTAAGGGTTCCGACGCGCACAAAGCTGCCGTCGAGGGCGACGTCGTCGGTGACCCGTTCAAGGACACCTCCGGTCCCAGCCTGAACATCCTGCTCAAGCTGATGGCAATCGTGTCGTTGGTGTTCGCTCCCGCGTTCGTCGCGGTACAACCGCTGATTAACCTGTAAGTTGCAGCGGGTTCGTAATTCCTACTGGGCGGGATGAAGTCCCGCCCAGTTTTTGTTGTGCTACATTGTTCAGGACTTTTAGAGAGGGTTGTACGCGATGACCACCAACCACGGCGGATTATTCGATCTCAGCGGCCGCGTCGCGCTGATAACAGGAGGCAACGGGGGATTGGGACTGGGGATGGCGTTGGGGCTGGCTGGCGCTGGCGCTGATATTGCCATAGCGGCCCGCAACGCGGAAAAGAACGCGTCCGCCGTGGCCGAAATTGAAGCCACCGGGCGTCGTGCCATCGCGATCCCCACCGACGTTACCAGCGACTCCGACATCGATGATATGGTGTCCCGGGCGATCGCGCATATGGGCCGCGTGGACATCCTCATCAACAATGCGGGCGCGACGGTACGGAAACCTCCAGAGGACATCACGGCGGCCGAATGGGACAACGTACTGGATGTCAACCTGCGCGCGGCTTTCCTGTCCAGCAAGGCGGTGTACCCGCATTTCAAGGCCCAGGGCGGCGGAAAAATCATCAGCATAGGCAGTATGTACAGCATATTTGGCGGAGGCGGCAGCGGTGTTCCCTACTCGTCGAGCAAGGGCGGGATCGTCCAGCTCTCCAAGAGTTTCGCAGTAGCATGGGCCGGCGAAAACATTCAGTCCAACGCTATTCTGCCCGGCTGGTTTATGACCGAACTGACCGAGGCCATTCCTGACACTCAACCGGAACGCTACGACCTCATCAATCGGCGCATCCCAATGGGTCGATGGGGCGAGGCCAGCGAACTGCAGGGCGCAGCAGTGTTCCTCGCGAGCCGAGCGTCAGATTATGTCACCGGAGCGGTGATCGCAGTGGACGGCGGTTTTTCAGTGTCGTGATCGGTGTAAGATGAAACGCGTGGAAGCATACGAAGGGCAGAGGCGCATAGTAATGCGCCCCTGCCCTTCGTCACGGGATTGACCGCTGTCGCCTAAAGTTGTTCCAACGCTTGACGGGACAGCATCATTTTCACAGGACTGATCGGTCGGAAAGTTCGCGATACTCGCACGTCGCCCGCCAGGCTGCAAAGGGTGTAGGCGTCATAGGGCTCCATACCTTTTTCGGTGACCAGGAAATCCACCATGTCGCGGACAGCCTGTTTCATCGCCGGTCCGAGATCCTCGCCGTGGGACAGCACAACGTAGTGGTCGGGCGTGATTGCGCGCGGACCCGATATGTTCATGTCTTTTTCCACCGTAACCCTGATTTGGGTGTCCGCGGAACATTCGGCCCCGGTCCCGGCAACTGCTCCGTCGCCAACCACGGCGTGGCAATCGCCCATAGCCAGCAACCCGCCGGCCACGAACACCGGCAGGTACAGGATGCTGCCTTCGACCAATTCTTTCATGTCTATGTCGCCGCCGTAGGGCCCGCTGTCGCTGGCGGTTTCCTGAGGGTAGGTCGGCGTGGTCGCGACCAGGCCCATTGACGGGCACAGGGGGAGCCGCATCCCGCTGGGCAGGACCAGATCATCACCTTCAATGCTCATCACGGTGGGGTAACCTTCCGTGAATTCGGCTTCGAGAAACCCGCGACCCGGCATCACCATGTGCGCCGGATTTTCTTTGGGAGTGATAGTGACGAACTCAATGCGAAGAGCATCGCCCGGCTCCGCTCCGTTCACGTAAATGGGGCCCGTCGCCGGACCCTTTAGTGATTTTTCCTGCAGCACACCCGGCTCGCGTATTCCTTCGAAAGCGTCCCAAGTCTCGACGATCAGATCTTCGCCAGTATCGATCGTGATGGCCGGTTCGTTCTCCGGTTGGAGTACGTATATGCGCTTGTCGCGGCTCAGGGTTTTCATCTCCAGCCCTCCTGAATCAATTATCGGCTGCCAGCGGAAGCGAACTAACCCTATCCGATGACATCGGCATGTGAGCTTGGGAAACTCTTACGAGTGTGCCGCCGGCAGGATCAAGATCCACCACGTTCACGGCTATCCGCCCGCGCTCGTGCGCCGCCCCCATGGGCGATCCGGAGTAGAACGCCGTCACTCCGTTTTGCGATACATCCTCGAATCTCTCCCAATGCCCCAGGGCCAGGTAATCGCAGGCAGCTTCGGCAATCTCATGGTGCCGGATTGGAGAAGATCGCTCTTCCGTGTCGTCTGGAAAATGGAAATGACCGTGCGCCATCGCTACCAGCCAGTGTCTATTGCGATTCACGGGCATACCGGCCAACGGGCGGAATGAGGGCGTGTGGCTATCCATCGCGCGCCCCCAGATATCCAGCGTCAGCTCGGGGAATGAGATTGTCTGACCGTGCGTTCCGTTGATGATGTGCATGTTGTCCGGAGCGACAGTGAACGGACCCCGTCGATACAAAGAAGCCGAGTCGTATAAATCGTGATTGCCCGGAAGGATCACGGCCGGAATGACTGCCCGCGCCATCTCCCCGATAAAAAACTCGATCACCTCGTCCGAAATGCGGGCGTTGTCAAACACATCGCCCGCGATGAGCAAGGCGTGCGCGTCCAAAGAGTGAACCGCGTCCACGACGGCGGAGAGGGCTGTTCGGGCGGCCGCAGGATCCCAATCGTCGCCCAGATGAGTGTCCGAGGTATGAACGATACGGATGTTGCGGCGGGGCATGGATTATCACAACGCAGAGGCTGCGGCTTGCGGAACCCGGTCGCCGACTTGATTGCGGATCGCGTCCAACAGAGCCGGCAGATTCCAGCCCTTTGCGGCCGAAACAAAAACGCGCCCATTAACCGCGGGCGAATCAGCGCCGGCGATGGAGGACAGGTCCATTTGATCGAACGATTCAACGTCGGCTGGGTCGTCGGTCAGCAGGTCCATTTTGTTGATCACCAGCAGCCGGGGTTTGCCGCCCAGATCCAGATCGCTCAGCGTTTGCTCAACCACCTCGGCCTGTTCCGGGGCCTTGGGATGCGTAATGTCGATAACGTGCAACAACAGATCGGCTTCGCTCAACTCTGCGAGGGTAGCTCGAAAGGCTGCCACCACAGTGGGCGATAATTTCTGTATGAACCCCACGGTATCGCTAAGCAGCAGGTCGTTGCCGTCGGCCAACCGGAGGCGGCGCGTCACCGGGTCCAAAGTGTTGAATAGTTGGTCTTCCGCCGGAACTCCGGCGTTGCACAGCGCGTTGAACAGGGTACTCTTACCTGCATTGGTGTAGCCGACCAGCGTCGCCATCGGAGTGGCGGACCGGCGGCGACGCTCCAGGTACTGACTGCGGCGTTGCCGCACGCTGTCCAACTCCGATTCAATCTTCTGGATCCGGCGCCGGATCAATCGGCGGTCAGTTTCCAGCTGGGTTTCTCCTGGCCCGCGGGTTCCGATGCCGCCGCCAAGGCGTTCCAGGTGGGACCATTGGCCGATCAGGCGCGGCAGCAAGTACTGGTGTTGAGCCAACTCCACCTGCATTTGGCCTTCGCGAGTTCGGGCATGCCGCCCGAAGACGTCCAGGATGAGTGCCGTGCGATCGATGACCTTAATTCGCAGCGTCGACTCCAAGTTTCGCTGCTGTGTAGGAGTCAACTCATCGTCGCATATGACCACATCAGGCCGCTCTTCGGACAACACGTCCTGGAGTTCTTGCAATTTGCCTTTGCCCAGGTAAGTCGGCGTGATTTTCTCTGCGCGTTGTGAAACGGTCGCAACCACCTCGGCGCCTGCCGAGCGGGTCAGGTAGTCCAATTCCACCAGCGTATCCTGCAAGCCCCACAGCTGTTCGCCTCGCTTTTTCGCCTCGACGGCCACCAGCACGGCACGCTCTGTCTGCGGGCCGGTGGGTCTGGGTGCGCGGGACTTGGGCATGGGCGGTTGCGACTCGGTTTCAGGAGTACGATCTACGATCGAGGAGCCGGGACGGTCCAATTTTCCAGGCGTTGGCAGCCGGTTTCCACTCGCTCGTCGGGTGTGGTGAGGGAAAGCCGAATGTATCCCTCCCCATATTGACCGTAGGACGAGCCCGGAGTGACGACGATGTCGATCTCTTCCAGCAGCCGGGCCGCGAAGTCCGCTGAGGTATAGCCCTGCGGCACCGGAGCCCATATATACAGGCTCGCGCGCGGCGTTTCAACGTTGAGGCCCATTCGACTCAGGGCTTGAAGCACACGATCACGCCGCCATTGGTAAATGGCGATGTTGTCGTCGATGCAGTCCTGAGGTCCGGTCAGGGCTTCCATCGACATTTCCTGGATTGCCTGCGGTATTCCGGAGTCCAGATTCGCCTTGATCTGGAACAGGGCTTTGATCATGTCCGCGTTGCCAACGGCCATGCCCATGCGCCAACCCGTCATATTGTAGGTCTTGGACAGGGAGTGGAACTCGATTCCGACTTCTTTGGCGCCGTCGATCTGCATCATGCTGCCGGCGCGGTATCCCTCGTATCCTACCTCCGAATATGCCGCGTCGTGGAGCATCGCTATGTCGTGCTCACGGCAGTAGCGCATTGCGGACTCAAGATCCTCCTGCGACGCCACGGCGCTGGTGGGATTGTTGGGATAATTGAGCCACATCACCTTGGCCTGGCGCGCCACATCTTCCGGGATGGCATCCAGTTCAGGCAGCCATCCGTTCCGCTCGTATAGCGGCATGACGTGACTTTCCGCGCCCGCGAACATAGTGCCCACGGAATACACCGGATATGCAGGGTCAGGCACCAATGCTATGTCCCCGGGATCGAGGAAGCAGAATGCCGCGTGGCCGATGCCTTCCTTTGCACCGATCAGCGGCAACACCTCGGTATCCGGGTCCAGTTCCACGTCGAATCGCTGCTTGTACCAATGCGCGATAGCACGGCGCATTTCTGGCAACCCATCGGTTTCAGGATACCGGTGGTTGGGTGGGTCTTGCGATGCCGTGAGCAGACGATCGATGATGGGCTGAGGCGTTGGTATATCCGGGTCCCCGATGCCGAAGGTGACCACATCTGCCCCGGCAGCGCGCTTTTCAGCGATGATTCGCGAGATTTCGACGAAGGGATACGGTGCGAGTTTCCCGAGGCGTTCGGATAGGCTAGGCATGTTTCTCCTGGTGGTTTTGTTATTTCAGCATGTCCGGACAGGACGACTATACCGCTACCGTGTCCGCTGGTTGGAAAGCCATCTGTCGCTCCAGCGTGAGCCAATTGAACTCGTCGATGAACTTGGCGAGGCTGAATGCCGGCTCGATCCCCAATTCCGAGGACAGGGTGCCCGCCGGGTCTTCAATTCCGTGTTGAGCGCGCGCGTCGGCGGTCACTGAAAGGGCGGCCATGCGCATGATGGTGAGGAATTGAGAGTAAGTCGCTCCGGTAGGCCGGTCATCAGGGAAATACGCGTCGCGAATGCCCGCTCCCCAGGATACGAACAATTGGGGGTTCAACGCGGTCAGGATAGCTGAAGCGGCTGTTGGCCCAACGCCGTCGGCTCTGATAAGCGCATCGTAGGCGTGCTCAATCACGCCCAACGTAGAACAACGCAGGTCGTTGAACTCCAGGGCAGAGACCGACAGTGGCTGCAAATACGGCACGGCGGCGGACACGGCGGAGGCGATGCCTAGAGCTTTGCTCTGCGGTATGCGACAGCCCCACTGGTTCACGTATCGCAGCAGCGCCGGCCAGTCCGCATCGGGAGCGCCGGTCTGCAGGGCGTTGCGGAATTTCGGAGCCCTGACAGCGATGTTGACGGAATCGTCGGCCAGCCCTCGGAATGCGTTGGCAGACCATCGAAGATGGTCATAGGTAGTCGGTCCCGTGACGTAGTTACTCATTCTGTCCAATCTCCACTGAATACCTCGGCGGCTGGGCCCTCTAGGAACACCTCTCCGGCTCCGTCCCACTCGATGTTCAGGGTCCCGCCGGGCAGGTTGACGTTTACTTGGTCGCCCGTGTGCCCCAGCAGTCGGGAGGCAACCCCGATGGCGCAGGCGCCGGTGCCGCACGCCATGGTTTCCCCGGCGCCCCGTTCCCACACGCGGGCATCCAGTTGGCCGTCGTCGCGTAGGTTGACAATTTCGAAATTCACCCGGTCGGGAAAGATGGGATGTCTCTCGACCAGGGGACCAATGTTGTGTAATGGAAATTCTTCGACTGGCTGATCGATGAACGTAACCGCATGCGGATTGCCCATGGACACGAACGTCATGAAAAGCCTGAAGTCCCCAGGGTGAATGGCGTAATTGATGATGGGTCCATCCTGCATGCGGATCGCCGGGTCCAAGTCCACCGGGATCTCCGACGGCGCAAAACGCGGCGCACCCATGCTTACGCGCGCGGCGTTCACTTCGCTCCCCGAATAGTGAGGGACAATCGTGCGCACTCCGGACATCGTATCAACGGTGACCTGCTCAGCGTTGGGTGAGACTATCCCTCGCTCAATGGCATATTTCGCGAAACAACGGATGCCATTGCCGCACATGGCTCCCTCCGAACCGTCCGAGTTGAACATCCTCATCCTCAGATCCGCCACATCGGAGTTCATCACCAGTATCAAGCCGTCTCCGCCGACGCCGAAATGTCGGTCGCTGATGGATCGCGACAGACTTTCCCAATCACGATCCGGCAGAGTGCGCGCATCGATATACACATAGTCGTTGCCGGCCCCGTGCATTTTGGTGAATTCCATCGTCGACTCCTGCGACCGATTGGCGCGTGTCCGCTAAGGCGGAATTGTATCACACGGAACTCAACGCGCGAGAAAATCCCTGACGCGTCGGGAAGCCTCACAGACAGGCAAATCGTCGGTGGCGTCCAGCCAATTGATACGGGCGTCAGTTAATTTGAACCAGGTGTATTGCCGCCGCACCAGTCGATGGGTTCGGGTCTTGGAGCGGCCGATCGCTTCCTCCAATTTCAACTCTCCGGCGAGGTATTCGCCCAACTGGGAGTAGCCTACGCCCGACAGCGGCCCCTCACCGAGGGTGTAACCGCTGGCAGCGAGACTGCGCGCCTCGTTTAGTAAGCCGTCGGCCATCATTCGGTCAAACCTGGCGTCGATCCTTTCGTACAGGACCGCGCGGTCTGCTGTGAGTCCGATAACCAGAGCGTCGTAGGGCGGTACTGTGCTACGGTTCCTCGCCGAGGTCGTGCGCCCCAGGGCATGGACGACTTCCAGAGCGCGGATCACCCGGCGTCCGTTGTGCCGGTCAACCTCCTTCGCCCGGTCAGGGTCGAGTTCCCTCAACTCCATCCAGAGTGATCCTATTCCCTCCGTGGCGACGCGACGTTCCAGCAGGTCCCTGAAATTGGCGTCGGGGGCCACTTGGGGAACGTGCCATCCCTCGAGCAGCGCCCACACGTACTGTCCGCTGCCGCCACAAAGTATGGGGACTCGTTGCCGACTTATGATGTCACTGATGCATCGTCGCGCGAGTGGCAGAAATTCGCCGAGGCTCAGTCGGTTCCCGGGCGCTCGGACGTCAATGAGATGGTGCGGCGCGGCGCGTTGTTCCGCCGCCGTTGGTTTGGCAGTACCGATGTCCATCCCGGTGTAAACCTGGCGACTGTCGGCGTTGACGATTTCCCCGGAGAAACGCTTCGATAACTCAATCGCCAGGGAGGTTTTTCCAACCGCCGTAGGACCTACCACAGCGATCACGCGGGTGCGCTCCGACATGGACCGGTCCCGTGAGTTTATCGGTTGGAGGTGGCGAAGGCGGCGGCCACAGCGAGGAACGATTCGGCGTCGAGGCTGGCACCGCCAACCAGAGCGCCGTTGATGCTATCAAACGCCGCAAAATCTGCGGCGTTCCCTGGATTCACGCTGCCACCGTAAAGCAGCCGGGTGGTGGAAGCGACGTCCTGACCGAGCGTCGCTCCGATGGTGGGGAATATTGCTCCAGCCATTACCTGGTCCGCGATTTCGGGTGTAGCCGCGCGACCGGTGCCAATCGCCCAAACAGGCTCATACGCGATGGCCAGCCTGTCTAATGCTGACTCCGGTTCGATCTCGGCTAAAGCGCCCACCACCTGTCGCCTGATGACTTCCGCGGCTTGCCCCGATTCCCTTTCGCTGAGCGTTTCACCGACGCAGATGATAGGCCGCAGGCCGTAGTGCAGGGCGGCAACGGCCTTGCGCCCTACCGATTCATCAGTCTCGCCAAAAAACTGGCGCCGCTCGGAATGTCCGACAATCACATAGTCGCAGATGCCCACCAACATAGGCGGCGCGATTTCACCCGTGAAAGCCCCACTGTCGTCGGCATGCATATTCTGAGCAGCGATGGCTATTCCCGTGCCGGATACAGCATCTCGAATCGCCGACAACGATACGAACGGCGGACCCAGAACGATACTGACGCCGTTCAAGCCCGTTGCGCCGTGTGCGATGTTCGCAGCGAGAGCGACGCCCGACGCTACGTCGGTGTTCATCTTCCAGTTGCCGGCCACGATGCTACGAATTGGCGGCATGATGCTATTCCCGAATCTGTGTTCCGAGCCTACGGCCCGAACTTTGAGAGCTTTCCAGAGTGCGACAGTGCCAGAAGCATTATGGTCTCGGCTGGAATCCGACCAAGCGAACCTTGGGCGCAAGCGCGTTCGTCGAAACCGTTCACACCCTCGCCCAGGGTCAGTTTGGAATGCAACATGAACGGCACCGGGTGCCAGCTGTGCGACGCCATAACGGCTGGAGTGGCGTGGTCTCCGGCCACCATCAGCACGTCGGGTTCCAACTCAAGGATCTTTGGGAGGTGCACGTCCAGGGCTTCCAGACATTTCACCTTGCCATCGAAATCGCCGTCCTCTCCCGCGGCGTCGGCCGGCTTGTAGTGTATGAAGAAAAAGTCGTGGTCATTCCAGTTGGCGTGGAGAGTCTCGACCTCGTCGCCAAAGGTCATGCCGGTAGGGATTATCTTCATGTTGGCCACTGATGCCAAGCCTCGATACATGGGATAAGCCGCGATAGCGGCGGGGTTCAGGTGGTAGACCTTACCGAAATCGGGCAGGTTGGGCAATTGCGCCCAGCCCCGCAACAACACCATGTTGGCCGGCTCGTCTTCGGCAAGGATCCGGCCCGCTTCATCGACAAACTTTCGCACGATCTGTGACGTACGATTTGCCTCGGGCGTTATCGCTGTAGCCGGCCGAGGCGCGACTCCCTCACGTTGTGGGTCGGTTTCTTCGACGTACTCGGACAAGCCTTCGCCGCGCAGTCTCAGGACAAATCGGTAGTCCTGAACCGGGAACACGTCCAGTTGGACACCGGGTACCTCGATACGATCCAAACGCTCGCATAGGGGAGCGCTCAACCCAGTTGCGATACGACCTGCTCGGCGGTCCGTGAGTAAACCGTCGTCATCCACGGTGCAGAAATTGCCTCGCGCTGCCACGTCTCCGGGAAGCAACTCCACGCCGATGCCCAACGCTTCCAACGCTCCGCGGCCGATTATGTATTTCAGCGGGTTGTAGCCGAAAAGAGCGAGATGACCGGGTCCGCTGCCCGGAGCGACGCCCACCTCCACCGGCGTGGTCAAGCCGCACGCGCTCCGCTGGGCCAGCGCATCCAGGTTCGGTATGTGGGCCGTTTCCAATTCCGACTTGCGGGTGTCGGGGTGAGGAAGGCCACCCAAACCGTCAGCCACTAGCAAAACGATTTTGGACGGCGTGCTGGCGATGCTGTCGTGAATCTGTTCCAGGTCGATCATATTCGCTCCGGAATGTTTAGCGTTGTCATACGTCAGGCAAGGCGGTTATCCCCGGTAGTTCGCGCCCCTCCAAGAACTCCAGCGAGGCGCCACCACCGGTGGAAACGTGAGACATGCGGTCCATCAGTCCCAGGGACTCAACTACCTCGGCGGTGGACCCTCCGCCGACCACAGTGGTTGCTGCATCCAGGCCTGCGATGCTGTGGGCAACCGTTCGTGTGCCGGCGCTGAACCGTTCCATTTCAAACACGCCCATCGGCCCGTTCCAGAGAATGGTCTGGCATCGGGCCAGCAGTGTGGCGTATCGGGAGGCGGTAGACTCCCCTACGTCCATAATGTACCAACCCTCTGGCACCTCGTCGATTGAAGTGGTGGAAAACGACTCTGGTTGGGCTGCGAACTCATCAGCAACAACGACGTCGTTGGGGAGATGGACAGAAACGCCGTCCCTCTCGGCTCTGCGCAGCACGTCTCTGGCAAAGTCCAGACGGTCTTCCTCAATTGAAGATGCGCCTACAGATTTGCCAGTGGCGGCCAGGAATGTTGTGGCTATACCGCCGCCGATGAAAAGGTGGTCGAGGCGCGGCAGCAGGTTCTCAAGGATCAGGATCTTGTCGCTTACTTTGGCCCCGCCCATAAGAGCCGCCAACGGCCGACGTGGCTCCGCCAATGCCAGCCCAAGGGATTCGACCTCGCGCTGAGTCAACAGTCCCATGGCGGATGGCAGGAACTTGGGCACCCCTACGGTGGAGGCGTGGGCGCGGTGCGCCACGGCAAATGCGTCCATCACGAAGCAGTCCGCGAGGGAGGCTAAATTCCGGGCAAAAGATTCGTCGTTTTTTTCCTCGCCGGGGTGGAATCTCAAGTTTTCCAGGAGGCAGATGTCACCTTGAGACATTTGGGAGACCGCGTTGGCGATATCGGGTCCAATACAATCGCTGAGCGACACCACCTCGTGGTTCAGGAGGACGCCCAGCCTGTCTCCGACGGGGCCAAGCCTCAGGGTTTCGTCCACTCGTCCGCCAGGCCTCCCCAAGTGCGAGCACAGGATGATCTTCGACCGGCGCTCGAGCAGGTATTGAATCGTCGGCAATGTGGCCCGCAGACGCTGGTCATAGTTGGGTATGGCGTCCAGGCCCTGCTCAATAGGGACGTTGAAATCGACCCTGACCAGTGCCGTCTTGCCCGATATATTCAACTGGGAAAGGGTTCTCTTGCTCATCGAAGCCCTTTATCGGCCAGACACGATTTGCTCGCCCAACATCCAGTCAACCGCGCGTTGCAGCGTTTCAGGTTGTCTGAGTTGGTCGACCACGCTCGACGCCGCTTCGTTCGCATCGTGCATCAATTGCTTCGCCTGAGCCTCGGCGTATGAGCGGGAGCCGGCATCATCGAGAAGCGCCACGATGCGCGCCGAATCGTCGGGTTCCAGCACTCTTTTCATGTAAATGCCGCCCAGTTCCCTCTTAGCGGCAGTAGATGAATGTTGCAACGCGTGGATCAAGGGCAGACTCTTTTTCTTATTCAGGACATTGCTTGGGGTAAAACCGTCGCCACGGTTGCCCCACAGGTCCGCAACGTCATGACGAACCTGCATGGCCATGCCTAGATTCTCGCCCCATGCCCGCAACGCCTCCCCAATCTCCAATCCGCCGGCGGCGGCTAACACCCCGACTTTGGCTGAGCATCCGGCCAACGCACCCGATTTGCGCCGGATCATGTCGAAATAGTCGGCCTCGGACACCATCAATTGGTCTTGGTAGCTGAGATCCATGTATTGGCCTTCGCAAAGGGTCAGACACGCTTGATCCAACGTACGGAGCGCCTCCAGGATTGTGTCCGGGGACCCGCCCGCCTCGCTCAAACGCATGAGCACTGATCGGGCCAGGGCGTGCAGCCCGTCTCCAGCGTTAATCGCTTGTGATGGGCCCCACACCCACCAAATGCTCGGTCGATGGTCATTCTGGTCAATGCGGCCGGCCTGAACATCATTGTGGACCAGCACGAAATTGTAAGCGAGCTCAACTGCCGACGCCGCGGGCACGGCGTCTTGGTATTCTCCGGAGACAGCCTCCGCAGCGGCCAACGTCAACACTCCACAATGGTGGAGGGGCGTTGGTATGGCGTCCGCAGGGTTGCCCCGCTCGTCAACCCACCCAAAGTGGTACCGCAGCAGGTCGTACAACATCCCCTGGCGTTCCGAAAACGCCGCGCGTAAATCGGCGTCGACACTGGCCCGGTATGAATCGTATGTGGAAATCGTCGTGATTTCTATCCTCTCGGACCGCGGGGGCTTATTCCAACCCGATCGCGTGGCGGACCGCTGAGAATTCCAACGCTCCTGCGCGGAGCAAGGTCAATTCTCCACCGGAAACCGCCACGATGGTACTCGCCGTTCCCAAGGGGCTGGATCCGCCAGTAATAATACCATCAACCATCCCGCCGAGGGCGCGCCGCAGTTCGCACGGGGCTGTTATGTCCGCCGCACCGCTCGGGTTGGCGCTGGTGCCGGTTATCGGTCGTCCGATACCGGCAGCTATGGCCAGCGGTACGTTGTGGTTCGGCATCCGGACACCGATGGTGTCCAATCCGCCGGTCAATCTCGTGGGCAGACCCGGATCTGCCGGCAAAACCAACGTCAAGGGACCCGGCCAGAAACGATCCGCCAGGGTCCGCGCGATCTCGTAGTCTTGTCCTGTGACTCGAGAAACCATGGCGACCTGGTCCCAACCGGATACCAATACGGGCAGGGGCATATTGGCCGGACGCCCCTTGATCTCATAAACCCGGTCCAACGCGACCTCGTTGGTAGCGTCGGCGGCCAGCCCGTACAGTGTATCCGTGGGGATGGCCACCACGCCGCCTCGAGATATGGACTCCCGTGCAGCGTCGATTTCAGATCGTTCGACCATGCGAAATATTTTACCACCGGACGCTGGTTGCACGTCCCCGAATGCCGCATCGCCATCGCCAGGAAACGCCCGGAAACCGCGCGATTGTGCTACCATGAAACGCCGATTATTGGAGCTGTGGGACTGCTTAGATGACCACCATTACCAAACCCGATTCCATCGTCGTCATAGATTTCGGGTCTCAATACACCCACCTGATAGCTCGCCGCATCAGGGAGTTGAGGGTTTATTCCGAGATCATTTCCGCCACCGTGTCGGAGAATGCCGTCAAACACCTGAACGTTCGGGGCATTATTCTCTCCGGTGGACCGGCCAGCGTCTACGACGAAGGAGCGCCCGTCATCGCGCCCTGGGTACTGGACTCCGGCGTGCCCGTCCTTGGCATCTGCTATGGGATGCAGGCGTTGGTGCATCAGTTGGGCGGAACGGTGGTAGCCGGAGACGTGCGGGAATACGGCCACGCTGATTTGATCTGCGACGGTACGGACACGGGTTTGCTGGCTGACATTCCCGGTTCGACCCCGGTATGGATGAGCCACGGCGATCGCGTTGAGCGATTGCCGGACGGGCTTGTTTCGTTGGCGCGTACCACGAACACCGATTGCGCAGCGATTACCGATGGTAAGCGTTGGTTCGGACTGCAGTTTCATCCCGAGGTGCAGCACACTCCGAACGGCATGACTATTCTGGGTAATTTCGTTCACGACATCTGCGGTTGCGTGGAGTCATGGACCCCCGGCAACTTCATCAACGATACGGTGGAGCGCGTGCGCGACCAGGTCGGCGACGACCGGGTGATCTGCGGCCTAAGTGGTGGAGTCGATTCCTCGGTCGCGGCGTCATTGCTACATCGGGCAATCGGGCCGAAGTTGACCTGTATTTTCGTGAACAACGGCCTCCTGCGCCACGGCGAGGTCGAGCAGGTCAGGGAGACGTTTCAACGGGGCTTGGGACTTGACCTCCGGTATGTTGATGCAGAGTCAAGATTTTTGGACAAGCTCGCCGGGGTGACCGATCCGGAAACCAAGCGCAAGACGATAGGGGGCGAGTTCATCAGGGTGTTTGAGGACGCTGCCGCCGAGATTGACAACGTTCAGTGGTTGGCGCAAGGCACCCTCTATCCGGACGTGATCGAAAGTGAGACGCCCGAGAATCGCGCTTCCGCTCGCATCAAGACCCACCACAACGTCGGTGGGCTGCCAGAACACATGGACTTCGGATTGGTCGAACCGTTGCGCTACCTGTTCAAAGACGAGGTCCGCGCCGTCGGACTGGAACTCGGATTGCCCGAGGAAATCATCTACCGCCAGCCGTTCCCGGGACCGGGCCTTGCGATCCGAATTATCGGGGAGGTCACACCGGAGCGCGTGGCGATGTTGAAGAACTGCGATCGGATCGTCCTTGAGGAAATCAGCGACGCAGGGCTTTACCGAGACATCTGGCAGAGCTTCGCAGTTCTCACCGATAATCGTACGGTTGGGGTCATGGGGGACTATCGCACCTATGGGTATGCGTGCGCCATCAGGGCGGTGAACTCAGAGGACGCAATGACTGCCGATTGGGTTCGGTTGCCGTACGATGTCCTCGCCCGAATCAGCAACCGCATCGTCAACGAGGTCGATGGCGTAAACCGCGTGGTGTACGACATCACCAGCAAACCTCCTGGTACGATTGAGTGGGAGTAGCCTTACGTGCGCGTCCTGGTGGTAGGCTCCGGCGGTCGCGAACACGCTCTCGCGTGGCGGTTGGCTCAATCCCCTTACGTAGCTGAATTATTTGCTGCACCCGGAAATTCAGGGACTTCAGCGCTAGGCACCAACCTCTCCGTGGCGGACACCGACATCGACGGAATGGTCGCCGCCGCGCTGAAGCATTGCGTGGACCTCGTAGTGGTGGGCCCCGAAACTCCCCTGGCCATGGGATTGTCGAACCGTTTGCAAGATATCGGGATCCCCGCGTTCGGTCCCAGTCGGGCCGCTGCTCAGTTGGAATCCAGCAAAAGTTTTGCCCGAACGGTGATGGATGCCGCCGGCGTTCCAGGGCCGAATTATCGGGTGTTCCAAAACGTGACGGGTGCGTTGAACTACGTCCAATACTACGATCGGCCTGTGGTCGTAAAAGCTGATGGCTTAGCGGCGGGTAAGGGGGTAACGATGTGCTCCAACCGCGAGGACGCCATGTACGCCATTCGCTCCAGCATGGAGGAGCGAGCTTTCGGCGATGCTGGGGAAACGGTGGTCATTGAGGACTGGTTGGAGGGCCCGGAGGTGAGCGTATTCGGTTTTACAGACGGCGACGATTTGTCCCCCGTAGTTGCGGCCACCGACTACAAGCGTATCGGCGACGGTGGGGCTGGACCCAACACCGGGGGCATGGGCAGCTACGGACCTCCCCATTTTTGGAACGAAACACTCGCAGAGACCGTCCGTCATAATTTCATGCTGCCTGTAATCCACGAAATGAACGAACGTGGCGCCCGTTACAGGGGCGTGTTGTACTGCGGTCTGATGTTGACCGACCGGGGGCCCCGTGTGCTGGAATTCAATTGCCGGTTCGGCGACCCGGAAACTCAGGTCATCATGCCGCAACTGCTCAGCGACCCGGTAGAAATCATGATGGCGTGCGCCACCGGGGGCCTCCAGGATGTCGAGCCCGTGAGGTGGTCTGACCGTCCTGCCGTCGGCGTTGTCCTGGTTTCAAAGGGATACCCCGGAAGTTATCAAACCGGGTTCGCCATCACCGGATTGAACGAACCTGATACGGGGCCGGACTCCATGGTGTTCCACGCCGGCGCTCAATTAGCGGACGATGGCGAATCCGTCATAACCGCCGGTGGCCGAGTGCTGACGTGTGTGGGTGTCGCTGATGGGTTGGACGACGCCAGGAATCGTGCCTACAAATGCGCTGAGCGGATCGGATTCGACGGGGTTTACTACCGGCGAGACATCGCAGCGGAAACCGCTGAACTTGCGGTCCCAACTGGCTGAGTTGGTCCAGTGGTAATGGCGAACCGAACCAGTTCACAAAGCGCTGATTGGGGGGCGTTGTCCCGAACCTTTCAAGATGCGGTTCAGGAAGGCCAATTAGACGCATTCCGGGCCCGTCGATGGGCGTACGCCGCCGACGCTTCGGGTTGGCTCGGCCAGGAAGAATTGGCAGCGTTGACGCAGTGTCGGGCTGACGCGCTGTATCGAGCCGCGGGAGGGCGACAGATCACCAAATTCCGCACCAATTCCTTAGAGGATGTCCGCGATACCGTGGATTTTCTGTTATACGACACGATCAAGCTGGAAAATCGTTTCGAGGAATGTGCCCTGGATACCGGTGGGTTTGGTCTGGCGGGTGCGGGCCGGGAATGGCCGTCATATCTTTTGACCCTGAGGGACCCGGAATTGTTTGCTCCCTGGAGCCCCCATACCGAGCGGTCGCTGCGTCGGCTGGGCCAATTGCCGCCCGGGCTGAAGCAAGGCCACTCCGGCCTGGGCTACATCGATCTGCTCGATGCGCTGCAAGTGATCCGTTATCGACTGGCTCTGCCTGACTTCCGGGTGGTTGACGAATTCTGTTACTTTAACGGGCGCATTTCGAGACGTGCGGCTTCTATGCCGTAGCGCCCGTTCCGGAGGATCTGTTAATGCCGTGGGAGGATGAACTGAAACGCCTGCGTAATCGGGTGGACAATGAGGGATACGGCCGCAAGATGGCGGAAATGGCCGAGCGCCGCGATTTGCTTGAAAAATTCGCGAACCGACTCGGGATAGAGCAGTTGCTCAATCGGATGAACGAAATCCTCCTCGAAGGTGGGGCCAGGCTGATCGTTGACCGTTCGTGGCTGTACGATTTCGAAGGCGACGACGATTCAGATTTCAGTGAACTGACCGACGAAATCCTGTACACGTTATTTTGGCACGACGGCGACCCCGTGGAGGTCGAGGTACGAGTCGGGATCGACAGCGAGGATGCCGGGTACGTGATGGTGGAGGACGACGAGATCGATGACGACGCCGAAAGCATACAGAAAGCCCTTCTGGACGCGTTTCGGGAAATCGCGGAAATCGCTGAGTAAACCAAGTTTGCCCTCGGTTCTGCGGACAAAGTTCCGGGCCGTAGGAGCGATCAACAAGGAGTATCACATTGCCACTGGTAGGAGTAGTGATGGGCAGCGCCTCGGATGAGGAAGCCGTCCAACCGACCCTGAACACGCTGGAATCGCTGGGCGTAGATTACGAAGTCCGGGTGATGTCGGCGCACCGTACACCGGAGCGTGTGCATGAATACGCCAGCACGGCCCGCGAGCGGGGAATCGAAGTGCTTATCGCGGCCGCCGGTGGTTCCGCCGCCCTGGGCGGAGCCCTAGCTGCCCAGACCACATTGCCCGTCATCGGCATCCCTCTCACGTCCAGTGAGCTCAACGGCTGGGACGCTCTGTTGTCCACCGCTCAAATGCCCCCGGGTATCCCGGTTGCGGCGATGGCCGTTGGTGGATGGGGCGCTCGTAACGCCGCTTACTATGCCGCCCAGATCTTGGCCATAAAGCACAACGACATCCGCGAGGCCGTCGAGCGCTACAGGCAATCTCTACGTGAACGCTAGATCTCTGCCAGGCGACTGGCGCCCGCCCGCCGTGCTGGTCGATTTTGACGACACGGCGGCGACGCAAAACGTTGCCGAATTGCTGCTGAACCGATTCGGCGATCCGACCTGGACTGACGTACGCGAGCGTTTCCGTCAGGGCGAACTTTCGCTTAAGGACTACCAGGAAATCACCTTTCGGCAGATGCGAGCCGGCAAATCGGAGATGCAGTCGTACGTCCGCGAACACGCTTGTTTCCGGGGGTATTTCGCCCGGTTGGCCGGTTATTGTGAGGAACGGCTGGTTCCCATGTGCATCCTCAGCCAGGGAGTGGATTTCTATATTCAAGCCTTGTTGGATGCGACACGCTTTCCGTCGATGCCCGTCCACGCCGTTCGGGCCGAGTTCGACGAGAATGCGGAACGCATCATTGGATACGCTTACGACTTCCCCTATCCGGACGCGCCTGAGTTGGGCAACAGCAAGGCGGTGATGGTTCGTCGGTTTCAGGACGCTGGCTATCATGTCTTCTTTGCCGGCGACGGTCGGTCCGATTTCGAGGCAGGCGAGGTTGCCGACACCGTGTTTGCCCACCGGCAGATGGCCGAGATGTGTACCGATGCTGGGATCGCATACATCCAGTTCACTGACTTCGGTCCGGTGCTCGAAGCGCTGAGCCGTTATGTTGATCGGGCCAAATGAACCGCGTGCACTCTATGATAAAATTTCAAGCTGTTACAAAATCCCGCCGGAGGCGCAAGAGCCGTGATTGACCGGTATTCCAGCCCCGAGATGAAACGGGTCTGGTCCGATGAAAACAAGTACAGAATGTGGTTGGACGTCGAACTTGCCGTCTGCGAGGCGTGGACGGAAACCGGCGTGATCCCGCTGGAGGATATGCAGGCGCTCAGATCGGCGACCTACAACCACAGCCGTATGATGGAGATCTTTGAAACCACGCGGCACGATGTTACGGCGTTCCTTCGCTCCATCACCGAAACCTTGGGACCTGAAGGTCGCTGGTTGCACTTGGGGATGACGTCCTCGGATATGCTCGATACCGGCCAGGCCTTGCAGATGGTCGCAGCCGCCGATCTTCTGCTCAAAGAGATCGATGCAGCGATCGATGCGGTGAAGGAAAAGGCAGTCCGCCATAAGGACACCCTGATGATGGGGCGTACCCATGGCGTCCACGCCGAGCCCATGACATTCGGCCTGAAACTCGCACTGTGGTGGGACGAACTGCGACGGCAGCGGGAGCGTATGGAAGCGGCTCGGGAGTCCGTGCGCGTGGGGAAAATCTCCGGCGCAGTGGGCACCCACGCCACCATTCCACCGCACATCGAGGAGCGCGTCTGCGATCGCCTCGGTTTGCGGGTCGCCCCCGTATCCAATCAGGTTGTGCAGCGCGACCGGTACGCCCACTTTATCACCACGTGCGCGTTGGTTGGGGCGTCGTTGGAGAAGTTCGCGACGGAAATTCGCGGCATGCAACGCACCGAAGTTCACGAGGTCGAGGAGCCATTCGGCGCCGGACAGACCGGCTCATCGTCTATGCCCCACAAGCGTAATCCCGAGTTGACGGAGCGCATCTGCGGCTTGGCCCGGACCATACGCGGCAACGCGGTGCCGGCGTTGGAGAACGTCGCGCTGTGGGGCGAGCGTGACATCAGCCACTCTTCGTCAGAACGCATCATCCTGCCCGACACCTGCCTGATGCTGGATTACATCCTCAGCATCTTCACCCACGTCATCAGCGGGTTGAGGGTGGACGCTGATCGGATGTGGCAGAACCTGGAGAGCAGCCGCGGCCTGATTTTCAGTCAACGCGTCCTCTTGGCGCTGGTAGAAGAGAAAGGCTTGTCCAGGGAAGAAGCCTACGAAATCGTTCAGCGTAACGCCATGCGGGCGTGGGACGACGTACAGGACTTCCGGCAACTGCTCAAACAGGACCCGCAGGCGGCGGAGCATCTCACCGTAACCGAAATGGATGCTCTGTTCGACTACGGCTATTACACCCGCTACATCGACGACAATTTCGAGCGCATAGGCTTGCTTCCTGCCCCTGTGCTCGCGTAAACCGACACAACCTCCTTCGGTTAGAACGAACTATGATTATCGAAACTCGAATGTCCAACCGTATGCACCGCGGCAAAGTCAGGGATACCTACCAACTGACCGATGACCTTTTGCTGATGGTGGCCACCGACCGTATCTCGGCGTTTGACGTCGTGTTGCCCAATGGAATCCCGGACAAGGGCGCTGCGCTCAACGGCATGTCCGCATTTTGGTTCGGGCTCACGGAACACATTGTGCCCAACCACTTGATCGCGTTGGCCGACTCTCCGGAAGCCGCGGCGTATGCCGACAATCCGATCATGTCGGACTCTGCATACTCCGAGGACAACGTGGCCCGCCAGGCCATGGTGGTGAAAAAGGCCGAGAGGATCGATATCGAGTGCATCGTCCGCGGCTACATTACCGGTTCGGCCTGGGGTGAATATCGCCGGCAAGGCACCGTCTCCGGCAAGGACATGCCGGCCGGTCTCGTCGAAGGCGATCTGTTTCCGGAGCCTCTTTTCACACCCACCACCAAGGCCGAGGAAGGGCACGACGAGAACATGTCCGACGCTGAGGTCGAATCCATGGTTGGTGCGGAGATGGCGCAAAAGCTGGCCGATACCAGCAAAGCCGTCTACCTGTATGCACACGACTATGCCAGGGAGCGCGGCATCGTGTTGGCGGACACCAAGATGGAGTTCGGTATCCTCGACGGCGAATTGATCCTGATCGATGAGCTACTCACCCCCGACTCCAGCCGGTTCTGGGATGCGGAGGGCTATGCTCCGGGCAAATCGCAGCCCAGCTACGACAAGCAATTCGTGCGTGACTGGCTGACCGCACAGGGTTGGAACCAGGAACCACCGGCCCCTGAACTGCCGGACGACATCGTGCAGCAGACAGCCCGACTCTACCGTCAGGCTTACCAGCGTTTGACCGGGCAAACCCTGTAACCGTCGTCTGCTGACCCGCTCGGGAGCGCAAATTGCCACCGTCTCGACATCGCCGCCGGAGGGCCGAGCGCCGTTCCGCTCGCCGTACGCCTCCCATCGCCCAATCGGGAGGCTTCCGTAGCCGTTGGCTCATCATCTCCTTTGGAGCCATCGCGGTGCTGTTCATCGTCGCTCTCCTGGTCCCTGCTGTGTTGCCTATCAACTTCGGCGGAGGTCAGGGCAGTGCCGACGGATTTGTGGAGGGCGTAGGCACGCAAGTTGAAACTTCCGAAGATCGGTCCCATTTCGCGGACAACTTCACCATCGCGGATGTGTCCGGTGGTGAGGGTTATTCAACCAGCCCGCCGACGTCGGGGCGCCATTGGGATGGATGGGCAGCCTGCGGTTTCTATGGACCGGACCAGGTACTGGCGGATGAGCGCATTATCCACAATATGGAGCACGGCAACATAATTGTGAGTTACAACTTCACGGACCCCGAGCAAGTCGCTGAGCTGGAGGACGTTTTTGATTCCATCGGCCGCACCAATCTGTGGGGAGTCGCCCGCTTCTACGACCGGATTCCAGAGGGAACCGTGGCGCTGACAACTTGGGGCGTCATCGACGGACCGATGGATGGCGTCCAGAGGGATCGCATCGAGCGGTTCTTCGAAGCCTACTCGGGAACGCTGAGTCCTGAATTTCCCAACACCGGTGCGCCGTGCACGACCGGTGGGGTCATGAACCCGGCCTAGAGCGCGGCCCAAATGATTTTGGCCCGGGCGTTGACGGCCTTGACTGTGTTCGCATTATGTTCAACGCTGGTAGGTTGTCAGGATCGATCTGATACTACAAAACCTACGCCCACGCGTTCGGTGGCGCCCACCACGCAACCTACGCCCACGAATACTGTGGGCGTCCGGGCGACGCCAACCGTCGTACGGCCCACTGCGGCTCCGATTCGCGTTGGGCCGACTGCATCTGCCACGCCACCGGCCGCCAACCCGACCGAAACAACGCCACATCCACCGACGGCTACCGTCCCGTCGACTTCACCCCCAACTCAATTCCCCTCTTTATCCGAAGTGCCCATCACAAATGGCCCGGTCCGGACCACCATCATGGAAAGCCGCGACCATTTCCCATCGCAAATGCGGATCTATGACGTTGAGTCAGGGGGATACAACACGGTGCCGCCGACGTCCGGGCGGCACTGGGGCGCTTGGAGCGATTGCGGGTTCTACAACTACCCTTTGCCCGACGAACTCTTGGTTCACAACCTGGAGCACGGAAACATCATAGTGAGCTACAACCTGAGCGATGAGGCGGGAGTCTCCGCGCTTCGTGATGTCATCGAGGCGATTCCCTTGGCGGCAGAATACGCCATCGTGCGCCGGTACTACGACATCCCTGATGGAATGGTCGCGCTCACGACTTGGGGTGTTCTAGATCGCATGGTGGGAGTGGATCCGGAGCGAATAGCTCGGTTTTTCCGGGATTTCCCAGGAAATACCGGCCCGGAGTTCCCCAACGGGTTGCCTTGTACCACGGGCGTCCAGATGACGCAGTCCTCCGGCGGATAGATAGCCCCATAAAGGAGTCGGATTGTGTTCCTGGCCCGCGTATATGTCACCCTGAAGCCGGCGGTCAACGATCCGCAGGGTTTGACCGTCATGGGAGGATTGCACAGCCTCGGATATGAGGCGGTCACCGACGTACGGATCGGCAAATACATGGAAATCCGTTTAGAGGCGGACGATGCAAATGCAGCGGAAGAGGCGGTCGCCCGGATGTGTGACCAATTGTTGGCCAATCCGGTTATCGAGGATTTCCGATTCACCCTGGATCCGCACGGCGGTTAGAGTACGTTACGCCCAAGCTAAGGGGCGGGTTTCGACCCGCCCCGATACATTGCCGCTACGAGTCCGGTTAGTGTGCGTGCTCTTGCAGCATTACCAATAGCTCGTCGACGGTTGCATTCTGCCAATCCGAAGCCTTCGCGGCGGTGCGCGCCCGACGCTGTCGCCCGAAGTCCTGGTCAGAGATTTCCGGGTTTTCCGAGCGGATTTCCGTTTCGATTTCGCTCTGCTCACGGCCGGCGACTTCCGACCGTTCGATCCAGTGGCAAATATACTCGTGTCCCTCGTCGTAGAAAACCGCAACGGGGATCGACATGTACTTTCCCTCTTTGAGGAACTCGTTCATGATGTCGTGGTTCTCGTCCCGCGGGAATATCCTCAACTCCAGGCCGGCGGCCTCCGCCACACGAGCCAGCACTGGCAATTCGCGCACGACGTCTCCGCACCAGTCTTCGCCGATGATCATCATCTTCGCCGGACCGCCGTCGGACGCGGCCAACTCGCGCAGCGCATCGGCTTGTTGGGAGCCGATGTTGACGTTATCGTAGTATTCCTCGATGCGCGCCTTGTTGACTTTGACGCTGTCCATGTATTCGTCGTACGTCATGCCTTGAGCGAAACGCTCCACGGTGACGACACTGGTCTGCTGAGCCATGACCTGATTCCTCCCTTCGTGGCTTTGGGCGCCTATTTTTTCAATGGGATATGGCGGTGACACGGACCCCCGGCCCGTCAGCCGATTTCTCAACCGCGTTGGCCGCGGAATCCCGTCTCAATCTTGCCATCGGGCCAGACGATGATGGGGACGGCATCGCCGTAGTCCAAAGCCTCATCCAGAGTTTCCTGGCTTTGGTCCACGCGGCGTTCCTCATACTCCACGCCTTCCCGGCGCCAGGCTGCCCTGAGGGAATCGCACGCCGGGCACACTGTAAGCGTGTAAACGATGGGGATGTCTGCCATGTTTCACCTCCCGTCTCGATGGCCATTATGGGCGGCATTCTACAACTTTGCGACTGCCACTGCTATAATCCGGCCCGAATCGCACCCTTCAAGGAGATTACGATGATCGCTCTGATAGTGGAGATCAACATCAAACCCGGTTTTAAGGATCAGTTCATGGCGTCTATGCTCGGCGACGCCCGCGGATCCAACAACGACGAGCCGGGTTGCCTGCGTTTCGACGTACTGCAGGATAACGAGGACGAGAACAAGCTGCACCTGTTCGAAGTTTACGAGGACGAAGCGGCGGTCGATGCTCACCGCAACGCGCCGCACTTCATCAAGTGGAGAGAGGAGTGCGCGGACTGGTTCGCAACTGAGAACATCCGCAAGATCGCTACTCCAGTGTACCCCGCCCCCGAACAGTGGGAAAAACGCCCCCCGGTGGACTGACCATACAACGGAACCAAAATTCATAGGAGCGGGTCTGAGGCCCGCTCCATTTTTTATGTCGCCGTTATCCGCAAGGTTATTACATCTGCCTCTGCAGCACACGCCGGAACCCGCGCACGAACGCATCCACTTCCACCTCGCCCAGCGCGGTGGACATGGCGCCCACCAGGTTCGGCGCCAAGAGGAATCCCTCGTTGAGCATCCCCATGAATACCCGTTCGCTCAACGCTTTGTCGCAACGGGCGATGTCGCGGTAGTTCCGTATGGGATCGTCGGTGAAGTGGATTCCAAACAAAGACCCGAGGCCGGTCACTAATACCGGTTGTTCCAGTTCCGAGCATACCTGCCGGATGCCCTGGCGCAGCATTTCCGTCAACTCCGCCAGGCGCCGATACACGGTCGGCGTCAGTTCCGTCAGGGTCGCGACGCCGGCGGCCATGGTTACCGGGTTGGCGTTGAAGGTGCCACCGTGGTTGATCACCGGGCCGCTGAGGGGGCTGTAAAGCGCCATGATGTCCGACCGGCCCCCAAAAGCTCCGACCGGGAAACCCCCGCCGATGATTTTGCCGAGCGCGGTAAGGTCGGGCGTTATTTCATAGTGTTGTTGTGCCCCACCCGGGAGCACTCGAAAGCTGATTACCTCGTCGAATATCAGCAAGGCGCCACTGGTGTCAGCGAAATCTCTCAGCATCTGCAGGTACGCCCCGTCGGCCGGCAACATGCCCACCGAGCCCATCACGGGCTCGACGATCACCGCTGCGAGTTCTTCCCGATGCCTTTCCAGGATGTCTCTGGCCACCTCTACATCGTTGTAGGGGATGATTACCGCCTGCTCCAGCGTTCCCTCGGCCAGACCCGCGCTCGACGGTACCGGCACCGGGTTTTCGTAGTGGCCGCCTGTAGTTGGATCGATGCGAAGGCTCACCATGACCGCGTCGTGCGTCCCGTGGTAACCCCCCTCTACTTTCGCGATTTTGCTGCGGCCGGTGTATGCACGGGCAGCTCGAATCGCGTTCAACGTAGCCTCAGTGCCGGAATTGGTAAAACGCACCTGGTCAAACGAAGGGACCCGCTCGCACAGGATCGACGCAAGTGCTACCTGGTGGCGATTCGGCGAGTTGTAGGCCAAACCACATTCCATCTGGTCGCGGGCGGCATCGAGGACCGAAGCCGGTCCATGGCCCAGGATCATGGTGGTCATCGTGTTGATGAAATCCAGCCGCTCCACTCCATCCGCGTCCGTGACTATTGCTCCCCGCGCGGCCTCAGTGAAGATTGGATACGGCTTCCAGAATATGGAGTGGCGACTGTCGCCATCGGGCAGATAACGGCAGGCCTCCTCCCACATCACTCTGGATTTGGGTGTGGTCTCGAGGTAACGAGTCAGTTCATCTGTCGGCACAAACTAGCTCCGATGGGTTGTCAGTTTTGGCGGGCAACTCGGTGAAAACAAAAGGATCTGCTGGGATCCGAGCTGTTGTGATCAGTCGGCTCCGGCTGGACTCGCGGCGGCGACGGGTCGAGCTTCTCCACGGAAATATATTCCGCGCCAGAACCCGCTTCCGACCAGGGTTCCCACCACGACCAGCGTGAACGCAGCCCCGGCTACCGCCATGATGACGCCAGCCTGCCAGAAGTCCGCCAACGCGCCGTAGAGAAGGTTCGCAAACGCCATGCTCCCGCCTACGTGCATCGAGTACACCGATGCAACGCGGCCCCTGATCTCGTCCGGCACCACCGAATGGATCACAGTGTGCGTGATGGTCATGAATCCTGAGGTGCCAAGACCCATTAGTACGGCAGCAAACATGGATATGCCGGTCTGCGAAGACAAGCCCAAACCGATGGGCGTAAGGCTGCTGGTGAACCCAAGCAGGAGAAAGATCCGCCCCCGTGTAAGGTGGCTGACTATCCCACCCACGAAGATGGACGATAGGAGTGCACCGATTCCCAGCGCCGACATGAGCGCGTAAACGTCATTCTGATCAAACGTTACCCCGTCCCCGGACAGCTTTTCCAAGGCCAACGGTGGCAGCATCGATTCGAACGACATCACCAGCACACAATGCGCCAAAGCCATCAGGATGATTCCGAATATAAGTGGCGTGGTGTACGAATAAACGAACCCGGCGGCGGTGTTGGACCAGAAACTCCGGTTGCGGTCAATCACGCCACTGGAAACGGTCCGGATGCTCAGTGCAGCGATGAGGGCGACCAGGTAAAAAACTGCGCATGCCCAGAAAACCACCGCTGAAGTACCAATGGTCAGCACAAGGTTTTGAATTGAGAATGACACGCCCCCGGTTTGGAAAACGGCGCCGGCGCCTACAAACAACGACACAGCAAGCAGAATCGCTGGGCCGACTGCTCGCGACCCCTGCTGCATCGCCTCGTTCAACGCCACCGCGTTTGCCAGTCGTTCACGATCCACCAGGTTCGGAGTCAACGATTGCGCGGCCGTCTGTTGAGTAGCGCGCAGCGTGCCGTTGATGACAGCCAGGACAACCACGTACCATGGATTGTCCACTCCCAGCATCACCAGGATAGCCATCACCGACGCCTGCGCCAACTGCAGCGCGTAGACCCACTGCAGCAGCGTCTTGCGGGTCACTTTGTCGGCCAAGTAGCCTATAAACGGGGTAGCAAAGAACCGGGGAGACATCGCCGCAAACGTGATCAGCCCCACCCACAGTCCCCAGGTAGCGTGCAACTCGGGGATGCTGAACACCCACGCTCCACGGGCTACGATCAGCGCCCACGCTCCGCTTCCGCTGGACAAAGAAGCGACGGCTAGGAAACGGAAGTCCCGGAACACAAGTGCAGCGAGAAACCTGTGGGCTTTCTGTGCCAGGTAACTGCGCTGTGGGGCGGGATCCGTGGCCATCGGGTTACTCCGGATGCAATCGAACAGCCGTCGGGCAGTCGAAAGAGCGACTAACGCGGGTACCGGCGCATTATAACCCACGGGCGCGGAGGGTCAAACCGCGTTTGCCGTTTTCGGTCCGTTGACCGTCAGTTTCTGCTCTCTAACCTGACCCGCGACACCAGAAAAACGTCATCTCCGTCCCGTTGCAGGTGGAACTCCGCAAATTCCGGCGCAACGGGCAGATGCTCCCTGATGGTGAACAGCATGTTGTCCCGCAATTCCGACAGCTGCGGAGCGGATACCTCCATCCGGTCCCTTCGTATCGCCGATTGAACTCGTTCGCGCGCGACCTGTCGGGGACTTCCGTTTCGGAGTCCGCGGTTTTTGCGAAACAGGTTAAACATTGGCTGATACTTTTCGATTGATTCCCATGAGCGTCCGCACTTTGTCCATAATGGACGCCGGTTGCTCCTCTACCGGATCAATCATGGGCAGATACTCGCCGTCGATACGGGCGGCGATGCGGACGAACTCGCGTCCCGAAGGCGACTGCCCGTCGTACACGACCGGTGTGCCGTTGTTGGTCGAGGTGATGACCCGGTCGTCGGAGGGTACCAATCCGATGGCGTCCACGGCCAGCATGTCCAGAACGTCTGACGAATCCAGCATGTCACCTTTCCGGACCATCTCCGGCTTGATGCGGTTAATGATCAGCTTGGCCGTATGTATGTCGCTGGCGTGAAGCAACCCAATCACCCGGTCGGCGTCCCGAATCGCTGAGACTTCCGGCGTTGTCACCACCAATGCTTCCTGGGCCGCTGCAATCGCGTTGCGGAATCCTTGCTCGATACCGGCAGGACAGTCGACGATCACGTAGTCAAAATCCAGTTCCAACCGGCGGCAGAGTCCTTCCAGTTGTTGGGAGGTGATGCAGTCCTTGTCGCGGGTTTGGGCCGCCGCGATCAGATATAGCTCGCCAGCATGTTTATCGCGGATCAACGCCTGTTCGATCCGGCATCGTTCCTCGACCACGTCTACCAGGTCGTACACGATGCGGTTTTCCAAGCCCATCACCACGTCCAGGTTGCGGAGTCCGATGTCGGTGTCGATCACCACCACCCGGTTGGAACGCAGAGCTAGAGCGGTGCCCACGTTGGCCGTGGCGGTAGTCTTGCCCACGCCTCCTTTTCCGGAAGTCATGACGATCGTCTTACCGCTCATTGGGGTTTCCTCCGTGGTCGATGGAGTGGTTTTTCAGGTATGGCGAAACACGCACCGTTTGGTTCTGCACTCGCGCGATTATGGGCATTCCTCCCGAATCGTCGCCGCGAAGTCCGGCTACCCCACGAGGTGTATCTTCCTCCGCCAGGTAATCGCCGATTCTGAGTTGCGGAGCGATGGACGACATGGCCAGGATCACGGCGGTCGAATCCCCTCCGGCTCCGGCGTGCGCCGTTCCCCGCAGAGTCCCGAACACCAGGATGTCGCCCTGGGCGATGACCTGAGCTCCCGGATTCACGTTGCCTACCACGACCACGTTGCCGGAGAATTTCAGCACCTCACCCGCGCGACACGTGCCCCGGACGACGTCTGCTGGCACGCTGTTGCGTGTTGTCGCGAGGGGTAGTTTTTCGGACAAGATTCCGCCAGGATCGGTGTCGTCGCTGAGTTTCTCGCCATCGGGGACGACAGGAGCGCCGGCGTGCAAGTCCATTATGTTCTTGATGCGTTCCCGTTCCCGGTCGAGAACACCGGGGTCGCACCAAAACTGTTTGATGGACAGTCCCGACTCCGATTCGATTACCTTACGGATGCGCTCTGGCTCGTCGTCCGACAGAATCCGATGACCGATGTCGATGACCACCTCTCCATGAGAATAAAGGCGCCGGTTCCGTGCCAGCAGTTCGCGCAATGCCCTACACGCCACGTTGACTGGTACTCTGTCGTCAATGTGGATGTTGACCAGGGAGCCACGCCCTGAAATCTTCACGAGCTCACGTTTGTTGGTCGCCGTCTCCGCCACAATGGCTATATTTATATCAACGCGGCTTTGAATATGGCCTTGGTTGCGGCGTGCGTCTTTTGTGGATTTCTAAAATACTGCGGGAAATTCGGCGCTTCATGGACCGTCACAAACCGAGTTTGCTATCCGACCTTGAGCGATCCCATCGCAGTCGGCAACAGAACGACCCGCTCCGACACGGTTGCGACCGTGTGAGTACGGGATCCCTACCGTCGAAGTCGCACCACCACCGCATTACTGACGGCCCGTGGACATCGCCTGGTCGGTCAATCCAAGCCAGTTGCCGTCGACATCTTCAATCGCCGCGAACGTACCCCAGGGTAGTTCTCCCGGTTCCATGGCGATTATCACCCCGCGTGTTGATAGCACTTCCACCGTGTTGCGTACCTCGGGACAGAAGAAGACCACAGAGGATTTCCGCTCTGCCCAATCTGGCATCAGCGCTCTTGGATAGATCACCACGCACGTTTCCGCACCCGGGGGCGCTACCTCAACCCACTCGGCGTTCTCTCCCATCCACATGCGGCGACGAATCTCAAACCCCAATACTTCCGTGTAAAAATCTATTGCCCTAGCCTGATCCTCCACGTAGATCCCTACCGTTTTGATTGGTCCAATCATCGCCGGGTCTCCTTTAAATCAAATGGCCGGAGCCGCTTACGCCGGCCCCGGCTTGCATCATAGTTGTTTGTTGCTGGCGCGGCGGCGCCACCTACCTAATCGGGTCTCCCGAACACCGCCACAGAGCAGGTGAACGAACCCGGTCGACCGCCCAGGTTATGTGTGATGCCGAGGTCGGCTTTGTGCAACTGCCGACCACCAGCTTGGCCCTGCATCTGCTTGTAGACCTCGTAGATCATCCGGATTCCGCTCGCTCCAATAGGGTGCCCGAAGCATTTCAGGCCACCATCGGTGTTCACCGGCAGATCTCCTTCCAGTGAGAAGGCTCCGTCGGCCACATCGGCACTAGCTTGCCCGCGTGGACTGAACCCAAGGTCCTCCATGATGATCAACTCGGTGATGGTAAAACAGTCGTGTACCATCGCCATATCGATTTCAGCGCGCGGGTCGGTTATTCCCGCCTCCTCGTACGCGGCCCGACTCGCTCGGACAGTTTCGGGAAAGTGAGTAAAATCCCAATCGTTTCGTAGAACTCCAAATGCTCCTACGGCGAGGCCAAGCCCTTTCACCAGGATGTAATCGTCCCTCAACGTGCGCGCGATTTCCGGCGTAGTGATGATCGCCGCCGCCGCCCCGTCGCTGACCCCGCAGCAGTCGTACAGCCCCAACGGCCAGGCTATCATGGGTGCGTTGATGATTTGTTCTTCACTCACCTCCCGCTGGAAATGCGCTTTGGAATTGAGGGTACCGTTGTGGTGGTTTTTGGACGCGATCTGGGCCAGCGTACGTTTGCCGTCGTCGTAGTCGATGTCGTAGTGATGGAAGTAGCGGGTGGCCGCCATGGCGAACTGCGATGGAGGCGGAGTGGGGGGCTCCACATCGGAACCCGGGCCAGCCGCGATCGCGAGGCCGGAGAACCCGCTGTCCTTCAGTTTCTCCACGCCCATGGCCAGCACTATGTCATACACTCCCGCGGCTACGGCATAGCATGCGTTGCGAAATGCGTCCGTGGCGGTGGCGCACGCGTTCTCTACGCGCGTGATGGGGATGTAGTCCAGTTTCAGCGCCTCGGCCAGCGGCTGCCCGGTACGGAAGCTGCTCACTGTGCCGAGCCACGCCGCCTGGATGTCGTCGCTGCCCAGTCCCGCATCTTCGTAGGCTTCGTACGCCGCCTCCACCATCAGATCCGCTGCCGACGCGTCCCATCGCTCACCGAACCGGGTGCAGCCCATCCCCACGACGGCTACTCGATCGCGTATCCCACTCATTGTCCTGCTCCTTTGTTCACGCGGCAACAGCCGCGTGTTCCGAAGTCCGCTTCGGTATAGCTTTCCAATAATAGTTGTGGATCCCGTTTACCACTCGTAGTTTACGGAAGCTCATCTCCACCGGCATCCCAATGTGGATTTCGTCCAGTTCCCGGTCGGTCATCATGCACAACACTCGGCCGCCGCCGTCGAAATCAACCACCGCCACCACAAGCGGGGTGTCCACCGCGCCAGCGATGTAGTCCATCGAATATGTGAACAGTTCGCCGGCCTGGTCGCTCAGCCGTACAGGGTCGCTGTTGTCCACCGCGCGGCATTCCACGCAGACTCGTTGCGCCGGGTACTGCACGTATTCGCATGCACGGCAACGCGCTCCGTACAACCGGACGTTTTTGTCGCTTTCTCTCCACAGAGCTGACACCGACGGTGACATTGCTGCAGGTCGCCGTGATGAATCTTCCAGGGTCCACACGTCGCGCCACCGTGCGTAGGTCTCGTAACTGCTGAGCGTTTGCTTGGAGCCGACCCATCCCGCCAACCCCATGGCAGGCTGGGGCGCCGTGGAGATAGAGCCGGTAACCTCGAAACCCAACACGTCGCTACCATCTCCGTATGAGATGACCACCAGGAGATCACCGGGCACAGCGTTTTCCAAAGCGCTCACCAGTAACATGGGAACGAAGGCTGCGCCGGTATTCCCCACCTGTCCAAGCAACGACGTTTCGGTCTGTGCTTCGGAAAAACCCAACTGTCTTGACAACCGCGCGTGTCGTCTCGCGTCCGGCGCGTATAAGGCGACTCTAGCGATATCGGAGGGCACGACCCCGACCCTCTCGCAGTATCCGTTTACGGCTCTAGGAACGATCCGTTCAATCCCTTCCTCCGTTGAGAACCGATCTTCCCAACTGCGGACGAAAGGATCTCCAGGCGAGCGCCAGTTGTCCAGCATATTGTCAGTTACCGAGTAACTGCCCCGCGACTCGGCTATCATCCCGTCGCCCGCAATCACGAAAGCCGCCGCCCCGTCTCCGGCTGCTCGCTCTGTTTCGCCTCGCGGCGATCCCTGCCTGCTGTCCGCGACCACCACCAGCACTTCGCGAGCGCTGCCGGCCGAAACCGCATCCAATGCAGATTTGATCGCGTTGGTTCCGGCTCTGAGGACGTTGGTAACATCGGTGGCGAAAATATCTTGACGTAGGTCCAACGCTGCCGCCACGATCGCCGCGCACTGCTTTTCCGCGTAGGGTGCGGTGGTGGTGGCGAATATGATCCCGTCGATAGCGTTCCGGTCGCGGCCGGTCAGGCAATCGGCACCCGCCGCCACCCCCATAGTAACGCTGTCCTCGTCGAAATTTGCAACCGCCCTCTCCACTCGAGAGTTCCAGCCTGCGGTCGCGGAACCCAAACGGTATCGGGGAACGTATGCTCCGTAAGCGGCGATTCCTGCCACGATGATCACTCCATCCAAGTTTCGGACCAGGGTGCTCAGGATGCTATCAGCGCATCGGAAAAGGTGTCAACGGACGCCCCATGCTACAATGCAAATGATGGATGGATGTACCAAACCCGTACGGTTGACGGTCTTCCTGTTCGCGCTGTTCGCCGTTATTGCCGTTTCCGGATGCGCCGGCACCTCACAAGGCGGAGCGAACGCTGCATCGCCGGCCAATGGCCTTTCCACCGATTTTTCCAAGATCGGTGAGGCCTACGAAATCCTGGTCGAGGAACATGTCGACCACGAGGAGATCAAGCCGGACAAACTGGTTGATGGAGCTATCCGCGGCCTGCTCGGAGCCCTCGACGATCCCCACGCCTCATATCTCACTGCTGAGCAGCACGCTCGTGAGCAGGAGGGGTACCGAGGGTTTTTTGAAGGAATCGGGGCCAGGGTAACGGTCACCGACGCCGGTCTCACCGTGATAGCGCCCATCCCGGGGGCGCCTGCCGAGGAAGCCGGTATCCGCGCCGGCGACATCATCCTCGCGGTTGACGGCGAGAGCATCGACCACCTCACCTTGATCGAAGCGGTCAACCTGATCAGAGGTCCAGGCGGCACCGACGTTACTCTGTTGGTCAGGCATGCTGACAACATCGAGGCCGTGACCATCAAGGTCACCCGTGGGCGTATACCCATCGAGAGCACTGCGTTCCAAATGCTAGATGATGGTATCGGCCACCTGTGGCTCTATAGCTTTTCTGATACGACGAAAAAAGAGGTTCGCGCCGCCCTGGAAGATTTCGAGGACGCCGGCGGCCGGGGGCTAGTTCTGGACCTGCGCAACAATCCGGGCGGATTACTGGCCTCCGTGGTTGAGGTAACCAGTATGTTCGTAGACAGTGGTCCGATTTTGTACGAGATAGACGCCCAGGGCGATCGTATTGACCATGAGGCGGACAGTGGTGGTGAGGCCACGGACATTCGAATGGTGGTCTTGGTCAATCAATTTTCCGCCAGCGCCAGCGAAATCATGGCGGGCGCCATCAAGGTCAACGGCCGCGCTCCGGTCGTGGGGCAAACCACGTTTGGAAAAGGGAGCGTAAACATCACTCGCGAACTGTCCGACGGGTCCGCAATTTACTTCTCCATCCGCCGTTGGTATCTGCCGGACGGCACGCAAATCGAAGGCCAGGGCGTTTCGCCCGACGTCTCAGTGGAGTCGGACACGGAAATCCTGCCGGTCCCGTTCGAGGAAGACGTGGCGCTGCAAAAAGCGAAAGAAATCCTCGAAGCCAACCTCGACAGGCCTTAAAGGAATCCCGCGTTTCAAAGAATCAGTGGCGACGTCGGATTGACTGGACGCGGATGGCAAGTTCAACGGCGACGGCGCGCTGTTTCTATTCCGCGTATTACGTCCGGTGCCGGTAGACAAGTGATAAACTGGACTTTGTGAAGCAAAATGCCACGAAAGAATCGCAACAGCAAAAAGAAAACGGTTAGCACATCGGCCGGTAACAATCGCCAGGTCGCGATTAACCGCAAGGCCCTCCACGACTACGAGATACTGGACAAGGTGGAGGCCGGGCTTGTGCTGACCGGCACGGAGATCAAGTCTATACGGGCCGGCAAAGTTGACCTGCGAGACGCGTACGCCCGCGTCCAGGACGGGGAATTGTGGCTTCACGGAGCCCACATCGCGCCCTACGACTCGGGCAGTTACATGAACCACGAACCTAAACGTCCTCGGAAACTATTGGTGCATCGTACCGAGATCAGCGAACTCGGTGCAAAAACCGCCGAGAAGGGGCTGACGCTGGCAGCTATCCGCATGTACCTCAAAAACCACCACGCCAAGGTTGAGTTGGGCGTAGCCCGGGGTAAACGCCAGTACGACAAGCGACGGGCCATCATAGAACGCGAGCGCGAGCGAGCCGCCCGCCAGGCTGTCAAAGAGTGGCGCGACTGACCTGACGATTTTGGCCGATCAGGTTGCGTTATACTTCTCTGGTGATACCGCGCCCCGTCCCTAGAGTCGGAGGCGCATCATGTTGAGGAGAGCACGTTTTGATACGCAGCCTGCGGGGAATTGAGCCCAAGATCGCGGATACGGCCTGGATCAGTGAGGCGGCTTACGTAGTTGGCAACGTCGTGATCGGCGAACACAGCAGCGTCTGGCCCGGCGTCACCATCCGGGGCGACGGGGACGTTATCACGATCGGCAATCACGTCAACATCCAGGAGGGTTCCGTAGTGCACGGGGACGGCCTCGTCATCGAGGACCACGTCTCCATCGGTCATTGCGTTGTCGTTCATGGCGACCGCATCGGTCGCGGTAGTCTTCTGGGCAACAATTGCACATTCCTTACGGAGTCCACGATCGGTCGAGAGTGCCTGATCGCGTCCAACTCGGTTGTTTTGTCCAACGTGGATGTTCCTGATCGCAGTTTCGTCGCCGGAGTTCCCGGTTCAATCAAACGCGAGGTAAGCGAAGAGCAAGTTGCCCAAATGCGCATGACGGCGGAACACCTGGTTGAGCGGGCGGGTTGGTTCAAGGAAAGTGGTCTCTAGTCGGCCGCAGACCAAAAAATCAGGGGCGAATCGATATTCGCCCCTTTTTGTTGTGAAGTTGGCGGTTGCTTAACCCAGTCGTTCTGCGACCGACAGCACATGCTCGGCCAGGTGTTCCATCACCTCGATGCACGGGCCGATCCCATCCACTCTGAAGTCGAAGGTCAATTGGTCAATACCGAGTTCGTTGCAGTAGTGCATGTCGTCGATTACGGCCTGCGTTGTGTTGATCAAGGCCCCGCCCGAACGCACGCCGACACCTTCGTCGGCTCCGCCCATGTCGGTAAAATGCAGGCTGCGCTTCAGTGAGATGGTGATGTCGGCCGGGTCCCTGCCCGCTTTCTCCGTTTGCTCCCTCAGGTAGGGTAGATTCTGCGCCACGAAGTCGGGCGTTTGCCGCGTCGTGTGCCAACAGTCACCGTACCTCGCGGTGCGTCGCAATGCGCGGCGAGTGTGTCCACCTACCCAGATAGGAATCCGGGGTTGCTGCACGGGTTTGGGCTCAAAATAGATGCCATCGATCTGATAATACTTTCCCTTATACTCCGGTTTTTCTTCCGCCCACAGGGCGTTGAAAATGGCGAGGTACTCGTCGGTCATCGGCCCACGGTCCGCGTAGGGCACCCCAAGGATGTCGAATTCCTTCTCCAGCCAACCCACGCCGACTCCGCAAATAACGCGCCCGCCGGAGAGCACGTCCAGAGACGCAAACATCTTGGCCTGTACCACAGGGTTGCGGTATGGCAAGATCAGCACCGTGCTGCCCAGCCGGATCTCGCTGGTACAGGCTGCCATAAATCCGAGCATCGTCATCGTTTCTAGAAACGGTTCGTCCGACGGCCGCTGGAAAGCCCCGGTCGGCGTGTAAGGGTACTGGTTGGTCCCACCAACCGGCAAAACGATGTGGTCGCCTGCCATCACCGATTCGAAACCCAATCGCTCGGCGCGCTGGCAAAACTCGCGGATACCTTCCGCATCCGGCAATCGCGGGATGCTCACACCTATTTTCATCGGGGATTCTCCAAAAGCCGGACGATATTAACGGCGCCGTTACGCGCCCGATCCCGGCAGCGGCGGCATTATAGCATCGCGTTTCCCGCAACACGCGATGCATACGGTTTGCCTGCCCCCGGCAATCTGTTTGAGATGTTGAAATCAGGGAACGGTTTCCTCGGCTGTGTAGGATACTGTGTTTCGCTTCCAACTAATTTCGCCCAGGCATTTTGCGCAAACCCTGCCGAACGTAAGCCGACGCTGCAGTACGTGCCGGAACCATTGCTGTCCGCATCCGCACTCTCCTATCCATTTAGGGACCGAATGTTGCACCCTGTGGCAGCGTTCGCCGAGACAACCGATCTCCCGTGCTTTCTCTCTCCAGACTCGGTCGTGATTGTGCCTGGGTCCGACTATCGCGTGCGCGATCTCGTGCAGGATCGTGTCCTCAATGTCTGAGCGCGTTGCCGCCAGGCAATAGCTCACCGACAGCTCAATGCGCCGCTCGCTGTATCTGCAAACCCCAGCGCGTGACGGTGCGAGATCAAACCCGAACGTCCATCCGTTCGGCATAGATCCATTGGTCACATTCTGGTGGATCAAACGATGGGCGATCCGTTCTACATCGGGCAGCGGGCATTCAACCTTGGGGATCGATTCAATCTCTCGAATTGCTGGGTAAGGTACCGACCATTCGTTCCCGTCTTCGCCACGAACGTCCGCATGCTTTAGTCGTATGGCCGTTACCCTTCCCCTCGATTCCAAGTGGCCTCGGGTTGCGAAGAGGATTCTGCTCCCGATGGGAGTGGCCGCGCCCTCGAATTCGGCGGTTATTTCGGTACGTCGTCGTGCCATGGCAACCTCTGGGTCGGTAGATTATATCGGTGGCCGTGTTCAACGATACGCTTTTGGTTGAAATTTTAAAAAGCGTTCTTGCCATTATCCTTTGCAATGCTATAATCCGCCTAAATCGGACAGCCATGCCTTGACTATGGCTGCAATCTAATCCACTTCCAAGAGGAGGCGAGCTCATGGAAAAGGGAGATACCATCATCAACATAGGCCCGGTGGACGTTGCGTTGTCCTACCGTCAGGAAATCATGCCCGACCAGGGTCTCATGGTCCAGGTCTATGGCAACATCGACGGCGATGACACCGAGATTCTCCGGTTCGACTGCTTCGACCAGGATCCTCACTATCACTACGGTCCGGAGAACATGAACATCCGGCTGCACATGGACAAGACCACCGTCGGCACTCCGTTGGGCTGGACACTGAAGAACATTCGGACCAACCTCCCTGCCATGGTGCGTCGCGCCGGCTACGACGGGCTGGCTTCCTCCGTCGAGTCTCATGGTATTGACGACAACAAGATGGACGAGGTCGAGGAGGTCGCGCTGTCCAAGGCACGGAATGAGCGCCGGACCGTGACCCACTTCCGCGGCGATCACATCTACGAAGCCGGCAACATCCGATTCGGCGTCGAGTTCCGCTCGAACATCGGCGCTGCGAATGACCGCGGTGTGGCCATCCACGTGCTGACCGACCACCTCGGGCAGGAATTCGAGCTACTGGCTTTCGACTGCTTCGAGATCGCGCCGCACTACCACTATGGTCCCCGCAACCAGGATGTCCGGATTTATTGGGACACGACTACCAGCGGTCACACGTTGGCTTGGACGCTCGATCAGTTCAAGTCCGGCAATTTGGCCAGCATGATCGACCGGGCCGGCTACCCGACCGTCGCCGCCAACGTTGACAATGACCTCGTACAGGCGGTCATCCCCTCCATGGAGGAGAAGGCTTGGGCCCTCGTCGGCACCAACCAGCAGTAATTCCCCATCTCCGTCAGGCACGTGTAGGGGCAGGTTTACACCTGCCCCTATTTCGTTAGTCTGTAACCGATTCCGATTGGCTACACCATCGTATAGCCGCCCGAAACGCTCAGCGTCTGCCCTGTAATGAAACTGGCGGCGTCGGACGCCAGGAATACCACCGCGTTGGCAACCTCCTGCGCCGACCCGATGCGCCGAAGCGGATATGCTCGTTTCACCCTTTCGACGACTTCGTCCGTGAACAGTTCCTCCATGCCCTGCGCCCACATGCTGTCGGCGCCGGCGACCTCCGACTGTGGGGGGACTGTCAGCCCCGGGCACACCATGTTGAATCTCACGCCGTGGCGGCCGTTTTCCCTTGCCAGCGATTTGCTCAACGCGATCACGCCCGCCTTGCAAGCTGAATAAACCGCTTCGCGGTATTCGCCGATCCGGCCCGCGTCACTGCTCACGCTGACCACCGCTCCGCGTTGTCGGCCGATCATATGCGGCAGGACCGCGTGGATGCAGTTGATCGCTCCCCAAAGGTTCACGTCCACTTCCTTGATATGCTCATCCCGTGCCTTTTCCATGAAAAGGCGATCTATGGTCCACCCTACGTTATTCACCAGGACATCCACCGAGCCCAGGCGTGCGACGGCCTCAGCGATCATCGCTTCGGTACTGGCGAGATCGGCAACGTCGGTGTCGATCACAGTGGCCATGGCGCCGGTTTTCAGCGCCCTGACTTCTGCGGCGACCCGTTCGCCCGCGGTTTGATTCAGCTCGGCGATTGCGACGTTGCAACCCTCAGCCGCGAACGCCAGCGTGATCGCTCTTCCGATGTTGTTGCCGCCACCGGTCACCACCGCGTTTTTCCCGGTCAATCCCAATTCCAATTGCTATGACCCCCAAGCGTGTCGTTGTTCGAGGATATGCCTCAGCGCATAGAGATTTTCGACGTCCGCTCGGTTGTATTCCAGCAGGAGCTCCAGTGCCGACTCGTTGGCTTCGTCCAGGTATTTTCGCCAGAGCAATACTGCGTCGTATCCACTCATGTCTGGCAAATCGCGCCGGTCTATCCCCAACACACGCTCTATGCGTTTCAGTCCGCCGCGCAGTCCGGCCCGCCGGGAAACATGCATCAAGTCATGGTGACCAAAAGTGCGGCGCAGGTCAATCCCCGGTTTCCACGCCAGAAACGGCAGATCAAAGCTGCTGCCGTTGAATGTGTATATATTGGTCACGCCCTCGAGTAGGTGCTCGATCGCTCTCGGCGTGATGTACTCGCCCACCAACTGCTCCACCACCCATTCCCCAGGGAAATCGATCGCCACGCCTACGACCGTGGGATAAGAACTGCCTCCGATGAAGCCCGTGGTCTCGATGTCCAGATATGCGTCCAATCGCGCGGGTCAGTGACGGAAATGCCGGACGCCCGTGAACACCATCGCGATGCCCGCCGCGTTCGCTGCGGCAATCACTTCGTCATCCCGAATGGAGCCGCCCGGCTGAACGATGGCCGTGATGCCCGCCTCGGCCGCAAGATCTATGTTATCGGGGAACGGAAAGAAAGCGTCCGACGCCAGGACACACCCGGCCGCTTTCTCGCCCGCCGCGCGTTGCGACAGGTGGACGCTGACCACCCGGTTAGGTTGTCCGGCTCCCATGCCCACCAACTGCCGGTCTTTTACGAAAGCGATGGCGTTGGACTTGATGTGTTTCACCGCCTTCCAGGCAAACGCCAGGTCGGCCAGTTCCGACTCGCTAGGTGCGCGCTCGGTGGCGGTCTCCCATCGGTGCGGGTCCTCATCAATCGCGTCCGGGGCCTGTACCAGCATCCCACCGCTCAGAGGACGTACGTCATAGACGGACGCTCCACCGCCTGAGGTTGCCATATCTACGGCTAAAATTCTTAGATTCCTCTTCCGTTGCAAGACCTCCAGCGCGTCGCAGTCGTATCCCGGAGCGACCACTACCTCGTAGAATATTGAGTCCATGGCCTCCGCCGCTTCGGCGGTAACGTTGCGGTTGAAACCCACGATGCCGCCGAAAGCCGACACCGGATCGCCTTCGTAGGCAAGCCGGTACGCGTCCGCCAGGCTGTCACGCGACGCCAAACCGCACGGGTTCGCGTGCTTGATCACACACACGGCGGGATCGTCGTAGTCACTCACCGTCCGCCACGCGGCATCCGCGTCCATCAGGTTGTTGAAAGAGAGTTCCCGCCCGTGCAACTGCTGGGCGCGAGCCAGTCCTCCGGATCCTCCGTTGGCGGGCACGTATAGCGCTCCCTTCTGGTGTGGGTTTTCCCCGTATCTCAGCGACGATACCCGTTCCAGGCCGATCGTAATCTGTTGGGGCATTTCGTCATCGGACGCTCGACCAGACGCCAGGTATTCTGCTACCGCCGCGTCGTACCCGGCGACGTGCTGGAACGCTTTGGTGGCCAGGCTACGTCGTTGGTCTTGGCCCAGGCCATCCCCAGCGAGTGCATCAGCGACCCATCCATAGTCAGATGGGTCCACCACCACCACCACCGATGGGAAATTCTTGGCCGCCGCGCGCAGCATCGTCGGCCCGCCGATATCAATGTTCTCCAGTGCATCGTCCAGCGTCACGTCCGGCTTGCTTACAGTCTCAACAAACGGGTAGAGGTTTACCACGACGACGTCGATCGTTCCTATCCCGTGGCTGTTCAGCTCCGCCATGTGGTCCGCGGAATCTCGTCGTGCCAGCAATCCCCCGTGAATTACCGGGTGAAGAGTCTTCACCCTGCCCTCCAGGATCTCCGGTGAACCCGTTACGTCCGACACTTGCCGAACGGGCACGCCCGCATCTGACAGGCTTCGGTGGGTTCCCCCGGTGCTGATCAACTCGAACCCGGATCCCGCCAATCGCTTGCCGAGTTCTTCGATCCCGGTTTTGTCATATACGCTGAGTAAGGCTTTCAAATTCGTTCTCGTCTCCCCTGGAAGCTGTAGTTGGCAATCAGATGCCCCCGGCGCCGCCGTCGAATCCACCCATTCCCGCTCCTGGGTCGATGGGTTGATTGAAACTTCCTGCATCACCGTGATGGTTCATCATCCCGGGGTCCGCAGACGAATCGTTAGCGTGCCCGCCATACCAGAACAAACCCAGTGGCCCCCATGCCCACCAGGGGCTGTGGATACCGTGAAGCGCTTCCATCTCGGTGCGCGACCTGTCTCGCTTAAACGGGTTTTTCAGTCCCATATCTCCACCTTCCTCGCGTAGCGTTAACCCTGTCGAAGGATCGTCCTCTCTCGTCCATCTTGCTCAACTATGCGACCAACTTCCACCGCATCATCAACTCCCTCAAGTATAGCTGTGGCGCCGTCATCATCGCAGACGGCTACCATGCCCAACCCCATGTTGAACACCCGGTACATTTCCGCGGTGTCGACTTGCCCAGCCTCTTGAATTGCCGCGAAAACGGGCGGAATTCTCCAGGAACCGAGCCGAAATTCTGCCGCCAACCCGGACGGCAAAGACGCCGGCATCTTGCCGGGTAATCCACCGCCGGTGATGTGGCTCAACGCTTTGACCTTTTCCAGGTACGGCTCCAGGATTGGATAGTATGCCCGATGGCGCACCATCAGTTCGTCTCCTAGGTTGCGCCCCAAGCCTGGGTATTCCTGGAACAGCGTCGACGGATCATCGTCCAGATTGAACGCCCGTCGCACCAACGAAAAACCGTTGGTGTGCACCCCACTGGACGGTATTCCAATCAAACGGTCACCCGGAACTACGCTGCCGCCATCTAGCATTCGCCCGCGTTCAACCACGCCAACCACGAAACCGGCGAGGTCAAAATCGTTCGCGCCGTACACGCCTGGCAATTGCGCTGTTTCGCCGCCAATCAACGCGCATCCTGTTTCCCTGCATCCCCAGACGATGCCTCGCATCAGCATTTCCAACCTGTGCTCATCGAACGCTGTGAACGAGACGTAGTCCAAAAAGAACAGAGGCTTCGCACCTTTGGTCAAAATGTCGTTCACGTTCAGCGTGACCAGGTCCTGCCCCACCCCTTCGAAATGGCCCATCTGCGCTGCAATCTTGAGTTTGGTTCCCACCCCGTCGGTACTTGCCACCAGCACTGGATCCACATTTTGGCCTAGCGCATACAGGCCTGCGAACCCGCCGCCGCCGTCCAGCACCTCTGGCCCATGAGTGAGTGCTGCGAAAGCTTTGATCCGGTCCTTCAAACCGTCCATCGCTTCCAGCGACACCCCTGCCGCTGCGTAGGTAGCCGACTCTGTCGCGCTCAACCCGACCTCGTTCGGAGCTCAGAACTAAGTTGTTCGAGCCAGGCCCATTTTTGAGAAGCCCAACTGCACGGGTACTGGATATTTCCCTGTGAAACAGGCGTCGCAGAATCCACCCTGCTGCTGACCTCGGGCCACGCCCAGCAGTCCATCCACACTCAGATAACCCAGGGTGTCTGCTCCCGTCAACGTGCGAATTTCGTCAACAGTCTTGTTGGCGGCAATCAATTCCTCTCGCGTCGCCATGTCCACGCCCAGGTAGCACGGGTGTTTGATCGGGGGCGCACACACGCGCAGGTGAATCTCCGTCGCGCCGGCTTTCTTGAGCAACTCCACAACGTGTGGCGTCGTAGTGCCCCGTACGATACTGTCATCCACCACCACCAACCTCTGTCCGCGCAAAACGGAGGGCATAGGATTGAACTTCTGCCTCACTCCGCGATCCCTGCGTTGCTGTTCCGGTTCTATGAACGTCCGCCCAACGTACCGGTTCCTTACCAACCCGTTGGCAATCGGGATGCCCGATTGTTTCGCGTAGCCCAGCGCGGCCGAGGTGGAGGAGTCCGGAATCCCTATCACCAGGTCAGCGTCTATCGGGTGTTCCTTCGCCAATTGCGCTCCCATTTCCTCGCGCACGGTGTGCATTAACCTGCCGTCCATCATGCTATCAGGGCGCGCAAAGTAGATCCATTCAAACACACAGAGGGCTCGTTCCCGTCTTTCTTCGCCCCGATAAACTTCCGATCGAATCTCGCCCTTGGTGACCACCACGACTTCGCCGGGCTCCAGTTCTCTTACGAAATCCGCCTGCATGTGGTCTAGGGCGCAGGTTTCCGAAGCGAACACCCATCCGTGTCCTTTTTCCTCCGGCAACCGACCCAGACACAGTGGACGTATCCCCAACGGGTCCCGTGCGGCGATAAGGGTATCCGGCGTGAGGAGCGCGAGGGAAAATGCGCCTTCCATCACCTTCATGCCGTGAAAAAGCCGCTCCGGCCATGAGTCGCCGGGTGCATTGGCGATCAAATGGGCAATCACCTCAGTATCGGTGGTCGTTCCAAACCGACAACCCAAGCGTTCCCGAAGTTGTTCCCGAAGCTGCACCGAGTTGGTGATATTCCCGTTGTGCGCAACGGCTAGCTTGCCGTTCAAGCCTTCGACCACTAGTGGCTGAGCGTTGCACGCATCGCTTGCGCCGGTCGTCGAATAGCGAGTATGCCCGATCGCGGTTTCGCCCCGGATTGCGTCCAGGTCGTTATCGCGGAAAGCCTCCGACACCAACCCCATCCCCGAATGAACATTGATCGTTCCGAGATCGGTTGCCGCAACCCCAGCCGATTCCTGACCTCGGTGTTGCAGTGCGAAAAGCCCAATAGCGGCAACCGTGGCGCTGTGGTTCCCCGGGCTGTGTATACCAACGACTCCGCACTCCTCGCGCGGATGGTCAAATGGGTCATCGTGCCAAGGGCCGTCTGACGGCAGACTCATGTCTGCATTCTATTGGGCTGGCAGCGCTGGGTCAACGCTGCCCCGCTTATCTATCGTGCTGCGTCTAATCGGGAACGGCGATGATTTGGATTTTTCGGCTTTCTCCATATCCAACGCTCTCGGTTCTGATTCCCTCTCTTTCGTCCAGGTATAGGTGGATCACTCGCCGGTCTGACGGGGGCATGGGCTCCAGGGTGATGCTGCGGCCCGTTTGCGAAACTCGGTTTGCCACCCGATCAGCCATCTCGCGCAGCGAATCCTCCCTGCGTTGGCGATATTGTTCGACGTCCAACCCGACCCTGATGTCCTCCTCTTCGAATCGCTGCCGCACTATGCTCTGCACGATGAACTGGAGCGATTGCAAGGTGTTGCCCCGGCGACCGATGAGCAGCCCGGAATCGGGACCATTGATGTCTATCACCGGGCCCCCGGTGAATTCGTCATGCGTGGACCGCAACGATACGTCCACGTCGGCTCCCACCGTTTCCAGGATGCGTTCCACCGCTTGCACGGCCGCTTCCGCTGGTGTGTCCCCCGATATGGCAATAGGTTGCCGCTCTTCAATTTCGGCTTCGGTTTCGTCAGGTATATCATCCCCTGCCCCGGGCTCTGGCGCAGGCTCGCGTTCGTCGACTCCAGATATTCGTGTGACCCGTACCTCCGCCAGTTCACCGCCAATACCCAGGAATCCCTGTCGACCTCTACTTAGTATTTCTACCTCTACCTCGCTGCGGTCGGCGCCGAGAGCTGCGAGCGCCTGCTCTTCGGCCTCTTCTGCGGTTCTCCCGGTTTGAATTATCTGTTCCATCGCTATTACTCTCCTGTTGGTCGGGAGCTACTGCCGCGGGAGCGGGCTCAGGCGGTTCCTCGTCGCGTCGCGGGAACAATGGGAAAAGCGGCCCCCAACCTGTAATGAAATACTGTATGCCTATCCCGATGAGGTTGGACACTACCCAGTACAGCGGCAAACCGCTTGGCCAACCCAGGGAGAATGCTCCCAGGAAAATCGGCATCATCCACAACATCATCGTTTGGCTTGACTGCTGCCGCGGATCTGGCGACGGCATTTGCGTCATTTTTTGTTGCACCCACGTGGTAACCGCTACCAAAACCGGCATCACGATGGGGGATGGGTCCGGCCGGCTCAAATCCAGCCACAAAAACCCGTTGTTCACCGGTATCGTCGCGTGGATTGGAACGAAGGTAATCCACGGGTACAATTTGTCTGACAGATTGACCAAGTCCTCCGGGTTGTTGAATAGCGTTTGAATCAACACCCGAAAGAGTCCGATCAGGATCGGCATCTGGACTATCAACGGCCCGAGGCAGCCTATCGGGTTGACTCCGCTTTCCCGGTACAGGCGCATCGTTTCCTGGGAAATTCGCTGCCGGTCGCCGGCGTACCGTTCCTGGATCTCCCGCACCTTTGGCTGCAGCCCGGTCATGGATCGCATCTGGCGCAACTGCCTCACCGTCAGCGGGATCGTTACGACTCTGACCAGCACGGTGAATAGAATGATTGCCAAACCCATTTGGGAGAAGCACAGGACATACAACACCAGGAGGGTGTTGAGCATCGGCCGTATGATGACCTCTCTCCAGAGGTCGCCGAATATGGCAAAAATTTCCACTAATTCAGTCCCGGGCCAATATCATGCTGGAGTAAACAGCCTAGTTGCATCTTGTGTTCTCTTTGGTGTCGTAGCACCAAAGTATGTTGATCCCGGACTGAACCTGCACCCGGCGCACTGTGCCGTCATCTGACCCGATGTAGACCGAATCCGCCGGCACGGGAATTCCGTTCTGAACACGGTCCGGGAGATTAGTCAGCGGGGCCTTTATTTCGGCATCCCCCACGGTTAGCGAGGCGATCTCCTGCGCGGCTCCGTGCGACGCCTCGGTTGCGCGCAGCACCGATAGTCTTCCCTCTACGGTTGCCACCACAACCCCTCGTTCCAGCAATACTGGGCTGGAAACTACCGGGGCACCGAGATCGTGCTCCCAGAGCAGCAATCCATTTTCGTCCAGTGCGTAAACTTTGCCGTCCATTGCGGGAGCGAAAATCGCTCGGCCCGACGCCACGGGAGTCGCCCACCACCAGTTGCCGGCCGTGAATTGCCAACGCGGTTGTCCGTCATTCAGTCCCAAGGCGTAGAGTTGCCGATCGAACGAACCGATGATCAGCATGTTTTTGTGTATGAACGGACTGGCCACTACCGCCCCGCCTGTGTCGAACTTCCAAACCAGCTCACCGCTGTGCAGGCTGACCGCGTACACGCTGCCATCTTGGGAACCGAAGTACGCGACGCCGTTCCGTAGCACGGGCGTCGACCAGATTTCTCCTTCGGTCTGGAAAGGCGACCACCGCAACCCGTCGCCCGTTAGCGCATTGTAAGCGTACAAACCTCCGTCTTCCGATCCAACTGCGATAATTCCGCCCGCCTCGTCGAGGGCTGGGCTGCCAACCAGCGGTACCATTTCCTCGGTCTCGACTTGCGGGCGCCGCCACGCCGTCGCTGCCGCGCCTCCACCTGCCGGCCGTTCAATGGCATACAGGGATCCGTCTATGCCGGCCACGTACAAATAGGTCCCGATCGCCGGCGGATTGTAGCTTCCCCGGAAGCCGTTCTCGCCCCCTATAGTGGAAATCCACCGAGTGCTGACTCCGTCTGAAACCAGGTCATTCAGGGCGTACACTTGGCCTTCCAGCGTCGTGGCGTACACCACTCCTTCGTCCACCGCCACGGCTCCCCATCCCTGAGTTGACGCTCCAAGATTTGGCGTACAACCGGTGGCCACCATGACGATGGCGGCCGACATAGCTATTAGAAAGATAGGCCAGGGAACCCATCGTGCGATGGGTCGTGAAACAGCGAAATCTCGGGGCATATTGATCAACGGCCGGCGTGCTTTAGTCCGGCCGCGCTACCGGGTCATAGCCCCGGCCACCCAAAGGCCGGCACCGCAGGATGCGTTTGAATCCAAGCCAACTACCTTGAAGGAACCCATATTGCTCGATCGCTTCCGCTGCGTATTGGGAGCAACTGGGATCGAACCGGCACATCGCAGGCAGATAGGGGGAAACGGTCAATTGGTACAGCCGAATCGAGGCCAGTGCCGCGAATTTCATTGCTGCGGCTCCGCGCCTATCAGCCGGGTACGCCTTAGGAGATCGTGCGCCGCTCGTTCAAGTTTGCCGTATTCGGCGTCGCCCGATCCTCGCCGAGCAATGAGGATGGCGTCCCACCCCGGCTCGCATCCGGCCAATCGGACCACTTCCCTGAGCCGGCGCTTGAGGCGATTTCTCGATACCGCATTGCCAACACGTTTACTCGCCACGAAGCAAAAACGGGACCGATCCATCTCATTCGCCGAAACGCGCAGAACCAAAAGGCGGTTGGCTATGCTCCGCCCGTTTTGGTGGATCTCTGAGATGCGAGCGTTTCCGGTGAGCCGATGATGTCGTTGCATCAATGACCGGTCGCAGACTGCGGCTGTTCGGAGCAAAGGGCCAATTACACGGATAACCGGTGCCGGCCCTTGAACCGACGACGGCGCAACACCGCGCGACCATCCGAAGTGCGTGAACGGGAGCGGAAACCGTGAACTCGCGCACGGCGTCGCTTTTTGGGCTGATAAGTTCGTTTCGGCATACTATGTCTCCGGTGAAGTTCAATACTAATGCCAATGCCCCGGTGCGTCAAGAATCGTCGGCCGTCATGCTCCGTCGGCGCTCTGATGCCATTCAGAATCCAATCCCTGAAAGGTATTGGGAGCCGTCACGCCCGTCTTCGCTTTTTCCGTGAAACGCTGACGTTTGCGCGGCGGGCGGTTATAATCGCAATCAGACGATGATCGGCACCCCCTCTCAATACGGACGCGCAGCGATGAAAGAACGATACGAACAGGAAATCGAACAACTCCTCGGTGAACTTGAAGCCGAGTCGCCGCAGACGGCCAACAACCCTCCGTCGAATCAGCCGACCCGCCCTTTGGACGATGAGCCATCGCCCTTTACGCCCAAACCAAAGGAAACCGGGCCGCTGATCTCCCCGAACAAACTGGCACTGGCTGGTGTGATCCTGGCCGCGTTGGGCCTGCTCCCGCTTCTTCCGGTATGGACCTCGTTGGCAGGATTGGCGATCTTGGTGATTGCGGTGGCGTGGATGTTTATCCGCCGCATGGGATCACGGTCGCCCGCCTACTGGCGAGGTCGCCGGGTCGACGAGTCCCCCAAGGGGGCTTGGCAGCGATTTCGGAACTGGCTGGCGAACTAGCCTACCAACCAACTGCAGCGCCGTCCTTGCGTGGCTCGCTGCCGCCGCTCAATACTCCGCTATCCGGGTCGCGGCTGACCACCTGCCCGCCCCCCATGCCACCGGCCCCGCCTCGCCCCGGTCCGTGCATCACATTCACTCGATGGCCTCGGCGGTGTAGTTCTGTCACCACCTCATTGCTCACGTCGCCCTCCAGCCACACCGCGTCTCCCGCGATCTGGAAGCGCAGCGCGTCCAGGGCTCCTTGCGAGTCCATACCGAAGTCCACCATGTTGGAGATCACCTGCAGGTGCCCCTGCGGCTGCATGAACCCACCCATGACGCCATAGCTCAGCCACAGTTCACCATCCCGGGTGGCCATCGCGGGTATGATGGTGTGAAAAGGACGTTTGCCGCCCACTAGCGCGTTCGGATGCTCCGGATCCAGTTCGAACAGCGACGCGCGGTTGTGCAGCACGATTCCCGTCCCCGGCGCCACCAAACCAGACCCAAAGTTGGTGAAGACGCTGTTGATCAACGAGCAGGCGTTTCCGTCCCCGTCTATGACGCTGATGTAAACCGTATCGGCTCCCGGCACCATCTTGCCGTACGGAACGGTATGCATGGCCGAACTGGGATCGATCAGGGAACGTCGTCGGTCCGCGTACTCTTTAGACGCCCACATCTCAGTAGGCACGTCCGAGCACCGCGGGTCTGCAAGGTATCGAAAACCGTCGGCAAATCCCAACCGCGTCGCCTCTATGAGGTGATGATAACGGTCTGCGCTCTGCTCTCCCATACCCGCGATGTCAAAGCCTTCTGCTATGTTCAGGGCTTCCAACGCGATGATTCCCTGCCCGTTGGGCGGACACTCCCAGCAAGTCACCCCCCTGTAGTCCGTCTGGATTGGTTCGTCCCAATCGGAGCGATGCGCTGCGAGATCATCTTCGGCCAGCCACCCTCCTTGCTCCTGCACGAAATTCGCCATGGCTTGGGCGATGGGGCCGTTGTAGAACCCTTCACTCCCGCCCTCGGCTACGGAACGCAACGTTTTCGCCAAAGTGGGCAGCCTCATCATCTCGCCTTCGCGGGGCGCGCGACCGTTCGTCAGCAGTTCTTGACCGGAAGGCAATGCTGCCAGCTTGTCCTCTTGTTGTTGCCACTGGTAAGCGATTATGTCGCTCACGGGAAATCCGTTTTCGGCGTAGTTGATGGCGGGCTCCAGTGCGTCCGACAGACTGATGCTGCCCTCGCTTTCCAGTAGAACCTCCCAACCATGCACCGTTCCCGGCACCGACACCGAGTACGGACCCAAACCAGGCATACGGGTACGTCCCTGCGATAGCATTTCGTCGATACTCGCGGCCATGGGTGCACGCCCGCTCCCGTTCAGAGCGACGACGTTTTTCCGCTTCGCTTTCCAGATGAGCGCAAAAAGGTCCCCGCCGACGCCGGTCGACATGGGCTCCACCACGTTCAACGTCGCCGCAGCTGCGACCGCGGCGTCGACCGCGTTTCCACCCGCCATCAGGATGCGCAGGCCGGCCATGGCCGCCAATGGTTGACTTGTCGCCACCATGCCATGGGTGGCGTGTACGGTGGAGCGACGCGAATTGAAGAACATGAGGCAACTCCGAAGCCAGGAGAGGTTTTTCTGCGTCATCTTTGTACACCCGCTCCGTACGATTGACAAGACCGTTTGTTTATGAGCGGGCTACCACACTCCCTCGTCCGGGTATATAATCGTTCGGGTTTAGCACCTCATGGATCGTATGGATCCAGCTACCCATTCCGGGCCTGTGTCAAACAATCCTTGGCAAACCGTTGCGGCCCGTGGAACCTGATTGCTGAGGAGGAGATCATGCCAGAATCTGCCAAGATCATTTACACCGAAACCGACGAGGCGCCCTACCTCGCTACCCATTCCCTGTTGCCGATTCTCCAGGGATTTACCAGGGGTTCGGGAATCGAGCTTGAAACTTGGGACATCTCGTTGTCCGGCCGGATAATCGCGAATTTTCCTGACAATCTGACCGACGCGCAGAGGATTCCGGACTATCTGCGCATGTGCGGCGAGCTTTGTTTGGAACCCTCGGCGAACCTCATCAAGCTTCCCAACATCAGCGCTTCGATTCCCCAGCTCAAGAGCGCCATCGCAGAACTGCAGGCCAAGGGATACGACATTCCCGACTATCCGGACCAGCCCGCGAACGACGCCGAGCGCGAAACTCAGATTCGCTATTCCCGTGTCTTGGGCAGCGCGGTCAATCCCGTGATCCGAGAGGGTAACTCCGACCGTCGGTCCTCCACAGCTGTCAAGGAGCACGGCCAGCGTAATCCCCACCGCATGATGCAGGACTGGCCTGAGGTCTCCAAGACCCGCGTCGGCCACATGACCGACGGCGACTTCTTCAGCAGCGAGGTCGCAGTTACCACTACTCAAGCCGGCTCCGCCACCATCGAATTCGTTGCCAGCGACGGCAGCGTCACCGAGCTGAAATCCGGCATCACGTTGCAGGCCGGCGAAATCATCGATTGCGCCGTCATGAACGCCAGGGCCCTCAGGCAGTTCTTCGCGGAACAGATGGATCAGGCGAAGGCGGATGACCTGCTCCTGGGCCTCCACCTGAAAACCACCATGATGCGAGTTTCGGACCCCATCATATTCGGGCACTGCGTTTCGGTTTTTTTCCAGGAAGTTTTTGACAAGCACGCCGACGCCCTCGCTCAGGTAGCGGTTGATCCCGATAACGGCGTCGCAGAAATGCTCACCAAGATCCAGGATCTGCCGGAAGATAAGCGGGCAGAGATCGAGGCTGACATTCAAGCGTGCTACGACAACCGCCCGGACCTGATGATGGTGAACTCCTATCGGGGAATCACCAACCTCCACGTTTCCAGCGACACCATCATCGACGCCTCCATGCCAGTGGTCATCCGCGATGGTGGGCGCACCTGGGGTCCTGACAACGAGTTGCATGACACCGTCGCTCTGATCCCGGATCGCTCATACGCAACCATCTACCAGGCGGCCGTCGAAGACTGCCAGCAGAACGGTGCCCTCGACCCGGCCACCCTCGGCAGCGTCGCCAATGTCGGACTCATGGCCCAGGCCGCGGAGGAATACGGCTCCCACGATAAGACCTTCGAGGCCCCCGGCAACGGAACGATCCGTGTCGTCGATGCCTCTGGCACCACGCTCATGGAACAAAGCGTTGAACAAGACGACATATTCCGGATGTGCCAGACCAAGGACGTGCCGATTCAGGATTGGGTCAAACTGGGTGTCACTCGCTCACGGCTCACCGGCCAGGCCGCCATATTCTGGCTCGATGCCACCCGTGCTCACGACGCCGAGCTGATCAAGAAGGTGGAGAAATACCTTCCGGAGCACGACACCACCGGGCTTGATATCCGCACGCTGCCGCCCGTCGATGCTATGAAGGCCACTATCGCCCGCAGCCGCGCCGGGCAGGACACCATTGCCGTGACCGGCAACGTCCTGCGCGACTACCTGACCGACCTGTTCCCGATTCTGGAACTGGGCACCAGCGCCAAGATGCTCTCAGTCGTCCCTCTCCTCAACGGCGGCGGCATGTTCGAGACCGGAGCCGGAGGCTCGGCCCCTCGCCATGTCCAGCAGTTCGTCGAGGAAGGCCACCTGCGGTGGGACTCACTCGGCGAATTCTGCGCGCTCGTTGCATCTTTCGAGCATTACGGCGAGGTGTACGACAACGACCAAGCCAGGCTCTTGGCCGAAACTCTCGACCAGGGAATCGGCGAGCATTTGGAGCATCAGCGTAATCCGTCTCGCCGTGTCAACGAACTGGATACCCGTGGCAGCCATTTCTACCTTGCCCTTTATTGGGCTCAGGCCCTCGCCAAGCAGGACAAGGATCCCGACCTGAAGGCTCGCTTTACCGAGATCGCGCGGCAGATGGAACAGAACGAGGAGACAATCGTTCAAGAACTGGTCGACTGCCAGGGACAACCGATGGAAATTGGCGGCTACTATCGCCCCGACAACGACATGGCCGCGAAAGCGATGCGCCCCAGCGCCACTTTGAACGCTATCATCGACGCCATCTAGCATGGCGCCGGCCTAACAAGGAGAAACCGTCAACAGATGCGAAGCAAAGTCACTGTAGTGGGCGCCGGCAACGTCGGCGCCACCACCGCTCAACGTATCCATCAACTGGGCTACGCAGATGTCGTCCTGGTCGACGTAGTTGAAGACCTGCCTCAGGGCAAGGGTCTTGACATGCTTGAATCTGGACCCATCATCGGCTCCGACGGCACCATTACCGGGTCTAACGGTTACGAGGAAACTGCCGGCTCGGAGGTCGTTGTCATCACCGCTGGAATCGCCCGGCGACCTGGCATGAGCCGCGACGACCTGCTCCTCACCAACATGCGAATCACGTCTGCGGTTACGGAGGAAATCGTCAAAAACTCCCCCAACTGCATCATCCTCGCGGTCACCAATCCCCTCGACGCCATGGTCCAAAACGTTTTTCAGACCGCCGGATTCCCCCGCAATCGGGTGTTCGGCATGGCCGGCGTCCTCGACACCGCGCGCTACCGCACTTTCATTGCCCAGGAACTCAACGTCTCAGTCGACGATGTACAGGCAATGGTCCTGGGCGGTCACGGCGACGACATGGTGCCCTTGGTGCGGTACACGACCGTCGGCTGCATCCCCCTGACCGAATTGCTCTCTCAGGACCGCATCGATTCCATCGTCCAGCGTACCCGAGACGGTGGTGGTGAGATCGTCGCCCTCCTCAAGCAGGGTTCCGCGTTCTACGCTCCGTCGGCCGCTATCACTGAGATGGTCGAAGCCATACTGCTGGACAAAAAGCGCATCCTGCCCGGCTGCGCGTATCTCGAAGGCGAATACGGCATCAATGGCCTTTGCGTCGGTGTGCCCGTCAAGATCGGCGCCAACGGCGTGGAGCAGATCATCGAGATCAACCTCACAGACGAGGAGAGCGCTGCCCTGCAAAGCTCCGCCGCCTCAGTCCAGGAGCTGGTCGATGTGATGGCGAACGCCAAAGCCGAAGCCGGCTAACCTGTTGAGATCCGTACGCAGAGCGTTTGGGCGGGCGAACAACCCGCCCTTATCTATTTTACCCACGGGTATAATGTCACAAACGTGATCAATAATCTGAGGAGGCCTGCATGACCGAGCGCACTGAACTGGAACGGCAACTGCTGGCGAAAGCCGCTCAATACTTGCCGGGCAAATCCAACGGAAACACCAACTATCCCGACGAGTTGAATTTTCTGGTGCGAGAGGGCAGGGGCGGCCGTTGCTGGGACGTTTCCGGCAACGAGTATGTCGATTGGTTGATGGGCTCCGGCCCTATGATCCTCGGCCACGCTCACCCAGCGGTTACCGAGGCCGTCCTGCAGGCGGTTGCCCGGGGCTCTACATTCTTCGCCAACAATGACCAGGCCGTGATGCTCGCGGAAGAGCTCTGCAACGCCGTCCCGTGCGGCGACAAGGTCCGTTTCACCACCAGCGGGACCGATGCTTGTTTCCAAGCCATGCGAGCGGCCCGCGCCTACACCGGCAAGGAAAAAATCCTCAAGTTTGAGGGAGGCTACCATGGCACGAGCGACTACGCCATGATGTCGGTCTTCGCCTCCACGAGTGTGGAATTCCCGCAGGCCGAGGCCAACAGCGCCGGTATTCCTCGCGGCCTCAGCGACCTGATGCTCGTATCACAATTCAACGATCTGGATACCACCGCCGCCATCTTGGAAGCCCACAAAGACGAAATCGCAGCGGTCATCGTTGAGCCGCTGCAGCGCACTCTGGCACCCAATCCTGGATTCCTCCAGGGACTGCGCAAAATCACCGACGATGCTGGAATCCTGCTCATCTTTGATGAGGTGGTAACCGGTTTCCGGCTCGCCTACGGCGGGGCGCAGGAGTACTATGGCGTCACGCCGGATCTTTGCTCCGTGGGCAAGATCATGGGAGGCGGCTACCCGCTGGCCGGCGTCCTGGGAACTGATGATGTGATGTCCGTGTACGACCGCTCCGCAGTGTCTTCCGACAGCTACGTCGACCAAATCGGAACGCTCAATGGCAACCCCATCGCGTGCGCCGCCGGTTTGGCCACGCTGGCGGAACTCCGCAAGGAAGGCGCGTACGATCGTCTCCACCAGGTGGGTGGACGAATTCGCCAAGCCTTGGTGGATGCGTGCTCCGAACAGGGATTCTCCATCCAGAGTGTCGGCGAAGACGCTATTTTTGACATCTACTTCGCCGATCATCCAGTTTTCAACTACCGTGACGGGCTGGCCGCAGATCCGGCGCCATTGGCCAAACTCAATGCCGGTCTATTGGAACGCGGCATTATCAAGTCCTGGCCCCAGAAATTCTACCCGTCAATTTCCCACACCGACGACGACGTGGATCAGACCGTCGCCGCCATCCGTGAGGTAGCGTCTACCCTGCGAAACTAGTATCCGACTGCCAAAAATCTCAGACAATAAAGGGGCGGATGTATATCCCGCCCCTTGTCCGCTGGTTATGGAACGTTCCACTTTAGCGGCCGCGTATCTTCACTTCCATGGGCCCGGTGCTCACGATGTGTTTCCTGAGCCCCAGCTCGTTGGGAGACATCCCCATCGCCAGGCCGATCAGTTGCGGCATGTGCAATATGGGCAGGTCTATTGACCGGCGTGCCTGAGACGCTGCCTTGGGCTGGAACCCATCCAGGTTCAGGTGGCACAGCGGACACGGTGTTACCATCGCGTCGGCCCCGAGGTCTTTCACCTCTGAGGTATGCTTGCCCACCATCGCCATCGAATTGCGTTGGTTAATCGTCAATATCGGGAACCCGCAGCAACGCGTTTTGCCCTCAAAATCGACCAGCGTAGCGCCCAGCAATTGGATCAGCATCTCCAGCGACTGCTGCCGTTCGGGATGCTCCGCGATGTCCAAGGCTTCCGTCGGCCGCACGATGTAGCACCCATAGAACGGAGCGATTTTCAACTCGGTCAGCGGCCTGGCAATCAGTGAACCCAACCGGTCCAGCCCGTAGTCCTCAATCAGAATCCACAGCAGATGCTTAGGCTCGCCGTTCCCGCTGTATTCGAGTCCCTCTTCCGCAAGAAGCGAGTTAATCTCAGCCAGGTATTCCGGATCTCGCATCCTGTGGTTGGCCTGGGACATCACGCCTTGGCACGTGCTGCAAATGGTAAGGATGGGCAATCCCATACGCTCCGCTTTTGCAAAGTTCCTGGCGTTCAGTGTGTCCCCGAAAAGCTGATTTTTTTCCTGGATTACACCTGCGCCGGTGCAGGTCCAACCTGGAATCTCCTCGAGTTCTATACCCAGTCGGTCACACACCATTCGCGCCGCGGGGTAGAGTTCGGGCGCGCCTCCTTGCGACACGCATCCCGGGAAAAAGGCGTATTTCACTGATCCCTCCTCGGATCAGGTACCCCGACCTCGTGCCAGCTTCGGGACATTCGGGGACCCGGTTCGAAATTAGACGTCGATCGGCAGGTGCGGCACCTAACCGAATGGCGAGTTGTTGCTCACCCGTGCTGCCGCCGGCTCGGGCTGCGTCCGGTTGAATATCCGCCGAACTGCTTCCACGTTGTCCACGTTTTTGTGGGCGATGGGCGGCATCTTTCCTCTCCGCATGGCCCGGAACGCCACCGGCATATAGTCCATCAGCGCCGGCAGGTTCATCATGCCCACGGACTTGATGGGCAGCCGAAGCTCATCCAGCCGGCCGCTGTGTCCCACCGATTCGGTAAACGCGTCGGTGTGTCGGGCCCCGTTGTTGTCGGCGTATCCTGCTTGGATCGCCTGCTCTCGCATCGCCATAATGCGGTCCATCGGCGCCACGCCCTTGGGGCAAACCTCCACGCATTCATTGCAGCGTGTGCAGTCCCAGATGCCGGTGGGTTCGCTGAGGGCCCATAACCTTTCCACGGAGACACCTTCAGCGTCGCCGTCGCGCGGGTCCGCCGTGAAGCGGTACGCCTTGGCCAGCGCCGCAGGGCCCAGAAACGTCGGATCGACTTCCAGCACCGTGCAGTCCGATACGCACGCGCCGCACATTATGCACGCGGTCACCGCTGAAAGATGCAGCATCGCGTCGTTGGAGACGATGTACTCGCCCTCCGGTTCTTGTCCTATGTGCTTGAGGTACGGGTTAACCGCTTCAATTTTCTCCCAGAAGAGATCGAAGTTGACCACCAGGTCCTTGACCACCGGCATCACTCCCGCCGGCTCTACGGTGATCACTCCGTCCTGCACTACCGTGTTGGCGATGGTTTTGCATGCCAACCCGGCGTGCCCGTTGATCCGCATGGCGCAGGATCCGCAAATCGCGCTCCTGCACGAGCACCGAAGCGACAGCGTCCCGTCTTCGTCCTCCCGAATCTGAATTAGTGCGTCCAGCACCGTCGCGTTGTCAGCAATGGTTACGGGGTAATCCTGCCAGTAGGGCAGGCGACGTTCGTCTGCTGCCTCCGGGTCCTGTCGTTTTACCCTGATAGTGACGTCCATTTCCTAGTATTTCCTCTCTTCCGGCGTCCAATTCGTGATGACCACTGGCAACTCCGACACTTCGGGCCCTCCCTCGCCTTTGGTGAGCACGATGTGGTGCAGCCATTCCTCGTCGTTGCGTTCCGGGTAGTCCACGCGGAACTGTGCTCCCCGACTCTCCCGGCGCTCTAGCGCCCCCACCGCGATGGTGTCGGCGCAGTCCAGCATGTACCCTAATTCCAGCGCAAAAATCAGATCGGTGTTGAATGTCTTGCCCTTGTTTTGCACGGGTACGTTCTCGTACCTGCGGCGCAGGTCGTGCAGGTCGCCCAGCGTTTCCTGGATCCCTTCCTCATTCCGGAAAACAGCGACGTTGCGATTCATCGAGTCGCCCATGTCCTTCCGGATCGCTCCCCATCGGTCTCCATTCTCGGGCCGGTCCAGCATTTCCTGGATTCGGCGCTGTTCCTGAGCCAATGCGGCGTTGGAATCGAAGTCCGCGAACCCAATGGCCCGCGCTGCATCAGAGGCATGGTTGCCAGCGCGCTCCCCGAACACTATGGTGTCCAGCAGCGAGTTCGCTCCAAGACGGTTGCCGCCGTGCACGCTCACGTTGGCGCACTCGCCTGCAGCGTACACCCCGCTGAGGTTCGTCAAACCGTTCACGTCCGTCTTGATTCCGCCCATTATGTAATGCATGCCGGGACGGATCGGTATTGGCTCGCGAATCATATCAGCGCCGGCGAGGTCGATCCCGATCTCTCGGATCTGGATCAACTTTTCCATGATCAAGGCTTCTCCCAGGTGCGTGCAGTCAAGGTAGACGCAGCCGTCAACCCCGTTGCCGGCGTTTATTTCAGTCTGCTCGGCTCGGGACACCACGTCGCGGGATGCAAGCTCCATCATGTTAGGAGCGTACTTCTCCATGAAGCGGTTGCCGTCCTTGTCCCGCAGGTAGGCGCCTTCGCCGCGCGCCGCTTCTGAGATCAACACGCCGCTGCCGGCCAACGTCGTGGGATGGTATTGCACCATCTCCATGTCCATCAATTGCCCGCCCGCGTTATATATGAGCCCCATCCCGTCGCCGGTCACGATCAGCGCGTTGGTGCTGGGCTCAAAAAGCCGGCCACACCCACCCGTTGCGAAAATTACCGTCTTCGCGCGAACCACGTGCAACTCGCCTGTCCTGATCTCCAGCGCAATCACTCCGGCCGCACGACCGTCCTCCATGATCAGCGAGGTGACGAACCACTCCTCGTACCGGCGTACCCCAGACTTGATCAGTTGCTCAAACATGACGTGGAGCAATGCTTGTCCGGTGAAATCGCCCACAAAAAACGTACGCGCCCTCCGTTGTCCACCGAACGCACGGGTTCCCAGGCGACCCTCGTCATCCCGGTTGAACGTGACCCCCATATGTTCCATGTCGATCAACGACGCGCCTGCTTGGCGACACATTACCTCGATCGCATCCTGGTCTCCCAGGAAGTCGCTGCCTTTGATGGTGTCGTAGGCGTGGTCTTCCCAGTCGTCCCCTCGGTCCAGGAGCGCGGCGTTGATACCGCCTTGGGCCGCGTTCGAATGGCTGCGTACCGGGTGGACCTTGCTGATGATGGCGGTATCCGCGCCACCGGCCCGGGCCGCGATCGCCGCTCGCATGCCGGCGAGTCCGGCGCCGACGATCAATACGTCGTGTTGCAAATCCTCTGGCATTTGTGATTTCCTCCGACCGGATCAGGGTAATCCGGCTACTTGCGGCGCCCAGGTAATTTCGGTGCGTATAGATGGCCCAGCGGCGCACCCGTTGTTGGCTGCTAATTATCCCCCATGACACGCGTGGCTAGCAACAACGACGCGACGCTCTTGGCATCCCTTATCGAACCATCTGCGATCAACGCCGGGACTTTCGTCAGGGGCACCCGCACCACCTGAATGAATTCGTCCTCGTCGGCTTCCAGTCGAGCTGGAGACAAGTCTTTCGCCAGGTATGCGTACATCATCTGGGTACACCACCCTGGCGCAACGTAGAAGCTGCCCAGTGATTCCAGATGGCCTGCCGCGTGGCCGATCTCTTCCTGTAGCTCGCGCAAGGCAGTCGTCTCCGGTTCCTCGCCTGATTCCATCTTTCCGGCCGGAGCCTCCAGCAAAAATGACTCCACGGCCTTGCGAAACTGCCGCACCAGCAAAACGTTGCCTGCGGAATCCACGGGCACGATGCAAACGGAAGAGGGATGATCCACGATTTCCCGTGTGATCTCCCGTCCGTTCGGCAGCCCCACAGTACTCAACCTAACCTTTACCAGGTCGCCGCTGTAAGCGGTTTCAGTTGCTATGGTCGGTTCCACGGCTTCCGATGCCGGCGACCGCCCGCTGTCAATCATCTTCAGGCTCCCAGAGACCTCACGGCCAGCAACAACGACGCCACGCTTTTCGCGTCCCGGATGGCGCCGCTCGAGATTAGTTCTACAATGTCGGTGAGGGGTACCGGAACCACGTCTATGAACTCGTCCTCGTCCGGTTCCAGCACCGCCGGCGTAAGACCGGTGGCCAGGTAGGCGTACATGTACTCCGAGCACCACCCGGGCGCCAGCCAGAATGCGGTCAACTCGGCCAAATGCTCCGCATTGTGTCCGATCTCTTCCTGTAGTTCGCGTCTCGCCGACGCTTCCGGATCCTCTCCTTCCTCTATCCCGCCAGCCGGTACCTCCAGCAGGAAACTCTCCGTAGGCTTCCGGTACTGTCGGACCAGTAGCACATTGTTTTCCGCGTCCACGGGCACCACACAAACTGATGGGTCATGTTCGACGATCTCCCGGGTGGTTTCTCGGCCGGTGGGCAGCCGGATTGTATCCACTCGCACGTCGATTATCCGCCCTCGGAACACCGAACGCGTGGCAATGGTTGGTTCGTTGTTTGCTGACGCAGTCAAAAATCACCTACCGTCCTTGGAAGCTGAACCCCAGCCGCCGCGTCAGCGTCGCCCAGAAATAGTTCGGCTCGTTGGCCCTGAGGAACCGCGCCCGATATGGGCTCGGCGTAACGCGCACCCAATCCCCCGGGTCCACCGGATGGTTCTCGAATCCATCCACGCTGATGGTGGCTTCCTGCGAGCCCTCAAGGTGAAAATCCACGCTGCTGGTTGGGCTCAATACTAAAGGCGTGGTCAATCCCACATGCGACGCCAGTGGCGTCAGCACCAGATCGTCCGACAACGGGTCGATTATCGGCCCACCGGCGGCGAAGCTGTACCCCGTGCTCCCGGTGGCCGTCGCTAGAATCACTCCATCCGCTCGAAACGTGGATACATCCGCCCCGTCAATCACAGCTCTCACCGTTACCACTCGAGACACCCTGCTCCGCGACAGCACAATATCGTTCAAAGCGTGGTAAGGACCCTGCGAAGAGCCTGCCTCGACATCACTTCCGGCTCGTTTGTGCACCACCGCCATCAGCATGCTGTGTTCCGACACCCTCACGTCCCCGTTCAGGTAACGCGGCAACTGTTCCATCACCCCCGGCACCGTCAACTCCGTCATGAATCCCAACCGCCCCATGTTGATGCCCAGCAGCGGTATCCCCATGGGCGCCACGGCCCGGTTTACCCGAAGGATGGTGCCGTCCCCTCCGATCGTGATCACCATGTCGGTGTCTTTGGCCCTTTCGCTGAGATCAGCCGCGTCTTCCGCCCTCAAGATCCAGCTGTTGGCGCCGAGGTTCAGCTCGCCGACGATGGCGTGCGCCAGGTCAAGCGCCTCCGGTATCAGGTCGTTGTAAGCGATGCCAACGGATTTCATGGCCGGCTATCCGCCCCCGAGGACCGACACGGCCCGCTCCGCCGCGCCCAGCAGCGTCCCCGGCGCGACTCCGAGCCACACCAATGCCAGCGTGGCCACACCCAGCGCGACGTTGACCGGCCACGATGCCCCAACCCGCTCGGTATGAATCGGCGTCTGCAGGAACATCACCTTGATCACTCGCAGATAGTAGTAGGCCGACACCACGCTGTTGACCACTCCGATGATTACCAGCCACGTCATCAGCGACTCGCCGGTGTTGATGGCCGCCGCAAAAACGTAGATCTTCGCGATGAATATGCCCGTAGGGGGAACGCCGATCAGCGCGATCAAGGCCAGCGCCAGCGTGATGGCCAGGAACGGAGCCCGTCGTAACATCCCTGAGTAATCGTAAATCTCGTCGCTGTTGATTCGATTGCCGATGCAAACGATGGCGAAGAACGCCGTCAGGTTCGCCGCCGTGTACGCGGCCAGATAGAACAACACGCTGCTGGGCCCGACCGCAATGTCGCCGGCGTAGGCGACTGCCGCCACCCCGACCAGGATGTACCCGGCGTGCGCGACCGTGCTGTAGCCAAACATCCGCTTGATGTTGCGCTGTGCGATGGCTACCAGATTGCCGATGGTCATGGAGAGCGCGGCCAGTCCGGCCAGCAGCACCCACCAGTCCCCCTCCAGCGCGTCGAACCCGATGTAGAAGACCCTCAGTACCAGCCCGAACGCGGCCGCTTTGCTCGCAACCGACAGGAACGCCACCATCGGCGTCGGCGCGCCTTCGTAGACGTCGGGAACCCACATCTGGAACGGCGCCGCGGACATCTTGAACCCGAAGCCGGCTAGCAGAAGCACTATCGCCAGCAGCAGCGCCATGCTCCCGAATGGGAACGCCCCCGCCGATGCACCCGCCGACAACGCAACCGCTATCTCGTCCAGCCGGGTGCTGCCGGTGAACCCGTAGATCAACGCCATGCCGTACAGCATCAGCGCGCTGCTCAACGCGCCTATGATCAGGAATTTCATCCCGGCTTCGCTTGACCGCCCGTTCGGCAGGAACGCCGCCAGCGCCGCTAGCGGCAGCGTCGTCAACTCCAACGCAATGTACATGGTGATCAGCTCATTGGCCGACACCAGCAGCATCATGCCCGTCGCGGACAGCAGCATCAACCCGAAGAACTCGCCCTGCAGTCGCTCCATCCTCCGCACGTAGTCCGTCGACACCAGCACCACCAGGCCCACCGCCGCTAGGATCAGGAAGTTGAAGAACAGCGAGAATTTGTCGATAGACAGCGTGTAAAGCACCACGGAGCCTTCCGCCGTGAGACGGCTCGCCCCCGCGCCCGTCAGGTCCGCCACTTGCCAGGCGCTCAACGCCGCCGGCGCCGCAAGCCCCACAAACGACAACCCCACCAACAGACCCGTGCGCCGCGTGACCAGGTCCACGACGATAACCACCAGCGCCAGCGCCGCCAGCGCCAGTTGCGGAGAAATCAGGTAGAGGTCGTATACGGTCATGTCTACCGGCCTACGCTCGCGAGACCCAGGTTATAGCTGTTAACGATGGGCTCCAGCCCATCCCTGAATACGTCCGTCAGCCAGGCCGGGTAGATGCCCACCGCGAATATGCTGATCACCAGCAGCATCACCGGCACCGCGTCCACCGCGGACGCGTCCGTCAGCCCATCCCACCGCGCCGGACGCGGCCCGAACATCGTCCGCTGGATCATCCACAGGATGTATCCCGCCGCCAGGATGATCCCCAGCACGGCCAGAATTGTCAGCGCCGGGAAGGCCCGGAAGGCTCCAAAGAACACCAGCAGTTCGGACACGAACCCGCTCATCGCCGGAAGCCCTAGGGACGCGGCACCTGCGATCAGGAATGCTCCGGCCAGGATTGGCATCCGGTTCGCTAGTCCCCCCAGATCAGGTATATGCCGGGTGTGCGTCTTTTCATAAAGGATGCCCACCGCAACGAACAGTAATCCAGTGATTGTTCCGTGTGTGAACAGTTGCATCGCGGCGCCCGTAAGCCCCGCATCGGTGAGAGTTCCTCCAATAACCGCCACCGACCCGATGCCCACCAGCACCAAACCCATGTGGCTCACGCTCGAGTAGGCAATCAGCCGCTTCAAATCCGTTTGCCGCAGCGTCACCACCGCTCCATACAGCACACTCACCACTCCCAACGCCACGATGGGCAGCGCAAATTGGGCCAGTTGCTCCGGGAACATCCCTGCGTTCACCCTCAGCAATCCATAGCCGCCCATTTTCAACATCACGCCGGCCAGCATCACGCTGCCCGCCGTGGGTGCGTCCGTGTGCGCGTCCGGCAGCCAGGTATGGACCGGCCAAGTTGGCAGTTTCACGGCAAACGCAATGAAGAACAGCCAGAACAGGACACCCATTGGCAGTGCCGCCCGAGACGCGTCGAGTGCCCCGCCCGGCTCCAACAACCGCGTCATGTCGAAGCTTCCGACTCCAGAGCTAACGAACACTGCCACGATTGCCACCAGCATGAACGCCGACCCCAGGATGGTGAACATCAGGAATTTCATCGCCGAGTATTCGCGACGTCCCGTCCCCCAGGTGGAAATCAGCAGGTACATCGGTACCAGTTCGACTTCCCAGAACAGGAAGAACAGCAGGAAGTCCAACGACGTGAACACACCCATCACTGCCGTTTGCAGCACGAAAAGCCAGATGAAATATTCCTTGACCCGATCTTGGATGTGGAACGATACGAACACCGCACACAGCCCGAGCAACCCGGTGAGCATCACCAACGGCGCGCTGATGCCGTCCACTCCCAACAAGTAACTAGCCTGCACCGTTCCGGTGTCGATCCAGTCGAACCGGTCCACCAGTTGGAACCGCTCGCCGCCTGGCTTGAACAGCACGAACACGATCACCGACAGCACCAGGTCTGCCAGGGCAACCGCCCCGGCGTACCACCTGATGGCCCGGTCGTTGCGCACGATGCCCAGCGCCAGCAGCAATGCCGCTACCGCCGGCAGAAACACCGTCGCAGTCAGCAGTCCGTTAAACCCGCCTGGCATGGCCCTCTATCCCAAAATCAGGTAGAGCACGATGATGACCACGCCACCAACCGCCGCTACCAGCGGGTACGTTTGCACCTGGCCGTTCTGGGCCAACGCGATCAGGCTTCCGATGTTTCGCGAAATCCAACCCACTAATCCCACGATCCCGTCAACAATGTTCCGGTCCACCCAGTCGGTGATGGCCGCCACCAGGCGATAGAAAAATCTCCCGACTATCAACCCTTCATAGAAGTGGTCCAGGTAGTAACGCTGCGCCAGCACCGTATGCGCCACGCCGCCCTTGGTCAACGGGTCGTTGTTGGAGAACGGGCGCGGCCACGCGTACGTTAGGATCGCCAAACCGATTCCCGCCAGCGCCACCACGTTTGATATCACCGCCATGGCCACGCTGAACGGCGGCGCATGATGGCCGTCATGTAGGCCGGAGGCGAAGTATTCCGTAAGCCAGTGCGACGGTATCAACCCGAACACGCTCTTGACCCCGATGGGGTTCGCGAGCCAACCCGCTATCACCGCACAAACACCCAGGACAACCATCGGTCCCAACATCCACCACGGCGATTCACCCAGATGCACATGATGGGACACTCCCGTCGGCGCCGGCTGGCCCGCCTCCTCGCAGTCATGCAACTCCTGTTCGCCGCCTCCCCGAAACTCTCCGTGGAATGTCAGGTGCACCATCCGGAACGAGTAAAACGCGGTCAACAATACACCCACCAGCAAAAGTATGAACACCAGCAGGCTCACGGAAGTCTCCACCGCCCCGGTCCCCAACCACGCCTCCAGCAATATCTCGTCCTTGCTCCAGAACCCGGCCAGCGGGAAAATCCCCACCAGGCTTAACGCGCCGATTACCGTCAGCCAGTACGTGAACGGCATCGCCTTCCGCAGCCCGCCCATGTACATCATGTTGAATGTGCCCGCCGCGTGATTCACGCTGCCAGCGCCCAGGAATAGAAGCGCTTTGAAGAACGCGTGCGTGAACAGGTGGAACAGCGCGGCGTTGTACGCTCCGACGCCCAGCGCCGCCATCATGTAACCCAGTTGGCTTACCGTGGAATACGCCATTACCCGCTTTATGTCGTTGGCTGCCAACCCCATCGTCGCCGCGAAAACTGCGGTGAATGCCCCAATCAGGGCTACCACCATCATCGCGCCTTCCGACTCGGAGAATACCGGGAAGAACCTGCCCACCAGGAAAACTCCTGCCGCAACCATGGTCGCGGCGTGGATCAGCGCGCTGACGGGCGTCGGGCCTTCCATCGCATCCGGCAGCCAAGTGTGCAGCGGGAATTGGCCGCTCTTGCCGGCCGCACCAGCGAACAGCCCCAGGCACAGCCATAGCAACGCTCCGCTTGCAACGATCCCCGCGCCTCCTGCCGCTACCGGAGCCGCGGCCTGCCAGACATCCGGAATGTGCAATGCGTTCAAACCTTGGGCCGCGAATGTGTCTGCCTGAAAGAACAGGAACACAATTGCCAGCAGGAATCCTACGTCGCCTATCCGCGTGATGATGAACGCCTTCTTCGCCGCCGCTGCCGCCGTTGGTCGGTCGTGCCAGAATCCGATCAGCAGGTACGACGACAAACCCACCAGTTCCCAAAACACGTACATCTGCACGACGTTCGACGCCAGGACCAGCCCGATCATGGACGCGCTGAACAACGACATGTAGGCGTAGTACCGGGCAAAACTCTCGTCGCCGTCCATGTACCCCATGGAATAAATCTGCACCATGAGGCTCACGCCCGTCACCACTACCAGCATCACGTTGGTCAGCGGGTCGAGCAGCAGCCCCATCTGTACCGACGCTCCGGGCGCAAGGTTCAGCCACAGATGAGGTGCAAAATCATACACGACGTGATGCGCCGACGAACGCAGCAGCCAAAGGGACAGCACAAACCCGATAGCCAACGCAAGAATCGTCAGGTAGCCGGCTGCTTTCGCAACGCTAGGACCCAACGGCCGAATCACCCCGCCAATCAGCAGGAATGACGCGACGGGTAACAGGAAGATCGCCCAAACCAGCGCTTCGGTCAGCATCTTACGCGAGGCCTCACAGCTTGCGGACGATCTCTTCCGCTACGTGCTCCCGTCCTTTGGGCACGTAGATACGGAACGGCACACGCTCGCTCCATTCTCGGATGTCACCCTCGGGCAATATCCGACTCGGCAAGCCCTCCGCTTCGAGGACCTCTTTCCAAATTTCTGCGGCCATGAGATTGGGCGCGCGTTTGAATTCAACCCACATTATCTATTGCGTCGTGTCCGTACTGGGCTTGTTTCCCGTCAGTGGCGCATCGCGGCGGCGTCAGTCAGGTCAACGCTCTCGTTGGTGCGGAATATCGCGAAAACAATCCCAAGCCCCAACGCAATCTCCGCTGCTGCCACAGTAATGATGAAGACCGCAAACACTTGGCCGGTTAACACTGCTGAAAGTGTTTCTTGTACCGCGTACGGCGCCAGCCAACGGCCCATCGCAACCAGCGTCAAGTTCACTCCGTTGAACATCAGCTCGACCGACATCAACACCGCGATGAAATTCTTTCTCGCCAACGCCCCGTACAGGCCAACGCAGAACAAAATGGCGGCGACGACCAGCATCGATTCCAACGACACGGTCTCTACCTCCCCTGTCCTCGCGCTAACGCCAGCCCGCCAATGGCCGCTGCCAAGAGCAATAGCGACACGGCTTCAAACGGGAGCACGAACTGGCCTATCAGTAGGTCAGCCAATCCGCCGCCGGTTACGCTCTCCACTTCTTGCGCCGACAGACCGGATTGCGCCAGTGCTGAGGCGTCGGGAATTCCCACTGCTTGCGTCTGGGCAACCTGCGATTTGCTTTCCAGTCCCGCTCCCGCCAGCGTGGTCCAATCCGTTGTGACGGCGGTGAACACCATTGCGGCCAGCAACAGCGTCGAAACCAACGCCGCCGGTATCTGTAATCGGTTGGGAGCGTTGCCTTGCTGCACGTCCCTCGTCAGCATCACGCCGAAAATGAACAGCACTGCGATCGCGCCGACGTAGATTAGGATCTGCACCACCGCGAGGAATTCGGCGTTCATCATCACGTAGAATCCGCCCACTGCGACAAACACCATCGCGAGCAGAAGCGCGGCCCGGAATAGGTCGCGGACCATGACGACGCCCACCGCGCCGCCGATAGCCACCACCGCCAGGGCCCAGAAAACTACATGCTCAAACCACATCTAGTTTATTTCCTCGTTGGTTTGAGTGGCGTTGCCCTCGGCCAAGCGCATGCCCGCCTTTTCGTGCTGGTGCCAGCGCCACGTTTCGCGCCCCACTTCTCTCCATCCCAACGGCCGGCCCACCCCGGGTCGGTACTCCATGCCCTCAAGCTGAGGACGGAACCAGGTGCTCGGGTGCTTGTCGGCTTGCCGCAGGCGGTCAATCGTGATTACCAGGTCGGTGCGCTTGTACTGCCCTTCCTCGAACCCGCTCCCCATGAACAACGCATCATATGGACATGCTTCAACGCACAAACCGCAGAACATGCACCGCTGCAGTTCGATGTCAAACACGTCCAGCCGGTACTTGTCGCCTTGCAGCGGCGCCGTTTCGCTCGGTGAGGTGACGATCTTGATGATCCCCAGCGGGCAGTATTTGGCGCAGGAGGCGCATCCCGTGCAACGCTCCTCGTACCACGTGAATTCCTCGCCCCTGAAACGCGGATGTTGCCTCACACGCTGCTCGGGATACGAGGTCGTGAACGGCTTGCGTGCCAGGTTGGTCAGCGTCACCAGCAGTCCCTTGGCCATTTCTAGTCCATACATCGCATCGGCTCCCCTGCGCTAGCCCACCTCAATCGTCGATACGCCGCGCACCATCGGCGTCGACGCCGTCGCGGTGCGTGAACTGTTCCGGACTTTCTGCCGGATTATCCGTCCGAAGAACCCGATCGAAACAACCGCCACAACCATGTTGATGCCTGTCATGATCCACAGGTCTGACGTACTCAATGCTCCGTCGGCGTTCCGCAGGAAATACACCTCCAGCACCACAGCCGCCAGGTTGATGATGCTCAACGGCATCAGGAATTTCCAGCATACCGCCATAATCTGGTCCAGCCGCAGCCTCGGGAAGGTCGATCGAATCCACACGAACAGGAAAATTCCTATAAACGTCTTGATCAGAAACCACAACCATCCCAGCCAATCCGCCACCGGCCCGGCCCAGCCAGCCAGGAACAGCGTGGCGATCAGCCCTGAAACAAACAACGCGCCGCCAAACTCTGCCGCTTGGATCAGTGCGAATTTGATGCCGCTGTACTCCGTGTGGTACCCGGCGATTATCTCTGATTCCGCTTCTGCAACATCAAAAGGTGTCCGGTTCAACTCCGCCGACATGCCCGCAAGGAACACAAAGAACGCTAACGGCTGCACCAGGAAGAACGGCACGGCCTGCGCAACAATTATGTCGCCCAGCGACATGGATCCTGCTACCACCACCACGCCCAGCAGCGACAACACTACCGGTACCTCGTAGCTGATCAGAACCGCTACTGCACGACCCGCTCCAAACAACGCGTATCGGTTGTTCGACGCCCAACCAGCAGTGAAAATCGCTATCGACGTCAGCGAACTGACCGCCAGGATGAACAGCACTCCCACGTTCAGGTCCACCAGAGCGACATCCTTGGCGAACGGTATCACTGCGGTCGCCACTAACAGCGAAGACACCATTATCACCGGAACGGCTGTGAACGCCAGCCGGTCCGCTCCGTAAGGGATGATGTCCTCTTTGGTGATCAATTTGGCCAGGTCGGCAATGGGCTGCAGCGCTCCAAACGGTCCCCAACGGTTCGGGCCCACGCGGTTCTGGAACCTGCCCAGCAATCGCCGTTCGCCCCAACTCACGATGGCCGCTCCCAGCAGCACAGCGTTGATCAGGATCAGCATGATCACCACGCCGGCAATCACGTACGCTAACCCGCACGGGACCACATGCGCCGCCAGCCCATAGATCCAGTAGAACAACGGATTGCCGCCCAGCAGGCCGTCCGGACTCAGCATGTTTTCTGGCGTCAGGATGCAACGCATTACCTGTCCACCTCACCCATGTTGATATCCACGCTACCCAGCGACACGATCATGTCTGCAAGTTTCCATCCCAGCAGCAGGTGCTCGGTGATCGTCAAGTTGATCAACGAAGGAGATCGGATTTTGCACCGGTACGGCGACACTCCCCCATCGCTCACCAGGAAAAAACCCAACTCCCCCTTGGAAGCCTCCACCCTGCCATACGCCTCAGCCCCGGGCTCGGCCCTCAACACCATCGGCAGTTCAAGGCGTACCGGCCCCGGCTCAATCTGGGCGATGCATTGCCTCACTATCTTCAGGCTCTGCCGGACTTCCTGCATGCGAACCCAGAACCGGTCGTAGTTGTCGCCCGTACTCCCGATCGGCACGTCAAAGTCGACCTGGTCGTATGCGTCATACGGTGCCATCTTCCGCCAGTCCCAGTTCACTCCGCTGGCCCTCAGCACTGGCCCGCTGACCGAGCAGTTGATGGCTACGTCGGCCGGCAACGGGCTGACTCCGCGTGTGCGCACCATCAAAATCTCATTGTTCAGCAGCAGGTTCTCGATCTCCCCAAGTTCGCCTTCGAAATCGTCCAGAAACTGGTCCAGTGCCGGCCAGAAGTCGGGTGGAGCGTCCGAAAACACGCCGCCCGGCCTCATGTAACTCACCGTAATCCGCGCCCCGCACAGCATCTCGAACAGGTCCAGGATCCGCTCCCTGCTGCGGAACGTGTACATCAGCGGCGTTCCGAAAGCTCCCAACTCCTGCACAAAGAATCCGACTGCGATCAGGTGGCTGGCAATGCGCTGCAATTCCGCCGTCAGCGTACGCAGGTACTTTCCTCGTGTTGGGGGCTCGATACCTAGAAGTTGCTCCACCGCCAGGCAATACGCCTGGTTGTTGATCATCGACGACGTGTAGTCCAATCGGTCGGTGAGCGTCACCACCTGGACGTAGTTCCGTTCCTCGGCTAGTTTCTCTGTACCTCTATGGAGGTAGCCCAGTACAGGCTCCACCTCCACTATATCTTCACCGTCGAAAGTGATGCGGACCCTGAACACGCCGTGCGTGCTCGGGTGCTGCGGCCCTACGTTGACCGTCATCGGTTCGGTGCGAATGGTCATCGTGGAACTAACCGTCTCCGCCTAGAGAAAATCTTTCCGGAGTGGATGGCCGTCGAACCCTTCCCACAGCATGATACGTTTCATGTTGGGATGTCCCGTGAACTTGATGCCCATCAGGTCCCAGATCTCGCGCTCCTGGAAGTCTGCGCCTTGCCACACGCCCACCACGGATGGCGCGGTTGGCTCCTCCCGCCCATGCACCCGGCTCCGGATCACGCCCGTATGCTCCTTGGCCAGCGACGTCAGGTGATATACCAGTTCGAAATACTCCACGAAGTCGATTGCGCTGACGGCGTTCAGGAATGCGAAATTCAGGTCAGGGTCGTCGTGAAGAAAGCTCGCTACCAACCCTATGGAATCGGGTCGCACCCAGACTGAAGATTCGTCCCACTCAATCACTACGTCCGGCGCCGCTTCTTGCACACGCCGGGCTAATGTTTCGCCGGGTACCGCCGCGATGGTCACGGTTTGAAAGTTCCGCCGCCGATGTTGCGGTATTTCTTGATCTTCTCGTGCAGCTCCATTATTCCGTAAAGCAACGCATCGGGCCGCGGCGGACAACCCGGCACATACACGTCCACTGGCACGATGTGGTCCACACCCGGCACCACGCTATACGAGCCAAAGTACGGCCCGCCGCTGGTAGCGCAGACTCCCATAGCGATTACCCAGCGCGGCTCGGCCATCTGCTCGTAAATCCTCTTGATCGGCGGCGCCATTTTCCATGTCACGGTGCCCGCCACGATCATCAGGTCTGCCTGCCTCGGCGACGCCCTGAACACTTCCATCCCGAAACGCGAGATATCGAACCGTCCCATCGCGGTGGCCATCATTTCAAATGCGCAGCACGCCAGGCCGAATGACACCGGCCACAACGCCGATTTGCGGCTCCAGTTCACCAGCGCGTCCACCGAAGTGACCATTAAGTTCCTTTGCAGGTCCTCTGGTACCTCGATGGCCGGTATTTCTATCGGCGTTTGTGATGCCGCAATCAGCTCGTTGACCAGTTGCCCTTCGGACCGGTCAATCTCCCACGTCCGACTGTGCAACGGTCCACCCACCGTGGGCAGTTCGAAGTGTGTTGACTCTTGCATCTCGTTCAGCCCTGCCATTCCAGGTCACGCTTGCGCCAGGCGTACGCCCAAGCCAACAGAAGGATACCCACGAACACTGCCATCTCAATCAGCGCGAATAGCTCCAGCGTCAGAAACTTCGTCGCCCAAGGATAAAGGAATACAACTTCGACATCGAAAATTACGAACAGAATGGCAAACATGTAGTAGCGGAATTGGAATCGGTTCCAGGTGCCGCCGATCGTTTGCACGCCGCACTCGTAGGTGTCGTGCTTCACCGGGTCGGGCCGCGCCGGCCGGATACCCAACCGCGACAGCGCATAAGACGCCCCCAGCATACTGCACGGAACTATTATGGAAAGCGCCAGGAAGATGGCGATTAGTCCATATTGGCCGAAATAATCTTCTAGCATCTCGGTGCTTCGCCCCCTCGCCAAAGCAATGCCGAACTTGCCCGTCGACCGCGTTGGCGGCGCAAAACCGTCTGGCTAAATGGGCGGCGGCATTATACCATAACGAGGCTTCTGCAAACCCTGAATCACTAAGGCCTCTACATGCCCCAACCAAAGAACCTTGGAGATTGGACCAGCCACTACGTCCACGCTAACGGCATCCGACATCACTACCTGGAGTGGGGTGATCCCGACGCTCCGCCCTTATTGTTGCTCCACGCCACTGGATTATGCGCTTGGCCGTGGAAACCAATCGCCCGCAGGCTCGCCGAATCGTACCGCGTCCTCGCATTCGACCAACGCGGCCACGGTGACACCGATGCGTCCGACAAAGGCTATCGCTTCGAATTCGCCGGCGAGGATTTGGCGGCCATCGTGGATGCCTTGGCACTGACCCGCCCGAGGGTTGTCGGCCATTCGTCAGGTGGTCTCGCCGCGATTATCGCCGCCAACCATGTTCCGGGCGCTTTCGGCCCCGTCGTCCTGGCCGAAACCCGCGTCAGCAACGATACTCCCACGGCGCCCTCTCAGGACCTCAACCGCCGCGCCGAACGCACTCGCATGAAACGCGCCATTTGGGAAAGTCGGCATGCCATGTACGACGCATACCGGACGCGCGCTGCATTCAAAGACTGGAATGACGAGTCCTTCGCTCAATTCATCGATGGCGGCACGCGCCTGCTGGATGGCGGTCGCGCTGAGCTCAAATGCCACCCTGACGTTGAGGCCACTTTTTACGGCATGCGCGACGACCTGCACGTCGAAAAGTACCTGCAAAACCTGTCCGGCGATTGGCTCCTGCTCTTGGCAGACTATCCCGGTTGTCAGCGCATCGACGACCCCGGCATACGCCGTTTCCAGGACTTGGTGCCTGGCTCCCAGGTGCAGCCAATGGGCAAGGGCAGCCACTTCTTACCCATGGAGTACCCCGATCATGTGTTGGCAGTCGTTGAACCTTGGCTTGACCTCGAATCCGATGCGCCATAACCTCCGATCTTGCATTCCCCACGATGTGTCGCCGAGATGAACTCCGAACCCCAGCGGCCTCACAAACAGGAAAAATATGCTTGCCCCGATGCCCTTCGATCCCCATGAAACCGGTATCCTATCGCCTCAGTAAGGAAACAACATGACCCGACGTCCCGACCAATACGATACCTCGTCGCATGTCGGCCCACTGGCGGGCCTCAAAGTGCTGGACCTCTCCATAATAGTCGCCGGCGGCACGGCCTCGTCCCTCATGGCTGATTTCGGGGCCGAAGTGATCAAGGTCGAGCGTCCGGGGACTGGCGATGCCCTGCGCAATTGGGGGCCTTTTTACAACGGCGTGTCTCTTTGGTGGAAGGTCCACTCCCGCAACAAGCAGTCCATCACCCTGAACATGGCCAATCCCGGGGGCCAGGATCTACTCAAGCGTCTGGCCTCCCAGGCCGACGTCCTCATCGAAGGGTTCCGACCCGGCACCCTCGAACGCTGGGGACTCGGCCCGTCCGATCTCCACGCCTCCTCAGTCAACCCCGGCCTGATAATCCTGCGTTTCTCAGGGTTCGGCCAGACCGGCCCTTACCGGGATCGCCCCGGGTTCGGCACCATAGCGGAGTGCATGAGCGGTTACATCGGCATGACCGGATTCCCTGACACTCCGCCAAACTTGCCGCCCGTACCGCTCGCCGATGAGATCGCTGGCGTGTTTGGGGCAATGGCCGCCATGATGGCAATCTACCGCCGCGATGCCGATCGGAAAAGCGGACTCGCCGGTGCGGGACAGGTGGTCGACCTCAGCCTTTTTGAACCGTTGTTTCGCTTGTGCATCCCGCACCTCACGATCTACGACCGCCTCGGCGAAATCCGGGAACGGATCGGCAACGATTTCCCGGACGCCGCTCCTCGCAGCTTATTCCGCACCGCTGACGACGGGTGGCTCGGGTTGTCTGCCACGTCTCAGAATACGTGGGAAGGCCTCGCCCGCGCGATGGGTTTCGATTCCCTCATCGACGATCAGCGCTTCGCCAACAACGCCGCTCGCCTTGACAACAAAGACGCTCTCAACGAAATCCTCCAGTCATGGCTTGGCAGCCAGACCACCTCGGACATCATGGATGCATTGATACCCGCCGGTGGCGTCGTGGGCCCCGTGTACAACAGCGCCGATATCATGGCCGACCCCCATTACCAGGATCGCGGTGATATAGTCGAGATGGACGACCCCCAACTGGGAAACACCAGGATGCTCGGCCTCGTCCCCAAATTCAGTGAAACCCCTGGCGAGTTGCGCCACATGGGTCCCACTGTCGGCCAGCACAACGCAACGGTGTACGGAGACTGGCTCGGCCTGAACGAAATCGAACTCGCTGGACTCACCGAATCTGGAATCATTTAGGTATGTCATCGCGAACTCTCCTCGTGGCCACGCGAAATTCAGGCAAACTGCGGGAGTACCGCGAGTTGCTCGCCGATTACCGCGGTCGCATCATCTCCCTGGATGACGCGGGCGTGCCCGACGAAGTCGAGGAAACGGGCGACACGTTCCACGCTAATGCAATCCTCAAGGCATCCACTTACGCTCAGCTTTCCGGACATCTCACCATCTCCGACGACTCCGGTCTTGAGGTCCATGCCCTGGCCAACGCACCGGGCGTGTACTCGGCTCGATACGGTGGCGATGCCTGCCAGACTGACGCCGACCGCGTCGCCCTCCTCCTGCGAAATTTGGCAGAAATCCCGTGGGAGCTTCGCATCGCCCGGTTCCGTTGTTTCACGGCCGTCGCCGACCCCTGTGTCGGCCGCCAGCCGAACGTTTCAACGGCCGTAGGATCCATCGCCGGAGTGATACAATACGAACCGGTGGGAGAGCACGGTTTCGGGTATGATCCTGTTTTCTATCTCCCGTCCTTGCGCGGTACTATGGCCCAGTTGTCTGTGCCGGCAAAAAACGTCATCAGCCATCGCGCGGATGCTGCGCGTAAAGCCCGACTTATCCTCGCTGCATTATGATTACTGACCTATTCGGCCGACCCCTCCGTGACCTGCGAGTCTCGGTCACCGATCGATGCAATTTTCGCTGCCCCTACTGCATGCCAGCCGAGATCTTCGGCGAGGCTTACCAGTTCCTGCCCAAGGACGAAATCCTGACTTTCGAGGAAATTTCCCGACTCTCCCGTCTCTTCGTCGAGCAGGGCGTGAACAAACTTCGCATCACCGGCGGCGAACCTCTGCTGCGCGTCGACCTGCCCAGCCTCATCAAGCAACTCGCAGAGATCTCCGGCGCCGACGATATCACCCTCACCACCAACGGGTATCTCCTCGCCCAGCAAGCACAGCAACTCAGCGACGCCGGCCTCAATCGCATCACCGTGAGCCTAGACTCACTCGACGATGACGTTTTCAAGCGGATGAACGGCCGCGGTTTCGGCACCCGTCGGGTCCTCGACGGCATCAAGCGCGCGTCCGAAGCTGGCCTCGCTCCCATCAAGATCAACGCGGTCGTCCAGAAGGGTGTCAACGACCACACGATCGTCGATCTGGCCCGCCATTTCAAGGGAACGGGCCACATCGTGCGGTTCATCGAATACATGGACGTCGGGAACCGCAACGGCTGGAAACTCGATGAGGTGGTGCCCGCGTCTGAGATCGTCGCGCGCATCGATGCGGAACTCCCTTTGGACCCGGCCGAACCCAACTATGTCGGCGAAGTAGCCGGCCGTTGGCGCTACCGAGATGGCGACGGGGAAATCGGGGTCATTTCCTCCGTGACCCAACCGTTCTGCGCCGACTGCACCCGCGCCCGGCTATCCACCGACGGCCGCATCTACACTTGCCTATTCGCCACCGACGGCGTTGATTTGCGTGGCCCCATGCGCGACGGTGCTACCGATTCGGAACTTGTCCACATCATCGCTGGCGTTTGGAAAGTCCGCCGGGACCGCTACTCCGAAATCCGCACCGAGTTCACCGACAGGGAGAATCCCGACGGCCGGCCCAAGGTCGAAATGTACCAGATCGGAGGCTGACCCAACGCCATGACCACTCGAGATACCTCCAAGCCCGCCGACGGCCTGACCCACCTCGACGAGGACGGCACCGCCCGCATGGTTGACGTTGGCTGGAAACCCGTTACGGATCGCATGGCCCAGGCGACCGGCCAGGTCGTGATGCAGCCCGAAACCCTCGCCCTCATCCGCGGCGGTCTCATGAAAAAAGGCGACGTCCTGACCATCGCTCAATTGGCCGGAATCATGGGCGCCAAGCGCACCTCGGAGTTGATCCCGCTCTGCCACCCATTACCCCTCAACAAGGTGGATGTTGAGGTTGCGCTGGACGAGTCCGCCAGCAGCGTGAACATCGTCGCCACCGCCACCACTTCCGGCAAAACTGGCGTCGAAATGGAGGCGCTAACGGCAGTCAGCGTCGCGGCCCTCACGATCTACGACATGTGCAAGGCCGTGGACCGCGCCGTTCGCATCGACGGCGTGCGTCTCCTCCGCAAAACTGGCGGCCAGTCCGGCGACGTCGACCTCACGGAATCCTAGACGCCCCTCCGCGCTGCCTCATCCGACAACGCCTTCACTGCTGCGATCAGGTACATCAGGTATTCCTCCGCTGAAACATCCTCCAGCGGTTTGAATTCCTCAACCTGGTCCACCTCCAGCACCCCAACGACGCCCGGAATCGCCGTCACGTCCAACTCGGCAATCAATCCGTCCGGCGTCACCACCACGCATCCCCGGTCCGCCTTGGGCTTCAATGCCGGTTCCAGTTCCACCGCCTGTATCGTTGTCATCCCCAGGAACGACGGAAACGGATCCAACCGCCGGCACAGGTCGGCCAGCATGTCCTCCAGCCGGCCGGCGGTTTCCGACAACAGCATGTCTAAGCTCGAATTATTCAAACGCGTGCATCCTGGGTGCTGTCAGACGTGAAGGGAAGCGTATGAATTCCCCACCCGCTATCTGGCCAGGCAGTGGGACCTGATGCGCGCGGCAACGCTTTCGTCGCAAATCAGATTCAGCGTGGTTCTTTGATTGACGGCGCTGAGCTCAGCGCCCCCAAACCCTGATTTCGACGCGTTTTCGTTGAGCCATTCCACCTGCCGCCAGTGCCGGTGATGGTGTCCGTCCCGGAATTGGTACCCGCTGATCACTCGACCCAACGCCAACTTTCCTTCGTGCCCTCGCATGGTTCTGGTCAAGACCACGTTATCCCCGATACGTATGTCGAACGCGAAAAGCCAAAGTTGTCTGGCCGACTGCGCGCCCTCGTGCCCACGTTCGTCTTCCAGGTACCGCTGCAACTCCGGTTGGTCCTTGAATGCGGTCAGTGGTTGCTCGCAGCCGAATCCAACGGTGATGACTCCGTCCATCTGGAACTCATCCTCGTGCTCTCCGACACCCGATTCACCACCCCGGATCGCCCATGTCTGCTGGTTCAATAGTGAAGCTCTTTGCACGTGTTCCTCGTCCTGTCTCTTGCTCTTTTGCGCCCGTTTCAATTGACAATCCGCGGGACGCAGCCGTACCATATTTGGACGCTCGGCAATAACGACGACTGGTCGGGGCCGGGTGGGTTGGCGACGTAGCTCAGTGGCAGAGCGGGCGCTTCATAAGCGCTAGGTCGTTGGTTCGAATCCATCCGTCGCCACCACTAGCCAGACTCTATACCACTGCGCGTTAATCAATTCGGGGCAGGTTTGAGGCCTGCCCCGTTCAGTTTGCATGTTAAGCTGAGCTAATTCTCGCGTTCGCCGAATTCCTCGCCCAGTTCACTCAGGAACTGCTCGATCTCCGGCGATAACGCTACAGCCTCGCCCCCGGCATCCTCGGTTTCCTCGACCGTGGTCGCGGTTTCGGCCTCATTGGAGTCGTAGTAATCCTCCATCTGTTTAATCAAGCCTTGAAGGTCCGAGTTGCGTTCCACCGCTGCGTTCAGTTCCCGATACTGTCGCTGCCCCCTGCGGACCGGAGCCAAATCCTCTGGGATGTCTGGATACACCGACGAGAGCGCCTCGATCATCCGCGCAGTCCCGTTGAAATCCTCATCTAACTGGACGTATTGCGGCAGATGGACCATGAAATTGATCGATTCGACTCCCATTCGGTCGATCCCGTCCGATACCAAGTTCATGATAGTGGTCGGACCCTGGTAGGTGCTGCGCCGCAACTTAAGGTTTGGCACGGGTCGGATCTGCTCCACTGAACCCAGGGAACCGGTCACCAGCAACGGGCGAGTGTGGGGCACAGTGTCATACATCGCTCCCAGCCGACAGTACCGCTTCACCCCAAATTTCTCCACCACTTCTAGAATCGAATCCGTGTACTGTTCGCTGTTCGCATGCGGCTCTCGTAAATGCAAAAACAGGTAGTCGGGCCCGTTCTCGGTGGTGGCGTAGCGGATAATGCTATTGGGTATGCGCACCCTGCGTTCATTGTCCACCAACCGCATGCTGGGCCTGTACCGGGTGAAATCGAAAAACTCTCCCGGACGTTTCAGCCGCCCTAACTCCTTGGAGCCCAGGTATCGCTCCAGGCGGTTCAACGTCAACGTGCCCACGCTACCCACGTCCACCCATGGCCTGATCATGGCAAAAACATGCGGGTTGTGCAGTTCCGGCAACGGCTCTTGGATATCAAATGCGCCGATCATCATAATGGTGACATCTTGCCAGACCCGGCCCCGCAATTCAAGCCGGCGTGCATTTCAACATCATTCGCAAAACGTCTAGCAGCACTGTTGGACGCCCAAAAATCCTGCCGGAAGCGTCCAGTACTTGCACGGTCCGGGTTGAAATCCGCGCAGACTGGCCGCAATCCCTAATGCGGAAGCCCGGTTCATCCCGACGCATGAACTTTTGGTTGGGTTGCATTGCTTACTCGTCCCGCTAGCAGCGGGCCCTTTCCGGATGTCTGGGTTGCCCTGTCGCCAACTTTGCCTTTATCGGGCGCCAATCCGCCGCTTGGTAATAGGAACGCGGGTGCCCGTCATGAAATCGCTCGAGTAAGATCATTTCATCCAGTCATGCCCGGAGGCGATACTGTCAGACGCATCACGGTTCGTACCCGGCCAACCCCGTCAGGCCCAAAATCACATATCCGCTTCCGCCAGGACCCGCGTCCTGTCGATCTTGGACGGCGCGGTCACAACGGGTCGAGCGCCAGTTCACACGCAGAGCGCCCGACGCATTTGCCTCCCGATTTATTCGGCTGAGGGACTGACCTCAGGAGACTGCTCCCGATCGGTGCGCCGCCCGCCAACCGGGGAGCGAGCCAACACCCTTGCGTAACCCTCCGGCCGTGGCGCTGACGATGACAGCCAAACCCAACCACAGCAGACACCAATCCCCATCTGCAAAGGAGCGCAAGCGTACAGCGATACACAGACCCCCGACGATCCGAATTTTGGAGCGGGTTGAAACACCGCCCACCGGAGATCCTTGGCAAGTCAGGCCGCGTCCTACTCTGAAACCACGAGGTGTACGATCCGCCCAATGTCGTCCCGGTGCGGGCGAAATCGCTGGATGCACTCCCGCAAAATCTCAAGGCCATGGCCCGTCCGTGCAAATGTGTGCATGTGGTATGCTTTATCCGTATACGGGCCGGGATTGACTCGCCGATGCGGCCTCCCGGTCTGATTCTTTTGCCCACTTGAGGTGGTCTTTACATGGCTTCCCACACTGAGCGGATGGTTTCCGTTCGCAATGGCATGTTCAACGTTCAGGTCGCTGAAGGTGGTTCCGGCGATCCGCTGATCTACCTGCACGGTGCCGGCGGGTACGTGGGTTGGCCTGATTTTCTCGATCGCCTCGCTCAGGATTACCATGTTTACGCTCCGGCTCACCCGGGCGTATCCGCTTCCAGCGGCTTGAACCACATCGACGACCTCTGGGACCTCGTCCAGTTTTTCGAGGAGTTTTTGGATGCGATGGGCATCCAGCGTTGCCATTTGGTTGGCCATTCCTACGGCGGATTTTGCGCCGCTGAACTTGCGGCCCATCGCCCCGATCGTATCTCTCGGCTAGTGCTTGTCAATTCACTCGGCCTGTGGCTGGAAGAGAAACCGGTTGCCGATTTTTTCATCCTCACCGCCGACGAACGTCGGCAGATGATGTGGCACGATCCGGAGAGTGATCTCGCCCATGCCTACGTCGCCCAGCCCACCGACCCTGAGGAGCGTCTGGAATACACATTGAATCGTATCCAGACGCTGCAGTCCGTCGCTAAGTTCACCTGGCCCATCCCTGAACGTGGCCTCATCAAGCGCGCTCATCGAATTACCATGCCCACCTTGATCGTTTGGGGAGATTCCGATCAGGTAATCCCCCAAGAGTATGGTGAGGCCTTCCGCGACCTGCTGCCTAACGCCACACTCACCGTAATTCCCCAGTGCGGCCACGTACCCCAGTTGGAACGCCCGGAAGCCTTCTTCGACAGCGTCTTGGGCTTTCTGCACGACTGACGTTGCCTAAGTTGATCACCGTTAACGTTTGGAGGTGATCGATTAATTCGGCTTGGCGAACGTACCCCGGAGAAATACCATGCCCATTGAAACTTCACTCCAAAACGCAATCAACCAGCATATCAACGCCGAGATCTATTCCTCTTACCTCTATCTTTCGATGTCCACCTACTGCGAGTCAATCGACTTGTCCGGTTTCGCCCATTGGATGCGCATCCAAAGTCAGGAAGAGTACACCCACGCGATGAAACTGGTTAGCTACCTGGAAGACCGAGACAGCCGTGTCACCTTGCTGCCCATCGATCAGCCCCCGATAGAGTTCGATTCTGTGGAGGACATCATGCGCCAGACCTTGGCTCATGAACAGCACGTGTCCCAACTTATCAACGACCTCTACGGTGTTGCCGTTAAAGTCAACGACTATGCCTCCCAGATCATGCTCCAGTGGTTCATCTCCGAGCAGGTCGAGGAAGAAAAAACCGCCCGCGACGTCATTGCCGCCCTCGACATGGTGAAGGGCCGCAGCGACGCCTTGTTGCTCCTCGACAGGGAGATGGGCGCGCGGCCCGCGGCTTCGCCAACCGACGCCGGAGTTCCAGCGTAATCCTATCCAATCCATCCTTGTGATTTGAACCGAAACGGAGACTCAACACCGTGACTCTCAACGAATTCATCGTCGACGCCCTTGACAAGGAAAACGGTTTCCTGCTGCAGGCGCTCGACGGCCTCACACCTGACGAGTTGGCCTGGCAACCGGCTCCCGATGCCAACTCCATCGGTTGGATTCTCTGGCACATGGTGCGTGTCGAAGATATGTGGATCCAGTTTTTCGCCCAGTTCCAAACCGAGTTGTGGGAGACCGAAGGTTGGCACGAAAAATTCGGTATGCCAACCCGCGACAACGGATTCGGCCATACCCCTGATCAAGTCAATAATTTCCCTCGCTATGACTTGGACCAGTTCCTCCAGTATCGGTCCGCGGTACGCCTGCGCACCCTGGCCTACCTCAACACGCTGACCTCGGAAGACATGGAGACCGTTCCAAGGGAACGTCGGCCAGAGATGTCGTTGGGGGCGATGTTCCGACAGATCATCGGCGAAATGTACCAGCACGTCGGACACATCGCTTACCTTCGAGGGCTCCAGGGTAGGTGAGTCCGGTACGGACGTGTCGCGACACCCAAGGCGCAAAAGCGGTGTTCCTCTCGTTGGTGTTGGCTGGTGCCCTCGCCATCCTCGGGTGCTTTAGTCCTCCTGATGGTCCTCCGCCCGACCCCATCCCGCCACAGAATGAAAACTCCCGAACTCTGGAGGTGACGGTCGGACCGGCTCGGAAGGAATGTTACGGGCCTTTCCGCCGTATGTGCCTCATCGTCGACGGCGATTTTTTTTACGATGAGATCGACGGGTTCACTCACGAGCCAGGATATCGGTACCGTCTGCGCATAGAGCGGTACGAAGCGTTCCCGGGTCAGGCCGAACCCCCGCAGGACGCTGGCCGTTACGGCTACCGGTTAGTGAACACCATCTCGAAAACCCGGATGGAGGGTAGCGTCAGCGAGGCATCGGTGGCCCCTGCACGGGTCAACTGTCCGAAATCTGACGAGTTGTGCCTGTTGCTCGACGGCTCGCCATTCCGCGGATCGATTTCCGGTTTCGAGTACCGTCCTGGCCAGCACTATCGCATTCGTTACGAGAGTTTCGACGACGGTACGCACCGTCTGTCGGAGGTAATATCCGAAACGCCGGCGCGTGGCGTCGTCGAGGAAATCGAGGTGGGCCCCTGGAGGGTCCAATGCTACACCGACGCACCCATCACTGCGGCCTGCATCGTCGTGAACGGTCAACCATTCTATGGGCAGATCGAAGGCCTTCCCCGTGCGCACGGCTACGAATACCGTCTGCGCGTGGAGAAGTTTGACCTGATGCCAGGCATGGAGGTTCCCCCGGCCGAGACATCGAAGTACGGTTATCGTCTGTTGAAAATACTGTCCGAATCCCCGGCTTCCCAACCGCCGGGTTCGAACTAGCTGGACCGCGTTACTTTGAACTCAGGCGGCGAAGACCCTCCTCCAGGGCTACCCACGGGAGCAGAGCGCACTTAATTCGCACCGGGTACTGCCTCACTACCTCCAGCGCCCCAAGCTCACCTAGTTCGCCCAATGCGACGGGTGGCAGCGGCTTACCCTGCATCATGTCTCGGAACAATTGGGACAGGTCACTCGCTTCATCCAAAGTGCGACCCCGAACTCCGTCGGCAAGAAGCGATGCCGAGGCCTGTATTATGCTGCAGCCCTCGGCGACGGCGCTGACTCCCGAGATCACCGCCCGACAGCCAGCATCCCCGTCGAGTTGTAGCTGAAGGTTGGCCCGGTCGCCGCAGAACGGGTTGAATTCCTCTGTTTCTGCATCCGGATGTTCCAGTCTATTACGGTGACGAGGGCTTCTATAGTGGTCCATGATGACATCGCCGTACAACGCGTCAGGGTTGTCCGGCAGCTGGACCATGGTCGCTCGCGATTTGGCGGCGCTTGGAGGAGAACTCGCCGGGTTCTACTCGGTGGTGGCCACGGCTTCGCCGGCGATCGCGGCTTTCAACGTATGCCACGCCAGGATGGCGCACTTGATCCGGGTCGGGTAGGCGATCACACCCCCCAGCATCTCCAGGTCTCCGAGGAGGTCCAAGTCTAGGTCCGCATCCGGCTCCGTCAACATCCGGTGAAATTCCTCGAACATCGCCATGGCCTCATCGGAGGTCGAGCCCTTTACGGCTTGGGTCAATAGAGATGCCGAAGCCCTGCTGATGGCGCACCCGTGTCCCTGAAACGCGGCGTCGTGCACCGTCTCCGTGCCCAGTTTCAGTTGCAGCGAGATCTGGTCCCCGCAAAGCGGGTTGAAGCCATCCGCTTGATGCGTCGCGTCGTCCATCGTGCGGAAATTCCTGGGCCTGCGATTGTGCTCCAACAGAATTTCCTGGTAGAGATCGCTGAGATCTGAAACCATCAGCCGAACACCTCAATTACACGGTCGATCGCTTTGACGAGCGCGTCGATATCGTCCGTGGTGTTGTAGAACGCGAGCGACGCTCGTACCGTCGCGGGGATCCCATAGCGCTGCATCACCGGCTGAGCGCAGTGATGTCCGGTCCGTACCGCAATGCCCTCCGCGTCCAGGATTGTTCCGATGTCATGCGGATGCGCGGTTTCCATGTAGAACGATAGGATGCCGCCCTTCTCCTGCGCCGTGCCGATCAAGCGCACTCCCTCAATCCCGTTGAGTCGTTCCTCGCCATACTTGAGCAGCGCGTGCTCATAGGCGGCGATTCGTTCCATCCCTATCGATTCCAGGTATTCAATCGCGGCGCCTAATCCGATGGCTCCGGCGATGTCCGGAGTGCCGGCCTCGAACTTGTGGGGCAGTGTGTTGTAGATAGTTTCTTCAAAAGTAACCGAACGGATCATCTCGCCGCCCGATTGGTATGGTGGCATGTCGTTCAGCAGTTCCGCTCTGCCCCAAAGTGCGCCAATGCCCGTGGGCCCATACAGCTTGTGGCCCGAAAAGGCGAGGAAATCTGCGCCCATGTCCTGGACGTCGACGGGGATATGCGGAACGGATTGCGCCGCATCTACCATCACAGGAACACCCAGCGAATGCGCCAACTCTACGATGGTGTTGATCGGATTTACGGTGCCCAGGGCATTCGATTGATGTACCACCGACACCATGCGCGTCCGGTGGTTCAGCATGGACTCAAACTCATCCATGAGCAATTCGCCATCGTCATTGAAGGGAATGACCTTGAGTTTGATCCCGATCTCTTTCCCCAAAATTTGCCACGGAACGATGTTCGAGTGGTGCTCCATCCCGGTGATGATTACCTCGTCGCCAGCGGTAAAATATTTGCGGCCGTAGCTGCTGGCAACCAGGTTCAACCCTTCAGTGGTGCCCCTGACGTAGATCACCTCATCCGTGGACGGCGCATTGATGAATCTCCGGACCGCCTCACGTCCCGCTTCGTAGTCATCGGTGGCCCGCTGGCTGAGCGTATGCACCCCTCGATGCACATTGGCATTATTCAAGAGATAGTAGTTGCTGATCGCGTCGATCACTGCTCTGGGTTTCTGCGTCGTGGCCGCATTATCCAGGTACACCAGCGGGTGCCCATTGATGTCTTGATCCAGGATCGGAAAATCTCCCCGCAGCAGATGAGGGTCGATTGCCGACAGCCCGGGGTTGCGCGGGTTGATATCGACTTTGCGACCGCTGGAAGAGGTGGCCACTATCGACCTCCAATGGTCAGCGACAGGTCAGCGTCGGGGATCGCGTTGCGGAGGCGACCGTCCAGGTACTCCCGTAACGGTTCTAATTCCACCGTGTCGACGATCTCACTGGCAAAGGCATGGATCAGGATGCGGCTTGTAGTGGGAAGGTCCAATCCCCGGCTTCGCATGTAGAAAACGGTGTCCGTGTCAATGTGCCCGGCAGTGGCCCCGTGCCCGCATTTCACGTCATCGGCGAAGATCAGGAGGCTCGGTTTACTGTCAACCTCTGCCTCGGGAGATAGCAGTAGGTTTTTGTCTGTCTGCTGAGCATCGGTCTTCTGGGCATCTTTGCGAACAACTACGTTCCCGCCGAACACAGCGCGAGATCGTCCGTCCAGAATCCCCTTGTAAAACAGCCTGCTCGTGCCATGCGGTTCGGCATGGTCGATGTTGATATAGTTATCAATGTGCTGGCTGCCTTTGGTCAGGTACAAGCCATTCAGGTTGCACTCCGCACCCGTTCCGCCCAGCCTCACTCCAAAGTCATTCCTGCCCAACGCCGCGCCGTCTGCTATCGCTACCGAGGAGAAACGCGAATCCCTTGCCTGATCAACGCGGCTGATTCCCACGTGGTAACCATCCCCTCCCTCGAAGAGTAGGCGATAGTGCTCCAGATTAGCGCCTTCCCGCACGTACGCCTCCATGACAGCATTGGTCAGGTAGCGCGTGTCGTCGGGCCCGGCGAAGGTCTCAATCACCGTTACCCTCGAGTTCGGTTCCGCGTTGATCAGAGTTCTGGGGTATGTCGCTCGCGGCTGATCCCGCCCAGTGGTTATATAAACGACGTGGACCACCCCGGCGTCCTGCCCGGCGGGTACGGAAATACCGACACCATCCCGCACGAATGACGTATTCAGCGCCGTGAATCCGTCCTCATTAACATCTGCAAGGCGTCCCATCAATGTGTCGCCAAGCTCGCATTGGGCATCGATCGCATCCGTCAAAGGCGCCACAATCGTGCCGTCAGCCATCTGCGCTTGAGAGATTCCCTTGGATAAGGTTGGAGCAAACACTCCGTCTACGACTACCAAGGTCCTCCACTCATCTTGCCAGGGAACGGTCTCCAGGAGTGATTTCGAGGTGATCCCCGCGTCCTCCGGCCCGAGTTCCGACGCAAACCCAAACGGTTCCCTGGCGACGGGCCCCACGTTAGTGTACTTCCACGGCTCGTTCCCCCGCCGTGCCGTCGGCAAGCCGATTTTCAAGAACGCATCCCATCCGCGCTGACGGGAATCCTGAATGCTTGGGGGAGCATCGTTATTCAGAGCCTCGAAAGCTCTCGCGTAATGGGGGTAGGCGTCGGCGACCGACGTGGTGCTGATTGTAGTCATTGATTCGGGCCTGGTGTTTTAGGTTTTGGTACTGCCGGTGGAGGTTCTGGTGCTGATGTCGGACTCACAAATCACTTGCGTGTCCATCTGGGTCGCCGCAGCCGCATCAACGGTCGCTGTCAACTCAGGGAATTAGGAAATGCACGCTTGGTTGATCTGTGGCCTACGTCGTTTCGAGACCGACTGCCTCTCGCACCCAATCGTAGCCCCGCGCTTCCAACTGTTCTGCGAGTTCAGGTCCCCCGCTGCGGACGATCCTTCCGTCCACCAACACGTGCACGTGGTCGGGTGTGATGTAGTTCAGGATGCGTTGGTAGTGCGTAACCACCACAGCCGCGTTGTCCGGTCGCCGCAGCCTGTTTACCCCGTCCGCCACGATGCGGAGCGCGTCTATGTCCAACCCGGAGTCGGTTTCGTCCATCAACGCGAGTGTGGGCTCCAGCAGCGCCATCTGTAGGACTTCGTTTCGCTTTTTCTCGCCTCCGGAAAATCCTTCGTTCACCGACCGCCGCACCAATTCCGGGTCTATTTCGACCTCAGCAACCTTTTCGCGCAACAACCGGTCGAACTCACGGGCGCCCAATTCCTCTTCGCCCTCGTGGACTCTCTTTGCGTCGACTGCTGCCTTGAGAAACTGCCACGCGCGGACGCCGGGCAATTCCACCGGATATTGGAATGCCAGGAACACCCCTTCCCGAGCTCGATCTTCCGGCTCCATGTCGAGCAGGTCCATACCCTTGTAAACCGCCTGGCCGCCGGTCACCGTGTACTCGGGCCTTCCCGCTAGCGTATTCGCCAGGGTGCTTTTGCCTGATCCGTTTGGACCCATGATTGCGTGTACTTCTCCCGGACGGACCCGCAGATCCACGCCGCGGAGAATTTCTTGCTCGTCGATGGAGACGTGGAGGTCGCGCACGTCTAGAATCGGTGAATTACTGTGTTGAGGAGCGGTCATTTGATTCCTTTCAATCATCCTGTCATTTCGAACGAAATCGTGCCGTTTTAGCCTACGGTCCCTTCCAAACTCACTTTCAGTAGCTGCGACGCTTCCATGGCGAACTCGAAAGGCAACTCTTGGAAGATCCCCCGGCAGAACCCGTTGATGATCATGAAGTGGGCGTCTTCGACTCCGATACCACGTTGCTGCAGGTAAAACAGTTGGTCGTCGGAAACTTTCGACGTCGTGGCTTCGTGCTCCATCTGCGCCGTTTGATTCTTGACCTCTATGTATGGGACGGTATGCGCTCCGCATTGGTCGCCGACCAGCAGGGAGTCGCATTGCGTGAAGTTCTTGGCGCCCTGAGCGGTCGGATTGATTTTTACGAGCCCGCGGTAGGTTTGCTGTCCTTGTCCCGCTGAGATTCCTTTGGCCACAATGGTGCTGCGTGTGTTTTTGCCGACATGGATCATCTTGGTCCCGGTGTCGGCCTGCTGCCAGTTGTTCACCAGCGCGACCGAGTAAAACTCCCCAACGGAGTTGTCGCCTTGCAGAATGACGCTCGGGTATTTCCACGTGATGGCAGACCCTGTTTCTACTTGGGTCCAGGAGATTTTTGAGTCGTTGCCCGCGCACTTGCCTCGCTTGGTCACAAAGTTGTAAACGCCGCCCTGGCCATCCTTGTCCCCTGGGTACCAGTTCTGCAGCGTGCTGTATTTGATCTCTGCACCTTCCATTGCGACCAACTCGACCACCGCCGCGTGCAACTGGGTCGACTTCCGCATGGGGGCCGTGCAACCCTCCAGGTAGCTGACATACGCTCCCTCATCCGCCACGATCAGCGTCCTTTCAAACTGGCCGCTATCCGCCTGGTTGATCCGGAAATAGGTCATCAACTCAATGGGACACCTGACGCCCGGCGGTATGTAGGCGAACGAACCGTCTGAAAAAACGGCCGAGTTCAGTGTGGCGTAGAAATTGTCGGCGTAAGGGACCACCGAGCCCAGGTACTTTTGAACCAGATCCGGGTGGTTTTGAATCGCTTCGCTCATCGGGCAGAAGATCACCCCGGCCTTTTCCAGTTGCTCTTGGTAGGTGGTTGCCACCGAGACACTATCGAGCACGGCATCGACGGCGACCCCTGCAAGACGTGCTTGTTCCTCCAGAGGAATGCCGAGTTTGCTGAAGGCCTCCAGGACCTCGGGATCGACCTCGTCCAAACTCTTCGGGCCATCTTCGGCAGATTTGGGGGCCGCGTAGTAGTGGATGTCCTGAAAGTCGATGGGAGGATATTCTACGTTCGCCCACTTGGGTTCCGTGTAATTCTGGCGCGACCAGAATCGGAACGCCTTCAGCCGCCAATCCAACATCCATTCCGGCTCATTTTTCTTGGCCGAGATCAAGCGCACCACGTCCTCATTGAGGCCCTTGGGGAACGCTTCCTCCTCGATGTCTATGGTGAAACCCCACTTGTAGTCGGAGTTCAACTCCTCCGAAGTGGTGTCCCTGGATATCACTCGCTGCGCCTGTGTCGTCATCGGACGGACATCCTCCCAGCCAACGTTTTAGCGGCTTCGCCGGCGATGGTTTGTTAATTCCCGACTCATTGGGTCAACAATTATCGTAGACCAGCAACATCATCCTGTCAACGGGATTCAAGGGGAGCAGCGGTGTTACACTGGCTTCATACGTTTAGTGCAATTCATACCGCGTCGACCCCATACAGAACAGAGGAGAATCGATATGAACGCGTCAGACATACACTTGATCCGCGAATCATTCGTCCACGTCGAGCCAATCGCCGACGCCGCCGCACAGCTTTTTGCAACCGCCTCTTTGAATTGGATGAGGACCTGCGACCCCTTTTTCATTCTGACCTCCAACGGCAAGGGCGGCTGTTGATGCGGATGATATCGACCGCAGTGGACAACTTGGACAATCTGGAGACGCTGGTTCCTGTTGTGCAAAAACTCGGTGCGCGGCACAAGATTTACGGCGTTGAGCCCGATCACTACGACACGGTCGGCGTCGCTCTCTTGTGGACGCTCGAACAGGGCCTGGCGGAACGTTACACCCCTGAGGTGGAAAACGCCTGGGCAAATGCATACGGCTTACTATCCGGGATAATGCAGGAAGCCGCCGGCTACGCCGACAAATATATCGACGAACCCGACGACATCCCGGCCTAACCATTGCACGGCCGCCCGCGCGTTGCACGGCTTACCAAACCGCATCCTGGAACCCGGGCAGTCCCGAAAAAACCGATGGGTCGCATCACTCATTTGGCGCCGGTCGCTCCATGATAAGGCCTCCGGGTATCATCGTTTCCGGCGTCGCAGTTCGCGGTTGATGCTATACTCAGCCGACAAAATACGTGACCCACGCGGTCCATTCTTGCGGGTACCAGATGTCCTCGACTCCAATATTTTGCGACGCTCACACCCACCTGGATCAGTATGAGCAATACGATCCGGCGGAACTGGCAGGGATTCTGCAAAGGTCACACGACGCTGGGGTCGGATACGTCGTTTTGGCGGGTACTACCATCCAGTCAACCGAGCGTTGTATCGCCCTTGCTGACCTACACCCCATGTTTTACGCAGGGGTAGGTATCCACCCGATGCACGCCCACGATCCTGTCGATGACGCTGCCTACGCCCGCTTGGAATCCCTGGCGCGCAACAACCCCCGGGTAGTGTGCATCTCCGAGGTGGGGCTCGATTACCTGCCCGATTCTCCGGACCACGATGTGCAGGACCAGGTCTTTCGCCAACATATCCACTTGGCCAAGAGCTTGGGTTTGCCGATCATTTTCCATTCTCGCGAGTCACATCCCGCCGTGTTCAAGGTGCTGAGGGAAGAGCGAGCCGGTCAGGTCGGCGGCGCGATGCACTATTTCCAGGGTGACCTTGAAACCGCCCGTGCTGCCATTGATTGCGGATTTTTCATATCCCTAGCTCGGCCATTGACCCGGTTGGCTGAACTCAGGGAGGTGGCCAGCACCATCCCATTGGAACACATTGTCTTGGAAACCGATGCGTACCCTCAGCCATTCAAAAAATACCGGCACAATTGGACGGAACCGCGGCATCTCGCGGAAGTCGCGGAATGTCTCGCAACGGTTAAGGGAATCACCGTAGAAGAGGTCGCGGAGGCAACCACCGCCAATCTCAGTAACCTGCTCGGGTTGAACGCTCCCGCCCAACCCGGTGAATTGGCTGCTCCTGCCTGATCTCGAATCCGTCCGCCGCCAGGAGATGACCGATATGCCAGACCGACCCGAACATCAGCATCCCGATGCTCCTGAACAAATCGTTCCGCAAAGCTTGAACGACTACCTGGAAGTCATGACCAAAGCCGTCTTCCAGAGCGGCATGTCGTGGAAGGTCGTCAATGGCAAATGGGCGGGTTTCCAGGCTGGATTTCAAGGATTTGATGTGGGCAGAGTCGCCGCGATGGACGAGTCAGGGATCGACGATTTGGCCGCCGATACGCGAATAATCCGAAATCGACGCAAAATCGTTGCGACTGTCCACAACGCCCAACGCCTCATCGAGCTCGACGAGGAATACGGTGGGATCCGCAATTACTTCCGCTCCCAAGGGGATTTCTACAGCGTTCTGAAGGACGTGCGTAAACAGTTCAAGTACATGGGAGACACCGGCACCTATTACTGGCTCTACGTGCTTGGAGAGGAAGTCCCCGACTATGCGGAGTTCTGCTCCCGGGCCAAATAATTTATTGCCATCGGAAAATGTTCGTGGCAACATCTGATTACATCGCACGCCAATCGGAGGCCCAGCAAATGAACACCCCAGAAGCTTGCCAACTCGCTTTGAAAGAATGGGCCATCACGGTTGAGGCTCTCGCCGACGGGGATCAAATCCTCATGGTCCGCAAAGGCGGAATCCACGAGGAGAGCAAAGACTTCAGAGTCGTGCATCCTGAATTCTTGCTGTACCCCACGTACCTGCACCAACGCGAGGACCTGCTGAAAGAGTCTCACCAGCCGAATCTCCGGCGTTTGCTCGAAGACAATCCCAGCGATTCAGATTCCGTAACATTCACCCATTGGGCGCGTGTACACGAACTTTTGGAAATCGACCAACTGGACAAGGTGGGGAGTCTAGCGCCGCACCACATCTGGACCGATACCTACGCCTCATCTCGGTTGCATTGGAAGCCCATGGTGCCGTTGACCATTATCTTGCTCCGCGTTTTCCGCATGGAGAACCCCACCACGGTACCGTTCATCCCCGAATACGGAGGATGCAAATCGTGGGTGGACGTCATCCCGACCGTCCGCCTGGGGAATGCCAAGCCGGTGGTCGAGGATGGTCGTTTTTCCGAGATGGTCGGAGCGATTCACGACAGCTTGGGTCTAGTGCCCGTATAACCTCCCTCCCCTTTGGCCGGCGCTGTTGACATCGTCGCTGCATTGGCGGAAACGGAACCGCCGATGTACGATTTCCTGTTCGATTTGGTGGTTGATCCGAAGTGTTCAGCATTGCCCGATCGCGATGGTCAATGCCAATGCGATATACCATTCCGGTTCGACCGAACTCAGTTGGATGGTCTTGCTCTCGAATGGGCCAGTGAGGAAAATTTATCCTGGCCTGATCGGGTCGCACTACTTCTGCGACTGGACAAACTACCGTGGCACCAGGATGAAATCGCCTTTCACTGGTGAAACGCCGATGAGTCCGCGCGCATATCATCCGAGCGTCCTCGGAGGAGCACTCGGAAAGCCGGACGCCCGGTGACACTCGACTTCCTGTCGCATTTCCGGATAATCAGGCTTACGTTTTCTATGATCTCTGTGTCCGTGTAGCAATACCGGTCGACAGTTGTAAGGACTCCTACCATGAAATACCGCCATCTTCCCCGTACAGACCTGGTCCTTTCCGAAGTCGGCTTCGGCGTTTGGACCGTCGCAACAAATTGGTGGGGCCGCATACCCGAGGAAACCCGCCGACAACTCCTGGAAGAGGCCTTTGAACTGGGCATCAATTTTTTCGATACGGCGGACACTTATGGCGATGGCTACGGCGAGGAGGTTCTGTCGAAATTCATGAGCCACCGCCGCCACGACATGATTATCGCCACCAAATTCGGATACGACATCTACGACCAGACAACGCCTCGTGTCGGACACCAGGAGCGGCCCCAGAAGTTCGAGCCCGAATTCATCCGGTTCGCTTGTGAACAATCCCTCCGCCGACTTAATACCGACTACATCGACCTTTACCAACTCCACAATCCGCGTATCGCCGCCATCGAGGATGATGATGTTTTCGAGGTGTTGGAAGCGCTCAAGGAGGAAGGCAAAATCCGCTACTACGGATCGGCCTTGGGGCCGGACATTGGTTGGTTCGAAGAAGGTCAGGCCAGCATGGAGGAACGGCACGTCAGCAGTTGCCAGATCATCTACAGCATCCTTGAGCAGGACCCCGCCAAAGATTTCTTCCCCATCGCAAAAAAGGAACAGGTCGGCCTCCTGTCCCGGGTACCTCACGCCTCGGAGGCCTTGACCGGACGATACGACGAGGCGCCGGAGTTCGACGAGAACGACCATCGTTCATATCGGCGCCACCAGTGGCTTAGCGAGGCATTGGTAAAGGTCGAGCAGGTAAAGTTCCTGGCCGGCGAGGAGGTTGGTCGTTCCATGAGCCAGGCGGCCATTCAGTTCGTCTTGCATCAACCTACCATTACCAGCGTACTACCCAACTTCACTACCCTCGACGAGCTAAATGAGTATTCGGCAGCTGTCGATACACCGCCACTCACTGAAGGTGATCAAGCAATCATCGACGATCTGTGGTCCAATAATTTTTACGCTGGCGAGCCCGAGCCCGAATTCCGCGAGATATAGCCATGAAGGCCTGATGTCGGCATCGAGGGGCGGACTCAGAGCCCGCCCCTCGCCTTGGCCTGCGGCCGCCCCGGACTCGGGGCCTCTGTTCATCCCCGGGCCTCATGGTGGGAAATCGTCCAAGGCGGTATGAGTAGTGCGGGCGCACAATACAATTGCCGGTCCCGGACACCAAATGCTATACTCGGACCGAGCGTTGCGCCTTTACGAAGGCCTGTTCGCGACGTCTCGGGAGGGTCCCATGATGCAAAACGCGGTGGTTCAGCAACTTCGCCAGGGAGGCGTCAGAGTCACTCCTCAGCGTTTGGCAATCGCAGAAGCCGTGCTCAATTCTTCCGACCACCCCACCGTGCAGCAGATTCACGAGCGCGTACAGCAACACTTCCCTTCGATGACGCTGGCAACCGTTTACTCAACGTTGGGTGTGTTGTCCAAAAGCGGGCTGATCCAGGAGCTCCCATTCGCCAAGCAATCACGTTATGAAAGCAACGTCTCGCCTCATGTTAACTTGGTTTGCATTGGCTGCGGCAGCATCACCGACGCGGACCAAAGCAGCGAGACTATCGTCAAGCTGCGTGATCAGGTATCTACCGAGACTAGCTTCCACGTGATGTGGCAACGCGTTGATTTCCATGGTTGGTGTACGGCCTGCACCCAAGCGCACGACTTGCATCCGGCCGACCCCGGCCCATGATAAACGAGATCGTAGGTATCACTCTCTGGACCGCCGATCTGGACCGGTTGCTCCGGTTCTACCGAGACACGATGCGGTTTCCGTTGCACTCATTCCATGAAGACGAAGGGTTCGCCGCCTTCCAATTGGGGAACATCCGCTTCAACGTTGGCCGCCACAGCCAGGTCCTCGGCAATTCAAAAGACCCGTTGCGCGTGATGCCGCACTTGGGGGTTGATGATATTCATGCCGAGCACGCGCGGCTTGTTGAGGAAGGCGTGGATTTTATTCGCCGACCTGAACAGGAGCACTGGGGCGGTTGGGTTGCGACACTCAAAGACCCCGACGGCAACGTGCTCCAACTATTGCAGTTCCCGGAATGACCACGGGAAATCATGAAACGACCGCGTGGGAAAAACCACACGGTCGTTTCATAATCGATCAGTCAGCCGCCCGCCCCGCAGACTCTTCCGCTGGCACATATGTCGGTCGTACCAGTTCGTACACGTCGTCGGTATGACAGTACATGTTGCCCGCCAGACGACCTGTGGGTCGGAGTACTTCGTGCTTGATTCGGAGCCCATTCGGCCCTTCGTACAGGACATCGTCCCGTACGTGCATCCTTACGATCTCACCGATCACGAGCCCATGGGCATGCGGTTGCTCTCCAATGTCAACCACCTGGACCAACCGGCATTCCATATTGACGGGAGATTCTAATACACGGGGGGCCTTGACCATCTCGCTTGGGGCCTCCGTTAAACCCGCCACGTCGAACTCGGAAACGCCTGTCGGATACTCGGCAGCCGTGGCGTTCATCGCGGCCGCAATGTCGTCAACCACCACGTTGACCACGTATTCGCCTGTTTCCTCGATGTTGGTCAGCGTGTCCTTGCGCTTGTCGTCCCAGCCTGGAGCTTTTCGCGACGATGAGAATATCAGCGTTGGCGGATTGTACGCCATGGCGTTGAAGAAACTGTAAGGTGCCAGATTCACGATCCCCTCGGTCGAAATGGTCGATACGAACGCAATAGGCCTGGGTACCACCACCCCGGTCAGGATCATGTTGAAACGATCAAAATTCTTTGGGTCAATTAGCATCTTCGGCGGCTCCTGTGGTCCGAACTCGGTTCCTCGTAGAAATGGATTTTGCACAATTATACCCCCCGTTTTGACCGGGAGGCCTCACGCGTACCCGGTTTCGTCTCGCGTGATCGGCGTGGTCCGGTTGCGCCTGCTGCCATTCCTACGAAAGAACGTCACCCCGTAAGAGAACGTCATCCCGTACTTGATACTGGGCCGGAATCCGGTAACCCAACGCACTAAACACTCCCGCTATTCCCCAGTGCTTTGGGTTGCTGGGCTCCTGCTTGCACAGCGGCGACGACTATGGGATTCGCTCTGGTGTGACTCCGCCACCAACCGTGTACGCATGACGACACTGCTCCCTTGCCCCTGACCGCTGCCCATCCTTACCATAGAACTACGTACCATCGAACTACGTGATCCCCCACATCCCAACCACCATCCCGGTCCCTCCACGGCCTTTCCATCGTCGCAGTTGCTTCCCATAGCCCGCTCATCTGAACTACGTGATCCTCCAATCCGAACCACCATCCCGGTCCCTCCAGGGCCTTGCCATTGTCGCAGGCCTTTCCAGCAGCCCGCTCATACTGAGCCTGTCGAAGGACCAGCGGGCCGCAGTTCAACGGGCGGCAGTTCAAGGAACGTCCGGGCTGAAGCCATCGTTTCTGTTTGAATCATCGAATGACCCGGCCCGTCCCTCCCAAACCCGCTCACAGGCCCGCCAAAACCACCCATATCACCCCCAAACCCACCCAATCCACCACCATTGCATCCCCACCACCCGCTCCCGGCCCTACTTGAATGAAACGAAATGAGCGGATATGAGCGGGATTTCCCAAAAATGACAGCCCGCCCCGTACTTGAGGGCGCCACCATCCTGATCCAGTCCCCGATCTTGTCCATCCATGTGAATAGCTCCCCGTCAGAGGTAATCCCATGACCCTCTCCCAACTCCGCCGCCGCATCAACGCCCTCAAGCGCCAATTCGCCCATGAACTCGCCATCATCAAGCTCCGCCGCATCGCCGAAACCGTCTCCAACGACTGGACTCCATCCGAACCCCCGGAGCCGCCGACGTCATCCAGCGCATCGTCAAAGCCGGTTTCCGGCTCCCGACTTTCGCTCGCCTCCGCCGCTACCTGGACGACACCCGACGAAAAGGCGTCGTCCCCCTCCCCAACACCATCGTCCTCAGTTTGCTCCCCTGGGCCGGGAACGACCGCTACCATCTACTGCTGCGCTGGGACCTTCCGGCCCCGTAACCACGGCCAACTCCCCGAGTGGATACGCGTGAGACCGAGAGGCAAATTGCCGACTCGCCTGGGGTTGGGATACAATCCTGCCACTCAAATCAACCAATTCCAGATTTAGCACGGGGTACTGGCGGATAGTTTATGGACTTCGGGGGCCCGCTCACGGGCGTCAAAGTTTTGGACCTGAGTGAGGATATCGCCGGGTCTTTTTGTGGCAGGTTGTTGGCGGACTACGGGGCCGACGTGCTGAAAATCGAACCCCCCGGTGGATCCGCTATGCGCCGGGTCGGACCGTATTATCACGATGATCCGGACCCGGAAACGAGCCTGTTTTTCCTGATCTTGAACCTGAACAAGAAAGGGGTGACCATAGACCTGACGTCAAAGGCCGGAGGCCGGCTGCTCAGGGAATTGTCTCCCCACGTCGACCTGGTGATAGAAAGTTACCGGCCCGGCTATCTTGCCTCGTTGGATTTGGGATACGAGAACTTGTCCGAGGTCAATCCCAGCCTGGTTATGACTTCGATTACTCCTTTTGGTCAAACCGGTCCGTACAGTCAATTTGCGGGCGAGGAAATCGTCTCATATGCCATGGGTATGGTGATGGGTATCAGCGGCGTTCAGGGTCGCCCGCCCCTGAAACACGGTGGCTTCCAGGCGCAGTACCAAGGCGGATTGTTTGGAGCAGGCGCGACCGCCATGGCCCTGTTCGCCCAGGACCGGTGCGGCGTCGGTCAACACGTCGACGTTTCCGTCACCGAGTGCGTAGCCTCCACGATGATGGCAACGCAAACCATTTACCCGTTCATCGGCGGAGTGCAGATTCGCCGTGCCGACGGCACCATGTGGGAAAACCCCATGCCCTGCAAGGACGGTTGGATCATCGTCCAGGCCGGCGGCGGAGCAACCTGGGAAGACATCGCCGACTTTTTCCGTGCTCCCGAGCTTTTGGAACCCCGATTCGCCGATCGGGCCCAACGCGTGCGCAACGGGCCCGAAATGGACCAGGTTGTGCTGGACGCGATCAAGGATCGCGAGAAATGGGAGTTATTTCCTAACGCAGCCGAAAAACGCATGCTGTTCGGACTCGTACAGACTCCCTCGGAGCTCGCTGAGTGTCCGCAGTTGGAATCACGGCACTTCTATCGTGAAACGGAACATCCCGTCATCGGGACGGTCAAAGTGCCAGCCGAACTGTTCCGAATGACGCCTGCCGGTTACCAGTTGCGTATGGCCGCCCCTACACTCGGCCAGCACAATGTCGAAGTATTCGGCGACGGTCTCGGTTACAGCTCCGATGAGCTTTCTGTCATGCGCCAAACGGGTGTGATTTGATCGGGAGTGTTCAATCCATGACGACTTTGCCCCTGGAAGGGATTCGGGTCTTGGACTCCACCTATGTCTTCGCACTGCCTTACACTGGCGGCCAGTTGGCCGACCTCGGTGCGGAGGTGATCAAGATCGAGGGACCGGGACGCCCTGATATCACCCGTGGAGGCGGCCTTTACGGCACGTTCCCGGACAACGACCCGGGCGAAGATTGGTGGAACCGGCCATCCACTTATCAGCTGCTCAACCGGGGAAAACGGTCCCTGGTGCTTGACATGTCGACCGAGGAAGGTCGTGAGATATTTCGTGAGTTGGTCTTGGTCAGTGATGTCGTCATGGAAAACTTCACGCCGCGCGTGATGCGCAGGTGGGGTCTGGACTATCCCAATCTGCGCAAGCTGCGTCCGGACATCATCATGGTCTCCAACACGGGATATGGGCATGGTGACGGACCTTACTCGTCCTATCCTGCCCAGGCCACGACACAGGAGGGCACCCACGGCCATTGCTGGGTAACGGGCTATCCCAACGACGAGCCATCAAAAGCAGGTCGCTCCTTCGTCGATTTCCTCTCGACGTGGAGCGCGATGTTCGCCATCGGTTCCGCCTTACGTTACCGGAACCAAACGGGGCGCGGCCAATGGGTTGACATCGGCATGTACCAGGCCGGCGTCATGTTCCTGTCCGAGTATTTGATGGACGCCATGGCCAACGGACGGGAGGGTGGCCGGATTGGTAACCGACACCCATACCGAGCGCCACAGGGCGCATATCCGGCATTGGGATCCGATGCATGGATCACGTTGTCGATTGCGGACAACGAACAGTGGGGCACTTTGTGTCGTTTGATGGAACGCGAGGATCTCGCCGCCGATTTGCGGCTCTCCACGCTGCGCGGTCGCCAGGAGTGCCACGACGAAATCGATCGCGCCATTGCGAACTGGACAGGGTGCTACGAGAAGTACGAACTGATGCATCGGCTGCAAGGCGCCGGCATTGCAGCCGGGCCCGTGCTGAGCGGTAAAGAAGTGCATTTCGATCCGCACTACCGCAGCCGCAACTTCCTGGAGCGCGTGGAATATCCTCAGGAACGCGGCATGGGTACCCGCATCATCATGGGAAGGCCGTACCGAATGTCCAAGACACCGTTGGAAGTCGGGGGCCCCGCGCCAACATTTGGCCAGGATAACCGGACGTTGCTGGAAGCGCTCCTGGGGAAAACGGCTGACCTAGTCGCCCAGTTGGAACAGGCTACGGTCATAGCCACTATCCCCACGACCGGCGACGCTTCGCCGGCGTTGGAACCCCAAGAGTTGGTGGAAAGAAAGCAATTGGCGGAGTGGGATCCGGAATACCGGCAGCGCTTGGGCATCTGATCTCCGTTGACGATTTTTGCCTCGGCGCATACTCTGGATACTAGCCGGGGCCCGTAGCTCAGTGGTAGAGCGTCCGACTCATAATCGGCAGGTCACAGGTTCGAACCCTGTCGGGCCCACCTTTCCAACAGTGCAGTTTCAGTCGCCATCGGTACTGTGCAAATTCCGTCAATCCGCGTAGCGCGTCTGTATTTTCCTGTAGCCGCGTCAAACGTGCGAACATCCTTGTGGAGTGATTCCCATGGCGGGTGGAGCGCCCAGAAAGCCTGCGCAAGCGAACCGGCCGGCCGTCGAAGCCAATAGCGGGGCGGTTGTCCTCCTATCCGGCGGCAACCCTCAGATCGCCAAAGCGGACGGCGACGCACCTGTTCAGGCTTACATCGCGGCCATGCCTGGCTGGAAAAGCGACGTGGGACGCAAACTGGACGAGCTTATCGGGAAAACCGTACCCCAAGTGCGCAAAGCTGTAAGGTGGAACTCGCCTTGGTACGGCATTGAGGGAGAGGGCTGGTTCATTAGCTACCATGTCTTCACCCGATACATCAAAGTGACCTTCCTGAATGGCGCGTCTCTGAACCCGGTCCCGCCGGGCGGTGGCAAAGACCCCGACTCGCGGTGGGTCAACCTACACGAGGACGAATTCGACGCGGAGCAGTTGGAAACCTGGATCCGGCAAGCCGCGGCATTGCCCGGATGGCGCGGGTTTGACACGCTGTAACATTGGGTAGTCCCGGTCCGTGCGGCTTGGAGGTTGGATAGCTTTCACCCGTCGTCTGCGATGCGGTGCCCGAGATAATGGTTTTCCGATCCTGATATCTTCCTGGAAATGTAACCACAATTCCACGGACTATGGGCGAGTGTGAGTGAATCCGACTTACTTATGTGCTAATGTGTCCGGCATCATGCTGTTGATGAGATAACTCACGTTAGGAAATCGCTTTGGCACAATCACAGATAAACGACAACGTTCGCTACGAACCGGACGAGAATCCTCCCTTACTTATCACGTTGGGCGCAGGCGTCCAGGCATCCCTGTCCATCATTGGCGGGGTCGTCCTGGGCGTTTTGATCGTTTTCCGTATCGCGGGCCAACCCGAGCCGAGTTTGGCATGGGCCGTATTTGGCGCGCTGCTGATAAGTGGCATCACCACCATCCTGCAAGCTGTACGCGTATGGAGAATAGGGTCAGGCCATATCCTGATGATGGGTACCTCCGGGGCATTCATCGCCGTATGCGCCGCGGCCTTGATGCAAGGCGGCCCGGCGTTGATGGCCAGCTTGGTAGTGGTGTCAGCACTGTTCCAGTTCGCGCTTGCTGCTCGTCTTTCCTGGTTGCGCCGGATATTCACCCCGGTGGTAACTGGCACCGTGATCATGCTGATAGCCGCGACGGTGATGCCGATCCTGTTTGACATGCTGACCGATGTACCGGAGCATGTGGACACGGCTGGAGCTCCAATCGTGGCGGTGGTGGCGGTGGTTGCCGTAACGGTTCTGGTGCTGCGCGCCCCGCCAATGCTGCGGATTTGGTCCCCGCTGATCGGGATCATCGCTGGCTGTGTTGTGTCGGTGCCGTTTGGTATGTACGACTTTCAATATGTCGTCGATGCCCCATGGTTCGGCGTGGCTTTTCGATCTTGGCCCGGCTGGGACTTTACTCCCGGAGTGGAGTTTTGGGCGCTCCTGCCTGCATTCATCGTGGTAACGCTGGTGGGCGCGATTGAGACGATTGGCGACGGCGTAGCGATCCAACGTGTTTCCAGACGTCGCCCCCGCGCTACTGATTTCCGGGTAGTGCAGGGCGCCCTGAATGCTGACGGCGTCGGTAATCTTTTTTCCGGTTTGACCGGCACGGTGCCCAACACGACATATTCAACCAGCGTAGCCTTGGCTGAGGTAACGGGAATAGCGTCGCGCCGTGTGGGGGTCGTCATCGGGGCAATTTTCATCGCGATCGCTTTCTTCCCCAAGATCGCAGCTTTGCTGATCGCAATCCCGGCTCCCGTGATCGCCGGCTACGGCGCTGTTTTGATCACCCTGTTGTTCGTGCAGGGCATGAACATCGTCATCAGGGACGGCTTGGATCATCGCAAGGCGGCGATTGTTGGACTGGCCTTCTGGATTGGTGTCGGTTTTCAAAACGGGGTGATTTTCCCGGAGTTGCTGGGAGACGGGTTCTTGGGGGTGTTGCTCGGCAACGGAATGACGGCCGGGGCGATCGTGGCAGTCTTGATGATGGCGTTTGTCGAACTATCGCGGAGGAGGTCCCGCCGTTTGCAGGTCGCCTTGGATGATGACGCGCCGGCGCGCCTCAATGAGTTTCTTCGCGACGTCGCCGCCAAGTCAGGGCTTGGTGCCGCCGTAACCGACCGATTGTTAGCCGCTGGAGAAGAAACGGCCGCAATTCTAAGGCAGGAAGACGACGAGTTGACCAGTGGACAGCCCAGGCGGTTGGTCGTGTCCACTCGGGCCCAGGGACCCGAGATTGAAATGGAGTTCGTAACCGCCCTGGAAGGAAGAAACATGGAGGATCGGCTGTCTTTGCTGAGCGAATTGCCCTCGATCCCCGATGAAAATGAGGTCTCTTTCAGACTGTTGCGGCACTACGCATCGTCCGTTCGGCATCAGAAGTATCACGGAATCGACATCATCACCGTAACCGTGGCCGCTTGATCGATATTTGCTGCTTTGGGTGGTTTCTATGGAATGATGGACGGATCGGTGCGGTTGCTCCTGGTGCGACATTGCCAGGCTGCAGGGCAATCGCCAGATGCTCCGCTGACTGCTGCAGGTGTACGGCAGGCGGAACGGCTGAGAGATTTTCTGATCGACGAAGCGATAGATCTGGTATTGTCCAGCGATTTCGTGCGGGCGTATTACAGCGCGGAACCTCTCGCGGCGTCCAGGGGCTTACCCGTGCGTTCAGATGCACGACTCAACGAACGAATCTTGTCGGACAAGCCGCTGCCCAACTGGCGGGAGATTCTCCGAAACTCTTTCGTAGACCATGATTTGTGCGGTCCCGGAGGTGAGTCCGCGAGCGAAGCGCTGGACCGGGCCCAGAGCGTAATCAAAGAAATCGTTCGGACCGGATACGAAACGCCGGTCGTTGTTACGCACGGAAATCTCATGAGCCTGGTCCTGCATTCCATCGACGGATCGTTCGGCTACGAGGGTTGGGAAAACCTTTCGAATCCGGACGTGTATGTCCTGGAAATTACCGGCAACGGCAGCGCTACATTCCGTAGAATATGGAAATGATATTTTCGTAGACCTGAAACACGGGAGGTCGGATCATGGGCCGGATGGACGGCAAAGTGGCGTTGATTAGCGGGGGTGCTCGCGGTATGGGGGCGTCCGAGGCGATGATGTTTGCGGCCGAAGGGGCGGCAGTCGTTGTGGGCGATATCTTGGACGATGAAGGAGAGGCCACCGCAGCCCGGATTCGCGCGTCGGGAGGTGAGTGCCATTACCGACATCTCGATGTTACTTCCGAGCAGGAATGGATCGATACAGTCGCGTCGGCTGTTTCGACGTTCGGGAAACTGAACGTTTTGGTGAATAATGCTGGTATCGGCAGTAATCCGTTCCAGATTCACGAGGAGCCTGTGGAACTCTGGGACAGGACGATGGACGTGAACCTCAAGGGTGTCTTCCTTGGAACCAGATCGGCGATCCCGGCCATGAAACTAGCGGGCGGCGGTTCAATAATCAACATCTCTTCCCAGTTGGGGATCGTCGCTGTGCCGTACAACGGAGCGGCTTATCAGACCGCCAAGGGCGGCGTCCGCATCCTCACCAAAGCCGCGGCCCTCCAGTACGCGGCGGATGGAATACGGGTCAACTCGGTCCACCCGGGCCCGATCGTTACCGAGATGACCAGAACGGGGCGCGACGACCCGGAACGGCTGGCCGTTATGTTGGCCTGCATTCCCATGGGCCGGTACGGCGAACCCGATGAGGTGGCCCATGCCGTGGTGTACCTGGCCTCGGATGAATCCGCTTTTGTGACCGGGAGCGAAGTCGTCGTCGACGGCGGCTGGACAGCCCAGTAACTACGATCGCTGTATCTGCCGAAACCGCTCCAGTTGCGCGACAAACTGCGCGGGCGTTCCAGCCCTGGGCTCCAGGACCAGGTAGGCAATCCCGGCGTCAGCGTAAGTGTCCAAGTCAGCCGAAACTTGCTCAGGCGAACCGCGCAGCGGGGTCCTGCCGCCTCCCGACAGTGGTTCATCTGTAATATCCATCCCCGCGCGGAGCGATATCGTGTAGCCACACATCGACAGCCCTTGGCGTCCACGCAGTTCTGCGATGCGTGCGGTTACCCGTGCCACGTCCTCGGGAGATTGGCGAACGCCGTGCCATCCATCTCCTAAATTCGCCGCACGCCGTAGCGCCGGTCCACTTGTCCCACCTGCCCAGATTGGAGGGTGTGGCCGTTGAACGGGGCGAGGCGATATTGCGACCCCGGAAACTGAATATAGCGAACCGGTCACGTGAGGTTCGTCATCACTCCATAGCGAACGCAGGATTGCGATGTGCTCGTCGGTCAGGTCTCCCCGAGCGTCGAAATCGGCATCCAAAGCATCGAACTCCTCTTCCATCCAACCCACCCCCACGCCTACGATTAGCCGCCCTCCGGACATGACATCTATGGTTGCCAGCATCTTGGCGTTCAACACCGGGTGCCGATACGGAAGAACGAGCACGCTGAACCCCAGATGGACATGATGGGTGACCGCCGACAGGTATGACAACGCACTGATCGGCTCTAGGATAAGGTCGTCAGCCGTCAGGGGAAACCGGCCATCCGATCGATAAGGATATGCCGAACGCAGCTCGAACGGAAGAGCCACATGGTCGCTGAGGAAAACCCCGTTGAACCCCAGGGTTTCGACCTCGCGAGCAAGGTCTGCCAGGATGTCTATTCGGGCCATGGGACCTACGTTCGGCAGGACTACTCCGTATTGCAGGGACTCCCTCAGCGGTTCTGCACTCCCCTCGACCAGGATAACCGAGCCGGCAACCCTGATGTTCTCCGTTTGGCGTATCTGAAAATTTGATTGGTGGACGGTCATTGCCACCCGTCAGTATTCCAGCATCATCCTCTGTAGCTCTGATGGCTCGGATGTCTTCGTCAAACCAAGCATAAGGAGTATCCGTGCTTTTTTGGGATGGAGGTTGTCAGCGACTATGTAACCCTCGTCAACAAAGCGACGGGTTTGCAGAACGCGACCCGTGCCAACCTGTGTGGAGATCACCACTGGAATTCCAGACGCTATCGCGCGCCGGAGGGCAGCCATGAAGGCGGAGGGCGAACCACCGCTGCCCAGTCCTGCGGCCACGATGCCTTTGACTCCGGCTTCGATCAGGGCATCTACGACGACGGATCCAACCCCGGCGTACGCGTAGGCTATTTCCACCTGCGGCAATTCGTCAATCCCGCCAACGTCGAACTCGGAATCCGCGGTGTGTCTCCGTTCGGGCTTGCGATAGTAAACGATCTGTCCGTCTGAATCCGCGTAGCCAACAAACCCCATGTGTCCGGATTGGAAAGTCTCAACACGATAGGAATCGGTCTTCGTGACGTCGCGAGCAGCCTGGATCTCGTTGTTCAAAACCACCAGGGCGCCCCTCCCGACGGAATTGGGTGATGCAGCAATGCGAACCGCATCGAGAAGGTTGTTGTCGGCGTCGGTCCCCATTGCGGAGGGCGGCCGCATGGCGCCCGTTACCACGACGGGCCGCCGGTCGAGCACCGTGAGGTTGAGGAAGTAAGCCGTCTCCTCGAGAGTGGCTGTGCCGTGGGTGACGGCGATGCCGGCAGCCGCGTCGTCAGCGGAAAGCTGTTCGTTGATGCGGTTGGCGAGGGTGATCCAATGCTTGGGGTAGACTTCAGTGCTGCCGACATTGATCACCTGCTCTGGGAATACGTCGGCCAGGTCCTTCGCTTCAGGTACACGAGCCAGCATCTCCTCGATGGTTAGCTGACGTCCCTGGTAGCTGTAGTTGGAGAAATCGGTGCGCGATTCGGATACAAATGAGATCGTGCCACCGGTGCCAAATAGATACACTCTCGGAAGTTGTTCGTACGTGACCATGAGACCTCCTGGGATGCGGTGGCGAGAGATTGCCACTCCACGCCCCCCGTGACAAGGGAGAGCGAATTCAATGTAGTGGCCAGCTACAATCCCACCGGGCTGTCGACACCGCAAAAACAGCCGTACAGAGTTTTGCAATTTCAACGGTGCGCCGATAATATGATAGTCTATCCGTGGCCGCAAAAAGGGGCCCAGGCCGGCCTAATCACCCGCCGCGCAGGGATGCTATGACCAACAATCGCTGGGTTCGCAACAGCCTGATCTATCTTCTGATCATCATTGGAGTGATCGTCATCTTTTATACGCTGATTCCGAGCTTCGGTAGCAGCGAACAGATGTCGCTGAAACAGGTGCTTGATCAGTCCAGAAGCGGGCAGATCAAACAGATCATCGTCGATGGTGAGAAATTGACCGTCATTCCGCAAACGGGCAGCGGCGGCGAAATGGTCAAATACTCCAGCCGAATCGGCAAGAACACCGACCTGATCCAGTTGCTGGCTGACCACGGGGCTTTGGATGGCCCGTCCGCTCCTGACGTGGAATATAAGGGATCCAGCGGGTTTGGCAGCGTTTTCGGGATCCTGCTCAACTTCCTTCCGCTCATATTCTTCGGCGGCCTGATCCTGCTCATGATGCGGCAGGCCCAAGGATCCAACAACCAGACCATGAGCTTCGGTCGGAGCCGCGCTCGTATGATGCCGTTCAACCGGCCGTCGGTCACATTCAGCGACGTGGCCGGCGTCGACGAGGCGAAGGCAGAGCTGGAGGAGGTGGTCGAGTTCCTGAAATACCCGGAGCGATTCCTCCAGTTGGGAGCGCGTATCCCCAAAGGCGTGCTCCTGGTCGGTCCGCCGGGCACCGGCAAGACCCTGCTGGCGCGGGCAGTAGCCGGCGAAGCGGGCGTCCCGTTTTTCCACATTTCGGGCAGTGAATTCGTGGAGATGTTCGTCGGGGTTGGAGCCGCGCGTGTGCGCGACCTTTTCGAGCAAGCTAAGCGAAACGCTCCATGCATTATGTTCGTCGATGAAATCGACGCTGTCGGCCGCCATCGCGGCGCGGGCTTGGGCGGCGGTCACGACGAACGCGAGCAGACGTTGAACCAGATACTGGTGGAAATGGACGGGTTCGAGACGAACACTAACATCATCGTCATCGCCGCCACCAACCGCCCTGACATCCTGGACCCAGCGCTGTTGCGTCCGGGCCGGTTCGACCGCAGGGTGACGTTGGATCTACCGGACGTCGCAGGACGCGAAGCGATCCTGAAGGTGCACGTCGCCGGCAAACCCCTCTCTAATGAGATCAAAACCGATGTTGTTGCGCGTGAGACGCCGGGATTCAGCGGCGCCGACCTGTCGAACTTGGTCAACGAGGCTGCACTGCTGGCAGCGCGCAAGAACCAGTCCAGCATATTCATGCAGGACTTTGAGGAAGCGATCGAGCGTGTCATCGCAGGTCCGGAGCGCAAGAGCCGGGTTATCAATCAGCGCGAAAAGGAAATGACCGCCTACCACGAGGCGGGGCACGCTCTTGTGGCGTGGCATCTTCCGCACGCCGACCGGGTGCACAAGATCAGCATTGTTTCGCGGGGAAACATGGGCGGGCACACTACGCTCCTGCCCGAAGAAGACCGCTACTTATGGACCAAGAACCAGTTTCAGGACATGCTGGCGGTGATGATGGGGGGCAGGGTAGCGGAGGAGTTGATCTTCGACGAAGTTACCACCGGCGCCAGCAATGATATCGAACGGGCGACCAAGACCGCGCTGGGCATGGTCAAGCGGTACGGGATGTCGGCCAGCCTGGGTCCACGGACCTTTGGCAAACGCGAGGAGCTCGTTTTCCTGGGTCGTGAGCTGAACGAAGAACGGGACTACGGTGACAAAATCGCAGAAGAAATCGACGTCGAGGTGCGGCACCTCATCCACAGCGCGTATCGCCAAGCGCAGGAGGTCCTGATCGATTACAAGCCCAAATTGGTGCAGGTGGCGGAATACCTGATCGAGCACGAGGCCATCTCGGGCGACGCGCTGGTTGGTTTGTTCAATGACGAACTACCTGGGCCTGAACTCGAGCCGGTGGAGCCGACGCCGGCTCCCCAGTCTCCTTACGCCCCGCCTGCTCCGCCGGCGTCCCAGGGGGATCTACTCCCCAATCCGGCCCCCTCGTTCGCGAGCACGAGTTCCAGCGATCCGATCCACCCTGGTTCAACGTCGGACGACTAACCGCCACCACGACTCAACCATCGAGCAAAGGGCGAGCCACCTGCTCGCCCTGATTCATTGACCCAGTGAGTTGGTAGAATCCGACCGTCGCTGCGCGCCAAGAACGACCGCTACCAAAGCGACCAGTATCGACCCGGCAAGCCCTAGCCCCAGATCGCCGAGTGTATCCGTGTAGGCGGTGGCGAGTTCCGGCGACGCTCGGATAAACGCGAAATACTCGGCGATTTCCCACAGGATCGCGGTCGTCGCCCCGAATCCAACCACCCATCCGAGAGTTTCGCTTGCACGTGTACGGGCGCGTACGCTTAGCGCGGCGATGGCCCCGGAAAGCAGCGCCCAATTCACAAAATGATTCGCATCGTCCCACCACTCCACCGTGTCGTAAAGGTCCAGGGAATTGCCGCCCGTATCCACCAGGAAAGGTAGGGTCAAAAGAATGTCCGCAACCCAGGGAAACGATGACCGCCTGGCGAATATCGTCCAGCAAATCGGCACGGCGAACGCTCCCACCGGATAGGTGAGCAACCGCCATAAGAACGCTTTACCCTCGAACTGTTGCAGGCCGGAAAAGGCGCCAAAGGCCAGAAGAGAAATCAGCGTTATCTTGAGCGCGACGGCCGCCCACAAAAGCGAAGACGATGCATTCACTGTGAACGGCTTGCCCGAGTCAGTGTTAGAAAAGATATGGCGGATTCGCAGGTGGCCTTACGTCTCAGCGCCCGCTTCACCCTCCGACTCCAGCGGCAAACTTCGGTAGTAAAGCCCCCACTCCCGGAGGAGTGTCTCCACTCTTGGGTCCTTGAGAGCGATCAGTTCTCGAAAGAAACCGGCCATGGCATGGGCCGGACGGAGTTCGTCGCTGCACACCCAACTGCGCTCACCCGGCACGGCGTAGATCAGGCCGCTCTGGTGGGGACACGTAACCTGAACTCGCGCCATTTCCTCGCTGGTTTTGATGGTCACGCCCTGAGGCTGCCTGGGCGGATCCGAGTGGTTTGATGGCGTCTGGATAGGAATAGTCATTGCTCGAACACCAGCATCCGCGGTTGACGGAATGAGACAACTTGATGATCAATTTATGCCACCGATGGCGGCGCGACGATTATAAACCGAAAGCATGAGGTTGGTGTTATACTATCGCGGCTAAGGTTCGCAAGCGTTGACGACTCTTTGGCAGTTATGTTCAGCGAACAAGCCTTGACATTGATCTCACTGCGTCCGGCGGGCGCATCCAAGCCATAAAGGATACATCCACATGTTTTCACCCGGCGGCGGGCAACAGCAACCACCTCGGCAGCCTGAATTCGACGTAGACCAGATCTTTGGCCGCATCCGCGGATTGTTTGGTGGCAGCGGGGGCCGATTGGGCGGCGGCAACCTGGGTATCATCATCCTAGCGGTGATCGCGCTGATTGTCGTCATCTGGGCCGCCACCGGAGTGTACACAATCAGTCCCGGTGAAAACGCCTCGCTGCGCCTCTTTGGCGCAGTCCAGGGTGACCCGATAGCTGAGGAAGGTTTGCAATGGTGGTGGCCCTCGCCGGTGGGCAACCGGGACGTGGTGCTGGTCACCGAGACGCGGCGCATGGAGCTGGGCTTCCGGTCCAACGAGGCCGCAGTGAACACGCCGTTCCTGGAAGAAGCGCTGATGATTTCGGGGGACCTGAACATCGTTGACGTCCAGATGGTGGTGCAATACCGCATCAGCAATCTGAACAATTTCCTGTTCAACGTGGACGACCCGGGAGAACAGATACGAGCAATTCCGGAAGGCCAACCGGATGGACGGACTTTGAAAGACGGCGCGGAAGCAGCGCTGCGCCTGGTGGTGGGGCAACGTTCCATCGACGATGTGCTGGTGCGTGGTCGTGAGCTGGTGGAGACCGATACGCGGGAGAGGCTGCAGGCGATCCTGGACAGCTACGCCGCCGGCATCGAGGTGATATCGGTGCAGTTACAGGACGTGAAGGCGCCGGAGGAAGTGCGCGACGCCTTCGACGACGTTCTGCGCGGCCGACAGGAGCGCGAGACACGAATCAACCAGGCCCTGGCGTATGAGGCCGACGTGATTCCGAGGGCTCGCGGTGATGCGCAACGCATCATCGAAGGCGCAGAGGCATTCCGGCAGGCCCGTATCGAGACTGCCACCGGTGAAGCGCAGCGTTTCGATACGGTGTTGAACGAGTATCTGAGTTCACCGGAAGTCACCCGACAGCGGCTATACCTGGAGGCGTTGGAGCAGGTGCTGCCCGGCGTGGCCAAGGTCATAGTGGATCCCCAGACGGACCCGGTGATCATCCTGGGACAGGACGGCAACGTGATACCCGCCCCGATAGGCCCCAACCCGTAGGGCGTGGCCGGCGAATAACTTGACGACACAAAGCTGACTGTTCCGACAGCCCGGAGAACTCTCCAATGCGCAATCTAATCATCATTGCAATCGTGATCATCGTAGGGCTGGTGCTATTGCGCCAATCGCTGTACGTGGTTGACGTTACAGAGCAGGTAATCATCCTCCGTTTCGGTGAGGTGGTGAAAACCAAGGCGTCCCCAGGCCTGGACGTGAAGGTGCCCTTCGTGGACACGGTGGTCAGGATGGACCGGCGGGTATTGAGAATTGACGCTCCGCCGGTGTCGATGCCCGACCAGGACAAGGAAAACTTGGTGATCGACATTTACGCCAGGTACCGGATTATAGATCCGGTGCAGTTCCGGAAAACGCTGCAGACCGAGAACAACGCCCGAAGCCGCCTTGGCGACATCGTGACGTCCACGCTGCGCGACCGCGTGGCGCTACGCGACCGGACCGACATCATCGGTGCGAAGCCGGTCAGGGACGCAGATGACAATCCGGTGGTGGACGAAGAAGGTCTACCATTGGTCGAAGCCCAGGAAACACGTACCCAGATCCTGGATGAAGTGTTGGCGGCGGTGCAACGGATCACCGGGGACAACCCGGAGACGACGCAGCGCGAAGATTTTGGTATCCAAATGATCGACGTACGAATCAAGCGGGCGGACTTCCCCGAAGCGGTAACCGCGTCGATCTACACCAGAATGCGGGCCGAGCGTAACCGAATCGCCGCCGGGTTCCGGGCGGAAGGCGAAGAGGAAGACCGGAAAATCCGGGCAGCAACCGACCGTGAGCGGGACGTCATATTGGCCCAAGCGCAGCAGCAGTCCAACAGGATACGGGGTGAAGGTGAAGCGGAAGCCATCAGCATCCTGGCGGATGCGCTGAACCGGGATCCTGAGCTGTTCGATTTCCTGCGGAGCCTGGAAGCGTACCAACGAATCATCCAGGGGCACGACACCATCATCATGTCATCGGACGCGCCGCTGTTCGACTACCTGGCAGGGCCGTTAGCGCCCGGTTCGGGGAATTGACAACCGCGACAACACACGAACGCATCATTAAGGGCCGGGCGCAAAACCCGGCCCTCGTTATTTGTGCAGTGGCGATTGGGCAAGCCCGTCGGCCGGGTGTTTCGAATCTTGCTTGGTCGTTTGGGTTGGGGCACGGGAGCGGGCTTAATACCCGCCCCCACAGGCGGGGGGTTTGGTTTAGCAAGGGTCAGCGGTCGGAGATGCGGCGGCCCTCGACTAAGCCGTCGGCAGTCCGGGTCGGGGCGGTGATTATGATGCTGAAACCCTGCTCCAGTCGCATGGGAACTTCGGCGGCGGTGCAGCCGGTGGCGCAGGGCACGCCGGCTTCCTTGCAGATGCCAAGAATGCGGAGCAGCATTTCCTGAACCTCAGGATGTCCCGCGTTTCCCCGGTGTCCCATCGCGACGGACATGTCACCGGGGCCGGCCCAGACGGCGCCGATGCCCCTCACCTGGCGTAGGATGTCGGGCAGGTTCTGTACCCCAGTGGGTTCCTCGACGATCCCCATGAGGAGCAGGTTTCCATCGGGATCCAGGGGCCAGACGTCAGCCGCGTCATAGTACTCGGAGGCGGAAAGACCCCAGTATCTGGGCGCGATGCGCTGCCACCAGCCCCGCTCCCCGTGGGGCTCGAAGTCTGGGACACCGGGGACCTGGGGGTAGCGTGCGGCCTGTACAGCGGCCATCGCGCCCTCGACAGTATCAAGGTGGGGCAGGATGAGGCCGTACACTCCGGTGTCAAGGGTTTGTTTGATAATCCACTGGTTGGTTTCGCGGGTGTTGGGCGGGATGCGGACGACGGGAGTCGGGTCGGCCTGGAGTCCGTCGGTATCGGCGATGCGCTTGCGGTTGAGCAGAAACTGGAGAGAGGCCCGTAGGTTGTTGAAGGACATGCCTTCGTGCTCCATTTCGATCATGACCATGTCGTAGTCGGAATCGGCAAAGTACATCATCTCGTCGAAGTTGCCGTTCCAGATCAGGCCGGTGCCGAATACGGGTTTGCCCTCTTCCAGGAGTTGGATGACCTTGTTGTAACGGGTAGCGGGCATGGGCTTGCCTCCTTGATGCAGGTATTCCGGTTCGATAGCGCGCTCATTGTGGCATTGGCCGCACATAGTGGCAACGTCGTGGATCCTGTGGGAAGCACATCAAGCCGCGGTACCTACGGGGAATGATGTTCAGACGGGTTTCACGGGCTCTGCAAAAACGGATTGGGCACCCAGACACGCATACGCCCACTGCACAAGTGCCGGGCCCGCTCATACGCGACTTCTCTCATCACGAGCAGTGGTGAGGACGAACGCCTCGGTGTATCACCAAAGCGTCGCTGCAAACCGCCGGTATCTCCGGACGGTTCTCGGGCGCAAATCTTTGCTATGACGATGAAAGAGCGGTTGCGAATTCAGTTGGGTCATCGTGCGGCCCGACTATCGCCAAACGGAACCGCTGGCCGTCCAGCAACCGTTCGGCCGTGCGAACCACGTCCAGGCGCGTAACACCGTCGATGCTGGACGCCGTGTCGTCGGGCGTCGTGATGTCGTTCATCAACAGTTCCTGGGACGCCAGCCAGGCGGCCACGGACCGGGAATCCTCCAGTCGCATTAGCAGCCGGCCCTTAATGTACTCACGCGCCTTGCGAATCTCTGCATTGGGCGCAGGTTCCAAGAGTCTTGCCATCTCCTGCCGGGTCGCGGCGATGGCTTCCGCTGCCCGGCTCGGCTCAGTACCGCACGAGACGACGAGCGCGCCACAATCCCGGTAGCTGCTGATGGAACTGTGGCAGTCGTAGGTCAGGCCAAGATCCTCACGCAATGTTTGAAATAGGCGGCTGCTCATGCCGTCCCCGAGAATCCCGTTCAGTACTGTAGCGGCGTACCGGTCGTCGTCAACAAGGGCAAAACCCGGCAAACCGATGCAGATGCTGGTCTCCTCAGTGTCCCGGTGGTCCAGGAGGATATTTGGCGCGTCCTGCCCTGCATGAACCACCGGTTCCCAACCCAGCGGTTCGCCCGGTTCCCAACCGGTCGTGGCATTAGCAACAGTTTTCACGGCCTCGGCGTGCGTGATGGCGCCAGCAATGGCGATCACGGTGTTGTTGGGCCGGTATTGCCGCTCCATGTACCGACGGACTTCGTCCAGTTGGATGGCCGAAACCGTCTCGGACGTGCCGCCAACGTCTCGCCCCATCGCCTGCTCCGGCCATAAAGCTCGATCGATCAGGAGGTCGCAAACCTGGGCTGGGTAGTCGTTGGTCATCCTCAACTCGTCCCGGATGACCTCTCGCTCCTTCTCCATCTCCGCGGGATCGAGCAACGGGTGCAATATCAGGTCCAGCAATACGGGTAAGGCGCTGTCGGCATGGACGCTTGCGACTTTGCACCAGAAAGAGGTCATCTCGCGGTCCGTGGACGCATTCATAATGCCACCGACGCCCTCCACCGCCTCCGAGATAGCCAAGGCAGTCGGCCAACTGCGCGTCCCCTTGAATGGCAGGTGCTCAAGGAAGTGCGAGAGACCGGCTTTATCTGCGGGTTCGTAACGCGACCCGGCGCCAACCGTTATGAACATAGATACGCTGCGGGTGTGCGGCATTTCTGCCGTCAACACCCGCAGCCCGTTGTCCAGGGTTTCCCGGCGATACATTTAGGTATTCAACCAGTCGACGTCCCCTTGCAGGTCGGCCGGATGGGACTTGGACATGAACACATCGTAACGGCGCTTTGCCTCGCCGATGGTGGTGTTTTCGGGGCCGTGGCCCGGATAAACGTAAGTGTCGGCCGGCAGGGTCAATAGTTTCTCGCTGATGGTGCCCAGCAACTGCTGAAGAGCCTCGGGGCTGCGGGAGCGTCCCGGCCCGCCGGGGAAGAGAGTGTCCCCTGAGAAAAGGAATCCACCGATCTGGTAGCAAATGGAGCCGTCGGTGTGGCCCGGCGTGTGGATGCAGCGGATGGTGCGGTTGCCGAATTGCACCGTGTCGCCGTCATTAAGCTGGCGCTGCGGTGGGCTGGGCGGCAGGTGGGCATCCTCGGAGCCGATGGCCGCCGGGGCGCCGATGCTGCCAGTGATTTCAGTGTAGCCGGCCAGGTGATCGCCGTGTCCGTGCGTCACCAGGATGGCCTGCACCTCGACACCGGCATCGCGAACCTCGTTGATCATCTTCTCCGGCTCATCCGGCGTGTCGATGCAGACGGCCTGGTTGGTCTCAGGGCAAATGATTATGTAGCCGTTGTTGCCAAGGCTGCCCATGTTTTCGATCTTGTGGACGGTAACGTCGCCCTCAACCTGGGCCCGGTGGTGAACTGGCATGGTTGTGCGCCTCCTGTGAATCGTTGAGATAGCGGTTGCATTGTAGCAAAGGGCCGACTAACCGCCCAGCCGCGACCTCATGGAGTCTGGTACCTGCCGGATGCGCCGGCTGAATGCCGTGTCCCAACGCATCGACACCTGTCGCGCGGCTTCAGTGATAAGGGCGGCGCCGTTCAGGTAATCTTCGCGGTGGATATATTCCGCGGCAATGGAACCGTCCTCCGCCCCGTTATGGTAATTGCCCAGCGGGAACGCAACCCCGGTCGAGCGGTAACCCCAGGCATTGAACGCGCTGGCCTCGCAAACACCGCCGCTCATCAACTGGCGCTGGCAGAGAAAGTCGGGGTTTTCGGCGGAGAGAACCTCCCTGGCTCTGATGAGAGCTGTTTCGGCCTCGGAATTGAAGGTGCTGCCGGCGTCGCCAACCCTGATGACAGGGCCCCTGCCGATCTCGGCTCCCGGCAGAGTACGGGATGACTCAAGTGAGACGACGAGCGTATCCATCGGCAGCGTACGTGCTTCGGCGAGCAGACGTGCACCTACCAGCCCTACCTCCTCGGCGCGGGTGAACACGCCGTACACGTCTCCCTCGGGTGAATTGCCATGCAGAGAGTCCAGGGCGGAAAGGATGGAGCCGCAACCGGCCAGATCGTCTGCGGCTCGCATGACCAGGCGGTCGCCCTCGACGGAGAAATCAGGCAAATCAAATACCGCAGGTGAGGGCAGGGGAATTTCCACAGACGTTGACCCGGTTAATCGGATCTGGGCTTGGCGTTCCCGATCGTCTCCGTGTTGACCTACGGTTTCCGCGGATACCCGACGGCCTGCGGTCAGGACGATCTGAAGCGGAACCCCCGGCGCGAACGCGCCCGGTGGAATGCCTCCCGATGCCCTGCCGATCAGATAGTCGCCGTCGCGCCCGACGATCTCGAAGCCGGGGTGGTCCATGTGAGCCATGAATGCTATCGGCGGTACCTCGTTGCTCTTGGTGCCGGGTATTCGGGCAATGATGTTGCCGAAATTATCGGTGCGCCAACTGGTTCCGATTTCCGTGAGCGCGCCTCGGACCGCTGAGGCCACGCCGTTTTCGTGAAAAGCGATCGCGGGTTGGGCGCCCAGACGGGCCAGGAAGTCGAGGGCGCGGTCGGATTGAACGTCGGTAGTCATCGGCATTGCACCTTGTGGCAGAGTGCGTCCATTGTGCCACCATCGACAACGGCCGGGCAAACCGGAGAGTGGTTTCGGGTGCTATACTGCGGCCCGGAATTTTTGCCATGACCGATCAGCCAGGAGGTGCGCTGTGCTGCCCAAGTTTCGAGTGAGTCTGGACGAGGCCACTATGGTTCCGGGGGATGACCTGAAATCCACCGTCGCCGCGGTTTTCGAAAAAATGGGCGTGCCTCCCGACGATGCTCAGCTGGGAGCGGACGTGCTGGTGATGGCCGACCTTAGAGGGGTGGACTCGCACGGAGTGTCCAACATGCTCCGTAGCTACGTGAGCGGCTACACCAGCGGGCAAATCAATCCGAAACCGGACATGCGCATCGTGCGCGAGACGCCGAGCACCGCGAGCATCGACTCCGATCGCGGGTTGGGAATCATCACCACGCCTAAGGCGATGGACATCGCGATCCGCAAAGCCTCTGAAGTCGGTGTAGGGATGGTCACACTTGGCAACGCGAGGCACTTGGGAATGGCGTCTTACCACGCGATGATGGCCCTGGAGCACGACATGATTGGCGTGTGCATGACCAGTTGCCCGCCCTCGGTGGTGCCAACTTTCGGCGCGGAGCCCCGTCTGGGCACAAATCCCATTGCCATCGCGGTGCCCTCGCGCAACCAGGCGCCGTTCGTATTCGATGCCGCCACCAGCACGGTCGCCGGCAACAAGGTGGGAATCGCCCGCCGGCTGGGAGTCAAGCTGGAACCGGGTTGGCTGGCCGACGCCGAAGGCAACCCCATCATGGAGGAGGCGGATGCTCCGGACAACTACACACTGCTGACGCTGGGGAGCACCCGGGAATTGGGGTCGCACAAGGGATATGGCTTGTCGTGCATGGTCGACATCTTGGCCGGCGTCCTCACCGGGTTCGGGTACGGTGCCGTCCCCGGACGACCCAACTTCGGCCACTATGTGGCGGCCTACAACGTGGCAGGGTTCGACGATCCGGACCACTTCAAGGACCAGATGGACGAGTGGCTGCTCATGATGAAAAATACGCGGCCGGCTCCAGGTGAAGACAGGGTGATGGTTGCAGGGCAGCCCGAAGCCGAGATGGAGGAAATCCGGCGAGTGGAGGGTGTGCCCCTGCACCAGGAGGTGGTGGACTGGTTCCACGACACCTGCGGTGAGCTGGGAATTGATTGCCCGTTTTAGGGTTCCAGGCACGAAAAAAACGCGCTCCCGGCCCCGAGGCCGTAAGCGTTTCATTTGTTGGACCCAACCGTTAGATGTTGGTCGTGAACCACAGGCAAGTGACGGTATTCGTGACTCCGTTGATCGGACGAATCTGGTGGCGCAAGATAGCGGTCAGGTCCTCCGGCGTCCCAGCCTCAACTTCCATGACCACGTCATAGGGTCCCAACACTTCTCGCACCGCCGCGCCGCTGACGGTGTTCAGGCGATCTATGACTTCCCTGGTTTTTGCTGGCTCCACGTTGATGAGGATATAGGCGTTGGCGGCCATCGCAGCACCTCCAGTTGTATATTATCGTTTATTATAATATATATTATCGTGTTTGACCATGCCATTGATGCCAGAAAAGCCTACTCCGGTTGTCAACGACTCATCCGGAGCGGACGCAGCAAGGATCCGAGCAGGTCAATCCTTGAGTGCCGGTATAACCTCTCTGCCGAACAGCTCTATGGAGCGCATCGTGTCGGCGTGAGACAACTGGCCGCCTTGAGCCTCGAGGAGCAGAGACCCGACGCCGAGTTCGTCGCGGATGTGCCTCAGTTTTTCGATCACGGTGTCGGGGCTCCCCACCACCAGGTGGTAGCGGTCCTGCAACTCCTGGTACGACATCTCGTGCAGAGGCGTGGGTCGCCGTGCAGCGACCGCCGCGGCGCCGGCGCGAGATGTGTAGCCGGGCGGAGACCAATATTCGCGGGGGCCCCGCAGGGGGTAATTCATACGCCAGAGGAACGCCTTCCCTGACTCCTGTGCTTTTTCGTCAGTTTCGTTGACGTGAGCGCAGATCATGAAGGCGAATTTCTCTGGGCCGGGTTCCCAACCATCTGCGGCAGCATACTCGCGGTAGCGACCGAACAGGTTCTTGGCGACCTCCAACGGGGTCAGGAAGGCGGCGTAGGTGTAGCGATGGCGCGCCGTCCACTCAACGGTTTCGGGGCTGCCCGTGCCGGGAACCCACACGGGCGGATGCGGTTTCTGTACCGGAAGCATCCAGGGATTGACGGCGCGGTAGTGGTAGTGATTGCCCTCCCATCGGAATGGGCCGGGCGTAGTCCAGGTCTTGACTACTAGATCGTGGCATTCCTCGAACCGCTCGCGGTTGTGGATGGGGTTGGTGTTGTTGGCCCAGGACTCGATACCAATGCCCCGCACGAACCCGGATATGATGCGACCGCCGGATATCACGTCCAGCAGCGCGATCTCCTCTGCCAACCGCACAGGATTATCGGACGTGGGCAGCATGTTCCCCAGCATCAGAATCTTGGCGCGGTTGGTGATGCGGGCCAGGATGCCGCCGGTTATGTTCACTTCCACATCCATGCACGACGGAGTGTTGTGGTGCTCGTTGATCATCAAGCCGTCGAACCCCATCTCCTCGGCGTACTGGTATTCGTCGAGGTAGCGGTTCATTAATCCGCTGGCCGTGGCCGGATCAAAATAGGTGTTGGGGAAGGTGAGCCGCATGGACGGATACTTTTCCGCCTCCGACTCCGGGAACTCGGCGTAGGGCATTTCGGTGAAATAGAAAACGTCCACGGTGGTCGCCTCCATGAAAATCAGGCAGCAACTGCGTACTGCCTGATTGAGGTTCGGATATTAGCGGTACGTGCGCCGCAAAAAATAGTTGGCTTACAGAAAGGCCAGCGCGGCCTGCACGAAATCGTCGGGCTTTTCTATCTGCGGAGAGTGGCCGCAGTTGGGAATGACGGTTACCTGCGACCCGTTGATTGCCTGTTGAAACAGCCCAGCGCACTCCACTGGTACCAGGTTGTCGTTCTCTCCCCACACGATGTGAGTCGGGACACTGGCGCGGCCGAGTTTGGCTGGCAGTCTGGGGTTGTACATGTAGGGTTTCCACGTGAGGCGAATGGCCATCTCCCGGTCGCCCTCGGCCTGTTGCACCTGCTCGGGGGTAGGGTCCGTGCCAAACATCTCATCCCACTCCGGCACTTGGGAGGGGTCGTGGTAGACGAGGTCGCGCACCTGGGCGGGACTGATGATGAATATGTCGGTGATTTCGCCGTCTTTGGGCTTGATGCCGGCGGCTCCGACCAGCATGACCTTGCTGAACGCATGGCCAGTCATGGTGAGCATCTCAGCGGCCAGCCAGCCGCCCATCGAAAACCCGATGGCGCGGACGTTTTCGAGGCCTTCCTGTTCCTGGAACCAGGTGTAGAAACAGGCCAGGTCCTGCATCGATTCTACCCAGTCCGGTCGATCGCTCTTGCCATAGCCGGGATGCGAGGGCAGGTACACGGTGAACTTTTCGGCTAACGCCTGGGCGTAGCGGCGCGGCCCGGCGTTCCCGCCAGCGCCGTGCAGCACCAGCAGTGGATCGCCGGAACCGCCCTTGTAGACCTGCAGGTTACCGCCGGCCACGGAGATGGTTTCCTCGGTGAAATTAGGCATCGGGATCGTCGCTCCTTTTGCGGACTTATTGGGGATCGTCGAGTACTAGACAGCGGTGAGGCCGGGCATCACGCCCTCTTTCTGGAAGGGGTCGGTCAGTTCGAGTTCCTCGCCGATTTCGCGGAGAGCCGGCAGGACTTCCTGTCCCATGAGCTCCAAGCAACGCATGGTGTCCTCGTGGCTGATGGAGCCGTCGTTGGTCCATACGGCCAGGATGCCGGGGCGCATGTAGCTGAGGACCTCCCGGAGTTGGCTGACGACGGTTTCAGGACTACCGATGATCCAGCGTTTTGAGTCGAGAATCTCATCGTAGTGGGCCGAATCCAAACCGCCGACACGGAACGGGTCGCTGCGAATCTGTTCGCGGAGCCGCAGGAACCGCGGGTCGTCGCTGCGGCTCCCGTAGCCGACCGGCGAGGCATAGTCGCGGGGCAGCGGAATTCGGCCAACCCCAATGTTCCCGACCATGTATCCCTTGCCCACGTCATACGCCTTCTCGTCGGTGTCCTGTACGTGGATACGCACCAGGTAACCGAAGTTCTCGGGGCCGGGCTCGTAGCCGTGCTCGCGGGCGGCCTCGGCATATATGGACTTCATGTCCTGGGTGCCCTGCGGGTCGGTTTCCAGAAATATGTAGGGGTAGTTGCGCTCGGCGCACCACACCAGAGTCTCAGGACTGCCGGTGCCGGGGATCCAGACGGGCGGATGTGGTTTCTGGAGCGGAGTCTGAAAGGGATTTACGACGCGGAACTGGTAGTGATCACCCTCCCATCGGAAGGGTCCCGGCGTCGTCCACGTTTTGATCACCAGGTCATGGGCTTCCTCGAACCTGGCGCGGTTGTGCAGAGGATTGGTGTTGGTGGCCAGGCTCTCCACACCCGTTCCGCGCACGAATCCTGAGACTAGGCGGCCGCCCGATATCATGTCGATCTCGGCCAGTTCCTCCGCAAGGCGGATGGGGTTGTCAAAAATGGGCAGCGGGTTGCCCAGCAGCACGATCTTGGGCTTCTTGGTGTTGCGGGCCAGGATCGCCGCCTCCAGGTTCATCGTAGCGCCCAGGCAGGTGGGCGTGTTGTGATGCTCATTGAGCATCAGACCATCGAAGCCCACTTCTTCGGAATACTCGTACTCATCGAGGTACATGTTATAGAGATAGTGGCCCTCTTCCGGGCTGAAATTGGAGTTCGAGAAGGTGAGCCTCACTGCCTCGTTGGGCGAGTTTCGAACGTCCTCCTCGGTATAGTTCACGTAAGCCCGTTCGGTGAAACGCATCAGGAACATAGAGTGGCCTCCTTGCGTCGTTGGCCTCGGTCGGCGGTCGCTTTGTTGGGCGCAATCATACACCCGGCACAGTTGGTTTGCGGGCTAAATTTCCTCAGCGAAATAGCTTTCGTCCACCATACGGATTTCGTCGTTTCGGTTTATCAGAGGCTCAAAGTCGGGGCTTGGATGGCCCTCACAAATCAACTCACCGCTTGCTTCTTGAAGTGCGGTATCACCTCCGCCGCAAACCGTCCCATCTGGTCCTTGAACTGATTGGTGGTGGCCCCCATGGGGAATGCGATCATGATCTGCTCTAGGCCGGGGTACTTATCCTGCAGCTCCTCGAGGTACGCTATGGTGTCTTCAGGACTCCCGGCGAACCAGGCCCGGTTGTCGATAACGTCCTGGAACTCGGTGCCGGCGGCGATGTGTCGGGCCACTCCGCCGGGTCCGGTGGCGGAAATCTGCTGGTCGCTGTAGCGCAGCATCCCCAGCGGAGCCGCGAACTTGACGTGCTCCTCGAAGAGCGGTTGCAGCTGGCGACGTGCCGCTGCGGTGGAATCGTCCACCATGGCCCACAAACCGATGCACAGGCCTTCTCCCAACTCCATATCCCGCCCGGCACGCTGATTGGCGGCCTGATAGCGTTGCACCCACTCTTCAACGTACTGCTCGCCGGTGCCCAGGATCACGCCCTTGATGCCCCACTTGGCCATGAAATCCAGCGCTCGGTCGGATGCGCTCACGATGGGCTGCCACACATCAACCGGACGAGTCCTCGGCCGGGGCACCACGGTAACCTCTTTGAGGTCGTAGCCGCGGTAAGGAATCTCCGGTGGGATCGTGTAGTGCTTACCCTGGTGGGAGAAGGCGTCGCTGTTGAAAGCCTTCATCACGATCTCGAATTGTTCCTCGAACAACTCGCGGTTGGCGTCGCCGTCAATCATTGGCGCACCGAAAGACTCAACCTCTCGGGTGTGGTAGCCGCGCCCGATCCCGAACACGACGCGTCCCTCCGTTAGGATGTCCACCATGGCGAAGTCCTCGGCCAGCCGTATGGGATGCCACATGGGCAAGATGTTGAAGCCGCATCCGAACTTGATGCGTTTCGTGTGCTGGGCAAGGTACTGGCTCATTATCAGCAGGTTGGGGATGCACTCATATCCTTCCCGCTGGAAATGGTGCTCGGCCATCCAGAGGATGTCGAAACCAAGGTCGTCGAGGAACATGGCTGCCTCGCGGGCGATGTCCATGGCCACCGAGAGACGGTCGTTGTCGTACCAGCGATCATTTGCCGGGATGCCGTCAAATCCGATGCCATCCCCTTCGAGGACATGTCCGGCGTACAGGACGGAAAAATCTTTGATCATGGGACTCCCCTCCGTGGTGGCATTGCTTTCGAATGAACCTGAAGCCAACTCGACGGGACCGCACGGCTGACATCCGGCATGATTTGTGATACCATCGACATGCTACCATCGCAGGCAAAGACTGTCATTTTGTCCCGTATCGTGAGCCGCTAGCGGTAGCCTTCGTTCAACGTTTTACCAGCGTCCGGCCGATCGGGTCCAGATTGGAGGAGGCTGATTTTTTATGCCCAAAGTACTTATCACTGACAACGTGGACGCCGAGGGTGTCGACCTGCTGAAAAAGCATGTGACCGTCGACATCAAGCGCGGCCTTTCACCCGAAGAGCTGATCGCCACCATTCCAGATTACGACGCGCTGGTGGTGCGCAGCGAAACCAAGGTCACTGAGCCGGTGATCTCGGCCGGCGACAACCTGCAAGTGGTTGCGCGGGCGGGAATCGGCGTGGACAACATCGACCTCGACGCCGCGACCCGGGCCGGAGTGGCGGTGGTCAACGCACCGATCGGGAACACAGTCGCCGCCGCCGAGCACACGGTGGCGCTCATGCTGGCCCTTGCCAGGAACGTGCCTCAAGCCTACGCATCAATGAAGGACGGGCAGTGGCAGCGTTCGGCATTCATGGGGATCGAGGTGCGCAACAAGACCCTGGGGATCATTGGGCTCGGGCGCGTGGGATCCGAAGTGGCGCGTCGAGCGGCCAGCTTCGGGATGCGGTTGATCGCGTTCGACCCGTTCGTTTCTCCCGACTTTGCGTCTCGGATGGGCGTACAGGTGATGTCAATGGAGGAACTGTTGCCACAGGCGGACTTCATCACGTTGCATACGCCGCTGACGGCGGGCACCACCAATCTGATTTCAACCCCTCAGTTGGCGATGATGAAGCCTGGAGCCCGACTGATCAATGTGGCGAGAGGAGAATTGGTAGACGAAGGTGCGTTGTTGGAAGCTTTGGAGAACGAGCAACTGGCGGGAGTCGCGTTGGACGTGTTCACTAACGAACCGCCTGGAGACCTGCCACTACTCAGGCACCCAAGATTGGTTGCGACTCCACACCTCGGCGCATCCACTCAGGAGGCCCAGCGGGAGGTCGCGATCGAAGCGGCTGAGCAGGTGCTGGCGGTGCTGGACGGCAAACCGGCGCGCAATACGGTCAACGCTCCTTTCGTACCGCCTGAGGTTCACGCCATCCTGGCCCCTTACGTGCCGGTGGCGTCAATGGTGGGTCGAATGTTGACCAGCATGGCCCGCGGGCAGTTCGTGGGCATCACCCTGCACTATCAGGGTGAGATTGCCGAGCACAACACGGCGATACTGAAAGCGGCGGCATTGGTAGGTCTGTTGGGCCAGGTCAGCGGCGAGGTTGTGAATATGATCAACGCGCCGGTCCTCGCGCAGCAGCGAGGGTTGCAGATCACTGAGCAAACGTCGGCGGACAGTCGGGAATACACCAGTCTGATCACTGCCACGCTCCACACCACTGCGGATGATCTCACCGTCGCAGGCACTTCTCTCCGGAACGAGCCCCACCTGGTGCGCGTCAATCAATATTGGATGGATGTCGCGCCGTCGGTCCCGTACCTGATGTTCGTGGACAACCAGGACCAGCCGGGTGTGGTCGGAGCGGTGGGTACCGTCGCCGGCGCGCACAACGTCAACATCAGCTTCATGGAAGTAGGGCGGATCGCCCCTCGCGGGCAGGCGATGATGGTGCTGGGGTTGGACGACCCCGTGTCCGACCAAGCATTGGCCGCGATCCGTGCGCTGGCGCAGGTGGACGACGCGCGGGTGGTCGCGACGTAATCATCGACTATCGCGACCGGCGAACACTCAACGCCGCGCCAGATTCAATCCAAACCGCGGCGTTTTGCTTATTCCAGACCGCGGGCAACTGTTCAGCCGTTCGATCGCCCGCGCCTTTGGCGTCTACCCAAAGCGCACAGCCGCTTGGATTGGACAAATTGCGTCCGCGCCTGTAAAAATGCGGGTGAATATTCTCGGGAATCGACGGAGTTGACACCATGGGAGACCGCATCGCGATCATGGGCCCCGGCGCAGTTGGTAGCTACGTGGGCGCTTTCTTAGTACAGGCAGGCGAGGACGACATCACGTTCATTGATATGTGGCCCGAGCACGTCCAGAAGATGCGCGCCGAAGGCTTGCGGGCCAGCGGCAGCCAGGGCGATTTCACGGTGCCGGTCAACGCCATGCACCTGACTGATGCCCAGAACATCACCGAGCCGTTCGACTACGCGTTTATCACCGTCAAGTCCTACGATACCGAATGGGCTACCCACTTCATCAAGCGTTATGTGAAGGACGACGGGGCGTTCGTATCCATCCAGAATTGCTGGAACGACCCCACCATCGCCAACATCGTCGGTCCGGAACGTCAGTTGGGCTGCATTGCGTCGCACATAGAGGTTGCCCTGTGGGAGCCGGCGCATGTGAACCGGGGCGGCGCACCCGGGCGAGACCACGGACACACGGTGTTCCGCGTCGGCGAATTCACCGGAGCCATCACGGTGCGGTCCGAAGCCCTCGCCGCCAAGCTGGACCATATCGACGCCGCGTATGCGACTGACAACCTCCCCGGTGAGCGTTGGGCCAAGCTTTGCCAGAACGGCATGGGCAATGCCATTTCTGCGATGAGCCAGATGGGCAGCCAGGAAATGGCAGGCGACGCGCGAATCCGTCGGATCCGCATCAACCTTGCCAAGGAAGGAGCCCAGGTCGGCCTGGCGCAAAGCCTGAGGGTGGTCGCAATCAACGGCACACCGGCCGAAACTTGGGCCGAAGCCGACCGCGGAGACGTGTTCGAGGATCTGGACGGCAAGCTGTCTGAAGCCGGCGGGCGCGTCAACTGGTTGGCCTCCATGGCGCAAGATGTGCACAAAGGCCGCAAGTCCGAGGTCGACTTCATGAACGGGCTGATTTGCGAGAAAGGCCGTGAGACTGGCGTGGCAACCCCGTACCACGATGCTATCGTGGAGGCGATGCGGTTGGTGGACAGCAAGGAAGTCGCTCCAGGTCCGGAAAACGTTGACCGAATCATTCGGGCGGTGGAAGGATAAGCTCACGCCTCGTTCCGTGAGGGAGAGCCGCGGCCTAGGAACCACCGGCGTCAAACACCAACGCGCATATGCTAGGGAGGCGAACCATGTACATCACCGTTGAAGCCGCCGGATTGATGATGCACACCGTCAAGCTGGTGTTCGACCCGTCGGAACCTGCGGCGGAGGACCAACAGGTGCGCGACTACCTGAACGAGCACGAACTGGAACCGCGTTACCATTGGTTCACCGAGATTGAGGGCCTGGAAGGCCGCGAGTGCGAGATAATGCAGTTCGGCGGGTGCTATCTGGGCCGGAACCTCCAGAACATCGGCTTGATACAAAGGCGTGTGGTCGAAGAGGAACTCCTGACCGCGGAGATTGAACGGCATGTCACAGCCGGAAATCTCAACGAATTGGCCAACGCGCCGGAATCGCAGCGTACCGAGGCCATCGCTTCGCTGATTGACGAGTTCCGTGTCGAAGAGAGCTTCGGACAGGATGATGCCGGCGAACTCAGGGCGACGCTCGAAGCGCAGGTTCTTAGGGAAGCGGCGGCGCGGTTGTTGGCATCCACCGGCGAAGGTTAGGCGCCAACCGATGACTACGGAAGCCGCCCATTGGGGCTACACAGGTTCATACGGGCCCGAACATTGGGGCTGCATATCGGAGGCGTACCGCCCCTGTTCAGAAGGAATGGAGCAATCGCCAGTGAACATTGCGGGCGGCGAGCATGGAGCCGGGCCGACTTTGCAGTTTGCCTACTCGGGCAGCGCCGTCGCCGCGCGCAACAACGGGCACACGGTGTACTTGGACTTTGCTTCGGGTAACGTCGTCCGTGTTGATGGTCAGTCCTACGAACTGCAGGGCATCCACTACCATTCGCCCGGAGAACACGAGGTGGATGGTGAGCGGTTTGCCGCCGAACTACATTTGGTCCACCAGGCCGACGGAGGAAACCTGGCGGTGGTGGGTTTGCTTTTCCGGATCGGATCGGCCAGTCCGTTGGTGCGGGACCTGCTTGATGCGGCGCCCGATATGGGTGCGACCGTCGATCTGGCGGAGGGCCCCTCTGTAGTGGACTACGTCCCGATCGACTGCGGTTATTATACTTACGCCGGCTCGCTGACCACGCCGCCCTGCACGGAAGGTGTTCGTTGGATCGTCATGCAGTCCGTGGGCACGGTTTCTCAGGACCAGGTGGAACGGTTGCAGGCAATCACCGCCGGCCCGAACAATCGCCCAGTGCAACCTGTTGGCGAAAGGACCATCTCAGTCGTGGGCTGATGATGGTCGCGCGCGGCCCTGGGCCAAGCCTTTCAGGGTGTTGAAAATCGGGGCGTGATTGTTGGGTGGTAGGATGGGCCATCCACGGTAGGGAGGGTTTGCCATAAGAGGCAAACCGGCGCGACAGACCACCATGTTGACGGCGGTCACGCCCGACGCCCTGGTGCCCCGGCACCATCCCATCAGGCGCATCAAGTCCATGGTGGATCAGGCCTTGGCCCAGCTCTCGCCCATCTTTGACCGGATGTACGCGGCCAATGGCCGAGCATCGATGCCGCCGGGCCGCCTGCTGAAAGCCTGCCTATTGATGGCGTTGTTCTCGGTGCGCAGCGAGCGGCGGTTTTGCGAGCGGTTGGAGTACGACCTGCTGTTCAAGTGATTTCTGGATCTGAACATCATGGACCACAGTTTCGACCACTCGGTGTTCGCCAAGAACCGGCTGCTGCTGCTGGAGGCCGACGTGGCCCGGGAGTTTCTGCTGGAGATAGTGGAACAGGCCAGGAAGCAGAGGCTGTTGTTGGGGGAGCATTTCAGTCCGACCCTTGACCAATCGGGGGACGCTGTTGGAAGCCTGGGCGTCGGTAAAGAGTTTCCGTCCCAGAGACGAGGAGGATCCACCGTCAGAAGGGGGCGGACGCAATCCGGAGGTGGACTTTCGGGGTGAAAGGCGCAGCAACGAGACCCACCGGTCCACCACGGACCCACAGACCAGGCTGGCCAAAAAGGGCAAGGGGAAGGTTGTCCGCGGCATCTTGGAAGACTGCCCCAACCTACAGGTGCGCATCTCACACGACGATGGCAGCCCTCGACGCTCGATACCCTTCGGAGACGTCAACCCGACTTGAAACTCTCGTGACTTTCAAATCTGGAGCGGGCGATGGGAATCGAACCCACGTAGCCAGCTTGGAAGGCTGGGGCTTTACCACTAAGCTACGCCCGCTCGGTCATGCCATTATAACCCAAGATATTGCGGTACACTTTCCGAAACGCTCGGAATCGTCCGAGCGCACAGACGTGCATGCCAAAAACAATTTACCTCGCCAATCCTTACGGCTTTTCTGAGCAACAGAAAGCGTCGCTGTTGCCGCCCATCATCGCCGCCTTGGAAAACCTCGGCCTGGAGGTGTGGGAACCTTTCGCTCGCAACAACCAGATCGATTTCCAGCGGTCCGGCTGGGCGTATCGGGTCGGGCAGCAGGACTACGCCGACGTGGTGGCCGCCGACGCAATTTTCGCCGTCGTGAACGGCGTGCCGCCCGACGAGGGCGTCATGATCGAATTGGGCATGGCGATCGCGCTGGGCAAGCCAACCTTCCTGTTCCGCGATGATTTCCGCCGCGCCACGGACAGTGAGGAATACCCATTGAATCTCATGCTGTTCACAGGAATGCCGGAGCAGGCATGGTCAGGCTACTACTACACCTCGTTGGACCAGATCACGGCTCCGGATAAGGCCCTGGCCCGGTGGGCGTCGGGCGAATAGGGCCGGCGTAATTTGAAGCGCTGCGGATGCGATGGGCGGCCGGCGTCGCCGCCGCGCTCTTTCTTACAATTCAAGCAGGATGACCTCGATGCTAAACACACGTTTCACGGATCTGCTGGGTTTGGGCTACCCCGTCATGAACGCGCCGATGAGCAACCACAGCGGTGGACGTTTGGCGGCGGCAGTCTCGCTCGCCGGCGGTCTGGGCACATTCGGCGGCAGCAACAACTTTGGCCCGGAGTGGTTCCCCGAACAAATCCGTTCTATCCGGAACCAGACTGACCGGCCTTTCGGCGTCGGGTTCATCACGCACCTGATGGCGGCCGACCCATCCAATTTTATTGCGGCGCTGGACCAGGGGGTGCCAGTCTTGATCTTTTCGTTCGCGGACCCGCTACCTTGGGTTCACCGCGCGAAACGCGCCGGAGCCACGACCATCTGCCAGGTTCAGACGATTGCAGCAGCGCGATTGGCGGTGGACGCCGGAGCCGATGTGCTCCTGGCTCAGGGCAACGAGGCCGGCGGCCATACCGGAGAGATGAACCTGCTTCCGCTGCTGTGCGATCTGGTCGAGCGGTATCCGGATGTGCCGGTGATGGCGGCGGGTGGAATCACATCGGGTCGGGCCCTGGCAGCGGTGGTCGCTTCCGGCGCTGAGGGGGTTTCCCTGGGTACTGCGATGCTGGCGACGCCGGAGGCGGTAGAGGTGCCCGAGCAGTTCAAGGAGCAGATCCTGCGGTCGAACGGCGACGACACCGCATACACGCGGCTTTACGACCTGTTGGGCGACGAGCCGTGGCCGGCGGGAATCGCTGGGCGGGTATATCGCAACCGTTTGGTCCGGGAGTGGAACGGCCGCGACGCCGAGGTTCTCGCGCACAGAGAGGAATTGACGACCGATGTCGCGGCGGCGCGGGCGCGTCAGGACCCTGAACTGTCATCGGTATATATGGGCCAAGGCGTGGGTAACGTCCGGGAAATACGTCCTGCGGCTGAGGTGATGCGGTCCATCTGCGACGATGCCGAGTCCATATTGCGGAGCATCGATTTCACTGTTGGACGACAACAGGATGGATGAACCTGCGAAGCGGTGAAGCCAGCGAACGTAGGCCGGAGCGAGATGGGATTCCCGGGCCGACTCCGCTGCGTTCGAGATGCAACGGCGTGATCAGGTGCAGGGAATCAAACTGCGTTTGGTCAGTTAGGATCACGGGCTAAACTGGGCAGGATGATATAATTCGCCGCCGGGAATATCACAATGCTCGTTGCTTCCAATATCAGCAAGGCCTACGCGGACCGGACGCTGTTCCACGGCCTCGATGTGTCCGTGGCCGCCGGTGACCGCGTGGCGCTCATCGGCGCGAACGGGTCCGGCAAGACGACCCTGCTGGACATCCTGGCCGGTGAAACGCTCGCCGACGCCGGCTCGATTTCCGGGCGCAGGAACACCACGGTGGGATACCTGAAGCAAGAGCCGCCTCCGTTCGCCGGCAAATCGCTGCTGCAGGAGGTCCTGGATGCCAACTACGAAGCCAAAGAACTGGCGGGCATGATCGCTGAGACCCGACACATGCTGTCGACCAGCGACGACGGGGACGAACAGCGCGAGCTGATGAGCAGGCTTGGTGATCTGGAGCTGAGGCTGGAGACGGCAGGAGGCGAGGATCGAGACCACGAAGCCAAAGCCATCCTGTCGGGGTTGGGTTTCAAAGAAAGCGACTTCGGCAGGGACATGACGGAGTTCAGCGGCGGCTGGATCATGCGCGCTGAACTGGCCCGCCTGCTGTTCCGGCAGCCCGATGTGCTCCTGCTGGACGAGCCGACCAACCATCTGGACCTGGAGGCCAATCTGTGGTTCGAAAAGTACCTGGCCTCGTTCAAGGGCGGGGTGGTGATCACATCCCATGACCGGGCATTTTTGAATCAGGCGGCGAACCGGATTCTGGCCATCGAGCCGGGCGAGGTGGTGCACCACCGGGGCAACTACGATGATTACCTGGTCGCGCGGGAGCGGGCGCTCGAAGTCAAGGAGGCCGCAGCGGCACGCCAGGAACGGGAAATCCAGCGGCAGATGCGCTTCGTTGAACGGTTCCGTTACAAGGCCACCAAGGCGAGGCAGGTGCAGAGCCGGCTGAAACAGCTGGATAAGATGGAGATCATCGAGCTGCCCCGGGCGACCATGAAGGTGCGGTACTCTTTTCCGGAGCCGGCGCGGAGCGGCTCCGACATCATCACCCTCTCCGGGGTGAGTAAGTCGTATGGGGACAACGTGGTGTATCGCGACCTGAACCTGACGCTGGAGCGCGGGGACCGGGTAGCGCTGGTGGGGCCGAACGGCGCCGGCAAATCGACACTGCTGAAGATATTGGCCGGAGCGCTGCCCATCGACGGTGGGGAGCGCAAGCTGGGGCACATCGTGGAGACCACCTACTACGCCCAACACGTGCTGGATCTGCTGAGCCCGGGCAACACGGCTATCGAAGAGTTGCGGGAAGCCGCGCCGGCGGAGTCCGAGCAAAACCTGAGGACGACGCTGGGCGGATTCCTGTTCAGCGGGGACGATATCCTGAAACCCGTCTCGGTGCTCTCCGGCGGCGAGAAGGCGCGGGTGGCGCTGGCGAAACTGCTGCTGCAGCCCAGCAATTTCCTGCTGATGGACGAGCCCACCAACCACCTGGACATCGCGTCCAGGGAGATTCTGGCGGACGCTCTTGGCGATTACCGGGGTTCGATCTGCCTGGTGACGCACGACAGGACGCTGATTCGCCAGGTGGCCAACAAGATCATCGAGGTCGATGGGGGACGGGTCAGGGTGTTTCCCGGCGACTACGACAACTACCTTTACCGCAAGCAGCAGGAGGCAGCCGAAGCGCCCAGGGTCGCCGAACCCAACGGCGCGGGGCCGGCGCCGGCGAGGAACGGAACCGGCGGACGAAGATCGCGGCGGCAGTTGACTCCCGAAGAAGAACAGCAGCGCGCGCTGTCGCGTCAGGCCCGCAAACTGGCCGAGCGCATCGATGCGATCGGCGCCGAGATCAGCGACCGGGAGTCGCGGTCGGCGGAACTGGAAGCGATGTTCGCCGATCCGGAGCAGTTCGCTGACCGCATCCAGTTGGAGGCCACGGGCGAACGTTATCGAATCCTCAAAGAGGAGGAGCAGTCGCTTTGGGACGAATGGGAGCGGTTGTCCGAGGAGGCCGAGGACGTCGACCGCATGCTGGTGGGGCTCAAGTCCGACTAGCGCGGGCGGTCACGTAATCACGCCCTGCTCGACGAGGCGATCCATCTCGGCGTCGGACATGCCCAGCAGGCCGCCGTAGATCTCGGGGTTGTGCTCACCGTACCGGGGGATGGGCCCGGCGGTGGTTGGAGTCTTGGAGAACTTGATGATGGTTGGTCCGGGAACCAGGATCTTTTGCCCGGGCGGATCATGGGCGTCCTCTTCCATCATGACCTCGCGCTCCCACATGTGGCTGTCCTCAAGGACCTCGGGAATTGACTTGACGGGGCCGAACGGGATGTCGGCGGCGACCAGGGCCTCCTCCACCTCGGCGACGGTGCGCTCCTCACACCACATGCGGAGCAGTTCCATGCGGATCTCGGCCATGTTGGTGGCGAACATCGGGGCCGCGAACTCCGGGTCCTCGGACAATTCGTCGTAGTCCATCACTTTCAGCATGCGTTCCCACATGCCGGCCCGCGCCGCGCCGGTGGTGACCCAGCCGTCCTTGCACCTCAGGAAAGTGCCAACCCTGACGAAGTCGTTGGTGTTGGTCTCGTAGCACATGGCCAGGGCGACCTCCTCAAGGGTGATGCCGCCGTCGAGCATGGCTACCTCCAGCCATTGGCCCTCGCCGGTGCGGTCGCGGTGGCGCAGCGCCCCCAGGATGCCGATGACCGCGTGGAGGGCCGCGGTGCGGTCCATGACCGGCCCGTTGCCCATGATGGGCTCGCCGAAACCGCGGCCGGTCTGGTCGCCGAATCCGCTCATGGCCTGGATTATGGGGTCGAAGCACTGGCGGTCGCGATAGGGGCCGTACTGCCCGAAGCCCGAGACCGATGCCAGGATGATGCTTGGGTTGACCTTGCACATCTCCTCGTAGCTGAATCCCATGTTCTCCATGGTGCCCGGCCTGAAATTCTCCAGGACCACGTCGGACACTTCGAGCAGACGGAAGAACAGGTCCTTCCCCTTTTCGTGGCGGGTATTGAGGGTCACACTTTTCTTGCCGCGGTTGTACGCCGCGAACTGCACGCTCATCTTGCCGACGAACGGACCGGAGTCGCGCAGGTCGGCGCCGGTGCGCCATTCAAGCTTGAGCACCTCGGCGCCCATGTCCTGCAGAATCAAGCCGCCCCTGGGGGCCGCCTGCCAGCGGGCGAGTTCCAGCACTCTCACTCCGTCCAATACCTTTTCGGTACCGTTAGCAATCATGTCGTGTCTCCCGTGTTGTCAGATCGTGGGCCCATTGTACCCGGATATGCGCGCCAAGCACGCACCCGGACAAAACGCCCGTCGCCCGAGGTCGGCCCGACGCGCCGCCACGAAACACAATGACGGAACGTGTAAACGCTGGCTAGCGCGCGGGGGCGGGCAGGTCCCAGCGGAGGAGGTCGCTGTAGCGGTCGGCGCGGGCCCAGGGCAGGAGGTTGAGGACGATGGATTCGGGCATGGGGACATCACTCCGGAGTCGAATGTCTTTGAGGTGGCGGCTGAGGTTGGTGAAGGTGCTGAGGCAGAATCCGGCTTTGGCGATGCGGTCGATGACGTCGGCGGGTTCGGGAGGATGGTCGGGATCCCAGTCGTTGGAGACGGCTTCGGCGATGCGGCGGAGTTTGATGATGGCGAGTTCGCGAGCGAACCGGCGCTTGAGGGAGTCGATGCGGCGGCGGATTTGGGAGATGGTCATGGGGTTACCTCGGACGGGGAGTTCTTACCGGGATGAAAAGGATGGACGGGATGAAGGGGATTGGGATAGCGGGGATTTTGGGGAAAACCCGCTTATTTCCGCTCATTTCCGTTCATTTGAGTAGGGCGTTGGGTTGGCCGGTAGGAGTGAATGGGGGCGCATTGGGCCGGTTTGGGGGAGAAAATGGTGGTTTTGACGGGTTGGCGGGAGGATTTGGGGGAGCGGCGCCTGGGGGTGGTTCCTGCTTGTCATCCGCCAGAGCAGGACGGATTTTTGGGCCCCGTATCAAGCACGGGGTGACCCCGAGCCGGACACGGGGCAGGCAGTTATTGGAGGATTTTCAGGATTTCGGGTCCGGTTGTTTGGATTGGGGCGGTTGGATGGTTCAGTTAATGGTACGGATGGATGGCGCGTAGGGGCGACGGGGAAATGTCATTGGGTAGGGGCTTTTCGAAGTTACTTTGCCGTTCGCGCGAAGGCGGGAATCCGTGGGATGCTGTGGTCAAGGCAGGTTGGTGGCAACAGGCGTTTGTGGATTCCGGATCAAGTCCGGAATGACGGGGGTAAAGGCCGGTATGGAGGGGGAAAGGCCGGAATGACGGGGGGAAAGGCCGGAATGACGGGATAAAGGCCGGGATCGAGGGGGAAAGGCCGGAATGACGAAAGATGTCAACACTGCCTGGATGAATCCAGGATAGGGCGGCGGAGGCAGCACGGGCAACGACGTGGTGTCATGGTTTTGGAAATTGGTGAAATCGACGGGCCGGTCATGACGACCAGGGGCTTTCGATTGTTTGCGTCATCTCGGACGTATCGAGTACGGGGCAGAGTTTGATCCGGAATCCAAGGATGTCTTGCTGCTGCCAACGTTCTTCAACGCGAACATCTCCTGAACGCGAACATCTCCTGGATTCCGGCTTGCGCCGGAATGACGCCTTTGACAGTTTGGATAGATAGTCGAAAGGCCCGGCAGGACGACACCGCAGTATTGCCCGTGCATTGAGGGGGCTGTACACTCGCGGCGAGGTAGCGTTTGACGGGAGGTGCAACGAATGCCGATATCCGACGAAACCCTGAACAGAATCATTGCCGAATACGGCGGGTTCGAGCTAAGCGCGGAGGAATTGGAACTGGTCAAGCCCGAGTTGGAGAACTACCTGACCGAGTTGCAAAATCTGCGGGATCTCGACCTGTCCGACGTGATGTCATCGCGCCTGTTGCGGGCGGCGGAAGGAGCGGAAGCCGATGCCTGATAACGAACTGCTGAAACTGACCATCTCTGAAATCGCGCCCATGATCCAATCCCGCGCGGTGTCGCCGGTGGAACTCACCGAGGCGGCGCTGGCGGAGGCGGAGCGGCAGCAGCCGACGCTCAACTCGTTCATCACCATCATGCGGGAGCAGGCGATGGCGCAGGCCGAGCAGGCGGAGGATGAGCTGTCGCGCGGCGAATACCGGGGCCCGCTGCACGGAATACCCATCGGCATCAAGGACAACATCGCCACCGGCGGCATCCGGACCACCCTGGGCACCAAGGTGCTGAGGGACAATGTGCCCGACGAAGACGCCGAGGTCGTGCGCCGGTGCAAGGAAGCCGGGGCCATCATCCTCGGCAAGGAGAACCTTGAGGAATTCGCGGCCGGCGCTACGTCGAACAACCCGCACTACGGCGCGGTCCACAACCCATGGGGACTGGACCACATCCCGGGCGGCTCCAGCGGCGGGGGCGGCGCAAACGTCGCGGCGGGCGTCACGTTCGCGTCGTTAGGAACGGACCTGGGCGGGTCAGTGCGCCTGCCGGGAGCGTTCTGCGGAGTGGTCGGCCTGAAGCAGACCTTTGGCCGGGTGAGCCAGCGGGGACTGCTGGTCACCAGTTTCAACGGCGACCACATCGGCCCCATGACGCGGTCGGTGCGGGACAGCGCGTTGGTGCTGCAGGCGATCGCCGGCTATGACCCGCTGGATCCCAGCACCGTACCGGTTCCGGTGGACGACTACGCGCTGATGATGGAGCGCGGCGTCCGCGGCCTGACCATGGGCATTCCCTCGAACCATTACTTCGACCTGCTGGATCCGGAGGTTGAAGCCGCGGTACGCCGGGCCATCGCCGCGCTGGAGGAACTGGGAGTCGAGAGCCGGGAGGTGAGCCTGCCCAACATGCAGTACGTGGGGGCGATCAGGTTTGCCGCGATGGCGGACAGCGTCGTCACGCACGAGCCGTACATCGAGTCGAACCGGGAGGACTACGGCCCGGACACGCTGTTCCGCACACTGGCCGGGCAGTTCGTCCTGGGGCGGGATTACTCCAAGGCGATGAAGGTGCAGCGCATCATCAAGGAGGAACACGCCCGGGTTTTGCAGGACGTGGATTTCCTGGTGACGCCGACCACGCCGATGCCGGCGCCCCGCATCGACGCCGAGAGCATCGAGGTGGATGGCAAGCGTCAGAAAGTACGTGGACCCGGCTCGGGGCACGTTTCACGAAACACCAGCCCCGAAAACGCGACGGGCTTCCCGGCGATCACGGTTCCGTGCGGGTTCAGCGAGTTGGGACTGCCCATCGGCCTTCAGGTCATCGGCCGGCCGTGGGAAGAGGGCAATATCTTCAGGCTTGCCCACGCCTACGAGGGCGTGTCGCCCAGCCAGGGCGTTTGGCCCGACTTGGGGTGAACCCAGGGAAGCGCACCGTGGAGCAAACGCAGGGGCGAATGTATATTCGCCCCGACTCGGCGTGGCGGCATGCGTAGTTCACCCTTCGACAAGCTCAGGATGAGCGGTCGTGGCGACTGCGAAACGCAGAGGTGATCCATGGAGTATCGCAAGTTTGGACCTACGGACATGACGGTCTCCGTGCTGGGGTTCGGATGCTGGGAGATGGGCGGCACGTACGGCGATGTGTCGCGGTCGGAACTGGATGCCGCGGTGAACCGGGCCATCGACCTGGGAATCAACTGCTTCGACACCGCGCCGGCCTACGGGCGTGGGGAGTCGGAGGTTGTGCTGGGGCAGGCTCTGGGCAACCGACGCAAGGACATCCTGGTGGTCACCAAGTGTGGCGTCGGTTATACCGACCGACCCAAGGGCCGCGACAGCCGCATGGTGTCCATCCACGCCTCGGTGGAGCAGAGTCTCCAAAACCTCGGCACAGACTATCTCGATGTCCTGCTGATTCACTGGCCGGACGTGAACACTCCGTTCGATGAGACCATGCACGCGCTGGGCAGCCTGGTGAACCAGGGGAAGGTGCGGGCCGTGGGCGTGTCCAACTTCACGCTGGACCAGATCAAGGAATGCGAGGCGGTCCGGGGCGTCGATGTCGTTCAGTATGGGCTCAACATGTTCGACCGGCGCATGGAGCAGGAGATATTTCCATACTGCCTGGAGCGGGGTACCGGAGTCATGGTGTACGGCCCGCTGGCGTTCGGCCTGTTATCCGGCGCCTTCTCCGCCGACACCACCTTTGGGAGCAACGACTGGCGCGCCACCGGAGGTCGGCCCGGCTGGAATGTCGGCGTGTTCGCGGAGGAGCACTTCCAGCGGAATCTTCGCGTGGTTGAGGATCTGAAACCCATCGCGGAGGCCAGGGGCAAGAATATGCCGCACCTGGCGCTGCGGTGGGTCCTGTCAAACCCGGCGGTGAGCGTCGCGCTGGTGGGAACCCGGACGGTGGCGGAGGTGGAGGACAACGTGGCCGGGCTGGAGTGGGCGTTATCGGGGGCGGACTTTGAGGAGATAGACGCCGTGTTTGACCGCTACGGCGTGGACACGCATCCCGACATAGTGATAGACCCGGACGAGTAGCCCGGGCCTATCCTCATGCGGTGCTCAGCGCGTCAGCACGTTGCTGACGCTTGGGGACGGGTCAGCCGGCGGCCACCCAGTCAGCGACGCGCTCGGCCACCATGATGACGGTGGGATGGATCCCGCCGGACCTGGGAACGCGAGGCATCACCGCGGCGTCAACCACCCACAGCCCATCCACCCCGCGCACGCGGCAGTGCTGGTCGGTGACGGCCATGGGGTCGGAGTCGGGTCCCATGCGGCAGGTCCCGGAGACGTGGCGGGCGGTGCCGACGGTCTGGCGCGCCCACCGGTCGAGGGCGTCGTCATCGTTCAGGATGTCATCGGGCGGGTTGATGCGGAAATCGTATACGTCGCGGAACGCATCGGACTCCAGCATACGGGCGCCAAAGCGGATGCCCTCCCGAACGCGGCGGGCGTCGTTGGGATGCTGAAGGTAGCGATAGTTGAACTCGGGCTGGACGCTGGGGTCGGCGGACGCCAGACGCACGTAACCGGAGCCGTCGGGCAACCCGAGGGTGCAGGAGATGCGGGCGGCGCGCTCCGGCGGTACGTCGCCGGTGTTGTAGCGTGTGCGGACGCCGGCCACCTTCTCCTCCCGCTCGTCCACCACGGTGCTGCTGCGGAGCACCATGTCGTTGGTGTACCCGGCGGTGCCACTGTAATGGAGGCCGAAGTGCGGCGCGTCGAGGTCGCCGGTGAGGGTCTTTCCGTCCTTGACCTTGTAGGTGACGTGCACGCTCAGGTGGTTCCACAGACCCTGGCCCACGCCGGGGCTCTCGTGCACCACCGGAATACCGTGCTGCGACAGTTGGTCAGCCGGCCCGACGCCGGAGAGCATGAGCAGATGCGGGGAGCGCAGGGCGCCGGAGCACAGCACCACCCGGTCGGCCTCGACGGTAAAGGTCTCTCCACCGCTGTCGGCCTCGACGCCGATGGCCTTCTTGCCGTCGAACAAAACGCGGCGGACGTAGACGTTGCCCCGCACGGTGAGGTTGAGGCGGTGGCGCATGGGGTTCAGGTGGGTCATCGCCGCAGACATGCGGACGCCGCCCAGGTTGTTGGTGGGTGAAACGCCCACCCCGGTCGGATTGGGGCCGTTGGTGTCCACAACCTCGCCGTAACCCTCCGCCAGGCAGGCATCGTAGAACGCCTTCTGGATATCCGCCCACGTGCCGGAGCGGCGGCGACGCACGGGCATGGGCCCGTCGGTCCCGTGGTAGTCGTCCTGGATATCCATGTCGTTTTCCATCTTGCGATAGAACGGCAGGATCTTGTCGTACGACCACTCATCGTTGCCCATGGACGCCCAGTTGTCGAAATCCTCGGGGAAGCCGCGCTGCATGGCCTGGCCGTTGATGGACGAGCCTCCGCCGATGACCTTGCCCTGGGCGACGTGGATTTCGCCCTGCTCCTCGGTGATGGTGCCGCGCAGGGCCCAGTTGTGGATTGAGTCCTGGGCCTCAGCGTACCTGGTGCCGCCCCACTTGATGTCGTCGGGCAGGACGGCGGGATCGGGGTAGTCGTTGCCGGCCTCCAGGAGCAGCACGGAGGTGTTCGGGTCCTCGGCAAGGCGGGCGGTGAGCGTGGAGCCGGCGGCGCCGCCGCCAACCACTATCACGTCGTATTTCATGGGGTCCTCCTTTTGGAACCGCTGTTGGTTTTCAATCTCATCGACTGGTTTAGCACCCAGGATCCGGCGATGGCCGCGGCCGGGGAACAGTCCGGGTGCGCATTTCAGATGCTTTGCCGCCGGGACGGCTGCCGGATCTCAACCTGCGGGGATTTTATACCAAAACGGGAAGCCCGGACTCCATCGACTCGTAGGCTTTGAGGACGAGTGTCAGGTCAAAGAGCCCCTCCGCCGCGCTCATCGCGGGCAACCTCCCTTCGTCGATGCTGTCCCGAAATTCCCTTACCATGGGAACCAGACCGTTGGAGTGCCGGTCGAGCTCAACGTCGGTTTCGGCGTTGGCGTCGGTGATTTTCAGCCAGGGCCGGCCGACCTGGAAATACAGCGACGCCGTCGTGCCCGAGATGGACACCCAGGAATGGGGGTTGGGCGGAGCCACCGCCCACGAGTGATTGACCAATCCCACGACACCGGCGGGCGAGCGGGTGGTGACCATGATGCCGTCCTCTGCTTCGAGGCCGGGTTGGCCGGGCAGCACACGGTGGGCATAAACCTGTTCGGGCCGGCCGGCCAAGTAGGATAGGGCGCTGAGCTTGTGGATGCCGCCGTCGATGAGCACACCGCCGCCGTTTTGCTCCGCGCGGTTGCGCCAACCGGAGGGCAGGAAGGGATACTGTTCCTGGAGCTGGATCAGCCTGACCTGCCCCAAGCGACCTTCATCTATGAGCCGCTTGGACTCCACAACCGCGGGCAGGAAGCGGTAATTCTCCGCAACCATCAGGTTGATGCCGGCGGATTCGCCGATTTGTTGGATGGCCTGGGCGTCGGCCAGGGTCCCGGCGACGGGCTTTTCGACGAGGACGTGTTTGCCGGCGCGGGCGGCCAGTTCAACGTGTTCCCGGTGCAGATGGTGAGGCGTGCAGACGTACACCGCGTCCACCCTGGGATCATCGACGGCGCTCGCATAGCTGCCGAAAGCATCAACGCCGTCGAAACGGGCGGCGTACTCTCGGGCCCGGAGCGCATCGCGGCTGGCGAAATACAGGTCGATGTCGCCGCGCAACTCCATGATCGAGCGGGCGAACGTGGCGGCGAACGAACCGCAACCGAGGACGCACAAGCCGAGGCTCACATTGGCACCATGAACGAGGGATAGCGGCCGCGACCGACCGATATCCCGAGGGTACTCCACGGGCGTGGCGAAAATCCAGCGAAAAGTCGAACCCGCAACGTGACAATGCTTGGCAACGCCGCGTGGGCTATTCGGTCAGCCGGCCTTGCTGCTGGAATGGAGTGCCCGCGATGCAGCGATCGGGAATGAAGGCCGACCGGGTTTTCGGGTCCCTTCGATTGCCCCTCTGATTTACCGGAGGCGCGCGGGAGGCTGAACAGGTTGGGCGCTCTCGGGACACCTCGCCGGATTCCGTTGGTTGGCTCGGGAAACTGTCACCGACGATTTGCCCGCCGGTGGCGCCACGGAATCAGCCGGCAAAATTGTGCGGTGCGTAGTATTGCCGTGCAGTGGCGCGTCCTTCGGAACCTTCATCCGACGCTCCCTCTGATGATGCGGCCGTGTCGCCGTGCGCCATATTGAGCCAAAGCAGTCCGGCCACCATCGCCATCAAAACCAGAGTGATAATGATCGTCTGCTTTATGTTACTTACCTGTTCCATTATGTCCTTTGGGTCCTTTGTTGTGATTACGTGTATGTATTTCCATAAGGGATGCAATCAATTATGTAATAGCATCCCGCAAGATATGGGTTGTACTATTATTGCAGCATGAACACACACGATATACAGATATCGTGTGCGATTTTCAAGAAAAAACCCACACGCCCGGAGCAACCTGAGTTGTCGCCCGCACCAACTGAGTTTGGCGGGGGCGATTGGCAATGGGCTGCGGCGCGTTGTGTGGAAGAGGGAAGTCCTGACCGCGCGCTCGGCACGCGCTCGGCAAAGGATTGGCGGAGGTCTCTCAGGCGCCCGTTTGGGGACCTTCCCGGCACAGCGCTCCGGGTTGATAGGACGGTCGGGGGTTTCTATAATCGCGGGCACTGCGTGGACGAAATCACCGGCCGCTCGCGAAAGCGATGGCCGCCCAAAAAGGAGATTCAACATGCCTCGCCTCGACGGGAAAGTTGCCCTGATCACCGGCGCGACGGGCGGCATCGGCCGCGCGGCGTCCCAATTGTTCGCCGACGAAGGAGCCCGCGTCGCCATGGTCGATCTCGACGAGTCGGCCCTGCAGGGGTTGGTCGCATCGATAGGCGAGGACCGGGCCAGCTACTCGGTGGCGGACGTGACCGACCCGGCCCAGAGCCAGGCTTACGTCAACGCGGCGAGAGAACGCTGGGGCGGCATCGACGCGTACCTCGCCAACGCCGGCATTGAGGGGCAACTATCGTCTATTCCCGACTATCCCATCGACGTCTTCGACCGGGTGATGGCGGTGAACGTGCGCGGGGTCTGGCTTGGCATCAAGTACGTGGTGCCCGCAATGCGGGAACGCGGCGGCGGCAGCATCGTCATCACGTCATCGACGGCGGGGATCGGCGCGGGTCCGGACATGTCGGCGTACACGACCAGCAAACACGCGGTCATTGGCCTGATGCGCACGGCGGCCATGGAGGGTGCGTCGCAGGGCATCCGCGTCAACACCGTGAATCCGGCGCCCATCGAGACCCGCATGATGCGTTCCATCGAGGAGCAGCGGGTGGCGGCCGCTGACGATGCGAACGTGACCGTCGAGCAAACCTATCGGGCGGCGTCGGCGCGGATCCCATTGGGCCGCTACGGCAATCCCGAGGAGGTGGCGCGGTTGATGCTCTTCCTGGCCAGCGACGACAGCAGCTTCTGCACGGGCGGCGTTTACATGGTGGACGGCGGAAGATCCGCCGGCAACCGGTGACGCCAGCACCACCATTGTAGGGAACCGGCGAGGCGATTCCGGCGAGGCCCCGAACGGATCAGCAGCAACTGGCGAGGCCGGGTACCCTTGGTATGGCGCGATCGCGGACCAGCAGGGTGGCCGCCGTCGCGACAATGGACAGGGCCAGCAACAGCACGAAGGCCCGGTCGTAGCTGCCCCAGATGTCGTATGACAGGGCCCCGACCAGCGCGCCGAGCCCGCCGCTGATCTGGTGCACTCCCGATATGGTGCCGCTGATCCTGCCCATCCGTCGTTGCCCGAAGATGTTGCCGGAGAACATCACCGTCAGAGGCGCAGTCATCAGGAATGTGAACCCGTAGAGCAGGGCGAACACGATCACGGACGCCTTGGCCTGGGACAGGATGATCAGCGCGAATATGCCGATGCGCATGACAAAACACAGCAGCGTGGGCCGGCCCGGCCCCATGAGATCGGCCAGATAACCGGAGGCCAGCACTCCCAGAAGGCCCATCACACCCATCAACGCCAGCAGGTTTGCGGCGACCAACGTGGTGATGCCCATATCCAGCGCAAAGGCGACGACGTGAGTTTGCACCAGGAAGTCCTGGAACCCGCAGATGGCGTAGATGCCGATCAGCAGCCACAGTTGGGAAGAGGTCAACAGGGATGTCTGGTCCCCAGCCTCACCCTCCGCGGCCGCCACGGCATTGGATGCCGTTGACGGAGAGTCGGCGTTGGAGGCCGGCGCAGGCCTGACGAACGCCAGCACCACGGGGGCAAGGATCACCAAGTTGGCCAGGCCCAATCCCGCGAAGGACGGACGCCAACCAAATCGCACCAGCGACTGGGCCAGCGTTCCAATTATCACCAACTGGCCGATGGCATTGCCGGACACTGCCACGCTGTTGGCGAGTCCGCGCCGGCCCGGGAACCATCGGACGATCATGACGCTGACCACGGGATTGGACATGCCGGCGTTGCCCAGGGCGAATACCAGTCCATATACCGGGAAAAGCTGCCAGGGAGCCGACACCACGCTCATGAGGCCGATGCCGACCGCGCCTATCGCCGCTCCCGCGCCCATGATCAACCGCACGTCGTAGCGGTCTGCGAGCCGCCCGACGAACGGCAACGCCAGCGCTGAGACCACCATGTACGCGGTGATGCCCAGCGACAGCACGGACCGGCTCCAGTCCAGATCGTCCACCATGGGCTTCAACATGAGACCCAGGGCAGACCGGGTGCCTCCGTTGAAAAACAGGACCACGAACCCGGTGGCAAGGATAATCCAGCGATAATCCGGACGCCGCATCTAAACACCGCCTATGCCGGCTGGCCCACGGTAGCACCGGGGTTTAATGGCAGTCAATCTCATTGCCAGTTGTGTGGCTGAACCTATAACATCGCAGGACACCCCAGCAGGCACACAATGGAGGTGTCCGCCATGACCGTTGCCAATGATGCGGAATTGCGAACCGTTTACCCGCCGCCGGCGCCGCGCGCGGGCCAAAAAGTCCTGGACCACCTCGACATCCACTGCCGGAACTTCATCGAATTGTCGCCGTTCTGCGTGCTGAGCTCCAGCGATGCCGACGGGCAGGCCGATGCGTCGCCCCGCGGCGACCCGCCCGGTTTCGTGAAAATTTTGGACGACAAGACACTGCTGCTGCCCGACCGGCCCGGCAACAACCAGGTCGACTCCCTCCAGAATGTGGTTGAGAACCCGGGGGTTGGCTTGCTGTTCTTCGTACCCGGAATGAACGAGACCCTGCGGGTCAAAGGAAAGGCTGAAATCACGACGGACCCCGAGTTATTGAACCCGCTCATCGTGGCGGGAAAGCCGCCGCGGTCGGGGCTGAAAATCGAGGTCGACGAAGCGTTTCTGCACTGCGGGCGCGCCCTGATCCGGGGACGCATCTGGGACGCCGACGCGCAGATCGACCGCTCGTCGTACCCCACCTACGGCCAGGTGCTGGCCGACCAGATCGCCGGGGCCAACGCTCGCGAGATTGACGCCGACGAGGATGAGGCGAACCGGGAGCGATTGTACTGATTGGAGAGTCGCTTCGGTTCAGGGCTAATCGCCAGTAGCCCAAACCATCGCGGCCGAGCGGGCACGCGGGACTACCAGAGAACCTGGGAGGCGATCCGCGCACCCTCCACCATGGAAGCCAGCTTGGCCCAGGCAATGTTCGTCTCCACCTTGCGGCCCCAGGCAGAGGTGCCGAATCCGCAGTCGCTGCCCGCCATGACGTTCTCCCGCCCCACGATGTTGGCGTAGTTCAGGATCCGCTGTGCGACCAATTCCGGGTGCTCGATAAAGTTTGTGGTGGTGTCCAGGACGCCCGGGATGAGCACCTTCCCATCGGTCAGGGCAACCTCCTCCCAGACTTTCCACTCGTGGCCGTGCCGGGGGTTGGCGCCCTCGATGGACAAACCCATGGGGCGAGCGCGCAGCACTATGTCCACGATTTCCCGCAGCGGCACGTCGTGGTGATGCGGCCCCTCGGTGTTGCCCCAGCAGACGTGCAGACGCACGCGCTCGGGGTCAATGTCCTGGACAGCGTAGTTTATGACCTCGACGTGCAGTTCCACGATCTTCTTGAACTCATCCACCGACAGGTGGGAGAACTGTGAGACCCGGGTCATGGCGAGATCGGGGCAATCCAGTTGGAGAAGCAGCCCGGCGCTGGCGATGGCGTTGTACTCGTCCTTCATCACCTCGGCCAGGGCATAAAGGTAATCCTCCTCGGTGGGGTAGTACTCGTTGGGCAGGAAGTTGGCGATGACCCCAGGCGATGCGGCGGTCATGAACACTTCCTCCGCCTGCAGGCCGGTTGACGCATCCAAAAGGGTCCCGATGTCCCGTTCCACGGCGGGCCAGTCCTTCCAGGCTATCGGGCCGGTGCACGCGGGCTGCGGCATGTTGCGCGACGAAAGATGAGTCTGGCCCGAGGCGAACTCCGGGAAGTCAGCGTCGTCCAACCTCGTGTGAGACCGGACCATACGTTCACCCTCGAACCCGGTGAGGCGTTCCTTGACGTAGGTGGCGTATTGCGAGCGGCCCTGCTCGCCGTCGTTGACCACGTCGATGCCCGTTTCCCGCTGACGGCTGACGATGTCCGCGACTTGCCGGCTGACGCTGGACTGGAACACGTTCTCGTCAAACTCGCGCTGCTCCTCACGCTGGCGCAGCAGTTCCTGGAGCGGCACGGAACGGGGCAGGCTTCCGGTGTGGGTGGTCAGGATCCGGTCAACGCTGCGTTTCATGATGCCCCTCCGGCATGATGTCTCTCTGGGAGGTGGAAGTCGGGTTTGCGTTGGAATGGGCGCGCGGGCAGGCCGTCCTCATCGCAGCGAGGTCACGCAGCGCGCCGGGTCGGATTCCGCGAGGACGGCTGGCCGGTGGCCGGAGTGGATGTAGTCGGCGACCAGTTTGCCGGCCATCGGGCCTCGTCCAAACCCGGACGACGCCAGTCCCGTGGCGATGTACAGATTTTCCAGTTGAGGTATCCTGCCGATGATGGGTTTGCCGTCCAGCGAAAACGGCATCAGTCCCGACCAGGTTCGGCTGATGGAGAGTTCATTCAGGAATGGCAAAACCTCAGCGGTGTGCGCGAAGTTGTTCTCCACTCCGCCCATATCGACCGACCGATCATATCCGACCGTCTCCCGGTCGCCTCCGAATATTATCTCGCCGTCGCGGGTTTGGCGTCCGTACAGGTGCCGCGTGACGCGGTGATCGCCGAGGTGAGTCAATTCCGGCGGGTTGGCAGCGTCGCCGCCCGGGCTGGCGCTCCAGTGCGAGTACGATTCCACGCCGGAAAGCGAGTGGAAAACCCGCGGCGGCATAGGCTCCGTCGCCCACATCTGCCCCCGCACGGGGATGACCGGGATGCGCAAACCCAACATCTCGCCCAACGGCGCGCTCCAGGCGCCGGCGGCCAGGACAAGATTTTTGGCCTCCAGTGCCTGCCCCGAGCACGCGACGCGGTACACGCCGGCGGCGTTCACGGAAATACCGGTGACCTCTGTCTCGGTGAGGATTCCGGCGCCGATCTGGCGGGCGGCGTCGGCAAAAGCGCGGGTCGCCTTGACGGGATCGGCCTGGCCTCGGAGCGGGAAATACATCGCGCCCAGCACTTCCGGATTCAAGCCGGGTTCGATAGCCCTTGCCTCATCGGGAGACAGAAGATCGGCGGTGTAGCCGCGTGATTTGAGATTGATGGCGCGGTCCCTCGCGTATTCATACTGATGCCGGGTCTGGATGACCTGCAGTCCTCCAGACTGGCGAAACTCGATATCGTACCCGTGATCCAGCTGCAGGCTCTTGAAAATCCGGAGGCTCCCCATGGTCAGGTATGATTCGAGGTCCGGTTCGTTTCCCCAACCCAGCGCGCCAATGCCGCCGGCGTTGACGCCGGACGCCTCCGACGCGATTTCGCCGCGCTCCAGCAGGGCCACGCTGCGCCCGTGGCCCACAAGGTGCCAGGCAGCGGACGCCCCGGCAATGCCGCCGCCGATTACGATGACGTCGAAAGTTTCCATGACCGCCATTATCCCATCGAATCGTCAGATGCCCATGGGCCAGACCCACATGATGGCGGGAATTGAGACGGCGACGATCACGATCTCAAGCAGGATCCCAACCCGCAGGAAGTCCGCAAACTGGTAACCTCCCGGTCCCATAACGATGGTATTGGACTGGTGGCCGATGGGAGTCAGGAACGCCGACGAGCCGCCGATGGCCACCGCCATCAGGAATGGGTCGATGGACGCGCCCAGGGTGGCTGCCACGCCCATGGCGATCGGAGCCATCAGGATGACGGCGGCAGCGTTGTTAATCACTGCGGATAACAGCGTGGTGGTCACCAGGATGACTCCCAGCATCGCCCAGGGCGGCAGAAACACGCCCATTTCCGACAGGGTCGCCGCGATGCGAGCGGCGCCGCCCGTCGTCTCCAGCGCCTCACCCACCGGTATCATGGCTCCCAGCAGGATGATCACCGGCCAATCGATTGCCTGGTAGGCGGCCTGAAGCGAAACGAACCTGGAGACGAGCAGGATGACCACGGCGCTCACGAAAGACAACTGCACCGACAATACCCCGAATGACGTGAGCAGCAGGGCACCCGCAAAAACAGCCAGAGGGAAGACGAGGCGCCGTCGTTGCCCGATGCGAAGCTCACGCTCAGCGAGTGGCAGCAGGCCCAGCCTGGGGAGCGCGGTCTGCACCACCTCCTCTTTGCCCTGCATCAGGAGCACGTCTCCGACGCGGAAGTTGATGTGACCGACGCGACGCGTGAACCGAGTGCCGCGCCGGGACACTCCCAGCAGGTTGACGCCGAATTCGGAATGCAGGCGGAGGTCCCGGGCGTTGGTGCCCTCGGCCGGGCTGTCGGGGCCCACGATGGCCTCGACAACTGAGACGTCCTCCGAGCTCAGGGTTTGGTCGAGGTCCGCCTGCATGGCCTGTGAACCCTGCAACTCGAAACCCGTCTGGTCGACGAAAGCCCGCAGTTCCTCCGGGTCCGCCTCGATAATCAGGATGTCGTTGGCGTCGATTATCTGGTAGCTGGATGGAGCGGCGTGGACGGATCCCTGGTGGAGGATGCCGGCGATGATGACATCCTCTTCCTCGACAAATTCCTCGACATCCCTGACCAGTTTGCCGACGAACCTGGAGTCCGCCGGCACCCGCACCTCCGTCATGTAGGTTGCGATGTCCAGCGCGCCGCCCAGGGTCAGGGGAGGCTCCCGGGACGGGATCAGACGCCAGCCCACCAGCGCGATGAACGACGCTCCGGCCAGGGTCACGAGGACGCCAACCAGCGTGAAGTCGAACATGCCGAAAGCGGAGCCAACATGTTCCTGCCTGAACCCGGAGATGATGACGTTCGGCGGCGTGCCGATCAACGTGGTCATGCCGCCGAGCAGCGACGCGAACGCCAGGGGCATCAGATAGAGTGACGGCGGCTGACCGCTCCGGTTGGACACGCGGATCGCCACCGGAAGCAGCAGACTGACCGCGCCCACGTTGTTCATGAACGCGGACAGGAAAGCCGTGATGCCTGAGAGGGCGGCGATGCGGACGGTGAGATATTCCGGTATGCGCGAATACCAGCCGGCGATCACGTCCACGACGCCGGAGTCGTAGAGGGCGCGGCTCAGGACGAGGACGGCCGCTACGGTGATGACGGCGGGGTGTCCAAATCCCTTGTACGCCTCTTCCGGCGGCACAATGCCGAGGATTGCCAGCACCAGCAGGGCGAGGACGGCCACGATGTCGTAGCGCCACTTGCCGACCACGAACAGCACAAGGGCCAGAATGAGGACTCCGAATACGATAGCCTCATCCATTTGTGCTCATCCCTCCAGCGTCGGCCGCACGAGGCGGGCCGAGCCCGCGGGCGCCCCTCAGCATTGAGCCGTGGCCCGGCGGGGCGATGTTCCGGATAACGTGTCGGCGATGGGACGCGGGCCCTTCTGATTGCGGTGTCCCCAAAGAGCCCTCGGTTGTCGAATTATACATCCCGGCGCCGCGGGGCGACTTCAGCGACGGGCGTTCGACGGGCCGGCCCGGAACTCCGGTGTGTTAGGATTGCGTGGCCCCGACGGGATGTGCCGGCGGCGAATTCAGGAGGACGTTATGAGCATCGAATTCTGGGCGATGGGTCGACCCTACCCCAGCGGACCCAATTCCCCGGAGTTCAACGGGGTGCGCCAGGCGGTTCGCGCCGAGGAGATCGGCTACGACGGCATAGTTTACGTCGATTCCCAGAACCGCTACGGCGACACCTACGTGTGCCTGGCTCTGGCCGGACACGCCACGTCAACCATCAAGCTTGGCACCGGCGTGACCAATTCCTTCACGCGCCACCCGGCCGTAACCGCGTCGGCCATTGCCACCGTGCAGATGGAGAGCAATGGCAGAGCCTACCTGGGCATCGCCCGTGGCGACTCGGCCCTGGCTCACCTGGGCCGTGCGCCGGACTCGGTGCCCAAGTTCGAGCGCTACCTGCAGACCCTGCAATCCTACCTGCGCGGCGAGGACGTGCCTTTCGAAGCGGGAGGTGACATCAGTTCCCTCGAGCTCGCCAACTACCGCGATTCCAGCATCATATTCTGGATTGACGAGACCAAACCGACCAAGGTGCCCGTGGACGTGGCGGCCACCGGCCCCAAGGTCATCGCCGCCGCCGCGCGCCACGCCGACAGCGTGACCCTGAACGTGGGCGCGGACGCCCGGCGGATCCAATGGGGCATGGACGTTGCCAAGGCTGCGCGCGCCGAGGTCGGACTACCGCCGGACACGCACTTCGGCGCGTATGTCCCGCTGGTGGTGAACGACGACCCGCAGGAAGCAGCGCGGATCGGCGCCGGGCAGGTCTCGCTGTTCGCCCGGTTCTCCACCATGTACGGGTCGGTGGTCGGGCCGGCGACGGCGGAGCAACGGCAGGTCATGCACACCATCCACGGGGCGTACGATATGGAGCACCACGGGATGGCCCACGCTCCTCAGGACGACGTGGTGACCGAGGACTTCGCCCGCGAATTCGGCATATTCGGGCCGCCCACCTACTGCGCAGACCGCCTGGGCGAATTGATCGACCTCGGCGTCGAGCGGATCATCATCCGTGGCGTGTCTCTCGATCCTGCCGATCCGGAGTCGCGGGCCGCTGAGCGTTTCGTCGAAGAGGTCGTACCGCTGCTGCGCGGCTGAACCCGACCTCCGTTCCTGGCGGCAACGAAAATCCCCCGGCTCACTACCGGGGGATTTTTCCTGTTGCCCGATCGGTCCGGGCCGGGTCTCTTTGACCGGTGTGTCATCGGGCGCGTGTCAATGTACAATCGCAGACCAATCCGATGTTCCAGCGGACGGTGAAACATGCGCACAGGGGCTGAGTACAAAGAGAGTCTGCGCGACGGTCGCGATGTTTGGGTGTTGGGAGAGGGAGCCGTCGCAGACGTCACCACTCACCCGGCGACGGCGGGCATGGTGGACGAGTACGTGAAGTGGTACGACCGCCACTTCGACCCGGACTGGCACGATGTACTGCTGACGCCTCCGGACTGCAACGGTCAGCGTCACCCCCTGGCGCTCACCCCGCCAAACACGCCAGACGACCTGAAGCGGAAGGGCAAGCAGATCAGCGCGGTACATTTCCTGACCGGCGGCAACATGACCCACACGCCGGGGTACGGCGAACTGATCGCCCTGGGGTTGCAGAACGTGATGAAGCGCCTGGACCATTCCTCGGAGGAGATCGGCGCTGCCGAGGAGTACCTGGATCACATATCCAAAAGCGGCAGGTTCCTGACCTATGCCGGCGGTGGTCCGCTGATTGGCACTCGCCTCCGTCCCGATGTGAATGACCGCGCGGCCCTGCGCCTGGTGAGCGAGACCGCCGACGGCATCGTGGTAAGCGGCAAAATCCAGATGCACACCAGCACCCCATTCGCCGAGGACCTGCTGGTCAGCACACGAAACGACATGCCCCCGGGAAGCGGGCGGCACTTGTGGTTCGTCGTCCCCGTCAACGCCCCCGGTCTGCGGGTCGTGTCGCGCCGAGCCGCCGCCAGGCACGAAAACCCGTTTCTCTCACCGTTGAGCAGCCGCTTTGACGAGCTGGATTCCATGGTATGGATGGAGGACGTATTCATCCCGCGCTCCCGCGTTTTCACCGGTGAGGCCCCGAACCGGAACCGGAAGCAATCCCTGGTGTCCTGGATGCTGTGGCACCATAGCTACGGCTGGCTCGCAAAGGCGGAACTGTCCCTGGGCATCGCCCTGGCGTTGGCGGAAACCATGCGTCTCAAGGACAACCCCGAGACCGTCGATCAACTGGTGGAGATGACCGTCAACGTCCAGACCTCGCGGACCTGCATGGCGGCGGCTGAACTCGACCCCGAGGTCTCGGCGAGCGGGCACGCTCTGCCCAACCAGATCCACGTCGCGTCCGCGGGGATCAACACCCTGCGCGTCCGGCAGAGAATGAGCGAAATCCTGCGTGGACTCCCCGGCTCTTCGCTCATCAACGCTCCCGCCGATACCGATTTCTCCGACCCGGTAATGGCAGCCGAGCTGGAGGACTCCTTCGGCGGCGGTGGTTACACTGCAATGCAGCGAGCCGCGTTGCTGCAACTGGCCTGGGACCAGGTGTCGTCCGGCCTGGACGCGCGCGAAGCGGCTTTCGAGCTCCATGCCAGCGGCGGGTTGGAGTCATGGCGACGCCAGGTGGCCGCCTGGTTCGAGAGATACGACGAGCTAGCCAACGGCGTGCGGGATTTCGTCCAGGTGGAGCTCCCGTCCATGGACCTGTCCAGCCTGCGGGAGATTGAGGGAGTGCCGCGCCGCATGCCACAAACCCCGTCCACCGGTTGATTCTAGGGAACGCGAGCCCATCGCGCGGGCTGTCGTGAGGCTGCGCCCCGGCCCGGATCGGGCGGCCCTACGATTCCTCGACACGGAAGCCGGGGAAAAGGCATAATTGGCAACCAACGCAGCACTGGAGGCGATGAAAATGCCTGCTAAAGTCACCGGACTCGGCCATATTGGTTTCTACGTTCGAGACCTCGACCTCATGATGGAGTTCTATGAGCATTTTATGGGCATGACCCTGACCAAGGTCGGCCCACTGGGGGCGTTCTACACCGCAGACCCCGAGGCCTGCGACCACGAGATCGCGTTGATCAACGGGCGGCCTTCGCTGGAAGACCCGCAGTGGATTCAGCAGATTTCGATGCGGGTAGAATCCCTTGATGATCTCCGCGATTTCAAGCGGCGCATCCTGGAACGCGGTTACCAGATCGACCGTATCGTGTCCCACGCCAGCGCGATCGGCTGTTACTTCCGCGACCCGGAGAACAATCCCACCGAGATCTTCTGGCTCACCGGTCACAACTCGTGGGCCCAGGTGGGCATCCCGATCGACATTGAACAGTCGGACGAGGACGTCATGGTGGAAGTGCTCCGCTCTTACCATGCGGTCAAGGACGTTGAGATGGGCAAGCCGGCCAGCCCGGAGACAGTCGAAGCCATCCGCGAACTAACTGCCGCTGCAGTCGGAAATCGATAGCGGTAGATTTGATCACGCGTCTCGCCGACACGGGACGCACAAGTTGACCGTAAACGAAGGGTTCGGATCGCCTCCGAACCCTTCAAATTTTTAAGCCGGCTGGGCATTCCATCCCCCCGGTTGCTTTCCTCACGGAGCCCGATGCCACGCGGCAGAGTGGCCATGGTCGTCCAACCCCGCCAAAGTCCGACTCGGCGTCTGGTTGATAGCCCAGGCCGCATCCCGTAGGAGCCGGGCAACCTGGAAGCCCGGATCCGCCCGAACCCGTTTGAGCCCGTGTAAGAAGTCGCGCTTATTCTTGAAGCCTCGGGAAAACCCCGCATAGCCAACGGCTCCATAGGCGGAGCAGGTTTTCGTAGCCTTCGCCGATATATTTCCCGTTTCAAGCCATGAAACGTTCATACGGAGTATTTTTCGTCAATAACATGGTATGCTGTATCGCGATTCGACTACTCATCCCGGACTGACGCCTGAATCAGGCGCGACAAACCGCCTGCGTTACGAATCAACGTCCTGATCCCGACCAGTGGGTTGCGTTCGGGCATCTTCCGTCGCCGTTGGTAAATCGGCAACCAAGCCGACGGGACGATACGGGCAGATTGGAGGGGATATGAGCGTGTTTAATCCGACCAAACACCTGAGGATTGCGTCGTGTGTGATCCCCCTGCTGGCGATTATGTTCATCGCGGGTTGCGGAGACACGTCGGCTCCAGCCGCCGCACCTCCAGCGGACACGTCGGCTCCCCAATCCGAGGCGCCCATGGCCACCACCGCCGCTCAGGCCGCCGCGGCCCCGGCAGCGGCTACCGCGGTTCCCACGGCGGCGCCCCAGCCGGCGGCGGCTGACACCGGCCCCGTCGAGGCCAGGGTCGAGCGCCTCGTCATTGCCTTCACCCAGCCGACCCATGAGACGAACATACCGTGGTTCGGCGCCCGAACCATGCTGTCCCAGTTCAATCCCATCCAGGAGACCCTGATCGACCTGCACCCCGAAACCGGTGAGTTCGCCCCGAACCTGGCCACCAGTTGGTCAATGGGCGCAGACGGCAAGAGTTGGACGGTGGACCTGCGGGAGGATGTGCCGTTCCACTCCGGTTTCGGCGAATTCACCGCGGAAGACGTCGCCCACACCCGAGCGCTCATGGGCCAGGAGGACGGGGTCAACACCCTGAACAGCGTGTGGCGGGAGACAGTGGACCGGGTCGAGGTGGTGGACGATCACACGGCGATATTCCATCTGACCGCTGCCGAACCTGATCTGGATTTTGCCCTGTCCATCGGCGGCGACCTCCTGATGATGAGCCAGGCCCACTGGGACCAGGAAGGTGAGGAGGGACTGGAGCAGCGCATCATCGGCACCGCTCCGTACCGGTACGTTGAACGCGAGGTGGGCCAGTCCATCCTGTTTGAGCGAGTGGACTACGACCACTGGCGGGTCGGACGCCCGGACTTCAACGAAATGCAACAGGTTTTCGCTCCCGAGGCCGCGACCCGGCTAGCCATGCTCTTGGCCGAAGAGGCGCATGTGACCGCGCTGCCTCGCGAGGGACTGGCGCAGGCCGCGAGCCAGGGCATGGAAATAGTCAACAGCGGAATTGGCGGCACGCACACAATGTTCCTGTTCGGGGGTCTGTACTTCATAACGGGCGACGAAGCCTACGACCCGTCCATCCCGTGGGCGGCTCCCGGGGAGAAAGGCCGGATGGTGCGACAGGCTCTGAACAAAGCCGTTGACCGCGATGAGATCAACGAGTTCATTTTCAAGGGCGGAGGCGCGCCGTACCGGGTGGTGGACTACCATCCCACTTTGCCCGGCTTCAATCCTGAGTGGGATGAACGGTGGGATGAGATGTACGGATTCGATCCCGACCGCGCCAGGGAACTGTTGGCCGAGGCGGGTTACCCGGACGGCTTCCCAATGAAAATATATGGCGCGCACACGCTCCCCGGCGTGCCGGAGCTTCCAGACGTGTCCGAGGCCATCAGCATCTACTTCACTGAAATCGGGATCGACGTGGAGATAGTGAGCGTTGAATTCAGCGTGGTCCGCAATCAGTTCCGCAACAAACTGGAGAACGAGTTTCTCTACCCACTGCGCAGCAGTCGCCGGCCGTTGCAGCAGCAGATCCGCGTCCACAACATGCCGGCTCCCCTGGGAGTGGGCCACTTCTACGAAAGCGATTTCATCGTGGAGAAATACGAGGAATTGACACGAACGTTGGACACGGCCGAACGCGACCGCATTTTCCGCGAAATCGGCGACCACAAGTTTGAGAATTTCGCCTCGATGCCGCTCCACTGGCTATTCATCCAGGTCGCGGTGGACCCGGAAATCGTGGCCGAGTACAAGTTCACCGGAACGGCCGGCTGGAATTTCAGCCACATGGAGACCATCAAAGCGGTGCCCAAATAAACGTCGGGAATCCATTACTGCATGCGCCGCCGCCCGCAACATGGGCGGCGCTGATTAGCAGCCGGTCGGTTCTCCTTGCCACGCGGTTCTATTGACGCCACCGCTGGGTCTCTCAGCCGGCCGAAACTGGAAACGCTACAGAGGTGATTGCCTCTTGCCATTCGACCGGTCGATAACCGACAGGATGCGGGCCGCTTCACGGCGCGACCACACCGCCGGGTTCAGCACCTCTTGGTAGCGGGCGTAGTCGTCCTGATCGCGGCGGCCCATGACGCGGAGCGCCGCAGCCACGGTGCGTTGACCCGGAGTCAGGATCGCACCCATCAGCAGAAGTTGAGCATTCTGCCAAGTCGGGTTGGTGAACAGCGTCGCGAAGGGGACGAGTACGGCTGCAACGGCATCGGGCAGGGTGAGCATGGCTGGGCCTTCCGTGAGAAGTCGGGTCAGGCCAGTTTACCCTGACTTTATACTTTTCCAAAAATGCGGAAAGCTCACATAAGAGGAGTCGTATAGCAGCACGGCCGGACGGAACAGGTTGCCGCCGCCGGTCTTCCGGTGCAGGGAGACCGTAAGCCGATACTATTGGCTTGCAGGCCCGTCAATCCGGAAGCCGTCGCCGGTCTCATAGTCGCGGTCGGGTTGGTCCTCGTCGGTCTGGAGTACCCCCTGGCGCCGCCGTCGAGGGGCGCCAGCCTTCTCCTGCGCCGGTTCGAGTTCGGCCGGTCACGATAGCTGCGTTCCGAAACGCTACGCGGCATCTCATCAACCCTGACCTCGTAGTTGCCCGTGGCGTCGCTGAAACCGTGATCGAAGACATAGCACGTGCCGGTGCGTCTGATCCGGACATCCAGCAGGGAATCGCGGTCCAGCCCGCTGCTGTTGTCCTAAATCTCGCAGTTGGAATCACCCAACAGCATGGTGACCTGGTCGTTGGCAAGGGGTAGTGTCTGGCCGTCGGAGGACGCGAGGAGGACCAACGGTTCTTGCAGGTGAAGGTAAGTGGCGCGGCCTCTCATCTGGATACGATAGTCCTTGCCCCTGGCGAGCGTGGCTTTGAATGTGTCGGCGTCCGGGGCGTTTCTGATATATCCCCAAACGTCGCTCCGGCCGTCCCTAATTTTGCCTTGGGTCCCGGTGACGTCCGGCAGGTCCCGCATGAACGATTCCGAACCGCAAGGCGTGTGGCCTCCTCGGAAGCCAACCCGACAGTCGGAGTCACCCCTTGCAGCTCTGCGAAATGGACGCTGTAGTTGCTGTCGCGGTCCCTGGCGTTGCAGTAGATTCGTCCGCCCCCGCCCATCTTGACGAACTAGCCGTGCTGGTCGTACAGGAGGATGAGCGGCGACGAGGAGGCAAACCTGCCGATCACCCGGATCTCGTACTTGCCGTGGTCCCGCAGGTTGAACTTCAACCAGTCGAGTCCTTGCCCGCGCGCCCCTCGGCGTTGAGAATTTTGCCGTCCGTGCTGCCTTCGATGTGCATGAGGCCCTCGCTCCAGACTCCGCCGTAGAAGTCGTCGTTGGGCAGCACCACCCGATCTCGCAGCTTCCACACCAAATCAAAGGTGTTGAGAGTGGAGCCGGTCTGCTCGATCCTGATGTACCGGGTTCCTGGGCCGATCACGCGCCAATCCACAGCGTCGTGGTGGACCGGATTGCTGCCCGGGCCCCGGGTGCCCCTGCGGTTCTGATGGAAGATCATGTCGCCCCGGTTGTTCGTGATTTTCAGCGTCGCGTCCCACACGTCCTGGTTCATGGCTCCGATGCGGCCTTCGCTTTCCTGGGTGAGGACGAACCTGTGGCAGTTGATCGAATCGCTGCTGTACTGGAGGGTCTGGTTGGTCCGGTACCCGGAGGTGGCGCTGTCCCAGTTCGCCGGGTCGGTGGCCGTGGCGGGGGTTTCGTTGCCGGTGGCGCCTGGGCAGAGGGAAGGCGCCCGGCCCAACGAAAGGAGGCGGCGATATTCCGCCGTAGCCGGGCAGCGGAGAGCGCCAGTCGTGGTGCGCCTCGCCGATGCCGTGTTCACACCGCCCCGCGATGTCGGGAGTTGTTGCTACGCTGCCATTGTCGGCTCTGGCGGCGGTTCGGCGGAATCCCGCAAGACGGACAATCCGGCGCCGGTGAGGGTTAGTAACGGTTTCAGGCGTCCGAGGCCGGGTCGGGGTCCTGATCGGATGTAGGGGTTCCCTGGAACCGGTTGCTCTGCTCTGCGGCAAAGGCGTTGGGGCGGGCCAGCATTTCCACGTTGACATCGACGAAGGTCTGCATGATCCGTTCCTCGGCGGCGGAGAGCAATTCCAGGCCCCGGGTCGCCACGGACAGTTCCTCGTCGGTCATCATTTCAGCGACCAGCTTCAGACGCTCGCCGCCCACGCTGAACGTATCCTTGATCAGGCCTCTGCCCGCCTCGGTGACGTCGCAGATCACCAGCCTGCGGTCGCCGGGGTCCGCCCGGCGCTCCACCAGGCTCCTCTCTACCAGTCGGTCGACCATCGACCCGGTGGTAGAAAGGGACTTGTCCAGCATGATAGCCAGGCGGGTCATGTTCATGGCGCCGCCGCTTTCCAGCAGCAGAAGGGCTTTCACCTGCTGCATGGTGAGTTCCTGGCCACCCATCATCTCCGCCCGGCCCAGGTACAGGCGCCGGTTCAAAAATTCGATGGCGGTAAGCATGCGCCGCATCAAATCGTCCCGCGTTTCATGATCCATGATTCGCTCCCTGCTTCGTGGCGCGGGAGGCGGCAAACCGCCCCTGCCCCAACACTTTTGTATTTCGCCATAGTAATGTCATTGACAGTCGAGAGTCCCCATATTCTATAATCTGGCCGCTCTAAATTAGTCGTCGTAACCGTAATATCTGATGTGCCTGATACATCGGCTATTCAGATAACCCGATAATTCCGATAAGAACGATGTACCTGACGATACGATATATCCGAGTACACGATATAGCTCCACAAACCTTCCACAAGCCATTTGTCCACTTGACTAGCTGATACCCAACCGCGGGGCGGATACACTCATTCGCGTAGGTGACTGCCACCAACTCCCGGGACAGGTTGGACTATTGGTAACAGTCAATCACTGTTCGAGATATGTGAACGCCGCAAACCAGTCTGAACCTACTCCCCGGACGATTCCCGCCACCACCCCCGGCCTACATATTAGACCATGGCCGGGGTTTATGTTTCGCATGAAGGACCACAGCAGTGTATTGCGGACGTTGTTACGCGGCACCCAGGTCCCAATCATATATTTCATGCGGACCTGCGACGGGGCACACCACGGGAAACATTCGCAGGCGCCGGCGTGGGGTGTACCAGTTGACTTTGGACTTGCCCAGGAACCCGCCGGGCTTCAGTTTCGGTATCGGAGTGGACGCAGAACTGGCTGGACCGGTGGGTGAAGCTCAACCGGGCGTTCACCACCCAGGAGCACTACGCCAGCATCATCGACCTGTACGTGAATCCCCGGATCGGCCACCTGCCGGTTGATCTGCCGGGCCCGCCGGACATCTACGCGATGGAGGCGCGGCTCATATCGCGGAGGGACTAGCACCCAAAAACGTGCGTCTGGTCCACACAGTCTTGTCCGGCACTTCACGGCAAGCGGAGCGCATGGACGTGGAGGGGGCAAATCCGGTGGCGTTGGTGGTCCCGTCGTCCTTTGAGCAGGCGGAGGTGATCACGCCCGACGTTGCCGGCGTGCGCAGGATGCTGGAGGTGGCCCGGGAGAAGGGTGATTCCTTGACTCCCTGCTGCACCTGATCACCGACACCGGGATGCGGCCGGGCGGGGCCCCGGCGCTGCCGCAGGAGAACGTGAACCTGGACGGGGCGTACCTGCAGGTCGTGGAGACCGGCGCGAAAACCCACCCTCAAGACATCGTCGTGGGCCGCACCGAGGCCAAGAGATCCGTCGGTATCGTTGACCTGGACCCCGGAACCGTCGCCTTGCTGACGGAGCGTCGGGCGCGGCCGGAGGATGCCGACGGCGACGCCGTGCCGGACAGAGTTGGCAGGATGCTGAATGGTCTTGCCGCGCCTATCGGCGCTCAACCAACTGGCCGAGGCCGACGCAGGTGGGAACTCAGTTCAGGTTGAATCTGTTGGCGGCTACCGGCGCCAGCAAATCATGGTCGGGCAGAGGCCAGTCCGGTCGGGTTGAATCCTGGTAGGTGTCAAGGGGCCGACTCTGCTCCGGCTGGGCGGCCCGGAGCGCCCCGTACAGGAGGTTTGCAGCGGCGGTTATCGTGCCCGGGTCGGCGTTGGCGCGGTTGACGACGCGACCCTTTTCCAGCGACGCCACGGGGACGCCATCGCGGAACACGATGCGGTTGCCGAGTTGGGACGGCACCCGTTCGCCCGGCGTGACGATGCCGATCAGATTCAGGGGATCACTGGCCGAAATGACTTCCATGACGCCGGTGGCGGGAGCGCGATGGGTTTCGCGCAAGGCCGAGACCGCGTCCGGCATGGCGAATTGCTCTCCCACAAATCCGGACACGAAGCGGCCGCCCCTGATCTCACCCCTGAGCTCAAGGCGGCGGTAGACGCGCACCAAATCCCGCCACCGCGGAGCCATCCTCTCCCGGGCGATCAACTCGGGGAAAACCACGCCATACCGGTACAGCAGTTGCATAGCCCGAGCTTCCAGCGGATCCTCCGCCGGATCCAGGGATTCCAGCAAGGACCACCGGCCGGCGCTGACCTGCCGCTGTGATCGGGAACGGAAAGACGAGGACGGCTGGTTGCCGTCGAGGTGGGCTCGCAAAGGACCCGGCTCGGGCTTGCCATCGCGGCGGGTGCGTTTCCGGTCCGCCCGACCCCGGTTTGGTTTCCGGCCAATCCGGGCACGGAGGGGGAGAATGCTGTCAGATGTGACCAATCCGTTGGCGGTGAGCGTCCACAGGGCCTCCTCCACGTCGGTCGGCAGGCGGCGGGTGCGGGCGATCAGGTCGCTCTGGAAACAGGCGCCCCGGGTGGACAGAATCTCGATTATCTCGGCGGCGGCCCCGGTAAGGCTCTCAGGGCTTTCGGGCGCCGTGTCCAACAGCCAGTCCAGGGACTCGCGCAGTGACAGCGTGATGGCAGAGGAGCGGGTGAGGGCGGCGGCTCGCGGGGCGGCACCGGTTCGGGAAGCGAAGTTGTTCCCACGGGACAGGCGTCCCCAAACGACCTCGCCACCGGTGCAAAGTCGGTCCAACAACTCAGGCTTGTAATCAGGCACTCGCCGCGCCAGCAACTCGGGCTCCCAGGCGGCAGCCGCGGTCTCGAATCCCTGGAGTTGGTCGATGACGTCCAGCAATCCGCCCTCGCCGAAAGATTCCCAACCTGCTGCCGCGTGCTGCCATCGAAACAGGAAGCGCATGAAGGACGCCTGGGGGACGGGTTCGATCTCCCGCCTCAGACGGCCCACGGTGGCGCGGTGGATGCGAGCGAGGATACGGCGGTCGCAGAATTCCTCCCCAGCGCCGGGACGATAACTGCCCCGGAGCACCAGTCCCTCGTTTTCCAGTCCGGCCACAGCGGTATCGACGTCGGACGGGGAGAGAGCAAGCAGTTGCCCCATCTCCATGCTGGTGAACGGACCCGAGCACTCGGCCCAACCCCTCACCAGGTGCAGGACCGCTGACTCGCGCTCGATCCCCTGGCCATCGCGTCCGCCGGCCGGCGGCAGCAGGCTGACTTTTCCTTCGATCATCGCACCGGGATAGGCAGCGGCGACGAGCGCGGAGTGCTCGGCTGCTAGCCAGAGGGTCGTGCCGTCCGATGGGATGATACGCAGCGCCCGCCCGGATCGGGCCAGGTCCTCCAGCCATTCGCGTATCGTCACACGGGTAGCCGGCTCAGTGCGCGATTCCAGTTCGTCGAGCGGAGCCACGCCCAGGGTCAACAGCGCGTCATGAAGTTCGTCGGCGTCACGAATGGCGGGCCAGGCATAGGCCGTCTCTTCGCGGATGGCGTCCGGGTCCAGGGCGGACAGATCGCGAGCATCCTCCGGCAAAGCGCGGCGCAGGGAGACGGCGCGGGCACGTCGCTCTTCCAGCGGCGCGTCGTCGAGGAAGGCGTAGGGCATGGCGTTGAGGATCTGGTGGGCGAACACCGACGGCTGCACCGTGTCCTTGGCGAACACCTCAATCTCGCCGGAGCGTATGGACTTCAGGACAGCTTTCAATCCTTCCAGGCTCATCGCCTCGGTGAGGCAGTCTCGGGTGGTCTCGAACACCAGCGGGTGGTCGGGCGGCACGATGTCTCCGGGTGCCGCGTTGTCCTGGCACTGGACCTGGGCCGGAAACACTGCGGCCAGCAGGTCGTCGGAGCGCATTCTTTGCAGCGGCGCCGGCACCTTCTTGCCACCGGTGTGCCTGAGCAGAGCCAGAAAACGTGAGGCGTTCCAGCGCCAACGGGTGCCGTACAAGGGGGCTTGAAACACCGCCTGGGTCAGCACCTCCTCCACGGTGTTTGGGGAAAGGTAGTTGAACACGTCGCCCAAAGGGAAAGCCATGTTGGGGCCCAGGGAAAAGTTCAACCCGTCGTCGGTGGCGGAGGCCTGGAGCTCGAAGTCGAAGGTGCGGCAGATGCGCTTGCGTAGGGCCATGCCCCAGGCCCGGTTGATGGCCGCGCCGAAGGGAGCGTGAATAACCAGTTGCATCCCGCCGCTTTCGTCGAAGAAACGCTCGGCCACCACCCGGTTGGCCGTGGGGACGACGCCCAGCACCCGTTTTCCCTCGATTAGATAGGCAACCAGCTGACGGGCGACCTCCGGGGAAACCCCGGTTTCGGATACCAGCCAAGCTTCCGCATGCTTTGGGTTATCCAGCAGCGCGTCGATACCCTCCCGAAGTTTAGTGATCTCATCGGAGAGTTCCCAGGTTCGGCCGGGGGCTTCGCCCAGCCAGAAGGGGATGGTCGGCAGGTTGCCCTGGGCGTCTTCGACGCGAACCCGGCCGCTTTCCACGCGGCGGACCTTCCAAGGAGTGTTGCCCAGCAGAAAGATGTCGCCGGCCATGCTCTCGATGGCGAAGTCCTCATTGACGGTACCCACGAAAGTGCCGTCCGGGTCGGACACCACATCGTAGTCGGCGTTGTCGGGAATGGCGCCGCCGCTGGTCAGGGCGGCGAGGCGAGATCCCCGGCGTCCCTTCACCTGTCGGTTGATGCCATCGCGATGCAGGTGGGCCCCTTTGCGTCCCTGGCGGGGTGCGAATCCCTGGGAAAGGGACTCGACCACCTGGTCGAACCGGTCGCGTGGCAGATCCCGGTAGGGGTAGGCGCGCCGGCACAGGTCGAATAACGCGTCCTCGTCCCAATCTTCAGAGGCGCAGGCGGCCACCATCTGTTGGGCCATAACATCCAGCGGCCAGGAAGGTATGACGAAAGTGTCCAGGTTGCCATGCCGCAGCGCGCGAGACAGGGCGGCGCACTCCAGCATTTCATCCCGGGTAAGGGGGAACAGCTTGCCCTTGGGGACGCCGCCCACGGTGTGTCCCGAGCGGCCCACCCGCTGGACCAGCAGACCGATGGAGCGTGGAGAGCCAATCTGGCAGACCAGGTCAATCTCGCCGATGTCGATACCGAGTTCCAGCGAGGCGGTGGCGACGCAGACCTTGACCTGCCCGTTTTTCAGTTTCTGCTCTGCGTCCCACCGGGTGGCTCGCGACAGGCTGCCGTGGTGGGCGACCACCGCTTCCTCGCCAAGGCGCGCCGAAAGTTGGTGGGATACCCGCTCCACCAGCCGGCGGGTGTTGACGAAGACCAGCGTGATGGCGTGGGTTTCGGTGAGTCCGGCGACGGCGTCCAGGGTCTCGCCCCAGATTTCGTGGGTGGCAATGGGACCGAGTTCCTGCTCAGGCAGCGCAACGGACAGATCGATCTCCCGGCGGCTGCCCGTGTCCACCACCATGCAATCGGGATTGCCCTCCGCGTCGATGTGGCGATTGCCCACGAGGAACCGCGCCATCTCCGACAGAGGCCGCTGGGTTGCGGACAACCCGATGCGGGTGATTGGTTCATCCGAAAGCTGGCACAGGCGCTCCACGGAAAGAGCCAGATGAGCGCCGCGCTTGTCATCCGCAACGGCGTGAATCTCGTCCAGAATCAGCGTCCTGACGTGCTTCAGGCCGCGTCGCCCGCTCTCGGATGTGAGCAGGATATAGAGCGACTCGGGCGTGGTGATCAGGATGTGCGGCGGACGCTTGGCCAACCGCTGCCGTTCCGATGCCGGCGTGTCCCCGGTGCGCACCGCCGTGGTGATCCGGGGTATGGGAGTTCCAGTCTGCTCAGCGAGGGCCGCTATCTCTTCCAGCGGGACCGCCAGGTTTTTCTGGATGTCGTTCGAGAGAGCTTTCAGCGGGGAAACGTAGACCACCTGCGTGGTGTCGGGCAGCCCCCCGTCCATTCCCTGCCGCACCAGTTGATCGATGCAGGTGAGGAAAGCGGTCAGGGTCTTGCCCGACCCAGTGGGAGCGGCGATGAGCGTGTGCCGCCCCTGGGCAATGGCCGGCCAACCGGCGGCCTGGGCTTCCGTGGGCGCGTCGAAGCGGCTGCGGAACCAGCGTTGAATGACGGGATGAAACGCGTCCAGGGCCATGGCTGGGATTTTAACACAGCGCCGCGTGCGCGCACCCCTCGAATGTCACCAGAGGTGAAGGGACCCGACGAGAGTTCACGTTTCTCTCCCGCCCGGGCGCCGTTGGAGTATGTCCGTCGTGAAATCGGGTTGCAGATTAAATGCTATGAGACCAACTGCCAATACCGACGACCCTCGGCGCGGACCACGCGACCAAAGCCTCCGTGATGGCAGATGGCCATGATCGCGTTCTCGGACTCGGCCCGGTCCACCATTGCGGTGCGGGTGGCGATTCCCTGGTCGCCATCCATATCGAAGCTGAACTTCCAATCGGTTTCGGTGACCTGGGTTGGGCCGTGGAAAACGTCGCCGAGGATGTAGGCTCGCTGCCCGCCGGAAACGACGGCCAGGCTCATGGAACCGAGAGTATGCCCGGGGGTGGGGATGGCGGTGATTTCGCCGGTCAGCACGTGTTCGCCGTCCAGCAAGTCCAGCAAGCCCAGGTCTTGAAGGGGGCCGAGGGTCTGATCCCAGTGGGGCGGGAATAGCTCCATGACCTCCGGTTGCTGAAACACCTCCCAGTCGGCGCGGTGCGCCACGTAGCGGGCGTTGGGGAAAGTGGGGCGGGCCGGTGCGCCGGATTCGTGGGTCAGGTTCCAACCAACGTGGTCGAAGTGGAGGTGGCTGAAGAAGACGGTGTCGATGTCGCCGGGGCTGACGCCGGCTGCTTCCAACTCCTGCAGCAGGCGGCCCTCCACGCCGCCGACCATCGCTTCGATGGAGTGGGGGTTGGTGGCTGCGCCGCCGAGCCCGGTGTCCACCAAGATGGTCCGGCCTTCGGAGCGGATGAGGTAGCACTCGAAGTGGGCCAACAGGTGATCGTCGCGGAAACCGCTGGGATAGCGCTGTTGGTACGGCGCCCAGGCCTCGGCTGGAACCTCCGGGAAGACATCGCTGAGGGGCAGCGTGGCCTCGTGGTCGTTCAGGGACAGGATTTCCACGTTGCCTACGGTCAATCTGGCTTCGGGCATTGGTGTATCCTCCTGGCGGAATGGATTCCTCTCGCCGTGGTCCACTGGTGGAAGGTCGATGCGGTCGTTGATGAGCGGACTCAGATGGGGCAGTTTGCCCAGCCTGATGGCCTCGGCATCGTCGCATCGAACAGCGATGCTAATTGGTCTGGCGGCGGGTGTGAACAACGGCGAACCGCAAATCAGCGGCGGGGCGCGCCCCATGATAAGCGAGATTCGGGGCGGGCCGCCACCATAAGATGGCGGCCCTGGAAGGTGAACCAAGCCAGTGAGTGTTCCCTGCGGCAGACGCTTCTCGCTGCAACCGGCGGCATTGTCCGCAAGCGGTTATGCGGATAATCTCCCCCAACCACCCAATGAACATTGCCGTCCCTGGAAAGTGATATGAGCGCAGCCATTGAGCGGGAGATCGGGGATCTGATCCGGAATAACGGGCGAATTACGTTCGCTCAGTTCATGCAAGTCTGCCTGTACTCACCCCGCGGAGGGTTTTACTCCACGCGGCGGAACGAGATCAGCGCGCACTTCGGGACCTCCGCCACGAGCCATCCGGTTTTCGGCGCGTTGCTCGCGCGGCAACTGGAGCAGATGTGGCGCCGGCTGGAGGAGCCGCGCGTTTTTCATGTGATCGAGGTGGGAGCGGGCGATGGCGCGCTGGCGCGATCCATAGCGGATGCCGCTCAGCAGATGGCCCCGGAATTCGCCCGGGCGCTGTACTACGTCGCGGCGGACTACGCGCCGGGTTCGCACGAGTCGCCGGACACAACCACAACCCCGGAAAACCGGGCAGGGCATCAGAATTCCACCACCTCGCCGGACAGGGATATTGGAGTCCAATGGATCACGACCGAGGGGCTTCGGGCGTTCCGGAGTGTCGTCGGCTGCATCGTGTCCAACGAGTTGATCGACAATTTTCCCGTTCATCGTTTTGCTATCTGCGACGGACGGGTACAGGAGGTCTTCCTGACGCTGTACGGAGGAGAGTTGACTGAGGTGCTGGACGAACCGTCCACGCATCGCATCGCGGAGCGATTGAAAGGGCTGGGCGTGTCTTTGCCGGAAGGTCACCGTGGCGAGGTGAACCTGGCTATGGAGGACTGGTCTGCCGAGGTTGCCAGGGTCCTCGACCGAGGGTTCGTCCTCACCATCGACTACGGCGAATTATTCGATGATCTCTACGGGGCGCAGAACGCCGGGGGCACGCTGGTGTGCCACCGGCAGCATGTCGTCAGCGACGACCCCTACCAGCACATGGGAGAGCAGGACATCACGTGCCAGGTGGATTTCACGTCCCTGATGCGGGCAGGCGAGCGTCATGGGCTGGACACGGTGGGATACCTGCCGCAGAGCCGGTTTCTGGAAAACCTGGGCTTCTCCTCATACCTTGACGCGCTCCCGAACCAAGGGCTAACCGCGGCCCGAACGGAATTCAATCGCGTGGCCATGATGACTCTGGTGGACCCGGATGAATACGGGGACTTAAAGGTGTTGGCCCAGGCAAAGGGAGTCGGGGCAGGCGTTGAGTTGACCGGGTTCGCAGGTGACGGCAACGATCCCCTAGACTGACCCGCGACCTTGAGCGTAAGGTGTCAGGCGACTCAATCTGCCAAACGCTGTTGCCAATGTCGGCAGGGGCGATCAATTGATCGCCCCTACGAAACAAACCCACTAACCTTGCGGCGTCGCCCGACCTAGTCCTGATGCTTGCTGAGCATCAGGAAGCCGTTGCTGTCGGGGGTATTGCAGCCGGCCAGGGCGGTGTCGGCCCGGGTGGTCACCTGCCGTGCACCCGCTGTCCCGCGAAGCTGCTCAAGGCTGTCGGAGAACAGGCAGGCTCGGGTGCGTCCCGTTCCGTTGTTTCCGCCGCTGGACATGAACGGATGCGGCCCCTCGACCCGGATGTCATCGGCGTAGAAGTCGTGGGCCTCGCCCAGCTTGACGCCGTGCCACTGGAAGCCCTCCAGGAACTGCTGGGTGAAAGTCAGGTAGCCGTCGTAGGGGTTGAATATGTCCACGTCGTCCGGCCCCAGCCCGGAACCTTCCCACATCCTCCGCGCCAGGCTGGCGACAGCCTCCTGGTGTTCCTCCAGGGTTGACATGGTGCTTCTGCCCCGACCGCCTGTCTGCGCATGGTTGAGGACGTACACCGGTTTCTGCCTCAGGTCCTTGGCGCGCTCTGCGGTGGTGAAAATGAAAGCCGCGCAGGTGTTGACCGGCCGGTCGCAGTCATAGATCACCAGCGGTTCCTCGATCACGCGCCCGTTCAGGTAGTCCTCACGGGTGAGCTGGTAGGGTTCGTGCAGGGCGTAGTAGCTCCATGGAGTCAGCAGCCCGTTCCTGCGCAGGTTCAGACAGAGCGGGGCCAGGCCGTCGTGGGACGTGCCGTATTTCTTGCAGTACTGCTGGAAGATCACCAGGTTGTTGAACATGGCGCCGTTCTGGTAGCCCCACGGCAGGGTGAACGCGGTGGCGCCGGGGGCCTCCGCGCTGTTGTTCTGCGGGTTGTTGTGCCCGTAGCGGCCGGCAAGGTTGACCATCGGGTACCACACCAGGGCGGTCTCGCACAGACCGTCGCCCACGGCCTGCGCGGCCAGGCCCATCATGGGGCCGATGTAGGGCGCGTCGGACTGGCGGTACTGTATGTTCTTGAACCCCAACTCCCGCTCGATCCAGTCCGCCGAGGCAAAGGTCAGTCCGTCCTCGGTGTCGTAGGGTGGGTCGAAATACGGGCGCGGCGCCCAGGTCTGTTCGGCGCGGGTCTCCGCGCTGGTGATGAGGCCGTCGATGTCGTCCAGCGACAGCCCCGCGTCCGAGATTGCCTTCAGGCAGGCCTCCTTGGTCAGGCCGCCGCAGCTCCGGTCCAGGGTCACGCCGTCCCAACGGCGGTCAATGTGGGACTGGCCCCAGCCGACCACGGCAACCTTGCCGCGGTGCTCCCACAGTCCCATGCCTTCCTGATTTCTCATCCAACCCGTGTTGCTAACCATGTCAAATCCCTCGCGCCTTCTGCGCCGATGACCTGCTGCCCATGACCGCGGCGGCCTAGCCGACCACCTGCCACTCGTGCACCAGCTGGCCGTTGCTGGTTTCCTCAAAAATCAGTTCGACCGGGGCTCCGACGGGAACCTCTCCCGGCGGGGTTCCCGGAAGGTTGGACAGGAAGTTGATGCCCGGGTCTTCGTCCAGCGTTATCACCGCAAAGTTGATGGGCTGGGCCGACCGGAAGCCCCGGATGCGGGAATCGCGGATCACCATGTACACGTCAATGTGGCCCTTGCCCTCAACCTCTTTCCACTCAAAATTATCGCCCGAGCCGCACCGATCGCACCGCGGTGTGGGAGGGTATTGCAATCTCTCGCACGCGGTGCAGTTCTGCAGAACCAGCCGCCTCTCGTTGCAGGCGTCCCAGAACGGCTTGGTCAGTTCGGTGGCGACCGGGGCGGGTCTCTCCAGCCCTGGGATAGTGGACATATTTCTCTCCTCTTGCGGAGTGGCGCACCCGGCGGGTTTCCGCGACGGGCGTCATCTGATGCGGATTATACGTAGCGGGACATTCGCTGGCAAAGTTAATCCCCGCCGACGGTCGGGGCATCCTGCGTTGACCTCGCGCAGGCGGAAAGCGCGCCTAATCCCGGCCGACCGCGCCATCCAGCCACGGCTCACTGTGTCCCTCATCCATCCAGAGGAAATTGAACCCTGCCTCCATGGCAAATTGGCGGTCAAGATCGGTATCGCCGATGTGATAGTACGCATCAGCGGGAAAACGGGCCTTGACGTCCGGAAGTTCCTGCTTATGAGAAACGAAACTCACCTCGATCCGGTGCCTGTCCCAGATGGCCTGCTGCACCGGAATCGGACGGTCCGACGAACTGCCGATGATGCAGCCGTGATCCAAGGCTTTCCTGACCATCCGCATGGTGACCGGACCGGGCGGGTCGCCCGCTTCCAGCGTGCCATCGATGTCGAAACTTACAAGTACTGCCAAGCGCTGTCTTCCTTCACTGGCCGATCCTTCAGTGGCCGATGCTGATGCAGTCGGTCATGTTTCCCGAGGCGTTGCGCCATCAGGTCTTGCCGGCCTATGGCTCGCCGCCCACCGAGGGATCCGCCCATTGGACGACGCCCTGGGCGCCCAGATCTTCGATCTGGCTTTCCGTATAGCCGAGTTCCCTGAGCAGGGGCCTGGTGTGCTGGCCCACCTGGATGGAGGATTGGTAGAGTCCGGGCGTCAGGGACAATTCGACCAGCCCGCCGTAGCGGCGATATTTCCCGATCAATGGATGCTCCACCTCAACGCTCAGCGCGTTGGCCCTGGCGTGGGGATGGTCTGCGTAGAAATCTCCCTCCACCGCTTCGTCTGCTTGCACACAGCCTACGTCGGTTTGGGTCAGCATGTCCTCCCACTCGGCGGCGGTACGGGCGGCGAATATGGCTGAGATCTCGGTGATCAGGGCGTCATCGTTGACCTGCCTGGAATCCGTGTTGGAGAAACGTGGGTCGGCCAGGAGGTCGTCTCGCCCCACAGCCCTACAGAAAGCGTCCCATTCATCAGGGAACAGGCATCCCAGGAAAACCCACCCTTCCCGGCAACGGTAGAGACGGTACAGGGCGTGCAGACCGTGTACGTCCTCGTCGGGCATGGAGATGGGGGGACGGTCAGCGTAGTCGTAATACTCGTCAGCGTTGGTCCAGGCGTTGGCGTTGAGCATGGTCACGTGGACAGGCTGGCCCTTGCCGGTGACCTCCCGCGCGCGGAGTGCCAGCAGAACCGCGGTTGCGACTGCGGGCGATGTGTTCTGGTCGGGGCCCCAGTTGGATTTCATGACCCAACGGGTTGCCTCGACGGTTTCGTCGACATCCAGGGACTTTTCCGGCGGGGGCGGCATGCCCCGGCCCATCTGACGCATTGCGCCGCCCATGATGGCGCCGGGAATGGGATGCGCGCCGGGCCGCCGGGCGTGCTCGCCATGTTCGCCGTAGGTCCCCATCCAAACGTGGATTATCCGAGGATTGATCTGACGGCAAGTCTCCCAGTCAACCTGGAGACGCTCCGGGACGCCGAGGCGGAAGTTGTGGGAGAGAACGTCGGCCTGGGCGATGAGCTTGTGGATGATGTCCTTGCCCTCCGGGGTTTGGAGGTCGATCTGGATCCCCTCCTTGCCGGCGTAGGTGCGCGCGTCGGCGATCGCGACCGAAGTGGACCGCCGCCCCTCATCCAGCCGCCGGTCGGTGGCATCAACCTTGATGACCCGCGCGCCAAGGTCAGCCAACAGGGCCGCGCCGTAGGGTCCGGCCTGGATGGTCGCCAGGTCGAGTACGGTGACCCCGGACAGCGGGTGAGGCGGAACGTTGGCGCCGTTGGTTGCAGGCGAACCGCCGCCCGAGGCCGGAGACTGCTGTTGGATTCGTCCCAGCACTTCGGCATTATGTTGGCCCACGTCGGGGGCCGGACCGCTGGGCGCGCCGGGGGTTTCCTTGAGGTCCACCAGGGGCGCCAGGGTTCGCATCGGGCCGACGCGGGGATCATCCAGGGTTACGACCGTGTCGTTGGCGGCCACCGCTGGGTGATCCATTGCCTGGACGCTGGTGCGATACGGCTCGGCCGCGATGTTGCCGTCCTGGAGGTAAATCTCCATCCATTCATCGGACGTTCTTTCGGCCTGCTTGTCCAGAATTTCGCGGCGCAGCAGTTCCCGGTTCTCGGTGCTCACGGCGGGAACCCTGGCGAAGCGCTCGTCTTCCAGCAGGTGGCCCAGCCCGATAGCCTTGAGATGCCCCTGGATGTGGGGCACCCGCTGGTTGGCGTGCTGGAGCCAGGCGCCTTCCTTTGTGCGCACGGGGACGTATCCGATGGTGGAGAGACCCCGCCCTGGCGGCCGGCCGGGAAAACGTTCCGGGTCCCGGCGCCGCAGTTGCAGATTGACCAGTCCGCCATCGCCGATGTTGTTGTCGTGGGGCGATGCTAAAGCCTGTACGATGCTGGTCTGGACCCACTGTCCACGGCCGCATTGGTCGCGCACTCGGAGTGCGCCGAGGACTCCTCGCACCGCGGCCTGGCTGGCGTGCCAGCTACCGGTCTGCACAGCCGAATACACCGGGCCGTCCCGGTTGGGCTGTCCCTCCATGTTGAGCATGCGACCGGCCCTGGCGGCGACGACGCCCTCGTATCCCTTCACGCGCCGGAGGGAGCCGTGCTGCCCAAAACCCGTGATGGAGCAGTAGACCAGTCCCGGGTGAAGCTGCGACAGCGTGTCATAGTCCATGCCCCACTCAGCCATGTCCCCGGGCCGGAAGGATTCAACCAGCACATCGGCCTGAGCAGCGAGTTGCATAGCCTGCTGGCGTCCTTCGGAAGTGGAGAGGTCCAGCACGATGCCCTTCTTGCCTCGGTTCCAGGAAATCCAGGCGGGCTGAAATCGGAACGGATCTCCGCCGGGAGGTTCAACCTTGATCACCTCGGCGCCGTAGTCGGCCAAAACCAGGGTGCAGAGGGCGCCGGACATCCCCAACGAGAAATCCAGGACGGTCAAGCCTGTACATGGTCCTGCCACGGTTTACCTCCCATTGCGTCATATGGATTTCCGTCCGGCCGGACTTCCAGTCCGCCCGGGCTTTGCTGGAGGGGGGATCAACGGACTCGGACGAATCCGCCGGAACCCTTGGGAAACCGAGTATGCCGTCCACCGAAGACGCCCGTCAACCTCGTTGATGCCTCACGCGTACCCAGTTTCGTCTCGCTTGATCGGGGTGGTCCGGTTGCGCCTGTTGTCATGCCGGCTTGCGCCGGAGCGGCGACTCCGGAGCGGCTACGATGGAATTCGTTCTGGTGTAACTCCGCCACCAACTGGGCACGCACGACGACACTGCTCCCTTGCCCCTGACCGCTCCCCATCCTTACCATTTAACTACATACCATCCAACTACGTGATCCCCCAAATCCAAACCACCATCCCGGTCCCTCCACAGCCTTGCCATTGTCGCAGGCCCTTCCCGTAGCCCGCTCATCCTGAGCCTGTCGAAAGACGAGCGGGCCGCCGCAGTACAAGGAACGTCCGGGCTGGATCCATCGCCTGGTGTTTGAATCATCGTGTGTTTGAACCATCCAATCACCCGGCCCGTCCCTCCCAGACCCTCTCACCGCCCTGCCAAAACCACCAATATCGCCCTCAAAACCCGCCCAATCCACCACCATTTCATCCCCACCATCCGCTCCCTGCCCTACTCAAATGAAACGAAATGAGCGGATATGAGCGGGATTTCCCAAAATCCCCACCATCCCAATCCATCCCGCCCGCGATCGCCATTCCGGCGAAAGCCGGAATCCAGATCTCAGAGGTACTCCCATGACCCTCTCCCAACTCCGCGCCCGCGTCAACGTCCTCAACGCCGGTTCGCCCCCGAACTCGCCATCATCAAACTCCGCCGCATCGCCGAAGCCGTCGCCAACGACTGGACTCCATCCGATCCTCCCGAACCCGCCGACGTCATCCCGCGCATCGTCAAAGCCGGCTTCCGCCTCACCATCTTCGCCAGTCTCCGCCGCTGCCTGGACGACACCCGCCGCAAAAGCGACGTCCCCCTACCCAACACCATCGTCCTCAGACTGCTCCCCCGGGCCGGGAACGACCGCTACTATCCATTGCTGCGCTGGGACCTTCCGGAGCCGTAACCATGGCCATTTCCCCCATCGGGTGCGCGTGAGCGTTGATGCCGGCGGAGGACCAATTATTGGGTGCGACCAGACGTGAGAGACGGGCGGACAGCCCAAGCGAGCGGCCCAAATGTCATTCGAGGAGTGGAAGTAGCTCTTCCGAAATCAGTTGCAGGTAGTCCAGGCGAGCGGAGAATTCGCTGGGCAGATTCAGGCTGGCCAAGCCGATGTAGTCCAGCCCGTCCTCTTCCCGGCAGCGGTTGATGATCTCGGCGCAGTCCTGCGGGCTGCCCGCCACCGCCCAATCCTGAAGTTCCCGAGCTCCGCCCAGTCCCAGATCCACCGTGGTGCGTTCCTGCATGTTGAACGCGCCATACATGCCGGCCTTCTTCGCCGCCATCTCCCTGGCCTCGGTAATGGCGGTTTCACGGTCCCGGGCGATGGCGATGGAGCGGTGCGCGCCGATCCGCCCGGTCGGATCCACACCCAACTCATCGAGGGCTTCTTTAAACTGGCGGGTGAGGACACTGATATCTTGCCATCCCGGCTGGGGGCCGAGGATGACCCGGTCGCCGAGGGCCGCCGCGCGGCGCACCGCTCCCCGACTCTGAGCAGCGATCCAGATGGGCGGGTGCGGCTGCTGGGCCGGCGTCAACGCGAGCCTGGCGTCGTGCACCTGCCAGTGCTGACCGTCGTAGTTGACCTCCTCGCCGCTCCACAGCAGTTTCATCAGTTCGATGGACTCCTCGAACCGGGCGACCCGGTCGCGCCGGTTGGTCCCGAAGGCCGAAAGCTCGGCTATGCGATAGCCCAACCCGACCCCCAATATGAACCGCCCGTTGCTGATGTGGTCCAGCGTCACCGTTTGCTCGGCGATATCCACCGGGTTGTGGTAGGGGAGCAGCAATATGCCGGTGAGCAGTTGGAGGCCCTCAGCGTCGGGGGCGAGTCGGGCCAGCGTTTGCATCGGTTGCATCCACACTGTGGGATGGGCGATGTAATGCTGGGGCATGTAGATGACCGAAAATCCCAGCGATTTGGCGCGGCGGCACACCTCGGCCGCCTCCTCCACCTGCTGGTACATGGGCCGGTTCGGGTCTTCCAGGTAATCCCGTATGTAGAGTCCTACTTCCATTGCTGTCCATCCCAAATTGTCGGGCGCGGTTCAGTCCGTAATGTACGTATGGGTGATTACCTCCCAGACGTGTCCGTTTTCGCATTCAAAGTAGAAGCCGCGCCCCTGGTGCAGGTGGTTGATCTGGCCGTCCGTCCGCGAGCGCGGGCCACTGCCGAAGACAACCCCCTCATCCTTGATGCGTTGGAGAATCGCGTCGAACTCCTCGTCGGAGGCGAGAAAGGCGTAGTGGTTGGAGCGCGGGTTGTCGGAGTCGTCGAAGTCCAGCGTCAGGATGTCGTTGACCTTGACCGGCGCGAAGTGTCCCCAGGGCCCCTCGTACTTGAGGCCGAAGAGACGGGCGATGAACTCCGCGGATTTGACCTTGTCGTACGCGGGCACGATTGTGTGGTCGAGTTGCAAGGGCATGGTGGACCTCCTTTGCTCTATTCAGCACTGCGTGGCGTCTCCGGACCAGTAGTCGTACTTGCGGCCCGCCAGGTCCACCACCTCAGGTACGTCCTCCTCCAGGAGGTAGCCATCAGACACCAGGTCCATTGCAGCCCGGGTCACCTGCTCCAGGTAGTCATCGCGGCCGGCGTAGCGTTCCTCGATGGAGGCTCGCGGGTCGCCGGTGGATTCCCGCTCGGCGGCGGTGGCCGGCAGGGGCAGTGTCCAGCCGGCCAGGCCGCCGGTGATGCCGATGAAGAGACCGGCGTTGCCGATGCTCTCGTCGCGGAGGTTCCAGCCGGTGTAGGTGGCTACCGGAACGGTCAGATCCGGCAGGCAGATACCCCGCCGCTCGTTGAAGGACTCGTCAATGTCGGCCACCAGCGCGGGGAACTCCTCGCCCTCGTCGGCGGGCAGTTTGATGGTGCGGCCCAGGTGCGACTCGGGCCCGTAGTCCAGCCGGATCGCCCTGGTGGTCTGGGTTGGCACCCTGACGTCGGGAAGTTGGGCAAACCGCTCCAGCAGCGTGTGGGACTCCACCGCCGTGCCGTCGTCCAGGCTGGGATGCCGGCTGGCCGGCGGCTCCACACCATCCGTAACCCAGCGGTCCAGGTTGTCCAGCACGGCCCGCGACAGGGGAGCGTAGTCAACGCTGTTGAAGGGAAGCTGGCCCTTGATGCCGTCCGCGGGGCGGATCTCGATGGGAGGGAAATCGCCTGAGCCGTGCTGGCAGCCGGCGAAGTGGTAACGGCGCACCGATGGCGACTCCGGCGCGTCGGTCAGCGTCTCCAGGTCGGTGTGGATCAGCGCGGCGTCGCCCCGCCAGTACTCGGCCGAGGTGTTGGTGAACATGATCTTGGGAACGCGACCCTGCCGTTCCATGGTGTCCAGCAGCGAACCCTGTGCGCCTGTAACCGGATCCGTCTGCGGAGTGTCGGTGAAGGGGAACATCTCTGGGATGATGTAGCAGACGTCCTTGGAGGGTTGTCCGAATCGCAGGTTGAATTCGCCGCGCATGCCGCCGGCCACGTGGGGGATGATGCCGTCCAGGGCGGAGCGGTCCTCCTCGTCCTCGTTGATGCCGGTGTGGATGTACTGGCGCAGGAACCGTCCGCTCTGGGAACGGCCCATGGCATAGGCGTAATCGATGGATCCGGCGCAGGGGTTGCCGGCAGAGGCGGGAGAGTATTTGAGGAACGACACCACATCGCGCATGGCGGCGAAGCCCAAGCCTACGATCCGGCTGCCCGTCGTGGTGTACACCAACTGGTAGATCTTGCCCGGATCGAATCCGGAGGGCATGTAGATGTGGCTGTGCTGGGGTTCCAGATCCGCGTCCTCGACCCGAACAAAGGCCCACTGATCCCGGTCGACGGGCGTGGCTGGACTGTTGGGCAGGTCGCGCACCGTGAGAGTGGCTTCCGCTTCCTCGGGGTCGGCAGCAGGGTTGGGCAGGTGCTGCCGGTCCGCAAGCAGGAATACCTGCGTGGGTTCGTTGCACTGGATCTGGCACATGATCTTGCCCGTGAGAGGCCCCTGGGGTCCGGTGGCTTCCGGTGCATGCAGCCCGATGAGGCCGGGAGTGGGCGGCACGTCGGCCTGCCAGCCGCCAAAGACCACGGTGTAGCCCCGACGCATAAGGTAACCGTTGCCGGCCTCGAGGGGCGAAGTGGGATCATTGGGAGTGGGGACGCTGTTCAGGGTGAGGGCGGTCTTCCGGCCACGATTCACAACATCAAAAAGGACGCGGCGGTTGCTCCGGTCGATGTTCACCGGCTGCAGCATGGCGAAGTCTGCGGAAAATTCCACCTTTCCGGCGGTGTTGCGCGGGGCGAGATCCAGGTCGGTGATCCGCTGGTTGCGGGGGTGGAGCGGGTCCACCGCATAGTGGGCCGTGCCCTCAAGCAACTCATAAGCCCCCACGTCCCCGAATGTCTGTCCGGACGCGAAACTGGTGCGCCTGGTTATTTCCAAAACTGTAACTGGCAAGATGCCTCCAGTCGGCCGGCGGCCGATCGACAGCGAATGATCGTCGATGGTTGGGTGCTGGTTCCTGACGGGATTTTAGCACCCGCAAGCGCACTGGGTAGTCGACACGCAAAATCCGGCGGCGTGGCCACCGCGCAGCGGACCGTGTGCGCTGGTATGCTGAACCGGGCACACCACCCATCAATCGAACCGGTCTGAATCCAGCGAGGACGCAAATGGCTGAAATCTACACTCTTGGCGCCGGAACGCCCACGCCCACGCCCACCCGCTTCGGAAGTTCCCACGTGCTCAAGCTGGGCGACCAACTCCTGATGTTCGACTGCGGACCGGCCGCCACTCACAAGCTGGTCAAGGCAGGGCTGTTCCCCACGCAGGTCGACTACCTGTTCTTCACCCACCACCATTTCGACCACGACATCGACTATCCCTGCTTCCTCCTATGCCGCTGGGACCAGAGCATCGGCAGGGAGAACCGGCTGCAGGTATTCGGACCGGATCTCACCGAGAAGATCACGGAAGGCATCCTGGGTGAGAACGGTGTTTTTGCCCACGACTGGAAAGCGCGTGTAAACCATCCGCTCAGCCAGCAGGTGTTCGTCAATCGCGGCGGCACGCTGCCGCGTCCGGCGCCGTCGGTGGATGCCAAGGACGTCGGACCCGGCAAGGTGTTCAGCGGGCCGGATTGGGAGGTAACGGCTGCTCCTGCCGAGCACGTTCAACCCTACCTCGATTCCCTGGCCTACCGGGTGGACTCGCCCGACGGCAGCGTGATATTCACGGGGGATACCCAGCCCTGCGACTCGGTGATCGAACTGGCGCGCGGCGCGGACATGATGCTGTGCATGTGCTGGGACGATCAGGCGGTGATGGACGCCAACGGAGAGTACACCGGCCAGTGCGGCACCACCGGCGCGGCCCGCATGGCGCAAGCGGCAGGCGTGGAAAAACTGGTCCTGGTGCACATCGGCCCACATCTCGCCGGGCACGGCCCGATGGAGCAGGGGATCGGCGACATCAGCCGGATCTACGATGGGCAGGTCGTGTTCTCCGAGGAACTTATGCGCATAACGCTGTGAGCCTGACCGGCTACGGAAGCGCGCCTTCCCGCCGGAACACCTCGGCCAGCTTTTCGACGCCCTCCCGGATTTCTGACTCAGAAGGCAGTGCGAAACAGAGCCGGATGTAACCGGCGGCCGCGTCGGGGTCTGCGGACCAATCGGGCCCGGGGTTGAACGCGATGCCTTCCCGCAGCGCCGGGCCTTCCAAGGCGCGCGAATCGACTCCCGCGGGGAGTTTCACCCACAGGTACATTCCACCTCTTGGCACGTCGAAATCGATGCTGGGTCCGAATGACTCCCGCAACGCGCTGCTGAGCACATCGCACTTCCGTTTCAAGGCGGCGCGCATGTCCAGAATGTGCTCCTCATAGTGGTTGGTGAAATAGTCGCCCACTATCATCTGGTCCATGACGCCGGTGCCGGCATCGTTCTTGCGGGACAGCAGGCGGCTCATGATCTCCCAAGGCGCAACGACGTAACCCAGCCGGGTGCCGGGGCCCAGGGTTTTGGAGAACGAGCCGATGTGCAGCACCCGGTTGGTGTCGTCCATGGAGCGGATGGCGTTTTCATATTCGCCCTCGAATATAAGGTCAGCGTAACACTCGTCCTCGAATATGGGGACGCCATACTCCTCGCTCAACTCCAGCAGCCGCTCCCGCCGCTCCATCGTCAGAACGGTGCCCGTGGGGTTCTGCAAGGTGGGTATGGTGTAGATGTACTTGGGCCGCACGCCCTGGTTGCGCAGGCCCTCCAGCAACTCGGCCAGGTGATCCATGCGCATGCCGTCCTGATCCAGATCGACGCCGACGACGTTCACCTTTCGCCGTCGGAGATTGCCGATGGCGCCGGAGAAGCTGAAAGCCTCCACGATGGCGGTGTCGCCCTCTTCCAGGAGGATTTCGTTAATCAGTTCGATGCCCTGGCCGGAGCCGGAGGTGATGAGCACGTCGTCGATGGTGGTGTCTATACCACGATGCTCGGCGAGTTTTTCGACCAAGAACTCCCGCAACGGGAGGATTCCCCGAGGTCCACCCGAAAAGTTGTACATGGAGATGTTCCTGGGATCGCCGCGGAACACGCGGGCAGCAGACTCGATAAACCCCTCGGTGGGGACCAGATCAGGGTCGCTGTGTCCGCCGATGAAATTGTACTTCGGGTGCCCTCCCCAACGGCCCGACGGAGGCGGTAGATCCCTGTTGAAGAGCGCGGAATAGTCCAGACCGTTCTCTGACATGTGCTGATCCTCCTGGATGGTTGGGTTGCCATTCTCGACGGCAACTGCCAATCGCCGAGCATGTTAACACTCAGGGCGACAATCCGTGAACGTCTCATGCCCAACCGGGCCGAATCCGGCACGTTGGCCTTTGAGGCAGACCAACACGATACACAGGGCTCGTCGAATCGGGATTCAAATTGGGATCGCACGAGATGGTACACTGCGCCGGAGAGCAGATTGGGGAAATTTACGCGTTGCGTTGCTAAAACGCCGGAGGGAACACCATGTCGACCAGCGCCGCGGAAATCAAGAACATGAGCCTCATATCCCATGTCGATCTGAACGGGTACAACAACATCGGCGAGGGAGTGGACCTGCACCAGACCGCCAACGGGCGGCGCATCTTCTACATGGCACACGAGAGCGCGCCCAAGGACTTCACCAGCGTTGACGTTACCGATCTCGCCAACCCGAAGGTCGTGGCACAGACCGACCTGGACTATGACCACCTGCGCTCCAACTCCCTGTCCATCCTGGGAGACACGATGCTGGTGGCGTACCAGTCCCGCGAGCACGGGCAGCCGGGCACAGGCATGGGGGTGTTTGACATCAGCGACCCGGAGGCCCCCAGGCGAATCGCCTTCTACGACGCGCAAGGGCCGGGTTCCAAGGGCTGTCATTGCCTTTGGTGGGTTGACGGCGACTACGCGCACCTGGCCACGGGCACGCCCGACTCCAATCCCATCGATCCCAAGGATGACCAGTTCTACGTGATCATGGACGTGAGCAACCCAACGAATCCGCGGGAGGCTGGCCGCTGGTGGCTGCCCGGGACGCAGGAGGGCGACGACGCTCCGCCGCCGGACCGGCATCCCCAGTTCGACGTGGGACATAGCGTCCACAACACCAACGTGTACCCCAACCGACCCGACCGGGCCTACTGCGGCTGGAAGGATTCGGGCGTGATCACGCTGGACATCTCCGACGTGTCCCGGCCGCAGATGGTGGCCCAACTGAACTTTGCGCCGCCGTTCCCGGGGTTCACCCATACCGTTCTGCCGCTGTTCAGCCGCGACCTGCTGGTGGTGACGCAAGAGGCGACGGCGCTGGGCGGCGCGGACTACCCAAAATTGGTGTGGATGATGGACAACCGCCTGGAGACCAACCCGGTGATCATCAGCACCCTGCCCATGCAGGACACCGACGACTTCTTCAACCGGCCAGGCCGATACGGGGCGCACAACATCCACGAAAACCGCCCTGGCCCGTTGTCGCTGCAAACCGATACGCTGGTGTACGCCACGTTCTTCAACGGGGGCATCCGAGTCTTCGACACCACCAACGCATTCCAGCCCGAAGAGGTTGCGTACTTCGTCCCGCAGATACCCGAAGGGGCCGACGCGAACGGCATCAACGACGTGCACGTGGACGAAAACGGCATCATGTACGTGGTGGACCGGCTGCACGGCGGGTTGTACATCCTGGAGTTGAACATTTAAAAACAACATTGCCGGCACGTTCAAGACATCGGCAGCGAACGCATTGGACGTAGCATCGCGCGTACACCCAGACAGGAGACTTTTGGCATGAACATCCAGACGCTGGACCAGAGTCCGCGGAATCACCGGGGCGGTCAGGTATCGCACCTGCTCCTTGGCGCAGGCCAGTTCGGCTCGGAAAACCTGGCCGTGACGTGGGTCGAGGGCGAACCGGGCAGCGAGCAGGCCGTACACGCCCACGAGGGCCGCGAGCAGGTGTACGTCATCGTGCAGGGTCGTGGCGCGATGCGCGTCGGCGACGAGGTGGAGGAAGTGGGACCGGGCACCCTCATCATGGTGCCGCCGGAAACGAACCACTCCATCAAGAATATCGGGGAGGAAAACCTGATTTACGTCTCCTCCACGTCGCCGCCATTTGCGATGCAAGAGGGCAATACCAACTGGACGACACCGGCGTAATGGCAGGTGGTTCATATCGGTCGCGTCCCGAAGGCGCAGCGGGCCCGGTATCGCGTCAGCTTCCCAAGTGTCGGCGTCGGCACGGGGGGCGTGGCGTAGAGACTGCGATACCGGTCGGGCAAGACTGGTGCGGGTAGTTCGACACCTTGCCCGACCGGCCGGTGCGTGATCGCGACAAAAGACCGGCCGACTAACAGGGAGATACGATGGCGCAGGTTTTTGACGGGATCACCGTCCTCGACTTTTCCAGCGGGCGGGCGGGTGGCGTAGCCACCATGGTGATGTCCGACTTCGGCGCTGAGGTGATCAAAGTCGAGCCGCCGGGCGGCGAGAGATTCCGGAGTTCGCCCGGTGCGATCCAATGGAATCGCGGCAAAAAGAGCATCGTCATCGACCTGAAGACCGAGCACGGCCGGGATCACGCTCGGGAATTGGCGCAACTGTCGGATGTGGTGGTCGAATGCTATCGTCCAGGAGTCGCCCAACGGTTGGGCATCGATTACGATGGCCTGCGCGCCGGTCACCCTGAATTGATATATGCCTCGCTGACCGGTTACGGGTCCCAGGGGCCCTACGCCAACTACAAAGGTTACGACGCCGTGGTGGCCGCCAAGAGCGGCCGCATGATGATGTTCTCCGGGCAAAACCCCCGGGAAGGCCCCAACTACGTCGTCGTCCAGGGCGTTTGCCACGCGGCCGCCACGGCGCTGATTCGGGGGATCACAGCCGCCCTTTACGTGCGGGAAAAGACCGGCCTGGGCCAGCGCGTGGAGACCAGCATGTTGAAGGCCGTGACCACCTACGACCACGTGTCCTGGGTCCACGGCCAGATGGTAGAGAATCGACCCCGCGAATACCCGCCGGATCCCAGGGTGGGCATCGGGCGTCCCAACCCCACCGGCTACCTGCCCGCTCGCACCAGGGACGGCCAATGGATCCAACTGGGCAACGTCGTGGAGCGGTTGTTCCGGTCCATGATGCACTGGCTGGACATGGACTTTATCTACGAGGACCCGCGCTTCAAGGGCGCGCCCCGCCTGGACCCGGAAGCCGTCGCCGACCTGGAGCGGATCATGCTGGAAAAGGTCCAGCAGAAAACGCTGGACGAATGGATGGATATATTCCTCGGCGAAGCTGGCAACGTGGCTGCCGAGCCCTATCTCTCCTCCGAACAGGCTTTGAATCATCCGCAGATCGTGCACAACGGCAACGTGCAGGACCTGCGCGTGCCGGGCGTCGGCGACACCAGGCAGCTTGGGCCGATGGTGAACCTGAAGGGGACACCGGGCAGCACGCAGGGTCCGGACCCCGAGCTGGGCCAGCACACGGCTGAGGTACTTTCCCGCCTGAATGGCAAAGCCCGCAACGATTTCGTCAGTGCCGGTCAGAACATGCCGACGCACCCTTTGGACGGAATAACCCTGCTGGACCTTGGAACGGTCATCAACGGCCCCCTGGGCTGCGCGCTGGTGGCCGAATTGGGCGCCAGGGTAATCCGCATCGAAGCGCCGGGCGGAGACTGGGGTCGGCAGGGCCTGCCCTTCTCGGCTCACCGCACCATGGCCGGCTCGGAGTGCATTTGCCTCGACCTCAAGACCCCTGAGGGTCAGGAGATCATGGGCAAGTTGGCTGCCAGCGCCGACCTGCTGCTGCACAGCATGCGCCCCGGCGCACCCGAGCGCACGGGAATCGGCTACGAGCAATTGGCGAAGATCAACCCCAAACTGGTTTATCTGTACGCCGGCGGCTACGGATCCACCGGCCCCCATTCGCATCGACCGTCCATGGCGCCGATCGCCGGTGCCGTCTCAGGAGGCGGCATGGCACAGATGGGTCGGGACTCTTTCCCACCCACGGACCAGACCATGTCTATCGACGAAATCGCTGCCGTCTCTACGAAACTCAAGCGCGCTAACGACGGGACCGCCGATCACAACACCGCCATGGTCAATGCCGTTGGCCTGTTGTTGGGACTCTACGCCCGCGAGCGCACCGGCGATGCGCAGTATGTCGAGTCCACCATGATCGCCGCCAACGCCTACGCCAACATCGACGATTTCTATTGGCACGAGGGCAAACAATCGCGCCCCCTTCCCGACGGGGACGGATACGGCCTGCACGCCCTATATCGCCTATATCGCGCAAAAACCGGATGGGTGTTCCTTGCCTGTCCTTTCGAGGACGAGTGGCAGACGCTGTGCAGGACCATCAACCGGACCGACCTGCTGGATGATCCGCGATTCGCCACCGCCGGCGCGCGCCAGAACCACGACGACGCGCTTGCCGACGAGTTGGGGCGTGTGTTCCTCGACGAACATCCCCAGCATTGGGAAAATCTGCTCACCGCCGCCGACGTGGCGTGCGTCAAGGCCGAGGATCGGGGCATGTACCACTTCTTCAACGATGATCCTCACGTGCGTGAGAACGGCCTGCTTACCGCAGTGGAAGCGCCGCGATTCGGCAAGTTCTGGCGGTACTCCCCGGTGATCGACTTCTCGGGCACCACCGGTCGAGCCGGCCCGGGCCCGCTCAAGGGTCAGCATACCCGCCCCATCCTCGCCGAACTGGGCTATACCGACGAACAGATCAACGACCTGAAACAGCGTCAAGTCGTGGACTGGCAGGAGGAATAGCGGTTTATGGCCACTGCCATCATCCCCGCCGACACCAACGGCGTCAGGGACAAAGCCGCCATCGTCGGCATCGGCGAGACTGAGTTTTCCTGGGACTCGGGCCGCAGCGAGTTGCAGCTAGCATCGGAGGCCATCAAGGCCGCATGCTACGACGCTGGCATAGCGCCGCAGGATATCGACGGCCTGATCCGTTACGACATGGAGTCCAACCACGAGACTCTGCTGGTGCAGTCGTTGGGCATCAAGAACCTGCGCCACTGGGAATCCGTCTCCTACGGCGGTGGCGCGGGCAATGCGGTGGTGGGTCATGCCGCCGCCGCCATCGCCGCCGGCTATGCCAACTATGTGGTCTGCTTCCGCGCCGCCAACCTTCGTTCCGGCCTGCGCCTCGGCCGCGCTCGGGGGCCGGAACGAATCGCCGGCGGGGCGGACAGCTTCGCGGTACCGTGGGGCAGCATGGCGCCGGCTCACCGCTTCGGCATGTTCGTGCGGCGCTACATGCACCAATATGGAGCCACCAGCCGCCACTTCGGTTGGGTAGCCGTAACCCTGCGCGAGCACGCCTCCCGCAATCCGCGGGCATTGCGGCGGGATCCCATCACCATTGACGACCACCAGAACTCCCGCATGGTGGTGGATCCCCTGCATGTCCTGGATTTCTGCCAGGAGAATGACGGAGCCGCCGCCATCGTCATGACCACCGCCGAACGAGCCCGGGAACTCCCGCACGCCGACACTCTCACGTTGGTCGAGGCCGCGGCTCAGGCTTCCGGCCCTCGCAACGACGGTATCATCTACCGTCCCGACCTGGCGGTTGCGGAGTCGGAACACACCGCCCGCGACCTGTGGGCCCGCGCCCGCCTGAATGCCAGCGACATGGACGCGTTGATGTTCTACGATCACTTCACCCCATTCTGCCTGATCAACCTGGAAGCGTACGGTTTTGTGCCTCGTGGCGAGGGCCAGGACTTCGTGGAAGGAGGCGACAACATCCGGTTCGATGGCGCGCTGCCGACCAACACGCACGGTGGAAACCACTCGGAGGCGTATATCCACGGACTGACTCACGTACAGGAGGCGGTCCGGCTCATTCGTGGCACGTCCACCGCCCAGCCGCCCCTCAAGACCGTCAACCGGGTCCTGTCCTGCAGCAGCGTGGCCCAACTCAGCGGCGCGGTGATCATCCGCCGGGGATAGCCCCGGGATTCAGAGGCAAGTCCATGACCCAACAGAGCGAACCGCCCGTCAAATCACGCCCGATGACCGGTCCGTTGGAGGGCGTGCCGCTGCCAGATTTGGAGCGGGTTCCCGACTATGAGCGGGGATTCTGGGAGGCAACGCGCAGGGGTGAGCTTCGCATCCAGCAATGCGCCGATTGCGGGTCGTTCCGGCACTTGCCGACGCCCATGTGTCCCGAATGCTCGTCATTGAATTTCAACTGGAACCGGGTCAGCGGCCGGGGTTTCGTTTACTCCTATGTCATCGTCCGCCATCCGGTGCATCCAGCGATCCGCGAGAAGGACCAGACTCCCTACAACATCTGCGTCATCGAACTCGAGGAGCAGGAAGGCCTGCGCATTTCCAGCAACGTCCTCCGCGTCGCCCCTGAGGACATCAGCATCGACATGCCGGTGCAGGTAACTTTCGTGCCGGCGGTGGACGAACCTGACGTGGTGCTGCCGGTGTTCGTGGCGGCGCCACAGGGTTAGCCGTGCAGCGGACAGCGCGGCCGGAGTCATCCGCGCGGGGAACCCGCGTATGAGTAATGGAGCACCGCCCACGGCCCCGGAAATTGTCGTATTGGACGGTCAAGACTGCGGGGAAAAACGCTCTCTGGCGGCTGGTCGCGTCCGAGTTGCGCGGCACGTACTTATTGCCCCGTCGACAGCACCCTCGGGACATGACCGGGTGGCCGTGCGCAGAACGGCGATTCGAACTGGCCCATCAGTTATCCCGCGCTTCCTTTCAAAAACTGTCCCTCGCGCACCCGGGATCCCCGCTGCTGATTTTCGACAGGCATTGGCATTCCATGGGGAGGCTCGTCCCGGCGAAATAGCGGGAGCGTGGCTCTCTGTGCCAACCACCGTCCTCTGCTGGACTGATCTCTCAACCACCAAAGTGCGATTGTCCGCTCGCGGCCCGGATCCCGGGGATGATGCCGCGCACGAACATTATCTGCGCCTATACCGATCCCTCCCGGAACAATTTAACGTTCCGGTTGTCGACACCTGCCAGGTAACCGTGGAGGAATCATTGAGCGAAATCTTGCCAATAATCGGGCGGCGTGGCCAGTCCACCATCCGCCAGACCGCTCCTGCATCTCGCACACACAACCGCCTAGGCGTCGCCCGGGGACCAGATCCAATACCGCGACACCGCGCCGGCATCCACGCGCAGGTCGAATCCCGTGATCATCTCGGCGTCGTCCGACGCCAGGAACACCGCCGCCTTGCCGTAATTCGACGGGCTGGGCAGCGCGAGCAACGGCGCGCCCCTGCTGGCGTCGGGCAGGAGACCCGCCGCCCGCTCTCCCAAGCGTGGGCGCGGCCATTCCACGCCCCAACGGGCCGCCCGTTCCCGTCCCTCGACCGGGCTGGTTGCGGTCGGAGTCAGGCTGTTGACGCGAATGCCGTACCGGGACAACTCCATCGCCACCGAGCGGGTGAAGTTGAGCAGGCCGCCCTTGGCGGTTCCGTAACCCACGTTGCCCGGCTCGCCCTGGTGTCCCGCCGTGGAGATTATGTTGATTATGTTCCCCTGCCGGTCCTGCTCGATCATCAGGTGCGCCACGTGTTTCGTGAACAGGAACGCGCCGGTGAGGATAATGTCGGTCTGGCGTCGCCATTCGTCCACTGGCATGTTCAACACGCCCTTGAAGTTGAAAAGGGCTGCGCCGTTCACCAGGATGTCCACGCCGCCGAATCGCTCCGTCGCCTGTGCGATGGCCCCGACAACTTGATCCTCGTCGGTCACGTCGCACTCTACGCCCATGGCCTGACCGCCCTCCGTGACTATGGCGGCGGCGCATTTATCCGCATACTCCGCGTTGATGTCGACGCACACCAGGTTGGCGCCGGCCGTGGCCAACTCCTCGGCGATGCCGCCCATGATGTTGGGGCTGGTTCCCGTGACCAGCGCCGTTTTGCCTTCGAGCTTCAAACGATAGCCTCCCACGTCACGCCTTTGTCATCCCACAACCGCGCGAACTCTCAGAATATGATGCTGACCGCGCCATGCCACGAGAGGGCTTCCAGATCCAATACCGCACGGCGGTGCGCGATCTTAAGGTCGCCGCCGTCCCACCGTAGAAGGTAATCGATGCTGCCCACATACGGCGCGCCTTCACCGGCGCGGAACCGGTAAACCAGCACGTTTGATGACACCCTCAGCTCACCGTCGCCGGTTTCCTCTACCCGCACGTTGGACACGAACCGGCGCGTCCGGGACCACGGATACTCTCGGTGAGCGTGGCGGCTGTTCAGTCGCACGGCACGGGCGCGCAGGCGCGTGATGTCGTCGTCGATGAACACCAGGTCGCGCTGCGGGTCGCCGTCGGGCAGGTCGGTGGTGGGGACGATGTAGCGGCCGTCCTCGGTGAAAAGATCGACCCAGTCGTCCAGAAGCCAGTCGTCCAGGAGCGCCGCCTCCCGGAACAGGAAGTCCTCCACCTGCTCGCGGAGAGTGGGTTGGCTGGCAGAAGTCACGGTTCAACCGGTCCGGCAGGACGCTAGTTGTCGGACGCCAACGCCAGCTCGGGTTCGGCTTCCACATGGGGCGCATCCTGCACATCGGTGTGGGTGAAACCCTGCATGTTGGCGTGCCATTGGCGCCAGAAACCCCGCATCTGGAGTTCGTCCGTGGACCTGGCCGGCCTCAGCATCCCACGGGAAATGTCGGACCACTCGGTCTCGGTGGCCCGGAACCCGATCTGGCACGATTCCAGCGCTTCCACATCGTCGGGCGTTGCGAACCCGCCGGGCCCGAGGAACGTCAGGAAGCTGTCCAACCGCGTCGCCAGCATGGAATCCGATTCCTCCTGCGGGGCCAGGTGCCACGCGGTGACCTCCATGTTGTCGGGGGCCAGCGGCTCGAAGTACCGGACGGTGATGGCCATGATGTCGTTGATCACCAGGTTGGGATAGATGATCAGGTTGCGAGAGGTATCGGCCATCCGGAAGGCGCGCTCCTCGCCGTACTTTTCAACCAACCGCTGGCGTACCTGCGCGATGGGCTCCCTCGCCTCCTCGCCGAAGAGTGGATGCCAGTGCGCGATGGGACGCCCGCTCCGCACGGGCGATTCGATGACGCAGTGGCCGTTGCCCAACGCCCTGGCTTTGCCCACGATGCGAGACGCCGCCGTCTGACCGCTATCGTCGGAACCGAGACTGCTGATGTAGTCGAGGTAGGTCTGATGGGTGGGCACGAGGTGGTATCCGTCCAGGCTGTTTTCCACCAGGAGCTTCCAGTTGGCCTTCATGGTGTACTTGTTGGACCCTCGCACCACCCGCATCCCGGCCTCGGTTTGATCCACGATCAGGTCCAGGTATTCCCTGGCGTCCGCCAGGTAGGAGACCAGGTCCTCGACCTGGCGGTTGAAGCTCACGAAGTAGAACCCCCGGTAGCTTTCGACGCGGGGCGGTTCCTTCAGGCCCAGTTCGCCGCGGTCGAAGTTGGGCCCGTACGCCTCCTGGTCGGGCACACCGATCAGCTCGCCGTTGGTGTTGAACGACCACGCGTGGTAGAAGCACTGCAGGACGTCGGCGTTCCCTTCGTCGCGGCGGCAGATCAGCGCGCCCCGATGGGGACAGGAGTTGAGGAACACCCGCACCTGCCCATCCCTGCCGCGCGCGAAGAAAAGCGGCCGGCCGGCTATGGTGCGGCGGCGGTAGTCGCCGGGGTTCTCCACTTCCGACTCATGGCCCAAGTAGATCCAGCACCGGCTGAATATCATCTCCCGCTCGCGCTGGAACAGTTTATCGGACGTCATGGACGACCGGTGCACCTTGAAAAATCCGCGTTGCCGATCATCGATGATCAGGTCTTTGATCTCCATAACGCCACCCGTTCCCTGTGCGTCGGTTCGAATTGACGCTAGGCTAGAGAGGTCAGCCGGGGTTGTCAACAATCAGCACTTAGCCAGTCGCCAGCCCAACGTATCGTGCTGAGGTCGGCAACATCGGGTATTCTGGCGTCGGAACGCCCGAGACCGATTTACACGGCGCATTGCACGCGCACGCGGGCGGGCGCAGCAGCAAGGAGGGTGAGTCATGGCCAACGCTTTCGGAAGAATCATCGCCAACGTGGAGCGACTGCACCGGCTCATGGACGAGGAAGGTGTGTCGGCCATCGTCGCCCGCTCTGGCAAGAATTTCACCTACCTGGCCGGGTTCGCCTATCCCGGCACGCTAGCGCGGCACCTGGAGTTTCCGGACTCACCGCGAGAGGTGCTGCTGGTGTGGCCACGCGAGGGCGAACCGGCGATGGTGCTTAACTCCTACGCCGCCCCTCTGGCCAGGCGAGACTCGTGGCTGGAGCGCATTGAGGTCGTCGACGACTACGCGGAATCGCCCTACGAGCGGGCCGCCGACGTGCTGCGTCAGATGGGGTTGGCGGAGGAAACCGTCGGGTTTGAGAAGGGCTACGTCAGCGCGAACCGCTGGGAGGAAATCGGCCGCCTGTTGCCCCGGGCGCGCATCGTGGACTGCGCCGAGCTGATGGACCGGGTGCGCTGGATCAAGACGCCCGAAGAAGTGGCCGCTCTGGAGGCCGGCGCGAAACTGCTGGATGAGGCGTACCTGGAGGTGCTGCCCATGGTGCGCCCGGGGGACACGGAACGCCTGGTGCACAGCCGCATCGTCGAGAGCTGCCTGCGCCGGGGCGCCAACTGGGTCCACGGCATCCTGAACTCCAGCCGCAACACGGTGGGCTACGGCGGCGAGAGCGACATGGAGTTTCAGGCCGGCGACATCATCCGCAACGACTACGTCGCCTACCTGAACGGCTACCCGGGCCACCAGTCGCGCACCGTGTGCGTGGGCCAGCCATCGGACGAGCAGAAGCAAACCTACGAGGTCGTGCTGGACATCTACCGCGGCACCATCGATATGTGCCGGCCCGGGGCGCGGGCAGCCGACATCTACCACTACGCCAACGACCGGTTCCACGCCGACGGGTTCGAAGGCAACGTAGCGCTGGCCGGCCACGGCGTGGGCGCATGGTGGCACCAGCAGGAGCCGTACATGGTGCCGTCCAGCGAGCGTGTCCTTGAACAGGGCATGGTGGTGGCCCTGGAGCCGCACATCGGCCCCGCCTGGCACCTGCAGGACATGGTCCTCGTAACAGACGGCACGCCCCGGCTGCTGTCGCCGCTGATGGAGACGGATGAGATGCTGGTGGCCGGATAGGTGGTAGCGTGTCCTTTTTGACCATCTTGATGGATTGGCCGGGCGATTACGAATTGCGAACATATTCTTGAATCTCGAACAATACCCTTGGAAGTTATCTGGCGGACGACATTACCCGACACCAGCGTTCATGCCGTGACACCAACTAAACCGTTCAACGAAATATGAACTCGATGCCATATGAGGAGACACCGATCACATGACACAACCGAGAGACATCCCGTTCGACAAACGGGTCAGTGATTTGGAACCCGAGGATTTGGAAGGGCTCACGCAAGTTCACGAAGGTTGGTATGTGGAGTACAAAGAGCAACCGATATCACTTCGCAATATGGCCAAAAGTCTGTCGGCTTTTGCAAATCAATATGGAGGATGGTTATTCCTAGGTGTTTCAGAAAACCCATCCGCCAACACAGCCGGGGGTTTCCCGGGAGTCCCGTCCTCGTCTGTATCCCGTGAATTGGAAATGATCAGAAACGCCTCCAAAGATTTGTTGCGTCCATCCGTGTTTTTTGACTACAAAGTGATAGATGGACCAGTCCAACTGATAGGTTTGCCGCTTGATCAGTCCGTGATCGCGGTATACATTCCGCAAGGCCCAGATACTCCTTACGTACACAACGATGGCCGTATTTATCGAAGAATCGCTGATTCATCTGACCCTGTCCCCATTACTGACAGGGCAGAGCTTGACTTGCTATCCCAACGGCGAGAAGAGGCATTAGCACGACTAGACCGAAGGGTGCAACGATCTCCTATCACATCTCAGGCAGAAGAAAATATGCCGTACTTGCAAATGCACATCTTTTCCGACCCGTACGAAATCTTGGGCCACCGATATCAAGGCGACTTTCAACAATTTGCCCACGCGATGAAGGAACCCATGTTGCCATTCGACAACTTATTCTTCTCCCATGAAGGATACGTCGCACGCCAAGTTGGCAACAACGACGCTTATTTGAGAACGTTTACGTGGGAATTCTCCAGACATTGTCATTCCTTAGTAAGTGTTCCAATCAACGTCTATGATGTCCGTTCATTTCGTACGGGAAAGCTGGGTTCGTCAACGGCGGAACATTTCCTAAGGCTGGTTGGTCAGAGCGGGATCGAGCCGGTCAGGGTTCTGGATCTCACCCGCATGTTAGAACTCGTCTGGGCAGTTTCACTCCGTCACAGACGATTGGCCGATCAATCGGGTATTAGCGGCCCCTTCTACGTGAAATGTATTTTGGAAAACGTATGGCGGACCATTCCGTTCGTGAACACGGGTGATTACATCAATCACATAAATGAATTCGGCCTCCCGCTGGTCCAGGACTCGTCGGTTTTCGTTCCCGAAGGCCGAACGTTAGACAGTTTCATAAGGTTGGATGAGTATGCGGATGAAATTAAAGAAGACTGGCCTATGGCCGAAAATCCGATTTCCAGTATCGATACGGCACTAATCGCCAATCGGATATTACCGGCTTTCGGCGTTTCCATCGAATTGGCCCTAAACGCCCGACATCGCCGGGGTGAGGAATTTACGCCATAAACAGTACCTGATGCAGACGATTCCTACACCCTTTGTTGCCGCCTAACGATGGGCGAAAGCTGCCGTGCGCCAATCTTTGCCGGCGGCCGTCCGACTCAATTTCGCGGTGAGGTAGCGAACGGTCGTACAGGCGCGCAATTGGCCCGATGGAGGAAAGACATAGGGGAGACTCCGGAGCCACCTCCGTCTACCCCTCCACCTCCGCCAAAAACCCCAGCACCCGCTCCACGTACTTCTCCGGTTCCTCGCTGTGGGGCTTCACCTCGGCCCAGCGGCAGTTGGGCACTAGCTGTCCCAAAGGATAACTTTTGGAGCCCCCGTTGCCGGAAAGCTGGATTCCCTGAGTATTGGGCGGGTCGGGCGCATCGCTGGGGAGGGGAATGGTCCAATGGATGGTCCCGTCGGTCTTGTTGTGGACCACTACTTTTTCTATGAAGCATTCCAGAAGTAGGCCGACCATGCGTGGGTCTTCTGATTCCAGATAGGTCCGCAGGTCCAACGCGTTCTTTACGATGCGGTCAGGGTCGTTCAGGAACAGCAGATGGTCGCCCATAATCGCTTCGAGTTCTTTGCTTTGGGCTTCCAGCTGCTCCAGCTCGGCTTCCCGTTGGTTGAGCTGCCTGTACAAGGTCGGGCTAACGACATCTTCCTCAGGGTCCTCAATGGCTTTCACCAGGTTTTTGATCTGGCGCCGAGTGCGAGATTGGGCTTGTTGTAGCTGTTCACTTTTGTTCTGTTGCTCCGACAGGAACGATGCGTTTTCTTCGGCAACGACGGCGATTTGCCGGTCGAGGGTCTCGCGGGTGAGGACCTTCTCAAGGAGTTCGCTCATGACGGCTCGGAGCACATCTTCGAACGGCACGTTCTCGGAAGCGCAGGTCTTTACGCCCCGATTTTTCTTCCTGGAGCAGATCAAGTACCTGATGCCGTCGTCGCGCCGCTGAGCGTGTATGGATGCGTTACAAAGTCCACAGACTGTTTTTCCAACGAGCGGGTTAGGGCTGTTGCTGCTTCTCGGGCCCGACTGGGCCGTTCTCCTCTCGTCTATGTAACCTTGGACGGTGTCCCATTCTTTCGGTTTCACCATTGCCTTATGGGCGTTCTCGCATCTCGCCACAGGCACTCCGTTTGGGATGAGCTCGCTCTTTTGCTTTTCGCCCCAGCTGGTTTCTCCCTTGTAGGCCACCTTGCTGTAAAAGCTCCGGACCGACCGGTCAGTCCATTCGTTTCCATCCGGGTCGGTAATGCCCAGGCTGTTGTTGTACTCGGCAACCTGCCTGGGCGTGTGCTTGTCCAGGCCCATCTCCCACATCTTCACGGCCTCGTCCCAGTGCTCGGGGTCCGGCTCGAGTTTCGAGTGTTCCTTGCCTCCGACGGTCACTTTGTACTTCCGGTATCCAAATGGAGCCTTTCTCCCCAGGTAATAACCCTTCCTCGCGGCCTCGTACTGCGTGTCGCGGGTCTTCCTCGCACTCTGGCGGGGCATTATGGCGTTGAAGAGTACGTTGAATCCCCAGATGATCTCGGAGGCTTCGTTACCGGGTATGTACTGGCCCAGCGTGACGGAGTGGATCTCGATGCCGGCGGCGGTCAGCTTTCCAATGTAGTGGTAGAAATCCGCAATGTCTCTCGTGTACCTTGACGGGTCGTAGAACCAGACGGCTTCGACCTTGTTGGCCGGGTCCAAGCAGTAGTCGATCAAGGCCAGGAACACCGCTCTCTTGCTGACGGATGTTCCCGACCCTGTCTCCCCGAAACGCTTGGCGATCCGGAATCCCTTCTTTTCCGCTTCCGGGGCGATGTGGAACGACTGGGCGTCGCCGGAGAGCATTTCGTCCTGCAGGCTGGTCGACACTCTGACGTATTCGACCGCTATGCGGAATAGTTTGAGCGAGGTCATTGCGTCGTCTCCTAATCCAGCAGGCGCTTGCCCGTGAAGTGCTCGTACAGCTGTACGACGAAGCGTTGGGTTTCGATGGGCACGTTATCGGAGGGTTTCGGGTAACCGGTCAAGCTGGGATCTTGCATCACGAACTGGAAGCTGCGTGTGATATCGGCGTTCGAGAAGTGCCGGTCGGCGTCTGCGGTTTTGTCGATTCCCGCCAGGTCGAGGAGTTCGCCGCGAGGCATGTTGTGGTAGTCGGCAAGCTTCGTCAGCACCTTCTCACCGGGGAGCTTGTGTCCCCGTTCGATGGTCGAAAGGTACGAGTAGGTGATGCCCGTGTCCTCCTGCACCTGTCGGAGTGACCGTTCGCCCCGCAGGTGGCGCAGCAGCTCGCCCACTGAGGCAAACTCCTGCCCGTGGTCAAGGTCGTCGTTGTGTTGGGCCGCGCCCTCGGCGCCGGCGACTTCCGTTTGGATGTTGTCCCAACGATTTAGTGACATTTCCTCACCCCCGGCAATCCGGCAGCGTGTTACAATTCAAAGTGCGTACTTATAAAGGTCGTTTGGCCGTGAGGCCGTCCGATCCGCAGTCCGACTTGGAGGAGAGAATTCATGGCCGTGAAAACGGCCCGCTGTATTTATCTTAACACGAAGGCAATGAGCGACACCAACTTCGACACACGCGTCTTTTACAACGAAGGGGACGACGATCATAACAAAGCGGACCGCCTGACCGAGCAAGGGCTGCAGATGGTCAGACGGCTCGTTTCCCAGCGAGGGTTCAGGCAGTTGGCTGAGGTCCGGCGGATTCAGGCGACGCTCGTGTTTGAGGTGCAAATTTTCCGGGATTGGGAGCAGATGCCCGACGTGGCCAAGGATTACCAGTCAGAGGTGGCCGGGGACTGCGTAGAAGTTGACGAGCTCGAAGCCCTCGACGTGAAAGCGTCTGGCGGGAGTGATGATCCGGCGCTCTCCTTTGAGGAACGGGACATAGAGGACGACGGTGCGGATGTGGAAATCGACAGCGTGCCCTTCTGGTAGTCGGACCACGTGGCGGCGGTTTGTTGTCAACCACTGAGGCCGGTTCGTGAGAACCGGCCTCAGTCTATTGGGACGCGCCAGCAAGGCGGCGCGGAGTTTTTGTGGGCGTTCAGTGCAGGCGCAACCGGTCGGTGGGATTGTCGTCCGACTGAGGTGGTCGAGGCACTTGGTCCGTGTAGTGAATCACGATGCTGTCGTTACCGACGTCCACGCTTCGGACGAACAGGTTCAGCAGGTCCCGGGTCTCTTCCGGCGACGCTCCTTCGAGGTAGGTTGCCGGGTCCTGGGCGTTGGTGCTGATGCGGACCTCGTCGGTGATGAAGCGGTAGGCGTCGATTTCCTTGCGGAACAGGCGGGCCTCGTACGACAGGCCCACGGTCTGCTGGCTGATGTCCTCCATGCGTCCGATGACTTCCGAGTAGGTGCTGTCGCCCTGTTCCACCGGATGGTCGATCCGTTCCTTCAGTTCGTTCAACTCCATGATGGCGGCTTCGGTGCGGTCAAGGTTGTCCTGAGTGCGTCGCGACTTCTCTCCGTACTTGCTCTGAATGGCCTCCACCAGCTGTGCCGTCGTCTGCGGGTTGATGACCCGCTTAATGAGTTGTCCCACCACCAGGTGGAGCAACTCCTGCGCGTTGATGGGCTGAGTGTCGCAGGTGATCGAAAGGCTGTAGGGCGAGTTGGGGCAGCAGTAGTTCGTGCCGATTTTGAGCAGCGGGGTTCCGCACTGGGAGCAGTGGGCGATGCCGCTGAGGGCCCGCGCGTGGTCCCGGGTGCCTGTTGGTTCAAGCATGATGATCCTCGGGGATTCCCGTTCTTAATGGTGTGCCAAATTGGTAGGTGCGTCAAGCAGCGGTCGTGCCGGGTCACACAGGCTTCCGGGCCGGTTGCTTGGCGGGATTGTAACGTTGTGTAGCGGGTGATTCGTCGTCAGTCACGCTGACGGTCGTTGGTTCCAGTGAGGTCGGCGTACCGCAGCGCCAGACGGCGCATGGCTTCGGCCTGGTCTGGGGTTAGCTTCCGTTCTGGATCGGGCTCGAAGGATCCTTCCAGCGCCAGGAAGACCGGTGCGGCTGGCCGGACGATGGGCAGATCTTCCGGCCACCTCGGGTCATTGCTGTGCTCGACGGTCGTGAACGCGGCGGTGGTGTACCCGATGGCCTTGACGTGGCCGCGCAGTCTGCCGATGGCGAGGTGCTCCGGGGAGTAGCGCCAGACGGTGATTGGCGTGTTGGTGTTGAGGCATAGGGAATCTTCGGGGTTCGTGAGGATGAAGGTCGCGCCGGTGTCGGTGGGCCGGTCGACGAACCCGAGAGGCATGATGTAGGGGGTTGCCATCGGTGCTCCTGTCTGGTAGTGATCCTTCTGGCGGAGATGAAAAAGGGACAGGCGCGTGCCTGTCCCAACGTAGCGGATGTTTTCCGCGGTTGTGATGCTGTGGCGGTCTTGAACGGTCGTAGGTAGCCTCGCCTTTGGCGTGGTCTTCGTTCAAAAATATAAGGGGAGCGACGCCCAGAATGGTTGCAGCATCGAGAGACCGAACGGGTGGTGCGAACTCAACCGCCTGCCTCGTTCAGGGTCACGCTCCGCGATCATTCCCGTCTGCCCAATCACAACGCGCTTGCGATGTCGCAACCCAGGAACTGCCGTCCTACCTGATGGGCGGCGGTCATCACGGAATAGCTGTCGGCCGCCGGGTCGAGCACCACGTCGCGGGGTCGGTAACTGCCTCGATCAGGCGTGCCTGAAGGTACACGGGCTTGGGGTGAACGTTCTTGACGCGTTGGACCTTTTCCGTAACGAAGTCGGGGATGTCGTCGTGTTGCCAGCCCGGCCCGACGCGTGTGGGCGGTTTCTGCAGGATGAGCAAGTATTCCGCCTTGCGTCGGGAGCGGTAGCCCATGCCGATGCGGCTCTTGTCCCAGGTGACGAGGTCCACGATCTCGAGTCCGCTGTCCCCCAGCCACGCTGTGATGCCCTTGCAGAGGTGAAACTTGTCGACCCACAGGAACAGGTGGCCGGACGGGATCAAGGCGGCCGAGATGCCGGCGATGAATTCGCCGATGGTCTCCTCGCTCATCTGAGGGAGCCCCGAGCTTCGTCGTCCCCGGCTGACGCCTTCGTTGCCGTAGCGCATCTTGTCCAGCACGCCGCGGTATTGCGGGTCGAAGATGCACAGTGGGATTGACTCCGGTTTCAGCGCCGCCAGGAGTTCCAGACCGTCGCACTGGTTTCGCTGGTTGAGCGGCAGCGGCCATAGGGCAGCCTGAGTTACGGCCGACTGGGGAAATCCGATGGTCGCGGAGATGGTCATGAGGCAACGGGAAGACCCAAAAGTTCAACCGGCATATCGGGTGCGTTCGAGACTACGCGGTGGTTCGGTTCCCGCACCAGGCCGAATCCCGGCCGTTTGACGGCTGGCTTTCAAAAGTCGGCAGTAGTGCCGCGCTCGGGCTCGGAGGCTTCGTCAACGCGCTGTGGGCAATCGACGGCTGCAATATCACAGTACCGGCATTCCTGTGGCGACGGCACCCGTCTCGCGGGTGCGTCGGCCGAGAGGCGCCGGATCAGCGCCCCCAGGTTCTGGACGAACGTTTCGCCCACGGCCTCCGCTGGAACGCACACCGTGTGGTCGCGGTAGGTAACCTGACCGCGCAGTTTGGCGGCCCGGTAACGCTGTAGCGCCTTGGGGACGGCGTAGAGGTAGATCATGACCTGGACGGCGTGGCTGGGGCTTTCGTGGCCAGTCTTGGCGTCGACGATGACGCCGTCATCTTCGCGGTGGGCAATGATGTCGGGCCTGCCGGCCAGCGTCGCCGTTTTACCGCGGAGTTCAAACCGGTTTTGGGCCTCGATGTCGACGTCGTAGCCGCCGACTTCCCAGTTGGCTCTGCGCTCGTTGAGCAGCGCGGTATGGGCAAGCAGCCATTGGGCTTGGTCGAAGTCGGAGTGCTGGCGGGTCCAGTCTCGGTGATGGGCCTTGAACCAGACGGCCCACTCGCAGGAGTTCTCGCCGGTGAGCAGGCGTGGTAGCCAAGTTGCCCAGATGTAGGGGTGTTCTCTTCGTTGTGGCATGTGACGGCTCCTCCATTTTTGGTAGCCGTCGTCAGCCTGAAGTGAGTTTATTCGTTGGCTTTGTAGTAGTGCCACGGGCAGCCGTCATCAATTTGATGCCGGACTGGTTGCTGTCCTGGTTCGGTCCTTCTTTCAGCCTTGGATCATGGCGCCGGTCAGGCAGTCGAAGAACCAGAGCATCCAGGCGGTTACGTTCATGGAGTCTGACTGGGTGACCTGCAGTGCCCTGTAGTAGCGGCTGCGCTGTCGCAGTATCTCGCCCGACATGCTGTACAGGCGCGTATCGGTGCCGTCGCAGCGCGACAGGGCCAGGTCCGTGATGGCGCGGGCGATGCGGCCGTTGCCGTCGTCGTAGGGGTGGATGCTGACGAACCAGAGGTGGGCGACGGCTGGCTTGCGGAGGTCGGGTTCCGTCTCGGGCTGGTTGAACCAGTCGAGAAACCGGCCCATCTCGTCATCGAGCTGGTGGGCGGCCGGGGCTTCGAAGTGGACGATGGTGCGTCCTGCGGAGCCGGTTGAGACGACGCGCATCCGGCCCAGCCGGTCGTCGCGCCATCGGCCAACCGTGAAGTTGGCACGATTGGGGCTTGGGAACAGCAGGCGGTGCCACAGGTGGAGACGATCTGCCGTCAGTGGTTCTCCGCAGTTCTGGGCGGCGTCGGCCGTTACGGCAGCGATGCCCGGCTCGTCTCGTTCACTCTGGTCGGTTCCTGGTGGTACAGCTACGATGCGTCGCCGGATGGCGGCTTTGACGGCGTTGGGGTCCGGGTATTCCTCCTCGATACGACTGCTGGCGACCGCCGAGTTCGTCAGGTTCCTCACGGTCGTCGCGGTGGCTTTTGCCGTCCCCATGTTGGCGGCGTCGGCGACGATCTGTCTTTGTAATCGGCTAACGAGCTCCAGCGGCCGCTCGATTACCTCCTCGTTCCAGCGGAAGTGGGGCCAATCGTCGAGTTCGTGGATGTACGTGGGCCGGCTTGGCCGGCTGCCACTACCTTGGACTTGGTCCATCGTCGATGCTCCTCTTTGTAGGCGAGGTTACACCATTCAGCCGCTGGTACCGTCAGTCGGAGGAGGGACTTAGTGCAAACTCTGACGATTTCCATTCCGCATTGTCCGTTCACCTCCAGGGTCGCTCCGGTCTGGAGCTGTCCAGAGTCCTTACTGTTCCGCCTGGCTGTTGTCGAGCACTGTGATATTCCGTTCTGGAAAAAGGCGCCGGCGTAGAGCTCGAAGGCGGCCTGCCATGCGGGACCGCCGTCAAGCTGTCTGACGGTACGCTGCGCCCGATGTTCGCGTCATGCTTGCCGTCATCGACAGGCGTTAGGGGTACCTCCGTTGGACATCTGGTCGACCGCGCCTCCGGCCACGTCCGTTACGTGGTCTCCGGTGTGCATGAACCAAGAGTCCCAACTGGCGTGCCAATCCGGTATTGCGTCGGGAGCGTCACCGAACTCCGTCGCTAGAACCCGATAAAGACAGCTGCAGCCATCCACGTTTAGCTCCCTGCTTTTGTCATAGCACACTTCCACCCAACGGTCGCGGTGGCTTGCGGAGTTCGCCGGAGCGGTCGTTGCCGCGGCTGCCGGCGCTGGCTGCCGGGCTCGGACAGGTTGGGCGGAGCCACCGTCTCGGCTAGAGGAACGAGCGTCGTCCGGGTCCACGAACTCCGCTGTACCGGTGCCCACCACAAACTCGCCCTCGGCTTTCACCTCGCCGATGTCCAGCTCAAGATCGAACACGGAAAACCACCTTTCGAGATGGTCGTCGATCTCGATGTTTCCCTCGGCGGCTGTGGCGGCGCGTTCCGAGCTGAACAGGAGGGCGAAGGACACGGGCATATCTGCGCTGTCGTTGCTTTTGCTCACGGCGATGGCGAGACCCTCACATCGGTTGATGGGGCAAGCTTCGCCGCGAACGGCCCATTGCAGCCAGCCGTCGGTTTGGCCGAGCAGTCTCTTGATGTCCCTGTCGTCGGCGTTAGCCAGTTTCTCCGGAGTGCGGCTCTTGTAGGTGAGGACGTCTTCAAGGTCTCCCTGTCGTTGGGCCGCAAGAACCACGTACTTGTCCTTCTCGAACAGCGCCACTGCCGCGTACGCCTGACCTGGACATTCCCAAAACTCGAAGCCACGATAATCGTCGTCTTCGCAGTCTCGCCCGTCCTCCAACTCCTCGCGGATGATGTCGAAATCAAAGTTGCCCTGCAGGATTTCCAGGGTATCGTCGAAGTTGCTGTCCACCACGGTGGCGTGAATGGTGAGGTCGTCCTCGTCGACGTCCACGAAGTCGTAGGTTTCTTCCGAAGCTCCATCGTCTTGGTCTTCCCAGTATTCGACATAGTCTTCGGGGACGTCGCCACCGAAAATGGCCCGGTTGTCGGCGATGCCCACGCCGGCGGCGTCGGCGGGAACGTAGGCCAGCCAGTCCTTACCGCCGGAGGCGCCGCCTCCGCCAAGGACGCCGGTCGCAAACAGCACGACTCCGACGATGATCACCAACAGTGCAGCACCTCCGGCGCCGCCGATGATGAGCATCTTGCTGGAGATGGTGAACCCGCCGCCGGAAGGCAGGTCGCCCTGAGGCGTGTTCTCTGACTGTTCTGGGGTTTCGTTGGTTGCCATCTTGAGTTTACCTCCATGCTTGCGGATTTTCTTGGCTCTGGCTTTCAGGATGGCCAGCGCGCCGCCGACGGTCACGACCGCGAGCGCGCCGGCCAGAACGGTGAACCGGGTTTCGAGGGGTCCGCAGCTATGGATTTGCGTCGATGACTTCCAGGGCGTTGCGCCGGAACTCCATGGGATTGATGATGAAACGGGCGGGCTGCTTCGTTCCGCCGGTACCCATTACGACTATGGTGCCGGCGTTGAAGATCCGGGCGAAAACGCCCTGCTGGACCGCCAATCCTTCGACACGGTTGTGGTTCAGTTCCAGGGCAACGCGTTTGATGAACCTCTCCTTGACGATCACTCGCCTGGAAGTAACGGCGAACTCAGTGGTTAGGTACGTCTTCAGTGCGAGAAGTATGGGTATCGCGAACAGCAGCAAGATGACCAGCGCCAGGAACGCACCACCACCACCGCCGACGCCTGCGCCAACGGAGATGGCGATGATGAAGCCGATGAAAAGCAGGATGGCCGGAGCAACGAAGATGCCCCAGTGCAGTTTCGCCCGGTGTATAACGTTTTCTCCCGCCATCAGGTTGTCGTCCACGTAACTCATCTTTGTTCCTCCGTGTCATGTTTGCCGGCCTGAAAAATAGGGCGGCGTCACGTTCGGCGACGCAAACCGCGCGTCGGTGCCCAAGACTCGCGTTGGACTGCGGCATGGCCGCCGTGGAAATGAAAAAGCCGCTCGGACTATGAGCGGCGACGACCATTGCCGTTGGCCGTGAACCGGGTCGACGCCAAGACGCCAAAACGGCAACAGGTGGGATTTCCGCACAGGATTCGTCTCGGGTTGCGGCCGCGGACCCTCCTCGTGGGCGCATGGGTCAGACTGTGGCAGGTTTTCGCGAGCGTGAAGCTGCTGGATCGGGATGCTGCTTTGTTCCCATACAGGGACAACGTAAGGCAGTTGACGGCCCCGCGTTTCCCGTAGGGTCGTTCGGGGCGCCAGCGCCGGATTGGCTCAGGTAATGGCCTCCGGATCGGGAAGAGTGAATCTCCGACTTGGCAGAGCCACTGGGCCAGGCCATCTGGGCGAGGGCATAGTGCCTCGACTGCGTGCACTTTCTGCATCGAGAAACCTCCATTTGGCGGACGACCTGACGACGCGGTGTGGTAGCGGGCCACTTGCTACTCGCCAGGGTCCGGGTACGCGTTTGCACGTCGCTGACGGATTTGATCGGTTGACGACGCGCCGTGCCGCGGTCGGATTTTTGGTCAAAGTTGTGGCACGCCGGCGGGCTGGTTACCGATTGAGTTCCATGAGGGCTTGCTTCACGGCTTCTTCGCTAAAACCGTGCTGGAACGCCTGTTGGTAGGCAGATTGCGCCTCTTCTTTTCGGTCCATCCGGCCCAGCAGCATGCCGCGTGTGAAGTGGTATCTGGCTGCCTCCCACCGTTCGGGTGAGGCCAGAGACTCGTAGATGGAGTAAGCATCGACTGCTTGGTCGTGGTGGTGTTCCCTCCAAGCCTGCCAGGCATCGTTGCCAGGGCGGGATATGGGGTTCCATCCCAATGCCCAGGCCAGATGGGTCTCCGCTTCGATGCGGTGGGCGTCGGGGTTGTCGCTGCCCAGTGCAATCGCGCGGTCGATGTCCCGCATGACGTCGACGGCGGTGGAGTACGACGCCCCCAACTGGGCCCAGGCGGCCATGTAGTGGTGCAGGCTGGGGTTGTCCGACGCGATGACGATGGGGTCGAAGAAGTTGGGATGGCTGGTGCGGGTGCTGTAAGAGACGCGTGTCGGAAACGGCGGGTTGGGCTGATTGACGTGGGGAGGCAGAGCCATGGTCGCCCACATGCCGGCCTCGGGGTCGGCGATGAACTCGTCTGGGTAGTCGCACCATTCCCACATGGCCTTGGCCTGGTTCATCTCCGTCCACGGGCTGTCGTACCGCTTGGCGTTGAACCACGAGTTCGCCAGTTGCGAAGCGATGATGTGGAGGGCGGTTTCGCCGCTGCGCGTTGGGTACCAGGTGATTGGTATGTCCTCGGCGGTAGCGGCTATGATCCTGTCGTTGCAGGAGGGCAGGTTCAGGTACTTGAGGCCTTCATCGAGCTGTCCTTGGGCAGCCAGTAAGGTGCCCTTGATTGCCAGATGTGCGGTGATCTCGTTGGCGTGGTTGGCGTAGAGGGAGTCGGCGTTCGTGGGCGGGTAATCCTCGTTCCACTGGAAAAGTGCCTTCGGGTCGCTGTAGTCGAACGCATTAATGGCGTCAGTCGCCTGCTGGGCATCGCGGGCGTTCCAGTAGGCGACTGCCAGCAGGGCTGAAGTTTCGATGTCCCGACTGGCGTCAAGGTCCCCCGCGTTCTGGACGAGGGATTCGTAGTCGCCGGACTGGGCCCAGATTCTTGCTCTCTGGAGGTACAGTTTTGGTTGGTGTTCTTCTTTGGACAGTTCGACGATCCGGTCCAAGTCCTGCAATGCCTTGGCATGCCATTGCAGCTCCAAGTGAGCGTTGTAGCGGTTGTAGTGGGAACTGGCGTCGTCTGGGTTGAGAAGGAGATGAGTGTCTGCTTCCAGGATGGTCTCGATACTCCGGTTCAGGTCGGCGTATTGCGGATAGAGCCTGGACAAGCCATAGGGCGCAAGCTTCTCGTTAAGCTCGTGGATTGATCCGGAGGGGCGATGCTGTAAGCCGTGGTATTCGATGGCGCCGAAATCTCCAGAACGGTACTGGGCTGTGAACTTGGCGAGGCCGGCATCCGCCCATGCGAACTGATTTTCGTAGTTCACCGTTTCCAGGGCTCTCTGGGCATCCGCGAGTGCGTCTTCGTAGTTCTCCATCTCGCTATGCAAGTAGGACCGGAACGCGTAGGCGCGTCCGGCGTTCTCCGCGTCCATATCCAGCGCCATGTCGAAGTCCTGCATGGCACCGGGGTGGTCCCCAACCATCGTCCGGGCGAAACCGCGCAGGGTGTAGGCCTCAACCAGGTCGGGGTTGATGACGATGGCCTGGTCAAGGGCGTGCGTCGCCCGGTGGAACCTTTGGTTCAACAGGTGGAGCTCAGCTTCCACATAGAGCTCTTCCGCCTGTTTGACCTGCTCATCCGTGGGGACCGTTGGAATGGTTTGCTCGCTCTGTCCGGTTGCGGCTGATGTTGCTGGTGTCCCCGTGGGTTCCGATTTGCTCGATTGGCGCGGCTCGCTGGAGCCGTTCGAATCGGTACTGTTTGCTTTGACCAACTGCCGGTCGTCGGCGGGAGCGGTCGCGTCCGCAACGACGTTTCGGGCAGCATTCCTTGGTGTTTCTGCGTCCGTTCTTCCCGCCGATTGGGTGTCTGGCCTTGCTTCGGCAGGCTCTGGAGAGGGTTCCTCGGTGCCGCAGGCGAGCAGGGCGACGGAGGCGATCAACGTGATGACCAGGACTGGTGCCACCAACCTGCGGTTGATGGACGGCGCCTTGGGCAGGACCACCGGCGCTGCTTCTGACAGCCATTGCAAGAGAGCGGTCTTAGCCGTGTGTCCGGCGTCGGCTACGTGATTGTTGTTCATTGGCAAACCTCCGCTTGAGGCTCTGGTGCGGGGCCGTGTTCGGCCTCGCCGGGACGAGGGTGTATTTGTCCCACTCGTGTCACCGACCTCAAGGCGGAGCGAGTGTAGTGCTTTTGTCTAACAACCGTCAACGATGCGATGTCGTATCTGTAGTACAGGACCGAAGTTCCCTTCTCTTGCAGGCGGTGATGTTGAACCTTGGGCACAGATAGTGCTCTGGGGTGAATTAGACAGATGACTAATAGACCGCAGGTTGCGGGGAGCTTACGTTTTCGTTGGTGTGGGGTACGTGGGGAAGCTGATGTCGGACACGTCCGATGAGGGCGGGTTTCGAGGCCGGATGCGCGTTGGGCCACATGGTCCACGGGCGGGAGATAGGCAACTTGACGCCGGATGGGCTAATCGGGCTTCTGTCGTCGGTGTCGTGTGGGGCGTTCGTGCTGACGACGGACCAAACGGTGGTTTTCTGGAACGAACGCGCTCGTGAGATTCTGGGCTACAGGCCGGACCGGGTCGTCGGCCGGCGTTGTTCCTCTATCGCTGGCGGAGTGGCGGGCGTTACCCTGTCCGAGGGTTGCGAGGATGGGTGCCCCATCATGCGCAGTCTGCGAGATGGCCAGATGCCGAGTCGCGGCAGGCTGAGGGCCCGGTGTTCCTGGGGAGAGTGGAAGTGGTTAGTTGTGACACCGATGGCGGTGTCGGGGGTCGAGCAGAGCGGACCGTTACTGGTGTACCTGTTCGGCGATACGGGGGAAGAGGCAGCGTTGGCGGATGTCGAGCGGCTGGTAGCGTTGGGCATGCCGGGGCGTGCAGTGAGGCAGGAGCGCTACGAGCTCGAGGGGTACGAAGATTTTTCGTTCGGTACGCCCATTCCAAGGTCTGGGGAGGATGAAGAGCTGCCCGAGGAAAGGATGGGGATAGGAGCCTCGGGGCCGGGCGAGCGCGTGCGCTTGGATGATTTCTTTTCGGACTTGGGGACACGTCCTGAGGCGAGTCAATCTGCCGAACCGGCCGAGCGAGGCGATGCGTCTCGTGGCGCGCGTCCCGGACAGCCCGAGGTTCGCTTGACCGACCGACAGCTGGAGGTGCTGTCCTACCTGGCGTTGGGGTGGGAGACGAAGTACATCGCCGAGGAACTGGGCGTGAGTTGGTACACGGTGCGGAAGCACATCGAGAACCTGAGGCGCAGGTTGGGTGCGTCCAGTCGGCTGGACGCCGTCGTGATCGCCATGCGGCTGGGCATCATTCCGACGGAATGATCGGACGGTCCCGTCTGGTCCCTTGTTTCTCGGGCTGCGCTGTTACCAGGGTGTCGACATTGCCCGTCGCCTGCTGATCTAATCGGCAGCCGCAGGATTGTCTCCGTCGGAGTCGGGCAGAAGTGCAGGCCTGCCGCCGCGACGCGGCGGCTCGAAGTCGCCAGACGTGTTGTGCGAGCCTTTGATGCCGTCCCGGCGGCCCCCAAGCGGTACCGCGGCCGAAATTCGGGGTATCCGGCACCGGCAGCGAAACCGGCGGCCGGCGTTGGGGAGATAGATAGTCGGCGGTGTTGCGCTGGCGCGAGTCGCCGCGGCTGCTTAGCCACGCGTCGCCAGAGTGCCGCAATTCCCGCGCTGGAGCCCCTGTGCGGCCCTTGCACCGCATGGGCGCATATTTCCAGTCTTGGTTGTTTTCGTCTGCCCTGCGTCCGCCAGTTGACCACTGCCGGCTTCACGTTGATACTTACGGCCGTGCTCGACGTGTCGGGTTTTCGTAGGATGCAGCTGACGTCATCGCGGTGGCAGATGTTTCGATGAGAGTGCAGGGCTGGTTGGGCAGGATATTTGATCCGCCGGTCACCCAGCGGCACTTTGACCGTGCGATGGCGGAGCAGACGGAGGCGATCAGGGAAGTCGGCGACAAGGTGGATAAGGGCAACGACCGAATCGTTGCCGCTCTTGCTGATGTGGTGGCTGAGATCCGCAGTCTGCGTGAGTCTGGTTCCGAGGTTTCGGACTCTGCTTCGTCTGACGACGAGGCAGACGGCTAGGCTCGTCCTGCGGGCAATGGTTCGTCTGTGGTGTCGGCATGCAGGACCTTGAGTACGTTGTCGGTCTGTCGCCTTCCTGGTTTCCACAGGCTCCGCGTGTAGAGGACTGTGCTTTTTCACATATAAGGCGTGGAACTGGCTCGGTGGCAGAATGACGTGGGACGCTGTGGGAGGCTGTCCGGGCGGCTCTGTGGGCTCAATTAGCGGCATCTGGTGCGGGGAACAAAATCTGGAGCGCCGTTGTCGGTGGCGGCTGGCCTCGCCCTCGGGCGACCACTGCGGGCAGTACACCATCGGCGGTGTTGCACGCGCGTTGCGGAGGTTCCAGCAGGAACGGGCGATGAGGTTGTCTCGGCCGGTGGCGGCCAACAGCCCACTGCAGAGCTATGTCGTCGCTGCGGACTCCGCCGCGTTGGCGAATGCCCAGATGTTCGGCGATGGAATACCGGTCAGCTGGCCGGCGACGGGGTCGTCCTGATAGGTAAGTGGGCGCTCGGGAGGGTCTGTCCCGTCAGGTAATAACGGTATGTGCCGCGTCGGTTGACAGACCCAAGTCGGGCAACGACGATACCTGCTGCGTAGGTTGACCAACCTCTCGGGGATTGCCCGCAGGTGTAGCACTCCCGCAAGGGAGACCGCGGCGACGGGCGGAGGGTGCGCCCGTTGGAGTTTCGAGACGGTCGGATTGATGGATGTTCAACCGTCCTTCGCTTCGGCAGGATAGGATGATCCCGCGCTCCCGGCGCCGCGGAGTTGATGCTCTAACTTTCGGGGGCGAGGACCCGTTGCCGTTCCAGGGCGACGATCTTGGCCTCGGCAACGCCTGGCTGCGGGTCAGGGACGATGCACAGCCGTTGCACGCCGTTGACGTTGGTGTCGCAGACGCCGCCGTAGTAATGCAGGGGCGTCGCCCAGCGGATGCTCGTCTCGGAAGGTGGCCGCAGATCGAGCACGAAGGCGTGGGCGGCGGAACCGTCGCTGCGGGAAACCGGCTCGGACCACCAGGCGGTGTTGCTTTCGGCGGGCCAGTCTGGGGAGTTCGTATCGGACATGGTATGCCTCTTGGGTTGCGTTGGTGTAGGCCGTGGCGACAGGCGGCGTGATCCGCCTGTTGGAGCTTCAGCCGCGACGGACGGTGGCAGCCTCTCTTCGGCGGGGAAGGATGTCCCCACGCTCCCGGCACCACGGGATCATTGACTTGTAGGGCGGTCGTGGTGAGCATCGCGGCCGTCAAACGGGGCCGGCTAACAAGAGGCTGACGAAGGCCGCCGCGGCGACCACGCCTAGCCCGAGCAGGGCAGCGACAAAGACGAGCTCAAACATGCGGTGCCTCCACCGGCAGTTGTGGATGGCTGCGGCGACAGGCAGAGCAACCGCCCGTTGAAGCCGGAGACTACTACACCGCGGTCGGCCTCTGATTGTGCGGGAGTCAAGCCCGAGCTCCCGGCGCCGCAGCCAGGAAAGGTGTTCATATTTTCGATGGGCATCGTCTGGCCAGCATCTAGCCGTATCATGCCGTTTTCGGCGGATTTGATGCCGGAGACGTTGCATCAGAATCCCTGTGAGGCCCCTGAAAGGGGGTTGGCAACAGTTGCCAATTTAGTCTATTCTAGTTGATTATGGACGTTGTTAGTCGTCGTATCAGTCTCACTGCTTGGGGACGCTTGTACGGTTTCGACAAAGCCACCACGGCACGAATGCACCATGCCGGAAAGTTGCCGCCCGAGCTTCAGATAGAGCAATTGCCAAACGGGCGCTACTACGTGGTCGTTCCTCCCGAGCAGGATGGACGTTGCGTGGTGTACGCTCGAGTTTCATCGGCTGATCAGAAAGATGATCTGGACCGACAGGTGGGCCGGGTTGTGGAATGGGCGACGCAACAGGGATTCCGGCCTGACGAGGTGGTGAAGGAGACCGGTTCCGGCCTGAATGGCAACCGTCGACGTCTGCGGCGTTTGGTGGCGGATCACACGGTAGGAATGATAGTGGTGGAGCATCGGGAACGGTTGAGCCGTTTCGGGTTTGAGTACGTGGAGGCTGCCCTGGCAGGAAGGGGAGCCCGCATCCTGGTGATGGAAGAAGGCGAGCTCGAGGATGACCTGGTCAGGGACGTGACCGAGGTGATGACCTCCCTGTGCGCTCGGTTGTACGGGAGACGTTCGGCGCGTCGGCGTGCGGAGCGGGCGCTGGCGGCAGCGCAGGAAGGCTGATGTCTGGCCCTAGCACCTACCAGACCCGCGTTGTTGAGTACGCTGGCATTGACCGTGCTGCCGGCGACGGGGCGTTGTCGGCTTACGGCGAGCTCTATGGGCGTGTGGAGCGAAAGTTGTTCGCCGAGGTGGCGGCGGGCCGGTCGGCGACGGCGTTGAAGAGCGAGTGTCTGAAGCGGTACGGGATACCGGCGCGGATGTTCAACGGGGTGCGGGTGTCGCTGGAGGGCAAGGTGTCCTCGGTGAAGGAGCAGCAGAAGCTGGGGTTGGACAGTTTGGGCCGTCGGATTGCGCGTGCCGAACGGCAGATCGCCGATGCGGTCGAACGCGGACGATGGCGTCAGGTTCACCAGAAGCGCCGTCGCCTTGGCAATCTGCGGCATAGGCTGGCGACATTGAAAGCCGACATCGAAGCAGGCCGGGTCAGGCTGTGCTTCGGGTCCAAGCGGCTCTGGCGCAAGCAGCGCCACTTGGCGGAGAACGGCTATGGCAGCCATGATGAGTGGCTCATGGACTGGCAGGAGGCTCGTAGGGATGAGTTCTTCGTGCTGGGCAGCCGTGATGAGACGGCGGGCTGCCAGCTGTGCGTGGCGACCGTGGCCGATGACGGCACGGTGACGCTCAGGATCCGGATGCCGGATTGCCTGGCTGACCAGCATGGGAAGTACCTGATCGTCGAACGCGTGCGGTTCGCCTACGGCCAGGAGCAGGTGCTGGCGGCGCTGGACAGCAATGCTGAGTATGCCCGTTATCGCCGAGAGCACGGTGAGAAGGCAGCCAGGGCGACCACTCTGGGTCAGGCCATCAGCTACCGGTTCAAGCGCGATGACAAGGGCTGGCGGGTGTTCGCCACCACCCAGATGATGGACGTTCCGGTGGTTACGGACGAAAGATGCGGCGCCGTTGGCGTGGACCTCAATGCCGATCACCTGGCGGTCTGTGAGACGGATGCCTCGGGCAACTACGTGAATGCGTTTAGCGTACCGCTGGTGACCCACGGCAAGTCCCGGCATCAGGCGGAGGCCATCGTCGGTGATGCAGTGGCTGGCGTGGTTGCCTACGCCCGCGATGTGGGCAAACCCATCGTGATTGAGAAGCTGGACTTCCGGCAGAAAAAGGCCGCCTTGGAAGGCGAGTCCCGCAAGTACAGCCGGATGCTGTCGAGTTTCAGCTACGGCAAGATCAAAGCGTGCTTCCTGTCCCGGAGTTACCGGCAGGGAGTGGAAGTACATCAGGTGAACCCGGCCTTCAGTTCGGTGATCGGCCGGGTGAAGTTCATGAAACGTTACGGGCTCAGCGTCCACCAGGCTGCGGCCTTGGTGCTGGCCCGACGTTTGCTCTGCTGCTCCGAGCGCATCCCCCGCCGGTGGGTTGCTCCCGTCGGCAATGGCGTTCACGTCGCCTTCACCGTACCCGCGAGGAAGCGAGTGAAGCACGTGTGGACGTACTGGGGTGCGGTTTCGGGACAGCTGAGACCGGCGCTTGCAGCGCAACACCGGCTGGGGACGCGGAGACGCCGACCCAATCCGGTTCAGGCTGCCATACGGGCACAGGCTCGGGTGGTGGCTTGAGCGGGGACCAGTTCGGCGTTCCCTGGTGAGATTCCAGGGCGGAGCCGCCTTGAACAGTTGGGGCGGCGGCGCGGCCCAGACCGCGTCTTCAGGAATGGCTGATGATATTGTGTAACTAAAATCAACCATTTTTACAACGGCAGACCCTATCCAAGTATCTTTGGGCAATGAAACGCGCCCCCAGGGGCCGTGTGGACGCCATGGGCGGCGTTTCGGAAAGAGGGGAACCCTGTAAAAGCGTGGGCAGTTGCCGACGTTCAGGATTATTGGGGTATCTCTGCGAAAGCGGAGGAACGGAGGGTGTATAGCCCAAGGTTGAGGAGTTCCACTGGAGCATCTCTGCGATAGCGGAGGGACGTGGTTTGCTGGAACGACGTTCGCTGTGGCCCAAAGGTGCATCCCGACGTGGGCAGGGGTGTTGTGCGCCAACGGCTTGTGTAGTCCTGAATGTTCAGGGCGATTGGCTTCGCAGCGCGCAGAAGCGGGTCATGCCGCTGGTGTACGACTCGGTTTCCGACTTCTCGTTGCGGAGGCGGGCAGGCTGGGCTATCGTCCAAGCGGCGGTTCGACGGGCGAACGCATTGCGGGGTGGTCATGGTGTCTCCGGCTGGTGTCGCCAACGGAGGAGACCCCACCGGGTCAATCGAACGCTGCATGAAGAGGTTTCGGTGGGGTCTCCGGTCGAGATGATATCAATAGGGGAGCCCGAGGTTGCCCGGGCGTTGGGGCCGGGTGGCGGCGGTACCATCGTCGTCGTTGGTGCGCCGTCGGTCGGCGGTGGTCGCGGTCAGCATCGACGAGGAGCAGATGGTTTGTGGCGGATAGACACCGCACAGGGTCTGAGACGGCCTGGGACGGATGTGAGCGCACAAATCGCCTCCCCGTCCGTAGTACGGCGTGTAATCGCGAATTGTCCCAATGTTGCCGGCGGCTGTTTCACACTTGGGCGTTGGCAGGATGGTGCGGCCGTTCAGGCGACTTTGCCAAACGCTGCGGGAATGCCCGAGTTTCCGTCCTGGAGTCCCTGTGGGAGCCTCCAACGGATCAGGTGCAGGTTTTCTCCACTGCGGCAAAACAGGGCCTCTCCGCGGCTCATTTGACGCGGGTGCTGTCGCCAGCCTTGGCGTGCCTCAGGCTGCCGCGGCCAGTTCAACGTCACCGTGGGACGCGTCTGAGGTGGCGGGCTGCGGGTATTTGGCGTTCAGCCGGCCGTAGACGGTGTTCGACGTGGATTGGTCAGCAATCAGGTGAGGCGGCACGCGTGGTCCTGCGACTTCCAGCAGCGGAGCTATGTGGTCCGTCAGTCCGGCGAGGAAGTCGGGGTCGATGTGTCGGCTCTCCCATGCTCCCCGTATGCTGATGAAACCCAGCCTCTCGGCGGCCAGCGTGAGCGCGGGTTCCGGCTCCCGTTCTCCCATCAGGAATGCTGCGGTCTCCAAAACCAATTCCTTCGGTGCTCGAGTCTTCTGCCGCCACCATGTGAGGTTCAGCTTTCCGCCGTTCAGAATGACGTTGATGCAGTCCCTGGTCCTCTCGAGGGCGGATTCGCTCATGCTGTACAGCCAATCGAGCAGGTTGACGTACCGCGCTCGGTGGAGATGTGGCATCAGCCCTTCGCGTATCACTGCCCGCTCTGAGTAGAGTACCCGGACGTGGTGTAAGAGGCACTGGGTGGCAAGACGATGGCCACCGCGTCATCCTTATCGGAACTACTACCAACCCGATGAGGGAGGACCGCGATGACCAAGAAGAGCATGGACCTTTTGGAACTACTACGCAAGCGCGGCATGGACGGCGATGTGGACTTTCTGCGGGAAGCCCTGCAGGTGCTGGTGGAGGGCATCATGGAGGCCGAGGTGTCAGCGCAGATCGGCGCTGAGCATGGGGAACGCAACCCAGAGCGCGTTACCCACCGCAACGGCTATCGTAACCGGACTTGGGACACCCGGGTGGGGACGATGGATCTACGCATCCCGAAGCTCCGGGAAGGCAGCTATTTCCCCAGCTTGTTGGAACCCCGGCGACGCAGCGAGAAAGCGCTGCTGGCGGTGATCCAGCAGGCCTACGTGGAAGGGGTGTCCACTCGGCGGGTGGATGACTTGGTCAAATCTCTGGGCTGTGATGGGATTTCGAAAAGCCAGGTGTCGCGCATCTGCCGGGACCTGGACGAAGTGGTGGAGAATTTCCTGGGCCGGCCGTTGGACGGCGGACCCTACCCTTACGTGTGGTTGGACGCGCTGACCCAGAAGGTCAGGGAGGGTGGACGTATCGTCAACGTCAGCGTGGTGGTGGCCACCGGTGTGAACGCTCAGGGTCAGCGGGAAGTGTTGGGCATGGACGTGGGCGCCAGCGAAAACGGCGCCTTCTGGCTGGCCTTCCTGCGCTCGCTGAACGCTCGCGGTCTCAGCGGGGTGGAACTGGTCATCTCCGATGCCCATCAGGGGCTGAAGCAGGCCATCGCCACGGTGTATGCCGGCTCCGGTTGGCAACGCTGCCGAACCCACTTCATGGCCAATTTGCTGACCCGGGTGCCTAAGCGCTCCCAACCGGGTGTGGCCGCTATGGTCCGCACTATCTACCAACAACTCTCACCAGAGGAAGTCCACGCCCAGGCCGACCGGGTGGTGGCTCAACTCCGAGATCACTTCCCTCAAGCGTCCCAGATGCTGGCGGACGCCATACCCGACATCCTGGCCTTCACCACCTTCCCAGTGTTCCACTGGCAGAAACTCTGGTCCAACAATCCCCTGGAGCGCCTGAACAAGGAGATCCGCCGGCGTACCGACGTGGTGGGTATCTTCCCCAACCGGGCCGCCACCCGGCGTTTGGTGGGCGCCGTGCTGGCTGAGCAGCATGACGAATGGGCTGAAGGCCGTCGCTATCTCACCATTAGCAACGACATCAACGCCGAGGCTATGCCAGTAACCAACATCCTGGAGGCTGCTGCCTAAACAACATCACCAAGGATGACGCCAATTACACCTATTGACGGGACGTAACCCCGCTCTGCTGGAGTGAGGTCGTTATCCCACTCGAATTTGAAGAGGGGCCTCCATGCTTCGGCGATGTCCTTTGACCGTTCGGGCTGCCATAGTTCGGTAACCGGCTCTCCGTCTTCGGGGACGGCCAATACCTGGCCGTGGCCGTCGCGCCAGTCGCGTAAGGGAAGCCGCTTTTTGGCCCAGCCTCTGCTGAAGTGGCAGGTGTTGATGTTCTGACCCGGCAGTCGCAGCCTGGTGGGCAGCAGCTTTTCCAATGCAGAAGAAGTCAACGCTACGGTGTACGCCTTCACGTACGACATTTTGTGTTTGCGAGCGTGTTGCTCCATCTGGATGCGAGCCCTATCGGGGATTATTCCGTCCCAGATCAGGACGCCTTGGCATCCCTTTCTGGCTCCGTTTTCGTCGTCGTCGCTGACGTGCTGTTGGTACAAGAAGCTGATGCGGCGGGCGCCCGGCAGTCTGCGGGAGTGTTCTCGGTTGCCGGTGAACTTTCTCGCTTTGTTGGGGTTCCGGGCCTTGAATTCCAGGATGGTCTGAACTGGAGCCGGCTCTCCGTATTCGTACTGACGCGCCTTCAGGTCAAGCTCGTAGCGAATGCAGCCGGCGCACTTCATGCAAGGAAGTGGCACCTTTTTCCCTGGGTTCATGGGTTGGGCCAGCAGGTTGTAGAACCAGCCGAGTTTTTCGCAGTGCCATTCCTTTTTGGACGACTGTTTCGGTGCGGTGAATTGCAGGTCGCTGGCATACGGGTTGTTTGGAGAATCGAGTGAAAATGTCGGGTTCTGCTGTTCTTTGAGGGGAGGGTCCGTAGTATAGCGAATGTCGACATTTGGACGATTTTTCGTCCTTGGTTTGGCGGATTTCTGGGATGACGAATTTCGTTCCTTAGCAGGTGTCTTTGCCTTGGCGGGCTTGGCGTCGCCAGTTGGCGACGCCGGTTGCCGGCTTGTGTCGGATGCTTTTTTGGATCCGTTGCGAGGCTTGTTCCTGCCGTTCGTCGTGGATTTTCCGGCGTTGTTCGTCTTGGTGTTCTTTTCCCGCGACGTGTCGGTTTCTGCTCGGTCCTGAGTGTTGTCGCCGTTGGTGGTCGGGCTGGTTTCCAGGTTGTTGAGGGGAATTTCCGCCTGGTTGGCAGGTGATGGTTCGGTTGAGACTGCGGACGCGGCATCGTCGCTTCCGGAGTTGTCCAGCAGTTTGGAGATGACCGGGTCTTCGAGTAGCGCTTGTCGCAACTGCTCTCGTGCTGGACCATCGAGGTCCTGCAGGGGGAAGTCCCGAAGCGGAAAGAGCCGCATGCCTTGGGGCTGAGTGGGATCACCGATGCCGGCGTACAGCATGATGAGTGGATTGCCAGCCGAGCCGGCCGTAGCGTTTGCCATGGGTCGCCGTCCTTATGTTTGCCGGAGGTACCATCCTCCAGCGGGATACCCGGATTGTAACGACGTTGCGTGCAACCACGTCGTACGAGTGGTGCGAGTGGTGCAAAAAGTGAAGCCGCCGACATGGCATCGGCGGCTTCGAACCGTCTCTCCATCGCAGCTGTTGGTGAGGCAGCCGGAGTGACGGGCGCAGGACGGCGCGCGTTCATTCTATGTGATCGGCGTTTCGATTTCCCACGTCCCGGGCGGCAGACAAATTTGGGGTTGGGACGCGTTGAGCGGACGGCTGGCGGTACGGTCTCGGACACCAGGAGGCATCGTCAGCAGTCGTCGTCATCATCGTCAAAGTCATCGGAGTACAGGGGGAGGCCGCGTGTGACTTTCACGATGTCGGTCGCAGAGTCCTCGTAGGAGAAGCCCTCTTCGTGGCACTCTGCCATGAACTCGCGCAGGGTCTCGTCGGTGAGCGGTTCATTGGTGTAGGGGTGGAGCAGCAGCTCGTGTTCGCCCAAGTGGTCGTCGTCGCGCTGGTTCCATTCGTCGCGGAGCCACCGCAGCGTGAGGGCGTCCTCGCCGGGGAAAGGCAGGCGCGTCAGGTTGGTCGAACCGGGTTTGGGCCATTCCTTGGCGTCCTCGAACGCGTCCGACTCGAAGATGAAGGTGAGTTCCTCAGCGTCGTGGTCTCGCAAGATTTCGTGGGTCGCCATGTGGGTTTCGCTCAATATCTCGCTGATGTAGTCGAAGGTGAAGCCGGTGTTGTCGCTGGACATCTTTTCGTGGAACTCCGGCGTCCGGCCGCAGGCAGGGCAGGGGACGGCGTCCTCCTGCTGTTCGGAGAGGATGAGCCACGCTTGGCGGGGATGTCCCATGTCGGAGCATTCGTCGAGAGACTCCGGGGTGATCTGCTGCTGGGCAATATGTTTGCGCCAGGCGCTGGTAGGGGCTTCGCCGGGCTGGACCGTGAACTCGGAGCCGTCCGGCAGGTGGAACTCGTTGTGGTCGCCGTTCATGGCGACTAGGTGCCACGTGTTGCCCGAAGCTTCGTTTGTGTGGATGGGGTCCTCGTCACCGAACTCCGCAGGTTCGGCGTCGTCTTGGGACGAGAGCACGGGGTGCTCGGTGGTGCCCAGCGGCATTGGGGGCGCTCCGGGGACGTTGTCGCACAGGACGGCCGGCATGGTGGTCCAGCCGCAGTTGAAGGGCGCGGGGGGCGGCGGAGCGTCGGGGTTGGCGGCCCAGTGCTGCAGGGCGCGCACGGCGGAGTTCGCCGAGCGGTAGCAGCCGGTGACGCGGGAGAAGACGAGGCCGCCGTCCTGGCGTATCAGGCATAGGTTGCAGGTGCCTGCGCGTTCGCACTCGCAGGCGTCAGGGTCTTCGACGCTGCCGGCCCAGTGCAGGTTGCCTGGGCGGCAAAGTATTGCCGCCGAGTGCACGCGGCGGCTGTCAGGCAACTGGCCGGCGTGCCAGCCTGGGTCGCCGTCTTCGGGAAACATCTGGTGGTAGGTGAGTTCAAGTTGTGCCATGCAGGCGCTCCTATTTGTGTGGGCGAGGGCTCCACGCCGGTCGCAGCGATGCGTTCCGCGTGGGCAGGACTAACGACGGTTGGGGCTTTGCAGGATGTTGCCGAAGTGCCCCAGTTTCAGCCGGAAACGGCTCCCGAGCGCGCTTTCGAGGCTTTGAGGCCGAATTGCACTGCTGGCGTCAATTGGAGCCTTCTGGCGTCGATTAGGGGAAGACGTGGCTGGCACGAAACCGGTCGCCTGGTCGCCAGGGCTGCCGGCGTTGCCGTCGTGGAAGGCGTGGTGCCGGTCTGTGCTTCGGCGGGACAACGGGGTCGGAAAATCTGTATAGATACGTTTCGCCGGTGGTCTGGTGGGACATCGGGCACGAAAAATCCGTATAAGCACGTTTTGGCGGTGGTACGAGTGGTGCAGCGGCAGAAACGGGTTGGCAGTGGCTGTGGACGAAAACAGAGAGGGTGGAGCCTCAGTCGTCGCCCAAAGGCTGGACGGCGAGGAACACGGCCAGTGCTGCGGCGCAAGCGATGATCTGGATCCCTAACGGTATCGCGCCGGGCGGCGGTGGGACATGGCGTGATCGCTGCCGCCGTCGCGCAGGAGGTCGTTCGGGTTCCCGTCCAGATGGTCGACAGGCAAAAATCGGCTGAAGCCGCCGTCACTCTTGACGGCGGCTTCAAGGGCAAGGTCAACGTTGGTTGGTCAGTGGATGGGTTTACTGCTTCGCTTGGTGTGGCGACGCTACTGGGCGTCGGCGGGGAGCCGGTCCAGGAGGGCCTGCCCGTGGAACGAGAGCAGCTTGCCGGCTGCCTCAACGGCCGACGCGGCGGTCTTCTCGAGCCGCTCGGGGTCGTCGGCCTCGAAGGTAAGCGCCAGGACCTCGAGGTCGATCTGCTCCATGAACGGTTCCTTGACCGTTTCTCCATTGGAAGTCAGCGTCTTGACTTCCCGCCAGACTTCGAGCGTTCGGCTGGTGAGTTCCCGAACCTTGTCGGGGTCGGCCTTGTCGTCCGGGTCGTCGGGAAGGGCTTCGGCCAGGGCGTGGGCCATCGCCCGAGCGGTTTCGAGGCCGTCGATGGCGTCGTGGACCTCGTGGCCCAGGACGTCCGACATGTCGGCGGTCCGGTAGTTGTGGACCTCGTTGGCTTCGTTGATGTCGATGGTTGCTGTGGTCAAGGTTTGCTCTCCTTGTGAGGTTTGGATCGGTTGGAAATGATCGTTGACCTTTGCATCGGATTTGGCGTCGTTCGGTTTGACGACGACCATGCTCTCTGCGGTGCCAGCCGGGTGTGGGTGAGAATGAAGGAAGCCGCCCAGCTGGGCGGTGTCTGGGCGGCTTCAATTGGCGTTGAACCGTGCGGCGACTGAGAGCGACGGAAACGTTGTCAGCGGCCGGTCGGGCGGCTGTGGGGCGGGAACTGGGGCGTCTGGCGCTGGCAGCGAGACTGGCCGGCCCGTCCCTGACGCAGCCAGTGTCGCGGTTGGTCAGCGACAAGTGTATTGCGCCATTGGAGGATGCTCCGGCCGTGGCGCGATGTGTCGCCGGATTGAACGGTAAGGAATCCGTTCCCCTTCTGCGCGCAGCGTCCCGTCTCGTATTTCTCCCAGCCTGAGCTGTAAGGAGACGGATTTGTCCGCGGTTGCTCTTGTGACGTTGTTGAACAATAATCTTTGGGATTCACCGAATAGAGAGTGGCTTCGGTGGGAACAGAAGCCGCTCTCGTTTGAGGCCATTGAGGAGTCATGCTATGACGAGCATGGACAATGATGCGCGACATTCGAGTTTTCGAGAGAAAATGCTCGAGCACACATTCTTGGCGGAGCTCTTGCAGGAAGGGTGGTTGGCAAGGGATCAAACGATTGATGTGCTCAAGCCCGAGGTGGACAACGCCGGATACGATTTGGTGCTGGAGTGTGGTGCCATGCGTCGGTACGTTCAGCTGAAAGGTTCCAAGCTAAACGGTAAGGCATCGTACAAAGATGTGAACCGTAAACTGGGAATGAAGCCAGGTGGTTGCGTTGTCTGGATCTTCTACGCAAACCACGGGGGACGTGCCCAAGTGTCCTACAGGTTTTTCGGGAACGGTGTTGCGGAATGCCCTGACTTGGGCCAAAAGCATGGCAGCGGTAATTCACGGAGGATCAACATTGGTCGCTTTGATAAGCCCGCGGATGTTGTGCACCTGTTCGACAAGCTATTCCCAAAAACGCAACTTGACGACTAATCGTTGGCGCCCGGCGGCATACGGATGGCGTTTGGTGCGTTGTCACGCAGCACGGCCGGCATGGTGGTCGAACTGTAGTTGAGAGGTACCAGCAGTGGAGCGTAGAGGTGGGCTGCCCAGTGTTGCAGTGCGCGCACGGCGGAGTTCGCCTGGTTTGCAGGGCACGGCCTTCTGGCAGTTTTCCGGCGTACCAACCTGGGTCGCCGTTCTCGGGGAACATTGCGTGGTATGTGAGTTCAGCTTGTGGCTTCGGGCTCTTTTGCTTGCCTGGGGCAGACTCCCGCACCGGTAAAGGCGAGGCATTCGGTGTGGGGTGGACTAAGGTCGGGGGGCGCTTTGCAAATCGCAGCCGGCATGCTCAGTTTCGGCCGGAAACGGCCCCCGGGCGCGTTTTCGCGGCCTTGAGGCGGAAATGTGCCACTGACGCGAAAACGGCGCACAGGGCGCCATTTGTCTAAACGTGGCGTTCCGGCGGTACAAGCGCAGACTGCGTCGTTGGTGTTGGTCGGCTGCGCGGCGGCAGGAGATTGAGGTACACGTCGGTGACGGTAGTGCTTCCTGCAGGCCGCCGTTGCCCTGCTGAATGCCGCAGTTTCGGCTGGGAACCGCCCTTGGGCGCGTTATGCGCCAGCTGAGGCTTGGGAGTTCACCTTCTCAGCCCGTTGACGGCGTCTGCGGCCTTCTGAGCTTCGGTTCAGTGCTTGGCGATGACGTGGCTTATGTAGCTGGAGAGCCTGTGGTCGTCGAGCTGGTTGTCAGCGGGCTGGTGTTGCTGCCTGGGCAGTTCCGTCTGGAGCTGGACGTGGGCGGCGTGGCGCGGGTGGCCACGCTGGAGGCCTACGCCAGCCGCGCTGCGTCGCCGCTGGTGGAGCGGCTGAGTGATGCGCTGCATTTCAGCTACGTGGTACAGGCGGGAGACGTCGACGAGGACGGGATGGGCATCAGCGCCAACCGGCTGACGGTGCAGGGCGGCAGCGTACGGGATCATGCTGGGAACAGGCCCTAGCCTGGCCGACGCTGCAGTTGCGGCGTACGCCGCTCCGGGAGTGTATGCGGGTGATTAGGTTTGCGTGATTCCTGCTGTGAAGCCGGGGCATCGCCATTGCCGCGCTGTCCCGGTTGTTTGACGTTAGCTTTGCTGGCGTGCAGGGTTATGTCCAGGGATGTATCGGCGTTGCCATGGGTACTCAGGTTGGCCGGGGAGTTGCGGTAGGCGTGCACTTTAAGACTTGCGCCGTCCACCACGTAGAAATAGGAACTGGTGAACGCAAGGTCAAATGGAGTCCCCGGGTCTCGGGGAATGGCGAACTCCAGGTCCGTTATGCGCTCGCCAGGGGTGAAGGCGTGAACGGTGTCGCCGCCGCCCGGCGGGAGGATGGCGAGGGCCGCCGCCAGGGCGGCCAGCAGCAGGAGCGCCGCCGCCGACTTGTAGGGGACGAAAGTCTTTCCGGGCTTGCCGTGGGTCTTGGATTTCATAGTCCTGCCTCTGCCCAGGTGATTGCGGGTATGAGGGACTGCCGCCCGCCCCTAATTGCCCGCTGTAATCGTGAACGACACCTCCAGGGTCCCAAGCTCGTCGCCCCCTGCCGACCCCTCCGAGTAGGCCGTGGCACGCAGGGTGTAGCTGCCCGACGGCAGCGCCTGCCCGTGCAGATCCGATGCCGCTCCCTCGTAGGAGTCGCCGTACAGCGAGTAGGGGGCGTAGCTCTCAGTCTTCGTGACCGACTTCGCGCCGCTCAACACCAGCCGCACGCTGCCGATCGAGGCCGTCGAGTCCACGTCGGCCCGGATGCCGTAGCTGCCCCCGTCCGGGTCGGCCAGCGCCACGCTGGTCCCGGCGGTGAGCGTTGCCAGCACGCTCTGGTCCGAGGCGTCCACCAGCGTGAAGCCGGTAAGCGGGTTCGTGCTGGGCTCATCCACCGTCGGTCGGTGAGCGTTGCCAGCACGCTCTGGTCCGAGGCGTCCACCAGCGTGAAGCCGGTAAGCGGGTTCGTGCTGGGCTCATCCACCTCGGTCACGGAGACGTTCACCGTGGCGGTGTCGGTGCCTCCCTCGCCGTCGTCGGCCTGCACCGTCAGGGTGTAGGAGGGCGTGGTCCCGTGGTTCAGCGCGCCCGCCGTGGTGATGGCGCCCGTGCTCCCGTCGATTGTGAACTTGCCGTCGCCGTTGCCGGACTCGATGGTGTAGGTGATGCCGTCGCCGTCGGCGTCGGTGGCCGCGACCGTGCCCACAGCGGCGCCGGTTGACGCGTCCTCGGCGATGGAGAAGCTGTAGGTCCCGCTGCCGAATGCGGGGGCGCGGTTGGCCTGCGTCACCGTGAAGGAGACCTCCAGCGTGCCAAGCTCGTCGCCCCCTGCCGACCTCTCCGAGTAGGCCGTCGCCGTCAGGGTGTAGCTGCCGACGGGCAGCGACTGGCCGTGCAGGTCCGACTCGTCTCCCTCGTAGGAATCGCCGTAGAGCGAGTAGGGGGCCGTGTTCTCGGTCCGGGTGACCGACTTCGCGCCCGTGAGCTCCAGCTTCACGCTGCCCACCGTCTCGCCGACGGCGAGGTTGGCTCGGACGCCGTAGCTGCCGCCGCTCGCGTCGGACAGCTCAACGCTCGCCCCATCGGTCAGGCTCGCGAGCACGCTCTGGTCCGAGGCGTCGACCAGCGTGAACCCCGTGAACGGGCTTGCCGCCGGCGTGTCCACCTCCACCGTCGCCGACGGTGCGCTCAGCTCCAGCGCAGACCGCGCCGCCACCACGTAGTAGGCGTAGGCCGTCTCCGCCTCCACCGTCGTGTCGGTGTAGCTGGTAGCTTCGGCATCGGCCACGTTGTGGAACGCGAACTCCTCCGGCGGGTCGGCGTTCCGCACCTTGCGGTACACGAAGTACCCCGAGAGGGTCTCCCCGGGCGCCGTCCAGGTGAGGGTCACCGACCCGCCGGTCGCCGCGGCCTGCACGTTGGCGGGCGCGTCGGGCGCCGCCGGAACGTCCGCCGTCACCGCGCCGGTGAGACTGCCCACTCCGTCGTCGTCCACGGCCCGCACCTGGTAGGAGTAGCTGCTGCCGCCGGTCACCGCCGTGTCGGTGTAGGCGTTGGTGGTGGGCGCGCCGACCTGGGTGTGCGCCGTCTCGCCGGGGCCCTGGCGCAGCACGTGGTAGCCGGTGGCGTCGTCCGCCGCGTCCCAGGCGAGGACCACCGTGCCGCCGCTCACCGTGGCGGCCAGCCCCGTGGGGGCCTCCAGGTCGTCGTTGGCCTCGGGGAAGTCCACGTCCACCGTGGCGGCGTCGCTGCGGCCGCCGGCATTGATGGCCGTGACGCTGTAGGTGTAGGCCGCGCCTTCCTCCGGGCTGCTGTCGGTGACCTGGTGGGTCTCTCCTGGTTTGCGGCGCAGCAGCACGGTCTGTGGCGGGTCCGCGTCCCGCACGTCCCGGGTCACGATGTATTGGGTGATGGTGTTGTCGTCGGGGGTGTCCCAGGAGAGTATGACCGAATCCTCCCCGATGCCGGCCTCGAAGCCGGTGGGCGCGTCGGGCGCCGGCGGTATGATCATCGCCAGCACGTGCTCCGAGGCGTCGCTGCTGCCGGTGTCGTTCACCGCCTTCACCTGGTAGGCGTAGCCCACGGCCACCTCCGCGGTGGTGTCGGTGTAGCTGTTGGTGGCACTCGTGCCGATCTCCGTGTAGGTCGCCAGGTCCTGGAGGCGGCGCAGCACACGGTAGCCGGTTGCCCCGGCGGTCGCGTCCCAGCTCAGCGCAATCCCGTCCGCGCCCGCAGTCGCCGCCAGGTTCTGCGGCGCAGACGGCGCGTCCGGCGGCGCGTCCGTGCCGGTGTAGTGGGGTATGCACCGGGGAGGTCGCTCGGTGTGATACCTGGGCTGGTTCGTCACGGTGGCCGGGTCCACCCAGTGGTATCCCGGTCCATAGGTGGGGCTCGCCTCGGTGCCGCCCACCGCCTGGATGGAGTAGAGGTAGCAATAGCCGTGCTCGACGTCGCGGTCGAAGAAATAGGTCCAGGTGCCGCTGTTCGGCACCTCCCTGATGACGTAGGCGCCCGCGAGCATGGCGTCGCGCTCCGGCGTGTCGTAGGAGTGCCAGCGCCAGACCGATCCCGGATTGAGCGGATAGTGGGCGCGCAGGACCCGGTAGCCTCGGATGGCGCTATCGGTGCTGCCGATCACCTCCACGTCCATCGCGATGTTCCTGGTATTGGCCCTGTCGGCGTGTTTATACAGGTAGCTGCACCTCATACGTTCTCGACCATCTTCGGTCGGGAACCAGCAGTGGTCCGTGTTCACCGGGACGGCTTCGCCAGGGCCTTTGACGGGCAGGGCGTCGTTGAGGGGGCCGAAGCGGTCCGGCGGGGCAGCCCGGTTGATGGTCAGCGTGTAGGTCTCCCACTCGGCCAACTGCTCGGCCGAGCAGCAGCCGGCGTAGACCCGGACCTCCACCTCGTTGGGGCCAATCTCCAGCCGTTCATACGCCGTCGCCGGCTCCCTGTGGCCGCCGTTCCGGGAGTTGCCGTTGGTCAGCATCGTCGTGTACGAGTCGCCGTGTTGAGCGGTCGCGGTAACGGCAATCGACCCTCTCCGTTCGTAGGGGAGATCGAAGGTGTAGGCGTGGCCTTCCTCTGCCGTCTCTCTCGGATCGAAGCCGGGCACCATGACGCCGCCCACGGTCAGGGACTTGAGCCTCGTGGGGGACACGTGGCGAACGCCGAGGTTGAGCTGCGTCCCGGCCGCGTGGTGACCCGTGTTGCGTATGGGGTTCGACGCGGGGACCGTGTAGTTCATCACGACGATGTCTGCCTCGGCCGCCGACGAGGCAAGGGTCAACACCACCTCACGGCCGCTCACGGCGACGTTGTTGACCGTTACGTCGGCAAAGCGGATCCTCACGGCGAAGGCGCTGGTCGCCGGCACAGACCCGCCGTCGAGCAGGTCGTCGTAGGTCAGGGTGATCTTGTTGCCCAGGATTATGAAGTTGGACAGCACCGGAGCGGTGGAGTCGACTTCCGAGCCGTAGAACCGGAGGTCCAGCACCCGGTTGTTCCAACTGCCGGAGCAGGTGTCGTCCGCGCAGACCCTGTGCGGCATCGACCATCCGAACAGGGATTGCTTGTCCGCCCCGGCGCTGGTCGCTTGCCTCGCCCTCAATTCCCATGTGCCCGAGTACTTGCGGAACCGCAACCGGTACGTGGTGCTCGCGTCCAGCTCGATGGGGCTGGTCGCATAGAAGAAGGCTGCATTTCGAACCGTAGGGACCGTGAGGCCCAGGACGTGGAAGGTCCCCACCACGGAGTTGTCCGAGTCCTTGCGGATATCCAGGGTCCAACGGCCGGGACTGCTCGGTGCTGAGCTGAAGTGCAGGCGTATAGCGTTGACGACGTACCCCCCGGCGCTGGGCCCGGTCGTAAACCTTGTCATCACGATGTTGCCGGTGAGGGTAAGCCCGTATTGGTCGGAGCTTCCGTGGTTCCTCAAGATGGTGTTGCCCCCACTATGGTTGATGGGGTGGCGCCAGACCCTGATGACGTATTCCTTGGAGGCCATGCCGTCCCTGTCGGTCACGGTCGCGACGATGATGTTCTCGCCCACCTCCAGGTCCACCTGGTGGCCGGTGGCGCCGTCTGCGTCCATTGTGTTGTAGGCCACCGTGGCGTTTGGATCATCATTGGCGGTGGCGGTCACGGTGACCCGCGAGGTGCCGTGGCGCACCGCGCTGGTGTAGTGGGTTTTGGCCGGGTCGAAGGCCGGCGTCAGGCCGCTGCTGATGGATAGTGCGCTGAGGGTGGCGTCAGCGTGGTAGAACCGGCCGCGGGTTAAGGTCACGATGTAGTCCTTATTGCTTCCGTCTTCGGCAATCCCCACGACCCACAGCTTGTTCTCGCCCACCTGCAGGTCATACTGGTGGCCGGGGGTGACGGTGTCCGCGTCGCGCCGGACAAAGAGCACGGAACCCAAATGGTGGCGGGCTCTGGCAGACATGGTGACCCGCGAGGTGCCGAAGGGCACGCTGGCGGTATATCGTGTCCTGTCCCGGTGAAAGGTCGGGCTCAGCTCAGGGGCCGGGTCCGCATCGCTGCTGAGGGTGAGAGAGCGGAGTTTGCTATCAGTGGACGGGCCGGTTTGGGCATTGGCGACGTCGCCCGGCGTCAACAGCACTGCCAGGGCTGCCAGCAGGGCCAGGGCCGCCAGCAGGGCGAATACCCCCTTGGCCATCGCCCTGACACTAATATTATTCATCGCTCCGTTGCTCATATCAAACGCCGCGATCCTGACCCCTTTCGCCGATTGAGTTATTGGCATGACGGTCATGCGCTCAGACCGTTGCCGGCGGCGACGCGCGGTAATATATCGAAACCACAACGCAATGGACATGGCAATAGCATGTAGTTATCGATTATTTACGATGTCAATAGTATGTCAATATGCCGCCAACGGGGCATGGCCCACGACCCACGACCCACAACGGGGGCAGCGCCCACATGGCGCCGCCCCCGCAGCGTTCCGGTATGCCGGGCGTGCCGGCTTTCCCTGCCTGGCCTACTCCTCCGGAGCCGTCAGCCCGCAGCGCAGGTAGTAATCGGTCTGGCCGTCCCCCATGGCCTCCACCTTGATGTAGTAGGTCACGACATGGATCGTCGTCTTCAGCCACTCGATGGTCTGGTCCTTGTCGGGGTCCACCCGAGGCCCCGACTGGATAACCGCGTTGCCGTCGGCGTCCTCCAGCCAAGAGTCCAGGTTGATGCTCTGCTCCCGGACACCCAGGCCCAGGGTGTAGCGTCCGTCCGTGGTGAAGGTGTAGTAGTCGACGCCGTCTCCGTAGGCCGTCTCTCCCATGGCTTCAACCACCGGCACCTCGGCGCTGGCCTCCCTCTCCTCCACCAACTCCAACTCCCCCAGATTGTCCGCAACGTTGCCCGGCAACACGTCCACCGCGGCGATCAGCCGGCTGTCGGTGTCCACCACCACGGCTGCCTTGTGCCCGTCAAAGCGCTTGCCCTTGCTCTTGTGCCCGTGGCGCATCTCCGGATCGTGCTCCGACACCATCCGGTCCTTGCTCACCCCGTCCTTCAGGCTCACTCCACCGCCAGCGTCATCATCGCCATCGCAGTCCCCAACTCGCTTCACATCCTGGGCCAGCAACTGTCCCAGCAACTCCTCCGCATCGACTATTACTTGCCGCTGGTCGCTGTCGGCGGGCAGCCCAGCCTGATCCAGACGGGCCTATTCCAGCAGACGGTCGGCGTCGGCCACGATCTCACTGAGCAGCCTCCGCCGCGCTCCTCGGTCCGACCAGTCAATGGCCGCTTCACCCTTCACGCTGCTGCCCACGTAACGGTCGTAGCCGTGGGCCTCGGCCCAGCCCTGCAGGGGAACTTCTTCCACCGACGCCAATGCCCGCATCAGCTTCACGACGCCATCGGCCAGCAGATTGTAGGTGTCCTTGACCGCCCCCCGACCCAGGATATACGTGGTGTCCATCGCCACCCGCATCCCACGACCCCGCTTCAGGTAGCCTTGCTCTCGCGCCAGCCGCAAGCTCTGCTCAAACACCTCACGCACCTTGTCGTGCAGGATCAGCTGGGCTCGGAAAACCTGAAAGGTGCTCTTGGCAAAGGGACGCTCCTCGATCTCAATCCCCAACGCCACCTTCCACCGCAGGTCGAAGTCGGCTCTGGCCTTTGCCTCGGCGTCGCTCACCTTGTCGTGGGCCTGCAATAACAGCGCCGTGGCCAAAAAGCTGGGCGGGACGCTGGCACGACCATTGTCCACACAATGCGTTGAACCGCTTGAGGTTACTCATGGCCCGGCAGGCGTCCCGCACCGCCATCCGCTTCACCTGGTACGGCACCGCATCCCACTCGGGATGCAGGAGCTTCAGCTCCGCCATCACCATGGCGGCGATGTGTTGCCAAAACCGCAGGGATACCCGACTGCAGGATCTCAACCGTCGGTATCGACCTTGACGGCGTAGCTGCCGTTGCCAGGGTTGGCGACGCTCTTTGTGCTGCCCTGGGTGATGGCGCCCAGCACGTTCTGGTTTGAGGCATCGACGAGGATGAAGTTGTTGAGCGGCCCACTGTTGTCTTCAGGCGGTTATGGCGGAGCTTCGACGGTGACGTCCACGTTGTCGGATGGGGGGCCGTCCTGGCCGTTGTTGGTGGCCACGACCCGGTAGGCGTAGTCTTGCCCGGAGGTCACGGTGTCGTCCTGGTATGTAGTGGTGTCGCGGCCGGATACATCGGCGATCTTGGTGTACTGGTCGATGGCTTCGGCGCCGTGGGCGCTCTTGCGGAACACCTTGTAGCCGGTGGCTCGCCCGCTGCCCTCGCGGTCCCACGTGAGGGTTACGGTTGCGCCGTCGGTGGTAACTGTCAGTCCGCTCACTTTCCCTGGCGGCTGGCGCGGCGTGCGGATGGTAACTCGCGCCGGCTCACTCTCCCTGTTGCCCGAATAGATTGCGATCAACCGGTACTCATGGGCGCGGTCCCAGGACGTTCCGTTGTCGGTATGTCCGGTGTCGGTGGTGGAGAATGTTCCGCCAAGTTGCATGAAATCGTTGTAGCTCTTGGCGCGGAACAGTTTGTAGCCGGTGAGTGTGTTCCCGCCGGATGTTGGCGCGTCCCAGGTGAGGTTGACCGTCTTGCTGTTGCTTGCGTCCAATGTGGCCGTGAAATTCCGTGGCGGGTGCAGCGGGTGCGGCACCGTCGCCTCCACGGCGTCGGAGAGTCCTCCCTTGTTGAAGTCCCAGTCCTGCGCCTGCACCTTGTATGAGTACGTCTCCCCCGCGGTCACGCGACTGTCACGGAACGTCGTAACGCTGGTGGACATGAAGTCCTTGTGTGCAGTATCCCCAGGACCCTTCCGGTGGACGCGGTACCGCATCGCGTTGTCCACCCCGTCCCAATGCAGCGTGATGCCGTCCGACGCCGCCTCTGCGCGGAGGTTCCCCGGAGTGCGGACCCCGTCGACGATGGACGTCACCTCGATGCTCACCGTCGCGCTCGGTCCGTCTCCCGCGGAGTTCACCCCGACCACGGTGTACTCGTAGGTCGTGCCGACGCTGACACCCGTGTCGGTGTAGTTCCGGGTCCGCGTGTCCAGCAGCGCCAACTCCGTGCCGCCCCGGCTCACCCGGTATCCGGTCAGGTAGCGGTCCGACACCGCGTTCCAGTTCAACGCAACCTGTGGGCCTTCCTCGACCGTCGCCTTGAAACCGGTGGGAGCCGGCGGCAACGGCGGCAGGATGACTGCCGAGGCCTCCGCTGAGGACGGGCTGGTTCCGACCGTGTTCGTTGCCTGCACCTGGTAGTGGTAGGTGACGTCCACCCGGGCTCCCCGGTCCACGTAGGTGTTGGTGGTTGGCGACGCTATGCGCGAGAACGTGGTCTGGTCCGCCGTGCGCCTGAGCACGTTGTAGCGCGTGGCGCCGGTGACCGCGTCCCAGTTCAGGGTGATGCGGTCCGTGCCCGCCACCGCCGTCAGGTTGGCCGGCGCTGCCGGCAGGTCGCGGATGGTGACCTCCACGTAGTGGTTGTCCGCCGCGTCGACGCCGTCAATCGCCACGAGAGTAAACCCGTCCGGACGGAAGAGCAGTGTCTCGTCGCCCTCGCCGTCGTCGGTGTCGGCAAGGACCTGCAGCGTCGCCGCCGCGCGGCGGGTCAGGGGGTCAAATCGCACGGGCACGTCGGTGTCGCCGGCGGAACGGCCCTTCCAGTCGAAGTCGTCGCCGCCGGCCGTGCTGTCGCCGTGCATGTTGAGGGCGACGGTAATTGGCACCGCGACCAGTTTGGGGTCCAGCAGGAGGGGAATCTCTATCTCCTGCCCTTCGCGCGCCGTGTAGGAGGCCACGTAGCGCGTCTGTCCACCCACCGTCTTCTGCACTGCGTTGACCACTTTCACGCTGGTCTCGTCGTCGTCAACGATGGTTATTGTCTGGCTGTCGTTCACCCGAATCACGGGGCCGGTTCCCCGCAGGCCTCTCAGGTTGTCGTTGCGCGGAGACGGGTTCGTCACGATGTTTATTTGACGTGGCTCGGTTTCGACAACACTGTTGTTCCTGATGGTGACCGGCATCCCCACCGTATTGGCGAATGCCGGGAAGGTGACCAGTTCACGGCTCAGGGAGACAAAATCATTGGACGGCGGCAGCGGATTGCTGTCAGCATCCTGGACCGACAGCAGCACGTAGGTCTCAACCCCGACAGGCATATCCTTGCCGTTGCTGCGTTCCAAGGCAATGCTCTGCCGCCCGTCGTCCTCGTCGAACGCCCACGTTTGGTTGACGAATTTAACGTCCGATTCCCGGTGCCGCCAGCCCACGTAGGGCTCAGAGAACCGCGCCACGTTGATCAGACGGTCCGCCGAGCGCAGCGGGTTCGTGCCGGGGCGGTACTCCAGCGAGAACAGCCCGTAGAACGCAACCTTGCGGTTGAGGTTGAGCCTCACCTCATCACCGCTCACGCTCACGCTGCTGATGCTGACGTCGTTCACTGCGTCGGAACAGCCGCACGCGGCCGGCGGCTGCGGGCCCCGGTAGCGCAGGATGAAGTCCGACGTCGCCGGCACCGAGGATGTGTCCAGCGACTGGTTGAACTGCATCCGGACCGTATCGTTGCCGTGAGGGATGCCCACGAAGTTGGTCAACGGGTCGATTCCGGGCCGGTGCTCCAATGTGTCGCCGTGGTACGGCACCAACTCCGGCGCCAGGTACTCGAACCGGTTCAGTTCGACCTTGATTACCGCGCTGGGCGAGCCCCAACCACTGTCGGCGCCGGACCTCAGGCGCCCGTCGTTGGCGATGGTCCAGCCGCTCATGCCGCCCCGGTCCTCGCGGTCCGACGTGGTCCGGCTCACCGGGAACGGGCAGTAATCGTCGCAGCCGAAGATAAGCCAGTACGTCGTGTTCGCCTGCAGCTGGTAGGGGTCCGTCAGCCGGTATTCGTAGTTGCCCGCGTCCGGAGGGCGGTTCGATGTGAAAGTCGTCAGCAACGCGCCCGGCGAGGTCTGCGTCAGACCCAGTTGCGCGTTGATCACCTCGACGTGGTGACTCCACAGCTCCAGGGTCGGCGCGGAGACCGCGGTGGGCTCGGGCCCGTTGCCGTCCCACTGGCGCCGGTTCTGGAAGTTCGCCACCACCTGGTTGAGGGTGGCGCCCTCGCGCCCGGTGGTGAACTCCACGGCGCGCTGGGTTCCAGTGGGTATCACGTAGCCCACCTGCGGGTTCAAATCGCACACGCTGCGCCCGTTGGCGCAGGGCGCCTGACCCAGGTTGCTCACCAGCGTGACCGCGTCAAAGTTGGACTCGATAACGGTGACCTGGAAGGTATCGGTGGCCGTTGCACTGCCGACGTCGGTGGCCGTTATGGACACCTGCCCGCTGCCCAGGTGGTCAATGAGGGGCGTCCCGGAGAGTACGTGGCTGGCGGTGTCGTATTCCAGCCACTGGTCCAGGCCGCCGCCCAGGGTAACCGAGAAGGTCAGGGGATCATCGTCGGGGTCGGTGAAGATCCGGCTCACGTCGATGGAGAAGAGTTTCCCCACGTCCGCGGTCCGGTCGCCGACGGGGTTGGACACCACCGGCGCGTTGTTGGGCCGGTCGTCGTCGGTGACGGTCAGCATGATGTCGGCGGGGCCCAGGATGCCGTAGCTGTTGGCGGCGGACCCGCTGATGGCCACCTGGCGCGAGCCGTCGGTGTTGGTGTTATCCACTCCGGTGAGCACCACGCTGCCGCTGCTGGCGGTCTGGCCGGCCGCGATGGTCAGGGTGGTCCCGGCCTGGGTCACGTCGGCGGAGGACTCGGACACGGTGATGGTGGTCTCGTGGGTGGACTCCATGTCCAGGGTGGCGGTCACCGTGGCCGTGCCGCCGTTCTCCGAGATGGCGGTGGGCGAGACGGCCAGCGTCACCGTGGGCAGCAGGCTGTAGGCGAACAGCTTGTCGTTGGTGCCGCTTTCTGCCACCCACAAGGTTGTGCCGTCGGAGAATATACCCCTCGGGCGGCTGTTGCCGCTGTGCAGCGCGAACTCCTTGTCCGTGTCCCGGGTCCCGCTGGACAGAGTGTAGGCGAAGAGCTTGTCAGCCGTGTCGTCTGTTACCCACAAGGTCTCGCCGTCCGCCCAGAGGCTATAGGGGTCAAAATTGCCGGAGTCAAGGTCAAATTCCTTACCCGTTTCCCGTTGGCCGTGGCCGGTCCCGCCGGGGTGCATCTTGTAGGCGAAGACTTTGTCGGGGTTGTCGTTAGCCACCCAGATGGTCACGCCGTCGGACCAGAGGCCAAAGGCGTCGCCGTTGTCGGAGTGCAGGGTGATGTCCTTGCCGGGTTCCCGGCTGCCGTGGTCCGTTTCCCCCGGGTTCATCCGGTAGGCGAAGAGTTTGTCGGCGTCGCTATCGGCCACCCAGATGGTGACGCCGTCGGACCAGATGTCGTTGGGATTGAAGTTGTCGGCGTCCAGGTCAAACTCCTTGGCGGTGTCCCGGTCGCCGTGGTCGCCCTCGCCCGGGTTCACCTTGTAGGCGTACAGCTTTTCGTCGATGTTGTCCACCACCCACATGGTGGTCCCGTCGGACCAGATGCCCCAGGGCCGGTTATTCGTCGCCGCATCCAGTCCGTTGAAGTCCAGGGCGCTGTTGCGCACCATGTCCTGCACCGGCACGGTCTCGTCGTCCCGCACCACCAGTCGGACGTCCGTCGGCTGGGTCACGCCGGCGGTGTTGACGGCCGTGCCGCTGACCGCGACGAACCGGTTGCCGGTGAAGACGTCGTCGTCCACGCCGGTGAGGGTCACGGTGTCGGTGGTGGCGGTCTGGCCGGCCGCGATGGTCAGGGTGGCGCTTCCGCTCAGGGTTACGGCGTCGGAGTCTTCGGACACGGTGATGGTGGTCTCGTGGGTGGACTCCATGTCCAGGGTGGCGGTCACGGTGGCCGTGCCGCCGTTCTCGGAGACGGCCCGGTTCGACAGTTCCAGAGTCGCCGTGGGCGGCCGGCTGTAGGCGAAAATCTTGGGAGTTGAGGTATTCGCCACCCACAGGGCCGTGCCGTCTGAGAACAGGGCGGTTGGGTTGGCGTTGTTGCTGTGCAGGACGAGGTCCCTGGCCGCCATTCGGCTTCCATCGGACAGATCGTAGGCGAAGAGTTTGAGTGCTGCGCCGCTCACAACCCAGATGGTCTCGCCATCCGACCAGATGCCCGTGGGTTGGGTGTTGTCGGCGTGGAGGTCGAACTCCTTGGCCGAGACCCGTTGGCCATGGTCGGACTGACCAGGATTCATTCGGTAGGCGTAGATATGGGCATCGTGCCGGTCGAGGACCCAAATGGTCACGCCGTCCGACCAGATTGCGTAGGGGTTGGCGTTGTTGGAGTGCAGACTGAACTCTTTACCCGCCTCCCGGTCGCCGTGGCCTGAACCATCGGGGTTCATCCTATAGGCGAAGAGTTTGTTTTCGGAATTATCTACCGTCCATATGGTGGAGCCGTCGGACCAGATGCCATAGGCCAGGGTATTGTCGGAGTGGAGGTCAAACTCCTTGGCGGTGTCCCGGTTGCCGTGGTCGGCCTCTCCATGGTTCATCCGGTAGGCGTACAGTTTGTCGTCGATGGGGTCGGAAACCCACATGGTGGTCCCGTCGGACCAGGTGCCCCAAGGGCTGGCGTTCGTGGCCGCATCCAGACCGGTGAAGTCCAGGGCGCTGTTGGGCACCATGTTATGAACCGGCACTGTCTCGTCGTCCCGCACCACCAGTCGGACGTCCGTCGGCTGGGTCACGCCGTCGGTGTTGACGGCCGTGCCGCTGATGGCGGCGAACCGGTTGCCGGTGAAGACGTCGTCGTCCACGCCGGTGAGGGTCACGGTGTCCGTGGTGGTGGTGGAGTTGGCCGCGATGGTCAGGGTGGCGCTTCCGGTCAGGTTCACGGCGTCGGAGTCTTCGGACACGGTTATGGTGGTGGCCTGGCTGGACTCCTTGTCCAGGGTGGCGGTGACGGTGGCCGTGCCGCCGTTCTCGGAGACGGCCCGGTCCGACAGTTCCAGAGTCGCCGTGGGCGGCCGGCTGTAGGCGAACAGTTTGTCTGCCGTGCTATCCGCCACCCACAGGGTCGTGCCGTCGGCAAATACGCCGGTTGACTGGCCGTTATCGCCGTGCAGGGCGATGTCCTTGCCGGCGGCCCGGCTTCTGCCGGACAGAGTGTAGGCGAAGACTTTGTCGTCGCCGGTGTCGCCCACCCAGATTGTAGTACCGTCGGACCAGACGCCAGAAGGGGAGTCGTTGTTCGGGTCCAGGGCAAATTCCTTGCCCGACTCCCGGTCGCCGTGGCCGGACTCCCCGGGGGCCATCCGGTAGGCGTAGAGCCTGGTGACGCTTCTATCGGCCACCCAGATAGTGACGCCGTCGGACCAAACGCCTGCGGGGTTGATGTTGCTGGCGTCCAGGTCAAATTCCTTGTCCGACTCCCGGTTGCCGTGGCCGGACTCCCCCGGGGCCATCCGGTAGGCGAAGACATTGTCGCCGCCGCTATCGACCACCCAGATGGTGACGCCGTCGGACCAGATGCCTCTGGGGCTGCCGTTGTCGGCGTCCAGGTCGAACTCCTTGGCGGTTTCCCGGGCGCCGTGGTCGGCCTGGCCCGGGTTCGTCTTGTAGGCATACAACTTGTCGTCGATGCTATCGGTTACCCACATGGTCGTCCCGTCGGACCAGACGCCATAAGGGTTGTTGTTCGTGGCCGTATCCAGCCCGCTAAAGTCCAGGGCGCTGTCGCGCTCCACGTCCTCCAGCGGCACGGTCTCGTCGTCCCGCACCACCAGTCGGACGTCCGCCGGCTGGGTCACACCGTCGGTGTTGACGGCCGTGCCGCTGATGGCGGCGAACCGGTTGCCGGTGAAGACGTCGTCGTCCACGCCCCTGACGATCACCGAACCGGAGATGTTGGAGTTGGCGGCGATGGTCAGGGTGGTCCCGGCCAGCGTCACGGCGTCGGAACTCTCCGACACGGTGATGGTGGTGGCCTGGCTGGACTCCTTGTCCAGGGTGGCGGTGACGGTGGCCGTGCCGCCGTTCTCGGAGACGGCGCGGTCTGACAGCACCAGGGTGACCTCGGGGTCGAGCAGGTCCTCCACGTCGTAGCGGTGGAGTGGCGCGTACTCGTTGTCGGTCTCGATCACGTGGATGTACTTGCCGCCAAACCAGGCCCCGCCGGGGTCATTGTTGAAGCGGTGCAGCTTGAACTCCTTGTCGGGGCGGCGTTCGCCCTTCTGGGACCCGGTGAGCCGGTAGGCGTACATGAGCAGGTCGTCGTCATCGGTCACCCACAGGGTGGAGCCGTCGGAGGCTATGCCGGTCGGGTCGTCATTGTCGGCATGAAGGTCGAACCCCTCCCCTGCAACGCGCAGGCTGGTGCTGCGATTGTAGGCGTAGACATGGTCGTCATCCACGTCCAGCACGAAGAACCGGTCGTCGGTGCCCCAGATGTCCAGGGGGTTTTCGTTGGCGCTGTCCAGAGTCAGGCTCGACGCGGACACGTAGGACCCGTCGGAGACCTTGTAGGCGTAGAGCGTCCTGGAACCCGCCTGTATCACCCAGATGTGGGTCCCGTCGGTCCAGAGGCCCCGGACGGCATTGTTGTCGGTATGGGTCTCGAAGGTTTCACCGCTCTCGTAGGAATTGTCCGAGCGGTCAAAAACCTGGACCGTGTCCGGGTCGTGGAAGTTGCTCAGGAAAAAGCGGTCGCCGGTGCCGGCAACGCCCCGGACGTCTTCTTCGTTCACGTCCGAGTGCAGGTGCAGATATTGATTCGCGCGGTCGACGTCGTAGGCAAACACCTTGTCCATTCCATGATCGGATACCCACAGTGTGGACCCGTCGCCCCAGAAACCCCGTGGGAGTGTATTGTCGGAGTGCAGGGCGAACTCCTTGCCGGTCTGGGCCGTTCCGTCGGACAAATCGTAGGCGTACACGTGCAGGTCAACCCAGTCCAATACCCACATGGTCGTCCTGTCCGACCAGATGGCGCTGGGGTCGTCGTTGTTGCCCAGCAGGTCGATGTCCTTCCCGGAATCACGGTTGCCGTTGGACAGGGTGTAGGCATACAGTTTGTCGTCATCCTGGTCGGCGACCCACACTGTAGTGCCGTTGGACCAGATACCCCTCCCATCCGCGTTGCTGGAGTCGAGGGTGAACTCCCTGGATGTCACCCGGTCGCCGTGATTGTTGGAGTTGTCCTCATCTAACCGGTAGACGTACACCTGGCGGTCGTCGTCGTCCAGCACGTAGAGGTGCCCCTGGTGGTTCCACACGCCCCAGGGGTCTTGGTTGCTGCTGTGCAGGTCGAAGTCCAATGAGGAACTGTGGTCGCCGTGGGTACTCAGGTCGGACGGGGATTTGCGGTAGGCGTACATTTTGTCGCCGGTGCGGTCCGCCGCGTATAGGTGACCGCCTTCGGCCGCTATGCCGCCCGCGTTGGCATTGTTGTTGTGCAGGTCGAATTCGAGGTCCGTGATGCGCTCGCCAAGGGTGAAGGCGCGGACGGTGTCTGTGCCGCCGGAAATGAAGATGGCGACCGCCGCCGCCAATACGGCTAACAGCGCCACGCTGCGGCGTGCGGAGGCCACAATTCTGATTGCATGGTTCAGCGGCATTTCCAGTTCTCCAGTTTCTATGTTCGTTCCCGATTTTCAGCAGCTCAGCCGCTCTCGCTCAGGAGGTCAATTCGCGTTGTTCTGTTGCGGTGCGGCGGACGTGGTTATGATTTCCGCCGCGGGCCTGCCGTCCGGTGTGCAGGGGCCAACGCCGATGGTCAGCTGGCCACTGCCACCGTGAGTTGACCTTCACGGTCCCGGCCTTGGCTCCGCCCGGGTACCTGCCGTGGAGGTCGCCGTAAAGCGAGCAACGGCTGCGATGATTGCCGGCGCTCATCTGGGCATTGCTCCCGTGTTGTAGCTGTCAAACGCATGTTTACAGGTCGGTTTTGCCGCCTCGTCGCCGTCGGGGTTCGAAAGCGTCGGCGTGTCTTTGTGGAACGCCGATGCCGGTTTTCGAGGTCTTCCCCGAGGGCTTTTCGTGGTGTTCAGGCTGGTCGCTGTTCATCCGCATGTGTTTGGTGTAACTGCCGTGGCGCAGTTGTCGAAATAGGATGGTGCTTTTATGTAATTATAGTGGTTCGGGCGGCTGAGGTGTTTGGCGAGGTTGCGGCAAAACGGGCCACGCTGGGATGGCCCGTTTTGCCTGGTACTCCTCTCGGCTGGGGTGGACCCGATGGCGTTGCTACCAGGTGGACACGGGCAGCTCGGGCGAGAACGGTCCCAGTGCTGGGGTGAGCTGGCGGTATGGCGTCACTGTGTAAACGTAGATTTTGTCTGGCTCTGCGATGTGGTCGATCAGTCTGGTCTGCTTGGTCAGCAGGTTGAGGATGTGGCTCGATGACGAGCCGATTGGTCGGCTGTCGGAGGCTTCCTTGCGGAATACGCGGTATCCGATCACCCGCTCGGTGTGTCGCTCAGGTGCGCGCCACGTGAGCTTGGGGGTGGTGCCGTCTTCCAAGATGACGTTGAACCGCTGGACCATCGCCGGGTGAACCGTGGGTTCGTCGGGGATGGTCATGCTGGCGACGCTGTCGTCGGCTGCCGGTCCGGCGATGCGGACGTGGTTGCGGGCTCTGACGCGGTATTCGTAGGTTGTGCCGAAGGGTTGCGTCAGCACCAGTTTGTTGTTGGTGCGTCCGTTGGCGGATGCGACCTGGGTGTAGTCCTGTTCACCGGTCTTGGCCTCGATTACGAAGATGTTGGGATTCACTCCGTCGGGGAGGTCCCAGTGGACGCGTACTCCTCTGCTGCCCTCGCGGTTGACGCGCACGTTGTGTACTGCCGCTGGAGTGGTGATCACCACGTGTTGGGTGGCGGACCAGTTGCCGGGGCCGTCGTCGTCGACGGAGCGGATAGCAGAACCGGAGTTCTGCTATGTTCCAAAGTAAAGGAAGCTTGGAAATCTCGCCGAAATGACGTGATTTGTTGGTGTGGTTGCGGGCTTGCCAACGTTGATATAAAAAGCCGAGCCCGTCAGGGCTCGGCTATGTGCGGTTTGGCGGTTCGGGCGGTTTTCAGGAGTTCACTGGCCCGCGTACTTTACTGAGGGTACCCGCTGTTGCGGGTTGAATTGGGCGTGTGTCACGTAGTCACGCCGCTGGTGTGATTTGGATGCCCGACTCTCGGAGCAGGGAGAACGCCCGTTGGGTCTCCTGGTCGGTCAGACCGGGGATTTGGCGTTGGTCCACGCCGTCGCTAACGTAGAGGAACATGATGGACATGGGCGCATTGTCGGCGTCGACGTCAACGAAGGTTGCGTTGTCCACCTCGTTGGTGTGGTGGGGTTTGCCCGGTCGGATGCCGATGGAGGCTGCGTCCGAATCGGGGTATAACTCGATTTCCATGGGTCACCTCTTGTAGTGACTAAAATTGGCACTACACATTTGTTGTGAAGCCGTGGACGCAGGGCGACCCGAGAGGACAACGCGACGACTGATGCTGACTGGCAACGGGTGTTTCGAAAGCGCCGCATAACCTCGCGGCGCTTTCCATTTTAACCGGTGCCGATACAAGCGGTGACTTCTCGCGGATCACCCAGTTGCTGTTCCATGCGCTGGGCTCCATCCACTTGGGGAAGCCGCGTCTGCCGCCCTTGTTGTCCTGCACCCGGGGTTATCCGGCCGCCTGTGCGGTCTCGCAGGAGCTGGATGCGCGCAGTCGCAGAGGTTGCCGTCTATGGTAGCAACCCGGAGGATCTTCGGCGGTGGCGTGCTCTGGTTGGGATGCCGGAGACGCGGAAGGCATGGTGCCCGTTCGCCACCTCGTGGCAGAGTTGCGAGCGCAGTCTGGTAGTCTAGCATGGATGCTTCTTGGACACCGCGATTTTCCGAATCCCGTCAGGGGCGAGGTGTGTCCGGGAAAGGCATATGCGCATTGTCATTGGAGACGGTGCGTTCGGTCAGCTTGACCCCGCTCTCGGTGACCAAATTCCCAAATAGAGCAACCGTTGGATGCGGTTCAAGCCCGCGTCTCTGCCGCCGCCACTACACCACACCGCAGGGGGCAACGAGTCAAAAAAGCGTACCGCCGGTCAAGTCTCCGGCTGGGCAAAGCGATTGGCGGGTCTGTCCAATCGTTGGCAATCTATCCCCACACCGCCTGCAGGTACACGTCATCCAAGCTCCGACCACACTCTTTCAACAAGTGTTTCACGTTTTTGGGGATGGCATCTGCCCCGCCATGCGTATATACGTAGGAAGAGGAACCAGCAATGCGGTGCCAAAGATGCTTGTCCTTCGGCAGAGGTTCACGTGGGGTGACCAGAGGAGCCCTGTTTCCTGGTCTCATAATTGGTAGGTCGGCATCAAGGTTCTTTTCGGAAGCCAGCCAATTGGCGGCATACACCAGAATCTGCTGCCACGTCTCAACGGCCATTCTCGCGGCTCCTGGGAATTTTATTGCCTGTGGTCGCTGTTCAGTGGCGGATTGCGCCCGCTTTTTACTAGATGTTGACGTTGGATTGAAAGCACCCAGAGGGACCCAGCCCAACCCTTCCGGTGGCGGTCTCCGATTCGGTTCTATCAGCGATGTCCGCAGTTCAAGCAGATTGCCGACAGGATCATCCCCTGGCACTGTGATACGGAATTCGAGAAACGCACCCTCATTGAAATTGACGGGCTCCGTCCTATACACCTTCCACAGGTTACCGTTTGTCAGCATCACGCAGGGTGTGTAATAACGATACCGATCAACCTGTTCCTTGTGAGTCGCATATTCCAGCGGGTCAGAGAGTTTCTTGGCCTCAATGAATCCCGCTGGTTTTCTGCCTAGACGGTACGGCAAGGGTTCTGCCCACAAAGCATAATCCACGCTCCATTTGCCGCGTCTGTAATAATGCTCCACCCTGACCAAGTTGAGGTCACCAACGTCCCACCCCAGCGTCCGCAAAACGGGGTCAACCAGCGCAACGCGAGTGTCCCACTCGGCATCGTCCAGTCGTGTCTCGTGAGCATGTATCCGGTCGCGCACCATGCGGACGGTTTCCTCCAGTTGCTTTTCCATGTTGACGGTCACCATCTCCTCCCGAGGTAGTTTTCCGGTGTCGTTACTGCGCGGCAGTGCCGTCGTCATGCGCGGACGGAGCCCCGGACAATCCTCGCCAAGGGCTGCGCCGCCAAGATGGCGGCATGATAGACGGTCACATACGCCACGTCGAATCCGCAGCCAACACGCGGACAGCACGACCGTTGCCGGCTCAAACTCCGCCGAAATGCGAATGCTCCAACCACCGCAATCGCGGCTACTGTTCTCGCGTGCAGTTTCCGCCACCACCTTCCCAGGAAAGAGGAGACCTCATCCCAATGGAACGAGTACGCAACTCGTTAGCCCCATCCACCGAAAAGACGAGTGTGTCCGCGTGCTAGAGGGATGAGGAAGTGCTCCCAGCTTCGGGGATAATGGTTTTTGGAAGAGAAAACCAGCCCGAAACGAAGAGCACCCAATAGATGCTACCACCGGAGCCGCCTGACCGCATTCGCGTTGCCTTTGACGACCACCGTCTGGTGGCCAATGCTGGGCTGATCCTGCCAGTGACTTTGGCCCATCATCTGGGTGTGGGTGAGTTGGTGGACCGCCACCTTGACCTGGGGTATGCGCCGGGTCGGGCGAATGCTGGCGACAAGATGCTGACGTTGGTGGCGTCGGCTCTGGCCGGTGGCGACTGCATCGACGACGCCGATGCGTTGCGCGCTGGGAGCACCGAACGGGTATTGGGCTGCGTGGTGAAGGCGCCGTCCACCTTGGGGACCTTCCTGAGGAGCTTCCGGTGGGGACACGTGCGGCAGTTGGACCGGGTGAGCCGGGAGGTGATGGCCCGAGCCTGGGTCGCTGGGGCGGGGCCGGGAGATGATCCGCTGACCATCGACCTTGATTCCACCGTCTGCGAGACCTATGGGCTGGCCAAGGAGGGCGCGCAGCGCCACAACATGCCGGCCAGCGGGGCTATCACCCGCTGTTCGCCATTGCCGCAGGCAACGGCGACGTGCTGATGGCCCGACTGCGAAAGGGCAGAGCCAACACGGCTCGGGGCGCCGCCCACTTCCTTCGCGAGACGGTGAGCCGAGTGCGCCACGCCGGCGCCACCGGACCACTCACCGTGCAGGCCGACAGCGGCTTCTACACCCGCGACATCGTCAAGGTCTGCCGGGACAAGGGTGTCCGCTACTCCATCACCGTGCGCCAGCACAAAACCCTGTGCAACCTGATCGAGGCTATACCAGAGCAGGACTGGGAGCCCATCCCGTACTGGATGGAGGGTGCCGCCGATGTGGCCGAGACCGAATACACTCCCTTCCAGAGCGAGCCCGACGCTGTGCCGGTGCGGCTCATCGTCCGCCGGGTGAAACCAACGCCTGGGTTCCAACTTGCCCTGTTCGTCAATTACAGCTATCACGCCTTCATCACCGATAGAGCTGGCGACACCCTGGCGCTGGAGGCCGACCATCGCCGCCACGCTGAGATCGAGAACGCCATCCGTGACCTCAAGTACGGCGTGGGGCTGAACCACCTCCCGTCGGGACGCTTCCCCGCCAACGCTGCCTGGCTGGCGGCGCAGACCATGGCCTACAACCTCGCCCGCTGGACCACATGCATCGGGCTGGGCGAGCTGGTGGTGGCCACCAAGACCCTCCGGCGACGCTTTTTCTCCCTGGCGGGACGCATCACTCGCAAGGCCCGTCGCATCACCCTGCATCTGCCCCAGGGCTGGCCCTGGCAAAACCAGTTCACCAACGCCCTGGAACGCCTGCGCTCCCTTCCCCTCCCATCCTGACCACACCATCGCCCTCTGATACGTCGTCGGACTGCCCAACCGACCACTGCCGGGTCAGGACTCGATGCTCTCCGGCCGCCACTCCCCCTGGCAATACGGGCCGATACCGCCCATTGATGCCGTCAGCGTCCAATCCATCCGCCCGATGCAACCCCCACTGGTCCCCAACATCGGGATCACGACCCTGTCGTCCGTTTCCCCCCGTCGCCCATCGCCGGTCTGACCAGTCTCCCGCACCCCTTCGGTGGATTCGGGCCAATACATCGCCTCCGAGATTTCGTTCTGAATAGGCGGTGGCCGTGATGGTGTAGTTGCCCACCGGCAAGGATTCACCATGTAACTGGTCGCTACCGCCATCACCGTACAGCGAGTAGGGCGCCAGGTTCTCCCGTGCGTATGAGCAAACGCGTCCGCACGGAAGCACACGCTAATTCGGGGTAGAAAGAATGAGCCTCTGAATTGTTCGAGGGCTCGCCTCGTCAATGCGCCTTATTCGCTCTCCACCGTGAATGCAATCTTCAATCTCCCGACCTCTTCGCCGCTAAGATTACTGCCGGAGTAGGCGACCGCGGTGAGGAGATAAGATCCGGCCGGCAACGCTTCGCCGTTGATGTCGTTTTCCCCATTGTCACCGTACAGAGAATACGGCGCGATATTCTCGGTCCGGGAAACTGTCTTGGGTCCGACGAGCAGCAGACCCACGCTTCCCACATCCTCAAGCGTGGTGATGTAGATGCCGTAACTTCCATTGTCCGGATCATCAAGTTCTACGACATCACCATCAGACAATATCGTATGGGTCGATGGGGCCGAAGTATCCACCAGGGCGAATCTGGTAAGGGGCCCGCTAGTGTCGGCGGCTGGAACCTCCACATCCACCGTAACCGCCTCGCTGAGTGTCACATCCTCACCAACAGCGATGGCGATGACGCTGTACCGGTAGGTTCTGCCGGCCGTAATATCATCATCGGTGATGGTGATGGTGTCGGCATCCACGACGCCCACGGTGATGTTCTCCTCGGGGTCGCTATCCAGAGTTTCCCGGTCAACGGCGTAACGGTCAACGTCGTCTGCAGACCCGGTCCAAGTCAGGACCACGGACTCCCCATCCTCGCTGATGGTGGCGGCCAGGTCCGTGACCGGAGCGGGCTCGGTGGGTTCCTCGGGCGCAGTGGTCTGCAATGATGCCGACGCAATGGCGGAGTCCAGTCCCTCGTTGTCGCCGTCGGTGGCCCGGACGATGTAGTCGTAGGTGGTGCCGGCCACCACGCCGGTGTCGTCATAGGATGCGGACACGGTGGTGGCAATTTCCGCGAAGGCGTCGGCGCCGACGCGGCGGAGCACCTTGTAGCCCGTGGCGCCGGTCACGGCGTCCCAGGCCAGGGCGATGCTGTCGGCGTCCCCGGTGGCCGTGAGGTTGGTGGGCGCATCCAGGTTGACGGTTTGTGATGGGGACTGGGCGCTCAGCGACGCCGATACCGACGCGGACGGCGACGAGTCGCCGGCGGCGTTGCTGGACACGACGTAGTAGTCGTAGGTGGTGCCCGTCACCACATTGGTGTCGTCATAGGAGGTGCCCGTGATGCCCGTGGCCACCGATGCGAAATCATCGCTGCCGGTGCGGCGATACACCTTGTAACTGGCGGCGCCGGTTGCGGCATTCCAACTGACGGTGATGCTGTCCGCGTCTCCGCTGGCGCTCACACCCAGTGGAGCATCGGGCAGGTCAAGTTCGGTGTCGACGATGTTGATGGCGAGGCTGGCGCCGAACTTGACCAGGAGACGCGTATCAATGTTGGCACCGTCGATGATGGGCGGGACGACGACCGCCTCGTGTTGCTGGTCGTCCTCATCCACTTCATCGGCCTTGGCCTGTAACGTGATGGTCGCCGCGGTCTCCCCGGCCGGGAATTTGATTATGCCGGTTTGTTCCGTCGATCCCTTCCAGACCCAATCGTCGCCGTGGGTGGCGGAGCGAGTGCTGCCAAGGCCAACCTGGTCGAGTTTGACCGTGATCGGGAACGTCGCCGCGTGGGTGAGGGCCGCACGGATTTCAATCTCCTCGCCCTCCCTAACGTCGGCGGTGAGGATTTCCCCTCTGTTGGCGTCGGGGAAGTAGAACTCGGTGGTGTCCCGGTCCGAGACGTTGATGGCGAGGCGGCTATTGAGCCGGAGCCCGTTGCCGCGCATTTGCGCCGGGAAGACCTCTCGTCCGCGCTCATCATGTTGGTGAGTAATTACGACCGAGTTGATAGTCACCCTCTCATTGACGATATCGTTGTCGATGATGGGGATCACCACATACGTTTCCGTCTCGTACGCGGGTATGACGTCGTCAACCTCTGTGAAGTCCAGACTGACGTGGCTCTCGGGGTCGTTGTGGTCAATGCTCACCCGGAACGGGAGGTCCGTCCCCACATGCTCAAAACCGCTGCCAAAAGCGGAGACAATGTTCGCGCGGACCCCCTCCATGGAGTCCTCGGTGGCTATAATCCGATTCTGCTCGAACAAGACTTCGGCGACGTAGGTCGGCCAGCCCACCGCTTCCCTGAATCCGGTCAGGCGGCGTCCGTCGGTTAATTTGATGGGATAGGTGCCGGGCGTGTAGATGAGGTCCATGTGCTGCAAATACGCGGGCATCCGGTTGAGGTGCAAGCGCACAGTATTGTTGTCTGGGAATGTGACATTGACAACCTTGATGTCCTTGTAACGGTCGCAGCCGCAACTCCTTGGAATGTCCGGCCCGGTGTAGACAATCTTGAAATCAGCAGTGTTTGGTAGACTAGTCGTGTCCAACCCACTGGTAACTCTGTGGGTGTCCTCGTAATCGAACACATTGTCGGAGAGTTTGAGCAGGATGCTGGCGACATTGGTGTCGCCAACTTCATTCACGACGAGTTCAGGGCGATGGGACGCCACCTGGGGGTGGATGTCCATGACCTTGAATTCACTGCTGATCGGTGGTGTGCGGAAGTTGAGGGTTATGATGTTGCCGATCATGCGGTCTCCGGCATCGGGCTGATAGCCCCAGACACCGTTGACTTCGCAGTAGATTCGGGCGTACTTGTCGCCAGATTGGTTGAGGACCACCCACCTGCCCTGTGGCTTTGCGGTCATGCCCTCGACGCGGGAGTTTTCGAGGAAGAAGACACTGCTAACGGAAGTGCGCGAACTGGCGACCTCGATGTTGTAGTAGTAGGGCTCGTAGGACGGACCGCCACAACCGCCTTCGGAGTCGTTCCACTCGACGGCCGTGCTCATCTCGCCCGAAGTGTTGTACGGGTCGGTCACAATTTCGGTCTGGAGGGTCCGGGCGCCGGACTCGATGTCGCCCAGGTCCCGGTTGATGACGATGTAGGTGCTCTCGGACCAGGGACCCCAACCCCGGGTGTGGATATTGCCGTCCTCGTCCTTGGCCACCTGGAACTCGAAGGTGGCAGACTTGTTCCTTGGTACATGATGGCGAAGCATTCCAAGCCAAGGGTTCGGGTACCAGCGGTTGCGGACTTCCACCTCATCGGACCACTGCTGATACGGACGGTGGAAGGCCCCGTCCCGGTCACACCAACCGTGGCTGCTGTCGTAGGGGCAATTAGGGGTCTTGCCGTTCATCCGCCAGCGGATCTTGTACTTGGGCGCGATCTGGTCACGTCCGGCCTGAACGTAATGGTGCAGTCCGTTGGGGTCGATTCGGACCCGGAGCGTATCGTGGGGAATCTTCACCAGGGTGAAGTCGTGGTCGCGACCATCAATGCGTTTCTCCTCGCCCACGCCGCGATTCTTGCCCAGCATATGGACCCGGAACCGCCATTCACGGTTACCAAACGCCACACGGCAGTCAGTCTGCAGAGTGTGATCGTTATCACCAAACACGTAGTAAGTGCCGTGGGGATTGTCGTAGGTTTCGCCGACGGCGGGCCGCCAGAAGGTCACACGATAGCGTGTGAAGTCTGGATGGTTGGGGCGGCGAAGTTTGACACATCCAAGGACCAACGAGTTGTCGATATCAACAACATAATCCTCCATCGTGATCAAGGTTTCACCGGAGATGGGGTCGTCGATGACGCTGAACTGCCAGGTGATGTAGGCGGTGTTGGACACCGGCTGCTGGTCATCGGCGATGAACTTGATGGTGTACGAGTTGCCCTCGGCGCTCACCGGCGCGGTGCCGGAGAAGGTCACGGTGTCAGGGTTGAACGACATCCACGACGGGAGCGGGCTGTTGTCAATCAGGCTGGCCCGATAGACGATTTCATGACCATCGGGGTCGGTGAAGAACGGCGTGGGCACGTCTTCGGTGCTGGGGTCGTTGTCGTGGTCCGTTTCAGGGTAGTATCTGGACACATCATAAGTGAACGGGGCACCGGATCCGACATTGAGGCCGGGCAGCAAGGGACCATATTGTTCGGGAATTTCGATGAGTTCGGGCGGGTTGTTGGACTCGGGCTGGGGGTCAACATCCTGAACACGGATGACCACGCAGGCACCCGGACCGAAGTCGAAGATTTTGTTGCCGTCATCATCCAGTATGTATTCGCCAGTGTCCTCGTCCCTCAGGTATCTGATACAGTCGCCCACCAATTCTCCGTGATAAAACGCGTATCGATTCACTCCCGGAAGGCGTTCCAATATGATCCGGAAGTCCTCGGCGGGCTCCACCCGGTCGTCGGCGATAATGTGGAGTGGGACGTAGTGCGTTGTATCTGCCTGGGTGTTGGTGGGGAAATATATCTCCTTAGAAAAGTCTTCCGTCCCCTCCGTGAACGTTATTTCCGGTACATGCACACCATCAACTTCTTCAGAGCCATACAGCGTGGCCAGATTCATGCCGAGACCGAATCCAATTGTGCTGTCAAGCACGATGCCGAGTTGTACGGTGTCGCCCTCGGTTGCATGGTATATCGGTTGCACAAATCTAAAGCCAACGGTCTCACGAGAGATGATTCGGGATCTGTGTGCGACGTCATTGATGGTAACAGTTGTGCCTTCGATAACCGGTGGGGTATTGTTGGGCCAACTGATACGCAAACTGAAGTGCTCGTTTTTTTCCACCACATCCTCAGCGTGCAACTCCGCGGGAATGGGCATATACGACTGCCCCGCCGGGATGGTGTAGATGCCGTTACGGGCGGTGTAGTCTTCGCCGTTGTAGGCTTTATCGAATGAGACAGGACTGAATTGGACGTTGATATCCACGTCCTCGTCAAACGAGGCGCGATTGCCACGGGCGTCAAGGACCTCGACGCCGTAATTCATGTCGCCCGCCTCTACTTCTTCATCATGTCGGAAGAATAATCTGCCAGTTGCTGCATCGCTGAGAAGCCAGTTGCCCTGCCGCGCAACCCGGATGTGACGCACCGGCGACTCGTCGTCGACGACGCGAACCTCCACCTCGTTGGCCAGACCCGAGTAGTCGCCGTCGCTGGACGTGATGTTGTGGATTAGGCTGATGAGATGGTCGCCGCTGTCGGGGTCGTCCAGGCTCTCGTAACACACCGGCTGCGGCGTGTTGTAGTCATCGGGTTCGAACACCACCTTGCCCCAATCTGCCGCTTCTGGCCTTGCCGTGGCGCGGGTGCATTTGAGCAACGTGAGCGCATTCTCGGAGCCGGCCGGTACGGTCGGGGTGATATACACGGTTTCGGTGGGCTCGGTGGTGAGGCTGACGTAGTAGCCGCCGATGAAGCCCTCATTGGACCTGATGGCATCCTCAAGCGAACCTTCCCGCCCGTACTTGTCATGGAATTTCAGGCCGGCCGGCGGTTTGGGGCTGAACGACAGGGAGCGGTAGATGACGGGATCCAGACTGGGGTTGTTTAGATCCAAATTGTTGCGAACGCGGATTACCCAATGTCCCGGAGGACCGGTCTCGTATTCCGCATCTCTAGCCAGGTCCTCGGTGATCCCGCTAAAATGGAACACCCAGTTGTCCGGGGATTCGGCGGCGGAACCGACAACTACCGCAACTTTCATACCAGGAAAATCATTCATCCCTGGTAACGCCTCCGCATGGTCAAGCTCGTACAGGTAGCCGCCCCGGAGGAATAACGGACTGGAAAGAGCACGCCAAGCCTCACCCACATGACCTGTGGTATAAGTCAGGTCTTCCACCGTGGGGTTAACCACACCGACGAGATTGAGGGCAAGGAATTCAATGCAGGTCTTGTAAAACGCGTCCTCGGGCACGTCGTCGTAGCAACCCTGCACCGTGCGGTTGTCGAGCACCTGGTTCAGGATGCGGTAAGCCTGACCTCCGCTGGCGTTCTGGAGACGCTGGTCGCTGGTAAGGTCGAGGCTGTTGTAATTAAGCACCACCCGGTCACCGTTGCCTACCTCCTCGGCCAGGGTGAGGGTGACCAGTCGCTCATCAATTCTAATGCCGGTCAGGGCAGCGGATTCGTCGTTGACCGTGACCGTGAACGCGCTGAGCGGCGGCGTGTTGGACTCCGATAGCGGGAGGTTATAGACCAAGTAGATCTGGTCGTGGTCCACGGTGGGGAATTTGCCCCGATCCAGGGTTGGCCCCCGATCATGGTAAATGAAGAACGGATATTCATATCCTGCGCGTACTTCACCATCCCATGGCAGGATGATATCTGGACGGAATGTGACAAAGCCCATGTCTCCTTCCGTTTCTTTAGCGTTGTTGTCCATAGATAGGGTCTGCCCATGGGCGCGGATGATCCAGCCGCCGACGCCATCCTTGGGGCAGCCGTTGGCTTTTGCGGTAACTCCCGGACAGGGGTGGCTCTCGTTAGGGTCGTCCATCTCGAACTGAAAAACCGTGTCGGCGGAAGTGGCGATGACTTCCTTGAGACGATAAATCTTGTGGTCATGCAAGTCGGAGATGATCGGCGGACTGAACGCGCCGAAAACATAGTCGCCATCTTGACCGTAACCGTACGAGGCTAGCCCACCTTGATCGGCGCTCTTCTTATCTAACGCAGGCTCGGCGCAGGCATAATGGAGGTAGTCGGTGGTAACCATTCCGAGCACGGCCTCACAATCAAGCCGGACGATATTCAGGGTGTACTTCCGGGTCACAGTGTCCGCCGTGACCGTGATATCAATGTAGTTGTCACCCCTGACCAGATCCTCAATGTTATAGGTGTGAGCCGGGGATCTGGCCGCCGCGATTTCGGTCCCATCCCGACTGACCGTGACGGTGGCGGTGAAGGTCCAATCGCCATCTTGATATGGCTTGATGAGGACCTTGGTAGCGGTGGCATAGTCCGGGACGTTAATTCGGTAGTGATTCTGTGAGGATGCCTCGCTGAATAACGGGGACATCTTGTAGATGTGGTCCTCTTGGGCATGGCTGGATTGGAAGTAAGCAACACTGAATATCGCGAGTCGGGCTACGGGCGGATCCGGCGTCGGGCTCGGGCTCAAAGGCGGCGCGGCCGGGGGCGCGGCCGGGGGTGCGGCCTGCGCGATTGGCACGGGATTGCCGCCCCCGAGCATGCCCACGATGATGAAGGCGCCCAGGACCAGGGCGGCGGCGAAGCCAAGGACGGCATACACCCCCGATCGTCGCTCCTGTGCCTGGGCCCTATCGGGCCAGAGCAGGGACGTTGCAGACGCGGCCAGAACGATAAGGACTGCCAACGACAGGGCTGGGGCCAATCTGGCCGGACGGGTCTTCAGAATGGTAAGGATGGCCTTCATCTTATGTCTCCGACGTCGTGGATGGTTACAACGAAACAGGACTGTCCTCACAGTCCCGGAAGAGCACGCATCGGCGGCATGGCCACCCTCTCACGAGCCCTCATCTGTTTGGATGGTCGGTTCTGCTCGTCGTTGCGTTGCGGACTGCTGGAACGATTGGGTGTTGCTCGTATTGGCCAGCCGTGTTGCTACGGATGTTTCTAGTGAATTGCCGGCTGCCTGGGCTGGCCTGCTGCCCGTTTGCGCTGGCCACGTCGGGGTCGTGCTGGGTCGGCTATATCAAGGGAGGTGTCTCGCCGGCAGTTGGCGCATTTTGTTTCTGCTTATGCGGATCAGCGGTTATGGCTCCGTCGTAGCCGGCGTTTTTGTGTCGCACACGTTGCGGAATTGCTTGATTTGTATGGATATTATATGGTAGGCGGTCCTTGCTTCGCTGTGTTTCAGCGCTGGCGTTTCTGGAGCCGCTTTGCCGTCTTGGTCAGGAATTGTGCGGCGGCGGCTGGCGCCGTGATGAGGACGGCGATGATGATTCCGAATGCGGACAGCGCCGCAGTTATCAGGGTCTCGACTACGATGAATTCAATGATGTCGGCGGGCATTTATGTTTCGCCGACGGCAGTGGCGCCGCCACTCCGTCCAGGGAGAGGCGGCGCCGCTGGCTCACCAGGTGCGCACAGTCAGCGGCGGTGAGGTCGTCCCCAGGGCGGGCGTGAGGCTCCGGTAGGGGGTCACTGCGTACAGGTATGTGAAGCCGGGTCGTGCGCTTCGGTCGGTGAAGGTCAGCTTGTTGGTGAGCGTGACCAGGATGTGGTTCTGGTGGTCGATTGGCCGGTGGTCGGAGGTCGTCTTGCGGAAGATGCGGTATCCCAGGGTGCTGTCCACATGGCGTTCTGGCGCATTCCAGGTGAGGACCGGCGTGGTGCTGTCTTCCATGGTCACACGCAGGCGTTGTACCGCCGTGTCGTACTGGACGGGTTCCTGGGGCATGGTGACGGACACCGTGCCGTCCGCGGCGACTGGGCCTTTGATGCGGACGTTGTTCTTGCCTCTGACGCGGTACTGGTAGGTGGTCTCGTAGGGCTGCGCGCCGGTCAGGAAGGTGGTTTCATAGCCGGATACGGATCCCACCTGTGAGAAGTCGCCGTCGCCGTGCTTGGCCTCGATGGCGAAGATGCTGGGTCGTCCTTCATCGGGGATGTCCCAGTGGAGCCTGACCTTGTTGTAGCCTTCGGTGTTGGCGCGAACGTTGTGGACGTCGGCGGGCTGTGCTATGACCACCTCGTAGATGGGCGACCAGCTGCCGGCCACGTCGTCGATCATCGCGCGCATGGAGTACTCGCGGAGGTCGTCCTCGCTTGACCAGTTGTCGAAGCGGAGGCGTGTGTCGGCGTCGAGCTGGGTGACTTCCCATTCGCCGCCGTCAACGCGGATGCGTAGCTCGTAGCCGGTTACGCCCTCGGTAGTCGACGGTTCCCAGCGGATGATGAGGCGCTTGCCAAGTGGTTGCGGCTTGTAGACGGCTGGTGGCGCAGCGCCTTCGAACCAGACTTCTGAGACTGGCGTCGTCCAGTCGCTGACGCCGCCGGAGTTGACGGCGCGTACTCGGTACTCGTAGTTGGTGCCGGGTGTGGGGCTGTCATGGGTGTAGGTCGTGCTCGTGTTTGCGACTTCGAAGCGGGTCCACAGGACGTGTTCGGCCTGGCGGAGCTCCACCTCGTAGGAGTCGACGATGCCCGAGCTGGGCGCGGTCCACGATACGAATAGGTCTTCCTCGTGAATGACCACCGAGAGGTTGGTGGGCATGGGTGGCGGGACCACGCGCATGGCGTAGGCTACGTTGGACCAGGCGCTGTCGCCGGCGTCGTTGCGTGCCCTGAGGTCGTAGCGGTATCTGGTGTCGCCGGTGGGTTCGATGTGTATGAACTGGTTGGCCGGCGCGGCGATGCTCACGGTTTGCGTGCTGTCGCCGTCGGCTATGCCGTAGCGCACTTCGTAGGTGTCGATGATGCCGTTTTCGGGCGGTGTCCACTCGACGACGATGACGCTTCCGCTCGGTTTCGCGGTTACGCCGGTAGGCGCTGCGGGGATGCTGAGGCGCCGTGCGGTCACCGGGTCGGTCCAGGCGCTGGCTCCGGCCGTGTTGTGGGCCTGAACGCGGTACTGGTACTCGGTGCCCTCGACGGTATCGGCGTGGGTGTAGCTGGTTGCGGTGGCAGTCAGTTTGACGGTCTGTGCGGTGTCCGAGTCGGATTCCCGGTACTCCACTCGGTATCCGTCGGCGGTGCCGGTTTCGGGAGCTTGCCAGGAGACGACGATGTTGTCGTTGCCTACAGTGGCCGTGACGCTGGTCGGCATCGACGGCGCGATGCGGCGCAGGGTGGTGGTCTCGTCGGACCAGGCGCTTTCGCCGGCCTGGTTGTGGGTCTTCACCGCGATGTGGTAGGTGACGTCGCCGGTCACGTCGTCGATTCGGTACGAGGTGGCGTCGGCGGGGGTCTGCGGGCTCGTGGTGTACTGGTCGTTGACGTCGGTGCGGTGTCCGACCGTGAAACCGTCGATGTGTACGGTGTCGGGTCGTTCCCACGTGACGACGATGTCGTTGCCGTCAACGGCTGCGGAGACGGTTGCGGGAGCCGCCGGCGGAGTGATCCGCATGGTGGTGGCGTCTTCGGACCACGGCCCGTCGCCGGCTGAGTTGTAGGCCTGCACGCCGTAGTGGTGTGTGACGTCGGCGGCCGCGTCGTCGTGTCGGTGAGTGGTGTCCGTGAGAGCATCGGCGATGGTGGTCCAGGCGCCGTCGCCGTCGTGGTGTCGTACGCGGTACCCTTCAACCGTCGAGTCGGCGGGCGCCGTCCAGGTGACGACGTTGTCGTTGCCGTCGGCTGTTGCGGTGACGCCGGTGGGCGCGCCGGGCGCTGCCAGCAGCGTGATCCGATTGGACTCCGTCCAGGTGGAGCCGCCGTGTTGGTTGCGGTGCTGGACCCGGTAGCGGTACGAGACGCCGGTCTGCGCGGTGGCGTCCGAGTGGGACGTTTCCGTCGTGTCGGCGATGGATGTCCAACCCTGGTCTGCGGGTTGGCGTTCCACTCGGTATTGGTCCACCTTGCCGGCGGTGGGCGCCGACCACGTGAGGCTGACGCCCTGGTCGCTTTTCGCGGCCGTGACGTCGCTGGGCGGAGCCGGAGCTTCGATTGCGGCGGCGTCGGAGGCTGCGCTGACGTTGTCGGCGCTGTGGGCCTGCACGGTGTAGGAGTAGGCCACGCCGGCCTGGGCCGTGTCGTCGGCGTGGGTGGTTGCGGCCACACCGTCGGCGATGGACGCGCCGTTGCGCAGGACGGTGTAGCCCGTGATGTCGGGGCCCTCGGCGGGCGGGTTCCAGGAAAGGGATACGGTGCCGTCGAAGGGGTCGGCGATGGACGTCGACACGTCGGTGGGCGGGTCCACGGGACGGACTGGGATTGCGAGCGAGACCTCCGATATAGGGCTGCTGCCGATGGCGGAACGTGCTGTGATCCGGTAGGTGTAGATGGTGGCGAAGGCGGCGGTGGTGTCGGTGAAGGACGTATCGCCGCTGGCGGGCGTCGCCACCTCGGTTGTTTCGTCGCCTGACGTTCTGGTGACGACGTAGTCCTGCAGCGGGTAGCTGGTTTCGCAGGCGGCGGCGGTCGGGACGGTTGATGCGGCCCAGGTGAGGCTGATGGTGGGATGCTCGTCGGCTGCGCTCAGTTCGCCGATGTTGCCGGCGAAGTCGCCGGGCATTGAAGGGGCGGGCGGCACCGACGCGGACGTCGTGTCCGATGCGGCGCTGGCGCCTTGGGCGTTCCGTGCCGCGACGGTGTAGGAGTAGCTTTCTCCCGGTTCCACCGCGTGGTCGGAGTAGGTGGTGGCTCCGGCGGTCTCGAAAGACTGGCCGTCGCTTCGCGAGATGGTGTAGCCGGTTGCTGGGGTGTCCGCAGCGTCCCAGCTGACGCGGATGCGCGGTGCTTCGCCGTCGGGCACGATCAGGTGGGCCAGAGGGTTGCCGGGCGGGCCCGGCGGTCCGGTGGCAGCGCTGGCGCTTCCCTGGTTGATGGCGACGAGCAGTATGGCTGCGGTGGCTACCATGACGGCGGCGACCGCAACCAGATGCGATGGTCTGGTGATCCTCGGAGTTCGCATGGTCCATGTACCTCTTTTTGGTGAATGGACATAAGTTAGCGGAACTCCTCGAAACGGCCGGTCGTTTCGACTCCGTCCCGGGGTGGTCAGGGCCGGTTCACGGGCATGAAACAGGGAACGGGATTTCGGGGATGTGGGACCTCGAACGGTGGCGCTGGACGCTCTTGCACGAGGTGGCTGTCGCCGTTTTGCTATTTGTTGCCGGAGTGCTCCGGTTTCCGCCAGAAACGGCCTCCGGGCGCGTTTCCGCGCCTTTCAGGTGGAAAATTGTCCACTGATACGAAAACGGTGCCACAGGACGCCGTTGGAGTGGAAGCAGTAGACCGGAACCGGCGGCCCCGTCGCAGGTGGCGGCCGCCGGCACCGCGGGATGGCGGACTTGGCGGCGATTGCCTATCGGTGGCGACTACGTCACCGGTGCTCTACTGGCGACGGCTGCGCGTGGCACGTTTGAAGTTCCGGTTGAAGATTCGTTCCTGTCGTCTTCTTGCGCTGTCGAAACGTCTCGCCAAGGTGGCCCTGCGCTTCAGCTCCTGCGGACTGCTACCAGCGAGAAGGCCAGGGTTGACGCTCCTTGCGCTCCGTATGGCGCTTTTCGACGCCCGTCGTCCGTCGGGCAGGTTGACGGGCCGGCCCTGTTGCAGCACTTGCCTGATGATCTTGCGGGCTTGCCGTTTTTTCATGGTCAGGCGGTTCCGGATGAGGTGTTCCGTCGGACAGTCGCCATGAGTATACAGTTCTGAGGCGATTTCGCTACTCTGGGACTGGTTTGAGTAGTGGTTGCAGACGTCCATCTGGCGACGGGTTGCGTTTCGGTGCTCTGGCTGGGCCGTGGCATCGCTGAGAGCCGGCATTCTGGATTGGGACTTCGGGCTCGGTGCCGGTTGGTTTCAGCCAATGTCTTCTATAGATGTCCTTGCTTCAGCCACGGTAGTGGGCGCCCCATGTGGCGGTTTGTTTCGCTAAACGCAACCCCACAGGAGCTGGGCCGTGGTCTCGTTCGTGTTCGTGTGGTGCATCGACGGACGCGTTGTCGAGAACCGGGTCATCCAGGTCTGATTTCAGCGTGTGGACAGCGACGGGGTTCGGAGGCATGGTGCCTTGACACCGTACTTCCGCGTGGCTGCTCTTGCGCCGCATACGGGTCGAGAGCCCGCATGTTCAATTTTTTCTGCAGGGCGACCGTGATTACTGTCAACACTGCTTTTCATCCCACGTTGCGTTGCCGGAATGATGCCGAGGAGTTGGGCATTTCGATAAACGACGTAATCCGCCTTCTTCAAGATCGTGCTGTGTCGGGGAGCGTTGGAGGGTGGCAGGGTAGGAAATCCGACCAGTGGTGGTACCAATGCGACCTTTCGGCGGATTTGACTCTGAACATCTTGGTTGAGCAGGCGGTTGAGGCGTATGCTCGTATCATCACGGTTCGTGAGGCGCCTGGGTGAGGCAGCTGATCTGGGACCGACCATGAAGGAGAGGGTGATGAGTTTTCAAATGGGAATCAACTTTGACCCTGAATTTCCGAGTTTGTATCTGAAATTGAGGGACACGGAATACGGAGGCCCTGGTCCCGATTTAGGGGATGACCGGCACATCAACCTGGATGTCGAGGGCAACGTGCTGGGCATCACCTTCTTGAATATCGACGACGGCATTGACCTCGACGGGATACCCGAGGAAGTGTTGCCGGAAGTTAGTCAGCTGTTGGCCGAGGCTGGGGTGGAAGCTTTGGCTCCGGTGCCATCGTAGGCGGTGACCTCTGCTCTTCAAGTGGGACGGCTCCGGCCACAATGGGTGGGGCCGTCTTGGTTTTCGGGCTAAACGCTGCCGTATCTCCATTTTGCCGAGACCTGCCGCTTTGGAGGTTGCTGGCCGCTTGGTGTCCCGGCAGTGAGTAGCGAAATCGCCTCACAGTTCTCGGCATGACTTGGTATCGGATGGCCGGCAAAGGTTGCCGCTCGCCGTTTATGCAGTGGGCGGCCTGGACTGACATGGCTTTAGCCTCTTGGTGGTGGCCTGCCATGCGCTTAGCCGTTTTGATTGCCCAGATTGGGGTTTCCGTACTTCAAACGGCGTTTTGGTCGGCGAGCTCGGTTCCCGGGACGCCCTAACGATGAGAGCCGTCTGTTTGTCACCTCAGGTCCGTCAATGTATTATGGGCAACGGGGAAGTCACCATGGCAACGCCGGATGCGCAAAACCCAGAAGTCGTCGACCCGCCTAGCCTGCCAGTTGAAACCGGGGAATTGGATGACCGCCCCGACCGTGCATGGTCCCGCCACGACTGGGTCACCTACGCGCTAGCGGCGGGCTTGGCGTTCACCGCGATGGGGATCATATTCGTTGTGTGGGGAGACCATCGCAACGACTACGCGATGGTGTTGGCGGGTGCAATTCTCTTCACCGTGGCGACATCAATCTGGTTTTGTTTCCTCGGTCTCCTCACCTTTCAGGTACTGACCATTTTTCTGCCCATCGGGTGGCGTTGGTTGAAAATTGCCCTCGCGCTGCTGTGGCGGCGGCTGGGCATATGAATTCAGGTCATGCCAGGTGTGCCAACAGGCATACAGCGAACCGATCGCCACGGGTAGAGCGAGCACGAAGAAGAGCAAGCTGAGCAACCCGCGACGAACCGCCTTGGTTTCGGCGATCTCTTGTGGATCGGTCAGTGTTAACAGCTCTTGGCCTAATTGGCGCCAAACATACACTAACAACGGTGCCATAATCATGGCGACGCCGAGGGAGATGGCTACCGCCATCGGGAAAAGTGAGAGTTCAACCGAAGGCTTAGACATGATCGCGGCCTAGCGGTGAGAGAGTCGCAGGCCTTGTCCGCAACCTAACACGATGGGAGGGACGTTTCAACGCTCACGGTTGCCTTCCGATCAACCGGAAACGGCCTCCGGGCGCGTTTTCGCGGTGCTGAGACGAATCGTTCTACCGACGCGAAAACGGCGCTACAGGGGCCTGTTGTGGTGAAAGCGGAGCTCCGGTAGCGAAACCGCTCGCCCGTGTCTGGAGGACGTCGCCGTTGCGCCGGACTTGGTTGGCGAGTCCGTGCCTCTCTTCACCGTTGTAAAAATGGTTGCAGGTTGACCGTCCGTGCGCTGCCGGCCGCGGCGCTGAGGTCGGTCGTCCGGTAGGTAATGACGGCCTTGCGGTGGTCGGCGTCGATGCGTTCGACGAGGATTTTCATTAGTCTGGCGGCATCGTAGGCGTCGCCCCCGATGTATGTGTCGGGTTCCAGCGCGTAGTGGTGGATGCGCTCGGCGCTCATGTCGGGTGGCTCAGCGCCCGGCAACTGCTGCCGGAATTGCTCCTCGAACAGGTCCTGCACCGGTTCCTGCATTTCCGCCGCCATCTCGGCGGTCACCACGTCGGCCATGATGTGCCGGATCAGCGTCCGGTTCACGTTCAGGGCGTTGATGCGGGTTCCGCATCCGGTGCAGCTGTAGGCGGAGGCGTCTGGCGGCGCTGCGTTCATCCTGTTGCCGCATCCGGCGCAGTGCATCAGGTTGTCCAGGGGCATGGTTGGGGCTGTCATTTTTCTCACCTTCCTTTGGTTTGCGCTGCGACTGTGATTGTTCTTCGACGGCACCCTGCTGGCTTGGCCTCGTGTGGGGCTTGACGCGTTGTTTGCGGCGTGTCGCTCGTGGGCGAAGACGTGGACTGGATCGGTGTGTACCTCCTGTTCGGCCGGGGTCGGCGAGGCACGGTGACCACGTTCGGATAAGCGGCCATGCCGAACGCGCTCCCGGGGTGATGACGACGCCCGTCATTACAATTCGAAAATGAGGGAAGCCTACGCACGGCAGAAGTGCCAGGTGAAGCTGCGGATCTGACCGCGACATGACAGCGAAGCTAGGCTGACGGCCCTTATGGAGCTGGCAGTATCATCCCTGTGGAAGGACGGACAACATGCCGCTTGACGATTTGGTTGGCGTCATCGGGACTCTGCAACGCCGTATCTGCGCTCACGGGCTCGCGTTGCGGGAGAATGAGACCCGCACTCGCATGGCGCTGTGCGACCCGCTGCTGCGGGTGCTGGGCTGGGATGTCTCTGACCCCGGCCTCGTGATGCCGGAGTACAACGTCTCCGGCCGTCGTGCCGACTACGCCCTCCTGGGGCCCGACGGCCAGCCCGTCGCCACCATCGAGGCGAAGAAGCTGGGCGAGTCCTTGTCGGCGCACCGGATGCAGATGCTCAACTACTCGAACGCTTCCGGCGTGGAGTACGCTGGCCTGACGGACGGCGACCGTTGGGAGCTGTACGAGGTCTTCAAGCGGGGGCAGCTCGAGGAGCGTCGTATCCTCGATGTGTCCATATCCGGCACGGCGGCGCACGAGTGCGCGTTGCGGCTGTTGATGCTCTGGCGGCCCAACATCGAGACAGGCAAGCCGTTGGCGGCGAATGAGCCGTTGTTCGGCGGGAAGCATCCGCCAGAGAAAGCCGACACGGCGGCTCCGGATGCGACGGCAGGTTGGGTTTCCCTAGTGGAGTACGACCCGCCCGGCGGCACAGTTCCGCCGTCGGTGATCCGGTTTCCCGGCGGGGAGACGGCTGAAATCCGTCGCTGGGGCGACGTCCTGGTGTCGGTCGCCGAGTGGCTTAGTGCCACTGGCCGGCTTACGGTTGCGAATTTCCCGTCGCGTCGAGCAACAGGGGTTACATCGTCACCGACCTGCCGGTGCATCCTACCGGGAAGGCGTTCAACCGTTACGCGACGCTCAGTAACGGGCTGGTGGTGTTCACCAATTACACCGGGGCAGATTTGCGGATGTGCGCCTGCAAGTTGCTGGAGCACTGCGGCGTCGAGGCCGACGCCGTGCAGCTACAGGTGGGACCGTCAGGAGGACAATGCCCCTGACTCAGTGGGCAAGAGGAGTACCGCAATGGTTGCTGAACTTCTTACCGAATGGCCTAACCCGCAGGCCCTTGTCGCCACGCTGGGCGCCGCTGGCTTGTTGATGGACGATTCCACCCTCGAGGCCAACCCGGACGGTTACTACGCTCTCCGGGCAGTACGCCAGTTGGCGGATGACCTCCAGTCATCGGAAACAGGGCCGAGGCTTGTCATGAGAGACGTTCATTTGCTGGACGCCATGGGTAACCGCGTCCAGTTTCCGGTGCGCCTCATATCAGATATTGAATCGGCAAATGACGGACAACTGTAATGTCTGACCAACGAACGCTCCGGAGTAATCCCGCCATGCTGATGTTTCCGGTCGCCGTGGTGGCCACCGCCGTCATGGTGGCCGCGCTCGCGTTCTCGGCGGCCTTCCTGCCCGACGGCGATTTCACCCAGGGACCAGTGCTCGTCACGGCGACCGGCGGAGTTGCGGTTTGCCTGGTGCTCGTCGGCGTCGTCGTTGACTATTGGACAGGTCGCCGGCAGATCCGCGGATTGTTGAGCGAGGGCGGAGACGAGGCACGGCCATGATGCTGTTTGCGGTTTCGGCGGTGACTACCGCCGTTCTCGTAGCGGCCTCCGCCTACGCGGCCGCTTTCTTGCCCGACGGTGACTTCGCCCTAGTCATGGGGGTCGTCGCCGGAGCCAGCGCGTCGGCCTGCCTGTTTTTCATCGGGCCTTTTCACGGTTGACCGTGGACGGGATACGTTGACTACCTGCAACCGGCTCCAGGGCTCGCCCAGTGCCTACGAGCTGGCCGCCGAGATTCGTCGTTTCGCCGAGGCCGGCGGCTGGCCAGCCTGTGACCTGGCTGCCCGCGCCCAGGCCGAGGTCGAGAAGCGGATCCGCCTGGCGGACAGTGTCCTGATGACTCGAGCCTACGCCGAGAACGAGAAGCGGGTTCGCTTTTCGGAGAACGTCGTGACGACTGTGGCGCCGCTGTTGATCTTCGACCGCGGGGTCTACCGCGCGTTCCGACATCCGGAGACCGTGCGCCGCTGCGACAACTGCGGCAGACGTCCAAGCCTCGAACCGCTCCGTCGCATGTGGGGTGCCTACTTCGGCGGCGGGCGGGGCGTGCTGAATTTCTGCGACGCCTGCGCCGTCTGACGGCGGCTACGCGGCCGTTTCGAGCCTCACGCCCTGTCGCTCGAAGCGGGACAGGCAGGTCCGGTACGCCGGTCCGTCTTGTTCCTTGACGCGAGCCAGGATCTCGGCAATCGGCAGGTCTACGAAGGTCCGGACCTGCCGTTCGAAGCCCGGAGTGTGCTTGAGGTAAGCCAGCAAGTGTGACTTGTCGGCGGACATCTTCTTCGTCATCGTGATCTCACCTCCGGGTCAATTCGGGAGTGCCGTGGCGTCCAACTGCTTGGAGCGGTCCGGCAGCCGCTCGGGCGGCGCCGTGGGCGAAATTCCGGCGTCTGGCGTCGGAAACAGAGTCGGCCGTTCCGGTGCCGGTCAGGACGATGGAACGGCGCGGCGTGCTCGGTCAGCAGTCGTCGTAGTCCTCGATGTCGTCGTAGCCTTCGAAAACTTCAGACCTGAACCGGAAGATCAGGTCGCCTTGCTCGATGTGCTCCTCGACGCCGTGCTTGATGCGCGTGGTCTTGCCTCCGGCGTTTCCGAATTCCTCGGTAAGTGTGTCCATGTCCATGAAACCTCTCACGTACATGCTGCTGGATTCTTCGACGAAGTTCGGCGTCTGGCCGCAGTTGGCGCACTGGCTGGCGTCCTTCTGCTTTCCGGAGATGATGGCCCAAGCCTGGCTTGGGTGGCCGAGTGCGGAGCATTCGTCGAGCGACTCCGGGGTGATCTGCTGCTCGGCTATCTGCCTGAACAGTGTGGTGGGCAGGTCTTCGCCCGGTCTGACCGTGAACTCGAAGCCATCCAGGTGGCGCAGTTCGTTGAGGTCGCCTTCTCCGGTGCCCAGTTTCCAGGTGTTGCCCGAAGCTTCGGTGATGTCAACCGGATCCTCGCAATCGAGCTCCGTGGGCTCGTCGTTGGCCTGCTGGGACAGCACGGGATGTTCGGTGGTGCCCAAGGGCATTGGAGGTGCCCCGGGGACATTCTGGCACAGCACGGCCTGCATGGTCGTCCAGCCGCAGTTGAAGGGTGCCGGCGGCTGTGGGCCATCAGGGTTGGCGGCCCAGTGCCGCCGGGCGCGCACGGCGGAGTTCGCGGAGCGGTAGCAGCCCGTCACCCGGCGGAAGACGAGTCCGCCGTGGGCGCGGATCAGGCAGAGGTTGCAGGTGCCGGCGTCTCCGCACTGGCAGGTGGCTTCGTCCTCGACGCTGCCGGCCCAGTGGAGTTGGCCTGGCTGGCAGGGCATCGCCGCCGCATGGACGCGTCGGCCATCCGTCAGCTGTCCGGCGTGCCAGCCTGGATCGCCGTCCTCGGGGAACATCTGGTGGTAGGCGAGTTCGAGGACTGTCATGTGGGTTCTCCTCACGGGTAGTCGGGGTTTCTGGGTCCGCGTCTTACGGCAGGGCAGCAAGAGCTGCAGGACGCCTGGAGTTGTCGTGATGGTAAATTCTGCCCGAGATGAGGCTGGGGGCCGCCCGGGTGGCTGCACCGGCGAGATTTCGGCATCCGGTGCCGGAAACGAGACCGGCCGCTCTCGTCGTCGGTGACGACGGCATCGCAGTGGGTCGCGACTGTGGGTAGAACGGCGTCTGCGGTGTTATGCTCCGCGGGTTGCCGCAATTGCTTTGCTAATCGCTTTCGGAACGTCCCAGTTTCCGTCGGAAACGGTCCCTGGGCGCGTTTTCGTGGCCTTGATGGGGGTAGCGGATAAGAAATGGGAAACGTGAGATGCGTTGCCGTGGACTGGTCCGGCGATGATAAGTCCAAAAGGCAACGGGAAAAAATTTGGGTGGGTGTGGCTGAAGGTGGACAGCTACTCGGCTTGACGAATGGATTCACGAGGGAGAGAGTAGTTGCCATGCTGGTGGGGCAGGTCAACCGACGCCGTCCGGTGTTTATCGGGCTTGACTTTGCATTTTCGTTCCCGCAATGGTATTTAGCGTGGCGTGGTTTGCGGTCGGTTCGGGAGTTGTGGGAACTGGCCGTCTGCGATGGGGAAATTTGGCTGGACGGCCGCACGTGGCCTTTCTATGGCCGTGGCTGTTACCCAACGCGTCCAGCGAAGTTGGAGGGTCGAGAACTCCGCAATACTGACGAACGACAAGGGGGCACAGCTCAGCCGCAGTCTGTCTTTAAACTCGTCGGCTATGGGCAAGTGGGACCAGGGACAATTCGCGGTCTCCCTGCGCTAGTTCGCTTGCAGGACGCTGGTGCGTCCATCTGGCCATTTGATGGCGCGAAGGCTTCAGGGGCTACTGTGGTCGAGATCTTCCCCCGGTTGTTCTACGGAATGGGGGTCGTGAAAAACACTCGGGCCTCTCGGGAGTGCTATCTGCGGAGACAATATGATGACCTCCAGCCTTGCTGGCTGGAGACGATGATTGGAAGCGACGATGCTTTCGATGCAGGAGTCTCTGCGCTGGTAATGAGCACTCATGTTGAGGAGCTTCAAAGGTTGCAACGTGCAGAACAGCCTCCGGAGTCATGGGAGGGCGAAATTTGGAGGCCGGCATAGCCCGCGCGAGCTACATCGGGAATGAGTAAAGGCCAGTCCATGTAGGTGAGGTCGGGGGTGTTTCAGTAGCTCGATTGATTTGTACGCGCGTCTCAAAGAAGGTGGTGCTGCCGGCAAGTCGTGTGGGCAAACCCGGGTAACCGCGGCCTGTTCCGGGGAGCTGATAAGTTGCCCCAACACTCGGTCGAGCATGAACCGTTCATGGGCGGCGTGCTGGTCGAGGACGTATAACCCGTCTGGGCCGTCGGCGAGGATGAAGGTGCGCTGTGCCTGGCCAATGAGGCGCAGCTCGGGGATGGTGTCCCTGAGGTTTTGCCCCGCCTGCAGGTCGGTCGTGACGAGCGGGTCGTCCGGCTGCCGTGGGTCGTGCCGTTCGCTTTCAGGGCGGCCCACGGGTGGGCTTGGGTCTCTACTGTCCGTCATTGGGCGGGCTCGAACACTTCGCTCGTCGGCCGGTTGGCGGATCTCGGGCTCCGGCGTGAGCCTGGCGTTGTCGGGTGCTGGGCGGCTGTAGCTCCGTTGGCGTGAAGAGCCGAAGGAACGGCTGCTCGGTTGGTGGACGACGCCGTGGCTCGAAAGCGCTTCCCTGACAGCGCGCTGGATGGCGGCGAAGATCTTCGACTCATGGCGGAACCTGACTTCCTGTTTCGTCGGGTGGGCGTTCACGTCAACGGTCTCGGCCGGCACGACAAGGTGGAGCACGGCGATGGGGCGCCGTCCCATGGGCAGCGAGTTGCCGTAGCCCTGCTCGATGGCGTAGGCGAGGTTGCCGTCCTGTACCCAGCGGCTGTTGACCGTTACGGAGATGTCGTTCCGGTTGGAGCGGTGCAGGTCGGTGTTGCCGACGTAGCCGGGGACCTGAACGTCGTCGGCGTCGAGCGTGACGGGCAGCATTTTGACGGCCACGTCGTGGCCCATGATGCTGAGGATGGTTTCCTGGAGTTTGCCGGTGCCGTTGGTTCGAAACGTTTCGTTGCCGTCGTTCGTGTACGAGAAGCGGACGTGGGGGTAGGCCATGGCGTAGCGGGCGAGGACGCGTTGTACTTGGGCGGCTTCGGTGGGCCTCGTGCGCAGGAACTTGAGCCGGGCGGGCTGGTTGCCGAAGAGGCTCTCAACTGCGATGCTGGTGCCGACGGCGGTGCCGGCGGGGCGGGGCTGTTCTTCGGGTTCGCCGTACCTGATGCGGTAGCGCAAGGCGGCTTCGGCGTCGGCGGTGCTGGTAATGCAGGTCAAGGCGGAGACGGCGGCAATCGAAGGCAGGGCTTCGCCGCGGAATCCGAGGGTGGCGATGCTGCGCAGGTCGTCGGCGGTGCGGAGCTTCGAGGTGGCGTGTCTCGAGAAGGCGGTTACGGCCTGGTCGGCCGGGATGCCGGAGCCGTTGTCCTGCACTCTGATGGATCTGGTGCCGCCCTGCTCAATGGCGACGGAGATCTGGGTCGCGCCGGCGTCGATGGCGTTTTCGGCCAGTTCCTTGACGACGGACGCGGGTCGTTCGACGACTTCACCGGCGGCGATTTGGGCCGCGACGTTGTTGAAAACCTTCAGCGGGGCTGTATGGCAGGCATTTGGGTATGCTGTGAGCGTTAGCGGGAGCGTCCGTGACGATCTTCGGCAGCGGGGGTGTTCCATTCGCCGTTGCATGGGTCTCAGCGACGTGGCAATCTTGCGGCTGTTCGGTTGTTTTCTGCGGGTGCCCTTGCTGCGCAAACGAGGGTCGTCGTAGCTCGCTCGTCATCGTGAAGCGTGTACTCAAGCCGCTGGAGGAAAGGATGCGAAGACAGAGAATGTTCGCCCAGTACATCGGTATTGACTATTCCGGAGCAGCGACACCAACGACTCCCTCGGAAAATATTGCCGTATCTCGCGCCGAGGGCGTTAATGTGCCTGAGATAATTGGTTCGGAATTACATCCTAAAGGATGGTGGACTCGTCAAGCTGTTGCAGATTGGCTGGTGGAACGGCTCCAGGAACCGAAGAGAACGCTAGTGGGTATTGACCATGGATTTAGTTTCCCGGTCGAGTACTTCAATCATTACCTGAACCGCACGGGTCTCGATGGTGATTGGGATTGCTTTCTGGATGATTTCCAAAAGTGTTGGCAGACTGACGGGCTCGACGTGAAGGTTACGGACAAGTATTACGACCAACTTGAGCGCATGATGAAGGGTGAACCCCACGATTGTCGCATTGGCAGAGGCGATTGGTTCCGGCTGACGGATCCGACACGTGCTAAGTCTGTGTTCGATTTCATGGGCCGAGGTCCGGTGGCACACCAAACGCACGCCGGGCTCCCGTGGCTGCGGTACATTCGCCGGAAGTTACGGAAAGCGTACGTCAAAGTTCACTTCTGGCCTTTCGACGGGTGGGATGTTCCCCCACGCACATCGGTCGTTGTCGAGGTGTACCCGGCGCGGTGGAATAAGTGCTACGACGTCGTGTACCGGAAAAAGAACGGGGAGAAAGACGGGGATAAACACGACGCTTACAGCATTGTGCGGTGGATGTTGAACCAGGATCAGAAGTGCTTACTCGGGGGTTATTTCAAACCTGAGCTGAATGCAAAAGGCTTTGCTAGGGCTAGGAAGGAAGGTTGGATACTTGGGGTAACTGAACCGCGCTTTCTTGGGTACAAATAGGTCGTGAGCCATGGAAATGCCTTGCAACAGAGCCCGTAGCCGCGTGGGTAGCTGTAGCGCGGCAATACGGAGTGTCTGGTGCCGGAAACGAAACCGGCGGTCTTGTCGTCGGTGGCGGCTGGCGTCGTGGTTACGACGTGGTAGCGCGAGCTACACAGTTGCGCTACCAATCGCTCTGGGAGTGGCTTAGTTTCCGCTGGAAACGGCCACCTGGCGTGTTTCCGCGGCCTTGAGGCGGAAATGTTCTACCGACGCGAAAACGGCGCCACAGGGCGCCGTCGTGGTGATGGCGGGACCCTTGACGAGCACGGCCGCCCCGTCGTAGGGAGTGGCTGGCGTCGTCGCCGACACGCGGTGTCGTCGTTGCTCTGTCCGACGTGCTTGGAGTTGTCCGGTTTCCGCCGAAAGGGGCCTCGGGCACGCGCTTTGAGTACCGGTGCGTCTGCCCGTGCTCTTTTTGCCTGAGCTGCTGGCGGCTCAGGCGGCTTCGGCTCTTTGTAGGTAGAGAACCTTCTGATTGCGCCACAGTAGGTCTGGCTCCGTGATTTCCACACAGTTGAAGCGGTAACGTTTGCCGACCTGGAGGCCATCGAGACTGGGTCCGCTAGGGGCGGTCTTGCCGGTTTTCACCCCGCTGTCGGTGAGCAGGCTCCATTCGCCTTTGCGGCGGTTGGCAAGTTCGACTTGTCCGGTGACCGCCACGACATTGCCTCGCTCTACCGCCTGCTTGATGTCGGACTCACTGACCGGAGTCGGCGCCTCCAGGAAAAATCCCTCTTGCGGTAGGTAATCGGTTTCCGCCAGGGGCTCTTGCTGGAGTACCAACGTGAGTGGGTCGTCAATCGTCCCGTCGGCTACGGTGATGAACCATTCCCCGTCCGGGGATTCGAGGAGCAGGGTGCGAAGGTCAACCTCTCCCATCCGAAATTCATCCAGGCGTTCAGGGCGCACGCCCACTACCACGTAGCGGTCGAAGTCGCCCACCGTGTCGATCATCTCGCACACGTAGTGGCCGCCGATGGGGTCGCGTGCCGCAAAGAGCTGTATGCCGTCGTAGTAGTCGAGGATTTCGGTGAGTTTGACGGTTTTCATGGATGCACCAGTCGGCAATTCGCCAGGATGTCGTAGCTGTCGTAGGGCCACCAGGTGTAATGCGAGCGGCCGCCGGTCTCCTTGATGCGCCCAGCACCCGTGGTGAGGACGACCTGACAGGGAGTCAGGTGTCTGAGGTTGCGTCGTCTGGTTTGCCTTTCCGCATCGCTGAGGTTAGCGAACACGGACACGCCGCGTGCCCGGCACTCGGAGACGTTGAACTGGGCAGTGGGTTTTTCAGCCCGTTGGGAGCGGAAGTCCTCGTCGGTGGGCGGGATGCTGCGCACCAAGCGGTAAACGAGGCGCGGCTCGCCAATTTCGTCCGCTTCGTCGGGTGGGCAATCGTCGGGGAGAGTTTCATGGTAGGTCATGATCATGGTCGGATGTTGGTCGTCTCCAGTGTATCGGGTGGCGTTGGACGCCGTCCAGCCGTAGGCGCTGGGAGCCGTACCGAGCGGTGGGTTGCACAGGTGCTGGGACGGTTTGGCTGGCCTAAGGGCGGGTTAGCGGACCGTGAGTATTGTCAATGTGGCGTGGTCGTTTCTCTGCCAAACGTGCCTGGAACTGCCCAGTTTCGGCCGGAAACGGCCCCCGGGCACGTTTTAGCGGCCTTGATGCGGAAATGTTCTATCGACGCGAAAACGGCGCCACCGGGCCAGCGGGAGAGTAAACGGTGGGTCTTTGAAGAGACGGGCCGCCCCGATGTCGCCGCGTCCACTTGAGTGTCGGTCACCGTCAACAGGAAGGGCATGGCCTCGAGTGGCGTTGTCGGGTTGTTCGATCAATCTGAGAAAGACTTTGGGCCATTGCAGCAAGTCAAGTTCGGCTGGGTGGTGGGTAGGAAATGCGCCACCGATGGACGCGTCCATGAGCATGGGTCGAGTCTCCGCTGAGAGTCATGGTCGGACGTTCCGTCCGTGCTCCCGATGATCAGTTCGGTGCGGTTGAACGCCGAGCGGCTGTCAACGCCGGTTTGATTCTGCGGTATTGGCTTAGCTGACTTTACCGAGATTTCCTGCTGACTGAACGGCGTCTGATATTATCCGTGGCGCGAGTGGCGGCCGCGTAATCAGTGGTGAACGGAGACGGATCTCGATGGTTTTGGGAAAGTTGAAGAAGGTTCCGGTCAGGGATGTGTGGAAGCATGAAGCGCAAGATTTCACCCCTTGATGGTACGAAATCCGGCTGCACGATCCCAGCGTAAACCCGGCAGGTGGGGCCGCACAATGGGGCTAACGCAAAATCTTGCGGACGGTGGGTTGAGATGATCACGGGCATCGCCGCTGTGGACTGGCTAAAACACAAACCCCAACCGGAGCCCGAGGTGGAACCGTGATTGTGTTCGCGGCCGTGGTGATGATGGTTAGCGCGCTCATGGTTCTGTCCTGCGGGCCGACCGCGCCAGACGGTGACCCCCCGGCGGCCCAGGATCAACGGACGTCGCCGCAGACCCGTGACCAGGGAACGCCCGCCCCCGAAGCGAGTCCGACACTGGAACCTACTCCGACACCGGGGCCTACCCCAAAATTGCACTCGCACGCTGCAATGACGATGTATCGCCTCACCGAAGAGGCGAACCGGAACGCGGCCGCCGGGAGTGGCACATCCGATTCCGATGACGCCGTGCCGTTGCCGACCACCATATTCATCTACATCAACGTGTTGCCCCCCGAGCAAGATGACCTGAAACAATTTCTGTCCGACAACGGGGCCACCAACATTGAGCCGCGCGGTGAATGGGGCCTTTCGGCGGACATGCCGCCGTTGTTGTTCGGAGCGGTGACGCGCCATCCGGGGCACTTGTCGAGTTTCACGTCCGGGCTGTACGGCGACAAGATGGGTGGCACCCTGGACGAAAAAATCACCATGTACGTAGCGGGGGAACTCACGGCTGATGAGGCGGCTGCCCGCATTCGGGGGGCTGATGTTGACGGCGAGTATTCTGAGTTGGTGACCAGCGTGGAGGTTGGTCTGGCCGCAGCGTCGGACCAGGCGACGGTGAAGAAGTACATCACCGACAATGAAGGTTTCGTGCATCCGAACCAACCCGTTGACGCCGTCGTGTTGGATGCCTCGGTGCCGGTCTCGGCGTTTCCCGGTCTGTACACATTGTCTGAGGTGGTGAGTATCAAACGGAAGAATTTCCCGGTGGGGTCTCCGCAGCCCGACCCCAGGAACAGCCCTGAGCCGCCCGCTCCTGGGTTATCCGACCCTTCGACCCACTGAGCGACGCCTGGTCGGGCGCGGCGGACACGACCAAAACTTGGCCCTAACGGCGGTAGTAGTCGTCATAATCCAGCAGCAAGATCATCGCCCAGGAAATGCCCTCAGCGTGCCTGCCGCCGGGGGGCTCGTCCGAGCATAGCAGGATGGTCAGCGTGACCAATTCCCGGAAGCGCACGGTCTCGTCGTGGTACTGCTCATCAAATCCGGCGATGATCTCGTTGATTTGTTCCTCAACGAATATTCCGACCACCGCGTGTGCGGCGGCGTCCATGTTTCCGGTCAGGCTATCGGTGGCGCAGCGCACCGCCTGGGCGACCAACACCGCCCGCCTTGCTTTCAACTCGGCGCGTTCCGCCTCGGTGAGCACTGTGATTTCTATCTCAGCCCAGTAGGGATTGTCACACTCCCGCACCACGCCGCTGCCCTTGATCTCGACCACGCCGACCCGATAGACCCACTCACCCGGCTGGAGCGGCCCAGTCCACTCGGCGGGCTCTGACAAGTTGGCGAACAAATTGAACGGCCCCGGGACTAACGGCTCAATCGTCCTCACCACCTTACCGAGGACGTGCCAAGTCGAACCCTCGCCCCCGGGCGCGGCCGTTCGCTCGACACGGTAATGGATTTCTTCCAAGTCCACGTAATACTGTAAATCGCTGCGGTGTGGCAATAGCAGTTCCGTCAACTCGTCGTGCCATTCCAATACTAGCATCCGGTCTGATCCATCGCCCGGATCCGTGGCGCGGGCATCCAGACCGTGAACACCAGCTGCGTCACAGAATTGATCTAACTCCACCTCAATCAACTCGTCCCGGGCCAACACGCTAACCTCGATTGCTGCCCACTGGGGCGAGCAATCAAAAACCTCGTCATCCACCCGCAGGCTGGCTATGCCGACGCGGTACACCCACACGCCCAACTCGGCGTCTCCCGTCCAGTGCTGAACGCCTGCCACGGTATCCAGCGTCTCCCAGTCCGCGCCATCCGATTCATCGGCGCGCCTTTCGATCTGATAGGTCGCCTTGTATCCCCCGTCGATATGATACTCGGCGTCGTCAAACCACTCCAGCATGACGGTGCGCTCCGCCCCTGGGTGAGACACCTGGGCATCCACATGATAGACGTGGATGGCGTCGCAGTACCGGGGGGCCTCTTGTGCCGTCAATGCGCCGTGGGTCGGGCGCGGGTTGGGCAATAGCGCGGCGACTGCGGCCAGTACCAAGAGCACGGCACCGACGATAGACGCTTTGAAAATCACGATAGGGCTCCTTCCGTTGTCGTGGGCGCAACCAATCCGAACAGGCTATCCCCATTGACACGCGCCTAGCCGCCATGTTTATCATGGACCCATGATCGAGGTGGCGGAAAGGCTGATAAACAGCCCATATCTGTATGCGCCAGTAATAGCGGGGATGTCAGTTGCAGTCGCTATACTTAGCCGAAAAGTACATGAATTAGGTAACCAGATAGAAAAACTAAAAGAGACGCCAGGAACAGAGGCACAGCCAGATTGCGAACCCACCGTATCGCCCGAGGGCTGGTTGTTTGGTTCTGACACGCCGCCCATACCGCCAGCATTATAGCGGGTCATTTCGGAGGCGCATGGTAATCTTGGAATACTGGCAAATTGCTTGCGTGTTCCTTGCTGGAGGGGCATTGGGTAGCCTGTTGCAAATCGTTGATTACAGATTAGGCGTCAGCCCCTGGATCAACAGTAAGTTGACCCAACCGCTAGCACGATTACGAGCAAGACAACGAAGATGACGGGAACATATTGCATGCCCCCATTCTATCACCGCCCTGGGCTCGGGGTGGGTCGTGTCCTCAGCGGGGCCTGGGGCGGGCCTAGTGGGGGTCTAGCGGTGTATATAGGCCCCGTTATCATCGGCACAGTTCTTGGAGGAACGAGTGTCGTGATAACGATCATTGATTGGTTGACTGGCTTGTTTGGGCCACCATTGAGTCGCGCGTATTTCGATGACGCCATGGCGAAGCATGAGAAGGCGGTCCAGAAGGCTATTCGGGATGGTGTCTGGGAAGGTCTCGAGCAGGGCAACGCCCAGATGGTGGCAACCCTGCAGGAGGGCAACGCCCAAGTGGCGGCGGCTTTGTCCGAGATGACACAGCAGGTGTCGGAGTTGTCTGGCGCCATTCGAGACCTGCTTGAAGTGGGGCAAGAGGGCCGGTGGTCCTGCTCCCCGGGGCGACGGTGACGACTGAAGTCGTGCTGCGGCCGGCGCTTTTTTCCTGAGGAGCACCTGGAGCGGGCAAGGAGGCACCATTCGCCTAAATGGGCAGTGTCGTCGCCTGGGTGGTTCTGTGGCCAAAGCTTGAGGCGTTGTGACGGTGAAAGCAGCCAGGGCTGCCCGGTCGTCGGGAGCGACTGGTGTCCCCGACCAACGGCGGCGGTTTCATTTTGCGAGTCTCGGATGGCGTGCGCTACTAGCGGGTGCTGTCGTTCAGGGAGAGAGTATCGGCGCGTGATGGCGCGCCGGCATCCGGTACTTCCAAATGCGACAGTTCGCGTCGAAATCGGGCTGGCCGTCAGACCAAAAGTGCTCTCCCATACCGGTGCCTCCGTCATTAGGATGGGCTTTTACCCTGCTGCATGGCGGTGATGAGGTCGGTGGCGTCGGCGGCGATCATGGTGGTGCGCGCTGCGGCGAGCTTGTAGAAGTTCTGCGGTGCCCACAGGGCCCGCTCGTCGGGAATCTGGTGGTGGCGCAGCACGTCAGGCATCTGCGCCGCGATCTTGTGCAGGTACTGTTCCGGCGACCGTTGCGCCTTGATGCTCTTGGCCGTGGTGGCGCTGACGAGCACGGTGTTGGCCAGGCAGTGGTACAGGTCGGGGTCGGGCAGCGCGTTCCGGCTGAAGATGTGGTGCTCCACAAGTTCGTCGGGATTGATGTCGCGCAGGGTCTGGCCCGTGACCCAGTCCTTGCACATGGGCCGCATCCGCAGTGCCTGCACCAGAATGTGGTGTGGGCTGGGCGACTTGGTCTGGTAGTCGTAGCGGGTTGGCTCGGTGAGGCTGGGCCCGTGGCGGGCGTCGGAGATCTTCCGCAACTCCTGCCATGGGTTCTCGGAGTCCAGGGCGTCCAGTTCCTGGTTGACCGAGCTGGCCGACGAGCCGCCGCGGTACCCGCGCAGCGTGGTGGTCAGCAGGTAGGCCATGGCCTTGATCTCGTCCTCGGGCGTCGGGAAGGCACCGCCGTGCAGTTGCAGGTAGCGGGCCAGCACGGAGATGGGCGCCACGGTGCGGAAGGTGTTCTTGGCCCTGATGGCCAGGTGCTGTTCCATGGCGGCTCCGATTACGTTCAGGTAGTCGTCCGCTTCTGCGAATGCACCCTGAATGCGCTCGGGCGAGGCGTCGGCGCGGCTGAGACCGTAGCGCTGCTGTCGGCTGTTCAGGAGAATGCCCACCACCCTGATGATGTTCGACTTGGTGACCACGTTGCGCAGCGGCGTGTCCTGCCACTTTGCGACCATGTCGTGGATGGTCGAACGTGCGGCCGGCCACTTGGGCGAGACCCACATGGTTTCGATGGCGTCCTTGGTGGCCTTCCGGCCGTTGTTCTGCATGCGGGCGAAGAGTTCCATCACGTCTTGGAGCTTCATCTCGGGGGCGATGGTGGAGACCATGATCTGCCGTTCGGCGATGTTCTGGATGGTGCGAATGTTGCGCACGCACTGGCGCCATTCCTTGTTGGTCCGCCTGGGCCGCAGTGCCTTCTCCATGGCCTCCAGCTTGGCGGCATTGTCGTGGATGATGTCGCAGACCGGTATCCACTGGGGCCGGCGGTTCATCATCGGCGACCAGAAGCGGAAGTTACCGGTGAGGGCGTTGACGTGGAGCCCCAACGGTGGCTCGGGAGCGTTGGGCAGGATGTTGGGCGGCAGGGTATTTTCCACGGCGGTGTAGATGCTGAGCAGGTGCTGCTGGCCGTCGACGATCAGCTTGTGGACCTGCCCTTCGGGCGTTTCCTGCTCCCAGAAAGTGAAGAGCCCGATGGGGTGTCCCTTGAAGAGGGAGTCCCAGAGGGTGGCGATGTGGGATTTGTTCCAGGACCAGTCGCGCTGCCAGTACTCGCAGTAGGCGGTGCCCTGGCGCATTTCGTCGATGATGTTGCGGATGGTGGTCATGCGTTTTCTCCTTCTTCAGTTGGTCATGTTGTAGTCGTCTTATGAGGTAACCGGCCGTCGTTTAACGTTGCGGACGGGTGACCGGCGTGTCGGACGGATGCTGGAGCCATCGACGATGCAGCCATCAGGCCGCCCAACCGGACGGCCTGATGGCTGCAAATGGTCGATTTGGTTGGGCGCTCGAGTGCCCCTTGTCGACCGTAAACGGCTCCTGGGCGCGGTTTCGTGGCCTTGAGGCGAATTGCACCACTGACGGAAAACGGTACCCTGCGGCGTCGTGTAGGCGACAGCGAGGCTGTCAACGAAATCGGCCGCCCCGTTATCGGCGACGGCTGGCGCCGCCGCAGGTAAGAGGCGGAGGTACACATCGTGGACAGAGGTGCCCTGCGCGGGCCGCTGCTGCTTGGTCAAACGGTGCCAGTATGGTCCCAGTTTCGGCCGGAAACGGCCCCCGGGCGCGTTTTGGCGGCCTTGAGGCGGAAACGTGCCACTGACGCGAAAACGGCGCCACCGGGTGCCGCCATGGTCGAAATGGTGGGTCAGGTAACGAAGTTGGGCACCGTGGCTTCGTTGGCGGTGCCTGTCTACCTGCCTACCTACCGGCAGGCGACCTCCCCAACGGGGGCTCTACGTGCGCGGCACGTTTGAAGCCGCGGTTGAAGCTTTGTTCTTGACTAGGCTTTCCGCATTTTCAAGCGGCGTAGGCGAGGGAATCTACGAGTCGGTGGTATAGAGCTGCGGGGAGTTCCTGAGTGTCGGGGTCAGCGACCGACAGTGAGAAACCCTCTGACGCCAGCCACAGGTGTCGGCGCACCAGGGCGATGGCGTCCACGAAGGTTGGCGACGGTTTGTCGTACCAGGCGGCAGTGCGCTGGGTGATGGGGTGATGTTTTTGCAACGAATGGGCGGCCAGGGTGATCCAGGAGAAGAGGCCCAGCAGGACGGGGGTAGTGCGGGCGATAGCCAGGTCGGACCATTGGCGCTGGGTCTCCACTCCCAGGTGGGTGCGCACCTCCTGAAAGGTCACTTCCAGTTGCCAGCGCAAGACAAACCACTCCAGGATCTGGGACGGGTTCGCCGACGGGTCGGTGCAGAGCAGGGCTTGGGGGTCGAAGGCGCCCTGTGGATCTCGGATCAGCACCCAGCGGATGGTGACGGCCGGTTTGCCCGAGCGATACCAGACGGCGGTTTGGGAGGTGAGTTCCACGGTGCGAGTGGTGCCGTCGTACCAGGACACCGCAGCGACGTTCCAGGCCACATGGTCCTGGTCAAGGAGGGTTTTGAGCGAGGGTCGCCGCTCGCCTTTCAGCGGCGGCCGGCCGTTCTGACCCGGCTGACGAGGCGGCGCTGGCGCATACAGAGCGGCGTCCAGGCGCAATCTGGCGATGAGGGTGACCGGTTCACGGAGCGACTGGCAGCAGTGCAGCAGGTCCAGTACGGCGTAGCCGTTGTCGCCCACCAGGACCAGCTCACGCTGGGGCAGCCAACGGCGCAGTTGCATGACCATCTGACGGGCCCAGTCGGTGACCTTCTTGTGCCGGCGCCCCTGTTGCTGGTGGTACCGCGACGAGGGCGCCAGCACGGTGAGCACCGGCAACGCCCAATGGCGTCCCGCCCAAGGGACGTGGCCTAGCCACATCAAAGAGATCCAGCGCAGCCCGCTGGCCTTGACCAGTTGGTTACGGCTGGAACGCACTGGGTCGCGGTAGATGGCCCGTGCCCTGATCTTGGCCCCGCGGCGTCGTTCCAGGGTTTCGTCGATGCCGAAGATCAAGGGGCCGTCGCCGCGATCCAGATGCTGGACTAGGAGTATCAGCAGGACATGGGCTACCCCACGGGACGACCACACCGCCCGATTGAGCACCGCGTGGTAGCGGGCGTAATTCCGGTCCTCGCTCAGTCCCATGACGCGCAGCGCCGCGGCCACGGTGCGTTGGCCCGGGGTCAGGATCGCGCCCACCAGCAGCAGTTGCGCCTTCTGCCAAGTCGGATTGGTGAACAGCATTGTGAAGGGAGCGAGTATCGGTACAATGGCATCGGGCAGGGTGAGCATGGTCGGGCCTTTCCGTCGAAAGTTGGGTCAGGCCAGCTTACCCTGTCTTTTTACTTTTTCTAAATTTTGCGGAAAGTCCAGCTTGACGCCTTCTCGCGGGGTGGACGGGGACGCCGTGTGGTTGCAATTATCGCCCTAGGAGGCGATTGCATCATGGCCGTTCACATCGGAAATCCCGTGCTGATGCACGGCGGTCCCGGTGCCAGGTCGTCCTACGGCGGTGTTCCGCTGCGTAACGCTCTTTCGCGCCGGTTGCGGGAGTCGATGCGCGACGCTTGGCGTCCTTGGCTTCTCGGCGTCTGGTGTTCGGTGATTTCGGGGACCGTCGTTCCGTGGGTCGTGGTCGTCCGGTCTTCGCGCATGGCGCGTAGTTCGCGGGTTGGCTGGACGGTCACTGGGCGTTCTTTCCGGCGGTGTATCGCCTCGCGATGATGGTCAGGGACGTTGCCATGACGGCGGCGACGGTGCCCATGCCCAAGTTGGCGAGTGCGTGAGTCACCGTTGCCAGCTGTGGGTTTTGACTGGCCGTGAACGCCCAGACCGCGGCTCCGGCCATGGTGCCGGTGAGAGCTGCCGTCATGATGACGGCCACTCGGGCTTCATTGGTGTCCGTGAGCTTGGCGTCCTTGGCGATTGTCCAGTTCTGGTAGGCCAACCAAGTGGTTGCGCCGCCGACGGCCAGCAGTGCCAGTAAGGTGAAGACGTTCATGTCGGGCATTTTGCGGTTTTCCTCGGTTGTAGTGTTCATCGGCCGTGTTCCGGTTGCCACGTTGTCGGCGCGGCGGCCGTCTCCCTGGATCGTGGGGTGGTTTCTCCTCACGGGGAGTCGGGAGTCTGCGCTCCTGTCTTGCTTCAGTGCAACAGGGGTCGCATCGGCCGCAGGCAGGCCTGGAGTCGGCGTGATGGTATTTGGTCCCGCGATGAGCTGGCGGCCGCCCGGGTGGCTGTACGGGCGAGGTTTCCGCATCCGGCGAGAGAAACGAAACCGGCCGCCCCGTCGTCGGTGGCGGCCGGCTTCGCCGTTGGTCGGTGACAGGCTTCATTGTGGCAGTGCGCGGCGGGCTCGCGCCACCGGCGGGCGTCATCAATCTCCGACTTCAAGTGGAATGGGTGTTTTGCACGCTACAGGCTTGGTTGCTAGAATGCGCTTCGGGCGGATCCAAGACGTGCTGTCGCGGTCTTCGAGCGGGATTCATGACCCGACTGGTTTCCATGCCTACCTACCCGCACATCGACATTTACTACGAAAAGCTCCGCGAACTCGTTGAGTTCGGCGGAGTCGCCAACGAGGAAAACATCCGCTTGGCGTTCGTGAACTGCCTGTCGGCCTATTGTGCTGAGCACCCTGAACGGTTGGTGCTGGTTCCCGAGCTTCGTTCGGACCGCAGCAATAAGCCCGACGGGACGGTGCGGGACTCCCTGCGCATGACGCGCGGCCTGTGGGAGGCCAAGGATGCCCGAGACGACTTGGACCGCGAGATCCGGAACAAGCTCGGGCAAGGCTACTCGGGCGACAACATCCTGTTCGAGAACTCGGTCACAGCCGTCCTGATTCAGAACGACCAGGAAGTGATGCGTACAGAGATGGCTGACCTAGCCGCGCTTGACGGACTGATTCGGAAGTTCCTTGGCTACGAGTTACCGGAGATCCAGGAGTTCCGCGAAGCGCGCCAGCAATTCAGGGCTGACCTGCCGGTCGTGCTGGAGAGCCTGCGCGACACTATTGTCGAGGCCGAGGCCGACAACGCGGAGTACCAGAAAGCGGCAGAGATGTTTCTCGGACTGTGCCACCAGTCCATTAGCCCGGATGTGACGAACGACAACGTTCGGGAGATGCTGATCCAGCACATCCTGACCAAGGACATCTTCCTGAGGGTGTTCGCCGAGGACCAGTTCCATCGGGAAAACAACGTTGCCCGGCAGCTGGATGCCTTGGAGGGAACGTTCTTCACGGGTAACGTGCGGCGTGATGCCGTCGACCGGTTGCGGGCCTACTATGGTGCCATTGGCCGGGCTGCGGACGACATCGCCGAGTACGGCGAGAAGCAACAGTTCCTGAAAGCCATATATGAAGATTTCTACCAGGCTTACAACCCTGGAGCTGCTGACCGCCTCGGCGTGGTGTACACGCCCAATGAGGTGGTGGACTTCATCATCAGAGGCACCGACTGGCTGCTGCAGAAGCATTTCGGCAAGACGCTGGGCGACAAGAAAGTGAACATCCTCGACCCCGCGACGGGCACGGGCACGTTCGTCACCAACCTGATGAACCATCTGCCGGCCGACCGGCTGGAGTACAAATACCGGAACGAGATCCACGCCAATGAGGTGGAAATTCTTCCGTACTACATCGCGAACCTGAACATCGAGTACACGTTCAAGGAACTGACGGGCCGTTATGAGGAGTTCCCGAACCTGTGCTTCGTGGACACGCTGGACAACATGGACTGGAAGGGAGCCAGTGGTGCCGCTGTGCAACGGCAGACTATGTTGAACTTGGGCGCAGTTTCCGAGGAAAACTGGATCCGCGTTCAGGAGCAGAACGAGAAGCCCATCAGCGTGATCATCGGGAACCCGCCGTACAACGCGAACCAGCAGAACGAAAACGACAACAATAAGAATCGGGAGTATCGCGACATCGACCGTCGCATCCGCGAGACCTACATCAAGGAAAGTACGGCGCAGAAGACCAAGCAGTACGATATGTACAAACGGTTCCTCCGCTGGGCTTCAGACCGCTTAGAGGACGACGGCATCATTGGTTTCGTCAGTAACAGTGCGTTCTTGGACGCCCGACAGGACGACGGTTTCCGTAAAGTCGTTGCCGAGGAGTTCAATGAACTGTGGGCTGTTGACCTGAAGGGCAACGCTCGAACCAGCGGCGAACGGCGCCGACAGGAAGGCGGCAATGTGTTCGACGACAAGATCCGCGTCGACGTTGCGATCTACTTCTTGGTGCGGCGCAAAAGTGTCGATGGGTTCAAGGTGTATTACAACGCGGTCCACGACTACGCGAAAGCCTTCGACAAGGTCGCCTACGTTGCGGGCAAGGCTGTTGACACTATGGAGTTCTTTGAGATTACTCCTGATGCCAAGGCCAACTGGCTGGACCAGTCGGAAAGTGGTTTTGACGCTTTGGTTCCGTTGGCGAACCGGGAAACCAAATTGGCGAAGTCGGTCGCTGATGAGCAGGCGATTTTCGGTCTAAATTCGCTTGGGATCGCAACCAATCGCGACGAATGGACCTACGATTTCGACTTCGACAGGCTGACGGACAAAGTGCTGTTTTTCTCCAAGGTCTACCGCGATGAGATGCAGCGGTTCAGTGATGAAAACCCAGATCACAATGCCCTGGGTGACTGGGTGGACAGGTCCATAAAATGGACAGCTGAGCTGGAAAACCATCTCATGAAAGGTGATCCGGTGCATTTTGCCACGACGCACATCACGCGAGCCATGTACCGTCCGTTTGTCGCGAAGCACTGCTACTACGCACCGATAATCACCCACCGCCGGTATCAAATGCCGCAAATTTTTCCTCACCAGCAGCTCGACGCTAACCCGACAATCAATTTCGCTGCCCGTCATCGCTCTTTCTTCGCGTTGGCGTCTGACAAATTGATGGACTTGCATTTCGTCGGCGACAATCAGTGCCTTCCACTCTACCGCTACGCGTCGGACGGGAGGCGGGTCAGCAACATCACCGGATGGGGGCTCCGTCAGTTCCATGAGCATTATGGGGATGACGGTATTGAAGCCGAGGACGTATTCGCCTACGTGTACGCGATGCTGCATGACCCGACTTACCGCCAGCGGTACGAGGTTGACCTGCGCCGGGAGTTCCCACGGGTGTTTTTCCAAGACGATTTCGCCTGGTGGGCGCAGCAGGGGCGGGAACTGCTTGACCTGCACATTGGGTTCGAGACGGCTGGTCCTTGGCCACTGGAACGTCAGGACAAGGACGGCATGACACCGACGAAAGCCATCCTGCGAGCCGACAAGGCGCGTGGTGCCATCACGCTGGATGAGCAGACGACGCTGGCCGGCGTGCCTGGAGAGGCGTGGGAGTACCGGCTGGGTAACCGGTCAGCCTTGGAGTGGGTGCTGGACCAGTACAAGGAACGCAAGCCCAGAGACCCGACGATCCGCGAGTTTTTCAACACTTACCGCTTCGCGGACCACAAGGAGCGCGTGATTGATCTACTTGGGCGCGTCTGCGCCGTCAGCGCGTTCACAACGACCATCGTCAACGAGTTGCGTGATATGTCCTCAATCGGGCAAGATTAGGTTCGGGGAAAGACCTGCCCGACACGCCAAGCCCTTTGGTGATGAAATTATTCACCGAACAGAAATGGATGGAAGAGCGCCAAGTCAAACTCGCTCTGACCGAGTTGGGCTTGGGGCATTGCGCTGAGGCTTTGAGGGAGGGGGAAAGCCCTGACTTCATCTTTCCGCTAGACGGCCGGCCAATCGGGATTGAGGTGGTTGAGTTCTTCTACCCCACGGACCAAATTGGCAACCCCGATGAGCGTGTACCTCAAGGGTTCCAGAACCTGCGCCACCAAGCGGTGGAAGAAGCGCGTAAGAGGTTCCGTGGCAGCGGTGGTCCTCCCCTATCTGTGACCGTGATGTTCAACGACTATCCCCACCCTCAAGGCCCGAGGAGCAGAGCGGGCGTTGAAGATTTCGCCGAACGGTTTCAACGTGTCGTGTCGAACAACGGCTGGTCCAATGACCGACTCGTCCATTTGCCGTTCTGCTTTCCACTAGATGCCCCCGAAGTGAGTCTCTACATAGTTGCGCCCGGTATTGACGACAAGGGCGAGTTTTGGGCCTGCGAAGGGAATCCGAACGGTCCTTCCGTACAACCGGAGCACGTACAAGCCGTCTTGGACAAAAAATCCATAAAGCACGACTTCTATGCGGCAAAGTGCGATGCCGTTTGGTTGCTGATTGTGCACGGCGGCGCAATCCGCACCCTCACCTGTGGATTGGGCGATGACGCTCGGCAAGCGTCGTACTCGTTCCCGTTTGAGCGCGCATTCTGGTTCGACCGGCTTCCGCCCAACCCACCTTTCACTCTGAAGCGTTGCCGCTCGCAGCCAGACTGAGGTCAGAGCCCCACGACAACGTTGCAATTGTTCCCGGGTTCCAATCTATATCCACATTACAGAGCGCTGAACGAAATCGAATGGTCAAATCATCCCGACTTCGACCAAGTGCGACTCATACTGTGCCGGCCCATCCAACGCAAAATCAACAAACTAAAGGATGGGAGAGATAGTTGAGGTGCCCAAAGGGCCCGCAAAACCGCGAGCACATTCCTGGCAATTGGCCAGTATGGCCCTCAGCAACTGCGATGATTGCTGGCACCATCGAACTACCCACTATTCATGATGGAATCGGAAAGATAATCGCAGCAGCCTACGGTACACCATAGGACGCAGAAGGCTCGGAAGCCTTTGCCAAAACAATCGCCGTGTTTCCACCATACCGTGACTCGCTACCGCCGGCGAATCTTCCTTTGAGGGACGGACACGATGGAGAAAAACAAGAACATCCAAAAAATTGAAGACATTCTTGAGAAAGTCTTTGACGCCAAACAAAACGAGCCCTTCACTTTGAAGATCACGTTAGACGACCAAACGGAAAGTAAGACCGCCACATGGGCTATGGGGATGTACGGCCCGTCGATTACAACGCACGAGCGGCCCGCGGAACCACAGCCTTTTGGGCAGCACGAACCCGAGCCCGACCATGTGAAGATAGACTTGCCTTTCGGGTATTCAGTGTTCAATCCCCTTTGGCTCGGTCGAAAGGCGTCCACTCGGCACCACGAGGGGACCATAATCTCGTCGCGCAAAAACGTGACGTACGTCCCGAACAATTGGATCGAAAAACGACCAGACTGGAAGTGCGACTACGCTTGGTTCGCCATCGAGGGGATTCCAATCCTCCCAGCCCCGCCAGACGCCGAGTCCGAACTTCGTGACAGTCCTCTCCACATGAACCCCCGTTTCGTAGTGGAACCAGTGACCACGCTGAACTGGACCGTCCGAGACCACCAAATCAGTATCAGGGAACACCCTTACACCTACGTCTCCGAGCCACACTACTCCGGCACACTTTGTCGGGCCGACCGCAACCCAATGGACAAGCACGAAATTGAAACGAAGATCGGCGTCCTGTGCGACGCCTGGAAATTCGCGACCGCTACCGACACCAGAGCACGAGCCACTGTAGCTTACGACTTCAGTAGCCGCGAGCCCAAGGCCGTTGCCGTCAGAGGGAACCGCGATTATCCGTCCACTGAACGAGACACCTGGTTCAAATCGTACGACCGAGAGGCTATTGGCAAAGTAGAGGCGGTCGCAAACCTCATCGACCACTCTAGGGAAAACGTATATCTCACCCAGGCAATACGTTGCTTGGTGGCTGCCGAATCTCTCGCCAATCTCGGTCTGCCTGACATCGCTCTAACGACAGCCGTCAACGCTCTTGAAGCGCTCTGCGAATGGAAACAAGTCAGACCCAAATCGGAGGGAGTTGACCCACCCCAGCTATCGAAGGCACTTGAGGACCTGATCACCGTAGGAAAGTTGAGCCTACGTGAACCCAAAGCTGCACACCAAAGGCTGGAGGACATTTGCAAGCTCCGTAACGATGTAGCACATGCCCGGAAACCCCAATTCGACGCGTACGACTATATCAAGATGCACCAAGCGTTTCAGGAATGCCAATGGCTGACAGAGGCCCTCATCTTGAAAGGCGCCACTGGAGATACAACCAAGTTTCCACGCTATGTGGACACAGCTGACGGCAAAAAAACGTTGAAAGATTTGGTCGTGTCCTAAGCGTCAAATCAAGCGCACACCGCAGGGTTAGGGATGTCCTTTGCATCGCCGGCGACCTGCCCACCGTCGTTGAAAACGAGCTGTCGGACTTGCGCCGTCTTAGCCTGGGTGGCCGCGAATTGGTGCTGCGCCTAGAGCTGTTGCAGGAACGCTACCGCCTGAACCCAGAAAGGCAGGGCGAGGTTGCCACCGCGCCTGAGGCGACGCGCATCATCTGCTCCGATGGACTGCTGTAAAGCGCTTCACTGGACAGCCCGCTTTCGGGATACCATCGGGTTCCCGATACCCATTTCAAGAGCAGTCAATACCCCGCGACGAGCTCTGCCATGGTCGGAACGGAAACCGTCACACCATTGAACGGTTTGGGCAATCGACACCAGAATTCTGGAGTAGCGGAATCGGCTCATCTATTCCCTCGTCGTTTGACATCCGACGAACAAATCGGATAGCATCAACACGTTACACCCCCTGTCCGCTTCGGCAACAGGGCGCGAGGCTGCCGGACGGCAGCCTCAGCTTTTTGTTATAGTCGCTACTTTGCCGTGTTGCTTGCGCAGGCACCAGAATTCTTGCGCTGGAGGCGCTCTGGGGCTGTCTCTGCCCCTTCAGGCAGAATTTCCCTTGTGGACTCCTGATTCCCTCTCGGCGGCTCCTGTGGCGTCAGAAGCGCGGCCTTCCCGTGGTAACGTTCTGGTCGACGTCGTTGGCCCAGGGTAGGTCCATGGTCATGGCGTCCTGGCAGTCTTCGTGGACGATGAAGGCACGCTGCTGGTCGTAGTCCTCGGGTAGCTGGGTCACGACGACCACGGCGGTTCCGCTGACGGGCGTGCCGCACGACAGGCAGGTGGTCCGGACGCGGTACTTGGCGGTTTCCATTTGGCTGGATCCGTTTGAGGGCGGCGTGTTGTCGTTGAGCGGGTTCGCGGTGTATTCTCCCATGGACGTGGGCGTTGCCCTACTCGTCGTCGTTGCGTGATACCATCCGTTGGGTGCTCCTCGTTTCAGGGTGGTTTTCGTTGTCAAACACCACTACCCCCGGAGCCGGGAGTACTTTCTCGTCACGTCAGCACGCCGACACGCTCATCTATTCGGTGGATTGGGACTATGACAGCGGGATTGCAGAGCCACAACCAAGAACAGAATCGAGGGAAAAGAAATGTTCGACCGTTACATTGGAGTCGACTATTCCGGGGCACAAACGTCGGTGGCCCGCCTGAGCGGGTTGGCCGTTTGCCGTGTTGATGGCGGTGCCCCACCTCAAGTCGTTCATCCGCGGGATGATGGCCATGACATCAACACTCGCGACGGACTTGCCCGGTGGCTCGTGCGACGTCTACGGGAGACGAATGTGCGGACCTTGGTAGGCATCGATCATGGCTTTTCGTTCCCAATGCGGTACTTCGAAAGGTACCCCCATCTGCTGCCGTTGGGGTGGGGTGACTTCCTTGACGATTTTCAACAGCACTGGCCGGCTGATGATCCCCGGCAGGAGATGGCACGCATAATCGGGCGAAACCGAATTCTCCCTGGCAGGGATGACCCAGAACGCCGTTGGGGAAACGACAATTGGTTCCGTTTGACGGATCCGCGCGGGGCTGCGTCGGTGTTTGATTTCAACGCCATTCAAAGGAATGTGGCACAGTCGACGCACGCTGGGTTACCTTGGCTGCGATACATCCGCCAGACGTTACTTGCCGACGGCGTCAATTTGCGGTTCTGGCCATTTGACCGTTGGGACGCTCCGGAAGACCAGTCGGCGGTTGTCGAGGTGTACCCGTCAATCTGGAATCGTCTCTACCGAGATGACACGGACAGGATGAGGTTGAACGGCCACCAACGTGATGCCTACAGCGTCGCTAGGTGGATGTCTGAGACCGACCGTAACGGTTTACTTGAGCAGTACTTCGATCCCAATTTAGATGATGAACAGCGGGACGAGGCTCGAAAGGAGGGTTGGATATTCGGGGTGATGGAACCTACCCTCCGTGGCTAGGGGTAATGGCGAGACGGACGGTTGCCTGCATCTTGGGGGTACAAGCTCACTTCATCTGAGCGAGCACTGGGTCCGACTGAGTGAGACGTGGCTTGCATTCCAACGGTTGAACCGCTCCTATGGACTGTGGGGACGTCGTGCCGTCAACAATGAACATGGTTAAGCGAAAAAGAACAAAAGTGGCCGGACTGAAGGTCATGTCCAGGGACAACGGATTATGTGGCATACATTTGGGTGGTTGTGGACAGCCCATCACAGGCAAGTGCGAAGTTGACCACATCGTCCCCTTGGGACTCGCGAAGTTGGTTGCCGCCGCCCCCCGCGATTTCGACAGTTTGTGTAACTACCAGCCCATGCACGAAAGTTGCAACAGGAAAAAGTCGGACGCAGTTCGCGGTAGGAGGCTGGAAGACTTGGAGAAAGCCGTCACGGTTGGTGCGAATACGCCGGACGACTGGCCGAGGTTTCAGTGCAAGTGTCACTACCTTCAAATCTTTGGCGGGGATCTCTACGTTTGCACGCGGGAACCGGTGGGTGTTGGGGAGCATCGACTCTACACGGGCGTTGTGAAGGACTTCAGTCAGGAGAATAGGCAGGACGCGATTCTGGTTGTCGGGGGTTGGGCCGGGTCAGGTGGCGTCTCTCTGGTAGGGTTTAATCGTGACGGTAAGAATGACCGTGGTTACCTCTTTCCGAGTTTTTCGCCCAGGAGGGTTGTTGGCTTTAACATACTCCAACGTGGTCACGTTGGCCTGGGCGTTCCGAAGCAGGTCTACGTTGACGAGAAGGGGCACGTCACGCCTTTGCTGTAGGCATGGCTGTCTTTGCATGTAGAGGCCGTCGGGGAAGATGAGGCTGGGACAGCCTCCTGAGCCGGAGTCAAAACCCTTCCGGCTGAGGATCAGTTTCTTCGGCTTCATGTTGGTGCCCACGTTTCGTCCGGCGTCAGAGCAGCACCGACGTATGCTGGCATCCACCTCGGCTCCGGTTTCGCGGCGGGATCACGCGAGCAACATGAATGTAGAAAGCGGCATGGCGACGATACGCGGGTCGTCGATGGGCGGCCCATCCTCCCGCGTAATGAGCAGTCCGAAAGGCGCACGTTTGGCCGGCTCTTCGACGAACGCCCTGATGCCCCGTGTGTCGCGCACGGGGTCGATGCTTCGGCGGTAGTTGACCCGCACGGGGATTTGCTGGTCGCCAACCTCGAGCACGAAGTCCAGGTCAGGTTTTTGGGGCGGCGTCGGCACGCGGTCGGCATCGAGGCCGCGGATGACGGACGCGGTGGTGCCGAGTACGCTCTGGGCCATTTGCCCTGCCAGCGTCGCGAGTTCTGGGCTCGCGTCAGCTTCTGGCTTGAGGCAGGTTAACAGGTTTATTTCCGCCCGCCTTTGTCTACCCATGTTTTCCAGTAGCCGCTGTGCCTGATCACGCAGTCATGGCAGCGGGTCTGGCCTTCTGGTCTGGGTTTGCCGCAGTCGCGGCACAAACCGAGCGAATCACGTTCGGCTCTGAGAGCGGCCTTTTTTGCGCGTTGCTTGGCATGGTGGGCCTCGCTGCGGACCCTCTTCGGTGCCGGGCGTATCTCTTGCACGCGTGGCTGGGCGGACGGACCGTGGGTCAACTGCTCGCTGGTGTCGAGGTCCGGTTCTACGGGCAGTTTCGCCTGAATCGCAAATTCGTCCGGGATCGGGAGTTGTGTGCAGTCGGTATGACTCGCGGGTTTACCGTTACGGGGTTGTTTCTCCGAACTGTGTTGGCGCCAAGCGCGGTGTTTCTCTGCGCATGCAGAGCATCTGACTTGGCCCGGTTTCGCTTTGTTGTGGCAGTCCCTACAGATGCCGGATCCCTTGCGTTTTTGCCGACGCGGACGTTCGGATTTTCGCTTCCGTGTGGGTATTTCGAATGGATGCTCAAAAACTTTTCTTTTGGGACGGCTAGTGGGGACCAGGCGGTGCACTGACTCGGCGAGACGGCGGGGGTGGACGTCGTTGTTGCCCGGCATGACTATCGCCGGGACGGACACGCTCTTCAGCGCCTTCTCGGTCATTCCCAGCGTCAGGTATGGGCCGTCGAACAGCGCGTATATGGTGTCGCGCATCACCTGCACGAAGTCCTCGGTGTTCATGGCCTCCAGGTTCTTGCGGTAATCGGCATCGGTCTGGGCCAGTTCGGGACTGAAGGGCGAGAACCGGTCGTCGGGGTCAAAGGCATCCACTACCGACGCGATGCTGTCGTTCTCCGCCATGTCCATGCTCTTGAACAGCTTGGCCGCCAGGTAGGCGTCGCAGATCACGCCGCCGGCGATGTTGGACGGGAAGATGGCCCGCACCCGCTCGGGACGGCGCACTGCGCAGCCCAGGGAGATGGCCGCCCCGAACGAACCGCCACCGAGATACGCCTGCTCGATCCCCAGCGTGTCCATCAGGCCGAACACATCGTCGCAGACCATGTCCCACGTCTGCACCACCATGGGACTGCGGGACTGTCCGCCGAAACGGCGGTCGTAAACCACCACCCGGTGCTCCTGGGACAGCGCCTCGATGACCGGCTGGTAGCTGCTGGCAACCCCCTGGAGGCCGCCCGGCGAAAGGATGATGGGCGGCCCGCTCCCCGATTCTTCGCAATAAATCTCGGCGCCGTTCACTTTCGCTGTTGCCATCATCACACCTCCAGTTGGTAATACCCGCGCTCACACGGGCGCATTCTCACATTCTGCCCCTGGGCGTCGTAAAGTGCCCGAGCACCGGTTGATCCCGGCTGCCCGCGCGCCGACCACGCTGGGGATCAGCTGATTTCCGCTATGGCCTCGATTTCCAAATCCAGACCGTCCTCCGCCAATGCGGTGATCTCCACCAGAGTGTTGGCGGGGTATTGGCCCTGGAAACAATCGGCGAACTGCGCCTCCTGGTCCTCGCGTATGTCCCGCCAGGCCGGGATGCTGGTCACGTACGTCGTGATTTTCACGATGTCCGACGCGGCGCCCCCTTCCTCTTCGACGATGCGGCGGATCCGGTCGAGGGTTACCCTCAGTTGGTCGGACATCGACTTGCCCTGCGCGTCGGTGCCCCGGGCGGTGCAGCCGGCGATGAACAGCAGGTTGCCGACGCGCACGCCGCGGCTGAACGTGGAGCCCGACGGCGCGATTGCCGGGTAGTTGTTCCTGATCTTTTCCATGACTGGCTCCTGTGTTGCGGATGGAAGTGTGGTCGGAGATTTTGAGGGTGGAACCGGTAACGGGCGGCGGGTGCACAAACTGACGCGACCCGGCTCAATTCTCCCTATACCGATGTTTGCGTGATCACCCGCGGCGCGACCTTGCGGGAGAGCCACCGACCATCGTCTGAGGTGCCCAGCAACTGCCCGTCCCGGACGATCACCTTGCCGCGGAGGATCGTCATGATGGGGTAACCCTCGCACTCGAACCCGTCCCATATGGAGTAGTCGGATTCGGCGTGAAGCTCATCAACGGTTATGGTTTTCTTGAAGTTTGGGTCAAAGATCACGATGTCGGCGTCGCTGCCCACGGCGATCGCGCCCTTCTGGGGGTACATACCAAGGATCTTGGCGGCGTTGGTCGAGGTGATGGCGGCAAACCGCTGCAGGTCTATCCTGCCCGTCGCCGCCAGCTTGGTGTAGGTCACGGGCATGCGGGTTTCAATACCGTTGTGGCCTCCGCACAGGGTGCGAATGGTGTCGCCCGCCAGCTTGACGTTCTTGTACGTTGTCCATTCGTCGGTGGCCGTCGTGCAGATGGGGCCATCCACCAAACCCTGCTGCAGCGCATCGCGGTCATCGGAGAACTTGATGGCAGGGTAGGTGTGAATCGCCAGCCCGTCGGGTTTGAGGTAGTCGTCGCAGGTGAATTCCAGGTAGTTGTGCAGCGCCTCGCCGTACACGGGCAACTGGGCGGCCCGGGCTTCGGCGATGGCGGCAACCCCCTCCTTGGCGGTGGTGTGGACGAAATAGATGCCGGTCTCGGTCTGCTGGGCCAGCCTGACGACCTTGCGGAATGAGATATCCTCGGAAATGTTGTTGTGGGCCAGGTGCAGGTTCGACGCATGGTCCCGTCCCTCGCGTTCCAGCTTCTCCTCCATGTAGGTGACAATGTCGTCTTCTTCGGCATGGACGGCCATGATGCCGCCGTGCTTGCCGACCTGCTGGAATATCTCCCACAGGTGCCCCATCGGCACGCGGGCATGGAAGGTCGTGAAAATCTTGAAGCTGGCCACGCCCGACTGGATCGCCTCGGCGATTTCTCCCATCGTGCTGGGCGGGATGGCGCCAGCGAGGATGTAGTGGAATGTGTGGTCAATGTAGGAATGGCCCCTGAAAATATCCCGCCGCCGCTCGATCTGCTCCATGATGGGATCGGATGGCGGAACCGCGCCCGGGGTCAGCGGCAGCGCGCCCGCAAAATCCACGTAGGTGGTGACTCCGCCGAACGCGGCGGCGCGGCTGGCGGCTTCCGGGGGCTGGGTGAACACGCCATCATCGCCTCCTGCCCAGTAATCCGGAACGGGCACGTTGATGTGAGCGTGCGGTTCGATGCCGCCCGGCAGCACTATCATGCCGGCGGCATCGATAGTCTCGACCTGGGCAAGATCGTCCAGGACGCCCGGCGCGGCCACCGCCGCGATGCGCTCGCCCTCTACACCAACATCCATCACTCCCACCCCGTCCGGCGTTACCACTGTCCCTCCCTTGATGATCAAGTCCAGCATGATTCCCTCCAAACCTGACGCCTTCTCCGAAAATACCAGTCGTATCCAAAGCGGAATCGTCCTGGTTGAGCCGATTATACCCCTGTCTTCGATCATGGAACGGCAGCGTCCCCACGATTACTCAGCTCGAGCGGGGCAGATGCTGGCCCGAACGCAGGGACGTATCCAAACGAGCGTCGCCGAAATCAACGCAATTCGCCGCGGGCTAACAGCGGGGACGATCTGAAACCGCAGTTGCGTTGTTACGGGTTGCATGAAGCGAGGTTTTGTATGATTGGAGCGCGGGTGTTAAAGTGCCAGCGTTCGGTCAGAAATGTGCCGAAATAACCCGTTTTCCCCCTGCCTGCACCTCTTGTTGACACGTATTTGTTACATATTCAAGGTACTTCGTTAATACATCTGTGCACCGGTAACGAAATATGGTAGTCTTGCTGACCGAACGCCCAACCGATGGCCCACAAGTTGTCCTTATACGAGGATGTCGCAACGGCGGAAACGGACATATAACGCGGTATGAACATGTCATCCATGCTGAATTCCCAAGATTCGACAGAACCAGATCCAACCCACAACCCCCCTAGTGTACTCGTCGACCGACTATTCAGGCTGAACGAAGCCTGTCTACGCGTATCGAAAACGCTGGAGTTGGATAGCGCATTGCAGGAGATCGCTGACAGCGCGTGTTTCCTCACGGGTGCCCGCTACGGGGTGGTCGCTTTATTTGACGAAATTGGAGGTTTTTCCCACACAGTCACCTCTGGGATGGAACCTCAACAACTCGAGCGGATGGAGACGGCCCCGGTTGGAAATGGTTTGTTGGGTTACCTCAACGAAACGGAAGGCACTCTAAGAGTCGCCGATATCAAAAATCATCCGCGATCTTTAGGGCTGCCTCCACACCATCCTCCCATGACCTCATTCCTTGGAGTCCAGGTGAGCCACGACGGCCAACACCTTGGCAACATATATCTGGGCGAAAAACAGGATGAGCAAGAATTCACCCGGCTGGACGAGGACCTGATTCGACGATTCGCTGAACAGGCGGGGACGACCATTTCCAACTCCCGCCGTTTCGAACGTGAACGCAAGATCAAAACCGACCTGAAAGCATTGGTGAAAATCGCTCCTGTGGGTCTGGTCGTTTTCGACGCCAGAACCGGGAATATCCTGACGGTGAACGAGGAGGGAAAACGCATTGCGGGCGAGAGTGGTATGGCCGCCCATTCGTGGGACGAATTGCTCGTACAATTTTCGTTGCGCAGGGCCGATGGCAGCGAAATCAAGGCCGGCGATCGTCCGACGATGCTCGTCATGCAAAGCGGAGAGGTCGTGCGAGCCGAAGAGTTCGCCCTCCACTTCAACGACGGGCGTGTGATCAACACTCTGGTGAGTGCGGCGCCGATCTACTCCGACCGGGGAGATATCCAGTCCGTCGTTGTGGCGGTTCAGGACATGACACCTCTGGAAGACGCAGGAAGGATGCGCGCCGAATATCTCGGATTGGTGAGCCACGAGTTGCGCATGCCGTTGACGACCATCAAAGGGTCCATCCTTGGGTTGAAGGGCATCATAGAGTCGTCCGAATCAAGCGAACCGCTACAACTGCTACAGATCGCCGACCATCAACTGGAGGTCATGCGGAACCGCATCAACAGTCTGATTGAGCTCAGCCATATTGAGGCAGGCACCTTGAGCCTGTCATTGGAAAGCGCGGACATACCGTCGTTGCTGTCCGATGCTATTCTTGAATTCCGGCGCAATCATCCGGGATTCGTCGTGCGACAGGGAGACTTTACGGGTCTACAGCCGGTGATGGTGGACAGAGACCGTATCTCGCAGAGCCTTCGCGATATGTTCTCCTATGTCTTCAAGCACGCCTCCGCTGCCTCCACTGTTTCAGTCAACGCAGCGCAGCAGGATTCCCACGTGGAAGTTTCGATCTCCATCAACAGCGATCGGGCCCACTCCGCGGAAATCCCGGAGTTGGTCCACCGCTTCCGATCAACGTACGGCGAGGATATCAACCAGGGAATGGATGGGGACGGGTTGGCGTTGGCAATCTGCCAAGGCATCATCACCGCTCATGGTGGACATTTGCGGGCGGAAAAGGGTGAGTGCGGGCATGGCATGTTCTTCAACTTCACAATGCCGATGGCGGTGGAACCGAGCATCGACAAGTTAACCAGCGTTGCTCGGACCTACCCAACCGCAGATGGAACCGGGGATGCCGCCACCGAGATCCTGGTTTGCACCGACGATCCCGAAACCCGGCTCACCATTTTCCGAACGTTGTTCAACGAGGGATACGCGCCACGAGAAGCCGTCGACATAGCGCAGGTCGAACGACTAACGTCGGAGATCCAACCTCAGTTGGTCCTGCTGGACTTGACGAGTCGCGAGACCTCCTGGTTTGAAACGATCAACAAGTTGACCACAAGGCACCAAGTGCGCGTCATCGCCGTAGTGGAGGAGGGGGACGGTGAAAGATCATCCCAAGCGACCGCCAAGGGTGCAGATTGGTGCCTGGTGAAACCCATCACCCCGGTGGAGCTGCTGGCACGGGTCAGGACTCCTTTGAACAAGCAATCCCAATCCCGTCGGATAGATCCGGGCGATGGTTACGCGGTCGGCCAACTGACGGTGAACTACGCGTCCCATACGCTGGAAGTGGGTGGTCAACCGGTTCAGTTGACCGCAACAGAGTACAAACTCCTGTTCGAGTTGTCCCGGCGAGCGGGGCGCGTATTGACCCAAGAGGAACTGTTGCGACGAGTTTGGGGACCGGAATACTCCGGCGAGTCCCAACTGCTGAGGGCATACGTCAAATCGTTGCGCCAAAAACTGGGCGACAACGCGCGCGACCCGTCATATATTTTCACGGAGCACGGCACCGGGTATCGGATGGCGAAAGTCTAGCGAGCATCGCCGGCATTGTGCCTTGCGGACAACCGGCCCGCGCAGGTGATCTATCTGCATCCACAGGTTGCCGGTTCATGGAACGGATGGCAGCCGGCGAGTCGGTCAGGCGGGTACACTGTGTGCATCCAGACCATCCCTGGCGGGATACCGAGGAGCACAATGACCGACCGTGTCCGGACCACCGTTCTGCGTCGCCTGACACTCGAATCGGGAGATCAGGAAGACATAGCCCAGAGTACCGTAGCGTCCAGCGTCATCGAGACTCTCGCCCCACTCGTGCAACGCGCTCTCGCCGGAGAAAAGGAGGTCCAAGTACCTCCCACCAACTATTGGTTCACCGCGGTGGCAATACCCGACCGCTCGTCCGGAGATGCGCTCCGAGTGCAGTTGGGCGCCGGAGCTGCAAATACTCAACCTCTGGCGGAGATGACCCTCCGTCCACCTGACAGCGACGGAGAGCCGGCAATACTCATGACCAGCATCGGAGGTTGGTTGCAAGCCGTCAATGCCGGCTTGCTGGGCAGCCGACCTTCGGCTGATCTGGTTGCCCGCGAGATATCTGACCTTGAAAGGTGCATCTCGTGGACGTGGCTGGAGTTGCAGGGGTACGCGGTACGCCCCCAAAACTTGGGGAGCCCGCTCGAGGTGCTGTTCTCGGCAGGAGGGGGCATGCTCACTGCCGTCGTGCAGGAGCCCGGAGAAACTTACGAGGTCTGCTTCCTCATACAAAACACGCCGGACGCGGTACGGAGTTTGCCGACTGCGCCACGCGTCGAGGTCCACGCGCGGCTGTTCAGGATCGGCTCGGTGCACTTGGTGCCGCTCGTCGCGCAAGTCGGCGACACCTGGTACGAATCGTGGATCAATGCCTGCTCCGACGACGGCCGAGGCTTGGACGAACTGGAAATGCTGGCGGCGCAAGACCGGGTCGTGTTCCTGATCTACGACGGAACATCATTCGATCCGGAACGGACGGTGCAATTTCCCAACCCGCTTGTCAACACTGTCCGCCAGATCCGGCGGGCGATGGAAGGTGTCCCACCCTGGACGATTGAGGAATTTGCGAACGCCAGGGAGGAACTTTACGCGGCGTACCCGACTCCCCAGGACCTCATTTTCGGCCCGGACGTTACTGGAAGGTAGATCTCCGGCGCGCTACCCTATGGCGATACCCTGAGACTCCGCCGTCCGTTACCTGCGGCGACCGGGCTAACGTTGACCGGGCATCAATCAGATTCGGCAGAATTAAAGCGGTCTCGGAAATCCGAATCGTAGTCCACCGTCCAACCCAGTTCGACTTGGCGATCCAGTGGGACAGACGCCGGTACTTGCGCTCCGGCAAGTTTCTTGCCCACCGCATCCAAAGCCTCGAGCGCGGCGATCTCCGATTCGTCCAGACCCAGAACCCGGGACAGCACATACTGGTTGTCCTCACCCAGCATCGGACCCGGCTTTTTGATTCCGACGTCGTTTCCAGACATGCGCCAACCCCGGCTGACATATTGCTGACGACCAAGCCCGGTCTCGGGGTTGTGTTCCGCAGGCTCGAAATATCCGCGCGCCCTGAAATGAGGATCGGCCAGCAGATCGCGGCCATCCAGAACCGGCCCGGCGGGCACGCCGGCTCCCTGCAAGACTTCCATGATCCGATACTTGTCGCGACCGCCGGTCCAGCCGCAGATTATCCCGTCCAGATCGTCCTGATGCCGATGCCGAACGGTGGGATCCGCGAATCTGGCATCATTGGTCAGTTCCGGCATGCCCATCGCGTCGCACAACGCGCGCCACTCGTCATCGTCTCGTGCCGCGATAACCACCCATTGATCGCTGCCCCGGCAGGGATAACAACCATGGGGCGCTATGGTCTCGTGTCGATTGCCCATGCGGCGAACTCGCCGGCCATTGAAAGCGTAATCCAGGACACCTTCGCCGACGAATGACACCCCCACCTGGTACATCGCCAGGTCAATCCACATTCCCCGGCCTGTCCTCGCACGGTGAATGAGACTGGCCATAACGGCCAATTGGGCGGTCCAACTGGCTAGAAAATCGGTGTATGAATTGGCGATTTTGTTGGGCACCGTGCCCGGCGATGAGCGACCGTCAGCATCTATGTCGAGATAGCCCGTAAACGCCCCCGTGCCGTGGGTAGGCTCCAGCGCGGTTGCCATCGCGCCGAAATCTGACCACGGACCCGAGTGTCCATAACCCGTGTTGGACACCATGATCAGGTCAGGTTTCACCTGCTTCAGGTTCGCGTAATCCAGTCCGAACCGACGCATCACGCGGGGAGTGAAGTTCTCCAGCACTATGTCAGATACCGACACCAACCGCCGTAGAACCTCCAGCGCATCCGGCGATCGCAAATCCAAAGTGACGCTGAGTTTGCCGTGATTCAAGGTGTGAAAGGTGCCGGCGCGTTCCCAGAACAGATCGCCGGGCTCGTTGTCGGGATAAGGTCCGTTCAGTGTCCGCGTCGTGTCCACGAACTGGTTGTGATGGGTTTCAACCTTGATGACCTCGGCGCCCAGATCCGCCAGGTAGGCGCCGCAGTAAGGCATGGCGAACACCCGGCTCAGGTCAACCACTCGTATCCCGTCCAGTGGCAGCGTCATATCACCCCTGCACTCCTGAGCTGGACCAATTCTGCGTCGGTGCGTCCCAGTTCGTGGCCAAATATCTCGCGGTTATGTTGACCCAATAACGGCGCGGGTCGCCTCACCTCGTATTCCATTCCGGACAGCTTGGGGCCCATACCGGGATATTGCGCCTGGCCTGCAACCGGGTGATCCACGATGCGGTAGAACTCGCGCTCACTGAGGTGCGGGCAGTCGTGCAGGTCTCCGGCGTCCTGCGCCATTCCGAAAACGAGCCGGCGCTCTCCCGATGCCTGGTGCAGAGGCTTTCGATCCCATTCCGCCAGTCCTTTGACCAGCAACTCGTAGATTTCCTCGCCATGTTCGATCCGCCCGGAGCCGGAGGCGAATCGTTCGTCGTGCAATTCGGGGACTCCGATCAGGTCGGCCACCGTCGACCAGGGCTGCGAACCCTGGACCGACGGGATCACGTATCCATCTCGCGCCGGCATCAGTTCCTCGAATCCCGATCCACGTACCGGCCTCCTCCCTTTGATGGCTCCCATGTAACTGTAGTACGGCACTGCCTGCACCAGATGCGACGCCAAACACTCCACCGCGGAAACATCGATGGTCTGTCCCACTCCGGTGGACATACGCTGAAACAGAGCCGCCGTGGTCGCGACCGCCCCGTTGATTCCAGCCACGTAGAAGGACTGATTGAGGGCGTTGCGCAGCGGTTCCCGGTCAGAGTCCCCGGAGTGGTACATAAGACCGCTCATCGCCGTCGCAACTATGTCCGTCGCCGCGTGGTCCCGATATGGCCCCGTTTGGCCAAATGCCGTGATGGACGTGATGATCAGGTTGGGGTAATCGCGGGCGAGTGAGTCTATCTCCAGCGCTGCCACGGGCCTTTCCCGGGGCGGATAATTTTCGACCAGGACATCCCCGCTCTCCAGCAAGTCCGATAAAAGCTTGGCGCCGGACGTAGTCGCCGGATCAAGCGTGATTCCTCGTTTGTTGGTGTTCAGATAAAGGAAAGGAACGCTTTTGTCGGGGTGTGGGTCGTCGCCGACGAACGGACCCATGCGCCTCGCTTCGTCGCCCCATCCCGGCGGCTCAACTTTGATCACATCCGCTCCGTAATCCGCGAGCAACTTGGCGCAGAATGGAGCGGACACATGGCCGCCCATTTCCAGAATGCGGATTCCGTCCAGAATACCCGGCATCACCAGGGTTCCTCATCCCAGGTCAAAGGCAGCGATTTACCACGCTTGGGCAGAATCACGGTCGCGGTTCCCGCCGCGGTTTGGCCGCCTCGGTCGTTTTGCAAAACCACGGAGCAGTCCACGTATCCGTAGTCGCCCGCGTCCCGCACGTCGCTCACCACGCCGGCCGCCGTCAGCGTATCCCCTGGGAAATCCATTCCGCGATGTTCGACGTAAAACCGCTTGAACCATCCTTCCTCGCCCGCGTAGTCCAGGATCAGTTGACCCAGATACTGGTTTTTCAGCGATCCGTTGACCACCACGTTGGGCAAACCCTGGTGCAATTGGGCGAAAGGCAAATCCCAGTGAATACGCGCGTAGTTGCCGTTTGCGGCGGCCCAGCGAATCAAATGCGTGGTCGTCATCGGGCCTTTGACCACAGGTGGCAGGGAATCTCCCACCGCAACATCCTCGAAATGACGTTGGTGCACGGGCTGCACATCCGGCTTCGACAGAATCACCTCCGGGTCCGGCGGCGCAACCGCAACCGTGGTAAGGTCGGTGGCGACCTGGGCGACGTCCGTGGGTTGCTCTCCCTCCGGCAGCGCCCGATGTATGCTGACCCGGCGGGCGCGACTCAGTTTCTGACCGTGCTGGTCGGTCTGCGTTTCTTCGCGCACGATGAAGACCAGGGGACCGGAACGGCCCTGTTTTTCAAATATGTCGAGCATCTTGAACTGGCGGGAGACCCAACTCCCCACCTTGACGGGCGCGAGAAACTGCCAGTCGCTCCCTCCGTTGAGGCCGTAGCTGTTGAACGGCAAAGGGACTTCGAAATGCCATTCCTGCCCGGCGCCAAAGTACCCGATCGGCGGCGCGATGTCTTTCCAGGCAGCGAGCGGCGGACACAGCAGGCTCCCAAAGCGGCTGTTCTCCGCATACTCGGGGTCGATGTACAACGGATTGTAGTCCTCAATGGCGTCCGCAACGTCGTAGGCCATTTCGGCGCTAACCGGAAATTTGTTCCTCTCCGGTTCAGTTTCCAAGCCGATGAGGGATCGTATTTCCTCGGTAATCAGGGTGCCGGACATTGGGCACACTCCTTTCCAAACAGTGTATGATGATCGCGACGATTTTAGCCAAACGGGTCCGTTTGCACAAATCAAACGGCGTGTTTGACATGTGCGTGCGAATTCTTTACTCTGCGCGCCCATTTTGTTAGCCCAGGTGCACGGTGAACAGGTTCCTGACTCCTTTGAGAGCGCTCACCAGTTGGTATGCTCTGGCCCCGGCAGCCGTTATTCTCGGCGTCGTGATCGGGGCGATAGTGCTGGTGAACACGTCTCCCACCAAGCACAACATCGGCGTCATCGACATACCATTCACCGTTATCACAGACAACTCGGCCTATGTCATCACCCAGTACCTGAATTACGCCCGTGAGGATCCCTCCATCAAGGCCGTTGTGATCCGCGTGGCCACTCCCGGTGGCGGCGCCGCCTCCAGTGAGAGGCTGTACATCGAAACCCGGAACCTGCGCGACGAAAAGCCTGTGGTCATGGTAATGGGCGGTATGGTCGCCAGTGGCGGCTACATGATGGCCATGGGCGTGAATCATACCTATGCACAAACCTCCTCGCTGGTGGGCAACGTGGGTGTGATCACCATCGCAGGCCCCTTGATCCCCCGGCCCTTGCCAGAGAGCATCGTAGTTACCGGCCCCCACAAACTCTACGGGTCCTCGCGGCGAGACTGGATCGGCCTGGCCGAGGAATTGAAGGACGGGTTCGCCCAGATGGTGATCCGCGAACGCGGCGACAAGTTGCGCGTCACCGAAGCGGAACTCACCGAAGGCCGACTCTATGCCGGTGTCGACGCCGTGAGGCTGGGTCTGGTGGACGAAATCGGCGGCGACAGTGACGGCATGGACAAAGCCGCGGAGCTGGCCGGCATATCCAATTATGGGATCGTCGACGTGAACGCCGAGGTCTTGCGCCAATCCATAGAGCGGACCCGCCGTATCTTCCGTTCTGAGCTTGATCGGGCTGATTCTGATGTTGAACCCACCGTCGAGGACTCGCTGCCGACCCTGCTGCTGGACAACATAGACCGGGATAACCCGTTGCCGGAATTCCCGCTGGACATTCAAACCCCCAACATCTATTACCTGTATGCCGGAAATGACTATTAGATTGCTGACGTCGTTGGGATTACTGATTGTCTTCGCTGGCATTGCTTTCGGGGGCGGATACCTGTTCTTCAACGCCAGCAACTACGATCCTCCGATTCGGCCCGCAGCTGAAATTTCCGAAATCGGCGTTCCCGATTTGCCGTCCAGCCGGGACCAACAGGTGAGGGTACCGGGGACGCAGGGGGGTCTGGTGCTGATCGACGCGACTCACCGCAACTCATTCCGCGAGAATGAGATCGTCACCCTGCTCTCGAAAATATCCAGCAATGGTTACACCAATGAATTCGTTGGGCAGTTCACCACCACAGACGTGGGTAGACGCCTCGCTCTCTTCGATGAAAAACTCCGACGCGCCGACGCTTTGATCGTTGCCCTGCCCCGCGATGCGTATACGCCAGCGGAGGTGGACCTGGTGGAGCGTTTCGTCCGCAAGGGCGGCAAATTGCTGCTGATCTCGGATCCAACACGGATTCAACGCACCAACACTCTTGCAGAAAGATTCGGCGTGAATTTTCGACCGGATTACCTCTACAACCAGCACGACAACGACCTCAATTTCCAGAACATCTTCGTGCGCGAATTTCAGCCGGACGCGGTTACCGCAGGTGTCAACGAAATCGCGCTCTATTCCGCCGGTTCGATCCAGTCTCCCGGGTCCGGTATCGCGTTCACCGACGGAAACACCGAGTCATCCATTGAGGTTTCCGGAGCGGGCCTGTCTCCCATTGCGTGGGGATATTCCCGCAACGTACTCGCGATTGGGGACTTCACCTTCATGATCCCTCCCCATAGCTCTGCCCTCGACAACGACCAGCTCCTGTCAAATGTGGCCGATTATCTCACCGTCAATACCCGCGAATTTGACCTCAGCGATTTCCCACACTTCTATCGCAGCGGGTCCGATCGGGATGTCGATATAGTGATCGCACAGGCGTCGCTGCTGAACAGTGGTACGACGGTCAAAAACTCCCTGGCGGATGACGGCATCATCGCAAGCCTGCAGACCACAGAGGACTTTGGCCGGGACACCGTGTTCCTCGGATTGCATGAGGACGCCCTGCGAGTGGGCGGTTACCTGCACGCCGCCGGCATAGGCGTAGGGGACACACTGTCCGGCCCATTCGGCCAGGACCTGCCGTTAGAGGGCACCGCGGTGACTGTCCTGGACGCCAATCGGGAACGGCACGTGTTGATAATCCTGGCCGACACGCCGGAAGTATTGAGCAAGGCGGTGGGCAGAGTATTGGACGGAACATACAGGCAGGATTCAGTCAACGATTTTGCGGCGGTGAGTTCCTTCGCGAAAGAGAGCAAATAACCTATGCGCAACAGATATCGATTCTTCGCACCCTGGCTTTTCGCCCTTTCGGCGATCGCGGCGGTCGGTCTCATCGCCTGCACCTCCCCCAGCGCGCCTGAACCGGAAACCGAATCCACGGACCCGAGCTCTACGCAGTCCTCGATGGCCGGCTCGTCAGGAGCGATGCAGGATGTTCCCGTCGCGGAATTCGTTCAGCAGCACGCGGAAATTTCAGAATCCTGGGACCAGTTCCACGGCGAATTCGACCAGTGGAGCGCCAGTCTGTCCACTTGTCATCCCAATGCCATGCGCGAGGCCGTCAACGATTTCGCGGTCTCGTTCAACGACGTGACGGAGCAGGCGCGCGGGCTCACCCGCGGGAAGACCAGCGGCGAAATCGCCAACTTGCTGATCGTCGCCGCGGAAGAGGAAGAGGCGGCATTCCGACAACTTCGAGATCGTTGGCAACCCAACAACATTTCATTGTTTGAAAACGTGGAACAACACCGCACCAAAGCATCCCAGGCCCAGAAGGGCGCCGAGGATCGGGTGATCGAGTTGCGGGACGGGTTTGAGGACACGGCCGACCCGGAGGCGACCGCAGAGTTCCTGGAAGCGTTTGAACCAATCCGTGACGACTGGGAGCAGTTGCACGACGATTACGAAAGTTTGCGTGATGACGCCGACGATCTTGGGACCATGGCGGTCAGTGAGGGGATCGAAAAGCACGTTGAGGACCTGATGGCGATCATCGACGCCCTGGAGGAACTACCGGAACTGGAAGGAGCGGAAGATACCGTAGAGGAACTTCTCACCGCGGCCAAGGCCGAATTGGAAGCCTTCGAAGGCGCGGCGGGCTCCTCAAGCACAACAGCCTCCACTGCGTCTGCCGCAAGCTCAACTTCCACGGACTCCGAATCCACCAGCAGCGACTCGACGGAGTCGACAGCATCATCAAGCGAAACGGACAGTTCCAGCGCCGAAACCACCGGCACGAGCGATTCGAACGGATCCGGCGGCAATGGCGCCGGTGGACTGCCCGACTTCGATGCGTTGGATGAAATCACCGAAACCAATGCCAAGACCCTGAAGGACGCCAACCGAACCATCGAAGACCTTGCCGATCCTGATGCAGAGAAAGGTCTGGCTGAGCTTCAGGTTTTTGACACGGAATACGCGCGTCTGATCAGGAATTGGGATGCTTTCCACGATCGATACAACGAATGGCGCATAAGGGACGGTGGATGCGACCGCGCACAGGTGGTTCAGGAACTGGAAGAGCACGGCCTCCAGATCGCTGAAATCGCCCGCGACGTCCGTACGCTGCCGAGCGCCGGTCAACTTCTGCCCATATACTCACTGCTGACGGAAGCCGCGGCCCGCGACGAAAATGCGATCCGCACGCTCCGCTACACCTGGCAGCCCTTCGCCGTCGACGCATTCAAAGCCGTCCACGAAGAGAGGACCGACACTGAAAGCCTGCGTCGACAGGCAGAAATCGCAGTCCAGGAGCTCGCCAACCGTTCATAGGGCACACTCCTGGCCAAGGGGATTCACCGATGGCACTGCCTCCTGACCGAATCGACTACCTCCCAATTATCGACCGGCCCGTGATCAAGTGGCCGAACGATGCACGGGTCGCTCTCTGGATCTCCCCCAACGTCGAGCACTACGAATACATGCCGGAGAACGAGGGCGTCCGGGACCCGTGGCCCCGCGTGCCGTACCCGGATGTTCAGCAATACACCTGGCGGGACTACGGCAACAGGGTGGGTTTCTGGCGCATGCTGGAGCCGCTGGACAAGCACGGGATCAGATGCTGCGTGTCGCTGAATCTGGCGGTCATGGAACACTTCCCCGAGATCGCGGAAGCAATGATTGAACGCGACTACGACTTCATGAGCCACGGCATTTACAACACCCGTTACCTGTACACCTGCACTGAAGACGAGGAGCGGGAGTTTTACAGGGACTGCATCGATACGCTGAAGCGCCACACCGGCAAGCAATTGAAGGGAATGTTGGGGCCCGCCATATCGGGCAGCGTTCACACGCCCGACCTGATGGCCGAAGCCGGCCTGATCTACCACACGGACTGGTTCCACGATGATCAGCCAACGCCCATCAAAGTCAACTCAGGCAAGCTGGTTTCGGTCCCCTATTCCATTGAGCTCAACGATTCGTCGGTGCTACGGGACAATCATTACACCGCCGAATATTTCGCCGACATCTGCAAAGCCCAGTTCGACCAGCTTTACAGCGAGGGGGCACAGAGCGGGCGCGTCATGTGCATCGCGCTGCACCCCTTCCTGATCGGCCAACCACACCGGATCAAGTACCTGGATGACGCCTTGGGTTACATCATGTCGCATGACGGCGTGTGGCAAACCACCGCCGACGAAATCGCCGAATACTACATCGCCAACTATTACGACCAGGCCGTAGCCCACGCTCAGCAACTGGCCCGGCAGTCAACACCTGCATCTCACTCCTGACCGGCCGGAGGGTCGCCCTTATGCCTGCCCAACGCACTTTCGGCATGGACCACCCGCACCACGAATGGTCGCCGATCATATCCCGTCCCGCGCTGGGATGGCCCGGAGGCGCCGGCGTGGCCCTGTGCGTCATCCTGGTGCTGGAGCACATGGACTGGCAGGCGCCCGACGGCAGTTTCCAGGTCGCCAATCTTGCCGGCGGGTCAGCACCTCGCGCTTTTCCAGATTACGCGCGTCTCTCCCACCGAGAGTACGGGCACCGAGTGGGCATATTCCGCCTGTTGGACATCCTGGAAAAACACGGTATCCCGGCTACCATCGCGCTGGACGCCATCACCGCCGAGAATTATCCCTACCTGGTCCAGCACTGTATCGACCGGGGATGCGAAATCATCGGGCACGGCGTTTCCGTGAGCCGCATGATCACCAGCCGGATGTCGGAAAGCGAGGAACGCGACTACATACAGTCCTCCATTGGTGCGCTGGTTCGCGCAACCGGCGCCGCCCCGCAGGGTTGGCTTGGTCCGGAATACGGCGAGTCGGCCCAGACGCCGAGCCTCCTGGCGGAAGCCGGCCTGACTTACGTCTGCGACTGGGCCAACGACGAGCAACCCTATCCGATGACCGCAGGCGACAATCCGTTCTTTGCGCTGCCTCTGCTCTTTGAACTCGATGATGTTGCGGCCATGGCCCAGCGGAAAGTAACCGTTGCCGACTACCAGCGCAGGCTCACCGAGAGTTTCGACATTTTGCTGGAAGACGGCGCTTCGAACGGAAGGGTCATGGCGCTGAATTGGCACCCTTGGTTGGTCGGCCAGCCCTTCCGCGTGGGAGCGGTCGACGCGGCGTTGCAGCACATGATGCAGAGCGGCGGCGCATGGGCCGCGACCGGGTCTGAAATTATTCAACAGTACCGAACTCAAACGGCCTAGCGGGAGAGAACCATGGCTTCCTCTTTGATCCGCGGCAGGTACCTCCTCAGCGCGGCGGGCGACCGCGGCGCAATAGAGACGCTGTACGACGCGGCCATCTACCAGGAAGACGGAGTGATAAGAGACGTCGGGACATCCGACGAATTGCGGGCCAGATACAGTCCTGACACCGAATTGGGCGGCGCGACCTACGCAATCGTTCCGGGACTGGTCAACTCGCACCACCACGGTCGCGGCGTAACCACGCTGCAGATGGGCACCTGCGACGATTGCCTGGAAACGTGGATTCTGGCCGGTTGGGGACGTCGGCCATACGACCACTACCTGATGACGCTGTACACGGCCATCAACATGCTGGAATCCGGTACCACCACCGTGATGTACAACCACCCTCAGACTGCCGCGGCCACCCTCAAGGCGGACGTGGATGCCGTCTTGCGTGGGTTTCTCGACGCCGGCATGCGAGTTGCCTTTTCCAGCTACCTCCGCAACCAGAATCGAATTGTCTACGCTGACGACGCTGATTTCCTCGCCGGACTCCCCGCTGACCTCGCCGGCGACATCCAACGTTATCTGGCCGTGAGCCACATGAGCGACGACGATTACTTCGCGTTTTTCGGCGATATGCACCGCCAGTACGACGGAACAGGATCCGGCAAAGTTCGCGTGTTACTCAGCCCAGCCAACGTGCAGTGGAATTCCGACGATTTTCTACTCCGCACGAAAGAGCAAGCCGCCCGCTGGCAAACGGGCATCCACATGCATCTGGTGGAAAGCCCGTACCAGAAGGACTACGGCATCAGAACGTGGGGAAAAACGCCCGTGGAGCACCTGCAGGACCTGGAGTTCCTGGGTCCGGAGGTTTCCTTTGCGCACGCGGTGTGGTTGACAGATCGGGACATCGACATTTTGGCCGACGCGGGATCGACAGTTTGCCACAATGCGAGTTCGAACTTGCGGCTCAAGAACGGCATAGCACCAGTGAACCCGATGCTGGCTCGCGGCCTCAACGTTGCCATGGGAACGGACAGCACCGCCATCAACGACGATGACGATCTGATCCAGGAAATGCGGCTGGTGAGCAAACTACACCGCCAACCCGGAATCTCTCAACCCGCCATCACGGTGGAGCAGGTCCTGGGCATGGCAACAGCTAACGCCGCCGCTCCCACCGGATTTACCGGTGAAATCGGCGCACTGCGCCCCGGCCGGCGCGCCGACATGCTGCTGATACGGCTCGACGAACTTTCCGACCCGTACCTGGACGATGACGTGCCTCCCGCCGAGGTGATCCTGGGTCGCGCCCGGTCGCGGGACATCGCCGCAACCATAGTCGACGGCGAGGCACTCATACGCGACGGCCTGCACCAACGTGTCGACAAGGCGGACGTGGCGCGAGAGTTGAAAGAGCAATTGGCGCGGCCGGTGGAACCCGAGACGCTGTCGATCCGGCGAATGGCCACCCAGCTTTCACCGTATGTGGAACGTTTTTACCTTGGCCACCCGCCCGCGGTCGCAAACCCACATTACGTCTACAACGGCCGAACGTGAAACGCGCACGATTCGCCGGTTACGCTAGCCGTCGAATATCCTCGATTCATTCACCGTCGCGATAGAGGCCCATCGGTAACTTTGGTACGCCGTCCACCAGCCTGAGGGCGTAACTGCAATCGTATCCGAGCGCGCGGATCCGCTCGCCGCCATGACCGCGGTCAAACACGCAGATAACCTGCCGCACCGCACTGCCGGCGCGTTCAACGGAATCGATGCACCTCAAAGAGCATCCTCTGGTCGCGCACGTGTCGCCGATGATGGCCACATCGGATTCGAGATTGCCCTCTGCCTGGTTGAAAAGGCCATCGGCTGTTGGCTCTGTGCGCACGTAAAATCCGTTTCGGAGCAGACGCGACTGGTGCATCACGTCTGCCACCACGGGAATCCCCGCAGTGGCTGAGCCCCTGACGCACCGCCCATCACCATGGAGCTATTCCGCTATCTGCTCACCGGCGGATGTGCTGAACTCGGGCAGAAGCAACCAGGCCCGTCCGCAGACACACCAATCGGTGGTTTGTCCGTCGGTGAGAGCAAACTGTCCTCGGTGCGTGTGCGTCCTCGCCAGGTTGCACATCTCTTGCACATCGTGGCACATTCTGTATCCCGAGTATTCCGAATATGAAACCCTATTGACCGCCTCTGGTTCGATGCCGGATGGAACAATCAATGGTGTGGTCGATGCAAATTGAAACTCCTGCCTTGCCAGCCGCCAGCACTCTACGCCGGGCGACTGGGGCAGCAGGAGTTGGGCAGTACAGAAAGCCTGGAAATCTCAATCACTTTTCAGCGAAGCCCTGAAAGCAGGATTCAACATGTAAGTGTCAAGCCTCTTGTGAAATTCAACCGGCCGTGGCAGGCTGATATTTCCGTTCGCTCGTTGTACGCGACGCAAAGCGTGCCCGATGCTGACCTGCGTGGTCCTGATGGTGTCCGTTTCAATGCCCAACTGTGATGTTATTGCCTCCCTTGTCATCCCCTCCGCTCCCGATTCAGCCAGAATGGACACCAGCCGGCGAGCGTTTTCGGACATGTTCCTCACCAGTTCGTTACCCAGTCGGCTGTCCCACTGTGCCGGCCATGCTGGCTCCGGCAGGGCCTGACGATAAGCGAGGCTTGAGGCGTGATTTCCCAACACCGGGCGGTAAGCCATTGGCAACTCTTCCGCCTGCACAGGGCTCCATTCGACCTGGGAGTCTCCTTCGTCCTCCCATTCTGTTTCTGGGACGGATGTGGTCGTTGTGGCAAACGCTAGCAGGTTGGGGTCGCCCATCGAGGCGATGCGTCGCAACGCATCTACCGTGCTGTCTGGGTCACCCTCAATGCTGATTTTGATTACAATGGGCGGCATTGTGCGCTCCGCATGATTTTATAGGGATAATATTTCCGCCAATAGTATCACGTTTCTGGGACATTTTGACCGGTTTTTGCATCATTGTGCGCACACACATTACCGATTTAGTGCATCTCGGACCACTTACCCATTGCGTGCAAGGCCCAGTCAGTAACCGCCTGGCATTTCTAATCGACGATTCAAGCCAAAGGAACCTCATGCCGCGATATGCTCTTGCCGTCGACGTGGGCGGCACTTTCACTGACCTCGTACTTAGCGATCTCCAATCCGGAGCACAGGCGGTCCACAAAACGCCGTCGACTCCCGACGATCCGTCCATCGGGTTCCTGCACGGACTGGTTGAGATCCTCGACCAGGCAGGCGCAGACCCGGCTGACGTGGTTCACATCCTGCACGGTACGACCATCGCCACCAACTCCGTATTGGAGAGCAAGGGGGCGCCCGTCGGGCTGTTGGCCACCACAGGGTACAAGTACGTGCTGGAGATCGCTCGGCATGGCACGCCCAGGATGGTAAATCCCAACACCTGGGTCAAACCGGCGCGTCCGGTACGGCCGAGAGATTGCCTGGAGGTCAACGAGCGCACCACCTTCGACGGGGAAATCCTGCGGGCGCTGGATGAGACCGAGATAGTCCGCGCCGCGCGGCATTTCGCACGGGCCGGCGTGGCGGCGATCGCCGTGGCTTTCCTGCATGCGTACGCCAATCCAGCCAACGAGCGGCGCGCCCGAGAGATCTTGCAACGGGAGCTGCCGGATGTCCCCGTGTCGCTATCATCAGAAGTGTTGCCCGTGTACCGGGAGTACGAACGCGCCATCACCACGGTGTTGAACGCGTACGTCACGCCCCGCGTGAGCCGATATATAGATAACCTCAAAGTGTCCCTCGCCTCTCTGCAGACGCCGGCCTACCTGTCAATAATGAAATCCAATGGCGGGATCATCGGCGCCGACGCCGCTGTGCGACAGCCCGTGTACACCGCCCTTTCCGGACCCGCGGCCGGAGTGATCGCCACCTCCCAGATCGCCAGGACCACGGGCATCACGAACTGCATTTCATTCGACATGGGCGGCACCAGCACCGACGTCTCTCTGATCCGCGACTGTCAGCCCGGTCTGACCCTCAACGGAAAATTGGGAGATTGGCCCATCCAACTCCCGATGCTGGACATCGCCACCATTGGTTGCGGTGGTGGCAGCATAGCGGCCGTTTCCCCGTACGGCAGTCTGACTGTTGGGCCCGACAGCGCGGGCGCCGACCCGGGGCCAGCCTGCTATGGCCGGGGCGCCACCTCACCGACGGTTACGGATGCCAATCTTGTGCTCGGTCGGGTCAACACCCAGATCGCCGGTGGGCAACTCTCTCTGGACGAAAATGCCGCCGCGCAAACGATTCTTGACGCGGTGGCAACGCCCCTCGGTCTTGATCTGCCCTCCGCGTCCAGCGGCATCATCAGGATCGCCAACAACGCCATGGTGGGGGCCATTCGCAACGTCAGTGTCGAGCGGGGCCACGATCCCCGGGATTTCGCGTTGGTGGCTTACGGCGGAGCTGGACCGATGCACGCGATCGATGTCGCCAACCTGTTGGGCATCGAGACTGTGGTCATTCCGGCGCACCCGGGCATCACCTCTGCGTCCGGTTTGCTGGCCGCCGAATTCAAAAACGACTACGCCCGTACCATCCCTCAACACGGTGAAAACCGTAACGTCTCCGGCATAGCGGAAGTATTCGCGCAACTGGAGCGCGAGGGAGTCGAGTGGCTCAGAGCGGAGGGAGTCCCTGAACCCGGTCGCAACCTGACCAGGTCCGCCGACCTGCGGTATGCACATCAGGGATCAGAGTTGACGGTCCCGTATGTAGACTCTATCGTGAGCGACTCCGGCCTCCAGGATCTGGTCGAAGAATTCCACGAGCAGCACCATCAACTGTACGGCTTCTCCCTGGAACAACCGGTCGAAATCGTAACGCTCCGAGTGACTGCGTCTGGCCAGATGGGAACGACGATGCTTCCACCTCCGTCCGCAGACACTCGCCCCAGTTATTCCGAACCCAAAACCAACGACCCCGAATCGTATCGGCCGGTCTATTTCGACCAGGCTTCGGCGTTCGTCGAATGCCCGATCTACCGGCGAAACGGCCTCGCTGGAGGCTCCTTGATCGAAGGGCCGGCCATATTGGAAGGGATGGACTCCACTGTTGTGATCAATCCGGGTTGGATATCCCAGGTTGACCAGCACGGCAATTGCATAATGCGGGCCAAAGGACGGTGAACATGAACGGCACGAGCGCGACCTCCGTCGATCCGATAACTCGCCAACTCATCCGGGGCAGCCTCAGGGCAGCTCGGCTCGAATGTGAATTGATCATCGAACGCACCGCGATGTCTGCCTTCATCCGCGAGAAAAAGGACTATACCGTCAGCTTTCTCGACCGGTACGGCCAGGAAATTTACGGCGACACGATGGGGAGCGATATCCTGGGCTGCGTCTGGCAGCACTACCCTGTCGAAACCATGCGACTAGGCGACCTTTACTGGTACAACGATCCATACCTCTCGGAAGGCAGTATCACGCACACGCCGGATATGGTGTTCATAGCTCCGGTTTTCTATGAGGATGACGTGGTGGCCTATTGCCACTCGTTTGCCCATTTCTGGGACCTGGGCGGGTCGCGCCCAGGCAGCATCGGGCCTGCCAACACCGAAATATTTCACGACGGCACCCTGGTTCCGCCAATCAAGATCATCGACTCCGGCCGGCTCAATGACGAAGCCTACCGGATTATTCTCCGCAACTCTCGCTATCCGGACCTGCTGGAAGGCGACTCGCGGGCGCTCATGGCTGCTGCCAACCGGGCCCAGGAGCGTCTCCTTGAGATGTTCGACCGATTCGGCAAGCAGACCATGCTTGACGCTATCGAGGCCGATCAGGCGGATACCGCTCGCCTGGTGCGCGACAAGACCCTGGAAATGATCCCGGAAGGCGAGTACTCGGTCCGCGACTACATGGACCACGCGGGCCTGGGTGATCACTGGCATTCGTTTCACCTCAAACTCAGCAGGAAAGGCGATGAGATACTCCTCGATGCTTCAAGCAGCGACGATCAGGCGGACGGTTCTATCAACTTCATCGCCAGCGACGGCGCGCTCAAAGCCTATTTCGGTCAGTATTTCCACCAGTTCGACTCCTCACTCCTGGCAAATCACGGACTCCTGGCCGGTATCGACAGCGTTAAGCTTCGTTCCGGCAGCATCCTCCGTCCGGAATGGCCCGCTGCGCTGGGTTGCCGGGCCCACACCTTCACCAAGTTGAAGAGCGCCGTCCGCGCCGTGTTGGCCCAGGCCACCGACGGCAACGTGATGGCAGGGGCCGCCGTGTACGTGATCGCCTACTGGCGGATGAAAGACCGGGAGACCGGCGCCTGGCTGCTTTGCACCGACGGCATCGCCGTTGGGCACGGTGCTCGTCCATTCGGCGACGGGCTGGACGCCATCTACCAGAGACACAACGAAAACTACCCCGGCGAGTTCATGGAAATGGAGTACCCTCTGCGCCTCGAACGATATGCCATCTCCACCGACTCCGGAGGGCCCGGTAAATATCGCGGTGGGTGCGGCGTCATTCGCGACGTACGCCTGCTGGCCGACGAGGGCACCTTCGGCCTGCGCGTCGAAAACAGCCTGTTCCCCACCTGGGGAGTAGCGGGCGGCATGGGCGGCGGTGTTTCCAGGGTCGTGCTCAACCCCGGGACTCCCGGGGAGCGGGAGATCCGCCCCTTCTCCGACGACAACCACTGGAAATGCGGAGATCTGGTCCGCATATACACCGCCGGCGGAGGTGGTTGGGGCGATCCACTGGAGCGCGATATCGAGATGGTCCTGGACGATGTCCTGGATGGTTTCGTGTCACTTGACGCCGCCCGAGACAGTTACGGCGTGGTAATAGACTCCGAGACCCACAGCGTCGACGAACAAGCCACCGAGTCGCGGCGGAACCAACTCCGCGCCACCCGCGGAGACACCCGGATGTTCCATCGTTTCAACTACTTCCAGACCGAGAACGAGGAGTTCCAATGGGTCAACCGGAATATCCCGCGCGACGCTGCATAGCCCCAATGGCGGTTCGGCGCGCAAAGTCGCGCCAGTAGGCCGCCGCATGTCCACCAATCCCTATTCTTCGTTCAACTCACTAAACAGCAAACGGTAGTTTCCGCGTGCCGGACCATCGTCAACGCGGACAGTTCCGCAATCGAGACCGGTGTCGAGGGCTCTACGAAACGTTGCTTCCCAGTCCTTGGCAGAGTGTTTCGGTGTTTGCGTCTGAGGATATGTCCACAGCAATGCCTCCATTCCCTCGTCAGCCGGTCGGGTCGCAACGACGAAGTCCGGCCACAACCGCGGCTCTCGCCGGCCAATCCGTAAGCGGTCGCCGCGTTGCCCAACAGCGAAGCGACGCCACGAACTCAGGGCGCCTGGTTCATCCAAATACCAGGCAAAACCCCTGTCCTGTCGATGTCCCAGGTCTGTCTCGGATCCCGACACTTCGCCAAATCGGGCAACCGTTGGTCTGTCCCGTTCCGCGCCGACTCCATCGCCGGTGACCGGCGTGGGCCGGGTATCCGCGCCGTAAGCCTCCAATTGGTCGACTCCTAATTCCAACCGAATGACACCTTTTCTCAACTTGCTCCGGAAGACCCGGTCCGCCTGAACATCCACCGCCTGGGCCATATGGTCTCTGAGTGCGGCGGCGATCTGGGACCGCTCCTGGTGTATCCGCGCCGGTGAATATCCGTCTGCCGCGAGCAGCGCCAGAAAATCCTTCGCCAGGCGGGCAGCCATCCACGGATTTGGCATCAGGTCTCCGAGTTGGCGCGCGAACCACTCGATCCGGACGACTCCGGCAACCCTTCCAGACGGTTCAGTCAAACTCAGGGCATCATCCACATCAACGACCACCGATTGGACCCGGGAGCAAAACGACTCACCTCCGGCGTTTCGCGGCTCCACAACTGCCGACCAGTGTATGTCCGGTAGGATGTGTTTTTGATAGTCCAACGGTACCCAACCGTCGTGTTTCTTGTGCAGAACCGTGGGCGCCAAATCGCCGCGACTTTTCTGCTTGGGAATCCGCCGGGCCACGGTCGCCGGCGCATCCTCTCGATTTTCAAACACCTCATCGGCGAGGTCCGCCAACCCCTCGCGTTCCAGTCCCCTTTTCACCTGCCGCACCGCGACTTCGACGTCGGAGTTCGTGCACATCACGTAGCATTGGTCAAGGGCCCGGAACCCGGTCCTGCGCGCGTCGGGTTGCCGCATGATGCGGCCAACCAGTTGAGTGATCGCCCGCTGTGCGGTGGTGTTGTCGAGCATCACCAGCACGTAAGCGAACGGACAGTCCCAACCCTCCATCAAGGCAGCCTTGGTAATGATCCATCGAATCTGCGAATAGGGTGAGGTCAGGTCCTGACCCGATATTTCCCGGGATTCGCTGGACTGGACGGCCACCTGGTTTGCGGGAACACCCAGGCCGCGAATCAGGTATTCACGCACATCTTCAGCGTGTACTCGTCCCACGTCGCGCTGGTCTTGGCCGGTACGTTCCACCCGAACCACCGCGATGGGACGGACGTACCGGCTTGAGGAAGATCGGAGTGTATCCGCGGCACTCTCGAGATCGCTCAGCCCGGCGGCAGCCTGCGACATGACGTGCCGCCAGTCCGCCCCCGGGTAGTTCTCCACCAACACAGGCAATTTGACCATTTGCTCATCCCTGAGCCGCGTACCGGAGATGTCCACGAGAAGGTTGGATATGCCTGGATTCGGCGTAGCCGAGAGTTCGACCACCAGGCTGGGATCGAACTGGTTGATGGCGCGCACATACTCCTGGTTGGAACGAGGGTCACGGCTGCCGTACGCTTTGTGCGCCTCATCCAGTATCACCACCGGGCGCTGCATCTTGAATACGTTGAACAAACTGTGCTTGATGCCAGGCCTGCCATTTGGGCTGCCTGAGGCTTTCAGCACGTCCAGATCGGGAAATTCGCGGAGCAAGTTACTGGACGCGCCGTCGACATCGGCAGGGGGGAATAGCGTCGGATATCGCCCGGAGTTTCGGAACATACGCAGGAAATCGCGGTTCCGTTGGCGGTTTGCCGCCGGCAGGCTCAGCAGCATGATGCAGAGATGGTTATCCAGATCATCCCTGGTCAACGGATCATCTTTCTCCATGAACTTGACCCTACCCCCGGCGCCGGTGTCCAAAAGCTGGCGGCACGGGTGTTGCCGGTTACGCAAAGCGTCCTTGGTCTGCTGGTAGATGGCGGCAGTGGGGGTGATCCACAGGACGAGGCCAGCGTCCCGGTGGAGGCTCCGCAGCGCGGCTGCGGCCAGCAGCGTTTTCCCGCCTCCGGTCGGCACCTTGAAGCACACGTGAGGAATCGCGCGTCCGGCCGCATCGTGGCGGGGTACGTGCACCCCCGCGCTTTCCGGCAACAATCCCTGCTTGCGGAGCATCTCCCACGCCCGGGCTGGCGCGTCAACGGCGGGTGCTACTTGCCGTCCACCTTCGTCCAATGTAGGTTCGGCACCTTCACGTTGTTGCGATTGGCTCTCCAGCAACGCATCACGCCATCGGCGGAATATCGCCAGGGCGTCCTGCTGATACTCTTTCAAATCCAACTTATCGTGGCCCCGGTCCGTTGAAGCTGAGTACGTCGTAAGGAATCTGACAGAACGTAATGCCCATCGGCGTGAGGTCCTTTTGGCTGATGAACTTGCCGGAGCCGAATACCACCGCATTCCTCCCGCGACCCCGGCTGGATTTGGAGATGCGCTCCGCCTGGGTTTCCGTGAGCAGGCTCTGCTCGCTCTCCAAAAAGGCGAGGTCCGGACGGTAGAGCAGGTAGTAATCGGTGTCGTCAGTGCTGTGCATCAAGCCGTCGTTATCCTTGGCCGAAAGGTCCAGTTCGTAGGTTGAGATCGCGGAGCTCACGTAAAGCAGGTACGATGCCAGCGACTCGTGGCTTGGGAGGCTGTTTCCGGTGAGCATCGACTCCACGTCGATGGGCTCACCCAGCGTGCAGAAAGTGAAGGACCCGCCCAACGGTGGAACCACCATGTTGTCGGCGGCAGTGCGCACGCCTGCCGACACCCTGCGTATCCGTTCCGCGGTGATGGAATCCGCGTAATCCTCTTTTTCCACCAGGATGAACCGTCGCCTGCTGTGTTCCTGGCGATTGAGTTCCAGAACGGCATGGCCCGTGGTTCCCGTGCCCGCGAAAGAGTCCAGGACTATATCGCCGTGTTCCGGAGCGCCAATTCGCACGATGTCCTTCACCAACTCCACCGATTTGGGGTACGGAAAGTTGGCAGGGGCATCGGGAAATATGGCCCGGAGCGTTTCGCCGCCGGCGCGGCTGCTGTACTCCCGCTTGTAGAACAGCGATTTGGGCTTGGTGGTCGGCCTGCCGCCCGCTGGAGGGCGCTGTTTGGAATAGATCACGAAATGACCATTCTTGTCCCGGCGCGCGAATACGTCGCCAGGGTTTTCCCGGATGCGTTGTTTGCTCCACCGCCAGATGCTTGTGGTGGGGTTGTTCCGCGTGGCTGGCAAAATCGCAGTGAATGGCCCGCCTTCCGCCGGTGGTTGATCATCTACGGTCACGAATATCTCGTCCTGTGGCCCCACGAATATCGGGTAACGTAGGCTCGGCGAGTACGTCAAACCGCCCCTTTGCAGCGCCTCGCTCCGGTAATACCCCACGTCGTCATGTTCCCACCCGGCCAACTCCTCGTCATCGATGGGAAATGCTCCCAGTCGTACCCTGGCCCGGTCCCGCGCGTACACCAGGCAATGCTCGTGGGTGCCGGCGAATCCGAATTGGTCGCTGCTCCCAGACAGGTTAGGTATCACCACCACCGAGGTGATGAAGTTTCCCTCCCCGAATATCTCGTCCATCATGAGGCGGAGATGATGGTGTTCGTTGTCATCGATTGAAACGAAAATAACCCCAGTGTCCGCGAGCAGTTCTTTGAGCAGCTGCAGGCGCGGCCACATCATGCACGCCCACTTGTCGTGCCGCTCCAGGTCGTCGCCGTCAACCGTGACCTCCGTGCCATCGTCCAGGTTCCTCCGGAGCCAGTCCAGCAGGTCCGGACTGTTCACCCGGTCGTCGTAGACCCAACCCTCATTGCCGGTGTTGTACGGCGGATCGATGTAGATGCACTGGACCCTGGCAGCGTAGTGGGCCAGCAGAGACTTGAGCGCCTCGAGGTTGTCGCCATGGACAATCAAATTGTCGTCTAAAGCCGGTTTGGGGTTCAGGGAAAGACGGGGATGCAGCACCAATTCACGATAGGGGATCGTGAGGTGGTGGGCGTAGATGCTGTGCTTGCCCTTGAATTCCAGGGAGGGCATATCGGATTCCGTATAGCTAGGGAATAATCGTGCCGTTGAGCCTGTGGGGCGGTATTCCGTAAGCTTTCAATATTGCGGGCCGGAGGTTGCCGATCGGAATGGCATAGAAGCTCGCGCTGCCTCCGGCACGATTCTGGCGCAATTTCCCCAGTTTGTGGAGGCCGCCGGCTCGATCAACCAATAGCTTGTACTGCAACACATCCAACAGCGCCCATGCAGCGAAATCATCTTGAGATTCATTGGCCCACCCATAAAAGTAAACGTGCGCCGCCAGGTGAAACCACTCCCCCGGTTCCTCGTATTCGGTACCTACAGCATTATAGTATTCCTGCGTAAAATCCAGCGCTTTCAACCATTCGTGCCGTCGGAATTTCTCCTGGACCGAAATCCATTGGCCCTGGGTCAGATGTATCTTGGCGTCGATGCCAAGTTCCGAATCGAGCGGATTCGGCTCTCCTGGTTGACCTGAAATATGTTCGACGCGGCAGCCGAGAAACAACCCTTCGTAGATACGCGTCACCACGGGTCTCATCCCACGCTGAAAACGCTCATCGGCACTGAATCGCTGGCTGGTCAATGTTGGTCCTCGCCTTTTCGATGCGCCGTTTGCTGCCGCACATCCCTTGCGACGCCAGGATCACCCTATGGGAACCAAATTCACGCAGCTCACCGCCAGGACACCAGGCTCGTCATACCAAGCCAGTCCTCTCACGGCGATCGATCCATCAACCAGGAATCAGCGGCAGCGTGTAGGATCCTTCCTCCACCGCGTGTATGCGCCACACGGTGAGCCGTGTCGATCCCAGCGGAGTCGGCAACTCCAACTTGTGCTACTATTTCGCACGCCGATTCAGTGATAGATGCAGGCAAGATCTAGGCGGCCCTGCGATGCACTATTTCCGGCCACTTGGCGCATCGCAGCGCAAACGCAGTGAACCGACCGGCCTCTCAACTGCCGAGCCAAACCGGAGGCAGAAAAAATTGGAGCGGAAGACGGGATTCGAACCCGCGACCTTCTCCTTGGCAAGGAGACGCTCTACCACTGAGCCACTTCCGCTCGTCACCGCACGGACTCAAAAACCGTGCGCTTCGATGATTTGAGTATAACTGGATCATGCCTTCTTGTACAGCATTCCACCTCCCGACCTCGAAAGACTGACACCCCTTTCGCGCTCTTCACTCAGTATGCCCTGCCACCAGAGCGTAACCCATTTTTCATGAATCGGCGTTTGTTTCGGGAGGAAGCGCTCAACCACAGGGGACAACGCGAACCTCTGGATGGTCTGCTCCGCGTCTCTGCTCCTCACGAATGGGTGATACTGGCCGTTCTCGCATTGGGATTCGTCGGGTTGGTGTTGTGGAGCGTACTCGGAAGTGTTGAACGCGTCTCGTCGGCCGAATGTGTGCTGGTTCGTCCGGGCGCTCGCTACGCGCTGACGTCACCGATCTCGGGCACGGTGGTGGAAACGCTGGCAAGGGTCGGAGATGAGATCGACGTGGGACAACCGCTCGCCAGGATGCACTCCCCTGACCTGGTTCGTCGATTGGAGTCGGCCCGGGCCCTTGCGTCCGCGCTGGACGACGACGGCAACCCGTCCAACCTCAACTCGGCGGGCCCCGCATTATCCTTCGCTCGCGCTGAGTTGGCCCGGTTGGAGGCTGCCCAAGAAGCCGGCCAGTTCATTCGAAGTGACTTCCGTGGTGAATTGACCTCCCTTTCGTTGGTTCCCGGCGAATCCCTCGTCGCAGGAGACCTCGCGGCGGTCATCCGCACGGGCGATCAACACGCGATCGAGGCAGTGGGGTTCGCCGACCGCGACGTGGCATCTCGGATACAACCTGGCATGGCCGCGCGGGTCCGTATGCCGACCAGCCTCCCCGGAGACGCGAGAGCGGTTGCCGCACGGATTGTGGCCGTTTCAGATCGACCGGGGCCGCTTGCCGAGTGGTTGAAATCTTTTGGTCTGAACGCGCCCTATCGCGGTCACGAAATCAGGCTGGCATTTCCCGACGCTGCGCCGACGGGCGCCGAGGATGGCAGCCCGTGCGAAATCCTCGTCGTAACGGACCGGCACTCTCCCATCGCCGTATTGGGACGGTAGGCGACCCGGCCGGCGGATACATCCAATGCGCACCCCCGTATTCCTCCAGTTCGAGTCCAGCGAGTGTGGGGCCGCCTGTCTCGGCGCCATCCTCGCCCATTTCGGCCGTTGGGAGTCCATGGATACTCTCCGGCAGGTTTGCGGCGCGGATCGAGACGGCACCAGCGCTGCTGACCTCGTTTCTGCCGCAGCGCATTACGGTCTCAAAATGACCGGTTGGCGCAAGCCGCCGGACGAACTGGAGGAGTTATCGCTGCCCGTGATCCTGTTTTGGGAATTCAATCACTTCGTCGTACTGGAAGGCATCGGGAAAGGTGTGTATCACCTCAACGATCCCGCTGTTGGACGCAGGAAGGTAACGGGAGAGCAGTTCGGTCAATCGTTTACCGGAATAGTTCTCGGCGCTGAACCCGGTCCGGAATTCAGGAAGGGCGGCCGCAGGCCCGGCGGCGCAAGCAGGTTGTGGCCCTGGCTGCGGGAATCAAAAGCCGCCCTGGCGTTCGCGGCGCTCAGCGGCCTCTTGCTTGCCCTGTCCGGGATCCTGCTCCCGCTGCTCCTGGGGGTATTCGTAGATTACGTGCTGAGCGGCAGAGAAACCGCCTGGGGTTGGTGGCTCGTTGGCGCGTCACTGTTGACCGCCGGGGCCGTTTACGTCCTCACCTGGGTGCAGCAGCGCGCGTTGCGGCGACTCGCCGCAAGGGTTTCAGTGGCAAAGGCTTCAGATTTCGTGGCGCACCTGTTCAGATTGCCCATTCAGTACGTGGCCCACCGGTTCACCGGTGAACTTACGACGCGCGTCCAGTTGGTGGACGAGGTCGCGTCGGGCCCCGCGCGCCAACTGATCGGATTGATGATTGATCTGGTGATGTGTGTGGTGTTCCTGGCCATGATACTCTACTTCGACGCCCTCTTGGCCGGATTGATCGCCATCCTGGGGGTGGCCAGCGTAGGGTTGATGCGCGTGGTTGCCCGGTTTCGAAATGACGAGAACGGTCAAATGCGCCGGGAACAAGACATGCTGTCCGGCATCGGCGCCTCCGGACTGAGGAGCATAGATTCGCTTCAGGCCACCGCCTCGGAAAATGATTTCTTCTCCCGCTGGACTGGGCACCAGGCCCGCGAGTTGGTCGCTCGCCAGAGATTTGCGCAACTGGGCTACGTCATCGCAGCGTTGCCAGGATTTTTCAACGTTGTCGGCGGCTCCGCGGTGATCGGTATTGGCGGTTGGCGTGTGATGCAAGGTGATATGACCCTCGGCACGTTGATCGCGTTCTACATGGTGGCTGCCAATTTTCTGCAGGCAATCGGTCGGTTCGTCCAGTTTGCCGATTCCTTGCAAACCCTGGAAACCGATCTGCAACGCATTGACGATGTCATGGGCGCCCCCGAGGACCCCGTCGTCGCGCGGTGGCGACCAGTTTCTCCCGACATCGTAGCGACCCTGGGAGGTCGCCTCCGGCTGAGCGGGACGATCGAATTACGCAACGTTACATTCGGATACCGACGAAACCGCAATCCACTGATCGAGGATTTCAACCTGGTGGTCGAACCAGGACAGCGCATAGCGTTGATAGGCCCCACCGGGTCCGGCAAGTCAACACTTTTGAAGCTGATGAACGGGGAATATGCTCCATGGTCAGGCGAGATCCTGTTCGACGGTGTGCTCAGGAGCGATATCCCTCGCCGCGTCCTCACCGGCTCGACCGCGATGGTGGACCAACAGATTTTTCTGTTCGCGGCCTCCATACGCGATAATCTCACCATGTGGAATCCCACTGTCCCAGAGCGCCAACTGGTCGATGCGGCCCGCGATTCCCTGATCCACGACGAGATCATGACCCGGCCGGCGGGTTACGATGCACGAGTCGAGGAGGGTGGCCGCAACTTCAGCGGAGGTCAGCGGCAACGCCTGGAAATCGGTCGGTCTCTCGTCAACAACCCGTCCATCTTGTTCTTGGACGAAGCAACCAGCGCGCTGGATTCCGTGAGCGAGGCCCGGATCGACGATGCCCTACGGAGACGGGGTTGCACTTGCCTGATCGTCGCGCACCGCCTCAGTACCATACGCGACTGCGATCGCATCATCGTTTTGGAGAATGGCAAGGTGGTCCAATCAGGCACGCACGACCAACTCATCTCGGAACCGGACGGATTGTACCGTCGACTCATCGCCGTAGAATAGGGTTTGCCTTCAATGTCCCAGACAGGAACCGGGTGCCCACAGCGCAGCAAACTGGCTGCCCTCGCCTTATCGGCAGGCGAACCGATCCCGACCGCGGGCAACATTCCTGTCCTCCTGGGCGATCCAAACGCGGTCTGGTACATCGAGTCCGGCGCCCTGGACATCTTTCTGGTCGATGACGATGGCGAGGGGACTCCGTCCGACCTTAGGCACGTCATCCGCGCCGAGGCAGGTCGCGTGGCTTTCGGCATCGACTGCGGCGACGTGCGCCTTGCCGCAGTTGCCAAGGGTTTGCCCGGATCCCAGGCCCGGCGGATTCCAACAGACAGTGTAACCGGCCAACCCTACGCGGACGAACTGGCCGATCAGGCCGACGCCTGGATCACCGATTTCGCCGCCGCGATCGCCCAGCAAATTGAACCCCACCCGCCTACGGACGTAATTGTAGATGCTGGCGACCATAGAGCCGTCCGAAGCGGGCAGATCGCTTCGACCCGCACCGGGCGCGTCGTGTGGGTCGAAGCTGCCAACAGCGTTCAATATCTGGGCACCGAAGCATTGGACAGGGATAGATCCGGCCTGATTCCCATTACCTCCGATACATGGGTGACCACCAACGGCCCGGCGCAATTGGCCGGATTGTCCTCAAGGGAACTGTGCCATGAGGGTCGTTTGCTGGCCGCGTTGTCCGATTTTCACCATTTGGTCCTGCAAGCGGAACGACTGAATCGACAGGTGCTGGTGGCCGATGAGGTGAATCTGCAGACCGAGCGCGCGGCATACCGGCGACTGATTGAGGAACGCGCCAGGCGCAGTTTGTTCAGCGTAATGGAGACCTCCGGCAACACCGTCATCCATGCGGAGTCCCCACTGCTGCACGCGCTGCAAACGGTGGGAGCCCACGAAGGGATCGCTTTCAATCCACCGCCGCCCGTCCGTCGTGGCATTGACCCCTCACTGGACGACATCGCCAATTTCTCAAGAGTTCGCGGTCGGCGGATCCGCCTTGATCCGCAACAGCGCTGGTGGCTTGGAGACAGCGGGGCCATGCTCGCATTCGGGAAAGACGATGGGCGTCCCATCGCTCTGGTGCCCGGCGCTGGCGGGAGATACCGGGCAGTTGATCCGGTTTCCCGACGGTCCAGTTATGTCACGGCCTCGCGGGCGGGCGAATTCGCTGAGCACGCCTGGTTTTTCTATCGGCCCTTACCGCATAGCGATCGCGTTGCCAAGCGCGATCTTGTCCGCATGGTCAGCAAAAATATGCTGCCTGATCTGATTCGTTTCGCAGGCTCCGGCCTGCTCGCCAGTCTGATTTTGCTTGCGCCGGCCATCGCCTTGGGAATTTTGGCTGATCAGGCAATACCGATGGGCAGCAACCGGGCTTTCCTGCAAATCGCTCTCGTCCTGGCGGGATTCGCCGCGCTGGGTTGTCTGTTCCAAGTACTCCAGGGAACGGCCCTGATGCGCATCGAAGGCAGGGCGGCCGCCCGGTTGGGCGCCGCTACCTGGGACCGTGTCCTGGAACTGCCGTCGTCTTTTTTCCACAAGTTTACCGCCGGCGACCTGCTGGTACGCCTGGCCGTGTTTCAATATTTGCGTGACCAGGTATCCGGCGTGATCGCCGGCGCGTTCCTGTCGGTAATCTTCCTCACGCCCACATTCGCCATATTGTTCATCTACAGTGCTCGTCTGGCATGGATCAGTCTCGCAGTGGCCCTGGCGACGCTCGTCATGATCTCCATTTTGGGATTGCTCCAGATCGCGCCTCATCGCAGCAGGTACGCAGCCGGCCGCAGGGTCTCAAGCGAACTGTTCCAGCTGATCAATGGCATGAGCAAACTCCGTTCAACGGGGGCGGAAGGTTCCGCATTCGCATCGTGGGCCAATGGCTACCGGGATCAACAGGTCGCCCGAATGCAGATCGGAAGTATCAACGAGCACTTGATGGCATTCAGCGCAGCTTTACCCGCACTCGTGGGGGCTGCTTTGTTCGCCGCCTCCGTAGTCAACGACGCTGACGGTCCGAACATCGCCGATTTCCTGGTGATATATGCGGCGTCCATGGTGTTTTACCGCGCGGTTGTGGGTCTCGGGCGGTCCTTCGAAGCCATCGCTACCATGATCCCGGCGTACGAACAGATCAGGCCCATCCTCGACGCCGTGCCTGATCACCATTCGCAGAGCTTTCCCAACGTCGCATTGAACGGGTCACTTCGTTTTGACCACGTCAGCTTCCGCTACACGCAGGACGGGCCCCAGGTTCTCACCGACGTTTCAATCCACGCTCGACCCGGTGAGTTCGTGGGAATAGTAGGCGAATCCGGCGCGGGCAAAAGTACCTTGCTCAGGCTGGCCCTCGGATTGGAGCGGCCCATTTCCGGCGCGGTCTACTACGATGACCGCGACCTGGAGCACCTCGACAGGCAGTCGGTCCGGAGTCAGTTGGGCGTGGTCGTCCAGGACGTGCCGCTGCAGCCGGGTAACATCCTTGAAAATATCATAGGCATCGGCGGAGACCTCTCGGTGGAGGATGCCTGGAGAGCGGCTCGGCTCGCTGATGTCGAATACGACATAGTGGCGATGCCGATGGGTATGTTCACCCCGGTCGGCGATAACGCGTCCACCTTCTCTGGCGGACAGATGCAGCGGATCCGCATCGCCGCCGCGCTGGCGAGAAACCCGCGTGTACTATTCCTGGACGAGGCAACCAGTTGGCTGGACACCGACAGCCAGGCCCGGGTGATCCGGGGAATCGAAAGCCTCTCCGCCACGCGCATCGTCATCGCCCATCGGTTGTCCACCATCCGAAACGCCGACCGCATCTACGTTCTGCAGGATGGGCACGTGGCGCAGGAAGGAACCTTCGAAGAGTTACTCCGGCAAGACGGCCCATTCCGAGGTCTGGCGGAGCGTCAGATGGCCTGACCCGCCCGTTGTGCGCCCCGATACAACGCCGGAAATAGCATCGACCCACAGCCCGCCCGTCGCTTTCCGTTCCGGGTATGGCGGGATTTCGCCGGGTAATCTACAATGAGCGGACATCAATTTTAGGTTTGCCGCGCGTTTGTGAAAAAGCGCGCGGTTCCGGCTGGAGGGACACGTTTTGAAGGTAAAAGCTGCTGTTTTGTGGGAAGTGGGGCAACCCCTGGATATTTGCGAGGTTGACCTCGATGAGCCCAAGGCCGGAGAGGTATTGGTTAAGGTCGGCGCGGCCGGAATCTGCCGCAGCGACCGACATTTCATGCACGGCGACGCCCCCATCGCCATCCCGGTCGTGCTGGGGCACGAGGGCGCGGGCACCGTAGTCCAGACCGGGCCGGGTGTAACCCTCGCCAGCGAAGGCGACCAGGTCATCCTGTCGTTCGTCCCTGCGTGCGGGCGGTGCCGCTCCTGCCTCGAGGGATACAGCAATCTGTGCGACCTGCACGCCGCCACTGGAGCAAACCTCCTGGACGGCACCACGCGGCTCCATGCGGCCGGCAAGGACATTCACCACATGGGCAAGGTGGCCTGCTTCGCGGAGTACGCGGTGATACCTGAGACCGGCGTCGTTCCCGTAAGGGACGGTCTTGCCATGGACAAGGCCGCCATGATCGGTTGCTCGGTAACCACAGGCGTCGGCGCGGCCTTGTACAGCGCTGAGATCAAGGCCGGCAGCACCGTCGCGGTTATTGGTTGCGGCGGAGTGGGCCTCAACGTAATCATGGGTGCTGCCCTCGCCAGCGCCGGCCAGATCATCGCCGTTGACATACGCGAGGCGCAGTTGGAATTCGCCATGCGTTTCGGCGCGACCCATACCGTGAACGCCGCCGACCAGGATCCCGTGCGGCAGGTCAAGGAACTCACCGGAGGACGCGGCGCCGATTACACCTTCGAGGTGTTCGGCAGCGGGGATACCACCAAGGCCGCCTACGACATGGCCGCCAAGCGCGGCATAGTAACTGTGGTGGGCATTGCCCCGTGGGGCCAGGAAGCCGCCATCAACGCCGTCGACCTGGTACGCAACGAAAAGACCCTCCGCGGTTCCTATTACGGTTCCGCCCGCTCGCGCACCGACATGCCGGTGATGGTGGATATGTATCGCTCCGGCAAGCTGAATCTGGACGACCTCGTGGTTCGCCACTACACCCTCGACCAGATCAACGAAGCCTACGACGATCTCGACCGTGGCGAGATAGGACGCGGCGCGATAATGTTCGATTAGACGTACCGACTGTACCGGGGGCGGCCGCCGAGACGCCCCCGATTTTTACCGCCCGCACGGCGCCGTTTCCGTAGCGCTGGAGGTTTGCAATGCCCCGATTGGAGATCCTGTCCGAAGTCCAACGCCGCATGCTTGAGTTCTTCCCCTGCATGGAGTCCGACGACGTAGCCTGGACTGCGCCGGCGAAACCACTGGCGGAGAGCACGGTGGCAATCGTCACCACCGCCGGCCTGCACCTCCGCGACGACAAGCCGTTCAACCGCGACCATCCCGGCGGGGAGTCCACCTACCGCGTCCTGCCCGCCCACGCCGATAACGCAGACATCGTCCAGAGCCATTTCAGCATCGGCTTCGACCGCACCGCCATCTACCGGGACATCAACATCACCTATCCCATCGATCGAATGCGCGAGTTGGTTGCGAAGGGAGTAATCGGCGCGCTGGCTCCCAAACACTACTCCTTCATGGGCGCCCTGCGGGACTGCACGGTCGTCGCGGAGCAGACGGGGCCGGAGGTGGCGCAGCGCCTCAAGGATGAAGGCGTCGACCTCGTTTTTCTCACACCCACTTGACCTCTCTGCACGCACGCCGTGAGCGTGCTGGCCCGAGTGTTCGAATCCGCCGGCCTCACCACCGTCGCAATCGCGTTGGTGCGGGAACACGCCGAGCGAGTCCGGCCGCCCCGGGCCCTGTGGGTGCCGTTCTACTTCGGCTATGCCCTCGGCAAACCGGACGATCCTGAATTCCAGCATCAGGTAATTTCCTCCGCTCTGGACATGTTGAATGCCGCCCAGGGCCCCGTCCTGGAAGATTACCCGGACGACGCCGGTCCGGTGGGATTGCCTCAGGCATCGGAGGTTGCGGTAGCGACCGGCAACGGCGACGCCAAGCCGCTCGACGCCGCCGGCGAGATTACCGCCCTGCGCGGATACTACGAGCGTTGGCAGGAACAGCGCGGACGCACCGCAGTCGGAATCACTGGCATCCCACAACGACGGTTCAGGGGCATCGTCCGGTTCCTTGAAGCCTATGCGGCCAGCGACGACGCCGATATGGACGAAAGGCCCGTGGATGTTTCGGTCCCCCAATTCGTTCGATACTGCGCCGACGATCTCAAGGCCTTCTGCTACGAAGCGCGCATGGCCCAACGGCCCGACGACAGCGAGCCTGAAATCCACAGTTGGTTCTGGGGTGACACAGCGGTCGGCGCTCTGATCGACAGCATCACCCAGAGGCTGAACGCGACGGGAGACCCTAAGCTCCAGGCCACGGCATACGGCCTGTCGCGCTAGCGCGCAACACCATCACGCCGCCACAGTAAAGGGACCATCAGGCGATGGTCCCTTGTTTCGTCCCTAAACGTCCGGCCCGTCACCGCCGCCGCCGGGCGCATCTGACGGCAACGGAGATCGCGACTGCACGATCGGCGCTTGTCGTTGAGCGCGCACCGGAGGCGGAGTGGGTTGACCATCCTGGGGTGTCCACCCATCCGGAAAATGCAGGCTGCGCACCGGATAGTTGATGGTGATCCCCTCTGCGACCAGCCGGGCGTGCAACTGCTTGATGAGTTCGGTGCGGACCTCAAAACTGGCGAGCCGGTCCGCAGCCTGCATGAACAGCCAGAAGTCCACATTGCTCTCGCCAAAGGTGTCGTAGCCGAAGTACACGCCGTAGTCCTTCACCACGCCAGGATGCTCCCGCTCAACCTTCTGCATCACCTCCATGCTGACCCCCTCCACCCGTTGCAGATCGCTCTCGTACGCCACGCCGCACGTGAGGAAAACGTTGACGTGTTCGTCAGGCTTGCTGTAGTTGGTGATGATCGTCTCTGCGAAACGGGAATTCGGTATGACCACAAGGTTGTTGGTCCATGTTCTCAGGCGTGTGCTCCTCCAGTTCACGTCCACCACGTAACCGGTGACGCCGTTTTCCATCTCGATGTAGTCCCCTGCGCTCACCACGCCCTCCGTGATCACGTAGGTTCCGGCAAAAAGATTGCTCAACGTGGGCTGCAAAGCCAGGGCGACCGCCAGACCGCCCAATCCCAGTCCGGCAATGAGCGGGCTGATGTTTATGCCCAGGATGTCCAGGGAAACCAAGGCCGCCATCGCCACCACCACGATCATCATCCCGCGCCGCGCCAGGGGCAGCGCCCAGTTCCCCGCGTTGTCCGGATCGGTGCCTTCCAGATACTCCTCAAGCCAATGCAGCACCGCGCCGCTGATGCCGGTGATCAGGAACGCGCCAATCACCACCGCCAACACCGCCGCCACTTTGTTGACGACGTCGTGCACCGCCACCGACAGGGTCAAGGGAACCGACGCCGCGAGGTAAGCGCCGATCAGGATAATGAACGCCGTCATCGGGCCTCGCGCCGCCGAGATCACCCGGTCATCCAGGTCTCCCGCTGAGAAACGCGCCAGCCTCAGCATCATCCTGGACAACAATCGGCTGAACAGCACCGCGAACACGGCCGACGCCCCGATAATGATTCCGGCGATGATCAAATCGCCCCAGGTAATCGCTGTGCCCGCCGCCCAGGCCGCAACCGCTTGCCACCAGTTTGATATCAGTCCGCCCATCTCAGACCGTTCCGTTTATGCTGCTTTCAACAGCCCTGACCAGGGCGGGCAGGATGTCGCCCGCCGCGCCTGTGATCACCTCGTGGGCCGCGGCCGTCAGTTCAGTCGGCATCGGGTTTACCTCGATGATCTGCGCGCCTCGTTCACGCGCCACCAGCGGGAACTGCGCGGCCGGGTTGACTGCCCCCGAGGTGCCCACCAATAGCATAGCATCGCAACGCTGCACCTCCTCGACGCACGCGGCCAAAGTCGCTGCGGGGATCGGCTCGCCGAACATGACCGTGTCCAGCTTTATGATGCCCCCGCACGAGGCGCATGCGGGCGGCAGATCAGTGATCAGATAACCGTCGCGCGGTTGTCGTGCCCCGCAACCCACACAGCGCAAATAGTCCCGGTTCCCGTGTATCTCCAGCGCCGCCCGGGTCCCCGCGCGGCCGTGCAAACCGTCGACGTTCTGGGTGATCACCGATTTCAAAACACCGAGCGTCTCCAGTTGGGCCAGTGCGATGTGACCGGGGTTGGGCGCGGCGTGGTCAACCGCTGCCCTGAGGTCGTAGGTCGGGTTCCCGGGCGTCGCCTCGTCCCTCAGTCGGTTCTCCCACCACGCCTGCGGATCCTGCGCAAAAACCCGGTACGAGAGGTTGGACGGTTGCCCGTAGCGCGTCCAAAGGCCATCCGGCCCGCGGAACGACGGAATGCCGCTTTCCACGGACAGGCCGGCGCCCGTGAGCGCGATCGCATACTCAGCGCCGGACAGGATTGCGGCGGCGCGCTCTACGGCTTCGTCCATGGGCCAATCCATCTGTGCAACAATCTTCGGTGTCGCTGGCGCTCGCGACCGACTTTGGGGTCAGCTTTCGCGTTCAACTGAATTTCCAGACACAAGGAAATAGGCTGCACCATCGCCCAGCACGGCCCGCACCGCCGCCACGTCCGTGGTGGTCATCAAAGTCTGCCGGTAGGCCGCCGCTTTGCTGATCACTCGTTCCCTGCGCCCGGCATCCATTTCCGAAAACACATCGTCCAGCAGGATGATGGGATCCTCACCGCGCGCCGCCGACAGGAAGTCCGCCTCCGCCAGTCGTAGCGCGAGGGCAATGGTACGCGCTTCGCCACGCGATGCGAACGATCCCGCATCGCGGCCACCCACATAAATACGGAAATCGTCTCTGTGGGGTCCGGTGGCGGTCACCGCCGTGGCCCTCTCCCTCGCCGCCTGCTGCCCCAGCAGCAACCTGAACTCAGCCTCCGTTGCCTCCTCAGAATCCTCTGGCGGAACGCTCGGCTCATACGCTAACGCCAGCGTCTGGTCCGGCTCCGACAGTTCACGGTGATGAGTTTGTGCGTATTCAGCCAGGCGAGTCAGAGCGTGGCCTCGGGAGATCGCGACCTGTGTTCCGGTCCGCACCAATTGATCGTCCCAATATTCCATCTCGACCGGATCCACGCGGGCGTCGCGTTGCCGGCGCAAAAGCCCGTTCCGGTTCCGGAGCGCAGCCTGGTATCGTTGCAGCGTGCCCAGATACGCGCGGCTCGATTGTGAAATCAACACATCCAGGTAACGCCGCCGCCCGGACGGGGCGCCCAGCACCAGGTTCAAATCATCCACCACGAAAAGCGTCGCGCCGATCCGCCCCACCAGGCCGGACGCAGTAGAGGGCTGGCGATTGACCCGGATCTGTTTGGAAACTGCGGCCGCCATCGCCCCATGGCCCGGTCCAACATCATCAGCGGGCGTGGGGCCCGCCGGTTGATAACCCACAACCACCGTGACGGGCCCTCGCCCGTCCGTCGCCACGCCGGTGATATATGCCGCCTCACCGCAACGGGCCGCTTCAAAATTCACCACCTCCCTTTCCCGCTCGGCCCGGAATGCTCGCCCGATTGCGAGAGTATACACGGCTTCCAATAGGGCGGTTTTTCCCTGTGCGTTCGCCCCGTGGAACACTGACACTCCGGCCGACAGTTCAACATCCGCCTGTCGGAAGTTACGGAAATTCGTCAGGCTTAGTCGGGATAATAGCGCCAAATGTGACCGCTATCGTCAGCGCTGCCGCCTCAATTGTTGCGGGCGCAGCCCTCGCAGTACCCGTAGAAGTCCACCCGCTGCGAGGATATCCGGAAATCGGTGTTGTCGCTGATCGCCTGCTCCAACTCAGCTACGCGGTCGTGCCCGACCTCGGCATCCACCACCGAGCCGCAACCGAGGCACACCAAATTGGCATGCGGCGAAAGATTTGCGTCATATCGGGAGTACTTCTGGAAGGGCAGTTCGCGGACGATCCCCGCCTGCTCCAGCAGCCCCAGCGTGGAATACACGGTAGCGAGCGTCACGTAAGGAAAGAAATCACGGACCCGCTCGAAAATCTCCCGTACCGTCGGATGGTCGGCAGAGTTCACGACCACCTCGGCTATCGCAAGCCGCTGCGGCGTCAGGCGTATCCCCAAGGGTCTGAGTTGTGCTGCTAAATGTTCCTGCGTAGTCAAAACGTAGCGCTCGATGGAAAAGAATAATATGACAACAGTATATCACTTAAGTCGATGCTCATAATTCGCGACCAACGTGCTGACAGCAATGCAACATGCGAGCTGTCCCCGGTGTTTTCGCACTTGTTCAATAATACAGGAGGACGAAGACACGGGAGGGCGGGCATTTCACCCGCCCTCCCACGATTTGATTCTACGGCGAATCGCCTACAGTCGGCCGCCGCCGCCCGAGACGCGCTCGTTGACTCCGTAGAAGACCGAGTCCTGCTTCTGGAAAACCTGGATCCGGGACCGGGCGGTCTCCACCACGAAGACCCGTCCCTCGTCGTCGCATTCAACGGCGATCGGTCCCCAGAAGTACTTCTCCCGATCTATGCCTTGCGCAATCTTGCGCTCCTCCCACATCTCCGGGTTCGCGTCTATCTTGCCGACCCCCCATTGCGAGATGGTGGCCTCTCCGTAGGTCATTCCGGCGAACGATCCATCGGGATGGAAGATCTGCAAACGCTCGTTGTTCCAGTCGGCTACGTAGATGGTGCCTTCATTGTCCACCGCCACGTCGGTCGGGCGGTTTAACTGGCCCTCGCCATCTCCCGTCTCGCCAAATTCCAGCACAAACTTGCCGTCGGCCGTGAACTTCTGGATGCGGTCGTTGCGCCAGTCGGCGACATAGACGTTGCCGTTGGAGTCGGTCTCGACGCCGAACGGCATGTTGAACTGCCCGGGGCCCGAGCCAAACTCGCCGAACTGGCCGATGTAGTCTCCATCGGCGGTGAGCATCTGGATCCGATGGTTATTGCTGTCCACCAGGTACAGGACGTCGTCCTTTCCGAACACCATACCGCTGGGCTTGTTCCACTGGCCGTCCCCGTCGCCGGGTCGTTCCCACTTGGTCAGATACTCACCCTCCGGCGAGTAAATGCTGATGCGGTCCAGGTATTCATCCGCCAGGTAAACGTTGCCGTTCGGCCCCACGGTGATGGCGGTCGGCCAGATGATTGCGCCGTCGGTGGAGACGGCTTCTCCGTCGCCCTGCTCGAACACGCCCTTGGCAAATTCGCTGATGAACTCCTCGCCCACGGTGCACATGGTGATGCGCTTGCCGTCCGGACGATAGTCGTACGAGCGGTTGGCGACGTACATGACGTCGTCTTCGGCCCGGGCCATCGCTGTCGGATTCCGGAAACCCGGCCCCGAAAACTCGGCTCTGCCGATCGTGTGGGTGTATTGCAACGATATGCCGAGAGTCGGCAACGCGGTGCGGTCAATCGTAGTGGTCATACGGTTTCCTCCGTTGGAACGGATGGCAATATCGACTGTTGGTAGGGGCGGAGCGTACCCCGCCCCCTGGCAACCCTAGACGAAGTTGAACTTCTCGAACTGGCCATTCACCAGCGGTTGTGCGTCCAGTGCCATCCAGTTTTCCAACAGGTCGGTGTAGATGCTCCGGAAGTCGTTGTTGAAATGCAGGTCGCCTTCCAGCAGTTTGTCTTCCTCCAGGGAGGGATATTCGCCGTACAGGCCGCCCTTGACGTTGTCGCCCACGACGAACGCCACGCCGCCGCTGCCGTGGTCCGTGCCGGAGCCGTTGTCGTGCACCCGGCGGCCGAACTCGGTGAACACCAACAGCGTCACGTTGTCGCTGGCGTTGTGCTCGCGCAGGTCGTCCATGAAGTCGGCGATGGCGTTGGACGTGTTCCCCCACAGGCTCGCGTGCGCCGCAAGCTCGCCGGCGTGGGTGTCAAAGCTGTTGTACGGAGCAGTCGTGTACAGGATGCGTGTCCCGAACCCGGCCAGGTGCACCTGGGCGATGTTCTTCATGTACTGTGCGACCACGTCGTCGCCGTATTCCACCGTGGAACTGTACATCTCAGGGGCGGTGCTCAGGATGTCGGCGCCCTTCAGCGCGTCCATGCCGGTCTGCGAAAGATAGTCCACCACGGAACTGCGCCCGATCGTCGGCGAGTACATCTTGGAGAAGATATCCAGGGCCTCCGTGCGCTGATCGTCAGCCTCAATGCCCGTCAGGACACCGTAGGTGGCCAAGTTGCCCACCGATGCTACCGGGACTCCCGGAGCGGCCAGGGCGCGCGGGAGGCCGCGGCCAAAGTTCACGCCGGTCAGCACGTTTTCCTTGTTGGGGTCCATCTCGCGGATGGCGCGGCCCAACCAGCCTTCCGTTCCCTGCTTGTCGGGTTCGCAGGTATGCCAGATGTCCATGCTGCGGAAGTGGCTGCGGTTCGGGTTGGCGTAGCCAACACCCTGGATCACGGCCACCTTGCCCTCATCATACAGCCTCTTCAGCGGGCCCATGTTGGGGTTCAGTCCAACGTACCCGTCGAGGTCCAACGCCTGCCCTTCCGGTACGCGCACCGACGGCCGGTTGTCATAGTACAGGGGGTCGCCGTGCGGCACCAGCGTGTTCAGGGCGTCGTTGCCGCCGGAAAGCTGGAGTACGACCAGCACCGGGTCTTTCTTGGTTGCGGTCATTTTCGATCTCCTTGCTGAATCGTTGGAGATGCCGGGGCGGTCGAAACGGCGCCCCGGCCTGGTCTGATTGTCCAGTTTCCGGCTAGGCGAACTGGTACTCCTGCGTGCTCACGATGAGTTGCAGCGTTTGGGCGATCGCTTCGGAATATTGCGCCGTGCCGGGCGACACGCTTCCACTGTTGCTGGTGTAGGAGATCAGCTGGTCCCTGGTCTCGGGCGCCAGCTCGTATGCGCCGACCATTTCCAGGCACCGGTCGACGATCGCGTCCGGGCTGGTGATCTGCTCGGCGTCGAGCCGCGAGACAATTTCCTGGACGCCCGGCAGCCCGGTGTTGCCAACCTGGTCAGCGGCGAAGTTGATCCGCTCCACCAGCGTTCCGGAGTCGATCCACTCGGCGCCGGTGTGCCATCCCTCCACGGTCGGCGGGTTCATCAGGTCCTGCCCCATATAGCGGATGGTGTTGGCCAGGGGCTGCAACCCCAGCTTGGGCGACGTGAAGTCCTGGACCAGCCGCATCGTGCCGATCACCACTTCCGTGGGGCTCTTCACCTTCTCGAACGTGGCATTCTTGAAGAAGTCCGAGTTGAACATCACCCGCAACATCGCCGTCAGGTTGTAGCCGGAGTCAAAGTAGGTCTGTTCCAGCAGCGCGATGGCTTCCGGATCCCGCGGCGCGGTGTTCTGCCATGCCGGCACCTGCACTTCGTCCGCCACGAAGAAGTTGTAGAGGTGACGCGAAACGAAGCGGGCGGCGGACTGCTGGCGGCAGATGATCTCTACGATGTCGTCGCCGTTCCAGTTGCCCGTTTCACCCAGGAACGTCTTGTCCTCCTCGTCGTGGTCGTACGGATTGTAAATGAACGCCGACTCGTACCGGCCGTACGGATAGCGCGGAATGGCGTTCGTGATGGTCCAACCGGTGAAGGCGCGCGCCGCTTCCTTGACGTCGTCCTCCGAGTAGTTGGCCTCGCCGTCCATGCCAACTCCCATGGAGAACAACTCCAGCAGCTCACGGCCCCAGTTCTCATTGATGGCGCCCTTGTGGCTCATGCAGTTGTCCAGGTAGAACACCATCGCCGGGTCGCGGGACAGGCCCTTGAGCAGCACGTCAAAACTGCCCATGCCCAACTCGCGGAACATGTCCAGCTGGAGCTGAATCTGCCGGCCGTGCTCGCACTTGGAGTTGCCGGTGCAGAGGATCCCGTGCCAGAACAAGGCCATCTTTTCCTGCAGTGGGCGCTTGGTGTTGATCATTCGATACGTGAGATACGCCTGGTTCACTTCCAGGGCGTTCATCTCTTTCCAATCGACGAAGTAGCGCTCGAGGATGTCCATTTCCAGGTCGGGCTGCGTGATCGGGTCCAGCAGTTCCTCGACGGTCGCTTCGTAGCCTTTCGCGGCGCGCTCCTCCAGCTCAGCGTAGGTGGCGCCGAAGCCGGCCCGACGCATCAAGTGCGCCATTTGGGCGATTTCTTGGTTGGTGGGCATTGCCAATACCTCCTGAGTTGTACGTAACGGTTTCGGAACCGAAACCGTGGGTTTTGTTGCGGATACCGTAATAATCGCCACGCATGAACGTGGCGGTGCGGCAACCGCCTGAGAATGCCCGAATACTACTCGCCGGGCCGCCGGAGTGTCAAGGTAACGCCCTGATCGCAGCGGATTTACAAGACCTTTCCCGTACGGAATTCGTCGCGCCTATCCATGTTGAAACAGGATCGCCCGGTTATCGCGCAAACCACGCTCAGGATCCCATTCGGTGGGTCGTGTCAAACGTACATCGTGCTGGAGCCCCAACTCATGTGCCAGCTCACTTCGCCACCGGTTCACGCGCGGCAGGGCGCCCGACAGACGCAGTGGCGATATGCGCATCGAATTGCCCGGACCCGCAAAGGGCGAAACGTCGTCGATGCCGCTCAGGTTGTCCCTATGGCACGTAAACAACCCGAGGTTGGGCTGAAAGGCCTCCCAGATCCGCGAGAGGTCACATTTGATTGCCTCTCTCTGTTCGCCATAGTATGCGTGCATGGCAACCAGCCAGCGGTCGGCGTCAGGTTGCATCTCGATGTCAGAGGGTCTGTGTACACGCCGCAAATTGATGGCGGCACGTCCCAAATGCGCATCGGCGAACGATGAGACTTTATCCAGCGACACGTCATACCCGCAGGCGGCCATAAACCGTTCCCAGATGTCGAACCCGGTACGGATCATCGCGTCCGACGGTTCGATGATGGATACGTTTATTTCGCGCAGGGCGGGCGCGGACGACGCCCGACCGGACACCGCTAACGCCAGGCCAACTACCATCGCCAAAGCGCCGCCGCCGAAGTCCACGATCTCCAGGCGACCCTGACGGGCCAGGTGGCTTTGCCGGCCTTCGATGGCCTGTCTCAACAGCGAGTACGCAGCGTTTATCTGGAACGGCTGATACCAGACGCCGTAAAAAAGTGCGACCAGTTCCTCGGCATAAGCCGGTGTTTCCAGCCTGCGAATCGAACCGTGGAGTGAGTCGAGGGCAGCAAGGACCCGCGCCGCCTTCTCATTCTCGTCAAGTCCATGCGTTGAGCGGCAAAAATTGGACGCGGCCGTGTCGGCAATCACACCGTCCAGCGTCACGGCCGCGTCTCGCAGATCGCGGGACGTATCAAAGGGGCGCGGCGTCGCACTACCCCCGTCGCCGCTTGTGCTGCCTCAGAATGCAGTCGTCCATCACAACGCCCAGCCCGGCCTGCCGTGCCCGTTCCGCCGCCGCTTCGTCCACCACGCCGTCCTGCATCCACACGTACCTGGCGCCGATGGCCACAGCGTCGTCGGATACCGCCCCGGCGAATTCGCTCCGTCGGAAAACGTCCACCAGGTCTATCTTGATGCCCGCTTCCTGCGCCGCCGCATCGGCCGACGCCAGGTCCGCGTAGGACTGTTCCCCCAGCACCATAGATCCGTTCAGCGCCGGGTTCACCGGTAGGATCCGGTAGCCTTGGGACTGCATGTAGGCTGAAACTCCATGGCTGTCCCGCGCCGGGTTGTCCGAGAGCCCCACTACGGCGATTGTCTTCACGTTGTCCAGTATTTCGTCAATCAGGTCCATGTGTTTACTCCCGTCACAAACTCCGAGCCGGGGAGAAATTCGCGATTCTCCCCGGCCCGAAACAATCTATCCTGCCTATCGGCTCGCCGTGCTGTCCTTCATGGTTATGGTGATGTGGCCCATGTACCCGTTGGCGGAAGCCCCGTGCCAATGGTTTTCACCCGCTTTGATCTGGACTACATCGCCGACACCGACGTGATGCTCCTCGCTTTCGTTCGCCACGATGCCGTTGCCGACCGTGATCACCAGGATCTGGTCGCTGCTATGCACGTGCCAACCCGTCTGCGCACCTTTCTCAAAGTTAACCACGCTGGCGTTGAAGAAGTCGCTCTCACCCTCCGGAATAATGGGCTGGCGAGTGCGGTGCACCTCTCCTCCGCTCCATCCGGGCACCGCCGCGGCGGGTCCCAACGGCACGTGGTCCACGTTGGCAATTCGTACTACGCGCATGGTCTGACCTCCTTGTCCTCTTGCGTTCACTGGTTTTACTTGACCGGTACGGGAATGCCGGCAACCTTGATCGGCACGCTGCCCACCGTGTTGCGGCTGGTGAAGTACAGAGTTTTCCAGTCGCTCCCGCCGAAGCACAGGTTGGTGGTGGCGGGTTGTCCATGTACCACGATCCCCAGCGTCTCGCCGCCCGCGTTCATGATGTGCAGGCCACCGGCGCCGCCGCAATACACGTTGCCCTCAGTGTCCACCTTCATCCCGTCCGGTACGCCTTCGCGCTCACCGAGCAAGTCGGCAAACACGCGCTGGGTGGCGAGCGACACCGTGCCGTCGTCCTGGACGTCGAACGCCCGGATGATGCCCTTGCGGGAATCGTTTACGTAGAGCACCGTTTCGTCCGGCGTGAAGGCGAGTCCGTTGGGCACCACGAAGTCACTCACCAACAGCGTCAACGTCCCAAGATCGGCCGACAGCCGATACACGCCGGATATGGTCTGCTCCCACTGTTCCCGGGGCCGGCGGAAAGTCCATGGATCGGTGAAATAGATGCTGCCGTCCGATTTCACGACCACGTCGTTGGGTCGGTTCAATTGCCGTCCTTGGAACTGGTTGGCCAGCACGGTGGTAGACCCATCGTGCTCCAGCCGGCTGATTCGGCGGCCGTCGTGCTCGGCCGCGATGAGCCGTCCCTGCAGGTCGCGGGTCAGGCCGTTGTGGCGATTCACGGGTTCGGCCTCAACCGTAACGCCGGAGCCTGGGGTAAAGCGCATCCGGCGGTTGTTGTGGATGTCGCTGAACAGCAGGTAGCCGCCGTCGCTCCACCACAGCGGACCTTCCGCGGGGCCTTCGCCACCCCCGAAGCCTGATCCGTGCTCTTCGATGGGTGCGTCTCCGTCTATGATCGCGTCCAGGGCGGAGGAAAATTTCTCGATTGGCATGCTTGCGCCTCCTGGTGGGGTCCGGATTAGGGCGCCGGACGTTGGAATGGAATTGGCGTTGCCATCGCCATTGTAGGCGGCGACCCGGCGGCGTGCAATGGCGGATTAGGCGAAAGTCGCCGGCGGAACGCTAGGCGGCGGAACGGCAATTTGAGGTTCAATAAACGCAACCTTTTGGCGTATTTTTAGAAAATTAACCAATAGATGCGGAACTGGCTCAACCAAATCCATCACGGCGACTGTCTCACGCTGTTGGCTCAAATGCCCGACTCAACCGCGGATCTGGTCGTAACCTCGCCGCCCTACAACCTGCTTAACAGCAGCGGCAACGGCATGAAGAACGGCAACGGCGGCAAGTGGTCCCGCGCCGCGCTCATGCAGGGCTACACGACCCACGCCGACGCCATGCCCCACCACGACTATGTCGAATGGCAGCGCGAATGCCTCAGCGAGATGATGCGCGTCCTCTCACCCGATGGGGCCATCTTCTACAACCACAAGTGGCGAGTTCAAAAGGGGTTGCTGCAAGATCGCACCGACATCGTTGAGGGTTTCCCGGTCCGCCAGATCATAATCTGGCAGCGGTCCGGCGGATTCAATCACAATCCAGGATATTTTCTCCCCACCTACGAGGTCGTGTACCTCATAGCCAAGCCGGGATTCCGGCTGGCCCCAAAGGCCGGAGGCGTCGGCGACGTCTGGCAGATCCGCCAGGATCGGGGAAATCCCCATCCCGCATCGTTCCCGGTGGACTTGGCCCGCCGCGCCATCTCCGCGACCACCGCCAATGTCGTCCTGGACCCGTTCATTGGCAGCGGCACCACCGCCGTGGCCGCACTCCTGGAGGGCCGCCAGTACATCGGCATCGACCTGTCCGAAGATTACTGCCACCTGTCCCGGCAGCGCGTGGACGCTACCGTATCGGCGCTGGAAAACGCCCCGGACGTGCCCGAGATTCCGACGGCCCTCGAGGTCAGGTCCATGATGGCGTCGCGCACCCAACCGGCGTCAGTCCGTGATTCCGACCCATAGCCACCGGCGATGGTACAATCACCGGGCATTTTCCCGGTGGCATTGCCCATGTGGAACGAACAGACTCCCGAACTGACAGAGAGGTATTTCCGGTGCCCGACCAAGAATTCGACGTCCTCATAATCGGCGGTGGCATGGCTGGCCTCACCGCCGGCATGTACGCATCCCGTTACGGCCTCAATACGGCCATCGTCGAGCAGATGATGGCCGGCGCCCAGATCATCAATCTGGACAAAATCGAAAATTTCCCCGGCTTTCCCCAGGGCATCGCGGGCTACGAATTGGGACCCGCAACCCAGGAACAGGCCATGAACGCCGGCGTGGAAGTCCTGATGGATACCGTTACCGACATATCCGTCGACGGCGACTACCTGCGCGTTACCGGCGACATGGGCGGCAGCTATCGCGGCAAAGCCGTCATCATGGCAGCAGGCTCATCCCTGCGCTCCCTCGGCATACCCGGAGAGGAAGAGTTTGAGGGACGCGGCGTATCTCACTGCGCAACCTGCGACGGGCCACTGTACATGGGACAGACGGTCGCCGTGGTTGGCGGCGGCGACTCTGCGGCCGATGAGGCCCTGACCCTCACCGAGTACACCGAACGGGTCATTCTGTTCGTCCGTGGCGACTCATTGGACGCCCAGCAAATCCTGCAGGACCGAATCGCATCCAACCCCAAAATCGAGGTCCGTTATAACGCCCAGGTAGCAGAGATCGTGGGCGAGGACACCGTAACCGGCGTGAGAGTTCGGAGCGCCGACGGAGAGACCGTCGAATCCCTGAGTGGCCTGTTCATCTACATCGGCCTCGACCCCAATTCTGCTTCCGTTGCCGACCTGGTGCCCCTCGACAACGCCGGACACATACCCGTCGGTTTGTCCATGGACACGCCGCAACCGGGCCTGTTCGCAGCCGGCGACATCCGGCAGCAGTCCGCAGCCCAACTGGTCGCATCGGCCGGCGACGGAGCCACCGCCGCCATCGCGGCATTCCGTTACATCAACAGCAAAGACTGGTAGGCAGCCGCGTCTGTGCCTGACTAACCGCCCACCGCAGCGAGTTGCGCCATGCAGATCACCGACCACGTTTACAGCACCCACATCGCAGAGGACCCCAATACTTACGGCGCAATGCATCCGGGTGGCACGCAGATCTACTTCGTCGGGGATCCCGCCGACCGCATGGTCATGATCGACTCCGGCGAACCCTATCGGCACTGGCGTCATCAGATCCTGGAATACTGGCAGGAGCTCGGCAACCCTGCCATCGACGCCATCCTGATCACCCACGGCCACGGTGATCACATCGGCGGCCTTGATCGTCTCCAGGAGGCCTTCGACTGCCCGGTCCGCTGCCATCCCAAACTCGCGCCGAGATTGCAGCACATCCTGGGAGGCAACTCCGTATCCGCCCTCACGGCTCGTGAAGTAATCCAGACCGGCGCCGGCGTCACGCTCCGGCCTCTGTTCACACCTGGACACGAGGAAGACCACGTCTGTTACTTCCTCCGGCCCGACCGTGTGCTGTTCAGCGGCGACAACCTCCTCGGCAATTCATCGTCCAGCGTCCGCAACCTGAAGCAGTATATGAACTCGCTCAGCCGTATGGGCAGGACCCGTCCCGTCGTGGTCTGCCCGGGCCACGGGAACACCATCGTGCGTGGTGAGCAACGCATCCAGCAGCAGATCGCCCACCGACAGGGCCGGGAGGACCAGGTGATCGCCGCCCTTGGCGATGGCGCGACCACCGTGGGCGAAATCGTCGGCGCCGTTTACCCGAGGAACCTGCGCAAGTCCCTCCGCGACGCCGCCGGCCGAAACGTACGCACCCACCTCGAAAAGTTGCGTGAGGAGGGTCGGATCAACGAACGGGAAGCCACCTATACCCTGGCTGAGTAATCCGGGCCATGTTGGGTCGCGGCCCATTCATCCTCAGCGCCGCGGGCCCGGCCGGCGCCGTCGGTTGCGGACTCGGCCTGTTCTTCCTGGGCGTGTTTCTGCTCACGCCCCTTGCGGTCCTGCTGATCAAGGGCCTTGGATGGGCCTTGGTCCTGATTGGAATACTGGTGTGCGCTCTGGCCCTATGGTCATGGATCCGCCGCGGACGGTCGTGACGGGGTATGGATTCCACCGGGGGTTAGCCTCGACGCGAGATGAGTCACTCTTCCATCAGACCCGACCCGTCGCGCTGAAGAATCTCAATGCGCACATCGTCCGGCCCGCGAACGAAGGCGATGCGTACGCCGGGACGTATCGTGCGCGGCTCCGTGTAAATCTCCGCGCCCTTGCTCCGCAGGTCCTCAACTGCCCCATCAATGTCGTCCACGCGGAACCCGAAATGGTCCAGCCCCAGGTGCGGATCGCGCGGGCTCAGGTCGATGTGCTCCTCCGGCGGCACGGACGCGATGAAAATCGCCAGGCCGTTCACGTCCAGGTCCACACGTGGCACGCCGTCGCTCTGAACCAGGCGCAGCACCTTGGCGCCGAACATCGTCTCGAAGAAACTTGCCATCCCCTCCGGGTCCTTGGTCCGCACGTGGATGTGGTCATACGTGTAGGTATAAACAGGGGTGCTCGTACTCATCGTGGTGAGCCTCCTTGATCGGAAATCGCCGCCCAATCCTACTACACCCGGTGCGCGGTTACAGCCTGCGATCCGTGGTCATGCTGTACGAGTATGCCAGGCGTCGGATACTCCGTACTGATGCTGAAATGGGGGAGATCTGCCATCGTGACGGTAGGCAACTGCACGTTTGATGGCGCAGCGACTCGCGCAGCCTGCAAGATCAGGTGCTTAACGGTATGTTCAACGTGTGGCAGTTGACACGCTCAACCGCCGCCCTAGAATGGCGAGTACCCGCTGACCTTGGAGGGCAATCGTGCCGGACATGTACTCAGAAGAAGAACTGCTCGACCTGGCACGCCGGTACAGCTTCCGTAGCCGCATGGATCGCAGCGGCGTCACCGGCCCCATTTTCGTCTGGGGCCGCGGTTCCGTGGTACGCGACATCAACGGCAAGGAATACCTGGATTTCAACTCCGGCCAGATGTGCGCCGCATTGGGCCACAATCACCCCCGCATCGTGCAGGCCCTCCAGGAGAGTTCCGAGTCGCTCATTCACAGCCACATGACCATGCTCAACGACCGGGAGATCATCCTGGCCAGCCGCCTCGCTGAGATCACTCCGCCCGGCCTCAACCGCAGCATGTTCCTTACCTCCGGCAGCGATTCCAACGAGGCCGCCATGGCCATCGCCAAGCGCTACACCGGCGGATACGAGGTCGCCAGCCCCGTCGTCAGCTTCCACGGCATGAGCGACGCCGCCCGCGCCGTTACCTTCTCCGGGTGGCACGGCGGCTACGGCCCATATGCGCCGGGCAACTACCCGATCATTGCGCCCTATCGATACCGGTGCGCCTTCTGCCAGGATCGTCCGGCGTGCGACTACACCTGCCTCGACACCAGCTTCGAATTGCTCGACGCCCAGTCCGACGGCCGCATGGCCGCGGTGATCACAGAGCCATTGTTCAGTGCCGGTGGCGTCATCGAACCGCCCCCCGGCTGGCTGCAGGAACTCAAACTGCGTTGCGAGAGGCGCGGTATGCTGCTGATCCTGGACGAGGCGCAGACTGGGCTCGCCAAATTGGGATCAATGTGGGCGTCGGAGCAGGAAGGGGTCGTCCCCGACATCTTCACCATCTCCAAACATTTCGGCGGCGGCATCGCCATCAGCGCGACCATCACCACCGATGAGATTGAGGAGCAGGCGGTGGAAACCGGCCTGGTCGTCGCCCACTCCCACTCCAACGACCCGCTGACCTGCAACGCCGCCATCGCCAGCCTGGACATCATTCTGGAGGAGAACCTGGTCGATGTGTCCGCCCGGCTGGGCCAGTATTGGCGAGGGCACCTGGACCGACTGCAAGAACGCCACGAACTCATCGGCGACGTGCGCGGTCGTGGCCTGCTCCAGGGTATGGAGTTCGTGACCGACCGCGTTACCAAGGAACCCGCTTACAGCCAGGGCCAGCAGATCGGCCGCATTTGCCTTGAGAACGGCCTCATCATGAGCGTACGTCGCCGTGGGTCAGCCTTGCGGTTCGTGCCTCCGTTCACCACCACCGAGGACCAGATGGACCTCGCCGCCGACATCCTGGATCACGCTATAGGATCGGTCTCGTAGCGTCTCCCGCACACTTGTCGGGAGAGGGCGGGGCGAGGGCGAAGGTCGCAAGCACTCCCGACTACCGCTCCCACGCCCGCACCACGCCGCTGATGTGCGACGTGTCGTTGTACAGGTGCATCACCGCGTTGTCCGGATAGGTGTAGATCACGGTCAACGAGCAGTTGCTCATCGCGAACTTCCAGTTGGCCTCCAGCGGTAAATCAAGGAGCGACACGATCCCAGACCGTAGGCTGCCGCCGTGCCCCACTATCAGCGCGCTCTGGTCCATGTGGGCGTCCTTGACCCGTTGGACGATGCCCGCGAGCCGCGCGCTCGTCTCCCGAATCGTCTCACCTCCCGGTGGGGCGAAGTCAAGGTCGTTGGCCATGGACGGCTCGTATAGCTCGGGGTACTTGTCCCGGTATTCCACCTCGGTAAGACCCTCAAACACGCCCTTGTTGTACTCCCTCAACTCCTCCGTGAACGTTATGGGGATGTCGCGCTCGCCCGAAGCCATCCGGGCGGTTTCAGCAGCGCGCGACAGGTCGGACGAGTAGACCGCATCGATGGGTATTGACGCCAGGCGACGCGCCAGCATGCCCGCCTGCTCGCGACCGCGCTCGGAAAGCGACACGTCGGTGTGTCCCTGTATCCGTCCCGCGACGTTCCATTCGGTCTCGCCATGACGGGTGATGTAGATGATTCCCATGCGGATCCCTCAATCTGCTTTGTCGTGATTCAGCAATTCGGCCACGGCGTCCGTCAATCGGATGCAGTCCTCCACGGGTCGCAGCCCGATGCGGATACAGTCCGGCAACCCAAACGATGCACAGTCCCTTACGAATAGCCCGCTCCGAGCCAACCGGTCGCGCAGGGCAGCCGCGTCGCCCACCTGCGCCAGCACAAAGTTGGCCGCCGCGGGATAGCATCGGATACCCAACGCTCCCAGGCGTTCGACGACGCAATCGCGTGACGCCGCCACCGCTGCCCGCGCCCGGTCCAGGTAGCCGTCGGCCGTCAACGCCACCATCCCGGCGGCCTGCGCCAGCCCGTTGACACTCCAGTCGGGTTGCAGCGCCTGCAAACGGATGATGACCTCCGGTGCGGCTATGGCATAGCCCAGGCGCAGGGCCGTCAGCGCGTAGTCCTTGGTCATGGAGCGCAGCGCCACCACGGATCCGTGTTGCGCGGCCAGACCCACCGCGTTGGCTTCCGCGCAGCCCTCGGACAGGTTGATGTACGCCTCGTCCACCACCAGGAGGCCGCCGACGCTTGCCACGGCGTCACCCAGGATGGCAACGTCGGACCGCGCCATCAGCGCTCCGGTGGGGTTGTTGGGGTTGCACACAAACGTCAGCGCCGGTCGCTCTTCCGCAATCAGCTCGGCGGCCATCCCCAGATCCCACGCAAAGCCGTCAGTACATCGGGTCGCCGCCAACGTCGCAACTGAGCCGCCCGATATGCGGACCGCCCCGTCGTACTCTCCATAGGTCGGCGTGAGCAGAAGCGCGGAGGGCGTCCGGCTGGCGGAGTTCCCGACGTAAGCGCGAGCCAGCAGGTGAATGATCTCGGTGGAGCCATTGCCCACTATGACGTTGTCCGTCGTTACGCCGTCCGATTCGTGGTGCGCGGCGACTTTCTCCGTCAACGCCAGGCAGTGCGGATCAGGATAGGCCGCCAGATCCACCGCGGCAATGGCCTCGTGAACCCCCTGGGGTGGACCCAGCGGGCTCACGCTGGCGGAGAAATCGAGGCAGTCCTCCAGGCGAAGACCCAACGCCCGCAAATCCTCCTCTTTGATCCCGCCGTGAACGGGCCGGGACGGAGGGACGGAGTGGGCCGGGCTGGTTTGCATGGACGGAGCGTGTCGGGCTACCGGTTGCTGCGGATGATCGCCAGGACCGGGTCGCCGAACAGTTGGCTCAGCGGCAGTTCGAATCCGGGTATCGCGTCGGTGGTGAGAATATCCGCGCTCCCGAGCACCGCCGCCTCAGTGTATTCCGGGCCGGACAATCGGAGCACCGTAATGGTATCGTTCACCGGATCCAGGATCCAGTATTCGGGGATTCCCGCCGCCGAGTATACAGCCCGCTTCATTACCAGATCGCGACTACGGTCGCTCGACAGCGCCTCAACCACCAGGTCCGGCGCGCCTTCAACCATGCCTCCGCGAATGAGGTTCAAGTTCTCAGACCGAACGTAAACGATATCCGGCGTGGGCGCGTATAGGTCGTTCAATGCAAGGCCGACGGTCGTGAAAGCCAACCCAGGCATGGGTTCCACCGCGCGAACCCAGTTGTTGATCATCCTCACCAGAAAATCGATGAGCAACTGGTGCTCAGGTGTTGCCGGTGGCGTTTGGCAAAATTCTCCGTCGATCAGTTCACATACCCCACCGTCCATTTCGTCCAAATCTCGATACTCGGAGAGCGTCATCCTGGTTCCGTGCCTAACGGTCGTCATCACTGGCCCCCTTGGAATTGCATCGGCCGGCACGCTGCCATTCTACCACCACGGCAGGAAGGCCCATCGCAGCCATATGATGCCAACGGCGCCGGCGGCGGCCAGCGCAGTGGTCGCGTACAGCGCGCGGCTCGCAACGCCGATGTGCGCCGGAAGCGGTTCCGGCGCCGGATCGCCCAGCCGGTAGTGGCCCACTTTCTCCAACGTCACGCCCAGCCCGCCGGCCATCGCGGCCATCGTCCACCCCGCGTTGGGCGATTCCGTCCGTCCCCGGTGCGCCAGCATGATGCTCCACGCGCGGCCGCCCGCCATCCCGGGCAGCACGACCGTCGCGATCCACAATAGGGCAGCAGCCAACCGGGAGGGTATCAGGTTCACCAGGTCGTCCAGCCGGGCAGAGGCCTTGCCCAGGTACTCGTACCGCCCGTGGTAGCCCACCATGCTGTCCAGCGTGTTGATCGCCCGATAGGCCACTGCTCCCGGCAGCCCGAACAGCGCAAACGCCAGCAACGGCCCCACCACGCTGTCGGTGATGTTCTCCGCAACCGACTCTATCGCGCCGGCCGCCATCTGCCCTATGGTGAGTTCCGAGGTATCGCGGCTCACCAGCGCAGACATCTGGCGACGCGCTTCGCTTACGTCGCCGGACGACAAGATGCGGCCAATATCGGCAGCCACCCGGTGCAGCATCCGCACCGAGAACGTGGTCTTTACAAGTATCGCCACACCCACCACGTACGCCAGGGGGTGCAATGCCAGCAGACCGAACTCCACCGCCCATGCTGCCGCTCCCCAGGCCGCCGGAATCAAAACCGCCATCGCCGCACCGGCCGCCAATTGCAACCCGGACGCTGCCCGTGGACCCGGCGCGATGCGTTCGGCCAACGCGACCGTTTTGCCGATCCATACTGTCGGATGCAATCGGTTGGGTGGTTCCCCCAGCGCCACATCCAGGAGCAACGCCAGCAACAGCGCCACAGCATCCAGCGGGACGGGCAACTCGCCCAGTATCGTCCCGATTTCGTTCATAGGGCGGAGTAGGAAAACCAGCCGCCCTGCCGCGGCAGCCAGTTGAGATACTGGTACAGGATCGCCGCCCCGTATCCGGCGTCCAGATACGCGGGCGGTTCAATCCTCAGCCATGCCGCGAAGCAGACCAGGGAGAATGCCTCCACGATCTCGTTGGTCGCGCCGTAGCAGTCCCCCGTCAACCCGCCTCCCAACCGCCGGGCAGTCCACCAGCCCAGCGCCAGCGCCAGCAGCGAGGATGCGGCCAGAACCGCCACGCCCACCGCGCCCAACGCCAACCAACACACGACAATCGAGGCGACCAGGGCCAAACCCGTCGCCAGCCACGGACGGCCCCCGGCGAAAAACGCGCTGCCGATCCCCTCCTGCCTCCCATACGGAAAGGCCGTCAACAGCAGGGCCATGGACCATCGCGAAATCACCGGGAATGTCAACACCGCAACGGCAAATGCCAGGCTGATTGCCAGGTTGGACAGGGCGGCAAATTTTATGATGAGAACGCAGAAGCAGCCAGCCACGGCGAACGATCCCACCCGCGAGTCCCGCATGATTTCCAGCCGGCGTTCCACCGTGCGTCCGCCCCACATGGCGTCGCAGTAGTCCATCAGGCCGTCCAGGTGCAGGAATCGGTTGACCAGGGCGGGAACGACCACCAGCAGTGCCGCGGCCAACAAAGTATGCACGAAGGGCGGCGGAACTAGGGTGAAGAGCGCCACCAGGCCCACCAGCAGCAGCCCATACAGCAGCCCTACGACGGGGTACCACCCCCTCGAACGGGAAATCTCGGCGTCCGTGGGATTGGCGACCCCCACCGGAAGGATGGTCAGAAATGACAGCGCCACCAGAAATGGGGCGTAAACGGCTCGCAGCACTATTCGTTCGGGAGTCTATTCATCCCGGTCCGACACGCCCGCCTCCGCGAACGTTGCCATTTCAGCCAGTACCTTCGCGGACGCCTCAACAATATGCATCGCCAGAGCCGCGCCGGTCCCCTCGCCCAGCCGCATGTTCATGTCCAACAGGGGCGTCAACCCCATGGCCTCGAGGCCAACGTTGTGGCCCGGTTCAACCGAGCGGTGGGCGGCGATATAGCGTTGGGCGATCTGCGGACACAGCCGCCACGCGATCAGCGCGGCCGCTCCGCTGATGAAGCCGTCCACTATCACCGCGCAGTTGCGCGCCGCCGCGCCCAGCATCACGCCGGCCAGCACTCCTATCTCGTACCCGCCGACCTTTACCAGCACGTCCAGCCCGTCCTCGCCGTCCGGTTGATTGACGTCCAACGCCCGCCGGATTGTGGTAATTTTTCCCTCCAGTCCGGCGTCATCCACCCCCGTGCCGCGCCCCGTAACCGTCGCGACATCCGAGCCCGTGATGGCCGCGGTGATGGCCGCCGAGGGCGTGGTGTTGCCAATCCCCATGTCGCCGCCGGCGATCAGGTTTGCGCCGGCGTCCGCGCTCGCGTTGGCAGCGTTGATCCCTGTTTCCAGGCAACGAATGGCGTCGTCTCGACTCATGGCGGCGCCGGCGGCGATGTTGCCGGCCCCGTAGCCCACTTTGGCAATGGTAAGGCCGGGATGCGGGTCAAGGTCAACCGCCACGCCCGCGTCGATCACGGTGATGGCCGCGCCCGCGTGGCCGGCCAACGCGTTGATGGCCGCGCCGCCCGCCAGGAAATTGAACACCATCTGCGGCGTGACCTCAGAGGGATAAGCCGAAACGCCCTCAGATGCTACGCCGTGATCGCCGGCGCATACTATTACCGCCTTGCCCGTCACCTGCGGGATCGGCTCAGCGAATATTCCGGCCAGTTGGATGGACAGAGCCTCCAGGCGCCCGAGGCTCCCGGGGGGTTTCGTGAGCACGCCCTGTCGAGCTTCGGCAGCGGCGACGGCGTCCGCGTACAGCGGGCCGATGGCGTCGATGGTCTGGTCAACGAGCGGTGAGATTGGCATTGCGCCTCCGTGCCATGCGGGGCTGGCGAACTACTCTCCAACGAACGACAGCCGTCAGAACTCTATGCCCGGTTGTGCCTTGATGCCAGCGTCGTATGGGTGCTTGACGACGTTCATCTCGGTAACCAGGTCAGCAAATTCCACCAATGCTTCGGGGGCGTGGCGACCGGTGATGATGACGTGCTGCATCTCGGGACGCCCCTTGAGGGCATCGATCACATCCTCGACGGGGAGCCAGCCGTAGTGCATCGGGTAGGTGAACTCATCAAGAATCACCAGGTCGTACTCGGCGGCGGCGATGACCTCCTTGGCATCTTCCCAGAGTGCGCGCGCCAGGTCGGCGCTGGCCTCCAGGTCCTGGGAGCGCCAGGTAAAACCGTCGCCCATGGCACGGACGGTCACGCCCATCTTCTCAGCGGCCCGCTGCTCACCGAAGTTGGCGGTGGTGTGCTTGATGAACTGGAGCATGATCACTTTCATGTCGCGGCCCCAGGACCGCATCAGCACACCCATGGCCGCGGTGGTCTTCCCCTTGCCGTTGCCGGTGTTGACGATGACCAGACCCTTGTTGATGCGGGGGCCGCGCACGGACTGGGGGCCATGGCGGGTTTCTTGCGTAGTCATGTGTGCCGTACTCCTCTAATCGTTTCGAGAGGTCGACCGTGAACGGGATCACGGAACATTGTCGAAAATCCGCTCACGGACATTGAAGGTGAAGCCGGGGAGGACTTCGCCGCCGTCCAGCGCATCGGGATCTTGCAAGGTTTCAGGATCCACACCGGGGCGATGGACGGAAACCCGCCGAAGGCGTGCATTGATGACCCAAACCATTCTTGCGCCACCTTCCAGGTAGCGACGCACTTTGTCCTCGAGCGCAGGTCCTCGGTTGGATGGGGACACTATCTCCACGATGAAATCCGGCACCGCAGCAGCAAAGGGCGGTGTGCGCGCCTCCGGCGGCAGCGAATTCCAGCGTTCGTCTGACATCCACCAGGCGTCGGGAGACAGCCTCGAACCATCGGGTAGGACGAACAGTGAGGTCGGACCCCCTGCCCGTCCGCCGTGCTCCCGCGCGCGCACCACCAGTGCGGTGGCCATCTCGGCTTCATGCCAATCGCCCGGGAAGCCTGTGGGAGCCATTACTTTCAAATCTCCTGCCGCGGTGATTTCGAAATCGCCCGCTGCGTCCTTGTTGCGAGCGGCAAACCCTTCGAGCCAGGAGTCCAGGCTGGGGCTGTCCAAGGACTGGCCGAACTCGGATAGTGGTATCAGGACGTAGCCACGGAACAGCTCGGATGGCCCCAACTCGTCGCAGAGTTCCGCCGGTTCCAAGGCAGTTTGCGCCTGTGAAGTAGTCATCGTGCTGCCCTGTCGGTACTTACCGCGCAGGTATCCACAAACCGCCTGGCGAGTCCCGGGCGGCTGCCCAGATGTACATGGATATACGAGGCCCAGACGCTGCCTTGTCTGAAACCCTCGGGACGACCGGCCTGATTGACCACGCGGTACGCGGCGGATTCTTCGCCCGGCGGATCCTGCAGCACCGACCAGTGGAATTCGTGGCCCCGCACCCGTTCGCCGGTCCGCAGCAGGGGGCCCTCTGCACAGGCCTCAACCTCGCGGTAACCAAGGTGCAGACGCCGCCCTTCCATCGAGGACACCACCGGAATCGCGCCCACCATGGGGAACTGCCGGCCGTCCAGATCCGAAAGGCTTCTGCCCAGATACATCAGGCCACCGCATTCTCCGTAAACGGGCAGGTTCCTTCGGATCGCGGAACGCATGGAATTGAGCATGCTTTCGTTGCGGGCCAGTTCCTCCGCGAACAGTTCGGGGAATCCTCCCCCGAGGTAAACGCCGCCGACGCCGTCCGGCAGGCAATCATCATCGAGCGGTGAAAACGGTACGACCTCGGCGCCCCAGGCTGACAGTAGATCCAGGGAGTCCTGATAATAAAAGGAGAAAGCGCGATCCTGAGCCACCGCGATGGCGGCGCGCGCCGGTTGAGGTTCACCGGGAAATACGCGTGAGTCGGCATCTGACGGGCGACCGGCGGTCTTGGCAATACGAACAATGGCGTCCAGATCAATGGTCTGCTCAATCTGGGCGTTGAGCGATTCGTACCAGTCGCTCAGCACCGTGCCCTCAACTGTGGGGATCAGCCCCAGGTGCCGCTCCGGTTGCACCAGGTCGTCGCGGCGAGGCAGCCAACCGACCACCGGCAATCCGGTGGTGGCCTCGATCTGTGGTTGGCAGAATTCCAGGTGCCGTTCGCTGCCCACTCCGTTGAGGATTACGCCGGCGATCCGCAGGTCAGGATCGAACTGCTGATAGCCCAGAACCTCGGCGGCCACACTGCGGGCGACCTTGCCGGCGTCCGCGATGAGGATCACCGGGGCGTCCAGCAGTTTGGCAAGCTCGGCCGTGGAGCCATCCTCATCCAGGGAGGAATGTCCGTCGAACACTCCCATCACTCCCTCGACAACGGCGATATCGGCCGCGCCGGCCGCTCTATGGAAAAACTCGGCGGCCACGGGATGGGGCAGCAGCCATGTGTCGAGGTTCCGCGACGGCACGCCGCACGCGATGGTGTGGTAGGTCGGATCTATGTAATCGGGGCCGGCCTTGAAAGGCTGAACCTGCAGCCCGCGACGTTTCAGGGCGCCCATCACGCCGCTGGCGATGGTCGTCTTGCCGACTCCGGAGCGGACTCCGGCGATTACAACAGCGGATGTCATCGTGTTCTTCTGCGCGATCGGCCGGCGGGAGCCTAGGGATGCTCGCCGGCCCGACCGAACTCATCCTGGGACAGGGCAATTTTGCTGGGATACTTACTCAACAGGGACATGAAAAATTCGTGGCGAGGAGGGTTGGTCGCGTCAACGTCCGACTTGCGGAGATAGATGCGCATGGCGGGGTTTCCATCTCCGTCCCGCATCCACAGTTGGTAGGATGGCAAGCCTTGGTCGTTGGTCGTGTGGATGAACTCAGCCTCTCGGATCTTGGACATGTCCAGGTGCATGTGCGTGCCGCCTGGAACCATGAGCGTGACGATGCGGCCGTCCGGAGTGAACCGCAGATCGTCGAAGTCCATGTAGACTTCCGCGGAGGCCGCGGTGCTTTCCAACATGACGACGACCTCGTTGAAACCGATGCCATCGGCGCCGTCGCGACATTCTTCAAGTATGTTCTGGAGGGTGGAACCGGATAGTTCGGTCATGATCGGCGCTCCTCAGCGGGAAGATTGGCGGTGCAGGGGCCCGCTATTGGACGGATTATAACAGTGGCTCGGGACGGCAGGGATTCGGAACTGAACGATTCGGGACCGTGGGAATGCGCGCCCCGGAGAGTCGGTGGAGGAGGTGGCCGGCTCACCGGAGCAGCGCAAGGGAAGTATCGACCTGGATAAACAAAAACCCGGCTGCGCTTCTGCAGTCGGGTAGCTATGGTGAGCCGGATCCAAGGAGGCCGCTATTTCTGCCGGGCCTCGTCCGCCCACTCGTTCCACGAAGTGCAGCTGCGACGCACCCGCTGGCAGGCCTCCTGGCTTATGGCTGATAGCGATGCTCCTCCGCCTTCCCATCCGAATCAATTCGGACAGTGGCAGTAGCCGGGGATTGATGGTCAATCCCGTTTGGAGGGCATCTCGCCAATTACAGTGGCGGGACCGCACCGGATTTACACCGGATTTCCTTTTCAGCTCGCTGGACGCCGCGCTGCCGCGACGGAATGCGAACCACCTGCGGGGGTTGGTGAATTCGGTTGTTAACGACTCAACGTTAGCAATAGACTGGATTTTTGTCAAACAGCCCCGACAGCGCCAAAACTTGCTCGCGAAGTCTCGCCCAGGCAGAGCGACATTTGTCGCGCGTGCGGTTTCGCTTGACGTTCGGAGAGGCAATCGGGTACATTGCAACTGATTTTACGTACCCGGGATTGGGAGGCACCAACATGACGATTTTGCAGGATCGCCCTACCGCTGAAATGGAAGAAGCGGTCCAGAATGGTTTCGACCTCTCGTGGCTCCAGCAGTTGAAGCAGCAAATCCCCGGCGCCGCGGAAGAGTTGGCAAACGACCCGACGTTGGCTGAACACACGCCGGAGTTGCTGAACGAGTCTCCCAATCAGACCCAGCGCACCCGGGGTGCCATCCCTCGTAGCGGCGTACCCCAATTTTCGGCCTACACTTTCCGCGACAAGAAGGAAGTGTGGGGCTACAACCTGACCAAACTGTACCAGGAAGCGGTGTCCCGGCAGTGGTCCTCGGCCACCGACATCCCCTGGGATACGCTGCGGCCGCTGCCCGATGATATTGAGGCGGCCCAGTGCCAGTTGGCCACATTCTTTGCCCAGGTGGAATTCGTAGCCGCCGATGTCCCGGGTCGGTTCATCGCCCAGATGTCGCCGGACTATCACGAAGTCCGCATGTTCCTGCTCACCCAGGTGATGGACGAATCACGGCACATGGAAGTCTTCCGCAAACGGGCCCTGGCCAACGGCGGCGGCCTCATGCGAATGATCGACTCGGTCAGCGATGTCACCGGCGGGAGCACCGACAACGCTCGTGAATTCACCGAGATGTCCAGCCGCCTGCACATCGTCGGCGAGGGCAACGTGCTGACCCTGTTCCGGTTGGGCGAACTGATGGCGTACAACGACGCCGAAAAGGCCATCTACCGACGGGCCGCCCAGGACGAGGCGCGCCACGTGGCCTTCGGCGTGCTCCACGCCCGCTACATGAACGAATGCACGCCCGAGCGGCGGGAAGAAATCCACGCCTACCTCGACGAAGCGGAGGACCGGCAGGCCACCGGCAACGGCGGCGAGAACCCGGCCGCGCGGAGCGCGAACCTGACGGCGGATTCGCTGGCGATCCTTCTGGGCGGCGGCGCTGATAAGGCGGACGAAGGCAAGAAGATTCTCGCGGCCATCCGGCAGCGGCAGGTCAAGGAATACTTCCAGCGGCTGAAGTCTTGCGGATTCGACGACCGCATCGAGAACGGCAGGGTGAACCCGGCGCTGCTCGAGGCCTACAAGGCTGCCGAATAACCGGACCACCGATCGGGATCAGAAATGCCGATGGCCCGTCGTCCCAGAGTCGGCGGGCCATCTTGCTTGAGGTGAGACACCATGACAACATCGAACGACGGTCGGAACCTCGACGCGAACCACCAGCAACCGCCAGCAGACGACAGCGACCCCACGGGACGCTACCGATCCTCCGCTGCCGACCGGGTCCAGCAGAACGTCGCTGAAAGCGATGCTGCCGAAGCGCCGGTCGAACCCGCCGATGAGAACCAACCTGAACCGGAAGCGCCCCAGTCGCCAACCGAGCGGTTCCCCTGGATGAAAGACACGCGCCAATGGGGGGTGCGCGCTCCTCTGACCCCGCACGGTCTCACCATCGAATCGATCGGCGTCGGTGTGTACGGCGAGATTCCTGACGAGAGCAGGGAGATGACCCGGATGCCGCGCGGCTCTTTCGCGACGCCCGGTATGCCCCGTCTCGACAACTACTCTGTTAACCGCAAGGACGAACTCTGGTCGGACAACTCAGCCACTCTATACGAAGAGGCCATCCAACGGCGGTGGAATGCGATGCAGGACATCGCATGGGACGAACTCCCGCAGTTGCCTGAAGAGGTGGAGTTGGCGTGGTGCCAGCTGTGCACCGAGTTGGGTCAGCACGCGACCGCCGAGATCGACACCATCGGCCAGTGGCTGCACCGCATGAACTACGCCTACATCGAGCCCAAGATGTTCCTGGCAACTCAGGAGTTCGACTCGGCGCGACACTTCGAGGTCATGCGCCAACGCGCGCTGAGCAACGGTGGAGGTCTGGGTCTCGAATCGCCGGGCATGATGAGCCGCCGCATGATCGAGACGCGGGCAGGTTGGCCGGAGGTCTCAGTGTCCCTGTACATCGCGCGGGGAACGCTCACCATGCTGCTGTACCGGTTCGGGAATTGCTTCGCCACGAACCCGGTCGACCGCAGAATTTTCGGGTTGTGCCTGCAGGACAAAGCTCGACACATGGCGTACGGCCTCGGGATGCTGAAGTTTACGGTGGCAGTGAAAGGGGTGGAATTCGGCGTCTCGCTCCGCAGGATCCTCGGTTCAATCGAGAAAGACATGGCCGGCGAGATGAAGGACCCCGTGCTGTGGGAAGCTCTGGCAATCATCAGCGGTGGTTCCATCAGCAACATGAAGGAAGGCAAGGTCGCGGTGGACCGGTTGCGCTCCGACTACATACGCCAATACCTGAAGCGGCTGCAGTACACGGGTATCGACAAGCAGGAAAGCGCATTGCATCCTGATCTGTCCGCCTCTTTGCAATAGCGCATAAAGCAACCGCAGTTCCAAAAAATCGAGTTTGGGCGGGCGAAAACCCGCCCTTATTTTTCGGGACGAAGGCGTAGAATATGCAGCCGTCATGTTGATCTCGTCCGCGAACCTGCTGCCCGACGACATCGCCGCCTTCATCAGGTTGGCGGTGTTGTGCCTGATCTCGGCAAGCGTGGCGATGTGGGTGAGCGGCTGGTTCCAGGCCATAGTCGCGACGGTGTTCGGCGATCCGGCCCCGCGAGCGCAGGGCCGATTGTTCGGCAATCCTCTGCGCAACCTGGACCCGGTTGGCACTGCAGTGGCGACTGTGTCCGGCCTCGGTTGGGGTCGACCCTTACCCGGCGAGCCCGGGCGTCAGGGCCGGTGGCCGTCCATCGCCATCGCCGCGGCAGGGCCCTTGGGCAACGTCACCGTGGCGTTCCTGCTGGCCGCGCCGGTTAAGGCAGGCTGGCTGTCGTGGACGGTCCCGTCGCCGGACAGCCTGGCGCTGGTGATGACGGGCGGCTTGCGGTCCGGCCTCTCCGATGTCGTCGGCCTGCTCATCATCTACAACCTGCTGCACGCAGTGTTTCAGTTTCTGCCGTTGTCGCCGCTGTCCGGTTACAGGGTGCTTGCCGTGTTCCTCCCGGAGGGCGCGGCCGAAACCCATCGCAGGTTCCAGCGGTTCGCGCCGATCCTGCTGGTTGCGCTGATCGCCGCCGACTACGTGCTGAGGCCCGGGTTGCTGTGGTCCACGGTATTGCCCGCGGCCCAATGGCTGGCGGGATTGGCCACCGGATTCTAACGGACTCAGGAGGTCGGCCCGAACCGCTCCGTTTTGATCGTCTCCTCCGGCACACCCACCTCCAGGAGGGCATCGGCGGCAACCTCCACGAATCCCGTGGGTCCGCAAACATAGCACAACGGACCGCACACCCGCGCTCCGCCCTCGGCGCGTCGTCGCAGTGCCGACCAGCAGCCCTCCAGCATGTCAGGGTCGACGCGACGGCGGTACCCCGGCCAATCGTCCGGTCGTCGCCGTGTCAGCGTGTAGCGCGCTTCAAACCCCAAATCGTTTTGCGACAAATCGTCGAGCCACCGTCGGTAGATTATGTCGTCCAACGAACGCACGGAGTACAGGAGCATCGCCGCCACGGACGGGGCGACGGAGCTCCGGTGCGCCAGGATGGAGCGCAAGGGTACTATCCCCGACCCTCCGGCGACCAGCAACAGCGGGCCGCCCATCTCCGGGGTCCACGTGAACGGCCCACCGATTGGGCCGCGCACCTCCAGTTCGTCGCCGGGCTGCACCACCTCGTGGAAGTAGGGCGACACCTCGCCGTCCGGAATCAACTCCACCGTCAGGTCGACGAGGTCCAGCGGGCCGGATGGTGACGAAGCTATGGAATAGGACCGCTGGGCCTGGTAACCATCGGGCGCGGTGAGGCGCACGTCGTAGTGCTGGCCGGCGCGGAACGGGTGAGGATCGGCGAGCCGGAGCGTGAATGTGCGGGCGCGATACGTCTCGATGGTAACGCGCTCCACGACGGCGATCTGCCATGAAGAGGGAGAGGGCGGAGCCACCATCGGTTGCGAAAGGGCGGGAATGAAACCCGCCCCCTGATGCTCAAAGTCCGTGGACATTCAGTCGCCCCAGTAGCGTTGCTCTTTCCAGGGATCTCCGTACATGTGGTACCCGTATTGCTCCCAAAAACCCGGCTGGTCCTGCGGCATGAACCGGATGCCCCGCAGCCACTTGGCTGACTTCCAGAAGTACAGGTGCGGCACCACCAGGCGAGCCGGCCCTCCGTGTTCCGGCGCGATGGGCTGGCCGTCAAATTCGAACGCCACCATACCTCTGCCCTCGATCACGTCCCACGTCGGCAGGTTCGTGGTGTAACCGCCGTAGGAGAAAGCCATCAGGTAGGGAGATGGATCGCTCACGCCCACCGCCGCCAGCAGATCGTCGATGGTCACGCCTTTCCACGTGGTGTCCAACTTGCTCCACTTGGTAACGCAGTGGATGTCGGTGAATATCTCCGTCTCGGGCAGGCTGCGAAACTGCTGCCAGTTCCACTCGCCCAGGGGTTCTCCGTCAACGCCGGCGAGGGTGAACGTCCACTGATCCAAAGGAATCCGCTGCGTCGGGCCGGCGGTGAGCACCGGAAAACCGCGTTCCAGGTACTGGCCGGGCGGAATGGGACGCGGCGGCGCCTCGCGGCGACGTCCGAAAAATCCTCGTGAGACCATTATCGTTGAACTCCTTGGCGGAACCGGCAATTTTAGAGAGCGGCTTGGAAACGCTGCGATCCAGGCGCATTGCCAGCCACTGGCGATGGCGCCATCGCAGCGAACGGTATCCAAATCGCCCGACCATGTCAAACGAAAACAGGCGATGGGACTTTACCGCCAGGGCGGCCTCCGCACCATCCAGAATATGTTGATGCCGGCCACCGCAAAAGCGGCAATCCACAGCAGCGTGCCCAGCATGGGATTGAAAGCCAGGCCGACGCCGAGGCCGAAATAGAAAATCACCACCGCCGCCAGGAACACCAGGACGTGGATGCCGATTCTGGCCACCCGCATCACCACCGTCATTATCGCCTCTCCCCGATCGATTTGGGCGCACAACACCCAACTGTGTACTCATCTGTTGGTCACATAATACGCCGGATGCCAATCGACGGATGCGCGGATGGACGACGCAGTGACGGCAAAACGTCCGGCGCTCACCCGCACTTGCCCGGACCCATGCGCATGGTTACAATCGCCGCATTGTTTTCCCCGCTGCCTGGAGGATACCGCCTGTGCAAGCCGCGACGCCGGCCGCTCCCCAACCCACCGGTCTGAAAAACAACCGCGTGTTCGTCCTCGGCAGCCTGTCGGTGGGCCATGGCCTGTCCCACATGTTTGACCAGGGCCTGCCCCTGCTGATTACCGAAATCGCCAAGGCGATGGGGCTCAGCACACCCATGGTGGCGACGCTGTTCGCAGTGCGTCAGGCCGGGTCCAGCGCCGTGAGTCTCGGTGGAGGGCCGCTGATCGACGCGTTGAAGTCCTACTGGGGACTGATTCTGACCGCGTGCATGCTGGGGCACGCAGTCACCTATGCGGCGATGGGCGGGTCGCCGAGTTTCCTGGTCGTCGCCATGATCATGTTGTTCGTGTCGATACCCGGATCGCTGTGGCATCTGCCATCGACGGCGGCGCTTTCACAACGGTTCCCCGACCGCCGGGGATTCGCAATATCCATGAGCGGGTTCGGGTCGAACTTGGGCAACGTCACCGGTCCGGTGTTGGCAGGTGTGCTGCTGAGCAGCGGATACCTGATCTGGCGGCACGTGTTTTTCATATATGCAGGGCTGGCCATCCTGATGGCGGCGATGGTCTGGTGGTCGTTGCGCGGTGTAGGACGCGAGGGGGAAGCGGCGGGAGGCGGCGACTTTGCGGCGCGATTCGGTTATGCGGTCCGGATGCTGAAAAGCCCGGTTGTGATGGGTCTCGTCCTGGCGGCGCTGCTGCGGGGAATCGGCTTGAACGCGCTTTTCAACTGGACGCCGTTCTACCTGCGGGAAACGCTGGGGATGAGCACCATCGAGGCGGGCGTGCATTATGCGCTGATGACCGGCATGGGGATCGTGTCCGCGCCGTTGCTGGGCTGGCTGTCGGACAAATGGGGACGCAAAGCGGTGATGGCTCCGGGGTTCCTGGTGGCGGCGCTGCTTTCGCTGGCTGTCGTCAGCGTAGGCGGGACCTGGATGCTGATCCCGGTGATGGCGGGACTCGGTCTGTTCAGCTTCGCGCTGCACCAGATCATTCAGGCAACGGTGCTGGACTACGCGGGCCAGGGCCGGGAAGCGACGGCAATCGGGCTGCTTTTCGGGATCAACGGCGTCATCGGAATCGGATCCCCGTTCCTGGCCTCCGCCATCATCGACTACACGGAGAGCTTCGGCTCGGTGTACTACTACGCCGGTATCCTGACGATGATCACGGCAGTCATCATTGCGGTACTGCCGCTGCGGCGGCCGGACGCCACGCCGGCCCGCTAGGCGCTCCGGAACGATTTGGGGCCGGCCTGGGTCGCTTGCAGAGTGACCGACCGGTATGCGCCGCGATGAGGTGGACTTCGGAGGTGGGATTGCCGTTATGTGAATCGGTGGAACGCGCTGGTGGTTGGCAGATTCCATTGCCGAATCTGCACCAGGACGACCCGCCTCCTGCCTGAGTGCGCGTTCACCCCGACAGCCTGCCTTCCCATGGGCTGCCGAAATCAACCCGCGGAGGTGCAGCGGATGTTTGCTCAACTGGATCAGGTGTCTACTGGGACTCGGAGGCGCGTTCGCCTGTTGGTCTCGCTTGCGGCCGCTGCGGGCCTGCTGGTTATCGGTTGGCACCTGCTGGTCGTGCTGATACCGCTCATGATCAGTGCGATTGCGGCGGCGATGCTGATGCCTCTGATGAGGTTGGGCGAACGTTCACCGCTGGCTCGGAGATGGCCAGGGGCGAACCGGCTGTCAATAGCGGTGGCCGCGTCTTTGCTGGCCGTCGTTGCCGTTTTGGGAGTGTTGGGGTTGGCGACCTATGCGCTGATCGGTGGCGCCAGGACCTTTATCGATGCAGTGCCTACCCTGAGCGAGGAAAGCAGGGGAGCTTTCGAGAATATTGAGGCCGCGTACCGCGATAAGGTGCCGCCAAGGATTCAAGAGGTATTGAACCCCCGTCTTGAAGAGTACCGCGAAGCACTGTTGAATTCCGGATTTTCCGCATTGGAACGGGTCGCTGGCCTGCTGCAGAGCAATTTTTCCCAGATGATTGCCATTATCGCTACGCCGGTGGCCATCTTCCAGATGCTTTACCAGCCAAAGGCGTTGACTGACGCGCTGAGTCAACTCGTGCCCGGCCCGATGCAGGAGGACCTGACCGAAATGGCTAGGCTGGCCGGCAGAACCATAGTGGCATACATTCGTGTGCAGTTGATCGGAGCAATATTCGTCGGCGGGTTGATCTGGCTACTGTACTGGTCCGTGGGCATTGAATTGGCGTTGCCGCTGGGGATGATTGCCGCCTTCACCGAGTTGGTTCCCATCATCGGGTCGACCATCTTCATCTTGGTGGCGGGCGTCGCGGTTGCGCTTACTGATTTGCAGAGGTTGCCGCTGGCGCTCGCGTTTTTTGTACTGGTTCAGGTGGTATACGGCAGCATCGTTTTCCCGAGGTTGCAGGGCCAGGCGCTGGGACTGCACCCGGTGATACTCGTAGTGGCGCTTGCGGTCTTCAGCGTGTTCTTTGGAATTTTGGGCGCGTTGGTGGCGGCGCCGGTTTCGGGAGCCATCTACCGCGTTTTGCAGTACGCGCGTGACGAATGGAACAACGCCGGAGCAACGGGTTGAATGCGTTCGCAAAACAACCCGGCCAACAGAGGGCAGCCATCACGGGTCGCGGCCGTCAATGATCCGTTGACTGCTGCCCATCAGATGGGTGGCGGTGCCGCGCAAACGTCCGAGCAAAGTCCCGGCGAAAATCTCATTCGTTCAGGTTATGGCGCCACCGGGGGTGTGGTCGCGGAACCCAAAAAAGAAAATCCCCGGTTTTGAGCGGGGATTGTTGGCACCGGCGGAAGGATTACTTCCCGCCGCCGGGCCCGGCACTAGTCGCCGGCTTCCATTGCTTGGGCGAACGCGTCGGCAACGCCCTTTTGCCATCCGGGCATGACGTGCGCATATGTGTCCAGCGTGGTTACAACGCTGGCGTGGCCCAAACGTCGTGAAACGACCACCACGTTCTGTTTCTGCTGCAGCGCGACGCTGGCGTGAAAATGCCGGAGGCTATGGAAGTTGATGCCAGGAGCTCCCACTCTTTGACCCAGGTCTTTTAGGTCCCTCACGATGGTGGTCACCTTGAGATGGGTGCCATCGTGGTGCGGGAAAACGAGGTCCCCCTGGTAACCGGCTGAAATTAGCCTTAGGTGGTGGTCTTTGAGGACCGAGACGGTCCGATCATCCAAGTCGACAGTCCGGACTCCCCGCACTGTCTTCGGACGCTTGATAACGGTCCCGTGGCCTCGCGATTTTACAGCCGATTCGACAACTCGGATGTACCCCTCGTCGAGCAGCACGTTTTGCCACCGCAACGCCATGGCCTCCCCCCGGCGCAAACCAGTGTAGACCAACAGATGAACGAACGAGAAGAGGCGATGCTCTTCTCGTTCTGCGATCTCCAGTATCCGTTGAACGGCAGAGACGTCCGGTGGAACGATTTCCTTATCCACGGTCCTAGGAGGAGGCGCGCCGACAAGCGGGTTTTTCTCAATGATCTCCAGTTGCACAGCGTGTTTGACGGCACCACCAAGGACAGTGTGCGCAATACCCACGCTGCGGGGGGACAGGTTCTTTGCGAGAAGCTCCTGGTGTAGTGCTCTCACATGCCTAGGCGTCAAGTCCTGGATTGGCATCTCCCCGACGAGGGGGATCAGCAGCCGCTCGGATATGTCGAAGTAACGCTCGAAAGTGGAGATGGAATAATCCCGCTCCACCTCCCATCGCAGCCAGGCCCGTAGACAGTCTTTGACCAACGGGTTGTCACCGTACCAGTTATCGATCTCGAGCACGTATCACTCTCCTGTTGAGAAAGATTCACGTGATTAACGACGTGTCGCGGCAACATAGTTATCGAGATCGTTTCGAGGTATGCCCCAAACTGACCAGCCCCCGTTGGCGCAAGTATAGTCACCCAACAAGAGCCTGAAGATTCCTTTTCGCACGGAGCTTCGTCAGTAATGTAGCCGAAAAGCCGTAGCAGGTTCATGGTATACGCTCGCACTGTTAAGCGGAAAACCCCGGAACCGGCTTGATTCGATTCCGAGGTCATGTTATTTTCCGGGTGCTGGCCGATAGGTCGGAAGGCCTCTCAAAGCCCCGCTGGCGGCGCCGGAACCAGCGGGGCTTTTTTCGCACAACGGCTGTTACTAGGTTTCCATCATTCAGTCCCCGATGAGCATCATCGCCTTCTGAGGCTATGACATCCGTTCACCGCCTCGACTCAAACGTCTGCAGGCCAATCTGCACCACTGGCACGTCTTCAGTCGCTACGGGTTTGACTGTCCCGCGCCAAGGAATTCCCTAACGCCGTTGCGGGTCGTTGTCCGTCGATGTAGGTACTGACTTTTCCAAGATACAGATGGTCATGTGGTCGATCGTCCCATTAGCTGAGTTCCCTCTTTCGGAGGCGCCGGATACAGCTACCAACCGGAAGCCCTGCAGCGCCAAATGGTTCAAATCGTCTTCTATTTCCTTTGGGCATGACGCCGCGTGGCGCAAAACGCGGTATTCGTACATCGATCACCTCACAGCAGGAACTCCTACCGCAATAAATTCAGTCAAATGTTAGCACCTATTCCGCCGACCGCTGTCATGATTGTTGCTGAGGCAACGGAGACGGCGAACCCATTGCGTTGAACCCAACGTCAACGGGGTGTGTATCCGTTTGGATAATGCGGGGTGGCCGTCAGCCTTAGATCGCGTAGCAAATGCCCACGAATATGAGCGAGATCGCAACGAGGCTCATCAATGCCCACGCCCACCAGAACTGTCTAGGACCCGTGGTTTCCTCATGGTTCGGCAGGAACTGTCGTCTCGGGACGATGAAAGGAACGGCATCGCGCCCCACGATCTCCCCATATCGGTTGGCGCGCTGGTCACGGAGCGACTTTAGACTTGCCTCAAACCGTGCCGCGTCTTCGCGGGTTGTGAAGGGCCGGGACACCCAGACTAGCGTCGGGGAACTTCCCACGGTCGATCTGACCTGTCCGTCTTGGTGTTGCTTCAATCGCCGGCCTACGTGCCATGTGTGGCCCACGTAGTCGCCGAAGTCAGTATCGAGGACGTACACGTAGAACGCGCTACGGCCCAATTGGGCGTCGCGTTCCGCTTGCCCCCGCAATCGCTCAGGGTCGTGCCAAAAGTGCGACCGACGTCGTGAACGCATATCAGCTCTCAATGATCACGGGCATCCGATTCGCAGAACGGCCGTTCCGTAAACCCTTTTGGTCGGGTAATGCGCCGCCATCGCAATCGAGCTACCGGCCTACCACGCCAAATGCGGCGCATTCAAGACGCACCCGCGCGACGTCCTCCGGCGGGTGATGATTATCGTCTGCTTGACCATCAGTTACACAAAGTCAACCACTCATCAACCGTGGACTGCTCAGCGGAAGTCATGGTCAGAGAGTACTTCTCCTTCACGTCCTCATGCTGTGTGGCGTAGTCGCACTTCTCGGCATCGGTGTCGATGATCTGCTCAGCGATGCCGGTCAGCTGGTCCGGCGTCCGATTCGCCTTGCTGGAGTTGAACGACCGGGTGGTCGGATTCAGGTTTTCCATGTCGGAAGAGAACTGATCCTTCTCCGTGGCCGACCAGTCACATCCGCCGGATATGTGAGCATCCTTCAGCGCCACGTGGTGATCCTGGGTGATGTCTCTGGACGACACGTCGTCCGACGGCTTGGTCCATCGGGGCGTTGCGTTGGAACTGGCGGCCGGATAGGTTCCCCACTCGTCGCGGTCGTAATCGTCGCCGGTACAGTCGACCGACGTTTGGAAAGGGGTCAAATGTGCCTGGATGAGCTCCACTTGCACGGTCCAGTCGTGGTCGGTATCCACATCGAGAATGTAGTTGCCGGCCTTCAGTCCGAATGACCGGTCGGGACCATAGATGGTGAGAGCCTCCTGGCCTCCGGTTTCGCCGCTGCCGTAAATCCCGACGGACCTGCTGACGCCGCTGGCAAGCTCGATAACCTCGACGAAGAAGTTGCCATCGGTGTTGGTTCGGGAGGCGGTGAACCGATAGACGCCGGCTTGTAGAGCGAAAGCGTGCTCGATGCTGTCGCCGCTGCCGGCGAAGGTGCCAATTGGTTGGATAGGAATGCAGGTTCCGTTCGAGACGCAATCAGACACTTGGCCCTTGGACGTCGTGACTGGTTCTGCCCACGGCGACCACACCGGCGGATCGCCGCCGTACCGCGTGGTTTTGGCGCCGATGACGACGTAATAGTCCACGTCCGGCTGGAGACCCTGGATGTAGTGGCTGGTGTATTGGGCGGGTATCGTCGCGAAATGGAACGCGTCCAGCCAATCACGGCCTGCGTTTACCATCTGAAGCACTTCCTCAATGTTGGCCCATCCCACGGTATAGAAAACAGCGCCCTCCGAGCTGGGCCACGATACGTTAAGGGTGCCGGCCTCAGGGGTCGCGACAACCGTGGGCTGCCCTGGCGCCGACGGCGTGGCTGGCGCGGCGGCCAGCGTTCCGAGCAACAGGAACGCAATGAATGCGGGGAGCAAGTTGGCGCGGACTAGCTTCTTCAGTGATGCGAGTTTGGTATTCTTCATGCCAGCGGTGGAGACCTCCCAACCAGGTTTTCGCTCAAACGCCGCCGGAGAAGTGCAGCTCCGGCGGCGGCATTCTATCACGGCCACGCCGCCCACCATCGGGATTAGCGATACCAGCCCGCCCACAACGACGTGGCAACGAACGTACACCCTGACGTTCTCTTAGCGGTCCATTTGCACGCCATTTGCAGGGTTCCCAGGGGAACCGTTCGACCAATTTTCGGGGGGACGACGGCGGCTTTTCGGCTTCGGGCATATCGCGCTGGTATGGGTGGGTTCCGCCAACAGACAGTAAATGGGAGTCAGTAAAGCAGCCGGCTTTTTGCCGAAATCGGTTCGCACAAGGGCTGTTGCGTCAACTCGGCGGGAACAGCGGGCAGTCGGGATTCCTGCAGCCTGAGATCAGACTGTGATAATCCGCCAGACAGTCGTTGTGGACCGACCTGTAGCATAACCAGCACCACACGCCACCGATTACCTCGGTCTCGCCCTCTTTCTCGATCACCAGGACCGCCCGCTCACCGCCGCAACCCCAGCACATCTCCCGGAACTGGTTGGCGTTGGGATCGTTGATGAAGGCTGGCGGCTGGTGCGTCTTGGTTCTCACAACGGTCATTACGTAAACCCGTTTGTTCGGGGACCGCGGCGACTGGCGCGACGACGCTTTTCGTCATACGTGAACGCAGCCCGCGCGATTACGACTTTCGTCGCAAAACTGGATCTGCGCCAGCTGGTTGGTGGTCTGAATCCGTCGTTCTAGTAACGACGGTTTTCGTCATTTTGCCCGCTCGCTCCACAGAGGACCAGATGCACCAGCCGAACGCGGCGCCGATGAACACTGATGATGTGGGCTGCCCGCCTCCCCGGGCTTCCGTTCCCCGGGGAACGAATCACAGGGCGGATCTTCCGGAGTCCAGCCTCCGCCGCTCACGTCCAAATACGCATCCAAATCGTCGATGTTGAAACGGTTGGGCTCGGGTTTGGTTGGCGTCGTCATGGGTAATCTCCTGTAAGAGTCGTGCATTCTACAGTTTCATCACCGGTGGAGTGGTGTCGTACACGGTAGGCTTCGGTGAGCGCGGTGGACGTCGAGGGGCAGGCGGCCGTCGCCGCTGGCTTGATACTTCCCTTTGACCCGGCAATGCGCCGCGCTGGCCCAGGGTGACGGTGCGCTCTAGCAGCGCCTCCGCTATTACCCCGTCATGGTCGATTATGAAGTCCAACAGCGCCACCCGCGCCTGGTCGGATATCGGCTTCCTGCCGGATCCGATCACCCGAAGCGTATCCAGATCGACGTCGCTCAAACGCCGCGTGTGATGGACATTAGTCTGCGGGTCATAAGTATGCGCCACCCGAGTTTCCCAGGTGATGAGGTCGGGATATAGTCGGTCTTTGGTTATTCGCTTCGGCTTGCCGCTGCTGGAACTGCTGTCATCCGGCTTCGGAGGCGGTCGTTTTATCGCGGCGGGTAATGTCCGTTCCGGAACCCTCGCCGCGATCCAGGGCCTCAGCGTTATCGGTCCGGTGATGCCGGTTCCAGGAACGGAGAGGCCCTCACTGGTGATCCCTGAGCCAGGAACGGGAAGGCCCTTGCCGGTGATGCCGGTGCCGGGAACGGGGAGACGATCCTCTGGCCTGACGCCCGAGCCAGGAACGGGAAGGCCCTTGCCGACGATGCCAGTGCCGGGAACGGGGAGACGATCCTCTGGCCTGACGCCCGAGCCGGGAACAGGCAGGCCCTTGCCGACGATGCCAGTGCCGGGAACGGGGAGACGATCCTCTGGCCTGACGCCCGAGCCGGGAACAGGCAGGCCCTTGCCGACGATGCCAGTGCCGGGAACGGGGAGACGATCCTCTGGCCTGACGCCCGAGCCGGGAACAGGCAGGCCCTTGCCGACGATGCCAGTGCCGGGAACGGGGAGACGGTGCTCCGGCCTCGCCCCGCGCCCGGGAACAGGCAGACCTCCAGCACTGGCCATCGACCGGTTGCGGCTCAATTGTCTGATCAGAGCTTCATCCGCCTCTGACCAACGGCCGGCGGAAGGTTGGTAGCGTGCGAGGACTTCCGCCGGCACGGTTTCAGGATCAATTGCACGCCGCCGCAACTCAGCCGACGCCAAGGACTCTCTTACCCAAGCGGCCGGACTGGATTGATATGTCCCCGGCGCAACGGGACTCCTCGTCGCAGGATCCACCGGACGGCCTGCGGTGGAATCGTTGACTCTCCCCGTCGTGGCTAGTGCAGAATCAATGCCAGCAAATGTGGCACTCCGACCATCCAACCTGCTACTACGGCCGTTATCGCCACGCTGTAAAACGCGATCTGTGCCCATACGGGCCAGTCCTTCCGGTCGGAAACTTGTCGCTGATGCGGGTTGTTGTCCATCTCTGTTAGTTTCCCCTCGCGTGGCCCGTGATGCGGCCCGTCTCCATTCGGCTCTCGAGATCAGCCTGGTTCCGCCTGCGGTGGTCCGAATGCGCAACGCATCCTCGGGAGCCACTCCTTGGCTGGACAACGCGTCCAGGTCGGCCTTCCGAAACACTTCGGTTGTACCGTCCGCATTCGTGCGGGTGACGTAGAACGCATCCGTGCGCCCGCGCGCGTTGTCTATAGCCGCCAGGACGTTATCACGAAGCACGGGCAACCGTCCCGCCTGTGCAGGGGGCGCAACGTCCACGTGCATGTAGAGGGTCTCGCCGGCCACCTTCTGCAACCCGACGGGCCGCTCTTTGTAGAGGGCAGGCTTGTCCGCGCCTCCAGCGATGACTCTGCCTTGGGGAATGCCTGCCTCCAGCTCCACCACGGCCCTGGGCCCCATGACGCCGCTCTCCACGTCGCCGCCGAACACCTTGCGGACATTCTCGACATTGGCCAAATTGCGGGGGTCGGTCAGCACTTGAAAACCCGGCGAAAAGTCGGGATCGGCCACCTGGTTCTTGATGAACGCCGACCCTTCCAGGAATGCCGGTATTCCCTGTGTGGTCATGAAGTGGCGTTGTTCGATCTCGGGCAGTTCCTGGCCGGTTCGGCCCACCTTTCGAATCCCCACCAGGCCTTCGTCGGTCTGGCTTAGGGTGGTGAGCAGACCTGCTTTGGGAGTCGTGTGGGCCAGGCCTCCGGTCCCGTAGCTGGTGACTGCCCGAGATCCTCCGACCACCACACTCTGCAAACCTCCGTCCGCAGTGGGAATCTGGACAGTCTGGGGCTCGCCTGTCAGACGATACTGCGCGAGGGCCTTGTCTCTCTGGTACAGCAATCCCTCCCAGGCGGGCATGCTCCGCCCGTCTATGATCACGTCATCGCCCAAACGAACGGGAATGTTGGCCACACCCTGCGGCTTGGCGCGAGTGCCGGGCACTTGGTACGGTGCCTTGAGCGTGCCCTGGGTGAGCGCTTGTATAGTGCGGCGGCCACCGGTGGCGATCTGCAGGGCAGGCCTGGGATTGCGAGCCACAATCAGACCCGCCCTGCCACCGCGAGCCAGTTGGCCCGGCCCGGGCAGCGGGAGTATGTCCAGTGCGGCCCCGCCTGCGATCCACGCCAGATCTCCCCGGCTGTAACCGTCGCGGCCACGAATGGCTGTATCTGTCAGTGTGCCCAAGACAGGCGTAAAATCCAGCAGGTTGATTTCGAATGGGACGTCTGAGTCATAGTTGGAGATATGCCTGCCCGAAATTATCGACCGCCCAGCGTCCCAAGCCGGACCGATATTTATCGTGCCAATGGAGAACTGCTCCCTCCCCTCTTCGGCTTGCATGGCTCGCTGTTCACGCCGCCAATGAGGGCCATCCCTATCAGTCCGCAACAGATTGTATTCAGCGTAGTTTGGATGGTTAAGGGGGAGTCCCACATCGCCATAGAGCGCCCCCCAAGTTCCTGCGACGTCGCCCCGAAACGTGGATTCCAGCGCGGCTATTCTGTTGTCCCGCAGCTCGGCAGCGTCAGCCGCCCTGTCCGCATCAATCGTTGCTCCGATAGCCCGCAGGTAGCCCAGGCGTTGAGCCGTCTGATCGGCGCGCGAGGCTTGAGGTGCGGCAGCCTGGGCTTGGTTGAGGAGGTCTTGAGTGATTGGTCCCTCGACCGGCCCGAATACCGATTCGACGAAGGCGCGGTCGACAGCTGCCTTTTGGAGGCCCGTCGTCTTTGGACCTTCGTAGTACGGCGTCGTACCTTCCATCTGAGCATCAAGGGCAATAGTCTGCAGGACGTTACGGATATCGGTTGCCACCTGCTGATAGTTCGGATTGGCCACGTTGTAGTTGACGCCCAACTCACGGGCGGTCCGCAGCAGGTCGCCCTGAGTGGCGTTTTGCACTGCGGTGGAGATAAGGCTCCGGTTCGCATCGGTGATCCCGCCTTCAGGTTCGATGCCAGCGATACGCGCTGATTGCAAGAGCTGGGCATCGTACTCTCGGAGCTGGCGAGCGTTCATGTTGGCGACGTTGCGCGCCTGAGAAACGTTCACCCGATCCAGGGCTCCGATGTCATTCGCCACCACCTGCGCCGCGTCAATCTGCGTCTGGGTCGGAGCCTGCCCCTCCGCCACCGTGCCGGGAAGGTAGAAGTTTACGAACTCCCGGTTCTGCTCGTTGGCCTTGACAGTGATGTCGGCGCTCAGTTTTGCAAAGTCCGGTCGTTCGGGGTGGTATCCGATGCCCAGCGCGTCGGCCTGGGCAAGGAGCGCCTGACGGTCGTTCAGGGTGGCCTCCCTGGCCATCATCTCTGCTTGAGCAAACTGTTCCTGCGTGGGAGCCTGCCCCTCCGCCACCGTGTCGGGAAGGTAGAAGTTGACGAACTCCCGGTTTTGCTCGTTGACCCTGGCAGTGACCTCCGCGTGCACTTTTGCGAAGTCGGGTCGTTCGGGGTGGTATCCGATGCCCAGCGCGTCGGCCTGGGCAAGGAGCGCCTGACGGTCGGAGTTGACTGGAGCTGGGACGGAGTTGACTGGAGCTGGGACGGAGTCGACTGGAGCCGCCACGGTGTTGATTCCGTCCGCAGTGACGCTGGTAACAACCCGGCCCTCAAGATTTGACGCGCCGTACCTGGCGGCCTGCTCCGCGGTCAGAACGGTCCCGGGGCGGATGTCCCGGCTGTATCCGCCCTGGCCGTCGGATACGAAGCGCGGGTCGTTGCCGTAAATTCGGTCCCGTTCCCCCCGATCCTCCTTCCGTTTCCGACTGCGGTACCGACGGCGCAGCAACGCCATCGCATCCTCCGAGAGGCCGTACCGCTTCTGAACCTCATCAAGGTCGACGTCGATTTCGCCAGTGGCCGGATTGGTGTCCAGAGCGTCCAGAATCCGGTTCAGCTGACTGCCGCTTTGCCGAGCCCCCACGTCCTCCTGCACCTTGGCCAGTTCCCTGAATACCCGGTACCGCCGTTCCGCGTCCCACAACACCAGCTTCCTGTCCTTCGTGCCGTCGTCGTTCTCTTCCTGAGTTTCGTCGACCACCCAGTCGCCGTAGGTAGTCTGGCGAGTGAAATGCTGCAGCTCATCCGCCGGGATCTTCGTCCCTGCCGGCAGTCCGGCCGCGCTGACATCTTCCTCCGACGCCAGGTGGAACGTCGCACTTTCCCGCGGCTTCCCACCGTCGTTCAAGCGCTTCAGCTCGGTGTTGATCACGGCGACGCTGGCGGTGGGCGCCAGTCCCAGGCTCACGGCGAGCTCCGAGTTGCGTTTCTTGATTTCAGCATCGATCTCTTCATGGGAGGCATCCCATCCGAGGCCGAGTTCCAATGCGGTTGCTCTTCTCCGGCGTCCGATCTCGGCGTTGATCTGCTCCACCGTGGCGTTCTCGTCCAGTCCCAGGTCCACTGCCAGCTCGGAGTTGCGCCGGTCGATCTCGGCCTTGACCTGTTCGGGGGTGGCGCCCGGGTCCAGTCCCAGCTCTATCGCCCGTTCGCGGTTGCGTTGTGCGATGGCGGTGTTGATCTCGGCGACGCTGGCCGTGGGCGCCAGTCCCAGGTCCACCGCCAGCTCGGAGTTGCGCCGGTCGATCTCGGCCTTGACCTGCTCGGGGGTGGAGTTGGGGTCCAGCCCCAGCTCTATCGCCCGTTCCCGGTTGCGTTGTGCGATGGCGGTGTTGATCTCGGCGACGCTGGCCGTGGGCGCCAGTCCCAGGTCCACTGCCAGCTCGGAGTTGCGCCGGTCGATCTCGGCCTTGACCTGTTCGGGGGTGGAGTTGGGGTCCAGCCCCAGCTCTATCGCCCGTTCCCGGTTGCGTTGTGCGATGGCGGTGTTGATCTCGGCGACGCTGGCCGTGGGCGCCAGTCCCAGGTCCACCGCCAGCTCGGAGTTGCGCCGGTCGATCTCGGCCTTGACCTGCTCAGGGGTGGAGTTGGGGTCCAGCCCCAGCTCTATCGCCCGTTCGCGGTTGCGTTGTGCGATGGCGGTGTTGATGTCGGCGACGCTGGCCGTGGGCGCCAGTCCCAGGTCCACCGCGAGTTCGGAGTTGCGCCGGTCGATCTCGGCCTTGACCTGCTCGGGGGTGGCGCCCGGGTCCAGTCCCAGCTCTATCGCCCGTTCGCGGTTGCGTTGTGCGATGGCGGTGTTGATGTCGGCGACGCTGGCCGTGGGCGCCAGTCCCAGGTCCACCGCGATGGCGGAGTTGCGCCGGTCGATCTCGGCCTTGACCTGTTCGGGGGTGGAGTTGGGGTCCAGTCCCAGCTCTATCGCCCGTTCGCGGTTGCGTTGTGCGATGGCGGTGTTGATGTCGGCGACGCTGGCCGTGGGCGCCAGTCCCAGGTCCACCGCGATGGCGGAGTTGCGCCGGTCGATCTCGGCCTTGACCTGTTCGGGGGTGGAGTTGGGGTCCAGTCCCAGCTCTATCGCCCGTTCGCGGTTGCGTTGTGCGATGGCGGTGTTGATCTCGGCGACGCTGGCGGTGGGCGCCAGTCCCAGGTCCACCGCGATGGCGGAGTTGCGCCGGTCGATCTCGGCCTTGACCTGTTCGGGGGTGGAGTTGGGGTCCAGTCCCAGCTCTATCGCCCGTTCGCGGTTGCGTTGTGCGATGGCGGTGTTGATCTCGGCGACGCTGGCGGTGGGCGCCAGTCCCAGGTCCACCGCGATGGCGGAGTTCTGCTGCGTTACAGCCGCCTGAATCTCACCAACTGTGGCTTGGGGGGACAGTCCCAGCTCTACCGCCAGCTCGGAGTTGCGCTCGGTGATGGCACGGTTGATTTCCTCAGCGGTGGCATCGGGCGGCAATCCCAGCTTGACGGCCACAGTGGTGTTTTGCCCCGCGATAGCCTCCTGTATCTCGCCCACGGTCGCGTCGGACGGCAGCCCCAGCTCCACGGCCAGCTCGGAGTTGCGCTCCGTGATGGCCTGGTTGATCTCGGCGACACTGGCATCAGAATCCAGCCCCAGCTCCTCGGCCAGCTTGGAGTTGCGCTCCCTCTGCCTTGATCTTGCCCTCTCCGCTTCGCGCTGCCGCTCCTTCGCCGCCTTGCGCTGCGCTGCGATTGCCGCCCGGAGTTTTTCGGCCGCATCGACGCGCTCCTCGTGTTCGGGGATCACCTCGTCGCGGAAGTATTCGGCCAGAGAGACCCGCTCGGACTCGCCGCTCTCGCCGCCGTCGCGGTCGACGTTGATGATGAGTCCCTCGGCCTCGCGGGATCTGGCCAGCTCCCGCAGTGCCTCGATGTCACCTCTCTCCGCTGACCGAGTGACGGTGTTGGCCTCTTCGACGAGCCGTTTGAACCTCTCGCTTTTTACAACATCCGAGGGCGCCACCTCGAACCGCTCGGGCTCATAGGCGTCCCAGTCGCGGAACGGCTCCAGCCCTTCCGGATCGCTGATGCTGATGCGGGTGCGCCGGTTCTGGGCGTTGTCATTCGGCGTTGTCATGATGACTCCTTGAACGGATCTAGCTCAGGCTCGTCACGGCGGAAGCTATGCCCAGGACTCCCACTGCAATCATGGCGGCCCTGCTGTTCAGGATACCGCTGCCGGTGATGCTGCGGACCATAAACAGGCACAGGACGGCCTGGCCCACGGCGGCCACCAACTTGATCCCGCTGGCAATCCAATAGGCGGCGCCGGTGGTGTTGTCCAGCACGGCGTAGTCGAACCCCATCAGTCCCACCAACCCCTGGAGGACGGCCCAGAGGGAACGGAACATCCCGCCGATGTCGATCAGGGAGTCGGGAATGGTGACGGCCTGGAAGATCTGTCCCAACGGCGTGCCCGACAAAATGCCCTGGTACTCGCCCTGGCCGTCGTAGGCGTAGCCGGCCAGGTTCGTGGCGATGACCATGGCGCCGTGGGCGGCGACGGCGATCACGGTCAGGGCGATGTAGCCCTGGGCCTCCGAGATCCGCTCCAGGTTGATCAGGCGATAGACGGCATAGATTCCGATGGCGAGGCCCATCCAGCTGACCAGCACCAGCCAGATGGCGGGGAAGGCCAGGAACGAAACGGCGGCAGACATCAGGAGCAGGCTGACGCCGAAGGCGAACCCCATGGCCAGAGGCGTCTGGCGGAACCGCTGGCCCGTATAGACCGCGGACGCCATCAAAACCATGCAGGACGCGCCCACTATGAAGTTGAGCAGCCCCTGGCCGTCGGTGTCGAAGCCTCCCGAATTGCCGATTTCCTCGGCGGCGTTGCGGAAGTTCGTACGCACCTCCTGAATGGTCGGGTCGGGATGCGGAGTGCCCGCTGTGGCCGGAGCGATGCCCCCCGGGACGGGAACCTGCATGGCCCAGAAGTAGGACACGTCGGCCCCGTTGGAACGGCCCGACAGGTTGCCGCCTGAGTCCACGCCCTGCACGCGGTAGAAGATGTTGCCCTGCACCCCGTCGGTCACGGTCACGACGTCGGTGTAACTGGTGTCGGTCGCAGTCAGCATGGCAATCGCGGGATCCGACCCCGATGGCCAGTGCTCGCGAGTAACACGATACGAGGCCACGGAGGCCAATGGCTGCCAGGACAGATCCACGGTTACCGCAGACGTCGTCTGCGCCGTCAGCGTGGCCGTCAGGTCCTTGGGGGCAGACTCAGCCAAAGCTGACATTGAAGTGGAAAATGTCCTGGTGATGGACCAGCCGCCCAGCCCGATGTCGTTGCGGCCTTGAACGCGCACCTGGTAGCCGACGCCCGGCGTGAGGCTTGGGATGGTGTATTCGACCGGAGCGCCGTCCTGTCCCGGAGCCGCCGTGAGCTGGGTCCAGGCGGACGTGCCGACGGCCCGGTAGTTGATGATCCATTCGGTAACGGGATGGTCGGCATCCGTTGCCGCGTTCCAGGTGAAGCTCAGCGAGCTTTCGTCCCGGTCCACCAGGCGCAGGGAGTTGGGCTGCGCCGGCGTGCTGGCCATGTTGGTGGTCCCGGTGAAATCGCTGGACCAGGCGGAGTTGGCAGCGCCCTTCTCGCTGCGGATGCGCAGCGTGTATGCGGTGTCGGGCATCAGGTCGGGAATCACCAGGGGCGGAGACAACGCCGTCTGCTCGCGGGTGGAATCGTAGTTCTCGCCTCCGGACTTCCACTGCACGCGGTAGAGCTGCGCTTCGGCAGACCGGACCCACGTTACGGAGAGCGACCTGGACGAGGCGGCCTCGGCGGATGCGCCGGTTACCTCCGGTGGGGGAATTGTTATCGTGCCCAGCGTGATCAGCGCCGGCGGCGAATAGGCGCCGACCAGGTTGGCGTCCGTTTCATGGTACTGGGCCCGGACCACATAGCAGTAGCGGGTGTTGCTGGTGGGGGCGGCGTCGGTGTAGGGCGAGGCCGCCGGGCGCGTCGACGCCGTGGTGATCTCGGTGTATCCGCCTGGGTCCGTCGGGCACATGGGGCTTTCCGAGGGCGCGAGCACCTGCCTGGCCACCTGGTATTTGTCGGGCACATCCCCCTCGGGGGTGGTCCAGGAGACCCGCACGTTGCCGCTGAGGTTTTGAGTGATGATCTGCGCCGGCCCGGTGGTCGGTACGCGTGCTGCCGGCGACCACTCGCCGGTTTGCGTGGCGGTCCCGGCCCGAACCTGGAAATCGTAGCTGCTGCCGGCCGTCAGGCCGGTGATGGTGGCAAACTTGTCGGTCTGGGTCAGGCTCACCGGAGAGCCGTAGTCAGTCTCCGTGCTGAGCTTGTAGCGGTAATCGTAGCCGGTGATGGGCATGCTGGGATCGGGCGCTTCCGCCGCCCAGCGCAGCACCATGCTGCCCGCGGCAGTGATGTTTCCGCCGAGTACCTGCGAGACTGAGGGGAGACTCGGCCCCAACGATAGCGCACTTGCACCGGACGCGTTCTCGCTATTGCCCGACGCGATGGTGGTCACGCTGCCAGTCCCGTCCACCGCCCGCCTGGAAATCTTGTTGGCCATACTGTCGGCCCAGTAGACGTAGCCGCCATACACCTCAACCGCGTTGACCCATCGCACGTTCTCACTGGTGCCCGACGCTATGGTGGTCACGCTGCCCGTCCCGTCCACCGCCCGCCTGGAAATCTTGTTTGTAAAGCTGGTTTTCGCCTGGCCCCAGTAGACGTAGCCATCTGCGACTGTGATAGCCGAGCCGTAGCGCGCGTTCTCGCTACTGCCCGACGCGATGGTGGCTACGCTGCCCGTCCCGTCCACCGCCCGCCTGGAAATCTTCTCGACGCCTGGGTCGGCCCAGTAGACGTATCCGCCTGCGACGGCGATAGCCGTCGGGTTGGACACATTCTCCGAACTGCCTGACGCAATGGTGGCCACGCTGCCCGAACCATCCACCGCGCGCCTGGAAATCTTGTCGACGCCTGGGTCGGCCCAATAGACGTATCCGCCGGCGACGGCGATGGTGCGGGCCGTGCTCACGTTCTCCGAGCTGCCCGACGCTATGGTCGTAACGCTGCCCGAACCATCCACCGCCCGCCTGGAAATCTTGTCGACGCCGTCGTCGGACCAGTAGACGTAGCCGCCGGCGACGGCGATAGCGTACGGCGCGGACAGGTTCTCGGAGCTGCCCGACGCAATGGTCGTAACGCTGCCCGAACCATCCACCGCCCGCCTGGAAATCTTGTTTGAGTCGTCGGAGGCCCAGTAGACGTGGCCGTCTGCCACGGCGATAGCTCTGGAGCCGTCGGCGTTCTCGGAGCTGCCCGACGCGATGGTGGTAATGTTGCCCGTTCCGTCCCTCAGCCGCCTGGAGATCTTGTCCGAGCCGAAGGCAGACCAGTAGACGTACTCGGTGGCGCTCTGGGCTCCCGCCGGCTCCGGCTCGGCGAGCAGCACGACGGCCGTGACCACCGCGAGGATGATCAGCAGCGGGAGGTAGCGAAGCATCACCTTGATAGATACGTCCATGCTGCGCCTCCCAGCACGATGACGATGACGAGGACAAAGCCGAGCCAGTAGCTGCCAAAGCCGAACACCGGCAACGCGAATATTGCCAGGATCATCATCACCGCGCCGACCGCCAGGGCCTTGCTCGCGCCGGCGTCGACTTTCAGCAGGACGACGAACCCCGCGATGCCGGCAGCCAGCCCGATGATCGCCTGCGTCAGCCAGTCGCCTCCGGGGGTGTGCGCCAGCAGCTCCCGGGGGGAGCTGAAACCGTCATCGTCGGCTTCTTCGGACCAGGCTCCCGGAGGTGCGGGAATGCCGCTCACGGCGGTCTGCGCGCGCACCCGGGCGTAATAGGTGGTGTCCTCGTCCTCGACGCCTTCGGGCAGGCTGGAAACATCGTACGAGGTGTCCTGCACTTCGACCTGGCGGGCAGCGTCAAAACTCTCTGATCCTTCCCTCCACTGCACCCGATAGGCGGCGGTGTTTCCGGCGGGGTCCCATTGGATCCGGATGCTGGTATCCGACAGTTCCAGGACGTGCACGCCAACCACCGTGGACAGGGGCCCGTACTCCGGTGTGGCGGACATCGACGTCGACCAGGGGCCGTATCCGTCGCCATTTTGGGCCCTGACTTGCAACTGGACGGGCTGGCCGGGGGCAAGGCCGCGGAAGGTGTAGCTGCGGTCGGAGGCCAGGACTTCCACCGGATCGTGGCCGACAATGCTCACCTGGTAGGCGATGATCGGCGAACCGCCGTCGCTGGCGGGCGGTTGCCAATCGATGGTGGCGGCGTTCACGCTGGCCGCCACCGTGACCGACGTGGGCTCGCTCAAGGGGGTCTGGGCGCTGGCCGATCCCGACATCAACACGACCAAAACAACGATGGCGGCCAGCGCTGCCAGGTGGAGGAGGCCCCACCAGCAGGCCTTTCGCAATCTGGAGGCAGCAGGCTTCATCGCAACACCATGGCGGGGGGTGTCGTGTCATAGGCGGGGACCGGTTGTCGGCGCGGCTTGCGCTCACGTTTGCTCTCGCGTTTGGGAGCGCTGGATTCGTCCAGGTCCTGCTGCAGCCTTTCCCTGCGTTCTTTCAGCTGGCCCAGCTTGTCCCTGCGGGCGGCATTGGACAGATTGCTCTTGCCCTTGCCGATGCGCTGGATCTGGGCCTCGATCCTTCCCAGGGCCTCCGTCAGGGACGCCTGCGTAACGCTGGCATCGCCGGAAGACATCTTTTTATCTCCGGCCTCTTTCACCGCTTTGGCGATTGCGGTGGCCCGGGCGGTCTCGCTGGATGCGGGCGCCGTGGAGACCCTCGGCTGGATGGTCTCTTCGTATTTGACCTCCAATTTTGCCCGTGGTTTTTCCGGCGCCGCCTTGGGCCACTCTTTGGGCGCTTTTGGCAGCTCCAGCGTGCCCGACATCCCGCCCTTCACCAGCAGACGGTTGCGTTCGGCCAACACCGTCTCCAGCTGGGCCAGGCGTGCCATCGTCGGCGCTTCCACGGCGCTCACGTCCTGGCCGCTGGACTCGCCCAGATCCTGGCACTGCGCCAGCTGCCGCCTCAGTTTTTTGATGTCGCCCGCCAGCTGGGTGTTTTCTTCCGCGGCTTTCTTGACGGCGTTGTATGCGGCCGTATCGCCCAGCAGGAAGCTGCTCTGGTCGGATTGTTCGCCGGCCTGCCCCTGCAGCTTGAGCAGGTTGGCCGCGGCCTGGCGGCTGATGGCCCGTCCGGTCTCGTCGTACTCGTTCCGCCAGAAGTTCAGCAGCGCCGAAGCCTCGTCGGCCGTCATCTGGCCCTGGCCTACCCGTTTGCCCAGTTCGACGGCGGGTCCGTAGAAATCGGGAACGTTCTGCACCAGCTGACGGTCTTTCAGCGCAAGGTGGGAGAAGGCGGTCAGGCTGTCGATTTGGCCGGGGGTTTTCTTCGTTTCCGACGCGATCTGCTGCCTGGTCAACCCATCCGCCCACAACCGGCGCACCGCCTCGGTGTCGGCCAACAGGGTGGTGGGGCGTACGCCGTAGTTGGAGAGCAGGGCAGCCTGCTGTATCTGCTGGCGTCCGGCTTCGGTGGAGATGTCGCCCTCCAGCACGCGGACGTTGATGGCGCTGCGCCACTGGTCCGGATTCTCTGCCTGCAGCCGTGAGATAGCGGCGAGGCGGTGGTGCCCGCCGACCACCACGTACTGGCCGGGAGCGTCGGGAGCGGCGACCACGGCTATGGGGTCATAGCGGTCCCACTGCCAGTTGGCGACCAGGTCGTCGACGCCTCGGGTCTGAACTCCGGACGCGCCGCCGGCGTCGTCCCGGAACTGGAACAGGTCTGGGCGGATGATGATGCTGGCGGGCGTTACCGCGATAACGCCGCCGCCCACGTCGTCGCCCACCGTTCCCCGGGGAACGGTGTATCCGGTCATTTCGGACTGTCCCGCTGCCAGTTGCCTGCGTCGGAGTTCCTGGGCTGCCAGGCTATCGGGGTTCGCCAGCGGCGCGGCGAACGCGGTTCCCTGGCCCACGGGCATCTCGATGCTGCGGTTGGTGGCGAAGTCATCGCCCATGGTGGTCTGTGTCGTCGAGGACGGCGCGCCAAACAGGCCGGGGCCGGACTGGACGAAGGGCGCCGGAGCCTCGGTTGGCTCCGGCAGCTCATCCACTCGGCGTCCGAACTGCGTGGTCATATCCAATTGAACCGCGAAATCAGCGGCGCCGGGACCCGCGCTTCATTCCAGTGGAGCACTTCTTTTCTCGGACGCGGGCGTTGGCCAGGGACCGGTTGTACTTGGTCAGTCGCGCGCGCGCCCTCCGCACCCGCGTCCGCGCTTTCATTTCCGATTTCTTTTCGCGGGTGAGCGCCTTCTGAGCGCCCATCACCGCTCGGCGGGCGCCCTTGACCATTCGCCGGGCCCGGGCTTTGGTCATTCTGGGTGAGTGACTTTTGCGCATGATTCGTTTCGCTCCTTTCACGGCGGGATTCGCGCCGCGCGAACCCCGCCGACCGATTCAACCCGGGTCTAGGCGGAGAGGGCGGAATCTCCGCCTTGCCGTCCCCGGTAGGACTTGATGCCCTGGAAACCGAACACGCCGGCCAGGACTATGATCCCGATGGCGAACAGTACGCCCCAGAAATCGGTGATCGTGGTGGCCAGCGTTCCCAGTCCGGAGCCGAACACGGTGAACCGATTGCCGTCGATGGCCGCATAGGCCACGTCGATGAATCCGACGAATGTGACCAGCACCGTGCCGCCGATCACCACGCCGATCGTGGCCACGATGACGCGGCTGATGGTGGACATCCCCGTGGCGAACTTGCCCAGGAACATGTAGCCCACGCCGCCCAGCATCCCCATGGGCGCCAGCGACAAAAGCAGCGCGATGGCCTGAATAACGATCCCGATGAGGGCGGTGTTCTTCTGCAGGAACTTGACCGGGCTGGCTTGCTTGACGTTGCTTTGGACGAAGTGTTCGTCAGCGGCGCCGGCCGCGGTTTCCGTGATCTCAGTGCCGTTGGGCAGGATGACCGTGTCTGCGGCGGTCGTTAGGGTGGTGCCGGAGGGAAAGTCGAAGCCGACGCTGGTATTGGCGACCTTCAGCCACGCGGAGCTGGCGTAATCCTCCGGCCCGTCGTGGGTGGACACCTTGATCGCCGCCCGGTCGAAGCGCTTGCCGTTGTACTCCAGGACGGAGGTGGCACCGGGCTTGGTCATCAGGTTGATGTCGTTGCCCACGTCCACGATCATCGGATAGATCTGGAGCCCCACCATGAGCACGAGCGCCCCGACGATCATACCGACTACCGCTTTGGTAAAGCCGCTCATGTTCATCATCTGACTCATTTCTGATTGCCTCCTTTGCTGGCAATGCCGTGTGATTGGCGGCGACGGTAGGCACGGACCGCCTCGGGGTCAAGGGGCCGGTTCTATTTTTTCTTTTCGGAAGGACTTAATTAATCATTGCTCCATCCGGATGCCCGACGTTTTCGCCTTATCTATTGGTTCGACAGGACTATTCAATCTATTCGTTCTATTTTAGTTTTCTAATAATCTGCGCTTGTTATCCGGGCAGACGTTGTTAGAGTGGCGCCATGACCACCCAAATGCGACCGGGGTCCCTGGACGAAGCCCGGGCTCAGATCAAAGCAATCATCGACCAGCAGAACGCCGAGGCTGCCGGAGCGTTCCACGATGAGGCGACGGCCGGCGAGCTGCTGGGCGAGAACATCGAGGCCTACCTCGTCGACGTGGCCCGCTACGGGAAGCATTACCCGCAGACGCCCTGGGCATCGTTGTCAGAGTCAACTCAGGGGCGCCTGAATCAGGAAATGCGGTTCATCGGCAACTGGCGCCGCAAGATGGGCGATACCGACTGGGAATGGGACCATAGCCGACCGTGGGAGCAGCCCGTGCTGGATGGGAGACTCCTGATCGAGCTGATCGCGGCTCGCTGGAACAAGGCCGAGCACTGCCGGCGGATGACCGCCTGCGTGCTGCGCTATCACTATGCCGAGCACAGGCGGCCCCGGGCCTACCGGGTTCTCGAAGTGCTCAACCGGGGGAAGGTTAGATGACGTCCGGCGACTACGACATCACCGAGAACGGCAGCCAGCCCGATTTCCGGCTGTCGGAAGAGCGCATCAACGACGCGGCGGACCGCATGTTCGGCGGCAACCTGGGCGATTTCGATCCACAGCCCCAGCTGGTGCGCCCCAGGGGCTCCGAGGCGGACATCCAGGCCTACGCCTACTCGGCCATCGTCGACCGGGTGTCGCGCACCACCAGCGAGGGGCTGCTGGGAATGTTCTCCACGGCGCAGCTCAACCCGGACGGCCGCCAGGCAATGACCGACCTCTCCCACCTGTTCCACTTCGAGTGGTCGGCGTGGGCCTGCAACCGCAAGGGGATGAAGCGGGCCATGCAGGAGGCACTGGACGAGCTCACCGGCGTCGAGCAAAACGACGATGACGATGACGACGAGGCGGAAGACCCTTTTGAGGAAGCCTACGGGCTGGCGGAGGATTTGTACGAAGCGCGCAACACGCTGGGCACGCTGCAGAACGCCGACGCCTACGCCGCGGCCCAGGCCGGGGTGGAGATGGCGTATCAGGCGGCCCAGCAGCTGCCGGAAAAGGAACGCGCCGCCTTTTCCCTGCTGGCTGAGATCGACCACATAGAGCGCAGCATCCTGCTCGACCGGCAGGCCGGGCTACCCGTGGACCGCTACGACTGGACCGAGGTCAAGGACCTGCTGAGCCAGGGCGCCACGCCCTACCAGGTGTATCACTTGATGCCGCCGATCTGGCAGCACATGGACTCGCTGCAGAAGGGCTCCATCAGCGACGGCAGGTATCACGCCACCATCATCAGCAACATCCTGCCCCGGCCCGGCGCCACCATCCTGCCGCCGCCGGACCTGCCCGGCGAATACTCGAAGAGCTCCAGGCCGGTCCGAAACAACAAGCCCAAGCCCGATCCCGAAACGCAGCAACCGGATGAGTGATCATGTGGCCATTCACGCAGAAACGCGCCGAGAACACGGTCCGGGGCATAGTCTATCTGCCCAGCGGCACCCGACTGGACGACGACGAGATGACCGAGGACTGGACCAGCGGCGGTATCCGCTCCGAGAAGCTGCGGATGCTGTTTCGCCCCCGCAAGCCCACGCGCCTCTACCGTTTCAACCGGGACGGTTTGCCGGCGGCGAAGGCGGAGAGCCTGTACATCTTCAACACTCCCGACGTAACACCCGACCAGGACCTGTCGGCCATCCTCCACCTGGAGGCGGCCTACGAGTCGGCCAAGGCCGGTCAGAACGACACCGAGTCGGAGGTGATGCTGAACAACCAGAAGATGCAGCGCATCCTGCTGGTGGCCTCGCTGGTGTTTTTGGGCGTCTGCGTGGCGCTCCGCGTCATGGGCTTCCACATCGGTTAGGGGAAGAGCATGGAACCCGTTCTCGTTTGCCTGAAGGACATTCCGGGTTGCGTCGGGATCCCGATCACGTACCTGGTGGGCGGCGGCGCCGGAATCTTCGCGCTCATCGCCCTGGCCGGCATGGCCTGGGCCGTGTTCGGCGGACGAAAGGCGAACCCGGCGCCGAAGGGAACGACCCCGCCGCCTACTCCGGCTGCGGCCCAATCCTTGCTGGATGGGCCCCCACAGCCGGAAAACCCGGCGTGGATCGAGGCCTGCATCAAGGAGGCGCAGGCCGCGCCGGGAGTCTATACCAGCGGCCAGGCCCAGAACGGCTGGCACAACGCCAAACGGCTGCGCGCCGACTGGAAGCGACTGAACCAGGTGCTGGGCATGTCCACGGCGGACACCACCCTGGCCTGGTGGGGTGGATGCCTGGGTGTCGGCGCAATCGTCGCGCTCGTGTTGCCGGCGGCGCTCAATGCCGCCTCTGCCTGGTACACCCTTTCCTTCGGCATGATCATGCCGTTGGCGGCGTTCGTCGCCTACAACCGGTGGATGGACGCCATTTTCAAGGAGACCTACCTGCCCAACTCAGTGCGGCTGCGCCAGCGTCCGGACCAGCGGAACGTGGAATCGGATATCATCACCGCGTGGGTTCGTCGCCTCGGCCTGGCCCGCCGTCCCGAGCTGCTGGAGGGCAACCAGGGCAAGAGCGGTTTCCGGTCCAAGGACGCCCGGGTCAAGACCATGGCCCCGGTGGGCAAGGGACTTCTGGATTTCACTCACGGCAGTGACTTCTACGACCTGCAGGCCGACGATTCCTGCATCGCTCCGGACGTCAACACCACCTGTTACGCGCTGGACCTGATCGCGCGGCGGGGCGGCGCGGCCCACGCTGCCGCCGTCAATCCTCCGGCCAAGAGGGATTGGATGCAGGAGATCCGCCGCTGGCTGCCCTGGCTGCTGCCACTGGCCGTCATGGGCATCGGCATCGTGTTTCTGACCGCCGGTGGGGACGGCGCTGCGGCAACGTCCGCGGCGGCCTGAGAACGATGGCCATCACTCCCGGCCATCCGCCGTATGCCCACCAGGGTTTGCCCGGGCGCATCCTGGAGGGGCAGCGCCTGGAGGAGTGGTGTTACCACGCCTGCAAGGACCCCCGGGACTGGTACATCCCTGAAGAGCGCTACGTGGCCATCGCCGCGGCCAACGAGAAGCTGAGGCAGGTGCAGCGCACCCGCAATCCCAGTTACAAGCCGGAGATCTACATCGTGGAGGGAGACACCGGCGCCGGCAAGTCCGCCACCTGCACTTACTTCAACCTGCTGTGGGCGCTCAGGCACGGCGCGGACCTGTGCCACAACGGCATGATGGGACCGGGGCGGCATTTGGAGGGAGGTCAGCTGGAGTGGATCACCGCCATGGACCGCATCAAGGCGGGCACGCTGGTCTGGCTGGACGAGGCGGCGTCCATCATCCGCCACGGGCGCGACGGCGCCGACATCCAGGAGTTCTTCAACCAGAGCGCCACGGGCATCCGCAAGCAGAACGCCAAGCTGGGTCTGTCCTCGGCCATGGACTACCGAATCGGCGGCGTGGCCCGGGGCACCGCCGACCGGTTCTGGCTGCCGGAGAAGCTGGAACTGCGCCTGGACCGGAAAAGCTTCGAACGCCTGCGCAAGGCGCTGCCCAAGGGAGAAACGCTGACCGGCAAGAACGACCCGCGCAACTTCGCCTACCGGCTACTCACCACCAGCGACAAGCCCTTCCGTCCGGCGAGCACCTTTGATCCGGTGACCGGACGGGCCGACAAACCCAGGGAGTTTTACGAGCAGGCCCTGTCGGTCAGATGGATGCAAACCGTAATGCCGTGCCTGGACACATTCCAGAGCGTGCCCCTGGGCGCCGGCCTGACCGCGGGGCGCAGCGACCTGATGGGCTATCTCAACGGCCGCTCGCCCAACGACGTTCCCGACGGTCCGGCCCCGCTTCGCCCCGCGGACGTGATGCGCAGCGTCTACGCGGCGTTTGAGGCCGGCGACATCGCAGTCAAGGAGGGCGCCCACCTCAAGACCACCGAGCTGCTCTACGTGCTGCGCCAGCACGAACCGAATCTCCGGCCCGAGCTGCTCACCTATACCCTGAAGGCAGCCGGACTGGCCGAGCGAAAGGGGCAGGGTTGGAACCAGGTGGCCGTGCTTTCCGCCATGGTGAGATTCTTCGATCGCGCAGAAACCGATGCGCCGTCCGACTGGGAGGATGAAACCGGTGAGTGAGTCGACGCTGGAAGAACAGATGGAGTTGGACGGATGGCACGAGGCGCTGGCCGATGCTATAGCCGAAGCCCTCCCCGAACTGCCCGAAGGGTATTGGTATGACATCAAGACTCAGACCTTCGTGGACGACTGGAACCTGACGGTGCTGGTTGGAGCCAAGCGCGCGCTGATCGACGACACGAACGAACCCGCCGCGGGTCATGTTCCCATCAGCGGCCTGGACGACTGGTGGGCCGAGTTTTTTATCTGGTCCGATGACGCAAGTTAACAATCGCGAAACCAACCGCGCGTTGGCAAGTGCCGTCGCCAGCGCGCTGCCGGCCGCGCCGCTGGGATTCGTCTACGCCATATTTCCGGTGTGTCGGCACGCTCCGGACGCCGCGGCGACCGACGGGTATGTGCGGTGGCGTTTGATGCCGATTGACGACGCCCCAACCAACCTGGAACCCTTACCATAGCAGAGAAACCGAAATCCGCATCCGGTGTGCCGGGACAATTGTCCGCCGCTTTGCGTATACCAGAGCCATGACGCACTTTCGAGCCGCTGGTCTCCTCGCCCTGGGCCTGCTTCTGCTCCCCCTGGTCTGGACCGGGTACGCCGATCTGTCCGACGCGCTGGCCGCGCCGGGAGCGGCGCGGGCCGGCGGTGTTTGCGTCATCGACGGGGCGCAACCGGTGGAGCACGTCTATCTGTTGGCCCGCCAGAACGCCACCCCGAACCCCAACGCGCGCACCGAGTTGGTGGAGGGATACAACGGGTACTGCAAACTGGCCACTCCTCCACCAGCCCACGCCAATCGCAGCTGGTGGATGGTGAGCGTCCAGCGGCTGCAGGAGGGCTACGACGCGGACCTGGTCGCGGGCGGTCAGAACTTTCCGCCGCTGGAATGGGAGTGGCCGATCACCCTCACCTGGGCCGGTGAAAGCCGTTCTTTGGCGCCCGGACGTTGGAGCACCCGGCTGCTGGCCCAGATGCTGCAGGTGGCGCCCGTCCTGTCGCTTTTTGCCATGATCGCGCTGCCCCTGCGCGAATACGTTCAGAGGGGAAACAGCTGATGGCCCTGGCCGCGTGGGTGTTGATTTGGGAACTGGCGCTGCTCTACGCCGCGCCCCTTTTGAAGTCTCCGGCCGACGCCGGACTCCTGGTGATTCTGATGGCGCTGGGGCTCGGAGCGGGACACTACGGGCTGCAGGGGCGGTACTGGCAAACGGTGGCCTGGCTTTTCGCCCTGACCTGGTACACCGCGGGCCTGGCCCGGTACCTGCCCGCCGTTGATCCCCTGCTCGCCACGGCGCCGGAGCCGCTGCCGCTCCTGATCACCCTGCTTTACATGATCCTGCTGCCCATGGGCTGGCTGCTGATGGTCTCCGTCGGCGCCGCCGGCCATTGGTGGCGAAACTGGAGGTATCGCGAATGAGCGGACTCAAAACGGTCTTGGTGGGCATGGGAGCAATCTGCGTTGCCGTGCTGGTGATTGCGATCCTGTCGGTAGCATTCACCGACCGGGACCAGCCCCTGCAGCTGGCGGTGTCCACCGAAGCGGAACCGGCGGGAGCCGCTGACATTTCCATGGTGCGCCCCTGGACCGTCCAGGACGCCCGCGAGGGCTATATAGTCGCCGAGATCTACCAGGAGTACGATCCGGCGCCGGTGCAGCGCAGTTCCTGGACACACTCCTACAACGACGGCGTGGGAACCTGCAGCGCGGAGCTCGTGGTCGGAACCCAGCAGGGGATCAACGAGTTCCGTCCGACGCCGACGCCCCAGCCGGGGATCGCGCATGCGCCCTACCGCCCGTATCCGGAGGGGTACACCTTCGCTCCCGCTCAGGCTTACCCCCCATTCGTTCCCTTGCAGCCCTTTCCGCCGGCGGATACCACGGATACGGAACGGCCCGATCCAACGCACACCCCTCATCCAACTCCCACGCCGTTCGCTACGCCGTTCCCGACTTTCACTCCCGGGCCAACGCCTGCCCCCGTCCCACATCCCACCGCGACGCTGTCGCCGTTGCTGCAGGCCGTAGACTGGCCTGGCTGGGAGAACCGTCCCCTCGGGATCGAGACGTCGGGCATGGCCAGCCTGAGCGTTCCCCGGGGAACGGCCGTCCGTAGCTACCTGGAGATCCGCACCGGCGCCACCGACACGGTGGGCAGCCAAACGACGCTGATGCGCTCTCCGGCCCGCAACGCCGTCTGGTACGACGGGCGGGCCCACATACGGCTGGAGGACGCCGGCGGCCGCATCGTCATACCCAGCCACCGCGCGGACATCGACGCACATTACCGCTCGGCCGTCCTCCACGTCCAGGCGTACCCGCTGGACCGGTGCGACCAGCTGGACATGCGCTGGGAGTTGGCCAGCGCAGTCGTGGTGAAAACGCTCACCGGTCAGCCCTTCGACGACTGGAGCCACCCCAGTGTCCATCCCCAGAACCCCGACAACGCCTTCGTGGGGGTTTCCTACGTCAAGTCGACCAACGTGATGACGTTCACCACCGCGGGCGGCGCGACCATTCAGGTGGATCTGGATGCCGATTATCCGGTGGCGGCGAATCAAACCATATACGTGGGAACCAGGGCGGGCGATGACAATTTCGTCGCAACGGATTTCACCGACCCCAGTTCCGGAACCTCCGTAACCGGCACGCCGCCTCTGACGATTGAAGTGCCGGCAACCATCACCTCTGGTCGCGTTGCTTGGGCGCTGCCAGCGAGCGTCACCCTCACTCGCCTTGTGGCTGGATCCCTCGGCGACCAATGCGACGACATTGGGTACCAAATCGATTGCGCCGGAGGAACCGCTATCACCATCAACGGGGACCCCTACAAGTTTTACCCATACGGAGGCACTGTCGGCCAGGGGGCCCGATCGGCGACCATTTCATGGACTGAATAGCTGCGCGATAATCAGGATTATCGCGCAGCGAAACTAGCCTACGCCACCGCCATCTTTTCCTGAGCCACGAGCCGGACTCCGAACACGGCCGCGCGAGCCTGCCCCTCGATCTTCACTTTCTTGACGTAGGCATCCGGGGCCACCGGCGCGATGGCCGGCATCCACCGGCGGGAGTGTTCATTTCGCCAGCGCTCGGGCAGAAAGGATTTCAAATTGCCGAAGGTCAGATACTCATCGTCGCCCGCCGGCTCGATGACGGCCGCGACCGCCTCTGCCAGGGTCCCGTGCGAATCGTCGGCGTCGTCCACCTGGGCCAACGGTTGCGCCTCCGGCGATCCCCGGGAAACGCTGTCCAGCTGGCCTGCGCTCCGCAGGTGGTAGGTCATGAGGCGCGCCACCAGCTCCCGCACGCGCTCGGAATCCACGTCGGCGTGTCCGGCCCCCAGGTTCAGGACCGTTCCCCGATGGCGTCCGTACTGGTCGTGATTGACGGATACCGCCTTTCCGAGAATCTCCCGGACCGTCTGCAGGGTTTCAGTCTCATAACTCCACTGCGCGTCATAACGCCCGTCGATGGGATGCTCCCACTGGAGGGCGGGGTCCGCGACCGCCAGCGCCGTGGCCAACACCTGCACGGCATCTTCCGGAAGGGCCGCCAGCTGGCGTTCCAGCCACTCTGACGCCCGACGCTCCTGGCGGGCGACCCTCAGCTCCTGTGCCTCCAGCTTCTCGCGGTAGGCGGCTGCGCCGGCAACGTTTTTCTCGTCAAAGCAAGCCCGGTTGAGGCAGACCAGGGTCGGTGTGTCCAGCGGATAGCGGTCGCGGCCGCTGTGGGCGTAGGCGGCACCGGCGATACAGGTCCTGCAGTCCTTGATCGGGAACCACGGCGGCATCTTTCCGCCGCAGCTTTTGCCCCGCCATTGGTGAGGCGAATCCATAACCCCTCGTTCCACCAGCTTCCAAAAGGGCGTGGAGGATCCATTGCTGATGTGTTTGAGCTCCGCCCGCGTGCCCAGCTGCTCCCGCTCGTACTCAGTGAGCTGGCCGCCGCGCCCGGGCTTTTCCCTGCCCGCGGGCATGGCCTTCCAAACGGGATCGTTTGCCAGCAGCTGCTCGAACCGGCTGGAGCCGGCGCCGTTGGGGACCGCGCCGCCGGTGGACGTTCCGCCTCCGGACCCTGCCTTCTCCTGGTTGGCCTCCCTGGTGGCGCGCCCCTGGCGTCGACTCCACTCCTTCACCTCGCAGGTCCAGAGCCGGGACTGGTCGTAATTTTCCAACGCGCGGTAGTTCTCGCTGCGGCCGTCGTCGGCCGGGATGGTGTGCAGGCAGTCCTTGAACTCGAACTCAAACTCGCCCACGTCGAAACCGGCCTCACGCTTCCCTCCCTGCGTCGTGTGCTTTGTGGGCGGCCCCAGCGGCCGCCAGTCGGCTTCGTTGTACGACACGCGCTCCGAGATCAGCTTGCGGACGTTCTTGCGACGCCAGTCGGGGGGGCTGTAGCCGAAGCCGACGACGCGGCGCAGGACCTCCCGCATGTCCTCGGTGTGCTCGTGGGTGGGCGAGCGCAGCACCAGGAACTCCTTGGCCACGTTGATTTTGAGGTCGCCGCTCTCCACGTGCTCCAGCAGGAAGTCGGGCAAGTCCAGGACGCGGAGGTTGTTGGCCAGCGTGGGCCGCGCGATGCCCAACTCCTCAGCAAGGGACGTAACGGTCAGGTCGGTTTCGTCGATGGCCTTGCGGTGGGCCCGCAGCACCTCGATCTGCGAGAGGTCCTGCCGAGCTTCGTTTTCCGACAGCGCCATCAGCGCCATGCGGGCGTCGGACAGGTAATCAGGGTTGGCCACGTCCATTTCGACGTGGGATCCGCCGCGGCCCTGTTGGCGCAGCAATCTCAGCGCCGCGATGCGCCGGTGGCCGAAGGCGGCCTGGAAACGGCCGCCAGCGGACGGCCGCAGCAGGGGTGCCTGCAGGAGGCCCAGCTGGCGGATGTTCTCGGCCAGCGTGTCCAAGGCGTCTGGGTCCATGCCCTGGCGCGGCTGCCAGGGGTTGTCGTCGATGAGGTCCAGGTCGATCAGTTCGCGGGTTCGGGTGGTCATTTTGCATGCTCCTGTTTGTCGCCGGGCGCACGCCGTCCGGTCCTTGCACCGGTTTGTCACACAGTCGAAATCCGGCAGCGCGATCATCGTCCTGCAGTTCTTGCACTGGGCCCGGGTCGTCATCAGTTTTGCTCCGGGGCGGCGCCGACGTTGAACCAGGCCATCACCATGCCGCAAGACCGGCATTTGCTGGCCATGAGCGTCGTGTCGTACAGGCCCACATCCATGGCCAAAATCACTCCGTTGACGCACTCCAGGCCCTGATCCGCGCAGGAGTGCGGCGTATGGGCCTCCAGGGACATCACGTCCAGCAGGCCGCCCGTGGGCGCGGTAACCGGCAGATCCAAGAACACGCGCTCGTCTTCCCCGTCATGCAGTCTGGGATCGGTCATGACTGTTCCCCGGCTCCCGCCGGCAGGGCGCCGATGCGGAACTTCTTGGTCCCGCAATCGGAGCAGACGCCTTTGACGGCGGCGCGGCCGTTCCGCATGGTGGTCTCTTCCAGATCGCGGGTGGCCGTCTTCGCCTTGCATTTCACGCAGTAGATTTCCACGTTCATCACATCCTTCTCCGGCTCAACTCGGCCGACTTTCGTTTGCCCAGGGTCACGGTCTTGCGGGCGTGGCCTCCGATCCAGGGCGGCGTGTACGACTCCACCGGGGAACGAGTGGGCGGCAACTCAACTCGCGGACTGCGCGGATGGCGGCCGCAAGCGCGGCAGGTGGTCTCTCTTCCGCCGCCTATCTGCTCGACCACCAACGTGCCGTCGCATTCGGGCCTGGGACATTGTTCCATGGTGTAACTCCTCATGGGATCAGTGGGTTCTCCTCACGCACGCCCATCCGCTCGTTTGTGCTTGTAGGCAACCAGAACGCTCTCGTAGGTGTTGGGCGCAGCCGCCCCTTGTGCAACGATGACGCCCAAGTCCCGCGAGTACACCCAGGTGCAGTCTCTGTCGTCGCCTGAGCAGAAATAGATCTCATCCTCCCACTTCCGCTCCATGCGCTTGAGCGATCCCCACCGGGTGCGCCAACGCAGATACTGCTCAGGATGGTCCGGACAATGGTCGGGGTTAGCTTCGTCTTCGACTGCCGGTACCGGGTCCTCAGCAACCGCGGCGGGAGCAGAGAGAACCACCTGGGGCATCGCCCGGTATAGAATGCGGGCGGTCGGACCGACCACCCTGGCAAGCGCCTCATCGGCCATCTCCTGGTGCATGGGGATCGTCAGCCAGGACACGGCGAAGGAGCTGGCGGCTGCCACCACCAGCTCGTCGCCAAACCATTGGTGGCCAACACAGGGCCCCACGTAATCATCAAACAGACGCGGCGGCAGCTCCATCCGCAGGAGTTGCCGCACCTCACTCCACGTGGCTGATGCCGGTTGTGTTGCGGTCAGGGTCATGGTTCACCTCCAGTTTTTTTGGGTGTTGACAAATCGCGACCCGGGTCCCGGCCCGGATCTAGATTTCTATGCATTAATAGCTTTATAGTTAAACTGGTCCGGGCCGGGACCCGGGTCGGCCTTTTGTGCTTGATTTGGGCGATATCCCCTCATTCCGGGCTGATTTCGCACGGTTGGGAGTGAGATATCCCCTCATTCCGGGCTGATTTCGCACGGTTGGGAGTGAGATATCCCCTCATTCCGGGGGGCGTCTATCCCCTCATTCCGGGGTGTTGGTGAGCCTATCCCCTCATTCCGGGCCAGGCTGTAGTCGCACCACCGTCCGTGGTCTTCCAGGTGTATCCAGTCGCCGTTTTTCAGCTCCTTAATAGCCCTTTCCACCGTTTGTCGGGATAAACCTGTTTCGATGGCGATGCCAGGCTGCGTGAGTTTCATGGAGAGTGTGCTGGCGTTCTCCAAGCGGGCCGTGATGTAGTCGTAGACGATGCGGGCGCTTTTCCCCAACGGTGGACGGTCCGGGATCTCTTCGTAGCAGAACGGCGGGATGGGCCTCTGCTCTCCAGGTATGGTGGCCTCGATTCGTTCGCGGGCGATACGGCAGTAGCGTTCACTCTGCTCGATGCCGATGTAATGGCGTCCGTAGACCTTGGCCGCCACTGCCGTGGTCCCGCTGCCCATAAACGGGTCAAGGATCACCTGGGCCGATGATGCCCTGATGGCCCGGGCCGGCAGTTCTTCCGGAAACGTCGGTATCTCGGGGATCCACGAAACGTGGTCCTGGTGGATCCGCCACACCGTCCCCGCGCTGCGGTCCAACAGTTGGAAATCAGGCTTGGCGATGAAGTAGACGATCTCGTAGTCGGGCAGGAAGTAGCCCGGGTTGTGGTTGATGCCCCCGGACCGGTGCCACACGATTGCCTGGCGTACCGGGAACCCTGCGACGATTTCGATGTGGGATTGCAGGAGGCCGTTCTGGACCCGGTGGCAGTGGTTGTAGAATATGGCGCCGTCGTCGGGAATGAGCCGCATCATCTCGGCCAGGCACTCTCGTTGCCAGCGAACGTACTTGGCGTGGGGCATGTTGTCGGGATGGCCGTCGTACCCGTTCCAGTTGCGCTTGCCGTTGCCTGTGCCGGAACGGAGATTGTAGGGCGGAGACGTGAACACCAGGTCAACGCTGCCGTCGGGCATTTGGCTCATCACGTCGAGGCAATCGCCGTGGTGGATCCGGTCAAGCCATTGTGGTATTGACAAAGTAAGACCCCGCATTTCGTGGAATGCGGGGCAACTTTATGTCAGTCAAAGCGGTTTTGTCAACAGACTACGCAGTTATTTTTCTCGGTCTTCCACCTGTTGGTTTGTGCCCGTCCTTGTAGGTTTCAAGGTCACACCGACGCACCACAATGTATCCGCCTCTAGGTGCCGGAGCTCTGAGCAACCCGACCTTTGGAACCCGGTTGCGTGTAACCCAGGTTCGCAGCGTGCCGATCGGTATCCCGTACCCGCCATCCTCTGGACTTCGGCTGGCGCTGGGCAGGTCGATAAGACCGTCCGGCAGGCAGCCGGGTTCGTAGATGACCTCGCAGGCGTCCTCTTCGGCGTGATCCAGGTAATCCACGATGTCGGTCGCGGTTTCGACCGTGGGGTGTGCGGCGATGCGTTCGGCAACCATCTCGGCAATCTTTGCGCCGGCCGCTCCGTTCTCCAAGAGCCGGTCCACGGCGCTGAATAGATCCTCAGTCGGCGTGCTTTTGCCCAATTCTACCATAGGGGGATTCTTGAACCGGTTGTAGGGGATCGTGGCATAATCGGGAGCATGAGCAGACTGAAGACATGGGTCGCGGCTTCAAGCATGGTTGTCATAGTTTTGGTGTTAGTTTCCGCATCCGCTCTGGTAGGAATAGGAGCCCACCCGGATCTATAAGTGAGCCTAGAATTGCGGTTGCTTGGATCGGGGTTCGCGGGGCTCCTAGCCTTCCGGTTCGCCGGCGACGTGTGGGCCATCTGCTGGTCACGTGAACAGGGGCCAAAGCATGATCAACAGCCCCAACACTCCTGCTGCAGATCCACCGATTAACATCAATGGTCCCAGCGGCCCTTCCAGATACCTCATCAGGATGTAACCGACCACCGCACACACGATCCCAGCTATTAGCAGAGCTAATCCCCAGAACAGCACGATCCAACCTCCATTAGGCGACAGTGCCGATGGTCGCCGTTCTCCTGGACGCGGCCGTTCAGTATTTCAGCGAGGGACGTCATGTCTCTCTAACCAGCCCGGAGAGCATCACGAAACAGTAAATTAAAAGCAATGCGCACACGAAAAGCGCGGCACCGGCCGGTGCATCCGCCTTCCAGATGATGTACAGAATTGCCGACATCACTAATGCAGGCGACAATTTGGCTAGCTCCATGAGTCCCCCTCCAGCATGTGTGTTGCTACTCGGCGGCCAGCGTCCCGACGAATAAAGCTACGAGGGTAAGGGCCAACATGCCGCTGCACAGCATGATCGTTCCCCCAGATGAGGCGGCGCCTCCCACGAATATGAACAACGGCCCACCGGCGATGATCGCGAGAATTGGTGTAAGACGTGACATGATCTACTCCATCCGCGCGAAAGCGGGGTCTGATCGCCGGCCGTAGCGGCTCGATAACGCTGCGGCCATCTTGGTTCGGTTGCTGTAAAATCTCCCTGCAGTGGTGGCGACGGATGGATTCGCACCAACATTGACCCAAGGGTTAGGCAGATTGAGAGGAAGGTGCCGAGAGACAGATTCGATCCACCACCTGATCAATCAAATCAAACTACCTGGGGCTGGTGGCCATACCGCTCCGTTCGGCAATTGGCCTACAGTTCCCCGCCGGCCGCTGGCGCCACAAGTCGTGCAAACCTCGTCCCCGGTGTCGCTCCCTAGGTACCGTTCTCTTTCCACGATCGTGTGACTGCAAGGCGGACTGCCTTTGTCTTCCCAAATTCTTCTTAGCGTTATTGCTCGCTGAAATTCCATGGAATAGATCTCCTACATTGGGACGCTCGTTATGGGCCTCTCATCGAAGCCGACTGCTTGACTTACAAAAATGGCACCGGCGGAAGGAATCGAACCCACACCTTCGGTTTTGGAGACCGATGCGCTACCACTACACCACGCCGGTGCGTCCCAATTATTTTAGCAACACGTCGCGTCCTGCACAACTGCGCCTGCTGCTATCAAGAGACGATCGCCCGCCCGATCAGACGAGCTCCGGCGCGGCGTGCGCCACCGCGTTCCTCCCGATGTGGTTCAGGTATTCCTGGATATTCAGCACCTGGATGGTGTTGGTGGTCCCGGTGACTCCGGTCATGAACCCGTGCACCAGCGTGACCACGTCGCGCTCCGACACCATGCCGGTCGCCATCGCGGCGTCCACCAGCATCGTCACCAGCTTCGCCACGTCCGGCTCAGCGGGAATCACGCCCTTGGGGTTGAGGCCCCAGGCCATGCACACCCGGCGTTGGACGGCCGCGTCGTGGGAAAACACCAGGATGTCGTTCTCGGGCCGGAACCGAGCCATCTCGAACGCTGCCCGACCGCTGCTCGTGATCACGATGGGCTTGGCGTTCAGCGACTTGGTCAGCTGGTTCGCCCCCCAGGTCACCGCCTGCGTCTGGTTGGTCTGCGGAAACTCGGTGTAGTAGTCATACATGGTCTCCGCCTGGACGATGGCCGCATCGGCAATGCGCACCGCCTCCACCGGATACGCCCCTACGGCAATCTCGTCCGACAATAGGATCGAGTCGCAGCCGTCCAGCACCGCGTTGGCGATGTCGGACACCTCGGCGCGCGTCGGCGTCGGCGAGTTCACCATCGAACGGAGCATCTGTGTCGCCACCGAGGAGATGCGACCTGCCATGTTGGCGCGGGTCACCATGTTCTTCTGGATCACCGGCACCTCCTCCATTGGCATCTCCACGCCCAGATCGCCGCGGGCGACCATGATCCCGTCCACCTCTTCGAGAATGTCGTCGAGGTTTTGGATGCACTCCCGCCGTTCCAGCTTTGCCATCACCGGCGCCTGGCTGTTCAACTGATTCAGGTAGGCCCGCGCGTAGCGAACATCCTCGCCTGAACGCACGAACGACAGGGCGACCCAGTCAACCTCCTGCTCCACGCCGAACTCCAGCGCGACCTTGTCGCTTTCGGTGATCACGGGCATGTCAATGGCCACGTCGGGCAGGTTGACGCCCTTGTATGAGGACAGGTTGCCACCGTTTCGCACTTGCGTTTTGATCTCAAGGTCGTCGGTTACGTCCAGCACTTCGAGACACACCGTGCCGTCCGAGAGATAAACCAGGTGGCCCGGGCGAAGGTTGGCGAGGATGGTGGGTTCCGGAAACGGCAGACGGTCGGGAGCATCGGCGGCCGGCTGGTTGACGATCGAAATTCGGTCGCCAAAGTTGAGTTGGATCGCTGCCGGCATGTGCCCCAGGCGGAACTTGTTGCCGCCAAGATCCTGCAGGACCGCAACCGGGCGGTTCTGGCGTTCCGAAGCGGCGCGCACGCTGGCGATCACTTCGGCGTGCTCCTCCAGCGTCCCATGAGAGAAGTTGAGCCGCGCCACGTCCATGCCGGCTGCCACCAGCCGGTCCAGCGTTTCCGGAGACCGGGAGGCCGGCCCTATGGTGGCGATTATCTTGGTTTTCCGCATGACCAATCTCCCTGTCCAAGCGCTGCTTCACGCCTCGTCACGTCTCATTTAGTCGCATTATAACGACTATTCCCCAGCCGCACAGCGAAGCCGGGATATGCAAAAGGGCGGGTTTTGGACCCGCCCCAACTGCGTCTCATTGATCGCCTATCGACCCTGGCGAGTTTCCTCGTAAGCCTGCGTGGCCCGCTCCAGCCCGGCCCGCCGGTTGACCTGCAGCGTGTCGCGCAGATCGGACGCCCACTGCTGGGAGGTCTGGATGCCGGTCAGCGTGCCCTGGAATTGGGGCATCACGTAGCGCGCCATCAGTTCATAGGATCGGTGGATCTTGTCGCGGGGCGCCCAATCCTCCACGCGCACCAGCATGCCGCCGAACCCACCCGACATTTCCTGCAGTTCGTTGATCCGCTGGATGCAGTCGTCCGGAGTTCCCACGATCCACTGCTTGTTGTCAGTCATGAAGTCTACGATCTGATCGCGCGGCACATCCGGCACTTCGTGACCCAGGGTGTTGCCGAAGTATTCGGTAACGACCCGGGCGGAACCCTCCCGAATGTCCTCCTGCGCCTCCTTCTTCGACTCGGCCAGGTGGACGCCGACCGACAGGCGCCACTCCGACCGCTTGACCGTCTGCCCGTGCTCGGCGGCCGTCTCCTCGGCAATTGCCCACTGATCCTTCAGGCTGGTCGAGCGCACCATGTCGCGCGGCACGCTCAGCGAGATCACTCCGGCGCCGTGTTTGCCGGCGGTGGTAACGCCGGCCGGCGACTGCACCGAGGCGACGACCAGCGGGAACGGCTGCTGGTAAGGGCGTAACTGCAGGTGCGCGTCGTGCAATTCGAACCAGTCCGACTCGTATGTGTACGGCTCTGCGCTGTCCATCAGCCGCTTGATGACCCCCAGCGACTCGTCCATCATCTCCCGTTGCCGCGCCGGGTCGATGCCGAACATGTACGCGTCCGACGCCAGCGCGCCCGGACCCACCCCCAGCATCACCCTCCCCCGGGTCAGGTGATCGAGCAGCACCATGCGGTTCGCGACCATGTAGGGATGGTGGTAGGGGAGGCTCACCACGCCGGTGCCCAGCCGCAGGTTGCGCGTGCGCTCGGCCGCCGTCGCCATGAAAACCTCCGGCGACGCAATCGTCTCCCAGCCGGCGCTGTGGTGCTCGCCAATCCAGGCCTCGTCAAAGCCCAGGTGGTCCAGCCATTGCAGCAGTTCGAGGTCGCGCTCCAGCGCCAGGGTCGGATTCTCGCCGACCCGGTGGAAGGGAGCCATGAACACGCCGAATTTCATTCGCGCCGGAACGGACATTGGGGGCCTCCTCAATTGGCTTTGGGTTCCGAATACAGTGGCGCCATTCTAACACGCAGCATCGCAGGGACAACCCGATCGCTAATCCGCGCCCGCCACCCCGCTGCGCCGCTCCACGATCACGGTATCCCGCCACACGCCGTTCAGCATCGCCACTCGCTTGCGCCTCCCAAGGATCCGAAACCCGCATGCCAGATGCACGGCGATGCTCGCCAGGTTCTCCGGAAATATGCTGCTTTGCAACGTCCAGAACCCAGCGGCCTCCGACTCGGCCACCAACGCAGCCAAAAGCAACTTGCCGATTCCCTGCCCGCGATACGCCTCGTCCACGTAGATGCTGTGTTCCGCGATCCCCGAATAGCACGCCCGGGCCGAAACCGGTGAGAGCGCGGCCCATGCCACCACCTCGTCCCCGTCCCGGGCCACCAGCCGACATTCGGGCCGATGGTTGCGGTCCCAGGTTTCCCAGTCTGGAACCTCGGTCTCAAACGTGGCGTTCCCGGTCGCGATGCCGCCCGCGTAGATCCTCCGCACCGACGGCCAATCCCCGGGCAGCATCGGCGTAATAGTGATGCCATCCGCGACCGGCACGACGGGATTCAACTGACAGGAACGGTCGGGCACCCTGAGGGGCCGTTTGGGTAGCGTTTCGCGCGGCTACCGCGACCGGGTTTGCGGCGTGAGCAGGCCTACCTGCAAGGACGGCGGCAGGTTGTTGCGGGTGACCTGCATGCGCGCTTGCGGCTGCAGCGAACCGTCCGCGACGCCGAGTTCCCGGAGAAACGCCGCAGCGTCCGCCGGCATGATTTCCGACGACTCTCCCGGCGCCCGGTAGTGCATGGGCACCAGCCAGCGAGCATCCAGCTGCTGGGCGGCCTGGTTGATGGCGCGATGCGACAGCAGGTTGTGCTCCTCTCCCCCGGCCGGGGCCAGCACAACGTCAGCCGGCCCGATCAGGTCGATCTGCTGTGCGGACAACGGCTTGGAGATGTTTCCCAGGTGGCAGACGCTGATTCCATCCACCGCAATGGTGTATGCGACGTTGCGCCTGCTCCGGGGCGCGCCTTCCGGTAGCGCGGTCATCACCGCTCGAATCGTGATCCCCTGGAATTCGTACTCGCCGGGCGTGTCGAAAACGCGCGGGCCTCCGCTCAGGTCGGCTGGGTTGTTGTGCATCACATCGTCGTGGCTGACCGTGACCGCCACCACGTCCACGATCTGGCGCGGATCAATCGTCATCCCCAGTCCCGCGTTCGCCCCGTACGGGTCGGTTACGATGGACAGTCCGGTCGTCGCGGACCGCAGGCGGAATGAGGCATGTCCCAGCCAGTAAATATCCATGACCGCGCCCGATCAATCAGTTCCGGGAATGGGCTTGGCCGTCAGCCATTTCGCGGCGCTCCGGTCATCCAGTCCACCGCTGCCCAGCCCGCGGGTATCAGAAGGCTGGCGGCGATCAACTTGACCAGGTCGCCGGGAATGAACGGGAGCAGCCCGCACTGCCACACATCCGCGCAGCCCCAGGCAGTGGCGGCATCGGCGGGCAGGAAGTAGCTCAGTTGGATGAGCCCGGGGACATACAGCACAACGTTGCCCAGGAGCATGGCCAGCAGCACCCACGGCCGCCGGTTCCAACCCCACTGGCACAGGTAACCCACCAGGGCCGCCGCTGGGATGAATCCCACTATGTAACCGCCCGACGGCAGCAGCCAGAACCATCCCGATGCTCCGCCCGCGAAGAAGGGCAGGAACGCCCCCTCGATGGCGTACAGCGCGAGCGCCAGGCCGCCGCGCCACCCGCCCAGCAGCGCGCCTACCAGGAGGACGGCAAACGTCTGCCCGGTGATTGGGACCGGCGTGAACCCCAACGGAATCTTGATCTGTGCGAACATCGCGACCAGCAGGCTGCCCGCGATGATCAGCACGATGTCCCGGACTATGCCGGCTGTTCGTCCCGCGTCGGGGATGACCACGTCTGACAGCATGCCGGGCAACGGCAATGCCTGGTCTGCGGTTGGCGAAACTCGATAGCGCATGACATATACATCCTAAACCAACCGTCAAAATCCTGTCCACGCCGCCAGGTGCGCAATCCGATCGATTCCGTGCAACGGGCTCGCGCTTGCCCCAATTTACGCGACGGTGGTAAGGTGATACTTGATGACTACTCCGATCAGCAACGACGACATCGTCACCCTGTTCAACAATATGGCCGCCATGTTGGAGATCAAGGGCGATTCGGTATTTAAGATCCGCGCCTACCAGCGAGCGGCCAACACCATCGACCAGCTACCCTGGTCACTGGCCACCGCCGCGGCCAGCGGCGAAGACCTGCGCAAGATCCCGGGAATCGGGAAGGCGATCAGCGAGAAGGTGCAGGAATACGTCGCCACGGGACACGTCGCAGCATACGATCGGTTGGCGGAAGAACTGCCGCCCGATGTGCTCGAACTCCTCGAAGTGCCCGGCATGGGTCCAAAGACCGTAAAGGCCGCCGTGGAGGAGCTAGGCATCTCATCCGTAGCCGAACTGGAACAAGCCGCCCTTGATGGCAGGCTCGCGCAACTGCCGCGCATGGGCAAGCGCTCCGCGGAGAACATCCTGCGCCACATCCACGCCCAGCGCATGCGCTCCGATCGCACGCCGCTGGGTATCGCGTCGGAAACCTGCGCCGCCGTCACCGAGCAGCTATTCGAGGCCTGCCCTGGCCTTGTGAGCATCACCCCGGCCGGGTCCCTGCGACGGTGGGAGGAGACTATCGGCGACCTGGACCTCATCGCGGTTTCGGACAATCCCGCCGAAACCGGGCCGGCCTTGGCCGCGCTGTCATCCGTTCGGGAAACCCTCGTGCAGGGCGACGCCAAGACCTCGGTGGTGGTCGACCCCGGCATTCAGATCGACCTTCGCATCGGCGAGCCGGACGCGCTGGGCGCCATGCTCCAGTATTTCACCGGCAGCCAGCAGCACAACATACGGCTGCGCGACTACGCTAACCGCCAGGGCCTCTCCTTGAACGAGTACGGCATAACCATGGCCGAAAGCGGCGACACCGAAAAGTTCCCCGACGAGGAATCGTTCTACGCCCGGCTCGGGTTGCCCTGGATCGCCCCGGAACTCCGCCGCGGCGCGGATGAACTGGACGCCGCCCGCTCCGGCAATCTGCCCAACCTCCTCACCGTCAATGATCTCCGCGGCGATCTCCACCTGCACAGCGACTGGAGCGACGGCAAGTTCCCGCTGGAGGAGATGGTCGCCGCCGTTGCCGCCATGGGCTACGAATACATGGCCCTCACCGACCATTCCCAGGGCCTCGGCGTCGCCAACGGCCTCACGCCCGACCGCCTCGCTCGCCAGGTCGAAATCCTGAAGGGTTTGCAGGACCGCTACGACATGGTGATCCTCTGCGGGTCTGAGGTCGACATCCGCGCGGACGGCGCGATGGATTTCCCCGACGATGTGCTGGGCATGCTGGACTGGGTGATCGCGTCGGTGCACAACGCCATGAGCCAGGACCGGGACACCATGACACGGCGGATCGCCAGCGCGATGGAAAACCCGCACGTAAGCGCCATCGGCCACGCATCTACCCGCCTGCTGGGCCGCCGTGATCCGGTCGATTTCGACATCGAGGCCCTCCTGCAAACCGCCCGCGCCACCGGCACGGCCATGGAGATCAACGCCGCACCGGAAAGGCTGGACCTCAAGGACACCCACGCCGCTCGCGCCCGTGAACTGGGGGTGCCGCTGGTGATCAACACCGACTCCCACCACACCGACAGTTTGAACAACCAGAGGTTTGGCGTGGCGGTCGCCCGTCGAGCGTGGTGTGGACCGGAGCACGTCCTCAACGCCTATCCCACGTCCGAATTCCTCGGTTGGTTGCGAACGCCCAAGGCAGAGCGATCGGCACGGTTTGACGCTATGGTCAAAAGCGGGCAGACCGGAACCTCGGCATGACCACTGCGGACATATTTGTACCCGAGTGGCTTGAGGCGGAGTTAGCCGGCGAGAGCGCCATAACCACGGCAGCCCTCGATCCATCTCATGCGGCCATAATCGCCGAGTTGCGCTACCAGGCGGGTCGTGAGGTAGCCTGGCACCTTGCATTGCTCAACGCCATGGGCCAGTGGAGCCTGACGCGCGAAACGGCCCACGGACGGGATTGGCAATACGTGATCGGCGGAGAGGCCCTGGACGGCCTCGCGTTGGCGCAGCGTCTGTGCCTGGAAATCGCCGACGTCGTGCCGCCTTACGAGTTGGAGTGCCTGTTGTTCCGCGGACGTTGGCCCGAACGCATGGGGCCGGATCGGCTGCGGGAGCTTATCGGCTCATTCCGTTACACTGCCCTGCTCAATTTCAGGTACGGCGTCGTGGTGGAGGAGGCGCTCCAACTGGTGACGGAAGAAACGATCCGGAAGCACAGATTGGCCCGTTGCTACCAGGACAGCGATCAGGTGATCGAGGACGCATATCGCCATCTCTACGGGGACACCCAGTCCAACCTGATTGCCGAGTTCCGGCTGGCCAACGATCTGGGTTGGGAGAGCGGCGCCGCATCTATGTCATTAACCGACTGGCAGGAATTTATCTACTGGCTGTTCAAGCGGCGCGTGCGAAAATGGCATCCGGCCAGGGTCGCCAGCGATACCCGACGCGGGCTGGAGCGACTCCGCGAATTGCACGAGATGGGCGACGAGGGAAGTCACCTCCATTTCCCCGGCGAGGACTTTAACCCACCGCTGGTGCTGACGGGCCGGGCGTAACCGGAGTCTTGCGGGCGCCAAAGCATCGGGGGCGACCTTTCAGTCGCCCCCGATTCATCAGTCAGTTTCCGCGCTCTCCCTAGAGGCCATACACCCGGCGGTAGCTCAGGCTCATGCGCTTCCGCTCGGTGTCGATGCTCAGGATCTGCACCTTGATCTGCTGACCCTGATACACGATCTCCTTCGGGTGTTCCATCCGGCGTGCGGAGAGCTCGGAGATGTGCACCAGGCCCTCAACCCAGTCCTCCAGCTTCACGAAAGCGCCGAAGTCCATCAGCCGCGTGACGGTTCCATCCACGATGTCGCCGACGTGGTAACGCTCGGGCACTGAATCCCAGGGCTCGGGCTGTGTTCGCTTCAGGCTCAGGGAAATCTTGCTGTTCTCCCGGTCAACCCGCAGCACCTTCAGGGTCAGGTCGTCGCCGATGCTGACCACCTCTTCCGGAGATTTGACCATCGCCCAGGACAGCTCGGAAATTGGCACGAGCCCTTCCGCGTCGCCCAGGTCAACGAAAGCCCCGAATCCGCGCATCGACCGCACGGTACCCTGAACGATCTGCCCTTCCTGGAGTTCTTCCAGGAGGCGCTCCTTGGCGGCGTTGCGCATTTGGCGCCAGATGCGTCGCTCGGTCAGCACCAGCTTCTCCCGCTGGGCGTCAAGCTCCAGGATGTTGAACCTGGCGTCCTCGCCGATGCGAGCGTCCAGATGCTCAACGCGTCCTTCCTTGGGCACGGGGGCCATCTGGGAGAACGGCACGAATCCGCGCACGCCGTTCCAGTCGACCACCAAACCGCCCTTGTTGTGCTGGACCACTTTGGCCCCGAGTTCGGCATCCTTTTGGTGCAGGTCGATGAGGTCTTCCCAGACCTGTTTCTCCTGGGCCTGGTCATAGGAGAACACGGCCATCCCACCCGGACCCCGGTTGTTGACGTGGATCACCATGACTCGCGTGCCCGGAGTCATCTGTTCCCGCTTTTCGTCGGTCAACGTCCTCATCTCTTGCGGCGGGACGATGCCTTCGGTTTTGAGGCCGGCGCTGATAACCATGCCTTCCTCGTCAATGCGCACTATTTCCCCGGTCACCAGATCGCCTCTGCGGTACTCCCTCGGCGAAAACGCCGATTCGGGGAGTTCCGACATATCGGTGACTGCGTACGGGTCCTGGGCTACCATCAGTTTCGCTGCTCCTTACTCTTGCTCTGGACGAACCAGCCGATCTCCACCGAGATATCGCGTCCACTCGTCGGTAGTGCTCTTAACTTACAATTCGTCTGCCTAATAATACTTATAACGGTCTCACATTGCAACCGCGAAAACCGCGCAGCCCCAATTCGGGAAACGCTCCGCCGGCCGTTCTTTGCAACCGCCTTCACTTATGGACAATAGAGCGACGACGATGCTAACCTTTTTTGAGAAAATTTTAGCCAGCGCCAACCACGGCCGAATTTGTCGGCGACGTCAAGGCCCGTGGTTCATTTCGGGACGGAGCTATGACTCAACCTGCCAATGCGATTCCCCGGGCATACGACGCGGGGGCTGTTGAAGAGCGCATCTATCAAAACTGGTGGGATTCAGGTTACTTCGTACCCCGTATCGAAAATTCGCAGGAGCCGTTCTGCATAGTCATGCCCCCGCCCAACGTCACGGGCGAATTGCATCTTGGCCATGCGCTCACCGCCAGTCTCCAGGACGCCCTGACCCGATGGCACCGGATGCGCGGTGACCCCACTCTCTGGCTGCCGGGCAAGGACCACGCCGGAATCGCCACCCAGTGGGTCGTCGAGCGCGCTCTCGGCGAACAGGGCGCCAACCGCCATGACCTCGGACGCGAGGCATTCGAGGAACGCGTCTGGCAATGGGTCGAACGCTATGGCAACACCATCGATGCCCAGCACCGGCGTCTCGGCGCTTCGTGCGACTGGTCGCGCCTCAGGTTCACCCTGGACGCCGGACCTGCCCGGGCCGTGCGCACCACCTTCGTCAACCTTTTCGAGAAGGGATTGATCTATCGCCACGAGCGCATCATCAACTGGTGCCCGCGCTGCTCCACCGCGTTGTCCGATCTCGAGGTGGACTACGAGGAACGCGACGGCAAACTCTACTACATCCGGTATCCGATGGCGGAGAACGCCGACGACTACGTTACCGTCGCCACCACCCGGCCGGAGTCCATGCTCGGCGACACCGGCGTCGCGGTCCACCCCGACGACGAGCGCTACCAGGGCAAGATCGGACGAATGGTGACGCTGCCCCTCGTTGGGCGCCAGATCCCCGTGGTCGGCGACACCGCAATCGAAATGGAGTTCGGCACGGGCGCATTGAAAGTCACCCCCGGCCACGACGTGGTGGACTTCGAGATCGGCGAACGTCACGGTCTCCCCATCGTCAACGTCATCGGCTTCGACGGCAACATGACCGACGAAGCTGGATCGAACTACGCAGGGATGGAACGGTTCGCCGCCCGGTCGGCGGTCGCCGCCGAACTGGAGCAACTGGGCCTCCTCGAACGCGTGGCGGACTATCACCATTCCGTGGGCCAGTGCCAGCGTTGCAGTGAGGTCGTCGAGCCGCTGATCAGCCTGCAGTGGTTCCTCAATGTCGGCCGCCACACCGAACCCGACAGCATCGCCGGACGGGCCCATGCCGCCGTCGTCAACGGCGACATCGATATCGTGCCCGAAAGGTTCGCCCGCGTGTACCTCAACTGGCTCGAAAACATCCGCGATTGGTGCATCAGCCGGCAGTTGTGGTGGGGTCACCGCATCCCCGTTTGGTACTGCGGCGACTGCGGAGCCTACGCTGCCCACATCGAGGATCCCACGGCGTGCGCCGGTTGTGGAAGCGCAAACATTGAGCAGGAAAACGACGTGCTGGACACGTGGTTCAGCAGCGGCCTGTGGCCCCACTCCACGCTGGGCTGGCCCGACGCCCAGTCCGACGACATGGCTCATTTCTACCCCAACTCGGTCCTGGAAACAGGCTACGACATCCTGTTCTTCTGGGTCGCCCGGATGATCATGCTGGGGATGGAAAACACCGGCGACGTTCCGTTCCGCTCGGTGTACCTCCACGGCATGGTGCTGGACGCCGAAGGCCAGAAGATGAGCAAGACCCGCGGCAACACTCTCGACCCGCTGGACCTTTTGGAACAGTACGGAACCGATGCCCTGCGGTTCGCCCTCACTACCGGAACCGCCCCCGGAAACAACCTCCGCCTCAGCGCCGATAAGCTCGAATCCGCCCGCAACTTCGCCAACAAGATCTGGAACGCCGCCCGTTTCGTCATCGCGGCGGTGGAGGGCAGAAACGATCTGGACGGTTGGCACGAACCCATCGCGCCCCAACACCGTGAGGACCGCTGGATCATCGGGCGGCTGGACGCCTTGACTGTCGCCGTGAACGACTGCCTTGCCGAGTTCGAACTGGGAGAAGCTCAACAACGGCTGTACGATTTCGTCTGGAATGATTTCTGCGACTGGTACATCGAAATGGCGAAAGTGCGGTTGCGGGAGGGTGATTCCGAAGCGGCGGTGACGTTGGTGCACGTTCTGGAACGTTCTCTCCGCCTCCTGCATCCCTTCATGCCGTTCGTTACGGAGGAGATCTGGCAGAACCTGGTGGCGCGAGTCCCTTCTCCGGCCTCTGGCTTGCCTCCCTCGATCATGATCTCGGAATACCCACAAGCCGGGAATATCCGCTCCGCTCCCGATGCCGAGTCGGAGATGGACGTGGTAATGCAGACCATCCGGGCCGTCCGCAACATGCGGGCCCAGTTGCGAATCCCTGCCGGTCAGAAGTTGGAGGCCGCCATTGAAACCAACGGCATGCAAGGCGTCGTAGAACAGGAAAGCTCCGCCATCAGTGTCCTGGCCCGGGTGGAACCATTGAACATTCTGGCCGGCGACGCGTCCGAAAGTGCAGGAGGCGTCAGCCTGGTGGTGAATCCGCTGGTGATACGCTTGCCGCTTACCGGCATTGTCGATCTGGACGCCGAGTCCCAGAGGCTCGGTCAGGAACTTGAGGAGACGCAACGCAACGAGGCCCGAGTGCAGCAATTGCTCTCCAACGACAATTTCGTGTCGAAAGCCCGCCCCGACGTTGTCGAAAAAGAACGCGACCGCCTGCAGACCCTGTCTGAACAGCGGCAGCGCATCGAGGAAATCATCGCCCAGCTATCCGCTTGACCCAAGATTGCCATAATCTGCACATCGGATACCGAGCACTCCGGGCAAACTTTTGGCAATGTCTTATACCGTAAACAATTGTTGCCACTAACAGGAGCCCGTAGATGAGACGTTTGATTATCCGACTTGTTTTTCTAGGTCTGACCGTCGGTTTGTTGCTCGGCGCCATTGTCGGTTGTTTTGGCGGAGACGACCCTGAACCTGAAGCGACGGCAGACATCCAGGCCACCATCGACGCCGCGGTCAAAGCCGCTACACCTACGGAAACTCCTACGCCCGAACCTACCGCTACACCCGAACCGACCGAGCCTCCCACTCCTGACATCGCGGCCACCGTCGCCGCCGCCATTGCGCTTGCCCAACCTACGGCCGCGCCGCAACCGACTGCTGCGCCGACTCCTGAACCTACCGCTACCCCAGCGCCGACCAACACCCCGGTGCCCACACTCACGCCCACTCCGCTGCCGGAGCAGTCCAGCGGCCCGCCGTGCATCATCGCCGGAATGGTCAGGATCAATAACTCCCCTGCCCCCGCCGGATTCCCCGTGATCGCTCGCAGTCAGACTGGCGATGTGGAAGTGGAGACAACGACAGACGAAAACGGAAGGTACATACTGCAGATTACTCATTTCGACATGGTGTTCGACCTGTTCGTGGCCGGCAACGATACCAATCAGGACACTCCGGAAACGTCCCGCGGGTGCCGCGAAATCAAAAATCTGAACGTTGGATAGCGGCCCCCTTTAGCATGACCATCAGCACCGCCTTCGGCATCATCGGCTACCCCATCGGCCACTCGATTTCCCCGAGATTCCAGCAGGCGGCGCTGGACAGCCTGACCATCGGCGCAGAATACCGGGCCTATGAGGTCGACCCGGATGGCGTGGGTCCCTTCGTGGCGTCCCTCCGCGCCGATGCGGTCACCGGCATCAACGTCACCGTTCCCCACAAGGAAGCGGTGATGCCGTTCCTGGACGAGATCGACGAGTGGGCCGCCGAAGCCGGCGCAGTCAACACCATCGTAAACCGCTCCGGCCACCTCACCGGCTACAACACCGACGGCTACGGGTTCCTGCGAGCCTTGAGGGAGTCCGGCAACTTCGATCCCGCCGGCAAATCGGCTCTGATCCTGGGCGCCGGAGGCTCGGCCCGTGGGATCGTCCAGGCGCTGCTCCGTGCCGATGTCGGATCGCTGACCGTCGCCAACCGGACGTTCGAACGAGCCCAAACCCTGGCGGATCTCGCCAACTCCCGAGGCGTGGAGTCCCGCGCAACGCCACTCCCGTCACCGCAGGCTGGCGATGCGGCGCGTTCCGCAGACCTCATCGTCAACTGCACCTCCCTGGGTATGCGCCACGGGCCCGACGAAACCGCCTCTCCTCTGGGCGCCCGGCAAATCCCGTCTGCCGCCCTGGTTTATGACCTGGTGTATAATCCCATGCTAACCCCGCTGTTGACGGCGGCCGATGAAGCTGGAGCCAAAACCTTGGGCGGCATCTCCATGCTGGTATACCAGGGTGCCGCATCATTCGAAATCTGGCTGGAGAGGCCGGCGCCGGTGGAAGTCATGATGGACGCCGCTCTGGCAGCCATGCGCCAACGCGAGGCCACGGAGTGACCCCGACTCTGCCGACGGCAGCCCATATCGCGTGAGCCACGTGCTCCGGATTGACAAGTCCCCTCAGGAGGAACGATCCCAATGATAAGGTGGTTCACGGCCGGCGAGTCGCACGGACAGGGGCTGATGATAATCGTGGAAGGCGTGCCAGCCTACCTGTCCCTGGATGAGGAATATATCGCCCACCACCTTGGCCGGCGCCAGAGGGGTTACGGGCGCGGCGGTCGCCAGCAGATCGAGCGCGATCACGCCCACATTCAGACCGGCGTGCGCCATGGCTACACCCTGGGCAGCCCCATCGGCATGCTGCTCGAGAACCGCGACTGGGTCAACTGGCAGGAAGCCATGGCCGTGGAATACATCGAGAACCCGTCGCAAGAAGGGCGGAACGCTCGTGTCACCCGCATCAGGCCCGGGCACGCCGACCTCCCCGGCGCGATGAAGTACGGCTTCCACGACGTGCGCAACTCTCTGGAACGCGCATCGGCCCGGGAGACCGCCGGACGGGTGGCCGCCGGCGCCGTCGCCATGCGCTTGCTCGAAGAGTTCGGCATCGTGCTGCACAGCCACGTCATCTCCATCGGCCGCATCCACGCCAACCCTCCGGAACACGACGCCATCGACTGGGACGCCGTCGAGGAATCGCCCGTCCACTGCGCCGACCCGGCCGCGGCTGAGAAGATGATGGCCGAGGTGGACGCCGCGCGCGACGTGGGCGATACCGTTGGCGGCACCGTCGAGATCATCGCCGAAAACGTCCCCATCGGCCTGGGCTCCCACGTTCATTGGGACCGCAAGATCGACGCCAAGGTCGCCCAGGCCCTCATGAGCATCAACGCCGTGAAGGCGGTCAGCATCGGCCCCGGCTGGGAGTTGATGGATGCGTGGGGCTCCGAGTTCCAGGACGTCATCGAACCGGTCACCGATCCCGACCGGCCCTGGCAGCGCAAGACCAACCGCGCCGGCGGAACCGAGGGCGGCATGACCAGCGGCCCTCCGCTGGTGACGCGGTTCGTCATCAAGCCCATCGCCACGCTCCACAACCCCTTGCCGTCCGTTGACCTGGACACCGGCGAACCGGTGCAGGCCCACTTCGAACGCAGCGACGTGTGCCAGGCCCCACCGGCCGGCGTGATCGGTGAAGCAATGGTCGCCCTCGTGCTGGCCGACGCCTTCATGGAAAAATTCGGCGGCGACAGCATCCCCGAGACCCGCCGGAATTTTGAGGGGTACCAGGCCACGGTTGGCCCGCGCCTGCGCTACAGCTGAGGATCACATCCACATGGTATTGATCACGCGCTTGTGGGTTCCGGCGATCGTCGCCATCCGCAGACTTTGGACGCGCCGGCGAGACGGTCTGCAGGTGGACACCGAGTTGATGCGCCGTCGTCGCGAGTTGGCGCGCTCCGAGAACCAGGCGGGACACAACCTCACCGTACAGACCACCATCGACATGGCCCGTACCCAAACGTGGACGGGCGGCGGATAAGAACTCCGACCTACTCATTCCACCAGCAGCGCCGCCGATAGGCGGTCATCATGTCGCTCCAACAATTCGATCGCGGGCGCGCTCGCTTGCTTCTCACCGGGGCCACCGGTTACGTCGGCGGCCGGCTGCTCAAGTTGCTCGAAGCGGACGGCATTGCGGTTCGATGCCTCGCCCGGCGGCCCGAAAACCTGTCCGGTAAGGTGGCTGACACCACCGAGATCGCCCGCGGCGATCTCCACGACCGCGACTCACTCAACCGGGCCATGCGCGACATCGACGTGGCCTACTACCTCGTCCACTCGTTGGGCTCCGCCGGCGATTTCGAGTCCGAGGAGGCCACCGCGGCACGAAACTTTGCGGATGCGGCCCGCCAATCCGGAGTCAGCCGCATCATCTACCTGGGCGGCCTCGGCGGCTCCGATCCGTCAGCATCCCCCCACCTGCGCAGCCGCCGCCGCGTCGGCGAAATCCTCCGCGGATCAGGGGCAACCGTCATCGAGTTCCGAGCGTCCATCGTCATCGGCTCCGGCAGCGTTTCTTTTGAGATGGTCCGCGCGCTGGTCGAGCGGTTGCCCGTTATGGTAACCCCCCGTTGGGTCGCCGTGCCCGCCCAGCCCATCGCCGTCAACGACCTGTTGTCGTACCTCCAATCCGCTCTGACGATCGACGTGGATGGCAGCCAGCTTTTCGAGATCGGCGGTGCGGACGTCGTCTCCTACGGCGGACTGATGCAGGAGTACGCCAGGCAGCGCGGTTTGCGCCGGGCGATGATTCCGGTGCCCGTATTGACGCCCCGGCTGTCCAGCCTCTGGTTGGGCCTGGTGACGCCCGTGTACGCCCGCATCGGTCGCAAGCTTGTCGACAGCCTCCGCAACGCCAGCGTGGTCAACTCGCCGGTCCCTCCCCGGACCTTCAATATCCAACCCGTCGGCGTCGCGGAAGCCATCGCGGCGGCGATTCGCAACGAAGACCGAGAGTTCGCCGAAACCCGGTGGTCCGACGCGTTGTCCTCGTCCGGTCCCCGTGGAGGCGTCGGCACGGTGCGGTTCGGCTCCAGGTTGGTGGACACCCGAACGGTGGCGGTGCCGGTCTCGCCCGAAGCTGCGTTCGCCCCAATCGGCAGGATCGGCGGTGAAACGGGCTGGTACTTTGCCGACTATCTCTGGAAAATCCGCGGATTCCTCGACCTGCTCACGGGCGGCGTCGGCGTTCGCCGCGGCCGTCGACATCCCACCCGACTCGCTGTGGGTGACACTGTCGATTGGTGGAGAGTCGAGAGCTGCGAAGAAGGGCGGCGGGTCAAGCTGTACGCCGAAATGCGCCTGCCCGGTCGCGCCTGGTTGGAGTTCGAAGTGTCGCCGACCAGGGACGGGTCGGTTATCAGGCAGACTGCCGAGTTCGACCCCCTCGGGCTGGCCGGCCTCATATACTGGTACACTTTGTGGCCGCTGCACTCCTACGTGTTCCGAGGCATGCTCCGGCGGGTCGCCGCCGCTGCCGAAAGGGACGACCAAACACCACCCCCACTAGGCACTTCTGCCCAGGACAATTCCACATGAAATTCGGTGTTACCCTGCTCCCCACGTCGTACGACTCGTTCCGCCAGCACGTCCGCCTCGCCGAGTCGGTCGGGTTCGACTACATCGGCGTCGCCGACTCCCAGTCCCTGTTCCGCGAGCTGATCGTGTCCCTGACGGTCGCGGCAATGGAAACGAACCGCGTCCACCTGGGCCCCTCTGTCACCAACCCGCTGACCCGGCATCCCGCGGTGCTCGCCTCGGCAATCGCGTCCCTCCATGAACTGTCCGGCGGGCGCGCGTTCCTGGGCATCGGCACCGGAGACTCAGCCATATTGAACCTGGGACTGCGCCCGTCTCGCCTCGCAACGCTCCGCGAGTACATCGGCGCGTTGCGATCCTTTATGTCGGGAGAATCCGCGGAGTACCGGGGCCGGGAGGGCCACGTCAACTGGAGTCGAGAGTCCGTGCCGATCATGATGTCGGCGGAGGGTCCGCGCACGCTGCGCATCGCCGGCGAGATCGCCGACCGCGCCATGATCCACACGGGTCTGACGCCGGAAATCCTGGAGGACACCGTGGCTCACGTTCGCGCCGGCGAGTGGCACACGGGCCAGCCCCTGGGCAACACGCAGATCTGGGCCTTCGCCAAGTGCAACATATCCGACGATCACGACGCGGCCATCAACGAGATCAAGATGGCGCTGGCGGCCAGCGCCCACCACGCCTTCCGGTTCACCCTCGAGGGCAAACATGTCCCCGAGCGCCTGCACGAAGCTATGATGGCGATCCAGGGCGAGTACGTGCCGGCCGAGCACGAGCAGGTCGGCGACACCCGCAACGCCGCCATCACTGACGAATTCGGCGTAACCGATTACCTCGCTGACCGGTTCGCCGTGGTCGGAACCCCGGCGGAGTGTCGGGCCAAGGTTTCTCAGATCGCGGCGTCCGGTGTCGACGTGCTGCAGATCACCGCCATCAGCCACGACCCGGGCGACATCATCCGCAGGTTCGGCGATGATGTCATCGCGCACGTCCCATAGCGCCATTCGGGCCCTTGACACTCAACGGGGGCGATCCACCAATAGCGAATCGCCCCCGTCTGTATCGCAATCGGATGCCAACTACGGGAACAGTATCTCTCCGGTCTCGGCGTCCTCAACCGTGATGGCAGTCACCGGGCAGTTCTCCGCAGCCTCGATGATGGTCTCCTCCGGATCGCCGGCGGCGTCCTTGACGTAGGACTGGCGGTCGTCGTTTAGCCCAAACGTATTCACGGCGAAGGTCTCGCACATGGCGTTTCCCACGCACACGTTATAGTCCACGGTGATTTTCAGCTGTCGGGCCATTGGGGTAACCTCCTCTTGGATTCAGGGTGCAAGCTTCAGAATGGTAGTCAGCGGCGCGGCGGTCATGCGGTCAACTGTCACTGCATCGCGACTGGCAGATTCAACAACGTCCGCTGGCCGACGCTGGGCAGATATTCTAACTGATCAGGGTCCGTTTCCAGCTCAAAGCCCTCGAAACGGCGCGCCAGTTCGGCGAAGGCTTCCTGCCCCTCGAGACGGGCCAGCGTCGCGCCGAGGCAATGGTGAACGCCGCTGCCGAAGGCAACGTGGGGATTCGGGTTCCGGCTTATATCAAGATCGTCGGGCTTGTCGAACACGTCGGGGTCCCGGTTGGCCGACGATATAACCCAGCGCACCCGGTCGTCCTTCCCGACCACTTGCCCATTTCCCATGTCGACGTCCTGGGTGGCTATGCGCTGTATGGACTTCAGCGGCGAGTCATAGCGCAGCACCTCTTCAACGGCATCCACGATCCGGCCGTCGGGATCGGTTCGTAACATATCGAACTGGTCGGAATGTTGGGCGAAAGCCAGCACCCCGTTGGATATCAGGTCGTTGGTGGTCTCATGCCCTGCCACCAGTAGCAACAGCGCGTTGGCGAGCACTTCGTCCCGCGTGTACGCGCCCATTATCTCGCCCTTGCAAATCACCGAAAGCAGGTCGTCACCAGGTTCGCGCACACGCTCCGCCACGATGGGCGCCAGATAATCCGTCACTGCCTGCACTCCGGCGGCGAAATCGCGAACGCGGCCCGGGTCGTTGCCGTCGAACCCGCACATCTGACCGCACAGTTCCTTGACGAAACCTCTATCGCTGGCCGGAATGTCCATCAACCCCGCGATGATGCTGTAGGTCAGCGGCGTGGCAAAGTCGTTCATCACGTCCATGCGCCCGGCGCCCTGGAGATCATCCAGCAGATCGTTCACCGTCTGACGCACCAGGGGCCGCCAGGTTTCCATCGCCTTGGGCGTGAAGTACCCGTGAACGACCTTGCGCTTTTCCTTGTGCTTGGCGCCGTCGTTCTGCGTGAATCGGGCGGCCATCCAGGTCCGCACCGCGCCGAACAGTTCCATGTCCTCTTCCGGTATGGTCGGCGCCGGCGGTCGATTGTCGCGCAGGGCTACCTCTGAGGAAAAATATTCTGGATGCCGGGCGGTCCAGACCAGCCGCTCGTAACTGGTCACCACCCACATCTGATACTGTTCGTTCCAGTGGACTGGCGCCTCCGATCGCAACGTCCCGAAATAGCCGTAAGGGTCGCGAATCGCGTCGGTCGCGAACAGGTCATCGTGCAGTTGATGAGGCATAGGTAACCCCGCAGTGCGCTGGCTGGTGCGCGGTCAAATTATCATACGCACTGCCATAATTCAAACGGAGCATACGAGTGGCCGGCGACGTAGTTGATTCACCCAACTATTCCTCGGCGGAGATTGAAACGACCTGCCAGTGAGGTTGCGAACATGCCCAGGATCTCTATGAACATCACCATGCAGACCGAGAGTCGCGGCGACCATTGGGCATGCCATGTCCCGGAACTGGGGTTCACTGTGTACGGTAAGAAACGGGCCGACGCTGAGCATGAAGTCAACCACGCACTCGCGGCATTGCTGGGAAGTTTTCACGGTGACTTGAACAGCATAAATCGCTATCTGACACGTTACCAGGTAGTGTATAGCGTCGACTCCGACGCTGCGTCTGACATTGCGGAGCCGGCTAAAGGGACTCGACAGGTCCATGTCGAGGTACCTACTGAAGCCTGACATCACGCTCAGTCCTCAAGAAGAGGTGGCTATTCTCGAGCGTCTCGGCATGAACCAAATCGACGGAATGGGACAGTATGCCATTTACATCGACGACGGCGGTCGCCGCATATTGTTCGAGTTTGAGCACCGATGGGACCGGCCTTTCAACGACCTGGTGATCGAACTGGCGCGCCACGGGTTTAGCCGGACAGAGGTAGAAGCCGCTCGGGAATCCCTTTACTCCGACCGCTAGCACGTGTCCCAACCAGCCAAAGCATTCGGCCCGCCTTTTTCAAGGCGGGCCGTTTTCAGAGCCGCGCGAGACTAAAGCCGTCTATTACTTCGCGCTGGTAACCGAAACCGGCAGGCTCTCCACCGCGCGGAAGGTCAGCACGCGGTCGTACTGCACGTCTTCCACCGGAATCTCCAACTCAACCTTGTCGAACCGGTTGGCCAGGTTCCGGAAGATCTCCTGACCCTCCAACCTCGCCAGCGTCGCGCCCAGGCAGTGGTGAATGCCGCTGCCGAACGCCACGTGCTGGTTGGGGTACCGCTCGATGTCGAAGTCGTCGGCCCGGTCGAACACCTTGGGATCCCGGTTCGCGCCGGGTATGAACCAGCGCACTCGGGCGTCCTTGCTGATCTGCTGGCCGTTCAGTTCGATGTCATCCATCGCGATGCGCTGAATCGAACGTACCGGCGAGTCGTAGCGCAGGCACTCCTCGGTGGCGCGAACCGTTTTCCCTTCCGGATCGGACTTGAGGATCGCCCACTGGTCCGGGTGTTGGGTGAACGCCAGCGTGCCGTTGCAGATCAGGTTGATCGTGGTCTCATGACCCGCCGACAGCAGCAGCATGATGTTGTTGATGGTCATCTCGCGGGTGAAGATACCCTTCCGCTCTCCCTCGCAAACCACCATCATCAGGTCCAGCGAGTCGAAATTCTCCGGATTCTGCATCCGGTCCTCGACCATGGGCGCGATGAAATCCTGCAGGTTCTGCACCGCCTGCGTCAGCGGGCGCATCCGGTCGGGACCCTCGCGGTTGAGGAAGCGCAGGTCCTTGGCCAACTCCCGCAGCCTCGGCCGCTCACTATCCGGAATGCCCAGCATGCGGGCGATCACCAGCAGCGGGAGCGGAGTGGCGAGGTCCGCCATCACATCCATCCGACCCTTTTCTTCCACGGCGTCCAGCAGTTCGTCAATCGCGGACTGCACCAGCGGCCGCCACATCTCAATGGACTTCGGCGTGAAATACCCATGCATCACCCGTCGCATGTCAACGTGGTCCGAGCCCGACATCTCGGGATTGTACCGCCGCTGGTCGTGCTGGATGAACCGGGAAACCTGCCACTTCTTGATGAAGTTGTACAGTTCCATGTCGTCTTCATCGATGGCAGGGTTCGGCGGCTTCGTGTCCCGCGCGTACACGCTGGACGAGAATGCCTCGGGGTGTCGGGTGACCCACACCAGGTGCTCCCAGGAAGTGATCATCCACACATCCAGCGCCTCGTTGTAGTAAACGGGCTGGTGTTCCCGCAACCGATTGTAAAAATCGTACGGCTGGTAAATCGCCTCAGGCGAAAACGGATTGTCGTTGAAAGTGCTGACCATTGGTTGAGACCTCCGGCGTCGATGCGCGAATTTAGGCCGCCGCTGCATCGCGGCCGCTGCTGATTGCCGAATTATAACCGATTTTCCGTCAGCGTACACCGCAGTAAGGGCAGGTTTGCAACCTGCCCTTACGGTTAGCGGCGCAGAACGTGCGTGATTTACCGCGCGTTGGTCACCGTCACCGGCAGGCTCTCCAATGCCCGCAGGCCGATGAGCTGGTCGTACTCAAGGTCCGATGTTGGCACTTCCAGTTCCAGGGTATCGAAGCGGTTGGCCAGGTTCCGGAAAATCTCCTGCCCCTCCAAACGCGCCAAAGTCGCGCCAAGACAGTGATGAACACCGCTGCCGAACGCCACGTGCTGGTTCGGGTAGCGTTCGATGTCAAAGTCGTCGGCTCGGTCGAACACCTTGGGATCGCGGTTCGCTCCGGAGATGAACCAGCGCACCCGGTCGTTCTTGTTTATCGTCTGGCCGGCGAGCTCCATGTCATCCATCGCGATGCGCTGGATGGACTTCACCGGCGAATCGTACCGCAGGCATTCCTCGGTGGCCCGCACCGTCTTGCCCTCAGGGTCGGACTTCAGGTTGGCCCACTGCTCCGGGTGCTGGGTGAACGCCAACGTGCCATTGCAGATCAGATTGATGGTCGTTTCGTGGCCCGCGGAGAGCAGCAGCATCACGTTGTTCACCACCTGGTCCCGGCTGAATATGCCGCGACGCTCTCCCTCGGCTACCACCGAGATCAGGTCATCCCTGGGATTCTCCACGCGCTCCGCAACCAATGGGCCTAGATAGTCCTGGAGGTTGTGAACGGATTCGGAAAGCGGTCCCATGCGGTCGGGGCCCGTCCGGTTGAGGTGCCGCAGGTCCTTTGCGAGCTTGCGCATGATGGGCCGGTCGCTGTCGGGAATGCCCAGCATGCGCGCGATGACCAGCAGGGGCAACGGCGTGGCGAGGTCCGCCATCACGTCCATGCGTCCCTTTTCCTGCACGGCGTCCAGCAACTCGTCAATCGCCGACTGCACCAGCGGTCGCCACATCTCCATGGACTTCGGAGTGAAATATCCATGCATCACCCGCCGCATGTCCACGTGGTCAGGCCCGGATATCTCGGAGTTGTAGCGTTTCTGGTCGTGCTGGATGAACCTGGAGACCTGCCAATTCCTGATGAAGTTGTAGATCTCCATGTCGTCTTCATCAATCGGTGGGTTGGGCGGACGCACGTCCCTCGCGAACACGCTTGACGAGAACACCTCTGGATGACGGGTTACCCACACCAGGTGCTCCCACGAGGTCACCATCCACACCTCGTATTGCTCGTTGTAGTGCACGGGCTCCCATTCACGGAGTCGGGCGAAGAAATCGTACGGCTGGTACATCGCCTCCAGCGAGAACGGATCGTCATTGATAGTGGTTACCATAGCTCCTGCCTCCGGATCGAAGGGTAATGCGTCAGATAATCGTTGTCTCACGACGGCTTTCGGATTGCATCATTATAACCAACGCCATACCCGTCGTACAGAGGGCAACTGTTTCCGAGCCCGTCCGCATTTGGCATCAAAAAGGGGCGGGTTCCACACCCGCCCCATGCTGTGGAGCCTCGTTCCAAAAACGCTTACGACAGGTTCACCGGCAGCGTCTCCAGCGTCCGGAACGTGATGCTGGAAGTGTAGCTCAGGTCGTCCGGGCTGCAGTCCATGTTGAGGTTCGGGAACCGCTCGGCGATGGCCTTGAACGCCTCCTGACCTTCCAGCCGGGCCAGCGTCGCTCCCAGGCAGTGGTGGATCCCGCTGCCGAAGGCCACGTGCGGGTTCGGGTACCGCTCGATGTCAAAGTCATCGGGCCGGTCGAACACCTCGGGGTCGCGGTTGGCGGACGTCACGAACCAGCGCATCCGCTCGTCCTTCTGGATGAGCTTGCCGCCCAGTTCCACGTCCTCGCCGGCGATGCGCGTGATGGACTTGACCGGCGCGTCGTACCGCAGGCACTCCTCGGTCGCGCGGATCATCTTGGCGGCCGGGTCGGTCTTGAACAGCTCCCACTGGTCGGGGTGCGTCATGAACGCCCGGGTGCCGTTGCAGATCAGGTTGATGGTGGTCTCGTGACCAGCCAGCAGCAGCAGGATGGCGTTGGCTACCACCTGTTCCTCGTCCATGATCTGCTTGCCGGCCGCGTTGGTCATGCGGGCGGCGTCTGTCATCCGGTCCAGCAGGTCGCCGTTGGGATTCTTGAGCCGCTCCTTGACCATGGGCCGCAGGTATTCCTGCAGTTCGGTGATCCCCTCGGTCAGCGGCTGCATCCGGTCGGCATTGCCCCGGCCGATGAACAGCAGCTTCTCCGCCAGCGAGCGGATGAACTGCCGGTCGTACGTCTCGATGCCCATCATGGCGGCGATGACCAGCAGCGGCAGCGGGGTCGCGTAGTCGCGCATCACGTCCATGTGGCCGCGCTCTTCAGCCTCGTCCAGCAACTGGTTGATGGCCGACTGCACCAGCGGGCGCCAGAGTTCCATGGCCTTCGGCGTGAAGTAGCCGTGGATCACCTTCCGCATGTCGGTGTGATCCGGACCACCGTGCTCGGAGATCTCCTGGTGGGAACTTACCGCGCGGCGGTCGGTCTGGATGAACCACCGGCTGAAGAAGTTCCGCACGTCCTCGTAGAGGCCCATGTCGGATTCGTCAATCGAAGGATACGGGGGCAGCGGATCTCGGTGGAAGACTTCCGACGAGAACGCCTCGGGGCGGCGGGTCACCCAAACCAGGTCCTTGTACTTGGTGATGACCCACAACTTGTACGGGTCATTCCAGTGGACCGGGTCTTCTTCCCGCATCCGCCCGAAATAGGAATAGGGGTCTTGGACGACCTCAGGCGAAAACAGGTCTTCGTTGAACGTGGTAACCATATAGTCCCTCCCGTATCGTGTAACGGCAGAACGGGCCGCCGGCTTTCGTCGGCCAGCAGCGAACTGTGCTGATTTTCGGAATTGTAGCAACAGTGCCGAATCAGGTCAATCTGAATCGCTTTTATATTATACCGCGTACCACATTATCGAACCAAATATCGTTGCGTTACGGAATCCGTAAGTTTACTGCGGCGGCTGCACATTCGGAACTGTTTCGAATGGGAGTTTCCGATCCGTCCACGTTGCATCAGCGGTTCCGTATATCGGCATGTCCGTCGTTTATGGCCCGCTGCGATTGATGGCCCGTTGCGATTGATCGCCGGCTGCGTCGGGCTCCATGCAACCCGCGATCGGGGATGAAATCGTCCTGTGACGCCTTGCTATAATCCGGCCACCTACCCACCATCGTCTCAACCTGGGAGTACACGCATGAGCGCAATCACTGCCCACGCCGAAACCGTCGGGATCATCCTCGCCGCAGGACACGGTCGGCGCATGCGTTCTCGCATCCCCAAACCTCTGCACACCCTGGCCGGCAGGGAACTGATCAGGTATTCGGTGGACCTGTTGCACAACTGCGACATAAAAAACGCAGTCGTGGTTGCGTCCCCCGGAAATGTCGAGGCCATAGCAGCCGTCCTCGGCGACACCGTCCACTACGCCGTCCAGCCCGAGGCGGGAGGCACTGCCGACGCCGTGTCCCACGCGTTGGCGGCATTGGATTCCGTGCCCAATACGGTTGCGGTGATGTCCGCCGACACCCCGTTGGTTCGCACCAAATCCCTCCGGAAACTGCTCAACGAACACGCCTCCCGCCCTGGGTGCCGCATGACCATTCTCACCGCTCCCGACGCGTTCGGCCCCGACCTCGGCCACGTCCAACGCGCTACAGGCGACGGCGCCGCTTGCGTCGGTCAGGTAGCGGCCATCGCGGAAGCCCGCGACCGCGATGAGGATGCGGTCGGCCCGGTTGAGGTCAACACTGGAGTGTATTGTTTCGACGGGGCATGGCTCTCCCAAAACATCGGACACGTCCCCCGTTCCCACTCGGGCGAGTATTACCTGACGGCATTGGTCGCGATGGCCGCCGACTCGGGCGCCGAGGCGCTGGCCGCCCCGTTCGCCTGCCCCGATGAAGCCATGGGCGTCAACGACCGCCAGCAGTTGGCCGCCGTCTCGACAGTGCTGCGCGACCGCATCAATTCTAAGTGGATGATGGAGGGCGTTACCATCATCGACACCGCCACTACCTACATCGATGAAGCCGTGGCCATCGGCCGCGACACCATCATCCAGCCCAACACCATGCTGGTCGGGCCAACCACCATCGGCGAAGATTGCGAAATCGGCCCCAACTCCGTGATTAAAGACTCCAACATCGCCGACCGCTGCCGCGTCATCGCATCCGTCATCGAAGGATCGTCCGTTCACGCCGACGTGAGCATCGGCCCATACAGCCATCTGCGCCCGCAGGCAATAATCGAGGCCGGCGTCCATCTGGGCAATTACGTCGAGGTGAAAAACAGCCGCGTCGGCTCCGGTTCGGCGGCTGGGCATTTCTGCTACCTCGGCGACGCCGACATCGGAGCCGAGGTGAACATCGGGGCCGGGACTATCACTTGCAACTACGACGGGGTCGACAAACATCAGACCATCGTCGGCGACCGCGCTTTCATCGGCAGCGACACCATGCTCGTCGCCCCCGTCACCGTGGGGGCCAACGGGCTCACCGGCGCCGGTTCCGTCGTCACCCGCGACGTGCCTCCCGCTGGACGAGTCGTGGGAGTTCCTGCTAGACTGCTACCAACAAATGACGAGGAGTGATATTGACCCGTTTCGTGCCGGTTGGTCTGCCCGTGAGTTGATGCACCCGGCAAAGGGCCGCCACTTTGGATACTGATAGTAGCTTACCGCCGTTATTGTTCCTCGCTGCATCACTGCTGGCTTTCGGGTGGGTCAGCATCATTGTCGCCACCCGCAGGCGAAGGCCGGGCCTCGTTGCGTTGCTCGGTTACTCCCCATCCCCGGGCTTGGGCGCTCTCCGGGTTCTTTCCGCGGGTATGGCCGGCGTTTCGTTGGGCCTCGTGGCCCTCGGCGCAATGCCCAACTTGCCCAGCGTCCTGGTCCTCCTGGCCGCGGTGGCGATCACCGCCGTCGCCCTGTTCGCCATCCAGGTTCTGACCGATCGGTGGAGTTCCCTTTATCCCAACGCCGCCCGCCGTGTGGCGCGTCCCGGGCAGTGGTTCCCCAACCTCAGGCCGGCTCCGGCCAGTCGCGCGGCGGCTCCCATCGACTGGGAGTTCAACCAGTCTTCAGCCGCCAGCCAGAACGGCGACCACAGCGGCGACGATGATTCCTACCAGGAAACCGATCCCCTCACCCCCGCCGACATCCTCAGTCTGGACCGGAACGACATCGACATGGTGCGTTCCATCAGCCGGATGGACGACCGCGACGTCCTCGACATCATGGTCCCCAGGCTGGATATGGACGCCATCGCCCTCACATCCTCCCTGGACGAAGTGGTCAACGCCTTCGTGTCAACCAAACATACCCGACTGCCGGTGTACCGGAGCACCATGGACGACGTCGTTGGAATAGTCCACATCAGCGACGTCCTTCCCGCCCTCGCCGGGGACCAACCCGCCGTTGAATTGGGCGAACTCATGCGAACCCCCGAATTCGTTGCGGAAAACATGGCGGTCGACGACCTGCTCCACCTGATGCGCGCCAAATCCTTGCAGATGGCCATCGTCGTCGACGAATACGGCGGAGTCGAAGGCCTGGTTACGCTCGAGGACGTCCTTGAGGAGATCGTGGGAGAGATCGAGGACGAGTTCGCCGTCGATGATCCCGACTCCCCAACCCTCGCCGAGGACGGTTCTTGGATCGTCAACGCCACCACGCCGGTGGAAGACGTCAACCGCATGGCCGGCGTCCAGCTTGACGGCCAGGACGTCAACACCATCGGCGGTTTCGTCTATACCGAGCTTGGCAGAATGCCCACTGTCGGAGACGTCATCTGCAACGACGACGTGCGGATTGAAGTGCTGCAGGTCAGAGGACGCCGCATTCAGCAACTGCGTTTGACGCACGCTGCCGGCGGCGCCCCATCTGCGATGGGAAGCGGCGCGACGGAATCTCGCGCCTAGCTACTTTACGCCCACCAACTCGCCGCTCAGCACGAGGAAGTGGTCGTACAGCCCCGGTGGCACCGGAACCGTCAGGTGTACCGTTGACCGGTGGCTGCCGGTCAGGTGCAGTTCGTCGTCCGGTATGACGTCGGTGTGCGTCGCCGCGTACAGGTAGATGGCCGACCCGTTGTCGACGAATATCAGGATGTCTTCCCCCTCTCTGAGGAGATCGCCGGCATTCTCCAGCCCTTCGAAGTTGTTGGCGCTTCGACCGGCCTCGCCGAAGAACCAAAGTGCTCCCCGCTCGCCAGGGTTCGCCTGCATGACGTCGACGTTGGCAGGGTCCTTCCCCTTGGCCCCGTTCAGGATCGATGCTCCTGTTATCCCCGTCTGGTTCAACCTCACGTTGATCCCGAGTTCCGGCACGATCAGACGGTGCGCGGGCGGCAGCGTCCCGAGGGGCTGCGCATCGACCGGCGCCAGCGGCGTGAAACCCAGCTGGCTGATTGATTCGTCATATGCCCCAGGGGGAAAAGCCATCGACGAAACTATGCTGCCCCCTTCGGGCGCCCGGGGCATGTCGCTGGTCTGCAGCCGTATCGCGTCGCTCCGTTGCGCGGCAAAATCATCCACGTTGGACCTCAGCCAGAACAGGTTCCCGTAGTACGCCAATCCCACTATGATCAGCGCGATGCCAGTTATTAGCAGCCCGATACCCGCCCAGCGCAGTCCGTAGTGCTGCGCCTGGGTGCGTATTTGCATGTAATCAAGTCCGATTTCCATATTTTATTTTCGCCTTGTTCGTAGAGCGAGCCTTGTGCAGCCAGTATCCAGCGCGGCGATGACGTTCACCGCCGCCCGGCGATCAACATGCGACCGCCGGTTCCAGGGTCAATCACCCGATCAGTGACGCCCTGAGCGAATGGGCTCGTTCACGAAGATGTCCCCGTTGCGGATCTTTATGTTGTAGCCGCAGCCCGGATTAATGCAGGTCCAGGCTTTGTAGTGGACCGGAGCTCCCTGTGCTCCGTAGTCCGACAACGGCACCAGCGCTCCGATATTGCACTGTTGACAGACGGGAAACTCCATTGCTTCCACCAAGATAACCTCCCTGACCCACGTTTTCGTTTGGGTATCGAGTGTGAGTTTAGCGTTTGCCGCTGTCATATTTCTCTATCTCAACGAACGTGTTTAGCAGTTTTATAAAAAAGGGGACGGATCGTAATCCGTCCCCAAACACGTCGGCGCGATCGTCCCTTGGTGCTTATTCCAGGTAGTCGCGGAGCTTCTTTGACCTCGAAGGATGCCGCAGCTTCCTGATCGCCTTGGCCTCGATCTGCCGGATGCGTTCCCTCGTAACTCCGAACTCCCGCCCGACCTCTTCCAGTGTGCGGGTCCTTCCATCCTCCAGGCCGAACCGCAGCTTCAGAACGCGGCTCTCCCGGTCGGTCAGCGAGTTCAGGACCTCCTGCACTTGCTCCCGCAGCAGCTGAGCGGAGGCCGCGTCCGCCGGCGCAAGCGTGGTCCGGTCCTCGATAAAGTCGCCCAGGAAGGAGTCCTCTTCCTCGCCGATCGGTGTCTCCAGAGACACCGGCTCCTGCGAAATTTTCTGGATCTCCTCCACCTTTTCCGAAGTCATCTCCATGGCTTCCGCCAGCTCTTCGGTGGTGGGTTCCCGACCCTTCTCCTGCAGCAGGCGCCGGTGGTGCCGCATCAGCTTGTTGATGGTCTCCACCATGTGCACCGGAATCCGAATGGTGCGGGCCTGGTCGGCGATGGCCCTCGTGATCGCTTGTCGGATCCACCAGGTCGCATAGGTGCTGAACTTGTAGCCCTTTCGGTAGTCGAACTTTTCGACGGCGCGAATCAGGCCGATGTTGCCTTCCTGGATCATGTCCAGGAGCGCCATACCCCGCCCGATGTACTTCTTGGCTACGCTCACCACCAGCCGCAGGTTCGCCTCGGTCAGATGAGTCTGGGCCCGCTCGCCGTTCTTCTTCGTCTGTTCGAAATACATGGCCGCTTCGAAGTTTTCCAGCTCGATGCGGTCGCTCAGTCCGGGCTCCCGCAGCAGTTGCGTCAACAGCAGCAGCGAGCAGTGGTCGTCCTGCGCGTACAGGGGGGGTACGTCCAGCCCCTGCTCAGGGCTGTAGCAGCCGCCGACCCCGTCCGGGTGCAGCTCCGCCCAGATCGGAACATAGGCGGTCACCACCTCCACGGCCCGGGGCGGCAGCACCCACGAATCGAGAGACAGCTGCACAATGCGCTGGTAGGCCACTTCGACCGTTATGTCGAGGTCCCCAGCCACATGCTCCACCATCGCCGGCGCGACCTCAGCGTCGATCGCAGCGCGCAACTCCGGCGATTCCTTGACTTCCGCCAGCGTCATGAACTCGTAAAGCCCCAGGTACCGCGCCAGCGAACGCACCAGCGGCGCCGCGTTTGCCATGCGCGCCAGCAGCACCGTCGCAGCCTCCCACGCATCCGCTTCCAGCGGCACGCTGTCGCTCCCCTCAAGGAAGTCAACCTGCGTCTCATCGCTGGCCGATCGCTCCGACAGTTCCTTCTCCAGCTTGACCAGATGGTTCAGGCCCTCCAGTTCCCGGGCGAGGCGTCGCTCGTCCGCGGAGGTCAGCAGGTCCACTCGCCCAATCTCCCGCAGGTACATCCTTACCGGGTCGTCCAGCGCGTCGGTGCTGTCCGAAGTGTCCACCTCGGCCCAGTCCCGCTCCTCGCGCTCCATATCCCGTGCCGACGGGCCGTCAAGTTCCGGCAGGACAGTGCGGACCGCAGCCGCGCGCCGGATCTGCCATTCATCATCCGCGGAGTCCTGGTCATCCACATGGACGGGAGAGACCCTTTCCTCTTCCTCCTCTACTGCGTCCTCTTCTTCCTCATCCCGGTCGTTCGCGTTGGCGATGGCCGACGAGATGGAGATGCTCTCACCGTCGTCGTACTCCTGTTCATCGTCGTCAACAATTACGTTACGTCGATTGCCAATGATGGTCATAGGGCCTCCGTTAGTTGTTGCTTGGTGAGGTCGGCCTCAACAGCCGGTCGATCTCACCAATTCGGATATTGTTTCGGAGCAACTGCTGCGCCATCGGAGATTCAAGGTCATCCATGATCTCCGGCAGGCTCGACAGTTGCCTTATTTCGTTATTCAGGTGTTCCTTTTCCAAAGCCAGGCTCATCTGCTGCCAGGCTTTCTCCCGTTTCGCGTCGTTGGACAGGCGCAGTTCCTTGGAACGCAGCAGGTCAACGTGCGCCTGCAATTCCTGCGCCACCGGCTCCTCCTCATCCTCGTCACCGGCAATTACGCTGCGGTAAATCTCGCGGTTCTCCGAACGACTGAACCACTCGGCCGACGGCGCAGTGGCGTGTTTCTCCAGCGGTTCGGTGCCGTGCTGCAACAGGAAAGCCAGCAGCGCCTCCTCCACGGCGTCGTGATCCCGCACCGGCCGCGAAGTCGCCTCGTCGGCGGTGGATGCCACGGGCTCTCCCCTCCGTTCCCGGGCCAGGTCGCTCTCAATGTCTCGTAACACCCGGCGCAGGGTTTCATTGTTCAACGCCAGCCGCGCCGACAACCGGTCCAGGTACAGGTCTCGCCGCAACGGGTCCGGAACCTGCGCCACGAACCTCAGCATGGTATTCGCCACCCACGACCGGCCATCAGGACTATCCATGTCAGCACGGTCGGACAGCGACGTCAACAGGTAGTCGAACAGCTCCTGCGCCTGTTCCAGAAAAGCCGGCCATGCGCCCGGGTCCCTTCTGATGAAGTCGTCCGGGTCCTGTCCCGACGGCAGTTCAGCCACACGCAACTCCATCGCATCCGGCTGCTGGAGCATGGAAACCGAGGTGTGTTGCGAGTTTCGCCGCTGGAACACTCCCCACGATGATTCCAGGCTCCGCAGCGTCGCGTTCCGCCCGGCCGGGTCTCCGTCCAGCGCCATCGTGACCTCTGTGGTGAGACGCCTTACCAGGTCCACCTGCCGCTCGGTCAGCGCCGTCCCCATCGACGCCACCACGTTGTCGTACCCGTGCTGGTGCGCCATGATGGCGTCCATGTACCCTTCAACTATGACGGCCCCGCGTTGGCGGACCGGCTCTTTGGCCAGGTTCATTGCGTACAGGATTCTCGACTTGTCGAACACCGGCGTGCGCGGCGTGTTCAGATACTTCGGCGTTACGGCGTCGTCAAGCGCCCTGCTGCCGAACCCGGCCACCCTGGCTTCCCAGTCCCGTATCGGGATCATCAGGCGGCCACGGAACAGATCGTAGTAGCGTCCATCGTCAGTCTCCCGCGCCAGCCCGGCCTGCGCGATCAATGCGTCCTCGTAGCCGGCCCGGCGGAGGTGCGCCAGGAGGCGATTGTCCCGCGGCGGACTGTATCCAAGCTCGAAGGTCTGGATCGAGCGTTCGCTGATCCCGCGCCGTTCCAGGTAATCGCGCACAAACGCGGCCTCCGCCTCGCCCAGCATCTGCTGGAAAAAACGGCGCGCCTCATCGTTGATTTCAAACAGTTGCCGCCCAACGCCGCGCGATTCTTCATTGTTCGCCAGCGTGATGCCGACCCGCGCGGCGAGACGCTGCAGGGCATCGCGAAACTCGATGCGCTCTGCCTTCATCACGAATGACAGCGCATCGCCACCCTCGGCACAAGATCCGAAACAACGCCACGATTGCCGATCGGGAAAAACAAAAAAGGACGGGGTCCGCTCTTGATGGAACGGGCAATTTGCCTTCAGGGAACTCCCCGACCGTTGCAGGGTGACGTAGCTGGAAATGAGCTCGACGATGTCCAGTCTGCTTTTTACGTCGTCGATCTGCGTCATATCATCAGTGTAAATTTTAGACACAATTAGCCAAAGTCATTATACCACATTGAAAAACGTTCTGCATCGCACTGCCCGCGCCGCTCGCTGCGTTGCCCCTCCCGACTTAAAAGCAAGAGGCCGCTGCCCGTACAACAGGCAGCGGCCTGGATTTCAGAAGTTCTGCCGGATGCTAGTTGTCAGCGGCGACTGCCATGTCGACGTTGGCGATCCTGGCGGAGATGGCTTCCTTCATCTTGCGGACGCGACCCAGATCGGGGTAAATGTTGCCCTCGGCCTTCTTGTCGAAGACCTTCTCGCCGTCCACGAACACTTCCATGATTCCCTGACCGCGCGGGGAAATGGTGATGGAGGCGTCAGCCCCATAAGCGCGGAAAAATTCGTTCGCCATCCACGTGGCGGTAGCGTGGTGCTGTCAAGGCACGCAGTAGGTTATCTCAATCTGAACCTTTCCTTCCATGATCACTCCTAAATCTTGGGGTTTTTGGCAATAGCCTTTGCGCATTTTATCACAAAGTCCCGCGGAATCCAAATCTGCCGCAACCCTCACGAGAAAATTTCTCTGCTGGCAACCGCCCTCGTGTGAGACGCATCCCGTGGCGGCAGCAGTCTCGCCAAACCGACCACCGGGTGGAATGCTCTCCACGTCCACCCTCGGCTGCGCCAGCCAGGGCGACACCCGCGAGGAAGCCCTGGAAATGATCGCCGAGGCCATCACCATGTACCTCGACACCTTTGCCCGCGACGGAGAAGCAGCGCCACACGATCACGACGCCATGGCACGGGCCCTCACCGAACACTCAATCGATGGTTGCGCCATTGAAAAAGCCACCGTACGCCCCGTGGATTGGGACGCGATCATTCTCCACTGCGGCGACCTCATTGCCCAGGACATGGCCAACTTCAGGACCTTCGTGGATAGGGGCAACGCCTACCTGAACCAGGGACACCACGACCGGGCCATCGCCGACTACGACACTGCGATTTCTCTCGAGCCCGCATGCGCCGAAGCCTACGGCCGGCGTGGCGACGCTCACTTCAACAAGAGAGACTACGACCAAGCCATCGTCGAATATGACGCCGCCCTCCGGCGGGACCCATACGACGAGGCCGTCCTCGGCAGTCTGGAAGCAGCCTGCGTCGCTCTCAGCGAGAGGAGTTCTGGCGCCTGATGCCGCCGCGAGTCCCGGGCTTCACCATCACCGATGTACTGCGCGCTTTTCGCAACGACGGCTGGACCATTGGGCAAGGCTCGGGACACATCCTTGCGGAAAAGGACGGTAGGAGAGTGCTGATCCCCCGCCACCCCGGCAGGGCCATCGCGCCCGGCGCCATGGGGAGCATCATCGTGCAGGCTGGCTGGACCGTGGCCAGGTTTCGCAGCCTGGTTCGCCGGCGCAACCGGTCTACGCAGTAGCGGTTCCGTCCCGCTTCCAGCGCCTCACCACCTTCACGTTACAGGCTCACCAAGTAGCGAACTCACGAAGTAGCGAAATCGCCTCAATCCTCACGCGCCAATACTCATGCCCGATCCAATTCGTCCCATCTGAATCCATCCTGCGAATCCTGATCATCCATGCAAATTAAAACCGGCGACACCTCGCCGTTGCCCTTGCTTAGCTGACCCCGCTATCCTGTATTCATCTAGATAAAACGCGCGTTAGCAACCCGAAAAAGAGAGGCAGGATCCCAGCATCGACGGCCAACCCCGTCAGTACCAAAATCGCAACCGGCCCAGGTGGCAACCGCCGCTCAAAGACCTGACTCCTCACCGGCATTCGCCCCACTGGTGTCCCCGGGACTGTCCGAGCCCGCGCGCAGGTGCTCACTACAGCGCACTGAGTACACGGAAAAGTAGGTCAAATAGTTGCGTGCCCAACCCGGCCGTACGCTGACAACGATGCGCAGATCCTGCCTCTCGCCCCAATCATCCCGAAACCCAATCGACAAAACCCGAAGGAGAAACCGCCCCGAACCACCAAACACCACCCCGCTCATGGTGAGCCTGTCGAACCATCATCCTGAGCCCGTCGAAGGCCAACGGAGAAAGCCAACCGAAACACCACGCTGAAACACCCCGACGAACCGAAAACCCAGGGCGGGCTTGAAACCCGCCCCGTCCATCCTCCTGAAAAGTGCCTGGCTGCGAGTGCACCGACAGATCCCCTCTGGGATTCATCGGCGCCACTGCCACTCGCATCGCCCCGCCTTTAATGCGCCCAAGCACGCGTGTCATCTTGTTGACACCAAATTAAGCGGGTGTTACGCTTCCTGTCGTTATTCGCTGGGATGGGGAGTAGTAGGCGGTGTATGGCCGTGTAGAGAACCGACGGTTGGTGAAAGTCGGTGGCCGGAACCCTCGAACTCGCCCCTGAGCGTCCCGCCTGAATCGCATCGAAAACCGCGTGTGTAGGGCGAGCGGATCGGCCCCGATAAAGGCTTCGTACAAAGAGTTTCGCGTCCGGCGCCGCAACCGTATCGGCACCGGCACGAAAAAGAAGGGTGGTACCGCGGGATTATAGCCCGTCCCTTCGTGGGTCGGGATTTTTTATGTCCCGATTACCCTCAAATTTGGCAAACCATCAGGAGTGGCGAACATGGAAATGACCGGCGCCGAAATTATCTGCGAAAGTCTGCTGCGCGAAGGCGTGGACACGATATTCGGACTGCCCGGCGGCGCTGTATTGCCTTTCTACGGAGCGCTTTCCGGATATCCCAAGCTGCGCCACATCCTGGTACGCCACGAGCAGGCCGCCGCCATGGCCGCCGACGGCTACGCCCGGGCCACCGGCAAGGTCGGCGTATGCTCCGCCACCTCGGGCCCCGGCGCCACCAACCTCGTCACCGGCCTCGCATCCGCGCAGATGGACTCAGTGCCCATCGTGTGCATCACCGGCCAGGTTCCGCGTCCCGCCATCGGCCGCGACGCCTTCCAGGAAACCGACATCACGGGCATCACCTTGCCCGTAACGAAGCACAACTACCTGGTGATGGACGTTCGCGAGGTCGCCCCCGCCATCAAGGAAGCGTTCTACATCGCCAGCACCGGCCGTCCCGGCCCGGTACTCATCGACGTCCCGAAGGACGTGCTCGCCGGCGAAAAGATCGAGTTCGAATGGCCCGAAACGGTCGACCTTCCCGGATACGAGCCGCCCGGCGCACCCGACCCCCGGCAGGTCGCGGCGGCGGCGCACCTCATCAACCAGTCCGAGCGTCCGGTCATCCTGGCCGGCCACGGCGTCTTGATCTCCCGCGCCTGGGACGAGCTTCGCCAATTGGCCGAGAAGGCTCAGATCCCCGTTATCACTACCTTGCTGGGTATCGGCTCCCTCCCAACCGACCACGTCCTCCACATGGGCATGCCCGGCATGCACGGCATGGCTTACGCCAGCCTGGCCATCGACCATTCCGACCTCGTCATCGCGCTGGGCGCGCGGTTCGACGACCGCGTCACGGGCCGTCTCTCGGATTTCGCGCCCACTGCCAAGATCATCCACTTCGACGTCGACCCCACCGAGTTCAACAAGAACGTGGTTGCCGACGTCCCCGTCCTCGGCGACCTCAAGGCCGGCCTGCGCGCCCTCGTCCGCCAGGTCAACTCCAACGTCCACCTGGATTGGATGAGGGAGACGGACCAACTCAGGACCGAGCATCCGTCGCTGTTCATCCGCAAGTCCGACGTTCTGCTCCCCCAGCAGGTCCTCAAGGAACTGTCCGAGGTGACCAACGGCGAATCCATCATCGTTACAGGCGTCGGCCAGCATCAGATGTGGGCCGCCCAGCACTACGGTTACAAGGAGCCCAACTCCCTGATCACCTCCGGCGGCAGCGGCGCTATGGGATTCGAAGTCCCCGCCGCCCTTGGCGCCAAGGTGGGCCGGCCCGACAAGACCGTCTGGTCCATCGCCGGCGACGGCGGTTTCCAGATGACGCTGTGCGACCTCGCCACCGCCGTCGAAAACGACATCGACGTGAAATACGCCATCCTGAACAACGGCTCGCTGGGAATGGTGCGCCAGTGGCAGGACTTCTTTTACGAAAAGGACTTTTTCTCCACCATCTACAGCAAGAACCCGGATTTCGTGAAGCTGGCCGAAGCCTACGGCATACGCGGCATACGCGTCACCAAACAGGAGGAAGTTGCCGGCGCCATCCAGGAAGCCATGGAGACCCCCGGCCCGGTGGTGGTGGACTTCGTGGTCAAAGAGGATGAGTTCGTGTACCCGATGATCCCAGCCGGCGAATCGGTCCACGAAATGCTGGAAGAGCCCGAGCCTGAGGGGGTGGGAATTGAAACCGCATAACCCTGAACTGCACACAATCATCGCGCTGGTGCAGGACCGGCCGGGCGTACTCACCAGGGTCGCCAGCCTGTTCCGCCGGCGCGGGTTCAACATCGCCAGCCTGGCCGTGGGCGCCAGCGAACAGCCCGGCCTCTCCCGCCTCACCTTCGTGGTAACTGGCGACCAGTACACCGTGGAACAGGCCACCCGCCACCTCGACAAGCTGATCGACGTGGTCAAGGTGTCCAACATCTCCGCTGAGGACGTGGTCGCCAGGGAACTCGCCCTGATCAAGGTTCGCGCCACACCCTCCAACCGCAGCGAAATCCTGGAGATGGCAAACCTGTTCCGCGCCAAGATAGTGGACGTCGGCGCCCGGTCCCTCGTCGTCGAAATCACCGGCGAGGAAGACAAGATCGACGCGCTCTACGACCTCCTCCGTCCCTTTGGAATCCTCGAACTCATGCGCACCGGCCGCGTCGCCATGGTGCGCGGCAAGGCGGCCGGCCACATCAGCGACGACGTCGGCGCCGACTCCGTGGTCATCGGGCGCAATGGCGCGTTGGCGGAACTCGCCGGCGCCGTGCCCGGACACTACGAAGGCGTATAACCGGAAATGCCCGGTCGCGCCGGAATCAGGCCGGACAACCAAACAAGGATGAGCAAGAATGGCAGTTAATATCTACACCGAAAAAGACGCCGATATGTCCTTCCTCGAGGGCAAGACCGTCGGCATGATCGGCTACGGCAGCCAGGGACACGCCCACGCGCTGAACCTCCACGACAGCGGGGTGAACGTGATGGTGGGACTGTACGAGGGCAGCGCCAGCCGACAGGCCGCCAGGGATGCCGGGTTGGCAGTCGGCAGCGTCGCCGAAGTCGCCCAGGAAGCCGAGGTGATGATGGTCGCGATCCCCGACCACGTTCAGAAGGACGTGTACCGGGAGGAGATCGAACCCAACCTGGGGCCCGGCAAAGCCCTCATGTTCGCTCACGGTTTCACCATCCACTACCAGTTCGTCGTTCCGCCGCCCACCGTGGACGTGATGATGATCGCGCCCAAGGCCCCGGGACACCGCATGCGAGAGCACTTCGTGGAGCAGGGCATCGGCGTGCCCTGCCTCCTGGCCGTCCACCAGGACGCCACCGGAAATGCCAAGAACATCGGGCTTGCCTACGCGGCCGGCATCGGCTGCGCCCGCGCCGGCGTGCTGGAAACCACCTTCAAGGATGAGACTGAGAGTGACCTGTTCGGCGAACAGTCCGTGCTTTGCGGCGGCGTGACGGCCCTGATCAACCTCGCCTTCGAGACGCTGGTCGAGCGCGGCTACCCGCCCGAAATCGCCTACTTCGAGTGCCTCCACGAATTGAAGATGATCGTTGACCTGATCCAGCAGGGCGGGTTCAACTACATGCGCTACTCCGTCAGCGACACCGCCGAGTACGGCGACCTGACCCGCGGCACCCGCGTCGTCGACGACCACGTCCGCGAGAACATGCACCGCGTCCTCGACGACATCCAGAGCGGCTCGTTCGCCCAGGAATGGATGTCCGAGTGCGACGAGGGCCGGCACAACTTCCTGCGACTGCGCCAGGAAGCCCGCACCAGCCGCATCCACGAGGTGGGCCGCGGCCTGCGCGAGATCATGCCCTGGCTCAACCCTCGCGAAATCGAATAAAAGCGACTCCGGAGGCCGGGCGGACGGCGGATTCAACGCCCCGCATCGGCTGCATCACAGGAGGAGACAAATGAGTATGGAGGTACTGTGCAGAGCAGTTCACCATCGCAGTCTGGTCTTGGCGGGGCTGGCTGCGGTGGACTGCGTGTGCCTGCCCGGCCTTTCCCAGCAACGCCCAGGCAACTGACCCGCTCGCAACACGAGCGTTGAAACCTTTCGGAGGGAAAGGAACAAAATGGCTGCACAAGTAAAGTTTCTCGATACCACTCTGCGCGACGGCGAACAGTCCGCCGGCATCGGCATGACCGTCGAAGAAAAGATACAGATCGCACGGCAACTGGCGCGCCTCAAGGTCGACATCATCGAGGCCGGCTTCGCCGCCAGCTCTCCCGGCGACTTCGAAGCGGTGTCTCGCATCGCCGACGAGGTGGAGGGGCCCATCATCTGCTCGCTGTCCCGCGCTGTCGCCGGCGACGTTGACGCCGCGTGGGGCGCCATCCAGAACGCTGCCAAACCGCGTATCCACGTGTTCCTGTCGTCATCGGAAATCCACCAGATGCACCAGTTGCGGAAGGACCGCGAGGACGTCATGACCATGGCGGTTGACATGGTCACCCGGGCCAGGGGCTACTGCGAAGACGTTGAATTCTCGCCCATGGACGCCACCCGCACCAACCGCGAGTACCTGTACCGCATGCTCGAAGAGGTCATCAGCGCCGGCGCCACCACCATCAACATCGCCGACACCGTGGGTTACGCCATCCCGTCCGACTTCCAGACCATGCTGGTCGACATCCAGCAGAACGTCCCTGGCATCGAAAATGTCACCCTGTCCGTCCACTGCCACAACGACCTCGGCCTCGCCGTCTCCAACAGCCTGGCTGCCATCGAAGTCGGCGCACGGCAGGTCGAGGGTTGCATCAACGGCATCGGCGAGCGCGCCGGCAACGCCTCCCTGGAAGAGATCATCATGGCCCTGGACACCCGCAAGGACCTGTTCGGCGTCGAGTTGAACGTGGACACCACCCAGATCTATCCCAGCAGCCGCCTCGTCAGCCGCATCACCGGCATGAACGTCCAGGCCAACAAGGCCATCGTCGGCGAGAACGCCTTCCGCCACGCCTCCGGAATCCACCAGGATGGCGTGCTGAAAGACCGGTCCACCTACGAGGTCATGCAACCCGAGCGCGTCGGACTGCCGCCGGATGTGCAATTGGTGCTGGGCAAGCTCAGCGGCCGCGCCGGCCTGCAGGCCCGCCTGGAGACTCTGGGCTACTCGCTGGACCGCGAAGAAGTCACCGGCGTGTACCAGCGGTTCCTCGAACTCGCCGACAAGAAACCCGAAATCACCGACCGCGACCTGGAAATCCTCATGGACGAGGAAAATCGGTCCGCCTCCGAGCCGGTTTCCTACTCCCTGGAGACGGTGCATTTCACCAGCGGCGACAAGGACATCCCCACCGCCACGGTTCGCCTCATCGGCCCTGATGGGGAAACCCGCACCGATGCCTCCACTGGCAACGGCCCGGTGGACGCCGTCTGCCGCGCCATCGACCGGGTGGTTGGAACCACCGCCAGGATCTCCGACTTCCAGGTTCAGGCCGTTACGGAAGGCCGCGATTCCGTTGGATCGGTGACGATGCGCATCGAGAACAGCGGCCGCGTGTTCACCGGCCGTGGCGCAAACACCGACATCATCGTCGCCAGCGCCCAGGCGTACCTCAGCGCGATGAATCGCATGCTCGCCGCCGACGAGGCAGCCGCCCTGCCCGCCGTTGGAACCACGCCCGACTAACCGGGCTCCCCCAAAACGGAAACCTGTAGGGGTGGGTCTTGGACCCACCTCTGTTTCTTGGACGCCGCCAGGTTCCGGTCACAGCAGCGGCATCTGCAGCGCGTGGTCCCCGGGTCCTGCGTTCTTGCCCAGGTGGATGGCCGCGTAACCTTGCTGGCGTAAGTTCGCCGCTAAATCAGGAAAACCGAACACTGTGTACACGCGCTTGGGTTGAACGGCTTTGACGTAGGCAACTAGGTCGTCAAAGTCGGCGTGGTCGCTGTAGGGCAGGCTGGAATCGCCGGGCCGCCCTCGGCCCCAGGGCTTTTCTCCCTTGCCGGCCGCCCAGCCGGTCAGTTCCAGGTAGCGCGCGGAACGTTTGGGCGGGAGGTTCTGGCCAACCTGTTCGCGAGACTTCCGCCCCGGCGGGAAAACGCATACCTCCCCATCGCGAAATTCACCATCGAACATGCGGTAGCCACCGGGGAAGCGCACGCCCCCTGACTCATACCGTTGTGCAATGTCGTACACGCTCTCCTCGCAAGCCACGGCAAACCCGGCGGCAAGCAGGTGGTGTAGGGCCTCCTGTGCCTTGCCCAACCTCCAGCCCAGGACGATGGGAATTGCGCCCTGCTCGAGCCATTGTGCGATGACCCGCACGGCGGTGGCGATGGCCTCCTCCTGAGGTGGAAATACGTAGTCCGGCCGGCCATAGGTGCTCTCGATGACCAGGGTGTCGCAGGGGACCGTCTCCGCCGGCTCGTTGATTGGCGACGGCTGGATGCGCAGGTCTCCTGTGTACAGGAGGCGCTCACCGGTGCGCCGATCCGTAACCAGGGTCTGCGCCGAGCCGAGGCAATGGCCGGCCGGATGCAGTGCGATTGAGTATTGGGGCGTCTCCAGCGGTTCCCCATATTCCAGCTCCACTGGTTCGGACCGCTTGAAATAGTCGTCCAGCAGGATGCGCGTTCCCCGCGTCAGCACCGGACTGCGATGCCGGGCGATGTGGTCGGAATGGGCATGGGAGACTACCGACGTGTCGCGCTTGCGAAGTGAATCCAGCCAGAGGTCAAATTGGGGCAGATACACTCCCCGGTCGAATACCACTTCCACCTGGACAACCTGGCCGCCGGTTGCGGCGAAGCCGAGTATAGCACGGTGATTGAATGCCAAAGGGACGTGCGGGTGGGTTGAAAGCCGGCGGGTTATCTCCAGTCCTGCCGGCGGCGCATGCCATCCAGATTGACCCTCAACGGCCAGGCCTTTTTGGCGACCACGTTCAGCGTGTCGTCCCGGCGCGAGACCGTGCCCTCAACCACCACCAGGGTGTGACGCAGCGCGCCCTTGAGCCGTTCCCATTCCGCAGGCCAGACGGCCAGGGGAATCAGGCCGAACTCGTCCTCCAGGGTCAGGAACACCGCCGCCGCCAGCGGACGTTGTCGCCGTACGACCCGTCCCGCCACCCGCACTGTATCGCCATCGCGAGTCCCGAGTAACTCCTCGCTGGTGAACACGTCGCCGAGTTCATGGCGCACCAGTTCCATCACGTGGCCGTCGGGGCACAAACCCATCATGGCGTACTCGTCCAGCATCCGGTCGGCGCGGTCGCGTGCCGTCAGCGTGCCCGGCGCATCCGCCACCGCCATGGGCAACGCCAACTGGCCTCGACGCACCCCGGGCACATACCCGGCGCCCACCTGCCACAATGCGGTGCTCCGGTCGGTGAAATCGCTGAGGTTGTCAATGGCCCCGGCCCGGGTCAGGTTCTCCAGAGCCCCGCGGGACAGGCCGGACCGGGCCAGCACGTCGGACAGGCCGGCGAATGGGCGAGCCTCACGCGCCGTCAACAGCACCGACCCCAGCCGAGCGTCGATACCCTTGACGAAAGTCAGCCCCAGGCGCAGGGTATCCCCACCCTCGGCTGTGCATAGCAGTTCGGACCGGTTGACGTCAGGATGCGCCACGCGCAGGCCCAGCCGCCGGGCGTCCTGCTTCAGGGTGTCCAGGTCCCAAAATCCCATCGGCTGCTGATTGAACAGCGCGACAAAAAATTCCAGCGGATGGTACCGGCGCAGCCATGCCATCTGGTAGGCGGTGAAAGCGAACGCCAGCGCATGCCCCTCCGGGAACATGTAGTGGGGGTTGAACTTGCCGAAGATCGCCTCGGCTGCGGGCGCTGGCACCCCACGCTTGGCGGCGCCCTCAAGAAACATGTGCCGGTAGGATTCCACCAGGGCCTCGCCATTCCGGCGGCCGAAGGCGCGACGCATCCGGTCTGCATCAGCGGCGGTGAATCCGCCAACGTCCATGCCCAGTTGCACCACCTGGTCCTGAAACATGATGACCCCCTTGGATCGTTCCAGCGCGTTCCGTTCCAGCGGGTGGTCATAGTGCCAGCGCATCCCTTCCCGCCGGCGCAGGAACTCGGCCACGCCGTCGTTGGCCCCCACGCCGGGCCTTACGGCAGCCACCTCCAGGGCAAGGTCATAGATATCCTCGGGACGCATCCGCACGATGGTCTGCATCTGCGCGGCGGACTCCACCTGGAACACGCCCACAGTGTCACCCCGCCCGAGGTCTTCAAAAACGCCCTCATCCCGGTAATCAATGCGGCTCAGGTCGGGCTCAGTGCCGGTTCGGTCGCGCACCAACCGCACCGCCTCCTGCATCTGCGACAGCGCGCCTAAGGCCAGCAGGTCAATCTTCAGGACACCGGCGTCGTCAACGCTGTCCTTGTCCCAATGGGCCACGTAACGCCCATCTATCGCCGACGGCTGGACCGGCATCAGGTCGGTGAGCGGCGTGGAACTGACCAGCATTCCGCCGGGGTGCTGGGCCAGACCCTTCGGAAACCGGGCCAACTGCTCAGACAGGGTCAGCAGATCCCGCCAACCGGGACGGTCGGCCCGGGCCAGCAGGGTGGGCGAGGTGGACAACTCCGAAACCGAATCGGTCTCCAGATCCTTGGCCAGCGCGTCAACCTCGTCGGGCGGCAGGCCCAACGCCTTGCCCAGGTCCCGCACGATGCCGCGCGCCTTGTACGTGGCAAACATCCCGGCCAGGGCAGCGTGGTCCCACCCCCACTCCTCAATGATGCGCAGGATCAGCCGCTCCCGGATGTCCCGGGGAAAGTCCAGGTCGATGTCCGGCAGCGTGGTGGCCTCGGCGGAGATGAATCGGTCCAGCGAAAGGCCGTATTCCACCGGGTCAACGTGGGACAGGCCGATCAGGTATCCGACCAGCATCGAAACCGACGACCCGCGACCCCGGCCCGGCGGCAGCCATTCCAGCGGAGTCTCCATGTGCCCCCATCCCAGTTCCAGCATGCACTCCCGGGCCAACTCCACAATGCGATGGTAAACCAGGAAGAAGCCGGCCAGATCGTGGCGGCGGATCAGGTCAAATTCCTCATCCAGCCGTTCCCTGACCTTCCGGTTGATGCCTCCGTAGCGTCGTGCGGCCGATTCCTCGCACAGTCGCTCCAGCCAAGACTGAGCGTTATAACCGGGCGGAACCGCGCAATCGGGGTAGGCGTAACGTCCCTGTAGGTATTCAGTCAGGTTGAAATCCGAGCACCGCTCGGCGATGACCAGCGTGTTCCGGACCGCTTCGGGATGCGACCGGAAAAGCTGGCCCATGACCCCCGGCGGCTTCAGAGCATACTGCCCGTTGACCTTGAGCCGTTCCCTGACGTCCGACAGCGAGGCGTTCAGTCGCACCGCGGTGAGGGCATCATGCAGATGCGAACGATATGGGTCGTGATACCACACCTCGTTGGTCGCCACAGCGCCGGCGCCATACCGCTCCGCCAGTTCGCGCAGCCGCTTGTTGCGGGTGATGTCGCCGTACGCCAGATGCTGCTGCAACTCCAGGAATACGCTGCCGCGCCCCAACCGCCGGCAGTACCTTTCCACCAGAGATTGCGCCCCTGCCCAATCGCCGTTCCGAATCAAACCCGCGAGGATGCCATCCGGCGCGCCCAGCAGCGCGATCAGCCCATCAGCGTGGGACTCCAGGAACCGCCCATCCAGCACGGGGTCGGTGCGACCGCCGGTCATGTGGGCCAGGGAAATCAGGCGAGACAGGTTGGCGTAGCCCTCACCCCTCTCCGCAATAAAGGTGACCGGGCCATCACCCTCCGGCTCGCGAACGATGAGGTCTGCCCCAATGATCGAACGGACACCGGCGGTCCGGCACTGCTCGCTGAACTCCAGCGCGCCGCACAGGTTGGACACATCAGTCAGCCCCAGCGCAGGGTAACCGTAGGCGAGAGCTGTGGTCACCATGTCCGCGGTTGACGACGCCCCCGCCCCGAAGGAATACCAGGAATGAGCCCGAAGCTCGACGTACTCGACAGCCACGCCCGATCAGTACCCTTGCCGGAACCAGCCGCCGGCGATCAGATCGTGATAAACCGTCACCAGTCCACCGTCGGCCAAGGCCAGGCGCCAGTAGCGTCGGCGCACCGGGTCGCTGGTCCACCATTCTGTGTCCACCTCCCACAGGTCCACGACCCGATCGACCGCGCTCCAGGTCTTCGGGTCAGCGCCAACGCGTTTGGGTGTATCACCGCTGCAACTGACTTTCACCGGCGATGGGATGGACAGCGGAACCAGGGATGATGCGAACGCCCACCGCCGCTCCGGCAGTGGGGACCCGGGAATCATCCGGACCAACCGGTCCACGCCGGGAATCTCCGGAGGCACCCGGCTCGGCGGTCGAGACCAAAGGGTCGACTGGCGTCCGGTTTCCGGCGAAAAATCTGAGAGCGTCAGAGAGAGGTCCACCACTGCCTCATCGGGCCAGCGGCCGGCGCCCAGTGTGTCTCGCGCGCCCAACCCTGCCAGCAGCGCCTTGATGAGCGTCTCGGCGGATGTCGCCGGCTCGCGCAGAGCGCGCTCGAATCGCCACACTCCGCCGGACAGCAGCCCGCCCTCCATGGCCGCGCGACCGACCCTGCGGCCTCTCAGCGCGGTGGATCGCCACAACCTTTCCGCCAGCGCGCTGATACCCGCCTCCATGCCAGATACGGTGTCCACCGGAAAGGGAAACTCCAGGCTCTCTGTCAGCGTCTCCGGTAGAAGGGTTGGAATGACTGGCTCGGGATCAATGCCGTTGGCGAGTCTCCAGATCCGTATTCCGGTTGGGCCCAGGAACTCCGACAGCGCGGACATGGGCAGCGCCGCAACATCGCCCAGCGTGCTGAACCCGAATCCGGAAAGTCGTGCCACGGAGTCCGGATCCAGCGGTAGCCAGGATACCGGCAGCGGAGCCAACCACCCCGGCGCGTCATCCGGAACCCGCCGCCATCCTCCGCCGGCGGCGCGAGCGGCGGCGCACCGGGCTGGGAACTTGCCAACACCTATACCCAACCGTGGAGACAGCCGCCCATCGCAGGCGGATAGGATTCCGTCCGCCAACGCGTCAAAACCGCCGCACAACTCAGCCATCCCGGCAAGATCGAGATAAAACACGCCAGGCTCGGCAGTCTCGACCTGTGGAACCGCATCGCACAGCGCTGCCAACAGCCCGTCGTTTAATTCAGACAGATAGACGGGGTCGGCCGGAAGCGTTATGGCATCGGAGCATTGGGACAGCGCCTCCGAAACGGTCTGTCCTTCCACGACTCCCACAGATTCCCGGGAAGCATCCAGCACCACTTGGCGACCGCGACTGGCGACGGTGATAATCAGGGGTAGTCCGTTCAACTGCGGCTGACGGAGCAGTTCCGCCTTTACCGGCAGATGGGTGATCAGCAGGCAGCCAACCACTCGAACATCAGTGCATGTTGTCATGTCGCCGATGTTACGCGAACATCGGTTCATGTACTACGGAGTGATGTCACCAAACAGTCCGACCGAGTATCTGGCGACTCAAAAACCCTTGTCTAAAAACCCTTGTCTGCGTATGCCGCGACACCCGGTAAACGCTTATGTCAACTCCGGGCAAGGACGGCGACGGCGATTGTGCTACCATTTCCAATAACCCCGGAAATCCGTCCGAACTGGCTGATCTCCCATCACTCTCAATTGCACCCTTCATCACTCCGGTCAACAAAAACATGTGCGGAAGAATCAGCCTGTTTGCCGAATTGGGCGACCTGGCATCTCAGTTCAGGTTCGCCCTTGGGCAGAACAACGCCATCTATCAACCCTCGTGGAACATCGCCCCCACCGCTCCGGTCCTGGCAGTGCGAGCGGATGGCGGGGAGCGACTGGCGTCCGTGATGAACTGGGGATTCACGTTCCGTAGTCGCTCCGGCAGCGGGTCGTCGCGACCTCTGTTTAACGCCCGCAGCGAAACCCTGGGACAGCGGCCGGCGTTCCGCGCGGCATTCGCAGAGCGGCGCTGCCTGATTCCCGCCAACGGCTTCTACGAATGGCGGTCGGACGGAGGCAAGAAAACGCCGATGTGGATCCACCGGACCGACGAGTTGCCTTTTGCCTTCGCCGGAATCTACAACACGAGGCCGACCGAGGCCGCTTCCGTCATCACCTGTGAGCCGAACTCGTTGATGTCTCCCATCCACAACCGGATGCCGGTGGTCCTTGCTGGTGAGCAGTATGACGAGTGGCTCGACCCTGAAACCGATCCCGATACTCTCAACATCATGCTGCTACCCCGCGACTGGCCGGATATGACGGCTTGGGACGTTTCAAACGCCGTAAACCGGTCCGGAACCGACGGCCCACAATTGATCGAGCGGGTGGACGGAGCGACACCCCGATTACTCTAGCGATTAGAGTCCCATCACGTGGTGTAACGGGAACTGGGTGGCAGGAAGACGGCCACCGCGTCATCCTTATCGAAGCTACAACAAACCCGATGCAGGAGAAGCGCGATGGCCAAGAACGGCAAGGGCCTTTTGGAATTACTGCGCAAGACGCAGTAACTGAAAGGCTGCGCAGCAACCATCGACGCCATGGGTTGCCGGAAGGACATCGCCCAACGGGAGGTGGAGAAGGACGCCCATCATCTGCTTCCCGTGAAGGCTAACCAGAGTAACTGCACGAGAACATCAAAGACCTGTTTGCCCGCTGTGAGCGAACCGGAAGGGATGGCGTGGCCCACAGCCACCACCAACAGGTGAGGAAGCACCGCGGACGATTGGAACGAAGGGAGTGCTGGGTGATCACCGACCCAGAGGAACTGACCTGCGTGGGCCCCGAACGGCAATGAGCCGGCCTGGGCGCCGCGGCCAGGGTCGGTTGCCACAGAGATGCTGACGCCGGTTCCCCAGCGGAAACCCGCTACTGCATCTGCAGCTATCCGTCGGACGCAGCCACCACCTACGGAAGGCCAGACGCCACCGGACCATCGAGGACGGCCTCCACCGGGTGTTGGACGTGGTCTTCGTCGAAGTCTTCAGCCGAGTGAGAACCGGCCGCGCCGACCGGAACCTGGCGTTCATATGCTACCGGGCCCTCAACCTACTCAAGCATGAACACACCGCCAAAGTGGGCATCAAGACCAAACCAAAAAGGCCGGCTGGGATTTCAATTAAACGCTCAAGGTCCTGTCCTTGTGACGTGCGATTGCCTTGTTTTGCGACCGGTCGCAATTGACAGATCGACCAGTTAGCGTGTATCGTATTAGCACTGTTAACTAAATATGATAGTCATCGCCATCGTCCCGATTTTTCAGCTGCACCCTCTGACCTGAACCACCTTTGTCTCGGCTTGCCGTTCACGGCGGGCCGATTCGTCGTGTCCGTTCACCAGTCACGAGGGGCAGGCTGCCTTCAGTTTATCCCTCCCCCGAACCCGCCAGGAGTGTCGATGTTATGGTGCTTACCCGTAAACGCTCAGGCCGAAATGACCGCGGGTTGACCGCCCGCGACGTCAAGACGTACTCCGATTCCGACATCGCGAATGCCCTTGACGTGCCTAACCTCATCCGCAGCCAGATTGAGTCCTTTGACTGGTTCAAGACCAATGGCTTGGCGGAAACCTTCCGAGATTGCTCGCCAATCGTCGCCGGGATTACACGGCGATTCGCAAACGGCGAGGCATCGCGACGAGCCGAGCGCTTCGAACTCTATTTCCTCGACCACTGGTTTGACGACGCCCCTTATTCCCCTGAGGAATGCCGGGAGCGCGAGATAACCTACTCGCAACCCCTGTACGTCAAGGCCCAGCTGCGCGATCAGGAAACCGGCGAAATCACCGAGTCGGACATCTTCTTCGGCGATGTTCCCATGATGACCGACACCGGCACCTTCATTATCAACGGTGCCGAACGCGTGCTCGTCAGTCAGCTCCAGAGAGCCCCCGGCGTCTACTTCGAGCGCGAATTGTCCCAGGACCCTGCGTGTCCCGAATGCGGCAAACTCGAAAACTGGTACTACAAAGGTCGTATCTCGGCCAGCCGTGGCGCCCGCATCGAGCTGTCTACCTGGACTCATTACTACGCGCGCCGTCGCAACTTGCCGGAAACCATCACCGTCAGTGTTGACCGCCGCCGCCGAATGGGCGTTTCCACGTTTCTCCACGCATTGGGCATCGTCAGCGCTGAGGAAATGCGCGCCCTCTTCGCGGACATCGACTACCACGACTGCCGACCCTTCGTCGGTGGCGTCGAGCCTGCTCCCGACCGGGACTACAATCCCAGGGAAGAGGAATTGAGGTCCCTTTGGGGTCGCATCCACCCCGACCGTGATTTCAACCGCGAACAGGCTTTCCGCATCGGCCTTTCCCAGCGCAACCTGTACAAGTGGCTCCGACCCGGCGAGCCGGCCGTGCAGGTCGACGCAGCGTGCACTTTCGTCATGAACCACTTCTTCGACGGCCGTCGCTTCGACCTCGGAGAAGTCGGACGCATAAAAGTGGACCAACGCCTGGGCCGCTCCACGTCACAGATACTCACCGAAACGCAGAAATCCATCCTGGCTTTCGTTCGGGAACAATATGCCGCCCAGGGCCAGGGTATTTCTCCCGCCGAGATCTTCGAAGCCTCCGGAACCGAGCAGCGCATCCTGGTCGAGCGGGACATCGACGCCCTGATCACCTTTGGCTATCTGGCCCGTAACGCTGAACGCCTCGTCGAACCGTTGGACCTGTTCGCCGAAACGTCGGACCAGGGCGTCGCTGTCCAGGTCTCCTGCATGGACGCCGCCAACGTCGGTACCCTCCTGTCCGCCTGCGAAGGATCCGAGGACGATGGAGCCCAGGTGACCGTCCAGTCGCCGGTCACCGAAACTCTCGGCGATCCGGTCGCGATCTCTACACAGCAGATCCCCGCCGGCTTGACCTCGGACGACGCGATTTCATCCGGCGAACTCAGCATTCTCAAGAACCGTTTCCTCGCCGAAGACAGCATCGTCGAAGTCGGCCAACTGATCTACGCAGAACGGGTCAGCCAGGGACCCACCCAATCATGGAGGTTGACGCCGGTGCGCGCCCGCGCCTCCTGGATCGTCGGCGTGGTTACCGAGATCAACGGCGGCCCCAATGGCAACATGCACAAGGTCAGGTTCAACCTGCCGGGTGTAGCCCTGCCGGAACGCCGCGTCTTGGATCTCAATGACATCATCGATACGCTTTACGGCCTGATCGAGAATCACATCAGCAACGAAGACCCCAGAGACAACATCGACCACCTCGGCAATCGCCGCGTCCGCGTCGCCGGCGAGTTGATGCGGGACCAGGTGCGCATCGGCCTGCTCCGTATGCACCGCATGTTCCAGGACCGCGTCGGACGGTTGGAGAAACCCGAGGATGCAGTACCCGCAAAATTGGTCAACGTCCGCCCGGTGACCGGCGCTATCCGCGAGTTCTTCGGCGGCGATAAGTTGTCCCAATTCATGGATCAGACCAACCCCTTGGCTGAACTGACCCACAAGCGACGCCTGTCCGCCCTCGGCCGCGGTGGACTTACTCGCGAACGCGCCGGATTCGACGTTCGCGACGTCCACGCCTCGCACTATGGGCGGATCTGCCCCATCGAAACGCCGGAAGGCGCGAACATCGGCTTGCTCAGCAGCCTCGCCGCCTATGCGCGCATCGATCGGCTCGGCTTCATCGAGACGCCTTACTGGCCTGTGATCAGGCACCTCTGGCTCGGAGACTGCAAGAACCCCGGGTTCCCGGGCTATTTCGACCCCATCGGACACGTCGTCGCCAACGACGTCACTACCCGCAAGGGCGAGATCATCATTCAGGCCGGCGAGACCATCACCCCGGACCACATGCGTCGTTTGGGAAGGCTGTCAGCCGATACCGTGATAGACGTGGTGCCCTTTGTGGACATCCGGTCTGAGAACGTTCGATACCTGACCGCCGACCTCGAGGAAAGGTTCCGAATCGCTCAGGCCAACTCCAACTTTGACGAGCTTTATCAATTCACCGATGACCTGGTGGAAGTTCGCGAGGGTGACAACTACCGACTCGCATCTCCCAACTCCGTCGAATTCGCCGATGTTTCGCCTCTCCAGATTATGAGCGTGTCGGCTGCCTTGATTCCGTTCCTGGAGCACGACGACGCCAACCGCGCCCTCATGGGTTGCAACATGCAACGGCAGGCCGTGCCCCTCCTTCAGCCGCAAGCGCCGCTGGTCGGTACCGGCATAGAAAACCGCGTGGCCCGCGACAGCGGTCAGGTCCTGTTGTCCCGCGTGCAGGGCTCGGTTGTTTCCGTCAACGGAAACAAAATCGTGGTTGCCGACGACTCTGGCCAGGAACATTCCCATCGGTTGATCAAGTTCGCTCGCACCAACCAGGGAACCTGTCTGAACCAGCGCCCTGTCGTGCAGAAGGGCGACTACGTCAACGTCGGAGACGCGCTCGCCGACAGTTCCTCCACCGACGGCGGAGAGTTGGCCCTCGGCCAGAACGTCCTCGTCGCTTTCATGTCTTGGGAGGGCTACAACTACGAAGACGCCATCATCATCAGCGAACGCCTGGTCAAGGACGACCAGTTCACCTCGGTGCACATCGAAAAGTACGAGGTCGAAAGCCGTTCCACAAAGTTGGGCGATGAGGAAATCACTCGGGACATCCCAAACGTCGGTGAGGGCAACCTGCGCGACCTCGACGAACGCGGCATCATTCGCATCGGCGCCGATGTCGGCCCGGGCGATATCCTCGTTGGCAAGGTGACCCCCAAGGGCGAAACCGAAATGACCGCCGAGGAACGCTTGCTGCGCGCCATCTTCGGCGAAAAATCCAAGGACGTTCGGGACACTTCGCTCCGCGTTCCGCACGGGCAGAGGGGCAAAGTCATCGGAGTCAAGACCCTCAGCCGCGAAAAGAAGAGCGAGGAAGAACCGGGAGATTCCCTCCCGCCCGACGTCAACGAGGCCATCCGGGTTTGGGTCGCCCAGACCCGCAAGATCTCGGTCGGCGACAAGATGGCCGGCCGCCACGGAAACAAGGGCGTGGTCTCACGGATACTCCCCGAAGAGGATATGCCTTTCCTCTCCGATGGCACACCTGTCGACATCATCCTGAATCCCATCGGCGTGCCTTCCCGCATGAACCTGGGACAGGTTCTGGAAAGCCATCTCGGCTGGGCCGCCCGCGGCCTCAATTTCCAGGCCCTTACTCCGGTGTTCGAGGGTGCCGACGACGATCACATCGAAGACTCCCTGGCGCGCTGGTGGTTCGGCGAACAGGCCGTTGCCGACAGCAATGACAGCGATTTCAACGGCGCTTTCGACACCGCCAGGATCTATGAGTGGCTCCGGGAACAGGGCTTTGACCCCGACGCTATATTCGACGAGGATCAGCCCGGTAAAGCCCGCGAGGCTTGCCTCTATCTCTGGCTGCGCGATGTCGCCGGTGAAAACCCCGACGGTTTGTCCATCGACGATATGCACCAACTGGCGCTGGACGTCCATCGCCAACGCCTCATCTCGCCGCCTACCTTTGCCAAATTCCAGCTCTACGACGGCAGGTCCGGAGAACCCTTCGACCAACCGGTCGCCGTGGGCAGCATCTACATGCTCAAGCTCATCCACCTGGTCGAGGACAAGATCCACGCCAGGTCCACCGGCCCCTACTCCATGATTACGCAGCAGCCCCTGGGCGGAAAAGCCCAGTTCGGCGGCCAGCGCTTCGGAGAAATGGAAGTCTGGGCCCTCGAGGCATACTCCGCCGCCCATAACCTTCAGGAGGTTCTAACCATCAAATCCGACGACGTTACGGGTCGGGTCAACACTTATGAATCCATCGTCAAGGGCAACCCCATCAGTCAGCCCGGAATCCCCGAATCTTTCAACGTCCTGCTCAAAGAGCTCCAGAGCTTGGGCCTGAACGTGCGCCTGGAAGAGGAGGAAGAACAGGACGACGCCAGCCTTGGCTTGCCCGGTGAAGATGACTATCTATTCGCATCGGAGGTGAATTAAAACATGGTCAGGATGCTCGACAGTCGCGAAGCGACTACCTCCTCCGACTTCAACGCCATACGCATTTCCATCGCCTCGCCGGAACAGATCCGTGGCTGGTCCTCCGGCGAGGTCCAGAAGGGCGAGACCATCAACTACCGCACTCAGCGTCCGGAAAAGGACGGCCTGTTCTGCGAGAAAATCTTCGGTCCCACCAAGGACTGGGAATGTCAGTGCGGCAAATACAAGCGCCAGAAGTACAAGGGCGTGGTCTGCGACCGCTGCGGAGTTGAAGTGACTCGCTCCAACGTCCGCCGCCAGCGCTTGGGACACATCGCGTTGGCCGCCCCCGTCGCCAACATCTGGTTCGTCAAGAACACCCCCAGCGTGATGAGCCTGACCCTCGACCTCAAGCTGTCCGACCTCACTCGCGTCCTTTACTACTCGGCCTACGTCATCAACCAGGTCGACGTCGACATGATGCGCGAACAGTTCGAGCTCCACGAGAGCGAGGTCGAACACATTCGCAACATCACAATCCCTGCCGCCGACAACGCGCTGCAAAGCCTCGCGAACCGCATCGCGGATTGGGATCTGGAAAACCGGCGTACCGAATCCGCTGACGCTTTGGGAGATCTCCCTGCTCGCTTGAGCGACGCAGCCGCTCAGGCTCGGTCGGCTTTGGCCCGCCTCATTTCCGCAGACCCCGACGCCGATGAGGATTTCTCGACGGCCGTCCAATCCGTACAGGATGTGGCCGAGATCAGCGTTGCCGCCCACGGCGCAATCATGTCAGTCGGGCTCAACGTCCTCCGCGCCGAGGACATCGAATCTCCGGAACAACTGTCGGTCCTCGCCGTGGACGGCGACCCGGTCGCGGCGGCCATTTCCCGGTTCTACCACGGCCCCACCTCCATCACCCACAATCTCCAGCGTTTGAGCGCCAACGCTTCCGCAGTGGCCTCCGCATTCGCCGAATGGCAGAGCGACCCCAGCGAGGAGCGCCAGGATGACGTGGCCGACGCCGCCGACCTGCTTCTGGCTGATATCACCGCGGTCGACGACGAGGTGCTGATCCCGACGCTCAACGACCTCCATTCCATTTTCGTCGGTTCTGCCTCGCAGCTTGGCGATACGGGCTCATGGGAATCCCTGGCCGATGACCTCGATACGATCCACGCCTCTCTCGTCGAAATCGAAGAATCGGTCCGGACCTGGAACAACCGGCGCAGCGAAAGCAATCCGGAAGGCCGTGGCTGGAGCGTCCCTGCCTTCTCGGCCCTGCTCGAGCGGCTACAGCCCGAGAGCGATGACATCAAGGCCATCTCCAGGCTGGAGGCCCGCATCGAGGGCATCGACGAGGTCGCCGAGCAGGACCAGCGCCAGAAGGAAATAGGGGTCTGGCGGGAAGAACTCGTCAAACTCCAGGATCTGATCAGCAGCATCGACGGATACCTGTTGCGTGCCCTCACCGAGCGCCGGAAGGAAGCCGTCGATCTGATCCAGGCCATGCGCTGGCTACGCTGGGATCCGTCCCAGCGCCTCCGCAGCGCCGACGTTGACTGGCTGTGGGACGACCTCAAGCTTCCCGCCTGGGCGCGTGATGAGGTCGAACTGCCTGACGAATTCTACATCGCCCGCAGCGGATCCGCCGGATTGCGTCTCACCATCCTTTCCACCAGTCGCTATGACCGCCTGAAGCCGTTCTGGGGAGATTCCTTCGACGCCGACATGGGCGCGGAACCCGTTCTCGACTTCCTCAAGCTCATGGACACCGACCTGGACCAGGAACGGTACTACACCAGCCTCGAGATGCGGGCCACTTCCGCCCAGATCCGTACGAAGGCCGGCAAGCGCATGAGGCTCCTGGAGACCTTCCGGCGCAGCGAAAACCGCATGCAGGACATGATTATGACCGTCCTGCCGGTTCTCCCCCCGGAACTCCGCCCGATGGTCCAACTGGACGGCGGACGCTTCGCCACCAGCGACCTCAACGACCTCTACCGCCGTGTGCTGTCCCGCAACCACCGACTCAAGCGCTTCGCCAGCATGCGCGCGCCGGGCCTCATGATCCGCAACGAAAAGAGGATGCTCCAGGAAGCTGTCGACTCTCTCATCGACAACGGACGTCAGGGCAAAGCTGTCAAGGGCAAACGCGACCACGCCCTCAAATCGTTGAGCGACCTGCTCAAGGGCAAGCAGGGCCGGTTCCGGCAGAACCTCCTCGGCAAGCGTGTCGACTACTCGGGCCGCTCCGTAATCGTGGTCGGTCCCGAGCTCAAAATGGACGAGTGCGGCCTGCCCAAGCGGATGGCCCTCGAGCTCTTCAAACCCTTCGTCATGCACCGCCTCGTGATCAGCGCCTTGGCACCCAACATCAAGGCCGCCAAGCGCATGGTCGAGCGCTCTTCGCCCGAGGTCTGGCACATCCTGGAGGACGTGATCAAAGACCGGCCGGTGATGCTCAACCGTGCTCCCACCCTGCACCGTCTGGGTATCCAGGCGTTCAAGCCGGTCCTTATCGAAGGCAGCGCCATCCAGCTCCATCCGTTGGTCTGCTCCGCGTTCAACGCCGACTTCGACGGCGACCAGATGGCCGTTCATGTCCCGCTGTCCGCAATGGCCGTCAATGAGACCGGTACCGTGATGCTGAGCATCAACAACATGCTCTCTCCGGCATCCGGCGAGCCGTTGGTGGCGCCCACTTTGGACATGGTCATGGGCTGCTACTACCTGACCGAGTTGGTCTCCGACGCCAGGGGCGCCGGCGCCATGTTCTACGACATCCACGAAGCCCGCATCGCCTACTCCGATGGCCAAATCGACCTGCGCGCTCCCATCACCGTGCTAAGCGTTCCGGGCGCTTGCGAAAAAATCGACACGACCATGGGCCGGCTGATCTTCAACGAAGCCGTCCCGGAATCCCTGGGCTACAAGAATGTCCTCATGGACCGGGGAGCCATCAAGGACCTGACCTCCGAGCTTCACCGCACCCTCTCTAATGAGGAGACGGCCCGCGTGCTCGACCGGATCAAGGAAATCGGCTTCTACTACGCCACCAAGTCCGGCATCACCATCGCCATCAACGACATCCAGGTGTCCGAACGCAAACGCGCCATCCTCGAAGAGGCTACCGAAAAGGTCGCAGAGCACGAGGACAACTTCATGATGGGCATGATGACCGACGACGAGAAGTACGAGCGTGTCATCGAAACCTGGACCCAGGCTTCCGACGACATGCAACAGGTGGTTCAGGAGGAACTCGCCAACTACGGCGGTGTCGGCGTGATGGCCGCCTCCGGCACCAAGGGAAACATCTCCCAGATCAAGCAGATGGCCGGCATGCGCGGCCTGATGAGCGACCCCGAAGGACGCATCATCGAGCGCCCGGTGAAATCCAGTTTCCGTGAGGGGCTGACCGCCCTCGAGTATTTCATCTCCACTCACGGCGCCCGCAAGGGCCTGACCGACACCGCGCTGCGCACCGCTGACAGCGGTTATCTCACCCGCCGTCTCGTCGACGTCTCGCAGGAGGTCATTGTCCGCGACCATGACTGCGAGTTCGCCGAGCCCTTCTACGTCCAGCCCCGGCCCAACGACTTCGATCTCAGCACCTTGACCGAACGCATCGTCGGCCGCATGGCCGGTGACGTGATCGCCGACCCACAGAGCGGCGAAATCATCGTCGATCGCAACGAAATGATCGACGAGGTGGTTGCTGAGCAGATCAAGGACGCAGGGGTCGACCGCGTGCCGGTCCGCTCCCCCCTGACGTGCCAAACGCCGCGCGGCATCTGCCAGTTGTGCTACGGCCGCCTGCCCGCCACCGGCGAGTTGGTCGAAATCGGCCAGGCGGTTGGCGTGATCGCCGCTCAGAGCATCGGCGAACCCGGCACCCAGCTCACCATGCGCACCTTCCACACCGGCGGTATCGCCGGATCCGACATCACGACGGGTCTCCCTCGTGTTCAGGAACTGTTCGAGGTTCGCCCGCCCAAGGGCGCGGGCATATTGACCCATATCGACGGCATCGTATCCATCGAAGAAGACGCTAACGGCTCCCGCCGCATCCGCGTTACCTACGATGACGAGGAGCGCCACGACTACATGCTGCCCGATGGCGCAATCCGTCTCGTGCAGCCCGGCGAACCCATCGCCGAAGGCAACCTCCTCGCCGTCGTCGTCAATCCCGACGCTCCGGCCTCCGGCGACGGATCTGCGAATGCCCTCGCCGGCGCCAGCATCGTGCAGGAAATCCGGTCCGACTACCAGGGCGAGGTGGAGGTGACACCCGACGGCGTCACCGTCGTCTGGCGCGAGGAAGAGTCCCGCTCCTACGACATCAGCTCTCAGATGACCCTGCGCGTAAATGACGGCCAGATGGTCATGGCCGGCGACGCGCTGGTCGACGGCCCTCTGGATCTCCGGGAACTCTTGGACATCCGCGGCCTTGAGGGATTGCAGCACTACCTGGTCAACGAGGTCCAGGAAGTCTATCGGTCCCAGGGCGTCAGCATCCACGACAAGCACATCGAGGTCATCCTGCGCCAGATGTTGCGGCGGGTTCAGGTAGAAACCGCCGGCGACACCGAGTTCATCCCCGGCGACGTGGTGGACAAGTTCCGGTTCCAGGACCAGAACAATCGCGTCCTCGCCGAAGGTGGAGAACCCTCCACCGCCAAGACGTTGCTTCTCGGTGTTTCCAAGGCGGCGCTGACCACGGACAGCTTCCTGTCCAAGGCGTCCTTCCAGGAAACCACCAAGGTGCTCACCATGGCTGCCGTCGCCAGCGACCGCGACTGGCTCCGCGGCCTCAAGGAAAACGTCATCATCGGCCGACTCATTCCGGCGCGCCTTGAGTCTTTGCTCGCGTCAGAGGAGACTTTGGCGCTGATGGAAGCCTTCGACGAATACGACGACGATGTGCTCGCCCCGGCTTGGCTCTCGGGAGATGGGGAATTCCCCGCAGAACTCGATCCCATGCAACGGGCAGCGTTGGACCTGCCTCAGGACGTTATCGACGAAGAGTTGATTGCCGGGCAGCCCGCATCGCCGTTCGGCGGAGGCTCAGGTTTGGGCGATGCCGGTTATCAGATCCGCACCGCCGATGAGGAGGAAGAACTCCTCCGCCGCGCTCAGTCCCTTACCGAGTCAGACTCGGAAGTCGACCGGGAAGTCGAAGACTCGGCATCACGGATTTTCTCGCCCTTCGAGGAGGAAGGCGAGGACGTCCCTGCTTTGTAGACCGGCTGGCAAATTCGCTCGAGCGAAGCAATTGCCATTGGGGGCGAACCGTGTTTCGCCCCCATTTTCAAACCTTGACGCGGCGGAGGACCGTCCATGGACTTGACCGTCAATCTGGAATCCCGAAGCAATGCCGGCCTCGCACTGCCGAACCCTGTAATGATCGCATCGGGCACCTTCGGTTACGACGGCTACGGCCGCGGCATGGACGACGACGCGCCCCTCGCGTCCCTAGGCGCCGTGCTCCCCAAGACGTTCACCCGCCATCAAAGGCAGGGTAACCTGGAACCCCGCTGGTTCCCGTCATCTTTCCGCGAGGGTATGGCCGCTGGAGAGACCACCCTGCTGAACTCCATAGGCTTGACCAATCCCGGCATCGAAGCCGCCATGGCCGAGTTGGCCCCCAAATGGGCGGAAATGGACGCCAACATGGTCATGAGCATGTCCGGCGAAAGTACCGAGCAGTGGGAAGAAATGGCGAGCTTCACTCGAGGCGTCGCCGGTTTCGTGGCCATCGAGCTCAACCTCAGCTGTCCCAACGTCGGCGACGGCGCGATGTTCAGCCACCACCCCCACCTTGCCGAGGCGGCAGTTGCCGCCGTCCGTCGTCAAACTGAATTGCCGGTTTGGGCCAAGTTATCCCCCAACGTGCCCGACATCACCGAAATCGCGCACGCCACCGTCGGCGCCGGCGCGGACGCCCTGACCATCTCCAACACAATCCCCGCCCTCCACATCGACATTGATACCGGCCGTGCGGCATTGGGTACCGGTTACGGGGGACTCTCCGGGCCCGCGCTCCGCCCCGTTTCCATGGCCCTCGTACACAAAACTGCCCAGGCTGTCAGCGTCCCAATCATCGGCGTTGGCGGAATATTCAGCGGTCGGCATGCCGCCGAATACCTGATGGCCGGCGCGACCGCCGTTCAGGTCGGCAGCGCGAACCTGACCGACCTCAATTCCCCTTTCCGCATCCTGTCAGAGCTGGAAACCCTGCTGTCCCAGTGGGAAATCTCAGACCTCTCCGACATCATCGGGAAAGCAGAGTTCCCTTAGCACTGGCGGGCGCTCCCACCAATTGAGCCCGGCCACCGCTCCAGCTGCCGGCGATGGGGCGACCGCCACGCCAACCGGCCCCGCCGGGTCCGCCCGGTACCACTTCCGTATCGCCATTCCGGGATTCCCGGCAATATCTACCACGCTCCCCTGAGCACCTCTTCCAGTTCCTCAACGCCCGCGACTGGCCTCACGTTCCGGTGTAGCCCGAAATCCGTTATCGCGTCCTCGGCGATTTCCGCGATGCCCTCCGCCGGAACACCGACTTCCCTGAGTGCGCTCGGCAAACCGATCGCCTCAAAAAACCCTCCGACTGCGTCGGCAGCCGATTCCGCGGCTTCCTCATCCCCGTCGCCAGGCTCTCGCACTCCAAGAGCGTCGGCTACCCTGGCCTGGCCACTCACGTTGTGGCTCCGGTTGAATCGCATGCCCGGCGCGGTGATGATCGAGTACGCTGCGCCGTGGCTGCAATCGGGATAGCGCGTGTCCAGGCTATGAGCCAGCGCGCTCACCACCCCCAATCCCGAACCGCTCGCGCCCGTATCCCAGGCCCGGTTGTACATGAACGACGCCGCGCACAGATTCAATCGGGCTTCCCCATCCTCAGGGGTTCTTCGGACGGCCGGCAGATTTTCCACCAGCAGGCCCAGCGCTCCCAGCAAATCGGCGGTGGCCATCGTGTTCAACGTCGGCGCTTGCAGTGCGCTGACTACTCCGCTGAACAGCGAACCGGATGCGCTGATGCAGAGTTCCGCAGGCGCCGTCAACAGTGCGTCGGTGTCCCAGATTACCGACGCCGGTCTCGTCTTGGGGTCAAACATCTCCAACCGGTGCCCGGTTTCACCGTCCATGATGGCGGTCCCCGCCCGCGTGGCCGCCGTAGTCGGCGTGGTCAGCACCAGGATATTGGGCAATTTCGGACGCATCAGCCGGGGACTTATCGGCCGCTCACCGGGCGGATACTTGGTCGCATGGTCGTGTGGAGTTCCTCCCTCGGCTAGCATGATGATGATCGCCCTCGCCGTCACCACCGCGCTGCCGCCGCCCACCGCGATCACCAGATCGGCATCGGCCTCCCGCGCCGCCCGAACTCCCTCCAGCACCGACGACTCAGGAGAACCCGCCTGCACCCCATCGAACACGCCGGCCGGCTCGTCGCCCAACGCCTCTCTAACCCTCTCCGGCAGGTCGGTGCTCCGAGCCACCGATTGGCCGCACACTAAAAACGGCCGCCGTCCTCCCAATCGGTCCACCTCCCTCCTCAGGTTGGATAATGCGTCGTCCCCGGCGAATACTCGCACCGGGTAAGCTACGTGCCGAAAGGGATTGACCGTGCGTTCAGGCATAAAACCACCAGCGAATCGGATGTCGTAAAATTTCTCCGGCGCAGTGTACCCGAGCCATCGCCGAACCGCCACAGGCGCCGGGTTTCCTGATCCGCGTCAGAGTCTGTCCACAGATGCCCCTGTGCTACAATCGAGCGTCCCCATGCTCCGCGACAGCACACAGCGTAACCCGTCCTTGGAAACCCGCCTCGCCCGCTACCGGAGCCAGGCGATGCGCCTTTTGGACTCAGCTCAGACCACCATGTCCCGGGGTCAATGGAACCAGGCCGAGGACTTGCTTTGGGGTAGCGTCGTAGCCGCGGCCCGTGGCGTAGCATTGTGGCACGGCGAATCGGCCAAATCCGATGCGGAACTCCGGGACTTCGTCCGTCGCCTTGGGGACCAGGAGCGTGACCGCCACATCAGGGACGCCTTTGACCACCTGTCCGCGTGGTCCGACGCTGCCGAAAGAGTGCGCGACCGTCGCAGCCGGGTCGACTATCTTTTCCTCGCCATGGATGACGTGAGCGAGGCTGTTGAGCGCCTGGTCGCACATATCCCGGGCGGAGATTCCTTATCGCCAGCGCCGGATCCCGATGACGATGTCGCAGACCTGGGGGCTTGAACAATGGCGTCCGGCCCGATCTTGGACATCCCTCTGGTCACAACCCGCGGCGCCGAAACGCAGGTCGCATCCAACGTGCCCATCACGGGAACGGTTGCGATCGAGACCCACGGATGCAAGCTCAACCAGGCCGACAGCGCGGTGCTCGCCCGTCAGTTCGCCCAGGCCGGCTGCCGCCTGGTGGACCACACGTCCGACGCGGACATCATCGTAATCAACACCTGTACCGTCACTGCCACCGCCGATTCCAAGGCGCGACACGCGTTGCGCGCCGCCCGGCGTTCCAACCCGAACGCCATCCTCGTCGCCGCCGGCTGCTATCCCCAACGGGCCGCGGACGAACTCCGCCGCATGCCCGAGGTTTCTTTGGTCGTCGGCAACTCCGAGAAGGCCACTTTGGCCAATCTGGCGATAGCCGAGTTGTACCGTAGTGGCGCCGTCCGGCCGCGCCCGTCTGGCACTCCCGACGCAACCGCCGGTATCCTCCGCCGCAGCCGCGCGATGGTCAAAATTCAGGAGGGCTGCGATCAGGTCTGCGCCTACTGTATCGTGCCCAAAGTGCGCGGCCGAGAACGCAGCATCCCTCCCGGTGATCTGGTCTCAACTGTCCGCCAGCACGTCGCCGGTGGATTCAAGGAGGTAGCCCTCACCGGCACCCAGTTGGGTACTTACGGCTTCGACCTGGACCGCGTCGACTTGATCAGTCTGCTTGCTCGGATATTGAGCGAAACCGCGCTCCCCCGCCTTCGGGTGTCCTCGCTCCAGGCCCACGAGATCACGCCCGAATTGTTGGAACTGTGGCAGGACCCCCGACTTTGCCCACATTTTCACGTCCCGCTCCAGAGCGGTAGCGACGCTACGCTCAAATCCATGCGTCGCCGCTATGACACCGGCCGGTTCCGCTCCTCCGTCCGGCTGATCCGGGAAAGAGTCCCCCACGCCGGCATCACCACCGACATCATCGTCGGTTTCCCGGGCGAAGACTCCCATGCCCACTCTGAAAGCCTGGCCTTCGCTGCGGAGATGGAATTCGCCGACATCCACGTCTTTCCGTATTCTCAGCGTCCCGGCACCACGGCCCATCACCTGCCGGACCAGGTAACTCCCGAGGAGAAACACCAGCGTGTCTCTCAGATGAACTCAACCGCAGCTGCGGCATTCGCCAACTACCGGACCCGCATCCTCGGACTCGACCGCAACGTGCTGTGGGAAACCGCGCGGCCAAATGCCGATGGCGGCGTGATGCGCTGGAGCGGATTGACGGACAATTACGTCAGAGTGCACACCCTGACCGAGCGCGATTTGGCTAACAGCATCACCGACGCTCATCTGGTCGAGCTTGACGGCAAGTCCGTGCTGGCTACAGTCCCGCCCTAAAACTCGACGGGGCGCAGGTACGCCATGTCGTTATCCTTGCCCCGTTGCAGATATCCGGCCCTGGTTTCGTTGCCGTGGGGGAAAACCATGAGCCAACCCTTTTTCTCCACGTCGTCCAAGATGTCGCGCTTTTGCTGCATCGTCTTTTCGGGTTCGTAATCGAACGACGACAGCACCGTGGGCCATAGATGATGAGGCGTGGGTACCAGGTCGCCCAGGTAAACTATCCTCTCCCCGCCGTGGCTGAACACCGCGATCTGATGGCCCTTTGAATGGCCGTCGGTCACGATCAGGCTCAGGCCGGGGAATAGCTCCGTATCCCCGTCCAAAAGCTCAAGTTGGCCGCGCTCGGCAATCGGCGCAAAATCATCCGTCCGGAACACGTCCGCCTGCCGCACCGACGGATTTTGGGCGTCTTCCCAGGCCGACCGTTGCACGTAATAAGTCGCCTTCGGGAACGAAGGCACCATGTCGCCCATCCGGTCCATGCGGGTCGCTCCGCCCGAATGTGCGAAATGCAGATGCGACAAAACGACTGCGTCAATGTCCCTGGGTCCCAAACCCAGCGCCTTCAGGCTCCGCATCAGGCGGCTGGGAACCAAACCGTACATTTCCTTGTCCTGTAGATTGTCCTTGGGTCCCACCCCGGTGTCCACCAGGATCTTGTGCCCCGCGCATTCCAGCAGCAGGCAGTTCAATCCCATGGTTAGGCGATTCTTCCGGTCGGTCGTGACCAGGTTCTCCCACATTATCTTGGGAATCCGGCCAAAAACCGCGCCACAATCCACCTTGAACACGCCATCGCTGATTACCATCACGCCGGTCGCCGACATTCTTCATCCTCCCCGTATCGTTTTCCCCAGCTCAAGTATCCATCCCCCATGCACCGCAGCCGTCCGTTTCGTATCGTTTGGGACGTCCAGTTTCGGGAAATATGCGCTTCAACCCACATTGGAGTCACGCTAAGAGCCTCGGTTATAATCTGGCCAATCCATATCTTGACCCGGCTATACTTTACAGCCCCTCATTCAATCGCCGTCAATACCAAAATATACCTTTTTACGGAAAATTCATAAAAATTCACCAAAATTCACATTTGGGTTTCCTTGTGCCCGGATCATGCCCGGAAATAACCGAGCCGCCTTACCCGGCCGGCGTCCGCTGAGTCACCTGCAACGACATGGCAACCTCTGAGCGCACGGGCCCCATGCGGTTTCGCCGCAAGCTGTACGCGCTGCTGGAACCCAACACCGGCTTGGGCCGCCAGCTTTTCAGGCCCGGCAGGATCCACCCGCCATTTCTGGTTGAAATCGTCCTTGTTGCTATTATCATCGCCAATTCCATTTCGCTGATTCTGTGGACCGTTCCCAGGTTCGCCGACTCGTTCACCCGGGGCTTCCACATCATCGAGTACTGCACCGTCGCCATATTCCTCGTGGAATATGCTCTCCGCCTGTGGACTGCCCCCGAATCCGACCCTGACGGCGAAAGTGCGCCTTGGCGCCAGCGGTGGCGTTACGTTCGATCTCCCAACGCCCTCGTCGACGTGGCCGCATTGGCGCCGTCGGCCGCCGCTGTCATCATCGTTTTTTTCAGCGGTTTCGGACCCAGCCTTTCCTTCCTGCTGACGGTGCGCCTCCTGACCCGCACCGCAAAGCTCGCACGGTACTTCCCGGCGGCCCGGCGTCTGGGAATGGCATTGCGCGCGAAAGCCAGTCAGCTTCTAACCACCGTCGCCGGACTCCTCATCGCGCTCGTCATCGCCGCCGCCCTCATGTATTTCGCGGAAACCGACGCTCAGCCGGATAAATTCCCCAGCATCCCCGCTGCCATGTGGTGGAGCGTGGTAACTCTTACCACCGTGGGGTATGGCGACACGGTTCCCATCACCGGGCCGGGGCGCGCCCTGGCCGCGGTCATCGCCGTGCTGGGTATCGGCTTGTTCGCCCTGCCCGCCGGAATCCTCAGCGCCGGCATGATGGAAGCCGATGCCGTCCACCGATCTCCCGACACCCGAGCCAACGATCCTCACGCGCCCGACGGCGTCTGCCCCCACTGCGGCCAGCCCCTGCCGGATCATCCCTCCGGAGTTCGTCCCGACGATTAGTCCGCCGAAAGCTTGTCAAACGCAGCAGCCAGCCGTTTGACAACGCGTTCCTGTCCCATCACTTCCATCATCTCGAACAGCGGCGGCGTCGCAGTGCGCCCCGTGATTGCCGTGCGCAGCGCCCCGAAGAACTGCCGCCCCGACAGCTCCAAATCCTTGCCCGCAGCCCGCAGCAACTCTTCCAAATGCGCATGATGGAAGTCCCGCGCATCCACGGCCGACAGATCATCTGTGGCCCGTCGCAGCGCTGCCATCGCGCCGGCAGTGTCCATCCCCCTCTGCACCACGCTCTTCCCCTCGTACTCCAGCTCATCCTCAAAGAAATACGAAAGCATGTCCGGCGCATCGGCCAGGGTCTTCAGCCGTTCCTGCACCAGGGGTGCTATGCGCAGCAGGTATTCCCGATCTACGGGAAGCAGATCGTCTGCATAAGTTCTCTCTAGGAACGGAAGTATCCGATCGGCCAGATCGTCGACGCTCATCTGCCGGATGTACACGCCGTTCATCCACTGGAGCTTCTCCAGATCAAAAATGGCGGCCGGCTTACCTACTCGCTCCAGCGCGAAATTATCTCTGATGGTGTCAACCGTCATCACCTCGGTTTCACCATCCAGCGACCAGCCCAGTAACGCCATGAAGTTGATCAGCGCGTCCGGCACGAACCCGTCGTCCCTGTATTCCATCAGCGACGTGGCGCCATGCCGTTTCGACAGCTTCGCGCGATCTGAACCGAGTATCATCGGCAGGTGGCCAAACCTCGGCATCGGCATGTCGAGGGCACGATACAGCTGCACGTGCCTCGCCGCGCTGGGCAGCCATTCCTCCGCCCTCAGCACGTGGCTGATTTGCATAGCGTTGTCATCCACCGTCACCGCCAGGTGATACGTGGGAAAGCCGTCCGACTTGATCAGCACAAAGTCGTCGGTCAGCTCGTTCTGCCACTCCACGTGCCCCCGGATGGCATCCTCCAGGGACGTCACCCCTGTTTGTGGCATCGCGAACCGCACCACGAACGGCAGCCCCGCGGCCTCATGCGCCTCCCGTTCACTGTCCGGAAGATGTCGGCAGTGGCTGTCATAACCCTGCCTCTGCTTGTTCCGGGCCTGCTCCTTGCGCAACTCAGCAACCCGCTCGGGCGTACAGTAGCAACGGTACGCGTTCCCGGATGCGATCAATTGGGCAGCCGCGGCATTATAGCGTTCCAGTCGCTCCGACTGGAAATACGGCCCGTAGGGCCCGCCCACCCGCGGCCCCTCGTCCCAGTCAATTCCCAGCCACTCCAGCCCATTGAGGATATGCTCAACTGCGCCTTCCTCGATGCGAGCTTGATCGGTGTCCTCCACCCGCACTACAAATTGCCCCCCGTGACGGCGGGCAAACAGCCAGTTGAACATCGCGGTGCGGATGTTGCCGATGTGGGGATTCCCCGTGGGGCTGGGCGCGTAACGAACTCGTACCGGCGTGGACATCAGGGCTCCCTCCTCATGTCGCGTTCCCGTTCACTCGGCGGCATGTCCGGGATCGCTTTCCCATCAATGTTGCTTGTCGTAGTTTCAGTCGCTCATCCCTGCCGCTGGCTGATTCGCGCCCAGCTATCCCGCAGCGTCGTCGTCCGGTTGAACACCGGACCGCCCTCTTTGGAATCGGGATCTGCGCAGAAGTAACCCAACCTCTCGAATTGGAAACGGTCTCCCGGCTCAGCGGCAGCGAGCGCGGGTTCCGCCATTGCCGTAACCACCTCGAGGGAATCGGGATTGATCAGGTCCACGAAATCATCACCCGACTCTGCTGCCGCTCCCGCGGGGTCAGGGTCGGTGAACAGGTTGTCGTAAAGGCGAACCTCGACCTGTGCAGCGTGCTCCGCCGAAACCCAGTGAATCGTCCCTTGCACTCGTCGTCCGTCGGGAGCGTTCCCGCCGCGGCTATCCGGATCGTAGGTGCAATGCACTTCCACCACGTTGCCGTCCTGGTCCTTCACCACATCCGTACACGTTATGAGGCAGGCGTAGCGCAGCCTCACCTCCCGGCCCGGCGCCAGTCGGTAGAACCTGCGAGGCGGGTCCTCCATGAAATCGTCCCGCTCGATGTAGATCTCCCGGCCGAACGGCACGCTCCGTGTTCCCATGGAGTCGTCCTCGGGATTGTTGACCGCGCTGAAAACCTCGCTTTCTCCCTCCGGGTAGTTGGTGATCACCACCTTCAGGGGATTCAGCACAGCCATGCGACGCTGAGCACGCCGGTTCAGGTCTTCCCGCAAACAGTGTTCCAGCAGCGCCAGTTCCGTAACCGTATTGCGGCGCGCCACTCCCACCCGCTCGCACATGTCGCGAATCGACTCCGGCGTATAGCCTCGCCGGCGCAGGGCGCTGAGCGTCGGCATGCGCGGATCGTCCCACCCCGTCACGTGTTCATCTTCCACCAACCGCCGCAGCATCCGCTTGCTCATCACCGTGTGCGTCAGGTTCAGTCGGGCAAACTCGATCTGCCGGCTGCGGTAGATTCCCAGCGCCTCCTGGCACCAGTCGTACAACGGGCGATGGTCCTCAAACTCCAGGGTGCACAGTGAGTGTGTGATCTCTTCGATGGAGTCTGACAGCGAATGTGCATAGTCGTACATCGGGTAGATGCACCAGTCGTCGCCCGTGCGGTGGTGTTCGGCGTGCCGGATCCGGTACAGCACCGGGTCGCGCATGTTCAGGTTGGGCGACGCCATGTCGATCTTTGCCCGCAGCACGTACTCGCCATCCGCAAACTCTCCGGCGCGCATCCGGCGAAACAGGTCCAGGCTTTCCTCGGCAGGTCGGTTGCGGTCCGGGCTTTCCCGCCCCGGATCCGTCAGCGTGCCCCGATACTCGCGAATCTCTTCCGCCGTCAGGCTGTCCACGTAGGCGTTGCCGTCCCTGATCAGTTGCTCGGCGTACTTGTACAGTTCCTCAAAGTAGTCCGACGCGTAGTAGAGGTGCTCGTCCCAGTCGAATCCCAGCCACTTCACGTCCGCCAGGATGGACTCGACGTACTCGATGTCCTCCCGCGTCGGGTTCGTATCGTCGAACCTCATGTGGCAGCGCGCCCCGGCGTACTGTTCGCCCACCCCAAAATTCAGGCAGATCGACTTGGCGTGCCCGATGTGCAGGTACCCGTTGGGCTCTGGCGGAAAGCGGGTCACGACCCGCCCGTCGTACGCGCCTGCTTCCCGGTCCTCGGTGATGATGCTGCGGATAAAATCGGTGGGTATGTCCCCCGTGGGTGCGGTTTGGCTGTCGCTCATTTCCCTCGCCTGGCTGCCTTCATTCATCAATCAGCGTGGCCACTTACAGAGATTATAGCGCACCACCGTTCCGGATTGTGTCTATGACGGTCTCCAACTCGGGTGGCAGCGCCGCCCGGTGCTCCATCCAGATGCCCGTTGACGGATGCCGAAATCCCAGACGCGCCGCGTGCAGGAACTGGCGGTCCAGCAGCGGGCTCGCCGCGCCATAGACCTCGTCGCCGAATACCGGGTACCCCAGGTAAGACATGTGCACCCGTATCTGGTGCGTTCGTCCCGTCTCCAGCCGTACCGCCAGCAGCGTGTGCCCACTCAGAATTTCGACCGTTCCGTAGTGGGTGCGCGCTTCTCGTCCCCCGAGGTTCACCGCCATCCGCTGCCGGTGCCTCGGGTCGCGGCCTATGGGCGCGTCAATGGTGCCCGCTTCTGGCGTCACCAGCCCCACCGACAGCGCGGCATATTCTTTCATCGTCTCCCGCCTCATCATCTGCTCGGTGAGATTCTGGTGCGCCAACTGTGTCTTCGCAACCACCAGCAGACCCGAGGTGTCCCGGTCCAGCCGGTGTACGATACCGGGGCGCAGCTCGCCTCCAATCCCCCGTATATCGGGGCACCGCGCCAGCAGCGCGTTGACCAGCGTCCCGTCCGGATGCCCCGGACCGGGATGCACCGGCAGGCCCGCCGGCTTATCCACTACGACTACCTCGCAGTCCTCGTATGCCACCGTAATCGGAATGTCCTGCGGAATCAGGTCCTCCGGCGCCCGGGCCGGCGGCACGCACACCTTGATCGCGTCTCCGGGCCTCACCCGCTGTGCCGGTCGCGCCGCGCCGCCGTTCACGGTGATGTAACCCTCCGTCGTCAGGCTCTGCAGCCGGCTCCGAGATAATCCCACACCCGCAATTTCGGACCGACCTGCCAGCCACGCATCCAGCCGCGTCGGGCCGGCGCTTTCCTCGACCACGAACGCGTACTCGAACTCAACGGCGATGGTTGCGTCTGCCGTCACGGCGCCCGCTCCTCGGTCGGTAGAATACGTTCGCGTACCCCGCAATCCGCGCATCGCGCGCCGTTCGACAGCGCGATCATGGGCCCGTCGCAAACGGGACAAAAGCTTTCACTCCCTCGCGGTTGATGGGCATGGGTCGGGGCGAGGGTGGTCTCCGGCGCTGTCCCGCCTCCGGTCTCCCGCCGCATGATCAGCAACCAGCCCATCATGACCAGTCCCACGACGATCGCCGAGTCCGCCAGGTTGAACACTGGCCATGGCCCCACGTCTATGAAATCGGTGACGTGCCCCTGGTGGATCCGGTCAATGAGGTTGCCCAGCGCCCCTCCCAGCATCAACGCGATGCTGACCCGCAGCAGGTGCGTCGGCCTTTCCTGGCTCTGATAGATGTACGCCAGCACCAACACACCCACCAGCGAAACAAAAAGCAGCGGCAGATTCTGGTCCTGGAACAGGCCGAACGCGCTGCCCGTGTTGTGCACGTGCGTAAACCGGAACAGGCCGGTCGTCGGCCACGAATGATGCCATTCCAGGGTTTGCCGGACCACGAACTTGGTTAGTTGGTCCAGCGCCAGCGCCAGGGCCGCGAGTTGAAGCAGAGTCCAGTCCCGATATATCGGGGTGCGGCCTTTGATGAATTGGAGCATCGCTAGGGGGTGGCCAAATGCCTCAGGAAGAAATCCACCACCGTCTCGGCCATCTCGCGTTCCTGACCCACCCAGAAGTGGTCCGCAGCCGGCACCACGTGATACTCGGCGGGCGGATCAAATTTCGCCAATTGCTCTTCCGAGCCCTCGGCGGCAACCAGACGGTCCCGCCCCCCGGTTATGATCAACCGCGGCGTCTTGTCTTTCTGCAGCGGACTGTCCGTGATCGCCTCGATGGACGGCGCGACCAGCGCAATCGCCTTGGGTTTCTTGTAAAGCTGCTTGTGATCGCAGATCACCCGAGTGCTGAACGAGTATCCGCCCAGTCCGATTCGGTCGTCATCCACGTCGGGCAGGGCGCCCAGAAAGTCCATCGCCACCAGCGTCTCCTGGTGCTCCTTCTCTCCCTCCGCGTGTTCGCCCTGGCTGTTGCCGACCCCGCGGAAGTTGAACCTCAACGACGCAATCCCCGCCTCCGCCAGCCCGAAAGTCACCGCCACCACCACGTTGTTGTCCATGTTCCCACCCCTCAGGGGATGGGGGTGGCACATCACCACGCCCGGAAACGGCCCCTCGCCATCCGGCAGTGCGATTATCCCTTCGAGGGTCAATCCCTTGGTTATGAAGCTCACCGCGCTCTGCCGCATGATGTCCTCCCAATGCGATCGAATCGTGCCGATTATCATAGCAGGTTTGCCCCCGGCCGGCCCGGTAGTGCGGCCGCACTGTTGGTGCTAGAATGACGCCCATCACCTCGAACCCAACAACTGCCCACCAGGAGGCAACATGGCTGCAATTGACCTGCGGAGCGACACCATCACCCACCCCACCGACGACATGCGCCGGGCCATGGCGTCGGCGGACGTCGGTGACGACGTCTTCGGCGAAGACCCCACCATCAACGCTCTACAGGAACGCGCCGCCGAAATGATGGGACAGGAAGCCGGACTGCTAACCGCCAGCGGCACCATGAGCAACCTCATCGCAGCCTTGACCTGGTGCAGCCGCGGCGACGAGATGATCATGGGTCAGGAAGCCCACATGTTCTGGAATGAGTCCGGCGGCCCCACTGCCCTCTCCGGCGCCCAGGTCCGCCTCGTGCCCAACGAACCCAACGGCAGGATTTCCGCTCAGGACGTCCAGGCCGCCGTCCGCGACGCCTCCAACATCCATGTGCCGGCCACCACTCTCGTCTGCCTCGAAAACACCCACAACCGCTGCAGCGGTGGCGTCATGACCCCCCAGGACACCAGGGAAGTCGTCGATGTCGCCCACGCCGCCGGCGCTGCCGTTCATTTGGACGGAGCGCGCATTTTCAACGCCGCAGTGGCGCTCGAAGTCCCCGCTTCGGAACTCACCAAGGATGTCGACGACGTGAGTTTCTGCCTCTCCAAGGCCCTGTCCTGCCCTGTGGGCTCCGTCCTCTGCGGCTCCCAGGAGTTCATCACCCGCGCCCGCAAGTGGCGCAAGATGGTGGGCGGCGGTATGCGCCAGGCCGGCGTCCTCGCCGCTGCCGGTCTCGTCGCCCTCGACACCATGGTAGAACGCCTCGCCGATGACCACGCCAACGCCCGCCGCCTCGCCGCCGGCATCGCCAACATCGACGGCCTTACTGTGGACCCCGACAGCATCCACACCAACATCGTCATATTTGAGGTCGACCGAGACAAGGTCGGCGAGGCCCGCGAGGTCATCGCCGCTCTCCGTGAAGACGGCGTCCTCGTCAGCCACAGCCGCGAGCAATCCCTGCGCATGGTAACCCACCGCCACATCTCATCAACCGACGTGGACGAAGCCCTGTCCCGCATCAACGGCACCGTCAGGCGTCTCGCCACTTCCGCCTGAAGGTTGTCTGAAAACTCCCTCTTCCCTGCCGGAAGAGGGTTGGTGTGAGGGGGACTATCCACAGTTCCATTCGGCTCCCGCAACAAACAGCCACCTTCGCGACCACCCCTTGGGGGATTCAACATGGCTGAGTTCACCATCAACCGCGACACCACCGCTCTGCTCATTGCAGACTTCTACGCCGATGCCATGGGCAACCTGCCCCACGCTGTTGAGCGTGGCGTCGTCGCGCGCACTGCCGGCTTGCAGGCCGCAGCCCGCGACGAAGGGTTGATGGTGTGCTACTGCGCCACCGTGTTCCGTCCCGGATACCCCGAAATCAGTGAGCGAAACAAGACGTTCAGCGCCCGCAAAGCTTCCGGCCAGCCCGCCGTATTCGATCCGTTGGCAGTGATACACCCGGACGTCCTCCCCCGCGAAGGCGAGGTTGTCGTGGGCAAACACCGTGTCAATGCCCTCTTCGGCACGGGCCTCGACGTCGCGCTCACCGGCAACAACATCGACACCATCATCCTGCTCGGCTACGCCACCAGCGGCGTGGTCCTGTCCACCACCCGCTTCGCCGCCGACCGGGACTACCGGCTCTACGTCGTCGAGGACTGCTGCGCCGACAGCGAGCCCGACGTCCACGATTTCCTCATCACCCGCATCCTCAACCGCCAGGCCGACATCGTGACGGCGGACGAGGCGGTCGCTGCCATACGCGGTGGTTGAACCCGTATCCCAACCACCCGCGTCGCCCCGCCGGCCGTCGTAATCTGGATTGTCGCCGATGCTACGTCGCTCATCATCGCCCGCCGCCGAAATCGCGGTATCCATTGGTTCCAGTCCTCTGTATCCCGGCGACCTCGTGGACGCCGAAATCGCGGTGACCCCAATAACATCGTTCGTGGCCTCCGTTGGCTACGTCCGTTTGAGCCAGACCGAATTGCTGCGGATCGATTCTGCGCGCGACGCCGTACCCCAGATGATGGCCGGCCGCAGAACGAGGTCCCGTTTCGGTGCCCCGGAACACCTGGACCACGTGTTTCTCGAAGACACTCAGTTGGAGGTCGGGGTGGTCCGAAAGTATCCCGTCCAGATTCGGCTCCCCGTCCCGGCCCCTCCCACCGTCAAAGCGAAATATGCTCAGATCACCTGGAGGTTGACCGCGTCCATTCTGGCCAAGTCTGACTGGATACCCAACCGCGAGGGTTTATTGGCCAACCTCACGTTGGGCCGCGTCGGCGAGAGCACCCAGGAACTGGTCGTGTTCGCCCGCCCCGACGCAGCCCACATCGGCGGCGAACGACTCGCTGACAAACCCGCTGCCACCCGCACGTTCCGCCACGCCAACCTCGATCTGTCGCTGAACTCGGGCCTGTTTCCCAACGGAGGCGTCATCGAGGGCGATCTGTCGGTCGAGACCCGAAGAGACATCAAGGCTCGCGAGTTGCGGGTTGAACTGGTGCGTTGGGAACGCTCGGGCAACAAGCAGGCTCGCGTCGTGGAAAGTCGCCATGTGTTGCAACGCCCTGCCGTACAGGCTGCCGAAGAGCAAACCAACTGGGCCTTCCGCTTGCCCGTCCCGGACCGTTTGATGCCATCCGTGCTCGGCCAGCATACCTTCGTTGGATGGCAGGTACGCGCTGTCGTGGATCGCGCCCTGCGCCCCAACCTCAGCGTGTCCCAACTGGTGCAGGTTTACACGTCCCCGCAATAGCGCCGACGGCGCTGGAGATGGCGACCGAGCTAATCTCCGCCGGCCTCGCCTGAATCATTGTCATGTCGTACGCCGTCCCCATCTGGGCAATTTAGATGGTCGCAAAAATTCGACTCGCCACCGAATCCGACGCCGCGCAAATCTTGGACATCTACGCCCCGGTGGTGCGCGAAACCGCCATTTCTTTCGAGTGGGAACCCCCTTCGGTGGACGAAATACGGGACCGGATGCGCCGCGTGTTGGAAATGCTCCCCTGGCTCGTGTGCGACGTCGATGGCCGGATCGCCGGTTACGCCTACGCCAGCCCTTTCAAGACCCGCGCCGGATATCGCTGGTCCTGTGAACTGACCGTGTATGTAGCTCCCGAGTTTCATCGGTGCGGCGTTGCCCGGGCTTTGTACGGCGCCCTCCTGCCCTGCCTCGCCGCATTGGGCTACCACGTCGCTGTCGCCGTGATCACCATACCCAACCCGGCCAGCGTCGGCCTCCATGAATCCATCGGCATGCGTCGCGTCGGTACCTTCGAGGCCATCGGCCACAAGTTCGGCCAATGGCTGGACGACGGCGTGTGGCAGATGGAACTCGGCCCGCCCCCGGACTCGCCGGCGCCGCCCGTACCGTTCCATGATCTCGTGGAGACCCAGGTCTTGCAGAACGCCCTCGACTCGGGTTCAAACTTCTTGCGGATCTAGTCCCGACGCTGGCCGCGTTCGCCCCACCAGCGCCTCAGCCGTTCCATGATCGCCGCTTCAGACCCCTGATCCGACGGTTCGTAGTATCGCCGGTCAGCCAGCCCGGGTGGCAGGTATTCCTGCGCCTCAAAATGCCCCTCGTAGTCGTGGCTGTATTTGTAGCCGGCGCCGTATCCCATGCCGCGCATCAGCCCGGTGACCGCGTTGCGCAGATGCAGCGGAACCGGCTCGTGGGGCGCGTTCCGCACGTCCTCCATCGCCCTTTCCAGCGCCATGTACGCCGCGTTGCTCTTGGGCGACGTCGCCAGGTACACCGTCGCCTCCGCCAGCGGGATCCGGCCCTCCGGTAGCCCCACAAAATGCACGGCCTGCTGAGCCGCCACCGCCACCGGCAGCGCCCCCGGATTGGCCAGCCCGATGTCCTCCGCAGCCAGTATCACCAGCCGCCGCGCGATGAACATCGGGTCCTCTCCCGACTCCAGCATCCGCGCCAGCCAGTAGAGCGCGCCGTCCGGCGACGACCCGCGCACCGACTTGATGAACGCCGAGATCGTATCGTAGTGGCTGTCCCCTGCCTTGTCGTAGATCGGCGTGCGCCGTTGCAGCGCATCTGAAACCGCGTCGACCGAGAGATCGCGAAACCCGTCGTCACCCGGCTCACACGCCACCGTCGCCATCTCCAACGCGTTCAGAGCGACCCGGGCATCGCCGTTGGCAATGTTCACCAGGTGCGCCAGTGCGTCCGGTTCCATCCGGGGATGCAGCATCCCCAAACCGCGCACTTCATCCTCCAGCGCCCGACGCACTATCGCCTCAACATCCCCAGGTGCCAGCGCGTTCAACGTGAATACCCGGCACCGCGACAGCAACGGCGCGTTTACCTCGAACGAAGGGTTCTCCGTGGTCGCTCCCACGAATACGACCGTCCCATCCTCCACATGCGGCAGAATCACGTCCTGCTGCGCCTTGTTGAAACGGTGAATCTCGTCCACGAACAGGATGGTCGGCTGCTGATAGAACGACCGCCGTTCCTGCGCCCCGGCAACCGCCTTCCGCAAATCGGCCACCCCAGCCGACACTGCCGACACCGGCTCAAAGTGCGCCCGCGTCGCCGTCGCAATCAACCGCGCCAGCGTCGTCTTCCCTGAACCCGGCGGGCCCCAGAACAGGATCGACGGAATCCGGTCGTTGGCGATGGACCGTCGAAGCACCTTGTCCTCGCCCAGGATGTGCTCCTGTCCCACGAACTCGTCAAACGTGGCCGGCCTCATCCTCTCGGCCAGCGGCGCGCTATCCCGGGCATGCTGCTCCTGCCCGTGCTCAAATAGCGAACCGATTTCGCCCCTGCCGGTCATTCTAGGCCAACGCCGTCAGCCTTTCTTGCGAAAGTGAGGCATCACCTCGTCGGCAAACAACCGCATCGAACGCCCAACCTCTTCGTTGCTCAGCATCCCTCCGATGTTGAACCAGCACATGAACTCCTGCGGGTCATACCGCTCTTTGAACCCCTCCAGCCTCTCGATGACCTGTTCCGGCGTACCAATCGCCCCCAGCTCGTTGTACAGGTCCTCATACTCAATTTGGAAGGCGCGCCCTGACCCCCGCGAGTTGTTCTGCATACCGCGCAGCGTACCCAGGTAGTTATCGACTGTGCCTCTGAATCCCTCTTTTGCAGCATCGGTCGTCTCACCCACGTACACCGGCACGTTCACCACCGCCTTCACCTTGGATTCATCGTGGCCATACTCCGCCAGGGTCTCGCGATACGCCGCCAACCCGTCGCTAACGCCCTGCACGGTGATGATCAGCGGCGTCACCAGGATGCTGTGCCCCAAGCTGCCCACCAGCGGAAACGTATCCGCCCCGTTCGACGCGATGTACACCGGCGGATACGGCTGCTGGATCGGTTTCGGTTCCAAACGAATCCCCTCAGCCTGGTAGAACTGCCCGTGGTAGTCCAGCTCTTCCTCGGTCCACGCCCGCAGCGCCAGGTCCAGCCCCTCGACGAACCGGTCGTTGCGCTCCTCGATCGGTATCCCATACCCCCGGTAGTGGTTCGGATTCGACCCGCGCCCGATCCCGAAAACGGCCCGCCCGCCCGACAGCACGTCCAGCGTCGCCACCTCCTCGGCTATCCGCAGCGGATGATGCAGCGGCAGCAGGTTGACCGCCGTGCCCAGCATGATTCGCTCCGTCGTCTGCGACAGCGCCGACGCCATCAGCAGCGGCGCCGGCATCACCGAGAATTGGCGCGCGAAGTGCAGCTCCGCCAGCCACGCCATGTCGTAACCCAGCTTGTCCGCCAATTGCACTTGCGCCATCGCGTCGGCATAGCGACCGGCGGGAGTTTGGTCCTCGCCGCACGGAATCTGATAGAAAACGCCAAATTCCATCTATGAATTTCCCTCACTACCGTTCTGATCCGGCATCGGTTCGTCGAATGGCTCATCCTGAGCCAAAGCGTGATCCCTGCGCTCGATCCATTCCCGCCAGCGTCGATTGGTCTCTCGCTGTCCTTGCCCCCGCCCGCGGCGGAAGATGCGTTTCTCAAAAATCCCCGCCAACACTATTCTCATCGCCTCCATGATGGGCTAGGTTGCCGCCAACGCCCAGGCCACAATCGATCCACCGTCATCGAAAATCTCCTCGGCTACCGACCGCCACTCCATCGGGCCTCTGCTGTTCCCGATCAGCAGCGCATCCGCCACGATGGCAATCGTGATCGCGAGATAGAGAGAAACGAATGCCTGAACTGCCCTTTCGGGCGGCACGCTTGGTATGCCGATCCATCCGGCGCGATCATCCTGCTCCCGTGCCACTGCGTCCCCATTATAGCGGTATGTTGCCGTGCTTTTTGGCCGGCAGTGTATCTCGCTTGTTCTGCAACATCTCCAGCGCCCTGATGACCGTCGTCCGCGTCGCCGCCGGGTCAATCACGTCGTCCAGATACCCACGGTTGGCCGCCACGTACGGATTCGTAAATCGATCCTGGTAATCGGCAATCAATTCGGCCCGCCGTGCGTCCGGATCATCCGCGTTGCCGATCTCCTCCCTGTAGATTATGTTCACCGCCCCGTCGGGCCCCATCACCGCAATCTCCGCGCTCGGCCACGCCAGGTTCACGTCGGAGCGCAGGTGCTTGCTGCTCATCACGATATACGCCCCGCCGTACGCCTTGCGCGTGATCAATGCCACCTTGGGCACCGTCGCCTCCGCGTACGCGTAGATCAGCTTGGCCCCGTGCCGGATGATCCCTCCGTACTCCTGCTCCGTCCCCGGCATGAACCCCGGCACGTCCACCAGCGTCACCAACGGAATGTTGAAACAATCGCAGAACCGCACGAAACGCGACGCCTTCGCCGACGCGTTGATGTCCAGCACTCCCGCCAAAAACGCCGGCTGATTCCCCACCAGTCCGACGGTCCGCCCGGCCATGCGCGCAAAACCCACCACCACGTTGGCGGCGTATCCGGCCTGCACCTCCATGAAGTCCTCATCGTCCACCATGTGGTAGATGACCTCCCGGATGTCGTATGGCCGGTTCGGCTCCGCCGGCACGATCCCCCGCAGAACCTTATCCGAACGGTCCGCCGGATCGGTCGTGCGGTAAACCGGCGGATCATCCAGGTTGTTCAACGGCAAGAACGAAATCAGCCTCCTCAACTCCTCCAGGCACTCCTCCTCCGAATCTGCAACAAAGTGCGCCACGCCACTCCGTCCAGCATGCGCGTCTGCGCCGCCCAGTTGCTCGTGAGTAACGTCCTCCCCCGTAACCGCACGTACCACGTCGGGCCCCGTGATGTACATCTGCCCCGTGCCGCGCACCATGAATATGAAATCGGTGATCGCCGGTGAATATACGGCCCCCCCTGCCGACGGCCCCATGATCACCGAGATCTGCGGCACCACTCCCGAATACAGCGTGTTCCGCAGGAATATGTCCCCGTACGCCGCCAGGCTCAGCGCCCCTTCCTGTATCCGCGCTCCGCCCGAGTCGCAGATCCCGATCATCGGACATCCGGTCTTGGCCGCCAGGTCCATCACCTTGCAGATCTTCTGACCCACCACCTCCGACAGCGATCCGCCGAACACCGTGAAATCCTGCGCGTACGCAAACACCTGCCGCCCGTCAACGTTCCCGTACCCCGTAACCACCGCGTCCCCCAGGAACCTCTGTCGTTCCAGTCCGAAGTCGGTCGTGCGATGCGTAACAAATCGGTCGATCTCTTCGAACGTGCCCGGGTCCATCAGGAGTTCCAGCCGTTCCCGCGCCGTCTTCTTGCCGCGGTTATGCTGCTGCTCAATCCGGCGTTGACCGCCGCCCAGCGCCGCCTGTTCGCCAAGCTCCAGCAGGTGCTCAAGCTTGCCGTCCCCCGTTGATTCAATGGGTGTTTCGTTGGTAGTGGTCAAATCGGCCTCCGCAGGCAATCATTTCCAGCTGCCCCCTGGGCAACCTGAATTTGTCAATCCGCCGGTATAATAGCACCCACCCTTCGTCCCTTGCGGGCTGGCGGAGTCTCCCCGTTGTCGTCCGAACATTCAAACACGGAACCGAGCCCAAATCTGACCGTAGCCGGCAGCGAGCCCCTGGTCTGGGGCCGCCGCACCTACGTCATGGGCATCATCAACCTGACCCCAGACTCCTTCTCCGGCGACGGCATCCCCAGCAACCCGCCGGCCGCCGCGGCGCTCGCCCGGCGCATGGAGGCCGACGGCGCGGACATCATCGACGTCGGCGCAGAATCCACCCGGCCCGGCAGCCAGCCCATCTCCGCCGCCGCCGAAATGGATCGCCTGCTCCCCGCGCTCTCCGCCATCTGCCGGGCCGTCACCATCCCGGTCAGTGTGGACACCTACAAGGCCCCGGTCGCCCGCCGCGCCATCGACGCCGGCGCATCCATGGTCAACGACGTATGGGGCTGCCTCGCCGACGGCAACATGGCCCCAACCATTGCCGCCGCCGGCGTTCCCGCCATCCTCATGCACAACCAGGCCGGCACCCGGTACGACGACCTCGTCCCCGACGTCATCGCCGGCCTCCGGCGCGTAGCCGGCATAGCCCAGGCCGCCGGCGTCGCTCCCCACAACATCATCCTCGACCCTGGCATTGGTTTCGGCAAGACCGCCGATCACAACCTCGAACTCCTGCGCCGTCTGCCGGAAATCCGGGGGCTGAGATACCCATTGCTCCTCGGCGTGTCCCGCAAGTCCACCATCGGCCGCATCCTGGACCTCCCCCCGGAGGACCGCCTGGAAGGGACCGCCGCCGCGGTCGCCATGAGCATCGCCGGCGGCGCCGACATCGTCCGCGTTCACGACGTGAAGGAAATGGTGCGCGTCGCCCGCATGACCGACGCCATCGTGCGCGACTGGAGGCCCGAGGGATGGCCCAACCGGTAACAACCTATCTCTGTCTGGGCGGCAACCTCGGCGACCGCCTCGCCGCGCTGACCGGCGCGCTCAACCTCCTGGACGACCACCGGGCCATGCGCCGGATATCCAGTTCATCCATCTACGAGACCGAACCCTGGGCCGTGTCCGACCAACCCAACTTCCTCAACCTCGTGGCCGGCTACGAGACCACCCTCACCCCCGTCGAACTCCTCGCTCTGTGCAAGGAGATCGAAGACCGGATCGGCCGCACCGAGTCCTACCGCTGGGGCCCCCGCCTCATCGATGTGGACATTCTGCTCTTCGGCGACCAGGTCGTCAGCATCGCCAACCCCGACCTGCAGATACCCCACATTCGCCTGCGCCAGCGCGCCTTCGCCCTCGTCCCCCTCGCCGAAATCGCCGCCGAAACCGCCGTCCCTCCCGATGGCTCAACGGTGCAGCAACTGCTCGCCGCCGTCGACGGCCAGGATGGTGTCATCCGTTGGTCCGACCCTCCAACAGCCTGAATCGCATCCGCTCCCTCCGCCGTAGGTCTATTCTTCAGTCGTGCCCCCTTTCCTCCACCGTCGGCGCCCGCCGGATGCCCGCGTTGTTGACCAGGATGTCCAGCCCACCCAGCTCATCGGCCAGTTGACGGATCGTCGGCCTCATCTCCGACACTTCCTGTACGTCCAGATCACCGCCAATCCCACCTGCCCCTCGTTGCGTATCTTCCACACGGTCTCCGACAACCCTTCCCACGACTCGTCCGACGCCAGGTCGCACACCGCCACGTCCGCGCCGGCCCCACCGCCAGCGTCGCGCCCATCCCCCGCGCCGATCCCGTAACCAAAGCCTTGCGCCCCGTCAAATCCAAAACCCGCGTATGCCATCGTTCGCCTTCCTCCGTGAGCGATCCGCCACTAAACGCCAGCAGTATAGGCCACCACATTCTCCATCATTTCGGCGAAAGCCGGAATCCATCCAACTACCCCGTGTTAAAATCCGCTCATGACTACGATGCCCAGCTTTGCAGACAAAACGCCCGGACGTGCGACAAAATGACGATGACGATGCCGGAAACGAAAGAAGCTATCCTCGCCACGCTCGGAGCCGCCAATGGGCTGGAATCGCAGCCTTACTTCCCGCATCCATCCACACTGGACGGGTACATGGCTCCGGGCAATTACACCTACGCCGAAAGCGTCGAGCGTGGATATGAATGTGTCAAATTCAACTGGGTCGCCTTTCTTCCTACGGGAAAGATGACTACGTAGACCGCCAGGATTTAAATGAGCACTTGGAGCGAGTGTTCACCGATAATGGACTGTGTCAGAACGTCAACATGACCATCTACCACGATGAAGACGGCATGGCCCACCGCGTCGAATACCGTTTCCATACGTTAGGCGTCGAACTTTCAGAGGGTTCCGATGGCCCCGATTTTTGCCCATCGTGCGGCTGGAACACGGAGTTCATGAAATGTAACGCTGGCCCCGGCGACCATCCCAGCGAGGATTGCCACTACGTTTGTGCCAATTGCGGCATGAACACCGGAATTACCACCCCCTGTGTTCGTAAGATAGTGCTCGACATGGAAATCAAGTCAGAGGCGTTCTTGACCCGTTCGCCAAACATCATTTCTGCCGTGAGCTCGGACGTGAGCAACGCGGTCGGAGAGATTTTGATGGGCTACGCGCTGGCCGAGAACAACCTGCGCGCAATGATGGTCAAAGTGCCCGGTCATAAGTCCGGCAGCAATCTGTCGGCGGATATTGAACGCTTGAAAAAATACAAGGCCTCAATCGTAGCATCGGCGTCAGCGAAATCAGCCGATGGTGGAAAAGCGATGGAACGGTGCATCGACGCCATCATTAACACCTTTGACAAAACCCGGGCCAAACGGAGGGCGCTTGCCCATGGCCAGTTGGTGCAGGTGGGCTTGAGCACTACGACTGTCGGAGTTGACAAAACCCACCGCAACAAAAGCCGGGGTGCACGACTCCAAATCGAACACGACGGCGAAACCGTTGAACTAACCGAAGCCGGAATCCAAGAGACGCTCAACAATGCTCGTGAGCTGCAAGCCCAGGTCGGGCATCTCGGCCGGATTTTGGAATGTTTTGGCAGTCGATGACCTGAATCCTCCGGCCGGTGACACCCTCCCGTTGCCCAAACCCGCACCCGCGTTCTATCCTACATATGTCAGGTTCCCCGCAACGTACTCGAGAACCGCGCGGGGTCGCCGCATCGCATGCAGCGGCAGCCACCAAACTACGGAAACATGGCGAGGTGTCAAACAAGGTTCGGGTCGCATAACGGCCTGTCGGTTACCAAAAGCAGAATACGGTTCCGCTAGAGCCTAGAGTCGCTCTACTACCCGACCAAGCTCCCGGGACCCAGCGGGTGTCACCACCGCCCCGTGCCGCAAAGCTACGGCTAGTTGAGTCGGAGAACTGCGGGACACGGAAACCTAGGACGATATCTTTCTGCGCAAGCAAAAACAGTGTTGGCCGTGCTCCGACACGCAACCCGAACCGCAACCTGACGCCGAAAATCCAACAATCAACGCCAACGGCCAAAAGGAGAAACCCCCGCTCACCATCCTCCATTGTACGGGCGAATACCCATCCGCCCCCGCCAACCCAGCCAGGAGTCATCATCCAACGGAGTCATTCATCATTCAACGGAGTCATCATTCAACATGGGAACCGTTCCCCACCACCTGTCCAGGGCGCGCGAGTTCCTGCAGCGCGCCGACCGGGCCATCACTGCCGACGACCCTTCCGAGGCCGCCGTGGCGTTGTGCCGGTCCGCCTCTCACACCGTCACGGCCCTCGCCGTCCATCAGGGCTACCTGCACAACTCCCGTCGCCGGCTGGAGATGGTCCTTCAGGGCAACATCGCCGCCGAAAACCTCAGCCGATCCCATCTCAAAACCTTCCGGCAGCTCCACATCCTGCCGGCATTCGACGACCACACCGTGCCGGCATTCTTGGACGCGCCACCCCGTCCCGCTCATGGTGAGCCTGTCGAACCACGAGCGCAACGGCGCAGCGCAGCGATCAGATCAGTCTCCGCTCATACCGTAACCAATCTCCCTCACCCCTCGCGGGAGAGGGCTGGGGCAAGCGGGCGCCCACACACCCAACTCCGCCGCATGCGCCGCCGCGTGGCCTCCCTTGTCACCGACGCCAACGCCCTTATCGACGGGGCACCCAATCCCGTGGTCCACCACAAGCGGTGGCTCCGGAAACCCGATCTGCCCGCGCCGCCCGATTTCACCTCCGTCCAGGACATCCTCACCCTGCCCGACTTCCTGGACATCCGCCTGAAATTCAAACTGCATGGCGTGCCATTGGCCGCCGACCCGGACCCCCACGGCTTTTACGCCAGGGGCCAAACGCCCCGACGCTGCCAGTGCCACGCCGAATTGTGGAACAAGCCAGGGGACCCCCACCGCATCACCCTGTCGCCCTTGTGGCGGCGGGCCCTCGAAAAGACCTTCAATATTCGACTGCCCGACCCCCTCCGGCTCGCCTGCTGAGCCGGCCATTCGAGACTTGTTAAATTTGTGTGAAATGGCAGGACGGATTTCCGCGACCGTGTATAATCCGGCCATAGATTTCGTTGGCCCCCGGGGACGCCCGGGGACGAAAGGAGCATCGTATGGTTACTTCCGCGCAGGAAACACCCGCCGCCGCACCGCAATCCGGCGGGAATGTCGACGAGTTCGAGATCATCGTCATCGGTGCCGGCGTTACGGGACTCTATTCCCTCTACCGCCTCCGGCAGCTGGGCTTCACCGCCATGTCCTTCGAGGAAGGCGACGGCGTCGGCGGCACCTGGTACTGGAACCGCTATCCCGGCGCGCGCTTCGACTCCGAAAGCTACACCTACGGCTACTCATTCTCCGAGGAACTGCTCCAGGAATGGGAGTGGAAGGAGCACTATTCCGCCCAGCCCGAAAACGAGCGCTACCTCAACTACGTCGCCGACAAGTTCGACCTGCGCCCGTTCATCCGCTTCAACTCACGCGTCGCCTCTCTGGTCTATGATGAGGACGCCAACCGCTGGGTCGCTACCACCGATGACGGCTACCGGGCTCGCGCCCAGTTCGTCATCACCGCCATCGGCATCCTCTCCGCCCGCTACATCCCGGACTTCGAGGGACTCGAGAGCTACGAGGGCACCTGGACCCACACCAACCGCTGGCCCAAGGAAGGCATCGACATGGTCGGCAAGAAGGTCGGCATCATCGGCACCGGTGCCACCGCCGTCCAGATCATCCCCGAAATCGCCGGCGACGTCGCCCACCTCACCGTGTTCCAGCGCACCGCCAACTACTGCGTGCCTCTCCGGAACGCCCAGATTGACGACGAGACCCAGGAGTACATCAAGGCCCACTACCCCGAGATCTTCGAGCAGTGCATGGCGACCCCCGGATCCTTCATGCACATGTTCGATACCCGTTCCGCCCTCGCCGTCTCCGAGGAAGAAAAACTGGAGCAGTACGAACGCCTCTGGCAGGAACCAGGGTTCAAGAAGTGGCTCTCCAATTTCTACGACGTCATGATGCCCGGCGAGGCCAATGAGGACTACGCCGAATTCGTCCGCAACAAGATCCGCCAGCGCGTCCACGATCCCGAGGTCGCCGAGATGCTGGTGCCCAAAAACCACATGTTCGGCTCCAAGCGCCTCCCCTGCGAGTCCGGTTACTACGAGGTCTTCAACCAGGACAACGTCCGCCTCGTCGATGTCCGCAAGGACCCCATCGCCCGCATCACCCCTCGCGGCCTCCGGCTGGAGGGCGGCGAGGACTTCGACTTCGACGTCCTGATCTTCGCCACCGGCTACGACGCCGTGACCGGCCCCCTCAACCTGATTCACATCCAGGGCATCGGCGGCGAGGTCCTCAAGGAAAAGTTTGCCAACGGCCCGCGCACCTATATGGGAATGTCCAGCCACAACTTCCCCAACCTTTTCACCGTCAACGCCGCCTCCGTGGGCAACTTCCCCCGCTCCGCCGAGCCGCTCGTGGAGTGGGTCACCGACGCCATCGCCCATGTCCGCGACAGCGGCAATCAGCGCATCATGGCAACGCCCGAGGCTGAGGATGCCTGGGTCCAGCACATGAGGGAGGGCGGCGAGAACATCCTGCGCACCCAGGCCGACTCCTGGTTCGTCGGCGCCAACATCCCCGGCAAGGCCCGCGTCCTGCTGACCGCTCCCGACACCGCTCCGGCCATGCGCGCCAAGCGCGCAGACGTCGTTGCCAACGGCTACGAGGGCTTCACCCTCGACTGACCATAACCCGCTCATGACCAACCCCCGCTCATGACCAACCCCCCGCTCATCCTGAGCCTGTCGAGGGACCACCCGGCCAACCACGTAGGGGCGAATGATCATTCGCCCCTTCTTTCCGCTTTCCAACGCCGCTCCGGATCCTTTCGATCGCTCCCCACACATCCCCTCCCCGGACCGGACTGGTAGGTGCCCGCCCGTCCTGTCCCAGTCCAAGCTCGTCATTTGTATGTTGCGAAAGTCCTGGATTCACCTGCCGCGTGCGGGAATCCAGCAACCGCAAATGAGCATCGGCCTCCCCTCTGCCGGGCGTTCCCTGGGTCAATTCCCTCGTGGAAACGACGGAACGATTCGCAATCATCGGCATTCCCTGAACCACCCTGATGAAACCGTGGTCTTGGTCCTACAAAAGATCTCCTCGAGTGCCACCTGCCGCCAGGAACTCCCCTACGGTCATCCCGTCGCGGTACAAGTTGAACCGCTGGTACGCCGCTCCCCGCGGGCGTTTCGGGTTACCGTCAACCCGCATCCTCATTACTTTGTCGTTGGGCAAAGGTACTCGGCGTATCAAAATCCTGTTCATCCCTGTGAATCCGAAACCGCCGGCCTCCGTGCCAGCAAATAGCAAACCCCGGAGCCCAACTGCAATATCGCCGCCACAATCAGTGGGATCCCGTACTCCCCGGTCTGGTCGAACACCCATCCGGCGGCAACCGGCGCGCCCAGCGATCCAGCCCCAAAACTCACCGTCATGATCCCCACCAGCGAGCCGAAACTACGCCGCCCGAAATACTCCCCTACCGCCAGCCATCCGAGTGTCGCAATACCCTCAGTGGCCGCTATTGACAGCACAAACATCGCTGCCGCCGTGTAGCCCGAAAAGATCAGGAACGCCACCGCCGCAACCGCTCCCACGGTCATCCCTCCAAACAGCAGCCAACGCGACGGGACCACCATCGCGGCCAAACCCATCCCGAACCGCAGCGGGATGATTGTCAGGAACGTCGCCGAAAGAAAATATGCCGCCTGCTCCTCGGGAATGCCCTTCCAGACCAGCATCGGAATCTGGTTGATCACCAGCGCATCCGCCGCTGCTATCCGAAGCGTCACCGCCGCCGTCATTAGCCAGAATGCCGGCGTCGCCACCGCCTGGCTCAGCGTGAAATCCGATTGGGAATACGTCGGTTCAATCCGCCGCCTCCCGCCCTGGCCCGCCCTCTCTGCCGCGGGAATTTCACCGTCCGGCAACAGCCCGATATCCTCCGGCCTGCTTCTTATCACCACCGTGGCCAGCGCCGTCAGCACCGCCACGAACCCGCCGGTCCACAGGATCACGGTCCGCCACCCGAACTGCCCCTCGCAATACGCCAGCAGCGGCACCATGATCGCGGCGCCCCCGGCAAACGCGGTATTCAACAGGGTCATCGTCAACGCTTTCCGCCGCACGAACCACTGGTTCACTACCGTCATCAGGTTGGGCGCCACACCGATGCCCCGACCCAATGCCGCAACCCCGGAGTACAGCAGCACCAGTTGCCAATAGGAACCGACTCCGGCGACCCCCGCGAATCCCACGCAGCACAACAACCCACCCGCCAGCACCAGCGCCCTTCCGCCGTATCGGTCTGCCATCCAACCCGCGCCCAGCGACGCCACATTGCCCACGGCCCACGCCGCGCCCACTACGAATGCGAACTGCGCCGAGTTGATTCCCAGTTCGCCCCGGATCGGCGTGGCAAAAACGAGAAATCCCGGGATCAACGCTCCGAACCCCAGGAACCCCAACCCCGCCGCCGCCGCCAACACCCACCAGCCGTAGTAGATGCCCCGGCGTCCTCCGGTAGTCTCTTGTGTCGGCTGCTCCGTCATCCTGCCTTGGGCACGCTATTCCGCATCCTCATCGCCCTCTCCGGCCGGCCTCCGGACCAGCGCAAACGAACCGGCGGAGATGGCCTGCAATACCCCGACCGCCAGCAGCACCGGTACGAAACTCCCGGTCCGGTCAAACACCGATCCGGCCACCGCCGGAATCATCAACCCGCTGACTCCGTAAAATACCGTCATCAATCCCACCAATGTCCCGAAACTGCGCCGCCCAAAGTACTCCCCCACGGTGATCCATGCCAGCGAACTCACTCCCTGTCCCGTCGCGGAGGATATGATCAGGAACCAGGCCACCGCGTCTCCCCGCAGCAAAAGGGCCGCCACCGTGCATACGGCCACCGTTGCCATCGCGCCGCTCAGCATCCACCGCGGCGACACCCACGTCGCCGCCAACCCCATGCCGAACCGCGCCGGAATGGTCGCAAAGTACGTGATGGACAGGTACGTGGCGGTTCGCTCGGCTGCAACGCCTTTCCATATCAGTAACGGTATCTGATTGATGACCAGCACGTCCGACGGCACCGTCCGCAGGATTGCCCCAATCGCCAGCGCACAGAACGATAGCGTGCCCAGCGCCTCGCGCACTGAATAGTTCCTGCGCAGCGGCGCCGGATCGGTTTGGCGTTGCAGAGTTTGTGGTTGCGCGGTTTGGCGTTGCGAGCTTCGTCGTCCCCGCGCACCGGCTTGGGACCCCGCCCGATAGGGACTCAACCCGACGTCCTCCGGCCGGCTGCGAATCACCATCGCCGCCGGCGCCGTCATGGCGCACACCACTCCGCCGGCTATGAGGGCCGCCCAGCGCCAGCCAATTTCGCCGCCGGCGAAGCTCAACGCCGGCAGCACTGCCGCCGCGCCCGCGGTGACGGCGGTGTTGATGATCGCCAGCGCCAGCGCCTTGCGATCGTCGAACCACTGGTTCACCACGGTCATCAGCGTCGGGAAGATACCCAGACCTCGACCTACTGAAGCGATTACCGAATACGCCAGCACGATGGTCCAGAAGGAGTTCGCCAACCCCAGGGCGGCAAACCCTATCCCGCAGAGCAGGCCGCCCGCCAGCACCAGCCTCCGGGCCCCGTATCGGTCCGCCAGCCATCCAGCCAGCAACGACGTTATGTCACCGATCCCCCAGGCCGCGCCAACGACGAACGCCGACTGTCCGGAACTCAAGCCCAACTCTGCTCGCACCGGCACCGAGAATGCCAGGTAGCCCGGTATCACGACGCCAAACGCGCAGAATCCCAGGGTGGCGGATGCCGCCAGTACCCACCATCCATAAAAGATTCCGCCCCGGCCGTTCGGTGCCGGAGCGGAGGTTGTCTCGTCGAAGGATGGCGCCAGGCGCACTGAATTGGTTCGGCTGTCCGTCGTCCCGCCGCTCAGTCTTCCAGCGGTATCACCAGGTAAACCCTCTCGTCGCCGCCAACCACTCGCGTGGTGTGCCCTTGTCCCGTCAGGTCTTCGGCCAGCAGCACGTCTCCAGGCCCCACTCGATGCGTCGTGCCGTCTCCCAAACCGATTTCGGCCTGTCCCGCCAGGGTAACGGTGTATTGACGCCGCGGAGCGCAGTGGAAGTCCAGGAAGTAGTCCGGCGGAGATATGCGGATCGTCATGCCCGTGGTTGGCTCCAGCGGCGTCCCGCGGCCGTAGGCGCCCTCCGTATCCAGAAAATCCTCGAAGGGAGGATCGTAGTGTTCCAGGCGCGACTGGCCGTCGTCTCCGGTATAAACGCGAACGAATTGCGGCATGGGTAATCTCCTCTGATGGTCGATTTGAACTGCTGGCGAGTCTCGCTGTCTGCAATACGACACCGCCTCGATTGGGCGTCCCCCAAGCGTGGCAAGGTCGTCAATCTCATGGCAACCGGATTGTGCAAAACAACCCTGCTGGATTGCGCACGCTCTGGATTATATTACAGCGGCGCGACCTTTCAGACGGCCGATCGAAGACGCTGCGAATTCGCCGCACTCGAATGGAGCGTTGTTGCCTCCGGCGTGTGGACGACGAAACCCGCCGGTGACCAATCGCTCCCATCTGCTGAAACCACCGGAATCAATCCCGCCCGGCTGGCCGGCCGTCAATGCCGCGGCAATCGCCATCAGTTTTGGTTCCTGACATTGAGATTAATATTGCTCGGGCGCAAAACTCAGGCTCGCCGCAACCTGCGGTGTCAACGCCGAGTTCTCGTACTGTAGCTACGAATCGCGTCACAGTGACTCTATTTGTTGACTCCTCTAAGCACGCCGTAGCAGGCCGCCTACGATTGTTGACGGCCATTAAGGGATGTGCTAATGTCCCGCCCACGCAGTAGCAATGAATTAACGCAAGCTCCTGAATAAGGCCGCTGGCATGGAGGATCCCCGAATGTTGCGACGCAAATTGGGCGTGAAGTTACTACTCGTAAGCGTGGCGTTGATCGCGCTGGTGATAGCGATAGCCTGTGGAGGGGCCGCCGATGAACCGGCTGCCCCGGCTGCCCCGGCTGCCGCCCCCGCAGCCACCGCCGTTCCCGCCGCCGCTGCGGAACCCACCGAGGCTCCCCCCGCAGCCATGACCGAGGAAACGGGCGGCAAGGTTACGCTCATGAACGCCGTGTGGGCCACCGAGCTCTTCACACCACGGGACGGTGTTGGCGAGACTGCCACCTACGGCCGCCAAATGCACGCCTTCTGGATCAACGGCAACGAGAACCTCGAAATGGGACCCGGAGTGTTGACCGACTGGGCCGTGTCTGAAGACGGCCTGTCATGGGATCTGACATTGCGGGATGGTATTACTTTCCACAACGGCGACCCTCTGACGATTGACGACGCGCTGTTTACGATGGACTTTACATTCGGTCCGGAGGCCGTGACGGAATCTATCAGCCCGAGCATCCAGGCTGAAGCATCTGATACGGAAAGCATAGAAGCCACGGGGCCGAACACGATGCGCGTTACGCACGTCTCCCCCAAAGCGTTCTTCCCATTCTTCATCTCCGATTTGAGCTTTGGGATCGCAGGTGTTCTGCTGCCGAAGGACTATTTCGAGAGCCTGGGACAAGACGGCTACAACGACGCGCCGATCGGAGCCGGGCCCTTCCGGTTGGAAAAGCATGTGATCAGCGAGCAGATCCTGCTGGAGCGCTATGACGACTACTTCGACCCCGAACGTGGCCCGTCGTTCCAAACGCTGGATATGCGCCTGGTGCCGGAAGTGTCAACCCGCGTAGCGGCGTTGCGCGCCGGGGACGCCGACGTAGTCGAGGCGAACTTGGCCGTCAAGGACCAGATTGAAGACGGCGGTGGACGCATGATCTGGGCACAGGAATCGTCCTACATATGGATACTCCTGCCCGGATGCTGGGAGGTCCAGTTCCCCTGCAATAAGAAGGAAGTTCGCCAGGCCCTGGACTACGCGATCGACAAAGACCTGATCATAAACTCCCTCTATGGACCACAGGCAGGGGTTTCCCGCGGATGGAACTGGGCCACTCCCAACGCTCTGGGATATAGCGAAGATTTGGACCCATACCCGTATGACCCTGAAAAAGCCCAACAATTGATGGTTGACGCCGGATATCCGGATGGCGAAGGATTTGGGACCCTGGAAATTCACACTTGGAAAGCTGGCGACGTGCCGTTCCTTCCGGAACAAGCGCAGCTCATTGCCGACATGTGGGAAAAGAACCTTGGGATCGACGTCGAGGTAATTGTGGGTGAGGCGGCTACCGTCCGAGAACGCTGGTTCGGTCGGCAACTGGACGGAAAAGTGATCGTACGCGCCAACGAAACCCGGTGGGACGGCGGCAGCATCACCAACGCCATCTACGGAGACCCCGAAGGCAGCGCGCACTTGGGAGGTCGCCGCGATGACCTGATAGCGGTGGCCAAAGAGGCGTTGGCGGTGGTCGATCCCGCTCTGCGCCAGGAAGCCTTCAACAAGGCTTACAAGATCTTGCGGGAAGAACACTACGAGTTCGGTACCGGCTACGTGAACCTGCCGTGGGGCGTGGGTCCGCGGATCGCAGAGTGGGAACCGTGGCCCGTGGTAGCTTATCAAACCGCAATCTGGACCATGAAGCTCAACTAGTTGTCCGCTGACGATCCATGTGGCAGTTTATCGGAATACGGGTCATCCAAGGCATCTTCACGCTGTTGGTCATCAGCCTGTTGGTGTTCTTGGCGACTCGTTTAACCGGGGATCCCGCGTTGGTCCTGCTGCCACCCGAGGCTTCGAGCAAGAGCGACTATGAGCGAGTGCGTAAGCAGTTGGGCTTGGACAAATCCTTGCCGGAGCAGTACATCATATTTTTGAAGGGCGCGGTCCAGGGCGACTTCGGATTGTCCATCCGCGACCGGCGTCCCACCAGAGACCTGCTACTCGAGCGTTTGCCGGCAACGCTACAGCTAGCGCTGGCCGGCATGGTGTTGGCAATCGTGATCGGCGTTCCCCTGGGGATTCTCTCGGCGGTGAGACGCGACTCGATTCTCGATAAAGGGGGCAAGCTATTCGCCGTGCTCGGCATGGCGGCGCCCCAATTCTGGGTGGCGATCATGCTGATCCTCCTATTTGGGGCCATCCTTAAGATATTGCCAACTTATGGACGTGAGGGACCCGAAAACTTCATCCTGCCCTCCTTCGTTTTGGCCTGGTCCATCATGGCCGGCATCATGCGCCTGGGACGGTCCAGCATGCTGGAGGTGTTGGACAGTGACTACGTTCGGTTCGCGCGCATCAAGGGGTTGAAGGACGGAATGGTGGTATGGAAACACGCGCTGCGCAACGCCCTCATTCCCATCCTGACTTTCAGCGGCATTAGTCTCGCGGGACTGTTGAACGGCGCCATCGTGGTGGAGCAGGTGTTTGCCTGGCCGGGACTGGGCCGACTGATGCTGGACGGCGTGCTGCAACGCAACTTCCCGGTGGTGCAGGCGGCAGTGATGGCTTCGGCGTTCTTCTACATCCTCACCGCGCTGATCGTTGATATCCTCTACGTGTACGCTGACCCGCGGATCAGGCACTGAAGCTGGCAGGTACCGAACTATGGCGACCACCGACCTCGTACTCGAAACCGCGCAACCCGCACGCAACTGGCGGCAGCGACTTGCCGAAAAACGGCTGCCGTGGGTTCCGATCATTGTCCTTCTGGTGCTGGTGGTGTGCGCCGCTTTCGCCCACTGGATCGCGCCGCACGACCCAACCAGCCTGAACGTCGTGAACAGCAAGTTGGCGCCCTTCGAATCATCCGAGCACCCGCTGGGGACCGATGTGCTGGGTCGCGATATGCTGAGCCGTTTGGTCTACGGAGCGCGGACCACGGTGCAAATCAGCGTGATCGCGCTGGCTCTTGGCGCCATTATTGGGACCGTGGTCGGTCTCGTTTCCGGATACTGGGGCGGTTGGACCGACGCCCTGCTGATGCGCATCACGGACGCCGCCCTGGGATTCCCCACCATCCTGCTGGCGCTGGTCGTTGTGGTAATCATGAACCCTGGACCTGCAGCTATTATCTTGGCGGTGTTGCTTACCGTCTGGGCCCGGTTCGCTAGGATGATTCGCGGAGACGTGCTGACCGTCAAAGGCTACGACTTCGTGACGCTCGCCAGAATCACCGGAGTGAGCGCGCCAGTAATACTGTGGCGGCACATTTTCCCCAACGTCGCGAACACCCTGATGGTCATCACCAGTCTCATGGTGGGTCAGATCATCCTGCTTGAAGCTGCGTTGAGCTTCTTGGGATTGGGCCTGTCTCCCGGCGCGCCAGCCTGGGGCATAATGGTCGCCGAGGGACAGGAAGTTATCCTGGACGTCTGGTGGCTCTCCCTCTTCCCTGGAGTGGCGATCACTGTGGTCGTGCTGGCGTTCAACTTCTTCGGCGACTGGCTTCGCGATTACCTGGATCCCAAGCTCAGAAGGGCGGGGTGATCCCGTTCTCCATCAAGGCCTGATCGGTCGCCGATTCTGAAACCGTCTCGGTACCCGAGATGACACCGCGCATCAGGGGCTAAATGACTAACGACGTAATCCTTCAGGTCGAGGATCTGCAAACCCACTTTTTCACCCGCACCGGCGTGGTTAAGGCAGTGGACGGGATCAGTTTCGAGTTGGGGCGGGGCGAAACGCTGGGAATCGTCGGCGAATCGGGTTCCGGCAAAAGCATGACCGCCTGGTCGATCTTGGGCATGGTGCCTCATCCGGGGCGAATCGTTGGTGGGTCGATCAACTACCTCGGGGAGAACCTTCTGGAAAAGAGCCGGGGGGAGATGCGCGATATCCGCGGCTCCGGCATCTGCATGGTGATGCAGGACCCCCTGACGTCGCTGAACCCGGTTTTCACGGTGGGAGACCAGCTGATTGAAACGCTGAGACTGGAGTACAACGAGCCGAAGCGTTCGTTGTGGCGGCGCGCGACCGAGTTGCTGGCCAACGTGAGGATCCCGGCGCCTGAGGACAGGCTGACGAATTTCCCCCACCAGATGAGCGGCGGGATGCGCCAACGTGTGGTGGGAGCGATTTCGATTTCCAGGGCTCCCAATCTGTTGATTGCCGACGAGCCGACGACCTCTCTGGACGCAACAATCCAACTGCAATACCTGAGGCTGTTGAAGGATATCCAGGAACAGACCGGGGCAGCCATCATATTCATAACGCACGATTTTGGGATAGTGGCCCGCATGTGTGACCGGGTGGCAGTGATGTACGCCGGTCGCATCGTGGAGCAGTCCGACGTTGAGGACATGTTCGACCACCCGGCCCATCCATACACCGAGGCATTGCTGCAATCGGTGCCGGACCTGGACACGGATGTGGAAACGTTGCCATCCATCGAAGGGCAACCGCCGTCCCTGGATACCCTGCCGGAAGGATGCGCCTTCGCCCCCAGGTGCCCACACGCCTGGGATCGATGCCGAGAGTATCCCGACGAATTCACGGTGGCGCCGCGCCACACGTCTCGCTGCTGGAGGTCGGAATAATATGGCCGCGGTCGCTTCACAACCCGCTGCTGGTACCTCCGCCACAAACGGGCCGCTCGTCAGGCTGGAAGGGATCCGGCGGCATTTCCCGGTTTACCGAGGGAACCTGCTGCGGAGACATACCGGAACGGTCAAAGCGGTCGACGGGATCTCCATCAACATCATGCCGGGTCAGACGTACAGCCTTGTAGGTGAGTCCGGCTGCGGAAAAACGACCACCAGCCGCATGCTCCTGATGGCCGACCGGCCGACGGATGGAAGCATCTATTTCGACAACCGGCCCATGCACCAGTTCTCGGGAGCAGAACGCCGTAGCTTCCGGGCTTCTGTGCAGGCGGTGTTCCAGGACCCGTGGAGCTCTCTCAACCCCCGGATGCGCGTCGACCAGATCATCTCGGAGCCGTTGATCACGCACCAGCGGCTGAGCCGATCGGAGATACGATCGCAGGTGCAAGAGCTTCTGGAGGTGGTGGGACTGCATTCGTTCCACGCAGAACGATACCCTCACGAGTTCAGCGGAGGCCAACGTCAGCGAATTGCCATCGCGCGAGCGCTGTCGACGAGGCCGAAACTAATCGTGCTCGACGAGCCTGTTTCCGCGTTGGATGTGTCGATTCGAGCCCAGATCCTGAACCTGCTGAAAGAGTTGCAATCCAGCTACGATCTCAGTTACCTGTTGATAGCGCACAACCTCGCCACTGTCCGGTACATGAGCCACATGGTCGGCGTGATGTACTTGGGCAAGATCGTGGAAGAGGCGCCGCCGATAGAACTGTTCACCGATCCCCAGCACCCTTACACTAAAGCGCTGATTTCAGCATCGTTGCCGGCCCATCCGCGTCAACAGCGAGAAGAGATCGTACTGACGGGAGAGGTTCCGTCTCCGTTGAATCCGCCCGGCGGCTGCGCATTCCACCCTCGCTGTCCCTTCGTGATGGAACGGTGTGCGACGGACATGCCAACTCTGCGCGAATACCAACTTGGTCACGCGACGGCGTGTCACCTGTACGAATAGCATGTGTGGCGACCGCTGCCCCGCATGGCAGTGGCAAGTGATGCTCCTTTAATTTTCCGATGGGTTTCGAACATTCCAATCTCGCTGAGGAGTGGGATGTTCGGTTCGGTTCATAAGTCGCTCGTCCCCACCGTTCGTCCGCCGGTTGTGTGTCGAGGGTTCCGGCATAACAACCCGCCACTGCCGGACCGGCGTCGGATGCTACGGCTCGAGATCAGTTTTCTCGGAATCGCCGCACACCGTAATTTTCGCCAGCGAAAGTTACCCAACACGGTAATCACCCGGGGACAGGACATAGCTCCTCGGTGTAATGCCAGGTTGTGCGCGGTGGCGATGGCCGATTAAATCGGTTATTCTGTGCGATACGATCCCAGATCCTGAAATGCATGGAGAGTATGAGAGATGACCACCACAGCCCCAGCCGTCGATGATTCTTGCACCATTGAACAGGATCGGAGCCGGTTCAACGACCAATTCGGAGAAATGAGCGAAAAGGCCCGGGTCAAGGTAAAGGGCGAGATGTCGGAGTTCGTGCAAAAGTTCATCCAGGCATCGCCTTTCGTCGTGATGGCTTCGGCTGATCCGGACGGCAACTGCGACGCTTCCCCCAAGGGTGGAAAGCCGGGTTTCGTCAAGGTGATCGACAGCACCAGGCTTTTGCTGCCCGACGTGGCCGGTAACCGGTTGTTCCAGTCTTTTCAAAACATGGACGCCAATCCGCATGTCGGGCTTCTGTTCATGATCCCGGGCGTCAACGACACGGTGCGGGTGAACGGCACGGTGACCATCGTGGACAAGGAGGAGCTCGGCAGGCAGAAGGTTGAGCTGTCGCTGTATTGGACGGACGACAATGCCAAGCACCTGCAGGGCATCATCATTAACGTGGAGGAGTCCTACGGCCACTGCCCGCGGGCGTACAATTTCGCAAAGCTCTGGGATACGGACCAGATCACCGAGAACCAGACCAACCGCCCAATTCCGTTGCGGCCGTAATACAGAGTCGAAACGCGCAGCGTGAAGAGGGGCGACCGGTTGGTCGCTCCTCTTGGTTCTCTGGGCTCCACTCCAATTCAGCTGACGCCTGTAGCCACCCGGAACATGAACAGGGCCGGCGGCAGCAATATCCGCCCAAGGAAATTGATGTCGAATGCGTAGCTGAGAAACAGATTGACGCCGATCAACGCGATCAACGGAATCCAGCCGTACCGCTCGAATCGAAGATACGGCTCGTATAGGGCGCGGGGCAACAGGCCGCCTACTACCTTGCTGCCATCGAGAGGTGGCAGGGGTATCAGGTTGAATATGCCCAGGATGAGGTTGAAGAAGATGGCGAGGAACGCCGCGAACCCCAGAATTTCCTGGACGCCCGAGATGCCACGAGTCTGAAGAACGACGGGCAGCAGGTCGAACCTGAATACCAGACCAAGCGCGAAAGCCAGGATGAAGTTGGAAAGGGGGCCGGCGAAGGCGACGAACGACATTCCGAGCCGACCACCCCGTAGGTTGTAGGGATCAACCTGCACCGGTTTCGCCCAGCCGAATCCCACCACCAAAAGCAACAGAAATCCCAGCAGGTCGATGTGCTTGACTGGGTTGAAGGTAAGACGACCCATCCGGCGGGCCGTCTCGTCACCCTGCATATGGGCGGTCAGGGCGTGGCTGAACTCGTGAACGGTGAACCCGACAATCAACCCGGCCAATCCGATCCCAATGACGAGGATGAAGGAGACCGGGTCTTGCCTGAGCAGGTCAAGGCTCTGGAGGATCACGTGGTCTGGCTTTCCAGAGCGGGTTGAACACGTCGCCGGCCGGTGGGTTGAACCCGGGGGAGGGACATGAGGTCGGACTTGAGCCCGGCCAACCCGTCCGCGCCCAACTGGTTAGCCTCGGCTACGATGGCGACCACGCCAGCCTGTTTGAGGGCCACGAGTTCATTCAGGGAGGGCCTGGGACCGACGCGCACGAACTGGTACTTATCGGCGCGGGCTATGGCGTCGGAAACCTGGCCCAGATCCGCGAAAGTCCATGGACCGGTCATGGCCGACTTGTCCAGGACCAGGATATCGACTGGCGCAGCGGCCAGCGTGCGCCACGTGCCGTCGTCGGGTTCGTCCGGTATGCGTAAGCCGTGGGTCATGCCGGGCTGAGCGACGTCGATGGCGTCAACAACCGCGCCCGAGGGCGGGGATACCATGAAATCAGCCCCAACACCACGCCAAAGAGCGACGTTTTCGGGAGTCAGAGGTACGCCGCCCGCTCCCCAGATCCGGTCGCCGAGGTCGGGCAGGTTGTCCGGTGAGACATCCGACACTGCGATGACTACCGCATCGGCGGAGCCGGAGGCGACGGCCAACGCCGCTTGAACGTCGCCGGAGCAACGGGCTATCAGAGCCATGGCGGGCAGCCGGCTCGATTGAACCGCGCCGAAACCGATAGACGGAGCGCCGCCCTGTTCAATGCGCTCGAGCAAATTCCGTAGTTGGGTCATGGCTATTACAAGAGGTGATGCAATGGGTAGGGGCGAATGAATATTCGCCCCTGCTTTTTGTTGTTACGATCGGCCCAGCAATCTACAGGGATTGCCAGACTCGCTTGCCGTCGACGCGGGCGATTTTGCCGATCTGCTGGCCGGGCGGAAAGTGTCCGGCGCAGATGGTCCAGTCGCCTTCTTCAGCGGCGTCCAGCCACTTGGCGCGGGACGCGGCGGATTGCGCCTTGTCGGTGTCGACGCCGGCGCACCAGTCGGGCTCGGAAATCTGGGCAATCGTGTGGAGCACGTCGCCCATCACGATGCCACGCTGTCCGTTGGAGTTGATGAGGACGATCTGGTGGCCCGGGGTGTGTCCGGGAGCCGGAGCAATCGAGATCTCATCACTGATCACGTGTTCGGGTTCTTCCAGGATCTGCTGGAGGCGCAGGCGACGCAGGGGCATGACCTGCCGGTCGATGTAGGGATACACCTGGCGGCCCTGGTCGGAGGTGAAGTAGTCATAGTCGGGCCGGGACATGACGTAGCGAGCGCGGCGGAAGTTGGGGGCCGGCATGCCGCCGGAGTAGCGGAGGTTCCAGCCGACATGGTCGCCGTGCAGGTGCGTATGAATGATGTAGTTGACGGAGTCGCTGGGCCCGACGTTGGTATTGTTTACTCCGACATTGGACTCCAGATGAGGCCGCAATTCCTCGTAGAGGTTGCCGGTGCGGTTGCCACGGTCGGGGTGAGGTCCGGGACCCATTCCGGTGTCCACAAGAATGACGTGCTCCTCGGTCTTGAGCAGGAATACACCGTAATAGAGTTGGAGTTGGCCGTCTTCAAGGGTGTCCTGATAGTTGGCCCAGGCGTCCGCGGGCACGTCTGGGAACATCGCGGATGGTTCGCGCGGCGGCGGAACCATGTCGATAACGGCGGTCACTTCAACATTGCCAATGGTTGCTTTGTCTGCCATTCCGGATTTCCTCCTGCGAGTTTGCGATAATCATGGACGCCGAAGATATCGGCGTAAGCTATTCATCCACTTCAAAAGTAACGAGGGAAAAGAGGTCGTAGTCGGCCAGGTTTTCGCGGCCGTGCAGGCCGATCAGTTCGATCACCACGCCAACCCCGGCCGGGATGCCGCCGGCGTTCTTGACCAGGTTGGCCGCGGCGTCGATGCTGCCTCCGGTGGCGAGCAGGTCGTCGACGATCAGGACGCGATCGCCTTTGCCGATATCTCCCGCGTGGATCTCCAGCGTGTTGGCGCCGTATTCCAGCGTGTACTCGTAACTGAGGGTCTCGCCTGGCAACTTGCCCTGTTTGCGGACCAGGACCAGCGGCAGACCCATCCGATCAGCCATTGGCGCGGCGAATAAAAAGCCCCTGGAATCTATGGCCGCCAAACAGTCCACGTTGCGCCGATCGGCCTCCTCAACCATGCGGTCGATCGTTTCCGCAAAAGCGTCAGGCGACAGCAGCAGAGACGTGATGTCCTTGAACTGAACCCCATGGATGGGGAAGTCAGGCACGTTTCGGATATGGGTGGCAAGATCGATGGGCATTGTTTGCATACCGGCGAGAGGTGTCGAATTGCGGCAATTAGTCTAGTATCCGCTTTGGGTACAGTCAACCGCCGCCCGAATCTCACGCGCACGCACTTGGGGAAATGGCCATGGTCACGGGGCCGGAAGGTCCCAGCGCAGCAGTGGATAGTAGCGGTCGTTCCCGGCCCAGGGGAGCAAACTGAGCACGATGGTGTTGGGGAGGGGGACGTCGCCTTTCCGTCGGGTGTCCTCGAGGTAGCGGCGGAGACTGGCGAAGGTGGTGAGGCGGAGTTTGATGACGGCGAGTTCATGGGCGAATTGGCGTTTAAGGGCGTTGCCGCGGCGGCGGAGTTGGGAGGGGGTCGTGGTAGTACCTTTGACGGGGAGTGATTTGCATGGATGGACGGGATCAGAAACTGGATTGGGATGGTGGCGCTCCGTATCAAGTACGGAGGGACCCCGTGTCAGACACGGGGCGGGCTGTCATTTTTGGGAAATCCCGTTCATTTCCGCTCATTTCGTTTCATTCAAGTAGGGCAGGGAGTGGGTGGTGGGGATGAAATGGTGGTGGATTGGGCGGGTTTTGGGGGCGGTATTGGTGGTTTTGGCGGGCCTGTGAGCGGGTTTGGGAGGGACAGGCCGGGTCATTCGATGGTTCAAACACACGATGGTTCAAACACAAGGCGATGGCTCCAGCCCGGACGTTCCTTGTACTGCGGCCCGCAGAACTGCGGCCCGCTCGTCCTTCGACAGGCTCAGGATGAGCGGGCTGCGGGAAGGGCCCGAGACAATGGCAAGGCCCTGGAGGGACCGGGATGGTGGTTTGGATGTGGGGGATCACGCAGTTCGATGGTACGTAGTTCAATGGTAAGGATGGGCAGCGGTCAGGGGCAAGGGAGCAGTGTCGTCATGCGTACTCGGTTGGTGGTGGAGTTACACCAGAGCGATTCCCGCAGGTCGTCGCTGCCGCGAAAGCCGGAGCCCAGCCACCCAAAGGACTTGGGAATAGCGGGAGTGTCTGGTGCGTTGGGTTACTGGATTCCGGCCCCGTATCAAGTAAGGGGTGACGTTCTTCTTACGGGGTGGCGTTCTTTCGTGGGAATGACATCAGGCGCAACCGGACCGCCCCGATCACGCGAGACGAACCCGGGTACGCGGGAGATGCCCGAATCCCGCTATGCCTCGACGACGTTTTCCAGGTGCTGGATGTCCAGAACCCGCTGTCCGAGGCCCAACCGTATGGCGACAAGATCGATTCGCCAGAGGATATCGTCGGAGATCAGCGCCCGACGTTCCAGGAAGTCCTGGGCTGTCATGCTAAGGCGGCGGGCCTTCGCGGAGGTCAGGGACTCCTCGGGCGACCCGAAATCGGAGCCGCGGCGAGTGCGCACCTCAACGAACACCCAGGTGGGCCCATCCATCGCGATGAGATCCACCTCGCCCCAGCGGCATCGGTAGTTGGCGTCGATAGTACGGTAGCCTTTACCTTCCAAATGGAGCCGAGCCAGCGATTCACCGACGCGCCCAATCTCCATGGGCGACGCGGCGTGGGATGTTCGCCTATCCCGCACGGGCGTCGCGGATCAGTCGGGCCTGGCGCAGGGGTCCGAACGAGCGTCGGTGAATGGGGGTGGGCCCCATTTCGGCCAGGCAACGCAGATGTTGAGCGGTGGCATAGCCCTTGTGCCGGGCGAAACCGTATCCCGGGTACTGGTCGTCGGCGCGAGTCATGACTTCGTCCCGGGTTACCTTGGCCAGAATACTTGCGGCCGAGATGGATAGGGATTTGGCGTCTCCCTTGACAACGGTTTTGTGCGGAAGCGGGCAATCGCGGATGGGAACCCAGTCAAGCAGCAGCGCGTCCGGCTGGGGTCTCAACGACGATACCGCAGACAGCATCGCGTGCAGCACGGCTGGCCCGATACCGATGCGGTCGATTTCGGTTGGTGCGATTTCCTCCACCGCCCAGGTGAGGGCATTCGTCCGGATCAGTTCGGCGGCGGCGGCGCGGCGCGGCGCCGTGAGGCGTTTGCTGTCGTCGATCGTTGCCAACCAATCAGCGGAGGCTTCCAGCCCGGGCGGCAGAATGACGGCGGCGGCGGTGACCGGACCGGCCAGTGGACCGCGTCCCGCCTCGTCCACGCCGGCGACGAGGCGGAAACCATCGGCATGGAACGACGCCTCGAAAGCGAGGTCAGGCATTAATCAGATGAGTCTCGGAGGCTTGCGGGGCGGGTGGTTCGGGTTCGTACCCTGCGATGGGACCGCCGCCCAGGACGGTATCGTCCTGGTAGAACACCGCGGCCTGGCCCGGGGTGATGGCGCGCTGCGGCTCATCAAAACGCACCAACGCACCGCCGGCGACAGGCGACACCGCTGCCGGCGCCTCTGCGAACTTGTAGCGAATTTTAACCGTTACCGGGGTGTCCAATGGGGGTTCTTTTCCGGAAACCCAGGAAACCGGATTGGCGTACAGCCGATCCCGGTACAGGTTTTGCTCGGATCCGACCACCACTCGGCGGGCGTCGGGTTCCAGGCGGATCACGAACTTGGGCGCTCCTCCGGACAGCCCTAAACCGCGGCGTTGGCCTACAGTGAAATACTGGATGCCGTCGTGCCTGCCAAGCACGTTGCCGGCATCATCGACGATGTCCCCGGGACGTTCGTCAGTGCGCTGGCGCAGAAATTCGCGATAGTCCCCGGTAGGAATAAAGCAGATGTCCTGGCTGTCGGGCTTGTCGGCGTTGGGAAATCCGGCCTCGGCGGCCATCTCACGGATCTCCGATTTAGGGTACCGGCCAACCGGCATCAGGGTTGCGGCCAGTTGGTCCTGGCGCATGCCAAAAAGGACGTATGATTGGTCCTTGTCGGCGTCCACTCCACGCCTCAGGGCCCAGCCGTCTGAGCAGTCGGCTTCGATGCGGGCGTAGTGGCCGGTCGCGACGTGGGACGCGTTCAGCATTTGGGCGCGCTGGGCCAGGAAGCTGAACTTGATCTTGTCGTTGCAGGCGATGCAGGGGTGGGGCGTGCGACCACTTTCGTACTCCCGCTGGAAGTAGTCGATGACGAACGCGCGGAACTCGCGCTGTACGTTGAGCACGTAGTGGGGCACACCAAGGATGCGACAGACCGCGCGGGCGTCCTCGACGTCGTCGATTGTGCAGCAGCCTCGGTAATAGTCCGGCAGGTTGGCTTGGTCGATGTCGTACAGCTTCATGGTTACGCCGATGACCTCGTGGCCCTCGCGCTGCAGAAGCAGGGCTGCTACCGACGAATCCACGCCGCCACTCATGGCCACGACGACCCGGTTGGTACGTTCACTGCTGGGATTAATCGTGTCAATCATACTGGCGCCCATCGTGGTCTGCCCCGCCCGCGGTTCGTTGGATTGGTTACACTGGGTTGAGTTGGACGGCGGTTCGACTTTCCGCGACCCAGCGTGTTGCGACGGGGATGCAGGTAGTATAGCATCGAGCGAGTTTCGGACTGTTATGCAGAATATTCAACGGAGGCAATCAGATGCCGGTTACTTTCGGATGCTCGCTGCCCAGTAGAGGAGCGATGGCCTCACCCGACAATCTGCGCGACCTGGCTCAGCGGGCGGAGGACCTTTCCTTTGACCACGTCTGGGTCAGCGACCATATCATCATTCCTCACGAGGTTTCTTCCTTCTATCCATACGCCGCCGACGGGGTAGCGCCGTTCCAGCGGGACAACACCTATTTTGAGCCGTTGGCCGCACTGAACTTTCTGGCGGGATGTACGACGCGGGTCAAGCTGGGCACTCACGTGCTCATACTGCCGTATCGCAACCCGGTGCTGACGGCCAAGATACTGGCGACGCTGGACGTCCTGAGCGGTGGCCGACTCATACTGGGCGCGGGAGTGGGCTGGATGGAGGAAGAATTCCAGGCAATGGGGCTGGACACCTATGCTCAACGGGGCGAGGTGACCGACGAATACATCCAGATTTTTAAGGAGCTATGGACTTCGGACAACCCGGAATTTCATGGCAAACATTACGACGTGAGCGGCGCCGGTTTCCTGCCAAAACCGGTGCAGCAACCTCACCCGCCGATCTGGATTGGCGGCCATACTAACCCTGCAATCCGCAGGGCGGCCACGCTCGGAGACGGATGGATGCCCATCGGGCTGCGTCCGCCGGCCGGCCTCGAGCCGGAAGAAATGGCGGAAAAGGTCGCCCGCCTGCGCCGGATCAGCGCGCGGGCCGGACGTGCCGAGGGCGCGGTGGATTTGGTGTTCAGCACCGACTGTGTATTCCAGGACCAGCCGACCAGCAATCGCCGCATGGTATCTGGAATACCCGAACAGATCGCGGCGGATTTACGGCAGTACCAGGACCTCGGCGTGCAACACTTCATATTCAGCTTTCCGGCCGATAGCGCCGCCCAGCAACAGGAGGCTATGGAACGCTTCTCGCGGGAAGTGATGCCTCTGATTCCACAGGACTAACCGCAAATCCACCTCTGGCAGGAGGCAAACAATCATGACTCTACGATCCAACCTTAAGAGCCGGCTGGTGGCCGGCGAAACCATTGTGGCACCGGGAGCTTACGACCCCATGTCGGCCCGCGTTGTGCAGTCCCTCGGTTTCGACACGGTGTACGTCGGCGGCTACATGAGCGGCGCTCACCTGGCCGTCACCGAACCGCTGATGACCCTGACCGAGCAGGTGGAAGTGGCGGAGCGCGTGGTCAAGTCGGTTCCGTTGCCCGTGATCTGCGACGCCGGGGCCGGGTATGGAGACCCCGTGCACACAATGCACACCGTGCGCACTTTCGAGCGATCCGGCGTTAGCGGCATCCATATAGAAGACCAGGTGTATCCCAAGCGGGCGTCGTACCACGCCGGCCTGGAGCACGTCATCCCGATCGACGAGTTCCTGGAAAAGATGCGCTACGCTCTGGAAGCGCGCAGCGACCCAAACTTCCTGATCATCGGGCGGACGGATTCATTCACCGCCGTGGAAGGCGACATGGACGACGCTATCCGCCGGGGCAATGCGCTGCGCGAACTGGGCGTGGACGTGGTAATGCCCCGCGGCGTCCGGCAGCGTGAAGACCTGGCCACTTTCCGCGCCGGGGTACCGGACGTCCCGCTGCTGGTGATCGCCGGCACCGACGACATCACCGTGCGGGAATACGAGGAGCTTGGCTACAAGGTGATCATCTACGCCACCACGCCGGCAATCGCGGCGGTGGAGGGCATCCAACGGGCGTACACCAACCTGCGCGACACCGGCCACATCGGTATCGGCGCCGCAGACGTGGCAACACGGCGCGCGGAGGTGGAGGCGCTCATCAGCCTGCCTGAGTACCAGGCAGTGGAAGCCGCGACTACCGAGCGGGAATTCCAGGACCGGGTGGGGCACCACTGACGCAAGCACGGACTGATTTTACGGTTCATGATCGAAGGCAGGGTCGGCGCCGACCCTGCTTTTTTGCCCGCCCGTGCTGGCGAGCAACCGTTGGGTGGCGAATCGCCGTACCCACGGATTCGGGTTGCCCACGTCTGTTTTTTCGGTAAACGTGACGATATTGTTGGCGAACGGAAGGTCACCGCCAGCCGGCATAATATAATCGGAACACATAACTGCCTAAAACCCCTTCCAATCGCGAGGGGCTTTTTATTCGCGGTTTTCGTAACGGAAATTACGATTCCGTCAGCGGACTATTGACAGCCGTTGTCCGCTGGGCTAACATTCCGAGCCAAGACTCGCGGATTGTGTCTGATTTCACAAATGGCCGAATCCGGGAGATTTCTCTTACTTCGGGGGGCGGTGATCATATTCGCTGCGCCCGGAAAAAATATACACAGCCGTCGTAACGACGTTGGGAGGTTCACACAGATATGAAGCCATCTACCCTAGGCCGACTGTCTTTTCGGACGCTGCTGGTCGCAACCGGCATAGTCGCACTGATGGTCGGCATCGCATGCGGCGGCGCTGAAGAACCCGCACCGGCTGCACAGGGGCAACAGGCCCCGGCTGCACAACAGCAGCAGGCCGCCCCGGCCGCTACGGACGCCCCAGCGGCCATGCAGCCCACCAACACTCCGATCCCCGAGGCCATGGCGGCCACGGTGCGCCCTACCAACACCCCGGCCCCCACGGCGGTCCCGCAAGTAGCCGCCACGCCGACGCCCAGCGCCGGGCCCAAGTACGGCGGCACCATGATAATGTCGGCCTACGCCGACACCAAGGACTGGGATCCTTTGGGCTCGGGCTCGTTGTCCAGCGTGATCTCCTACTCCCAACTGTACAACCAGATTGTGCAGTTCGACCCGGTGGAAACTGCCGCTATCACCGGCGACTTGGCCCAATCATGGGACGTCAGCGCTGATGGCCTGACTTACACCTTCCACCTGCGCGACAATATGCAGTGGACCGACGGCACCGAGATTACCTCGGCTGACGTAATCACCACCATGCGTCGCTACGCCAACCCCTGCAACGGAACGGGACGCTCCGGTCTGTGGCGCAACTACGCCGTCAAGATGGAAGTGGTCGACAAGGACGGCGGCGACTGCACTCCCACCAACCAGGATGCCGTCCTGCGCGCCATCGACGACAAGACCGTTGAGTTCAATCTGCAGTTCGCCTCCGGCACGTTCATCAAGTTCCTGGCCATCGACTACGCCAAGGTTTTGCCGGGACACCAACTGGACTCAGATCCCAACTGTGAGATCCGGGACGCGGCGAACCCCTGCTTCTTGAACCTGGGCGAGAACATTATCGACCGGGGCACCACGTCCGGCCCGTTCATCTTGGAAGACTACCAAGTTGGCGATTTCTACAAGGTCAACAAGAACGAAAATTACTTCAAGGAAGGACTCCCCTACGTTGACCGCATTGAGCACTACATCTTCCCCGGCACCGCCAAAGACCGACTCATTGCTCAGTTCGAGGCGCGCCAGATTGACATGACCAACGGCGGTTTCGACAACCTCTCTCCGACTCAAAAACTTCAGGTGTCAGAGAGCACCAACGGAGAGTATGTCCCGCACCCCATCCCCGCTGGGACCAACTGGGGGTTGATGCTCAACATCAAGAAGCCTCAGTTCCAGGACCACAAAGTTCGCCAAGCCATTAACCTGACCGTTGACCGGCAAGAAATTGACGAGCGAGTCTTCGATAACACGTCCGGCAGCTACTGCCCGCTGATGGGTTTGGCCCACTCTAACGAAGAGTGCAACACCTGGCCCGGCATCCGTCCCAAGAACACTGCGGAAGGACAGCAGGACTTGGCCGACGCCAAGGCGCTGATGGCCGAGGCAGGCGTGGGCGAAGGCTTCGAAGTCCAGTACACGGTGCGACAGGTCGGGAATTACCCTGACCAGTGCCAGGTCGTCAAGCAGCAGTTGCAGGATGGCCTGGGCATCACCGGCGACATTGAGACGCTGCCCAGCGCGGCCGGATATGCCAAGTACGGCACTTCCCGCGCCGCCGACTCCGCCGGCGACTGGGAAATCAGCTGCCAAGGCGAAGGCATGGTGGTGTACGACCTTGATGCCATCTACGGCGGCGTGTACCGCGAAGGCGGCACCCGGAACTACACCAATTGGTCGAACCCGAAGTTGGAGAACTGGTTCGAGCAGCAAAAGGTCGAACTGGATCCGGATGCTCGCCGGGAGATCAACAAGGAAGCCGAGCTCTGGCTACAGAGCTTTGAGGACAACCACTGGGTAACGATGCAGTTGGGTGGCTTGCTCTGGATGGTCCATCGAGACGTCAAGGGATTCAACGCTCCCCAAACCGTGCAATACCAGTTCAAGTACGAAGACGTGTGGCTGGATCGCTAAGCGACGACAGTTTGACCACGTAACGTAGGGGCGACTCGTGAGTCGCCCCTACAATGTGCGTTAGTGTAGAGCGGAGATTATGCGACAGTACGCGCTAAAACGAATTGCGCTCATCATCCCCACCGTGCTGTTGGTGTCGATCATCGTATTCACGGTGATGCGACTGCTCCCCGGCGACCCTGCCCTGGTGATTCTGAGCGAAGGCGACGCCACCTTCACCCAGGAAGAACTGGAAGACCTACGGGAGCAACTGGGAACCAACCGTCCAATTGTGGTCCAGTACGGAGAGTGGATTTACGGACTGGTTCAAGGCGATTTGGGCACCTCCATCTGGCGGTCGGGTCAGCCGGTGACCAAGTTGGTGGGCGAGCGGATCTGGCGGACGCTGGAATTGGCAGTGCTGGCGATCATAATTGCCGTAGCTTTCGCCGTGCCCCTGGGAGTGATTTCAGCCATCAAGCCGGACAGTGTGATTGACTATTTCTCAAGAGTCATCACGTTGGTAGGCATATCGATACCCACGTTCTTCGCGGGGTTGCTGGTGGTGCTGATATTGTCCCGAGGATTTGGTTGGCTGCCACCGTTAGGTTATGCCGACCTGTGGGATGACCCCTGGAAGAATCTTCAGCAGATGTTTTTGCCCGCGTTGGCTTTGGGCTTCTACGACATGGCGTTCATCGCCCGGGTCACCAGGTCCTCCATGATGGAGATCATCCGCGAGGACTACATGCGGACGGCTCGCGCCAAGGGATTGGCAGAACGGATCGTGCTGGTGCGCCACGGATTGAAGAACGCAGTGCTGCCCATTTTGACCATCTCCGGTTGGCAGTTTGGCCGCTTGTTTGGCGGCACGGTCATCATCGAAAGCATCTTCAAAGTGCCGGGCATCGGCACCCTGCTCATCGAAACCGTTTTCCAACGGGATTTCCCGACCATTCAGGCCATCATCATCGTCATCGCGGTGTCCATCGTGATCATCAACCTCCTGGTTGACCTGCTCTACGGACTGCTGGACCCGCGCATCCGGTACGCCTAGCCAAATGCAAACAACCGGATTCGACTACGGAGAATTACCCGAATGACTACAGCGAACACCGGTCAAGGGTTGGTCGTTGCCGACGCCGAGGCCCAATTGCTGGAAATGCGCCCGCGTCAGACGCAGGTGCAAAAGCTGGCCAATTTCGCCAAATCCAAGCCGTTGGGCGCAATCAGCGCCGTCATCATCCTGCTGACCGTCCTGGCAGCCGCGGTTTCCTATGTGTTCCCGGGCGTGCTGCCCCATGATCCTCTGGATGTCCGCGCCCACGAGGAGAAGTATCTGCCGCCGCAGCCCGGCGCGTGGCTGGGCAGCGACCACCTGGGGCGCGACGAACTGAGCCGTCTGATTGCCGGATCGCAGATCTCCATCTACGTGGGCTTGCTCAGCGTCGGCATCGGCGTGACGCTGGGGGCGCTCATCGGCATTCTGAGCGCATACATCGGCGGGGCGTTTGACCTGGCGGTGCAGCGCATCGTTGACTCCATGATGGCTTTCCCACCCATCATTCTGGCATTGGGATTGGTGGCCGTGCTCGGCGGTTCCGCCAACAACGTGATTATCGCTTTGCTTGTCATACTGTTACCGGGCACCATCAGGGTGATCCGGTCGCAGGTATTGAGCATCAAGGAGTTGGACTACACGCTGGCGGCTTCGGCCATCGGCGCCGGATCCATACGGATCATGTTGCGCCACATCCTGCCGAACGTAATCGCCAGCTACATCGTATTGGGCACCATCACACTGGGGTTCGCAATCATCATCGAAGCGTCGCTGTCATTCCTGGGCGTGGGAGTCCCTCCGGATATTCCGACGTGGGGCGGGATGCTCACACGAGGCACTGAGGAGATCCGCATCGCCTGGTGGCTGGCGGTATTCCCCGGCATCGCGATTTCGGTGGTGGTGTTCGCGATCAACTTCCTGGGCGACGCGCTGCGCGACACGCTCGACCCGCGGTTGAGGGGCCGGTAAGCCCACATCCCAGCCGAACAAACTCGAGGGGCGAATGAATTTCGCCCCTCACTCATTGGCGTTCGCCATCGTGCTAAACTGCGCCCACCAGATACGGAGGTGCAACCGATATGTCCTGGAATTTCGAACTGGTGGCGGGCCCCTACGGAGGTACGACGGAGGGGCCGGTTTGGGATGGAGAGGCGATACTCTTCACCCTCATTCCCGCTTCACAGATCCTGCGCTACGATCCCACGACCGGCGAGATCACCGAGTATTTCAACGAAGCTTTCAACACCAACGGTTTGTGTTTCGATGCCCAAGGCAACTTGTTCGGATGCCAACAGGGCCGACGCCGTATTGCGCGATTCGATGCGGCGACGCACACCGCAACCTCCTTACCGCATCTGCTCGACGGCAAGAGGCACAACAACCCCAACGACCTGGTCGTGGACAAGTCAGGCCGCATCTGGTTCACCGACCCCTACTCCGGGATCGGGGACAGCGGACCGCAGGAATTGGACCACATGTCGGTGCTGCGGCTGGATCCCAAGGGAAACGACCAGTGGGAACTGGTGCGCGCCACTACGGACATATCGCGACCGAACGGAGTCCTGATCAGCCGCGACCAGAAGACGCTGTACATCGCCCAGAGCGACTATGGCGCTGACCGACGCCGCGAGCTGCGGGCATATCCAATCAACGACGACGGGTCGCTGGGCAAGTACAAGACGTTGCACACCTTCGGTATCGACGGTGGAGCGGCGGACGGAGATTCGAGAGGGCAGGGGAGCGAGGGCGTCCAGCGCGGGGTTGACGGGATGACGTTGGACGAGGATGGTAACATCGTCGTCTGCGCGGGTTGGGAAGCCGCTGGGCCAGGACCCATGATCTATGTGTTCTCACCTACCGGACGGGTGCTGGAAACCCATCCAATGCGGGTGGACCGGCCCACCAACTGCTGCTTCGGCGATGCGGACATGCGAACCCTGTATGTCACGACCGGAGGCGGGCACCTGTTCCGCGCGCGCACGGATCGCACTGGCTGGATAATGTGGCCATAGGCGCTCAGGCTCTTGACATCGCGCACCATACCACCAACAATCTGCGAAACTGAAACTGGCAACACAGGGAGATTAGGCGATGACCATTACAGCGCACAACACCAACGTATACGTCGGCCTCGCCGGCGAGAGCGCCCTGATCATTGGGGCAGAAGGCACTCCCCTGGGAGAGGGCGGCATGTATCGCCTGACGGAAGGGGAATCGCAGTGGGTCTCCATTGACAATGGGTTGCCCGAACACCCACAGGTGCGGGCTTTGCTGGCCCATCCCGACCGACCCGCAACGATTTTTGCGGGAACGCAGGACGGCGTGTACCGCACCGACGACCGGGGCGAGAACTGGAGCCGCACCGAAACCCTGAGCGGCGACGTGTGGTCGCTGGCTGCGCATCCCAACGACCCGTCAATCATGTTCGCTGGCTACGACGGGGGGCGGGTCTGCCGTTCCAACGACGGAGGCAACACCTGGCAGCAAATGAACACCAATGGGTTGGTGCACCCGCACATTACGATGAATCCCTACGAGATTTGTAAGAGGGTGATCGGCATCAGCATAGACCCCGCCCATCCGGACGACGTCTATGGAGCCATCGAAGTGGGCGGGCTCATCGCATCCCGTGATGGCGGGGACACCTGGTCGTGTATCACCGATGGACACTACACCCGCTTGGGGCCGGTGGACCTGCACGGCGTTCAAGTTAATCCCAAGTCGCCCGGGTTGGTGTACATCATCACGCAGTTGGCGATGTTCCGCAGCCGGCACCGCGGTGCGGATTGGGAGTTCGTGCCGATTGAGGAGATGTTCGAGGGCGGGAGCTACTGCCGCGACCTGGTAGTCGATCCCACTGATCCCAACAAGATGTACCTGGCCGCGGGAGCCGGCGGCGGCAGCGCTCCGGCCGGCACCGTGGATGCTGGTGTTCTGGTTCGTTCCACCGACGCTGGCGAGACCTGGGAGCGAGTCGACCTGGGCGAGGTGGCCCCGGCTCGGATGTTCCAGATCGCGATTGACCGCAACGCCCCTAGCAACGTTTACTGCTGCGACCGCGACGGCCACGTGTATTGCAGCAACGACGGCGGAAACGAGTGGACACGCACCGACGTTCCCGTGGAAATGTCCAGAGGACAGCATGTTTACCCGATGGTAGCCGCCTGACGCACTGACCGGGGCGGGTTTCGCGCCCGCCCCTCCGTCCACTTGATCTCGGAGTAAATTCCACCGTGTCATCTAACCCATTGTGGACCGCCACCTACCGGGTCGGCGAAGCTGATCTGGAATACATGACGTTGGAAGCGACCGATCTGCCTGAAGATCTGCGCGGATACCAGTTGGCCCGTTCCGGCACACTGGACAATGCCGAGATGGCGGAGAACGGATTCAAAGGCAGCACTGCGGAGCGGTTTCGGAATGCCGGGCGCATAGGCGGATTCATGCGCGAGTTCGTGCCAACGGGAGACGTGTCCCCCTCCAGTGGCGTTAACTTCGTGGGTGCGACGGTGGTCCACCTGTTCGAGAACCCTGATCAGGTTTCCGGTTGGATCTCGGACATTTTTGTCAAAGATTTCGAGGATAACGTCGGCGAAAGCGTCGGCTCGGGGCAACAATTAATTTCCGTGGACAAGGTGGCAACGCAGGGATTCTACGACGAGTCGGTGGGTCTGAGGGTACTGCAAGGCGGGCCGGCCGGGTTGTTGTCATCGACAGTGATCGACTTCCGCGTCGGCAGACTTCTGGGCGTGGCGTTCGTGGGAGTGATTGGCGAACACGAGCGCACGGATCTGACCACCGAGATGGCGCTGGCGCTGGAGAAACGGATGGTGGAGGTGGCCCTCGGCGCTCGGTAGCTAATCGGGCGCAACCGTGGCCGGTGTTTTCGTCAACGTCCCATCCGAGTTCACCCGGTCGAACAACCTTACCACCTCGCCGAGGGGCTGTTCGGTAAGCCCGGCGACCACCACGGCAGTCACCGTAGCGATTACGAATGCCGGCGTGGCAGGTTGTATGTCCCATATACCAGAGGGACCTCCGGCAAGCAGCGCCCACGCAGAGGCCGCTATGGTGCCGGCAGCCATGGACGCCGCGGCGCCCCAGGCGTTGAATCTTCGCCAGTAAAGCGCGAGGAGTATTGTCGGACCGAAGGCTGCGCCCATGCCCCCCCAGGCGAAAGTAACCAGGTTCGAGATGGAGCCTGGGTAAAAGATCGACACCAAAGCCGATCCGATGCCGATAACCACCAGCAACAGGCGGCCCAACCAGACCCGGGCGTTTCCCGATATTCGGTAGGTTACATCCTTGATCACAGGCAGGTCGTCGGTGGCGACCGCTGACGCCAGCAGAAGCTGGGAGTCCGCGGTGCTCATCACCGCCGCGATCACTGCCGTCAACAGCACACCAGTGATCACGGGGTGGAAGAAAACCTCGGACATCACCAGATATACTCGTTCCGGGTCGGCCGCTTCACCGAGTAAACCAACATCAGCCAGGGCAGGCCGGGCAACGACGCCCAAAAGCACGGCCAGCAGGAACACGGAAGAGATCCACGCGACGGACATTCGCCGACTCTTGGCCACCTGATCATCGCGCTGCAACGCCATGAAACGTTGCAGGATCCGTTGGGCGCCCAGCCCGCCTACCGCCCACCCTGCCATCGAAAGAATCGCGGCCAGCCGCAGTGGTGAACCGTCGGCCGTATTGAACGGGTTCAACCAACGGGACGAGTGGCTGCCAATGTGCACCAGAGGGTTGTCGGTCCAAATCGCCAGGAACACTACCATTATGAGCAGGCTTATCAGCATCAGCAGCGCCTGAGTCACATCGGTTCGGGAAACGGCCATGAACCCACCGATCATGGTGTAGGACCCGATGGCGATCAGGGTCAGAATGACACCGGTAACGTACTCAAGGCCGAAAACCGTTTCGAGCAGCTTGGCGCCACCCACCAGTCCCGAACTCACGTAGAAGACCACAAACAGGATGGTGATCAACGCGGCTGTGGTGCGCAGTATGCCCGTGCGGTCTGCGAACCGGACCTCCAGGAACTCCGGGATCGTGAGGACGTCCCCTGCCGCGATGGTGTATCGACGGAGCCGGCCCGCGATAAACGTCCAACTCAGCCACACGCCGACGACAATGGCCACCGGGACCCAGATCTCAACCGCGCCGTTGGTGAAAGCCAATGCGGGCAACGCCATCATGGTCCAGGCGCTGGTGGTCGAGGATCCGGCGCTGAGGGCAGCAGTGATGCTGCTGAGCCGACGGCCTCCGAGCACGTACTCGGACATGTTACGCATGCGACGCATCCCTGCGATCGCGATGCCGATCAGCATGGCGAAATAGACGCTGAAAACAGCGATCACCCAAAACATTTCGTATGCAATCATGGTCGATGATTTATCGGACCCGGGCCCGATTGGGGTCCGACCGGGTCCAGGGACGGTTTTGATTGTCCCAACCGGTACAGGGTAGCGCTCGGCCGAGAATTCGGGTTACAAGAAAATCAAAATTGGTAAAAGATACAGTGTTGAATTATGGAGCCGCCGGGTTGTCTGACAGTAGCAGGGTTGGGTCGATGAGCATGACGACCAGCATACCCCACCCGAAAACCCCTCCCAGGATGGTAATGACAACCTCGGCGGGAGCGATGGGCGTCAACCCCAGGCGTGCGCCGAGATAATGCTGCCACAACCGGTTCAAGTTGGTCTGGGCATGCCACAAAATCCACGCGAGGAGCACGGTTTGCCCGACGTTGATGGCCACGTACGCTCCCTGCTGGGAGGGTGTCAGAGTGCCCTCGGTAGGGAGCATGAATGAAACCAATCCAAGCATCACGACCCCGAGGTAAATCAGGACCGTGCGTATGGGACTGAGCGTGGAGGGAACGCCGCGCGCGTCCATCAACTCCTGGTAAACACGCATATGGGCGTGCAGCCGGAAAAACTGGTAGACGGGAACTACGAGAGATAGGGCGTGGAAGACGGGGAAGGCGGCTTCCCCGGTGTAGTCGCGGTAGTGTCGCCAGGTCACATACATCCAATAAAAGATATACAGGCCTGAACTGAGAGCCGTGAGGAGGATAACCCGGTTGGTCGGGATGTAGAACGGGATTGTGTCGTCGAATTCCCTGGAATGAGCCACATCGACGTTGGCCGACGGGTCGTAGCGAGTTCCGGCCAGTCGGTCCAGTTCATCGGAGGAACGGTCTGGCCATTCGTTGGGGGCCGATTGAACGGGCGGGGATTCAGTCTGAGCCGTGACCGGAACCTCGGCGCCGCACGAACCGCAGAATCTATGCTCCGGCGCGTACTGGATACCGCAACGCGGACACCTCAGCGCATCGCCGGAGCTAGACATGGTTGGGTTGGTCCGACCGAAATAATACGGTGCGTCGTTACGTGCCCCAGACCACCGGATTGCTCAGCGTGCCGATGCCGGAAACGGTGATGTCGCATACATCGCCGTCTTTCATGTTCTCTGTCGCGCCGTCGGTGCCCATCCACAGGATGTCGCCTGGAACCAGCGTGAGATATTTACTCATATCGCTGATGTACTCGCGCACACCAAATATTGCGGTTTTGAGGTCATACTCGCCAACCACGCGCTCGTTGACCTGGATGGTCACGTGCATGGCATCGGGGTCAGCGTCCGTTGCAATCCAGGGACCCATGGGCTTGAACGTGTCGGTGTTCTTGGCGCGCCACATCGTGCGGTCGTTGCGCTGCCAGTACCGTTCACTCACGTCGTTGCCGATGGTGTAGCCGAACACGTAGTCGAGCGCTTCATCCTGGCTCACGTTGCGACATTCCTTCCCGATGACGACCACCACCTCGCCCTCGTACTGCAATTCCTCAGTGGCGTCAGCGGGAACCATGATGGGATCGCCTTGCCCGGTGAGGGCATTCACAGCCCGGTATCCGACGTCGGCCTTCTTGGGAAGGTTGGGCTCCTCGCCCCGCATGTTGGCGGCCCAAGTGACGTGCTCAGGGAAGTTAATCCCGGCCGCGTAAAAAGTCGGCGGTACTACCGGTGGCAGGAGCTTGACTGAACTCAACGCATACCTGCTGCCGGACTCTTTGAGTCCATCAAACAGACCGCCCTGGACTTCCAGGACCGTATCCCCATCGATGATTCCGTGAGCCACACGGTCGCCCGTGCGAAACTTGCAAATCAGCATGGCCGTGGCCTCCCGCAAGTTGTGTGTAACCTTGAATACTGGGCGTCAATTCTGGCACCACAAACGGCGACGGTCAAGCAAACCTCGTGTGGTACCATATCCGGCGGCCTTCCAGGTTTTGCAATCCGGGAAAGTTGACTAACCACAAACGAGACAGGTGCAATATCGAAATGCAGCAGCCCGAAACGACGCTGATTTATTGGGCGCCCAGTAGAGTACGGTTCAATCTTACGTTGATCCTGGCGCTGGTGGTGATAGTGCTGGGTCTGCTTCAAGCTGCGGGATTCGATCCGCTGGCGGCTGCTTGCAACCCCAGGTCCAGCAGCGAGAGTGACGCTCAAACTGAGGGCGCTCAGCCAGAGGGAAGCAGTCCTTCCAACGAGTCGACCAACAGAGGCAGCGCATGGTTGCTGGTGATTGTCGGTCTGGGTGTCGGAGCCTATTCCTGGTTGACATCACCGCGGCAATACCGGGTCTACTCGGACGCGCTGATTATTATGTTCGGGATGCCCAGGAGACGGATGATCCATTTCGGCGATATACGAGAGGTGGTGCTTGACCGCGGTTTCATGGGTGATCCCCTCCGCGTCTACACCAACAACCGCCGTCGCATTCCGTTGCAGGTCAGGGAACCGGAGGAGATGCACCAATACCTGGACGGAGCGGTCAAGGACTTCTGGCGGGCCAATCCGCAGTATGCTCCTCAACCCGAGGAGGACGCCGACGACGGTGCGCCAGACGTGGTTGAGTCGACGGTGTCAGACACCGATAACGGTGGGGAACCGGAAGCCACTCAAGAGCCGGACGCCGCGCAAGAGTCTGCTGAAGATGCGCCCGAACGGAGTCCGCGTTCGCGTCGACGGAGCCTGCGGGACGACATGCTAGACGGAGCAAGCGAGGATGACCCGCGACCGAGGTCTGGATAAACGCTTTCTCCAATGAAACCCGAAACGATCCGCAGCCATTGGTTGCGGATCGTTTTTGTGTCGGCGGCAAGGTCAACGGTGGTGATGCGGATCTGATGGCCCTAGATGATGGCCGATTCGTCACAGCCTATGCCAAAGGACGGGTAGATCAGAACGCAGGTGGCGTGGCGGCATAGGGGGTCGGCGGGACGTTCCCGGGAACGTATCCAGGCGCTGGTCACGCGCTCAAAGCCATTCAAAATGGGAGCGGGCGCTCGGGTCCATGATGCGTGTCCTGAATTCGGGCACATCGGTCCGGGCCATTTTGCTGCGTGCCGAGCAACGGGCTAAGACACTACGGTTTGATGCTCGATACCCGGACCTATAGGATCAACATGGCGTCGCCAAAGGAGTAAAAACGGTAGCGGCGCCGGATGGCCGAATCGTAAGCGGAAAGTATGCGTTCCCGGCCGGCGAAGGCGGACACGAGCATCAGCAGGGTCGAACGGGGCAGGTGGAAATTGGTCAGCATGGCATCCACCAAAAGAAATTCGTGGCCGGGGAGGATGAACAGATCGGCATTTCCCGAAGTTGCCGAAATTTCACTTTGGGCGGTTTTGCAACCTGCGACTGTAACCTTGCTGACCGCGTTGTGAGCCACATGCTCCAACGTTCGTACCGTAGTGGTGCCGACGGCGATGATGCGATTGCCATCACGGCGAGCGCGATTGATAGCGTCGGCAGTGTCCCCGGCAAGTTCAAACCATTCGGTATGGATCTTGTGCTCACCAATGTTCTCACCGTGCACGGGACGAAATGTATCGAGACCGACGTGCAGCGTCACCCAAGCCGTGTGAACCCCCAGATTGCGGATGTCCGACAGCATGGCCTCCGTGAAGTGCAGACCCGCCGTAGGCGCGGCTACGCTTCCGGCCGCGTCTGCATACACCGTCTGATATCGCTCGGGATCGTTCGGTTTCTCCTTAATGTAGGGAGGCAACGGCAGTTCACCCAAATTGTCCAGGCGAGACTCATCGGAAATACGAACGGTTCGCAGGCCATGTTCGTGGGTCTCCAGTATTTCCACGCGGACGGTGTCATCCAGGCCACGCTCCGAAGGTCGGCCAACCGTCGCGACTGCGCCTGCCCTCAGCCTGCGTCCCGGACGACCCAGAGCCTGCCACAAACCCGGTTCCAGCCTGCGAACCAACAATACCTCCACTCTTGCGCCCGACCTCAACTCCCGCCCGTGCAACCGCGCCGGAATCACCCGACTCCGGTTGAAAACCATCAAGTCGCCGGGTCTAACGTACTCGGTCAAATCCCTGAAGTTTCGATGCTCACGGGCGTCGTCATCGCGCTGGCGGTGGAGCACGAGCATCCGGGAAGAATCGCGCGGCTCGGCGGGCGACTGAGCGATCAAATCCGGGGGCAGGTGATAGTCGAAATCGCTGGTGCGAAGGGTCATGGCAGCAGTGACGGCGCTATGGCAGACCGACGCTAACTTGAGCCGCGTGGAGGGTGTTTTTGATCAGCATGGCCACAGTCATCGGGCCAATACCGCCCGGAACGGGGGTAATGGCCTCCGCTTTTTTTGATACCGGGTCGAAATCAACATCCCCCACCAAACGATAACCGCGGCGCCTAGAGGAGTCCTCGACCCGGTTGATACCGACATCAATTACGACTCCTCCCGGGCGGACCATGTCCGCGCCGATGGCACGGGGGACACCCATGGCAGCCACCAGTATGTCGGCTTCTCGCGTTATAGAGGGCAGGTCCCGGGTTCTGGTGTGGCAAACGGTTACGGTGGCGTTTCCGCCCGAGTTCCGCTGCATCAAGAGGGCCGCCAACGGCTTGCCGACGATGTTGCTGCGACCGACGATAACCACATGCTGGCCGGCAGGGTCGAATCCTGATCGGAGGAGAACCTGTTGCACTCCAGCCGGCGTGCACGGCAGGAAAGTGGGTTCCCCCCGCAGCATCCGGCCCTGACTGACGGGGTGCAGTCCGTCCACATCTTTATGAGGGTCGATCCGCTCGATGGCCGCAGCCTCGTTCAGATGATCGGGTAGAGGCAGTTGGAGCAATATACCGTGGAACTTTGGGTCGCCGTTGAGGCGGTCGATGAGCTCCCTCAGATCATCCTGGGACGATGCGGCGGAAACATTGAAGGTCTGCGAGAAGATACCTGCATCCGCGCAGGCGCGAGCTTTGTTTCGGACGTACACCGCCGAGGCCGGATCGTCGCCGACGAGCACAGCTGCCAAGCCGGGGATTACGCCGTGCGTTTGCACCAATTGGGAGACCGCCTGGGCCACTTCCGCTCGGAGGTCGGCGGCGAGATCGTTGCCGTTCAGAATGCGGGCTGTCATCGGATCCGTCGGTACATCTGGTGATCAGGTCGGGCACATTCGAGTCGACTTTTGCCCCGAAAACCGCGCTTCAGGTGAGCGGAGCCACGAGAGTTCCCCGCTCTGCTTGCGGTACAAAATAAACCAAAGGTTGATTTGCCTGGCTCGTGGACGCGGAAATACCAGGTTGCCATTTCCATCATACCACCCGGAGTGGTGCTCTCCGATGGGCTCCGGTGTTTGCCAACGTGAATGAATGGGCCTACAATGCCGGCCATGCGTATCGTGTCTTTGCTGCCAAGCGCAACCGAGATTGTGTTTGCGTTGGGCCTCGGGGATTCACTGGTCGGTGTATCCCACATGTGTGACTATCCCGAGGAGGCTCGAGGATTGCCGGTGGTGAGCCGCAGCATTCGGAGCAAGTCCCACCTTTCCAGCGCGGAGATAGACGCCATAATCCAGCAGGCTAGGGCCACCGGGAATCCGCTATACATCATTGATGGCGACTTGCTCCGGAAATTGCGGCCGGACGTGATATTGACCCAGGAACTGTGCGAGGTCTGCGCAGTGGGGGCAGGATCGGTGTTTGAAACTGCAGCGAAGGCGCTGGATTACACGCCGGAGATTCTGAGCATACGCCCGGCTGGTTTAGAGGACATATTCAATAACATTCAGCGAATCGGCGAAGCCGCTGGAGTTCCACACCAGGCCGATAACCTGCTGAAACAGCTAAGAAACCGCACCGAATACGTCGCAGAGCGCGCCGCAGACCGACGCCGACCCAAGGTGTTTTGCATCGACTGGCTGGAACCGCTGCGCAACACTGGGCAGTGGACGCCGGAACTCGTGGAAATCGCCGGCGGAGAAGAAGGTCTAGCCGAAAAATGGGGCAAGTCGCGCGAGGTCGGATGGGACGAGGTGCTGGATTATCAGCCCGACTATGTCATGGTTATGCCGTGTGCATTCAACATGGACCGAACCATCGCCGAGACGGCGCGCCTGGCCGGTCGCGAGGAATGGAATTCGCTTGACGCCGTCAAATCCGGCAGGGTCTTTTTGTTCGACGGCCAGATCCCCAGCCGGCACGGCCCCCGGGTGGTGGACGTTATCGAGGGACTCGCGGAAGCCATGCGTCCCCGGGTATTCGATGGGTTGACACGTCCGGGGATATTCCGGCCATCCGCGGCAACACAACCGGCGGCTTCCAGATAACACGACAAACGGAGGGACGCACCAATGGGTCTTTACATGGTGTCGCTGGAACACGCCCCAGAGCGGTGCCCGGGCGTAGATTTAGGTGTAAGGGACCGGGTATTGCGCATGTCCGCGGAGTTGACGACAACACTGTCCAATCGCGGATGTGAATTTCGAGGCGGTTGGGTCGGCAAGTCCTCTCATCAAACATGGTTGATTCTCGACGGGCCGGACGCGCACGCCATCGACGACGCGGTCATAGACATGGGCCTGGCGACGTGGAACAAAACGGCGATTTTACCGATCATCACGATGGACGAGGCGTTCGGCGGGTTGCCCACCGATTAACCCTCTCAGGAGTAACCCCATGAGCGACAACATATACCACCGTCGCCGGCGCATGTACACTGACCCGGCGGATATCGGACAGAACAAGATGGCCCCGGCGCGCCAGGTCGACATTGGCGGAGCGGGAGATTTCCCGACATTACCGGCACGGGTCAGACTGGAAAACGGCGAAGAGTACTGGCTGGCGAAAGGCAGGGACGGAAACTTTCGCCTGCTATCCATGGTGTGCCCACACGCTTTCGGCAGGGTGGTCAAGTGGGACAAGAGCTTTTTGTGTCCGGACCACGGTTGGCGATTTGAGGAGAGCCAGGGTGTCTGCGTGAACGGACCGCGGGCGCAGCTCTTCTATCATGAGGTGCAGGTGCAGAACGGTCGGTTGATCGCGCGTATTCCGGCGGATAACGACCCGTCGGTCACGCACGCGCCGCCACCGGCGTGGGCGGTGCCGAAGTGATCAGGGACGCGGTCTCTGGCCGATAACTCACCCAGCAACGTATAAGTACAAAGAATCGGGTTTCGCATAACCAAAAGGAACGACTTCAACGTTGAGGAATAAAACGGTTTTAGCATCACTTTTTGTCGTCATTTTGTTGGCGATGGGAGCCGGCGGCGCAACTCAGGTCTCTGCCCAGGGAAACCCTCCCGCACCCGCCAAGCCCCAGGCTGAGTCTGGACCCAACGCAGGTGAAGTTGTAGTTTCCTGGGAGAGCGTTCCCGAAGCCAGATTTTACGTCCTCACCTGGATTTCTCAGGAAGATTTCCAAGCGGCGAACGATGCGGGTGAGGAATGGCGGGATTACCTGACCTACATGAGCGTCCGCAACACGGGACAGACCTCACGAACCATCACCGGTCTAAAGTCGGGCCACACGTATTGGTTCGCCGTTGCGAGCAGCGCTAAGCGTTTCGGTTCACCGGCCTGGTCGCCGTGGTCCGACGCGCTGATGCTGGACACTTGTTCCGGCGACCGGGAAGCGCTGGTAGCCTTGTATGAGGCGACCAACGGCGACAGATGGCAGAACGATTTAAACTGGCTCACCGATGAGCCCATCGGTACCTGGTTCGGCGTGTCCACTGACCGGGACGGTTGCGTGGTGGTTCTTTACGTGGACAGTAACACCCTGAGCGGTGAGTTGCCGCCCGAGTTGGGCAATCTGACCAGACTGGAAACACTGGACCTGGATGGCAACCGTATCACCGGGAAGATACCGGCTGAAATTGGCAAGCTCACCAATTTAACCGTGCTGTCGCTTGATCACAATCGATTGAGCGGGCCGATACCGCCCGAGCTGGGTTACCTCAAAAACCTTACCGATCTGGAGTTGTGGAACAACGAACTGACCGGTGTAATACCGCCCGAGATACTTGGCCTCGAAAACCTGAAGTCTCTTGACCTGGACAACAACAAGCTGACCGGAGAGATACCGGCTGAGTTGGGCAGTCTTGACACCCTTGGCGCGCTGTGGCTCGGCAATAACGACCTCACCGGCGAGATACCGGCCGAACTGGGCAATCTGTCCGGACTCTACTGGTTGGGCCTGTACGAGAATGAGCTGGACGGGGAAATACCGGTCGAGTTGGGCGAGTTAACCAATCTGAGGGGGCTGTTCCTCCATGAAAATCAACTGACCGGGGAGATACCGGCCGAGTTCGGCAGTCTCGAGGAACTGTGGTATTTGTACCTCCGCAACAACCGGCTGACCGGCGCGATCCCGCCCGAGCTGGGCAACCTGGTAAATTTGGAGGCGATGACCCTTCGCAACAATCGGCTGTCCGGCAAGATACCGGCTCAGTTGGGCGACCTGGAAAATCTGGAGAGCTTGTACCTTTCCGCTAACCGGCTGGAGGGAACGATTCCCGCCGAATTGGGCAAGTTAACCAAGTTGGAGCGTTTGCAGTTGAGCAGCAACCGGCTGGAGGAAACGATTCCCGCCGAATTGGGCAACCTGCAAAAGCTGGAGGAACTCCGCCTTCGTGAAAATGAACTGACAGGTTCAATCCCAACTGAACTGGGGGAGTTGATTAAGTTGAAAGTCCTGGACTTCAACCGGAATCAGTTGAGCGGACAGATACCCGGAGAGTTGGGCAACCTGGAGAATCTGGAGGAGCTGCACCTGGACAACAACATGCTCATGGGTGAGATTCCGCCGGAGCTGGGCCAATTGTCCAAACTCGAGCAGCTGCACCTGGATACCAACCAGTTGGAAGGCGGAATACCGTCAGAGCTGACCAACCTGACCGAGTTGACGCTGCTGTACGTCGCCCGGAACGCCGGGCTGACAGGCTGCGTACCGGCAGAGCTCATGCGCGTGGACGAGCACGACTTCACACTCGCTGGCCTCGATTTCTGCGCATCGGACGAGACCGGGTCGAATTAGGTCGTTGGGGCCGGAGCGCGAATGTCTCGCGCTCCCGCGTGCAGTTTGGTGTTGATTACCAGTTTATAATGGTTATCAAATTTGAGCGATACGCCGGTTTTCTGTTGACACGGTGTTGCGGGTAAATTAAACTGTCCGCAAAACGTGAGTCGCTCGGGCGCGGTTGCCCGTCTGCGGCTTTGGGAAAGAAAAACACAGGAAGGAGGCATAGGATGTCACATAAAGATGACCTGGCATTGATGGCCCACCTGATGCGGCGCGCCGGCTTCGGCGCCAACCGCGCTGAGTTGGAACGTTGCGTTGCCCAGGGTTACGAAGCCACTGTGGAAGAGCTGTTGAATCCGCCTACGGAGAACGAGGGCGGCAAGATGGCGCTGTTGCTGCGGTATCACCCCAGCTTCTTGCTCCCCGGCGGCGTCCCCTTCTCCGGACAGGCGAACTGGATGTACAACATGGTATCCAGCGACCGGCCGTTGGAAGAGAAGATGACCCTGTTCTGGCACCACGTGTTCGCCACCGGCAACTCGAAGGTGGACAACTGTGACCAGTTGCTCGAGCAGATCGACATGCTCCGTGAGAATGGCATGGGCAACTATCGCGACATTCTCATTGAGTTGTCCAAGAACCCTGCCATGATCTTCTGGCTGGACAACAATGAGAACCACCGAGACGCCGTGAACGAGAACTGGGGCCGCGAACTCCTGGAACTGTTCTCCATGGGCGTTTCCAACTACACCGAGGTTGACGTTCGCGAGTGCTCACGGGCCTTCACCGGCTGGACCATCCAGGCCAAGCTGCCCCGCGCTCCCTATGGACGCTACCCCTGGAAGTTCACCTACAACGAAGCCGACCACGACTTCGGCGAAAAGACCTTCCTGGGCCGCACCGGCAATTTTGATGGCGAAGACATCATCGACATCATCCTGGAAGAGCCGGCGACCTCCCGCTTCATCTGCCGCCACCTCTACAACTTCTTCGTCGCCGACGAGCCCCAGGTTCCCGCCTGGACCATTGAGCCGGCCCGGGACGAGGACGCGCTGGAAGAGATGATGGACGTGTTCGAGCAATCCGGCTTCGAGGTGAAGGCCGTGCTGCGCCACATGTTCCTCTCGCAGTGGTTCAAGGACGCCCGCTACCAGAAGATTAAGAGCCCGGCCGAAGTGGTCGCCGGCACCCTGCGGATGGTCGGTCTCTTCGAGAACCCGGATCCCGGTGTCCTGAACATCGGCAAGGAGCCCACCTACATGGGCCAGTCCATCCTGGACCCGCCGTCGGTGGAAGGCTGGCACACCGGCCTGGAGTGGATCAACTCCGGCGCGCTGTTGGCCCGCATCAACTTCGTGGCTGACCGGGTATCCAACCCCGACCTGCCCGGGATGCGCGACATCATCGACAACATGGAAGCGGAAGGCGTAACCACCGCCGATCACCTGCTGGACGCCTGCACCGACTACATGGGCTTCGTGGAGTTGAGCGAAGAGACCCGCGGCCAGTTGGCTGAGCACGTCCGCGCCGGCGGCGACGTCAACTGGGGCGACCGTACCGCCACTGCGACCCGCGTGGGCGAGACGATGGCCCTGATCAGTGCCACCACCGAGTTCCAGTTCGGCTAAGAGAAGACGCGTCGGGCTGGGATCCAGCCCGACGACCACATCGACCGAACCGCTACAAAAAACTTATCAAGGAGCATACACAATGACCTCCACTAAAAAAGATCCGGTCATCGTGGTCCTGCAGCTCACCGGCGGCAACGACTATTTCAACACGGTGATCCCCTACAACGATTCGTTGTACTACGACAATCGGCCTTCCATCCGTTACGAGCGGGAAGACATCATCCCCGTAAATGACGAGATCGGTTTCATGCCGACGATGGGTCCCATCAAAGAAATGTTCGACGATGGGAAGGTCGCCGTCATCCACGGGATAGGCTACGCCGACAGCCCACGCTCGCACTTCCGCAGCATGGACATCTGGCACACCTGTGAGCCGGACAAGGTTGGCACCGAGGGCTGGGCTGGTCGCGTCGCCCGCGAGCTGGACCCCAACAAAGAAAACGTCCTGACTGCCATCAACTTCGGCCATGGCCTGCCTCGCGCGCTGGCAGTCCCGGGCGTCCCCGTCGCCGCCATTGCCGACCTGAGCACCTATGGTCTGCTCACCGGTATCGCTGACGTCGACCAGCGCTCGAAGGCTCTGGACCTGTTCTCCAAGATGTACTCCCCCACCGTGGGCGGCAGCTTCGTAAACGACTACCTGCGCTCCACTGGCACCGACGCCATGGTTGGCGCCGACATTGTCAAGGTTGCGCCGGAGCAGTACTCCAGCAACGTTGAATATCCCAACAGCCCCATCGCCATGCACCTGCGTGACATTGCCCAGGTATACATGGCCGATCTCGGCACCAAGATCTTCTACACCCAGCACGGCAGCTTTGACACCCATGCCGGTGAGGCCGCGGCCCACCCAGTGCTGTGGAAGGAAGTTTCCGAGGCAGTGAGCGCCTTCTTCCAGGACATGCAGGAGCACAACACCGGCGAGAACATCGTCATGTACCTGTTCTCCGAGTTCGGACGCCGGGTCCGCGACAACGGCTCCGGAACTGACCACGGCGCAGCCGGCGCTGCTTTCGTCATCGGCGATCCCGTTAAGGGCGGTTTCTACGGTGAGTATCCTTCCCGGAAGGCCGAGGACCTGGAACAGGGCGACCTGGTTCCCAATTACGATTTCCGCGGCGCCTACTCGACCATCGTCGAGGACTGGATGCGCATGGACGCCAACCCCATCGTAAACGGGACCTTCCCCAAGCTGGACCTCATCAAGTAACGAACCGACGGTACAGCGAAATGCGGCGCGACCGTCCGGTTGCGCCGCAACCAACAGAGTATAGACAGGAGGATCCACTATGCCTCTGAACACAGTAGCGAGTGGCCGAGCATGGTTGTATAGCCACAATATCGGCCGTAACGCTCAGGTGGGCATGGGATTCAGCCAGCCGGTTGGTGTAGCCGCGCTCCCCGATGGGACGCTCTATGTTGCCAACCGATCTGGCGAGCAGAACCCAAGCGCCCGTATTACCAAGTGCACCGTTGAGCAGGAGTACATCGGCGAATTCGGTCGGGAAGGCATCGCCTACCAGGCCGGTTCGGGAAGCCTCTTCATGTGGCTCACGGGCATAGCCGCCGACGCGAACGGCAACGTTTACGCCTCCGACGAGTGGAAGAACCAGATCTCCGTTTTCGACGCCGACGGCAACCTGCTCCGGCAGTGGGGCGAGTCTGGAACCGGCGAAGGCCAGTTGGACGGCGCCGCGGGAATCGAGATCGATGCCGACGGCAACGTCTGGGTAGTTTCCGCCAAGACCAGCCGTGTCCAGAAGTTCAGCCCGGACGGCGACTTCCTGGGTGGCTTCGGTACCAAAGGGAACGGACCTACGGATCTGGAAATGCCCTCTGGAATCGCCATCGATCCATCCGGCGACCTCTATGTCGCCGACTGGGGCAACCACCGAGTGCAGAAGTACACCGCAGGTGGAACCCACCTGGCCACCTTCGGCAGCCAGGGAACCGGTTCCGGCGAGTTGAACCACCCGTTGGACGTCACCATCGACAACGACGGCGACGTGTATGTGGCGGACTGGATGAACGAGCGCATCGTCATTTATGACGCAGAAACACGCCCCATCGCATACCTCACCGGCGATGCGGTTGAAGTGTCCGACTGGGGCAACCTGTCCCTGGACGCCAACCCCGACATGGTCAAAGCCCGCCGACGCGTTCCGGACATGGAACAGCAGCAGCGGACTTTCCGGATGCCCATGGGCTGCACGTTCGACCGGGCGAACAATCGCCTCGTGGTCTGCGACACCCTGCGCTCCCGCCTGCAGGTCTACGATAAGGACGACACCTACCTGGATCCGCAGTTCAACCTGTAAGGTTTCCGCACGTTCAGAACGTGTTCGGGGCCGGTCGTGAGACCGGCCCCTTTTCATCGGATTGACACGTAAGCATCCCCAACCTATCTTTAATTCGCTGTTTATGCCGGCTCCGCAATTCAGGCCGGCGCTTTTCCCACCAACAAACTCTCATCTCCAGGGAACGTTCCATGTCCGATAAGCGCGATTTCATTTCCATCACTGACATTTCGCCTGACGAGACCCGTTGGCTAATAGATCGTGCGCTGGAGATGAAGCAGGCGCCACCGGGAACAACCCAATCACTGGCCGGCAAACGAATCGCGCTGCTCTTCGAGAAGCCGTCGCTGCGAACGCGCGTCAGTTTCCAGATCGGAATCGCCGAACTGGGCGGTTACAGCCTGTACATGTCACCTGAGGAGGTTGGCCTGGGCCGTAGAGAGCCGGTATCTGACGTTGCTCGGGTTTTGAGCGGTTATGTTGACGCGGTCATCGCGCGCGTAAATTCCCATGATTCGTTGCTCGGCCTGTCAGAGTACGGGAGTATTCCGGTGATCAATGCGCTGTCAGACGTCGAGCATCCCTGCCAAACGATGGCTGACCTGCTCACCATTGCCGAGACCCACGGACGCACTGACGGCATCAACGTGGCATACATCGGCGACGGAAACAACGTGGCGCGGAGCTTGTGCCTGGGCGCGCCGGCTGTTGGCATGAACTTTGCGATAGCCGCTCCGCATGGTTACCAGTTGGAGGAATCCGTGTTCGATGCCGCGAGTGCGCGCGCGGCTAGAGTAAGCGACGGTCCCAAGCCCACGGTTCACCCCCTGGTGCGACCCGAGGACGCGGTGGCTGATGCCAACGTGGTGTATACGGACGTTTGGACCAGCATGGGCGACGAAGCGGAGACCGAGCAACGGCTGATAGCGTTCCAGGGTTACACAGTGGACGATACGTTGATGAGAAAGGCCGCTCCGGGCGCCTGTTTCATGCATGATATGCCCGCGCATTACGGCGAAGAGGTGCCGCCCGGAATGCTGGAGCATTCGCAGTCAGTGGCGTACAAACAGGCGCATAATCGATTGCACGCCCAGAAAGCGGTGCTGGAGTTCTTGTTGTCTTGACCTGATTCCTGAAGCGATCAACTTGGCGGAGGTGTTGTCATGCCGGATCTGATGGGGCCGTACACCAACATTCGCAACGAACTTAACCTGGCGGTACCCATGCGGGATGGGGTAACGCTTTACGCTGACGTCTACCGTCCGGACGTGGCCGGACCGCTACCCGTTTTGCTGCAGCGGACGCCGTACGACAAATCGCAAGGACGTACCGGCGCGCTGGAAGTGATTCGCGCGGCATCCCACGGTTATGCGGTTGTGATTCAAGATACCCGGGGACGGTACACGTCGGAAGGCGAGTTCTACCCATTTTTGGATGAACCCAACGACGGACACGACACCGTCCAATGGTGCGCAGACCAGCCCTGGAGTTCGGGAAAAGTTGGGATGTTCGGCCGGTCGTATGTGGGTGCGACACAATGGCTGTGCGCGATCACGAATCCCCCAGCTTTGACGTGCATCGCACCGGGGATCACGGCCTCCGACTACTATGAGGGTTGGACATACCAGGGAGGCGCACTGGCTTGGGGTTTCGCCCTATCTTGGACCATGCGCCAATTGACGATGGCCAACATGGGCGCGATTTCGAGCCGGCACGAGGTTCCGGACGGCACCCGCGAGGGACTGCTGGCCGCGTTCAACGAGCTTGATTGCACGTTCCGGCACCAGCCTATCATCGACCTGCCTCACCTCAAAGAGCCGCTAGCCGGCTATTTCGACGACTGGATTCGTCATTCGTCAAGCGATGACTACTGGAACCGGTGGCGGATTGAGGATCATTACCCGCACATCACGACGCCGGCACTCCACATCGGCGGATGGCACGACATATTCCTGCTGGGTACTTTGCGCAACTTCGTGGGCATGCGTTCGCAAGCTGAGGATTCCACGGCGCGGAACGGGCAAAAACTGATCGTGGGCCCCTGGCATCACGGTCCGTTCGGCGAAATATCGGGGGAGTTTTTCTTTGGGCTGGGCGCAGCTGGCGCTGCCATCGACACCGATGGAATCCATTTGCGCTGGTTTGACCACTGGTTGAAGGGTGAAGACAACAGCGCCAACGAAGAACCCCCGGTCCGCATATTCGTCATGGGAAAAAACGAGTGGCGTAGCGAACAGGAGTGGCCGCTGGCCCGGACAGAATACACCGACTACTACCTGCACAGCGAGGGCAAAGCCAATACCGCGTCGGGCGATGGGTCATTATCCGCTGACGTTCCGGGTGCAGAATCGCAGGACGTTTTCGTCTATGATCCGCGGGATCCAGCGCCCACGCGCGGCGGAGCTCTCTGCTGCGGGCCATCGTTTGTGCCCGGGGGCGCTTACGACCAGCAGGGAGTGGAGGCGCGCAACGATGTGCTTTGCTACACGACGGCGCCATTGGATTCCGATGTTGAAGTGACCGGCCCATTGACCGTCACTCTATACGCGTCCACTACCGGAGCAGATACGGACTTCACGGCCAAGCTGGTTGACGTGGAACCTTGCGGCGCAGCGCGCAGCCTGGTCGACGGGATAATACGAGCGCGTTACCGTCATGGCACTGACCAGTCTCGCCCGATCACGCCGGGCGCGGTCGAAGAATACACGATCGATCTGGTGGCGACCAGCAACGTTTTCAAGGCGAGCCACCGCATTCGGCTGGAAATCAGCAGCAGCAACTTTCCCCGTTTCGACCGCAATTTCAATACCGCCGACAATCCGTGGGAAGCGACCGAAGCAGTACCAGCACTGCAAACCATTTACCACAATGAGCAATTTCCGTCGCGGATTCGGCTGCCGATCATACCGGCGTGAAAGGAAATGGCGCGCTACGGGTGTCTGATCATCGGCGTCATCGTTGCAACCGCGATCCTGATCGGCATAGTTTATCTCTGGTCTGGATGGCTGAATCGGCCTGTCGGTCACACGGCAGTTCCCGAGATGTATGTGCCAAGGCCGGATTGACATTGCCAACGCTCCCCATGGTCCGGTGATCGGGAGTCGGCGTTCCCAGCCGGGTTCGGAAGCCCAGTCGGAGTAGCGAGTTAGCACAAGCAGCGCTTGAGTTTCGGGAGCGCTATCCTCGGTGGGGCAAGGCTCCACTACAAGCGGAATGGTGCTGCGGCGACGCAACGGTTGGCAGGTGTCCCACCTCGATGGCGGGACGCATTCTCACCTATATCAAGGCCGGGGGCGTGCTCAGAGAGGCACCAGATCCTGGCATACCCACGCCACGACGGCCACGCCAGCGTCCCTGCGCGGTACGCAAGCCTTGAGAATACCAGACCAGAGAGCCGGAGGGCATCGTGCAGATCGACACCCTGGACCTGAGACCGTCGCCCGACCTGATCCTCAAACGCGTCATCGCTCTGGCGTGGTTTCCCGCTGAGGCGTGGTGCCCACCAAGACCCTCCGGCGGCGCTTCCTCTCCCTCCCCGGACGTATCACCCGCAAGGCACGCCGTCTTACCTTTCATCTCCTCCAGAACTGGCCCTGGCAAGACCAGTTCAGCAACGACCTGGAGCGACTGCACAACCTGCCCTTTCCTGACTGGACTTTTACCCACCCGTCGGACCGCCCAACTGCCTGGCGGAACTGCGCCGGGCTGGGCCTCGCCTGCCTACTGTCGCAATCTGCCGCCTGATCTCGCCGTCGCCAGGGTTGCAACCCGTAAAAATCCCCTTCCGCCCACTGACACACTCAGCGGCCGCCCCAATCCTTCGGTATCGACACGCTGCCGGATATTCGCTCCGCCTTTCACACCCGTCTGAGCAGTCTCCCCGCATCCCATCGGTGTATTGGGGCTTACCCATTAGCACCGGACGAGTACAGACAATTGTCGGGCGACGAGTAATGTTGTACCATCCTCGGGCCGATAAATCGATTAACCGACCACCGGGAGTGAATGTATGGCCAGCAGCACAAACCGCGAACGTGACATCGCAATCGTCGGGGTCGCCGAGTCTGACGTCATGGGCACGGTGCCTGACAAATCGTCGTTGCAGCACCATGCGGAGGCGGCGCACAACGCGCTGGAGGATGCTGGCCTGTCTATGTCGGACGTCAACGGCCTGATGACCGCCGGATTCAGCACCCTGGTGACGGGCGAATATTTCGGGTTGCAGCCATCTTTCACCGACAACACCTCTGTGGGCGGGTCATCCTTTGTGATCCACGTAGCGCACGCCGCGGCCGCGATTCGAGCGGGATATTGCGACACAGTACTTATCACGCATGGGCAGGCGGGCCGCTCCACCCGAGTCCCGGTGCCGGCGGACCGGAATCTTCCGGTGGCGCAGTATGAGACCCCCTACGGGATGATTGGTCAGCCCATCAACTACGCCATGGCCTGCACGCGCTATATGCACGAATACGGTGAGGAGCGGACACGGCAGGCGCTGGCGGAAATCGCCGTGTCCACGCGCGCATGGGCCAACCTGAACCCGGTGGCCTACATGCACGAAACCCCGATGTCCTTCGATGACTACCACAATTCCCGCTGGGTGGCCTGGCCCTTCCACCTGTTCGACTGCTGCCTGGTTACTGACTCCGGCGCCGCGATCATCGTTACCACTGCCGAGAAAGCGCGCAACTGCCGCAAGGAACCCGTCTGGGTGCTGGGCGCCGCCGAAGGCCACGACCACAACCTGATCAGTTTCATGCCCGACCACACGTCCACCTGGGCCCGCGAATCCGGCCCGCGGTCGCTGGAGCGGGCCGGATTGACGCACGATGACGTCGACCACACCATGATCTACGACTCTTTCACCTACACCACGCTGGTGACCATTGAAAGTTTGGGGTTCTGCGGGCCGGGCGAGGGTCCGGATTTCGTCGCCAATCAGAGGACGGCGCCGGGCGGCGAGTTCGCCTTGAACACCAACGGCGGCGGACTATCGTACTCACACCCCGGCATGTACGGGAGCTTTTTGCTGGTGGAAGCGGTCAGGCAGTTGCGGGGCGAGTGCGGCGACCGTCAGGTACACCGCAAAGGCTCCGCCGACCAGCCCGCCCGCACCAGCATCGTGAACGGTACGGGAGGCTCGCTATCTTCGACCGGAACTGTGGTGTTGGCGACCGGTTAAAAGCGGCAATTCATCCGATTGTAGTAGAATGGAGCCGTTGAAGAGCGTCGCCGAACGCTACTGGGCCGTCTACTACCTGGTATACGTGGTAGCCGTTGGGCTCGGGATTTGGCGCTACCAGCCTTTCTCGCAGTTGGGTAACGATAACTATACGCGTTGGTTGCGATTATTGCCCTGGCCGCTGGATTCGCTCTTCTGGTGGCCATCATTGTGGAGGTGATAGGGCGAATGGTACTGTTGATTCCTGCTGAAATAAAAAGGCTCAAAGAAGAGGGCCGCAAGGAAGAACGGCAACGTATCGTCGAGGCTTTGCGTCAACTTGGGGCGAAAGATGACGGCTCGATTCAGATTACACTGACGCCCGAAACCATCAAGCTCCTGATGGGAGACGGCCTGGATTAACAGCGCAAGATTGCTGACGTCTATCCGCGAAACATGCCCCGCAGTCGCTCGTCGGCGTCGGGGCATAGCACTGGGGCGACCGAGACCAGACAATTTATCTGCAGTAAACACTGGAATATGGATACGGTAATAATAGGACTTCCACAATCCGGCAAAACCACATTGTTCAACGCCCTGACGCTGGGCAAATCGGATGCCAGCGGAGCCACCGGCTCGGCCACCGAGATGCACATGGGGGTGGTCAAGGTACCCGACCCGCGCCTGGACAGCCTTGCCGAGGTGTACCATCCGAGGAAAGTCGTTCCTGCCGAGATTAGGTACATTGACCTGCCGGGGCCGGAGTCTATGGCAAAATCTCAGGGCATCAGCGGACGATACCGGAATATCCTGCAATCCGCCACCGCGTTCCTCCTGGTGGTTCGCGCATTCACTAACGATGCGGTGCCACATCCGTCCGGCGAGGTAGATCCCGCCAAAGACCTGGAGACGATGCTGAACGAGTTGGCGTTCGCCGACCTGGAAGTGCTCGAACGCGCGTCCACTCGTTTGGCCGACCAGGTAAACAAGACCAAGCCCGCGGAGCGCCCCGCGGTGGTCCGCCAGAAAGACGCGGTTGACAAAGCGCGGTTGGAACTCGAACAGGGCATCCCGGTCAGGCTGCAAGATTTTTCGGACTCCGAACGGGCGGTGTTGGCCAACTACCAGTTGCTTACCGACAAGAAGATTATCGCTGTGTTCAACACCGATGAGGGCGCGGACGACGTGCGTATCGCCGACCTCAAATTCAGCCAGGATTTGGTACGCGGCGTTGGCGAAGTGTGTATCAGCGCACGGATTGAAGCGGAGTTGGGGATGATGGACGAGGCCGAGGCAGCCGAGTTTCGGCAGGATCTGGAATTGGGTGACGCCGCTACCTACCAAGTGATCAACGCCAGTTACGACACCTTGGGTTTGGTATCCTTCCTCACCGTGGGGGATGACGAGGTTCGAGCATGGAGCGTACCGGGAGGAATGCCTGCGGTGGACGCGGCCGGCGTAATTCATACTGACTTCACGCGTGGGTTCATTCGCGCCGAGGTGATCACGTACGATGACTTCTCCGCCTGTGGGAGCATGGCCCAGGGCCGGAAAGAAGGGCTCCTGCGTTCCGAAGGCAAAACGTATCCGGTGCGCGACGGGGACATTATCAACTTCTTGGTAAACACCTGATGATCGAAATTCGCCCGTACCGTTCCAGGGACTACGAAGCCGTCCGCGAGATTTTCAGCCACGCGCAGGACGACTTCGTGCAGAGCTATCTGCACTCCGACGAGGATCGCCAGGATTACAACGAGTACGTGATCGGTGCTCTCGCCCGCGATTTGGCCGATATCGAGCGCAGCTACCTGCAGCATCCCGGCAGCAATTTCTGGATGGCGGACCAAGACGGCGAAGCGGTGGGTTGTATCGGGGCCTACCAACGTAGCGGAGAGGAAGCGGAGATCCGCAGGTTGGCGGTGCTCCGCGACGCTCGACGACTGGGTATCGCTTCCAGGCTGCTCGACCAGGCCGAAGCGTTTTGCCGCGACTTTGGCTATGTCCGGACGATTGCGTGGACGTACAATCACATGCCCGGGGCAATCGCTTTCCTGCGCCGCCGGGGTTATTACGAACTCGAGGACCACGCGTTCCCACACACCAGCTTGACCCTGTATTTGTACGCCTTTGATCTGTAATTTCGTGCGTGGAACGGCCTCCGCAGTCGCCCGACAATCGTAACCAACTTGACAAATTCGTGCATTCCAAGTAGGATAAGTAACGATTAACAACTGGATACGCTGCTGGAACCCTTATCCAGACAGGCGGAGGGAACGGCCCTGTGAAGCCTGGCAACCAATCCCGCTAACCCGGTGGGATCAGGTGCTAATTCCGGCGTCCCACGACACAATATCGCGCCTAACCAGCGCATTGTCGGTGGTATGACGAAAGATGAGGGGAGTGCTGTTTTGATGGGCTCTCCCGCGTGGGTGGGCCTTTTTTGTGTTTGCGGACCTGATCCGCCCCGCCTTCCGAGCGACATTTTCTCTTGCATGTGCAGCGTGATCCACGACACACCGGGTAACTGGTGCCATGAGTGAAATCCGACCAATCAACTGGACCGGTAGCAGTCTCCAGTTGCTTGACCAAACGCTTTTGCCCCACGAGCAAACGACGCTCACCATCACGGATTACCGAGCCGCGGCCGCGGCCATCACCGACATGCGGGTGCGGGGCGCCCCGGCGATCGGGGTAACCGCCGCTTACGCGGTGGTGCTCGCGGCAGCCGAGTTGCAATCGCGGGAGCGGGACCATTTCATAGGTGCGTTGCGACAGGCCGGAGCGCACATCGCGGCCGCTCGCCCCACCGCGGTGAACCTGGGTTGGGCAGTTCGACGCATGCTGAGGGTCGCGGACGCTGAACCCGATCCCGGCAGTATCCTGCCCCGTCTGGAGGCGGAGGCGCGTTTGATCCAAGCCGAGGACGAGAACATCAACCGACGCATCGGCGAGCACGGCAAACCATTGATGCCTCCTGACGGACAGGGCGTGTTGACTCACTGCAACACCGGCGCCCTGGCAACGTCGGCGTACGGGACGGCGTTGGGCGTCATTCGGGCTGGCTGGGAGGCTGGCGGCCGATTCCGTGTGTTCAACACGGAGACTCGGCCCTGGCTGCAGGGCGCGCGACTCACTTCCTGGGAATTCCAGCAGTTGGGCATCCCCGCAACATTGGTTGCTGACTCGGCGGCCGGGATCCTGATGCAGCGTGGCGACATTTCGTGTGTCATCACAGGCGCGGACCGGGTGGCAGCGAACGGAGATACCGCCAACAAGATCGGCACCTACTCGCTGGCGGTGCTGGCCCACGAGAACGGTATACCCTTCTACATAGCCGCCCCCACCAGCACCGTGGACCTGGCCATTGCGCACGGAGACAATATCGCCATCGAGGAACGTCCCCAACACGAGGTCACGAGTTACGGGCAAACACCAATCGCTCCTGAGGGCACGCCGGCGTATAACCCCGCGTTCGACGTAACGCCGCACCGCTACATCGCCGGAATTGTCACGGAAACGATGGTCTGCCGCCCACCCTACGCCGAATCACTGAAAATGGCGGTTGACGCCGCCTGAGCTGACATGAGCACACCCGATATCCAACCACAAACCCGGCTTCGCATCGCCCGCACCGGGCTGACGGCCCACGAACCTGCCAAAGCCAGTCCCGGCTACACCCTCTACTCCCCGTTGTCGGGGAACGGCGAGGTTTACCTGCTGGATGCCAACGGCGCGGTGGCGCACCAGTGGCAGATGCCATACCCGCCCGGACTCTACGGCTACCTGTTGCCCAACGGCAACCTGTTCTACGGCGGCAAGGTGCGCGACGATGGCGGATGGGACCTCTTCGAGGCCATGAAGCGGTTCAAAGGCGGCATAATGCTGGAAGCCGACTGGGACGGCAACATCCTCTGGGAACACCGGGACCCGTACCACCACCACGACGCCCGGCGCACCGAATCCGGCGGCTGCCTGTATATGACCGTCGAGCGGATGGACGACGCGCGGGCCGCCAGGATCCAGGGAGGCCAGGCTGGCACCGACTCCGGAGGCATGTACGCCGACGTGCTGGTGGAGGTGGACGCCGACGGCAACCGCATCTGGGAATGGCACGCTGCCGAACACCTGGACCCCGCCCGCCATGTCATCACCTTCAACGACCTCCGCGACGAGTGGAGCCACGGCAATACCATAGTCCCACTACCCGACAACCGGGTGATGTTCAGCTTCCGCAACATCTCCACCGTTGGCATCATCGACAAGGCCAGCGGCAACATCGTCTGGCAAATCGGCGACGATGTATTGGCGCAGCAGCACGATCCATCCCTGCTGGACAACGGCAACGTGCTGATCTATGACAACGGTTCACACAGCCGTCATACCCCCCTGCCCGCTTCCCGCGTCGTTGAGGTCGATACGGCGACCAACGAAATCGTGTGGGAGTACCGGGACAACCCGCCCTTCAACTTTTTTAGCGCCTACATCTCCGGCGCGCGCCGCCTCCCCAACGGCAACACCCTCATCACCGAGGGACACTTCGGCCGCATCTTCCAGGTGACGCCGGCCGGAGAAGTAGTCTGGGAATACATCAACCCTCACTTCGCGCCCAACGAACAGGGTTACGTCGTGAACAGCGTTTTCCGTTCCACCCACTACCTGCCCCAGCAGATTCCGCAGCTGGCGAATTGATAAGGGGCTTATCCCATGTACGTTGACCAGTTCGGCATATCCGCTCAAGAGGGGAACCCGCCCTACGGCTGCCGCATTTCGCAAGGCCGGATTATCGCGTTGTCCATCATCAGCATGGGCATCTACTGGCTGTACTGGATGTATCGCACCTGGCAGCATTACCGGGACCATACGCTCGAACAAGCCGCTGAAACTGGCCAGACACACTACCCGGTCTTGCACGGGTTGACTCAACTGCTGCCGGTGTACGGCTGGTTCCGTTTCCACGCCCACATCCGCCATTACAAGGCGTTGATGCAGGAACGTGGCGTAGCCGACAGCCTGAATCTGGGAGCGTTGACCACCATAGTGGTCATCAACGTCATCGCCGGCTGGCTGGGCGGCAGCATGCGCGGCAGTAGCGATGAACTTCTGGCAGCGATAGGCGCCATAATCACCGTGGTCGCCCTACTGGTGAGCATAGTCGTTCTTTGCCAAATACAGTCCAATCTCAACAACTACTGGGATGACATTGGCGGAGCGCCGGCGCTGAATGCCCGCTTCGGCAAAGGAGAAATACTCTGCATCGCACTGGGGGTTCTCTTCTGGCTGGGCGTCATCGCCGCCATCATCTGGTAGGCCCGCTGGGGTTACACCTCCCATGACAAATTGACCATCATCACCATCAGGAAACAACCAATGCCCAACCAACCACAAGCGGAAATCGCCATCATCGGCGGCAGCGGACTCTACGAAATTCAGGGTTTCGAGGAAACCGCCGTAGTGGACGTTGACACCCCCTACGGCAAGCCCAGCGACGTCATCACCGTCGGCGAGTTGCTGGATGTGCCGGTGGCATTCCTGCCCCGCCACGGTCGCGGCCACCGCGTCAGCCCCACCGAGTTGCCCTTCCGCGCCAACATCTACGCGCTGAAGACGTTGGGCGTGAAGCAGATCGTATCCGTCAGCGCGGTGGGCAGCCTGCAGGCCACGCTGGAGCCGCAGCACATGGTGGTGCCCGACCAGCTGATCGACCGCACCCGTTCGCTGCGTCCCAGCACCTTCTTCGAGGACGGCGTGGTCGCGCACATTTCTTTTGCCGACCCCTTCTGCCCCGAGATGGGCAGAGTCCTCGCCGAGGGCGCAAAGGGCCAGGGCATCCCGACTCACCAGGGCGCGACCATGGTGGTGATGGAAGGACCGGCCTTTTCCACCAAGGCCGAATCCGAAATGTACCGCGCCTGGGGCGGCGATCTCATCGGAATGACCGCGCTGCCCGAGGCCAAGCTGGCCAGAGAGGCCGAGATCTGCTACGCGACCATGGCGTGGGTTACCGACTATGACTGCTGGCATCCCGACCACGACGCCGTGACCGTGGACATGGTCGTTGAGAATCTGATTGCGAACGTCGCCAACAGCCGCATCATTCTGCGCCACATCATGCCAATGCTGGCGGAACTGGGCCCGTGCGAGTGCCAGACGGCCCTTGCCAACGCGATAATCACCGACCGCAGCATGATACCCGGCGAGGTGCGCCGGCGGCTTTATCCCATCGCCGGCAAGCATCTTGACCCGCCTCAGCCTGCTGCTCCCTAGACTATTTTTGTTTCCTGAATTGCCGAAATATTACGCAAACGTTCACAGGAGGTAACCAATGCCACGACAGAACCCGGGGGAGCCCTATTACAGGGTCGATTCTCCCGAAGCGCTCCAGATACTCAATACCGACCCGGACAACACCGTGGTCGTCGACGTTCGCCGCGATGACGAATGGGTCACCGGGCACGCATCCGGCGCGATCCACATCAACATCGACGAGTTCATGGACCATGTGGACGAACTTCCCGATGGCAAGAAGCTGCTGTTTATCTGCGCGGCCGGCGTACGTAGCGGGGTCGCGTGCGAGTATGCCGCAGCTTTGGGCATAGACTCCGAACTGCTCTACAACATTGACGATGGCACTCCTTCCTGGATCGCCGCCGGCAACCCCACTTCCTACGGAAACGACCCGTAACTGACCGCATACGCATACCCGCAAAATCTGAACTCCGCCATTTTCACGGATACGGAAGACCGGGGCTCTTTCATCGAGCGATTCCTGGAAGTCCTGGCTTTCTCCCGAGTGGCGCACTAGAGCACACTAACATCCACGCGTCGTTCCGGCGAAAGCCGGATTCCACGCGCGCAAATCGGAGGTAAAACGATTTGACTGTTCAAAAAACCAAAGGCGACGTGAAAGACCTTTCCTTGGCCGCGGCCGGCGTTGATCGAATCCGCTGGGCCGCCCGCGAAATGCCTGTCGTCAACATGATCACCGAGCGGTTTCGCGAGGAACAGCCCTTGGCCGGTATCCGGATGGCTGCCTGCCTGCACGTAACGACTGAGACCGCCAATCTCGCCATCGCCCTCAAAGAGGGCGGCGCCGATCTGGTCATTTGTGCGAGCAACCCGCTGAGCACGCAGGACGAAACGGCGGCCGCGTTGGTGCAGCAATACGGCATTCCCACCTACGCCATCAAGGGCGAGGACAACGAAACGTACTACCAGCACATCAACGCCGTTCTGGACCACGCGCCCAACGTCACCATGGACGACGGAGCCGACCTGGTGGGCATCCTGCACAAGGAACGCAGCGACCTGCTCTCCCACGTGATCGCCGGCACCGAGGAGACCACCACCGGCGTGGTGCGCCTCACCGCCATGGCCGCCGACGGCCAGTTGAAGTACCCCATCATCGCCGTCAACGAGGCCGAGACCAAGCACTTCTTTGATAACCGCTACGGCACCGGCCAGAGTACGCTCGACGGCATCACTCGCGCCACCAACATCCTGTGGGCCGGCCGCCGCGTCGTCGTCGGAGGCTACGGCTGGTGTGGACGCGGCGTGGCGTCCCGCGCCCGAGGCATGGGCGCCCACGTCATCGTCACCGAGATCAATCCCGTCCGTGCGCTGGAAGCCGTGATGGACGGTTTCCAGGTCATGCCTGGCGTCGAGGCCGCCAGAGTAGGCGAGGTGTTCATCACCGTGTCCGGCGGCTGGCACGTCATCGGCAGGCAGCACCTGGAAGTGATGCCCGACGGAGCCATCATCTCCAACAGCGGGCACTTCAATGTTGAGATCGACATTCCGGCCCTGGAAGCCATGTCGGTGAGTCACCGGGAGGTCCGGCCTTTCGTTGAGGAATATGAAACCACCGACGGACGCCACCTTTACCTGCTGGGTGAGGGCCGCCTGATCAACCTGGCCGCCGCCGAAGGCCATCCATCCGCGGTCATGGACATGAGCTTTGCCAACCAGGCCCTGAGCGCCGAGTACCTGGCCAAAAGGCACAATGAACTCAGCAACGGTGTCCACGTGGTGCCGCGTGAAATCGACGCCGAGGTGGGGCGCCTCAAGCTGGAGACCATGGGCATCAGCATCGACACTTTGACTGCCGAGCAAACGGCATACAACGAGAGCTGGGAAGAAGGCACGTAGTAGCCTCGCCGCATCCGCGCAGGGGCGAATGATTATTCGCCCCTACACCGCCACCCAGTAACGTCAATCCAGGAGGAAACTTACCAATGCCAATCCGATTCATGACCTCGCCCAAGTACCTGCTCACCTCAGAGTCGGTCACCGAAGGGCACCCTGACAAGGTTTGCGACCAGATTTCCGACGCCGTGCTGGACGCCGCCTTCAGCATTGACCCCATGAGCCGCGTCGCCTGCGAAACCGTGGCTGGCAAGAACCTCATCATGGTCACCGGCGAAATCACCACGCAGGCCGATCTCGACTTTGATGCCATTACGCGCAAGACCCTGCTGGAGATCGGCTACACCGATGTCAAATACGGCATCGACGGAAACTCCTGCGGAGTCATCCGCAACGCCAGCCAGCAGTCGCCCGACATCAACGCCGGCGTCAGCACGGCGTTGGAAGCCCGCAGCAACGGCGCCACTGCCGCCGACGCCCGCAGGGCCACCGGCGCGGGGGACCAGGGCATGATGGTCGGCTTCGCGTGCAATGAGACCGACAGCCTCATGCCCATCACCGTTGACCTGTCGCACCGCCTGGTGGAGCGGTTGGCCGCCGTGCGCAAGGACGGCACCCTGCCTTACCTCGGCCCCGACGGGAAGTCGCAGGTGACGGTGGAATACCGGTACGGCAAGCCGCACCGCGTCGACGCCGTGGTAATCAGCACCCAGCACGACGACACCGACGATCGGGAAGGGTTTACCGCGAAGATCCGCGCCGACATCATCGAGCAAGTCATCAGGCCCATCGTGCCGGCGCACCTGCTGGACGACGACACCAAGTACTACGTGAACCCCAGCGGATGGTTCGTCGTGGGAGGTCCGCAGGGAGACACCGGCCTCACGGGCCGCAAGATCCTGGTGGACACCTATGGCGGCATCGCTCGCCACGGCGGCGGCGCGTTCTCTGGCAAGGATCCGACCAAGGTTGACCGCTCCGGCGCCTACGCGGCCCGCTACGTCGCGAAGAACATCGTGGCCGCCGGGCTGGCCGATCGCTGCGAGGTAATCGTCTCCTACGCCATCGGTGTGGCGGATCCGATCTCCGTGGCGGTTGAGACCTTTGACACCAACCACATCGACAACGACACCATCGAAGCGATGGTGAACGAACACTTCGACCTGCGGCCAGGTGCGATCATCGAAGACCTGCAGCTCCGGCAGCCAATCTATCGCAAGACGGCTGCCTATGGACACTTCGGGCGCACCGACATTGATCTCCCCTGGGAGCGCACCGACAAAGCCGAGTTGCTCCGAAAGGCTGCCGGTACATTGGCCGGCGCTGCGGGCGACTAAATCCGTCCAAACTCTGCGCTCTCCCTCATGCGCGCCTTTCGCCCGAGCGGCGGGGGGCGCGATTTCGTTTAAGAACCGGTTTCACCCGTGAAGCCGGCGCCGCTTGCAGCACGACCAAATCCGCAAACGTCGCAAATCGCCGGTGCACACGACCAGAGCACGGCCAGATAAAATCTATTGGAATCGGGTGGCCGGTAACCAGGAGCCGGCGTTTGGTGGCGGTTATGGACAGCGTTCTTCCGTTCAGGCGGTTCGCCTCGTGGGTAATTGACCGACTGCTGTTTCTTGGCGTTGGAATAGCGATTCTGTATCTAATCCAGGAGCTCGACAGCAGGTTAGGCATTCGAGGGCCTGGTTCGGTAAATTTCGACCTGCACGAATTGCTGGCGATTCAAGCCCCGGTCTCCCTGTTGATCACGTACGTGCTCTGGATTTTTTTGATAGTCAAGTTTGGACCCCCTGGGCGGCGATTGACCAGCACCGAAATTCGCAGGCATCGAGGCGGCAGCGCCGGCGGATTTAGGAAACTTCTCCGGGCCGTCCTCAAGATAGCGTTGCACCTGACCCTGATCGGGCTGGTGATCGACGCCGTGTTCATCCTCAGGGACCAACGAGAGCGGAGGTCGATCCCGGACATATTTGCGGGAACGATGGTAACGCCCCGCCGTCGCTGATCTCGAACCGCGGACGGCAGAAACTGGGCGCGGGTCCTTCGCAAAGCGTTGGGATCTCGTGGTTTTCTCCATTTCCGACCGGCTTGCCGTGAGGCCCCTGGTCGACCGAGATCCCCCGTCGGGCTGGAGAATCCCTGTGCTAGAATCGAATCATGGATTCCCCGATTAAATTCGGTACCGACGGTTGGCGCGGGATAATCGCTGAGGATTTCACGTTTGCGAACGTCCGGCGGTGCGCGCAGGGATTGGCCGACTATCTTCGCGCAGTGGGTTCCGCCAGCAATGGGTTGGTCGTAGGGTACGATACGCGCTTTGCATCGAGGGAGTTCGCGGAGACGGTGGCGTCGGTGGTGTCGGCCAGCGAGATTCCCGTGTTTCTGTGCAGTCAGCAGGCGCCGACGCCCGTGGTGAGCCACCATGTGGTGCAACGCAACGCAGCCGGCGGGGTGGTTATCACTTCGAGCCACAATCCGGCGGCCTGGAGTGGGTTCAAGTTCAAGTCTGAGGAGGGCGGCAGCGCGAGCCAGGCCGTTACCGATGTGCTCGAGCTATGCATCGACTCAGCCGGCGCGCCCAAATACTTGGCTCTGGATGACGGTCGCAAACTGGGATTGATACGCGACGTGGACCCGAATCCGGCGTACCGAGAATCCATCGCGGGCCTGGTCAACCTGGAGGCGATACGCAACGCCGGTTTGAGCGTGATGGTCGATGCCATGCACGGCGCCGGTGCGGGTTACATCGCCGAATTGTTGCAGGGCGGGCGGACGTCGGTGAAAGAGCTTCGAGGCGAGCCCAACCCGGCGTTCCCCGGCATGGCACAGCCGGAACCCATAGCTCACAATCTGGAAGAACTGTGCCGTCACGTTCCCGCTGATGGCGCGTCCGTCGGACTGGCGCTGGACGGCGACGCGGACCGGATCGGATTGGTGGATGAAAACGGGCGATTCGTGAGCACACTGGAGGTGTTTTCCCTGCTGGCGTTATACCTCATGGAGAGAGGCGATCGTGGGCCGCTGGTCAAAGGCGTGACCGCGTCGCTGATGCTCAACAAGCTCGCCGACAGGTATGGCGTTGCCATTGCCGAAATGCCGGTGGGGTTCAAAAACATTGGCCCTCGCTTTGTAGAGGTGGACGCCATCCTGGGCGGCGAGGAGAGTGGCGGCTACGCGTTCCGGGGCCACATTCCGGAACGGGACGGCATCCTCAGCGGCCTTTACTTGCTGGAGTATATGGCGACCAGCGGTCTCACGGCATCGGCTCTGGTCGAGCATCTATTCGAGACCGTGGGCGAGCATCACTATCAGCGACGGGATGTGAAATTTGACCCGGATGCGCGCTCTGTAATCATGAATCGGATCGCTGATTCACCCCTCTCAGAATTGGCTGGTATGACGGTGCAGGACGTGGACGACATCGACGGCCGGCGGTGGAAGTTCGACTCCGGTTGGGTTGCGGCCCGCTTCTCCGGAACAGAACCGCTCCTCCGCATCTATTGCGAGGCTGATTCGGCGGAGAACGTTAACCGTCTGCTGGACGCGATGCAGGAACATCTGGGCGTTTGACATCAAACCGAAATGTAGAGCCGACCGTATCTTTCAGTAAGGGGAGATCATGGAAACTGCCAGTCCTTTGCGTCGGTTGTTCGCGACTATCCTCGACGGAATACTGTTTTCATTACGCTGGTCATCGGCTACATCCTCTGGTGGTTGATCGTGTTAGCCCGTGGACAAACTCCAGGAAAGCAATTGCTGGGAATCTACCCGATTGGGCGGGATGGAGACCGCGCCGGCTGGGGGACTATGTTCGTCCGCCAAGTCGTCAACTGCGCTGCCCATGGCTTTGTGATCGGATCTTTCGCGGACGCCATCCTGCTCTTGTTGGACGACCAGGACCATCGCTCACTGTCCGACCGGGTGGCGAGCACCATCATAGTCCGCAACTGAACGCGGACCATCGCCATCCATATGTTTGCCATCAACCCCAATGTCACGTTCTGCGGACGATGATCCGCTGCCTCTACAGGAGGTGAAACAATGGCGATTCCTGCCAACTCTGCCGATACTTCTCCATCACTCCTTGAGCGCATCGCGGCACGGCGCGGTATCTTGATCGCGGTGGGCATCGCCGCCGTTGCGTACGCCATCGCGGTCATCGGAGCCCTCGTCGTCCGCGATTCGACCGGCATAGATGGCGTCAACCGCTTTGTGGAAATGTTGTCCGGGTCTTCAGGTTCCGGCATCAGCAACGTGGGCATCAAATTGGGATTCGCTTTCGCGGTGGGCGCGGCATCGGCCGTCAATCCCTGTGGTTTCGCGATGCTGCCCGCCTATCTGGGGTTGTACGTCAGCGGCGGCAACCAGGACGACGAGCGCAGGCGGCCCTTACGTCTCGTCAGCAGGGCCGTCATGGTCGGGTTGTCCGTGTCCCTGGGTTTCGTCGCGTTGTTCGGCGCCGTGGGATTGATTCTGGCATTCGGATCGCAGGCGGTGGTGGTCGCGGCCCTCCCATACGTTGGGCTGGCGATCGGCGTTCTGCTCATCGGGGCTGGCGCATACATGGCCAGCGGAGGAAAACTCTACACGAGCCTGGCGCAACGCGCGGCATCCCGGGTCGGGGACCCAAGCCAGTTGAATATCCCCGGATACGTGCTGTTTGGAGTCAGCTACGGCCTGGCTTCTTTGAGTTGTACGCTGCCGCTGTTCCTTGCCGTGCTTGGCGTCGGAGCGGGCCTTTCCTCGGGGTTTCTGGAGACCCTGGGCCAGTTCGTGCTGTACGCCGCCGGAATGGGCAGCGTCATCATGATTCTGACTCTGGGGATGGCGGTGGCGCGTACCGTGCTGCTGCGGTGGATGCGTGCGGCGTTGCCGTACGTGGGGGTCGTCGGCGCCTGGTTGATGGTGGTAGCCGGGACCTACATCGTGTTTTACTGGCTGACCCTCGGGGACCTGCTGTAAAGATGAAGGGGCGATCCGTTGGTCGCCCCTTTCCAGACTGCCAGTAGGGTTGCCCGTTAGCGCTTGGTGTACTGTGGGGCGCGGCGGGCACGCTTGAGTCCGTACTTCTTGCTTTCCTTGACGCGCGCATCCCGGGTGATGAACCCGGCACGCCGCAGACCGGACTTGAGCGCGGGGTCGGACACCACCAAAGCCCGGGCGATGCCGTGTCGGATCGCCTCAGCTTGGGCATTCACTCCGCCGCCTTTCACCTGGGCCTGAACGCGGAATCGACCGATCGTTCCTGAGATAGCAAACGCTTCCCGTATGGTGGACTGCCAGGGAAGCCAGTTGAAGTATTCTTCCATGGGCTTGTCGTTGATGATGATCGCCGTCCCGTCGTCGGGGTAAAGCCGGACCTTTGCGATCGCTGACTTTCGTCGACCCGTAGCGTAGAAATACTGTTGCGATTCAGTCTGCAACACCATTAATTACCTGCCTTTCCTTGGATAATTACTGGGAGTGTTCAGGAATCATTCCGTAACGCCCACCTGGGCTTCGTGAGGATGCTGGTCTCCAGCGTACACCCGAAGCCGGCGCAGCATCTGGCGACCCTGCTTGGTGGACGGCAGCATGCCCTTGACGGCCAGATAAACGACGCGTTCCGGCCGCTGCTCCATCATGTCCCTCATCAGGAATGACTTGAGATTGCCGACGTATCCACTGTGCCGGTAGTACATCTTCTGCATCAACTTGCGGCCGGTAACCCGAACCTTGTCGGCATTGATGACCACTACGTGGCAACCTGTGATCACATGCGGGGTGTAGTCGGGTCGGTCCTTGCCCTGGAGTGCGACAGCGACCTGACGTGCCAGGCGGCCCAGGCTAATGCCGGTCGCGTCGATGACTCGCCATTCGTCGGACACATCTCCGGCTTTTGCGAAATACGTGCTAGCGCGCTTCATGTTTTTCCCTAACCCTCAAGTTCAACAGATGGTCGTATTTTGGGTAATAGACGGCTCTCAGGCACAATCCCTTGGCAGGGAGTGTCCTGATTTGCCCCTGGTTTTCGATTCGTCCCGCGAGTGTTTCCGCCATAGCGTGTACTGGAAGTTTTCCCTTGCCGATCTCCAACAGAACTGCGTTCACCCGCCGTATCTGGTGTCTGAGGAACCCGCTTGCGGAGCAGTCGATGGTAAGCACGTTCGGGGCGCTTGGATGACAATTGATTTCCCACTTCAGGACTTTCCGAACAGCGCTCCTTTCAATTGGATAGCCCGCCGAAACCTGGCGAAAATCCCTGAGGCCGAGGAGGCTGGTGGCCGCTCTGCGTATGCGTTGAAGATCTAGCCTGCCTGTCTCCAAATGATGCGTCCGCCGCAGTAGCGGTGATCCAACGCCCCGGTTGAGGATGCTGTAACGATACTCCCGGTGACCCGCGTCGTACCTGGAGTGAAATTCAAAAGGCGCATCAAAGGTGCGAACGACGCGTATCGACGGAGGAAGGTAAAAGTTCAGAGCGGCGGTCAGGGTGTCGGGACGCAGGGTGCTTGCGGTGGCAAAATCCACCACCTGACCGATAGCGTGCGCTCCCGCATCCGTGCGGCTCGCACCCCTGATCCTGATGGGAACACCGGTGACCCTCCCGACGGCTGTTTCCAGTTCGTTTTGTATGGTGCGGGAACCCACCTGTACCTGGAATCCGGCGAATTCTGTCCCGTCATACTCCACAACCAAAGCAACACGGCGAGGCGTTCCGTTGGAGGCGCGTTCAGATGTGGTGCAACTGTTCAGCGATGGCAATCCCTCGTGTGGCCTGGGTATGGCGAAAGCAGCGGGTGCAGTCGTTGCCGATCGGCCGGCCGCAATCACACCAACTCGATGACAGCCATAGAGGCCCCGTCGCCCTGACGCGGTCCCAACTTGATGATGCGGGTGTACCCGCCCGGACGTTCGGCATAGCGCGGCCCGAGTTCATCGAAGACTTTGGCCACGGTTTTCTTACTGGGTACCTGGCTCAATGCAACACGCCGATTGTGGAGGGTGCCTTTCTTGCCGTGGGTGATCAACTTCTCTGCCATCACCCTGGTTTCCTTAGCCTTGGCCAGCGTAGTGGTGATGCGCTCGTGCTGGATTAGATCCACGGTCAGGCCACGCAGGAGGGCTTTCCTCTGGTCCTTGTACCGGCTAAGTTTGCGCCCGGCGACGCGGTGAGAGGCCATCGTTATTCTCCATCGTCATCATAGTCAAGATCGTCGTCATCGGGATCGAACACCAACGATCCACCGGTGAAATTTCTCACGTCATCGGCAAAGCCGGGGTCCGCCTGGAGGTCATCGCCGGAACCGGCAGAGCTCACGCCAAGCTCGGTCAGTTTGCCCTGCAATTCCTCCAACGATTTCTGACCAAAGTTTCGGATGTTCAGCAGGTCCTCGGTGCTGAGATCAAGAACTTGGCCCACACGGTCCAGTTTGGCACGCTTCAGGCAGTTCAACGTCCGCGAGGACAGGTCCAGTCGCTCGATGGGCATCAGATACACTTCGGATGCGACCGACAAATTGGCAACGTCCAACGCGGCGTCGCCAGGGCGGCTCAACTGGTTGAACATGAAGAAATGCTGCACCAGGTTTTCCGAGGCTTCCTGGATGGCGGACAGAGGCGTGATAGCTCCGTCGGTCCACACCTGAAGGATGAGGCGTTCCCAGTCGGTCTGTTGACCCACCATCATACGCTCTACGGAGTACTCGACTCTGCGGACGGGGTTGTAAATGGCATCGACGGGAAGCACACCCACCGGCAAGCCGGATGCGCCGTCTCCCTGGGTAACCTGCTGGTAGCCTTTGCCGGACTCAACGTTGAATTCGATGGACAGGGAAACATCCGGGCTGTCCAAAGTGGCCAAATGCAATTCAGGGTTTACGATCTGGAAGTCGCTGGCGGTTGAAATATCGCCGGCGCATACCCTGCCCTCTCCGGCGACGTCCAATCTCATCTTGCCCGGGCGTTTGGCCAAGGCGTGGATCCGTATGCGCTTGACGCTCAGGAGGAGGTCCATCACCTCCTCTTTTACGCCGGGGATGACCGTGTATTCGTGGGGTACGTCTTCGATCTTGACCCAGGTCACGGCCGTGCCCTGAATCGAACTCAGAAGCAGTCGACGCAGAGGGTTCCCCACCGTAGTAGCGAACCCGCGCTCCAACGGTTCCAACGCGACGCACGCGTAAGTGTCGTTGCTTTCAATTACCCTGATCGAAGGGGTTGGGATTTCGGGTTCCGATTCCCGCAATGGCGGGAGAATTTGGGGATTCAGCATTCAGCGGCTACCTCGAGTAGTACTCGACGATGAGGCGGGAGTCGATAGTGTCGGGCAGTTCGTTATCAGGGGGTAGGGATACGATTTCTCCTTCCATTTTGTTGAGATCCAGCGACAACCAGGTAGGGAGCGTACGTCGAGGCAGACCGTCGGTGCGGTCGGCGAAGAACTCCCGGTTCCTGGAACTCTCAGTCCAGGCAATGGTCTGGCCAGGCTTCACCAGGAATGACGGAATATCGGTCTTCCGACCGTTCACGGCGAAGTGGCCGTGCTGGACCATCTGGCGGGCCTGCTTGCGTGAATCTGCGAACCCGAAGTGGTATATGACGTTGTCCAGCCTGCGCTCCAGCGTGCGGAGCAGGTTATTGCCGGAGATGCCCGGGGTGTTGAAGGCGTCGGACATGTACTTGCGGAACTGGCCTTCCATAACGCCGTACATCTGGCGGGCCTTCTGTTTTTCCCGCAAATGCACGCCGTAGTCTGAAACGCGCCGCCGCCGATTGCCGCCGCCTCCCGGCGGGACATGGCGTCGTTCGATCGCGCAACGCGGCGAGAAACAGCGGTCCCCTTTGAGAAACAGCTTTTCTCCGGCCCGTCGGCAGAGTCGGCAAGATGGTCCTGTGTATCTTCCCATATCTATCTTTCCGTAGGTGTTTCGAATTCACACTCCTGCTCTCACCGGAGTGTGCGGTTCGGAGGCGCGTTAGGTTCGTTAGACTCGGCGGCGTTTGGGCGGCCGAACCCCGTTGTGGGGAATCGGCGTCACGTCCCGTATGCTGGTCACGTATAGGCCGGCGCCTTGCAGAGCGCGGATGGCTGGTTCGCGTCCAGATCCCGGGCCTTTGATGTAAACGTCGATGTTCCGCATGCCCATGTCTACGCCACGACGGGCTGCCTGCTCGGCGGCGCGTTGTGCCGCGAAAGCCGTTCCCTTGCGGGAGCCGCGGAAACCCACTGTACCGGAACTGGTCGATGCCACCACGTTGCCATCAGGGTCGGTAAGACTGACCAACGTGTTGTTGAACGTGGAGTAGATGTAAGCGCGGCCCTGGGGAATCGAGCGGCGCTCTCGCCGTCGGGTGCGTGGTCGGGGCATCTCTAATTACCTCTTGGGTCCTGTATCCGTTGAGTGAACGTGGGCATTCCCGCCCACGTCGGATGTTACTTCTTACCGCCGGTGCGGCGACCGCGTCCGGCAACCGTGCGGCGCGCGCCCTTTCGCGACCGGGCGTTGGTACGGGTGCGCTGGCCGTGAACCGGAAGGTTGCGCCGGTGGCGCAGCCCGCGATAGCTGCCGATGTCGATCAGCCTGCGAATATTCTCGTTGTGTTCCCGCCGCAGGTCGCCTTCGGTGATGTAGTCCTGGTCAACAATCACACGGATCCTGTCTAGCTGTTCCTCGGAGAGGTCGCTCATGCGCGGAGGCATTCCGACGTCCAGGTTGGCCTTGCCGACGATCTCGATGGCCTTGGTGGGGCCGATTCCAAATATGCTCCGCAGTGCGATGTGGGCTCGCTTGCGGTCAGGTACGTCAACTCCAGCGATGCGAACCATTTCTTCTCTCCTCTGCTCCGGTTGAATGTTCCCGTAGGAACTGGGAACCATTCGTGGCTCCCGGATTTCGTGCCAGTTTTCTCATCCCTGGCGTTGAGCGTGTTTGCTGTTTACGCAGATGATGCGAACCCTGCCCTTCCGCCGGATGATCCGGCAACGGTCGCAGCGGGGTTTGACGGACGCGGACACTTTCATGGTTGACAATCCTTGGCCGTTATTTGAACCGATAGGTTATACGGCCACGACTCAGGTCGTAAGGTGAAAGTTCGACCAGCACGCGGTCTCCGGGCAACACCCTGATGAAGTGCATGCGGATTTTGCCCGAGATGTGGGCAAGGACCTGGTGGTCATTGGGCAATTCGACGCGGAACATGCCGTTGGGCAGCGCTTCCGTCACTTGCGCCTCAACCTCGATAGCTTCTTTTTTAGCCATAAACGAGCCTACTTTCGCTGAATCAGTCGCCTGTGGGCGAATGCAGCAGATGTGAGAATCAGTCGTGGAAAGTCAGGATTTTCGGGCCGTCTTTCGTAATTGCCAGCGTATGCTCGAAGTGGGACGACAACGCTCCATCGGCAGTGACGACCGTCCAGTCGTCATCCAGGATCCTGGTATCTTCCGTGCCCAAGTTCAACATGGGCTCAATACAGATGCACATTCCAGGCCTGAGCAAAACACCCTTGCCTGGTTCTCCATAATTCGGTACCTGGGGATCCTCGTGGAGGAAACGGCCTATGCCGTGTCCAACGAATTGGCGCACCACACCGTAGCCGCGTTCGCTGGCATACCCTTCGACCGCCGCGCCAATGTCGCCTATACGGTTGCCCGGTTGGGCTGCTGCGATGCCTGCGTAGAGGCTTGCCTTGGTGTCGTCCAGCAGGCGTTGGGCTGCTTCATCGATCTCGCCGACTGGTACCGATATTGCCGCGTCACCTATAAATCCGTCGATGGTAGCGCCCACATCCATTTTTATGATGTCGCCCTCCTTGAGGACGCGTTTGCCCGGAATGCCATGAACGATTTCTTCATTCACGGACGCACAAATTGTGCCGGGGAAACCCTGGTAGCCCAGGAACGCAGGGACGGCTCCCATGCTCCTTATGTTCTTTTCGGCGATTCGGTTCAGCTCTCCGGTTGTGATGCCGGGTTCAACCGAGCGTTTGAGGAGAGCAAGAGTTGATCCGACGATGGCGCCGGCGCGCTCCATAGCTTCCATCTCGCGACGGGACTTGATCGTAATGCCGCCCGTGTACGAAGACGGTGAATTGGAGGCTGTTTTCCGTTTGGTCTGATTTTCCACCATTATAATTATACCCCTGCCGTCAACCCCAATGCAGCGAGAACCGATAGGTTGACGGTTTCGACTGAGTCTTTCCCTGGTATTTCGGACAGCAATCCCGCGCCGCGATAAAAGTCTAGCACTGGAGCGGTCTCCTGATGGTACACCTTCAGGCGGTTCGCCACGGCGTCCGGCGTATCGTCATCGCGCTGATAGATTTCACCACCGTCAGCACAACCGTCGCAGTTTCGAGGCGGCTCACCGGACGCCGGGTTCCTCGTGAACGGTTTCTGGCATTTTCGGCAGACGTACCGGTTGCTGAGCCGTCGGATCAGTTCTTCATCGGGCACGCCGATGTGAACAACGCGGTCGATTTTTTGGTTCCGCTTTCGTAGCGCGTCCTCCAGGGCCCGGGCCTGATTGGTATTGCGAGGGAACCCGTCGAGCATGAAACCCTGATCTTTTGGCAATGACGAGACCCGGTCCAACACCATTCCGATGGTTACCTCATCGGGCACCAACTCCCCCCGGTTCATATACCGGCGGGCCAGCTCCCCTAGTTTGGTGCCGTTTGATAGGTGATGGCGAAACAGGTCTCCCGAGCTCACATGCTCAATTCTCAGGCGTTCCTTGAGCAATTGGGCCTGGGTTCCCTTACCGGCTCCGGGCGGGCCAAAAAGGATCAGCCGCAGATTTCCAGCAGTGCCAACGCCGGTCATCGTAAGAACCCCTCGTAGTTGCGCATCATCAGTTGAGCTTCCAACTGCCGCAGCGTGTCCAACCCGACACCGACCATGATGAGCAGGCTGGTGCTGCTGAGAGCGATGGCTTCCACATTGGTGACCAGAGATGCGAGGTAGGGCACGATTGCGATGAAACCCAGGAACAGTGCTCCGCCCAGCGTCAAACGGACAATCACCCGGTTCAGGTAGTCCTGGGTTGGTCGCCCGGGGCGGATGCCAAGGACGAACCCACCGTTGCGCTGGAGGTTTTCGGCGATGTTCTGCTGCTGGAATACGACCAGCGTGTAGAAGAACGTGAAGGCTACCACCAGGAAGAATGCCAGCACCCAGTAAATGGGGCCGCTGGGGCTGAGCGCCGTCTGCAGGTTCCCTGCGACGTTACCGAGGAATCCGCCGGCGGAACTGAGGTACTGAGCGACCGTACCGGGCAGGATCACGATCGAAAACGCGAAAATCAACGGGATCATGCCGGCGGAATTAATCCGCAAGGGTATGTACGTGGAACCCGATTGCCGGTACATCTGGCCGCCACGGAATATGCTGCGTCCGTATTGGACCGGGATGCGCCGATGGGCTTCGTTGAAGACTACGATCAGAGCGATTATCACCAGTCCAATCAACGCGAAGAAGAAGATCCCGATGATGTTATCCCGGTCCAGGAAACTGGTAGCCAACAACCCCGGGAAACCGACCACGATGCCCGCGAATATGATCAGTGAGATTCCGTTGCCGATGCCACGCTCGGTAATGAGTTCACCCAACCACACCAGGAACATAGTGCCGGCGGTCATGGACAGCACCGCCGCCAACGTGGGCAGGAAGGCATCGCCCGTGAATCCGACGTTGGTCAGGACGTTGGCCTGTTGCAGAAGAACCAGTTGCGCGAATGCCTGGGCGACTGCGATCGGTACGGTGCTCCAATGGGTGATCCGGTTCATCTTGATGCGGCCGGCCTCGCCCTCGCGGGACATGTTCTGCAACTGCGGAATCACCGGCGTCAACAGCTGCATGATGATGGAGGCGGTGATATAGGGAAATACGCCCAACGCGACGATGCTCATACGCCGCAGCGCGCCGCCTGAGAACAGGTCGAGGAATCCCAGCAACTGGTTGTTGCTGAACAGATTGTCCAGCGCGCCCGCATCGAGTCCGGGGATCGGGATATGGGCCACCAATCGGTACAGGGCCAACATGCCCAGCGTGAACAGGATTTTCGCCCTGAGATCGGGCACGCTGAAAGCGTCGATCGCCGCCTGGACCAGGCGCGGGAACCTTCCTCCGCCCTGCACCTCTGACTGGATCATACGTGAACTATCCCGTGTCGATGAGAACGGTGAGCGAGATTAGATCTCTTCAACCGAACCGCCGGCGGCTTCGATTTTTGCGCGGGCCGAGGCGGTGAATTTGTGCGCCACCACCGTCAAGGGATATCCAAGTTCTCCGTCCCCAACCACTTTCACGGGGAGATTGGTCCGCCGGACAATGTTCAATCCGTGCAATAACTCCGGTGTCACCCTCGTGCCGGACTCAAATCGCTCCTGCAGAGTGCTCAAATTCACCAGCGCGTAGTAGGTCTTGTAGCGGTTGTTGAACCCCCGCTTCATGGGGAGACCCTTGATCAATGGCAACTGGCCGCCTTCGAAACCAGGACGGAGACCCTTGCCTGATCGCGATTTCTGGCCCTTCAAACCGCGCCCGGCATAGCTGCCACCGCCGGCCGCGTCGCCACGACCGACCCGCTTGCGATTGCGACGAGCCCCTTTGGGTGGCGCTATTTCGTGTTCCATCATGATGAAAAGGTTGCTCCAACGTTTACGGTAATCGCACCGGGCTGGTGAGGGTTAATCGGCAGGTTCCACCACGATCAGATGCTGGACCTTTTTCACCATGCCCATGATGGTCGGGCTGTCGTGATGCACGACCGTATGATTGAGTTTCTTCAAGCCGAGGGATTGCACAATCCGCCGTTGATAGGATGGCCGACCGATGCAACTTTTTTTCCAGGTGATTTTGATCATTGCCATTTCGGCCCTCATTCGCCGCTCGGGGCGGATTGTTCAGCGTCCGGTTCCGACGCCGATTCCGTTGACTGCGCTGCGTCCTCGACTGCTGGAGCAGCATCCGCCGGGGCTGCGTCAGTCGCTGCCTCGTCCGGTGGCTCACTGGCCGCGATTGCTTCCGATGGCGTGGCAGGTTCGCCTGCAGGTACCTCGATGGGTGCATCAGCGGTGGGTTCCGCCACGGGTGGCGTTGCGGCCGCCGTGCCAGCTTCAGGTTGCTCGGTTGCAGCGGCTCCATTGGCCTCGGGCCGGTTGAGCCCTAAACGATTGGCCCGCTCGGTTTCCGGGTCCCGTAGCAGGCTGAGGGCTTCCAAAGTGGCCTGCACGATGTTGATGGGGTTTCGTGAGCCGAGGGACTTTCCGACCACGTCCTGAACGCCGCCCAATTCGAGCATGGCACGCATGGCGCCGGCGGCGATAACGCCGGTGCCCAACGGAGCGGGTTTGATTATGACGATGGACGCACCCTTGCGAACGGATATCTCATGAGGGATGGTGCTGCCCTTGATGGGTATGGTGATTGTGCTCCGGCGTGCCACAGCGGTGCCTTTGCGCACGGCGTCAGGGATGGCCAATGCCTTTCCCATGCCAGCGCCGACCCGCCCCTGCCCGTCTCCGACGACGACGAGGGCGTTGAACCGGAGCCGCCGACCGCCCTTGACAACCTTTGCGATACGGCGGGTGTGCACGACCCGTTCGTTGAAACCGCCGCTGTCGTCTTCCCGCTGTCGCTGGTCGCGACCGCGACCGCCACGACCACCGCGACGTTCTCCTCCACCGCGTTCTCCGCGCTCACCTCTGCGTGCTGCTGGGGATACCATCAGAACTCAAGCCCTCCTTCCCGGGCTGCGTCGGCCAGTGCTTTCACACGTCCGTGGAATTGATAGCCGCCACGATCAAAAACCACTGCGGAAACCCCAGCGGCGATGGCGCGTTCCGCCACCAACTTGCCCACTGCGACGGAGGCCGCAGTCTTGGGAGTGGCATCCGACGCACCCAACTCACTGCTGGATGCCTGGGCCAGGGTGTGCCCTCGCCCGTCGTCAATCACCTGGGCATAAATCCCCTTCAAGCTACGGAAAACGCACAGACGGGGCCGGTCAGCCGTCCCAATTACTTTGTTCCTTACCCTGCGGTGTCGTACGACACGCAACTTCCGGGCATCCTTGTCTTTTGGCATATCTTTAACGCTCTCAAATGCCGAGGGAGGTCCGCCGGCGCTACACAGCCCGACGCGCGGCAGCCTTGCCAGGCTTCAGGCGCAACGTCTCGTTCTGGTAACGTATCCCCTTTTCCTTGTAGGCGTTGGGCGGCCGCACTCTGCGAACTTTGGCGGCCAACTGGCCAACCTTCTGCTTGTCGACCCCAGAGACGTGGACACGGTTATTGCCCTCAACCTCCATGGTCAGCCCTTCCTCGGGGAAAATATCAACGGTATGGCTGTAACCCACACTGAGGGTGATGCCATCTCCGTTTTGTTGAACGCGATAACCCACTCCCATCAACTCCAGGGTGCGGCTGTAACCCTCGGTAACTCCGAGGACGGCGTTGGTGATGAGTGAGCGAGTCAAACCATGCAAAGAATGATGGAATTTGCGCTCGGTGAGTCGTTCGACGATGATCTCATCACCGTCAACTCTGACGTTCACTTCGGGGTGATACTTCTGCGTAATTGACCCGCGGGGACCTGTCACGATTATCCCGCCGTAAATCACCTCGGCCGTCACCCCTGAAGGGAGCGGGATGGGTTGTCGCCCAACACGTGAGAGGGGACGCTCTGAAGGCGGCACGCGCTCTGCAACGCCGGAACTTGTCATCATTTCATTACCAGACATAGCAGACCAATTCTCCTCCGATTCCCTTGCGCCACGCTTCGTATCCGGTCATCATCCCCTGGGAGGTTGAGACGATCGCAATGCCCAATCCGCCATAGACGCGCGGGATTTCTCCACGACCCACGTGGACCCGGAGGCCGGGTTTGCTGACCCGCTTCAGCCCCCGTATCACGTTTTGTTCGTCGTCTTTGTACAGAAGGTGGATGCGCATGGTCGGGAACTTCTGGTTCCTGGCCAAGTCCCAATCGCGGATGTAGCCTTGCGATTTCAAGATATCCGCGATCGCAGTCTTGATTTTTGATTGGGGCACCAGGACTGTTTGGTGGCGGGAGTGGATAGCGTTGCGAATGCGTGTCAGCATATCTGCAACAGGGTCGTTAATCGGCATCGCGGTAAAGCTCCATCACTATTTTCCTGTTCCGTGCCCACGATGCCCGGCCATACCGGCATCGATGAGTCCAAACGCGCTACGTTTAGAGGCTCGCTTTCCGAACACCCGGCAGCAGCCCGTCCAGGGCCATTTCGCGGAACGATATGCGGGACAATCCAAAGTGGCGGATATACCCGCGAGGCCGGCCGGTGGCGCCGTCCCGGTTGCGGATGCGATTGGGATTGGCGTCGTGAGGCAAGAGAGCAAGTTTCTGGCGGGCCTCAAACCTTTCCCGCAACGGACGGGAGAGGTCGCGAGCCTGGGCGAGCAGTTCCGCCCGTTGCTCTGCATATTTGGCGACAGTGCGCTTGCGCCTTTCATTCTTTGCTATGGCTGACGTTTTGGCCAAGGTGGATCTCCAGTGTCGTGGACGGTATCACGTACCGTTTTGTTCGTCTGACGAAGCCACGTTATGTAGCGGGAATATCGTTGGCCGGGTTTACTGTCGAATGAACGGCATTCCGAAATGTTCGAGCAAACCCGTTGCCTCAGCGTCGTTGGTGGCGGTCGTGGTTATCGTGACTTGTAGGCCGCGCAGCCGGTCAATGCTGTTGTAATCGATCTCAGGAAATACGATCTGCTCACGCAGTCCCAGAGAGAAATTGCCCCTACCGTCGAAACCGCTTCGCGAGATGCCGCGAAAGTCCCTGATGCGAGGCAGAGCGGTGATGATCAGGCGCTCCAGGAAGTAATACATGCGATCGCCGCGAAGTGTAACGGCGGTCCCGATGGGGTTTCCCTGTCGCACTTTGAAGCCGGCGATCGAGCGGCGCGCGCGTGTGATGATCGGTTTCTGGCCAGATATGGTGGTCAGATCCCGGACTGCGCTTTCCATCGCGCGACCATTGGTCAAGGCCTCTCCCAATCCGATGTTCAAGTTGATCTTGGTGAGCCTCGGGACCTGCATCGGGCTGGAGTAGCCGAACTCTGAGACCATGGCCGGAACTATTTCATCCCGGTAGCGGATCTTGAAGCTCGGCGGGGGTAGCGAGGCGCCGTTTGAGCCATTGCTTTCGGGCGTTTCCTGTTGGCGCCGTCGCCGGCCATCACCCTGGTTGGCGGTTTCCCGCGCCGGTTCGGTTTGCGGTGCTGTCGTCATGGTGATCACTCGTCCCGGCTTCGGAACTGGCTGCCTGGCTCGGTGTAGTTGCTCTGAATCAATTTCACGTTGGAAATGTGGATGGACGCTTCTTGCTGCACTCTGCCGCCCTGACTGATGCCAGGGCGCGGCTTGTAGTGCTTGGTAACGACGTTCACACCTTCAACGATCACGCGATTTTTTTCCGGAACCATCTGCAGGACTCGGCCGGTCTTTCCCTTGTCCTTGCCGGCGATTACTGCTACGTCGTCTCCGCGGTGAATCCTGGTCCTTGCCATCACACCACCTCCGGAGCCAGAGATACAATGCGCATGAACCCTTTGTCGCGGAGTTCCCGCGCCACCGGTCCGAATATCCGGGTCCCCCGGGGCAACTGGTTATCGTTGATCAAAACCGCGGCGTTGTCATCAAATTTGATGTAGGTGCCGTCCGGCCTGAGCAACGGGGCCGCCTGCCGCACCACTACGGCTTTGACGACAGATCCCTTGCGGACCGGTGAATTCGGAACGGCTTCCCTGACCGTGCACACGATGATGTCACCCACAGAAGCATACTTGCGCCGGCTTGAGCCGGGTATGTTGATCAGTCGGATGCGTCTCGCCCCACTGTTGTCAGCGACGTGGAGCCTGGTATAACTCTGGATCATTTACGCATCCTCGCCATCTACGTCATCGCGGTCGTTGATGTAGTCCGATTCGCCCGCTTCCGGTTCGATGATAATGTCGGTTTCCAATTCGATAGGGCGGACGTCTGCCACTTCGCGACGGGCCATGATCTCCAGGAGTCGCCAGTGCTTGGTTCGTGAGATCGGACGGGTCTCCTGGATCCTCACCGTGTCTCCGATCCGGCACTGAGCCTCGGGGTCATGGACGTAGAACCGGGTCACGCGGCGCATCTGCTTGCGGTAAACCCTGTGCCGTTGTTTCCACACCAACTCCACCACTGCAGTCTTGTCCATCCGGGTGCTGACTACAGAACCCACCCGGATTTTCCGCATCGCTTTAGCCATTGTGAACAGTTCCTTGAAGTATCGTCAGGATCTTGGTGTAACCGACGCGCTAGAGACCGCGCTCGCGGAGGCACGTCAGCATCCGGGCAATGTCTTTGCGTGTCTTGCGCGGCTGGTTGGTGTCGGTGAGTTGATTGGTGGCGTCGCGAAAGCGCAGGTTCATGAGTTCCTGGTAGGACTTATCCAGCTCGTCGCGGATCTGGTCGTCGCTCAACGCGCGTATTTCGTACATCTTCATGGGAGTCTAGCCCCCGGAGCCGGACAGCAGGGAGTTGACCCGATCGCGGTACACGATCTTGGTCGGGATTGGCAGCTTGTGCGCAGCACGTTGAAGGGCTTCTTCCGCCTGGTTGAGGGGAACACCGCCGACCTCGAACATAATTCGGCCCGGCCTTACGACGGCCACCCAGTGGTCGTTGGCAGCTTTGCCGCCGCCCATGCGAACCTCGGCCGGCTTCTTGGATACAGGCTTGTCAGGAAATATGCGGATCCAGGTCTTGCCGCCACGCTGCAGGTGTCTCGTAATGGCGACACGAGCCGACTCGATCTGGCGTGCGGTGATCCACTCGGGGCTCATTGCCTTCAGCCCGATCTGACCGAATTCGACGGTGCTGCCGGTGCTGGCAGCGCCCCTGCGCTTTCCTCGACCCATCTTCCGGAATTTGGTCCTTTTGGGTTGCAACATGTCAAAGTCTCCGATTCACTAACGATTTTCGTTCCGCGTAAACGGTCGGTTCTCGGCGGTCATACCCAACGCTGGCTGCGTCAGATCTGCAAATCCGCCGCCATGTCCGCATCGGCATCAGCGTCGGCGCTGGATACGCGGAACTCGATGCTGTCCAGTTCTGCGTCCTCTTCGGTTGGCGGCGGCATAATCTGGCCCTTGTAGACCCAGACCTTGATGCCAATGCGCCCCATCGCGGTGTGAGCTTCAGCGAGGGCGTAGTCGATATCGGCGCGAAGGGTATGCAGGGGAACCTGCCCCATCATCAATTTTTCGGTGCGGGCGATTTCAGCGCCGGAGATGCGGCCCTTGGTGATGATTTTGATTCCTTCCGCTCCGGCCTGCATGGTGCGCAGAGCGGCTTGCCGCATGGCCCGCCGATATGCAACGCGCCGGCTGAGTTGGTCGGCGATGTTCCTGCCGACCAGGAACGGATCGAGTTCAGGCTGTTCGATCTCGACGATGTTCAGGCGAAGTTGGCCGCTGGTCATCGTCTCCAGACGCGACCGAAGTCCCTTGACACGGTCGCCGTCACGACCGATCAGGATGCCGGGGCGCGCCGAGTGAATGTTGATGATGGTTTCCTGAGCGGTACGGTCGATTTCGATTCGCGCGATACCAGCGTCGGAGAACGCTTGATACTCGTCGTGAATCGTACGCCGCAAGCCCAGGTCCTGCTGCACGCCTTCGCGGTATTGGGCGCCATTGTTGGCGTACCAGTGGGTCTTCCAGTCTTTTATGATCCCCAGTCGGAACCCCAGGGGATGGGTTTTGTGTCCCATCAGCTAGCCCTCCTGAATCTCGTCAACTTCAATGATGATGTGACTGGAGCGCCGCGTAACACGACCGATCCGGCCCCTGGCCCGAGCGCGGAATCTCTTCAGAGGTCGCGCCTGGTCCGCCGAGATGCGCGTGATGCGCAACTCGTTGCGGTTCATGAACATATTGTTTTCGGCGTTTGATGCTGCCGACTGGACCACCTTGGCCACCGAACGGGCCCAGGGAGAGGTCATCAGGCTCAGATGGTCCAGCGCATCGTTGACGGTCATGCCCCGAACTGCATCCATGATGGGTTTGAGTCGTTTGGGAGAGGCTCCCACCTGTTTGGCCATTGCCCGTACCGCTGGCATCGCGTCACCTCACCCTGCTGGACCGTTCGGACCGGGCGACGTGCCCGCGATAGGTACGCGTGGGGGCGAATTCGCCGAGGCGGTGTCCAACCATGTTCTCGGTAACAAATACCGGGACATGCCTGCGGCCGTCGTGCACTCCGAAGTTCAGGCCGACCATTTCGGGCATGATCATCGAATCTCGCGACCAGGTCCGAATCACGGTGGCCTCACCGGACTCGCGGACCTGGTTGACCTTTTTCAGGAGCTTTGGATGGACGTAGGGTCCTTTTTTAATTGAACGCGACATAGTGCAAAATTCTGTACAACAGCGGCGCCAGAGGCGGCCGTCGGTCCCGGTGATTAACGACGCCACCTACGTCCGCGTACGATGAAGCGGCTGGACGTCTTTTTCTTGTTTCTGGTCTTGTGCCCCAGGGTCGGCTTTCCGGTGGGCGACTTTGGACCCGGCATTCCGATGGGAGAACGACCCTCACCGCCACCGTGGGGGTGGTCGACGGGATTCTTTGCCACCCCGCGAACGTGCGGTCGTCGGCCCAGGTGCCTCTTGGCGCCGGCCTTGCCCAGGCTTTCGTTCTTATGATCCGGATTGGACAATTGTCCTACACTGGCCCGACAGTTGAGCAAGACGCGTCGCATCTCGCCTGACGGAAGCCTGATCAGCACGTACTCGCCTTCGCGCGAAAGCACTTGCGCGCCCGTGCCGGCCCCGCGCACCAACTGCCCGCCTCGGCCCGGAGTGAGTTCCAGGTTGTGCACGACAGTCCCGGTAGGTATGTTGCGGAGGGGCAACGTATTCCCCGGGTTGATCTCAGCGCTCGGGCCGGATTCGACTTTGTCACCCACGCTCAGGTTAACCGGTGCCAGAATGTAGGATTTCTCACCATCGGCGTAGTGGAGCAAGGCGATTCGGGTGGTGCGATTGGGATCGTATTCGATGGTTTTGACGGTGGCCGGAACGCCGTCCTTACGACGCTTGAAATCGATGCGCCGGTACATGCGGCGCGATCCACCGCCGCGATGGTAGGCAGTGATGCGACCCCGGTTGTTCCGCCCGCCGCGTTTCTGCAACGGCTCAAGCAGTGACTTCTCAGGCTTCTTGGTGGTGATTTCCTCAAAGGAAGGTCGCACCGCATTGCGAGTACCGGGTGTGTTTGGTCGGATGTTTTTCAGCGGCATGTTTGGCTCTCTTGCGAGTCGATTCCCATGTTGTAGCTGATAAGGGATCGGTGTTTTCTGCTGGCCAGGACAGGAACGGACCACGGGGGTCCATTTGCCTAGGCATGTTGAACAGACTACAACCCTTCGATGAGGTCGATGCGATCTCCAGCCCGAAGGGTTACGACGGCTTTTTTCACGTCAGGTTGTTTCTTGAATCGGGGGCCATAGCGCTTGCGTTTGCCTCGGTTCACGGTGATGTTGACGCCCATGACTTTGACGCCGAAATGTTGCTCAACAGCTTGTTTGACCAGGGTCTTGTTGGCTTTGGGAGCGACTTCGAAGGTGTATTGACCTTCCTCTTGTAGAAGAGTGCTCTTTTCCGTGATGGTCGGCCGGAGGAGGACTTCGCTTACGTTCATTCCTGACCCTCCTCGTCGTTCATGATTGCGGCCGACTTCCTGGCGCGGAATTTGGGAGCGGCGCACAGGTCGCTCATATGGCGTATAGCGTCGACCGTGGTCAGGACCGTCCCTCTCTTCAACACGTCGTTCGCATTGACCAAATCGGCTGGCAACGTCCAGACCTGCTTCAGGTTGCTGCCGGCGCGGACGACGTTCTGGTCGGCAGCGTCTGTGATGACCAGTACCGACCCCGTGATGCCCAGGTTTTCCAGCAAACGTTTCATGGACTTCGTGCGCCCGTCCAATTCGCCGAGCGAATCGATGCACACCAGTCGTTCGTTACGAATCTTTTCGGACATCACGCATTGAAGAGCCTTGCGACGCATGGCACGGGGCAGTACTTTACGATAGTCGCGTGGCTTCGGGCCAAAGGCGATGCCGCCATGCCGCCACTGAGGGGACCTTATGCTGCCCTGCCGGGCTCGTCCAGTGTGCTTCTGAATCCAGGGCTTCCGTCCGCCGCCAGACACTTCGGAGCGGGTCAAAGTCGAATGCGTACCTTGCCTCTGGTTCAGTTGGTAGATGACCATAGCCTGGTGCACGAGAGATTGATTCATCGGCAAGTCAAAGATTCCATCGTCGATGCTGATGGTATCGATGGCTTCGCCATTGCCGTTAACGACGGGCAGTTCCATTATGCTTGCGCCTTGCTTTTGCCAGTTTTCCTGATGGTAACGGGGCTGTTCGTTCCGCCGGGTATCCCGCCCTTGACCATCAGCAAATTGCGTTCGGGATCGACCTTGATGACTTCCAGGCCTTTGCTGGTCACCCTGCGGTTCCCCATGTGGCCAGCCATCTTCAGACCCTTGAAAACTTTCCCGGGCGTGGTGCCGCCGCCGATTGAACCGGGCGCGCGTTGACGGTCCGACTGTCCATGAGTTCGCGGGCCGCCGCCGAAACCATGTCGCTTCATAGTTCCGGCAAAGCCTCGCCCCTTGGACCTTCCGCTGACGTCCACGATCTCGCCGGCCTCGAATATGTCCACGGAAATCAACTGTCCAACTTCGTACCCGGACACGTCATCGGTCTGCACTTCCTGGAGTCGGCGGCCAATCTGGCTGCCCTGGAGGTGCCCTGATTCCGGCTTGTTGGGACGTCGCACCCGGCCGAAACCCAACTGCACGGACTCGTAACCGTCTCGGTCGAGAGTTCGAATTTGCGTGACGGCGCATGGTCCGGCCTCAATAACCGTAACCGGAACGACCTGACCAGCGTCGTTGAACAACTGCGTCATGCCAATTTTCTTGCCGAGAAACCCTTTGAGCATTATCTCTAGCCTGTTTGTGTTCGTTGCGTCGGCCCGCTCCGGCCGTTCGCATTTCGTTGGGTTCAAGGGAGCGACAGGTACTCAGGCCCGTCGCAAACGGAATAACGATTTTACGACGGGAGCAGTATTTGTTCAACCCCAATTGTTGGAGGCGGACGCCGAATGGCGTCCTTGGCAGGGCAAACTCTTACAGTTTGATGGAGATATCGACCCCCGCCGGCATATTGAGTCTGGTCAACGCGTCAATGGTTTTGCTGGTGGGTTCCATGATGTCCAGCAAGCGCTTGTGCGTACGGATCTCGAAGTGTTCCCGGGAATCCTTGTCAACGTGCGGACCGCGTATGACACAGAACCGTCGAATTTGTGTCGGCAACGGAACAGGGCCCGCGACGCGCGCGCCGGTTAATTCCGCGGTTTCAACTATTTGAGCGCTCGACTGATCCAGCATTTTGTGATCAAAAGCCTTCAAGATGATGCGCATCTGCTGCCTGGCAACCATGATTTACTTTTTTCTACTCTCCCAATGTGACGCGCCCGCCGGGGCGGACGTTCGTTGCTCTAGATGTTGACCACGGTACGGAGCAGATTTTCCGGCACCGGCTCGTAGTGTCTGAACTGCATGGTGTACGAAGCCCGGCCCCGAGTCAGTGACCTGAGCGCGGTGGTGTACGCGAAAGTCTCGCCCAGCGGGATCATCGCGCACACGGTTTGCAGGTCGTCCTGTCCTTCGATGCTCCTGATCTGGGTCCGTCGGCCGCCGAGATCGCTGAGCACCTCACTGAGGAACTCACCGGGCGTAACGATCTCGATCTCAAACATGGGTTCCTGGAGTACGGGACTCGCTTTCCGGGTGCCGTCCCTGAGAGCGATCATCCCCGCAGAGCGGAAAGCCATTTCTGAGGAGTCCACCGTGTGGAAACTCCCGTCCACCAGCGTTACTTTCAAATCGACCAGTGGGTACCCGGCCAAAGGACCGTTGTCCCAGCCCTGTTTTACGCCGGCCTCCACCGCGGGGATGAACTGGCGTGGGATGACTCCACCGGTGATGCCATTGACAAATATGTTGCCTTCGCCGCGTTCTTGGGGTTCTATTTCCAGCCAGACGTGTCCAAACTGGCCGTGGCCTCCGGTCTGTCTCACGAACCGGCCTTCCACGCGGACCGGCTTGGTAATGGTCTCGCGATAGGCGACTCGCGGCTGCCCGACCCGCGCTTCCACGTCGAATTCTCGCCGCATGCGGTCGACCAGCACCTCAAGGTGCAGCTCGCCCATGCCCGAGATGATGGTTTGTCCCGTCTCGTCGTTGAAACGCACCACGAAGGTCGGGTCTTCTTCTGACAGCTTGCGCAGCGCTTCTCCCAGTTTGTCCTGATCCGCTCGGGTCGCCGGTTCTATGGCAACGGATACCACCGGCTCGGGGAAGTGAGGAGGTTCCAGGATCACAGGTTTATGGTCGCTACAGATTGTGTCGCCGGTGAAGGTGTCCTTCAAACCCACGGCGGCGCAAATGTTGCCGGCCGTGATGAGTTGCAGTTCTTCGCGGTGATTGGCGTGCATCCGCAACAGCCGGCCCATGCGCTCTCGGTTTCCGCGGGTAACGTTGCGTACCGCTGCGCCGGCTTCTACCTTGCCGGAATAAATCCTGAGGAACACCAGTCGACCGACGTAGGGATCCACGACAACCTTGAAAGCGAGAGCGGACAGCGGTTCGCTGTCGATCGGCTCCCGCATTTCCACATCTTCCGTCCCCGGCACGATCCCTTCGACGGCCGGGACATCCAGGGGGGAAGGCAGGTAGTTGATGATGGCGTCCAGCAGCGGATCGATGCCCTTGCCCTTCATGGCTGTGCCGCACAAGACAGGCACCAATTGACGATTGATGGTCGCGTTCCGCAGTGCTGAACGCAGGTCGTCGGCGCAAATGTCTTCGCCTTCGAGGTACTTGATGAGCAGAGCCTCGTCGGTTTCGACGATCTTTTCGATCATCTCCTGGCGATAGTCGTGGAACGTCTTGGCGTACTCGTCAGGGATGGGGATAAGTTCCGGCGGTTCCGCCACGTCGTCCCGCCCATCGGAGTACATGATGGCCTGGCCTTCAATGAGGTCGACCACACCTCGGAATTCGTCCTCGGCTCCGACGGGTATCTGCACCGCTACCGGGTTGCCGTTCAAACGGCGCCGCACCGATTCGATGGTCCGCTCGTAGGATGCACCCACCCGGTCCATCTTGTTCACGAAGCAGATTCGAGGGACGTTGTATGTGTCTGCTTGTCGCCAAACGGTTTCCGACTGAGGTTGAACGCCAGCCACCGCGTCGAGCACGACGATGCCGCCGTCCAGGACACGCAGGCTGCGTTCAACCTCCGCCGTGAAGTCCACGTGTCCCGGCGTGTCAATGATGTTGACCTGGTGATCGTGCCAGTAGGCCGTCGTGGCAGCGGCAGTAATGGTGATGCCGCGCTCCTTTTCCTGTGGCATCCAGTCCATGGCGGTGGTGCCTTCATCGACACCGCCCACTTTGCGGATGCGTCCGGTCAGATAAAGCACGCGCTCAGTGACCGTGGTTTTCCCGGCGTCAATGTGGGCTATGAACCCGATATTCCGGATTTTGCGGGCATCTGTCTGTTCAGCAATCATACCTGCGCCTGGTTACTAACGACCTGGCCGTTTGTGAGGTTTCTGTGTCCGGTGCGTTCGGAAAGAACGGGAAATTAACGGCGATAGTGGACGAAAGCCCGGTTGGCTTCGGCCATCCGGTGCAGTTCATCCTTGCGGCGCACCGCAGAGCCTTCCCCGCGCGCTGCGTCCATAAATTCGTTGGCGAGGCCACGCGCCATCCGCATGCCGTTGCGGCCGCGGGCTCCGCGTATGATCCAACGCATCGCCAGGGCCTCGCTCCGGCTCGTCCTGAGTTCCACCGGCACCTGGTAGGTGGCGCCACCGACCCGGCGGGGACGTACCTCGACGAGTGGAGTAGCGTTGCGCATGGCGCTGGAGAAGACGACCATCGGATCCTGGCTGGTGTCCTGGCGGACCAACTCCAGGGCATCGTATACAACCCGTTGCGCGGTGGATTTTTTGCCCTTGAGCATCACGCGATTGATAAACTTCGCCAGCTCCAGATCGTTGTATCGGGGGTCGGGTTTGATTACGCGGGGTTCCGCGCGGCGTCTTCGCGACATGTTCGTTTCCGCCTTCGGTCGTACATTAAGCCACCCCCCAGCACGGGGGGTGACGGAATGGTTTGGTTCCTGGCGCCTGCTCTATCTACGAGTTCCGTACTTGCTACGTCCCTGGCGGCGCCCACTTACGCCTTCAGTGTCCAAGTTGCTGCGTACCACGTGGTAGCGCACTCCCGGCAGGTCTTTGACTCGGCCGCCGCGGATCAGCACTACCGAGTGTTCCTGCAGGTTATGGCCTTCGCCGCCGATGTAGGCGGTCACCTCCACGCCGTTGGTCAACCGCACGCGGCATATCTTGCGCAACGCCGAGTTTGGTTTTTTGGGCGTCATGGTTCGCACCTGGATGCACACCCCGCGACGCTGCGGACAACCCGGGCCCCACCGCGTACGGTTGCGCAGTGAGTTTTGTACCCAGTGCAAGGCCGGCGCCTTGGTGCCTTTTCGCACAGGTTTGCGGCCCTTGCGTACCAGTTGATTCACAGTCGGCATAATGATCCTTACCTGACGCCCGCTTCAGAATCGGACACAACGTCGAAAAATGGTATCCCTACTCAACCAGGATGTCAACCGCGAACAAGTTCCGCATTGCCGATTTTCCTGGCTAATAAGCGTCCCCGGGTCGATGCTCGATCCCGCCGCGCCAACGGCAGCGGGAAAGTAATGAGCCTCCGGTTGATTTCCGAAACGGGAATACGAGCGGGATGCCATGGTTTGCTCACGCGTACCCACTTCCCCATCGCCAGAAGCGGAATCCGCCTCAGGAGCGGAATCCGCCTCAGGAGCGGAGTCCGCCTCCCGCCCAATGCCAATCCGATGACATCGCTCCCTTGCCTCTCCCAACATCCCATCCTTACCATTCAAATATGCCATCGCCTTACGCCACCATTCGCCCAACCCTCGAACCGTCCAACCCCCAACCTCGAACGCCGCTCCACCAAATCCTCCCGCCAACCCTCCAAAACCACCAATATCGCCCTCATATTCGGCCCAACCCACCCCCATCACCCCCACGTCCCACCCCACCGCCCTACTCAAATGAACGGAAATGAGCGGAAATAAGCGGGTTTTCGCAAATATCCCCACCATCCCAATCCTATCCCCAATCCCATCCATCCATGAAAGAAACTCCCCGTCCGAGGTAACCCCATGACCATCTCCCAAATCCGCCGCCGCATCGACGCCCTCAAACGCAAATTCGCTCGCGAACTCGCCATCATCAGGCTCCGCCGCATCGCCGAATCCGTCGCCCACGACTGGGACCCCGACCATCCTCCCGAACCCGCCGACGTCATCGACCGCATCGCCAAAGCCGGCTTCTGCCTCAGCACCTTCACCAACCTCAGCCGCTACCTAAAAGACATCCGACTCCAGATTGACATCCCCAACTCCGAATCCATCGTCCTCAACCTCCTCCCCTGGGCCAGCGCCGGACGCTACCGCGAACTCCTCCGCTGGGACCTGCCCGCCCCAACCCGGTAACGATGGTGGTTCCCCAAGTGGGCGCGCGTGGGCATTGTTTGCCGTTGACCCGAGTTAGGCGCTATGGCATAATTCGGCTATCGCATAATAATTATGCCCATAAGCCATAATCTGACGGCGCATGCGTCCGTCGTGGAAAGGAAGGTTGCCCAACATGTGGACCGGCGACGATTTACAGAGGCTGGTCAAGCGGGAACTGAGCGATTATCGACTTCTGGTAGTTTCCAACCGCCAACCGTATGTTTTCAGTATTGATGACGAGGGGGTTCTGAGCGGTCGAATGCCCCCAGGCGGCCTTACCGCCGCCATCGACCCCTTGATGCGCGCTTGTGGTGGGACTTGGATTGCCCAGAGTAGCGGCGATGCGGACAGAGCGGCCATGGATAAGCACGGACGCATCCCCGTCCCTCATGATTCTCCTGCTTACCGCATGCGTCTGCTCAATCTCAGCGATGAGGAAAACGACGGCTTCTACTACGGTTTCTCCAATGAGGGGTTATGGCCGCTGTGTCACATCGCTTACACTGAACCGTTGTTTGACTCCGACCACTACGGTTTCTATCAGTCGGTAAACCGCCGTTTCGCAGATCTGGTACTCGATGAAATTGCTGAAGACCCGGCGATTGTTCTGATACAGGACTACCATCTGGCCCTTTTGCCACGTTACATACGGGAGATCAACCAGGACGCCATCATCGGTCAGTTCTGGCATATACCCTGGCCGAACCCCGACATTTTACGCATCTGTCCGTGGCAGGATGAGATCTTGGACGGCATGCTGGGGAACGATCTTCTGGGTTTCCACCTGTCAGGCGATTGCCAGAACTTCATCAACTGTGTGGATGCGAACCTGGATGCTCAGGTAGACCCCGACTACGGATTGGTGGATTACCGAAACGAGACCACCCTGGTCCGCCCGTTTCCCATCAGCATAGATTTCGACAGCCTGGAGGCGGAGGCGAGAACCGACGAGGTCGAGGCCGAGATGGCCCGGCTTTCCCGGGAGTTGGGCCTGAATCGGGGCCGCATCCTGGGTCTGGGGATTGATCGCCAGGACTACACCAAAGGCATCCCTCACCGACTGCGGGCGGTAGAACGCCTGCTTGAGAAATGGCCCCAATATCGTGGACGGTTGGTCTTCCTTCAGGCGGGCGCCACCAGCAGAACCAACATCGACTCGTACATGCAGTTGACCTTCGATATTGAAGCTATCGTCAACCGGATCAACGAGCGCTTCGGGTACGACGGTTGGCAGCCCATACTCTACTGGCCCACCTCCCTGCCTTCCGCCACATTCTCGGCTCTCCGCCGGTTGGCAAGTTTCTGCGCCGAAAGCAGCCTGCATGACGGCATGAATCTGGTGGCCAAGGAGTACGTGGCCTCGCGGGTGGACGAGGACGGCGTGCTGATCCTGAGCGCATTCGCCGGCGCAGCTCAGGAACTCACCGGGTCCCTGATCATCAATCCCTATGCCACCGAACAGTTTGCGGACGCTATCCACCAGGCGCTGAACATGAGCGATTTGGAACGGCGGATGAGGATGCGCCAGATGCGCAATACGGTGCAGGAAAACAACATCTACAAATGGGCCGGTCGCATCATGATGCACCTGATGCAAGCCAGCACCCCTGACCACTCCCGGCTAACCGCCACAGTTGCGTCCACGGCTTGACATGAACGTCGCGAACCGAGGGATAACGACGCGGAACGGATTGGTCACAGCGACATCGAATCTTCACTAATCCCATGACCAGACTCCATCAGCCAACGGAATTTCCCGGTTGGTCGACACTGCTGCCACATCGGGCCTTTGATTCCGGTGTTCTGCTGCTGCTCGACTTCGACGGGACGCTGTCTGAAATCGCCGCAACTCCCGAAGCTGCAGTCTTGCGGTCCGGGAACTCCCACGCGCTCGCAGCTCTAAGCGAAGCGTCCGGAAATATTATCGGAGTCATCAGCGGGCGTTCCCTCGACGATGTGTCCGCCCTCGTTGGATTACCGGAGCTGGTCTACGCCGGCAACCACGGGATGGAGATCCGGGGACCCGGCTTCGAGTACCTGAATCCGCATGCAGCCACTACCGTCGCCAGTCTGGGCCAGATCGCTGCTCGGTTGGAGGTCGCTTTGGACGACATTCCCGGAACGCGTGTGGAAAACAAAACGCTGACATTGACGGTTCATTATCGGCAGACGCCCGACGGTTATCATGAGGCGGTGAAGTCGATCGTCAACGACGTAGCGAGACGGTATTGGGATAGCGGTCTGTATCGCACAACCACAGCCAAGGCAGCGATCGAACTGAAGCCGGCGGTTGACTGGGACAAGGGACGCGCGCTGGAGTTCATCAGATCGCGCGCGTCCCCAAACGCATTGCCGATCTATTTCGGGGATGATCTAACTGACGAAGATGCGTTTTTAGCAGCGCGTTTTGCTGGTGGATATGGTGTATTCGTTGGGCCCACCGGGGCTCCTACTTGCGCCAACTACCGGTTGGATTCACCGTCAGCCGTGACCGACGTCCTGAATCACCTGGCTTCGCGGTTGTCCAAGCGGCCCGAGGAGACATGAGGGCTGCCCACCACCGACCGAATGCCGGTTGAGATTCGTTCCGACTTTGTTGTGCTATTATTGGCGGCGTCCGGCTTGGAGCCATCGAGCTACTTTCTCGAACCGGCACTGCTTTCTCCCAATGATCGACGCCATTTTCTTTGATTTTTACAACACACTGGTGCGTTTCTGGCCACCGTTGCCGCAAATCCAGCACGCCGCTTGCCAGAACCTCGGAATCAGGGTTCCCCCCGATCAGTTGGCGCGCGGGTACGCAATCGCCGACCTTTTTTTCAACGAAGAGAACCATCGCTCGCCTTTGGGTGAGCGTGACGCAGCGGACCGCGACGCATTTTTCGCCCGGTACGAGCAGATCATTCTCGAAGAGGCCGGGGTCGCCGTGTCACTGCGCATGGCGAAACAAATCTGGGATATGGCGATATCCGTTCCCAAAGAACTGGTCGAGTTTGAAGAAACCCGTCCGGTTCTCGCCGAGCTCAAGTCGCGCGGGTACCGCCTGGCAGTCCTCACCAATCTGCGCCGCGACATGGATCAACTTACCAAGCAATTGGGAATCCACGAATACCTGGAGTTTTCCATTACAGGTCGCGAAGTAGGCGAGAAGCCGGCGACAGCGATTTTCGAGGCTGGCCTGAAGCGAATGGCAGTGCAACCGGATCGAGCCATGCACGTGGGCGACCAGCCGCGCTCCGACGTTGAGGGCGCGCGCGAAGCCGGACTCTATCCGGTGCTTATCGACCGCGGCGGGTTCCACGCCGACGTAGCTGGATGCGACCACATCGACAGCCTGGAAGGCTTGTATCCATTGCTGGACCGGCTGGCCACCTGCTGAATTCGACCACCAGTCGCTCCGCACCCCGGGAGGTTTTATGACGACTCAGATGCCCGCCCACAACCATCCGGGAGACGCAAACCCGGTCAACGTGATCGTTTGGTACGACTACGTTTGACCTTGGTGTTATGTCGGCCTGGAACGCGTCGACAAACTGGCGGAAGAATACGACATCACCGTGGAGGGTCGGGCGTATTTGCTGCGCCCGGATACCCCGGTGGAGGGTCGCGTCCGTGAACCCCGACCGGGTGAGACGGACGACGAACTGTCGGACCCGTTGCGGACACACGCCCGTGAGGCAAACATCGTAATGCGCCCGCCGCGCTATACGCCCAATAGCCTCAATTCGTTGCAAGCCACCGAATACGCCCAGGAGCATGGCAAGTTCCTGGATTACCACCACGCAGCGTATGAAGCGTATTGGGATCGCAGGGAGAACCTGGGGGACACGTCGGTCCTCGCGGACATCGGAAGCAGCGTGGGCCTGAACGGAGCCGAGTTGAAGGAACGAGTAGAGTCCGGACACTACGCCCAGCGCGTGATCGACCAATACCACGAGGCTCTGGGGTACGGGATCCGAGGAATTCCCACGTTCGTGTTCGATAATCTCCTGTTCACCGGCGCCCAACCCTACGAGGTATTTCAAAGGGTGATCGACAAGGCCTTGGAAAACCGGGAGTCCGGCGAATCCCAGTAACCCTGAAAATCGACCCTCGCGCGGCAACGGATTCTGATCTGGTCCGTTGCCTTACACGGGACCCGCTGACACCGTTGCCTGAATCGTGGCGGGGTTCGCCAGCGAGTGATCTGCGCATCCCGTTTGCTGGTACTACGTGGCCTTTTGGTTCGTTGCCCGGTCGTCGCACGTTGTGCTAGACTTGCGGCGGTCAAACTCCCTTTGTAATAGTTTTCACAATCTGACGGAACCGACCGATGGACGCCGCTACCCGGTCCCTTATCAGCGACGCAGTCAATAACCAACCGCAATCCACCGTAACCGTACTGTCCTCGTTGCTCGCTGTCGAGGATGCCATCGGCTACATTCCGAAAGAAGCCGTGGAAGAGGTGGCGTTGCGCATGGATGCGACTATCAACGACGTTTGGGCCGTCGCTACGTTTTACCCCAATTTCCGCTTCGACCCCCCAATGGAACACCGAATCGAAGTCTGCTGGGGGCCGTCGTGCCACGTCATGGGAGCCGACCGCATCATTGCCGCGGCCCAGGCCGAACTGAGTCTTGCCGATGAAGGTGACACGCCGGACGGCAAGGCGACGCTACGGTACAACACCTGCCTCGGGGCTTGCGCACACGCTCCGGTAATGGCGATTGACCACCATCTGTCCGGACGCATTACGCCCGAATCCGCGCGCCAAAAGATAGCGGACGCTTTGCAGTCCGCCGCGCATTGATCTGACGGTTGCCTTGGCTACACCGACCACTCTGGATTTCGAGTCTATCCTGGCTGAGGCGCAACGCCGGTGGCAGGACCTCACAAACGGCGACCGTCCCTGGATCCGCATCGGGACTGGTCTAGCCGGCGAGGCCGCCGGCGGGTTTGAGGTGGTGGCCGCGACGAAGCAGGCATTGCAGGATCAACAGATAGCAGCCAATGTCTCCGAAGTCGGGACTCTGGGCCTTTGTTTCGCGGAGCCTCTCCTGGATGTCCAGACTCCGGGCGGGCCACGGATCTTCTACCGGAACGTCACCCCCGAACTTGCGGGAAACATAGTTGAGCGCCACGTCGCAGGAGGCCAACCGGTCACCGAGAACGCGATCGGCTATCTCGGCGACACCGCCTCCGCCCCTGACAGCATCCCGAATCTAAACGACCACCCGATGCGCTCGTTGGAGCAGCGCATCGCGCTTCGAAACGCGGGCAACATCGATCCCTCCGACCTGTATCAGTACATCGCCAATGGTGGGTACTCGGCCTTGAACAAGGCTTTGTCGGACATGTCGCCCGACGAAGCGCGGCAGGAGGTGGTCACCGCCGGTTTGAGAGGGCGCGGTGGAGCAGCGTTCCCGGCCGGCATCAAGTGGGGGTTCCTGGCCGGAAACCCCGACCCCGACAAGTACATCCTCTGCAATTGTGAGGAGGGTGATCCCGGGGCGTTCAACGACCGCGGGATACTGGAGAGCGACCCGGCAACGGTGGTGGAGGGTATCACCATTGCCGGCTACGCCTGCAACGCCAACCGGGGCTACATCTTCATCCGGCACGGGCATAACCAGCCCATCGACCGCACGCGCGCTGTCATCGAGCAAGCCTACGAACTGGGATTGCTGGGCAAGAATATTCTTGGCAGCGCCTTTTCCTTTGACGTTGAGGTGGCCTTGACCGGCGACTCATACGTTTCCGGCGAGGAGACCGCCCTGATGGAGGCCATCGAAGGCAAACGCTCCATGCCGCGCTACAGGCCGCCATTCCCGGCCCAGGTGGGGGTGTTTGGAAAGCCTTCCAACATCAACAACGTCAAGACATTGGCCTACGTCCCAGAGATCGTCGCCAGGGGAGGCGAGTGGTTCGCAAGCATCGGGACACCCGCCGACCGCGACCGCGGAATAAACGGGAGCAGCGGCACCGCAATCCTCTGTTTGTCCGGCGACATCACCTATCCCGGCCTGATCGAAGTGCCGCTCGGCATGACGCTGCGGCAGGTGCTCTTCGATATGGCGGGAGGCGTCCCCAACGGCAAGAATATGAAGCTGCTGCAGACGGGAGGCCCGTTGGGTGGAGTGCTGTCCGCGAGCGATGCCAACCTGGACCTGGTCCTGGATTTCGACGTCTTTCGGGCGGCGGGAGCTATCCTCGGTTCCGGCGGAATCATCGTTTGCGACGAGGATACGTGCGCTGTTGACCTCACGCGCAACCTGATCGCTTTTTGCCAGTACGAATCGTGCGGCAAGTGTTTTCCCTGTCGCATGGGGATGAGTCACCTTCTGGAGGTACTGGAACGGATCAGCAACCTGGAGGGCACGGAGGAAGACCTGGCGCTGATGCGCAACATCGGTGAAAACATGCAGGCCGGTTCGCTCTGCGGACATGGTCAACTGGGATTCAACCCGGTTTCCTCGGCGTTGCGGTATTTCGGCGACGAGTTCGAAGCGCATATCCGCGATAAGCGACATACCGGAAATTGCCCGGAACAGACCTTCGGACCCAAGCTGACCCGTAGATAATCGTACGCGGCCGCACTTTGCCGCCTCGCTAAATTTCAGATTAGGAGCGCCCATGCCTGACGACATCACCATATCCATTGACGGGGTGGAGATCAGGACGCAACCGGGCAAGATGGTGCTGGAAGCGGCCATCGATGCCGGCGTTTACGTTCCTTATCTGTGTTATCACTCAGGCATGAAGCCCTACGCAGCATGCCGGATGTGCGTCGTAGTAGCGGAGAACGAACGGGGCCGAGTACCGGGATTCCCAGCCGCCTGCACGCTGGCAGCTACCGACGGCATGACCGTTTGGAGCGAGACTCCCGACGTGAACGAACTGCGGCGCTCGGTCATGCAGATGTTGATCGCGGAGCACCCCAACGGGTGCCTGACGTGCCACAGGGTAGAAATTTGCGGGCCGTCCGACGTTTGTCTCCGGCACGTTTCCGTCAACGACCGTTGCGTTACGTGTCCCAAAAACGAGCGATGCGAGTTCAAGGACACCGTGCGGTACCTGGGGATGGAACTGGAATCCCCGATGACTTATGCGTACCGGGACATCCCTCTGGAGGTCAGCGACCCGTTCTACGACCGCGATTACAACCTTTGCATCACCTGCGGACGCTGCGTCCGCGTCTGCGAAGAGGTGCGCGGCGACAGCGCGATCTGTTTCACCGAACGCTCCGGCAATGCCCTGGTGGGCACTTCTTTTGGCACCTCACTCCTGGAATCCGGCTGCGAATTCTGCGGCGCGTGTTTAGATGTGTGCCCGGTGGGCGCCCTCACCGAACGGGAAAACAAGTGGGAGAAAGCCGCGAGCGTGCAACGGACCATCTGCACACACTGCCCAGTGGGATGCCAGATGAACCTGGAGATCAATCAGCAGGGTCGGGTAATCAGGGCGATTCCTGAATACAACTCTCCAGCCAACCGCGGTCAAGCCTGCTACAAAGGAAAGTTTGGCTTGAGTCATCTGACCAGCGGACAACGCCTGCGTCGGCCGTTGATCAGGCGCAACGGGATTCTCGAACCGGCGACCTGGGACGAAGCGTTGGACCTGGTTGCGGAGAGACTGCGCCCGCACCAGTCGGGTATGGGGTTCGGCCTGATCACCGCGGCAGACAGCACCAACGAGGAATTTTACCTGGCGCAGAAATTCGCCCACATCGGGATGAAAACCCACAACCTGGACCACTCGGGCAATGTCCAGCCGGACCTGACCCGCGGGCTGGAGGATGTGCTGGGGTACCCCGGAGCCACCAATTCGATCTGGGAGTTGAAAGATTCCGATTGCATCCTCGTATTCAATACCAATCTGACCGAGAGCCACAACGTGGTGGGCGTTCCAATCAAGCAGGCCGTGCGAGACGGCACTCCCCTGATCGTGATTGACACTCGCGAGGTTGAGCTTACTCGCTATGCGAAGTTGTGGCTACGGCCGGCGCCGGGCGCGGAATTGCTGCTGATTGGAGCCATCCTGAAGACCGTGCTGGACGAGGGACTGGTTGATACGGGGTGGATGGCCGACAACGTGGACGACCATGACACTTTGCTCTACGAACTGGAGCAGATTGACGATGCGGCCATAGCATCCACCGGGGTGCCACACGACGATATCGTGGCCGCAGCCCGACTCTACGCCACCGCCCGGAACGCGGCCATTGTCTACGGCCTGGACAACGTGCCCGCCGCCATCACCCGCGATTGTATCGTGGCGTTGTGTGACCTGGCCCTGTTCACGCACAACGTGGGGCAGGCGGGAGGCGGTCTGTTTCCCATGAGGCAGGGCGCAAATACGCAGGGAGCCACCGACATCGGATGCATACCCAATCGGCTGCCCGGCGGCGGACCGCTGTTTGACGACGAGAACAGGGCGCGCGTCGAGGCGATCTGGGGAACTCCGCTGCCTCCGCCCCAGCACAGCATGGGGGTCGGCGAGATGCTGGACGCAGCGGCAACCGGGGACATTCAGTCGATGATGGTCGTCGGCGACAGCCCGAATTTCACGAATGGCTCGCTGGGTGACGCCCTATCGGCCCTGGAGCGTCTCGATTTCCTGGTAGTGATGGACACGTTCCTCACGCAGCCGGCCCAAATCGCCGATGTGGTGCTGCCACGGGTGACCTTCGCGGAAAAGGACGGGACGTTCACCAACCTCGAGCGACGCATCCAGCGAGTTCGGCCGGCGGTGTCGGTACGCAATAACGATGCGCAGCCGGAAGGCTGGGTTTTCGAACAACTGGCCCAGCGGTTGGGTATCGACGGCATAAGTTACGACGACCCGGCCGCGTTGATGGATGAAATCGCCTCCGTCACTCAGAACTACGGCGGTGTGAGCTATGACCGGTTGGCTCGTGAGTCGTCCCTGGTGATGCAGACGGGCGTCGAGTCTCCTCGCCCCACTCAAATACTCTACACATCCCGGGAGGAACGCGGGATCCAGTGGCCATGCCCGACCGCTGACAGCCCAACCTCGCCAATCCTTTACGCGGAGGGATTCCCTCATGGCAAAGCCGAACCGGGCGCGCCCAGGTTCCGAGTGATTGACCGTGAGACTGAGTCCGAATATCCGGCTCTGCTGGCTCCGGGGCGGGTCCTGCTGCAACAGGAACGGGATACCGCGATTGAGTACGGAAACGTCAACAAGATCATCCGTGATGAGGAAGTGCAAATCAATCCCGCCGACGCGTCGGCGTGGGATATGGTGGACGGCGACCCCGTCGTCGTCGCCACGGCAACCAACCGAATCACCGGTATAGCGAAGTCAAGCGTATCAGTTCCACGCGGGGTGGTCGCCATCACGACGCTATTCGGGGAACTGGCTATCGAATTGCAGATGTCCGAAGACGTGAATCCCATGGCGCGGGTGCCGGGCCTCCAGATTGAGCCTTGCCGCGTGGAAAAACTAGTCAGCGCGTAGCAGGTTCGTTGGCGTCGCGCAGCGTTGTGGACCACTCGAGTTGCCCGAGCGAACTTTCATCGACCAAATGGAGTTACTATGACCAGTGTCCGAACCGCCGCCGTGACTCGGGATCGCACCGTGAACCTGCCGCGGGCACGCCTCGTGGAGCGAATCGACTACACGGATGACCTCATGGTCATCAAGATGGAACCTCAAGGGTTCGAGTTCAACTTCAAGCCCGGGCAATACTGCACGCTCGGACTCGACGGTATTGAGCGAGCCTACTCGATTGCGTCGGCGCCCCATGAACCGTACCTGGAAATCTTCGTTGAACTGGTGCCGGACGGAGAACTCACGCCCCGAATGTGGCGCATGGACATTGGCGACACCATGTCGATCCGGCCGCGAGCGAAGGGGATTTTCCTGATGGACCGATCGGCGACGGAGCATCTGATGCTCGGCACCGTGACCGGCGTGGCGCCGTTCGTCAGCATCGTGCGGGACTACATCCATCGCGAGCACACCGGGCACCACTTCTACGTGCTGGAGGGTGCATCCTACCTGGACGAGCTGGTCTACGACACGGAAATGGCGAGCACGGCGGCTCAACACCCGCCGATCCTCACGTTCGTTCCAGCGATCAGCCGGCCCACCGAGGAGCGCAATGCGGCCTGGACAGGGGAGACCGGGCGTCTGAATAACATCGTGGCCGACTATCTGAAGAAATTCGATCTCAATCAGGACGACACACTCGTTTACGCCTGCGGACATCCCGGAATGATTGAAGCAAGCCGTGAAATCGTAACCGCCGCCGGCTGGCGCTGGACCGAAGAACGATTCTGGAAAGAATAGCGAGCTGAACGGGCGGCAAGGATGTTGCAGGGGCGAACGGAGACTCGCCCCTGTTGTTTTGTGGTTCGCAGGCCACGGGGTCCGCTCGGGTAATGTAAAATCGCCGCATGGTTACGACCAGTGCCCGCCTCACTCCCGTTCGGCGGCAGTACCTCACGATCAAGCACTCTTATCCGGATGCCATCCTGCTGTTCAGGATGGGCGATTTTTACGAGTGCTTTGATGACGACGCGAAGATACTTGCCGGGGCTTTGGAGATTGCGTTGACGTCCCGCTCCATGGGAAAGGACACCCGCATCCCCATGGCGGGCGTTCCGGCGATTTCGCTGGAAACCAACTTGTCCCGCTTGATTCGCCAGGGTTACAAGGTGGCCATTTGCGAGCAACTCAGCGACCCTGCCCTGTCCAGGGGCTTGGTGGAACGCGGCGTGGTCCGAGTGGTGACGCCCGGCACAGTGATGGAATCGGCGTTACTCGATCAGGGGGCCAACAACTATCTCGCTGCCGTTTGCTCGTCTGAGGACCGGGCGGGATTGGCTTATGTGGACGTGACAACGGGCGAATTTTCCGTGTTGGAGATTCCGTTGGGCGAACTGCCGCTGGAACTGGCGAGGTTGGAAGCGTCCGAAATCCTGATACCACCCAGCTTCGAACTGCCCGCTCTGCCTTCCACCGACCGGACGACGGCGACTATCACCGCGCTTGACGCCTCCGCCTTCAATCCGGAGATTGCGCGGCGATCGCTCCTGGACCACTACGGGGTGCTTTCACTCGAGGCTTACGGGTTGGAGTCCCGCGGCATGGAAACGATGCCGATGGCGCTGCGTGCTGCCGGAGCCATCGTCGACTACCTGAGATACACGTGGCAAGGAGAACGGCCACGGCTGGCGCCGCCGCGGGTGTCGGAAAGCGATGCTTACATGGCGCTCGATCCTCAAACACGCCGGAACCTGGAATTGTTCGAGGCGGGCAGGCTGGACTCCCGCGATCACTCGCTGCTGGCGGCTCTGGACGACACGCGGACGGCCATGGGCGCCCGCCTGCTGCGGAGATGGCTGGGCAGGCCGCTGCTGGACCTGGAGCGGTTGGAGCGTCGTCTGGATGCAGTTGAATTGTTTTTCGATGACGCTTTCCGTCGTGACGACGCGGTCGCCGCGTTATCCGACGTTGCGGACCTGGAACGGATCCTGACGCGCATCCAGACCCAAAACGCGCCGCCTCGGGACCTGCTGGCGTTACTACAGAGCCTGAAGGCAGCCGAACGTCTGGAGCCCGCGCTGGCAGGCGGCGGCGCGGAAAACGTGGCCTGGCTGGCCGTTGGTCTGCGGCCGCTGCCGGATGTGGCGAACCTCGTCGATGCGGCAATTGCGGACGAACCGTCGACGCATCCCGGCGACGGCGGCGTGATCAAGGAAGGCTTTTCACCAGAGTTGGACCGGATCCGTTCGATGGCCAGCGATGCGCGGGGCTTCATCGCCGGCCTTGAATCCCAGGAGCGCGAACGCACCGGCATCCGAAACCTAAAGGTGGGTTTCAATCAGGTATTTGGCTACTACATCGAGGTCAGCCGATCCAACCTGGATCGGGTGCCCGACCACTATCAACGCCGGCAGACTTTGACGAACGGGGAACGCTACATCACGCCGGAACTCAAAGAGTACGAGAGCCAGGTGCTGGACGCCCGCGACAGATTGGAACAACTGGAACGAACCCTGTACCGGCAGGTGTGTCAGCAGATCGCCGACCACGCCGATGCCATCGCGCGGCTGGCGGCGGCCATAGCCCGGGTTGACGTGTTCGCAAGCATGGCGAATATCGCGGCGCGGCATGGGTATGCGCGGCCCAGGTTGGATAACGGCACCGCGATCAATATCACGGGGGGTCGCCACCCGGTAGTGGAACGGGTGCAAGGATCCGGAGAATTTGTACCCAACGACGCATCCATGGACGCTGAAGACGCCCAGATCATGCTGATTACCGGGCCGAACATGGCGGGAAAATCGACCTACATCCGGCAGGTCGCAATTATCGTCCTGATGGCGCAGGTGGGGAGTTTCGTGCCGGCAACTTCTGCCTCCATCGGACTGGTGGACCGGATTTTCACGCGGGTGGGATTGCAGGATGACCTGGCAACCGGGCAATCCACCTTCATGGTGGAGATGGTTGAAACCGCGGCGATACTCAACCATGCGACCTGGCGCTCACTGGTGATCCTGGACGAAATCGGGCGCGGCACCAGCACCTACGACGGGTTGTCCATAGCCCGCGCCGTTGTTGAGCATCTACACAACAATCCCAAGGTCAGCTGCAAAACACTGTTCGCCACCCACTACCACGAGTTGACCGACCTGGCGGCGACGCTGCCGGGCGTGCGGAACTACAGGGTGGCGGTGTCCGAGGAGGATGGGCGGGTGGCATTCCTGCACCGCATAGTTCCGGGTGGAGCGGATCGTTCATACGGGGTCCACGTGGCGATGCTGGCCGGCATGCCGACATCGGTGGTGAACCGGGCGCAGGAACTGCTGACCGAGTTGGAGCGGGACAAACCCGATGGACAAGGCAAACGGCGCCGCAAATCTCCGCCTCCCCAGCTCGCGCTGCCGCTGTTCGACCAAGAGGACACGGAACTCGCCCGAGCTATTCTCGAGATGGACATTGGTAACCTGACGCCGCTGGAAGCGATCAACAAGCTGTACGAGTTGCAGGAGCAGGCTCGGAAAGCATGATTCGTGGCGTGGTCCCCACAATTTACAGAAAATTTACTTTCGGGCCGCAACCACGGTGTGCGCACGGGTATAGAATGGCCTGAGCCTGATGAACTTTTTGCACGTAGGATAGAGTCTTTTGTGATCGCGATAGCTTAGAGAACGTAGTGGGAATTCCGTATATACTGTGCAATCAGTCGGCAAACCAGAATATCGAGATTGACTTCGAGTGGAGACGGTGAAATGGCTAATTCGGCGATGATCTATTGGTGGCCGCGTTGAAGTAGTTGCCGCAAAGTGCGGGAGTTGCTCGTGCAGAACGGCGTCACGGTAACTGAACGGGACTATTTCAAGGAACCGTTTACCGAGCAGGAACTCAGCGACCTGGTGGCGGAAGTGGGAGATCCGGGCGTGAGCGCCATGTTCGCCAGCCGGAGCCCGTCGTTGAAAAAGATGGGTCTCACGGCGGCTGAACTATCGGATGAACGCAAATTCTCCCTGATGCTGGAGGAGCCCCGGCTGGTACGCCGGCCTCTGGTGCGCCTGGGGGGCACGCTTTTGATCGGGGCCAGCGTCAAGGCCATCACGGAAGCCCTAAACGGGTGAGGAAAACGCATCTGCCACGGACCGCCAACGCGACGACCTGCCATGAAAATCTTTTTTGATGTGGACTACACCATCCTGGGACTGGACGACACCCTGCGTCCAGGTACCATAGACACTTTCCAAAAACTGCTGGACGACGGCCACGAAATCTACATCTGGTCCGGGATGGGCGAGCGATGGGAGGTCATCGAGAAGCACGAGCTGGAAAGGTTCGTGAGTGGGGTCTACGAGAAGCCGACGCACCATTACCATGAGCGCCTGGAGGAACTTAAGGTTCCATTCGAACCGGAATTCGTCATCGACGACTATCCGGAAATTGTGGCGGCGTTTGGGGGCGTCTGGGTGCCTCCGTATTTCTTTTCCCGGAGCGTTGACCACGAAATGGACCGGATCTACCGGATCATCTGCGACTTTTCGGAAACGGGCGATTCCGAGGACCGGCAATACAGAGCGAAGGGCACGAAGATTCCACTGTTCTAGTTTGCAGTTCCGTTCGCAAAATGCCGGCGCCTTGGCGAATCAAACCAAGGCGCCGTCGGCATTAAAATGGTTGACGAGGTAACTCCCAAAATGCCGATTCGCCAACTACCCCAAAACGTGGCCGCGCAGATTGCGGCGGGCGAGGTCGTGGAGCGTCCGGCCTCGGTGGTCAAGGAGTTGGTTGAAAACTCCCTGGACGCGGGGGCGAAGCGCATCTCGGTGTCGGTCAGCGGGGGCGGCGTTACGGATATACGGGTCTCGGACGACGGTTCCGGGATCGCTGCCGACGAGCTGGCGCTGGCGTTCCGGCATCACGCCACCAGCAAACTGGCGACGGCCGCCGACCTGGAGAGTGTGGGCACGCTCGGGTTCCGGGGAGAAGCGCTTCCGAGCATTGCCGCAGTGGCGAGGGTGACGTGCACGACCAGGACCGCCGACGAGGAAACCGGGGCGCGGATCGAATTTCGCTATGGAGACCTGGTGGCGGAGGAACCGGTGGGTTGTCCGGTGGGCACCACGGTGCAGGTGGTCGAACTGTTCGGAAACGTACCGGCGCGGCGCAGGTTCCTACGGTCGGCGGCGGCGGAGACCGCGCGCATCCAGGAGGTGGCGACCCGCTACGCGCTGGCCTACCCGGATGTGCGGTTCACGTTGAGCGCGGACGGCCGGGAACAGGTCAACACCACGGGAAACGACAACCTGCAGGATACGATTCTCGCGCTGTACGGGCGGGACGTCGCATCTCGTATGCTGCCCGTGTCGGGGACCGACGGCGAGGCGGCGATCCACGGGTACACCAGCGCACCCGATCTCAACCGGCACAACCGGTCACACATCACGCTGTTGGTGAACCGGCGCTGGGTGTACCACCGCTCGATCATGTATGCCATCGAGCAGGCCTACCGGGGAACGCTGCCCGACCGACGCTACCCGCTGGCCGTGATCGACCTCGACCTGCCGGCGGCGGAGGTGGACGTCAATTCCCATCCGACCAAGCGTGAAGTACGGTTTCGGAACGAGAACCGGATATTCTCGGCGGTGCAGCGCGCGGTAAGCGACACGCTGGTGGCGCATGCTCCGGTGCGGCAAGTATCGCGTTCGTTCAGCGTGCCCGGCGAGGCCGACGCGGTCCAGGGCGGTTTTGCGTCGAGGCCGGCCCAGCCCCGGCGAGATCGGGTAGAGACGGCGGGGGCGGATTCCCTGGCGCTGCCGACGACCGGGCTTGCGCCGCCCGGTGGGTCTTTGCGGGACGTGCTGACCGGATTGCGCGTGGTCGGGCAGATCCGGCAGACCTACATCGTCGCGGAAGGGAATGAGGGGATGTACCTGGTGGACCAGCACGCGGCCCACGAACGGGTGGTGTACGACCGGATCAGGCAGGGCGACGGACCACGGGAGTACGTGGCCCAACCGTTGTTGGCGCCAACGCCGGTGGAGTTGAACCTGGCGCAGTCCGCGACACTGCAGGAATACGCGGAAATGCTCGCGGAATACGGATTCCAACTGGAGCCGTTCGGAGGGGATGCGTGGCTGGTGAGGGCGGTTCCGGCGACGCTGACGGCGCGAAACAACCCGGAGCCGGCGGCGGCGCTGATCAACCTGCTGGACGCGGTATCGGTGGAGCAGGTGGTGATGGAACGGGAGGATGCGTTGGCCGCAACCATCGCTTGCCATGGGGCCGTGCGGGCCGGAGACACTCTCAGCACCGAGGAGATGGACGGGCTTTTGCGTCAACTGGAAAAGACGGAAAACCCGCACAACTGCCCGCACGGGCGGCCGACAGTGGTCCACTTCACCGAATACCAACTGGAGAGGGAGTTCGGACGGCGCTAGGTGGTGGACAGGAAAAAGGGCAGCCACTCGACTGCCCCTTCACGTGTCAATGTGTAAGGCCTAGCGGCGCGGGTCGGTGCGCGGGTCCTGCGCCGGATGGAAGATGGAATCGGGTCCGGGGAACTCGTCAGCGGCTTCTGCGGACTGCTTCGGACGACCGAAAGGCATCAGGGCGGCCAGCACCGCAGCGCCGGCCGCGCCGATGCCGAGTACGCCCAGAAAGCGGCGGCGGGAAGTTCCTTGTTGAGCACTCTCGATCTGTTCGGGCACGGTCGGGCATCTCCAAATGCGGTTCTTTCGCGCGAAAATCCTACCAACCGGCCCAACGGATGTCAATGAAAACCGGGCATCATCATCAGCGCGGGATAGGGCGCAAGGCAGGCACGGAGGCCCGCACGACATTCGAAAAGCGGGGGCGAATGATATTTGCCCCAACGCCTGGTGGTTAGTCGGCGTGGTGTTTGGGTGGGCTTTCTCCTTTGTGGTTCGACGGGCTCAGGATGATGGTTCGACAGGCTCAGGATGATGGTTCGACAGGCTCAGGATGATGGTTCGACAGGCTCACCATGAGCGGGGTGGTGGGTGTTTTGGTTGGCGTTTTCTCCGTTGGGTTTCGTCAATAGGGTTTCGGGATGATTGGGCGAGAGGCAGGATCTGCGCATCGTTGTCAGCGTACGGCCGGGTTGGGCACGCAACTATTTGACCTACTTTTCCGTGTACTCAGTGCGCTTGGTGCACACCTGCGCGCGGGCTCGGACAGTCCCGGGGACACCAGTGGGGCTTATGCCGGTGAGGAGTCAGGTCTTTGAGCGGCGGTTGCCACCTGGGCCGGTTGCGATTTTTACTGACGGGGTTGGCCGTCGATGCTGGGATTCTGCCTCTCTTTTTCGGGTTGCTAACGCGCGTTTTATCTAGATAAATTCAGGATAGTGGATTTGGTATGGAACGAGCAACGGTGCGGTGTCAGTGCCTGGAAAATCGCCGGAATTGAATTCGGACGCGGCGCGCGGCCCACTGGGTCATTGAACACTGGACGAGTGTTGAGTAGGATACGCCGCGCGGCAACCACCGAGATCCGACGCTAACGGGACAACAACGCGGGGAACAATGATTGGCGGCAGGCGCATCACTACGATCACCTTTGACATGGACGATACCCTATGGGATTTCCAGTCAGCCATGGAGAACGCCCTGCAAGTCACGCTGGAACGGCTGAGGTTGATGGCTCCCGGAGACGCGGCACGGCGACTCACCGTCGAAAAGATGATGGAGATTCGAGATGAGGTTGCGGATGAGTTGGGCGAGGGCTCAACCACGCAAGAGGAGATCCGGTACACGGCCATGGTGAGGACGGTGGAGCATGTCGGCTATCGTGCCCGGGGCGCGGCTGAGGAACTGTACCGGCTTTACTGGGAAGCTCGGATCGCAGGGGCGAAGCCGTACGACGACGTGACCGGCGTCCTTGCGGCGCTCAATGGCAGATTCCGGCTGGGAATCATCTCCAACGGGAACAACACGCCGCAAATGGTCGGAATTGACGACGTTTTCGACTTTACGGTTTTCGCGCATGAATGTGGATTTCCCAAGCCGGACCCGCGCATTTTCGAGTTTGCGCTGGCGGGATCCGGTGTTGAGCCCCGCACCGTTGCGCACGTCGGCGACAACCTGCGGAGCGACGTGCTGGGCGCGAACAACTACGGGATTTTCAGCGTGTGGTTGAATCGCGGAGGGTTGAATAACGAGACGGGCATCACGCCGGACCTGGAGATTCGCAGCCTGACCGAGCTGCTGCAAATGGTGTGAAGGCAACCGCCCGCGAGAGGTCTGCTATGATGTTCGGCAATCGAAATTAAGGAGTTTGTTCCCATGCAGGAGAACAAAGTCAGGCGCGCATTGCGCGAAAACCGGCTGGCGCTGGGTACCTATGTGACGTTTGCCGACCCGCAGGTGGTGGAGATCATCGGCCTGGCCGGATTCGACGCGGCGTTCATCGACATGGAGCACACCACCTTCGACCTGGGCCTGGTCACGCAGATGATCATGGCGGCGGACCTGGTGGGGGTCACGTCGATGATCCGGATTCCGGGCAACGACGAAAACCTGATATTGCGGCTGCTGGACGCCGGGGCGCAGGGCATCATCATCCCGCACATCGACGGGCTCGAGGGGGCCAAGCGCGCGGTGGACGCAGTGCGGTACGCGCCGATGGGCCATCGGGGCGGCGCCGGCGGGACGCGGGCGGCACGATTCGGGACCATAAACTGGGACGAGCACACCCGCACATCCAACGAGAACATCGTGCTGTCGGTGATGACGGAGGACGAGAAGGGCATCAGCGAGATCGGGCAGATCGCGCAACTGCCGGGAATAGACCTGGTGTCGATCGGCCCGACCGACTTCTCCGAATACATGGGGATCAGGGACCCGCAGAGTCCCGTGATACGGGCGCGGCTGGAGGAACTGGCGGCAGAAGTGAAGGCGGCCGGCGGCGCGAAGCTGTCCATGCCGATGAATCACCCGGCGTTTCCGCTGACGGCCAAGGAACTGCAGGACATGGGCGTGGGGTACACGCACGTTGCACCGCCGCCCACGGCGCTGCTGCTCAGGTCGTTACAGCAGCGCATAGCGGACATCAAAACTGAGATCGGGTAGGGTTTGCGCCGATCGCGTTCCACACGTGTGGCGCGCGTTGACACCTCGGCGCCGGGCGACGCGTTGGGCGATCGCCCTGCTGTTGATTGGGATGCTGGCATTTACAGCATGTGCCACGCCGCCAGACGCGCTCTCGTCCGAGCGCCCAGAACCGCGGGCGGCCACGCCAGTCGAGACGCCGACCACCGCGCCGGGTTCCGCGAATCCCACGGCGACACCGGTCGAACCCACCGCAACGGCGTCGCCGACGACCCCACCGACCGCGGGGCCAACTGCCGTGCCGACGGCTGCACCCGTTCTTACAGACACGCCGGAGCCGACGGCGACACCGTTGCCGGACGGGCCGTTGGTTCACATCGGCGACACCGTGTACGCGGTGGACCTTGCCGTCACGCCGGAGGAACGGACGCAGGGGCTATCGGGGCGGCCGTCCATGGACGCCCAGCGGGGGATGCTCTTCGTGTACGATGAGGATGGGGCGCGCACGTTCTGGATGCCCGACATGCACTTTCCGCTGGACATGGTGTGGATCCGGGCGGACTGCACCGTGGCGGGCGTAACGGCGGACGTGCCCAATCCACCGCTGGATACGCCGAGGGACCAGCTGGAGCTGTACCCGTCTGCAGGAATGGTACGGTTCATCCTGGAGCTCAACGCGGGACAGGCGGCGCAGAATGGAATTGAGGCCGGCGATGCGGTGACATTCGGCGGCGATATCGTCGGGCAGTGGGATTGCTGATATGCAGCGCCCACCAGCAGACAAACAACCCAGAATCAAGACAAGGATGAATCATCAATGGAAGTACTAGTATCCGGGTCCCTGGCCATCGACCGCATCATGACGTTTCCCGGGCGCTTCGGCGACCACATCGTGCCGGAACGGGTGCACCAGATAAACCTGAGTTTCACGGTGGACGGGTTCAACGCCTACTTCGGCGGGACGGCGGGCAACATCGCCTACTCGCTGGCGATGCTGGGGCAGACGCCACGGCTGATCGCGGCCATCGGGAACGATTACCGGGACTATTTCACCCGGCTGGAGGCGAACGGCATTCCGACCCACGACGTCAAGGTCGTGGAGGAGGAAGCGACGGCGTCCGCGTTCATCGTGACCGATCTGGCGGATAACCAGATCACCGGGTTCAACCCGGGTGCGATGAAGCATGCGGCAGGGTTTGACTTCGGGCGTGTGGACCCCGAGGACACGATCAACATCGTAAGCCCGGGGAACCTGACCGATATGTCGAACTTCACGGCCGATGGGAAGAAGGCCGGCGTGTACACGATTTTTGATCCGGGACAGTCGCTGCCGGTGTGGGACGCCGAGGGCCTGATGGAGTGCATCCGCAACAGCGACCTGCTGATCGCCAACGACTACGAGATGGCGTTGATCTCGGAGCGGACAGGAATCGACAAAGGCGGTCTGATGCAGTTGACGGACGTGCTGGTGACGACGCTGGGGGAGCAGGGCACGCGTATTACCACCGCGGATGGAGAGGTGATCGTGCCGTGCGTGCCGACGGAGAACGTGGTGGACCCGACGGGGGCAGGGGACGCCTTTCGTGGCGGATTCATCCTAGGACTGATCCGCAAGGAGGGACTGGAACGGGCGGCGCAGATCGGCTCTGCGTGCGCGCACTTCGTGATCCAGCAGCGCGGGACGCAGGAGTACCGCTACACGATGGACGAGTTGAAGGCGGCGCTGGAGCGGGCCTACGGCGGGTAGCCGTCGCATTGACGAACCGGGCGGGCTGCGCTAGGCTTTTCGGCAGTTCAGCATCCGCGAATTTCGGAGCAAATTGTCATGACACAACAAGCCCCTCCCACCGCGCTGACGCCTGAAGTTCAGGCGATGATTGGCGTCAGCGGGGATATCGTAGAGTCCTGGGGCGTGGTGGACGGCGAGTACATGCGCCGGTTCACGCAGGCCCTGATGGACCCGGACCCACGCTACTGGGACGACGACTTCGCCAAGTCCACGCGTTACGGCGAATTGATCGCGCCGCCGATCATGGTGAGCTACCTGGCGAGCCGGATCCGGCCCGACCAGGGCGACCCAATCACGGCAGCGTTTGAGGAGAACCCCGAGTCGGATGGCATAGGGTCCGTGGAACGGCCTGGTGAGTTGCCGCCGGTGCCGACCAACCTGGTGCGGGTGCTCAATGCGGGCAACGAACTCGAGGTGTTCGCGTATCCCAGCATCGGGGATACCATCTTTTTCCAGAACCGCTATTCCGACATTCGTGAGCGGCTGGGGCGCGACGGGACGCCGTTCCTGATCATCACGCGGGAGACGCGATACTGGAACCAGGACGATGTGACGTTGTGCATCACGCGGGCGTCGACAATCCGCCGCTGACGCCGTATCGGTTGACCATCAACAACCCATATCGATTACGCATATCATTGACCGGAGAGACGTTATGACCACCAAGCTTGACGACCTCCTGAACATGGAGCCAGAGGAGATCTGGCGGCTCAATGAACGGCCCGACGCTGACGGGCTGCGGGACAAGCCGCAGGTCTACTATGAGGACGTGAACGAGGGCGACGAACTGCCCAAGTACATCTACAAACCAACGCCAACGCACCTGTTCCGGTGGAGCGCGGCGATCGAGAACTTCCACAGGATCCACTACGATCTGGATTTCGGACTGAACCACGACCGGAACCCCAGCATCCTGGTGCATGGTTCATGGAAGCAGAGCGTGGTGCCGCAGTACCTGAAGGACTGGACGCTGCCCAACGGATGGCCGTGGAAAGCGCGGTTCGAGCACCGGGCGATGCTGGTTCCAGGGGACGTTCTGATCATGTGGGGCCGGGTGACCAGCAAGTACGAAAAGAGCCAGATGGGCTTCATCGAGCTGGAAATCGGCATGAAGACTCACGACGGCATTGAGAGCATGCCGGGAACGGCGACGGTGGTGCTGCCGCTCAAGGACGGGCCTCCGATTCCGTACCCCTTCGTCCCTCCGGCCGACTAGCCACGACACAGCACCGAGATTCCCGGGCGACGCCGATCCGGATCGCCGGTGCGCACTGGAGATTGACACAATGGCGCGATTCATCGCCGTCCACAACATGCCGGGCATCACGGAAGAGGATTTCCGCAGCAAGCTTGATGCCGTGAAAAAATGGCGACCAGACCGACGGACCACGATCCTCAAGGTGTACGGCGACCTGGAAAACGGCAAGCTGATTTCCGAATGCGAGGCCGTTGAACAATCTCATTTCGAGGATTGGTTGAACATGGTCGGCTGGCCGGCGGAGTCCATCAACCGGGTGGACATCATCTGCCAGGTTGGAACTTTCTGGAAACTGTAGCCGACCGTAACACCAATGGGCCAGGGGCGGCTGATGGTCGCCCCTTATTTATGGCATTCGCGACGGGGCAGGCTAGCGGAGGAACCAGCCGGGTCCGGGAGTGGGGCCGTCGTGGTCGTAGACGTTTTGACCGTAGGCGGCCACTGCCGCGCCGGAGGCGAGCGTGACGGACGAGGCGAAAAGCCAGACCAGCACGATGAGCACCGACGCCAACGGTCCATAGAGCATGTGGGACGGCGCGACGTAGGTAATAAACAGGGCCACGCCATAGTTGACCAACTGCAGGGCCACCCCGGCGACACCGGCCCCGATCATCGCCCACCGCCAAAGTACACGGCGTTCGGGCACGAATCGGTACACCATCATGAAGGCGACGACGGACATCAATCCGGCGAACACGTTGGCCCACCAGCCTTCGGTTGCAAGACTCAGCAGGGCGTTGCCCCACTCGGCATTTGGCTCCGGGTGGGCAGGTGTTCCCGCCGACAATCCGTGGGAGATCAGGTAGGTAAACACGCTGGACAGCAGCAGCACCAGCGATGTCGCGCTCATGAACAGGTACTGGCGGGTCTTGCCGAAGATTCCGACCTGGGCCGGCGCAATGCCCCACATGCGGTTGACCACGACACCCACGGACCCGAACAGCTTGTAGGATCCCCACACCAGGCCCAGCAGGGCGAACACGCCGGTGATCCCTACGATGGTGAAGTCCTGCGAAACCAACAGGCCCTCGAAGTCGATGGTGGACGGCAGCAGCCGGGATGTCCACGCCTCGAACCAGGCAATGGAGAGTTCCTGTCCCAGGGCGAACCCCAGGAAATGCAGGAGGGCGACGGAAACCGGGACCAGCGCCACCATGCCGTAGTAGGCGATGCCGGCGATCAGTTGCTGCGCGTCGTTGCGCGTCACGGCGGCCAGAGTGGCGAGGACGACGCGAAAGGGTCGCCAACGCGCGGCCGCGGATTCGAGACGCCGCCGGACCTGCGCCAGCCAGTGGATGCTGCCGACCCAGTCCGCGACCCGCTCGGATGCGCGGTCGAGGATCATCGCGGCTGCCCAGGCGCCGGGGCGACACGCCGCGGAGGCCAACGCAGCCACACGTGACCGATGATGGCATGGAAAGGAACCGGCCCGTAACGTCGGCTGTCAAAGCTGTCGGACCGGTTGTCTCCCATCAGGAAATACTCCTCGTGGTCGCATAACCACGGCGGGGTGCGTTCCGGGGATGACGGGCTGGGAGAGAGGTAGGGTTCCGGCAGCGGCACGTCATTGATCAGTACCTTTCCGCTGTCGCCGGGCGCAACGAGTTCACCCGGCAGTCCAACTACGCGTTTGACCCAGAACTCACCCGAGGTAGCCGGCGACTCCGCAATCACCACTGCGCCGCGCGGGTAGCCGCCGGGGGTCCAGGATCGGGGGACGACGTGCAGCAGATCGCCGTTTCGGAAAGCAGGCAGCATGCTGTCACCCTGGACTCGGAAATGGGACCGGAGGAAGAAAGCACAGATTCCGTTGAGCAGCGTGGCGGCAGACCGGATGGAACTCATGCCGGACGGTCAGTAGCCCGGGGGTTCCCAGTATGGATACGAGCCGAGGATTTTGAACACGTCGGCGTATTCGCGGAGGCCATGGAGGGCGGCCGCGACCTCAGGTTCCTCCCGGTGGCCATCGCAGTCGATGAGGAAGATGTAGCGGCCCAATTCCTGCTTGGTGGGTCGGCTTTCGATCTTCACCAGGTTGATGTTGCGCTCTGCGAACTCGCCGATGGCATGGTAGAGGTTGCCCGGCCGGTCGATGGCGAACGCAAAGCTGATGGAGGTCCGGTCGTGACCGGTGGGCGGATGGTCGTCGTGGGCGAGGGCGACGAAGCGGGTCTGGTTGGCCGAATTGTCCTGGATGCTCCGGGCGAGGATTTGCACGTCGTAGATTTCAGTGGCGCGCTGGGGGCAGATCGCCGCCGCCGGGACGCGGCTGCCCTGCATGTCGATCACGGCCGCGACCGTGCTGAGAGAGGCTTCCCGGGCGACGGCGGGGAAGTGCTGGCCGAGATAGGCGCGGCACTGGGCCAGCGCCTGGGGGTGGGAGTAGATCACCTCGACCGAATCGATGGAGACGCCGGGCGGCGCGACCAGGTAGTGGTCGATGGGGATCACAATCTCGTTGCAAATGGAGAGGCCCGATTCGGCGATCAGGAGGTCGAGGGTGAAGGTTACGGAACCCTCCTGGCTGTTCTCGATGGGGACTACGCCCGATTCCAGTTCGTCGGCGACGACGGCGGCGCCCACTGCGCTGATGGTGGGGTATGGCCGCAACTCGGCACCGGGAGCATAGAGCAGGGCGGCCTGCTCGGTGTAGGTCCCAGCGGGCCCGAGGTAGCCGATTTGTTCAGGCATCAGTGTTCACCATACGAGGCCCGGCAGGGCGCGTTCATCTCTCGAAGGCCTGGGCGATCTGCCCGTGGCCGCCGACGACGACGAGAATGTCGCCGTCACCAATGACTTCGTCGTCGCCCGGGTTCACCACGTACTCGTTGCCGCGCTGGATCACCATGGTGATCAGGCGGTTGTGATTGTCCCCGCCCAGGCCAACGTCTTGGAGGCTGCGGCCCCGCATGTGTTCCGGCGGGCGGAGTTTGTGGACGCCGTCGGTTTCGGTGATGCCGATGAAGTCGATGGAGTTGGGGGACAGGTCGAGGTTGGCGGCGCGGACCGCGGCGTCCTCTTCGGGGAAGATCACCTTGTCGGCCCCCACGCGATGCAGAATCTCCGCATGCCGGGTGTCGGTGGCTCTTGCGATGACGAAGGGCAGTCCCATCGTTTTGAGCAGCATGGTGGTGATGATGCTGGATTGAACCTGGCTGCCAAGGGCAACGACGGCCACGTCCATGTCGGCGATTCCCAGATCGCGGAGGGCCGTTTCGCTGGTGGCGTCGGCCTCAACCGCGTAGGTGACCCGACCCAGCATGGCCTGCACGCGCAGGTCGTTAAGGTCGATTCCCAAAACCTCGTGATTGCTTTGGAACAGCGTCGTCGCCAACTTGGCGCCGAACCTACCCAGACCGATGACACAGACTTGATTTGCCATGATTCTTACCCAATTCTAACGGGTTCCTGGGGATAACGGTAGGATGCTTCTTCCCGTGGGGCCAACAGCATGACCAACGTGAGAGGGCCGATGCGACCGGCGAGCATGGTTATCATAAATATTATAGACCCGGCCAGGCTCAGGTCCGCCGAGACGCCCGTGGACATTCCGTTGGTGCCGAACGCGGAAACAGCCTCGAAGATAAGCTTTTCGAAGTTCAGGTGGGGTTCCGTGTAGGTCAGGATGGGCGTCACCACCCCGAGGTAGGCGACGGCGATGAGGGCGATCATCAAGGCCCTGGCGACCAGCGTTTCGCCGATTTCGCGGCGGAAAATTTCAGTCCTGGGGTGCCTGAGAGCGGCGGAGCGGGCCGCCGCCATGAGAACCGCCACCGTGTTCACCTTGATTCCGCCGGCCACCGACGCCGTGGAACCGCCTATGAACATCAGGCCGCCGTATATGAGCAGGGTGAAGTCCCGAACGCCGCTCCAGTCCAGGGCTGCGAAGCCGGCGGTGCGGCCGCTGGCGCCGTGGAATATGGAAAACCCCACCCTGCCCAGGAGCGAGTGGCCGGCCAGCACGCCGTTCCATTCGGCGAGAAGGAAAGCGCCAGCGCTGAGGGCGTACAGCGCCAGGGTCAGCATCAGCACAAGCTTGGTGTCCAGGGTGAATCGGGAGAAATTGAACAAGTAGAGGCCACTGAGCCGGCCGCGGCCGAAGCCAGGACGCCAGTTACGACGCATATCGACCATGAGGGGCCAGCCCAACGCCCCCAGGATGATCATTGGGGTGATGAGGCCGGCAAAGTAGGGATAGGCTCCCAGGGTATCCAGGTTGTTCCCGCTGGCGGCGTTGGGCAGGATGGAGAGACCGGCGTTGTTGAAGGCGGACACCGACAGGAAAAGCGATTGCCAGGCAGCCTCAGCCAGGGACATGCCTGGCAACAGGCGCATCTGGTAGAAAATGAGCGCGGCGCCGATGAGATACCCGAGCATGAACGCAAGGACGATGTTGCGGGCCACCTTGGCGACGTTGGACGTGTGGCCGGAACCCACGGTGTCGCGATACACCTCCTCCTCGAGCACGGTGGTCCGCCGGCCGAAGAAAACCAGCACGGTGGCGGCAGTCATGAACTCCAGGCCGCCGATCAACATCAGGACAAACAGGACCGCCTGGCCGAAAGGCGACCAGAATGTCTGGGTGTCGACCTGGGTCAGGCCGGTGACGGTGGACGCCGAGATTGCAGTGAAAAAGGCGACTTGGAAGCCGGCGCTCTCGCCTTCGGCGGCGGCAGAGGGCAGGACGAGAACCAAGCCGCCGAAGATGTTCAGGAGGAGGAATACGCCCAGCAGGATCGCCGGAGCGGACGTCCAGCGGCGGGGGGGACGCCGCGTCCGAATCGGGATGCGAACCGGGGGGACCCTGCGCCAGGTGGCTGCGGCGGGTGGCGGACCGGCGGCGCCGTCGTTCTGTTGGTTCACAGGGTGAGCGTCTGGCGAGGCATGCAGGAAGTGATTGGGTGAACCGCCGGCCGCAGGTGTCGGCCACCGCTATTATCAGTGCAACGTGAAATATGTCAATCGGGCTCCCGCCTGCCATTCAAGACGGCATGTCGGGCAAGGGAGCGACGACAGGCGCATTTCGGCGAAAACCGGTGGCACGGCAGGCCGGTGCTATACTGTGTCGTGATCGCCGTCCCGTTTTAGCCTGTGCTATATTTGAGCACGGCGTAATTCTTACAGCACGAGGGATCCCTTCCAATGACGACGACAGCCCAGCGTCAAGTTGAGCCCCGTTACGACGCGGTCGCGATCGACCGCAAGTGGCAGGAGCGATGGGAAAAGGACGGCATCTATCGGGTTGACGACGACGACCCGCGCCCGAAGTGGTTTGAGATGACGATGTACCCGTACCCGTCGGGCGACCTGCACATCGGTCACTGGTACGCGATGGCCCCGTCGGATGCCCATGCGAGATTCCGTCGCATGCAGGGGTACAACGTGCTGCACCCGATCGGGTTTGACGCTTTCGGGCTGCCGGCGGAAAACGCGGCTATCTCAAGGGGCGTTCATCCCTACGAATGGACGATGACCAACGTTGAGAACATGCGCAGCCAACTGCGGTCGTTGGGGGCGATCTACGACTGGGACCGGGAAGTGGTGTGCTGCCTGCCTGAATACTACCGCTGGAACCAGTGGTTCTTCATCAAGCTGTACGAAAAGGGCCTGGCCTACCGGGCCAATGCACCAGTGGTGTGGTGCCCGTCATGCCAGACCGTGCTGGCGAACGAACAGGTACTGAACGGCGAGTGCGAACGGTGCGACACGCCCATCACCCGCCGTGATTTTGAGCAGTGGTTCTTCAGGATCACCGACTATGCCGACCAACTGCTGGACTTTGACACGCTGGTGGAATGGCCTGAAAAGATCCTCACCATGCAGCGCAACTGGATCGGTCGCAGCGAAGGCGTGGAGATTGGATTCGACATATCCGACTACGGTTTGGAAGAGCGGGAAATCCGCACGTTCACCACGCGGATCGACACCATATTCGGCGTAACGTTCATCGTCCTCGCCCCGGAGCACCCGCTGGTTGCGAAGCTGACATCCGAGAGCAAGCAGGAGGAGGTCGAGTCTTATGTAGAGCAGGCCCGCGCCGCCTCGGAGATCGACCGTCTATCTGCGGACCGGGAAAAGACCGGCGTGTTCATTGGAGCCAGCGCCAGAAACCGGCTCAACAATGAGCAGGTTCCCATCTACGTGGCCGACTACGTGCTGACCACGTACGGAACGGGAGCGGTGATGGGGGTGCCGGCCCACGACACCAGGGACTTCGAGTTCGCCCGCAAGTTTCGTCTGCCGATTCGCACGGTGATCGCGCCCATCGAATGGGATGGAAGAGAGCCCACGGAGGCCTACCTGGGCGACGGCTTCATGACCAACTCCGCCGCCTACGAGGGCATGACCAATGAGGAAGGCACGGTCGCCATCGCCAGGGACGTCGAGAATCGTGGTTGGGGTCATCGCACCGTCACGTATCGCCTGAGGGACTGGCTGATCTCGCGCCAGCGTTACTGGGGCACGCCGATACCGATGGTGTACTGCGACGATTGCGGCGTGCAACCGGTTCCCGAATCCGAGTTGCCGGTGCTGTTGCCGGAGGACGCCGAGTTCCGGCCCACCGGCGAGTCTCCACTGGCCATCAACGAAACGTTTGTCAACACGGTGTGCCCGAAGTGCGGCGGCCCAGGCCGGCGGGAGACGGACACCATGGACACGTTCATGGACTCGTCGTGGTATATGCTGCGCTACTGTACTCCCCAGTTCGACGGCGGGCCATACGAAACTGAAACCACGGCCGAATGGATGCCGGTGCAGCAATACACCGGCGGCGCAGAACACGCCGTGATGCACCTGCTCTACAGCCGGTTCTTCATCAAGTCCCTGCGCGACATGGGGATGCTGGACATCGATGAGCCGTTCCTTCGCCTGTTCAACCAGGGCGTGATCCTGGGCTCAGACCACGAAAAGATGAGCAAGAGCCGGGGGAACGTGGTGAACCCGGACGACGTGGTGGGGCAGGTCGGAGCCGATGCGGTTCGCTGCTTCCTTATGTTCATCGGGCCATGGGATCAGGGGGGGCCCTGGAGCGACGAGGGGATTAACGGCGTGGTGCGGTGGCTCAACCGCGTGTGGAACCTGGTCGAAAACGACGCCGGCCAGTTGGACGAACACCCGACGGACCCTGCGGTCGTCCGTGGCACGCAGCGAATCCTTCACCAAACGATCCGCAAGTGCTACGAGGACCTGGACAGTTTCAAGTTCAACACCTCCATTGCCGCCTTGATGGAGTTGGTGAACCACCTGAGCCGGGTGTGGAACGAACAGTCGGTGGACAGCGGCACGTGGCGCGATTGCATGGAAAAGTTCCTGCTGATGCTGGCTCCCATCGCACCGCACGTTGCCGAGGAACTGTGGGAGCGCACCGGACACGGCTACAGCGTGCACCAGCAGGCTTTCCCCGCCTGGGATGACGACCTGGCGGCCGACGACGAGATCACTTTGGTGGTGCAGGTCAACGGCAGGGTGCGCGACCGTATCACGGCGTCGGCCGGAATTGCCGAGGACGAGGCGCGGCAACTGGCCCTGGACAGCCAGAGGGTGCAGGCCCACGTCGACGGCAAAACCGTGCGCAACGTGGTTTACGTGCCGGGGAGGCTGGTGAACGTGGTGGTGGGGTAGAGGAGGAACGGCTGTGGACGAAGCAAGAGCCATGCCGGGAATCCGGGACGCGGACGGTTCCCATGCGAAACTGCGGCGGGTGCAAGCAAATACCGGAGCCGGGCACACCCTGCTGCCGAGTCGCGCGCTACGCGAGATGCGTTGGGAGCCGGATCCTCACGACCCGCCCTGGGGTTGGCCCACATCTCTGGTGTACCAGGCCGGCCTGCAGGCAGGCGACGTGAAATTTCAGGCTGATGAACGGGATAACTCGCACAGCGGCATCTTACGCGCGGACGATTGCCAGCCGATTTTGGGCGAGTGGTCGGCAACAGGATTTGTGCGAGACGCGGATGGATCCAACGAATCGGATAGCCCTTTGAGAGTGATCTACCGTTGACCGGCAGCGACACACGATGCTCTGCCCGATAGTGAAACTATGACCCTGGTCGAAAAATACGCGTTGCTGCCTGACGAGATTGATCGCCAGAGCCTGGTGATGGTCGCGGAGAGTCTCGAAGGCGACGCATCGGAGGAGCAATTATCTCCCGCCGAGCGGTATGTGCTCCACCGCATCGTGCGGGCGGAAGGCGACCCCGCCATCGCGGGCGACGTGCGTTTCACCAACGGCGCCGTCCACGCCGCGCTGGATTCCCTCAGGAACAGCCGGCGAGTGGTTACGGACGTGCGCATGGTGCAGGTGGGGATATCCCGGGCGGCGCTGAGCCGGAACGAGGTCGCCACCGACTGTTTGATCGATGCTCCGCAGGTGGCAGAGCGGGCGCGTCGGGAAGGAACCACGCGCAGCGTCGCCGCCGTGCGCGAGTTGGCTCCGCAAATGGATGGAGCCGTAATCGCCATCGGCAACGCCCCAACCGCGTTGCTGGCTCTGCTGGATTTGATCGACGCCGGGGAGATTTCGCCCGCGATGGTGATCGGGATGCCGGTGGGGTTCGTCGCGTGTCCGGAGTCGAAAGCGGAGTTGGCGAGCCGCAATGTGCCGCACATAACGATCCTGGGACGACGGGGCGGGAGTTCAGCCGCCGCCGCCACCGTGAACGCCTTGCTGGACCTGCTAGAGGAGTGACGAGTATGCCTGCCGATGTGCAAGAAAACGGAGCGGACGACGGATGGGGCGTGGTGTTGCTGTGCCACGGCAGCCAGCGCGGGGCCAGCCGCGACGAATGCTCCTGCGCCTGGGCCGCCGACGGAGCAAGGTTTCCGGCGTGGTGCCTGGGGTGTCCAAATACGCCCGTAGGGCTGCGGCAGGCCGGTGAGCGGCTCGCGGAGTCGCTGGGAGCGGACGCAGAGCAGGTGATCGTATCGTGCCTGGAGTTCCTGCCGCCGCACCCACCGGAAGCGGTCTCGATGCTCGCGCAGTCCGGGGTGAATCGAGTGGTGATCGCACCGTATCTGCTGGGCAACGGCAGGCACGCCACAGTGGAAATGGACGAGGTCCTTGAGGACATCGCGGCGAAGGCTCCCGGCGTGGAGGTACGATTGGCCCAAGGCCTGGGAGCGGACATGCGCATCGCTGACCTCGTCAGGGAGCGCATTGCCGCACTCCCGGAATACGCGTCAGTCCCGGTCGGTGGCAAACCAACCGGGGTGTTGCTGGTCAAGGCCGGAACGCAAACGCGGTATGACGACTGCGTCTGGCTCAAGGAACTCGGCGCGTGGATTGAGCGGGATCTGGGCGAGGATTACGCGGTGTCCGTAGCGCAATCCCACTATGGAGATCCAACGATGGAATTCGCAGCCGCGGAGTTGATCGAAGAGCGCGGCGTGGGCAGCATCATCTGCGCGCCGTACGTGTTCTTTCCGGGGCTGATCTTGCAACGGAACGTGCTGGGGACGATGAACCAACTGCAACGAGCTTATCCCGACATCCCGATGTCGGTGGCGCCACCGCTGGGGGTCGACGATCGGCTGGTGCAGGTAGCCAGCGACCGGGTGCGGGCTGCGCAGGCCAAAAACTGAATTAGGATCGCGCGTGACGAACCCGCCCCGTCGCACCTGCGGACGATGCGGTACAATCATCACCACGACGACGAACAAATCTGGCAGTGCATAGCATGTCGACTGAACCGGAAATCAACGCCAGCGGGATGGATCGTCCCGAAAGCGACTACTCGCGTCCCACCAAGCGGGACCCGCGAGGCATGCGCACCGGGTATACCACCGGCACCACCGCGGCAGCCGCGGCCAAGGCGGCGGTCGTCCTGATGCTCTCGGGGAAGGCCCCGGAAGAGGTTTCCGTGCCGTTGCCGGGCGGCCGGGGGGACGCAATCCTGAAGGTGCACAACAGTTGGGCAATGGAGCCATCCGAGGGCGTGCGGTGCTCCGTGATAAAGGACGGCGGAGACGACCCGGACGTAACCCACGGAGCGGAGATCGTGGTGGGCGTCTGGCGGCTGCCCGACGGGAACAAGGGATTGCAGATCACAGGCGGCCCCGGCGTCGGAACCGTTACGCGGCCCGGCACGGGGATCGACGTGGGCGAGCCAGCGGTGACGCGAGTGCCGCGCCGCATGATAGCCGACGCCGTTGCCGAGGGGCTGGCGGAGTGCGGATGGCCGGAGGACACGGGCGTGCGGGCGCGAATCTCGGTGCCCAACGGCGAGGAGATCGCCAAGCAGACCACCAACGCGCGCCTGGGCGTGCTCAACGGCATCAGCATCCTGGGCAGCACCGGGATCGTGCAGCCGTTCAGCACAGCGGCGTGGCGGGCCAGCGTGCATCTCGCCATCGACGTGGCGGCGACCAACGGGCTGGATCACCTGGTGCTATCCACCGGCACGCGCAGCGAGCAGTACACGCGGGAACTCCTTGACCTGCCGGACATGGCGTACGTTGAAGCCGGCATATTCTCGGGCCCTTCGATGAAGCGGTGCGTGAACAAGGGGATCAAGCGTGTCGCCCACGTGGGCATGGTCGGCAAGTTCTCCAAGATGGCGATGGGATACTTCGTAACCCACGTTGCCGGGAACCAGGTCGATACCGGATTCCTGGCAGAGCTTGCGGCCCAGTGTGGCGCGTCTCCCGAGTTGCAGCATGAGATGCGCGACGCGTCCAGCGGCCGCCACTTCCAGGAACTTGCGCAGGAGCACGACGTCATGGAAGTGTTTCCCCTGATGTGCGAGTTGGTCTGCCAACAGGCGCAGAAATACCTTGGACAGGACGCTGACACGGATCCCGACGAGGCGATCATCGTGGACGCTCTGTGCTTTGATTTTGAGGGGAACCTGCTCGGTTCCGCCAGCACATCGGCTGACGGCATACCCATGCGCGATCCATCAACAGCGGCGGCCAATGTTGAAGGCTGAGCGGACCCCGGTGATCGCAACCGCCGACCTTGCGGCCGGCGGCCCATCTCGAGAACGCCCGTTGGGTTTGACCGACGACGCATTCGAACAGCGTCGGCCAATACGCGGTCAAATCACCAAGTCGGAAGTGCGGGCCGTGAGCCTGTATGCCCTGGGTTTGAAGCCTGACAGCATCGTGTGGGACATCGGCGCCGGTACGGGTTCGGTTGCAGTTGAAGCCGCCCGGATCGCCCATAGTGGCCACGTGTACGCGGTGGACAAGGATGTGGAAAGCGCGGGGTTGCTGGAAAGCAACGTGGCGCGCTACGGCAATGGCCGCGTGACGATCATCATTGGCGCTGCGCCCGAGGTGTTGCGGGAGTTGCCGGACCCGGATGCCGTGTTCATAGGCGGCGGTGGAATCGCCATGCCGCAGATAATGGCTGAGGTGGAGGACAGATTGAACGCCGGCGGAAGGGTGGTGGCAAATTTCGCCGCCATGGAGCGGGCCAATGCCACGTATCAAGCGATGAAACAAGCGTCCATGGCGCCGCAGTTGACTATGGTCGCGGCATCAAGGGGGCGTGAATTACCTGATGAAACCCTGCGATTGGAAGCCATGAATCCCGTTTTTATAGTGTGGGGGCAGAAATGACGACTGCCTCGAATCCCGGACGACTGTACGGTGTCGGCGTCGGCCCGGGCGACCCCGAGTTGCTGACCGTGAAGGCGCAACGAGTTTTACAATCCGTGCCGGTGATCTGGGTGCCGCAGGCCGGAGTCAGCCGTGAGAGCTACGCTTACAGCATCGTCAAGCATCTGATCGATGAATCGAAGCAGGAAGTGGTCCGCGCCATGTTTCCCACGAACGACGAGGATGCGGCCGGCGAGGTGTGGCGGAACGCGGCGCGAGACCTGGCCGTGCACCTGGAAGCGGGCAAGGACGTCGCGTTCATCACCGAAGGCGACCCGATGCTATACAGCACGTTCGCCTATGTGCTGGAGACCATCCAGGATGAATACCCTCATCTGTCGGTTGAGGTAGTCGCGGGCGTGTCGTCGGTAATGGCGGCGGCGGCATCGGCGGCGGCTCCCCTGGTGCATCACGGACAGCGACTGGCGATCCTGCCGGCGGTTTACGGAATCGACGACCTGCGGGAAGCCATCGCCCTGTACGACACCATCGTCCTGATGAAGGTAAACCGCACGCTGCTGGACGCCCTTGCTAACCTGGAGCGTCTTGGGCTGGCGGGCCGGACCATATACGTGCGCCGCGCGACCACGGAGCGCGAGCGGGTGGTCCGAAACATACAGGAACTGACCGACGAAGATCTCGACTACTTCTCGCTGCTGATCATCCGGCGGTAGCGGGTGGCGCACCCCGGAGGAACGCATATGGACAACCACGGCAAGGTGTACATCATCGGGGCGGGCCCCGGCGATCCTGAACTGCTGACACTGAAAGCGAAGCGCATCATCGATGATGCCGACGTGATCATCTACGCTGACTCTCTGGTGCCCGCCGAGATCGCCGGGTTCGCCAAACCCGGAGCCGCGGTGTACGGCAGCAAGGAGATGGCCCTGCCCGAAATCATGGAGGTCACCCTGCGGGCGGTGAGCGAAGGCAAGACCGTCGCCCGCATCCAGAGCGGCGATCCTTCCCTGTACGGCGCGACGCTGGAGCAGATGCGGATCCTCGAACGGGAAGGCGTGGACTACGAAATCATCCCTGGCGTGAGCGCGGTGTTCGCCGCCGCCGCGGTCCTGAAAGCCGAACTAACGGTGCCGGAGGTTTCGCAGACGGTGATCATGACGCGGGCGGAAGGTCGCGTGCCGATGCCGGAGGGGGAGGCGCTGGTGGACCTGGCGCGTCACCAAAGCACGCTGGCGATTTTCCTGAGTGTCACCCGGATGTTCCGCATCGCCAACCAATTGCAGGAGGCCGGATACCCGGCCGACACGCCCGTCGCGGTGGCGTATCGGGTCGGATGGCCCGACGAGCAGATCATACGCGGAACCCTGGCGGACATCGCGGACAAGGTGCGCGAGGCAAAGATCACGCTGCAGGCCCTGATCATCGTGGGCAAGGCCGTCGATCCGGAACTGCTCAACCCCGATTCTGCGGAACAGGTCGCCGTTTCGCACCTGTATTCTGACAGCTACACGCACCTGTATCGCCGCGCCGGGCAGGGAGACCACGCAGAGGCGGATCGGGGGGACCTCTACGACGCCGGCGGGTACGAGATCCATCCGGAGCCGGCGACGCCCGCGTCCACCGGCGACGATTAGCCGGAACGGGCCGTGTCGTCCGCTTATAATTCCAACACCGCGATAGTGGCGGTGTCAAAGCCGGGCGCCGTACTGGCGCGTCGGCTGGCGTCAAACCTCCCCGGCGCCGAACTCCACCTGGAGCGGCGACTGGTCGATGTCTCCGAAAGCGGTACCCGGGCATACGACTTACCGCTGCGCCCGGTGCTGCAGAACCTGTTCGTCAACCGGGAATCACTGGTCGTGTTTCTGCCCATAGGCGCCGCCGTGCGCCTGCTGGCTCCGGTGTTTGCCGGCAAGAAACGGGATCCTGCCGTCGTATGCGTTGATGACGCGGGCCGATATGCGATCAGCGTATTATCGGGCCACGTGGGTGGCGGCGACGAACTGGCCCGCCGGGTCGCCGCCGCGCTTGGAGCGCAGCCGATCGTCACGTCGGCGTCCGACGCGCTGAACGTGACGGCTATCGATCTGGTCGGTCGCAAGCAGGGTTGGAGAATCGACGCATCCCCAACCGACCTGACGCGAGCGGCGGCGGCGGTGGTAAACGGAGAGCCGGTCGCGCTCTGGGTGGACCCTGAAACGGGGGTCCCGTGGCCCGATGATGCGCCGATTTCGCCCGGCATCATTGCGGTGGACAGCTTCGTTGAAGCGGTTTCGGAACGTTGGGTTGCAACGCTGATAGTGTCGGATCGAGTGCTGGCGACGGATGCAGGCCATCCGGTCATCCGGTACCGGCCGCCGACGCTGGTTGCGGGATTGGGGTGTCGACGGGGCGTGGCGATGGAACATCTGCGGACGCTCCTCCATGACACGACGGAAGAAAATGGGCTCTCCGACAGCAGTGTGGCGAGAATTGCGACCGCCGACATAAAGGCCGACGAACCCGGGATTATCGCGCTGGCGGATTCGCTGGGCGTTCCGCTGGAGTCATTTTCTGCCGAGGAGTTGAACGCGCAGGCGATGCAGGCTGCTGTATCGACGAAGGGCGGCGGCAAGTTGAGCAGGCCGACTCCGTCGGCGGCGCAGGACTTGCTTGGGGTGTTTGGCGTTTCTGAGCCGGCAGCGATGCTGGCAGCCGGCGCGGATGGACTGCTGGTGCCGCGCACAAAATCGGACCGGGCCACCGTGGCAGTGGCTCGAATCGCGAAACGTTCGGAATGACTGACAGGGCGGATATGAGCAACGGCAAACTTTACCTGGTAGGCCTGGGGCCTGGAGACGCGGGCAACCTGACCCCTGCCGCAACCGCGGCCATCGCCGACAGTGATGAACTGGTCGGCTACCGCTTTTACATTGATCAGGTCTCGAATGAGGCAGCTGGCAAGGTCAGCCATTCCATGGAACTGGGGCAGGAACTGGAGCGGGCCGCGCTGGCGGTGGACATCGCGTATTCCGGCAAGACCGTGGCGGTGGTGTCGTCGGGCGACGCCGGGATCTACGGCATGGCCGGGCCGGTGTTTCGCGTCCTCACCGACCGGCAATGGGACGGACAGGATCCGACGGTGGAGACGGTGCCGGGCGTCTCGGCGTTGCAGTCGGCTGCGGCGCTGCTGGGTTCGCCGCTGATGCAGGATTTCTGCGCGATCAGCCTGAGCAATCTGCTGACACCGTGGGAGCAGATTCGCAGGCGCCTGGAGGCTGCGGCCGCCGGTGATTTCGTAACGGTGCTGTATAACCCGCGCAGCCGTCGTCGTGTCACCCAGTTGGATGAAGCCCGCGAGATCTATCTGGAGCACCGGGGCACGAATACGCCCGTGGGAATCGTGCGGCACGCCTTCCGGCCCGAACAGGCGGTGTCGCTGGCGGACCTGGGCAGTCTGGACGGGGAAAAGCTGGGTGTCGACATGTTCACGACGGTGGTGATCGGCAACTCGAACACCTACGTGCACAACGGCCGCATGGTCACACCGCGGGGGTACGAGGCGAAAGGCTAGCGCCGGGTCTTTGCTGTTATACTCCGCCGAGATTGTTCCGGATTCAAATCGACAGGAGGAGCGCCGTGCCAGCCATACGTCCCAACCCAGCAAAAGAGAAGTTGAAGCGAGGCGAACCTACGACCTGCATCTCGGGTTTGATGTCCAGCGAAATCATCGACTTTCTGGGCCCGGTGGGGTTCGACTCGGTGTGGATGGAGTGCGAGCACGGGCCGGTGGACTGGGAAACGCTGGGCGACATGACGCGAGCCTGCGACCTTTGGGGCATGGCGTCGATAACCCGCTGCAACGCCAATGATGCGGGACTGATCACGCGGACTCTGGACCGTGGCTCCATGGGCGTGGTGCTGCCTCACGTCAACACGCGGGAGGCGGCGGAAGCAGCGGCCGGGGCGGCCAAGTTCGCTCCGCTGGGTTACCGCGGGATGTTCGGCGGGCGGCAATCTTTCGGTGTGCCCGACTACGTGCACAAAGCCAACGAACAGACCATGGTCGTCGTGCTGATCGAGGAAGTCACCGCCCTGGACAACCTGGACGAGATCCTCAAGGTGGACGACATCGACGTGTTCTTCGTTGCACCCACCGACCTCTCTCAAACCATGGGCCACATCGGGAACGTGGGACACCCGGAAGTCCAGTCGGCGATAGACGACGCCATCGCGCGGATCGTAGATGCGGGGCGCACCGCCGGCACGCTGGTGAACGACGACAACGTGGCGGCTTACGTGGAAAAGGGCGCCAGGTTCCTGATGACTTCGTGGAACGCGTGGGTGGCCCGAGGAGCAAGCGAGTTTCTGGGGCGCATCCGGTAGCACGCATACCGCAGCCGATGCACAGGGGGCAGGTCGCGCGACCTGCCCCCTGTGGCAAGGGCGGAGCGGTCTCGCGCCTATTGGGTTGCGTTGGCGATGGCCGCGGTGCGCGGCTCGCCGCCGTGGTCTGTGTCCCAGTCCCACAGGTCGGCGTGGAATCCCGAGAGATTTTCGGACAGGGTGTTGATGAAATTGCGGACGCCGCGGCCGTGGAACTTGCCCCGGAGCGTGCAGACGCCAATGTTGGCCGACGGGAACAGGTGGTCGAGGCGCACCACTGCGAGCCGGTCGTGGTCCTCGGGGTGCAGGGTGAAATCGCTGACGATGGCGATACCCATACCGATCGCAACGTAGCGCTTGATCATCTCGGTGTTATCCATCTCCAGGACCACGTCGTAATTGACGCTGCGCTCGCGGAGTCTCTGCTCGACGCGGCGGCGGCTCAAGCTTTCGGGGCTGTTCAGTATCAGCGGGAATCTGGCCATATCCTCGATGGTCACCGCGTCGATATGCAGCAACTCGTGGCTGGGTTCCGAAATGAGCACGACGTTATAGTCGAAGAGTTCCGAGAATTCCAGGGAGGGATCATCGGTTGGAGGAGCGGAACACAGCGCCAGGTCCACCTCCCCGGATTTGACCAGTTGAATGAGGTTGGCATAGGAACGCGCTACCAGCCGCATCCGAACGTCGGGGTACTTGGACCGAAACTGGCGGATAGGGCGCGGCAGGTGGTAGGAAACGATATCGGGGTAAGCGCCCACCACAAAAGAACCGCGTCCTTCCGAGTAGTCCATCTGCGTCTTCAGAGTGTCGATTGACTCGACGATGGGGGTGACCAGTTCGTAGAACAGGCTCCCTTCGGAGGTGAGTTGGATCGGTCTCTTGATGCGGTCGAACAGGGTGATGCCGAACTCGCCCTCCAGTTTGCGCAGGTGGGTGGTAACCGTGGGCTGCCCAAGCTCCAGCTTGCGAGCCGCTTTGGATACGCTCCGCAGTCGGGCCACGTGGTAAAAGCTGATGATCTCTCGCAGTTCCATAGGGGATCCACCTCTATCTCAACCCGGGAGCGCTCGAATCCGATATTGCAAGCGATATAATATATCAGAATAACTGATAATGCAATCTTGGCGTGATTGGCAGCAATTGCGTCGCGCCCGAGTGTCGCCGCCGCTGGGCTGACATAACCGAAGATTCCGGGCGACTGCCCATCGGATCGCCGGACCCCATTCACCGCCCCGACGATTCTGGCGTTGGGCGCTGCCGGACATGGCATTCGGGCCCGCTAAACTGAGCGATCATATCGCTATGGTTGATAGCGATATGGGCGGCATATACCTTGACAAAATATCGGGGAAAACCGCAGAATACGGCCCATTAACGGGCCAGCCACGGGTCGTGTCGGTTGGCGAACCGGCGACCGAAATTGCCGCGACTATCGCCCGTGTCGAGGTAATCTGATGGCATTCGTGATTACACAGCCTTGCGAGGGAGTCAAAGACGCCTCCTGCGTTGAAGTTTGCCCCGTGGACTGCATCCATTCCGATGACGACGCGCCCATGTACTACATCAACCCCGATGACTGCATAGACTGCGCCTACTGCGTGGCCGTGTGTCCGGTTTCTGCGATATTCGACGAGTTCACCGTCCCTCCCAACATGCGGGAGTACGTTCGCACCAACCGCCTCTACTTCTCACGTTAAGCCGTCAGGACGGATACGGATATGGCACGCTTCCTCACCGACGCCCAGGTCAACGAGTGCGTCAGGTTAACTGACATGCTTCCCGCCATCGAGACGATGGCTGCCGGCTACGGCGCAGGCCAGGCCGCCAACCTGACCCGCCGCCGGCTTGCCGTGCAGGGCAGTTACATGGCGGTGATGGGCGGCGCGCTGACCTACGACGGCATGTTTGGCGTGAAGACCTTCACCAATACCCGGAATGGGTACTCGTTCCAGGTCAGCCTCTACGACAGTAACAGCGGGGAACTGCTGCTCTACACCCAGGCCAACCGACTGGGTCAGCTTCGCACCGGATCGACCACGGGGGTAGCCGTCAAGCACCTGGCGAACGAAGGCCCCCTGACCGTGGGAATCGTTGGAACGGGCAACCAGGCGGGAGATCAGCTCCGGGCGGTGAGCCTGGTGCGGGAGATCGGGGAGGTCCGGGCATTCAGCCGCAACGCGGACAACCGCCAGGCTTTCGCCGCGCGGATGAGCGACGACCTTGGGATTCCGGTGATCGCCGCCGACACCAACGAAGGCGCGGTCTCAGAGTGCGACGTCGTAATCGCCATAGCGTCCACCCAGACCCCGGTGGTACAAGGCGAGTGGCTAGCCGGGGGCGCCACGGTGATCGGAGCCGGGCCGACCTTGCTAAGGTTCCAGGAGGTGGACGGCAGCACGCTGGTCAGGGCGGACCGCCGATTCGTGGACTCGCTGGAGCAGGCGCCGCTGGAATGCGGAGACATCTCCGGCGCGGTGGAGCAGGGACTGGTGCAGTGGAGCCAATTCCAGGAGTTGCGACACGCAGTCGCGGGAACAATTCCCGGGCGCGCGTCCAGCGACGAAATAGTCTACTGCAAGCTGATGGGCACGGGCCTGGCGGACGTTGCTGCCGCCAAGGTGGTCTGGGAGCGAGCCGAGCAACTGGACATCGGCACGGTGATGGACTGGTAGAGTAGCGAGTTGGGATCAGGACCTCCGCCGCCAGCATTGAGGGTTTCGAATTGAATTGCCTTTTCACCTGCTACGGAACCTGGTGAGCGCAAGGGAGAACTCAGCAATCAGATCCTCCATGTAGCCCACGTGGGCGGGACGCAATTTCAGCAGAGAGCAAATCGCGACCACGTAAACCACGCAGACGCCCAATCCAATCCCAATCCGAAACACATCCAGCGCGATGACGGCCGCCAATTCCATTCCGAACCCGGTTCCCAAAAGCGTTCCCGCCGCCAAACGGATAGCTGTAGAACTTTCTCGATAGCCCCAAGTCTGCGTCAACCAATCGATGGTCGAGGGGAATGGCGTAAAAGCCAGGAGCACGAACCACAGTTCTGCCGGCAGCTGTGGTTGAAAAACGGTCCAGACACCGGCGGTTAGACCGCAGGACAGCCACTGGGCGGTGCAGCGGGTGCAGAACCGTTGCTCCCAGTTGAATATTCGAAACCCAATCGTGCGCGCACGGCGTTGTTCCGAATGGTGGGAAAGGGCCAGATAAATGATTGCTGGCAATCGCCTGGGCTGGGAGCGGCCTCCTACGTTGTCAGGATGGCGTTTCAAAGTTGGTACCGTTGCATACTGGGCATTTCTTGGGTTTGCCCGCCTGTACCAACAAGTAGATGACTGCTGCCGGGCAACACAGTAACAAAAACACAATGAAAAGCAGCCAATTGATCGCACCTTCAGGGATCACGTTGGCGCCGCATTGCAGGCACGTGACGCCGAAAGAGCGATTTCCACCCTGCCCGCCCGCAGAGTGAGACGCCACTGCAACGTCAACATCTCGGTATACCTGAGTGGCCCGGTCGCCAACAGGTTCAAAATCGACCGCCATTCCGCGCTGCGGCGGATCAGAGTCGTTCCAATCGGACCCAGAAAATTGATAGCGGTTCCCGTCCGCACCCGAAATGGCGCCTGAGTTGTTCTGTATGGAATAATCCAGTATCCGCCCTTTCATGTTCCAGACCCCTCCGCCTGAACCGAATTGGCGGGAATTATAGCATCGGGCGCCTTCTTGCCCGAGCGGTCCAGAACAGCCGCACCCGGTACGGACGGGTTGGGCGGTTGCGGTTTCTAGGTCATCGGGGCGCTGCCAGGTATTCCTCGGTGGTGAGGACGTTGTAGTTGTCCAGGCCGCTGAGCATGCTCTCCATCGCGGCGCGGGCGGTGTCCAGCGAGGTGAAGCACGGTATCCGTCGTTCCACGGCGGCGCGCCGGATGAAAAAGCCGTCCCGCATCACCGAGGTGTCGCCGGACAGGGTGTTGACCACCGCTCCAACCGTTCCGTCGTTGATCACGTCCAGAACGTCCGGCGAGCCTTCGCCGATGCGCTTGGTGATGGTGGTGACGGGCAGGTTCATGGCCGTGATCATGGCCGCCGTGCCCTCGGTGGCGTACAGACGGCACCCGGCGTCGGCCAAGCCCCTGATCAACGGCAGAGAGTCCGCCTTGGCGTTGTCGGAAATGCTCAACAGCACGCCCATACCGGGAGACAGGTTGATGCTGGCGGCCTGCAACGCCTTGGTGAGCGCGCCGGTGAAATCCCAGTCGATTCCCATTACCTCGCCCGTGGATTTCATCTCCGGCCCCATGTACCAGTCCACGCCGACCAGCTTGGACATGGAGAACACCGGAGCCTTGATGCCAACCAGCTTCTGGCGGGGCCACAGCCCACCCTCATAACCCATGTCCGCCAGCTTGGCGTCGAGCATGACCCGGGTGGCCAGGTTGGCGACCGGCACACCGGTAACCTTGGAGATGAACGGGATGGTGCGGCTGCCGCGCGGGTTGACCTCCAGGACGTAGACCGTGGTGGGTTCATCCCCGTCGGCGGACCGGACGCTGGGGCTGCGGTAGGCGCTGCCGCCCTGCAGGACGAACTGGATGTTCATGAGGCCACGGACGCCCAGGGCCAGCCCGATGCGGGTGGTGTAGTCCACCAGGGTATCGACCTCCTCCTCCGTGAGGTTCAGGCCGGGATAGATGGCCATGGAGTCGCCGCTGTGGACGCCGGCGCGCTCCACATGCTCCATGATGCCGGGGATCAGAACGCGCTCCCCGTCGCAGATGGCGTCGACCTCACACTCACGCCCTTCCATATAGTGGTCCACGAGGACCTCGCGCTCGGGAGTAACCTCGGTGGCGATGGTCAGGTAGCGGATCAGTTCGGTGGCGTTGCGGACGATCTCCATGGCGCGGCCGCCCAGGACGTAGCTGGGGCGCACCACCACCGGATAGCCGATGCGCTGGGCCACGCGCAACGCCTGGTCGACTGAATGAACGGTGGCGCCCGGAGGCTGGGGGATGCCCAGGTCCACCAGGAACCGCTCGAACTTCTGCCGGTCGCTGGCGATGTCGATGGCCTCCGCGCTGGAGCCCAGGATGGGCAGGCCGGCGGCGGCGAGGGACTGGGAGAGATTGATGGCGGTCTGCCCGCCGAACTGCACCAAGCTGGGCGGCGGGTTGTCGTCAACGGTCTCGTTGTCGATGATGTCCCGCACCGCCTCTTCGTCCAGCGGCTCGAAATACAGGCGGTCGCTGGTGTCGAAGTCGGTGGACACTGTCTCCGGGTTGGAGTTGACCATGATGCTGGCGACGCCGGCCTGGGACAATGCCCACGCCGCGTGCACGCTGCAGTAGTCAAACTCGATGCCCTGGCCGATGCGGATGGGTCCGCTGCCGATGACCACAGCCTTTGGCCCCTCCAGGGGCGGCGCCTCGTTTTCCATGTCGTACGCGCTGTAGTAGTAGGGCGTGGCCGCCTCGAATTCGGCGGCGCAGGTGTCCACCATCTTGAACACCGGCTTGATGCCGTGCTGCTGGCGCATCTGCCGCACCTGCTCCGGGAGCAGGCCGGACAGTGTGGCGATCTCCTGGTCCGGGAATCCCAGGCGTTTGGAGGCCAGCAGCGTGGCCGGCGTCAGCGGGTTCCCCAGCAGACGACGCTCCTGGTCCACGATGCGTTCCAGAGCCGCGACGAACCAAGGGTCTATGCTGGTATGTGCCACCAGTTCATCCCGGGTGATGCCTCGGCGCAGGGCGGCGGTCAGCGCCCACAGGCGGAGATCGTTGGGTTGCAACGGCAGGGCATCCAACAACTGCTGGCGACCCGATCGTACGCCCAGGTCTCGCCAATCCTTGTCTTCCCAGAGCAGCGACGAGTTGGCTTGCTCCAACGCGCGCGTAGCTTTCTGCAGCGCGGCCTCGAAACTGCGGTCGATGGCCATGACCTCGCCGGTAGCTTTCATCTGGGTGGTGACCTGGCGATCGCCGTTGGGGAACTTGTCGAAGGGCCAACGGGGGATCTTTACGACGCAGTAGTCCAGAGCCGGCTCGAAGGCCGCTCCCGTATTGCCGGTCACGGCGTTGGCGATCTCGTCGAGGCGTCGGCCCACCGCGATCTTGGCGGACACCCGCGCGATGGGGTAACCGGTGGCCTTGCTGGCGAGGGCGGACGAGCGGCTGACGCGTGGGTTGACCTCGATGACGTAGTAGTCCGAATCGGCCTCCCAATCGCCGGGCCGGTCCCGCAAGGCATCGGGATGGGGCCGCAGGGCCAACTGGATGTTGCACCCGCCCTCGATGCCCAGACCGCGGATGATGTTCAGGCTGGCGGTGCGGAGCATCTGGTACTCCTTGTCCGTCAGCGTCTGGCTGGGGGCGACGACGATGCTGTCCCCAGTGTGCGCGCCCATGGGGTCGAAATTCTCCATGTTGCACACGGTGATACAGTTGTCGGCGCCGTCCCGGATCACCTCGTACTCCACCTCTTTCCAGCCCACCAGCGAGCGTTCCAGCAGCACCTGGCTGATGGGGCTGGCCGACAACCCGCTCTCCACGATGGTCGTGAACTCCTCGTCTGTATCCGCGATGCCGCCGCCGGTGCCGCCCAGGGTGTACGCGGGTCGCACCACGAGCGGCAGGCCGACTTCGCTGCGGTAGTCCTGCGCTTCCTGCATGGTGGATACCGTCCGGTTGGGCGGCATGGGTTCGCCAATGTCCAGCAGGAACTGCCGGAAGTAGTCGCGGTCCTCGGCCTTGCGGATGGTCTCCAGCGGGGTGCCCAGCAGGCGCACCTGGTAGCGGTCCAGCACGCCGGCATCCGCCAACGCGACGGCGAGGTTGAGTCCGGTCTGGCCGCCCAGCGTGGGCAGGATGCCGTCCGGACGTTCCGTCGAGATGATGCGCTCCAGCACCGGAACGGTGAGCGGCTCGATATAAACGCGATCCGCAATATCCCGGTCGGTCATGATGGTGGCAGGGTTGGAGTTGACCAGGACGGTGGACGCTCCCTCCTCGCGCAGGGCCTTGCAGGCCTGCGTGCCGGCATAGTCGAACTCGGCGGCCTGGCCGATCACAATCGGGCCGGAGCCTATGACCAAGACCTTGCGGGGTTGCTGGGGATTTTCGCTCAATGGAGTGTCCTTGCAGTGTGGGGCCGACGGTTACGAAAAACGGGGCATGGCCCCGGGCAGTTCCATCAGTTGTCGCTCAACAAGAGCGTTGATCATCTGGAAGATAAACGCACCGAAAAACTCGCCCTCGCTGTCGAAATGCCCGAAGTCGATGCCGCCCTCGGGCGTGCGGGGCGGTATGACCAGGTCGGTGGCGTCGGGTGCGATACGGGAGACGTGAACGTAACCCACAGCCTGGTCGCTGATGGGCTCGCCGGTAGCGAGGTCGGTTACCTTCACGGCAAGTTCCCACCGGGACCCCAACTGACCCCGGCTGACGGCGGCCAGCAGGTAGCCGTGTCCGTTGTGGGAAAAAGTGTGGACGACTTCGTCCAGCAGGCCCAGGGCGTCGTTGAGGCCGATGGGCAGTTCCGTTTCGATACCCTGCTCGAGCAGGAATGCGGTGAATCCGGTCATGTGTCGCGTACCCCTTGTCGTCTTTATTACGAGACCTGGTTACGCGGACCGGCCCACGGGCGCGGCGTCGTCAACCATGGCCAGGAACCGGTCGAACAGGTACTCGTTGTCCTTGGGCCCGGGCGACGCCTCGGAATGGTACTGAATGGTGAACAGCGGCAGTTCCCGATGTCGGAGGCCCTCCACCGTATTGTCGTTCAAATTGATCTGGGAAACCTCTAGTCCGGGCGGCAGGTTATCGGCATCTACGGAATAGCCGTGATTCTGCGCGGTGATGTGAACCTGGCCGGATTCCAGATCCTTGACCGGGTGGTTGCCGCCACGGTGCCCGAACTTGAGCTTGTAGGTCCGCGCGCCCAGAGCCCGGGCGGCGAGCTGGTGTCCCAGGCAGATTCCCATGATGGGAACCCGGCCGATCAACTCCTGCACGTTTTCTACTATGCTGCCCAGAAGTTCGGGGTCGCCGGGGCCGGGAGAGAGGAGCAGGCCCGATGGCTGCAGGCCCAGCATGACTTCGGCCGGGGTGTTCGCCGGGACAGCGATGACCTCGCAGCCCCTGCTCTGCAAAAGGCGCAGGATGTTGTATTTCAGGCCCACGTCGGTGACCAGGATGCGACGAACGCCGTCCGGCGGCGCGGGCGGATAGCCGGCGGTCTCGGAACCGTCCCAGGCGTAGCCGTCCTGCGTCGTGACCGTACTCACCAGGTCGAGGTTGTCGTAGCGGGGTAGATCGACGAGTTTCTGCCTGGCAGCGTCCGGGTGGTCGGACGTGATCAGGCCCATCATGACGCCGCGGGTGCGCAGTCTGCGGGTCAACGCGCGGGTATCGATCCCACTGATGCCGGGGACGTTGTACTCCTTGAGGAACGCATCCAGTGTCATGTCGCTGGAGCTATGGCTGGGCAGGTCGCAGTGCTGTCGAACGATGAGGGCTGACGCCTGGATCCGGCGCGATTCGAAATCCGCGCGGTTGATGCCGTAGTTGCCCACCAATGGGTAGGTCAACGCCACCATCTGGCCGGCGTAAGATGGGTCGGTCAGTACTTCCTGGTATCCGGTCATTGTGGTGTTGAACACCACCTCACCCCAGCCATCCCTTTGGGCCCCGAATGATTCGCCGGTGAATACCGTACCGTCCTCCAGGACCAGATGCACCACGCCACTCACTCTGCTTCTCCTCTGTTCAGTACGTCAGGCTCTTCAAACACCACGTTACCGCCCACAATCGTCGCGGCGACGCGTCCGCGTAATTCCACGCCGTCCAGAGGGGTGTTGCGGCCCATCGACGCGAAACGGTTCACGTCCACCGTCCAGGGTGCGTCCGGATCGAACAGCACCAGGTCGGCCGGCGTGCCGGGACTGAGGGCAGCGTATTCCGACCAGCCGTTGCCCAACACCCGCGCGGGGCCGGTGGTCAAGCGCTCTATCATCGCTGGCAGGCTCACCGTGCCGCTGCGCACCGAGGACATCAACGTGCCCAACGCCGTTTCCAGCACGCTGATGCCGAACGCCGCTTCGTGGTAGGTGCACTCCTTGCTGACCCTCTCATGGGGCGCGTGGTCGGTGGCCACGCAGTCGATGGTTCCATCAGCCAACCCCGCCACGCACGCGGCTACGTCGGTATCGGCGCGCAGGGGCGGGTACACCTTGGTGTGGGTGTCGTAGGCGAACGGGCCGGCGGCGACGTTGGGGTCGCCCCTGCCGCCCAGCGCCCACGCATCGGTCAGCAGCAGGTGATGAGGGCAAACCTCTGCGGTTACCGGGATGCCTCGTTCCTTGGCCTGGCGCACCAAAGCCACGCTCCCGGCAGAGCTGAGATGGGCCAGGTGCAGCCGTCCGCCGGTCAACTCGGCCAGGGAGATGTCGCGGGCCACCATGGCTTCCTCGGCCACGGCGGGTATGCCGGCAAGCCCCAGGCGGCTGCTGACCCAACCCTCCGCCATCATGCCGCCGGGACATAGCTCGTGGTCTTCGCAGTGATTGGTGATGGGGACGCCGAGGTCGCGGCCATAGGTGAGGGCCAGGCGCATCAGGCCGGCGTCGTACACCGGGTCGCCGTCGTCGCTGAACGCCACCACCCCGGCGGAGATAAGCTCCTCCATGTCCGCCAGTTCGCGGCCTTTCCGCCCCTTGGTGACGCAGCCGATAACCCGTACGCGGGCGGGGACGGCTGCGGCGCGGCCTGCGACGTAGTCCACCACAGCCGCGTTGTCGATGGCCGGGTCGGTGTTGGGCATGGCGCAGATGGTGGAGAATCCGCCGCGCACAGCCGCCTCGGCTCCGGTGGCGATGGTCTCCTTGTACTCGTACCCGGGCTCGCGCAGGTGGGCATGGATATCGATGAAACCGGGCGAGACCACGAGGCCGTCGGCCCGCATCATCCGGAGTTCGCCGTCCAGCGAATCGGCGGATATGTTCCGGTCGACCGCTTTGATCGCGCCGTCGGCGATCAGCACGTCGAAGGCGCCGTCCCGGCCATTGCCGGGGTCAATGACCCGGCCGCCCGTAATCAGGATTTGTTGGTGTTGCGGCGACACGACCATCGTTCAGTTCTCGACCGCCGCCGCACCGACCAACTGGTAGAGGAGGGCCATGCGAATGGCGACGCCATTCGTCACCTGTTCTTCTATCAGCGAACGTTCGCCGTGGGCCAGACTGCTGCTCACCTCGATGCCCTCGTTCATCGGGCCGGGGTGCATCAGCAGGGCGTCGGGCTTCGCGCGCGCCATGCGCAGGTCGTTGACCTGCCAGCGGCGGATGTACTCGCGCAGGCTGGGAAAGAAACCGCGCTGCTGGCGTTCCGACTGCAACCGCAGCGCCATCACCAAATCGGCTCCGTCCATGGCGGCGTCCAGGTCGGGCTCGACGGACACGTTCGCCAACGGGTTGACGACGCCGTTGCTGCCGGCTGCTGATCCCCAGCCTCCGGCCGTGAACGGGTCGGGCATGAGCGTGGGCGGGCCGGATAGCACGACCTGAGAGCCCGCCTTCACGAATCCCCACACCGCGGAGCGAGCAACTCGACTGTGCAGCACATCGCCGACAATCACCACCTTGCGGCCAGCGAGTCCTCCCAGGTGGTCGCGAGCGGTGTACAGATCCAGCAACCCCTGGGTCGGATGGGCATGGGCGCCGTCGCCGGCGTTGATGACGGCGACGTTTTTGAGGTTGCGAGCGAGGAAATGCGGCGCGCCGGCGTGCGGATGACGCACGACGATGACGTCCACGCCCATGGCCTGCAGGGTCAGGCCGGTGTTCAGCAGCGACTCGCCCTTCTCGATGCTGCTGGCAGACGCGGTCATGTTGATCACGTCGGCGCTGAGGATTTTGCCGGCCTCCTCGAAGGAGATACGCGTCCGCGTGCTGGCCTCGTAGAACAAAGTGACAACCACACGTCCACGGAGTGCGGGCACCTTCTTGACATCACGCTCCAGCACGGCGCGCATGGCGGCGGCGTTGTCCAACGTCGCGGTGATTTCATGGGCGGTGAAATCGTCGAGGTCGAGGACGTGTCGACGCGGCCCGGGAACCGGAACGGCGTTTCCCTGGAACAATTCGGTGTCGTTCACAGCGGTGGTCGCCAAGAGGTCATCCCCGTTCCAGGATCGACACGTCGTCGATGCCGTCGGTCTCAAGGAAACGAACGCGCACCAATTCCATCTGCCGGGTGGGAATGTTCTTCCCCACGAAATCGGCGCGGATGGGCAACTCCCGATGCCCCCGGTCCACCAGGGCGGCCAACTGGATGCGCAAAGGCCGTCCCAGGTCGCTGATAGCGTCCATCGCGGCGCGCACGGTGCGTCCGGTGTAGAGAACATCGTCGACGAGGACCACCGTCCGCCCGGCCACGTCAACCGGCATTGTTGTGGGACGTATCCGCATGCGAGGGCGTTCCGACAGGTCGTCGCGATAGAGGTTTATGTCCAGCCGGCCCACCGGAACCGTTGCGGATTCGGACCGGCGGATATGCTCGGCCAACCGTTCGGCCAGGGGCACGCCCCGGGTGCGAATACCGGCCAGCAGCAGACCGTCGGCCCCGTGGTTCCGCTCCAGTATCTCGTGGAACATTCGTGTCACGGCGCGCCGGATTTCGTCGGCATCCATGATTCGGCGGCCGGGGAGGCTGTTTTCGCCCGTGTGGCCCGAGTCGGTGCGGGCTTCTATGTTTTCCGCAGTAGCTATGAAAAGACCCTGCTCGGCCGGTGGACTTTCCGACGGCAGGGTAGTGTACAGTACACAGATACAGGCACTTCGCCCGATCCGGTTCACGCACACGCTTTGCCAGCCTCGCCGGACTGTCTTAAAAGCGGCGGATGGTTTTCGTTACTCTATGTTAACACCGAACGGCGGCTTTGGGAATACTATCGTTCCTGATTTCGTAAGCGAATTAGCGGATTGCGTAATGCGCACTATCCCGACACCCGCTTGCGGCGGTTGTTGATGTAGTCAACCAGGACGTACTCGCCGAGGTTTTCGCTGCTGCTGTAGAATGCCCGGCCCCGGTTGATGCGCGTCATGCGGTCCACGAAATTCACCAACTGGTAGTTGTTTTCCAGCATGAAGGTGTTGATGACGATGCCCTCCTGGGTGCAGCGTCGCACCTCTTTCAGGGTTTCCAACTCGGTGCGGTAACTGGGCGGATAGGCGAAGTACGCCTGGTCGCCTTCCAGGTGCGCGGTTGGCTCGCCGTCAGTGATCACCAGGATCTGGCGGGTGCTGCCCTTCTCGCGGGACAGCAGCTTGCGGGACAGCATCAACGCGTGGTGCAGGTTGGTTCCTGAGACCCAGTTATTCCAGGTTAGCCCGGCGAGACTTTCCTCTTCCAGCTCGCGTGCGTAGTCGGAGAATCCCACCACGTGCAGGGTGTCGCGAGGGTACTGCTGCCGGATCAGGGCGAAAAGGGCCAGCGTTACCTTCTTGGCCGCCGCCCAGTTGTTGAAAAGGCCCATCGAGCGGCTCTGGTCGAGCAGGACGATGGTAGCGGCGCGGGTCATGTGCTCGTTGCGGTAGATCTCGAAGTCGTCGGGGCGCAGCTTGACCGGAACCTGGGGACCGCCACGCACGATGGCGTTCTTCACTGTGGTTTGCAGGTCCAATTGGAGCGGATCGCCGAACTCGTAGGTCTTGGTGTCGCCCAACAGGTCGCCACCGGCCCCTCGGGTGTCAAGCTCATGGTTGCCGATGCGGTCCTTATTGAGGTGCTGGAACACTTCGCGCATGGCCTTCTGGCCGATGCGCCGGATGCCCCGTGCCGTGAGCGACAGATCGTCGTCGCCGGTGATGTAGCCGGCGTCTTTGAGCATCTGGCGCAGGCGGTCCATCTCTTCCCAGGCACGTCGGGCTTCTTCGCCAAGCAACTCCGCCAATTGCTCCGGGTCAACGTCGTCCAGGTTGCCAGTGCGCATGGCCTGCTGCAACGACTGCTCGAGTTGGTCCAGCGACTGCATCTGCTGCATGGCTTCCATCGCCTGTTCCAGCGTCATGCTGTCGTCGCCCAAGAACGGGTATTGCCGAGCCAGGTCGTCGGGTGGCATGAGGGACTGCATCAGGCTGGCGAACTCGGCCATTTCGTCCATCAGGCGCGGGTCCATGGCCGACTGCATGGCGTCTTCCAGCTCACGGCGCGCTTCGGGTGACAGGCTGTCCATGAGCGACTGCATCTGCGCCATCTGCTGCTGGATGCGCTCCATCAGGTCGTCGAGGCTCTGCGGCGGATCGTCGCCGAACATTGGCCCCCACTTCTGCATGAAGTTCTCAAAGCCGGGGTCGCGGCCCTCCATGCGGTCGCGGAGCATCTGGTTGAGGTCGCGCATCATCTCGCGCATGGCCTCCATCTGCTCCGGCGTCATGTTCTGCATCTGGTCGCGCATCTCCTGGGAGACGTTCTGGGCCATCTGGCTCTTGAGCATGTCCAGCAGTTCCTGGAATTGCTGCTGGGCGTCCGGGTCCATGAAATCGTATTCCATGAGCTCCTGGATCTGGCCGCCGACGCTGTCGGGCAGTTCGTCCAGCTTGTCCAGGTTCCGCTGGGCGCGGTCCTGCAACAGGCGGTTCAACGCCCGCTGCTGCTCCTTGCCCTCCATGTCCTCCGGCTCGGGCTGGGCCGCCGCGTCGTCCAGCCGACGCTGGATGCCCTCGCGTTCGGTGCGCAGGATGTTATCCAAGCGTTCCTTGAGGTCATCCACCACGGAGTCCAGGTTGCTCTGCTGCAACTGCTGGCGGCGCTGCTGCTTGAGCTGTTCCATGAGCTGCCGCAGGTTGGGCATCTGGGAGCCGTCGCGGTTCTGCATGCCGTTGCGAAACAGGTCGCGCAACGCCCGCGTCAGGTCGCCGTGCTGCAGCAGGTCGTCCGACAGCGCATCCATCAACTCACTGGCGTCGATGTCGAAAATCTGCTGGGTGCCGTCCCATTGGGAGTAGCGGTAGCGCTGGTACAGCATGAGGAACCTCCGGCAAAGCCGGTATGCGTGGCGGCCACAATGGGCGGATGATAACACAGGCCGCCAGCGCGGCCCGGGGATTACACCACCCGGGCCCCCAGTATCCGGGTGATGTGGCCCAAGGCCCAACGGTGGGCTTCGCTGTCGAAGGACGCCACACAATCCTCCGGAATTTCCACCACATAGTCCCGGTTTCGGGCGTCGGACGTGGTGTGCATCACGCAGATGTCGGTGCAGACGCCGCAGATGATTACCTTGCCGGGGTTCAGCGCGGTCAGGCGTTCCTCGAGGTCGGTGTTGAAAAACCCGCTGTAGCGGTTCTTGGGAACCACGTTGGACTCGGTGACCCACTCGTGTAGTTCGGGTATCACGTCCGGTTCCTCGGTGCCAATCACGCAATGCACCGGGAACATCTGGAATTCCAGGTCATCGGGCAGGTGATGGTCCGAGATGAACAGGATTGTTGACCCTGATTCCGACTCGTGTCGCAGCAGGTTCTGCACCGGCTCGATGATGCTGCGGGCGTCGTCGCCGCAATAGAGGTTGTGGCCGGGTTCCAGGAATCCGCGCACCATATCGACTACCAGAACTGCGTTGGGCATTTCGGTTCACCTCGCTGGTTCCATGCCAGGGTCAAAGGGCCGGCCATCAACCAGCACCGTCTTGATCACGGCGTTGCCGTCGGCGCTCAGGGATACCACCACCTTCACGTCCTGCGCCCGTTCGACGATGTGGCCGGTTCCTTCGGGAACGAAGAAGGTGCCGATGCCGAAATCGAGGCGGCGGCGGTCGTTGACGCGGCCTCGAATGAAAACCTCGCCAGACAAGTCGCCGTCGCGAGGAAATGCGTGGACTCGACCCCTGATGTACGACGCGCCATCTTCCCTGCTCAAAAGCAGGTAGTAATCGGCGCGCCATACATCCGGACCGGGTCTGAGCACAACGTCAACTGTGTCGCCGATTTCAATCCCGTCCCAATGGTTAGGAAGCTCGGCAATCTCGTAGTCCAAGATGGCATAGTCACCCTGCAACAGCGAGCGCGGATCTACGGGAACGGTCTGCAGCGTAACCTCGCGTCCTTGGGTCAGCGCGACCTGCCGCACGCTCGCGAACACCACCAGGCCGATGACCTGGGCGGCCACCACGGCGAAAAGCAGTATGGTCATGCGGCGGCTCATGGCGCCGCCTCGGATTCGCGCATGCGCCGCACCAGTCGTCGGCGCAGGTATTCCATGCCGAACCCGCCGGCCAGCAGGATGACGCCGGCCACGATGAACGCGACGGATTGGCCCAGCAGGCCAAACCCGAACTCAAAGTAGCGGGTGAACAGCGTGACGGCGAAGATTGCCACCGCCAGGTTGATCAGATAGGCGCGGTTCCAGCGATACCCCGAAGCAATCATCCCGAGCACGGCGGCCAGCATCACCAGGTTGAAAACCCACCACAGCCATTCGCCGCCGAACGCCAAGGCGAGCCACATCCCGGCGGCGATAACGCCCATGGCGACCACTGCGCCGGCTTCCCACCAGATCTGATTCGAGGCGGACCGACCGTCGCGCCAACCGGCGGCAACAATCGCCCCGGCCGCTGCCGCGCCTACGAAGCCCACAACCAACCAGAACTCTACCTCCAGCGACGAGAAGTTTGGCGCGTGTCGGTCAATGTCCTTCCACAATTCACTGACACTGAGGAAGTAAATTGCCGCGGCTGCCACGAGCAATCCACTGAGGTCGTACATGCGCGCGAACGCTCGAGTATCCGCGAAACGGGCGTGCAAGCGTCCGAGGGCGAAAAGGAAAGCGCCCAGAACGAGCAGGCCAGGGATCATCAGGATCATTTCTTCGGCCCACAAATCGGTCCCCCACTCCTGTGCGCGAAAACCCGCCGCCGCCAGGAAAAGAATGATGGAGAAGCCCATCATGGGCCGCGAGCGGGTGATATACGCCAGCGGGATCACACCGAGGAACCAAAGCGGTACCAGGCTAGGGTGATTTACGGGCACATGGTACGTCTGCGCGACCAGGTGGATGGAAGCGCCGAACGCGATGGCGCCCAGCAAGATGATCGCGATTCCGATGCGCGGGTAACCGAACCGGTAGCCGACGAACCAACCGATGACGTAGATGGCCGGCGTCCCCACCACCATCATGGCAAGTTTCGCCAGTTCGGGAATCTCAGGCCAGTTGGCGGCGATGAATACGATGATGCCCAGCCCGATGAGGACCGCGCCCATGATGGCGATGACAGTGACCACACGGTTGCCGATGGCGTTACCGCCGGCCTCGCGTGGATCAATCTGGTAACGGCCGCTGATCGCCTCAGCTTGCTCGGCAGAGATTATGCCGTCGGCCTGCCACTGCTGAACTTCGTGCCGCAGTCTACGGGTGAAAGCGTCTCCGCTGGGGGTGCGCTCGTGGTCTATTGAGTCGGTGGCCATCAGGCCAACCTCGCTAGCCGCTGGCCTCGGATACCAAGACGCGCCCGTTTTCCCTGGCCGACATGAATACGTCGCTGTTCCAGAGGAGAGACATGCCGATGACAGGCCGGTCGTCAATTTCCAGCACGGGAATTCGTGCTGGCCTACCGTGCCAGATTACGGTTGCCAGACAAGTTGGCGTGGTGACGACTTGCCCGTCCGCAAGCTTCACCATCCGGTTCTCGCTTTTCTCCAAGCCCAACACGCGGGTTGCCATGGAAGGCAAAGTCATGAACCCGGTGAATCCCGTATCTATAACCATTTCCAAAGGCACGGCGGTGCCGGATGGATCCAGAACAGCAACAGTAAGACGAGGCTCCTTGGGGTACAGATTGACGTATCCTTGCATCGTCATCAGAGTCTCGGTTCTTCCAAGGGGCGTCCGCCTAAGTAATCAACGGCGGGATGCCCTATCCTTATCATATGCACCGGGTCGCCGTGGCTAAAGTCCAGCCAACGCATGTGGCCTTCATGCTCGTCATGGAACAGTTCATACTCACCTGTTTCCGTGTTGATGATCAGCAGTTTGCCCAAGTCGGCTTCCGTAAGACCCGGTTTGATACTCGTATCATAAATGGCCATAGCCTTCTTCTCTTTGTTCCAAAATCGGCGTTCTTCCGCATCCTCTTTGCTATCGCCGCAGTCCGCAACGGCATACCCCGCGTCCCGCTCAAGCATCTCGGTCAGGCCCATGAGTTCGAAAGCGTCGGTGAGGGGTGTCATTTGATCTACTAGGTGCTCGGTGGTGCCCTTGGTTTTCAGTTCCTGCATCACGTTGCCGACTGTGTGCGCCACCGACATGAATGCGCTGCCGGGGAAAATCACCATCTTGAAACCGAGGCGTTCCAGTTCCGAGACGTTCAGCAGGGGCGACTTGCCGCTTTCGACGAAGTTGTACAGCAGGGGAACGCTGGTGTGCGCCACCACCTCGGCCGCTTCCTCCGCCGAGCGTATGGCTTCTACGAACAGCGCATCGGCGCCGGCTTCGGTGAAGGCGTCGCATCGGCGCATGGTGTCGTCCCATCCGGTCACGGCCAGCGCGTCGGTGCGGACGATGATGGTGAAGTCGTCGTCGGTGCGGGCGTCGACGGCAGCGCGGATCTTCTGGACCATCTCGTCGATGGGCACGACCCGCTTGTCCTCCAGGTGGCCGCAGCGCTTGGGGAACTGCTGGTCCTCAATGTGCACGGCGGCAACGCCGGTGCGCTCGTACTCGCGGATGGTCCGGCGGACGTTCATCGTGCCGCCGTATCCGGTATCCGCGTCCGCGATCACTGGTATATCGACCGCGCCGGCAATGTAGGCCGCATTGGACAGCATCTCGGTCGCAGTGGCCAGGGCAAGGTCGGGGTAGCCGATGCGAGCGACGGAGGTTCCGGCGCCGGTCATGTACACCGCCGGAAATCCGGTGCGCTCGATGATCGCAGCAGTAAGGCAATCGTAGGCGCCGGGCGCCGTGATGATGCCGGGTTCGTTCATCAACTGGCGGAATCTTGTGGTGGCGCGCATTGCACAGGCTCCTAAATCCATGAACCCTGTTGTTCGGGCTACGGCCGCTGAGCGAGGTCAACGGGAATCGCGTCCCGCGGCTCGGCAACCGCACGGCCCGGAGCTGGTGGTTCCAAATAAGTGATGCTGTTGTAAAAATCATCCAAGGCAATGAATTTACCATTCTCTTCCGCCCACTCCCGCATCCGTCGGCTACAGCTATGTCGCCACGACAACACTTCGATGCGCCAACCACGCCGATGCATCCGCTCCATGTCAGCATGGAAACCTACACCGTCATCAAAGCCCGCCCCGTCTCCAGTGAGCATCACTATGATGCCAGGAGTGCCGTTGTAGTCGAAACCGTCACGCAGCATTGCCGTTTGCAATAATTGGTCAACGCCCTGCTCCCGGCCTTCCACCGCTCCACGCTCCAACAACTGAACGGTAACACCCTCGTTTTCAAGGCGATTCCAGACGTGCCTCAATTCCGGCGGGACGGAGCCCACAGCAATAGCGCGTTCAATCTCTCTCCCTGCGTGCGCCAATTCCAGCAGGTTACGAAAGTGGATGCGGGTCCGGTAACGGGCAGTTTCGCCTTCCCGGTCGATGGCTGCCTGTTGAGCGCTAATGAAAATGTTGGAATTGTCCCAATATATGAACACTCTGCCCATCGTAAAAATTCCTGCTGCGATTTATGTGCCGAGCCGTAACGAGTTTACGCGGTCAAGCCGCCGTCGATCGTCAGTATCTGGCCGGTGATGTAGCTTGCCGCAGGACTGACCAGGTACAGGACGGCCGCCGCCACATCTTCGGCAGTCCCGAATCGCCCCGCGGGCACGCGGTCAATCACCTGGCTCCGTTGTTCATCGGTCAATTCGCCGGTCATTCCGCCGCCGCCGTCGACCTCGATGAAACCGGGTGCAACAGCGTTCACTGTGATGTTGCGGCTGCCCACCTCGCGGGCAATAGCCTTGGCCATGCCGATCTGCCCGGCTTTGGATGCCGCATAGTTGGCCTGGCCCGGGTTGCCGGACAGCCCCACCACCGACGAAACATTGACGATCCTTCCGTAGCGCTGACGCACCATCAGCGGAATGGCAAACCGCGTTGGCATGAACGTACCACGAAGGTTCACCGTCACCACGTCGTCCCAATCCGTGGCGTTCATCCGCATAACCAGCCGGTCGCGGGTGATCCCGGCGTTGTTAACCAGGATGTCCAGGCGACCCAGCCGGTCAGCCGTCGTCTTGACCACCGCCTCGGCTGCATTCTCGTCCGATACGTCCCCGGGAACCCGCAGCGCCTCGCCGCCGGCGGCCCTGATTTCATCAATAACACGGTCCGCCGCGTCCGCGTTGGTACGATAGTTGATGCCTATCGACGCTCCGGCGGCGGCCAGGGCTTTGGCAATCTCCGCACCGATCCCCCGGGAGGACCCGGTAACCAGCGCGACCTGCCCACTCAAGTCAATCGTGTACATGGCGCACCTATTCCTTCACGCTTCCAGTACGCCCGTATGACGCAACTCAGACAACTCTTCGCCGAATCCACCCACCAGATCAATGCTATGGCAGAGCAGACCGGTGTTGATTGCTCCGGCGATGCCATCGGCAGTGGATGAGCCGTGCCCAACCATCACCAGGCCGTCCACCCCGAACAGCGGGCCGCCCATCGTGCGGGGGAGGTTCATGTTGGTCCACAGCGCCCCGGCGATCTGCCTGACCTGATTCTCCGGCAGAAACTCCGCCAGTTGGCGTTGTAAATATGGGGCCAGGGCGGAGCCAAGGCCCTCTGCGAACTTGATCAGGATGTTGCCGATGAAACCGTCGCACACGATGACATCGGCTTTATCCGTGAAAAAGTCCATGCCCTCCACGTTTCCGACAAAGTTCAGATGACTTTCCCGGAAGAGCGCATGGCTTTCCTGAACCTGCCGGTTCCCCTTGGCTTCCTCTTCCCCAACGCTGAGCAACGCTACCCTGGGGTTATCGATCCGCAGGCGACGGCGCGCGAAAACCACACCCAGCGCCGCGAAACTCAGCAGCAGCGACGGCCGTGCGTCTACGTTGCTGCCCAGGTCAACCACGGTCGTGTTGGGGGCCAGACCCAGGAAGTTCCCCCCGATGCACGGTCGGTCCAAACCGTCGAGCAAGCCCAGGGTCAACGTGGCCGTTGCCATGGACGCGCCGGTCGAGCCGACCGAAACCACCATGTCAGCTTCGCCGGCCCGCAACAGTCTCATCGCGGTGACTATGGAAGAGCGGGGTTTGCTGCGCAGCGCCGATATTGGGTGCTCGTCGTCCTCGATTTTTCCGTCCGAGGGCACGATGGTCACGGGCAACGCAGCGATATTGGCGTTTTGCCTGGAGAGTTCCGCGCTCACCGGATCCGGATCTCCGACCAGGACGACATCCAGTTGGGGGTGGGCTTCGATTGCTGCCAGCGCCCCGGGTATGGTGACGGCGGGACCATAGTCTCCGCCCATGGCGTCCACAGCGATGCGCACCCTTGCCGTATTCCCATTACTACTCATTATCGAGCAACCCCTCGCTCCACTGCTCCGACGTGCAAGGCGGCGGTTCCGGTGATGATCTTCTCCCCACTTTCAGAGTTATTCAATTCCACGGTGCAGGTTATTTTCGCACCGGCTCCCTCCGGATCACGTTTGCTCACGGCGCCACTTGCCTCGAGCGTGTCGCCGGGATACGCGGCACCACGGAACCGGACCCGCAAACTCCCCGAGGTGAGCCAATCTGCTCCGTAGGCGTTGGTCATCATTTCCGACAACAGCGTCAGCGTCAGCATCCCGTGGGCGATCACGCCGCCGAAGGGCGTATTCGCCGCAAATTCGTCGTCGTAGTGAATGCGATTATGGTCCCCGGAGGCGCGACGGTAGGCGTTGATCGCGTGCCGCGAGACCGTCCGGTGTACCGGGGGCAGCCGGTCGCCCACCGTTACGTAACCAGTCATCACCGTTTCCATTTCAACCATCGGAGACCCCGGCGTGCCCCTGAATGTCGGTCACGGGCAACAGGACGGTGGTGCGGCCCCGCTGGTACTGCTTTTCAGCATTAGCGTCGGCGACGTTGTAGTTCACGGTCAGGAATCGCAATCCTCCTCTTTCGCGAGCCGGCTCAAGCTCCGCTGTAGCGACTACTGTGCCTCCAATGCGCGGCGGGCTGACCGTTTCAATATCCTGGAGGCTGTGGATTGCGCCGTCCGGCAGGGACAGCCGATCAAGCAGGAGTCCGACCACTTTCGCCGTGATCATCAGGGGCGGAGCGATCCCAGACTCGCCGTAAATAGGCAAATTGTCCCCTACGGCATCCAGGTATTCCCGCACCGATTCGGCAGTGATCTGCCAGCTTCCCAAGTCTATGGAGGTGTCTTGCACAGTTATCCTGCAGCGCGCTTATCTGGTATGCACAGCGCACCCGGAAACACTATACACCATGTCGGATCAGACTTTCGGAAGTCCGAAATCCTCTATTGCCATGTCCGAGAGGTACTCGCCGATCGCCAGCGATGACGTCGCGCCCGGCGACGGAGCATTGAGCACGTGCAAGGCCTTCTGCCCCCGCAGGATGTGAAAATCGTCCAGGATCGCCCCCGACGATGACACGGCTTGAGCGCGGACGCCGCTGCCACCAGGTTCGAGATCGGATCTCTGAATCTCGGGGATCAGTTTCTGCAGGTCGCCCACGAACACCGATTTGCTGTATGAACGGTGCATTTCCTGCATGCCCGTGCGCCAGTGCCTGGCGGTCATCTTCCAGAATCCGGGAAAAGCCAGTGCGCCAGCCGTTTCGCCAAAGCTGATGTCGCCCTTGCGGTAGCCCTCCCGCGCCCACGCCAGCACTGCGTTCGGCCCGGCCTCGACGTACCCGTGGATGTTGCGCGTGTAGTGCACGCCCAGGAACGGGAACCGCGGGTCGGGCACCGGGTAGATCAACCCTTTGACCAGGTCGTGGCTCGTTTCGGCCAACTTGTAATACTCGCCGCGGAACGGGATGATGCGCACGTCGGTTTCCTCGCCCATCATCTTCGCCAGCTTGTCGGCGTACAGGCCGCCGCAGTTGATCACGTGCCTGGCCTGAAGCGCGCCACGCTCAGTTTCCAGCGCGGTCCCGCCGGGGCTCTGCCGCGCCTGCCTCACCGCCGCGCCAGTGAAGATGTCTCCGCCGGCGGACTGGAACTTGCCGGCATAGGCGTTGGCGACCCGTACGTAATCCACGATCCCCGTATGCGGAGCCCACAGCGCACGCACGCCCCTGGTGTGGGGTTCGATCTCCTCCAGCCGGTCCGAATCGACGATTTGCAGATCCGGCACGCCGTTGGCGACGCCCCGCTCGTACAGGTCCTGGAGACGACCCAACTCGCTCTCGTGCGTGGCAACGATGACCTTCCCGCACGGATCGTAGTCGATCTCGTTCTCCTCGCAGAAAGCGATGAGGCGGTCCTTGCCGCCGACGCAGAACCTGGCCTTCCATGAACCGGGGCGATAGTAGATCCCGGAATGGATCACGCCGCTGTTGTGGCCGGTCTGGTGCTGGGCCAGTCGGTCCTCCTTCTCGATGACCGCGACGTTGAGATCCGGCAATTGCTCCAGCAACTGCATCGCGGTGGACAGCCCGATGATGCCGCCGCCCACGATGGCCACGTCGTACATCCGCGTCTCCACCGATCCGGAACCGTTCGCGGTCATTGCCTTACCTCCAACAGCTTTTGCTCTCTGGACTCATCCGACTCCAGGGGCGGGAACCAGACCCGGTAACACTCTTGCCGTTCACAGGGTGCCTGGGATTCCTCCTGTTCGGCCAGCGCACCTGCCACACCCGGCGCGGCAATGTCCACCGAGTTCGTCTCGCCATCACTCCCTGCCGTCCACCTGCGGCATTATACACATGGATGCGGAGCGCCCCGCGTTGCGCCGGACCGCACCCCTCGCTATCCTTACCACGCCATGAGTACGAGCCAACCTGATTTCACCCGGCGCATCGCCCGTTTCGCGGCGGAGGTCGCCAGCAATCCCGACTCACTGCCAGCGCCTGTAGCCGACGTTTGCCGCGACATGATGCTCAACGCCGCCGCCGCCGCCCTGGCCGGCGCCGCGCACCCCGACGGAATCGCCCTGGCACGCTCATTGCGCGCCATGGGAGGCAACGGGCGCAGCACCATCATCGGCATGGGTCAACGCACCTCGCCGGTTTATGCAGCGCTGGTCAATGGGACCCTGATCCGTGTGCTGGACTTCGACGATAGTCTCGTCGAGGCCGGTGAGAATGGCGCAGGTCCTGTCCATCCCACCGCCGCCGTGTTTCCCTCGGTGATGGCGCTGGGTGAGATGCACGGTTATTCAGGCAGTGCCGTCCTGGCTGCTTTCGCGGTGGGTTGCGAGATTGTCGCCCGCCTGGCGCCGGCGCCGCAGATTGGCAACGCGGCCGGGGCCATCGGTTCCGCCGCCGCCGCCGCCATGCTGTTCGCGCCCGAAGAGTCGACGATTGCCAATGCTATCAGTCTCGCGGCGTCGGTCGCCGAATCGGGAATCGTCTACCGATCCGCGGGAGCGTCTGCCCTGGCCGGCGGGAAAGCGGCGATGCACGGGGTTCTGGCCGCGACCATGGCGTCAGAGGAAATCCATGCACCGCCTGCGGATGATCCGGTTCCCGCCGAAGCACTGGCAGACCTGGGCCGGGACTGGCGTTTGCTGGATCCCGGCGTAACGATCCGCCTCTATCCGTGCCACTCCGCCAGCCACAGCGTCATAGATGCGGTCCTGGGACTGTCGCAACTTCACCGGTTGGAACCCAATCAGATAGTTTCCGCGCATGTCGGGGTGACCGCCGAAACGCTGCGGAATTTGCCCCATCACATCCCTGCGGACGGATGGCAGGGCCGCACCTCCATCGGTTTCATCGCCGCGGCAACGCTGTGCCACGGGCAGCCACTGATTAACTTTTTCTCGGACCCTGCCGTGCAGGACGAAGGTGTACGCTCGGTGATGGAACGCATCTCGGTGGAGGCCACCCTCGCCAGGTCGCCGCTTGCTCCTCATCCGGCCGAGGTTTCCGTTTCGCTCGGCGACGGACGGACTCTGCGCCACCGTGTCGACCATCCGCGGGGCACGCCGGCAATGCCCCTGGACCCTGAGGAACTGGAGGCCAAGTTCCTGTACTGCACCCGCTACATTCTGCCGGCCGACCACATTGACGAGGCCATCGCCAGTTTCCGGGACATCGCGGAAATCGAGAACGTCACCGGCATGGCGTCCGTCCTGGGCGGCTGATCCTATCCTTCCCGCGTATTGACCCTGTGTATCGACGTGAAACCAAAACCCGGAGGCAAAGCACCATGAAAGGCATTCGCGCTTACGAAATCGGCGCCCCCGACGTCCTGAAATATGAAGATATGCCCGAGCCTGCGCCCGCGGCTGGACAGGCCATCGTATCGATCCGCAATATCGGCGTGAACTACACCGATGTGTCCAGCCGCAAGGGAACCAACCCGCCGGCCGCGTTTCCGTGGACTCCCGGACGGGAGGCGTCCGGAGTCGTTACCGCCGTCGGCGAGGGCGTTACCGAGGTGTCCGTCGGCGATCGCGTCGCCTACGCCATGCACACGGGTTCGTACGCCGAGCAGCAGGCGGTGCCGGCATGGCTCCTGGTACGCATTCCCGACGAAATGGACTTCGAAACCGGCGCCGCGACCCTGCTCCAGTGCATGACGGCCCACTTCCTCGTCAATGACATCATCCCGCTGCACGCGGGAGATCGCGCGCTGGTCCACGCGGGCGCCGGCGGCATGGGCCTGCTGCTTATCCAGATGCTGAAACGCATGGGCCTCCACGTGTACACCACCGTGTCCACGGACGACAAGGCCGCCCTGGCCTCCAACGCTGGCGCCGACGACGCCATCCTCTACACACGGCAGGATTTCGAGGAAGAAATACGGCGAATGACCAACGGCGAGGGCGTCAAGATCATCTACGACGCCGTCGGCGCGACCACCTTCGAGAAGGGTCTTCGCATCCTTGGACGGCGCGGGTGCATGTGCCTGTACGGGCAGGCCGGCGGGCCGGTCGGCATGGTGGACTCCGCAGCCCTGCGCAATGGCTCGCTGTACCTGACGCGCCCCTCCCTGGGCGATTTCACGGCCACGCGTACCGAACTGCTGAAGCGCGCCGAGGACTGCCTCAACTGGGTGCATTCCGGCCAAATCAGGCAGAACGTCAGCCTGAACCTGCCACTGGCCGAAGCCGCCGAGGCGCACCGCCGGCTGGAGGGACGGGAGACCACCGGCAAGATTTTGTTGACGCCGTGATAGACTCAACGCATGGACCGCACTTGATCTCGCCATTGGTTCGGAGACAGCCATGAGTAAGTCAATCCCGTTCCACGAAAAGCTGCATACGCTCACCGTTGAAGAATTCGGTGAGCGATACCTGTCAATCATCGAAGCTGTTTTCGAGCAGGACGGATTGGCCATCATATTCGACGGCGACAAACCCATCGTGCAGATAACCCGGTACGAAGAACCGCCACTCCACGGCTACGGTTCCATGAAAGGCCAAATCGAAATTCACGGCGATATCGTGTCGCCGTTACCGCCCGAATGGTATGCCAGCGACTATGACGAGAAAAATCTAGTTTGATACTGCCGGACACCCATTCACTGATCTGGTTCCTCGATTCCAGCCCGCGCCTCGGATCAGCGGCCCAACGCAGGATACGAGAGTCTGTCGAACGCGGGGAAACTGCCTTTTCAGCAATCTCGGTCTGGGAAGTCGCCCTGCTGTTGGCAAAGGGTCGTCTCACCCTCAACGTGGACGCGATGCGATGGCGCCAAAACCTTCTGGACGCAGGGTTCGTGGAGATTCCGGTTGACGGCGCAATAGCCGCCCGCTCGGTGGCGCTGACCGATTTTCACGACGACCCTGCCGACCGCATCATCATTGCTACTGCCCAGGAAGGCCACCAGTTGATCACCGCCGACCGCGACATACTCAATTGGCCCGGCCAACTCAACAGTTTCCCGGCCCGCCGCTGATTTGACGCCCCCAATCCTCCCCCATACAATTATCCGAGCACAACCGAATATCCAATCGCTGTGAAGGGGATTAGTAAGCGTCCAGCGAGGCCCAGAGAGCCGGAGTTGCTGTGAACCGGCGCCAGGCGCAGACGCCCAATGGACCCCGGAGCCGTCCGCCGAAAGGAACGTATCCGACAAGGTGTTGCGTCGAGTAGGCCGGAACGCGTGGGCTGCGTTATACGCCCACCAAACACCACAACCAGGGTGGCATAGCGACCGTTTGGCTCGTCCCTACAGGGGACGGGCTTTTTCTTGTGCCACCCGCTCCAAAACACCATCGGATTTCACATGCCAAGCACCTACTACCCCACGCTGGAACAGGTCCGGTCGATGGCCCACCAGGGCAACCTCTGCCCCGTGTACTGCACCATCAACGCCGACCTGGAAACCCCGGTATCGGCCTACCTTAAAGTCGCCAGGCCCCCGTATTCCTTCCTCCTGGAATCGGTGGCCGGCGGCGAACGGATCGGCCGCTACAGTTTCATCGGCACCGAGCCCTATGATGTGTTCAGCACCGGCGCGGATCAGCCTTCCGGCCAGACCGACCCGTTGGAGTTGGTCCAGCGGGAAATGGACTCGTTCCAACTCATTCCCGTTGAGGGTCTCCCGCCCTTCCACGGGGGCGGCGTGGGTTACGTGGCCTACGACGCGGTGCATTACTTCGAACCCCGCGTGCCGATGCCGGACTCCGACCCCCAGGGCCTGCCGGAATCGGTGTTTATGTTCACCGACACGCTGCTGGTGTTCGACCATCTGCGCCACGACATCAAGGTGGTCAGCCACGCCCGGCTGGACGGTGGCGACCCGAACTCCGACCAAATCAAAGTCGCGTATGAAGCCGCCGTCGCCAAGATCGAGCGCATGGTGGACCGTCTCTCCCGTCCGCTGGAGATCCCGCCCGAACTGCTGGCCCAACCCGCCATGCCCTCCGGGGGCGAGACCCAATCCAACTTCACCGTCCCGGAATACGAAGCCATCGTCGACAAGTGCATCGAGTACATCTACGCCGGCGACGTGATCCAGGTAGTGAACTCGCAGCGGTTCAGCCGGCACACCGACGCCCACCCGTTCCAGGTGTATCGCGCCCTGCGGGGCAGCAACCCGTCGCCCTACATGTACTACCTGGACCTCAACGGCTTCCAGATCGTCGGCGCCGCCATCGAGACCGTCGCCACCGTACACGACGGCATCGTCAACACGCATCCCATTGCCGGCACTCGCCCGCGGGGCCAGACGCCGGCCGAGGATGTTGCTCTGGAGCAGGAACTCAAAGGCAGCGAAAAACAACAGGCGGAACACATCATGCTCCTTGACTTGGGCCGCAACGACATCGGCCGGGTCAGCGTGCCCGGCACCGTGAAGGTCACGCAATACATGGACGTGGAAAGGTTCTCTCACGTCATGCACCTGGTGTCCCACGTGGAGGGCGAACTGCGGCCTGACATGACCCCCTATGACGCCCTGCGCGCCTGCTTCCCCGCCGGCACGGTGTCCGGCGCGCCCAAGATCCGCGCCATGGAGATCATCGCCGAGGTGGAGCAGGAGCGGCGCGGACCCTACGGCGGCGCGGTGGCCTACTTCAGCTACAACGGCAACATGGACACCGCCCTCGTGCTGCGCACCGGGATATTCAAAGACGGCGTCATGTACGTCCAGGCCGGCGGCGGCGTGGTCGCCGACAGCGTAGCCGAGGACGAGTACATGGAGACCCGCCACAAGTCCGGCGCAATGATGCGCGCCATCGACGTCGCCGAGGGCGCCGCCTGATCCAACCTGCGACCAGTCCATCCCGTGCGTAGGCGCGCACAAACCGGAGGAAACTATGCTCACATCCTTCTTTCACACCGGGTTTATCGTCAAAGACCTTGAGGCCGCCATCGACTTCTATTCCGACGTTCTCGGCCTGAACCTCACGATGCGGACCGAACGTACGGGAGAATTTCCGACGACGCTGCTGGGCTTTCCCGACACCCACATCAAGGGCGCGTTCTTCGACATGGGCGACGGACACCAGTTGGAGCTGATCCAGTACATCAACCCGGAGGGTGCTTACGCCGATTTCGACAAGAACGACGTCCGCGCTGCCCACCTGGCATTCTTCGTTGAGGACATCGACGCCTTCTACGAGAAAACGCGCGACCGCGGTCTCGCCTATCCCACTCCCCCCGTGCCCATGTATGACGACGACGGCAAGATGGTACGCAAGGCGTCCTATTGTCAGGACCCCGACGGGAACTGGCTGGAACTGGTGGAGTTGTACTGATGCTGCTGCTCATCGACAACTACGACAGCTTTACCTACAACCTCTACCAGTACCTGTGCGAACTGGGCGCTGAGGTCGAGGTGGTTCGCAACGACAAGACCACCATCGAGGACATAGAGGCGATGCAGCCAGAGGGGATTGTGGTGTCGCCCGGCCCCTGCACTCCGCGTGAGGCCGGCATATCCAACGACGTGATCCGGCACTTCGGATCCAAGCTCCCTGTGCTGGGCGTGTGCCTCGGCCACCAGTGCATCGGCGACGCATACGGCGCGACGGTTGATCGTGCCGGCGAAATCCGGCACGGCAAGACCTCAATGATCCATCACGACGGCAAGGGCGTGTACCAGGGTCTGCCCAACCCCTTCGAGGCCATCAGGTACCACAGCCTGGTCATCTACCCAGAAACGGTGCCCGACTTCCTTGAAGTGACCGCCCGGACCGACAACGGCCTCATCATGGGCGTGCGCCACAAGGAGCTACCGGTCGAGGGAATCCAGTTTCACCCTGAATCGATAATGACGGTTGTGGGCCATGATCTCCTGCAAAATTACCTGAACCAGGTAGCGGAGTTTCACGGCAGGCCCGCGTAGATAGTCTGAACAGACTCCCCGATTAACCGACGGCTTGTGGCTCAACCGCGCCGCAAAGGCGCATCGCGCATCGATGATATTCCTCCGGAGATCCTCACGGCGCTCAACGAGGGCCGCCAAGAAACACCTCCCGTCAATATTTGAACCTTCGCGCACTTCTCTGGCCTCTTTCGGTATGCGCTGATCAGTGGTTCGGCTCAGGGCAATCGCGTCTAAATTGGGCTCCCGATAATGCCGTGTCAAACCCCGGGCCGCAGCCACTTACGACGGTCAAAACATGCGTCGATGAGACTTGCGTTCGCCGACTTGTAACCCAATGGGACTGAATCGCAGTATCTGAAAGGCCGCCGGTCACGGGCCAGTATCAACGTGAAGAATGCTCGAGCGGGTTGATTATGCCAATCACCGCAAGACGCGATTGCCCTGTGGTTCGGCTCCGATCTTTATGATGACCAAAGCCTGCTATACTTAATGTCCAAATGCGCTTGACTAAATGAACGGCGATATGACGACAACCACAGAAAATATGACCCCAGAGGGCGACGAAGTACTGAGGCGCATCGATGCTGTTCTTCAGGCAGTGTCAGACCTCAGTGAATCGCAGGCGGCGGTCAACGAGCAAATTTTCGAGCGACTTGACCGAACTGACGAACGCCTGGCGAAGATTGACGAACGATTTGACCGAACCGACGAGCGCCTGGCGAAGATCGACAAACGATTTGACCGAACCGACGAACGCCTGGCGAAGATTGACGAACGATTTGACCGAACCGACGAGCGCCTGGCGCAAATGGGTGAACGTTTCGACCGTTCAGATGGGCGTTTCGACAAGATTGAAATCCACCTGGGCTATCTTCGTGGGACACACGCCGCTAACACAATGCGGCGCAATGCCAGCCTTATCGCCGACGATATGGGGTTTCAAATCATTTCCATACTGCCCAGGGAGGAATTGATCGGATTCGCTAAAATCGCACACGACGCGGGAAAGTCTGAAAATGATGTGCGGAGTTTCAGGGAAGCAGATATGGTGATGCTGGTGCGCGATGGCAACGGCCAACCGGCATACATCGCTGTCGAGGCGTCGTTCACGGTGGCCAACGCTGACATCAGCCGGGCCAAAAGAAATGCAGAATATCTGATGGAGTTCACCGGCTTACCTGCCAAAGGCGTCGTCGCCGGGGTGGACATTGGTACCGTGAGGGAACAGAACGCGGCCGCCGACGGAGTCTATTGTTATCGGATCCCGACACGAGAATTGGAAGCAGATTGAGGGGCGCAATTCATCGCGGATCGCAGGACATCTGGCCCTCGAAAGAGGGTCATTTCGATCTGTGGGCCCCGCGTCGGATGGCAACGGAGTCCGGCAAGGGGATATTCCAACATGATATCGCTTGCCGTACACAAGGCCGCGACCAAGGGCATACCGAAAAGGAGGCAATCATGAGCCCACGCAACATCGGCCCCAACGTACTTTCCTGGCTGCCCGCTGACCAGATTGAAGAATCAGCGATGCGGCAGATTGAGAACCTTTCGCGGATGCCCTTCATCTTCAAACACGTGGGGGTGATGCCGGACTGTCACTTTGGAATGGGCGCCACCGTCGGGTCGGTGATACCAACCGAGCGCGCCATTATCCCCGCCGCGGTGGGCGTGGACATCGGGTGCGGCATGATCGCCGTCAAGACGCCGCTGACGCGCGATGACCTTCCCCAAGACCTGTCCGACATCCGGAAGGCCATTGAGCAACAGGTACCGCTGTCCGCCGGCCACTACAACCGCAGTATTAAAAAGACCGCCCGGCCGCGCATCGAGCAGATGGAAGCCAGGGCAGCCGAAATTGGTCGCCTGGATTTCTACGACAAGCTGGACAAGAACTGGCGGAAGCAGTTGGGTTCCCTCGGATCCGGCAACCACTTCATCGAGGTCGTTCTGGACGAAGAGGATCACGCCTGGGCGTTCCTTCACTCCGGCTCGCGGGGAGTCGGCAACCGCATCGCCACCCACCACATCCGCATCGCCAAGCAACTGATGGAAAAGTGGTACATCGACCTGCCCGACGCGGACCTCGCCTACTTGGTGGAGGACACGCCGGAGTTCGACGACTACATGGCGGACCTGGATTGGGCGCAGGAGTTCGCGCTGCTGAACCGCGAGGAGATGATGGAGCGCATCATCCGGATCCTGCAGTACCGCTGCGGAGATTTCGAAGAGTTGGAGCGGATCCAGTGTCACCACAATTTCACGCGGCGCGAGCACCACTTCGGCAAGAACATCCTGGTCTCCCGCAAGGGCGCCATTGAGGCTCGCGAGGATCAGCCCGGCCTGATCCCCGGATCGATGGGCACCCGCAGCTATGTGGTTCGCGGCAAGGGGAACCGAGCGTCATTCAACACCGCCCCGCATGGCGCAGGACGCCGCCTCAGCCGCAATAAGGCCCGCGGCTCGTTCACGATGGACGACTTCGACCGCGACATGTCCGGCATCGAGGTCACCCGCTCCGAGGCGTTCCTTGACGAGCTTCCCGGCGCTTACAAGGACATCGACGTTGTGATGGAGCAGTCTGCCGACCTGGTGGAGATCGTTCACACGTTCCGCCAGATCGTCAACGTCAAGGGCGCATGAGCTGACAGGCGAACTCACAACGGCTTCATTGAATAAGCGCGGACTATGTTCCGCGCCTATCTGTCATATAATCCTGTGTATCCATGCAAGACGGAGCCCGCCATGCCCACTATCGCCGAGTACGTCTCCAACTATTCTGCCAACCTGCACTTCAGCGACATCCCCTCCGAAACGGTTCACCTGTTCAAGCGCATGACCATCGATACCATCGGCTGCGCCATTGGGGGTTACACGTCGGAGCCCAGCAAAATCGCCCGCGACCTGGCCGGCGAGGTGACCGGCCATCGACGCCCGGTCACCGTGATCGGCAACGGCCTTGCCAGCAGTCCAGAGCTGGCCACGTTCGCCAACGGCGTGATGATCCGCTACCTGGACTTCAACGACGGCTACACCACCCTGGAGTCCGGCCACCCGAGCGACAGCATTGCCGCCACACTTGCCGGCGCGGAACTGGCCGGAGCCGGCGGCCGGCGGTTCATCACCGCCACTGCGGTCGCCTACGAAGCATTCTGCCGATTCGGAGATGCTTTCAACATCAGAGCGGTGGGGTTCGACCACGTGACCAATGGGGCCATCGCCAGTTCCCTGGGCGCCGCTCGCGCCATGGGCCTGTCCGCTGCTCAGACGGAGCAATCTCTGAATCTGGGGATCACGCCGAACCTGGCGTTGGGACAAACTCGCGTGGGTGAGCTTTCCCACTGGAAGGGTTGCGCCTACGCCAACTCCAGCCGCAACGCCGTTTTCGCCGCCCTGCTCGCCGAGCGCGGGCTCACCGGGCCCGGTCCAATCTTCGAGGGTGAACTGGGTTTCTTCGCCGCCGTCACCAAACGGCCGTACGAACTGGAACCCTTCGGCGGCGACCAAGGTCAACCCTTCAAGGTCCACGAGTGCAACATCAAGCAATTTGCCCTGGGCCTTTACTCTCAGACCGTCGTCGAGGCCGTTCTGGCCGCCCGCCGTCAGGTGCCCGACTTCAACGAAGCCAACGTCGCGGACGTCCACATCCGCACGCTCCAGAAGGCCATCGACATCATGGCCGGCGACGAGGAAAAGTACCATCCGCAGACGCGCGAATCTGCCGACCACAGCATGCCCTATGCCACGGCGATCGCACTGAAGCACAACACCCTGAACCAGAGCCACTTCTCCGACGAGCACATCAACGACCCGGCCATCGCCACGCTCATCGGCAACACCCGCATCGAAGCGACCGAAGAGGCCAACCGGCGTTTCCCCGAGGCGATGCTGTGCAACCTGGACCTGCGGATGAACAACGGCCAGACCTACAGCTCCGAGGTCGCCCAGTTTCGCGGCCACCACCTGAACCCAATGTCCGACTCCGAGGTCGAGGCCAAGTTCCGCGGCCTCTGCGAAGATCTGCTGACTCCGGATCAGACCGAGGAGTTGCTGGCCCGCCTCTGGCGCCTGGAGGAGGAAGAGGACATCAGCGCCCTGCTGCGCCTCACGCGAATCTAGCAGCAATCAGGGGCGAAGCGTGATTCGCCCCTGAAAGCAGCCCAATCCTGCTCGTTAGGCTGGACGTGTTCGCCGCCTTTACGCCCCGATGCGCGTTCCGTCCGGATAGGTGTAGCCCGCGCGGTCGCTGTATCCGCCGGCGGCCGGGAAGATCTGCCGGTACAAGCCGCGAGCCCGGTTCTTCACAACCGCGCCGGCCGCGTCCTTGGTAGGGGTGGGCTTGGCGTTCTGGTCTTTGTAGAACTGCGATTGCAGCGGGCTGTCGTCCTCCATCTCCCAGATGCACAGGTAGCGCATGACGTTGTTGGCCTGCCCGTCCTCTGGGTCCAGCATGAACCGACGCGCGCTGATGTACCCGGGGATAGACATCCGCTCGGGCAGGTGTTCCTCGTTGTACCACTTGTTGAACACCTCGTCGTCCGCCGGGTCCACCTCCATCATCACCACCAATACCGTCGTCCCCACCTTTTGATCGCTCACTTTGCTTCCATTCACGCTGGTCATGATTCGCTCCTTTTGCCTCTAACCGTTTTCCAGTTCTGTGATCCTAACGTCGCCGCCATGTCTGAAATCCACTGTTAAGTTGTTGCCCCACAGGAGTCCGACGCCGATCAAGGGAAAGTTTTCGGAAACCAAAGCGGTGGCGTGCCTGATATGATCTGCCCATCGAATAGTGGCGTCATGGCTTTCAAACGGTGTCAATGAGCCTTCTCCCAATCGATGAGTGGCGAAACCGGAGCTACCCAAGCCCAACTGTTCTACGGCGGCCGCCGGCAAAGTTAGTTCACCGCTGAACCCGGTGTCTATCTGAACTTCAATCGACCACTCTTGACCGTCTTCGTCTATCAACGCCGACGAGATCGACAGTCTCCGAAATTGGTCGACGTTGCCGACGATCATCTATGATCCGACCATAGGCCCAGTGATTCATACGCAGCCGGATAACCCACCTTGAAAGTATAAACTTCGGCGTTTGGGCGACGCGTTCGCAAACGTCGGGCCGCTTGGTTATGGTACTCGTCCAACTCCCAATCCCGGCTGTCGTGATCTACGGCAAGTAAATAACCAACCGGCTCCTCTGCCCCTTTCAATGTTGGGCGCACTTGCTGCTGATACACTTGCATCCCTATCTCCGCCACCTCCTCGGCAGTCATGTCTCGCCATCCCATGGCACCCTCCTCCTGAGGATTGTCTCCCGCCCTCGCTTGGGATGCTACGCTAACCGCTGGTATATCTGAACCCGATGGCGGTAGCAGTCGGCCACGAACACCAGCCCATCATCACTCACTGTGACCCCTCTCGGGCGATAGAACCGACGCTTCAATTCAATGTTCTGCGTAGCCGCGTTCAGCTTTTCCTCGATGTCGGGGTTGGCGTTCAGGAATGTCCGCGCCCACCTGGATGTGCCGGAATGCCCGATGAGCGTGTCGATCACCCGGCCACGCGGATCCAGCACCTGCACGCGGTCGTTTTGCCAGTCGCAAACGTAGATACGACCGTCCTGGTCCACCGCCAATCCGTTGGGCCGCGAAAACCCGTCGCCGCCATCCCGGCCGTCAAACTCGGTGACGTACCCGCCATCCGCACCGAATTTCTGCACCCGGTCGTTGCGCCAGTCGGTAACGTACACGTTCCCTTCGTGGTCGGTGGCGACACCCCAGGGCATCCGGAACTGGCCCGGTCCTTCGCCCTCTTCGCCCCAGCCCACCAGAAAATCTCCGTTCGCTTTAAATCGCTGTACCCGGTGGTTCAGCGAGTCGACCACCAGCAGCGTTTCATCGGGCGCGAACGCCATCCCCGATGGTCGGTTCAATTGTCCCGGATCGGCACCGAACTCGCCCCAGCAACGCAGGAAGTCCCCCTCCGGCGTGAACACACTGATGCGATGCGTGTTCTCATCCGACAGGTACAGCATGCCATCCGGCCCGAACCGAATTTCCGTGATCCATACGAACTGCCCGGGCGCCTCACCCCATTCGGTGAATTCTCCCACGTAGTCGCCGTCAAAGGTGCATCGGGTGACCCGCACTCCCTCCGGTTGATTTGGATTGGCCCGGCTACCAACATACAGCAGGCCGTCCGGCCCCAGCGCCAAGGAAACCGGGCCGCTGAATCCCGGCCCGCTGCCGGACAACAATCCAATCACGTTGTGGTACTGGTACATTCCCGCAACCGACAGCGGGTATTCAACAACCGTGGTCATCGTAACCTCAAAACTTCCGCTACAGATTTGTTCCAGGGGCAGCGGCAGCGTGGCATCAAGATCTATGTGAGCTCAATCGTCACCGCCGACAGCCCGCACTCCAGCTTGCCGATGGTTTCCAGGCAGCGGTCATTCGCCGGCGGCATCACCGGACCGGACAGCGCATCCCGCCGGAGCCGTTCCAGCGGCGACGACTTCAGCAAACCGCCGCCCCCGGCCAGACGCATCGCAGCGTCGGTAACCGAAGCACCCACCTCTGCGCAGTATTGCTTGGCCCGGTTGACTGCCAGCACCGCTCCCGTCGGGTCTGCATGCCGGTCGGTCAACGCCGCGTCCACCAGCATCAGCCGGCCAGACTGAATCGCCACCGACATCTCGCCAATCGCCCTCTGGGTTCCCGGATGATTGATGATGGTTTCGCCCTCGGGCGTCCAGGTTTTCTCGCTGACGTAATCCGTGATATATCCGTATGCCGCCTCTGCGATTCCCAGGTAGACCGCCGCGTACCCCAGCGAAAAGCTGCCCCAGTCGGCGCTTAGCAGCCTCCCCGGCGGCCCGAACACAGAGTGATCAGGCGCGACAGTATCGTAGGACACGCTGTGGCTGGACGTGGCCCGCATACCGACGGCGTTCCACTGCTCCGTGATCTCCACGCCGCTCATGTCGCTGCGGATCATCGCCGAGATGATGTTGTCCGGCCCGCCGCCGCTCCCCTCAACGATTCCGGACACGAAGAAGTAGTCGGCCGCGTCCGCCAGGGAGCAGAAATGCTTGGTGCCGGAGACCCGGTAGCCACCGCCGTCCGCCGGTGAGAAAGTCGTTGAGAGTACGAACCGGTCCCGCGCCGATGCTCCGGGTTCGCTGGTGATCGAAGCGAACAGCCGGCCGTCGTCGACGGCCTCACGGAAGTACCAGTTCTGCTGCTCGGGGGTCCCAAGGCCTCCCACGAACGATCCCAGCACGTTGGTGTGCATCGTCAGTGTGAGCCCCGTGGAAGCGCAGCCACGCGCAACGGCCAGGATGCACATGGCGAACGTCAGCGGGTCCACCTCCCATCCGCGGTACCGCTTTGGAACTCGAAGCCCCAGCAGGCCCGCCGCGCGGAGATCGTCGTAGTTCTCCGACGGAAACTCCGCCGATTCGTCGTAGCCGGCAGCCCGTGCCGCGAACTTCTCGCTGGCCAGTCGGTCAGCCGTTTCGACCAGCGCTACGGATTCGGCGCTCATCGCTCGCGCCGCCATGGACGGTATGGGTTCCAGTTTGATGCTCAAGGACGGCCGATCCCCTATGACCTGTTTCGATCAAACAGCGTTGGTAGCAGTTCAATGGCGTCCATGACTTCAGACACCGAGCGTTCCACGTCATCGTCCAGGAGATGGTTCTCGTAAAAGTGCTGGTGCCTGCTGTTAGCCAAATGGATTTCGTGACGCAATTGGGCTCCGGCAGGTACATCCGCGCTGGCAGCCAAAGCGTTCAATTGTTGCGCAACGCTGACCAAGTTGCTGTGAGTAGATACACTGATCCCGTGTGCGGCGCTTATACCCTTGATGGTCTGAGCGTATGCCCCCCACGACTTTTCGGCGGCTTGCAGGTAGTCGCGTTCATTCAAACATTCGTTTGCCACGATCCGGTAGTGCGCCAAGTTGCTCTCGTGTGTGGCGTTCTTTTGTATCGTTTCCGTGGACTCGAGCTCGTAACGCTGGCGACCGCCGCGTATGCCGTGACGTATGGCGCCCTCAATTTGTTCAGGAGTAAAGGATAAATTGGCCATCCCGCGCTCCCCAGCGTCTACGCGAATTGGTACTCCCGGGTGGACCCGATCATACGCAGCGCGTTCAGAATCACCGACTGGTGGTCGGCGCCGTTCTCCAGCAACTCCGCCGCCTGCGCTACCAGCGCCGTCCGGTTGTCGTCCCGCAACACAACATGGCCGAGCAGTTCCAGGCAACCGTCCACGATGCTGGCGGCGTCAAGACCCGCCACACGGTTCGTCAGCGATTCGACGATGTCCCGGACACCGGGATGGGATACATTGCCCAGTTCGTCGGCCACGAAGTTGATGCGTTCGACCATGCTGCCGCTGTCGATCCATTCCTTGCCGGTGTGCCAGCCTTCGACCGAGGGCGGGTTCAGGAGGTCCTGGTTCATGTAGCGGCACTCCAGCGCGGTGTCCATCACGCCGGTGCGCGGGAATTTCAGGTCGCCGACGAGGTGCAATGTACCTACTACCACTTCGGTGGGGCTTTTGACGCGAGCGAACCGAGCCGATTCCGACTTGAAAAAGTCCGAGGTGAACATCGTCTGCAACATCGAGCGTATATCATAACCCGACCGGAAGTACTCCGCCTCCAGGATGGCGATGGCTTCCGGGTCCGACGGGGGCGTGTTCTGCCACGCGGGAACCTGCACATCGTCCGCCACGAAGAAGTTGTACATGTGCCTGCTGATGAACCGCGCCGTGGACTGCTGACGGCAGATTATCTCTATGATGTCGTCGCCGTTGAAGTTGCCGGTTTCGCCCAGGAACGTCTTTACGCCCTCGTCGTGGTCGTCCGGATCGTACCGGAACAGCCAGGGCGTCTTGCCGTAGGGGATGCTGGCCACGTTGTCGTCGTCGATGGTCCAGCCCGTGAACGCCCGCGCCGCCTCCTGTACGTCATCCTCCGTGTAGTTTTCCTTCCCATCCATCCCGACGCCCATGGAGAAAAGCTCCAGCAGTTCCCGGCCCCAGTTCTCGTTGATGGCGTCCTTGTGGTTGAAGTTGTTGTCCAGCCAGAAAATCATCGCCGGGTCGCGGGCCAGCCGCTCCAACAAGGTCTGGAAGCTGCCAAGTCCGTGGTCCCGAAACAGGTCGATCTGGTTCAGCATCGTCTTTTCGTGCAGTACCTTGGCCAGCCCCGTGGCGAAAACCCCGTGCCAGAACAGGGCGACCTTTTCCTGCAACGGCCGGGTTGCTGCGTTGCCGTTCATGCGGTACACCGTTTCGGTCAGCGCGCCCTCAATGTTGCGGCTCTCCTTCCAGTCGATGTAGTACCGCTCGATTATGTCCTCGTCCAGCCCTGGCTGCTCCTCCGGGTGCAGCAACCATTCCACCGTGGCGTCGTAACCCCAGGCGCAATATTTGTCCAGTTCCGCCGGCGTAGCGCCGAACCCGGCCCGCCGCAACAGGTGGGCAATGAGCGCCCGATCGGAACTCTGAAAATCACTCTTATCGGCGGTGGCGCTGACCATAGTCATCGGAACAACCTCGGGGTTTGCGTCGGGCGGCGCGCGAACGGCACGCCGGACCCTTGGAGATTTTTGGAAATCATACCACAGGCCCCTGCGTGTACTCCCGAAAATGGTGTTCCAGAATGGCGCCGCTCAAGCTCCTGCCCGGTCAGTTGCGCCGTGATTGACAACCATTTGCCGCCGGCGCACTATGTTGCGGCCACGTTTCCGGCCGTCAATCCAAAACGCTGGCGCGTCATAACTTATGCCATGACCTGAGGTTGTCCTCATTTTCGGAATAAGATTTCCCCGATTGCATACGATGGATTCGTGGCTGGCGTACCGCGATTTCCGCCTGCTTTGGTTCGCCAACTTCTGCGCCTTCACCGGCCAATGGCTCCAGCTATTGAGCATCGGCTGGCTGGTCAAGGAGCTGTCCATTGGATCAGGGGTGGGCGGCTTGCTGGTGCTGTCCGCCAGCGCGCTCAACACCCTGCCCGGCCTGGTGGTCAACCCGCTCACCGGGGTGCTGGGCGACCGTCTTGACCGTCGCAAGCTCGCCATCGTTGTGCAATCCATCGCGGCCACGCTGGCCCTGGGCTTCGCCTTTCTGGTCAACACCGAGTACATCCGACCCTGGCATGCCTACGCCTACGTGCTGATCTCGGGCAGCTGCCTCGCCATCACCCAGCCGATCCAGCAGGTGATGATCTCCAACACAGTGCCCAGGGGAGCTCTGACCAACGCCTACGCCATCAACACGCTGACCGTAACCGGCACTCGTATTTTCGGGCCCTTCGTCGGCGGAATACTCATCGCCAGCATCGGGTATTTCTGGAACTTCGCCCTGGAGGCCGCCTTGTACCTGGGAGTGGTGCTGATGCTCATTCCCATGCGCATCCCATACGCGTCCACCGAGACCGCCGGCCCACGGGAGCGCATCACCCCAATCGCCGACATACGCGATGGTCTGCTCCATCTCTGGCGCCATCAGAAGGAAGTCCTCGAGATCGCAGTGATCTCAGTGATCCCGAACACCATTCTCCATCCGTTGTGGTTTCTGCTGCCGCTGTTCACCGTCGAGGTGCTCCAGGCCCACGCCGATATGGGCGGCTACCTGCTTGCGATCACCGGAGTCGGGGGGCTGATCTCCACCCTGTGTATCGCCACCTGGGGCTTCCCATTCCGGCGCGGACACATCCTGATCGCGACCTGCATCCTGGGATCACTCAGCACAATGTTGTTTTCCGTGAGCGCCTGGCTCTGGGCCGCGTTCACTGTTCTGGCGATCCAGTCCTTCTTCCAGGCGTACTTCCGCACCACCGCCGGCACGCTGGTGCTCACCATCGTCCCAGACCACTTCCGCGCGCGCACCATGGCGCTGCTGGCCTATGAGCGGTCGTTCCTGATCGGCGTCAGCATCCTCGTGGGCATCCTCGCCGACTTTACATCCGCGGCCATGGCCATCCTGGCAATCGGAACCCTCGGACTTAGCCTGTCTCTCGCCTGCCTGGCCACGCTGCGACGGGTCCGTGCGCTGCGGTAGAGGTGGCCGGCGCTCGACGCGCGCCCACACCAGCGCCGTCCCCACCATGACGTATAATCCAAGTGTTATTTCATCGCGTGATTAGATAAAGGGGCGACAACATTTTCCGGATTTCGCGCCTGCCACGCCTGCACACCCTCGACGCATGGGCGGGATATCGCGACTACCGCCTGCTCTGGTGCGGCAATTTCTTCGCCAACAGCGCCCAGTGGCTCCAACTGCTCAGCGTGGGCTGGCTAGTTCGTGAGCTGTCCGAAGGATCGGCGGTGGCAGGCCTGCTGGTTGTGACAGTTGGCGGCATCAACACCCTGCCCGGTCTGGTCGTCGGACCCTGGGGAGGAGTCCTCAGCGACCGTTTTGACCGCCGCCGTTTGGTCATCGCTTTCCAGCTGATCATGTGCGGGCTGGCCTTCAGCTTCGCGCTGCTGGTCCTCTCCGGCAAGGTCACTGTTTGGCACGCCTATCTGTACGTGATCCTGGCGGGAGTCTGCCACTCCGTGTCCCAACCCATGCGCCAGGCGTTGATCGCAGCCACCGTGCCTCGGGAAATGCTGGGCAACGCCCTCGCCGCCAACGTCCTCACCATCACCGGCACCCGAATATTCGGCCCGTTCTTCGGCGGTATACTCATCTTCACCCTGGGATTCTTCTGGAACTTCACCATCGAAGCCTGCCTGTACCTGGCCAACGTGATGATGCTGTTTCCCATGCGCACTCCGTACTACCGCGCGGCCGAGTCTCGAGCCCGCGGCTCCGCCATCGCCAACATGGTCGAAGGCCTGCGCTACATCTGGAGCGGTGAGCGCGCCATCTTCCAGATGATGATCATATCCGTCATTCCAAACATCATCCTGCATCCCACATGGTTCCTCCTGCCGGTATTCACCACCGACGTGCTGATGCGCGACGCCGACGTGGGCGGCTATCTGTTGGCAGTGACCGGTGTCGGCGGTTTCCTGGCCGCTCTGTTCATGGCCTCCTTCGGCTTCGTATTCGACAAGGGGAAGGTGGTGTTGGGCGCTGCCCTGGTCAGCTCAATCACCTGCCTGCTGTTCGCATTTTCCCACTGGATGGCGTTGGCCTTCATTGTCATCGCCGCCATGGCATTCAGTCAGGCGGTCTTCCGAACGTCCCGTGGCACCCTGATCCAGACGCTCGCGCCCGACCGCCTGCGCGGCCGTCTGACCAGCCTCCAGAGCTTCGACCGTGGCTTCCTCGTCGTGGCCAGCCTCGGAGTGGGCACGCTATCCGATGCAACCTCGCCAGTCACGGCAATCGCCATAGTCGGGGCCCTTGGGCTCGTCCTGTCCCTGGTGTGCTGGGCCACTTTGGGACGGGTTCGGCAGCTGCCCTGATCGTTTGTGGCTCGGGTGAGAATGCGCCGCCGGCGCCGAGGCCGAAATAAAGGAGTATGATAGTAGGCCGCCGCTTCAATTATCCCCGCCACTGCCGCTCTCATTCCAGCCACTTTGATTCAACGCATCATCTCCAGCAGCGCCTACCGATGGTGGAACTTCTGGACCATCGCCGCGGGCACCTTCTTTTCCGTCGTTGACCACGGCAGCGTTCTCATAGCGCTGCCGGGGATCGAGTCCCACTTCGACGCCACACTGGAATCCGTCCAGTGGGTGGTGATTGCCTACGCACTGGTTATCAGCGTTCTCCTGCTGCCCATGGGTCGCCTGGGCGATGTCGTCGGACGCCGTCGGGTTTATATGATCGGCACCGGCATATTCGTCGTCGCCTCCCTGGGCGCCACCTTTGCACCGTCTTTGGAAGTGCTGGTCGCCATGCGCGTGGGGAAGGGCATCGGAGCCGGCATGGTGCAGGGCTGCGGCATGGGAATGATGCTTGCCGCATTCTCCGATTCCGAACGCGGCAAGGCGCTGGGAACGCACCTGAGCGTGGTGGGCCTGGGCGCGATTGCCGGACCGGCCATCGGCGGATTCCTCGTCGCCTACCTGGGCTGGCAATCGGTGTTCTTCGTGAACGTGCCCGCCGGGTGCATCGTCCTGATATTGTCCTGGTTCCTGCTGGAGAGGGGTCCTCGCGCAGGCCAGGGGAACCGCGAACGCAGCGCGACGTTCGACTGGGCGGGCGCCGCCACGTCGGGAATCATCCTGCTGGTGCTGCTGCTGGTGGTGGGCAACGGCAACAGTTTGGGTTGGAAGTCCGTCCCGGTCATCGTGGGAGGAACCGCCGTCGCCATCGGCATGGCCTTCTTCATCTGGTGGGAGCTGAAATCAGCTTCGCCAATGCTGGATCTGCGCCTGTTCGCCAACCGCATATTCGGGATCGGCGCGGCGTCCGCATGGCTTTCGTTCTTCGGAACATCCGCCGCGCGCTTCCTGATGCCCTTCTATTTGCAACGCGTGCTGGGCTATTCCCCGGAGCAGGTAGGGTTGATGATGATCCCGGCGGCGTTGTGCATGGTCATCCTAGGCCCCCCAAGCGGCCGCCTCTCCGACCGGTTCGGCTGGCAGGCGCTGACCGTGATTGGTTTGTCCATGAGTTCCGCGGGGGCCCTGCTGTTGGCCTTTGCCCTCCAAGAACGCTCGGCGGTCTGGTTTGTCATCGCCACGATGATGTTGCAGAGTTCCGGCAACGCGGTGTTCAACTCACCCAACAGCAGCAGCATAATCAGCGTGGTGGACCGGAGCCGCTACGGCGTGGTCTCGGCGCTCACCCAATTGATCCGGAATTCCGCCAACGTGGTCAGCGTGGCCGTTTCCACCACCATCGTAGTGTCAACCATGGCGACCTACGGAGTGGAACCGAAGCTGGAAGCCGTCAATCCCAGCGTTGCCACCGCCTTCGTGGCCGGGTTGCGCTGGGCCTACCTCGCCATGGGCTGCGCAGTGGGTTCCGGCGTCGTCATATCCCTATACCGCGCTCTGACCTCACGGAAGCCGACCCAGCCTTCCACACCGATCCAGCAGCCGGAACCGTCCCCGTCAGCCGGTGGGAACGGCAATGACTAACTGTTCCACGCTCAGGCGAAGCGCGGCATAACTTCCTTGGCGAACAGTTCCATCGACCTGAGCTGCTTCTCCTGGTCAAGACCGCCGAACGCGAAGTTGCATCCGAAATAGCGTACCCCGGCGTCGTGGAGCGCCTGGATCTTGGCCGCGCACTGGTCCGGCGACCCGATAAACGCCCGGTTTTCGGCCAGGAAGTCGTAGCTGGGCGGCAACTCCGTACGCCGGCTGAGGTATTCCGCCATCGGCTGGTATACCTCGCTGCCTACTGAGAACTCACGCCGCCAGGTATTGATGTCCAACGTCCAGTTCAAAGCCTCCCGGGCGTCCCGGTGCGCCTGCTCCTCGGTTTCCGCAACGTAGAAGTATCGGAAGAACGGGACCTCGGCAGCGCTGACTCCATGCCCGGACTGCTTCGACATCTGCAGGAAGCGCTGCAGCAGGTCAACCGCGTCGTCGGTATTCAACACCACGCCCACGATCAACCGGCGCCCGGTTGAGGCCACGAAATCCAGCGACTCCGCGCTCCTGGTCGCTGCAACATAGACGGGCGGATGCGGGTCCTGCAAAGGCGTGGGCACCAGGTTGATGTGCGTCGCGGTGTGGTATTCGCCCTCAAAGGTGTAGTCCCGGGTGGTCCAAAGCGCTTCAACCATCTCTATCGTTTCCCGGTACCGCGCCTGGCTTTCAGCGTGGTCGATGCCGAAATTCACGTACTCCGAGGACGCAGCGCCCCGACCGAACCCCACGTCCAGTCTGCCGTCGCTGAGCACGTCCAGCGTCGCGGTGTCCTCGGCCAGTCGCACCGGATGATGCAGCGGCGGAATCAATACCGCCGTTCCCAGTCGGATCCGCTCGGTCCTGGCGGCAATGTTGCTGGCGATGATCAGGGAAGATGCCCCGAGGCCGTACCGGGTGAAGTGGTGTTCGGCCAGCCAGACCGCCTTGAACCCAAGCTCTTCGCCGACGGTGGCCTGCTCGGTCAAATCCGAGTACAGCCCTTTCGGCGTATATTCTTCAGGCCAGGGTATGTGGGAAAACAGGGCGAAATCCATTCTTGGGCTCCTCGTTCGTTTGTGGTGGGGCAGTGTACACACCTGCCGATTCCGATTTCAAACCCCAGCCGTCCGCCTCTGCACGCCTCCCCGCCTCCTTCACACCGGCTTAACAAGCTCGTCGCATCATGATGCAAACGTGCAAATCAATGGGTACCGGACATCGAAGCCACCGTGGCGACGGCCGGCATGGACGCGGCCGACTGAGAAATTCGCATTCGACGGCACGATGCGTCAAACCGACGCCGGAATATGGTCTGGTATCATTGAATCCCGCCGATTTCGCGGCGTCCCGTTGTCCGAATAATCCCGCCCCGGTCGGCATCGCAACCGATATCAGGAGCAACATTGACCTTCCTCACTGAGCTAGCCTTGCGGCGCAAGTCGGTTACCGTGATGGCGATGGTCCTGCTTCTGCTGGCGGGCGTGTTTTCATACAACCAGTTGCGCCAGGAGCTTTTCCCCGAAATCAGCTTCTCGATAATTTACGTCGTCACCTCCTACCAGCAGGGCGATCCCTCCACTGTGGCAAACGATGTGACAGCCAAGGTGGAGAACCTCATTATCGGGATGCCCGACCTGGAAAAGACCACCTCCATTTCCACCGGCGATCTGTCCCTGGTAACGGCCAATTTCATCCCCGGTTCTGATGTCGAGGACGCTGAGGAGGAGATCCGCAGCCGTGTCAGCGGCCTGTCTCTTCCTGACAACGCCGGCGAACCCTACGTTCTGCGACTGTCCTCCGATATCTTTCCGGTGATGCTCCTCACCGTCAGCGGCCAGCAGGATATTCCCTCGCTTCGCCGCATCACGGATGATGAGATCATCCCGCGCCTTGAGGCTGTGAGCGGCGTCTACGACGTAACCGTGGATGGCGGCGTGCCGGAACGAGTCTCGGTAATCGTTGACCCGACCCGCACGGACGAGCATGACCTCACGGTACAAGACGTGGTCAATGCCGTTTCAGGAAACGCAATCGACCTCAACGCCGGGACATTAAACAGCGATGAACGCTCCATAGGTCTGCGCGCCTACCAGGGCTACGCCAACCTGGATTCGATTCGCGATTTGCCGGTGGGTTACACCAGGAACGGGCCGAACCCTCTGAATCCTGGCATTGTGGACTCCGCCGTCACTCCCATCCTCCTTTCCGACGTTGCCACCGTAACCATCGACACTCCCGAATCCGACACCGTGTCGCGCACCAATGGTCAGCCCAGTCTTTCGCTGGAGGTGCTGCGGCTGCCGGAAGGCAACACCATCGAACTGACGCAGGAACTCCTTGACGTGATCGAGGATCTCGACCTGCCACCGGGCGTCCAGGTCGACGTGCTCTACAACGACGGGCCGGCGCTGGAAGAGCAGCTTGCCAACGTCGTCGGCCAGGGCGGCCTTGGTTTCATCATCGCCGTGTGCGCCATCTTCCTGTTCCTGCTTCAACTCCGTCCTACCGCGATTCGTGGGATCCTCCATACCCTGCGCCCTACGCTCATCATTGCGATCTCAATTCCGCTCAGCGTCATGATCACAGTTCTGGTCATGGCTGTGGCGGACTGGGCGCTGAATTTCATGAGCCTGGCCGGCCTGGCGATCGCCGTCGGACGTATCGTGGACGACAGCATCGTGGTGCTGGAAAACGTCTACCGGCACGTCCAGTCCGGGTCCCGGCGCGTGCCCACCGGCGGCGACGAGGCTTTCGCATACCGGTTCGCTCCCCTGGGCGACAACCCGGCTCTGGCTGCCGCCATCCACGGCACTCGCGAGGTGGGCCCCGCGATCCTCGCATCCACCCTGACCACCGTCGCCGTGTTCCTGCCCCTGGGATTCATTCCCGGCATCGTCGGCGAATTTTTCCTGCCCTTCGCGCAGACGGTGTGCGTCTCGCTGCTGGCCTCAACATTCATCGCGCTGACCGCGGTGCCCGTCCTTGCGTCCATGCTGCTGCGACCAGGAGACATGGCCGACGAGGACGACACGGTCGTCGAGGATACCTGGCTCCAGCGCATCTACACACCCATACTGCGCTGGGCGCTGAACCACCCCCTGTTGACCGTGTTGGGTTGCATCGCGGCCGTCGGCGCGAGCCTACCCCTTCTCATAATCCTTCCCATCACGCTGTTTTCGTCAGGCGAGGCCGAATCGATGCGAATCGATGTGACCATGCCCGAAAACACCGGTCCCGCCGCCATGTTCCGCGAGGTACGCGCCATCGAGCAGGTCCTGGACGAGTATGTGGAGGCCGGATACATCACGGCCTATCAGGGAACTATGGGCGCCACCAGCCAGGATTTCGGCCCCAGTATCGGTGAATCCGGCTTCGACGTTTCCGGCTTTTTCCTCGCCCTCACCGACGAGGTACCTCCTGACTTCGCAGACGAACTGCGAGAAGCCCTGCCCGACAAGGAAAACGTCGATATACAGATATTTGTAGACTCAGCCGGCCCCCCGCAGTCCGGCATCGAAATCGCGGTCACCGGCAGCAACTTCAACCAGGTCACGGGGGCTGCCAACACCCTTTTCGAACGCATCGCGCCTCTTGACGGGGTGGTGAACCTGAAAACCAACGTCAGCGATAACAAAGAGGAACTTACCTTCGAGGTCGATACCAGAGAGGCCGGTCGCTATGGCTTGAGTTCCCTGGCTGTGGCGGGTCAAATCCGCACCTGGGTCTACGGGCACGACGCTGCCGACGTCAACCTGTCCGGCGACACATACGACGTGGTGGTTCGCGGCGAGAGCGATCAGGTCGACGAAATCGTTGAACTCCAGGCGCTCCCCATCGCCGGACCCTTCGGCGCAGTCCCGCTCGGCTCCATCAGCGACGTCAAGACTACCGTCGGTCCCTCGGTCGTAACCCATTACGACGGCGATCGCTCCGTGACCATCACTGGCGAAATCGAGGACCGGGACCCTCAAGCCGTCAGCGCACGCATCGATCGCGAGATCGCGACCGCGAATTTCCCGGCCAGCGTGACGGTGCGGCAGGGCGGATTCGCCAGCGACATCGAAGAGCAGTTCCAGAACGTCTATATCGCCATGGCGGTCGGCCTCGCGTTGGTCTATCTGGTCATGGTGGCGACTCTGGGCTCTCTCCGGGACCCGTTCATCGTGGTGCTCAGCATGCCCCTGGCCGTGGTCGGTGCTCTCATCGCCCTTACCATCACCGGGCGAGCCCTGAGCCTCCCCTCCATGATGGGGTTCCTGTTCCTGATCGGAATCGTGGTCACCAACGCGATTGTGCTGATCATCTTCGTCTCACAGTTGCGCTCCCGGGGCCTCGCGGTGATGGACGCCATCATGATGGCGGGACGCACGCGCCTGAGGCCCATCCTGATGACCGCTTTCACCACTATTCTGGCCCTGTTCCCGCTGGCATTCAGCAACACCAGCGGGCTGGTGGGCTCAGAGTTGGCCACGGTGGTGATCGGGGGTCTGATCAGCTCGACTTTTCTGACTCTGGTGGCCGTCCCCGTTACCTATGTGCTGCTCCACCAGTCGGTACCCGATCTGGCCCTGCGCGTGCGCCGGCTCGTGGCGCGCCAACCCAGGACGGAGGCGGACGCAATTTCCTGACGGTCGGATCACCGACCGTAGGTTTGCCCCAGAATCACCGGAGTAACTATGTTGAATTTGAAGCCCGCTCCTTTCCCGTCGGCAACGGTTCGATTCCCAATAGCCATTCCCCTAGCGTTGTTGATTCTGTCGGCGATATTGTTCATCGGTTGCGGCGCCAGCGCCGACACCACGGACGCTCCCGAAGATGCCGCCGCGCCGTCCGGCGCCGGGGCGCCGACCGAAGCCGTCCAGAGCGACTTCCGGGTTCGCAGCGAGTTGATCTTCGCCACCCGCGCTGATTTGTCCTTCGAGCTTGCCGGGGAGGTGGGTGCGGTCAACGTCGCGGTTGGCGACTACGTGTCCGCGGGGGACGTGCTCGCCACGCTGGACGCCGAGACGGCTACCGACCTCCAGCACGCCGAAGCTCTCGCCAAGTTCAAGGTTGATCAAACGCAAAACGAGTTGGCCCGGGTCCTCGGCCTGCAGTCTGACGACCCGTTGATACGCGCTCGCGCCGAAAACTCCCTGGCCAAAGCCGAGGTAGCTTTGGAAGCGGCCGAAGACGCTCTGGAGGACTACCAGCTCGAGCACGAGGTCGCCCTCAGCGCGGCCGTCCAGAGGGTCGCGGATGCAACCGCCGCCCTCGACCGTGCCGAGGACGCCGTCCAGGACTTTGCCGATGCCCACGGTGAGCACTTCGCCAACGCTTTGGCGGCTCGCGCCCAGGCCCGCACGGGGCTGGATGCGGCCCAGGATGCCGTGCAGGATTTCGTCCCCCTGCACTACGAATCGCTGAGCAAACTCCAGAGCAGCATTTCGCAGAGTGAAATCTCGCTCGACCAGACCCGGGAGCGGCTCCGCGATTTCGACAAGGACCATATCGAGCGCTTGGCGGAGGCCCGTCAAAATCTAGCGGGATCTGAGACTCGGCTCGATGACGCTCAGGACAGGCTGGATGAGTTCTACGTGAAAATCGTCAACGAGGAATTCCACGAGCTCACCGACGGGCAGAATTTCGACACGGTTCAGCTCGCCGCCCTCCAGGCCGCGCGCGACTCCGCTCAACGTTCGGTGGAGACCTGGCAGCAGGAAATCGCCGAACTGCAATTGGGCCCCAAGGAACTCGACCGGACCGCCATCGAGACGCGGATCGGAGAGCTTGAAGCCAACCTCAGCAGCCTCAACCGCCGCCTCTCAGACGCCCTCGACGGACCCGACCCGGTTGAGCTTAATCGGTTGGAGTCCATCGTGCTCGTTGCCGAGGAGCGCCTCTACACAGCGGAGCGGAACCTAGCCGAGGTGGAACAGGGCGTCGACCAGATCGAACTGGCCCGGTTGGAAACCGCCGTCGCGAGCGCCCGCGTCACGTTGGACTCAGCCCAGACCAAGTTGGCTCGCCTGGAGGAGGGCCCGGATGCGGCAATTATCGCCGCCCTGAACCAGGCGTTGACCACCGCGGTGGAGACTCGCGATGATCTGGCGGCCGGTCCGGATGCTGCGGACATCGCGCTGGCAGAGGCCAACGTCGCCGATGCTCTCGTGGACTTCGCCGACGTGCAGGACGACCTGGGGGACACGGTCATCCGCGCTCCGTTTGATGGTCTGGTGCGTTTGGTGACGATTGAACCCGGCGATGCGATCAGGGTTGATGCCCGAGTCATCCAATTGGTCGATCCCACCGATGTCGCCATACAGGGCCTCGTGGAAACCAACTATATCGAACGTGTTTCTGCCGGGACCGCCGCGACGGTCACTTTGGCCGCCCTGCCCGGCGTTACCCTCGACGCGTCGGTGGAGTCGGTCAGTCAGGATGCCCGCACTGAGAGAGGGGTGATCAGCTTCCCCGTCCACTTCAGCCTAACTGTGCCCGACGACGTCCAGATCCCCCCCAATCCCGGGCTGGTGACCACGACCATCATCGCGGGCGACACAGCCTCTATGCCGGCCAGGCGTGATCGTCAGCCCGCCGGTTCTGAAAACCCGGCCGGCAGGCCGGACGGAGCGCAGGGAGGGATGCCCAATGGGCAGTCCGGCGGTTCGGGCGGATCGCCAAACCGGAATCAGTAGCAAAGGGACCCCAAGCACCGCCAAGGCCGGACGGGGGCGCCGCAGCCTGAGGCTCTAGCCGGTCAGTCCCGCCGCGCGCAGGGTCTGCTGCGCCGTGGCCCCGATGTCCGCCGGCGTCGGGATGATCGCCGCGCCCGCCGCTTCCAGCGCCCGTGTCTTCGACTCCGCAGTGGCGCTCTCGCCCGTGATGATCGCTCCGGCGTGACCCATCCGCTTGCCCGATGGCGCGGTCGCGCCCACGATCAGCGTGCATATGGGCTTGTTGAACTCAGACGACCCGATGTATTCGGCCGCCTCCTGTTCCATGGTACCGCCGATCTCGCCGATGAACACCACCATGTCGGTGTCGGGGTCCTCGTTGTACAGTTTCAGGACGTCAACGAAGCTGGTGCCTATGATCGGGTCACCGCCGATGCCCACGCACGACGACTGTCCTATGCCCAGATCCGTCAACTGCCCGACGGCTTCGTAGGTAAGCGTCCCGCTTCGTGAAACGACACCCACGCGACCCGGCAGGTGGATGTTGCCCGGCATGATGCCGACCTTGCAGCGCGCTCCTGGGTTGATCATTCCGGGACAGTTGGGACCGATCAGGCGCACGCCGTTCGCCATCACATAGCGGTACACGCCCACCATGTCCCGAACCGGTATGCCCTCGGTGATGCACGCGATCAACGGAATGCCCGCGTCCACCGACTCGGCGATGGCATCCGCCGCGAACGGCGGCGGCACAAAAATCAGGGATACGTTGGCCCGGGTTTCCTCCACCGCCTCTCCCACCGAGTCGAAAACCGGCACCACGTCGTCAAACATCTGCCCGCCGCGTCCCGGCGTAACGCCGGCTACAACCTGAGTGCCGTACGCCTTGCACGCTCGGGCGTGGAAACTTCCCTCCCGACCTGTGATGCCCTGCACCAGGATACGGGACTGTTCGTTCAGCAGGATGCCCATGCTCCGTCAGCCTTTTGCGCCGGCCTCCGCCGACAGCGCGGCAGCAGCTTCCGTCAACGTGTCGGTGAAGGTTACGTTGAGGCCCGATTGGGCCAGGATTTCCTTGCCTTCCTCGAGGTTGGTGCCCAGCATCCGCACCACCAAAGGCTGCGTGGCCCGGCATTCCTCGAAAGCCATTACGATGCCCCGTGCCGCCACATCGCAGCGGAGTATCCCGCCAAAGATGTTCACAAGCACCTGGTTTACCTTGGGGTCCGACAGGATGATACCCACGGCCGTGGCGACCTTCTCTTCCGTCGCTCCGCCGCCAACGTCCAGAAAGTTGGCCGGCGCCGCGCCCGCTGCATTCGCGACGTCCAGCGTCGCCATCGCCAGGCCCGCTCCGTTAACCAGGCAGCCGACGCTCCCGTCCAGGCTCACGTAGGCGATGTCGTCGTCCGCTGCCCTCGCTTCCAGTTGGTCTTCCTGGGCGCGGTCGCGCAGTTCGCGCAAGTCGGCATGGCGGAACAGGGCGTCGTCCTCAACGTCCATCTTGGCGTCAAGGGCGACCACGCCGCCGTCGCCGGTTATGATCAGTGGGTTCACCTCCACCAACGAGCAATCGTTGTCGGTGAATATGCGATAAAGGACGCTCAGTATTTCGGCGCCCTGTCGAGCCGTAGCCCCCGACATGCCCAGTCTGGCTGCCACTCGCCGGCATTGGAATGGCATCAGGCCCAGCCCCGGCTCAACGGCCTCGGTGATAATGGCCTCCGGGTTGGTGGCGGCAACCTCTTCGATCGACATTCCGCCCGCTGCGCTGGCAATGAGCACCGGCCCGCGGTGATTCCGGTCCATCGTGATGGCCACGTACATCTCCGTGGCGATGTCTGCCAACTCCTCCACCAGCACCTGATCCACCGGCACGCCGCTTGCGTCGGTCTGGTGAGTTACCAGTTGCGAGCCCAACAGGCCGCCGGCGAACTCTTGCCCCTCCCGAGCCGAACTGACGACTTTGACCCCGCCCGCCAGGCCTCGCCCACCGGCGTGCACCTGCGCCTTCACCACTGCCCTGCCGCCGTACGTTGCGATGGCTTCTGCTGTTTCCGTTGGGGTACGCGCAATCGTCCCATTGGGGATTGGAATACCGTAGGCGGCGAAGATTTGCTTGGCTTGATATTCGTGCAATTTCATCGCGCCGTCCATTTTGCCCTACGTCGCCATCCCCGTCAACGCAGAGGAACAAGCCGTGCACGCCCCTGCGAATTCATCGGTCATGTGCCTGATCCACCGCCACGGCGCGCGCCGCGATTCCGCCGACCTTCCGCAAATCCGTCTTGCCAACGCGTACGCGTGATCGCACACCGTGCATAATCTATGAACGGTTCTGCGCGAACCACGAACCGCCGGGATACCCAAACGATGGCCGAACCTCGACCCAGAACCCTCCGCGCCGAAACCATGGGGACCGCTCCCATGTGGTTCCTGCTGTTGCAGATGTCCATGCCGCCGATGTTTGCCATCGTCGTGATGGCTCTGTACAGCATCGTGGATCGGGCGTTCGTGGGAAATGTCATCGGCGTGGACGCGCTCAGCGGCTTGTCGGCGGCGTTTCCGGCCCAGATCGCCGCCGTTGCCGTCGGCCTCCTGCCCGGCCTCGGCGGTATGTCCGTCGTGTCCCGCGCCCTTGGCGCCCGGGACACCCGACAGGCCTCCCGGGTCATCGGCTCCTCTCTCTTGATTCTGGCTCCCATATACCTGGCGATGACCATCGCGGGTTTGCTTAACCTGGACGCACTGACCGGGTTGATGGGCGCATCAGCCAACACCGCGCCCTACGCCCGAGAGTACCTGGTGATCATCCTGCCGGGCGGTATCCTTACCATGCTGGCCATCATGGCCAACAACCTGCTCATGGCCGAGGGCAGGCCGGGTTCCGCGACCATAATCCTGGCCGGCGGCGCCATCGCCAACGTGATCCTGGATGCCCTGTTCATCGTCGTGTTCGGCTGGGGGATCACGGGCGCCGCCGCGGCCACCGTGCTCGCGCAGGGATTGGCGGTCCTATACGTTGCGTGGTTTTATCTCTCGGGAAGCAGCGCACTCACCGTCTCCTTCGATGCAATGCGTCTCCGACCCGGACTGATGCGGGAAATCGTTGCGTTGGGTTTGCCCATCTTCATTATCGAAGCCGCCCGCTCGATAGTCGTCATCGCGATCAACAACATCCTGAGCCAATACCAGGGAGGCGACGGCTACATCGCCCTGTTCGGCGTGATCAACTCGGTCCTGGAATTCGCGCTGGCCCCGTTCATTGGCATTGCGCTGGCGTATCTCGCCCTCGCCGCCTACAACTACGGCGCGAGGAATTACCAGCGCATCCGGCAGGCCATCTGGCAGAGTTGCCTGGGCGCAACCGTCGCCGGCGCGTTGGTGATCGCCGTTCTGCTGCCCGTTTCGGGGTATCTCATCGCACTGTTCGCGGAAACCGATGCTTTGCCTGCCGAGGCGGCCGGCGCACTGCGCGTGGCGTTGCTCGCGCTGCCCGTCGTGGGTGTCGAGTTCGTGGGTTCGGTGGCTTTTCAGGCACTGGGCAAGGCCTGGCCGTCCGTCGTGCTCACCGTTACGCAGCGCGTTGTTCTGCTTCTGATATGGGTAATTGCGCTGTCAGAAGTTCTGGGCGTGTGGGGTGTGTGGTGGTCATTCCCCGTAACGGACGTCAGCGCCATGTTCCTGGGGTTTGGAGCGCTGGCCTTGGTGTGGCGTCGCGTCGACCGGTGGGGCGAGGCTGATTTCGCGCGCAGGACAGGCGACTTTGACATCGCAACGGGTCGGCAGTAGCATTGCGGCCAGTTATTGATACTCGAAAGACCCAACCCAACGGAGGCGCATCATGGCAATGAATTCTTCCGGCGTATCGCACATCGCCGTTTGTGTCCGCGACCTTGACGAATCCCTCAAATTCTACCGGGACGTCCTGGGCATGACCGTGACCGTTGACCGTGTTCAGGACACGTCGACCGGCGGCCTGCCCCACGTCTATGCCCACGATCGCGCCACCCGTCGCCAGGCCATCCTTTCCTACGGTGAGGGCGCGGTTCCCACCCTGGTGATGACCAGCCACCCGGGGAGTGATTCTGACGGCGCGCCCATCAAGCTGGACCAGGTCGGCATCAGCCACATCTCCTTCTCCGTCCCCGACGTGAAAGCCCTGGCGGACGAGCTCATCGCAGCCGGCGTCGAGCTGGCCGGCCCGATGGACGGTTTCACGAACGCCGACGGCGAGGTATCCAGCATCTTCGTGTACGACCCGGACGGCATCCTCGTGCAGTTCGACAGCGGCGGCGGCTAATGTTCCATACAGCCATGTGAAACGCGGAGGCGGCGCGTGCATCGGCCGCCTCCCATAGAGTCCACAAGGAGGGCCCACCATGCCCATGACAGCTTCCGGGGTGTCACACATCGCCATCTGCGTAAGAGACCTCGACGTGTCCCTCAGGTTTTATTGCGACGCCCTCGGGATGTCCATAGTTAGCGACGTCATACAGGACACCACCACCGGCGGCCTGCCCCACGTGTACGCTCACAACCGTCGCACGCGCCGGCAGGTGCGCCTCGCCTATGCCGACGGCGCGAAGCCCACCCTGACCATGACCAGCCACCCCGGCGAGGACCCGGACGGGACCCCAATCAAGCTCGACCAGGTGGGAATCAGCCATATATCGTTCTCAGTTCCCGATCCCAAAGCGTTGGCGGAGAACTTGTCCGCCCAGGGAGTGCCTCTGGCCGCCCCCATGGAGGTCTGGACCAACGCGGAGGGCAGGGTCAGCAGCTTCTACGTGTACGACCCGGACGGTATTCTGGTCCAATTCGATGCCGGCGCATAAGCAACTCTTGAGAAGGCGGTATTAGGGTTTGACTCAGTTTCAGAAAATCACTCCGTTCCTCTGGCTCGACGGCACCGCGCGTGAAGCCGCCGAGTTCTACGTATCGATCTTCGAAAACTCCCGGATAGTGTCCAGCGACACCTTCGGCGAGGGCCTTGCGGAGGGCAGTTCCACAGTGGCGTTCGAGTTGGACGGCGTACAGTTCGTCGCCTTTGATGGCATTCCCGCCATTGAGTTCACCGAAGCCATCTCTTTCATGGTCTCTTGCGATTCCCAGGATGAGATCGATCACCTGTGGGATAATCTCACCGCAGGCGGAACCGAGATCCAATGCGGCTGGCTCAAGGACCGTTACGGCGTCGCGTGGCAGATCATCCCCAAGGACCTGCCGGCAATGCTCATGAACGGCCCAAACGCCAACCGGGTATTGGAGGTGATGTTGCCCATGAAAAAGCTGGATATGGAAAAACTGCTGGAAGCATCCCGGGGAGGTTAGTCCATCATGTCCCACCACTACGACGAGCACGACCACGACAAACTCCTCCGCTGGCGCGATGACCTGAAAGCAAATGCCATCGTCGATGGGGACTTCCCGGCGATGGCCCTGTTCCTGGTGAAACCCCAGGCCACCGGCTCCCACGAGATCTTCCGCCGGTTCCGCACAGAGTTCGAGCAGCGCGACGCCAGTTTCGCCCATCTCGTTATCTTCGGCATGCATGGCGTTTCATCCACCGTCCGCAGCCTGTTGGAGCAGGCCGGCCTGGGTGAATCAGACCTGCCCGTGATGATGCTTGCGCCCGCCGCCGAGCCGGATTCCGTAGTCGCCGTGCAACTCCCATCCGGCGAAAGCCTGGAGGGTGGCGACGACCCCAACGGCGACGGCACCTGCGACTACCTCGCCCCCTGGCAGGACGTTCTGGACCGCATCCGCATCACCCGGCGCGGCCGGCCGCTGCGCCTCATGGGGGTGCAGGGCCGCAAGATCGAGGGTCCAGATCTCCGGGATTTGCCGGACGACGTGTTAGCGTCCAGACTCACAAAGTAAAAGCCTTTGGCGCAGCGATCGGAAGGGCGCATCTTGTATTTTAGCTATTGATCACACGGCAGCATACCAAGGCACCACCGCGATGTGATTGTAAACCGCAAGGAAGGTGGGCTTTCGTGGAAACAGGAAACTATTACTTTCATAGAGACCGCTTCACCTCAATCACGACGGAAGCAATATCATTCGGGCAAGGCGAAACGGTCATTGCGTTGACAAATATCCGAAACGTCACAACTTCCGCTCCGTGGGTAGATTTGGACTGGACACGTTGGCGGCGAACCCGTTACAAATGGGCTGCTGGCATATTAGCTTGCGCACTCGTGGCTTTTTTCATTTCGGCAGCCGTCTTTGCCAGCACAGAGTCAACCGGCGCTGCTTTTGGCGTGTTGGGGTCATTCGGTTTGGGCATAATAGCCATAATCGTGGCAGGTAAAGCCTTGCTATCTAAGCATCCTGAACGCAGGCGGCATTATTACTTGATACTCCACCTGCGAAATGGAGGTACATACGAACGCTACTGGCTGGACTACGATACTCGTGAGAGAATAAGAGCAGCGCTGAATCATGCCTTGGGTTCCCGAATGTAGCAACAACTATTGAATCGGTAGAGCACTAGGTGTACGCCCCGAGCTACCATCGGGTTTAGTATCCGCTTTCCGAGCACAATCTCTACTGGCGCACGAGCTTCACCAGGCGCCGGCCCTCCTGGTTGTGGCCGATGTACAGGTCGCCGTGGGAATCGGCCCACACCGCGTGGCCGCCGGCGCCGCCGATATCCGCTTTGGCCAGCACCTCGCCGTCCATGTTCAGGATGGTCATGAACGCATCCAGTTCCACCACGTAAACGATGCCGCCACCGTCCACGTAGATGTCGCACGGCCGCGCGAGGTCGGTCCACATACCCAGGTATTCCCCGTCGCCGTTGAACAGCTGGACCCGGTCGTTCTCCCGGTCGCACACCATCACGGTACCGTCCCAGTGCACCCAGATACCGTGGGGAATGTGGAACTCGCCCGGCCCGCGCTTGCCGGGCCGTCCCCAGGAGTGCAGCAGGCGCCCGTCCGGCGAGAATTTGTGGACCCGGCTGTTGGCATAGCCGTCCGAGACAAACAGGTCGCCGTTGGGCGCCAGCGCGATGTCGGTGCAGCGGTTGAACGGCCCGGCGGCTTTCCACATCGTCCCGTCCGGCCTCGCGCCGCCGGTATCCGAGGGCGTGTCCCACATCCCCATGGTCATCAGCGGCTTGCCGTCCAGCGTGCATTTGACGATGGCGTGGGACTCCCGGACCGGCAGGTAGATGTGGTCCTCGCCGCTGATGTAGATCCCGTGGGCATCGGTGAGGTACTCCTTGCCCCACTCGCCGAGGAAGTTGCCCTCCCGGTCGAACACCATCAGCGGATGGTCGCTCCGGTTGAACACGTAAACCCGGTCCTGCGAGTCGCACGCCGGCTCCGCCTGTCCGATGCTCCATCCATCGGGAGTCTTTGCCCAGTTGTCCAAAACCTCGTAAGTGAAATCTCCACTGCCTACGGTAGCCATGTTTCACCTCCCGTGAACTCGCGTAGCACATTCTCAACGATCTCGGGTAACTGTTCAGACTTGCTGAGATCCCTGACCGATCAATCGATATTCCCGCGAGAGCGGGAATCCCAAAAGCCCGCCGATAGACGTTCGTGAGTTCAACCAGCATTTCCTGGATACCGGCTTCCGCCGGTATGACGGCGCTGGCTTGGTGCGGTCGGCTTGATTCTGAACGGTTACGATCTCGGAGACAGCGTGAGCGTGGGTTTATAATGGAAGCACCATAGCATAAATCGAATAACAATCATTGAGATATAGGAGCATACAACCATGGCAACCATAGCCAACCGTCCCCTCACCCCGTTCGAAGAGGTCAACCATTTTGTCGACTGCGCTGCCGACCGACTGGACCTTCCCGACGGCCTGCGCGAAATGCTGCGCCGCACCTGGCGCGAGCTTGGAGTCCAGGTGCCCGTCCGCATGGACGACGGGAGCATCCAGGTATTCAACGGCTACCGGGTTCAGCACAACGGGGCCCGGGGTCCCTACAAGGGCGGCGTGCGCTACCACCCCCTGGCCGATCTGGACGAGGTTCGCGCCCTGGCCTCGCTCATGACCTGGAAGAATGCCCTGCTGAACCTGCCGTTCGGCGGGGCCAAGGGAGGCGTCCAGTGCGATCCCGCCCAACTCAGCCAGGGCGAACTGAACCGACTCACCCGGCGGTACACCCAGAATATCGAGCACCTCCTGTCGCCCAACCGCGACATACCGGCGCCCGATCTGGGCACCAACGCGCAGGTGATGGCCTGGATGATGGACGCGTACGGACAGATCCACGGGCATTCGCCGGCCATCGTCACGGGCAAGCCGGTGGAACTCGGCGGCTCGGTGGGACGCGAGGCCGCCACCGGGCGCGGCGTGTCCATCATCCTGAGGGAAGCGGCCGAGGACCTGGAGATGGACCCCGTGTCCGCCGGCATCGTCATACAGGGTTTCGGCAACGTCGGATACTGGGCCGCGCATAGCCTGGACCGAATGGGGTGCAAGATCATCGCCGTCAGTGACGTGCACGGCGGCGTGTACAACCCGGGCGGCCTCGATGTTGCCAGGCTGGTGAAATATCGGGACCGCCACGGCAGCATCGCCGACTGCACCGAGGGCGACTGCGTGTCCAACGAGGAAATGCTCGAGTTGCCCTGCGACGTGCTGGTGCCGGCCGCTATCGACAACGTGATTCATGCTGACAACGCCCCCAACATCCGCGCCAAGGTCATTCTGGAGGCCGCCAACCACCCCATCACCATCGACGCGGATGCCATCCTCAACGACCGGCGCATTCCGGTGTTGCCCGACATCCTGGTCAACGGCGGCGGCGTTACCGTTTCGTACTTCGAATGGACCCAGAACCTGCAGGAGTTTCACTGGGACGAGGCGCGCGTCAACGAGGAACTGCGCAAGGTCATGGTCACCGCGTACGATACCGTGCGCCAAAAGGCGTGCGCAGACGGCATCACCTACCGCGAAGCCGCGTTCGAGATCGGGGTGCAGCGGGTGGCAAACGTGGTGAAGCTGCGCGGCTTCGTCTAGGGACCGGAGGCTCAACCCGCCTCCCCGGCGCAGTGGCGGTCTGCCGCACGCATGCTGCGTCCGCCGGAGGCGGGTGAACTCTGCACGGCTCACGCTGGTTTGAGTTGCGCAGGAAGTTGGCGTCCCAGGTTGTGTTGACATTCGGAAGTTCACCAGTCGTTCCTGCGGGAGCAGGGGGACCCAGGACCAGGAGTGGCAGGAGAATGTTGGCTTCATTTTTTACTCACTGGATTCCGGCTTCCGCCGGAATGACGGAATGTGTTGCCGGAACAACGGATGATGTTGCCGGATTGACGGACGATGTCGCCGGAATGACGGGCTATGTTCCAAATGTCAAGGCTGGCTAGCGCGCGGGGGCGGGCAGGTCCCAGCGGAGGAGTTCGCGGTAGCGTCCGGCGCTGGCCCAGGGGAGGAGGTTGAGGACGATGGATTCGGGGATGGGGACGTCAATCTGGAGTCGAATGTCTTTGAGGTAGCGGCTGAGGTTGGTGAAGGTGTTGAGGCAGAAGCCGGCTTTGGCGATGCGGTCGATGACGTCGGCGGGTTCTGGGGGTTGGTCGGGATCCCAGTCGTGGGCGACGGCTTCGGCGATGCGGCGGAGCCTGATGATGGCGAGTTCGCGAGCGAATTTGCGCTTGAGGGCGTCGATGCGGCGGCGGATTTGGGAGATGGTCATGGGGTTACCTCGGACGGGGAGTTTTTGCCGGGATGAACAGGATGGACGGGATGGACGGGATTGGGGATTGGAAGGGGATGGTGGGGATATTTGCGGAAACGCGCTCACTTCCGCTCATTTCCGTTCATTTGAGTAGGGCGGTGGGGTGGGACGTTAGGGTGAATGGGGGTGCATTGGGGGCGATAATGGTGGTTTTGACGGGCCGGTGGGAGGTTTTGGGGGTTCCGGGAGCTTGGTCGGGGAATAGAGCGACTCCAGGCACCTTGGGAACCATGCCTGCCGCGGGTTATCTGACAAGCTGTTTTTCGACCTGAACCTTTTTTGACACCTCGCTGTGTATCCGTAGTTTGGCGAACGCGGCTGCATGCGATTCGACGACCCCGCGCGGTTCTCGAGCACCGGTTGGGGAATCTGACATAGGCAGGATAGAACGTGGGTGCGTATTCGGGCAACAGGCGGGTGTCACACCGCGAAATCAATTTTTCGCAGGGACGTATCCGCCAGAGACAGACCTGCGGCAGGATCCGCCACGGCCGGGCAGGTTTACGCGATTTGGCGGCAGAGTGACCGGGGCGACCGGCCGGTCGCCCCTAAGACGGGAGGTGTTGGGTGATTGGGCAGGCATCCGGCATCGGCTTGGGATTTACCATCTCGCCGCAGCCGGGTGTGCCGGGAGCTGACAAGTTCCGCGCCTTGCACCCCGTCCGCTCGTCCTTCGACAGGCTCAGGATGAGCGGATTGCAGTAGGCACCCAAGATAGTCGAAAGGGGCTGACAAGGCCCGCGCCTTGCGTACGGTCCGCCCGTCCTTGGACCGGCTCAGGATGAGCGGATTGCAGTGGGCACCGATATAGTCGTAAGGGGCTGACAAGTTCCGCGCCTTGCACACTGCCCGCTCGTCCTTCGACAGGCTCAGGATGAGCGGATTGCAGTAGGCACCCGAGACAATCGAAAGGGGCTGCCGCCGCTTGCTAGTTAATCGCTTCCGTTGGCCAGGTTCATCGCCAGTTGGGCCAGCGTTCGCGTCGGCACGCCGGTCGCGCCCTTTACCAGGTGCCCCCTGGCGTTCGACGCCGTGGACGTTCCGGCGATGTCCAGGTGCACCCAGTCGGCGTCCTCCGCGAACTCCCGCAGCAGCATCGCCGCCGTGATGGAGCCGGCCTGCCGACCGCCGGAGTTTTTCATATCCGCCACGTCCGAGCGAATCAACTCCCAGTAGTCCTCCAGCATGGGCAATTCCCAGAACCGCTCGCCGCTGGCGTCGCCCGCCTTGCTGACCTGCTTCGCCAATTCCGACGAGTTGCCCATCATGCCCGTGCAGGCTTTACCCAGCGTGACCACCATGGCGCCCGTGAGCGTCGCCACGTCCACCATGCGCGTGATGCCGAGGCTGCGGGCGTAGCACATAGCGTCGGCCAGCACCAGCCGGCCCTCGGCGTCGGTGTTGATCACCTCGATGGTCTTGCCGTTCATTGCCGTCACCACGTCGCCCGGCCGCTGAGCCCGGCCGCCGGGCATGTTCTCGGTGGCGGCGATCAGGCCGGTCACGTTGATCCTGGGCTTGAGGGTTCCGATGGCCCGCATGGCGGCGATGACCGACGCGCCGCCGGCCATGTCGCCCTTCATGGCCTCCATGTTGGCCGCCGGCTTCAGCGAGATGCCGCCCGTGTCAAAGGTGATGCCCTTGCCCACCAATCCGAGGTTGTTGGCAGGGTTGTCGGGGTCGCCGCGATAGGTCATGACGATCAGCTTCGGCGGTTCGTCGCTGCCCTGCGCGACCCCGAGGAACGAGCCCATGCCGTGTTGGGCCATGCGGTCCCGATCCATCACGTCCAGTTCCAGTCCCACGGATTCGGCAACCTCCCGCGCCGTCTCCGCCATCCGGGTGGGGGTCATCACGTTAGCGGGATGATTCACCAAGTCCCGGGCCAGCATCGTGGCTTCCGCCAGCGTTGCGCCCACCGACGCTCCCTGCGCCAGGGCGTCCACGCTGGCCGCGTCCCGTTCGACGATGGTCACCGCGTCAATGCCGTTGCCGGAGTCATCATCGCCACCGTTCCCCGTCTTTTGCGGACTGCGGTACGTGTCAAATTTGTACAACCCCAGCAGCGTGCCCTCGGCGATGGCCTGCGCGCTTTCGCCCGCGTTCAGTCCGCCGATGCCGGCGCCGTGGGCAATGGTGGCGTATTCGGAGATGCCCTTGCGTCTCAGGAACCGGGCCACGTCGCCACTGACCCGCCGCACCGCGCCGGCGTCGAAATCGGCTGACTTGCCCAGGCCGGCCACCACCACGCGCTGCGCCGGAATGCGGCCCAGGGTATGCACGAGCGTCACCTCGCCCAGCTTGCCCTTGATCTCGCCGTCGGCGATCAGCGCGGTGATGGCGCCGTCCAGCGCACGGTCCACCGCGCCGGTCGCGCCGCCCGGGTGCGTCACCCCGGCGAACAGGTTGACCACCAGGGCCGGCGTGGCGAATTCGGTGATGTCTCCGGCAACAACTTTCACGGTGGTTGGCATGGTATTTCCTCGTCCTGGTTGGGTCTGGTTGTCATCGATTGCTGCTGGATTATGCAGCCGCGCTTATCGTGGTACAACCGGATGCCAGCCGGTCCGCTTCAGGGTCTCCACGAGCGCGTCTTCGGCGTCCTCGGGCCGCTGGACCAGGATGTGTCGGCGCGGCACAGGCAGATCGGCCACCGCCATCCGCGAATACACCTCCCATCCGGCATCGCTCTGGGACGCGTCTCCGGCCCCGGTCTCACGTTCCTCCATGCGCTCCCAGATCAGATCAGGATGCGCGGTAAACCGGACGATGACCGGGTCCACTCCCACGTCATCCGCCACCGCATAGAGCGGAGCGCGCACGCCTTCGTTGAGGTTCGTGGCGTCGAACACCACCGAGTAGCCGTCGCGCAGGTAGCCCTTGGTCAGCACGTGCATCGCCGAAAATACCCGGCGGTGTTCCCGCCGGCTGTAGATGGGGCGCGCCACCAGCAGCTTCCGCGTCCGGTCGCTGTTGAGCCAGACGAATGGGGCGCGCGCCGATAGCTCTCGGGCGAAATGCGACTTCCCGGTGCCCGGCAGCCCACACAGCACCACCAGCGCAGGCGACTGAACGCGCGCCGGCAATCCGCAGGCGTAGGTCGATCGGAGGAAGGTCAGATCATCAGGGCGCAGGCCGCCGGCCGTCCAGAATTTACCGGGAGGCCGTGGCTTGCTGCCGGACAATTGCGCCCACCTGCTCGGGTACGCGTCGGGCGCCCGTTATAGCAACGCCCGGACCGCGTACTGAATCACCACCAGTATCACCATCACCACGAGCGGGCTGAAATCGATCATCCCGGTTTGGGGCAGCATCCGCCGGATGGGACCCAGTACCGGTTCAGTGAGGCTGAACACCACCTCGTAAACCTTGACCAGGGTTTCCGGAGCGCCGTTGCCCTGCATCGCCATGTACTGCACCACGAATCCGAGGATGATCCGCGCCAACAGCAAGAGGTAGCACAGCGTGATGATTAGGCTGATCAGTTGCAGCATGAATACCCCGCAGGACCGGACGTGTTGCTAGTCCTGCCCCAGCCTGATGGATTTGAGATACGCGGCGTTCACCGCGTCCACCACGGCCGCCGGCACACCGGCGCGCTCCAGCGCCTGCAGTCCCTCGGCAGTGGTTCCGCCCGGCGACGTCACCATGTCTTTCAGTTCGGCCGGGTGCTTTCCGGTTTGCAGAACGAGTTGGGTACTGCCTTTCACCGTTTGCAAGGCCATACGTCGGGCCACGTCGCGGGGCAGGCCCACGTACACCCCGGCGTCAATCAACGCTTCCAGGATCAGGAAAACGTAGGCGGGGCCGCTGGCACTCAACGCCGTTGCCATGTCCAGGTACTTCTCGTCGTCCACGTAGATCTCATCGCCAACGGTGGACAGGATGGCCGACGTGGTTTCACGATGGGCGGCGCTGACCGACGACGCGCACGTCCACATGGTCATGCCCGCGCCGATCTGCGCCGGCGTGTTGGGCATCACCCTGATGATGCCGTCGTGCCGCATACCGTCGGCCAGCGATTTCATCTTGGCGCCGGCGACGATGGACATTATCGACTGCCCGTCGCGTAACCCGCCGCCGATGTCCGCGTACACCTTGGGCAGGTCCTGCGGCTTCACCGCCATCACCACCAGCTCGGAAGCGTTCGCCACCGGGCCGTTCACGTCCGACACGCCCACCCCGTACCGTTCCGCCAGATAGTCACGACGTCCGGGGACCGGCTCGCCGATCATCACGTCTGTCGCAGAGGCGACGCCGCCGTCCAGCATGCCGCCGAGGATGGCCTCGGCCATGGTCCCGCCGCCGATAAAGCCGATATTCATCACGCTAATCCTCGCCCCCGTCGGTCAAGCCTTGCGACACGGAAAATCCCACGGCAGACGTGTCTCCCATCTGCAGGTTATCGTTGCCGGTCAGGCGACGCAACCGCCGCAACTGCGAATTGCTGGTGATGGTGAACGAGCGGGGCGGCATGGTAGTTACGTCAATCAACGCAGGCAACACCTCCTCAACTCGGTCCATCATGTCCGACAATTCTTCAGGGCTGCGGAAGTTTTCGTAAAAGTTCTCGTGACCGACAAAATAAGCCAGCGAAAGGGCCCAAATCTGTTCACCGTCGAAGCCATATTCCAGTGCGATCTGACTCATCACAGAGTGGATGTCTTGATGCGACTCGTGCTTCCATCCGCGTTGCTGTGCGATGGCTTTCATCGGCTGCACGACGGCGCCCCAAGCCTTTTCGCCAGCCTGCAGGCGGCTGCCGTCGATTAATTCCTGGCGGGCCTGGATGATCATGATACGGCTGATCCGGAGACGGTCGGCAACGCTTTGAGCGCCGTGGGCCGGCAAGTTGGGCGCGACGGTCATCGCGCTATTCCTCGCCCCAGCCGTCGGTCAGGCCATCGCCCCGGGCGAAGGCCACCGCCATGCGGATCGACTCCACCATGGAGGTGTGGTCGGCCAGGTTCTTGCCGGCGATGTCGAACGCCGTCCCGTGGTCCACCGACGTGCGGATGAAGGGCAACCCCAGGTTGGCGGTGATGCTCTCCTCGAACCCGTACACCTTGACCGGGATGTGGCCCTGGTCGTGGTACATGCACAGGGTGACGTCGTAGCGGTCCTGGATTGCCTGGTGGAAGATGATGTCCGCCGGCACCGGCCCGATGGCGTTGATGCCCTCGGACTGCGCTTCCTGCACCGCCGGCGCGATCTCCTCGGCCTCCTCGTTGCCCAGCAAACCTCCGTCGCTGCCGTGCGGATTCAGGGCCGCGACGCCGATGCGCGGATTGGCAAAGCCCCACTGCCTAAAACTGCGGTCAGTGAGCCGCAGGTAGTCCAGTATCCGGTCCTTTTTCACGTAATCGCACGCAACTTTCAAGGAACGGTGGGTGGTCAGATGCACCACCCGAAGGTTTTTCGCCATGAGCATGGTCGCCACGGTCTTCGCACCCGACAACTCCTGCAGCAGTTCCATGTGTCCGATGGCTTCGTAGCCCGCCAACGAGGCCGCCTCCTTGTTCAACGGCGCCGTCGCCAACCCGTCCACCACGCCCGCCATCGCCAACTGACCCGCCTTGCTCACCCACTCCATCGCCGCCTTGCCGCACGGTACGCTGATCTCGCCCACGGTGATGTCTTCGACGTTCAGGTTGCCGATGTCCACCACGTCGATCTTTGTGGGATCTTCACCCGACGACGTTGGATCATCGGTGTGGTTGATGCCCAATGGCAGTCCGGTCATTTTGGCCGCCTGCTCCATGGCGTACACGTTGCCGATCACCACGGGCCGGCACGCCGCGTAGATACGCGGGTCCGCCAATGCCTTGACCACCACCTCAGGGCCAATGCCACAGGGGTCGCCCATGGTGATCGCGATGGCCGGTCGAGGTATTCCGGTGCCGTTTCCTTCTACCATGATGCGCGTCTCCCAGTTGAAAAGCAGGTCCTGATCGGGTGGTTCCGGATTATAGCATGACGCCTGAGGGTGATAGACTTGTGATCGGAGCGCACGTTGCCGGCAACCCGCAAAACCCATACAATCGCGCCCATACCAAGGATGCCATAAACAGCCGTCAGGGGGCGGTCATGACCACATCTACCACATTCGAACAGGACGTCGACAAGTTGGTCGAAGCGGCGATCTATCTGTGCGAACTGTCCGTCGACGACCCTGAATTTGGTTCGTCAAAGCTCACCAAGCTTCTCTACTACGCAGACTTTGATTCCTACCTGGCACATGGCGAACCCATCACGGGCACAACCTACCTTCATTTCCCCCACGGCCCGCATCCTGAGAACTGGTATAGAGTACGGCAGCAGATGCAGGAGCGTGGCGATGCCGATATCCTATATGAAGCTGCGATTGCGGGGTATCAAGAATACCGTGTATTGCCGCAGCGCTCCTCGAACCTTGAATTGCTCACCCCCAACGATAGAAAGACGCTCGAAGCGCAGGTGAAACGGTTTTCCGGTTTCAATGCGGCCGGCATCGTGCAATACTCACACCAGGAAATAGGGTGGCGCTCAACCGAGGACGGAGAGCCAATCCCATACGAGTTGGCGGGTGTGTTTTCTCCCCGACTGAGCGCCAGGGAAATTCAAGCCGGGCCGCCGATTATTCGATAGTCGGGAGAATTCGTTCCAGCCAGACCGTTCTGTCGTCTTCGAGAATCTCGTAGTAGATACTGACGGTGTCTGCTCGATACATGATCGAGCGCGGGAACCTGATTATGCGTATGTTTTCGGGCCGACCGTAGACGCTATCTGTTACCCTGGGCGTCCGAGACAAAAGATCCTTTATCGCTTGCAACGTTACGTGGTCGGCCATCGGGTTGATCCACCCTTCCTCGATCCCGCGCTGCCAATCGGCGTCAAAACTGTCGCGTTCCAAGACTTGATAAACGCCACCGCCTCCCGCCCTCTGCATTTATCGGCCTCCAGTCGCGCTCTGCCGTCACATCAACCAACGAATTTCAAGGGGGCGGTGTTGGGCCGCCCCCTCTGATTTCACTCGCACTTATTCCAGCCGCACGAGTAGCAGGTTGAGCAGCCCTCCTGGTTCACCACGGTCCCGTTGCACTCCGGGCATCGCTGGGCGTATGTGGACCCATTCGCCATTGGAATGGCGTGCCCGTGGCCGTTCCCGTTACCCGCATCGGGCGGAGCGCCACCCGTACCTCCGGTGATGGTTCCCTGGGGCAAGAACGTGCGCGCGTCGGCGCCGTCTCCCCCATAGCCAGGGAATCCCGTCGGCAGAGTCAACTGGACCCCGTCCGGGGCGCTGGATTCGCCGCCCATTCCGTCCATGAGATTGTCCAGAACTATCGCCACGGCGTCCGGGCCCGAGCGGACCAGCGTACCGTCGTCCCACGCCGGGCAGCAGGTGATTCCCCGCAATTGCCGCGTGACCTCGCTGGTGTCGATGCCCGCTCGCAGCGCCAGCGACACCAGCCGCGACACCGCTTCCAGCAGCGCCGCGTCGCAGCCGCCAGCCTTGCCCATCGTTCCGAATACCTCGAACGGCTTGCCCGCGTCGTCCAGGTTGACGGTCACGTACATGTTGCCGTGGCCCGTGCGTACCCGTTCGGTGACCCCCCGGGTCTGCCGGGGCCGCTCGCGAGGGACCCTTGGCCCGGGGACCTCTATCTGCACCACGGGCGAGCCGCCGGCCGACTCAGACGATTCCTCAGTCGTGCCCGTGCTGAGCACCTGCTCGGCCTTGCTGCCGTCCCGGTAAACAGTGATCCCCTTGCAGCCCAGAGCGTACGCGGACCGGTATGCCTCCGCCACATCCTCCACCGTGGCGTCGTGGGGGAAGTTGATGGTCTTGGACACCGCATTGTCGGTGTACTTCTGGAACGCGCCCTGCATCCTGACGTGCCAGCGCGGATCGATGTCGTGGGACACCCTGAAAACCTGCTTGACCCAATCGGGCACGTCGAGGTCTTCCAGCGAGCCGACGGCGGCCAACTGCTCCATCAGTTCGTCCGAGTAGAATCCTTCGTTGCGGGCCACCGCTTCGAAGTAACCGTTGCCTTCCACCAGACGCGTGCGGTCCATCACGTTCCGCACGAAAGACAGCGCGAACAGCGGCTCGATCCCGCTGGACGCTCCCGCGATGATGCTGATGGTCCCGGTCGGCGCGATGGTCACGGGCGCGGAATTCCGCATCCGCTGCGGGTGGGTTCCCCGGTTGTACGCGCTGTGCTCCCATTCCGGGAACGTGCCTCGGGTCGCCGACAATTCCTCTGAAGCCCGGTATGATTCCAACTGGATGAACTGCATCACCTGTTCCGCCAGTTCCAGGGCCTCGTCGCTGTCGTAGCGTACGCCCATCTGGATCAGCAGGTCCGACCAGCCCATGACGCCCAGGCCGATGCGCCGGGTCCTGCGGCTCATGTCGGCGATCTCGTCGATGGGGTAGTCGTTCATGTCAATGACGCTGTCCAGCATGTGGACGGCCGTCTTGATCACCTCGGACATCCGCGACCAGTCGATGGCGACGTCGTCCCCATCGTACTGCACCATCCGGGCCAGGTTCAGGGAGCCCAGGTTGCACGACTCGTAGGGCAGCAGCGGCTGTTCGCCGCAGTTGTGAACGCAAAATCCGTTCGCATCAAACGCGTTGATGCCGGGTACTGATACGTCGAACACGTCCTCGTACCCGTCCGGGATTACTTCATTCACCGTGGCGGTGAAACGCTCGCGGTTGAGTTCACGCTTGCAGTTGCCCAGGACATGGGCCAGTTTCGCGTCCTTCGCACTATCGGCGAAACCGATCAGGTCGGCAAACCGGGAGATGTTCTCCCCGGAAATCACCAGTTCGTGCTGGCTCTGGGTCGCGTAGGCCTTTCGACCGCCCCGTCCGTCCGGCAGCATCCGGTGACCGAAGGGTCGCCTCTCCCTATATATGCGCGACGCGATCCCCAAACGCAGCAGCATCCGCTGTGCTGCTTCAAGACGGTCCAAGTCGGTTTGCGCCAGTCGGACACTGGCTCCCTTCGCTTGACCACCAACAACGGCGCCATCGGCGTCGAAGAAGCCGCGCAGGAACCCGGTGTAAAAATCGCTGGAGGCCCGCTCCATTGCCGGGGTAATTCCCTTGCGGCCGGGCGACATGCCCAGTTGAAAAGCCAACCGCTGCACTGCGGCCGGGCTCATCCTGTACTCGCCCCGGTCCGCCACGGCCACCCATCCGGAAAAATCGCTCCGTTGTGGCAACGTTTCCGTCGCCGCCAGCGCTTTTTCCATTACCGCCAATGCACCCGGACGTTCCGTTCCTCCACCTGCCGCCGTTTGATCGCCGGGCCAGACGCTCAGGACGGCCTTGTCCTGTTTCAACGTCCCGTCCCCAACCAGCAGCCCCATCAGGTAGCCGTCGGACTCTGTGTATTTTCCCGTCCATTGGTTGTTGTCCCGGTGGTCGTGCAACTGAATCTCGTCACCAGGCCGCAGATCTCCGGCGTCTGTCCAAGCGTGATCGATTCGATAACGCGTCCTGGATGCCACCTTCAGCACCGGATGATCGGAGGTAACCCGTAGAGTGTGGCCCTCCGCGGTCCTGACCAACAACACCGGTTTACGACCCGTGTGGAAGAACCCACGCCCGTCGGTGTCGTGGGACTCTCCGTCCACAACCGCTCCAAACGGCACGCCCACCAATTCTCCAACCTGCCGGGGCCCGGCCGCCGTCTGCACCCACGTGTCGGCGGTTACGCAGGGATTAGTGCTCTCGATGTCGCCCAGCTGGGGGTTCGGGTTGTCCCGGTTGATTCGGTCCAGGAACACGATCCCGGGGTCGCCCGTGCGCCAGGCCAGTTCCGTCATGCGCTCGAACACCTCGCGCGCGTTGAGTTGGCCGGTGATCTGGCCCGTGCGCGGGTTGACCAGGTCATACGCCTGGCCGTGTTCCACCCGTCGCATGAAGTCCTCGGTGACCGCCACCGAGATGTTGAAGTTGCTCAGATGCTGGCCGTCTTCCTTGGAGGTGATGAACGACAGGATGTCGGGGTGCGTAACGTGCAGAATCCCCATGTTCGCGCCCCGGCGCGTCCCACCCTGCTTGACCACGTCGGTTGCCGCGTCAAACGCGTTGATGAAGCTCACCGGACCGGACGCCACGCCGCCCGTGGATCCCACCACGTCCCCCTCGGGCCGCAGCCTGGAAAACGCAAACCCGGTGCCGCCGCCGCTCTTGTGAATCAGCGCGGTCTGCTTCACCTTGGTGAATATGGAGTCCAGAGAGTCCTCAACGGGCAGAACGAAGCAGGCCGATAGCTGTTGCAACTCGCGGCCCGCGTTCATCAGCGTCGGGGAGTTGGGCAGAAACTCCAATCGGCGCATCACCGTGTAGAACGCGTCCTCGGTGGCCTGTCGCTCGTCCTCCGTCGCCCCGTACTCAAGGTCGGATTGCGACAGGTTGTGCGCGACCCGGCGGAACATCCCTTCCGGGTCCTCCAGGACATTGCCTTCCCGGTCCTTGGACAGATAACGCCGCTGCAGCACCACCCGCGCGTTGTCGGTCAGTTCGCCGGTCCGGTCGTTATAGGACTCGGCGATGCCGGCCGCCACCATCGCATCCCGGATGCGCCGCCTGATCGATACCCCAGATGCGCGATCTGCCTGTTCCGTTATGCCTGTTGCCCTGGCCGCCACGATCTCCTCCCGATTTTCAAAAAAATCATTTTATCTTTGTCATCCCCCGACGAACCGCCTATCCGGCTGGCTCGCCGGGTTAATTCCCAAGCGCCACGTCCCGCCGGCCGACGATGTCCACCAGCGCGACGTGGCACAACATTGCTAGAAAGCGCCGGCTTGTTCCATCTGATTCAGCGCTCTTAACCGCGCCGACAATTCCCGGTCGAACCGCAATCCCTTGTAGAAGTAGAACACCGGAACCTCGCGTACCGGCCGCCAGTCGATGCCCGTGACCGTCGCGGCCAGGTCCTGCACCCGCTGCAGCACGCCCGAATGAAAGGACGCCTGCCGCGTCACCATGCGGACCACTCCCATGGTCATCGCGATCCCCAGGCCCGACAGAGTCTCGCCCACCAAGTCGGCGAAATCCCTCAGCGCGCCATCGGCGAACCGGTGTCCGGAGATCATGCGCATGGTCAATCCGGTCCTCGTGCTCTGACAACTGGTTACCGGAAACGCGGTTTGCAGTTGCCGGGCGATCCGCGACACCAACCCCTGCGGGCATGGGCCGCAGTTGACATCAACGTTGTACTGAACGATTTGTTGCATCAGTTCAAGCTCCGGGGCAGTCTGCCCCTGGTGGCGCGTGAACCGCGAAAACTCCGGTTCCACGCGCCGTGTTGTGATCATTCGCTGCTCCGGTTCCTGGCTGCGGCGGTCGATGGATCCAGTGGCAATGGACCCACGCCCGCGCGATTCCCAGGCTCCGGCTACGCAAAAAGATCGTCCTCCTCTCGCTGCACTGGCAACGCTGCCCAACAGCTGACCAGGCAGGCGCGGGACTCGCGGTCCATGTCATCCTGCAGTTCCGCGAAAGGGTTCGGTATCCACGATTCGAAATCGTCCGCATCGCTGGTTTCCCAGGCCGACGGGACCCACATCTTCCGCAGCATCTCCTCCATGTCGTGGACCCGGTTGTTGTGGGTCAATAGCCTCGTGAAGGCGGAGTACTGAACGCTGCTGCTCATGATGGTGTTAAACACCTCCATCAAATTTAGTGGTTGGCGAGCAGTTAGCATTGTTGCCGTGGTGGCATGACCCGCGGTGGCCGGCGTTGGTGGCGATACCGGCCCGCCGTTGGTTGCAAAATTAATAACCTCTGGTTTCATCAGGAAAATCCTCCACAGCCGCGGTGGCACGCGCTGTGGATCCAGTCAGGCGTTGTTACCGCTCCGACGGGTGGTAGTCGTACGCCGCTGCCGAGTGCGCCGCGAGGAGATCGCGGCCACGCTCACCAGTGGCTCCGGGTGCCCTTCCCGCAAGGTCCGGGCCCGTTCCTCAAAGTCATCGGCGTTCTGGAAGTCGTAGTACACCGACGCGTAACGCATGTACGCCACTTCGTCGATGGGTCGCAGGCGCTCCAGCACCATCAGGCCCAGGTCCCTGGATTTCACCAGCCCGCTTCCCAACCGTTGCAGCTCGGTTTCGATGTCGTCCACGAGGCGGTCGAGGTCGCGACGCGGAATCGGCCGGCGGGTGCAAGCGATATCGACCCCGGTCTGAAGTTTGTTCCGGTCAAATTCCTGCCGCGTCCCATTTCTCTTTTCGACGAGCAGCGTGGGCAGGCGCACCTGTTCGTGTGTGGTGAATCGCCGGCCGCAGGACAGGCATTCCCGCCGTCGCCGTATGCCGTTTTCGGTGTCTCTCGAGTCCGTGACCTTGCTCTGGCTCTCTTCGCAATATGGACACTTCATAAACGTGGACGCCTTTTGGTCTCTTTTTCAAACATTTCTTGGAAACCGCACATATTGTGCCTGGGGGCACAACAACCACAATCTCTTGTATTGCGGATTATAGACCAGCGGCTCTTTTGCGTGTCAATTAACTTGGCGTGGCACTTTTCGGCAATTTTCGCGTGTTTTCGGGCCGCTGGATTTTTTAGCTCACGCGCGGCGTGGGCGCGTCCGGGTTTTCGTTTTGGCGCGCCGTCGCCATCAGTGAGAAAAATCCCCGACTCCCAAACGGAGCCGGGGATTTCCGGAGGAGGTATGTTGTGGATTCTAGCGGAAGAAACCTCGCCGGTTCTGACGGCCTTGCAGGAACGTCGGCAAATCGTAGTCGACGGGATCCGGCACGTCCATATCATCCAGCAGCTTCGCGATGTCGTCCTCGGGCTCAGGGATCAGTGCCGGGAAGTCCGCCGCCACCATGGTCATCTTCACCTCGTCATCCAAGCGGGCGTCCTTGTTGGTCCCGAAGATGATGTTGGCGTTGGGGTCTGCCAGCTCCTCCACCACCCCCGCGGCGTCCTGGACCTCCTGCAGCGACATGTTGTTGCCGCCCGTCAGCACAAACAGGATCCTCCGGGCCCCTTCCAGGGAGATGTCTAGCAACGGGCTCTCGGTGCACTGCCGCGCCGCGTCCCGGGCACGCTCGGTCCCCCGGCCTCGCCCGATGGACAGCCAAGCCTGGCCGGCCCCGGTGAGGATCGTCTTCACGTCGGCGAAGTCGACGTTGATTTCGCCGGGCACCGTCACCACCTCAGCGATGGCGCTGATTCCCTGGTGCAGCACCGAGTCCGCCATCTTGAGCGCGTCCTCCCACGAGTAGGAGTCCGGTTGTTCGTCGTTCAGCACCAGCAACCGGTCGTTGGGGATGACGATCATCGTGTCAACCTGGTCCCGGAGCCGTTCCAGTCCCTCCTCGGCGTTGCGCCGTCGCGTCTGCGCCTCAAAGCCGAATGGCCGGCTGACCACGGCGATGGTGAGGGCTCCGCTCTCCTTGGCAATCTGGGCGACGATGGGCGCCGCGCCGGTGCCTGTGCCGCCGCCCATGCCGACCGCCACGAAGACCATATCTCCTCCGCGCATTGCCTGCTCGATATCCGAGCGAGACTCCTCGGCGGCCTGCCGGCCCAGTTCCGGCTGGGCTCCGGCGCCCAGGCCGCGGGTCAGGTTGCGCCCCAACGGGATCCTGTAGTGGACGTCGCACCGCGCCAGGTGCTGCGCGTCGGTGTTCAGGGCGTAGTATTCCACCACCGGAAGCTTGTCCTTATACATCCGGCTGACCGCATTTGATCCCCCGCCGCCAACGCCCATCACCTTGATGAGCGGGACGCCGCGGCCGATATCGGGAATCATGCCGTCGCCCTCTTCAAAACCGCCAGCCGGTTCCCATGATGCCGAATTGTCGGGGAATATCATTTCGTGGTTCCTCCTGATGTTGGCGCTTAGAGACGCCATTTCTGGTTTCGTTATCCTGGTTAGATCCTCAGCGATGTCGCGGCGCTACGACACCGACGTCGTAACGCCGCCGCATCGCGCGGGTTTCATGCATCATTCGTCCTTGGGTTCACCGGCGCCTGCCCTCGCGAACGGCCGTCGGAACAGCGATCCTGGGGACCAGCCCTTTTCGCTTTCCGGCTTGACGCGCCCGCGATCGGTCAGGTGCCGGTGTTTCACCGCCCATTGCAGGGTGCCGAGAGCCGCTGCGTACTCCGGTTGCCGCAGCGATTCGGGCAGGCCGGCATACCAGAGCGGCGCGCCCAGCCTCACCTGCGTCCTGAGTCCTCGCGAGGCCATCTCGGCAAATCCGCGCATCTTCGCGCCGCCGCCGGTCAGGACAATCCCACCGGGCAAATCGGTGAGTTCCGCCGCGCACAGCTCAGCGTGAATCAGCTTCAGAATCTGGAGACTGCGCAGGTACAGAGGCTCGCACAGTTCGCGGCGCTGCATCGTACGTCTCGACTGCGTCTGCGTCGCGGGCAGCACCACGTTCTCGGATGGCGGGAGATCGTCGGGCAGGGAGTGCCCGTGTTCAATTTTCAGGTCCTCGGCCATCTGGTATGGCACCCTCAGCGAGACCGCCAGGTCCCGGGTCAGCTGGTTGCTGCCCACCGCGACCACCGAGGAGTAGAAAGGCGTGCCGCCCCGGTACACCGATACCTTGATGGTGCCCGCTCCGATGTCCACGCACGCGACGCCCATCTCTCGTTCGTCGGCCGTCAGCACCCCTTCGGCTGACGCCAGTGGATGCGCCACCAGGCCATCAACCTGCACCTTGCAGGCCTGCAACGCCCTCACCGTGTTGCCCAACGGTATCGACGATCCCCTGACCACGTGGGCTTCCATCTGCAATTCGTTCGTGTGCAGCCCCGTGGGGTTTCTGATGCCATCGACCCCGTCCAGCTTGTAGCGCATCGGTATGATGTGCAGGGTCTGCTGGCTCCTGCTCTCTCCCCGTTCCCGTAAAGATCCCGCGGCTCCGCTGATCAATGACCGCAGGTGTTGTTCGGTGACCGTGACCGGTTCCGCCCCGTTTTGCAGGCCTTCCGATGAGTTGACGCCGACGAGGTGCTCGCCGTTCACCACGGCGTAAACATTGCCCAGCGGGTTCCTGCCCATGTACCTCAGGCATTCGTCCAGGCTGGTCCGCACGCCATCGGTGACCTCCGAAAAATCGTCTATGATCCCCTGCTGGACGCCCAACGACGGCGCGGAGCCGATTCCAAGCGGTTTCAGTTCCCCCTCGGTTCCCAATCGGGCCACGACGGACACGATCTTGCTCGTCCCGATGTCGATGACAGCGTATATTGGTTCCCTTGCCATGCTTGTGGTTTCCTCCCCCTGGGTTACGTGGCCCCGGTGAATATCTGCCGGCCGCGAGCGTCGCTCAGATCCGTTCCGCGACTCTCAGTCTCGCGCTGCGGCTGCGGGGGTTATCAGTTATCTCTTCGTTGGTGGGACGCACTATGCGGCGACGCACCGTCCTGAACCTTGGCTCCTGCTCACACACGCACACGGGAAACTCCGGGGGGCATACGCACGTGGCCGTCTCTCGGTCCATCCATTCTTTGACCAGGCGGTCCTCCAGGCTGTGGTAACTGATCACCGCCAGCCTGCCGCCCGGCTTCAGCAACTCGCCCGCCGCGGCCAGTCCCGCCTCAACCTGCGTCAACTCCTGGTTCACGGCGATCCGCAGCGCCTGGAAAGTCCGCGTGGCGGGATGTCGTCCGCCCCTCCGTCCCCCGACCGATCGCGCCACCACCTGGGCCAGTTGTCCGGTGGTTTCAATCGGCCGGCTCCGCACAATGGCCCGCGCGATGGCGCGGCTCCGCCTCTCCTCTCCATACCGGAAAATGACGTCGGCCAACTCGCCCTCGCTGGCAGAGTTGACGATGTCGGCCGCCGTGTCACCCACTGGGTTGTACCGCATGTCCAGCGGTTCGTCGGTCTGGAATGAAAAGCCGTATCCGGCGGTATTGACCTGTCGGGATGAAAAACCAAGGTCCAGCAGGATGCCATCGACTTCGGAAATCCCGTGGTCTGCGGCGATCCGTCCCATGTCGGCATAGTTGCCGTGGGCCAGCATCGCGCGCGATCCGTAACGGTCCAGGCGTCGCCGCGCTACGGCCAGGGAACGCGGGTCCCGGTCTATCCCCAGCACCACGCCGTTGGGGCCCGACGCCCGGAGTATCCCCTCGGTGTGGCCGCCCTCGCCCACCGTTCCGTCCACGTAGACGCCGTTGGTCGCCACGGCCAGAAACTCCAGCGATTCGGCCAGCAGCACCGGCAGGTGCGATGGCTCCACGTCACCGTCCGGCGTCGCATCACATTTATAGATGGCCGTCCGCGACACAAGAAAGTCGGCCCAATTAACATTGGACCTTGGCCATGTCGCCGCCACCGGTACCGTCACCATTTCACACTGACCCAGTCAATACACCTATGTATCCGCGGTTCCGGCAATAAGTGCCCGACGCGTGTGATGCGAAATGTAGCAAACGCAGGCCTGATCGCGCCCATTATGTGCAATGCATGATTTTCCGATTTTTTGAAAAGTTCACAAAAGCGGCGCGCTCGCGGCGGCGCCTCCGCATCGCCGTTCTCTTCTCGCGCGTCAACCCGTTGTGCTATACTGCGTCGCATACCGGGTAGGTCGGCGGATACCGCTCTGCCCGTCGCTTTTTGCTAATATTCCTCCCACAGGAGTGTACGGGCCGTGAAGGTCACCAGGGACAACGCATCACCCATCGAGATAACCCTTACGGTGGAACTGGAACCCGAGGACGAAAACCCTTTCCTCGATCGTTCCTACCGTCGGACCGTTTCCCGCATCAACATCCCTGGTTTTCGTCGCGGTAAAGCGCCGCGTCACATCGTCGAGAGCATGATCGGCCGCACCGCCCTGTTGCAGGAAGCCCTCGACTTCATGGTCCCCGAAACCCTGGACAAAGTCCTCACGGATGAGGATGTTTCCGCATTCGGCGAGCCGAGCATAGAGGTCACCGACCTGGAGCCCGTTTCGTTCAAGGCGACCGTACCGCTCGAACCGACCATCGACCTCGGAGACTACCTGTCCCTTCGTGTTGAAACAGAACCCGTGGAGATCGGCGAGGAGCAGGTCGACGACGTGCTCTCCCGCCTCCAGGAAGAACAGGCCGTCTGGGAACCGGTGGAACGCGCCGCCGAGTACGGCGACCGCCTCAACCTCGACGTCAACGGCGAAATCGATGGCGAACTCGTCGTTGATGACCACGACGTCGAGTACATCCCCAACGAGGACAACGTCCTCCCGTTCCCCGGCTTTGCCCCCAATCTGGTGGGCCTGGCAGAGGACGACGAAAGCGAGTTCACCGTAACCATACCCGAGGACTATCCCAGGGAGCAGTACGCCGGGCAGGATGTCCAGTTCAAGGTGTCGGTTCTGTCCGTCAAGGAAAAGAACGTGCCGGAACTCGACGACGAGTTCGCCAAGTCGGTGGGCGATGGTTTCGACGACATCGAAGCGCTGCGGTCCAGCGTACGCGAATCCCTCACGAACCAGGCGGAAGCCACCGCCCGCAACGAGTTGGAGCAGAAGAGCCTGGAAGCCCTGTGCGAGGCTGCCGTGGTGAACGCCTCGCAGATCCTTTACGAGCGCGAACTGGAGGCCATGCAGGCCGACCGTGAGCGCATGCTGCGGCAGCAGGGCCTCGACCTGCCCACCTACCTTCGCTTCATGGGCAAGTCCAACGAGGAATTTCTTGAAGAAATGCGGCCCAACGCCGAGCGCAGGCTCGTTGGAGGGCTGGTTCTGCGCAAGCTCGCGGAGGTCGAGGAAATCGAGGTTTCGGACGAGGACATACAGACCGAGACCGACCGGCTGTTTGAACTCTCCGCCGGAGAGGATGCCGAGCAGGAGAACATTGACAATCTGCGCCAGTTCCTCGACTCCCAGTCAACGCGCGACAACATCCGCTCCTCCCTGCACAGCCGTCGCGTGCTGGAACGCCTGACCGAAATCACACAGGGCAGGGTCGACGAGACGGACGACAAGTCCGACGCGGAACCTTCACCGGAGCCGGCAGCCGACGAAACCGGCGCAGAGCCTGAACCCGCTGCCGAAGCCTCCGAAGAAAACCAGACCACGGCGTAGACCCAACCGCAATATTCCAGGAGCTGCTACTGATGCTGCAACTTCCCGATCCCAAGGAACGCGTGCTGCCCAGCAACGTCCTCCCCGGGATTATCCGACCCACCACCGAGGGCGAACGAGCCTTCAATCCCTATTCCCTGCTCCTGCAGGCTCGGATCATCTACCTGGGCACCCCGGTGGATGACGACGTGTCCAACGCCGTGGTGTCCCAGTTGCTGTACCTGGGCTGGGAAAACCCTGACGAGGATATCTACCTTTACATCAATTCCCCCGGCGGTTCGGTGCTGGACGGCATGGCCATCTACGACACCATGCAGCTCATCAAGCCCGACGTCGCCACCGTCTGCCTGGGCAAGGCTGCCAGCATGGGCGCCGTGCTGCTGTCCGGCGGAACCAAGGGGAAGCGCTACTGCACCCGCAACTCCACCGTCCTGATCCACCAGGTGATGGGCGGCATCCAGGGCTCTGCCTCCGACATCGAGATCACCGCCCAGGAGATTCTCCGGCTGCGCGAACGCCTGAACACCATTCTCTCCGAGAACTGCGAGCAGCCCTTCGACAAGGTTTCCCGCGACTCCGACCGCGACTACTGGATGGACGCCGAAAGCGCCGTCACCTACGGCATCGTAGACCACGTTCTCGACCAACTCCCCGACACATTGACCCGCGCCATCGCCTGAGGCTTCGCCGCCTCCGCCGACAGGGATCCTTCCGTAAATTGCCAGGAGACCCCAATGACCCTTCCTTTTGAAGATTCCCCGTTGCTCCAGCCGACCAACATCGTCCCCATGGTCATTGAGACCAGCCCCCGGGGCGAGCGCGCCTTTGACATCTATTCCCTCCTGCTTCGCGAGCGCATCATCTATCTGGGCACTCCGATAACGGACCAGGTGGCCAACGTCATCATCGCGCAACTCCTGTACCTGGAACGCGAAGACCGCGACCGCGACATCAGCCTGTACATCAACAGCCCCGGCGGCTACATCGCGTCGGGCCTGGCCATCCTGGACACCATGCGGCTGATCAACTCCCAGGTCTCCACCATCTGCGTCGGGACCGCCGCCAGCATGGCCACAGTGCTCCTCGCCAACGGCGCCAAGGGCAAGCGCTACTGCCTGGCCAATTCCACCGTTCACATGCATCAGCCCAACGTGGGCAGCTTCCAGGGTCAGGCCGCCGACATCGAGATTCAGGCCCGGGAGATAGTTCGCCTGAAAGAACGCCTTTCCAAGATTCTTTCCGAAGCCACCGGGCAGAGCATCGAAAAGATCTCCGACGACACCGACCGGGATTTCTTCCTAACCGCCGAAGAGGCCATCGAGTACGGCATCGTGGATGAAATACTTGGCGCGCCCACCGAGGAAGCCACTGCCGAAGCCGCCTGATCCTGTCTCCCTCCACTCCCCCACACCAGGCGGCCAGCCATGACCACCAGAAACCGCAACAGCAACTCCAACCGCAATACCCACCGGTGTTCTTTCTGCGGTAGTCTGTTCCCCCAGGGTCGCCTCATGCGCCCGCCCAGCCAGAGCCGGGGCGGAATCTGTTTCGATTGCATCCGCGAACTGGCGGCCTACGTCGCCGACCGGGGCGGAAAGAAACGCGGCGAGGAACCCAACCCGCGCACTCAACGCAGTTCCGACCGAGTTGAGCTGACCGAAAAGGCCATGGAACAGGCAGCGGGGCCGTCCACCACCCTGGTTCCGCGCGAGATCTACGGCAGCCTTGACGCATACGTCATCGGCCAGGAAAAGGCCAAGAAGACCCTCGCCGTCGCCGTTTACAACCACTTCAAACGCATCCGCAGCGACGCCAAAACCTCGGACGTTGAGGTCCAGAAATCCAACATCCTGCTGATCGGGCCGACCGGCTCAGGCAAGACCCTCCTGGCCGAAACCCTGGCTCGTACGCTGGACGTTCCGTTCGCAATCTGCGACGCGACCTCGCTCACCGAATCTGGCTACGTCGGCGAAGACGTGGAGAACATCCTGCTCCGGCTCATCCAGGCCGCCGATTGGGACATTCCGCGCGCCGAGCAGGGAATCATCTACATCGACGAGTTGGACAAAATCGCCCGCAAGGAGGGCGTCAACCGTTCCATCACACGCGACGTCGCCGGCGAAGGAGTGCAGCAGGAACTCCTCAAAATCATCGAGGGATGTGTAGCCAACGTCCCACCCCAGGGCGGACGCAAGCACCCCCACCAGGAGATGTTGCAGATCAACACCCGCAACATCCTTTTTATCTGCGGCGGCGCTTTCGACGGCCTGGAGGAGATGGTCACCAAGCGGCTGTCCGTCGGCTCCTCGATGGGATTCCTGGCCAGCGGCCCTGACCGCGCCGAACGCCAGGCCAGCGACGACAACCCCCTGGATCAGGTGACGCCGGAAGACCTGCTCCAGTTTGGCTTCATTCCGGAACTTGTCGGTCGCTTGCCCATCGTCTCCGCTCTGCAGCCGCTGGATCGCGACGCCCTTATCCGTGTGTTGATCGAACCCAAAAACGCCATCGTCAAGCAGTACCAGCAGTTGTTCGCCATCGACGATGTCAAGTTGGAGTTCACCGATGACGCCCTGGTTGCCGCCGCGGAACGCGCCCTGTCATACCAGACCGGCGCTCGTGTGCTGCGCCACATCGTTGAGGACGCCCTGCTCGAGGTCATGTACGAGCTACCGTCCCTCGAGGACATTGGACGCTGCGTCGTACACGGCGACGCCATTCACGGCGACGCCTCGCCCCGCCTCTATCGTCGGAGCGGTGGACGCTACCTCACCCTCAAGTCCGCCCTGGCAAGATCGCATCACGAGTCGCGCCGAACCGCCTGACCGACCAGCCCGTACGGCGGCGCTGCACCTGGGGGTGATGTCCCCCTTCATCCGGAACCCAGGGTGGCTGCCGTCCGGCGTTCCGGTTCCAGACCCTCACTCCGCGGGGCGGCCCTAACCGCCCGAAGTTTCTGCGTAGATCGCGGCCTCTATTTCTGCCGTCAATGAGAGCCCAGCGGCGTGGGTATTTGCCCAGGGTTCGCCGTGGGAGTCCAGCGCTTCACCCGGTCGAACCATCACCCGACCGTCGGCCACCGCGCCGAGCGTCGCCAGCAAAAGGTACGGTTCCCGCCGGTATCCCTCCGATCTGATCAGCTTGAACAGCCCGTTGTCCTCGCCCTCGTCGGACTTCATCTGTTCCACCGAGCGCCCGCCTGACGCTCGCCGTTCCTCGTCAAAGTCCCCGCCGACGATCGGCAACTCGCAGTGGGATAATACCGGCCCGCGATCCACCTCCACCGTGGCTATGTGAATCATCGCGCCGGTTCGCGTGGCTCCCGTTTCGATCAACTCCCAGATCACCGACTGCCAGGTCCCCGTTGGGCCATCCGGCAGCGCTCCGTGCAGGTTCAGCAGCGGATACCGCCGGCACATTTCGCCGCTGCAGATGAGCATGTAGCCGGCCAGCGCGCAGACGTCCGGCTGATAGGCACTCAACAGCTCCAGGGCCTCCCGGTCGTACCCATCTCTGTGGCGGGACATAGGGCCGCCTCCGTGTTCTCTCCTGTACCGCGCCGAGGAAAGCGTGATCAGGGGGAAGCCATACGACCGCACCAGTTCAAAAAACGCGTCCGATCCTTCCGCTTCGCCGGGTTCCCGGTTGCTGAACACGAACTCTATCGTGGCGTCCAACTTGCCCGCGCCAATGGCATCGGCCACGAACTGCAACAACCCTCGCGACCCCTCTCCCCGCCCGGTCGAAAACCAGCCTATCCGGAGCATCTCGTCCCGCTCCTGACGCCAAACTCTATCTCACCCCGAAACATTGGACAGCCATCCTCAATCGTGGGGGCCGGAACCCCAACGTTCGCATCTGGAACCCTGGCGGTCGCCTTGGCACCCTCTGCCGTCATTCCCGCGGAAGCGGGAATCAAGAGCGGTCCTCCGGCATTCTCGCTGCGCGCGATCTGCTGCCAAAACCTAGAAAGGACCATCATCCTCGAACAACGACGGATCGTCAGGCTCCAGCGGCGGAGGAAGGTCCCACTCTTCATCGCCGTCCTCGCCATCGCCCGCCGGCGCGGTGGTCGTCGCCCGGCTGTCGCCGATCTGCGTTATGCGCAATTCCGCCTCGGTAAGGAGTTGCTGGCAGCGGTTCGCCAATTCCATACCCTGGCGGTAGAGCAACTCAGCGTCGGTCAGGGCCAACTCCCCGCGCTCCAGGCGTTCCACCGTCTCTTCTAGCCGTCGGTATGCGTCCTCAAACGACAGGGCGGCCAGATCCTCGCTCCAGTCCTGCGTGGGTTCGGTCATGATGGCCTAACCAGGCTGACGAATCACAGCAACGGCCGCATGGCGGTCGGAGCGTCGGCACCGGCACGTCGCCGGCGTGATGGCCTGTTTCCAGTCCCGGGCTGCTCCGGCTTGTTTTCGGCTTCCGACACCGCTGCCGGCTGGTCAGCCTTGGCGGCGCGGCGGTGAGAATCGGTCCCGGCCACCGCCGGCATGCTCCCGCCGCTCAGCGTGATGTCCAGCAGATCCCCATCCTGCGCCTGTTCCGGAGATGTCAGCGCGCCGGTTCCCTGCGCCAGGCTCACCACGGCATACCCCCGCCTCAAAGTGGCCGCCGGATCCAACGCTGAGAGTTTGGCCTGCTGCGATTCCAACCCACGCTGCAACCTCTCCTTGCGTCGGATCATGGCCGCCGTCGCTCTTTCCGTCAAACCGTCGATCTGCCGCCTCAGGACGCCCACGTCCGGCCCCCGCCGTTGCAATCGTTGGCGCCGCATCTCCACATCGCTGCGCCTGCGGTCAATGTGTCCCAGCATCACGGTGGTCAGGTGCTGCCCCGCCGCAAACACGTTCGCCAACAACTGCCGCCGGTCCGGAGTGACCAACTCAGCCGCCGCCGAGGGCGTGGGAGCGCGGTGGTCGGCCACGTCGTCCGTTATCGTGTGGTCGGTCTCGTGGCCCACGCCCGACACCACCGGTATGCCGCTGCCGAATACTGCCCGCGCCACCTCCTCCGCGTTGAAGCACCACAGGTCTTCCAACGACCCGCCACCTCGCGCCACGATGATCACATCCGCCACCCCCTCCTCGTTCAACCCGCGGATGGCCTGGGCGATCTGCGCCCCCGCGGCATCGCCCTGCACCGCGGTGGGAGACAAACGCAGTTCTGCCAACGGGTATCGGCGCCGCACGACGTTCTGTATATCCTGCCAGACCGCTCCATTGGGCGAGGTCACCACGCCGACCACCCTGGGGAACAACGGCAGCGACCGCTTGCGGGATTCGTCGAACAATCCTTCCGCCGCCAGTTGCTGCCGGAGCCGGGCCAGTTCCAGCGCCATCGCGCCTTCGCCCACCGGGAGGACGGCCGCGACCTGCATGTTGGCCTCGCCGTAGGGTGGGTAGAAGGTGAAATTCCCGCCGGCCAGGACCTCCTGTCCTTCCTCCAGGTATTCCTGCCCGGACCGGCCGCGGAACATCACGCAGCGTATGGTGCTCCCGTCTTCCCTCAGGCTGAAGTACGAATGCCCGGATGCCACCGTACGCAGGTTGGCGACCTCACCCTGCACGGTGAGGCGCGACAGCAGTCCGTCGGACTCAAGCTTGTCCTTGAGATAGGCGGCCACCTGGCCGACCGAATACACTACCGGCGAAAGCATGCGCTATTCACTGCATCGACCAGGGTCCGGGTATCGACCAAGGTCCGGGTCGTATGGAGATATCCTCTCCCGTGGCGGGAGAGGGCTGGGGTGAGGGGGAAATTCGCAGCCGGAATGAATGTCCGCCCTTACGACACCCGTTCGGAATAGGTGCCGTTCCGCGTGTCCACCTTCACCACCGTGCCGGGCGTGATGAACATCGGCACCGTGATCTGCAACCCCGTCTCCAGCGTGGCCGGCTTGTTGCCGCCCTGGGCCGTGTTCCCCTTGAAAGCGGGAGGCGTGTCCACCACTTCCAACTCCACGTGGATGGGCAGGTTCACGTTGATGGGCGCGCCTTTGTAGAACACCACCTCAACCATCATGGTCTCTTTCAGGTAGTCCAGCGTGTCTCCCAGTTGTTCCCCGGTCAACTCGTGCTGGTCGAAGGTCTCCTGGTCCATGAAGTAGTAATGGGACCCGTCGGTGTACAGGTATTGCGTTTCCCGGTTGTCCACCTCGGCCAGGCTGAACCCCGTATCGTATCGCTGGAAGGTGCGCTCGACCACCGTCCCGCTGATGAGGTTCCGCATCTTGATGCGCGTCACAGGCGCCCGCTGCTGCATCTTGTGCCGTTCGTAGTCCATCACCTGCCAGGGTTGGTTTTCCAGTTCAATAACCATGCCCTTGTTCAGGTCGCCAAAGTTGATGCTCATCCTGGATATCCCCTTCTATGTCGCTTGCTCAGCCGCTTCGTCGCCGATGATCCCGGCCAACGCTTCCAGTGCAGCAGTATAGCCCCTCCAACCCAGACCGGCAATTTGGCCGCGCGCGGTGTCCGCAAGCACCGAATGTCGCCGCCACGATTCCCGCGCGTGTATGTTGCTCAGGTGCACCTCAACCACCGGCACTCCCGAATCCGTCAACGCATCCTTCAGCGACAACCCGTAGTGCGTCAGCGCCCCCGCGTTGATCACCACGCCGTCAATCCGGCCGGCGCAGTCCTGCAAACGGTCAATCAACGCCCCTTCGTGGTTGGACTGGAAAAACTCCACGTTGATGCCCCGCGACTCTGCCCGTTCTGCGATGCGCCGGTTGATGTCGTCCAGCGTGAGCGTCCCATAGTGGTGGCGGTCCCGCCGCCCCAGCGCGTTCAGGTTAGGCCCGTGCAGTACCAGTATCGTCGTCATCCGCCGCGCCCTCGTCGTCGGTGTTTGGGTCGGCATCGCCAGCCGCCATCGGGTGGAAACTCAGGTACGCGCGCCGCGCCTCCTGCTTGGTGATGTGCGTGTACATCTGGGTTGTGGAAACGCTGCTGTGCCCCAGCAGGTCCTGTATCACCCGCAGGTCGGCGTCCCCTTCCAGCATGTGGCTGGCAAAGCTGTGCCTCAACGTGTGGGGATGGATCCCTTCCTTCAGGCCCGCCCGCGCCGCGTGGTTGCTTACGATCTTCTCGATGCTGCGCCGCGACAATCTGCCGCCGTACCTGTTTACAAACAGCGGCTCGTCATCGTCGGCGTCGGCCACCAGGTGCGGTCTCCCGTCGCTCAAGTAGTTGACCAGCGCTTCCTCGGCCGGCTCGCCGTACAGCGTCCACCGCTCCTTGTTCCCCTTTCCTCTGACCAATATCTCCCGACGCTCCCGGTAAACGTCGCCGAGATTCATCCCCTCGATCTCCGCCAACCGCACGCCGCACGCGTACAGCACTTCCAGGATCGCCCGGTCCCGCAGCCCGGTCGGCGTATCGTCGTCGGGCGCATCCAGCAACCGCGTCGCCTCTTTCTTGCCCAGGAAGCTGGGCAGCGGCTTTTCCACCTTGACTGGAAAGGACCGGGCCGATGGCACCGGCGTCGACTTGAACCAACCCTCCTGCACCAGGAAGTTGTAGAACGTGCGCAGCGCCGTCAACTTGCGCACGATGCTGACCCGCGCGTATCCCCTGGATCGCTCGCCGTCCTTCCGCCCCTCCGTCGCCAGGTATGCCACGTAGCCCCGCAGCATCTGCCGGTCCATGCCCGCCAAACCCAGACCCCTATGCCGGCAATACCCCAGGAAGGTATGCAGGTCGTCCAGGTAAATCCGCCGCGTGTTGTCCGACAGCGACCGCTGGCCCGTCAGATACCGCCCGTAACGCTCCAGCAGATCCGGCGACGCCGGCCCGCAATCGCGCTCCGGTGTGGCCCGCTCTCCCGTGAGTGTCCCGCTGGCAAGTATCGACATGCCAAGATTTTACCCCGCTGCCCTGGAAAGTGCGGGAATCTGCGCGGGCGTTTATCGCAAAATTCCGGCGCCGCCCGTTTCAAGGCGGCCACCTGGGAGCGCGACGTGCGCACCCGGGAACGTGCGGGATGGAGCCCATGACGCGGGTTTGAGAGCGCTAATCGCCGACCGACACCAGCTCCGGCTCAGGGGAAGTCTGCGCGGAATCCGCCTCAACCGCCGGGGGGTCGCCCTTCCACTTGCAAACCGAGCACGCCGCCTTGCCGCGCGCCCTCGACACCAGCATCCCTGCACACTCCGGGCACGGCATCGGCAAGGGTTCCGTGTTGACCAGGAAATCGCACTTCGGGTAGTTGGCGCATCCCCAGAATGGCCGCCCCGATTTGCGCGAGCGCCGCTCCACCAGGTCGCCCCCGCACTTGGGGCAGGGAACCCCGCTGCTCTTCACGATGTTCCGGCGGTTGTCGCAGGGATTGTCCTCTGCGTTGTAGCCGGTGCAGGCCAGGAACCGCCCGTAACGACCCGTCTTGATCACCATGGGCCGTTCACACCTTTCGCAGACCTCGTCAGTTTCTTCGTCCGCCGGTCGCTCCCCGTTGTTCCGCATGTTGCGAGTGTTCTGGCAAGCGGGATAGGCCGTGCACGCCAGGAACCGGCCGAACCGGCCCATCAGCATCGTCATGGGCTCCCCGCACTTTTCGCACGACGGGGAAAATGCCTTCTCCGCTTCCGCAACGGCACGATGGAATGGGCCGTAGAACTCCTGCAGCATGGGCACCCAGTCCATGTCGCCCTGCGCGACGCTGTCCAGGTCCTCCTCCATCCGCGCCGTGAAGTTCATGTCCATCACATTGGCGAAGTGTTCAGTGAGCAGGTCCGTGACCGTACAGCCCAGTTCCGTTGGCAGCAGGCGCCGCTGTTCCCGCTCCACGTACTCGCGCTCCACCAGCGTCGCAATCGTCGGCGCGTAGGTGCTCGGCCGCCCGATCCCCTTGTCCTCCATCTCCTTGATCAGCGTGGCTTCGGTGAACCTCGGCGGGGGCTGCGTGAAATGCTGGTTGGCTTTAAGTTCCTGGTTGATCAGGCCATCCCTGGCCGCCAACTCCGGCAGCGCGCCTTCCTCGCCGTCGCCCGAGTCGTCGCGCCCTTCCATGTACACGGCGCGGAACCCGGGGAACTTCAGCACCGAGCCCGTGGCCCGGAACCGGAATACGCTGTCCGACGGCGCTGCGCACTGCGCGTCAATCTCCACAGTCGTCGCTTCCAGCAGCGCGTCCGCCATCTGGCTCGCCACCATCCGCTCCCAAATCAGCGTGTACAGGCGCAGTTGGTCGCGGTCCAGGTAGGCTGCCATGGCCTGCGGCGTGCGTCCAATCGACGTCGGCCGTATCGCCTCGTGAGCCTCCTGCGCGTTCTTGCTCCGCGTCCGGTAGCTGCGCGGCTTGTCGGGCGCGTACTCCTTGCCGAACCGCTGGCGGATGTAGTCCCGCGTTTCCCGCACGGCCGTGTCGGCCACGTTCACACTGTCGGTACGCATGTAGGTAATCAGGCCCACGGACCCTTCGTTTCCAACGTTGAGGCCCTCGTACAACTGCTGAGCCAGAGCCATGGTGCGCTGCGCCGTGAAACGCAGTTTGCGTCCCGCTTCCTGTTGCAGGGTGCTGGTGATAAACGGAGGAGCCGGCCGCTGGCGCCTCGGCTTTTTCTCGACGCTGTCCACCGAATAGGAGGCGCCCTTCAACTCTGATTCCAGGCCCCGCGCCGACTCTTCGTTCGGTATGGACATTTTGCGCCGCGCGCCTTTGCGCGAGTGCAGCGTGGCCGTGAACGTGTTCGGGTTCGCCGGTGGGTCGGTGTCCTTGAACAGTTCCGCCTCCAGCGACCACCACTCCTCCGGCACAAACGCGGCGATGGCCCGCTCCCGCTCCACTATCATGCGCAACGCAACCGATTGCACCCGGCCGGCCGACAATCCCAGTTGCACCTTCAGCCACAGCAGCGGACTGATCTCGTATCCCACCAGGCGGTCGAGTATCCGCCGGGCCTGCTGCGCGTTGACCAACTCCATGTCGATCTCGCGTGGGTGCTCGAACGCCTCTTCCACCGCCTGCTTGGTGATCTCGTGAAACACGACGCGCTTCGGCGGCTTCGCGTTCTTGTCCCAGCCGGCCGCGGCCTGCAGGTGCCAGGATATCGCCTCGCCTTCCCGGTCAGGGTCGGTTGCCAGGAAAATGTCCGACGCCTTGGCTCCCGCTTCCTTGAGGCCCTTCACCAGGTCACGCTTGTCCTTCATCGTCAGGTATTTGGGGGCAAATTCCTCTTCGGTATTGACCCCCAGGGTTGACTTGGGCAGGTCTCGCACGTGCCCCATGGACGCCGCCACGACGTATCTGTTGCCCAGAATCTGCCCCACCGTTCGCGCCTTCGCTGGCGATTCAACGATCACCAGACGCTTGCCGGCGGCCGACGGCACGCCGGATCGCCCTCGCGTGGCGGAGGCTTTGGTCTTGCTGCCGGAGCGCGCCGCGCCTTTGGCGCTTTTGGATCTGGCGGACGTTTTTCCGGTCGTCTTGCTCTTGGTACCGGTCTTGGGCGGCATTGGGTGAGTTTGTCTCCGATTGGTTTGGTGTCTCCGTCAGGGCAGTTGGTAATGCATCATACCAGCCTGCACAACCAGGCCCTTGAGTTCCAGCATTGTCAAAAGACCGCTGATTTCCGTGATTGGTCGTCCCGTCAGCCGGGCCAAATCGTCGATGTGGGCGGGATCGCGGGTGATGTGCCGCAGCAAGTCTGCCTCGTCGGGATCGTCGGGCTCCGGATTGCGCGGCGCCTCTCCAGCCCACTGACCGTCTGCGTCGTGCGGCGGCATTGCGACGTCCTGATCAGCGGGGCCGCCCAGGTCCGACCCGCGCTCGGCCCCCTCATCAAGAGTCATTGCGATCTGGCGCGTGGCTGTGTCCAACCCGATTTCCTCTAATATATCACTAACCCCGCACACCAGCTTGGCCCCTTCCCGAATCAATCGGTTGGTGAGCTTGCTGGCTTCCGAGTACACGCTGCCCGGCACGCAGAAAATTTCCCGGTTCTGCTCCAGCGCGTGATAGACGGTCCACCGGGTGCCGCTGGTCTCGCTCGCCTCAGTGATCAATGTTCCCAGCGTCATCCCGCTGATGATCCGATTGCGCCTTGGGAAATGGGATGCCTCCGGCCTCGTCCCCAGCGGAAACTCGCTCACCAGCGCTCCTCCTTCGGCCACGATCCGCTCGGCCAAGCGCCGGTTTTCCCTGGGGTACACCGTATCCAGCCCGTTGCCCAGCACGGCTATCGTCCTGCCGCCCGCGTCCAGCGTCGCCTGATGCGCCCGCGCATCGATCCCCAGAGCCAGCCCGCTGATCACGGTCACGCCTCGCGCCGCCAATTCCCGGCACAATTCGCGGGTGATCCGGTGTCCGTATTCCGTCGGCCGGCGCGTACCCACCACTGCGACCGAGGTCTCATCACTATCAAGCAGCAGGCCGCGGCAAAACAGCACAGGCGGAGCGTCCGCGATCTCTTTCAAACGACGCGGGTAATCGTCGTCGTGCCAGGTGAGCGCCCTGACTCCGGACCTGGCCAATCGCTCAAGTTCACGGTCCGGATCGATTTTCTCCCGGCTTTCCGCAATCGCTTTGACTACTCCGCCCCCGATGCCCGCCGCCCGCAATGCCCTTTGCGGCGCCTTCCACGCGGACTCCAGGTCGCCCCCGAAATGCGTTTCCAGCAATCGGAATCTCGCTGCGCCCAGACCCGGCGTCTGGCTCAACGCAATCCAATATCCTAATGAAACGGTGGGCTTGGCAATCACGGCGGGGATTCTATCACAGCCCATTTCCTCAACCAACGACCAAATGTCACCGATCGGCCTTTGACCCAATCGACGTAACCACGCTCTTTCTTTCGCCCGCTTTGCCCGAACTGCGGTACAACATCACCGTCGCGCTAAACCTCGCCTTCCCATGTGTGTGACACCCTCCTCGGGGAGAGAGGGCCAGCGTGCGGCAACCTTCTTCAAAATCCCCTGTCCCTTGATGGACGAGGATCTGGGCGAAATCTCCAGCCCATCCACGCAAACTCCCTGACAACCCGAGCGCATGACCCCATCGCGAAATCACTCGGGTAGAACATTCCATCAAGCCGTGCGGGAGGTGATCCGACGCGGTCGCACCCGGCCGACCCAGCCAGACCCAAAATTGCATACCCACTCCCGCTGTGACCAGTGCCCGAACGTTGGGGGACGCGTTGGGCCGGTACATCGACACCGCCTACCCCAGCCATCCCGTCGACTGCTACGGCTTCTGCTCGTGCCGCTGCCACCGCACTCCTACCGTCCGCCCGACTCGCCGGCGTCGGGCCGCCGCCGGCATCCCCCCAAGGTTGAATGCGAGCCCCGCATAACCTAAAATGCCTGCACGAATTGCGGCGACAATTGCCGACGTTGTCCGCGCATCACGCCGCCCCACGCCCGGAGGCACACCGATGATCACCATTTTTGACAGCCTTTACGCCGGCCACGTTGACATGGACAACGTGGGCTACGGCGGGACTGCGGTGAACGACCGCACCTATTCCGACGAATATCTGGCCACCGCTTTCGATAAGGGCGTCGCCATCGCCCAGACCCTCGACAAGAACGGTTATGACACCTTCTGGATGGCCGAGCACCACTTCCAGCCCGAGGGTTACGAGTGCATCCCCAACCTCCTGATGTTCATCGTCCACTTGGCCCATGTGACCGAACGCCTCAAGTTCGGCTGCGGTTTCAACATCGCGCCCATGTGGCATCCCCTGCGCCTCGCCGAGGACTTCGCCATGGCCGACTGGATGACCAAAGGCCGAGTGATCTTCGGCGTCGGCCGCGGCTATCACACCCGCGAGGTCGAGGCCTTCGGCTCCCCGCTGATGGACCAGCCTGCCAACCGCGAACTGTTCGAGGAACAGGTCGAGGTAATCTTCAAGGCCTTCCACGAGCGATCCTTCTCCCACCAGGGCAAGCACTACAACTTCCCTCCCCAGGTGCCCTACCGCGGCTATGATTTGGAAGACATCACCCTGGTTCCCCGTCCCAGGACCCTTCCGGTCGAGTGCTGGCAGCCCATCCAGGGCGGCACCGGCCGCGCCCTCGAATTCATGGCGAAGATGGGCATCAAGGGCGTCATCGGCGGCGGATCGTCCGAGGGTGGGGCTATGGACGGCATCATGCACGGCTACCGCGATGCCCTGCAACGCCACGGCAAACCCGACGCCGAACTTGGTGAAGACCTCGCCGTGGGTTTCCACTTCTTCATCGCGCCCACCGTCGAGGAATCTGCGCGCATGGGCGCCAGGTATTACGAGGAAAACCTGAAGATGTTCGGCCCCCTGCGCCTCACCCGCGGCCTCACTGAGCAGCAGATCCGAGACATCAGCAACCCCGAAATCGCGCCCAACGCCGGCTTGCCCACCATCGAGGACGCCATCGAAAACGGCAGCGTTCTCGCCGGCCCGCCCGAGCGAATCATCGAGCAGCTCAAGGGCGTCGAGGAGCGCTACCCCGGCCTCCAGCGCATCCAGGTCGGCCAGCCCGTCGGCACCCCCCAGTCTGTAATGCTCGAGCAACTACAGTGGTTTGCCGAGGAGGTCATGCCCGCCTTCAAGGACACCAAGATCGAGGCCTCCGTGCCCGCCGACAACTGACCAGGAACTCCCCCTCTCCCTTGACGGGAGAGGGTTGGGCGAGGGTGGAACCAGGGGCGAATGATTATTCGCCCCTGATTTATGCCCACGCGCTCCCCAATGCTCCTCGGCGGCACGCGGTTCCAACAACCACCGCCGCGCGCACTTCAGGATCCTCACCCGCCTCACTGCAGAACCGTCATACCGGCGAAAGCCCGTATCCGGAAAATCCCTGCCTCAACACACTCCCCGTAGTTGGGGCTTTACGAGGACAGGACTGCCGCCGCCTGGAAACAACCAGATCAGGCCAATCTGCAAGATTACAGCGACACCCGGCGCACGACCAATTCGGAATGCGCCTGCTATCCTTAACGCGCAAAATCAAAACGGAGGCTAACCATGCCCGAAATTACCGACTACCCACCCGGCTCCCCATCGTGGGCTGACCACCTCGCCCACGATGGACAGGTCGCCAAGGACTTCTACACCGGCCTCTTCGGTTGGACCTATGACGACCACCCAGCCGGCGAGGGCATGGTCTACACCATGTTCTCCCACAACGGCGTCCCTGTCTGCGCCACCGCCGAGGCCGGGCCCATGCAGCAGAACCTGCCCGCCCACTGGAGCGTATACGTGACCGTCGATGACCTCGAGGCCGCCGTCGAGCGCGCCAAGGCCGCCGGCGGAACCGTCATATTCGACCCCTGTGAGGTGCTCGACGTCGGGCGCATGGCCATCATCCAGGACCAGGAAGGCGCTTTCCTGCGCCTGTGGTATCCCCTCAAGCACGCCGGCGCGGGAAAACTCGGTGAACCCGGCGCACTGACCTGGTTCGAACTCGCCACCACCGACGTGGATTCCGCCAAGGCTTTCTACTCCGCCGTCCTCGGCGTGGAGACCGTGCCCGATCCCGACACTCCCTTCGAGTACACGCTGGTCAAGGTGGCCGGCAACCCCGCCGCCGGCATGCTCAAGATCGGCGAGGATTGGGGTCCGGTTCCGCCCAACTGGGGCGTCTATTTCGGCGTGAACGATGTTGACGCCACGGTCGCCAGGGCTCAGGAACTCGGCGGCAAAATCTGCGTCGAACCCCGCGACATTCCCGACTTCGCCCGTTTCTCAGTCCTGTTCGACCCGGAGGGCGCAGTATTCTCCGTCATCCACCTGAATGATTGGGGTTCGTAGCATCCACCCGCCATCGCTACAAGCGTAGGGGCGGGTCTGAGACCCGCCCCGATCTTGCCGCCTACTGTAGCGCGCCCGGCGGATACTTCTCCAACCACCACCGCGCAATCTCGTCCCGCCGCGCGAACCATACCCCGGGATGATTCCTGGCGTACCGCAGGAACCGGTCCAGCGCCCTCGACCGCGCCGGCCGACCCGCGATCCGGCAGTGGAGCCCCACCGACATCATCTTGGGATGCGTCCTCCCCTCCTCGTACAGCACGTCGAACGTGTCCTTGAGATACTCGTAGAAGTCGCCCACGCTGTTCAGACCGCCCCGCCAGAACCGGGCATCGTTCGTCTCGAAACTGTACGGCAGGACCGGCCACGGCTTCCCGCCGACCTCCGTGTAGTACGGCAGGTCGTCGTTGAAAACCCCACTGTCGTAGATGAATCCACCTTCGGCGACGACCAACTCGCGCGTGTTGACGCTTGGCCCATACCGCGTGAACCATCCGACCGGGCGCACTCCCGTCGTCTCCGTCAGCGATTCCACCGTCTTGCGGATCGCCTCGGCCTCTTCGTCACGGGTCTTGCTGTGGTACTCCTCCCAGCGGTATCCGTGGCCGCATACCTCGTGCCCTCGCTCCACCACCGCCCTTGCCACCTCGCGGTTGCGCTCCATCGCCACCGCGCAGCAGAAAAACGTGCTCGGCACGTCATACTTGTCCAGCAAATTCAGGATCCGCCACACGCCAACCCGGCTGCCGTACTCGAAAAACGACTCGTTGAACAGGTCCCGCTGCCCGGCCGGGATCGGCGACGGCACTTCGTTGTTCGACTCGTGCGCCGCGTCGCCGTCCAGCAGCGAGGTCTCGCTCCCCTCCTCATAGTTCACCACCACCGATACCGCAATCCGCGCACCCCCCGGCCACTCGATAACCGGTGGCTCCGCCCCATACCCAACAAAATCCCGTTCCTGGTTTGTCATAGCTCACCACGCTCCGAATCGAGATGCCGCCCATTGTGTCAACCACATCGCCCGTCAGCCGTTCGCCATAGCTGCATATCCGGGTAAAGAACCTCAACCCTGGTCAACGCCACGTTCCAAACGATACCGCAGTGCCGCCGGGGTGATGATCGGTATGGCGAACACCGACGCCAGGGCCAGTAAATCACCATCCCCGGTAATCAGAGCGTCAGCATCAGCCGCCACGGCAAGCTCCAGATACGGACGGTCTTTGGGGTCGCGGCAGTCAGGCACGTCTGGTGGTTCGGCCATTGTTACCATCTCACACCAGGGGCGATACTGGTTCATTGTCATTTGCAATCTATAACCAGACAGGCCAAATTTTGGATAGCCGATAACCCGTCGCAATTCAGACAGGGTTGTTGCGCTGGCTAGAGGAATAAATTCGGACTCTTGCCACGCCTGGCGGAGCCAAGACATCCTTCCCAAAGGGAACAGAAACGTTGACACCACCGTGTTGTTGTCGAGGACTAAGCGTAAAGGCGGCATCTATTTTTGCGCCCGCGCCCATTTGATGGCTTCAGCTACGTCCTCTTCCGTTATGCCCAAGGCAGCGATTTTTGCCCAAATACCTTCGATGTTGGTTATCTCGTAAGGCGTCAGCACAATACGACCGTCTTCAACCGTCGCCTCAAAGCAATCGGCGTCGGGGAAATTGGCAAGGATGCCTTCCGCGAGGGTGAGTTGATTTTCGTCACTCACTACAGCCAGTGGTGTCAGGACAATCTCCGATGGTTCTGGGAGTTTACCCGTTCGTTTCGTGGCCATCGGTTTGCCTCCAGCGCGGCGTATTGGGTTCGCTTATCGATACGAAAAATCGTAACATATTTCCCGTCGTACGCATTATCCGGGCATTCGCACCGCTTTCGTCACCGGCCGGTTGTACGGCCGCGCCGGGCAGAACGCCGATCTCGACCTGGCCGGATCCCCAGCCACCGCGATCATGATGTTGTCCGGATCCCGCACGATTGGCAGCATCGGGTCCGGCTCGGTGGGATCCTCAACATCCAGCCACTTGGGCCAGAAATACGGTTCCCCCGCCTCCACGTTGCGCCCGTAACGCAGTTCCTTGTACCGGCGCACCCGCTCGATGGGGACCCGCGCCCGCTCGTACAGGTACAGCTGAACGTCCCGTTTCGTCCAGCCTTCCGCATGCAGTCCGTGGGCGATCAGCGGACTGATCACCACCAGCGTATGCCCGCCGTGGATCATGTTGGGATTCAGGTTCCGCAGCGAGTCCGCCAGCACCCACAGCGCGAACTCCATGCTGCCCGAACCCGCCGGGTTGTTGCCCCGGGGCCCATCAGCGGCGAACAAGGTCACGCAGCTTTCCTCCGGTTCAAAGCCGAAATCGGTATGTATCGGCGCCCACGGCGTGTCCGCGTCCGCTCCCATGCAGTAGGAGTATTTGGACGGCGAGCCCATGGTCGATTTGTCTCCGGTGTCCGGCCGGCCATCCCCCAGGTTGATCATCATCAGGCGGAGCGCCCGCCCGATCGTAGCGTTCGCCCGGCTGCCGTGCCCGAACAGCCCGACGCCGTGGTTGATTCCGACCTGCTCCACCACCGGCCCGCTCACAATGACCAACGGCGCCGCCGGGTCGCTGGTCGCTTGCAGGCCACGTATGTCCAAGACAGGATCCAGGGCCGCTTCCACAGCCGCGAGCACCACAGGCATGTACTCCGGACTGCACCCCGCCATCACGGCGTTGGTCGCCGCCGCCTCAACAGTAACCACCCCCATGCGCGGTGGCATCAAACCCAGGACCTCCGAACCTTCGCGTCCCGAGGCGGCGACGAACTCCGCCACCGCAGGCTCCGTCGGCGGCACCACCGGCAGCCCATCCGTCCAGCCGTTCTCGAAGTAGGTTTCGATCGTGTCCAGCGCGCCCTGGACCGTATCCAGCCCGGTCAGGCGGCTGATCCGCCCCTGCTCCACCATATTCGGCTCCGGTTGGGATCAGGCGTGGTCGGACGTGATGGCCGCCACCACCTGCGCCGCCACGGCCCTGGCCCGCTCCGCCGCCTCCGTGGAATTGCCCAGCGGATGCGGAATAGTCACCAGCGGCAGTCCATCAAGGTGATTGGCCCTGGCGATTGAGGTCGCCAGTCTCACGAAGTTGGTCGTCGCCACCACCGCCGCCGGCTTCCCGTGGTCCTCAAAGTTCACTGCGTCGAGCATACTGCCCGAGGTGCACGACCCTCAAAGCGCCACGCCCGAGATCAGGAAGTCCGCCTCCGCGCCCATTTGGTCAATGATGCCCTGCTCCGCCGGCCGCGTCGACGTGAACTTGGTGGTCAGCACGACTTTCTTGACCCCGTAATCACGCTCCAGCGCCTCGGCCAGGCTGCTGAAGAAATAACTGGATGTGTCGTTGCCGTTATCCAGCAATCCGGCCACCTTGCCCGCGACGGAGTCGAGCCGCCCCGTCAATTGTCGCTCGACCTGATGCACGAACCCCGTCGGGTCCAGATACGTTACTCGTCCCACCTCGGGGACCGTGGCTACGCGCGTTGCCATCTCGCTACCTCGTCAGAGTTTTCGGCATAATACCACGCCGCCTCTCCGATGTTGTTCTGGACATTTCGAGCCTTACAGTACAGAATGACGTAATAAATCGCCGCATCCATATTGCGAATCGGAGTCCCTCTCATGGCAACCAGCGCCACATCCGCCAATCTCACGCCGTTGCTTTTCCTTGAGCGCAGCGCGTCCGTCTATCCGGACAAAGCGGCGTGCATCTACAACGGCGGAGTCACCACCTACGCGCAGTTCTATGACCGCGTGCGCCGGCACGCTGCCGCCTTGCAGAGTGTCGGCGTTCAGGCCGGCGACCGCGTTGCGTACCTGATCCCCAACCTTCCCTCCATGCTGGAGGCCAATTTCGCCCCCATGGGTATTGGCGCCGTTCTGGTCGCGCTGAACATCCGCCTGTCCGCCCGCGAGATCGCGTACATCCTGAACCACTCGGGCGCGAAAGTGCTGGTGTTCGATTCCGAGCTGGCCGACACCGTTCGGCAACTGCGCTCCGACTGCCCCGGAGTCGAGACCTACGTGCAGGTCCGCGACACCGTTCCCCTGGCCACAGACATCCCCAGCATCGAGTTCGAGCAATGGCTGGCCTCCGTGGAACCCCTCGATGACCTGCCCGGCGCTGCGTCCGAAACCGATACCCTGACCATCAACTACACGTCCGGCACCACCGGAATGCCCAAGGGCGTGGAGTACACCCCCAGGGGCGCATACCTCAACGCCCTCGGCGAGGCCATGGAAATGGGCATGAACTGGCGCAGCATCTACCTGTGGACGCTGCCCATGTTCCACGCCAATGGCTGGTGCTTCCCTTGGGCCGTCACCGCCGTCGGCGGCACGCACGTCTGCCTGCGCCGCGTGGATCCCGCCGAGGTGTACCGCCTGATTCGCGAGGAGTCGGTATCCCACCTGTGCGCCGCGCCCACCGTGCTGACCGGTCTCTACGCCGCTCCTGAGGCTGAATCCGCCGACCTGTCGGGCCTCACCATCATGACCGCCGGCGCGCCTCCCGCTCCCCAGGTGATCCGCACCATCGAAGGCATGGGCGCCCAGATCATCCACGTCTACGGCCTCACCGAGACCTATGGCCCCTGCACCGTGGCCGCTGCGCAACCCGATTGGGACGGCCTGCCCTCCGATGAACTCGCCCGCGTGAAGGCACGGCAAGGCGTCCCGTTCATGGTTTACGGCACCGGCCTGCGCGTGGTGGACGAGAACATGGCCGACGTTCCCAAAGACGTTGAGACCATGGGCGAGGTCGTCATGCAGGGCGACGCCGTGATGAAGGGGTACTACAACGACCCTGAAGCCACCGCGGAGGCATTCCGCGGCGGTTGGTTCCATTCCGGCGACCTGGCCGTCTGGCACCCCGACGGATACATCGAGTTGCAGGACCGCTCCAAGGACATCATCATCTCCGGCGGGGAAAACATCTCCAGCCAGGAGGTTGAGAAGGTCATCATGGAGCACCCCGCCGTCCTGGAGGTCTGCGTCGTGGGCGTGCCGGACGATCGCTGGGGCGAGGTGCCCAAGGCGTTTGTCGTTCCACGCGACGGCGGGGCGGTCAGCGCCGAGGAAATCATCGATTTCACCCGCGACCGCATCGCCCACTTCAAGGCCCCTAAGAGCGTCGAGTTCGGCGATTTGCCCAAGACCGCCACCGGCAAGATTCAGAAGTACATCCTGCGCGATAAGGAATGGGAAGGCCAGGAGCGGCGCATACAGGGTTCCCAAGTCTGACGTGTTGCTCAAAACCGAGCCGCTACCACGAGAGGAGTACAGCTATGGAATTCGGTTTGTTCCTCGAATTTCCCCGTCCCATTGATGGCGACCATCACGACGCGTTCACCCAGTCGTTCCGCCTCGTGCAGGAAGCCGAGGATCTCGGGGTCGCCTCCTGCTGGCTTGCCGAGTACCACTTCAACATGGAGCGGGTCCTGGCGTCGCCGGTGATGATCGCCACCGCCATCGCCGCCAAAACCCACACGATGCGCATCGGAACGGCGGTGTACTGCCTTCCCCTCGGGCACCCGATCCGCGTCGCCGAGGAGATGGCCACGCTCGACCACATCAGCGACGGGCGGGTCGAACTCGGCGTGGGTCGCGGCACCTTCCCCAACGTCCACGAAGGATTCAACGTAACCTTCGAGGAGAGCCGCAGCCGCTTCGACGAGTTCCTCGAAATCGTCAAGACGGCCTGGACCGAGGAAACCTTTTCATTCCACGGCGAGCACTATTCCTGCGACGAACTGACGGTCACGCCGCGTCCATACCAGCAACCCCATCCGCCCATCACCGTGGGCGTCACGTCCGCCGAGAGTTTCCCAATCATCGGCGCGATGGGCTACCCGCTGATCGTGAACCCGTCTCGCGTGTTCACCCTGGAACAGCTCAAAGGGCCCATGGAGGAATACCGCGCCGCCTGGAAAGCGGCCGGCCATCCAGGCGAGGGCCGGCTGGGACTTCGCGTCCCCATCTACGTCAACGAGGACGCCGAGGCCGCCTACCGCAACCCCATGGAATCGGCGATGAACTCGATCACACGCCTGGGCGAAAGGGTCGGCTCCTACGCCGGTCGGGCCGGAACCATGGGCGACTGGGGCGAGCAGAGCCGCATCATCCTGGGCATGGACTACGACGACTGGCTGCGCGACAAGGTGGTGTACGGCACGCCCGACGCCGTAACCGAGCGCCTGACCGAGTTGGAAGAGACGTTGGGGCTGGACCAAATGATCTACGAGATCAACTACGGCAACCTGATGCCGGACGAAATGCAAACCGCGTCGCTCCGGCTGTTCAACAAAAAGGTGCTGCCCAGGCTCACCGCCTGAGCAGCACCATAGGGGCAAAGCCCGGATTCCGATTCACTACCTGCGGAACGATTCCCTCGAGAGGCCGGATTGACGGATTATCGCGATCAGCGTGCCGGCCTTGACATCTTCGCCGGTTCGGCCGAATGACAGAATGACCGACCAACGTTTGCCACTGTGATGGGCCTGATAGACCCGATGTCAGCCTTTAACGAAACGCTCGAAACTAGACCCGTTCGCTTCCAACACGGCAATCACTTGCCGGTACGTTATACGGTCGGCGTCCTCACGAACCTGGTGCGCGCAACTCTGGTTCCGTGCGAAGTAAGCCTCAAGGCGGACAGGACCCCCGAAGTTTTGGACGCTGGCAACAAACGCAATCGCTAGCCAAACGGAGCCTTGCGATTGAGAAACACCGGCCGCTCACTTTCAGGCAAGTCGGAAACGTAATCAAGGTACGTGTCGACGGCGTCGGCAAGCTCACGGCGCACTTCTTCCAAACTCGCTCCCTATGCGGGAAGGTCGTAATCAACGCAAAGGGCTTCCCAATCTCCGGGCTTGCCCCAGGCGTAGCAGGTAAGCGTGCGCATGGCGTTTCTCCGGATGCTCCGTCGCAGCCCCGTTCTAGTCCCAAGTGAAACAGACCTTACCGGTGCCCCCGGCTTCGAACAGCTTGTAGGCGGCGTCCGCCTCGTCCAGCGTGAACCGGTGGGTGAATAGCTCCTTGAGGGGCACCTGACGGTCCACCACGAACCGGGCCACCTCTTCCAGCCCGTTCAGGCTGAACGTCCACGACCCCACGATGGTCAGTTGCTTGTGGATGATCTGCGGGCTGACGTCAAACGTCGTGGTGTTGCCCTCGCCCACGAAGCAGACCCGGCCCCACAGCATCGCCGAATCCACCGCGTTGACGCGAGCCTCGGGCCGCCCGGTGCAGTCCAGCGCCGCCGGCGTTCCCTCGCCATGGGTCAGTTCGCGGATGGCCTCCACCGGGTTCTGGGTGCTGGCGTCAATGCACACGTCGGCGCCGAGACGCTGGGCCAGTTCCAGCCTTTCCGAATCCACGTCCACGGCAATCACGCGGGCTCCCATGGCCTTGGCAAACATGGTGCCACTGGCGCCCACCGGGCCCTGCCCGAATATCGCGATGGTGTCGTCGCCGGCCAGGTTGAGCCGCTTCAGCGCGTGGAACGCCGTGCCGGTGCCACACGCGCAGGCCGCGCCTTCGTCAAAGTCCAGCCCGTCCGGCATTTTGACGCACGTGTAGGCGGGGCAGATCAGGTAGTCCTCGTGCCCTCCGTTGGCCCCGGTACCGTACACGGTGGAGCCGTTCAAACACATCTGGGTGTATCCGATGCGGCACATGGTGCAGGCGCGGCAACCCGTGTAGTGATGCATCATTACCCGATCACCCACCTCCACTTCGGTTACGCCTGAGCCCACCTCGGCGATCACCCCGCACGGCTCGTGGCCGGCGACCTTCAGGTTGGCGGGGTCGCCGCGTTCGGCCTTGGGAGCGCGGTAGTGCCGCAGGTCGCTGCCGCACAAACCCGACGCTCTCATCTGGATCACCACCTCGCCAAACCCGGGGTGCGGGTCCGGCAGGGTGCGGATTTCAACTTCACGATCTCCTGTGAAAACTACGCCTCGCATGTTGGTTCCCTCCAGTTCCAAGCCGACGTATGACGCTATTCAGAGTCTGGCGAAATGCCGTGTTCTCTCAACAGGGCTCCAGGGCTTGGTTGCGTTCCTGCTTGGCTCGCAGGGCCGCTGCATTCTCTGCCCGTTCCGCTTTCGATTCCGCCCGCGCGGCTTCCGATTCCGACAGATTGAGCAGCCAGTTCCGGTTGATCGGATCGTAGAGCTTCAGTAAATCATCCCGAACGCAGATGTCCGGTCCCAGCAACCCTCTGTATCCGCGCAGTATGCCATCCGCATCCTCTAAAACGGGAATGGGTTCGTACACGCCGTCAACCAGTCGTTCCCCGGCCAGTGGTGAGTCGAAGCACTCCCGCAAGGGGTCGACCCGCCAATACTCCGCCACCCCGATCTCGGCGTAAACGTCCCGCTTGTGCCCGATGTCCCGGCTGTAGGAACTCAGGGACGCCATCTCCACTACGAAGTCCGGGGCTTTGCCATCGCGCCAGGTGAAGCAGGAGTATCGACGGCGCTTTTCCACCCCGAACACCACGAACACGTCGGGCGCGACGACGGCGCCGGGGTCGTTCACCCGGTAATAGACGAGCATGTCGCCGGCCACGTACACGTCGGGGCGGTCTTCATAGTGAACCTGCAGGCCGTGAACCATCTCCGTCAATGGATAGAACTGGAAATAGCTTTCGGCCAGCCGCTCATCGTCCTCATAGGGATAGTGGATGTTGGGATCTTCTGCTTCCGTCCGCAGTCCCGAGCCGGCTGCGACGGGTTTGCTCACCATGACTTGCCCACTCCTTTCGCACGATCAGATCATACGATATCAGGTCAGCGTTCCAAGCAGGCTTACGGGTCAATGAGCACGCCGGGGTTCAGGATGCCGTACGGGTCCAGGGTTTTCTTGACCGCACGCAGGGATTCGGCAAATGGGTCTGGCCGCTGGTCGTCGTACCAGGGGCGATGGGCGCGGCCCACGGCATGGTGGTGGGTGATGGTGCCCCCTGCGGCCATCACGGCGTCTGATGCGGCCTGCTTGATCTCACCGTGAGCTTCCAGTTCCCCACCGATCCGACCCAGACCCTCGAACGTGTAGTATGGCGCCGGCCCGTCGGGGTAAACGTGCGTGAACCGGCAGGACACACGGCCGCCGCCGCACGTGCGTTGCAGCGCATCCTGCAGGGCGGAGCGGATCATCTCGTCCATGGCCGGCCAGCGTTCCCAGGTGATGGACGTTTCCAGCGTCTCCGCCACGATGCCGAAGCCAATGGTGGCGTTGCGCTCATACGGCGCGTTGATGAATGAGTTGCGCCAACTGCCCACCGCGCCCTGCCGTCCCGCCGTCGCGTCAGACCGCTCGGCGGAGTCGGCAATTACGATGTTCTCCTCGTCGATGGAGCCGCCGGCGTCGCGGGCGATGGCGACGGCCTGGCGGATGTTCTCGCCCTGGGGCAGTTCGGCCGACTCGAACCCGACGATCAGCAGCGCCTGTTGACCGTCCAGGCCAGCGAAGTCCTCGGCCTCACCGGGGTCGAGCATTCGCAGGTTGGCCGGCCACTGCTTGGCCTGGGCGATGAGGCGCGCACCCTCGGAAGCCGCCGCCATGCCGTCGAAAACGATGCCGGCCGATGCGCGGAACCGGGGCCGAGCCTGGATGCGCATCCAGGCTTCGGTGATCACACCCAGGATGCCCTCGCTGCCGATGACCATGCGGTCGGGAGATGGACCCGCACCGCTGCCGGGCAGTCGGCGGGACTCCCAAACGCCCGACGGTGTCACCATCCGGACGGACTCGACAAAATCATCGATATGCGTGTGGTTGGTGGCGTAGTGGCCGCCGCTGCGGGTGGCGATCCAGCCTCCGAGGGTGGAGAACTCGAAGCTCTGAGGGAAGTGCCGGAGCGTGTAGCCGTGCGGCCGCAACTGGGCTTCCAGCGCCGGCCCCAGCACGCCGGCCTGAATGCGGGCCGCGCGCGACGTGTCGTCGATCTCCAGGACCTGGTCGAGCCGGGTCAGGTCGATGGTCACCACCGCGTCGGCCTCCGGCGGTTCCACGCCGGCTACGACGGTGCTCCCGCCGCCGTAGGGAATGGCAACGATGTTCGAGTTGGAGCACCAGTCCAGCGCCGTGGTCAACTCCGACTCGTTCCGCGGATAGGCGATAACGTCGGGCGGGTTGGGGAACTGGCAGTTGAACGCCCGAATGCGGTCCCGGAAGCTGCGCCCGTAGGTGTGGGCGGCGCGGTCGTGGTCGTCGGTGGAGCAGAACTCGGCGACGATGGGATGGGGCAGGATGCGCGGCGCCCGCAGGTTCAGATCCGCGTCGGTGGGTGGCCGGGGCGGATCCAACGACACGCCGTAACGCTGGTGGATACGCTGGGCCATGGCGGCGTAGTCCGCCGATGTCGGCTCCCGATCCTCGTTGCCCCAGGCCCAGAAACTGCGACGCGTCATGCTATCCCTCCGTTGTGGGCATAGCAATGGTCGGGGTGAGTGGATTCGAACCACCGACCTCCACGTCCCGAACGTGGCGCGCTAGCCACTGCGCTACACCCCGACTACTGTTGGATTATAGCATATGGCCCCGGATTTCCCCGACCAGGACCCTGCTCCGGGAGTAGTTCCGTGCGACGCTCAATACTCCGTTGGGCAAACACGGACGGCGTGAGAATTGCCCCATATGGCCAACATGCGTCAACTCATGCGTGAATCCGGGCGTCTATATAATCCGTACCAACGGCATCGATATAATGGAGTGTTAATAATGCACAACGTGAGATTGCGAAACTTTCTGCCGGGCATTGTCCTCATCGCCGGTATGATGATGATGGCGTTGAGCTGCGGAGACGCCGAGTCCGCTCCGGCATTGCACCCCGCCTCCGGCCGAGCGGCAGAGGAGCGAGGGGACTTCGCTCCCGCACAGCAGATGGCGGCGGCGCCACAGGCAGCGGCGACGGCGGCGCCACAAGCAGCCAGCGAAGCCAGGGTTCAAAAAGAGTCGGGCCCGGCGCAACCGCAAGCGCCGGCCGCGATGGCCGATTCATCCGACAACAAGGGAAGGTTGCTCGGTTATCAAGGGAATGGAACCGACGACGGTGGATCGGGCTCGGTGCAGCAGCAGACCGGGCGTCAGCTGATCGTTGAGGCGTGGATCAGCCTGGAGGTTGGCGAAATCGACGCCGCAGCGCGGCACGTGGCGACACTGGCGGCGCAAAGAGGTGGTTGGGTCGAGTCGGCTGACATTGTAGGCGAAGCCGGCTACCGGACCGCTACCATCAACGTGCGGGTGCCGGCAGACCGGGTAAACGATGCCATGGACACATTGCGCTCCATGGGACGAGTGACCGACGAGGGGGTGTCATCCACCGACGTTACGGACCAATTGATCGACATAGAGGCGCGACTGGGCGCATGGCGGGTTCAGGAAGAACGGCTGATCGTGCTCCTGGAGAACGCGGCCACGGTGGAGGACGTGATCGACATCGAACGTCGCATCTCTGAGGTGAGGGAGGACATCGAGCGGGTGGCAGCGACGCAACGCAACCTGGAGAACCGCGTCTCCGCTTCGCTGATCCGGGTTCACCTGCACCTGCCCGGCAGGTTCGCCAGCGACCCTCCGAACGGATCGCTGACACTGGCGGTGGGAGATCCGGCGGCTACCGCCGACACCGTGGCGGCACGGGTCGAGTCCCTGGAGGGGTACGTGGGCGGAAAGCGCGAGTACCAGGAAGACCGCGGCCAGATCGTGGAGCTCACCGCCTACGTGAAGCCGGCTGACCTGGACGGGCTGATGGCCTATGCCGCCACGCTGGGCGAGCCCTCGGAACGCAGGCTGAATTCGGTGGGTCCATCCCCGGTGGGCGATGTGCCGAACGCTCGCCTGTCCCTGAGGATTCGCTCTAACGTGGACTCGGCCGCGTCGCTATCGCTGTCCTCGCCCGAACCAATTTCGGTAGCGGGAGAAATACGCGCCCGTGCCGAATCGATGGGCGGATACGTGGAGAGCTGGACCGAGTCAAGATGGGATGAAGGTGAACGGGAAAACGTCCACATGGACCTCGTGGTGAGGGCGGCTGACCTGCGCGAGATCATGGACTTCGGCACCACGCTGGGCGAAGCCGAAAACTGGGAGTTCCACTCTGTGGGCCAGGGCCCAACCGAGGCGGCGCCCAACTCCCGCCTGACCGTTTCCGTGTACACCGAGGTTGACGATATGGTGTGGCTGTTCGTGGTGCTCATCGTGGCCGGTGTCGTCATCGTGGTCGCCGTAGCGCTGATTGCTTTGTGGGCGTCGCGGAAGCGCAGAGGCGACCGTTCGCCAGGCGTGGCGCTCGAACCGGATCTGCAGACCGAATAACCGAGAGCGGGGGCAACCTCTGTGGTTGCCCCCGTTTTTCTAGTCGGTCGCCACCGGTTGCCGTGACGGGCGTCGCCGCCGTCGCCGTACCCGCCCCCGGGGAGCCGCGCCATTCTCCGCACCGGTTGCATCGGATCCGTCGGCACTAACACCCTGAGGTTGCGTTGGCGGTTCCGATTCGACGGGCCGGTCGGAAGCCAAAGCAGCCGACAACGCCTCCTGCATCTCGTTCACGAAGGACACCACGCGCCGCAGTGCGCGGGCGATTCGCGCAACGCCGTGGTCAGCGTCGCCGGAGGTACGGATTTCCATGTCGCGACGGCCGACCCTGATGCCGGGTCCCATCTTGTTTTGCAGGGCAAACCGGGCGTCGCCGACAGGCTGGCGGAACACCACCGTCACGACACCGTCGCCCGCGCCAACGATCGACTCGACTCCGGCGGAAGCGCCAAGGCAGCGGAGGTCCGTCACCGACAGGAGGTTTTCGACCACCGGGGGCAGGGGTCCAAACCGGTCCTGCATATCCGCGCGGACTGCCGGTATGTGCTCCCGCTCGGTGACGTTCGAGAGCCGCTGGTAGAAAGCGAGGCGGGCCGGCAGGTGAGCGATGTAGTCGGTCGGTATCAGCGCGGGGACGGGCAGGTCGATGCGCGGGGGCGGCATGGTTTCAGGCGCAGACCCTCCCAAGTCCTCGTTGCCGAGTTCCTCCACGGCCTGGCTGAGCAGTTCAGAGTACAGGTTCAGCCCGACGGCGTGTATTTGCCCGCTCTGGTCTGCGCCCAGCAGGTTGCCGGCGCCGCGGATTTCCAGGTCGCGCATGGCGATGCGGAACCCTGAGCCCAGCTCGTTGGCCTCCAGGATGGCGTGGATGCGCTGGCTGGCGGTCTCCGTGATCTCCTGGTTGTCGGGCAGGAGCAGGTAGGCGTAGGCGCGATGGTCGCCGCGACCCACGCGGCCGCGCAGTTGGTAGAGTTGCGCCAGGCCGAACCGGTCGGCACGGTCGATGATGATGGTGTTGACGTTGGGCATGTCCAGGCCGGACTCGATGATGGTGGTGCACACCAGCACGTCCGCTTCGCGGTTGGCGAACGACACCATCACGTCCTCAAGCTCGGATTCGGGCATCTGGCCGTGGCCTATGATGAAGCGGGCCTCCGGCACCAGCTTCTGGAGTTCCTCGGTGACCTGCTGGATGGTGCGGACGCGGTTGTGCAGGAAGAACACCTGCCCGTCCCGTTCCATCTCGCGCAGGATGGCTTCGCGGACGAGATCCCCGCTGTCTTCGGACACGAAGGTCTTGACCGGCAGGCGCGCTTCCGGAGGCGTATGGATGACGCTCATGTCGCGGACGCCGGCCAGCGCCATGTGCAGGGTGCGCGGGATCGGGGTTGCGGTCAGGGTGAGGACATCGACCTCGGCGCGCATCTGCTTGAGGCGCTCCTTGTGGGCTACGCCGAATCGGTGTTCCTCGTCCACGATGACCAGGCCGAGGTTGTCGAAACCCACGTCCTTCTGCAGGATCCGGTGGGTGCCGATTACGATGTCAACCGAGCCGGATTTGGCGGCCTCGACAACCTCCGTTTGCTCCTGGTGCGTGCGGAAACGGCTGAGCACCTCGACCTTGACGGGATACGGTGCGAGCCGCTCCGCGAACGTGGCGTAGTGCTGCTGCGCCAGCACGGTGGTGGGAACCAGCACGGCGACCTGCATGCCCTCGTTGACGGCCTTGAACGCAGCCCGCAGTGCCACTTCGGTTTTGCCGTAACCCACGTCGCCGCAGATCAGGCGGTCCATGGGCTTGGACGTCTCCATGTCGGACTTCACTTCCTCAACGGCATGGATCTGATCGGGAGTTTCCACGTAGGGGAACGAGTCCTCGAGGTCGCGCTGCCAGGATGCGTCGGGTGCGAAACGATGGCCGGACACGGTTTCACGGGTGGCGTAGAGTCGCAGCAGTTCGGCGGCGATCTCGCGGGCCGCGCCCTTGGCCCGGTCCTTGATGCGCTGCCACTCGGCGCCGCCCAGGCGGGTCAGAGTGGGCGTCTGGTCGGTGGCGGCGACGTATGCCCCCAGCCGGTCCAGTTGCTCGGTGGGGACGTAGAGGCGGTCTTCGTCGGCATATTCGAGGACCAGATACTCCCGGTCCTCACCGCTGGACTCAAGGTGGGTGGTGCCGACGAACTTGGCGACGCCGTGGTCGATATGGACCACGTAGCTGCCTGGGATGAGGTCGTTCAGGGAGACGGCGTCTCCCAGGTCCCTGGGCCTGGTGGAGGGGCGAAAGCTGCGCTGTTTGACGGTGCCGAACAGTTCGGCGTCGGTGTACACGGCCACCGTCGGACCGCTGGCGCTGCCGTCGGTTTGCCAGCCCTTGCGCAGCGCTCCCTGCAGAAGATACACGCGTCCCGCTCGGGGGCGAGTTGGCAGATCGTCCGACACGCTGGTCGATATGCCGGATTCCTGCAAAACCTCGTGCAGGCGTCCGGCGTGCTGGCTCACCGCGACCACCGCGCCGCCGTCGGCCACGCGGGTCGTGATGTCATCGGTGAACGCGGACAGGCCGGCCAGTGTGTCGGGCAGCGCTTCAACCAGACGGGAATCTTCGTCGGAGCCCCAACGCAGTATCTCCACTTTCGAGTATCCCGACTGCTCCAATCGCCCATGGAAGGAGTTCCAGTCTGCGGAAGGGGAGGGGAAGCCGTAGGGAAGCTCGCCACGGGCCTGGCGGTTGGCGCGCTGCTGTTCGTAGCGGGCCTCCTGCTCTTCGGCCTCGCCGGCGAGTCGGGCCGGACGATCCAGCACCAGGATGGCGTTCTCGGGGATATAGTCGGCGAGGGTGTGGGCGTTGAGCAGGCCGTTGTAAAAGGAAACGACCTCGGGATTCGGCGCCGTGAGCAGTTCGCCCAATTCTTCCTGGAACCGCGCAACCGAGGCAGCGAGGCAGGGAGAAAGGTCAATGCGGCTCCGGCGCTCGTCGAATGCGTCCGGGTCGCATAGGTCGGTCAACTGCTCGGCGGCCGCGATGACGCTGACCGCGTCCGCTTCCTCGGTGGACCGCTGTGTTTCAGGATCAAACCGGCGGATTGTATCTATCTCATCGTCCCAGAACTCAACGCGGTAGGGCAGGTCGGCGTTGGGAGGAAACACGTCCAGGATGCCGCCGCGCAGGCTGAAGCTGCCGGGGGTTTCCACCTGGGGTTCCCGCCGGTAGCCGAGTTCCACCCACGCGCTCAGCATGGCGTCCATCGAAGGCACTCGCTGGCCCTTGACCAACCGGTGCAGCGCATGAATGTCGGGATGGTGGCCCAGGGCCAGGTCGGGGGGAATGGTCAGGCGGAGAGCCCCCGAAACGGACGTCACCACCAGAGGAGGCATATCGTCAGGTTCGGCATCTTTTGCGGCGGCCAGCGCGGCCAGGGCGCTCACCCGTTGATTGCTGGTGCGGGCATCCACCGCCAATCGTTCGAACGGAAGTACCTCCGGTTCCGGCAGCAGGTACGCCGGGGCGTCGTCGCCCAGGTAGGCGAGCAACTGGTCGTGGAGGCGGCGGGCATCATCCTGGCGGGGGGCTATCACGACCACCGGTCGTTGCTGCAGTTGCCAGACCGCGGCCAGGTACAGGGGGTTGTGGTCCGGATTGAGGGTGAGCGACGCCCGTGCGCCGGGTGAGGCCAGGTTCCTCAGGTGTCGTTGGAGCCACGGTTGGGAGCCGAGTAAAGAGAGCAACCCTGTTAATGCCATATGTTTTCCATTCTCGAGATTTGGCGCTCCCATCCCCGGTACACGCCGATAAGGGACTGACCGTCGGACAGCCCCGTGCGAAGATTGTACGCCACGATCAAGCGGGGATTCAACAAACCCGGTGTCGAAAACCAGGCCGGTACGAAAACAAGGCGCTCCGAACCTGAATGCTCCCGCCCGGCTGGCACGCTCGAGGCCGACGGAAGCGCGGCGATGTGGTCGCTGCGTGGCCTGAAAGCAGGGGATCCGATTGGTGCGTGATATAATTCACATATATTGCCCGGGGTCGAAACTGTCCCATGTCCGGAATGCAAAACTCGCCTGTACAATCGTCAACTCGGTCAGCCGTTGGCCTGCATTCCGATCAAAACGGGGAACCGGTCTATCGACGCATCGTGGTGAAAGCCGGCACGAACGTGCTGTCGGGCGGCGGCCCGCGAGGCGGGCTGGATACCGACGTTCTGAGCACGCTGGTGGACCAGATTGCCCGTCTGGCGAATTCCGATGGCGTCCAGGTGCTATTGGTCACCTCCGGAGCGATTGCGGCAGGGCGCCAGGCTCTGGCCGAGAGAATCGCCGTACCGGCCGTCCCTGACATCCCAACCCGGCAGGTTCTGGCTGCATTGGGACAGAGCAGGCTGATGTCCACCTACACGCAGTTGTTCGAGCGGCATGGCGTGGTGGTTTCCCAGGTTTTGCTCACCATCAAGGACCTGGCGCAGCGGCAGGCGTACCTGAACATCCGCAACACTCTGTTGTCGTTGCTGGACCTTGGTATCATCCCCATCCTGAACGAGAATGACGTGGTGGCGGCCGATGAGATCGGAGAGGTGTTCGGAGACAATGACCGGTTGTCGTCCCTGATCGCGACCCTCGTGGACGCGGACTTGCTGGTCATACTCTCTGACGTCGATGGCCTCTACACCGCCGATCCCAAGTCTGATCCCACCGCGACGCGGATCGACGCGGTTGATTTCGTGGACGACCGCGTGATCGCCATGGCGGGCGAACACAGAAACGCCTGGGCCCGCGGCGGCATGCCCACCAAACTCGACGCAGCCCGCCTGGTCACCACGTCCGGCATTGCCATGAGCATCTGTCGCGGGCGCGACCCGGACGTGGTTGTACGAGCAGCAAAAGGGGAACCGGTCGGGACCTTCTTCCGGCCCGCAAGCAGCAAACTGGAAGCACGCAAGCGATGGATGCTGAGTTGCGTGGGAGACAGCAACTGGGGGCAGGTCGTGGTGGACGATGGAGCGGTGTCCGCACTGCGCAGGAACGGCGTCAGCCTGCTGCCGGCCGGCGTGCGCAACGTGGTGGGCGATTTCGAACGGGGCGACATCATATACATCTGTGACCCGGCAGGTATTCACGTTGCCTGCGGGATAGCCAACTATTCCCAAAGGGACGTGAAACGGATCCGCGGAATACGGTCGGACCGCATCGTGGAGACGTTGGGTTACCACTACGGACAGGAAGTGGTGCACAGGAACAACCTGGTTCTGCTTTGATTGGGGGACTTTGTGAATACCGCCGCTGAACGAATTTATGAACAGGGTGAGGCCGCGCAACGAGCATCCGCCGGGCTGGGGCGAACCTCAACCGACGCCCGCAATCATGCCCTGGAAAATATCGCCCGCGCCCTGGAGACCGAACAGGGTCCGGTGCTGGAAGCCAACGAGGCAGACTACCAAGACGCCGAGGCTGCCGGCATCGACGCCGCGTTCCTGGACCGTTTGCTCCTCAACTCGGATCGGCTCAACGGCATGGCGGCCGATGTTCGCAGCGTGGCGAGCCTGCCGGATCCCGTGGGAGAACTGATCGAGTCATTCACGTTGGCCAACGGGCTGGAGGTCGAAAAACGGCGGACCCCGTTGGGCGTGATCGCCAGCATCTACGAGAGCCGGCCGAACGTGACCACCGACATAGTTTCCCTGGCATTGAAATCGGGAAACGCGTGCTTCCTGCGCGGCGGAAAGGAAACCCTGCGGTCCAACCTGGCGCTGGTGTCCCTGATCCACCGGGCGATGGGAGAAGCGGGACTCCCCACCGACGCGGTGCAGTTTGTGGATAACACCGATCGAGAATTGGTGGACGTCATCCTGAGAATGAAGCAGTACATCAACCTGCTGGTGCCCAGGGGCGGTACCGGCCTGATCAACTTCGTAGCCGAACGCGCTGAGATGCCGGTGGTCACCGGCGGCGTGGGCGTGTGCCACACCTACGTTGACCGGGACGCCGACACTGACATGGCTGCGCGCATCGTGTACAACGCCAAGGTGCAACGTCCCACGGTGTGCAACGCGATGGACACGGTGCTGGTGCACTCTGAAGCGGCGGCCCGCTGCCTCCCCGGCATCGCATCGCATCTGAACCAGGCCGGGGTCGAGATGCGCTGCGACCACCGCGCGTTGAGCATCCTCGGACCCGAGGTCGGACTCAACCTGGTGCCGGCTCAGGAGGAAGACTTCGGGCAGGAATTCCTGGCGCTCATCGCGTCGGTGCGCGTGGTGGATAGCCTGGACGACGCGCTGCAACATATCGAGACCTACGGCTCGGGACACTCGGAGGCCATTGTCACAGAAGACACCGGAGCCGCGCAGCGATTCCTCAACGAAGTGGATGCGGCGGCGGTGTACCACAACACCAGCACCCGTTTCACCGACGGAGCGCAGTTCGGGTTGGGCGCAGAGGTCGGAATCAGCACGCAAAAATTCCACGCTCGCGGCCCGTTGGGGTTGCGGGAACTGACCACCTACAAGTGGATTGTCCGCGGGACCGGGCAAATCCGCGAGTGAACGTCCACCCATGCCTTTCGACTACGAACGGGAAGTCCGCACCCCGAACTCAGAGGCGTACCTGATTCTCGATGGAGATGCGCCCGTGGGCAGGATAGACACCCATTTCCTCCCGGGGATCGCTCACATCGCCATCGCGGTGGATCAACGGATCACGCCGGAGCAGATCGAGGAGATAATTTCGGACATAGACGCCGATATGCTGAATACCGTCGGCACCGAGCGCGACTCGCATATGTACCACGTATTCCAGGGAACCGAGATACGGGTGTTCAGCGACACGGACTACGACTCCTACGGAGGCAACGGCAACGGAAGGGGCCACGGGCCGGTGCCACCGCCCGGCGGCGGCTGAACAGTCGCGAGCCCGGAAGCGCCGATTCGAAGGGGACCTCATGGGTTCCCCTTCGTTTTTTCACGTCAGGGCAGTCAAGCCACCTTGCTTAGGAACTGCGTGATCCGTACGGGCCTGCCTTCACGGCTCCCTGCCGACTTCCCGTCCCGCCGCGGAAGGCCGGAGCAATTGCCTGGAAATTGGTTTTGATCAGCCAAAGCAGAGCCTTTCGTGCATGTTTTAGTCAGAATTAGAAGTGGCCATTAACGTAATATTCCAAATTCCACGCGCCATGGCCCGTTAACCGTTATCCCACGGGAATAAAAGCAATAATTGCAATTATTGACATAACAATTGGATGCTCATATAGTCGCTACATTATGTTACATCCAATTATTATCAATATTAAGCTGCGCAACGTCGCATTTTCACTTGCGATACTGTCGCTTGCCACCATTTGGTTCGCGCACCCATTCGCGACCAGCGGCAAGCACACCAACGCCGATCCCGTCACTGTGCAAGAACTGTCCGCGCCTTACGGTTTCGCCGCCGCCGACCCGGATCCGGACACGGCATTCCGTGAAGAGGATGCCGGCATTTCCGCCTTCCTCCAGGTCAGCGCTCAGTCGGGCAGCGGGTCCCAAGCGCGCCTGAACATCAATACGATCGCCGATGCGTTGACTTCGGCTCCGGACGCACATTCAGTCAGGCAAACGGGTACGCTGGTCGACCTGGGCCTCAACTTCGGCATCGTGGAAGTGCCCATGGCTGCTGCCACGATCAGTTCACCTCCGGCCGAACGCGTATCCGTGTATTTCGATGACGAGGGATGGATCGTAGCGTATCTGCCGCACGACAGACCTGCCGCGGCAATTTGGAAGTATCGCGCAGCGGACGGCGCAACCTCGCATGATCCCAAAGCGGACAAGCACCTGGAAAAGAACCTCCTGGTTCTGGCGATCAACGAAGTGATGCTGGCCAACGATCCGCATACCGGAGTAGTGACCTCATCCGACGTCACCTACTACGACTGGACGTGCCCGGCCTGCGATGCGTTAGCGCTTTTCACCGGCGTGTCTGAAAGTGGAACGCCGGAGGAGATCAAATTTGTGGTGCCTCACACCATTTCCCTCGTTCGACCGTCGGCCGCCGTGGTCATGACCGAGCCGATCGACGGAGTCGACAACGTCAAGGCCGGCATGTCCGTGGACGGGGAAGTGATAGCTTCGGCAACTACGGACCGACCTCGGAATACGGCGAGTTTCAATCTCCGCCGGGATGTCGACAGCACCAGCCTGCACCGCGTTGTGATTGACGATCCACCTGACAACGTGGCCATCGGCGCGATATTGCTGTTGTACGACCGCCCTTAGATTCAGGGAACCCGCTGAGGTCACCGGTGCCCACAGCCCTGAAATGGGTCTGTGTCGCGATCCCGGCAGGGGTCCTGACCTCGCTGGCAATTCTGCCGGCGTTTTTCGCCTCCGCGCCCGCCGAGGGTCAGGAACCCGATCCGGAAGTCCTGCCGGCGTCCTTACCGGCAGAACAGACCTGTACCGATGACGTGAGCATCGATATGCAGGGTCTGTTCGACAGAGTCGATTTCACGTTCAAGGATCCTCCCGACTATGCTGACGGCGACGACCTGGGGATCTACTATCAAATTACCAATTCCAGTTGTCAGGCTGTCGATTTGACCGTGGAGCTTCGCGGCTCGGTCAGCGACGCCACGATACAAAATACGGACAGCACCGACGGAGATGCCTGTCTCACCGGATGCACCATCGCCGCTGAGGGAATCTTCTACGGCAACGTGGGTTGGGATTTGGGCCGGCACCCCAACACCGACCGGGAGCACGTAGTCGGCTCCATCACCATCACCGGACCCGATGATTTCGTGGACCAAACATCGTCCAACAACGCGGCGACTTCCGCCAAGTGGATTAACATAGTAAACGAGGAGAGTGCAACATCCACGCCCACTCCGACCGCCACACCCACCAGTACCCCGACGGCGACTCCCACCCCGACGCCGACACCAACCAACACACCCACGACCACTCCGACCTCCACGCCTACCAGTACTCCAACGCCGACTCCCACGGCGACGCCCACGCTGACACCAACACCCACGCCAACCAATACCCCGACGGCGACGGCGACTCCCACCCCGACGCCGACACCAACCAACACACCCACACCCACGACCACTCCGACCTCCACGCCTACCGGCACACCAACACCGACTGTAACTCCCACGGCGACGCCCACGCCGACACCAACACCCACGCCAACCAATACCCCGACGCCAACGCTAACACCAACTCACACGGCGACTCCGACCGCCACACCTACCAGTACTCCAACGCCGACACCAACCAACACACCCACGCCCACTCCGACTCCCGCGGCCACGAGCACCAATACCCCGACGCCAACACCCACGGCAACTCCGACCCTGGTGCCGGAACCCACGCAAACACCGACACCTACCGCCACTGTAACCCCCACGCCCACCGTCACTCCGACTCATACCGCCACACCGACGGCGACCAATACCCCCACGCCCACCTCTACTCCCACATCAACCCCTGTTCCGACCGGCACGTCAACTCCGACCTCGACTCCGACACCAACCCCGGCGCAACCACCGCAATTGGCATTGGAGATACCGAGGCAAAACTCCCTCGTAGGAGCCATCGGGGAGCGACTCACCATAAGAGTGACCATCAGCAATTCTGACGACGTGTCCCATCTGGCCACGGTCCAACTGCGCTACATGGGCGGAGGCACGCACGAACTGCTGGACGACGCCTCCGATGTGCCAGTCGCGGCCAATTCGAGCACTGGCGTCACGCTGGAGTGGGACACTACGGGTTTCGAGGTGGGCACTCCCCCATTATTGTTGTCGCTGTCGTCTCCCACCGAAACGGACTTGTTGGAGGCGGTTATTTTCGAAGCCAGGCTGGTATCTGATGATGCCGTCTTCGTGCTGTTCAAAAACAAGGACAATTCCGGCGGCATTGTCGGCCTGGTGTCCAAACCCTCCGTTGCAACCGCACCCATATACCCGCCGACCGCTACACCAACGTCTACTCCCACACCAACTGCCACCGGCACGCCCACCGCCACCCCGACGGCCTCTCCAACCCCGACGACAGCGCCGACTCCCTCGCCGACCCCGACGCCGACTAGCCCGCCAATCATCGACGCTGAGATTGTCAGTATCGTCAGTAATCCACCAGGGGCCGCCGTACAGGGTCAGTGGGTGGAAATTTACGTCACGGTGGTCAACAACGGCAGCGGAGAGGTTGGAGTTCCGGTCCGATTGACGTTCCCATCACAGGACAAGCAACCGGAGACGATCAAGCTACGCATACCGGCCAACGAGTCCGCCACTGCAAACTTCACCTGGAAAACGCGCAATTATGCAGTTGGGCTGCATGCACTTGAGTCCGACCTGCTCCTCGACAACAACACGACGGCAGGCCGCACCGATGCAAATATAACGTTGAATCTGCTGGAGCCGACCATCTCCGCGTCCATAACGGGCTTCAGTGCATACCCTGAATTTCCGGTGGTGGGTGACGCCGTCGAGATCTCCGTGGCGGTAAAGAGCGAAGGCATCCTGCCTGCCAACTTGCCCGTTACGTTGCACTTCCCGTCCGGCATCAAGCAACCGGAGACCCGCAAACCTCGGGCAGAGCCGGGCGAAACCGTTTTTGCAAATTTCACCTGGCGGACCGGCAGGTACGAACCGGGGAATCATGCGTTCCGAGTGGCCGCGCCGGGCGTCGACCGAACCTTCACCGTGGCCTTGGCAGCGCCAGTCGTGGACTTCAGGGTGATCCAAACTTACGGCCCCAATCCCGACGTGCCGATCATCAAGGGCGATCGCGTGGACATATCCGCGTTGGTGAGAAATGAAGGGCCACAGGCAGGACGCGCCACCGTGCATTTGAGGGACACCCTGAGTGATCGGGTGATGTACACCAAAATCGTCTCCCTGGGCGCCCATGAGTCCCAGATGGTCGAGTTCAACTGGAAAACGTTGCGCTACGACTTGGGCGCTTACCGTCCGCAGGTCGTGGCCGACGCCCCCAACGACACTCACCGCGGCAACGACTTTTCCGATGTGGGATTCGTCAACCTGCTCAGCGACCGAGACCTCACCATCGGCTACGGTGGGGACGATCCAGCATCGCGGTTGCGGCAGCCTCTGGCCAGACCGGACTTGCCGGTCAGTCCGAACTTCTCCATCGGAGCAATTTCGTGGACTCCCAAGGACCCGGTGGTGGGCGACGCGGTCGAGATCAGCGTGGACGTTCTCAACCACGGGACACGCGCCGTCAGCGCTCCGGTTACCCTGCACTTTCCCTCCCAAGACAAACAGCCGGAAACCCGCAACCCGCGGGTCAACCCGGGCGCGGGCGCGACTGCCACCTTCACCTGGCGGACCAGCAGATATGAACCGGGGAATCATGCGTTCCGAGTGGCCGCGCCGAGCGTCGACCGAACCTTCACCGTGGCCTTGGCTGCGCCAGCCGTGGACTTCAGGGTAATCCAAACTTACGGTCCCAATCCCGAGGTGCCGATCATCAAGGGCGATCGGGTGGGCATATCCGCGTTGGTGAGAAATGAAGGGCCACAGGCAGGACGCGCCACCGTTCATTTGAGGGACACCCTGAGTGATCGGGTGATGTACACCAAAATCGTCTCCCTGGGCGCCCATGAGTCCCAGACGGTCGAGTTCAACTGGAAAACGTTGCGCTACGATTTGGGCGCTTACCGTCCGCAGGTCGTGGCCGACGCCCCCAACGACACTGACCGCGGCAACGACTTTTCCGATGTCGGGTTCGTCAACCTGCTGAGCCACCGAGACCTCACCATCGGCTACGGTGGGGACGATCCAGCATCGCGGTTGTGGCAGCCTCTGGCCAGACCGGACTTGCCGGTCAGTCCAAACTTCTCCATTGGAGCGATTTCGTGGACTCCCGAGGACCCGGTGGTGGGCGACGCGGTCGAGATCAGCGTGGACGTTCTCAACCACGGGACACGCGCGGTCAGCGCTCCGGTTACCCTGCACTTTCCCTCCCAAGACAAACAGCCGGAAACCCGTAGCCCCCGGGTCAATCCGGGCGCGGTCGCGACTGCCACCTTCACCTGGCGGACCAGCAGATATGAACCGGGGAACCATGAATTCCGCATCGAGAGCCCAAGCGGCAGCACGACGTTCAGCATCGCCTTGCTGCCCCCGACGGTTGACTTCGAGGTGGTGGAAATCTATCCCCCGAGCCCGGCGCGCCCGATAGTAAAGGGCGATTGGGTGGAGGTCGCGGCGTTGGTGCGCAACATCGGACGTTATAAGGGCAAAGCGCTGATCGGCTTGTGGAACCGGACACAGGACCGGCAGATGTACGAGGACAGCATCAGCCTGGAATCAGGAGAGTCAGCCGTGGTGGAATTCACCTGGAAAACGCTGCGCTACGAGATCGGAGAACATCTGCTGCGAGTCGAAGCGGAAGCCGAACACGACACGGACGCGACAAACAACCACTCAGACGACATTCCGGTGCAAATCCTTTCTCACCGCGACATCTTGATAGGCTTTCCCGACCACTACCCTGAGACGAAAAACCCCCTCGCCGCCTCGCCTCCGCGCATCACATCCGGAAACAAATCTCTGCTGGAGATTGCCGCCCTCGCCGTCGGAAGAGCGACCCTGATGTACCAACAGTTCACGTCATCGGCGGAACCGCCTGTTGTCGGAGGAACAGCGGCACTGCCACCGCAAGGCACGCAGCACGGCTACGCGCGCGAACATGAGCACCCTCCGTCGCCGCTTCTCTGCGCCCAAAAACAACGCCTGACTTTGGGGATACGATCCCGGGCGGCACAGTGCCCGGGCGTGTGGGCATTGGTTCGTTAGTGGGCGGGCGGCGCTACCGCGTCCCGCAGCACCTCAACCAGGTGGCGGGCGCGGCGTCCGGCGCCGTGTTCAACCTGCTGTCGGCAGGACACGCCCATCACGGCAACCTCCCAATCGGGCTTGGCCTCGATGGCTGGGAACAGCGACAGGCCGCCGATCTGCATCGAGATGTCGTAGTGCTCCTTCTCGAACCCGAACGACCCGGCCATTCCGCAGCACCCCGCGTTGATCAACTCAGCCGCGTAACCGGGCGGCAGGTTGAGCATGAACATGGCGTCGCCGGTTCCCGAGATCGCCTTCTGGTGACAATGGCCGTGGAACATCACCTTCCTGCCCACATCAGTGAACTGCAGGTCAAGTTTCCCGGCGGAGTGGGCCTGAGCCAGGAATTCGTCAATGAGGAATGAGTTTTCGGCCACGGTCTTGGCTCTCTCGTCGCCGATGAATTCAGGATACTCGTCGCGCAGGGTCAGCAGGCAGCTGGGTTCGCACCCGACGATGGGGATGCCCCGCTCGGCGTAGGCGTAGAGCGCGTCGATGTTGGCGTTGGCATGCTCCCTCGCCTGGTCCAGCAGCCCTTTTGAGATCATGGGTCGTCCGCAGCACCCACCATTGACCAATTCCACCGAGTACCCGGCCGCCTCCAGTACCTCCACCGCCGCGATCCCGATCTCAGGATAGTTGTAGTTCATGAAGGTGTCGTTGTAGAGGGCGACCGTCCCATACCTGGCGCCGTGTCCGTTCTGGCCGCGCTCGGCGAACCATTGGGGCAGCGATTGGGACGCGAACGCCGGCTGCTGTCGCTGGGGCGCGATGCCCAGGAACTTGCCCGCAAGCGACTTGCCCAACCCGGTGCCGGCCAGCCAGTTGCTGATGGGAGCGTACCTGCTGCCCAGACGGTTCAGCGCGTTGATGTTGGCAAACAGGCGCGAACGGAGCGGAACGCCGTGCTCCTTGTGGTAATGGTCCAGGAACTCATACTTCAGCTTGGCCATGTCCACGCCGGACTCACATTCCGCCTTGCACGCCTTGCATTCCAGGCACAGATCGAGGGCCTGGTGTAGCCGTTGGTCGGTGATGGAACCCTCAGCGCCGTCCGGCATCCGGCCCGACAGCGCGGCGCGCAGCAGGTTGGCCCGCCCGCGAGTGGAGTGTTCCTCATCGCGCGTCGCCATGAATGACGGGCACATCGACCCGTCCAGCTTGCGACATGCGCCCATGCCGTTGCACATCTCCACCGCGCCGGCATATCCAAAGTCCGCCGAGAAATCCAGCGACGTTTGCAGCTCAGTCGCCTGGTAGGTCATCCCATAGCGAGGTTCTCGGTCATGGGCGGCGTGTCGATGATCTTGCCGGGGTTCATGATGCCCTGGGGGTCCCAGGTCTGTTTGAGCTCCCGGAATGCGTTGTAGATCTGATCGCCGAACATCTTGCGCGTCCAGACACCGCGCACGATGCCGTCGCCGTGCTCGCCGCTCATGGAGCCGCCGAACTCCTTGATGAGATCGGACACGGCGTCCCCGATGGACACCATCTTGTTAATGCCCTCCTCGTTCTTCAGACTGATCAGCGGGCGGATGTGCAGGCATCCCACCGAGGCGTGGCCGTAGTAGCCGGCCGTGGTGCCGTGCTCAGTAACAATCTCGTCAAACCGGCGCACGAACTCACCCATCACTGACGGATCAACGGCCGGATCCTCCACGAACGGGATGGGCTTGGCGTCGCCGCGGGTGCTCATCAGCAGGCCGAGGCCACCCTTGCGGACGTTCCAGACGGCGGCTTGCCCAGCGCGGTCCAGGATATTAACGCATGCGTAGGCCAGGCCAATGTCGGCCTTGAGGGCGTTCATCCGCGCGGTCAATTCGTCCTCAGACTCGCCGTAGAACTCGACGACCAGCATCGCGCCGGGGTCGCCTTCGATGAACGACAGGTTGCGAGAGGAACCCAGGGCCTCGCGTCCTCGATCCAGCACCATCTTGTCGATCAGCTCGATGGACGATGGATCGTGGGTCAGCACGCGGGTGGTGGCCTCGCTCGCGTCGAAAATGGTGCGGAAGTGCAGGATGGACAGCGACGTCATGGTTGGGCGCGGCACGAGGTTGACTTTGGCCTCGGTAACCACGCACAGCGTGCCCTCGGAGCCCACCACCATGCGGGCCAGGTTGACCGGGCCGCCGTGCCCGTCGTCCAAAATGAACTCGTCCAGGTTGTAGCCGCTGACGCGCCGCTGAATCTTGGCGTAGGTTCGGTCTATCTCGTCCTTCTGCTCCCGTGCGATGCGGAGGACTCCGCGATAGATCTCCCCTTCCAACCCGCCGTCGCTCAACCGCGATTCCAGTTCGGCCGGCGTCAGTTCGCCGAGGTGGGCGGTGGAGCCGTCCGACAGGATCACGTCAAGTTCCCTGATGTGGTCGAGGGTCTTGCCGTAGATGACGGAGTGGGCGCCGCAGGTGTTGTTCCCGATGCCGCCGCCGACGCAGGCCCGGTTCGCGGTTGTGGGATCCGGCGCGTACTGCAGGCCGTGCGAGGAAACCTGTCGAGTGAGCTGTTCCAGGATGATGCCGGGCTGGACCCGCACCCACTGTTCTTCGGGATTCACCTCCAGGACGTTGTTCAGGTACTTGCTGAAGTCGAGGACGATGGCGTGGTTCACGGTCTGGCCGGCCAGGCTCGTGCCGCCGGAACGGGGCAAGACGGGGATGCCTTCCCGAGCGCCAAATTCCACCACCGCCTGAACGTCGGCAGCGTTGCGGGGGATGACGACGCCAACCGGCTCCATCTGATAGATGCTGGCGTCGGTGCTGTACAGCAGGCGCGAGTAGGGATCGAACCGCACCTCGCCGTCCACACGGCGACCCAGTTCGTCGGCGATCTCCTGCCGCTCACGTCCCCTGACCCTGCGCTCCATTACCGTTGCCATTGCAAATCCTCCTGCGGTACGTCCGATGGACGCGGGATAGCCTAACCCACCGCGACGACAGGGGCAACTTGCAGCCGCCGGCCGGACCCAACAGCCAGGCCCAGGAGGGAAAAACCGTTCAGATCGTCGGCATGGCCCTTCGCCTTTATCAACCGGTAGGCGGATGAACCTACTGGCCGTAGCCGGGCAGGGCGTCCACGTTTTCCAACAGGTCGAGAACCAGGGCGGTCGCGTCTCCGAGCAGGCTGGGGTTGATGTGTTCCATCGTGTCGGCGGGCGAGTTGATGCGGGAAAGGTCGTCGGACAGGAGAAAGACCACGGGAACCCAGGCTTGGCGGAAGTTGGCGTGGTCGCTGCCTCCGCCGCCCCGGGCGCTCACCTCCAACGCGATGTCCTCCCGAGCAGCGGTCTCCCTAACGTGGCCCACCGCCCAACGGTCGCCCGACACCACCAGGCCGTCTCCGGAACCCACGGAGTCCAGGTTGACCATCAGGTAGATTACCGACAACTCCTCCGGTGAAAGGCTCTCCACGTAGTGCTCGCTGCCGTGCAGCCCCGTTTCCTCGGAACCGAAGGCGATAAACCGCAGGGTAAACGGAAATGAACGGCCCTCCAGCCGTTCCGCCACCGCCAGCAGGGCGGCCACTCCCGAGGAATTGTCTGATGCGCCTACTGAGTTGGGCACGGTATCGTAGTGCGCGCCCACCACGATAACGCCGTCGCCGGCTCCCGGCAGCTCTGCGATCACATTGCGCGAGGGAACGGCATCGTCTTCAACGACGACGGTGCCCTCCACCGCCTCGCCCGCCTCCAGCAACTCCTTGAGCCTGAGGCCGTCGTCTCTCGACAGGGAGATGGCGGGGATCGCACTTCGTCCGCGCAGGGTTCCCCTGAAATTTCCCTCCTCACGGTTATAGATGATGGCTGCCACGGCGCCGACATCATGCACCCGCGAGACTTTGTCGGCAAACGTGATTTCGCCGCGTTCGATCAGCGCGATCATCCCCTGCAAGCCCTCGGAGGGGATATCCTCAGGTCTGGCCAAGCCCGCCAAGGCCAGATTCGCCGTTACTTCGCCGTTGGTGGTTCCGGTCAAGGTGTTGGCATGCAGGTCGCCCGGCTCCTGCCCGGAGACGGTCAGGCTGGCCGCGGGTGAGTCCCACGCGAATTCCTGGACCTCGGCGCGGTATCCCAATCCCTCCAGCCGCGATACCAGAAACTCGGCCGCCGCCCGCTCCAGGTCGGTGCCACTGGTCCTGACTCCCACGTCCCCCGCTAACTCGGTGAGATACGCGAAGGCGCGCTCTTCCAAATGTTCCAGGTCGTCAAATATAGCGGAGCTTGCGGCTGACGCCTGTTCAGTTGTCTTGACCTCAGGCGAGGGCGCAGCTACGGCCGAGGCAACGGCAGGCTCCGTTGTTGCCGCCATCGTAGGAGCCGCAGGAACCGGCGTCGCGGTGGGCGCCGCCGTGGGAAGCGCGACGGCGGGTTGTGGCGTCGGCGCCAGGGTAGGAGTCGGCGGTTTGGTGAGTGCGACCGCGGGTTGCGAGGCCGGACCGCTTACCCCCGTTGGTGGCGAGGTCGCCGGCGAGTCGGAGGAGCAGGCCGCGGCGGTGACCCAAAGGACGACCAACCCGATCAGGGCAGGGCCGAGCAGCCGCGATTTGCGGGGAATATTGGTCATGTCACTATCGTACCTTTTCGGAGTTGCCCCTCTTACGACCCGCACAACCCGAAGGTTTCGTTGCGACTCGTTTTTGCCGCAGAAATGATGCCCAATCCCGATGGCCCGGCACAACAACACCGTCGGTTGGCAGTGTAAGGGCCGGCTGTTAGACTGGCGACGAATGAAAGGCAAGCAAGGAATCGGTCAGCCGGGACAGACTCAGGAACATCCGGAGGTGGCGAGATGATACGCATGGGAGCGACAGGATCGATAGCCCATCTGGACTTGTGCAAAGCGTTGGAGACGGTGTTCCGCAGACAGGGAGTCGAGTTCGACTGGGTGCTCTATTCCGGCTACGATGAGATGGTCGACGCGTTCGTGAGGGGAGAGATCAACCTGGCGTGGAACGGCCCGTTGTCGCACGTGAAGATGCGGCGGGCGATGGAAGACGGCGCGCCCGTGCTCGCGCTGCGGGACGTCGATGTGGGGTTCACCACTAAGTTCATCGCCCGAGCGGATTCGGACATCGATACGGTGGAGGACCTGCCGGGCAAACGGTTCGCGTTCGCCGCGCGCGACTCCGTGGAAGCCGGTTTGCTCCCGGTCTATTTCCTCAAGCAGATGGGCATGACCCCATCTCGCTCTCTGGCGGCGGCGGATTTCCACGACCAACGAACCCAGCAGCACACCAACGACCAGATCGACGTGGTCCTTCAGGTGCTGGAGCGGAACTATGACGCCGGCGCCGTCAGCGCGCGGACGCTCGACACGCTGACGGAGCGGCACGGAATACCGGCTGGCGACCTCAGGGTGTTCTGGAGCAGCCCGGGCTACAGCCACTGCTGCTTCACAGCGCGTCCGGAAGTGGACCCAACCGAGGCGGCGCAGGTGACGGCGGCGCTGGTGTCCGTGGACGACAGCGACGAAACCGGCCGGGCTGTGCTCAAGGCCGAGGCCTGCGACCGACTGCTGCCCGGCATCGAGGATGGATGGGAATTGGTGGAGGCGGCGGCAATAGCGGAAGGACTCATCTGATCGACCGTTCCCGGAGTTGACAACTTGAGTGAGAAGATCGGTTTCATCGGGCTGGGCCGCATGGGCCTGCCCATGTCCTACAACCTGCTGAGGGCGGGCTACGACCTGACGGTGCATAACCGCAGCCAGGAAAAGGTGCGGCAGATCGCGGACGCCGGCGCTTCGGCGGCCGCATCCACCGCCGAGGTTATGGAGAACTGCGACATCGTGCTGGCCTGCCTGCCCGACGTAGCAACCTGCGAGGAGGTGCTGCTTGGGGACGGCGGTGCGCTGCCCAACGCCCGGTCGGGTCAGATTATCGTCGATCACAGCACCGTGGGCGCGTCCACGTCCAAGGCCTGCGCCGCCATCGCGGAGGCGCACGGCGCGTTGTTCCTTGACGCCCCCATCAGCGGCGGTACCGAGCGGGCCACCGACGGCACTCTGACCATCATGGTGGGCGGCCCCGATGAAGCGTACGCTCGCGCCCAGCCCGCCTTCGACGTGATGGGCGCGGTGGTGCGGCACGTTGGCCCCACTGGTTCGGGAACTGCCGCCAAGCTGGTGAACCAACTGCTGGTGGGAGTCCACAAGGTGGCAGCGGCGGAGGCAATGCTGCTGGCGGCAAAGTCTGGAGCCGACCCGGCGCTGGTGTTCGAGTTGGTGAACTCAGGCTGGGGCCAGAGCTTCATCCTGGGACGCAACGCCCCCGCCATGCTGGACCGAGACTTCGAAGGAATCCGGACCCAGCTGCGCGTGTTCCTGAAAGACCTGGGCCTGATACAGGAAATGGCGAGGGATCTGGAAACGCCAATCCCCGGCGGCGATCTCGCATTCCGGCTGTTCTCCGAGGCCGTTGAGCAGGGCCTTGGCGATCTGGACGGTGCGGCCATCGTGCTGCCGATGGAAGAGGAAGCCGGATTCCGGATACAGCGCAAATCCTGATGCGGGTTTCGACCCGCTGCTCACCCCAACCACGACTCGAATTTCACGAGGAGCCAACCCAATGCCCGACGAAAAGATCGTGTATTTCAACGGCGTGATGACGCCGGCCAGCCAGGTGGCCTTATCCATCTACGACCGGGGGTTCCTGTATGGCGACGCGGTGTTCGACGCCACGCGCACCTTCGGCGGCAAGACGTTCCGGCTGGACCGGCACATCGACCGGCTCTACAACTCCCTGAGATACCTGCGGATCGACGTGGAAATGTCCAAGCAGGAGATGACCGAGGCGACGGAGGCGGTGGTGGCGCACAACCACCCGCTGCTGCCCGCCGGGCAGGATATGTGGGTGATGCAGCGCATCAGCCGCGGCGTCGAGGCGCCGGATCGTGCCGGAGGCCTTGAGCCGACGATCATCATCGAAAGCCACGCCATACCGTTCGCGGCCCGCGCGCCGCTGTATCGGGACGGCGCCCGCATCAACACGCCGTCGGTGCCGCGCATCCCGCCCCGGTTCCTGAGCCCCCGGGCCAAGACCCACAACTACCTCAATCTCATCATGGGCGAACTGGAAGCGCACGGCGAGGATCCCGACGCCTGGGCAATCCTGCTGGACGAGTTCGGCAACCTCACCGAAGGACGGGGCAGCAACGTATTCCTGGTCAAGGACGGCGTCGCGATGACGCCCAAGTCTCAGTACGTGCTGGAAGGCGTCACCCGCAACCAGACGCTCGAACTGGCGCAGGGGCTGGGCATCCCCACCATGGAATGCGACCTCGACCTGTACGACGCGTACACCGCTGACGAAGCCTTTTTGACCTCCACCAGCCTTTGCATCTGCCCGGTCTCGGGAGTCAACGGTTCCCCGGTGGCGGACGGCACAGTCCCCGGACCAGTGACGCACCAGTTGATGACTGCGTTCAGCGACCTGGTTGGGATGGACTTCGCCGAGCAGTACCTGGCGCACCTCTAATTCGATAACACGCTACGCAATGTCGGAGTTTCATCATGGCGGAATATTTGGAAGGGATTGTTGAGTCCGGGCAGGAAGCCCAGCAGTTGGCGACCGATTTCGCGTTCACCGAGGGGCCGTTGTGGCATCCGGACGGCTACTGGCTGTTTGTCGATCTGCGCCGGGAGCCTCCGGTGATCCACCGCATGTCCCCGGCCGGCGGCACCCCCGACATCATCCGGGAGCCCAGCGGCGGCACCAACGGAATGACCTTCGACCTACAGGGCCGTCTGTTGATGTGCGAAGGCGACAACCGCCGCATCACCAGGATGGAATCTGACGGGACGATCAACGTGGTCGCCGACCGCTGGGACGGCAAGCGCTTTCATCGGCCCAACGACATCGTGTGCCGCAGCGACGGCAGCATCTATTTCACCAACCCCAGCGGGCGGGTGCCGGAGGAAGATCAGGAGATCGAGTGGCCGGGCACCATCCACCGCGTGGCTCCGGATGGCTCGGTCGAAATGCTGGCCCACGACATAGACTTCCCCAATGGCATCGCATTCTCGCCCGACGAGGCAGTGCTCTACGTGTCCAACACCCGCAAACTGGGCGAACGCCCGGACCAGTACTGGGACGGCGAGGTCAAGCAGAACCAGTTCATACAGGCCTATGACGTGGCCGCGGACGGGTCGCTGAGCAACAGCCGGGTGTTCGGCAGCATGGCGTCGGCCGAGGACGGCGTGCCCGACGGCATGAAGGTGGACGCCGAAGGCCGCGTGTACTGCACCGGCTCCGGTGGGGTGTGGGTGTTCGATGCCGCCGGCGAACACGTCGGCATCATACGGGTGCCCGAGATCCCGGCCAACTGCGCCTTTGGCGGGCCGGATTTCCAAACGATGCTGTTCACGGCCCGCACGTCGGTGTACAGCCTGCGCATGACCACTCCGGGCGCGGCGTTGCCCAGGGCATGACCTCAGGAGAGTCAAATGCGTGAGTTTGATGCAATTGTCATCGGCGTGGGCGGCATGGGGAGCGCCGCCGTATATCACCTGGCGCGGCGCGGCTGGCGCGTTCTGGGGCTGGAGCAGTACGACATCCCCAACGAGATGGGGTCGTCGCATGGAATCAGCCGGATGATACGGCTGGCCTATCACGAGGACCCGTCGTATGTCCCGCTGCTGTATCGAGCGTACGAACTTTGGCATCAACTGGAAAACACCGCCGGCGAGAAGCTGCTCGTAACCACCGGGTGCGTTCGCGGCGGTGTGGGCGCGAACAAGTTGCTGGAAGGCTCGTTGGCCACCGTTACGGAACACCACCTTCCCTACCGCATGCTCAGCGGGCCGGAGGTCAATCAGGAGTGGCCGGGATACCAACTGCCCGAAGACGCCGAGATGTTGTACGAGCAGCAGGGCGGCTTCGTCCTTTCCGAGCGTTGCATCGTGGCGCACGTTGCGGCGGCGATGGACCTGGGAGCAGAGGTGCACGGGCGCGAGTCCGCGTTGGAATGGGAACCGACGGCCGGCGGCGGCGTCACCGTAACGACGGACAAGGACACCTACTCGGCTCGCCGGTTGGTCGTCACGGCCGGCGCCTGGGCCGGCAAGGTCGCGCCTCAGGTTGCCGAAAACGCCGTGCCGGAGCGACAGGTGCTGGGATGGTTCGCGCCGTACCGTCCCGAGCTTTTCAAACCGGAGACCTTCCCCGTATTCGGCATGGAGGTCGAGGAAGGGCGGTTCTACGGCTTTCCGTCCTATGGCATCCCTGGTTTCAAGCTGGGGATGTTCAACCATTTCCGCGAGCAGGTGGATCCCGACAGCATGGACCGGGAGCCGAACGCGCGCGACGAAGCGGCGTTGCGGCAGTTCACCGAGCGTTACTTTCCCGAAGCGGCCGGGCCGACGCTGGCATTGAAGACCTGCATGTTCACCAACACGCCGGACGAACACTTCATCATCGACACGCTCGCCGAGCACCCGCAGGTGTCGGTGGCAGCGGGCTTCTCCGGCCACGGGTTCAAGTTCAGCAGCGTGGTGGGCGAGATCATGGCCGACCTCGCGGAGCACGGCGCCACCGAGCACGACATCGGCCTGTTCCGGCTGGGGCGTTTCGGTTAAAGCGTCGGGGCGGTTCCGTAAAGGATCCGGCTATGGAAAATCCATTCGCCAACCCATTTCCCGGGATGAACCCATATCTGGAATCGTCGCGGCTCTGGCCCGAGGTGCATAACAAGCTGATCGGTGAAATGCACCGTTTCTTGCGGCGCACGCTGCCGTTTCGGTACACGGTCATCATGGAAGAGCGCATCGGTATTGGTAACGATCCTTCCCGGGATCCACCGGCGCGATACGCTGAGCCGGACCTGTCCATCAGAGGCGGCAGAATACACGAGCGTGGATCGACGGCCTACCGGACGGAAGGGCGAGTGGCGGCAAGGCTGCCCTGGACGGATGAAGCGGTGCGGGAGTGGTACGTAACCATCGGAGAACGAAGCCGGGAAGACCATGACCCGGTGGCGATCGTGGAGTTGCTGTCTCCCAGCAACAAGAGGCCGGGTGGACACGGGCGGAGCCAGTATCTGGAGAAGCGGGAGCGCATCATCGCCAGCGGAACCCATCTCGTCGAGATCGACCTGACTCGGGTGGGACGGCCAATGCCCGTATCAGGCTATGACGGCGACGAGCCTTATCGTCATCTGATCAGTCGGTGGCAAGTTCGTCCCGAAGTGGACTTGTATCCATTCTGGCTGCAATCGCCGATTCCCAACGTTCCGGTGCCTCTGCTGGAAGGCGACGATGATGCGGTGGTTCCGTTGGGCGACTTGCTGAACGACATGTATCAGCAGGACTATTACGCCAACTACGTGGACTACAACGATGACCCGGAGGGGCCGCTGTCAGACGACGACCGCAGGTGGATTGACGGGCTGCTACGCGATAACGGGCTGCGCCCATACGCGAACCGTACGAACACGACCGACGAGGACCCTTGATGAAAATCACCGACGTTGAAGCAATCGCCCTGGTATGGCCTGCGCCCGACCGCGATTACTGGACTGCGCTGCGACCCATTGGACGAGTCAGCGAACTGCTGGTGCGGGTCCACACCGACTCCGGCTTTTACGGCATCGGCGAGGCGCACGGGGCCGGACAGGGATTCGCCGGCATCTACCGGCAGGACGCTGATGGCGCGATTCACGCCGACGGCGCGTCGCGGGCGGTGGTTGACCTTCTGAAACCCATGCTGCTGGGCAAGGACCCGGTGGATCACGAACTCCTGTGGGACGAGATGTTTGGGCTATGCCACCGCATCGGATGGGCCGGCTCAGGCTACGGACGGCCTCAGATCCTGACCGCGCTGGCGGCGGTGGACATCGCGCTGTGGGACATCAAGGGCAAGGCGGCGAACATGCCGGTGTACAAACTGCTCGGCGGCCACAGCAACACCGCGCCGTGCTACGTGACCGGCGGCTATTACCAGGATGGGAAAACCGTGTCCGACCTGGCTCAGGAGTGCGAGACCTACGCGGACATGGGCTACGAGGCCATCAAACTCAAGATCGGGCACGTGAGCCTGCGGGAAGACTACGAGCGCGTGAGCGCGGTACGCAGCGCCGTCGGCGACGGCATCGACCTGATGGTTGACGTGAACGAGGGTTGGGACGTGGACACGGCAATCCGCGGCGCTCGGATGCTGGAACCCCTGAACATCCGCTGGCTGGAGGAGCCGGTGCACTGGTACGACCGCGTCGAGGGGCTGGGCAAGGTCGCGGCGGCAACCACCATTCCCATCGCGTCGGGTGAAAACGCGGTGCATCGCTGGGACGCCCGCGACCTGATACGCAAAGGCGGCGTCCGCGTCATGCAGTTCGACAGCACCCGCAACTGCGGCATCACCGAGTGCCTGCGAATCGCCGGCCTGTGCGCTGCCGAAAACGTGCGGCTCGCTCCACACCACGACCCGCAGGTGCACGGGCACATCGTGGCCGGCCTGGAGGTGGGCGAGATCTGCGAGACCTTCCCCACGGCAGACCGCGATCCCATATGGGAGGAGTTGTTCACCGTGCGACCCGAGATTTCCGGCGGCAAACTCACGCTGAACGACCTCCCGGGCTGGGGTATCGAACTGGACGAGCGGACGCTGGAACGTCGGGGCGCCTGGGCCTAGCGCTGATTTGACGGGCGGCGACGGCCTGTGGTCTGGGTACTGGTGGCAGTAGGCGGCGCGGCGGGGTCCGTGCTGCGCTACGCCGCCAACCGGTTGGCCGCCCACTACCTTGGGCCCGACACGGTGGCTGGGATCTTCGCGGTCAACGTGGTTGGCTCGTTCGCGCTGGGTTTCCTGGCAACTTTCTTCATCCACCGATCCGGCCTTCCGGTGGAACTGCGTGCCATGGCCACCGTGGGCGTACTGGGCGGATTCACCACGTTCTCCACGCTCGCCTACGACGGCGTGAGGTTGCTGTCCGGCGGCGAGTACGCCCGAGCCGGAATATCGCTGGCCGCCAACGTGATCATTGGCCTGGCGGCCGCTTGGCTGGGGGTGATAGCCGCCCGCGCAACCGTTTAATTCTCGCGAGTACCCAACCGGGAAAACTGCCATAGTTACCGGGCCGGAAGATCCCAGCGCAGCAGTGGATAGTAGCGGTCGTTCCCGGCCCAGGGGAGCAGTCTGAGGACGATGGTGTTGGGGAAGGGGACGTCGCCTTTGCGGCGGGTGTCGTCAACGTAGCGGCGGAGATGGACGAAAATTGGGAGGCGGAAGCCGGCATTGACGACGCGCTGGATGACGTCGGCGGGTTCGGGGGTTCGGAGGGAGTCCAATCATCGGCGACGGTTCCGGCGATGCGGCGGAGCTTGATGATGGCGAGTTCATGGGCGAATTGGCGTTTAAGGGCGTTGCCGCGGCGGCAGAGTTGGGAGAGGGTCATGGCAGTACCTCGGCGAGGGAGTACCCGGAGAGGGAGTTATTTGCATGGATGGACAGGATGGGGACTGGATCAGGATGGTGGCGCCCCGTATCAAGTACGGGGAGACGTCATTTTTGGGAAATCCCGCTCAAATCCGCTCATTTCGTTTCATTCAAGTAGGGCAGGGAGGGGGTGGTGGGGATGAGATGGTGGTGGACTGGGCGGGTTTTGGGGGCGATATGGGTGGTTTTGGCAGGGCAGTGAGAGGGTTTGGGAGGGGCAGGCCGGGTCATTGGATGGTTCAAACACCAAGCGATGGCTCCAGCCCGGACGTTCCTTGAACTGCGGCCCGATGAACTGCGGCCCGCTCGTCCTTCGACAGGCTCAGGACGAGCGGGCTGCGGGAAGGGCCTGCGACGAGGCAAAGTCCTGAAGGGACTGGGATGGTGGTTCGGATTGGGGGATCACGTAGTTCGATGGTACATAGTTAAATGGTAAGGATGGGCAGCGGTCAGGGGCAAGGGAGCAGTGTCGTCATGCGTACCCAGTTCGTGGAGGAGTTACACCAGAACGAATCCCACAGTCGTCGCTCCAGCGCACGCCGGCATGGCAGCAAGCGCAACCGGACCACCCCGATCACGCGAGACGAAACCGGGTGCGCGTGAGGCGTTTAATCGCATTGCCGGGGGATGGTCCCGGTGATAGAATACCGCTCGTTATGTTCAGTCAATTTCCAATATTTTCACCAATGGGGCGATAATAATGCCAGACTTTGACGATTATCTGATCGTGAGTGAATTCCCCGAAACGCCCATCGAGCGCATGGTCGTGGCATTCAGAGGCTGGCCCGACGCGGGCGACGCGGCGACCGCGACCCTGAATTACCTGTTGACCACGTTCCAGGCGGAAAAATTCGCCGAGATCGATCCGGAAGAATTTTTCAACTTCGCCCAGGAACGGCCACGGTCCACCCGCAGCAAGGACGGCACGCGCCACCTTCATTGGCCGGCGAATGAATTCTATCTCTGGCGAGGCAACCAGGATTCGCCATCAGCGGTACTTTACCTCGGGACGGAGCCGCACCTGCGCTGGCGCACCTTTTCGTCGCTGGTTGCCAACGTTGCCAAGCGCTGCGGCGTGAAATCGGTGGTACACATCGGCGCATTGCTGGACGCGGTGCCGCACACCCGGGCGATCCGGTTCACCGGAACCTCCACCAACCGGAACATACAGGGCAGCTTCGACCGCGGCAACATCCGGTCATCCAACTACCAGGGACCCTCTGGAATCACGCTGCCGATCTCGGAATCGCTGGCGGCCAACGGAATCAGCTACACGTCGTTGTGGGGCCACGTTTCGCACTACCTCCACGCCACGCCGAATTTTCGGGTCAGCCTGGGACTGGCGCGTTATCTATCCGATATGCTGGCCCTGCCCATCGACCTCGGCAGACTGTACAGCATGGCCGACGCCTTCGATCGCGAGGTTGAAAAGGTCATCACCGAGGACGAGCAGCTGGGTAAATACATAGCGACGCTGGAGGAGCGTTACGACGACGCCAGCGAGAATCGCGATGCTCGCGACCCGGCCGATTTGGTCAAGGAGCTGGAGCAGTTTCTGCGGGCGGAACGCGGCGGCGCGTAGTCTGCTGCCGCGGCGGCGTCTTGCGGGCCTACCGCCCGGCCGGTATAGTCAAGCGGACTACCATTCAGCGCTAGCGAGGGTGTCTCTTGATGATTTTTGACTGGCCGGCCCGTATGCGGCAGATGGCCGATTTCGTGGGTTTCACCGACGAGGACCTGGCCCTGGTAAGGGGCAGCGGACCGGTCCTGCTGGACCGAGCCGAGGAGTTGACCACCGCCGTTTACGACCACTTTCTCCAGTTCCCACCCACCGCCCGGTTCTTCCTGACGCCCGAGGGCGAGATCGACCGGTCCCGCCTGGACCGGCGCAAGCACAGCCTTGCGCGCTGGCTGCGGGCCAGCATCGACTTTCAACTGGACGAGCAGTTCCCGGTGTTCCTGCTGGCGATGGGAGTGGTGCACAGCAATCCATCGCTGGAACGGGGATACCTGGGATCGGTGCCGGCGAGGTTCATGATCGGCACGATGTCCTTCGCGCAGACCGCCATTGCCGGCGTGTTGTCGGAAGAAATGGACGACCCTGCCCTGGTATTGCGGACCGCCACCGCGTGGAACAAGTTGCTCATGCTGCAACTCGATGTGCTGCTGGCGGGCTACGTTACCGAAACGCCGACGCCGGCCGCGCCCCCGCCGGCCACCGAAGATGAGGGAGCATTGGACGGCGACGCCGACCCGCAGGGGATGCGCCGCGTGCTCACCAACATTCTGGACGAAAACCACCGGAACGCCAGCGCCAACGGCTCGGCGCACCAACATCAAGGAGATGAATCATGACCAAGGTACTGGTGATCCAGGGCGCCGGCATGAACATGCGCGGCAAGGTCCAGGTCGAAATTTTCGGTCCCAACACGCTGGACCAGATGAACGAGCAGATCCGAGGCTACGGCGAGAGCCTGGGCGTCGATGTCAAAATCGTGCACTCCAACGTCGAGGGAGAGGTGGTGAACGCCCTCTACGACGCCTGGGAGGAGGGGTACGACGCCTGCCTGATCAATCCGGCCGGCTACACCACGGTCAACGGCCCGCTGCGGGGCGCGATCCAGCAGGTCCCCATGCCGGTGATCGAGGTCCACGCCAGCAACCCGACGGCGCGCGGGACGGTCTCGGCGGTGCTGCCGGTGAGCAAAGGGTGCGTGTACGGGTTCGGGGTTTACGGGTACTATCTGGCCATGGAAGCGGTGAAACACACCGTCGAATAAAAACCGGGCGGGTTGGCAACCCGCCCGAATCATTGCCACGCGGTCCTGTGGCGCTATTCACACCGCAGGCAGCGAACATCCTTGAAGACGGTGTCGTGGATGCCTGGGTTGGTGATCATGTAGTCCATGATGATGCGGACGACCTTGCCCTCGTCGGCGATGTTGTACTTTTCCTTGGACACGTTGATGAGGCCGACGTGCTCGGCGTTGACGTCAACGGTTAGCGCTGTTTTAGTCCCTGCCATTTCAATTCGCTCCTGATTTCTGAGAATGTGGGCGGCGGGATCACCGCCGATTTTGCCAGCATATCATAGCGTAGCAAAGACGGTTGCCAGCGTGTCGTATCTCCCGGTTTGCGTCGGCGGATCGCTTTGGAAACCGAATGCGGTTTTGGTACGCTGGTGACAGCGAGACTACGAAAAGGAGGGAGGACATGACCACCATAGCGACCCGGTTTGTTTGCGCCAAGTGCCAGCACACCGAATACGAGACCGATGAATTCCGCGCAACCGGCGGTAACTTCGCCAAATTGTTCGACGTGCAGAACAAGAAATTTTCCACGGTATCCTGCAAACAGTGCGGCTACACCGAAATTTACAAGGGCAGCACGTCCACCCTCGGCAATGTATTCGACTTCTTCGCCGGCGGTTAACCTTCTTCGCCGGCGGTTAACCACCGATTGCCGGACGGCTCAGATATGCAAAAGCCCTCCGCGATTGCGGAGGGCGATTTATTTTCTGGTACCCCGGATGGGCTTCGATCCCATGATCTCCACCTTGAAAGGGTGGCGTCCTTGACCAGGCTAGACGACCGGGGCATAGGCGTCGCGTGACGACGTTTTTTGATTTTATCACACAACCCGTATTTACGGATAAACGGCCAGGGCTTCCAGCGCCATCTCCTCAGGGAAGCCGCACATGAGGTTCATGTTCTGCACGGCCTGGCCGGCGGCCCCTTTGACCAGGTTGTCCAGGCAACTGATCACGATGAGCCGGTTGGTGCGCGGATCAACCACCGGATGGACCAGGCAGTGGTTGTTCCCCAGAGTCTGTTTGGTCTGCGGCGGCGAATTGGTCACCTGTACGAACGCGTCGTCCGCGTAGAAATCCTCGTAGATCTGCCTGACGTGCGCGGACGCCTCAGGGTCCTGGGCCACGCGGGGACTCAACGGCGCGTAACACGAACTGAGGATGCCGCGGGTCATGGGAATCAGGTGCGTGAGAAACGTGAGATTAACCGGCGCGTCGGACATGGTGTCCAGTTCCTGGCTGATCTCCGGCAGGTGGCGGTGGCCGTTCACCGAGTAGGCCATGACGTTTTCGTTCACTTCCGAGAAGTGGGTGGTCATGCTCAGCGAGCGACCGGCGCCTGACACGCCGGACTTGCTGTCCACGATGATGTCGCCGCCGATCAGCCCGTGCTGTATGGCGGGTGCGAGGCCCAGGATCGCGCTGCTGGGGTAGCAGCCGGGATTCGCAACCAGCCGCGCGTCGGCGACGGCGTCCCGGTTCAGCTCGGTGAGGCCGTACACCGCCTCTTCCAGGTAGGTGGGGTCCGGGTGCTCGACGCCGTACCACTGGGAATAGACGTCAGCCTGCTTGAGGCGGAAATCCGCGGAAATGTCCACCACCTTGACGCCCTGCTCCAGCAGCGGAATGCAGGCTTCGGCGCTGGCCTTGTGCGGCAGCGCGGAGAAAACCAGGTCCAGTTCATCGCACAGGTCGGCGGTGATGTCCAGTTCCATGTTATCCAGGTGGGGAAACACCTCGCCCAGGGGCTGTCCGGCGGCGCTGCGCCCGGTGACCGACGCAATTTCCACCTCGGGATGATGGCGCAGGATGCGGACCAGTTCGCATCCTGCGTATCCGGTTACGTTGATGATTCCGACTTTCACGGTTGAAGCTCCTTCACGACTTGGGTGTGCGGGACGGGGGTTGGCGTAGCGGACTTGCCGCCGCGTCGCCTGCGTCCGGGAGCCTGACCGTCGGGGCGGTCGGAATCGGCTGTGTCGTTTGCCACGGCGGCCGCGGCCTCCGCCGCCTCCTGCATGGCCTTTTCGTCGCGGGATGGGCAGCCGTAGTTGACGACGCAAGCCCCGCACAGCGGGCGTTGCGCCTTGCACACCTTGCGGCCGTGGGTGATGAAAGCGGCGTGGAACGGGTAAACGTCTTCCGGAGGCATGGCGGCCTCCAGCACCTCGTGGGCCTTGTCGGCATTGACCTTGGGGCCGATGATGCCGAGCCGTTGGCTCACCCTGAAAATATGGGTGTCGACCGCCATCGCCGGCATGCCCAACGAGAAGCTCAGGATGATGCCGGCCGATTTGGGGCCAATGCCCGGCAACTGCCTCAGCCACGCCCGAGCCTCGTCCATGGGCATTTCGGCGAGGAAAGTCAGATCCAGCGAGCCGTCATTGAGTTCCAGAATACGATTGAGGACGGTCTTGATGCGGGGGGCCTTGATCTTGGCCAACCCACCGCCCGAGATCGCTTCCTCGATGGCCTCAACTTCACCCGCGGCGACCGCCTCCAACGTGCCGAACTGCTCCATCAGCGTGCGGAACGCCCGCTCGGAATTGCGGTCCGAGGTGTGTTGGGAAAGGATGGTGAACGTTAGCTCATGCGCCGGATCCAGCCGAGGCTCGTTGGCGAACGGGCCATGCTCTTCGGTCATCAGCCGGATGGCGTCGGAGATGGTGACGCCCGGCTTCTTGGTGCGCCGCGGACGGCGTGTTTTGGCGGCTTTCTTAGGTGGCATTTCCCGGTCGCCGACGCAGGATCAGGTTCGGTGGCAGGGGGATTTTAGCACAGCGCAACGCCCGTGGGAGATCAGGATGTCTCGGTTTGCGGCCGCGTCAAAGTTTGCGGCGGAGGGTCCGAGGGCCGCGTCACCAACGGAGTCAGGAACAGGGCCGGCAGCGAGATCGCGATGCACGCCAAAGCGTTCAGCGTGACCGACATCTGGATGCCGATCCGGTCGCCCAGCCAACCCATCAACAGGACCCCGGGCGGCGTCCCTATGCCGATGCACAGGCTCTGCAAACCCACCATGCGGCCCCGCATCTCCGGGGGCGACGACCTCATGGTGATGGCGCCCTGCATCGTCCCGAAGCAGGACAGGCCAATCCCGCTCAGAACGAGGATCGCAAAGGTCACCGCGTACCACGGCGACCATACGAAAATCGTGGACGTTATCATCACGCTGAATGCGCCGGCCGCGAATATCCGCCCGTGATAGCGCACGGTGCCGACCGATGCCAGGATGACCGCCGTCACCAATTGACCGACCGACTCCGCCGCGGCCAGAACTCCCACCAGCGTCTCGCCGACCCCCAGGTGGTCCCTTCCGATGGCCGGCACGAACTGACGGGCCGGGAACGCCAGCCCATTGATCATTATGGTGATGAACAGCATTCCCATCAGTTGACGGTGGCTGAAGGCGGCCCGCACCACGTCGCCCAGGCTGTTCCAGATCGGCTCCACGCGCCATTCCCGCTCCACCCGGGGAATGCGTACGCGGATCGCCAGCGCGACGGCTATCAAATGCATCACGGCGATCGCGGCGTAGGCCCAGGTGTAACCGGGGTAGTGCGGCCAGAAATAACCGATATGCTCGATCAGGAAACCGCCAACGAATGGCCCGACCATGCGCCCGACGGTGCCGCTCATGGAGTCGATGGACAGGGCGTTGACCACCCGGCGTTCCCCGACTATGTCAAATATGGCGGTTCGACGCGCCGGGTCTTCCAGGGCGCGGCTGACTCCCTGCATCAGCATGGCGATGAACACATGCCACGGCGCAATGTTGCCGGAGAACAGCAGGTAGAATAGCGCGACCCCGGCCACAAGCTTGATCATCATTGAAATGATCCATATTTTCTTCCGGTCGAACCGGTCGGCGATGATCCCGGTGAAAGGCGAAAATATGGGGCGGGGCAGGTTCTCAAACCCCAGAACCATCCCCAGCATGAGCGTGGAGTTGGTCAGCGAGTAAACCAGAACGCTGGTGACGAGCAGTTCCATCCAGCGCGTCAACTCGGAAACGTTCACCACGTACCAGATAGCCCGAAAGCGGGGGTTCTGGAAAACCTCCATCATGGGTGATGCCGAGCGACCGGCGGAAATTGCCAACTGGACCTCTCAGATGAACGTCGGGCGACGCTCGCGCACGGCGGATTTTACACCCACGTAACACGCCGCCGCTTGCGTTAGCCGTGCCGGATTGCCGCGGTTGGCATGCCCGGTGCAACGCGCGCCAGCAGTGCGGTATAATCCGGTTTGTTGATGACCCTAGGGATCCGTAACCATCTCTGCTGGCAAGGATCGGTCGAAATGACTACTTCCAGAGTTACCAACGACCAACAGGAAGCCCGTCGAGGGCCTCGATTCGTGCGCAGCGGGTACAGACCGGCCGCGCGCACCGAAGCTGACACCGGGTTCACCACCGGATTCAACAGCTTCCTGGCCACGGGCCGGCTCTCCCTGGCCCTGCGTCTCGCCTTCCGCTACGGCGTGGACCGTCAGTACATCCCGCGATATCTGGGCATCCTGGCCACCGACGTGGCGTTCGCGCCGTTCCGGTTCTGGCAGAGCGTGGCGTACGGCCGCCGCATCGAGCAGACCGAAATCCACCCGGAGCCGATATTCCTCCTCGGCTTCTGGCGTTCCGGCACCACGTTGCTGCACAACCTGTTCGCGTGCGATCCCCGGTGGGGTTTCGTCAACACCTACCAGGCTGCCCTCCCCGACCTTTTCCTCGCCGGCCAGAACCGCCTGCGCCGCATGCTCACGTCCGCGCTGCCTGAAAACCGGGGCATCGACAACATCCCCGTCGATTTCGCCATGCCGCAGGAAGAGGAAATCGCCCTGATGTGCGCCAGTGGCCTCAGTCCGTACGTGTCGCTGAACTTCCCGCGCACCGCCGACCGAACCCTTGAGTACCTCTTCATGGGCGACGGTGTCGATCCCAACGAACGCGAACAATGGCGCGCGGAATACACTAAGCTCCTGAAGGCCGCCAGCTTCCACATGGACGGCAAGCCGCTGGTATTGAAATCGCCGTCCAACACCAGTCGCATCGAGGCGCTGCTCGAACTGTTCCCCGATGCCAGGTTCGTGTACATCCAGCGGAATCCCTACGACACGGTCCGCTCATATATGCACCTGCTGCGGTTGATGAACGGCTGGCATGCCCTTCAGCACTTCGATTTCGATGAGTTGATGTTCCGGCAGATCAGGATATACCGGCGCATGGCCGAGACCTACCTGCAGCAACGCCGCCTGATCCCCGATGGCCGGCTCATCGAGATTAGATACGAGGACCTGGAGCATGACAAGATCGGCGAAATGCAGCGGATCTATCGTGCCCTGAATCTGGACGGCTACGACACGTTCGCACCGGACCTGGAAGACTACGTGGCATCCATCTCCGATTTCCAGAAGAACCCGTCGCAGATCAGCGACCAGGTGATCCAACTGGTCAACGACTACGTTCCCTTCCTGGTGTCCGAGTTCGGCTACGAGTTCCTGGAAGCGTCTGTGGGAACGGAAGGAGTCGGCCGTGATAACATCGAAGTGCGCAACCAGTAAAGGGAGGCAGTAAATGGACCAGGCAGTCACCGACTTCTGGGTAGCAACCCGGGCAATACTCGACGAAACGCCCGTGAACGCCACGCTCACGGAATGTCCCGAGCGCAGTGGACGCGAATACGAAACCTGGAGCGTCTCCCTCAGCAGCTATGGCGGCCAGCGCCTCCGAGCTTTCTACACCACTCCACGACACGGCAATGCGTCAAGCAAGTATCCCGCCATGCTCGCCGTCCCCGGATACGGTGGCGGCAAGGAAATTCCATACCACGTGGTGATGCACGGTTTCGCGGTCCTTACCCTGTACCCGCGGGCACAGGGCGAGAGCATCCCCGAGTATGATCTCCCGGAAGGGACCAACAAGCTGACCTACAACGTCACCGACCGGGACACATACTACTATCGCGCCGGTTACATGGACTGCGTGCGCGGTGTGGACTTCCTCGCCGAACGGGATGAGGTGGACGAAAATCGCATCGGCATGTGGAGCCGCAGCCAGGGCGGCGGTTTCACCCTGTCAACCGCTGCGCTGGATCAGCGACTCGCGGCGGCCGTCGCCGAACAGCCTTTCATGTGCAACTACCCGGTCGCCATCGACATAGACACGCGCCCGTACCACGAATTGTACAACTACGCGCAGGAGCATCCCGAACAGCGCCAGGCCATGCTCGACACCCTGCGCTACTTCGACACCATGACGCTGGCCGACGCCATCGAGTGCCCCATTCTGGTCGATATCGGCATGGCCGACACCACCTGCCCATACGACACCATCATGCCCGTGTTCGACCGAATCCGGTCGCACAAATCGCTGCTGGTGTACCCCGACCTGCCCCACAGCCCCTGCACCGATTTCAACGTCCACGCCATGAACTGGCTGAAGCGATACCTGGGAACGTAACGCCACCCGGCGCCAGAGAGGTCGCGGATGGATTCGGTAGCCACGCTGTTGGCCAGAGCGCGGCGCGCTCACCAGCAAGAGCGGGAAAAGGCGCCCGGCCTGTTGCTGCAAGCAGTGCAGCAGCGGGTGCGGGAAATCTGCCCGGATGAAGACCCGTGGGACGCCGTGCGCCGCATGGCGGAAGAGAAAGATGACCTGGCGGTCAGAGGTACTTACTGGCACATTATGGTGATTGCGAACGACCAGCGACGTAATCTCCCGTATGACGATGAGAGTTGGGAAATCAACCTAGACATGGCGGATATCCTGATCGAAACGCTGGACGAGCATTATGGATGAGGCGACTGCACTAGGATACCGGCAGTGCGCGATGGCAAGGCTGGAACGGGCGCAGGAACTGTACCGCGCAATTGGACCTGACACTCGACAGCCCGCTTTCTGCGAACTGGCACAAGTATCGTCGCTGATTTGGGACGCGGTCATAGACACACTTGCCACGGTCCACATGGACCGCGGCGGGGCACCATCAGGCAATTCAGTTGAATTACGTGGATATGCAAAATCCGTACTGCCCGATGTGTATCGACATTGGGGCGGGCCTGGAAGGTCGCATAACTTTCAGCATCGTCCTTATCAGGACGTTGACTTGTTTCACGAAGGTTGTTTGCTAACGGCCAGATTGTTTATGCAGATTAACACGCACTCGCCCGAACGCCTGCGGCTGCCAGCGGATAGATTTGACTGGCTCTCTCGATAGATTTGATAAAGGAGTAACCATAATGTCCGCTCGAACCGGAGCCGAATATCTGGCCGGCCTGAAAGAGCAACCCCGTGAAATCTGGCTGGACGGGCAGCGCATTGACGACGTTACCAATTTCCCGGGGCTGGCCAACGGCGCTCGTTCCATCGCCGCGCTGTACGACATGCAGCACGATGGCAACGCCCGCTGCGACATGACCTATCCATCGCCTGCCACCGGCGACCCGGTGGGCCTCTCGTTCATCATCCCGAAGTCCTCCGACGATCTCGTCAGGCGTCGCGAAATGATGTCTGCCTGGGCCCACGCCAGCTACGGCATGATGGGCCGCACCCCCGACTTCCTCAACGTCACGATCATGTCCATGGCGGCCGCCGGCGACTTTTTTGGCGATGACCGGCCCGAGTTCAAGCAGAACGTCATCAACTACTATGAGCTTGCCCGTGAAAACGACCTGTGCATGACGCACACGCTGGTCAACCTCCAGCGCAACCGCGCTCCGTCGGCCACGTCACTGAACTACAGCACCGACGTGGCGCTGCACGTGGTGAAGGAAACCGACGCCGGGCTCGTCGTGCGCGGCCCCCGGGTGCTGGCCACCCTCGGTCCTCTATCCGATGAGATCATGGTCTATCCGACGCGGTCGAGCCTGCTGGCCCGGGACGAGGACGCCCACAGGTACGCCTTCGCTTTCGCCGTCCCCTGCGGCATCGAGGGCCTGAAGTTCATCTGCCGGGAGAGCTTTGACCTCGACCGGTCCCACTTCGATCACCCGCTGGGTTCCCGCTTCGAGGAGATGGACGCCATCGTGTATTTCGACGATGTGCTCGTCCCCTGGGAGCGCGTCTTCATGTACGGCGACCGCCACAAGTGCAACAACATGTCCAACGCCACCGGACAGTACGTGCACACCGGCCACCAGGTCGTCACCAAGAACGTCGCCAAGTGCGAGTTCGTTACCGGCATCGCCAGCCTGATGGTTAAAACGCTCGGCAGCGGAGACATCGCTCAGGTGCAGGGACTCCTCGGCGAACTCGTGGAAAATCTGGAGATCACCAAGGCGCTCCTCACCCGGTCGGAGGTGAACGCGTCCATCGACGAGTGGGGCGTCATGCTCCCCGACCGCGTCCCGCTGAACGTGGCCCGCAACCTGTTCATCAAGATGTACCCGCGCATGGCGGAGATCATCCAGTTGCTGGGGTCCAGCAGCCTCATGGCGCTGCCCTCCGAGCGCGACTTTGACGGCCCGCTCGGCGAGGTGCTGGACACCTACCTGGACACCGACACCGCGTCCGCCCGCGAGCGGGTACGGCTGTTCCGCCTGGCCTGGGACACCGCCTGCAGCGCGTTCGGCGGCCGGCAGGTGCTGTACGAGCGCTACTTCCAGGGCGACTGGATGCGCAACGCGGCGCTGCTGCTCAGCATCTACGACCGGGAGCCGTTGATGGAGCAGGTGCGGGAGTTTTTGGAACGGGACTGATCGGCAGCACGACCGGCGCAGCAACGAGATCGGGGCGGGTTTGAAACCCGCCCCTGCAACTTGGCCGTGTGTCGCCGCGATGGATTATTTCATCAGGCCGTCAACGACTGAGCCTTTGAAGGCGCTGTCGCCGCCGAACACCGTGCCGGTCCCGCCAGCGTTGAACTTCTCCAGGGCCAGGTCGTACACCTGCTGGGGGAACGGAATGTATCCCACCGAGGCGGCCAACTCCTGGCCGTGGTCGCTCAGGTAGTGCCGCACAAACTCGGCGATGTGCTGTTCCTGCGCAGCATCGGCGCTCACGTAGATGAACAGCGGCCGGCTCAACGGCGCATACGATCCGTTGTTGATGGCCTCGTCGGTCGGCGCGATGCAGCCCGCTCCGCCGTCAACCGGCACCACCTTCAGCTTGTCCTGGTTCTCCACGTAGTACGCGTAGCCAAAGTAGCCCAGGCTGTACTTGTCGCCCGAGATCCCCTGCACCAGCACGTTGTCGTCCTCCGACGCCACAAAGTCCCCGCGCGACACGCCGCCGTCGCCGTTGATCGCCTCGGTGAAGTAGTCAAACGTTCCCGAGTCCACGCCCGGCGCGTACAGCTTGATCTCCTCGTTCGGGAACGACGGATCAACCTGGTCCCACGTCATGACGACGCCCTCAGATTCGGGCTTCCAGATCATGTTGAGTTGCTCGACGGTCAGGCAGTCAACGAAGTCGTTGCCTGGGTTGACAAGGACGGAGAGTCCGTCGATCGCCACCGGCAACTCGATGTACTCGATCCCCGCCGCGGCGCACAGGTCAACTTCCTTCTGCTTGATGGGACGAGAGGCGTCGGAGATCACCGTCTCGTTTGCGCAGAACTTCTTGAATCCGCCGCCGGTGCCTGAGATGCCGACCACCGCGCGGACGTTGCCATCCGTCAGGTCGCCGAACTCTTCCGCCACCGCCTCGGTGATCGGGAACACCGTCGATGATCCGTCGATCTCAATGTCTCCGGAGAGGGAGGTGTAGTCCACCGCCGGGGTCATCTTGTCGTCCTTGTCCATCATCGTGGCGCCGCCGGCCAGACCCTTGGCAACCGGGCCCTTGAAGGCGCTGTCGCCGCCGAACACCGTGCCGGTCCCGCCGGCGTTGAACTTCTCCAGCGCCAGGTCGTACACCTGCTGGGGGAACGGAATGTATCCCACCGAGGCGGCCAACTCCTGGCCGTGGTCGCTCAGGTAGTACCGCACAAACTCGGCGATGTGCTGTTCCTGCGCAGCATCGGCGCTCACGTAGATGAACAGCGGCCGGCTCAACGGCGCATACGATCCGTTGTTGATGGCCTCGTCGGTCGGCGCGATGCAGCCCGCTCCGCCGTCAACCGGCACCACCTTCAGCTTGTCCTGGTTCTCCACGTAGTACGCGTAGCCAAAGTAGCCCAGGCTGTACTTGTCGCCCGAGATCCCCTGCACCAGCACGTTGTCGTCCTCCGACGCCACAAAGTCCCCGCGCGACACGCCGCCGTCGCCGTTGATCGCCTCGGTGAAGTAGTCAAACGTTCCCGAGTCCACGCCCGGCGCGTACAGCTTGATCTCCTCGTTCGGGAACGACGGATCAACCTGGTCCCAGGTCATGACGACGCCCTCAGATTCGGGCTTCCAGATCATGTTGAGTTGCTCGACGGTCAGGCAGTCAACGAAGTCGTTGCCTGGGTTGACAAGGACGGAGAGTCCGTCGATGGCGACGGGAAGTTCGATGTAGTCGATCCCCGCCGCGGCGCACAGGTCAACTTCCTTCTGCTTGATGGGGCGAGAGGCGTCGGAGATCACCGTCTCGTTGGCGCAGAACTTCTTGAATCCGCCGCCGGTGCCGGAGATGCCGACCACCGCGCGGACGTTGCCATCCGTCAGGTCACCGAACTCTTCCGCCACCGCCTCGGTGATCGGGAACACCGTCGATGATCCGTCGATCTCAATGTCGCCGGACAGGCTGGCGTACATGCTGGGATCGGCGGCCTTGTCGGTCGTGGTGGTGGTTCCGGTAGTGGCTCCGGTGGCTGCGGGCGTTTCGGCGGACGGGCCGCAGGCCGCAGACATAAGGACAATTGCAAAGGACGCGACGGCAACCAGCATCAGCAACCGTATGGGCAGGCTTCTCAGAATGTCCAGTTTGGGGGAATTCATCGATCCTCCTCGAATCGTTGGTTTTGTGAGGTTCGGGGCTATCGCATGTGAGATTACATAGATCCTCCTCGAATCGTTGGTTTTGTGAGGTTCGGAGGCTATCGCATATGAGATTACAAAGCCGCCACTCCGGCGAAAGCCGAAGTCCGGATACCGGCGCTGGTTTCATTTCCGCAATGAAACTGACGATTCAGGCCACTGGATACCGACTTTCACCGGTATGACGGCATTAAATCTTTCATATGCGATGGCCTTGTTGTGAGGTTCCTATGCGCTGGAAATATCTGGTTGGGATGAGAATGGGGCAACCGGCCGATGCCGGACACTGCCAGGCAGATTCATCCAATAGGCATGGGACTTACGCAATTTGAACGCTTTACGCTCGTAATTCCCGCGAATGCGGGAATCCGGTGGCCGAAATCGTTAACGATATTCCAGGTTCGTTCACTGTAAAGCCTGTGGATTCCTGCTTCCGCCGGAACGACGGGTTTGTAATTTCAGGCGCGTAACTCCCGAGGCATTCCTCCGTTTCCATACGGACGATGAATGAATGGTCCGATGAATGAGTGGTCCGATGAATGAGTGGTCCAATGAGGCAACGGCCCACAAAACCGTCAAACTCATTGGGTTGACAAAAAGAAGAGCGAGGTGCGGAAACCTCGCTCTCACGAAATGGGGGAAAGGCCTTTCCCGTAGCGGGAAAGGCCGCTGCGGGAAGGGCGGGGGTTTTGGGCGCCCCGGTTTTGTGGAGAGTCCCGGCCCGGCCTGCGCCGGACCAAAAAAATACGGGGAAAAGAATCCCCGTATGGTTGGTGATCGAGCGCCCAATGGGGCGAAATACGGCGGGTGCGGCGTTTTTCGCTGCCACTCCCGCCTCCGTTTCCACGGGTGGAAGCAATTTGGTTACCGCCTTCGGCCAGCGGCCTGACGGCCTGATCCGGTTTTGCGGTTTACGACGCGCTGAACCGTAAGACATGGTTTAGCGTGAATCCTTTACGATGGCTTCCAGTTCGTCAGGCTCTTTCGGAATCCCTTCCGACAGGACCCTGCATCCATCTTCCGTAACCAGGACGTCGTCCTCGATTCGGATGCCAATGCCCCTGTAGGCATCGGGGGTTTTCCTGGCCTGGCTGCCGAAGTACAGACCGGGCTCAATGGTCAACACCATCCCCGGCCGCAGCCGGATTTGACCACGCTCGTCCCGGTAGGGCCCACAGTCATGCACGTCCAACCCCAGCCAGTGCGACGTGGCGTGCATGTAGTAATCCCGGTACGCGGCGTCGCTGAGAATCTGCTCCACGTCTCCCTGCATGATCCCCAAATCCACCAACCCCTCGATCAGTGCCCGAGTGGCAACCCTGTGGACATCGTCAAAGCCGACGCCCGGTTTGACCGCGGCGATGGCCCTCTTCTGGGACTCCAGCACGATGTCGTAGGTGTCCCGTTGCGCCGGCGTGAACTCGCCGGAAACGGGCCAGGTTCGCGTCACGTCCGCAGTGTAATAGCCGTACTCCGCGCCCGCGTCGATCAGCAGCAGGTCATTCGGGCCCAGCGTCTCCTCATTGCGTACGTAGTGCAGGACGCAGGCGTTGGCCCCACCGGCCACGATTGACGGGTAGCCGTTGCGCGGGGATCCCAGGTGACGGAAGGGACGTTCCAGGGCCGCCTGTACCTCGTACTCGGTTATGCCGGGCGCGGCGGTCTGCATCGCGGCTTCAAACCCGACGGCGGTGATATCGATGGCCTGTTGCAGCAGACCGATTTCGTCGTCGGACTTGATCTGCCGCATGGCATCGACCTGGGCGGTCGGGTCCTCGATTCGGCGGACGCTCTTGGCGCCGCGTTGGGCCATGCGCCGCCGCTGTTTCACCAGCCCGGATATGATCCCGTCCACGCGGTCATCGCTGCCCAACGCATAGTAGATGGTGTCGCACTCGGCCAGCAGCCTGGGAAGCTGTGTGTCCAGTTGTTCCAACGGATATGCGGCGTTGGCTCCCAGCGGACCCACGGCGCCGCGCACTCCGGCCCGGCGGCCCACCCAGATCTCAAAGGTTGGGTCGTACGGACGCACGAACAACGTATAGGGGGTGTGGGATCCTGGACGCAGCACCGCCACCGCGTCGGGCTCGTCGAACCCGGTCAGGTACCAGAATGAAGAATCCTGGCGATACTGGTGGTCAACGTCGTTGTTGCGTGGGGAATCGTGTCCCGCCGCAATGACTATTGCTCCGCCCGTCATGGAATCCATCAGACGACGGCGACGGGAGCGGAACTCTTGCGGTTGCGTTGCCAAAGGGCCAGCGCTCATTCTTACAGTTCTCAATCAAGCAGAAGGTTGATTTGACCGCGTGGCATTATAGCAAGGGTGTCTGAGCACAGCAACATCAATTTTATTCGAGTGGTCACAATCCGCTATTGCGCGACGATTTCCCTCAAGGTAGTCGCCGCAAGGTTATGCTGTTCGCTGATTTGTCCTGTTCGCTGGTGCGGTATTCTGATATAATCCCCGCGCAACCGTGATGCCTTGACTGCATGCAGGTAAACTGGCCGCCGCAGAACAAATCTTGCGGGGGCGATTTTTCGGTTAGTTCAGTTTTTTGGGAGCAAAACACAATGCCGGCTTATGCCGTAATCGGAGGACAATGGGGCGACGAGGGCAAGGGCAAGGTAATCGATTACCTTGCCGGAGAATCCGATTGCGTCGTCCGCTATGCCGGCGGCAATAACGCCGGCCATACGGTGGTCAATGACCGCGGCGTTTTCCAGTTGCACCTGGTCCCCTCCGGCATCTGTTGGCCCGGCGTCACCGGGATTATAGGCAACGGCGTTGTGGTGAACCCCGACGTTCTCCTGGGAGAGATGGCGCAGCTGCGTGGACAGGGGATAGATACCGACCGCCTTTTCGTCAGCGACCGCGCTCATGTGATCATGCCGTACCATATCCTGCTGGACGAACTGCAGGAACAGGCCCGCGGCGCCTCCGCGATCGGCACCACCGGCCAGGGCATTGGCCCAGCATACGTGGACAAAACATCCCGTGACGGCATCCGCATCGGCGACCTGATGGACGGGGAACGGCTGCCCGACCGACTCATAGCCGCCGTCGAGATGAAAAACAAGGTGATCACCGGTGTCTTCGGCGGCGAACCTGTTGACGCCGATGAAGTGCTGGAGCGGTGCCGCCGGTGGGGCGAGCAACTCCGTGATCACGTGCGCTCCACCGAGCAGATGGTGCAGGACCTGCTGGAACAGGGCAAACGGGTGCTCCTCGAAGGCGCGCAGGGTACGCTTCTGGACATCGATCACGGCTCGTACCCATACGTCACGTCATCGTCGCCATCCATTGGCGGCGCCATCACCGGCCTGGGTATCAACCCACAGTCCATCGAAGGCGTGGTTGGGGTTTTCAAAGCCTATTCCAGCCGCGTTGGCGGTGGCCCCATGCCCACTGAAATGCACGGAACCGCCGCCGAGGAACTGCGCGAAAAGGCCCACGAATACGGGACCACCACCGGCCGGCCCCGCCGTGTGGGTTGGTTCGACGCCGTCGCCGCCCGCTACAGTCGTCAGATCAACGGTTTCACCGGCATGGTCCTGACCCGCCTCGACATTCTCGACGGGATGGAAGGCGTAAAGATCTGCGTCGGCTATAAGGTGGGCGACCAGAAAGTCGAACGGTTCCCGGCCAATACCGCACTGCTCGAGGAATGTGAGCCCATCTACGAGCAGATGGCAGGTTGGACCGAACCCACCGCCAGCGCCACTCAGCCGGAGCAACTGCCGGCGAATGCGTTGGCCTACGTCCGCCGTATCGAGCAGTTGGTTGGTTGTGAGGCCCAGATAATTTCTACCGGACCCAGTCGTGAGGAAACTATCGCCATAGATCGCGTCATACACTAGCCAAATTACATTAATAAGAATAACATGTTTTCGCAGCCTCGCCGGTGATAATCCCGACGAAATACATATATGCTGCGGGGGAGTATAACTATGGCCACAAACACCTCCACCCAAGGAACCGAGCAGGAGACGTCTATATTCGGGCGTTTTTTCGCGCCCGGTGCCGACTACTTTTACCTCCTGTTCCGGCTCATATTCGCGTTCATCGTCTCACTGCACGGTGCACAAAAAGCGTTCCAACTATGGGGGTTCCCGCCCCCGGGCAGCGGTCCGCCTGACATCGTGTACATCGCAGGTTGGGTTGAGATCATCTCCGCCCTGCTCATCGGTTTCGGTGTGCTCACCCGTCTCGGCGCCGGCGCGTTGTGCGTAACCATGGTGATCGCCTACTTCATGATGCATTTCGGCAACGGAATCGCACCGCACATCTTCCCGGCTGAGGGAGGATTCATCGCCCACGGCGGCGAGGTCCCCATCCTGTGGTTCGCCATCGCCGGCATCATCGGCGTCATGGGCAGCCGTAAGTTTGGCATCGAGCGCCTGATCTTGAAGAGGGAAATTCTGTAATGCAACAGCAAGCAGCTCGGTTCGGCATCTACTTCAACGCTGAACAGAACCAGGTAGTCCGCATCAACTCGCCTTACTGGTTCCCCCCGGAACCGGAATGGCAGAAGGTCACGGGAGAGGTCAATGCCACCCTGTTGGACCTGCGACGCATGGTGGGCGAACAGGGTCTCTCCAGCGATCCTGACTCGGTGACCTGGACCACGCTGCCGCTGCTGGACGAAGACGCCTAGCAGCATAGTTGCACTTTCCGTCATGGAGCCGGAACCCCCGGACCAATCTCCGGATTCGGCTTTGGATGCGGCCAACTACCCCCGCCCATCAGGGTGGGCCGGCAGGTTGGCCGCATCCAGTCCTGCCCAGGCCCGCCGGTGGATGCGCTGGGGATGGCTCGCCGCTTTGGGCTGGTGGGTCTGGAACACGGGCCTGCTGCTGGTCTGGCTCATCGCCTCCGTCATCCCGCCGGACCCGGGAGTTGCCGACGCCGATGCGCCGATTCCGGCGCGCATAATCATCTACTACGGCGTGGAGGGGTTCGTCATCGGGCTGATGGGCCTTGGCCTGAACATGAGATGGCGCACGGCTGGCCTCCTCTTGCCGGTGGTCTTCCTGATCACCCGTGCAATCGCCCTCACCCGGTTGGAACCGCTGGCCCTTGATGTGCGCGCTTTCCTGTGGGTGATCGTCTACCTGCTGCTCCTGTTCCTGTTCATCCGGGGCGCGCAGGGGGCTTGGAGCTTCCACTGGTTCACCCATCTCGGTTTCTCAACGCGTGATCGCTAGCTCCGAATACCTCATCCGAGCGAAACCGGGGCGGCAGCAAAAAGGGCGGGATCAAGTCCCGCCCTGATTGGTGAGCAAGTTGGAGATAGCGGTTGTCAGTTGGTGTCGAAGGCCGGCATCACGTCCCGGGCGAACTGCTCCAGTTGGTCCTTGAAAACCTCCCGGGGCATGCCCATTACCGAACCAAGGTTGATCCTCTCCACGCCGGGGTACCTCGCCTCGTCCTCTTTCAGGGTGTTGACGATGTCGTCGGCCGAACCGCAGAGCCAGGCGCCGCTCTCCACCGCGCCTTCCAGCGTGGGAAGCTCAACGCCCCGACGCAGACCCGAGTTCGCCACCGCCTCAATTTGGTCCGGCTGCAGCGCCATCAGACCCAGCGGCGCCGCGAACTTCATCGCTTCCTCGAAGTAGGGTCGGGCTTCCTTGATCGCCTCTTCACGGTTCTTGCCCAGGAAGAACCGGTAGCCCAACGCAATGTCCTCCCCGAGCTCCAGCTCACGCCCGTGGCTCGCGGCCGCCTGCTGATACATGGTCAGCCGGTCGTATCGAGTCGGCTCCGGCGTGTTCGCCACCATCGCCTTGATGCCGATGCGGGCCATGAAATCCACGCCCTTGGGGTTGCCCGACACCAGCGGCTGCCAGATCTCCACCGGGTCCTGCATCGGCCGCGGCACCAGGCTCAGCTTCTCCAGCGTATAGCCCCGGTAGGGGACATTGGCCGGTATCTTGTAGTGCTTGCCCTCGTGGGAGAACGACTCCTGGCTGAAGGCCTTCACCATCACCTCGACCTGTTCCTCGAACATCTCGCGGTTGGCGTCGCCGTCGAACATCGGCGAACCGAACGTCTCCACCTCGCGGGAGTGGTAGCCGCGCCCAACGCCGAAAATTATGCGCCCGCCGGACAGAATGTCGGCCATGGCGAAGTCCTCGGCCAGACGCAGCGGGTGCCACATGGGCGTGATGTTGAACCCGCAGCCGTACTTCAACCGCTCGGTGTTGCAGGCCAGGTACAACCCCAGCATGATGAGGTTGGGGATGCACTCGTACCCTTCCGGCTGGAAGTGGTGCTCTGCCATCCAGAACTCGTCGTAGCCGTGGGCCTCCAGGTGCCTGGAGATGTCCAACGCCCAGTCGAAGACGCTGGCCAGTTCATCTTTTGAGTACCAACGGTCGTTGGCCGGCGTCCCGTCCAGGCCGAGATTGTCGTCCACCACGTGGCCGGCATATGATGCGCTGAAACTTTTGAACATTTTCGGTGACTCCTTACCTCGCTGGCGGAAACCGGCGCTGACGGAAATCGGCGCCTCGCCCCGTGCAGCCTGCCTAGGCGCTGGGAGGCGGCGCCGGCGCCGGATTGTATAGCTCGATCCCGATGGTGGCCGGGAACACGCCGGCGAGTTCATCCACCGTCCAGCGACCCTGCTTGCGGATGGTCTTCACTGGCTCAGGCTCGTTCAGCAGCGTTACCAGGCCGCCCGTTACATGAAACACGTGACCGTTTACGTGAGCCGCCTCGTCGGATGCCAGCCAGGTCACCATCGGGGCCACGTCCTCGGCCTCGCCGCGCAACCCGCCGCCGGCCGCGATTCCCCGGGCCGACCGCAACTCTCGGGCCTCGTCGGGCACGCTGGTGGTCATGCGGGTGCTGGCAGACGGCGAAATGGCGTTCGCCGTCACTCCGTAGCGACCCAGGTCGCGGGCGCACACCCGGGTGAACCCGGCGATGCCGTCCTTGGCCGCGCCGTAGTTGGCCTGGCCGCTGTTGCCGTAGAGCCCGGACGTGCTGCTGAACGTGATGATGCGCCCCGAGCGCTGCTGCCGGAACAGAATGCTGGCGTGCTTGACCACCGTGAACGTGCCCTTGAGGTGAACGGCGATCACGTCGTCCCACTCCTGCTCGGTCATGTTGAAAACCATGCGGTCGCGCAGGATGCCCGCCACGGTCACGACGATGTCCAGCTTTCCGAAGTTGTCAACGGCGGTCTGAACGATCTTTTCGCCGCCGTCCATGATGGCAACGGACTCGGTGCAGGCGACTGCGTTTCCGCCGTCTTCCTTGATCTCGTTCACCACCTGCTGCGCGACGGAGATGTCCGCGCCGGTGCCGTCAACGTTGACGCCCAGGTCGCAGACGACGACGCTCGCGCCCTCCTGCGCCATCAGCTTGGCGACGCCTCTCCCAATACCCCGGCCCGCGCCGGTTACGATTGCTACCTTGTCTTCTAGTAGGGGCATTGTATGGTTCCTTGAATGTGCTGTGCGGTCTGCCCGTAGCCGGGCGACGCCGGCATCGGCTTGCCTGACTGGTGCCGGCGTTACCGGGGTTGGGCCGGCGCCGGGTTGCTTATTCCCGAGGTCAGATAGTCGCGGGCGCGGTTCGAGAGGTCATCCATGTCCCAGTGCCCGGTCTCCGTCCATATTGCCCGCTCCGGGCGCGGCTGTGAAACCAGCGAGATCGTGCTCCCATACACCAGGAAGGTTTGGCCGTTGACGTTGCCCGCATGATCGGAGGCCAGGTAGCAAACGAAAGGCGCCACTGCGTCGGGGTCCAGGTCCCTGAGATTGTCGTCGCCGCTGGAGTCGGAGATCGACGCAACGCCGCCGCGCGCTCGAATTTCGGCAGCCGAGTCGGGAATCGAGCCGATCATGCGAGTTGTGGCCCGCGGCGCGATGGCGTTGGCCGTCACGCCGTACCGGCCCATATCCTTGGCGACCACCTTGGTGAACCCGGCGATGCCGCTCTTGGCCGCGCCATAGTTGGCCTGACCACTGTTCCCGATCAGGCCCGACTCGCTGCTGAACGTCACGATGCGACCCGAGCGCTGTTGCCGGAACAGGATGCAGGCGTTCTTCACCACGGTGAACGTGCCCTTCAGATGGACCGCAATCACGTCGTCCCATTCCTGCTCCGTCATGTTGAACACCATGCGGTCCCGCAGGATCCCGGCGCAGGTCACCACGACGTCCAGCCGACCGAAATTGTCGATGGCGGTCTGAACTATCTGTTCGCCGCCTTCCATGGTCACCACGGACTCGGTGCAGGCGACGGCCTTGCCGCCGGCTGCCGTGATCTCGTTGACCACCTGCTGGGCAACCGATACGTCCTGGCCGCTCCCATCCACGTTTCCTCCCAGGTCGCAAACCACGACGCTGGCGCCTTCTTCCGCCATCAACTTGGCAACGCCGCGGCCGATCCCCCGACCGGCGCCCGTTACGATGGCTACCTTTCCTTCCAGATTGTTGGGCATTGTAAAAAGAGTCCTTTGGTTAGATGTTCCGACCTGCCTATGCGGTTCGGCTCGGCAAATGGACCGTCGCCGTTCCCGGTGTGGTCTGCTGGCCCTCCGGGTTTTCCAGCCAGATGGTGCAGTCCACCAGGTTCGACGATCCTTCCTGGTAAACGCGGGACACGAGCCCTTTTGCGGTGATGGGCTCGTCCGGGTAGTCCATCCCCCGGTACTGCACGGTCAGCCGGCGAAGCTCCCCGCCGGGTCCCGCCCATCCCGTGACGTAGGCTCCCAGCATGGCGTTCTTCAGCGCGCCGTGAATGATGATGTCCTTCAGCCCCGTGCTCTGGGCGAAGTTCCTGTCGTAATGGATCTCGTAGAAGTCGCCGGATGCGCCGGCGTACTGGACCAGTTGGCGAGGAGTGGGGTTCCGTACCTCGACGGGCAACTCCATGCCTTCACTGACGTCTTCGAAATAGATCTGGGCGGCCATGGTGTTCCTCAAATGGTGGTCAGTAGCGTATCGACGTGCTCGTTTGAGTCGCGACGATCGCGTCATGCTGGTTGCGGTAGGTGATCTTTATGGTGGAGATGAGCATCTGGCCGATGCTGCCGGTCCGCTCACGTATGTCTTCAATCCGGCCCACCGCGGAGATGGTGTCGCCTGGCCGCACGTGTTCAAAATACTCCCAATCGCTGCCACCGTCGAGCAGACGCGCGAAGGGAATCTCATACGGAAGCTCAGGCCGGATGCCCCGCATCGCCCTCAGGAAAGTCGGCGGCGCGACGATCCCGCCCGTCTCGACGGTTCCCACGGTGTACGCCGGGTTGTCGTCGCCGATGGCTTCCGCAAAGCGCTCGATGTGGCCCCGCTCGATCACCATGGACACCGGCTCGCTTTCCACGCCGATGGACTGTTCGCGCATTTCATCGGTTAGGGTGAACGAGTTGGTGGACAATGTACGCCTCCGGTTAACGCGTCGTCAGGGACGACATTATTCAAAATCATAAATTTAAGCAGGGGGCATTATGTTCCTAGGTTTGACCGGTGTCAAGGAACCAGGGACGGCAGCAGGTACTCGGTCCATGGGTCGGTGATCTCGGAATCCCTGATGCTGTCCACCAGTTGCGCCACCTCCGGCCCGTGGGTTGTCGCCAACTGGTGCGGAGCCAGGTCTCCGGCCAGCGCGGTTACCGCCCGTCGGAGCATTTCCACATACTGGACCGTCTCCTCAGTCGCCGATTCCTTGTCTTGTCGCGCCCTGATGTTTTCGAGCTTCTCGATCCAGTCGATGCCCTGTTCTATCTTTTCAAAGTCGTCGTCGCTGGCTTGGGTGGTCATGGTAGTCATAGCGCAACGCCCCTCCGACCGGTGTGTCGACTTGTTATTATTTATTCGGGGATTTTAGCATAACCACGAGAGCACACAGCGCGCACCCAACGCGGTCTGGTGGGAACGACGCGTCCCACCGGCCAGCCGTCGTTGGCTCTCCGCCGTACGGATGGTGGCCGTGTTGCGACTGAGGACATACGCCTGGTGCGCCCTCGTGCTGGTCCTGATTTTTTCCCGCGACTTTCGCCCGGACGCGACCGCTATCGCCATCGCGCCTTACCAGTTCGACGTGGTGTCCTGGGAGTTGGGCAACCTGCCCGACAAATGGGCCCGTCGAGTGTCGGATTTCCCCCGGTGGCTATTCGATGACCCCGACACCGGAACGGCAGTGGCCCGGGCTGAACGATTTTTCGAGATCGGACAACGGTTGCGGTGGATCGACCGCCGCTTGATTATCCTGGACGCCGGGGCGCGCTCGACCGCCCCGTCGGGCTCCGAGATCGCGGAATTGCGGCGCGAGCGAGACCGCCTGGTGAAATCGCAGGCCGTCCTCCGGCCCTGGGTTGAGGAGACGCTGGAATCGGCGATCGCGGACAGTCTCCAGGAATTGGGATTCAGGGCGTGGACCGGTGTGTTCCCTCCCATGGACACCGTCCTGACCGGGTCGCCCACCTTCCTCGTGCTGTCCCCTCGGGACCGCATCGAACGCATCGAAGGCGGGCTGATGCAAACGGGTCTGGACAACGACCGGCGCGAACGCGTCGAATCGTTCATCGAGGACGAAACCAACCTGTCGGCGCTGGTGGTCAACACCGGCGGCCTGGCTTTATACCCGTCAATCACCGCCAATTACGTGCCGTTGGAAAACGCCGTCGAGATCATCGCCCACGAGTGGGTCCACCAGTGGCTGTGGTTCAGGCCGTTGGGACGCCGGTACTTCTCCAGCCCTGAACTGACCACGTTGAACGAAACGGTGGCGACCATCGCCGGGGCCGAAATCGGTCGCTTGGCGATGGATCGGCTGACCCGAGATCCCGACCGTGCCGTCCCCGGCCATCAGGAACCGTCATCGCACACCCACGATGAGCCGCCCAAAGTCGCCCCTCGGTTCGACTTTCAGGCGGAGATGCGCGCCACCCGCATCCAGGTGGACGCTCTCCTGGAAGCCGGCGACATCGACGGCGCCGAGGCCTACATGGAGCAACGCCGCCGCCTGTTCGTTGCGGAAGGCTACCCGATCCGGAAACTCAACCAGGCGTATTTCGCGTTCCACGGCACCTATGGCACCACCGGCGCCGCCGGCATCAGCGTCATCGGCGAGCAGATGCAGGAACTGCGCCGGCGCAGCCCCTCGCTGACCGACTTTCTGCGCACCGTCGCCCAATTCACCAGCGCCGCAGACCTTGGCCGATACATCGAGGGTAACGCGCCGTAGCGCCCCGGCGATCGGCGCACCGACGCCTGGCGAATAGCCTCAGGCCGCTCTGATGGCTTCCTCCAGCAGCGCCAGCGCGGTGCGGGCAAACACCCACATGTTTTCTTCCCGCTCCGGGCTGCCCGTCTCCAGCGTCTGGGAACGCTCCACCGGCCCCGCGACGCCGAAGCAGGCGTGGCCGTAGTTGTCGCCGTAGCGGTTGCCCGTCGGCCCGCTGGCCCCGGTTTCCGCCAGCGCCCACGTCGTGCCCATGATCTCGCGGGACGTGCGGGCATTGAGCAGCGCGTAGTATTCCGTGCTGGCCCGGTGGCCTTCCATCGCCGAGTCCGGCACCTGCAGCAACCCCTTCTGCGCGGTTCGCGTGTACACCACCGAACCACCCACGTAATAGTCCGACGCGCCCGGGATCGATACCAGCGCCGCCGAAATCAGCCCGCCGCATGACGACTCCGACACGGCGAGGGAATCCCCCCGCTCTTTGAGCAAAGCAGCCACCGACGCGGCCAGATCGTTCAACTCTCCCATTTGTGCAACCTCTCCGTAATTTTTTGTGGTTGTCCCGTGCCCTACAGCCAAGGCAGCCGTTTGGAAACCGTTTTGGACGATTCCAAGGTCGGCAAGCCGTTCTTTTCCATCAGCATCAACGCCAGTTTGCGGAACTCTTCCCGGTCCCTGCCAGACACCACCGCCTGCTCGTGCGCCTCCGAAATAGCCACCGGGTACCCGAATCCCAACTCGCACTGCTTCGCCAGCATGGCGTGGCTCAACGCGAGCAGTTCCGGGTCGTCGGCAACCCACGCCGGCGCCTCCACCCGCCCGATCTCCGTTCCGCTGTTCAGATAGTAGAAGTGGCTCCATTCCTCGCCCAGGGCCAGCCCCACGGCGAACCGCGACGCCAGCCTTCCCGACTGGTACACGGGAGAGCGATGGCCCGGTTCAAGTATCGCATCGAACAGTTCCCGGTCGTCGAATCCCGCCGCGCCGTCGCACTGCATCAGGTCCGACCGCCGCGCGCTGCAACGGCGCGTGCATTCGGCATCCCCACTGCCGCAGAGGGCTACCCGCACCGACCCGGCAACCTCCGTGGTCTGGGGCCTGGAGGTATAGGCGGCAACCGCCACCGGACGGTCCGGACGCGATGCAGCCTGCAATCTGGCCAGGGCGGGCCGCAGTCGTTGATTGATCAGGTGGTCCACGACGTAGTTGGGATAATTGCCCCGCTGCACATCCCAGAACGCCAGCGTGCCGTCCAGCAGCGCCAGCGCCGGATTGCCGTCGTTCAAACCGTCCACCACGTCCGCCGTGCGTTCCACCTCGCGCACCGTGCGCAACGCTCCCAGCAGCGGACCGGATATCAGCGTTTCGTTCAACGATTCCTCGTCATCAGGTCTCAGGTACAGGTCGGCATCATCGACGGCCAGCGTCGGCTCACTGAACATCTCGCAGGCGGGTTCATCTCCGTACGTGATGACGCAGCCGCCCAGGTTGATCAGGTGACAGCGCAACGGCAGGTGCCGGTCAACGTCAATGTGGGAACCGTCCACCGACAACGCCGTCCAGTCGTTGGGCGCGTCCTGCGGTCCCCGGCTGCCCAGCAGTCCCTCCGGCCCGGTGCGGGAGAAAACAAACGGACGGCGGCCCGAGGCTGCGGTGCGGTCCGCTGCCTCGGCGGGAGAGACGGCCCAAGCCCGGTCCAGCGTGTCCGCAAAGCGTTGGCGGCGACTGCGTCTCGAACTCGCCGCGCCGTCCATGGCCGCCATCATCTGCCGCGCGGTTTGCCCAAAATCCAGCCCCATATCGTTACCACGTGGATGACTGCGTCGCAGACAATCGTTTCGCCGGGCAGGACTCAGCTTATATCCGGCAGTTCTGTGATGGTTACCTGGCCGCCGGGCACCGCGTCGATATTTATGTTGCTCCCGTATAGCAAACCCATACCTATGAGGGGTTCGGTTCCCACGTCGACAACTTCGACCTCTCTGATGCTGCCATGCCACAGTACCCGTGCCAGGTAAAGTCGGCCAGGGCTGCTTGAACCGTCCGCCAACGTCACTCCTATGTTGTCCGGGTCTTCGGCCAGTGGCAGGTTTAGTTGGTGAATAATCGACCGTGGAAGGGTCATCTCCCCTGTTGCCCCGGTGTCGATGATGCAGTCGATGCGGACGGTTTCATCACGGTCGTCTAGCACATCGAGGACCATGCTGGCTTCGACGTCGTCGTTGACAATACCGTACTGCATTCAGTTGGTTACCCCACCCTTTCGGACAATGCGACGCGGACTGCGGAGGCGCACAACATGGGTTTTGTGCCGCCGCATCGTGTGAATCACCGCTCCCGGCCGCCGCCGGCGCAGCTTGATCCTGGCCTCAACAGAGCGCTCGGCGACTTCGTAATCTCCAGTGAGAACATCTAACAGCACGAACTTCCCCTCATCCTCGGGCGCGATCAGGTGGCGGATCTGCCGGTCGTAAATGGCTTCCCCCCGCCGTTTTTGCTCCTCATAGGGCATCTCTTTTCGTTCGGGCATCGTTTCCCTCTCCGCGCGCGGCAAGTCGCGCCGGGTTTACCGCAGCACGCGCTCGTCGCCCACCCGCCGCGTGATGCGCTGCTGGTCCAGGTACTCCAGCAGCGGCAGCACGTACTTGCGGCTGGTCCCGAATATCTCACGCGCTTCAGCCACGGTCACGCTGCCGTTCCCCTGCAAATGCGCCACGATGCGGCCGACCATGTCGTCGTAGGCCTCCTTGGTGAACACCACGGTCTCGTTGACCTTGACCACGTCGCGCCTCTCCTGCAGGTAGGCCAATAGCTCCGGGTCCACGGGCCGGTCGGTCGGCGGAGACCAGGGCTCGGCAGCCAGTTCGGACAGGTAGGTTGCCACCTCCGCCTGCTGACGCTCGCTGAGCGCCACCTGGTGGTCCGGCGTGCGCACCAGCCCGTCGTCGTCAACCACCACGCCTTCCTCGGCCAATCGCGCCGCCGCCCGCAGATACACCGGTTGCGACACTCGGAGCCGGCTGCGCAGTTCCTGCGGCGGCGCGCCCCGACGCAACGGGTACTGATTGTGGTAGGCCTGCAGCGCAATCTGCGCCTGGTTGCGCAGGATGTCCCACCCGCGCTGTGAATACACCACCGCGTCGTTCTGGCTCCCCATCTCTCCAAGGGCCACCACGTCGCCGGACTCAACCAGCGCGCCCAGCCGTTCCAGCACGTCCTCTTCTGCGAGGTTCGAGCGTTGGGACAGCGTGCGCAGGTCGCACGGGCCCATCTGGTCGGCGACGGTGAAAATGACGTCCTCGCTGGCGCCGGCGTCCAGCATCGTCAGTCGCTCGAGCACCTCCGGAGCGAACCGGCGATGTCGACGCGCGGGGTTGGGGTCGGCTATCTGTCCGCCGCCCAGCGTATCTTCCGACGAGCGCAGCACGAAGAAGTCGCCCTTCACCATGGGAATGGGCTCGTCCAGCAACACCTGCACCCATCCCTCGCTGCCGGGCTGCAATCGGTCGGCGTCCAGCAATCGCACGCGGCCCGTGGTCTCGCTGGTGAACAGGTGGAAAGTAACTCCCTCGTTGTGCTTCAACGCGTGGGGCGCGCCCTTCACCATGCGCAGGTTGGCGTCCAGCCGTCGCGTGGGGCGCAGCCATCCCGGGTTGGTCAGCACCTCGCCCCTCAGAACCTCATCCCGCGACACGCCGGACAGGTTCAGCGCCAGCCTCACTCCAGGCCCGGTGGAATCCAGCCGCGACTTGTGGCTCTGCAAACCCCGTATGCGCGCCCGCGTCCCCGACGGCGCCAGTTCGATCTGCTGCCCCACGGCCACGGAACCGTCGATCAGGGTTCCCGTTACCACCGTCCCGAACCCGCTGACGGTGAAACAACGGTCCACCGGAAGCCGCGGGCGGCCCAAATCCCGGCGCGCCTCCGTGTCGTTCAGGATCTCGTCGATGGTGGCTTTGAGTTCGTCCATGCCGTCGCCTGTGTATGCGGACACGGCCGCCATCTCGCAGCCGGCGAACGCCGTTCCATCCAGAACGTCCTCGACCTCCGCCTTGACCAGTTCCACCAGTTCCTCGTCCACCAGGTCCGTCTTGGTTATCACCACCAGTCCTCTCCGTATGCGGAGAATATCCAGAATCGCCAGGTGCTCCCGCGTCTGCGGCATCACGCTCTCGTCCGCCGCCACGATCAGCAGCGCCAGGTCGATCGCGCCCACGCCGGCCAGCATGTTCTTGATGAAACGCTCGTGCCCCGGAACGTCAACGATGCTGACCTCGCGTCCGCTGGGCAGGGTCATCCAGGCAAACCCCAGGTCCACCGTCATCTCCCGCTCTTTTTCCTCGGGCAGGCGGTCGGGGTCTATGTCAGTCAGCGCCTTGACCAGCGTCGATTTCCCGTGGTCAACGTGGCCTGCGGTTCCAATAACGTACATTGCGATCCAGGGTTTGCGGGGCTACGGGCGATATGAGCGAAACGATACCACACGGGCACAGCGGCTACCATCCATGCCGGGCCATTCAATCATCGTGGACACCGACGGGAGTCCGCTCGTCCTTCGACAAGCTCGGGATGTTCGGACGATGTTCGGACGGTGGGTGACGCGACGTTTCGGTGAACGTCATCGCTTTTTGTTTGGATGGTCCAATGACCCTGCCATCCATGCGCTATACTTGACTGGCATACCCGACGATAGTAGGTTACCGAAACTGACCGGGCGCCATCCGCCCTTGTTGCCTGTTCGACTCCCCAACCGCTGATTATGACAATTATTGACGACACGACGACGGTCGAACCCGACGACCCGTTCGTTCCCACGCCGCCCGGGTCCGCAGCCGACACTGACGCGACCCAGACGGTTGAACCCGACGACGTGTTCACTCCCACGCCGGCGGAACCCAGGGCCGTCACCGATGCGACCCCAATGGTCGCCATCATCGGCCGACCCAACGTCGGAAAGTCGTCGTTGTTCAACCGTGTCCTTTCCCGTCGCCACGCCATCGTGTCCGAGGTCGCCGGCACCACCCGCGACCGGTTGATCTCCCGAGCCTCCTGGAAGGGCCGCCCATTCCTGCTCGTTGACACCGGCGGGCTGGAGGACGACCCCGAGGGCAACATCCCCCTGCGCGTCCAGCAGCAGGCGGACATGGCGATGGGCGCCGCCGACCTCATCGTGTTCCTCACCGACGCCATCCAGGGCCTCACCGCCACCGACGAAGCCGTCGCTCAGCGGCTCCGGCGCACCAACAAGCCCGTGATTCTGGCAGTCAACAAGGTGGACAACGACCGTCGCGAACTCGCCGCCAGCGAGTTCTACGCCCTGGGCCTGACCGACACGGCTTTCATATCCGCTTACCACAACTACGGCATTTACGACCTGCTCGAACGCATCGTCGACCTGTTGCCGACCCCGGAATTCGTAGAGTTGTGGGACTACGAAAACGACATCCCCGACGATGACGTCGACGACTGGACGGAAGCTGGGGATACGGCTGACGCAGCCGCCGATCCGGAACCGCAATACGTTCCGCCAACCGAAATGCGCCTCGCCATCGTCGGCCGAACCAACGTCGGCAAATCGCTCCTCACCAACACCATCATCGGCGAGGAGCGCAGCATCGTCAGCCCCGTGGCCGGCACCACCCGTGACGCCCTGGATACCGAGGTTTCCTACCGGGACCACACCATCACCCTGGTTGACACCGCCGGCATCCGACGACCCGGTCAGATCGAGCGCGGCATCGAACGGTACAGCGTCCTGCGCGCGGTCAACGCAGTGCGGCGCAGCGACATCACGCTCCTGATCACCGACGCCACCGAGCTCGCGACCGCCCAGGACGCCCACATCGCCGGCCTGGCCTGGGACACCAGTCGCGGCCTCATCGTGGTGGTGAACAAGTGGGACCTGGTGAACCGCAACCGTTTCCGCATGGAGCGTGTCCTGCACCGCGTCCAGGAACGCCTGCACTTCATGTCCTACGTCCCCGTCTGCTTCACCTCCGCCCTCACCGGTGAGGGCATCGAGGACCTGCTGGACACCGCGCTGTCCCTGTGGCAGGAGCGCCAGAAGCGGGTGCCGTTCCGAGATTTGCAGTACCTCCTGGCCGACGCCGTCTCGACGCACACCCCGCCGTCCCAGCGCGGCAACATTCGTAATCGCCTGCGCATCCGCCGGGTCCGGCAGGTTGGCGTCAACCCGCCGACGTTCGCGTTCAGCGTCAACGACCCCAAGCTGGTCCACTTCTCGTATCGCCGCTATCTCGAAAACCGGATACGGGACCGCTTCGGATTTGACCGCACCCACCTTCGGTTGATCTTCAGGCCCGAGCGGGACGATCGCACTCCCCGTTCCGGAGTACGTTCGCCACGGGCAAACTCCGTGCGCAGGACCAGAAACGAACGATGACGGCAACCCGCCGGCCGAGCCCCGCATCGTGGGCCATGCTCTCAGCGACCCCCTTGCTTTGCGCCGCCGGCGTCGTCCTGGCGGTGTTCGCGGCGGACATCTCGCCGGTGGTCCGCTACGCCGCCGTGTGCGCGCTGGCCTACCTGGTCGGCTCACTGTCGTGGGGATACATGCTCGTCGACCTCGTCATGGGTGAGGACATCCGCGATTTCGGCAGCGGACGCACCGGCATGTCGAACATCCTGCGCACTGCCGGAGGCAAGGCCGCGGCCCTCGTGTTCGTCCTCGACGCCGGCAAGGCGGTCCTCATCGTGTTGCTGGCCCGCAGCGTCACCGGATCCGTGCAGGCTGAAGTCGCCGCAGCGTTGTTGGCGTTGTGCGGGCACAACTGGCCGGTATATCTGGGGTTCCGCGGCGGTCGTGGAATCATGCCCGGATTTGGCGGGCTCTCGGTGATGGCCCCCTGGGTGGCGGTGGCCGGCGGAACTTTGTTCCTGGTGGTCACCCTGTCCACCCGAATCCTGTCGCTGGGCAGCATCGTCGGAACCCTCGCCGTCGCGTTGGTGAGCCTGGCGCTGACCCTGGTGATCGGCCACCACCAGCTTTATACGCTCTACGCCTTCGTGGGCGGCGCCCTCATCATCTGGCAGCACCGCGACAACATCCGTCGCATCGCCAACGGAACGGAGCGCCGGCTCGGCATCCCCGGGCTTCGCAACCGCTGACCGCCGGCGCACTGCCCAATCATCTCCCGATGGTCGCTTTGCGGGTTGGCGCGCGCGAATCCTGTGCTAAACTGCACATAATCACCGGATCTGACGGGTAAACGACAGTGCAAAACACCATCGATTCCACCGCATCAGGCGTCTCTCAGTCCATTGTTGAAGCAACCGCGGTCGCTCATCGCATCGCGGCCAACGTCGCCAACGTCATCATCGGCAAGAACGACGTCATCGAGCAGGCTCTTGCCGCCCTGATCGCCGACGGCCATATCCTGGTCGAGGACGTTCCGGGCGTGGGCAAGACCATGCTGGCCCGTTCCCTCGCGGTGTCCATCGGCGGCACCTTCTCCCGCATCCAGTTCACCCCCGACCTGCTGCCCAGCGACGTCACGGGGGTGTCCGTTTACAACCAGGGCACGGGTGATTTCAACTTCAGGTCCGGCCCCATATCGGCCCAGTTGGTCCTCGCCGACGAAATCAACCGCGCCACCCCGAAAACCCAGTCTGCGCTGCTGGAGGCAATGGAAGAGCGGCAGGTTACGGTGGACGGCGTTACCCACCAGTTGCCGGCTCCATTCCTGGTCATCGCCACCCAGAACTCCATCGAATATGAGGGGACGTTCCCGCTCCCGGAAGCTCAACTCGACCGGTTCCTCATGCGTATCAACGTGGGCTACCCCCTGTTCAGCGAGGAAATGACCATCATCGCGCAGCAGGAATTCTCCCACCCGATTCAGGAACTCGAACCCGTGGCGGCCCCCGAGGACGTGATCCATCTCCAGCAGGCTGCCCAGGGCGTGTACGTGGACAACCTCGTGCGCGAGTACCTGGTGTCCCTGTCCGACGCTACCCGTTCCCACCAGGACGCCGCCCTGGGAGCGTCGCCGCGCGCCTCCCTCGGCCTCTTTCGCACGGGACGGGCCCTGGCCATGATACGGGGCCGCGACTACGTGCTCCCCGACGACATCAAGGAATTGGCCGTCCCCGTCCTGGCCCATCGCGTCGTCCTGACTCCGGCGGCCCGCATGCGCGGCGTCCGGCCCGAGCGGCTGGTCTCCGAGGTGCTGAACACCGTGGCCGTCCCGGGAGCCGGATAACTCCCACAGACCGAGAGCGCCCGACCCACCAGGCTGCACGATGCGCTACACGATCCGCAAGTTAATCAGCGAGCACCGGCGCAAGATCCTCTTTGGCCTGCTGATCCTGGCCGTGTTGTTCTATGCCCTGGGTACGGGCTTCCCGTTTTTCTACCGGCTGTTGTTCACGCTGATCGCCCTGTTGGCGATAGGGTACGGTTGGGCTTGGCTCAACCTGCGTGGGCTGGAGGTGCGCCTGTTCCGGGTGGGCACCCGTGGGCATATCGGAGAGTATCTGGACGGCCAGGTCCAACTCGTGAACCACACTCGCATGCCCAAATCCTGGCTGGAAATCGCAGAGGACACCGACCTGCCCCAGCCGGGCGGCCGCACCGTGGCGCTCATCAAGGGCCAGCTCAGGTCCTTCCGCATCGCCACCTACCTTTCCCGTCGCGGCGTGTACCGCACCGGCCGGCTGCGGGTGACCGCCCGGGATCCCTACGGCCTCTTCCGGCTGACCCGCTCCTACCTCGACTACCAGACGTTCACCGTCCTGCCGCAAACCGTCCCGCTCCCGGACCTCGACCGGCGTTTCGCCAATCTGCCCAGCGACAGCGTTTTCTCCCGCCGCACTCCGGCCATCACCCCGGAATCGTCCACCGTGCGCGACTACGCCCACGGCGACAGCTTGCGGCGCATCCATTGGCCCTACACCGCTCGTATGAATCGTCTCATGGTCAAGGAGTTCGACATCGGCGTGTCCGCCCAGGCCTGGGCCGTGCTCGACATGGAACGCCGCTCCCACCTGGGTGAAGCGCCGGACAACACCGAGGAACTCGCCGTCACCGTCGCCGCGTCGCTGGTCCGCCACTGGGACGAGTCCGCCACGCCGGCCGGCCTGGCCGCCAACGGCGCCGAATCCTGGATGCTCCGGCCCGACCGTCGCCCGGCCCAACTTGGCGTGCTCATGGAGTCGTTGGCCGGCCTCCACGCCGACGGTTCCCTGCCGCTGGAACGGTTCCTGCAGGATCTCCGCCCGCACCTGTCCGGTTTCAACACCTTGATGATCATCACGCCATCCCGTCGGCCCGAGTGGGTATCCGTGCTGGTGGGCATGCGCCGGCAGGGCGTCAACGTCGCTGTCTGTTATATCGACCCCGCCACGTTCGTCGATGGCGACGCCGGCTCGCTGACCGGCCCCACCGGCCAGACCACCGCCGATTACCTGTCGCAGCACGACATCCCCGTGTACATGGTGGGCCGCGGCGACGACATCAACCTGCAATTGTCGAGCCCGCTGACGCCCCGTAACACCCCCGCCGGCGAACGCTCAAACGAAACCGAACGCATCGCCCAACCGGCCGCAGTATGATTCCGTTATGGTAACCGCCACCACAACCGCACCGCCGTGGTCCCGGCCCATCTCCGACGAGGGCCTCGTCAACAGAGCGGCCGGCTCCATGTTGCAGCGCCTGCTCTGGGTTCTGTACCTGCTCCGTCCGCCCGATGGCTGGATCGCCGCCGGCCTGCTCGCGGTGAACATGGTCATCGTGGTGTGGTCCGTCGAAGTCGCGGACTGGGCTCCCACGCCGGCCCTGGCGCTGACCATCCTGCTGGCCGTATTCACCGCGCTGATCCTCACCAGGATCCGCCTCTGGGCCGCCGTGTTGATTCCCCTCGGCCTGCTGATCGGCGCGGGCGTCATCATCTGGCAGTTCACCGCCTCTCCACCCCACGAACTGCGCATCGCATCCACTGCGGAGCTGTTCAGCCGCCTCTGGGACTGGGTGCTGGCCGCGCGCCACGAGGGCATCAGTGTCGACCCGCTGCCCTTCGCCGTCGGCCTGTTGATCTCGGCCTGGTTGTCCGGATTCCTGGCCGGCTGGGTGTTTTTCAGGTACCGGAACTTCTGGGGAGTATTCGCCCTGGGTTCCCTGGGCCTGCTCTCCAACCTCACCTTCCTCCCCGAGCACGCCAGCATCTACCTGGGCATATACATCTTTACGGGCCTGCTGCTGGTCGGCTGGGTCCAATCTGTCCGGTCCAGGCAGCGGTGGGATGAGGATCGCCATGTGTACGACGGCCATCTCGGCATCCTCACCATCAGCGACACCGTCCTGGTCGCTCTCGTCGCATTGCTCATCGCGTTCCTGATACCGTCCGGAGGCCAATGGGGTCCGGCCAACGCCGTCTACAACTACACCCGGTCGCCGCTGATCCAGTGGGAAGAGGACTTCAATCGCCTGTTCGCCGGCCTGCCGGCCCGGCGCCCCCTGCCCTATCGCATCTGGGGCGACACCATGGCCTTCCAGGGCACGATCAACCCCACCAACACCCCGGTCCTCCAGGTGAATTCCGCCGTGCCCCTCTACTGGAAGGCGCGTTCCTATCCCACCTACACCCACGAGGGTTGGCTGTCCGAAGGCACGGTTCTCAAGGAACCGGGGTGGCAGCCCGACTACAGCGTCCCAAGTGCGGAGCAGGAGCGTTTCAACGTCACCTTCGAGGTCGTCCCCAAATACGACAGCCGCAGCCTGTTCGCCGGCGGCCAGACCCTCGGCGCCAACCGCGACATCCGTATCGAGACCTTCGACTCTCCTCGCTACGTGATCGATCCCCACCTTGGTGAGGGAGCCGAAGAGCTTCCGGCGCCGTTGCGGCAGGCCGTGGCCGGCGTGCGCTCCGCCGTGGCCCAGGACGCCTACGCATCCGACCAGGCCATCGCTTCCGCTATCCCCGGAGCGTTCCAGTTGGAGATGATCGAGCGCGAGGACGACGGAAGCGTGGTGAGCGCCACCATCGGCGAGATCGTGCCCGCTCAACCGGATGTGCTCGCCGTGCGCGCATCCGGCGGCAACGCCGGCTCCGGCGATCCCTACCAGTTGACCGCCTCCGTCTCCTCAGCCGAGCCCGAGCACCTGCGTGAGGTCGAGCAGGAATACCCGACCTGGGCCTGGATCCGTTACACCCAACTGCCGGACGACATGCCGCCGCGCGTCTCGCAACTGGCCCGCGATATCACCGCCGGCGCCGACAACCCCTACGACAAGGCCAGGGCGGTTGAAACCTGGCTCAAAACCAGTCTCACCTACAATCTGGCCATCGACCCCCCTCCGTTTGGCTCCGACGGCGTCGACCATTTCCTGTTCGAAAGCAGGGAGGGTTACAGCGAATATTTCGGCTCCGCGATGACCGTCCTCATGCGCAGCCTGGGCATTCCCGCCCGCATGACCACCGGTTACACCACCGGCAATCTGGTCGACGGCTCCAACCTGTACCTGGTGTCCGACCGCCACAGCCACGGCTGGTCCGAGGTGTACTTCCCCGGATACGGTTGGATCCCCTTCGAGCCTACTCCCGGCAAGGAGATTCCCATTGCAGTGCCGCCGGAGGAGCAGGCCGCCATGGCCGCCCTCCGAGCCGGCAGCGAGGGCTCCGGAGAACTCCCCTGCGAAATCGAAGAGGACTGCGAAGAGCCGGACATCTCCCTGGACCCCAACAACCTGCCGACTCCCGCAAACCCGACCACTGCCCTGTGGAACGCTGCCCGCGACGCCATGCCGTGGGCCGTCGGAATCGGCGGCGCTCTCCTGCTGCTGGTCGGCTCCGCGTGGCTGGCGTGGAGCTTCCTGCTGGCCACCCCGCGCGATGCGTCGATAACCTACCTGCGCCTGCGGCGGCTGGGCAGATTCGCCACCCTCGCGCCCGCGCAGCACCAGACGCCGCATCAGTGGGCCGCGAAAATCGCCGACGCGTTGCCCGAGCAGAGGTCAGATGTGCAGCGCATCGTCGATGCCTATACCCTCCGCACCTATTCGGGACGCTCATTCGAGAAACCCGATGACGGCAACGATGTCGCCGACGCGTGGCACTCCGTCCGTTTCCCGCTGCTCTGGTATGGCCTCCGCCGGCGCGAAGCCTGACCCCACCGGGCCGTAAACTCCACAGGCGCCGCTCTCCGCGGGCATGACCATGAGCAATTCAGCCGCGCTCTACCGGTGCCTCCACGAATCCCCCGTCGGCTGGATCGCCCTGCTGGGTTCCGACCGGGGTTTGCGTCGCTTGAGCCTCCAGCCCGAACCCCAGGATGCCCTGGCCGGATTGGGCGATGATGCTCTGCTGGCCGAGGACAACCCCGATGCGTTCGCCGACGTCCTGTTAGCCCTCAACGACTATTTCGCCGGGGACACGTCAGCGCCCCAGCGAATCAGGGTGGATCTGTCCGGTGCGTCTCCTTTCTTCAGCGCGGCATGGGACGCGTGCTGTTCAATACCGCCCGGTGAGACCCGCTCCTACCAGTGGCTCGCGGAAGCGGCCGGCAGCCCCAAAGCCTCCCGCGCTGCCGGACAGGCCATGGCGAAAAATCCCCTGCCGCTCGTGATACCGTGCCACCGGGTCGTGGGCAGCAACGGCAGCCTACACGGCTACGGCGGCGGGGGCGTCGGCGTCAAGGCCCGCCTCCTGGAACTGGAACGGCTGCAGCGGCCACTGTTATAGGAACCCTTCGCGACCCGTGCGGCTTGTTGCGGCGGCCGGGTCTTGCCGTTATCCTTGACGCCAGCAATCAGCGGCTGACCATCCAGACCTATCTATCCAACCGCGCGTCGGCAGGAGGTTCCACCATGGCAGGTCAAAAATTCACTTCGTGGGTGCATGGCTCCGCGATGACGGGAGAGTATCTGAACCGCATCACGGCCGTGCGCCACTGCGGCCCGTTCGTCCGAATCGAAGGCAATGAGGGACAGAATACCTGGCTCCACTTCGCCATTCCCACCCCCACCGTGCAGAACGGCAACCGCACCAGGGCCGAATCTGTGGCCGTCTCGTTCCGCGCCCGGTCCCACGCCAACGTGGCCGAGGTGCTGGTGTACGACGGCGAGAAGATCATCGCCGAGCATCTTGGAATGGCAATCAAGGGCGACAACCTGGACGCCAGCTTCGACATACCGGACAGCCCCGAGGTCGATCGGGGGATCAACGTCGTGGTCGGCGTTACCTTCGACCAGGGCGCGCCCGACATCCGCTCCATGCAGGTGGAGATCGTCGGCGTGGGCGTGAATTTCGAGGGCTAGGCAACCCCGCAGAGCGCCAACAGCAAGAGGGGCGGGTGGCAATCACCCACCCCTTCCTTCCTGGTGTATCCCGCCATTGCGCCCGTCACCTTGGGCCTTCCCCAATATCGTCAACCGAGCAGCCATCCGCCCACGGTGAGCCTGACGAACCGCGAGCGGAAAGCGGCGGGGAAAGCCTCACACCATCGCGGCTCTCTGTTCGCACGCGCTACACACCGTCCACGATCATCACGTTCGAAATGGTCGACGCAATGCGCAGTTCCTTCGGGCCCGCGTAGTCGTCCGAGTAGTACCAGCCTTTCGCCTTCTCCAGGCTGTCGAACTCCAGCACCACCGTCCGGCGCTCGGGCTGGTCGCCTTCCACCACCGACACTTCGCCCCCGCGCGCCAGGTACCTGCCCCCGTGCTTCTCGATGGTTGCCGGAACCTGCCCGCGATAAACCTCGAACTTCTCGGGATCCGTAACCTCAATCGTGGCAATGATATAAGCGGCCATGGATGCACTCCTTGCTCATTCTGGGCAGGGTTATCAGATAAGGCAAAGTTATCGGTGCTCAATAACTTGGACGACGGGATCGCCAACGGAGACATAGCTGTCTCGCTCTTGCAGGTCCTCGTAAGACGATTCGAAAGACCCATTGGCCTTGAGCGTTTCGTAACGGGTTTCCCATACCGGCGCACTGAACAGCCTGGCATTTCCGATGTCCACCCGCTTTGAGCGGAAGGTAGCGGCGATGGAAAATTTGCTGTCCACACGGTTCACTTTTACCTGGGTCTTGGGCAAAGTGAACGAGCCCAGCTTATCGCCAGTATCCGGATCAACGATTTCATACCCATCGCCAGACAATATTTCGAATATCATGCCGGATACCACACCTTGCTCTATACCGACATTCAAAGCCACTTCGCGTGAATTGAGAATTTTCGCCACTTTCCCATTGATGGGTTTAACCTGAGTCGTCATTCCTTTCCACCCCCAAGTCAGGCGGCCACGTACTGATGACCTCATCAACGTCATCCTTTGCGACGTCTCGCCAATCCTCAACGGCAGAGCCTGCCAATGGTATCTGTTCTGCGATTATGGCCTGAATTAGATCAAGGTTGTGGTCGGTGTGGTTTCCGTTTTTGAACCCTTCGATTCGCAAAGAGAGCCTGTACAGGCTGTCGCGTAAGGCTAATATGCTTCTCAGGGCTGAACGAGCGTGCGGCCTTATCACATCATATGCGGCGTCTCGCGCAGCATTTTGCCCGAATCGGTATGAGGCAAGCAACCCAGTGGTCAGTGTCACCACCTGAAACAGTACAGCCTCAAGCTGGGACAATTCGCGGATTGAAGATACTACAATCATCGCGCCCAGAGCAACGGCGAAAGCCAGCCACAGGGCGATAAGCGGCAAATCTCGCCACCACCTAGTTCGTCGCGCCGGGTTCCGTGAGCTCATCCCGGCGCACCTCTCGGGTTCGAGGTTATCGGAATCTGACCTACGACTGCGTAAGCTCCCGCACCGTCTCCATGAGCGCCGGAATCACTTTCTCCCAATCACCGACCACGCCGTAGCGCGCGTCCTTGAAGATGTTGGCGTCCGCGTCCTTGTTGATGGCGACGATCGCTTTCGATCCGCTGCAGCCGGCCATGTGCTGGCTCGCGCCCGATATCGCGACCGTGATGTACAGGTCGGGCGTGATCGTCTTGCCGGTCAGGCCCACCTGGTAGTTCGCCGGCACCCAGCCCGAGTCCACTGCCGCGCGCGATGCCCCGACGGCTCCGCCCAGCAGGTTCGCCAATTCTTCCAACTGCGAGAACGGCTCGGGCCCGCCCAGGCCGCGCCCTCCTGACACCACGATACGGGCGTCCTCCAGCTTGATCCCCTCAGCCTCCTCCCTAACCACGTCCACCACGCGGGTCTTCGCCGCCGATGGGTCGATCTCAACCGGGAAACCCACTACCTGTCCGCTCCGGCCGGCGTCGGCATCCAGCGGTTCGTAGGTCTTGGGGCGCAACGCGGCGATCTGCGGGGTCTGGTTGCAGCTCACCACTGCAACCGCGCTGCCTCCGTACACCGGACGGTTGGCCAGCAGCTTGCCCGTGCTCGCGTCGGCCGACACTTCCAGGCAGTCCTGGGCCAGTCCCACTCCGAGGCGGAACGCCAGCCTGGGAGCCAATTCGCGCCCTTCGTTGTTGCGGGCAATCAGGATTATGTTGGGGTTCGCCTCGCCGGCCAGCGACTCCATTGCCGACAGGTACAGGTCGGGGTGGTAGTCGGCCAGCGACGGATTGGTGACGGCATAGACTTTGTCTGCGCCGTGGGCTATCGCTTGTTGCGGCGCCCCCGCCAGGTCCGCGCCGATCAGCCCGATGGATAGTTCCTGCCCCAGGGTGTCGGCCAGCGCGCGGCCGGCGGCAAGCAACTCCTGTGCGGTGCCGGCAAGCTCCCCCTGAGGGGCGTCGCCGAATACTAGGATTCCGGTAGCGTCTGCCATCGTTTTGTAGTCTCCGTGGTTGATTGACGGTCGGATCAGATGAAGCGGTCTTCGCGCAGTTTCAGCGCCAGCTTGCGCGCGGCATCGGCATCGTCGTCCCCTTCGATGATCTCGCAGTCCTGCTCGCGTTCGGGCACGAAAAGATCATGCAGCGTTACCCGCGGTTGCAGTTGCCCGTCGTCCAGATCGAGGTCGCCGGTCGTCCACACCGTGGGCCGCTTGCGTGTTGCCGCCATGATGCCGCGCAGCGTCGGATACCGGGGCTGGCCCAGTTCGTTGCTCACCGTCACCAGCGCGGGCAGATCGGCCTCCACCACCTCAAATCCGTCGGGCGCGAGCCTTTCGACAATCACCTTCCCGTCCTTGATATCCACCTTCTTGCCCAGCGTAACGCACGCCATCCCCAGCGTCTCGGCCACGCCCAGCGGCACCTGCGCGTTGTCCCAGTCCGACGCCTGCCGACCGCAGATGATCAGATCAAACCCGCCCAGCTTGTTGATGGCGGACGTTAGCAACTGCACCGTGAAGAAAGAGTCCACCGAGTTTTCGAACGCGTCGTCCTGCAGCAGTACCAACTCGTCGGCGCCCATGGAAAGCGGCTTTTTCATCACGTCCAGGGCGAATGTCGTTCCCGAGGATATGACGGTGATGCTTGCGCCCTGCTCGTCTTTGATCTGCAGGGCGGCCTCCACGGCGTTCTCATCGAATCCGTTGACCACGGGAGGGATATTGGGCGGGGGAACAACCTGACGGGCGTCAGGATCAATGCGAAAGGCGGCGGCCGGCATCTCAGGGTCCACGACCTGCTTTGCCAGCACGCAGATGTTCACGGGCATAGGAAGGTTACTCCCGGCTTGCGGCGAAATAGGGCTATGTGAAACTAATCACTAATCTATTATAGCGTCAAACTCAGCCGCCACAACCTGTACGACCCCTCACGCGTACCCACTTCCCCATCGCCAGGAGCGGAATCCCCTCAGGGAGCGGAATCCCCTCAGGGAGCGGAATCCCCTTCAGGGAGCGGAATCCCCTTCAGGGAGCGGAATCCCCTTCAGGGAGCGGAATCCCCTCAGGAACGGAGTCTGCCTCCCGCGCAATGCCAGTCCGATGACATCGCTCCCTTGCCCGTCCCTACATCCCATCCTTACCATTCAATTATCCCATCTCCTAACGCCATCAATCGCCCAACGCCCTCCGGTGCCCAACCCTCGAACCGTCCAATCCCCAACCTCGAACGCCGCTCCACCAAATCCTCCCGCCAACCCTCCAAAACCACCAATATCGCCCTCATATCCGGCCCAATCCGCCCCCATTCACCCCCACCGGCCAACCCAACGCCCTACTCAAATGAACGGAAATGAGCGGAAATGAGCGCGTTTCAGCCAAAATCCCCACCATCCCAATCTAATCTCCAATCCCCTTCATCCCGTCCATCCCGTTCATCCCGGTAACAACTCCCCCTCCGAGGTAACCCCATGACCATCTCCCAAATCCGCCGCCGCATCGACGCCCTCAAGGGCCGGTTCGCTCGCGAACTCGCCATCATCAAACTCCGCCGCATCGCCGAAGCCGTCGCCCACGACTGGGACCCCGACCATCCTCCCGAACCCGCCGACGTCATCGACCGCATCGCCAAAGCCGGCTTCTGCCTCAACACCTTCACCAACCTCAGCCGCTATCTCAAAGACATTCGACTCCAGATTGACGTCCCCAACTCCGAATCCATCGTCCTCAACCTCCTCCCCTGGGCCAGCGCCGGACGCTACCGCGAACTCCTCCGCTGGGACCTGCCCGCCCCAACCCGGTAACGATGGCGGTTCCCCAAATTGGGTGCGCGTGAGGTATTACCCTTGGACGTCGTTATCACAACGCACGATGACACGTATCAAACGCTATGGTAATCTTGGGCCGACCACATCAGTTTGAGGAGAATCACAATGTGCGCCATGGTAAAGACTCGCAACGGCCTCACCGTAACCACCGCGTCGCCCGCCGCAGCCGACCTGTATCAGGAAGGCCTCGACCTGGTTCTGTCCCAGAACTATGGGCCGGAGGAAAAGATCCGGGCCGCCATCGACGCCGATGACGGGTTCGCCATGGCCAACGTGGTGCTGGCCTATGTCCTGCACCTGCAGCTGAACGTCCCCGCCGCGCGCGCCGCCGCCGAACGGGCCGTGGAACTTTCTGCTGGAGTCTCTCAGCACGAGCAGCAGACGGCCCGGATAATGCACTGTTTCACCCACGGCAAGGGTACCGAAGCCATCAAACTGGTGCACGAGCACCTGGCCGAATTTCCCACCGACACCCTCGCCATGCGCGTGGCGCAGCGACTCTACATGCTGGGCTGCTTCGGCGCCGGTGTTCCCGACTTCCCCAACCACCTCATGGCGTTGATGAGCAGAGTGGCGCCCGCCAACGGCGATGACTGGGCGTTCCTCGGCCAGTACGCTTTTGCCCACCACGAGACCAACCAGCCCGAAAAAGCCATGGACCTGGCGCTGCGCTCGCTGGACGGCAACCCGCAGAATGCGGTCGCCTCTCACTCCGTCACCCATTCGTACTTTGAGCAGGGCGACGCCGCCAACGGGGGTCGGTGGCTGGGTGACTGGCTCGATGGTTTCGACCGCCGCGCCTCATATAACACCCATCTCTCCTGGCACCTGGCCCTTTTTGAACTCGCCCAGGGCCGGTACGGGCAGGCGCTGGACCTCTACGAAACCCACATCCGCCCCGGTGTTCAGGCGCGGAACCTTTCGAACCTGCAAGACGCGGCGTCGTTGATGTGGCGGTTGCAGATCTATTCCGGCGTAGCCCCCGACAAGCCGTGGGATGAAGTCCGCGATCTGGCGCTGCCCGCCGCCGACGGTCCCGGCGCAGCCTTCCGCGATTGCCACGCCGCATTGGCCTTCGCCGGCGCCGGCGATGCCGAGGCGACCCAGCGCCTGGTGGACCGCCTCACATCCCAGGGCGAGAAGGGCGACGACCTCTCCCGCGAAATGACCCTGCCCATCGCGTTGGGCGCGGCCGCGTTCGTCGCCGGTGATTACGACCAGGCGGCGGACCTGATGGGCCCGACCTACCCGATGATGGCCCGCATCGGCGGCAGCCACGCCCAGCGCGAGGTGTTCGAGGACACTCTGCTGGAGACCTACATCCGGGCCGGCCGCTACGATGACGCCAAGGAAATGCTCGACGAGCGCCTGTCCCGCCGTTCCTCCGTGCGCGATACCTATTGGTACGGACGGCTGGAAGCCGAAGCGGTTCAGGGCAACCCCGAGGCTTCCCGGGAGCTTCTGGTTAGGGCGCGAGCAGCCTGGGCGCCCACCGCCGACGAAAGCGCCGCGGAACTGCAGCGTCTCGCCACCACCCTGGACTGCGGTTAGGTCGATACCGGTTCCGGCAGCCTGGTCAGCAGGGATTCCAGTCCCAGCGATCGGCAGAACTCTGCGAAGTCAGGTTGCCGGACACCCCTCCAACGCAACTGGTCGGGGTCGGTTTCCGATAACGGCACGTCCAACCTCAGCGTCGCCAGCCGGCGATAGAGCTGCGCGTCGTCCATCCGCTCCGCCAGCCCCCCGGCCAATCCACCCGCACCCCGTACGCTGATGTCCCATTCGCCGGCATCCAGCGGGATCGCATCCATGCTCCCGTATCGCGTCAGCACCGTAGCCGTGGTTCGGGCTCCCCAGCGCGGTATGCCGGGAATGCCGTCGGCGGAATCTCCCACCAGCGCGAGGTAGTCCGGGATGGATGCCGGCGGGACGCCAAACTTCTCTACGACCCCAGCCTCATCCATCACTTCACCCTTCCGCCGGTCCAGCGCAACGATCCGCTGCCCGGACACCGCCTGCGCCAGGTCCTTGTCCGGCGAGCACATCAAAACCTGCTCGACCTCGCGGTGACCAGCGAACCTCACCGCGGCCGTGGCCAGGGCGTCGTCCGCCTCGAACTCCACCATCGGCCACACCGTCAAGCCTAACGCCTCAGACATTTGCTCTGCGAGCGGAAACTGCGCCAGCAGTCCGGGTTCCACGCCGTCGCCCGTTTTGTATCCGTCGAACATGTCGTTCCGAAAGGAACGTATGACGGAATCAAACGCCACGCCCACGTGGGTGACGTCCGGTTGATTGAGCAACGCGATCAGCGACTGGGCCAGTCCATGCGTTGCCTTAATGTCCGTGCCGTCCAGGGCGGTCCGGCCGGGGCGCGGAGAATAGTGGGCGCGAAAAAGCTCGTATGTCCCATCAACCAGGTGAATCTTCATAACGGCATCCCGCCCGCTGGGAGAGACGTGGCTATTCGCTCACATTTTCGTGCAGCGCGAATATCCGCTGCCGCACCTCGAACACAAAGCCCGGCATCACCGGATCACCGCTCAACGATTCCGGATCGTCCAGTATCTCCACATCCATTCCAGCCCGGTAAACGTGGACCTGCCGCCCATAGGGGTCAATCAGCCAACCCAACAGTGCCCCGTTGGACATATAGCGCTCCATCTTGCGCTGCAACGGCGGCAGCGTGTCCGTCCCAGACACTATCTCAGCTACGAACGCAGGACACACGGTGATAGCTCGATTTTCAGACGCCGGCGGGAGCGCGTCAACCTGTTCCGGCGAGAGCCAAAGGGCATCGGGCCGTATCCTGGATCCATCCGGCAATCGCATATTGGCGTTGGCGCCGTACGCTTCCCCTCCGTATTGATCCTCCCAAATGCCCAAAGCCGTTGCCAGTCTAAATTCGGCCCGCCCGCCGCCTCGATTCACCATCGGACTGATTATCAACTCCCCGTCGCTGGTCATCTCCAGCTGCAAACCCCGTTCCTCGTTCACTTTCTCGAGGTCCACAAACCATCGGTCAATCTCGTCGTCCGTCAATTTGCCGGCAACGGATTCCAGGATCGGCCTGATGTTCACCGACACGGGACGCGTCAGTTCAACGTCGGCATCATCCGCGGGCGCTTTCACCCCCGCCCGTGCGACAGTCGTTGCCATTTCTAGGATCCCCCGACGTCGGCGTGCAGCGCGAATATCCGCTGCCGCACCTCGAACACGAAGCCCGGCATCACCGGATCACCGCTCAACGATTCCGGATCGTCCAGTATCTCCACATCCATTCCAGCCCGGTAAACGTGGACCTGCTGCCCATAGGGATCAATCAGCCAACCCAGCAGTGCCCCGTTGGACATATAGCGCTCCATCTTGCGCTGCAACGGCGGCAGCGTGTCCGTCCCAGACACTATCTCAGCTACGAACGCAGGACACACGGTTATGGCTCTGTCCTCGGACGCCGGAGGCAACTCAGCCACCTGCTCGGGTGACAGCCATAATGCATCAGGGCGTATGCGAGAGCCGTCCGGCAGGCGCGTGTTCGCGTTGGCGCCGGCGACCTCCCCTCCGTTGGCTTCCACCCAGATAAACAGGCTTCCAAAAAGTTGGGTTTCGGCAGCCAGGCCGCCTCGGTTCACCATCGGACTGATTATCAACTCCCCGTCGCTGGTCATCTCCAGCTGCAAACCCCGTTCCTCGTTCACTTTCCCGAGGTCCACAAACCATCGGTCAATCTCGTCGTCCGTCAATTTGCCGGCAACGGATTCCAGGATCGGCCTGATGTTCACCGACACGGGACGCGTCAGTTCAACGTCGGCATCGTCAATGGCCGCAGCAATCCTCTGGGAAACGGCGGTCGTCGCCATGGCGGTCAGCCTTTCGGGTCAGTCCAGATAGCGGTACCCGGGCAGTGTCAGAAATTCAACAAACTCGTCGGACAGCACGATCTCGTCCAGAAGTTCCACCGCCTTGTCCAGAGAGCCGGCATTTTCCTGCCCCCTCAGATTCACCAGTGCGGCAGCCTCCTCCGCTCGCACCTGTCGGTACAGTTCGGCGGTGACCGGTCGGCCGTCGTCCAGCGACGCTCCGTGCCGTATCCATTGCCACAACTGCGAGCGGGAAATCTCCGCGGTAGCGGCATCCTCCATCAGCCCGTAGATCGCCACGGCGCCGTTGCCGCGCGTCCAGGCGTCAACGTATTGCAGCGCCACGCTGACGTTGTTGCGCAACCCTGTCTCGGTAATCTGACCCTCCGGTACCGCCAGCAAATCGTCGGGCGCAATGCGCACCTCCGGAATCACAGACAGCTGGTTCTCGGTGGAGAATGCCGACCGGAAAACATCCAGCACCGGCGGCACCAGGCCGGGATGAGCCACCCATGCCCCGTCGAAGCCCTGATCAGCCTCGCGCTGTTTGTCGGAGCGCACCTGCGCAAATGCCGCCTCGTTCGCAGCTTCGTCGTCGCGGCGCGGGATGAATGCCGACATGCCACCCAGCGCATGCGCTCCCCTGCGATGGCAGGTGTTGACCAGCAGATGCGCCGCCGACGTGAGGAAATGGGTCGCCATCGTAACCTGCGCCCGGTCCGGGAAAACCATGTCCGACCGGTTGTTGAACACCTTGATCACGCTGAATATGTAGTCCCACCGCCCCAGGTTCAGACCCGCCGGCCGTTCCCTGAACTCGTAGAGAATCTCCTCCATCTCAAACGCGGCCAGGATGTGCTCAATCAGCACGGTCGGACTGATGCTGCCGTGGGGAATATCCAGTCGCTCCTCGGCATAGGTGAACACTTCGTTCCACAACCGCGCTTCCAGATACGACTGCATCTTGGGCAGGTAGTAGTACGGGCCGGTTCCGTGGCTCTGTTGCGCAACCCGATTGTGATAGATGGTCAGGCCGAAATCGAAAAAGCTGCCGGCTACGGGCTCACCATCCACCAGCACATGCCGCTCCATAAGGTGCAACCCGCGCGGCCGTACGCACAACGTGGCAGTCTCGTCATTCAGCCGGTACTGCCGGCCATCCGCCGCTTCATCGCTGATGGTGCGTCGGTACGCATCCCGCACGTTCAGTTGCCCGTCCAGCGTAGGGAGCCACGCCGGGGAATGAGCATCCTCAAAGTCGGTCATATAGACCTGCGCGCCGCAGTTCAGCGCGTTGATCACCATGCGGCGGTTGGACGACGGCCCCGTGATCTCAACGCGCCGGTTGGACAGGTCGGCCGGCGCCGGCTGCACCCTCCAGTCCCCTTCACGCACGCCACGCGTTTCGGTCAGGAAATCCGGCGTCGCCCCTGCGTCAATCTCTGCCTGCCTACGCGCCCGCGCTGACATCAGCCGGCGGCGTGCGGTTTCAAAATTGCGGTGCAACTCGGCGACGAACTCAAGCGCGTCGTCCGTAACGACTTCAGCGTACTGCGCCGGCACGGGTCCGAGGATCTGAACGTTGTTGTCTGCCATATCTACCTTGTCCAAATTCGGCGGTATTCGTCGGATGTTACTCCCCACTGGCCGGGTCAACCGGCTCTGGGTCGGTTGCGGCCGCTATCGGATAACGTCCGTCCCCATGATGGTGAAAGGCCAGCCTGATGAGCACCTCGCGGTGATTGCGCTCAGCCTGAGAGGAAAGTTTCTCCTCTACGGCATCAACTTTAATCTCAAGCGCCGTCAGTCTCCGGTCCAACCGCGCCACGTCGTCCCTCAAGCCGTTGATCGCGGCCATCACCATCGCTAAATCGGCTTTCCACTCCTGCCGGTAGGCTTCCAACTCGGCTTTCCATTCCTGACGGTTGGTTTCCGACTCGGCTCTCAACTCCCGCCGGACGGCTTCCAACTCGGCTTTCCATTCCTGACGGTTGGTTTCCGACTCGGCCCTCAACTCCCGCCGGACGGCTTCCAACTCGGCTTTCCATTCCTGACGGTTGGTTTCCGACTCGGCTCTCCACTCGGCCGTCTGACGGTTGGTTTCCGACTCGGCTCTCCACTCCCGTCGGACGGCTTCCGACTCCTGACGGTTGGTTTCCGACTCTGCCCTCCACTCGCGCCGAGTGGTCTCCATTTCGGTTTTCCACTCCTGACGGTTGGTTTCCGACTCGGCTCTCCACTCCCGCCGGTTGGCCCTGGCATCGGCCCGAAGATACAGAACGGCGCCGACGACCGTCACTACGAAAACGACGATGGTAACGGCGAACCCCACCAGCGCAATTACCGGCTCCATCTATCCCACCAAACCGATCTAATCCGCTCGGAGTCCTAACGTTGCCAGATGTTGCCGCGACGCTCCGTCAATCGCCAAACCCGCTTGCAATCCACCCCTGTACTTGCGTTGCAGCTCGTTGAGCTGATACGCCACCGGGCGCATTCCTTCGTCCCGATGCGCCGCCGCATCAGCCAGCGTCTCGTACGCCTGGTCCAGCGACCAGTAGAACGACAGCAGCCAGGCCAACTCCCGCTCGTCTGCCGGAGCCGGCACGTCGCTGATGTCCAGGACGGTGTTGACCACCTTGGTGTACCGCAGGATCCCGGCCTTGTCCTGCTGGTCTCGGCCGAAGTACCGTCGGTGCATCAGCTCGCGAACCCGGCTGGCGTAGTCCTCTTCACCGTATATGTTGATGGGCAGCCACTTCTCGCGTAGGTCCAGTACCTCGTTGCCGTCGGCATCCAGCACCGCCACCGCCACCTCCGACCGCAGTACGCCGTCGTACTCGAACTTGACCGCGTTGCGCAGCAGCGCCTCCTGCAGCATCATGGTCAATTCACGCGGAATGTTCTGGTAGCGCGAACCCGACGCCTCTTCGTTGCTGTCGGCGCCCACGCCGCCCGTGTTGAACGCATAGTACTGCTGCGGCATGCCGCCCCACGACAACTGTTGCAGCACGTGGTACAGCAGGTTGGCGTTCTCATCTTCCAGGCCGATGATAAACGGGTCGGAAAAATACTCGACGTACGGCCGGCCAATCGCACCGATGGCCGCTCCCATCTGCACCGCCTCGCCGTACATCAGCACGCGGATGTACTGCTCCAGGCTCAGGCGACGCAGCGGCGGTATCACGGTGTTCTGCCGCATCACCTCCTGCCAGAAGACCCGGTTAGTGCTCTCCATGGGCACGTGCACCGAATCCGACAACCTGCCGTCGGTGATCTTGCCGATCAGACCCTGCGCTCCCTTCCGTTGCAGCAACCCCCGCCGCGACAGGATCATCCGCATGTTTCGCACCGGATTCTCCAGGTAGTTCGGTTCCTGGCTCTCCGCCTTCACCGGAACGTTTTCCAGCGTCTCGTCCGCCGCCGTAACGCCCGGCGCGCCCCGCAGCACGTCGTAGGTGATGGGATCGTCCTCCCGCGTCAGGCCGAACGGCACCGCGTAGAAATTGTTCTCCGTGCCATCGATGGCATGGGAGATCAGCGCGCTGCTGCCGTGCAGCCGGCTGGGTATCGGCTCAGACAGCGGCTGCAGCAGCACAATGTCGTCGTTCATCGGGTAGACCCCTTCCTCGGGATCGTGGGGCAGGTTCAAGATGCCGGCCAGTTCGCTGTTCGCCAGCTCAACCATGATGGTCAGCGTGCTCTTGCCGTGCAGCGACGGGCCCACCGTCACCAGCGCGGTGTTGGTCAGTTCGCCGTTCAGCGTGCGCGCCCGCGCCATGCTCAGCGCCGCCTGCACCGCCAGCCCGTTGTTCTGCTTCACCTGGTGCATGGCGATGGACAGCGGACCCATCTTGTGCTCGCCCACGTAGTCGAACCCGAAGTGCAGCGAGAGCCCACGCGTGGGCGCCTTGAACACCAACTGCGTTATCCCCGCGTCCTGCAACTCCTTCTTGAGCCCGTCGTCCAAACCCAGGTCGTCCATCCAGTGCGGCACCGACACCTCCAGGATGTCCGGCGATTCCTGCCACTGATCCTGCGGAAGTTCGAACGTCAGCCGCCGCCACATGTACGGGGCCTGCATGTACCGCGTACCAAACAGCAATTGCCGCGCATGAAAAGACCGGCCGGGCGCGTCGCAAATCTGCCGGTCGGTCTGCACGATGCCCTCGCCGCTGGCGAACCAGGCCTCCATCTTGTCGCACGCCTGGTGGAACACCTGCGTGAACAGGCGCTGATTATCCTCGGAAAATGCCAAAGCGTCGCGGTTGCGCGTGAAACCCTCCACGAAATACTGCGTCAGGTCGGGTCGCCGCACCACTCCCAACTGGCTGAAAAACGCCAACCCGCCGTTGTCCAGGCGGAACACCGTCTCAGGCCACACCTTGCTCGACGCGCGCCCGGCCGCGTTGGCCTCCACCGCCTCGGCTTCCAAATCCTGCGCCTCCGCCAGCAACTCCGACTGTTTCTCCGCCGGCAGGTCCTGGAATATGGGCATCCTGCCGACGATCCATTCCTCGGACGGGTTGTAAAGGGGGCTGTCGGTGCGTTGTCCCCGACGCGCCACGGCGCAAAGGCGGGTCAGGGCCGCTTCAAACTCGGGAACAATATCGGGACCGGACAACGGCGACTTGCCATCGGCTCGGTCGGTGGAGTTGGTGGTCGGGCTGGTCAAGGCTGTTCTCCCGATGGGCAGGATTGGTTTTGGCCCCGGCATGCCCCAAACGCAACCCGGAATAAACACACGCCATCAGGCGCTGATACCGCCGATGGCAAGGGGTCCGTAGGTCGCAGATTGGCAGGGCTGGCACCGGTTGAATACTGCGAGAATACCGCCCAATTATGCTACCCCGAACCGCCCCCACTGTCAAAAACCACAACGCTCGGGTTCGGTTTGCCAACGTTGCGCATGCTGCGCCGGCTTTAGATCGGTATCATCAATCGGTCTGCCGGGATGAACCAACAATATCTCTGGAGCTGCCGCCATAATAGCGCACACGCTAACCGCATTTCCCCGCTTTGTGCGATAATCTTTTTTATTTGAAAGGTAATGCACTCATGATCAGGGAGGTGGCACTTATGTTTGATCTGTGGAAGACAAAAACAATGCTCAGTCTGGCAATAATATTATTATTCGCGATCCCCATGGTACTGGGTGCCATAATAGTACCCTTTGGTGCGCTGGACCAACTACCTCAAATCATCGCGACGGTAGAAGATATTGTAACGATTATCGCGATCATTTTAGCGGGATTAGTAGCTGGAGCAAGCGTCGTTCTTGTGAGGCCGTCGGAACCTAACATCAGCGTGTCTCACCAAATAGGCCATCGGACGCTCAACCAGCAAGAGGCTCACGTCCGCATCGAGGCAAAGCTCCACAACACGTCGCGAGTCCCTGTGCAAATACGGCGGTCGTCCATTTCGGTCGAACGTCTGGTGCGGACAACTGCTGGGCACTACGAATATGCGGGCATCGGCGGCAATTTACTACGAGACCGCAGTACGACTTTCGCGCAGCATTCAATACTCTACAACCGGGAGTTTCATCTGGCCGATCTCGAGGTCATCATTGAATCAGGACAATCTCGGCAAGAAACGTTCGAAATAATCATTGACCCGGATAACGTTCCTATAAGAATCCATACGAGATTCCGAGGTGGCCTGCCGAACGCGCAAGAAGCCTCTGATAAGGATTGGGAAGCCATTTCTTTCTACGATATAGATTAGCTACCAAGTACTCAAACACCACAACTGCCGGCCTCGGGCGCTGAGCGAGGAACCTCTAGTTAGTCCTGCTCCGGGTTACCCGCCCCAGCCCAGCGACAGCCATTCCGCCGGCAACAACCGCTCGCCCGTCGGGTCGACCACCAGGTTATAGGCCTCCAACGCTGACGCACCCAGCAGGTAGTTATCCTCTGGGCCGAATATCACCGGGCAGGGACGCTCGTCACCATCGATGCTGAACCGGGCAAAACCGAACCCATAGCGCACCCGACTGCCATCCGCCAGGATGAATCTTAGCTCCTCCCGTGGTTCAATCCGTAGCTCCGACATCAGCGATGCCGGGATCATGGAGTGCGCCGCTCCCGTGTCAACCATCGGACGAACCGGCGCCAAATCACCGCCGTCCAGATTGCCAACCCCCACGTTCACTTTGAACATCGATATCGAATTCTGCTCCTCGTTCGTACGTGCCCATTTTACCATTCGAAAGAGCTTCAACGATTCGCTCAACGTCACGACACTCCTTCCCAACTGGCACCGCCCCCGCCCGCGCTGTTATGATGGCGACGGACGTACCCAAACCAACCCAAGGACCCACCAAACCACATGACCCAGCAATCCAACGCCGCCCCGCCTACCCTCGCTCCCGGCCTCACCGGACACCGCGAGGTGCTGGTCTGCGAGCACAACACCGCGCCCCACACCGGCAAACTCAGCACCCCCTCAATGATCCGCGCCATGGAGCAGGCCTCCCAGCGCGCCATCCTGGACCACCTGCCGCCCGAGCAGTCCACGGTCGGCTTTGAGGTCAACATCCGCCACGTCGCCACCGCCGACATCGGCGTAACCGTGGTCGCAAACGCCGAGCTTGAAAAGGTCGACGGACGCTGGCTCTACTTCAAGGTGGAGGTCCTCGACGGCGATCGCACCATCGGCGTCGGCACCCATCGCCGCGCCATCATCACGCTGCCGCCCGACGCCACCGACCGGGGCGGAGGCAACGACAGCCACCGTCACGAACTCTAACCCAGGCATCACCGCCCGACACCATCCCGTCCTACACGATCCCGTCCGAAACCATCAAGGAGAATCACCCATGGAACCTCTGATTCGCAACATCAAGGATTTCCCCGCCGGAGAGGTCGCGCGCCTCATCAACGCCGACGATGACCCGTTCCTGACGCTGGCCTACTCGGTCATCGAGCCGGGCGGAACCAGCGCCCACCACATCCACGAGTGGGAGCACGAGGTCTATATCATCGAGGGCAACGGCACGCTGGTCGCCGACGGCAAGGAATACCCCGTCAAGGCTGGCGACGCCATGTTCATCCCGCCCATGGTTGACCACGTCACCCGCAATGACAGCGATAGCGACATCCGGCGCATCGAGATCAACCCCATCGCCGCGTCGCGCGGCACTGCCCGCCCCGGCGGCTCCGAACCCGGCGCCGGCACCCCGCCGGTGATCCGCAACCACGCCGACCTCAACGACGAGACCGGCCACACCATGCTCGGCGGACGCGACGGCTGCCCCAACTACCTGATGCTCTACAACGGCTACATGCAGCCCGGCGCAGTCAGCCACCCCGAAACCGGCGGCCACAACCACACCTGGGACCACACCGTGTTCATACTGGAAGGCACCGGAACCATAGTCGTCTCCGGCACGGAATACACCGTAACCGCAGGCGACGCCGTTCGCGTTCCTCCCGGCGAGCATCACCAGTGGAAGAACGAGACCGACGCCCCCATGCTCCGCGTGACCTTCAACGATATCGTCTCCGAAGGCCACGGCTGATACCATTTATAAGGTCTCAGGCGCAGTCGCCGGGTCAAGGAGTCGCCTATGGAAGTGCCAGTCATTGCCACCGTGGTTGGCACCGGGATTGCTAACGTCGGCGTCGGCGTTACCATCATCGTGCTACTGATCAGAGGCAGCGACGCTCTGGGCAGGAGCACCGCCCAAGTGGAAATCCTGAGTGCGGCAGTCACCGAGGTACGGAACGAAGTCGTCGGGGCGATTCGTACCGAAGTCGGGGAAACCCGCGCCGAGGCCCGGCAGGACAAAGAAGAACTGCGCGCCGAAATCAGAGAGGCGCGCGCCGAAGCCCGAGAAGATAACCGTCAGCTACGGGCCGATATGGTCGCCGGCTTCGAAACCCTGGCGAACGCCATCGACGCGTTTCGCGCGGAAGTCCAGCAGACCAACCAGATGGTGGCCGCGCTGGCCAACCACACCCCCGACACCGACGGACGCACCGTGTTCACCGTGCCGTCGCCTCCCAACCGGTAGAGGGCATCCGCTGTGCCCAACTCAACCACCATCGCCTCCGTCCGCGCCCGCGAAGTCCTCGACTCACGTGGCAACCCCACCGTCGAGGTCGACGTCCACCTGGACGGCGGCGCGACTGGACGGGCCATCGTCCCCTCCGGCGCGTCCACCGGACGCCACGAGGCCATCGAACTCCGCGATGGCGACCCCGCCCGCTATGAGGGCTTGGGCGTCCTCCGCGCCGTCGCCGCCGTCAACGCCATCATCGCTCCCGCCGTCTGCGGCTCGATGGACGCTGCCGACCAGCCGGCGCTCGATGAGTTTCTGCGTGAGTTGGACGGCACCTCCAACAAATCCCGCCTCGGCGCCAACGCCATCCTCGGCGTATCTCTGGCCGCTGCCCACGCCGCCGCGTCCGCATCGGGCCAGCCACTGTACCGGTATCTCGGCGGACCCGACGCTGCAACCATGCCCATCCCGATGGTCAACATCATCAGCGGCGGGCGACACGCCGCCGCCGGCCTCGACATGCAGGACTTCCTCGCCATCCCCATCGGCGCGGAAACCTACAGCGACGCCCTGCGCATGGTCGTGGACGTGTACCGCGCCGTCGGCCGCGTCCTTTCGCAGATGGGCCCCTACGCCTACGGTGTCGCCGACGAAGGCGGGTACGGCCCGCCTCTGCCCTGCCACGAGGACGCCCTGGCAATCCTCTACGACGCCACCCGCCTCGCCGGCTACCGGTGCGCCCGCGACGGCGACATCGCCATCGGCATGGACGTCGCCGCCACCGAGTTTATGGGGGGCGATGGAAACTACCTGCTCCGCGCCGAGGGACGTTCGTTCACCGCCACCGAGTTGGCCGACCTCCTGGTCCATTGGTGCGTCACCTACCCCATCATCTCCATAGAGGACGGACTGTCCGAGGACGATTGGGACGGCTGGGAATACCTGACCCGGCAGATGGGCGCAACCACCCAACTCATCGGCGACGACCTGTTCACCACCAACCCCGAGCGCCTCGCCCGCGGCGCCGACGCCGGCATCGCCAACGCCGTCCTCATCAAACTCAACCAGATCGGCACCCTCACCGAGACCCTGGAAACCGTCCGCCTCGCCCAGCAGCGCGGCTACCTGCCCGTCATCTCCGCCCGCTCCGGAGAAACCGAGGACGCCACCATTGCCGACCTCGCCGTCGCCACCGGCGCCGGCCAGATCAAGATCGGCTCCATCACCCGCTCCGAGCGCCTCGCCAAGTACAACCGCCTGCTCCGCATCGAGGAAGAACTCGGCGAAAGAGCGCAATACCCCGGCCGGGGCGTATTCGCTCGATTCCTGTCGTGATGACCGATGGCGCAAAATCCGCGTCGGCCGGCGCCGGCACGGAGATTTTAGCCCGGCAGTCCCAACGCCTGGGCTTGAGCCTGACGTCCGACCAATTGGCCCAGTTCGCCAAATACACCCAACTGCTCCACGCCGGCAACCGCCGCGCCAACCTCACCTCCATCACCGACCCGGAGCAGGTGCAGGTTCGGCACTACCTCGATTCTCTCACCGCCGTCCTCGCCAGACCTCAATGGCCCGACCGCACCAGCGTCGTCGATATCGGCGCCGGCGCCGGATTCCCCGGCATCCCTCTTAAGATAGTCTTCCCTGATATCCGCCTCACCCTCGCCGAGTCCACGGGCAAGAAAACTGCGTTCCTGCGGGAATTGGTGACCGACCTGGCGCTGGACAACGTTGAGGTTCTGACCGTCCGCGCCGAGGACCTCGGCCGCACCGAGGGCTACCGGGGCCAGTTCGACGTCGCGCTGGCCCGGGGCGTTTCGTCGCTGCCAACGTTGATCGAATACGCGCTTCCCCTCTGCAAGGGGCACGGGCATCTGCTGGCCTGGAAGGGTAGCGACGGCCCGGTGCAGGCAAAAATCTCGGTCAACGCGCTGAAGGAACTGGGCGGCGAGGTCGCCGGCCTGCACTCCGTCAACGGCCTGTCGCCACCCCTGCCGCCCGACCGCTGGATCATCTCGGTAGAGAAGACCCGCCGCACGCCCGGCCGCTACCCTCGACGCGTCGGCGTCCCCGCCAAACAACCCCTCTGATCCTGTTTCTGCGCGGCAATCTCTACCGCCCGCGCCAGGTCCTCGGGCCGGTTTACGTAGTAAAAGCTCAACAACTCGGGGTCGAATCGGCGCGCCTCGTCCTCATCCACGTACCGGACCTGTACCGCGTCCAGGATCCCGCCGCTTTCAAACGCCGGCTCGCAAACGTTCCAAAATGGCGGGGACGCATCGCCGCGAATAAACCGCGCGAGTCGGCTCCGGTCGCCCCCGATCACCGGGACCACCGCATCAACCCCATCCCCCAGCCCAACCATGTGCCGTAACAGTTCCCCCGACAGGAACGGCATGTCGCACGTAACCGCCAGTGCCCACTCGTTCCGCGCCGCCTCAACCTCCGTGTAAATCCCTCCCAGCGTTCATAACCCGGGCACCGTGTCAACCACCAGGCGGTCCGGAATATCCTCCGGCGCCCTCTCCATCTGGCCCTCATCCGCCACCACCATCACCACGTCATCCGCTCAGACCGTCTCAATCGCTCTCCTAACCGCCCGCCGCAGCAGAGTCTCACCGCCCAACGGCACCAACGCCTTGTTGCGCCCCAACCGCCGGCCGATCTCCCCGGCCAGCACAACCACCGATATGTCAGAGCGTTCAGTCACGCGAACGCAGTCTGGCATGGGAAATGATTCACGCCCCCGAAAGTGATACTCTGCGTGCCAGCCGATGACCGGGAGAGAATCATGCCCCGCGCCGCTTTCATCTACGACGACGCCATGAGCCAGCACGTCCTCCGCCAGGACCACCCCATGCGGCCCATCCGCCTGCGCCACACCTACGAACTGCTCGACGCTTACGGCGCGTTCGACAGCGATGACTCGCTCCTCGTCCGGCCCACCCTCGCGGACGAGGCCACCGTCGGCGCGTTCCACTCTCGCGACTACATCGCCGCCGTGCGCACCTTCAGCCTGGGCCTCACCGGCTATCAGCCCCAGCGGTTCGGATTCGCTCAGGGCGGCGACAACCCAACCTACCCCGGCATGTACGAGGCCGCCATGCTCAGCACCGGCGCGACCGTGGCCGCCGCCCGCATGGTCGCCGACGGCGACGTCCAGGCCGCGTTCAACATCAGCGGAGGTCTTCATCACGCTGCCGCCCGCAACGCCAGCGGGTTCTGCGTGTTCAACGACCCCGTCGTCGCCATCCACTACCTGCTCAATCGCGGCCTTCGCGTGGCCTACGTGGACATCGACGCCCACCATGGCGACGGCGTCCAGGACGCCTTCTACAACGACCCCCGTGTCCTCACCATCTCCGTCCACGAGTCGGGACGCTACCTGTTCCCCGGCACCGGTTTCGCCGGCGAAGTGGGCGACGGCGACGGCGTGGGCTATGCCGTCAACCTGCCTCTCTATCCCTACACCGACGACGAGATTTACCTCGACGCCTTCGAGTCCGTCGTCCCGCCCCTCATCAGCGCCTTCGCCCCCGACGTCCTGCTCACCCAGCTTGGCATCGATTCGTACCACACCGACCCGCTCACCCACCTGCAGGTCACCAGCCGCGGATTCATCGCCGCCGTCACGCGATTGGGCGGCCTCGGCTATCCGTGGCTCGCCACCGGCGGCGGCGGGTACGACATCGGCGCGGTGGCCCGCTGCTGGACCCTCGCCTATGGCGTCATGTGTGGCGCCGACTGGCCCGACCGCATCCCGACCCAGGCCACCGAGCGCCTGGGCCGCACCGTCCTGCGCGACACTGAGATTCCCGAGATACCCGACCACATCCGCGCCGACGCCCGCGCCCTTGCCGCCGAAAGCGTGGCGGCCATCAAAGACGCGGTGTTCCCCGTTCACGGGTTGAGCGCATAGCCCTGCCGGCCCGGCGGCACGCATCGCACCGCCGTCGTGATGAACCCGCTGTGCGCCACCATCCGATGCGCCGGCCGCACGCTCCGCCGCGTGACGTTCCAGCCCCGCAGCATCGTCTCAGCCGTCTCGATGCGCGCGTACCGGCCGTCGTCCTGCAGCGCGTTGACCAATTCGTGCACCTGCAGCACGGTCGGCAGGAAGCACAGCAGAATGCCGCCGGTGTGCAGGGCGTCGGCGGCGGCGTCCAGGATCCGCCACGGCTCCGGCAGGTCCAGCACCACCCGGTCCACGTCCGCTTCCGCAATTCCCTCGGCGATGTCGCCGACCTTCACCGACCAATGCGACGTATCGGGAATGACCGAATGCACGTTGGATTTGGCTTTCGCCACCACCGCTTCGTTTATTTCGTAGGACACCAAACGCCCGGTCGGCCCGACCGCCCGCAGCAATCCGGTCGTCAGCGCCCCCGACCCCAGCCCCGCCTCCACCACCGTCGCCCCCGGGAATATGTCCGCCATCGACACGATGTTGCCCAGGTCCTTGGCGTAGATCACCTGCGGCCCGCGCGGCATCAACCGCACGTAGTCGCCCAGCGTCGGACGGATCCCCAGCAGCACGTGCCCGCGACTCGTCTTGTACCACCCGCCCACCGGTTGCCCGATCACCTCCTCGTGCGGAATGAACCCCAGGTGGCAGTGAAACTCCTTCCCTTCGGTCAGGGTCTGCAGATAGGCGCGCCCCTTGCGGTCAAGGAACAACGCCAACTCGTCCGCCAGGAACCGGTTGCTGCTGGCTGCGTCATCGCCGGCATTGGTCCCGGCATCGTTTGCGGTGGTCATTGCTGTATTATACAGACGCCATGATGGAGCGTCTGTTCACATACGATGAAGCCAACGACCTGGTGCCGTGGCTTGAGGAACGCTTCGCCGCCATGCAGCCGCTGCGCGACCAACTCGTCGATCAGCAGGACAACCTGCTCGGACTGCTCCGCCGCCGTCGCAGCAACGGCCACTCCAGCAGCGAGGAGGAAATCGCCGCTGCCGAATCCGACGTCACCCGCCTCACCCGCCGGTTGCAGGACGCGGTCAAGGAGATCACCGACCGCGGTATCCAGGTGCGCGACATTGGCCGAGGCCTCGTGGACTTCCCCTCAAACCGCGAGGGCGAAACCGTCTACCTCTGCTGGCAGCGCGGCGAGCCCTCCATCGACTGGTGGCACCCCACCAACACCGGCTTCGCCGGCCGCCGCCGGCTGTAGGTTGGGGCGGGCAGCCGGCAATGTAAGTTTGTGCATCATTTATTACATGGCCTTCCTATTGATGTAACCAACCTTACATCGCCTATCAAGCGATATAAGTTTTTAAGACGAAATTTACATCTGGGTCGGTACAATGTAAAATCCTTTACATTGCGACGCTCAATGCAAGCGTGTTATGGGCAAAAGCAATGCGAGAATCGGATTTTACCTCAGACAGTCCCGGTCGCCTGGTCGCCGCCGATGTACTCGACGGCAGCTATATGCCGGCCTTCGTGCCGGATCCTTTGCCACCGCCAATTGATTGGAACTGCGAAACCGTAAGGCTGTTGTCCAACGCGGACCGCGCCTTGAGCGGGTTGAATGGACGCGCTGCAGCTTTACCTAACCACTACCTGCTGCTCCAACCGCTGACGGCTCGCGAAGCCGTAGCGTCAAGTGGCATCGAAGGCACAACGTCAAATCTTGCCGAGCTTTACCAGTTTCAGCTCGACGGCATAACCCGGGATCGCGACGACGCCGAGGAGTTGGACAATCACGTCAAAGCAATGCAATTTGGCTTGGAGCGGTTACAACGGCTGCCGATGAGTTTGCGCCTGCTCCGTGAAGTCCACCAGGTACTGATGTCAGGAGTCAGAGGCAGTTCGCGTCGGCCGGGGGAGTTCAGAACCGGGCAAGTAATCATCGGCGGCGGGCGCGGCATTCAGCACGCCCGTTACGTGCCGCCGCCTCATGCTGAAATGATGCCGGCCCTGCACGAGCTGGAGCGGTTCCTGCATTCCGACAGCAGGATTCCATTACTGGCGCAAGTAGCCCTGATCCATTATCAGTTCGAGGCCATCCATCCTTTCGAGGACGGCAACGGCCGCACTGGACGCCTGCTGATAACCTTGCTGCTCTGCGATCGCGGCTATCTGGCGAATCCCTGGCTCTACATCAGCGACTATTTCCTGACGTATCGGCGGGAGTACATGGATTTGCTGCTGGGCGTCAGCTTACGGGGGGAATGGGAGTTGTGGCTGCAATTCTTTCTGATGGCAGTGGCTACGGTTGCCGACGACGCCATGCTCCGAGTGGACAAATTACTGGCAGTACGCGCGGACTACCAGGAAAGAGTGAGCAGCCTCAGAACCGCCGGGGTAGCGTTCCGATTGATCGATGCTCTCTTTGAGCAGCCTTATACTACTGGCCGGCGCGTTCAACACATTTTGGAGAGTTCCCACCAATCAGCCCGCAGCCACATCCTGCGGCTCGTGGATGCGAAAATACTGACCCAAGTTGAGCGACGTGGCCCGACACAGCTCTACGTCGCCCAGGGCATCCTCAGCGCCATCGCCGAAGAACCCCACTTCAACGACTTCTGATCTCCCCCAGCGCCGCCCGGATCTCGTCCGCGTGCACCGCGTAAAAAGTCCCCACCACCGTTTGACCCTCATCCGTCCGCCGCGCCGCCGCCCGTACCATCCCGATCACCGCGCCGTCCGCATTCACCACCGGCCCTCCGCTATCCCCCGGATCAATCGCCGCGTCCATCTCAAGGTTCCGCCCGTAGCTGTCCGGCCCAAAGTTGGTGATCTGCGACAGTATCCCCGCGTTGGCCTTCGGCGACCCCACCGTGCCCTCCCGCTTGACCCCGCTGCTGGAATACCCCAGCGCCAGCAGCGTCGTGGCCACATCGTCAATGCCAGCGTCCCCCAGCGGCAGCGGTCTGGCGTCCGCCTCCAACTCGGCGTCAACGTCGTAGCGCAGCAGCGCCACGTCCCGCCGCTCGTCGATCCCCTCCACCGTGGCAATGAACGTCGGCGCCGTCGCCTGCCGCACAATCATCTCCTCCCGTCCCGACACCACGTGCGCCACCGTGACGATCAGGCCCGGCTCCAGCAGCCATCCGGTGCCGTGCTGCCCATCCGTAGGGTCAATGTAGAAAACCGACGTCCGCGTATCCCGGTAAAGCCCGCTCAAATCCGGCGCAGCCGATGACGCCACCGCCGTCGCCACCGCGCGCTCAACCCTCGCATCCACATCGGCGCCATTAACGCAACCGACGGCGGCCAGGACCAACCCGACCGCCGCCATTAGCCACACCCATGAAGCGGGAATGCGTAGCATAGCCCGCAGACGAAAATCTGCTAGATGAACCGCGCCTGCGCCCGTGCCTCGTCCGCGTAGTCGATGTAAACGGTGATCACCTCGCTGAAGAAGTCCACCGCCTCAACGCCCTGCTCCCGTTGCCCGACACCCGACGCCTTCAGGCCGCCAAACGGCAGGTGCACCTCGCCGCCCAGCGTGGGCGCGTTCACGTGCACCATCCCCGCGTCCACCGTATTGATGTAGCGGAACGCCCGCGGGATGTCCCGCGTGTACACCGACGACGACAGCCCGAACTTCACGCTGTTGGAAATCTCCACCGCGTGCTCCAGGTCCCGCGCACGGAACACCGTCAGCACCGGCCCGAAGATCTCCTCCTTGGCAATCCGCATGTCGGGCGAAACATCGGTGAAGATGGTCGGCTCAACGTACCACCCCTCGTCATAAATCCCGCCGCTCAGCGTGCGCCCGCCGAACGCCAGCGTCGCCCCCTCGTCCCGGCCCGTGCTGATGTAGTCCGACACGGTCCGCTGCTGCGACTCGCTGGACAGCGGGCTCACGTCGATCCCGTCCTCCATCCCGTCGCCAATCGTGAGCGCCGACGTGCGTTCGATCAACTGCTGCATGAACTCGTCATACACCCCGTCCTCCACGATCACCCGGCTGGTGGCCGTGCACCGCTGGCCCGTGGACCCGAACGCCCCCTGCACGATGCCGCCCAGCGCCTTGTCCAGATCGGCGTCGGCCAGCAGGATCACCGCGTTCTTGCCGCCCATCTCCGCCTGCACCTTCTTCAGCAGCGACGCGCCCCGCGTGTACAGGTCCGTCCCGATCTCCGTGCTGCCCGTGAACGATATCCCCGACACGTCCGGCGATTCCACCAGCGCTTTGCCCACGCTCCCGCCCGGACCCGTGATCAGGTTGAACACCCCCGGCGGCACGCCGGCTTCCTCGAAAACCTCGGTCAGTTTCACCGCGCACAGCGGCGTGCTCGACGCCGGCTTGAATACGATGGCGTTGCCGCAGATCAGCGCCGGCGCCATCTTCCACGCCGGAATCGCGATGGGAAAGTTCCACGGCGTGATGATGCCAACCACGCCCAGCGGTCGCCGCACCGTGTACGCCACCGTGTTCGGCAACTCCGACGGCGTCGTGTACCCGAACATCCGCCGGCCCTCGCCCGCCGCGTACTCCATGATATTCATGGCCCGCTTGACCTCGCCCCGGGCGTCGGGCAGCGGCTTGCCCTCTTCCTCGGTGATGGTCCGCGCGATCTCCTCGCCGCGCCGTTCCATGATCTCCAGCGCCTTGAAGAGCACCTGCGCCCGCACCGGCGCCGGCGTGTCGGCCCAGCCCTCCGCCGCATCGGACGCGGCGGCCACGGCGCGCAGCGTGTCCTCGGGATTCGACAGCTGAAAATGCCCCAGCAGCCGGTCCTTGTGCGCCGGATTGTAAACGGAGTAAGTGCGCCCCGAATCGGAGGGCGTCCACTCCCCGTTGATGAAATTCAGGTGAGTCTTGACGTCGGCGGTGGTCATCGTAGATCAAAGCTCCTGCTTGCAATCGCATCCGCCCAAAACGAGCGTGCCAAGCAGAATACTACCGGCGGTAGCCGACGGCAAGCCGTCGGTAGACGGTGGATGCTCGCGGACCAGGATCTTGCTCTTGAAATGATGAGCCAGCAACCGATACCATAAACAAGGAATATGGTTCTAATTGAACGACTGCTCTGGGACCCATGGAACGTGGGGCACATTGCTCGACATGGCGTTCGCCCGCAAGAAGTTGAAGAGGTTCGCCACAGCCCGTTCGTGACGCGAGCCACTTACGGAGACCGAATTTTGCTTATTGGCCGTACTCACGACGAGCGCACGTTGGCAGTAATTCTCTCACCGACGGAAGATAATAATGAATATTACGTCGTCACCGCGCGCCCAGCCAGCCGCAAGGAACGCCGATTTTACCGGGAGGCAGCAACATGAGCGTTGAACCCATCCCCGAATTTTCAACACGTGAAGAAGAGGCGGCTTTTTGGGACACCCACGATTTCACCGATTACTGGGATCAACTAAAGCCCATCTCAGTAACGTTCGGCGATGATTTGGGTTCTCCCATCGTCATAACCCTGGACGCGGCAACCAGACAACGGGTGTGCAAAGCGGCCCATGACATTGGCGCCGAACCGGATGACTTGGTACGTCAATGGATAACAGCCGGCCTCCAGGACTTGGCCGCCGATTGAAAGACGCAGCGGCCTTTCAAGTAATGTTCCGTCCTACCCCAATCTAGCGCGGCATCTGGTCAATGTCTGCGGTAGGCTGATCGCACTGTGGGACCCTGGCTAACGCTCGACGCTTGCGCTCTGCCCCCTCACACACGGTTTCTTTCGCTTTGCTTTCCGCCTAACTCGGGTTCTCAAGTGCCTCGACCGTCAGCAGCACCACCGTGTCGCCCGTCAGGTCGAGAGGTTCCACCAGGGTAATTACTCCGTTGGCCTATCTAACCCAGATGGTTCTGGTCATTTCCCGCCTTCCTGTGCAGTGACGGTTCCCGCACATGTGCGATCCAATCAACCCAATCGCCACTCCTGTCTGAGTCTATTAACCAATTCCCTTTGCCGACGCTCCAAAACCGATGGCGTCCATTTGGTTTCATTGATAACTTGCACAGTCAGGGCAAATGGCGCGACGCGGCCCCGTTGGAAATACTCAGCCTTCTTGCGGTCAAATTCCCAATTTGATGCTCGCGTGTTTTTCCTGTGTGACAGCAGTACTAGGTTAGATAATCTATGAGTCCAATAGATTCGAGACTCTTGATCCGGGAACCATCGCACCCATCCAGAGTTTTCCGCGAGAGCTTGTGGCAGCACGTGCTCGATAGAGATGATCGAAGGGTCGTACGTTGCGCCGGCGTCTACCAATAAACTGTCCAGCCTCAATAGCAGCGGACGCGGCACGCGCGGAAGCGTATAGATCGGACCATCTAGTATGTCTCTGATCTGAGTTTTCTCGTTCGCAGACAGTTGAAGAGGTCCGTCGTCATTCCAAACTGCATCGCCTTGCTCGATCACATTGAGGACTTCACCGTACCGCCGAATGCGCTCATTGATGTCCGCCCGGCGGATGAACAGTCCGTATGCTAAGCGCTCTAAATCTTTGACGAACCTCGAAATCGCATCAGAGTTTTGCCGATTATGATGAATGAATGCCATCGCTGGCGGGATCCAATCGTCATTGTCGAGCCGACGCAAATATTCCAAATATCTGGCGGTTGATGCGGGGCTATCGATCCCTTCGGCAGGCAGACCGAGTACCGATTTATAGGCGTCGTCGTACTGATCCAACACGTTGTCTATGAAATCCGTGGCAGTATGCTGTTTCAACACATATTCTCGGAACTCTTCCTGCAAAGCTCGTCGTTGCTTCGCTTTCGCGTACACTGATCTCATATGGGCGAAGAGGGAACTGAATCTTTCACGACCTAGCTCTTGTTCAACATCTTCCCATTTGTTTGCATAGGTCCGCTGTTCGCTTTCACTCGAAAGGTCACCGATGATCTCAGCTTTGAGGATGTCTGTAACCGATAAGTCCAGCCCTCGATCATTCATAACTGAGAAAATTCGGTAGGCAGAAGTCATATCTGAAGTAGAGACGACGACGAGATAACAATGCTGAATAATGTACGCAGCCAAGAGGGTGCGTTCTTCATCATCAAGCTCCGAGACCTTTTCGTGTAGGTGCTGAGCATTCTCGAAAATGCGGTCCTGGCTGTCCGTCTGCCGGTGTGGCGGATTCTCCGCTAAAGCGACCACGCCACCGCTTTTTTGAACATGCGTGTAGAAAAAATCTCTGTCGAGGTCTCTCAAACTGAAACGAACCACCTCGCTCGTACCAGCAATTACACTACCTTGTTGACGAATATACCTGTCCAAGTCTGTTTTTATCTGTCCATGCGACAAGTCGCGCAACACGCAGAGCAACATGGTCAGCGTAGTCAGGCGCTGTTGCCCGTCAACTACCTGGCTATCAGCGTCATCTCCCTTGATGAGCACAACGCTGCCCAAAAAATAAGGCTCATCGCCTTCTCGTCTCATTGCGTACAGTAAATCGTCGAGAAGGTCATTGACCTGCTCCGTGTCCCAAGCGTAAGGACGCTGGTATACAGGGATTTCGAAAATATAATCATCGCTGAATACACTATTTAGGTTTTGTTCGTTAGCTTTGATGGTTTCTGGCATAGCCCAAACGCTCCTGTCATGAGGTATCGTGCGGCGATTCTAAACCGACACCACCACGTTATCAATCAACCGCACCGTCCCCAACCGCACCGCCGCCGCAATCATCACCCGCCGGCCGCCCGTCGCCACCCCGACCCACGCCATCGTCTCCGCGTCCACCACGCTCACGTAGTCCACGCCGGACACCAGCGCCTCCTGCCCCAGCAGATCCAGCGCCGCCGTCCTCAGCTTTCCCCCGTCCCGCTCACCCGTCTCCCACAGCGCCTCCGCCGCGCATAGCGCCCGGTACACCACCGGCGCGGCCGCGCGTTCTTCGTCGGTCAGGTACGCGTTCCGACTGCTCATCGCCAAGCCGTCCAACTCCCGCATCGTCGGCATCGTCACCACGTCCACCCCCAGGTTCAGGTCGGCGTTCATCTTGCGAATCACCGCCGCCTGCTGCCCGTCCTTCTGCCCGAAATACGCCCGGTCCGGTCGCGTGATGGTGAACAGCTTCGCCACCACCGTCGCCACGCCCCGAAAGTGCCCTGGACGCGCGGCACCCTCCATCCCCTCGGCCACCGCGCCCGGCTCGATCCACGTGTCGAACCCTTCAGGGTAAACCTCGGACGGCAGCGGCGCGAACACCAGGTCCGTCCCCTCCGCCTCCAGCAACTCCAGGTCGCGTTCGAATGTCCGCGGGTAGGTCGCGAAATCCTCGTTCTCGCCGAACTGCGTCGGATTCACGAATATCGACGCCGCCATCGTCGCGTTGTCCGCCCGCGCCTGCCGCGTCAGCGACAGGTGTCCCTCGTGCAACGCCCCCATCGTCGGCACCAGGCCCAGCGGACGCGGCGCCTCCCGGCAAACCGCCATCATCTCTGCGCAAGTTTCAACCACCCTCATGGCATCATATCCCGTGCATCCTGTCCATCGATGTGAAAGCCGTACTCACTCCGCCGGGAACAGTTCGTCGATTTCCCTCTGCATCCTCTCGGCGTCGGTCTCGGACAGCGCCACCGCGCCCGTCGGTATGCCGGAGGAGGTCGCCATCGCCATGTCCGCGTAGAACGACTCATCGTAGTCCCGGGGCCGCACCACCACCGGCATCGGCACCGCGTGCCCGAACACCAGCGCCTGCTGCTTGCTGTCCAGCCGAGCCAGCACGCCGCGCAACTGTCCCGCGTCCCGCGCCCCCATCAGCACCGCGTTCATGTCCCGGTCGTCGTTCAGCGCGCACGACAGCCGCGTACCCAGTTGGCTCATCACCTCCGAGTCGATCCCGCTGGGCCGCTGGTCCACGATCATCAGCGTCACGTTGTACTTCCGCAACTCCCGCGCGATGGACCCGAAGATGGTCTGCGACGCCACCTCCGGCGTCAGGAACTTGTGCGCCTCCTCGATGAAAATCACCAGCGGACGCGGCTCGTCGCCCTGCCCGCCGTCGGCCAACTCCTTGCGCCGCACCCAGGTCTCGTGAATGCGCCGCGTCAGCAGGTTGCTCACCAGCACGTACGCCGCGGTGTTCCGCCCGTACTGCCCGAACTCCAGCACCACGTGATTCCCCCGCTGCAGTTGCTCGATGATTCCGCCCGCGCTGCTCCGGCCCTCGCCCTTATCCGCCAGGAACCCGAACCTGCCCCATGCCGCCAGCCGCCGGTGCAGCGTCTGCAGCGCCGCCAGGTTCACTCCCATCACGTTGGCCAACTCGCCGACTTCCGCCCCGCTCAGTGCAAGGAACGCCCGCAGCCAGTCGCCGTTCCCATAATGCCGCTCCAGGTTCCACGCCGTCGCCGCCGCCACCTCCGAAAGGTTCAGCAAATCCCGCAGCACCTCGATGTCCGCCGGCTCAATTTCGTCGTACCCGATGCGCACCACGCCGTCCGGCGTAACGCCCCGGCGCCGGCTGCTCTCTTCGTCCAGCGTGAACGTCACCACCCGGCTCGGGAAAAGCTGCTTGAGACCCTTGACCTGCCGCCGGCGGTCGTTGTCCTGCCCCTGCCATCCGTACTCGCTCTCCATGTCGAACACCAGCGATACTGCCTCGCCCTCTTTCACCAGCCCCGCCAGCAGCATCCGCGCCAGGAACGTCTTGCCCGATCCCGACGCTCCAAACACCCCCACCGACCGGCTCGCCAGCGTCCCCAGGTCCAGCCGGATCGACGCCTCCTCCATCCCCTGCGGCGAGCCCAGCGCGAACGCGCCGCCATCCTGCGCCCGGAACACCGCGTCGATGTCTGCCTGCGACGCCGCGTACACCGGCGCAAAGTGCTCCGGTATCGTCTTCGCCTGCTCCGCCGAAATCCCCCCCTGGCCGGCCACCGATCCCGAATCCAGCGGCGCCGTCATGCTCGGCATCACCGATAACTGCCCGTATGCCAGCGTGCCCGCCATCACCTCCGCCGCGAAATCGCCCACCCCAACTCCGGTCGACCCGCCCGGCGGGAAGTGCCGCACGCTCTCATCCACCGCCCGCAGCTCCAGGTCGGTAACCACCGCGAAATACCGCTGCCGACGCCCCACGATCGTCACGAACGAACCCACCGCCACGTCCTCCAGCGACGCCTCCGCAGACCCGTCCAGCCGCACGTCCAACCCCCGCGACAGCGACCCGCCAACCACCACGCCCAGCCGGCGCAATCCGGCGCTAGCCCGCCCGTCCCCCGTGGCCCCGTCTCCCGTATCCCCGTCCGGCGTATGTCCATTCCGTGCAATCACGCCGACATCTCCCGCAAAATCGCCTGCAACCGCAACGGGTCGCGCGATAACTCCGCCGCCAGCATCCGGCCCGCCCGCAGCATGAACCCCTGACGGTCGGCCATCCCTGCCGCTGTCTGCCGCAGGAATCCGGCCATCGCCGAGTCTGCCGCCGCCGACCCATCGGACAGTAACAGCCGGATCCACCCAAGATCATTCGCGAACGCCATCGCTTCGTCGGGCCCGCACGTGAACACGAACGCGTGCAGATTCGGCGGCAGCGCCGGCAGGCCGAACCGCACCGCCGGCCCGTCTCCGTAACCCACCACCGTCCCCGCGAATCGCGTGGTCAGCATCGCCGAAAGCTGCGGGTTGGCCGCGTAGATCTCATCCTCCGTTTCCAGCGCGGCTCCCCGCGGCGCCAGCGGCCGGCTCGGATCCAGCGGCTCATTCCAGACCTCCCGCACCACCGCGTACACCGGCGGCGATCCGACCCTCAGCAGTGCCCCCAGCGGCGGCGCATCGTGCAACTCGTAGCACTGCGCCTCGATGCGCTGCGAGTGCGACACCATCACCTCGCCCACGCGCTGCCCGACCGATATGTCCGTCATGCTAATCTCAGCCACCGCCAACCCTTGCTCGAATCGCAATTCTAGCACGCGCGCAGACCGGTTCACTGAATACGCCACGACACACGAACAGTGCCCAGGACCTTTCAATTATTGGTCGACAGCCAGTTGGCCCGCTCATGGTGAGCCTGTGAACCACAAGCGGGCGGCGGGTTATGAACCATTCTGACAACGGTTGCCGCAAAACATCGTGATAATCGAATCACCCTGAACAGTGGCAGGCATGCTTGCGAGTAAAATCCGCCAGTGCTACAACTTTATGGCGTCGCCGAAATTACCACGGCGACGCTACCGTTCCCCTGTAGCTCGCGGCAGAGCGTGTCCGCCGGAGGCGGCTCAACCGCCAGGTCGCAGTTCGGCCCCTGCCCGGATAGTCACACCCAGGTATCTGTTCACGTTCGAGGTGTCCGCCTAACCCCAAGACCGTCATACCAACCCCAAAATCGCTAACCCCAAAATCGTCATACCGGCCTTGAGCCGGTATCCAGAAAATCCTTCCCCTGCTCACGTCTCCCAATCCCCGGACTGTAAGCGTCTGCGCCCACTCGCCGGTGAGGCATCCATAACAGGCGAACCCATCGACTCCGAACAGTTGCACACCGAACCCTGCCCTTGCTAGGCATACCCCTCGGTGCTAAAATCTTATATTGTCGCCTGTATGGAGAAAACCGTCGTGGCGACGTTACTGTTCCCCCGTAGCTCAGCGGTAGAGCGGGCGGCTGTTAACCGCTAGGTCGTAGGTTCGAATCCTACCGGGGGAGCCACCTCACCTCCTTCGTATCAGCCCACAGTAGTACGCGGTACTACTTTTATTTTTGACTATTGGAGGCGCTGTGCCTGCAATCCAAACGAATTACACAATAAATCCTGAGCCCGCACCACCGAGGCAGGTGCTAATTGCCGTTCACGTCCAGGGCGTTAGCCACGAGATGGTCAACGAGTTCAGCGACAAGCTGCAAGAATCCGCCGCACAATTGGCCAAAGAGATTTTGGGAGCCGACGGCGTAGCTGGTATTGACGCGAACGTTAGTTGATTGTGCCCGCCAGTGGTGATGGGCAAGCGAACCCTGCCTACTACCACGCGTCGTGGGAGGACCCCTCACCCCCACCCTCACGGCCCCAACTCCGCCGCCTTCATCAGGTCCCGCTCGGCCTGCTCGTCGTTCCCCAGCGACCCGTGCGCGAAGCTCCGCGATTCGTAAATCTGCGGATCGTCCGGCCCCAACTGGATGGCCAGGTCAAAATCCCGGACCGCCTCCTCATACCGACCCAGATCCGCGTACACGTTGCCCCGGTTCTTGTACGCCTTCTGAAGCTCGGGGTCCAACTCCAACGCCCGGTCGAAGTCCTGCAGCGCCTCCCCGTATTGCGCCAGTTGCGCGTGCGCCGTCCCGCGATTGTTGTACGGCAACGGGTCCTCGTGGTTGATCGCGATCGCCTGGCTGAAATCGCGGATTGCTTCGGCGTATCGCCCCATATCCGCGTACGCCGTGCCCCGATTGTCATGGGCCCGCAGGAACCTGGGATCCCGGTCGATCGCCGTATCGAAATCCTCTATCGCCCGCTCGTGCTGCCCCAGGTCGGCGTACGCTGACCCCCGGTTGTTGTACGGCAGGGGATCCTCCGGACTCAGCATGATGGCCCGTCCGTAGTCCCGGATGGCCTTCTCCAACTCCCCCAGGCGCGAAAGCGCAACGCCACGGTTGTCGTAGGCCCGGTGAAACCACGGATCCAGCGCTATCGCCCGGTCGTAGTCGGGAACCGCGTCGCCAAACCTGCCCAGCGAAGCGTGGGCAGACCCCCGGTTGTTGTAGAGCCTGGGGTCTTCCGGACTCAGATCGATGGCGCGCCCGTAGTCCCGAATCGCTTCATCGTACCGCCCCAGCGCCGCGTACGAGTATCCCCGGTAGCCGTACGCCAGGGCGTTCTCCGGATCGGCGGCGATATTCGCGTCGTACCTGCGGATCGCCGCCTCGTAGTCCGACCCCGTCGCGCCTGTCCCATCCGCTGCTCCCACCGGCGGCGGCGCGATGCTCGTCGAGTATGACTCCAGCGATGCCTCCTCCGACTGCGGTGAGCACCGACTCAGCAGACCGTCGAACCAGCCGCCGAGACCAGTGCCGCAACCCAGCGTCGCCGCCAGTACGCAAAACACCACCGCGGCCAACGCCCGGCCTGTCGGTCGCCGTGATCGCCGCGGTCGCTCCGTGAAAATCTGCATCAATCATCCGTGCGATGCGTTTTGCCGCCATCTTGGCAACGTATTTATGGTTTTACGATAGAAGCCCGGCAATAGTGGATGACGCGCCGGAGCCCACTCCAATCCGGATTCAGCCATGCCCGATGTTACCAGCAACGATCCGGTCACCGTCGTTCTGCTGTTCCCCTCATTTTCGCCGAACCGTTCCCGCCCGAAGGGAATTGCCGCGAACGCGCCCCGTCCATCACCGACCTGACCCGAGCACATCACCGGTTCAAAACGTGCTCCGAGACCGAGAGACACAAGCACGTATTGCACACCCGCTACCCCCGGTATCATGAGGTGAGCGCCGGGTGGCCACCTCAAACCTGAACGGTTGGACACGCACATTTCGAAACAGACTTGTGCTTGCTGTGTGCTAAAATACTCGGATAATTGCCGATATTCGGCGTGCATAACCTTCTCATCACGGGAGTTAATTATGAGACCATCAATCCTCAAGTATATGTTGCCATTGGCGCTCATACTAATGCTCGTCCCGCTGGTCATCGCTTGCGGCGGGAATGAGCCCCAACCTCAAACCCAAACCGCCGCTACGACTGCGCCGTCCAGCCCGGCCACCGCTGAGCCGGCCCAGGGCTCCGCCTCGACTTCCCAGGGTTCCACCGCTCCGACCCAGCCCGCCTCGCCCTCTACCGGCGACGCGTCCAGCGAGCCATTCCGCGTCGGCGTCATGGAATCCCTCACCGGGCCCGGCGAAACCTACGGCACCGTCGCCGTCCAGGCCAAGCAGATGGCCGTCGAGGAAATCAACGCCGCCGGCGGCATCAACGGTCGCATGCTGGAACTCGTCGTCGAGGACTCCAAGTGCGCCGCCCAGGACGCCATCACCGCCTACAACAAGCTCACTGACGTTGACGGCGTCAAGATCATCCTCGGCACCTCTTGCAGCGGCGCCATGCTCGGCGCGGCCCCCTTGGCCGAAGCCGATGGCGTCATCCTGTTCTCCGGACTCGCCACCAACCCCGACATCGCCCACGCCGGCGACTACATCTTCCGCACCTCGATGAACGACCTCCAGCTCGGCATCGACACCGCCAACGTCATCTGGGGCGATGGCGCGCGCAACCTCGCCACGATCACGGAGACCACCGACTACGCCGAGGGTGTGCGCCGCGTTACCGCTGAACATTTCACCTCGCTCGGCGGTACCATCGTCGCCGAGGAGCGCTACGCCTCCGACATCACCGATTTCCGCAGCCAGCTGACCAAGATCATCGGCGCAAATCCCGATGCCGTGCACGTCGCTGCCCAGTCCGAATTTTCCGGCGGCACCGTCGTCAAGCAGATTCGTGAACTGGGATACGAAGGCCCTCTCTACTCCGAAATCGTGCCCGTCGGGGCCACCGCCCTCGAGGTCGCGGGCGACGCCGCCACCGGCCTCAAGGCCATCACCGCCGAACTAGACCCCAACAATCCCAGGAGCGTCGAGGTCCTGAACAACTTCCGGTCGCGTTACGACTACGTAACCCTGCCCTGGTACCTCGGCTCCGCCTACGACGACGTGTACATCACCGCCGAATGTCTCGGCGTCACCAACGACGACCAGGACGCCAACGGCTTCCGCGACTGCCTCTATGACATCACCTGGAGCGGCGCCATCGGCGAAAACTACAGCTTCGACTCCGACGGTGAGGTCGTCGGCTTGGCCAATGCCGTGGTGGAGGTACTCCCCACCGGCGAACGCACCGACGACAACCAGGGCTATCGCATCCTCGGCCCGGCCTCCGCGGATGCCTCCGGCGAAGCCATGATGGCAAAGCCCGACCAGCCCTTCCGCATCGGCGCAATGGATGCGCTCACCGGAGTTGGAGAATCCTACGGCAACCCCATCGTCCAGGCCAAGCAGATGGCCGTCGAGGAAATCAACGCCGCCGGCGGCATCAACGGTCGCATGCTCGAACTCATCGCCGAAGACTCCAAGTGCAACGCCCAGGACGCCATCACCGCCTACAACAAGCTCACCGATGTTGACGGCGTCAGGATCATCCTCGGCACCACCTGCAGCGGCGCCATGCTGGGCGCGGCTCCCCTCGCCGAAAGTGAGGGCGTCATCCTGCTCTCAGCCTCTGCAACCAGCCCCGATATCATGGGCGCCGGTGACTACATCTTCCGCACCGCCATCAACGACGACCAGTTGGGCATCGACACCGGCAACACCATCCACGTCGACGGACACCACCATCTGGCGACCATCACCGAGTCCACCGACTACGCCGAGGGTGCGCGCCGCACCACCGTTGCCCGTTTCGAGCAACTGGGCGGTCACGTGGTTGCCGCTGAGAGTTACGCCACCGACATCACAGACTTCCGCACCCAACTCACCAAGCTCATCGCCGCGCAGCCCGATGCGGTCTATCTCGCCTCCCAGGGAGAGTTCTCCGGCGGTACCATCATCAAGCAACTGCGCGAACTCGGTTACGAGGGCCCCATCTACACCGAATCGGTCAACACCGGCCCCGAAGCCCTCAGCATCGCCGGCGAGGCCGCCACCGGTATGAAGGCCATCATTCCCCTGGGCCTCACCAACCGCGGCGAACAGTTCCTCAAGGACTTTGAGGCGCACTTCGGCCACGTCGCCACCCAACCCTGGTTCCAGGCTTCGGCCTACGACGACGTGTACCTCGCCGCCGCCTGTCTCGCCCAAACCGGCGACGACCAGGACACCGATGGTTTCAGGGACTGCCTGTACAACATCACCTTCAGCGGAGCGATTGGCGACGACTACACGTTCGACGAGTACGGCGAGGTCGTCGGCCTGGGCAACGCCGTCGTCCAGATCCTGCCCCTCGCGGAGCGCACCGACGACAACCTCGGCTATGTCTCCCTGGGTCAGGCGCCCACTCCATAGCACCGTCCCCGATACCCCGCAAACTTGGGCCGGCCGCAGAGATGCGGTCGGCCATTTTCGCTGTGATACTATTTCACAACTGGCCAACGCATAATCTCTGTTGCTACCCTGCGATCGCCCCCGCCTGAGTTTATCCGGCCCATCTTCCGCTCGCCACAGCCAAACCGCCCATCGCCGGGCTGCCCCCGCGCGACGCCTCCACCACAACCATTGCGTCCATCGCCGCAGTGGTACGATCCGCCTTACCGGGACCACAACCGCATCGCCGCCCGACCGCGCCAGCCCGCCGAGGTCCAGCATGACCGCCATACGACCCGTCAACCCGCCGGCTGCATCCGACCCTGCCTTCCGCCTCCCGGACATCCCGGAGCGTCACCCCGGCGACATGACCGGCTACGACAACCTGCGCCAATTCGGCGCAGCCGCCAATATCATCCAGTACCTGGGTCGTCCCGAAACCACCATCGTCAGCGCCGAACATTACGTTGTCCCCGGCCCGGCCTGCGTAACCGGCGAGAACCGCTACCCCGACCTCCTGGTGGCCTTCGACGCGGACCCCGCCGCTTATCGGGCCAGCAACGGCTATGTGGTCTCCCAGCAGGGCAAGCCTCCCGACTTCATCCTGGAGGTCGCCTCGCGCGCCACGGCCGCGGATGATCTGGGCGCGAAAAATGATTACTACGAGCGCCTTGGGGTGACCGAGTACTGGCTGTTCGACAGCGAAGCGGAGTTCTACGGATTCAACCTGGCCGGCTACCGGCTCGAGGGCGGCGGATACCAATCCATCGAGGTGACCCAAATCAGCCCCGGCGTGTTCCAGAGGTACAGCGCAACGCTGAATCTGAATCTCAGAGCCGCGAACGGCTACCTGGGTTGGTATGACCTCGCCACCGACGAACATATCCCCACCCTGCAAACCCAAACCGCACGCGCCGACACCGCCGAAGCCCGTGTGCAGGATCTCGAAAATACGATTCGTCGGCTGCGCGGGGGCTTGTAGTCCACGATCAACCAGTCCCGCGTTTCGCCTGCGCCGACCCGCGCCCGGGCCGGCCACGACCCGGACCGGCTGTCAATGTACGGTTGGTCTTTTTCCTTGTGATATTATTTGCCTGCTTGTAACCATACGATAACTTATAACAGTGTGAGGACATTCATCCATGTCCATTCAACGTGAATCCGCCCGCGGGTTGCCGCAGTTGCTGAACATACCCGGCACGCGCCTCCTAGCCGCGATATTGGCCACCGCGGTAATCGCCTACATCGCCTGGAAGATCGGCCAATCTCCGCCTCAAGCCCTCCAGTTCGCGTTCAACGGCCTCGCCGTCGGCGCAGTCTACGCGCTGCTCGCCATCGGATTCACCCTGGTGTACAGCACCGTATGGTTTTTCGACCTGTACTACGGCGCCGCCGCTGGTTTGGGAGCATACGGTGTTTTCTACTTGCGGACCTCCCCTGCCCTGGGCAGCCGCGCCGACGTCAACAGCATCTACGTCAACGCCGTATTCGCCGCCATCGTAGCCGGCGTCGTCGGCTGGACGTTGCACACGGTGTTGTATCCCCGCCTCCGTGGCCGGTTCAGTCCCAACACCATCGGTCTGGCCGTCGGCCTGCCGGCCGGAGCCATCGGCGCTTACGCCGGCGTGGTCCTCTCGTACCCCGCGCTTATCCACGTCATGCTGAGCCCTGCCGTCGGCGTCGCCGCTGCCGTCGCCGCCGTCGTCGTCCCGTACTGGATCGTTCAGTCGTTTTCCCCCAGCGTCCGCCTCTCGCTTGTCGCCGCCGTCGCGGGCATCCCCGCCGTCCTGGTCGGCGCCGCGTGTGGCTATCTCGTCTCGGGCGCGCCGGGCGCCGGCCTCTATCTCAGTTGGGCCGTGTCGTGCCTGCTCGCGGGATGCGTCGGCCTCGCCCTCTACCGCGGCCTCTACGTGTACATGCGCCAGCGGGCCCGCTCACCCCTGATCATGCTGGTCGCCTCATTGGGCATCCTGCTGGCCATCGCCGCATTCATCGTCATGGTTTTCGAGAGTGCCCCCCGTCCTCTGCCCGATGCTTTCGGAAGCGCTCCCTGGAAGATCGCCGGCGCGCGAATCAAGGCGTTCAACGTCTTCGGCATCGGCGTCGCCGTCGCCGGTTTCGCCGTCCTCTGGCTGCTCCTCCGGTTGACCTCGTTCGGCCGCGCCATCCGCGCCATCGGCGACGATGAGGAGGTCTCCAAGGTCGTCGGTATCAACACCACCGTCATCATCGCCGCCGTTTTCTTCATCGGCGCAATGTACGCCGCCCTGGCCGGCATCCTCACCGGACACGACACCGCCGTCCAGCCGCGCATGGGCCTCCTCCTGCTGCTCAAGGGCTGGATCGCCTCCGTCGTCGGCGGCATCGGCAACCTCTACGGCGCAATCGTCGGCGGATTCGTCCTCGGCGTCGTCGAACAGTTCGGCATCTGGGACCTCGCCGGCGAGTGGAAGGACGCCATCGCCTTTATCCTGCTTATCCTGTTCCTATCCTTCTGGCCCCAGGGCCTGCTGCCCCGGAGGTGATGCCGTGCCCGCCGTTACCCAGCGCATACGTGAGTTGACGGGGTTGGTCCAGGACCCCGCGCAACTGGCCCGCCACGCCCGCGGCAACATCGAGCTTTGGGCCAGCCTTCTCATCATCGGGTGGGCCATCGCCTTCATGTTCTGGCAGGGCGCGGGGTTCGCCGTCATCATCGGCACCGTTTTCGCCATCTGGGCCATCCTGGCCGTCAGTCTGAATCTCATCGTCGGTTTCACCGGCCTGCTCTCCGTCGGCCACGTCGGGTTCTTCGGCATCGGGGCCTACACCATGGCCATCCTCACCTCCGACCCAGCCTACGAACAGCTCCGCACCGAGGCCATACCCACCTTCGGATGGCCCTTCTTCGCCGTCCTCCCCATATGCGCGGTCCTCGCCGGCCTGGCTGCCATTCTGGTAGGCGTGGTGTTCAACCGCTTCCGCGACGACATTTTCGTCCTGGCGTCCTTCGGTTTCGCCATCATCTCCTTCAACGTTTTCCTGAACCTGCGTCCGGTCACCCGCGGCGCTTTCGGCATCCATGAAATCGCCCGACCTCAGATCGGTGGTTGGTATTTTGACGGCGAGCTGGAATTTCTGCTGCTCTGCATGGCGTTCCTCGCCGTGGTGATGCTGGTGTCATGGTTCATCGTCACATCATCCTTCGGGCGCGTGCTCACCGCCATCCGCGAAGACGAGCAGGCCATCGAGGTGTTCGGCTACCAGGCCACCCACTACAAGCTAGCCGTGTGGGTGATATCAGCCATGATGGCCGGCATCGCCGGCGGCCTGTTCGCCAGCTGGACTACCTTCATCGACCCCAACTCTTTCATCCTCCTAGAATCCGTCCTCATGGTCTCCATCGTCATCCTCGGCGGCCTCGCCACCATCTGGGGTTCGCTCCTCGGCGCGATAGCCTTCGTCCTCCTCGAAGAGGGCATGCGCTTCATCCCGTTCCTGCCTGCCGAACACATCGGTCAGGCCCGCCAGGCCGTCCTTGGCATCATGCTGGTCCTGCTCATGCTGTTCCGTCCCCAGGGCCTCGTTGGGAGGTATCGCCTATGACGTCGACCCAATCCGACCGCATCGACTACGCCCTCGAGACGCAGGCTATCTCGAAGCACTTCGGCGCCGTCCGCGCCGTCGACGAGTTGAGCCTGTCCATCCCCCGCCAGGGCACCACCAGCATCGTCGGACCCAACGGTTCCGGCAAGTCCACCCTGGTCAACCTGCTCAGCGGCGTCCTCCCTCTCGACGGCGGCATGGTCATCATCGACGGCGCGGGCCTCCGCGTCGTCAGGGCCTACGAGACCCCGGAGCACGGCCTCACCCGCACCTTCCAGGAGGTGCGGCTCTTCGACCAGATCACCGTCTGGGACAACATCATGGTCGTCCTCACCGAACGCCGACTGTTCCCCTCGCTATTGGAGCGAACCAGACCATCCACACGGCAAAAGGCCCAGAGCATTCTCGAGCAGGTCGGCATGTGGGAAAAGCGCGATTCCCACGCCCAGGAGTTGTCCTACGGCCAGCGCAAACTCCTTGAAATCGGCCGCGCCCTCGCCATGAACGTCCAGACCTATCTCCTGGACGAACCCTTCGCCGGCCTCTTCCCCCAGATGCTCGAGCGTGTCAAGGACATCATGAAGCAGATGCGCGAAGATGGCCGCACCATCGTCTTCGTCTCCCACAACATGGAGATCGTCCGCGAACTCTCCGATCGCATCATCGTCCTCGACAGCGGCGCCCTCCTCGCCGCCGGCGACGTCGAACCAGTCCTCAACAGCGACGAGGTCATCGAAGCCTACCTCGGCGCATAACCCAAATATTCGACCCGGTCCCCATCTCCCTCGATGGGAGAGGGCTGGGGTGACGGTGAACATCCTCGCACAAACCTTCCAACGCCGACGTCGCCATCCCAATTTCGGAAAGTCCAATGACCACCAACGGCAACCCACCGCTCCTCGAACTCACCGACATATCGGTCGAGTACGGCGCAGTCCGCGCCCTCACCGACGTCTCCATGGCCATCCAGGCCGGCGAGGTCGTCGCAGTCATGGGACCCAACGGCGCCGGCAAGTCCACCGTCCTCAAGGCCGTCATGGGCCTCGCCCCCGTGGTGGCGGGAACCGTGTACTGGCGTCAGCAGCGATTGGCCGCCGAAACCCACGAGATCGTCAAGGAAGGCATCGCCTTCGTACCCCAGGGCCGCCGCGTCTTCACCCATCTGACCATCGCCGAAAATCTGGAGATGGGTTGCATCTACCTGAACGACCGGGCCGAAAAATCCCGCCGCCTCGATTCCGTGATGGAGCTTTTCCCGATCCTCTACGAGAAGCGCCGCGACTACGCCAGCCAGATGTCCGGCGGCCAGCAGCAGATGCTCGCCCTCGGCCGCGGCCTCATGGCCTCCCCCGAACTGCTGCTCCTCGACGAGCCCACCCTCGGACTCGCACCCATCATCGTCCGCGAGGTGTTCCAGAAGGTCGCCGAGATCAGCGACCGCCTCAACACCACCATCATGGTCGTCGAGCACAACATCAAGGGCGTCCTGGATATCGTCGACCGCGCCTACGTCCTCGACAAGGGCATCGTCGTCCACAACGGCACCCCCCAGTCCATCCGCGACACTGATATACTGACACAGGTATTCCTCGGCAGCGCCTGACGACACCCTGCGGATGTGAACCCATGACTACCAAGCCTGCATCCCAACCACCCCGGCCCGGCCAGCATCGTCGCCTCACCTCGCTCCCTGGACTGTCCGAGCCCGTCGATATGCTCGAGCAAATCCCCCACGTCAGTCGCGCCTACCTCATCCTCGAAGACCATTATCTACATAGGTACGACGTGTTCGTCGGCAGCGAGGGTTGGCTCGCCCACAATGCCAGCGAAGCTCCCCGCGCGCCCCGGCCCGATTGCCTGGTGTCCTTCGGCGTTGATTTCCCATCCGAAGTAATCACCAACACCAACGGTTATGTCATCAGCGAGATCGGCAAGCCCCCGGACTTTGTGCTCGAAGTGGCGTCAAAGACCACCGACCGGCACGATTACATAGGTAAACGCGCCACCTACGCCGGGTTCCGCGTGGCCGAATACTGGCGTTTCGACCACACCGGAGGGCAATACCACGATGCCGCCCTGGCCGGCGACCGCCTGGTCGGCGACAGCTACGAACCAATCCCGGTCGAAACCGGGACTGACGGCATCATCCGCAGCTACAGCGCGGCCCTCCAACTGGAACTGCACTGGCATCAAGGCCGGCTTCGATTCTGGAATCCTGCCACCGCCGAATACCTCCCCGACCTCACCGAAACCAAAGCGCAGCGAGATGCCGAACGAAGGCGCGCACAAGACGCTGAGTTGCGCGTCGAGGATGAGCGAGTTGCCCGACTGTCCGCCGAAGCCCGCGTCAGGGAACTGGAAGCCGAACTCAGCCGCCGCCAATCCGAAAGCTGAGGTCCGGATACCCCATCCCGCGTCTTCCTGTTCAGCGCCCGACACCGGTCGCCGCCTCCAACGCCTGTCCCCTCTCCCTCAATGGGAGGCGGGTTGCGGACGGAACACCCGGCCGGCCGTACCACCGGCTGTCCGGCGACATAGCCTTTCGATTACTCGCGTAGCGGGTGTGTCCGCTCATGGTGCGGAACGCCCTCCTGCGGGGGGAACCTGTCGAACCACGAGCGTACGGCAGTTGTAGAGCCGCACTGACCACGGTTGTCTCCTGTGTGCCGGCAATCGAAAAGCCCGGCCCCGAGCAGTTATCCGTGCCGGCGTCGTTACCCCTCGGCATGCTCAGAATTATCCCGTTCATCCCGTCAAAAATATCGCTCACACCAATGCGGCGACTCGCTCCCTGATAGCAACTCCCAGACGCACTTCGAACGCCCGATCTCGGCTAGCGCCGCCGCACCGCTACGTAAGCCAATACAATCAACGCCACCGCCAACACCGCGATCAACCCCACCTGGACCATCGCCGCCGTTCCCCATCTGCGCCCTACGTCATCTTGACTCGCACCGGCTGATCCATTGGCCCATTCCCCAATCGCTGCCTGACCGATCTCACTGTCCCGTTCCAAAATCACTATTTTGCCCGTGCTGCGCGCCTCCCCCTCCAGCCGGCAATCCATCGCGCCGGTCAACTGCACATCACCAGCGGCCACCGCTTCCATTCGCCACTCAACATACTGCGGGTCGATCTCACGAGCGCCCAAAACCCGCGCCGACCCGTCGCCGTCCATCTCGAGATCCCAGCTGCGCTCCTCGGTTCCCCCACCCACGAACCAGGCGAAGAACTCGTCGCCCACCGCCACTTCCTCATCGCTCACGCTCAGCTGCACCACGCAAAAGTCGTCCATCGCTGGCGGCGCTTCAGCAGCGTTCGCGCCACGCTCCGGCGCCGACACCGTCAGGATCAATGCATCGGTGCCATTGCCCGGTTCCCGGCAGACCATGCTCGCTGCAATCTCCACCGTCCCTTCCGCCGCGCCTTCCACCGTCAATTCAACCAGTTCCGCCCACGAATCCACCTCCCGAACGCCGCGCAATCCCACGGACCCTGCGCCCTCCACGTCCAGATTCAAGCTGCCCGGCTCAACTCCCACACCCCAAATCCACAGGCGCATCGTTTCGCCGAGCGCCAACTCTGAGTTCTCGGCGTTCAGCGACACCAGGCAGACATCCATCGCCGGCTCCGGCTCCGGCGTCCCATCCTGCGCCCAGACGGTCGCTGCCGAGCCGGCTGCAACAACCAGCACGGCAACACTCAAAAGCGCCGCCAGGATCACCGGCCACAACGCATTCCATGGCCGTGATTCGTACGTCAATAATCCGGTCCCTATCCTCAGTGCTCGAAAAGCCATTGAACAGTTACGGCCGCCACGCGAAACGGGTTTCACCCTCTGACACAACGAAAAAGCCGCGATCACCCGACCGCGGCCAAAATTCCAAAACCGCTGGGCCATCAGCCCTCGCGCAGCCGCTCAACCTCCGCTTCCAACTCTCGCACCCGCGCTTCCGCCGCGATCCGCGCATCGTCAGCCTCGTCAAACGTAGGGAGATACCGCCCAGCCACCGGGTCAAACCACCGCAATTCCCCAAACTCCCAGCACACGTCCAGGTTCAGCGCCTCGCTGTGCCCCCAATACCGGTCGCCATCCACGCGGTGTATCTCCACGGGTTGGTAATCCGCATCAACCAGTACGTCCCCCGCCAACGGCTGCTGGTACCACCGGCCGCCTGAAGCGTCGAACCTCCAGTATTCCCGTACCCCGAACCTCGCGTAGTCAACTCGCTTGCCCTGCTCGTCATGGCGAGCAGTACTGGGGGATGCCAGTTCCAGCGCGAAGTCTCCGGCGGTTTGCCGTGTTCATCGATGGAATAACCCATCTCCGCCACCACCAGCGCCCGGTCCACGTCCATCGCCACCAGCAGATCCGGCGCCCGGATCACCTCCCGCCGCGTGTGGATGTTCCACCCGATCGAGACCTCGCCGATCACCACCGTCCTGTCCGGATTGCCCAGATGCCGGCGCAGCGCGGACTGGTGGCCCTGGTCATGCAGGTGCAGCATATTCTGCATATCGTCCCTGGGCGGAAACTCCGGAAATTGGCCGGCTGGAGTTTTCGATGAGGACGCCGACGCAACTGGCCTGGTGGTCATGGCACGCCCCTGTTTTTCACTTTCGATCGCGGTTGTTTGTCATTATACGCCACCCGCCAATGACAAACGCCACGGTATTAACCGTGGCGTTCTGATGCCGCTGTCTCGGCGACTACAGTTCGCCCGCAAACATCGCCGTCTGCTTGGAGAACACCTGCACCCGGTGGCGGGCCGTTTCCAGCACGAAAACGTGCCCGTCATCGTCGACTTCCACCGCGATGGGACCCTGAAAAGCCCCCTCCCGCTCCTGCAGATTCAGGGCGCGGTTCCGGGCCTGCACGATGGTCGGGTCCAGATACACGCGCTCTGCGCCCCACTTGGAGAGGCCGGCCTGCCCGCGCATGGTGGTCACGTAAGTGCCGTCGGCGAGGAACACCTGCACGCGGTCGTTCTTGTAGTCCGTCACGAATATGTGGCCGTCCTTGTCAACCGCCACGCCCGTGGGCCGGCTGAACTGTCCTTCGCCGTCGCCCGACTCGCCGAACTTCATCAGGAACGTCCCGTCCGGCGCAAACTTCTGGATCCGGTCGTTGCGCCAGTCCGCAACGTAAACGTCGCCATTGCCGTCGATCTCGATGCCCCACGGCAGGTTGAACTGGCCGTCGCCATCGCCGTAGCCGCCCCAGCCAAACTGGTACTTCCCGTCCTTGGTGAACACCGAAACCCGATGGTTCCGGCTCTCAACCATGTACAGGTTGTCATTCTTGTCAAACGCCAGGCCCGCCGGCCGGTTTATCTCGCCGGGCGCGTCGCCGGGGATGCCCCACATGCCGATCCAGTTGCCGTGCTCCTGGTCATAGATGGAGACCCGATTCAGCCACTCGTCGGAAACGTAAGCGTAGCCCTGGCTGTCCAGCGCCACCGACGTCGGCCACATGAATGATCCGTTGGGCGTGGTCTCGTCGGCCTCTTCCGGCGGAATCTTCTGCCCGAATTCCGCCACCACTTCCTCTTCGTCGGGATGGAAAACCGTAACCCGCTTGCAGGGGAAGAATGCCGGCGTCTCGGTTCCCCGACTCAGTACGTAGAGCAGCCCTTTGTCGTCGCGCGTGATCGCCACCGGGTTGAAGAACCCGTTGCCGCTTCGCACTTCCTGCCGCCCGATCACGTGGCTGTACTGGAACGTTACCGGCGCAATCTCAGTCGCAGTTACCATTGCATTCACCTTTTACGATTTGAGCCGTCGCCCTGCAGACGGACACGCTCTTTGAAACGTAGGGGCAGGTTTGAAACCTGCCCCTACCTGCTATCCGTTTCTGCCGGAACGACGGGCAGGAATGTCGCGTCGCCTGCTTCATGCCCCTACTTGATGAAGTCGAACTGCTCGAATTCGCCTTGGAGGATCGCCTTGTCATCCAGGTCCAGCCACTTGTCGAGGATGGTGGCATAGGTCTGGCGGAAGTCGTTGTTCCACTTCAGGTCGCCTTCGTCCAGCTTGTCCGGTTCCAGCGACGGGTACTCGCCATACAGGCCGCCCTTCACGGCATCGCCCATCACGAACGCAACGCTGCCCGAACCGTGGTCGGTCCCGGAGCCATTCTCCTGCACCCGGCGCCCGAACTCCGTGAACAGCACCATCACCACTTCCTGGTTGGCGTCGTGTTCTTTCAGGTCCTGGTACAGGTCGTTGACCGCGCGGGAAACCTCACCCCACAGCTTCGCGAACGAAGTCGGCTGGTTGGCGTGCGTGTCAAACGCGCCCGGATTCAGGCCGGTGTACAGCACCCGCGTGCCAAATCCCGCAGTGTGCACCTGCGCCACGTTCTTCACCCACTGCGAGAACATGTCGCCGCCGTACTCAACGCTGGACGAGTAGATCTCCGGAGCCGTCCGCAGGATGTCCGCGCCCTTCAGCGCGTCCAGGCCCGTCTGCGACAGGTAGTCGTTGATCGGCCCGCTGCCCACCATGGGGGAGTACATCCGCGAGAAGATGTCCAACGCGTCCGCCCTCTGCTCCTCGCCGTCAATGCCGGTCAGCACTCCATACGTCTCCAGGCTGCCCACCGAAGCAACGGACACGCCCGGCGCCGCCAGCGCCCGCGGCAATCCGCGGCCGAAGTTCACCGCCGTCAGCACGTTTTCCTTGTTGGGATCCAGATCCTGGATCGCCCGGCCCAGCCAGCCTTCCGTCGCCATCTTGGTCGGTTCGGCCGTGTGCCAGATGTCCATCGAGCGGAAGTGCGACCGGATCGGGTTCGGATACCCGATGCCCTGGATCACGGCAACCTTGCCCTCGTCATACAGGTCCTTGATCGGCGCCATGGCCGGGTGGAACCCGACGTTCCCGTCGATCGCCAGCACTTCCTCCGGCTCCACCTTCAGGTGCGGCCGGTAGTCTTTGTACAGGGGGTCGCTGTAGGGGATGATGGTGTTCAGCGCGTCAAACGCGCCGGACATCTGCAGTACCACCAACACCGGGTCTTTCTTCGTAGCGGTCACGATTCATTCCTCCCGTCGGGATTGCTTGTTCTTATCTTTGCTCTGTTGCGCCAGCCGGCGGTAGAACGGGCTAGGCGTAAATGTACTCTTTGGTCGCCACGATCACTTGCAGCAGTTCGCTCACCCGCGTGCCGAATGCCTCGGTGTCGGTGTGAATGGTGCCGCCCTTGGCCACGCCCGCGGCCAGCATCTGCCGCGTCTCGTCCGCCAACTCATAGTGGCCCAGCAGCCGGCAGGTCTCGTCAACCATCTGCTCCGGCGAAATCACCGGCCCGATGTCTCCCAGCCGCTCCACGATCTCGCGCACGCCGGGCTGCTGCAGGTCGCCCACGAAGTCCGCCGTGAAGTTGATCCGGTGCACCAGCGTGCCCCCGTCAATCCACTCTTGGCCCGTGTGCCAGCCCTCCACCGAAGGCGGGTTGAACAGTTCCTGGCCCATGTGCTTCATCTCGTCAAAGATGAACTCAAACCCGGGCTTCGGCTCCGTCCAGTCCCCCACCAGCCTCAGCGTACCCATCACCGTTTCCACCGGGCTCTTCACCCGCTGGAACCGCGCGTTCTTGAATGCGTCGGAGTGGAACAGCAGCCGCAGCATCGACTTGATGTTGTAGCCGGACCGGAAGTACTCGTCCTCCAGCATCTTGACGGTGTCGGGGTCCTTCGGCGGGGTCTCCATCCACGACGGCACCTGCGCCTCGTCCGAAATGAAGTAGCTGTACAAGTGGCGGGAGATGAACCGCGCCGTCGCCGGCTGCTTCGCGATGATGTCCACGACGTCCTCGCCGTTGAAGTTGCCTGTCTCGCCCAGGAACGTCTTCATGCCTTCGTCGTGATCTTCCGGGTTGTACACGAACTTCGCCCGGTACCGGCCATAGGGTTGCCCCGGCACGTTGTTCGCGATCGTCCATCCGGTGAACGCCCGCGCGCATTCCTTCACGTCGTCCTCGGTGTAGTTGAACTCGCCGTCCATGCCCACACCCATCGAGAACAGCTCCAGCAGCTCACGGCCGTAGTTCTCGTTGATCGCGCCCTTGTGGCTCAGGCAGTTGTCGAGGAAGAAAATCATCGCCGGGTCGCGGGAAATCTCCAGCAACATGTCCCGGAAACTGCCCATCCCATACTGGCGGAACATCTCGATCTCGTCGTACGACGTCGGGTAGCTCTGCACCTTGCTGTCCGCAGTGCACATGATCCCGTGCCAGAAAAGCACCATCTTTTCCTCAAGCTGGCACTTCGAGTTGATCATTCGGAACGCGAAATACTCCGGCACGCCCCGCGTCTGGTGGCTCCACTCAATGAAGCAGCGCTCGGCAACGTCCAGGTCCATGCCGTGGTCGTTTACCTCGGGATTGAGCAACTCTTCAACCGTCGCCTCATATCCCTTGGCCGCCCGCTCTTCCAGTTCCGCGTACTGCGCGCCAAATCCGGCCCGCCGCATCAGGTGGGCCATCAGTGCAATATCATGGTTCTGATCTGCCATCAATAAAGACCTCCTCGACTTGAACTAACAAATCGCCAGTGCAAATCCTACCATTAAGGTCAACAATCCTCAACCACAAATCGTCACTCCATCGCAATCAAGGGCCTCAATCCGCCACGCCTCCTCGCCACGCCGCCGGCCTGCGAGCGTCCAACCTTGGCGCTCCACGACGCGAGGCTTCCTCGCGCCCCTGGGGCGTGTCGACATTCAACGTCTGGGGCTTCGGTGGCGCTACGGCCTTTACCGTCGCGGCGCCGCGCGGTATGCCTGTCCGCTCCAGAAAAGCGTACACGCCTTCCACATCCCACTCGCTCGCCACGCCGATGTAGAGTCCGTTTGTGCCTTCGTGCAGGTCGATCATATGCACCCCGTCCTGATCCCAAACTCCCTCCGCCTTCATCAGCTCATACCACTCGGAAAGCTGCGTGATGGTGTAATCACCCTTGATGACATTCAGCTTCAGGCCGGACTGGGGATCAAGCAAATCTTCAAGGTCTTGTCGGTCTCTCTCCCATCTTTCAGGATCCTTCTCATCCTCTGCGATGTAGATGTTGAGCACGGTCTGCCGGTTGGAAACGAAAACCCCACCGAATCCGGGATTTTTTCTGGCGGCGCTTATCAGGCAGCCTCTCATGTGCTCCCTGGAGAATCGCGGGTCAAGATTCTCGTAGATTGACCGATCATACCGCTCTTCGATTGACCCGTCGGAGTTGCCGGACGGCCAATGCGCCCACGCGAAGCCGACCATGCTCGCCCCCAGGATGAGGAACCACGCCATCACAATGACACGCCTCGATGCCATTTCCTTTCCTTTGGGATTTGTCCTGACCCTCGTCGCGCTGCCGCGGGGCGCGTATAGGTTCCTTACAACGTCAGCTGAACGGCTCAATCCCCCATGGGGCTGGGGAGAGGAGTCTCTCATGCCTGCAACGAGAGATGTGTCCCACCTTGCCGGAAACTACGACGGGCCGGTTCTGAAAGTCAACACGCCCAACGCCGACCACAGAATCTTTCGATTTTTGCTGAACAAACAGGTAGTCCGCTCATGGTGCGCCTGTCTGACCACGAGCGGACTCCGGTTGGTGAATCGTCGAAACACGGTCCCTTTCTCTACGCAGACGATCGAAAGGCCCAGGGCCGAGAAACCGGCACAGCTCGTATCCACGCAAACTACGCCGGTCCGGCAGGGCAACCGTGCCAATCCCGCGCCCGTCTATAATTGCTGCCCACAACCCACGCCTGGAGTCCCCTGATGCCCGAAGATCTGGTTGCCGTCGCCAAGAGCCTCGTCCCCGAAATCCTCTCCAACCTCGACCGCATCGACGACGAGTGCCAACTCCCGCCCGAACTCGCCGACCGCATGGCGCAGCACCGCCTTTTCTCCCTCTACGCTCCCCGAGAACTCGGCGGACCAGAGCTTGATCCGCTCACCGCCTTCCGCGTAGTCGAGGCCATCTCCCACGCCGACGGCTCCGCCGGCTGGTGCATCTTCAACGGCACCGCCATCACCGCCGCCGTCTCCCGACTCACCCCCAATGCAGCCGTGGAACTCTTCGGCGACCCGCCTAACCTCCTCGGCTCCGGCTCCGCCCGGCCCGAGGGCACCGCCACCATCACCGAAGGCGGCTACCTCATCAACGGTCGCTGGAACTACCTCAGCGGCATCGACCACTCCACCGCGCTGTTCCTCAACTGCCGCCTGCTCAACCCTGACGGCACCCCGCACCTCAACGACGAAGGCGCACAGGCCACCCGCATCGCCGTCGTCCCCGTCTCCTCCGGCTCCGTCATCGACAACTGGACCACCCTCGGCATGCGCGGCACCGCCAGCAACGACTGCGAATATTCCAACGCCTTCGTACCATCCCGCCACACCTACACCCGCGGCGACGTCGCCCACTACGACGGCCCCCTCTACCATCCGCCGCAGAACGCCATCCTCCTCAGCTGGACCCTGTCCGCCGCCAACGCCCTCGGCATGGCCCGCGGCGCTCTCGACGCTTTTCACGAACTCGCCACCGGCTCCGGCACCACCAACTCCCCGGCCCTGCTGCGCGACCGCGCCTACGTCCAGATCGCCTACGGTGAATGCGAGGCCATCCACGACGCCGCCCGCACCTTCGTCCTCGACGCCATGGGCTCCCTGTGGGACGCCCAGGTAAAACAGCTCCCTGACCTGTCCGACCGCGCCATCCGCGCCCGCCTCGCCATCACCCACGCCATCCGCCGCTCCGTGGACATCGTGGACAACCTCTTCAACGTCGCCGGAACCAACGCCATCCACCGCTCCGTCGGCCTCGAGCGCTTCTTCCGCGACCTCCACGTCAGCGGCCAGCACATATCCGGCCTCCCCAACAACTACGAATACGCCGGCCAGGTCCTCATGGGCGCCAACATCACCGCCTCCCTCTACACCTGACCCACACCAATAACCCGCTAGTACCGGATCATTTCTCAATTCTTTGATGGTCTCGCAAATAGGGGCCCGGCTATCAAGCCAACTAGTCCCCCCAAACCCGTGGTCGCCGGGTGCCAGAGAGCGCTTTTTGAATCTTCGAAAGTTCTCTCCGGACTGTTTGTGATTCCCGACAACACGTCAAGCCCAACCGCCACACCGGCGAACACCAACGTAAGCACGGCAACAGTGCGAATGGCTTGCGAATAGAGCCTGCCTACTGCCAGTTCATTCGGCTGCGGACCCAACGTCTACCCGAACATCCCCGGTGCGGTAGTTGACCCGCAATGGTTTCCCGCCGTGCCTGAGTGAATAGATCAAGATGCGCCCCGATGCCAGAGCCATAGCCAGCAAGGGATTTTTGGAATCGTCCTCTGGACGCTCGCGGACCGCGGAGCTTTTGCGTTCCATTGTTCACACTCTCAATAATCGTATCAACGCCAAAACCGTCGCCTGCCAGGCGATTGGGAACCGCACGATACCACGAATACAACGCATTGCCTCTCCCAAAAATGCTCGAATTGCTGTTGTTCAATTAACATGCACAATAAATGCATTTGCATCCATCGCATGTGCGCTTGTCCTTGAGCTCAAACGTAACCGCCTCTCTCTACACGTCAATGCCGCTGTCCACCAAAACTAACTCGCTAGCTCTTGATCGGAGAGGGGTTGGGGTGAACATACTGGCAACATCACCAATGTACGCCCCCCATCCCCGCCACGAGCGAGGGGCGACCTTCAGGCCGCCCCAAATCCCGTGCATCCTCCATATCGGCATCAAGCCGCAAACCCTACTCCGGAAAAATTCGCTGGTAAACCCCCGGCGATCCCTCACCGTGCACCATGTGCGGCCGCACCTCGTGGGTCCAAACCGGCGTTACGATCTGGCTCCAGCCCTTCCAGGCCTCGCTTTCCGCCACCTCCAGCGACTCCATCTCGTGCACCGTGCAGTACTTCGGCTCGCCCATCATCGCCTGGAACCGCCGCGCCCGGATGTAACCCGGGATATCGAGGGCCATCGGCAGCCGCTCGTTGTTGTACGCGTCGTTCCACGCCTCCTCCAGGTGCTCGGGAATCCCCATCCGGCCCACCAGCAGCAGCGGCGACATCCCGGCCTCTGCGGTCTCCTCGGAAAGCTCCGCCGGATGCACCCGCTTGTACAGGTTCCGGATGTACTCCGTCCCGATCACGCTGGGCGACATCCTCCGCGACCACTCCGTCGGCTCCCGCAGCCACTTCTGCCACTCCTCCGAATGCCAGGCCTCGTACGACTCCAACTCGTACACCGCCAGGTACTTCGGCCCGCCCTGCACCGCCTCGTAACGCGCCGCGTCCAGCACCCCCGGAATCGACAGCCGCTCCGGTATGTGCTCCTCGTTGTACCAGCGGTTGTACTCCTCGTCGTTCTCCGGCGCCACGTCGCTGTACACCAGCAGCAGCCCGTCGCCCTTCCTTTTCGTCGCCATATCGCCCCCATTCCGAATCGTTCAAATCCCGCCGAGTATATCACCCGATCTTGGCCCAAATGTGCTCTCTCTCCTGATGGGCTCAAACATGCCGTTCCCGTCGAAAACCTCCCTTCTCACTTGAAAGTAGGGTGTTACGGTGAGGGCGACGTGCGTGGCTACGCGAAAATCAAACCATCCTGAAAATCCCGAAAAATCCATGCCAAACCCATGACACCCGGCCGTTGCCCATGCGTACGCCCGTTCTCTACACTGTACTCCACGTCAGGCAGCAAGCCAAAGTACACGGCCCACCGCCCGACCGGAAATTTCCCATCCAGGGGTCATCAAGAGGTTCAGGAACTAAAACGGTCAACAATAGTCGGATTCCATTTGCATCGCTGGCTGGCGCCTGAGGCTGTCCCTTTCCGCAGCATGGCCCAGACCAGTACGGCGGGTGTCTCCACCGCTCCACGAGGGTCGTCAGATGCGCCTCCGGCGCGTCGCACACAACCCCCGCTCATCCTGAGCTTGTCGAAGGATGCGCCACAGGGTTGCGTGAGGGGTCATTTCCCTCCCCCAAACCGCCATTCCGGACTTGTCCGGAAACCGGCGCGACCGGGGAACGGTCAGCACGTGGGACCCTAGGGCTCAATATCGCAATCAATACGCTCTCTGGCCGTAGCGCCGACGCTCCTGAACCTCCCAACACCCCGACCCTGAAAACCACAACCAACACCCCACCCAACTCCGGAGGACAATCCCAACCACCACCACCCAATAGCGGCGACAAATCATTCGCCTCCACCACTCCCATACCTCCCCAACACTCCAAGGAGTCATCCGAATGGGAACCATTTCCCACCACCAGACCAGGGCCGACGCGTTCCTCCATCGCGCCGACCGGGCCATCTCCACCCACGACCCGACTCAGGTCGCCGTGGCATTGCGCCGCGCCGCCACCCACATCACCACGGCATTGGCCGTCCATCAGGGCTGGAAGCACAAATCCCAACGCCAGTTGGAGATCGTCCTCCACGCCAACATCGCCCGCGACAACCTCAGCCGCTCCCACCTCAAAACCCTCAGACAGGCCCACACCCTCTCCCGGCAGACGCCATCCGCCCCGCTCATGGTGCGGACGCCCGCCTGTGGAGGGAGCCGCTGCAGGCCCGCCGGTGGCGGGTCGAGCCATGAACCTGTCGAACCAAGCCCGGGCCAATCCCCGCTCCCCTCGCGGGAGAGGGCAGGGGTGAGGACAAACTTGGGAACCCAACTCCGCCGCATGCGCCGACGGGTCGCCTCCCTCATCAGCCATGCCGCAGCCCTCATCGCCGGCCGTCCCAAGAAAGTGGTTCACCACAAGCTGTGGCTGCGCAAGCCCGACCTGCCCATGGCGCCCGATTTCACCTGCATCCAGGACATCCTCAGCCTGCCCAACTACCTGGAGATCAGACAGAAATTCCGGCTGCACCAGGCGCCCTTGGACACCTACCCCGACCCCCACGGCTCGTACGCCAGCGGCGACACGCCCCGGCGTTGTCAGTGCCACGCCGACCTGTGGAACAAACCGCGCGACCCCAACCGCATCACCCTCTCACCACCGTGGCGCCGCGCCCTGGAAAAGACTTTCCGCATCAGGCTACCCAACCCCCTCCAACTCACCTGCTGACGGAACCTCTCACCACCGCCTGGGCCGACCCGGGCGCCGAATTGCGACCCCCGGCCGGGGACTGCGCGAGGGTGGCCCTGCTCAAATCGCAACCACCCTCCAATTTCACTGCAGCAGGGTCCGCCCGTTCTCCCCCACTGTCATATCGGCCGACCATATCGCGAGCGATGCGTTGGCCGGCTGGTCTTTTGACGCAATCATCAATGCTATCGCCATGGCTAGCAGTACCCCCACCACAACCCAGAACCACAAAATCTTGTTGTTTTGTAATCCCCTGCCGTTCCATCTCCCGTTCCGCGTCTTTCGCCAAATCATGTCCCACGCCTCGATTATGTATACCTATCGGTATGTATGCCTATCGGCAATCCGTTGTTTATTCGTTTGGTTATGTGAACTGACCGGCCGCTCGCCCGCGCTTCGTTATTCGCTCCGGCGAACCGCCATCGTGGATGAGCCTTCTCAACTCCCCGGGTGCAGCCATCATTTATCTCCTGCCTCACCCGTCCTGCATTTCCTGGTTGGCTGTATTTCCCGGTTGGCTAGAAGCGTCTGCACGACCTGACCCACCGGCGCCTCGACCGGGTTGTTGGCCCGTCAGCCGTTGGTCGGATCATGCGTCGCGATCAATAAACACGGACCCCGTTATCACGATCGCGAACACAATGGACGACGCGATCAACATGCCGAGGTATCCCCTCGGTCCCAATGCACTGCGTATCTTGTTCCTCATGAAGTGGGAAAACATCCTTCCCTCCTTGGCGCTATGTGCGCCTTTCCCTCGATTGGTCCCGCAGCATCGGCGAGCCCACGTTTGTATGCGTGCGGATAAATTGTGGCGGTCCCTATCGGGACCGACTTGACCATTGCGATCCTGCGTATGTCCTTATGGCAGATGGCCCGCTCGCCTCGCCCGGGACCTATCGATCCCCAAACGATTTGAGCCTGTCCGACCGGCATCCTGAGCCCGGATGTGGGCTCGGACCCGACCGTGCCGTTGCACAACCATCGTAACAACACTTTGTGAAAATCCGGCGCTTCGGACGCATCAAAGCGTGAAAATATTCTAAAAATTTTATGAACGCGTCGCCCCGCCTCAGCCCCCGGTCATATCCACCAAGCCCTGACTCTCGCCAGCCACGGCCTTTCAATTATCGTAAGCGATCCCCGTAGCCCGCTCATCCTGAGCCTGTCGAAGGACGAGCGGACGGTGGGTGAGAGCAAATTCTTGCTGGATCAACGCGGTATGTTTGTATGACCGAGCGCCCCAGCGTCACCGGCAGCCCCGGCCTCGCTGCAGGCTCCCCATCCTGACCGCCGTTTGTGGCATAATACGCCGACCCATTAATCCCAACGGAGGTGCACCCCGTATGGTTGACCTCAGGCGCGGCGCCGCCATCGTGGGCATCCACGAGCACGTCACCCGCTACTCCCCCGACAAGAGCGAGCTCCAGATCCAGGGCGAAAGCGTCATCAAGGCCCTCGCCGACGCCGGCCTCACCAAGAACGACGTCGACGGCCTCTTCACCGCGTCCAGCAGCATCCGCAACAGCGGCATGAACCTGGCCGACTACCTCAACATGTACCCCAGCTACGTCGACAACACCACCGTCGGCGGCGGGTCGTTCGAGTTTCACCTGTCCCACGCCCTCACCGCCATCGCGGCCGGCCGCATCAACGTGGCAGTCATCACCTACAGCAGCCTCGCACGCTCCGGCGGCGTCTCTGTCGGCACCGGCGGCGTCGGACGCTTCGGCCACCCCGTCCTCGACCCGTCTCCCGACAGCTTCGAGGAACTCTACGGCCTCACCACCGTCGGCCTCTACGCCATGATCGCCCGCCGCCACATGCACCTCTACGGCACCACCTCCGAGCAACTCGCCGAGGTCTCCGTCGCCATGCGGCACCACGCCTCCATGAACCCCGAGGCCCTGTTCCGCGACCCCATCACCGTCGAGGACGTGGTCAACTCCCGCGTCATCTCCGACCCGCTCCACCTCATGGACTGCTGCGTCATCACCGACGGCGGCGGCGCCGTCGTCGTCGCCTCCCCGGAGGTCGCCCGCAACTGCCGCCACACCCCCGTCTGGGTCCTCGGCGCCGGCGAAGCCATCGCCCACCAGGGCGCCGGCAAGCGCGACCTCATCTACATCGCCGCCCACCAGAGCGCTCCGCGCGCCTTCGAGATGGCCGGCGTCACCCACGACGACATCGACATGGCCATGGTGTACGACTCCTTCACCATCACCGTCGTCGAAACCCTCGAGGACCTCGGCTTCTGCAAGAAGGGCGAGGGCGGAGAGTTCGTCAGCGGCGGCCGCCTCAAGGTCGGCGGCGCGTTGCCCATCAACACCGACGGCGGCGGCCTCTCCTCCAACCACCCGGGCATGCGGGGCCTGTTCCTGCTCCTCGAGTCCACCCGCCAGCTTCGCCATGAATTCGACGGCACCGGACGCCAGGTCCCCGACTGCAAGATCGCCCTGGCCCACGGCACTGGCGGCGCCCTCGGCTCCCGCCACTCCGGCGGCACCGTCATCCTCGCTCGCGACTGACGGAACGACGACAGTCCCCTCTCCCCTCGCGGGAGAGGGTCACAATGAGGGGCGTCCCTCAACTACTGACAACTACCCAAGGAACCAGCCATGACCACCACCTGGAATCGACCTCTCCCCTCAATCGCCGGCGAAACCAAGCCATTCTGGGACTCCTGCCGCCGCGGCCAACTCGTCATCCAGCGCTGTGGCGACTGCGGCGAATACCAGTGGTATCCCCGCGGCATCTGCGCCAACTGCTGGAGCGAAAATATCCAGTGGGTCCAGTCCTCCGGCCGGGGCACCGTGTGGACCTACACCGTCACCCAGCAGAACCGCACCACCGGCTTCGCCGAAATGGTCCCCTACGTCCTGGCCCTCGTCGAACTGGAAGAGGGCGTCCGCATGTTCACCAACATCGTCGACTGCAACCCCCGCGACGTCCACATCGGCATGGCCGTAGAGGTCACCTTCCAGACCGCCACCCCCCAGATCACCATCCCCTACTTCAAACCCGCCTCCTGACCCCAACATGACTCCCTCAACTGTTTAGAGGCGGGGCATGCACCCGCCTCATGTTTCTCCTCCGAGATTCAGCACCTGAGAATATCGTCGTGTGTTCCGGTGCGCCGCAGAACGATCGTGTCTCCGTCATCCTCCCAAACCAGCAACCAGTCGCGCTCGATGTGGCATTCCCAATATCCCGCCGTATTGCCGGAGAGCCGATGGGCTCGAAAGGGCTGCTCGAGAGGCTCACCCTCAACCAGCTTGTCAATCACGTAACGGAGTAGTTCAGGGTCCTTGCCGCGCCTGGCCGCCCTTCGGAGGTCGCGCCGGTACTGGGCTGAGGTGCGTAGGGTCCGCATCATAAAAATCGGCCATCATCTGGTCAACACTGTCGTAAATCGCCGTCCCCTCCTTGTATTCCTGCAGTGCTGCCAGCGTCTCTTCATTGGGTACGCGGCCGGTACGCAAGCAAAGCTCGCAGTGGTCTGCGATCAGTTCGTAAAACCTCGCCACAGCCTCTTCCGGCGTCAATCCCATGATCGCGAAGTTTTGCTCTGCCTTGCGAACGACCTCCGGGTCCGGGTGTTTGACTGCCGCCTCTGCGTCTGAGCTCATCATGTTCCGTCTCCTTTCCCCATCTATTGTACCCGCCGCCTGTGATTCCGACTTCACCCCCACGCCCGCAGCCGTATCTCCTCGCTGGTGTCCATGTCCGCCTGCGCCTCGTCCGGCTGGTCGTTGAACAGGTACGACAGCGACCGCCGCGAGTAGTAATTGTCGTCCTCCGGATCCAGCCGGATCGCCTCCGTCAAATCCGCTATCGACTGCTCGTACTCTCCAACCTCGTACCACGACACGCCCCGGTTGAACCACGCGTCGGCGCATTCAGCGTCCAGTTCAATGGCCGCCGTGTAGTCGGATATGGCACGCTCATATACCCCGTTGCGGCTGTACCGGTTGCCGCGATCGACGTACTCTTCGGCCGTCGTCGGCTCCGGCGGCTGCGTGAATTGCGGCCTGGAGGTCGTCATTGAGAGCGTAGCGCGTCAATCTCGCCGATGCGCGAGACCGCTACATCACCGACCGCACCAGCCCGCCGTCCACCAGCATCGTGGTGCCCGTCATGTAGCTGGACCGCGACGACGCCAGGAATGCCACCAGGTACGCCAACTCGCGAGGTTCGCCGATCCGCTTCAGCGCCGTCTGCTCCGCCCTCTGCGCCAGAGCGTCCTCAATCGGAATGCCTTGCGTCCGCGCCCGGTCCTCCACGTTCTCCATCATCCGCTCCGACATGATGCTGCCGGGGCACACGTTGTTGATCAGGATATTCTCGTGCCCGATGTCGTCCGCCAGGTTCTTCATGAACCCGATCACGCCCATCCTCGTCGCCGCCGACAGCGCGAGGTTCGGTATCGGCGTGTACACCGTGCTCGCCAGGATGTTGATGATCCGTCCGCCGCCTTGCGCCCGCAGGTGCGGCAACGCTTCCCGCGTCATCCGCGCGAAGAAAAACAGCGAACGGTTCGCTGACACCTGCCACAACTCCTCGGTGGAGTCTTGAGCGTAAGCTTGCGGCGGGCCCCCGGAGTTGTTCACCATTATGTCCAGCTGGCCAAAATGCGACGCCGTGCCGGCCACCAGTTCCGCGATGGTTTCTTCCTTGTCCAGGTCGCCGGCAAAAGTGTAAATGTCCGCCCCCGTCGCCGCGCGTATCTCATCCGCCGCGCGCTCCAGGTCCGACACGGTCCGCGCGCACATCGCGACCCGCGCTCCCTCCTCGGCCAAAACCTCTGAACAAGCCCGGCCTAGCCCCTTGCTCGCGCCACCCACTATCGCCACTTTGCCATTCAGTTCCAGGTCCATTGCCCGCCTCCTCAAATGCTGCCGCAGATTATAACAGCCGCCATTCCACCGCCGACTCGAGCCGGTACATCCACCAGGGCCTTTCAATCGTCTGCATACAGAAAAAAACCGTGGTCTGTACGGTTCTTCAACTGACGTCCGCTCATGGTGAGCCTGTCGAACCACGAGTGAACTACATCGGTGTATGCGAATAATCGCATGGCTTTGCACATCCGCATCAGCGCAAGTGCCTCGACACCCTCATGGTGTACAATCCGAACTGTTATGACCATTCCCGAATCCGACCTCGTTCAGATTGAGTCCGCCGCCGTCGAGTTTGCCCGCGGCGCCGGCGATCTGCTCGCCGGTCATTTCGGTAAAGTGATCAGCGTCGAGTACAAGGACAAGGCCCAGCAGGACCCGGTAACCGCCGCCGACAAGGAGACCCAGGCCTACCTCGAGCGCCTCATAACCCAGCGATTCCCGGACCACGGCATCCTCGGCGAGGAGGATGACGCTAGCGCCGACGGCGACAAAATCGCGCCCGATTTCCTCTGGGTCCTCGACCCTCTCGACGGCACCACCAACTTCATGAACGGACTGCCCGTTTACGCCTCCTCAATCGGTGTGCTCCACCGCGGCGTCCCTGTCGCCGGCGCCGTGTATATCCCCTGGCCCGCCAGCCCCCTCACCGGAAAATCCGGCAACGGCATCGTCGTACATTGCCGTGCCGGCGGCGGAGCCTTCGCCGATGGAGAGCCCGTGTCCGTGTATCAAACCGACAAATTGCGCGGCGACCGGTTGGTGGGTTTGCCCGGCTCATTTGGCGCGTCAACCCGTGTCGGAAAGGGACTGAAAGGCCAACCTCTCGGCCAACTCCGCGTCACCGGCAGCATCGCCTACGAACTGGCAATGACCGCCATGGGCGTGTTGCAGTTCGCGGTAATCGGGGCTCCCCGCATGTGGGATATGCTGGGCGGCGCTGTGGCTGTTCAGGAAGCGGGCGGCACCGTCATGACCCGCCTGTCCCCCCGCCGGCAATGGCACCCGATGGAATCCCTGGTCCCTACCTGGGATGAGAAGCCGCCCACCATGGCCGATCTGCGCAAGTGGGTCGCGCCCCTTGTGGCCGCCAACCCCACGCTGGCGCCGCTGATCGCTAACAACCTGCAGCCCCGCCGCCGTCCATTCCGCAGGGCCCTGCGCAGCGTCAGGAAAGTATTCTCAAACTAGCGAGCCAGGCCAGGTTTCGAGCGACCGAAGGGAGAGCCGCCATTGGTTCCCGCTCCCTTGCCTGAAAGCGTAGGGTCGACGCATGCGTCGACCCCTTTTTGCTCGGTCCACCCGCGTCGAGCGCTTGGCCTCAGTCGGTGGCGCCTCAGCCGGTGGCGTGAGTAGGCGCGCTACTCCTCCGGACCCCTCAACAGGTCCAGGTACTTGTACCCCGAGCCGGTGTTGAGCAGCACCACCTCTTCGTCCGCCCTGATGCTCCCGTCCGCCAGCAACCGCTCGAGACCTACCAGCGTGGCCGCTCCCTCGGGACACGCGATGATGCCTTCCGTGGTGGCTAGCCGGTACATGGCATCAACCATTTCGTCGTCGCTCACGGCCAGCGCTCCACCGCCCGTTTCCCGGATCGCCTGCAGGATCAGGTAGTCCGCAAATGGCCCTGGCACGCGCAGTCCGTCCGCTTTGGTCGTCGCGTTCTGCCAGGGTTCTGCCGTATCCGTTCCGTCGTTGAACGCCTTCACGATGGGTTGGCAGCCGTCCGCCTGAACTGCGTAGAACCGGGGCGGCTTCCCCTCAATCCATCCCAGTTCCAGCAACTCCTGGAATCCTTTGTACATCCCTATGATCCCGGTGCCTCCTCCGGTTGGATATACGATGGCATCCGGCATCCGCCATCCCAGTTGGTGGGCGATCTCCAGCCCCATCGTCTTTTTCCCCTCGGCCCGGCAGGGCTCTTTCAACGTCGAAAGGTCGAACAATCCTTGCTCCGCCGCAATTCCCGCCGAGATCCGACCGGCGTCGCTGATCAACCCGTCCACCAGGTTCAGCTCGGAACCGGCCACTATGGATTCCTTCTTGTTGGCGTCCGGTGCATCCTGCGGCATGAAAACTTTCACGGGCGTTCCCGCCCGGGCTCCGTAGGCCGCCGCCGCGCCGGCTGCATTGCCTGCCGATGGCATGGTGAACCCCTGCGCCCCTATCTCCACCGCCTTGGACACCGCCGCGGCTATGCCCCTGGCCTTGAAGGTCCCCGTGGGGTTCAGACCCTCCTCTTTCACCAGTAGCCTTCGAATCCCCACCTCGCGTGCCAGCGTCATTGCATCCAGCAGCGGTGTGCCGCCTTCGCCGAGCGTGACCACCGAGCCTCCGTCCGTTACCGGCAGGAGTTCGTTGTATCGCCACATGTTGGATGGTCGCCCATCGAAGACTGACCGGTCCACCTCCCGCCTCAGTCGCGCCAGGTCATAACGTACGAACAGCACTTTCCCGCAGCAGTCACTGACCGTAGCGAGTCCATCGTACGGGAACTCGTTGCCGCAGATGGTGCATTCCAGATGATCTATGTAGCTGAAATCTGACATCCCTACTCCGGTTGGTCATATGGTTCAGCGGATTCACCCGCCATCACCGGGTTGCTGATGCTCGGCCGGTTCAACCCTAGCTGTTCTCGGACCAGTTCGTTCGTCCGGATCAGACGGATCGCAGACGTTGGAAACTGAGGATTGTTCGGATTGTGCACGTCGTGGCGTTCTATGATTCCGTCGTAAATCCACTGGTCCACCAGTTTGCGGCACTCGTACTCTGTCCAGGCCATCCCCCAGTCAAGCATCCATTGGTTGCACAGCATACTGTACCCAACGAAGTTCATGCGACTTTCCAGCCTCCCCATTTCCCGAACAAACAATTGGAGTACGTCCTGTGCCGCAGCCTCCTGCTGTTCCTGGACCGGAATATCGCCGTGCTCCGCCAACTGTATCCCGAGTTCCGCCTCCAGCGGAAACAGCGGCGCCACCGCCAGCATGTCGCGCGCCACCGACTGGCTGAATGCGCACAACACGATCCGACGGCCCATGTCCCGTGCCCGGTCCACCAATATCTGGAAGTCCGAATCACCCGAACCCAGCACTATGACTCCGCAATCATCGCGGTCGCGAAGCCAGTCGTATACCTCCAGCAACATGGCTGGGTCGCTCCGGTCTTTGCCCGCCATCGTCCGCGGCGCCTGGTAGGGCTGTATCCCTGTCTCGCTGAAAGCGACCCCGTCGTCAGGCCTCAGCCCCCAGTCGCCAAACGCTTTTCCTCCTCTCACCTCTCCGAACACTTCTCCAACGTGTCTCATCGCGTCATATAGTGTCTGTGGTGTCACGCTCCGCTGATAAAGTTGAGCTCCCCTCCGAATGTTTTCCCAATCTATCGCGAGCAGGACTCCTTTACTTGACTCATCCAAGCCTGGTACCTCCGATCGTATGTGTGGCCAAAGGAATTATCATTTCCCTTTCAACGATGCTCTGTATTGGTTCACTCACTTGATTCTGTGCGACGGATATTCCTCAACAATAGCGTGAAGTCGTCGTAACGCCGACGTGGTTCTCGGGGCATTATAGCCTAATCACCGCTCCGCGAAATGTGCCTGTTGCGTGCTATACTTTTTGACTGCATCCCGCTCTAAGGAACCAACGCCCATGACCGCTTACGAGCTCGTTGTTTACGATGCCAACCCCGATACCGGCATCGCCCGCATCACCCTGAATCGCCCCGAACGCCTCAACGCGCTGAACGACCAGATGCAGATCGAGATCGCCGACGCCGTAGTGCAGGCCGACGCCGATCCCAACATCCGCGTTGTTATCATCACCGGAGCCGGCCGCGCCTTCTGCGCCGGCGGGGACCTCAACAACCTCGGCGGATCGACGAACGGTTCCGGCGAAGGTTGGACCTCCGGCAACGCCGATGAGGTGCGACGCAGCTTCCGCTTGGCTCAGGAGATGATCCTGGGTGTCCAGCGGTGCGAAAAACCGGTCATCGCCATGGTCAACGGCGTAGCCACCGGCGCCGGTCTTGACCTCGCCTGTGCCTGTGATATCCGCATCGGGACCCAGCGGTCCCGGTTCATGTCCGCCTACGTCCGTATCGGCCTGTTCCCCGGTTTCGGCGGCACCTGGCTGTACCCGCGCACTCTGGGCAGCTTGGGTCGCGCCGCTGAAATGCTCTTCACCGGCGATTTCCTGGAAGCCGACGAGGCTTACCGCCTCGGCTTCCTGAACCGCCTGGTACCCGAGGAGGACCTGGAATCCACTGCAATGGACATGGCGGAACGCATCGCCGCCGGCCCGCCCATCGCAATCCGACTGTCAAAGCTCATGCTCTATAAGGGCCTGGAGTTCGACCTCGAAACCGCTATGAAAATGGCGGCCGCCGGCGAAACCATCACCCTGACCTCTCGTGATCACATCGAGGGCGTGGCCGCGTTCCGCGAAAAGCGCGACGCCCAATACCTCGACCACTGACCGCTAGGCCGACCCGGTTTCTCGCGCAATCTCCTCCCATGCCCTCTGTAGATAACAGTCTGTCGCCACACGGCGGAGCGCTCGTTCAGCGCGTGCGGCCGCTGAGTTCAGCCAACGATGTCGCCGGCCTGCCCGCCATCGAGGTCCGCGAGCAGATCGCTCATGAGTGCGTGAACCTGGCCTACGGGTTTTTCTCACCTCTTACCGGATTCATGGGCAGCGCCGACGTCGCTGCTGTGGCCGACCATATGCGCCTCGCCAGTGGGTACGTGTGGCCCATACCGATCCTCTTGGATGTCCCGCACGCCGAACTCGCGCAGGCGGACGTCTCAGTGGGCGACAATGTTCTGCTGACCCACCAGGGCAACCCTCTGGCCACCCTGGAAGTTTCCGAGATCTTCGCAGCCGACCTCGAGGAACTCGCCGGCAAGGTGTACGCGACCACCGATCCGGCGCACCCTGGAGTTCAGCGCACGTTGAACTACGCCGACCGGTTTGTCGCCGGCGATATCACCCTGGTCTGCGAGCCCGTTATCAACCCACCCTTTGACCGGTACTGGCGGACCCCGGCCCAGCTCAAGTCCGAACTCGACAACCTGGGCTGGCAGCGCGCCGTGGCTCACCAGACCCGCAACGTCCCCCACTCCGGCCACGAGTACCTGATGAAAGGCGCGTTCATGGAAGCCCGTGCCGATGGCGTCCTGGTCAGCGCGGTCATCGGCGAAAAGAAGGTCGGCGACTATATCGACGAAGCCATCGTCTTGACCCACGAGAACCTGCGCACCCAGGGCTTCTTTCGGGAAGGTATCCACCGCACCACCGCTCTGCTCTGGGACATGCGCTACGCTGGCCCCAGGGAAGCCGTCTTCCACGCCCTCGTCCGTAAGAACCTCGGCTGCACCCACCACATGTTCGGGCGCGACCACGCCGGCGTTGGCGACTACTATGGGCGTTATGCCGCCCACGAGATTTTCGATGATCTGCCCGACCTTGGGATTCGCTCGGTGCTGACGCTGGAGTGGTGGTACTGTCCCACCTGCGGCGGTGTCGCCTATGAGGGCATCTGCGGCCATCCCGACACCAAGCAGGACCTGGCCGGCCGCCTCATCCGCAGCATCATCGACGGCGGCGCCGAACCCGCGCCCCAGACCCTTCGCGCCGAGACCCTGGATCTGGTCCGCCAATGCGCCGATGAGTACGGATTCGGCTCTCCGTTCGTAACCGAACAGTACCTACAGGATCGTACGCCGGTTCTCGTCGTACCACCGCCTGCCTGGTCGTACCGTAGGCTATAATCTGCTGCCAGAAAACACTTCGGAGGGACCTCGTTATGGTGCTCGAATCTGGCAGAATCACTGAAGAGGCGCTCGACCGCTTGCGGAGCCGGGTGGGCAGTTTCAACCGTCCCCGTCAATACGGCGTCGGCCTGTTCAACGAGGAGGCCTCGCGCAGCGCGATCCGCCATTTCTGCCAGGGCATCGGCGACACCAACCCCCTCTACTGGGATCGCTCCTACGCCCAGACCAGCAAGTACGGCAACATCATCGCGCCGCCATGTTTCCTTTACAGCGTTTACTGGTGCTCAGGTCGCACGGGCGGTCTCCCCGGCGTCCACGGGTTCCACGCGGGCAATGACTGGGAGTGGTACCGACCCATCTATCTCGACGATCAGATCAGCGTCCAGGAGCAGTTCACCGGCCTCGAAGAGAAGGAGAGCGAGTTCGCGGGACGTATCATCATCCAGTCCAGCGTCACCGACTATTTCAACCAGCGCGGCGAGTCCATCGCCAGGACCAAGGGCTGGCAGATCCGAGCCGAGCGGAGCGCCGCCCGTGAGCGACAGAAGTACACGTTCGAACCCTATCAGTACTCCCGCGACGAGTTGGAAACCATCCACCAGGCCATCATTAACGAGGAGATCCGCGGCAACAACCCCCGTTGGTTCGAAGACGTAAGCGTAGGCGACGAACTGACACCGGTGGTCAAGGGCCCCCTCAGCCACGGCGACATCACCGCCTTCGTCGCTGGCTGCATCGGCGGCATCAGCCACGGCATTCAACTCCGCGAAATGCTTCGGCATCCGTCGTGGGGTTTCACAGATCCCAACACGGGCGCCCAGGAGGCCATCATACGGGTCCATGATATCCAGGAAGCCGCCGAGTCCGCCGGTTTGCCCGGCGCCTACGACTACGGCTGCCAGCGTTGCTGCTGGATGGGCCACCTTCTGACGAACTGGATGGGGGACGACGGCTTCCTCAAGACTATGCACGTCGAATTGCGCAGGTTCAACGTTGTCGGCGACACCACGTGGTGCAAGGGCAAAATCACCGGCAAGCGCGTTGAGGACGGCGAGCACTTGGTGGACATGGACATCTGGGGCGAAAACCAGCGTCAGGAGGTCACCACCCGCGGCAACGCCACAATCCGCCTCCCTTCTCGCGAGGCCAACGCCAACTGGCCATAGGCGCACGACCGGAGGTCGTTATGACACAACCCAAAGCGAAACCGGCCACCAAACTGACGGGCGCGGACTATATGAGGTTGACGCCGCCGTCGCACCGAGGTGTGCGCTATCAGCTTATCGAGGGAGAACTCGTCAAAATGGCCGGCGCCAACCAACCGCACCAGGTATTCATCGGTGAACTGTACTTTGCTGCCCGGTTGCAAATTGGCTCGTCGGGCGCATTTGAGATCAGGCTCCCGCCGTTCGACGTTTATGTTGACGAACACAACACGTTCCAGCCGGACCTGCTGTTCGTATCCAACGAGCGACGGCACATTTTGGGCGAGCGAGGCGTTTCCGGCGCGCCTGATGTGGTGGTGGAGGTACTGTCCGAATCTACGCGGCAGCGCGACTTGAACGTGAAACTGCCCGTGTACGCCCGCAATGGTGTCCGGGAAATGTGGACCGTAGATCTCAGAGCCGAGGCGGTCTCAAAATATGTCGGCGATGGTGAATCGTTGACGCTACAACGTGTTTACCACGCCGCCGACACGTTGGATTCCGACGCGATGCCCGGCGTCGCCATCGACTTGGCGCCGATATTCGCGCTCGTTCGAGGCGCCGCCTTTCCGGAAGGTTAGCCCAAATACTGCTCCGCCGCCCGCGAGAACCCGTCCATCGAACCTTCCAACACGCGGTCGTCCAGGCAGTACGAGATCCTGAAGTGGCCCGGGGTCCCAAACCCCTTGCCCGGCACGACCAGCACGTTGTACTCCTGCAACGCCGCCACGAACGCCTCGTCGTCCTCCAATGGCGAACGCGGGAACAGGTAGAACGCCCCCTGAGGCTTGACCACTGAGTACCCCATCTCGGTCAAGTTGTCGTACAGGAAGTCCCGCTTTCGCTGGTATTCGCCCACGTCCACGGAGGCGGCCTGCACGGCGCGCACCACGTGCTGCATCAGCGCGGGCGCGTTCACAAACCCCAGCACCCGGTTGCAGAACACCAGCCCATCCATCAACTCGGCTTTCCCGGAGTAATCGGGATGCACTGCGATATGCCCGATCCTCTCGCCTGGCAGTCCCAAATCCTTGGCGTGCGAATTCACCACTATGGTGCGCTCGTAGTGAGGAAACACCTGCGGATACACCAGCCCGTCGTAGATGATCCGCCGGTACGGTTCGTCACTGATTATGAATATCTCTGACCCGAACCGCTGCTCCGCCCTCCTGATCACCTCGGCCAATTCCTTCACATCTTCTGCGGGATACACCACGCCGGATGGGTTGTTGGGCGAGTTCAGCATCACCGCCCGGGTACGGGAGGTAATGGCCGCGTCTATGGCATTCAGGTCCAGCCCAAACTCGCCATCAGTCGGCACGATGACGGGCACCCCGCCGTGGTTCTGAATGTAGTAGGTGTATTCGCCGAAAAACGGCGCCAGGATGATTACCTCGTCCCCGGTGTTGAGAATCGCTCGCAGCACCACGTTCGCAGCCCCGGCCGCACCGCACGTCATCACAATGTCACCCGCGCCGAAGGGCAACCCGGTCTCACCTGAGAGCGTATCGGCTACGGCCTGGCGGGTTTCTGGGTATCCCGCGTTGGGCATGTAACGGTGCATCCCCGGCGTTGGTGCGCTGGCGATGCGCAGCAACTCAGCGTGAAACTCCTCGGGAGGCTCCATGATCGGGTTGCCCAGCGATAGGTCGAATACGTTCTCCTCGCCGTACTGGGCCTTCAGGGCGATGCCCACCTCGAACATCCGGCGGATCCATCCGCCTTCTTCCATGGAACGGCTGACGTATTCGGATATGGGCATCGGGCAGTCTCCGGTTGGACGTGGGGCGAGTCATTGCGGGCGCAATTATAGCGCAGGCCGTGCGCCGCTCATCCTGCTTTGCTCACATCTCGGTTCGCTCATCCTGGCTTGTCGAAGGACGAGCAGATACTGTTCACGGAAAGAACTCGGCGGCGCGCTCGCCGATCATTACCGCCGTAGCGTTGGTATTGGCCCGCACCACGTCGGGGCAGATTGATATGTCCACCACCCTCAGGTTATTCACGCCATGCACGCGGCAATACTGGTCCACTACGGCCATATCGTCGGTAGCCGGCCCCATCTTGCACGACCCGGACGTGTGAAACGTCGTGAACACGTTGCGCAGCAGCCAGTCGTCCAGCTCGGCATCGTCGCCCAACTCGCTTTCGGTGGGCGAAACGGCCGGGCCCACCGTGGCGGCAAACGCGGGCTGCGCCAGTATTTCCCGGCACAGGCGCACCGCTTCGCGCAATCGTTGCCGGTCCCATTCGCTTCGCATGTATCGGTAGTCGATCTGCGGTTTGTCATACGGGTCCGCTGAAACCAGACGTAGTTCCCCCGCGCTTTCCGCCTGCTGCAGGATGCAGGTCATCCGCAGCATCGGTTGATCGGTGCCCGGCCCACTGCCCAGAGGACTGGGCCCCGACGCCACGTTGTTCACGTACAACTGCATATCGTTGCGCAGCGGTGATCCGTTGGTCGTGAAACGCAGCATGGTCTGAATCCGGGAGCCGCCAAACACAGGCTCCACGTAGTCGCCTTGCAACGCCGAATCCACGTACACCAGCGGGTGGTCGCGTAGGTTTTGGCCCACGCCCGGCAGGTCATGCACCACCGGGATCCCCAACTCCCTCAAATGCGCAGCCGGCCCGATTCCCGAAAGCATCAGCAACTGGGGCGACGCAATTCCGCTGCAACTGACGACAATCTCACCTCCGAGCACCTGGAAAATCTCCCCGCCGCTCTCGGCCTCAACACCGGCGGCCGTGTTGCCTTCGAACAGCACTCGCCGGACTGAGACATCACCCCGAACCGTCAGGTTCAATCGGTGTCGCGCCGTGGCAAGGTGTGCCAGCGCGCAGCTCATGCGGATGCCGGCCGGATTGTTCATCGGCGCGGCGCCCACTCCGCCGGACTCGGGATGGTTCATGTCCTCATCGGCGGGATATCCCATGGCGATACAGGTATCCACGAATGCCTGCTGAAACGGGTGCCAGGTCTCTCGTGACGCTCGCAACACCGGAATCGGTCCATCGCCACCGTGAAAGTCGTCCTGCACGTCGGCGTCCGACTCTAATCGGCGGAAATATGGCAAAACCCTCTCGTACGCCCACTCGTCGTTGCCCAGCGCTGCCCACCCGTCGTAGTCCTCGGCAAGTCCCCGCAGGAAAACCTGTCCATTGACTGACCCTGAACCGCCGATGGCCCGTCCCCGGGCGATCTCCATTGGTCTTTCCTGTCGCTCGGTCCCAATTGCCTGGTACGACCAGTTGTATGGCCCGCCAGGCTTGGACCCTTCCTGGCTGTTGCCATCACGCAGTTCCGCGGGCCAACGATCAAATTCGATGAAGTCAGGGCCGGCTTCCAAAAGCAGAATTGAGCGGGATGGATCTTCCGACAGGCGTGCAGCAAGAGCGCATCCGGCCGTCCCGGCACCAACGATGATCACGTCATAGTGCATTCGCGCGCCACCTCGCTTCGAGTCCGAACTGCTCGCAGAATCGCAAACCGACCGTTCGGGCCACGACGTCCATCGGAGGACACTCCCTGAGCTCAACGACCAGCGAAGTGACTCCCCGGTCCGATATGCCACAAGGCACGATGCCCTCAAACAGTTTCAAATCCGGATGGACATTGATGGCGAACCCGTGATAGGCCACGCCCCCTGCAACCTTCACGCCGATTGCCGCGATCTTGCGTTGGCCGTCCGAGGTCCACACTCCGGTCAACCCGCCCACAGTCACCGCGGTGAGCCCAAAATCCGCCAGGCTTTTGATGATCACTCGCTCCAGCGTCCTCACGTACCAGTGCGGCCCGCCGCGACCACGCAAGCGAATGATGGGGTAGGCGACCAGTTGCCCCGGCCCGTGGTAGGTGATCAGCCCGCCCCGGTCGGTTTCGACCACGTCAATTCCGCGGTCCGCCAAGGTCTCCGCGCCGAGCAGCAAATCAGTATCAGGAGCCAGCCGCCCCCGCGTGTAGGTGTGGGGATGCTCCAGCAGCAATAAAGTTTCGGGAGCGCTGCCCGTCCTGACCTGATCGGCGACCTCTAACTGCCAGTTCCAAGCGTCCCGGTACGGGATTGTGCCGGCTCTGATGATGCGACAAGTTCGAACGCCGACTGCGGCCAGGTGGTCAGTAGATTGGAGTGTCGCCATCGAACGCTTCCAGGCGACTCTTCACCGATTGCAGGAACGCCCCGGCTTCGGCTCCGTCGTTGACGCGGTGGTCGAAGGACATGCACAGGTTCATCATCCAACGGATCGCAATGGCATCGTTGACAACCACCGGCCGTTGCTGCGCTGCTTCAGTAGTCATGATCGCAGCCTGTGGATGATTGATGATCGGCCCCCCAAGGACGCTGCCTAACGCGCCGGTGTTGTTCACGGTGAACGTGCCGTTTTGAACGTCCTCCAATCGCAGGCTGCCGGCGCGGGCGCGGGCGGTCAGTTCATCTACGGCATGGGCCAATCCCGCGATGCTCAGCCGGTCAGCATCGTGGATCACCGGCACTACGAGCCCGGTCGGAGCGGCGACAGCAATCCCCAGGTTGATGCGACGCTTCAGCACGATGTGATCGCCGGCCCAGGACGCGTTCAGCGTCGGGTTGTCCTTCAATGCCCCGGCGACCGCTTTCAGTGCAAAGGGCAGGTAGGTCAGGTTCACTCCCTCGCGTTGCCGGAACCCATCGCGTTCCCGGCTGCGGACCGCCACCAGGTCGGAGATGTCCACCTCGACCATGCTCCAGGCATGGGGAATCTCTCGAACGGACCGCTCCATAGCCTCGGCAATCATGCGACGCACCGGCGTGAGTGGCACCGTCTCTTCGGCGGCGGCAACACCGGTTACAGGGGCAACGGCAGGCGTGGCGGTCGGCGTCGGCGCCGGGGTTGCGGCCGGTACAGTTTCCAGGTGTCGGAGCACGTCGTTTCGCGTAACGCGCCCGCTCATCCCCGTACCGACTATGTCGTCCACATCTATGTTGTGTTCTTGGGCCAATCGTCGCACCGCTGGGGAGAGCCGATTAGGCTTCCGCTGACCATTGGCTCGTTGGGCAGTGGCTACAGAGACAATCCGCTCCGCACGTGCGGTCGTCGCGGTGGCTGGTGAGGAGGACGTGGCGTCCTCCGTTTCAGCGCGCGCTTCCACGGCGGAACCACCGGTGGGACCCACAGGTTGGGCATCAATCAGGTAAGCGACCGGAACCGTGGGCTGCCCGGGCGCTTCCCGAGTTGGCTGAGGCGTCACTGGTGCGACCGTGGGAGTGGTTGCTACCGCGGCCGCGGTGGGTGTTGATGGGGAAGCCGGCTGTCCTCCCCGCGTTTCCACCTCTGCGATGGGCGCTCCCATCGGTACCGTTTCACCCTCCTGGGCAATTATCCGCAGTAGTTCACCCGTTACCGGCGAGGGCACTTCCATGGTCACCTTGTCGGTGACCACCTCCACCAATGGGTCATACCGTTCAACCCGGTCGCCCGGTTGCTTGAGCCACTTCCCGATGGTGCCCTCGACGACGCTTTCGCCAACGTGGGGCAGTTCGATCAACTCTGCCAAGGGTAAAATTCCTTCCGTCAGTAGGCCGCCAACCGCCGGATCTCGGAAGCGATGGCCTCCGGACTCGGCATGTATGCATCCTCGAGGGATTGCGCGAAGGGCATGGTGGGGACGTCGGGGCCACACAGCCGGGCGATGGGCGCGTCCAGGTACTCGAACGCTTCGTCCGCGGCCAAAGCCGCGACCTCCGCGCCGATGCCGCCGCTGATGTTGTCCTCATGGACGACCAAAAGCTTGCCAGTCTTCTGAACCGACTCCAGTATCGTTTCAGTATCCAGCGGCTTGAGAGTGCGGAGGTCCACAACCTCGGCGCTGATACCGTCCTCGGCAGCGGCTGCGGCTGCCGCCAGGCAGTAGTGCATCGCCAGACCGTAGCTGACCACCGTAACGTCTGAGCCGACCCTCTTGACGTCGGCGGGGCCGATGGGCAACGTGTACTCTTCGTCCGGAACCTCGCCGCGCACCAGGCGGTACGTCTTCTTGTGCTCGAGAAATATCACCGGGTTATCGTCGCGGATCGCGGATTTCAAAAGTCCCTTGGCCTCGTAGGGGGTCGATGGCGTTACCACCAGCAGGCCTGGGGTATGGAAAAACAGAGCCTCAACGTTCTGCGAATGAAAGAGCCCGCCGCGTATGCCTCCGCCGTAGGGAATGCGCACCGTCATGGGTACCTTCAAAGCTCCGTTGGTGCCGTAGTGCGAGCGCGCGGCCTCTCCGATGAGCTGGTTGACGCTGGGCCACACGAAGTCGGAGAACTGGACCTCAGGGATGGGCCGCATTCCGCGGAAAGCTGCCCCCAGGGCGATGCCCATGATGGAGGCCTCGGCCAGCGGGGTGTCCATCACACGCTGAGGACCGAAATCCTCGATGAAGCCCTGGGTCGCCAGGAACACGCCACCGCGTTGGCCCACGTCTTCGCCCATGACGAACACGCGCTCGTCGCGCTCCATCTCCTCGTGCAACGCAGAGCGCACGGCTTCGATTACTGTCATCTCTGCCATAAGGACGCCTTCCTAAACGTACAGGTGGTCATAGATCGTCGATGCGTCGGGTGGCGACGCCTCGTCCGCGAAGTCAGTGGCGTCGTTGACCCGATTCCGAGCGTCGGCGCGAAATCCCTCGATCTGGTCCTGCGTAACGATCCCGTGCTCGACCATTTGCTGGGGGAACGCGACTACCGGATCGCGCTGGCGCGCTGCCTCGACGGCATCACGATCACGGTACCGGCTGTCGTCGTCATCGGTGGTATGAGGCATGAACCGTTCCACCTTCATTTCCACCAGGACAGGACCAACGCGACGGGCGTGTTCGATCCCCTGTTGCGTGGCCTCGTAGCAGGCAATCAGATCCAAACCGTCGATGACAAAGCCCGGGAAACCGTAACCCTCCGCCCTGGCCGCCACGTCGCTTACCACCATCTGCGATACCTGGGGCGTCGAAATGGCGTACTGGTTGTTTTCGCAGATGAAAACAACCGGCAAATTGTGGATCGCCGCGAAGTTCATCGCCTCGTGCGTCTCGCCCTGGCTGGTGGCGCCGTCTCCGAAGTAGCAAAGGGTAACCATGTCATCGCCCATCATCTTGCAACCCAGGGCATATCCCACGCTCTGGGTCAACCCGGCGGCGACCACGTTGGAGATCTGGATGATGCGGCGGGGCAGGTCGGCGCCCTGCAGGGGGAATTGTCTTGCACCGGAGTATGGTTCGCCGCCTTTGCCCATGAAGGAGAGCATGACCTGGCGCGGGGTGAGGCCGGCCGCCATCTTGAGTGCGAGGTCCCGGTAGTAGGGGAACAGAAAGCAATCGCCGTCCTTCTGGGCAGCCAGAAGTGAACCCAACTGGGCGGCCTCGTGGCCCTGACATGATGCGGCAATGGGGACCTTGCCCTGCCGGTTCATCATCCAGATACGCTCGTCCATGGTGCGCACCAGGATGATCTGGCGGCAAACCTCCACCAGATCATCCGCGGTCAAGCCCTTCGGCAACGGCGCGCCCGCCTGTGTGCCGACGGTTGCAATGCTGGGCTCGGCGTCGGTGTCGATAGGCAAAGAGCTCGGGGCCTGGGTCATCGGGCTGGTCGCCTCCTGATTGCTGTTGCTTTAAGCATAAGCCGGCGACCGCGGCCGCCTGCCGCAATGATAGACCAACCGGGCAGGGCTGGCAAACTCACGCCGCCGTTTCAGGGAACGTTTAAGCCACGTAAGTGTTGCGGAAACGGTAGAGGGTGAACTCGGGCTCCACTGGGGCGACGGCCATGTATTCGGCGGCCTCTTCGATCTTGGCTACGATGAACCACGGCCCCGGTTCACTCATGGCGCGCCCGAAGGCCTCTTCGAGGGTTTCCAGGTCATCCACCGTTGTGGTTTTGGTTATGCCACAGGAGTTGGCCACGTCTTCCAGATTGGTATTGGTGGCAGTGTGGCTGGGCTGGCCTCCCGTTTGGGCCCAGGCTTCGTTATCCCAGACCACCACCACGAGGTTCTCTGGTTTCTCACGCCCGATGGTTGCAATGGTGCCCAGGTTCATGAGGAGCGAGCCGTCGCCGTCCAGGGAAATGACCTTGTCGTCGGTGGACAGTGCCATGCCCAGCGCGATGGACGAACAGAGTCCCATGTTGCCATAGGTGTAGAAATTGCGATCCCGGTGCCCCGCGTGATAGAGCTCGTCGCTGGTGGGACCGAGGTTGCCTACAATGGGCGAGTCGCCGGCGTGTCGCAGGACCAGTTGAGTCGCGTCGAACCTAAGCAATTTTTCCTCCGTGCAGCATGGGCGTCATGCAGATGGCGACCGGATTCCGGTGGGCGTGGCACAGCTTCATCACACCGTCGAGCAGGGTATCCATCCGGTCTTCGCTTTCGATGGTGTAATGGGCGATCCCGAACAGGTCCAGTATGGGCTTGGTGTTGCGGCCCATGGCAACCTGGGCGATATTGAACTCCCCGACCTGCCCGCGCAGGTTCATGAAAATGGGGATGGGCGTGCGAGACGGGAGGCACAGGCTGGCGATGCCATTGATGCTGTTGCCGAATCCGCTGGATTGCATGAACACCGCGGCGTTACGACCCACGGCGTAACTGCCCACCGCGACGCCGACGGCCTCTTCCTCCCGCGTGCAGGACACGAGGTGGAAGAAGGGGTCCGCGTCTATAACGCTGGTCACCTTGTCAATGGATATGTCGGGTACGTACGCGATCAGCGACGTGTCCCATTTTTTCAGGGTGTCGACTATGGTTTCCGCCCAAGGCATAGGGTTGCGCTCCTCGGATTAAATTGCGCGCTAGTATATCGCAACCCGGTCTCCTCCCGTGAATCTCGGCGGTGCAATACCGGGATCGCTGCCACGTGCCAGGCTGGATGACGCCACAAGAGGTCTATGCTAAAATTCGGCCAACTGTAGCGTGCGTAGGTTGTCTACCGCGTGAGCAAACTACGGAGGTGGCACAATGGCCGACACCGATTTCAAGGTATATTACGACTTTCGTTGACCCTTCGTGTACAACGCTGCCATGTGGTGGGCGAAAGTACGTGAGAACACTGACCACGAAATCAACGTGGAACTCAAGCCGTTCTCGCTGGTCCAGGTAAATCACGACAACAACAACGATGACGGGTTCAAGTACTGGGAACAGGACGACTCCGACAACACCCTGCTGGAACTGCGCGCCGGCCTGGCAGCCGAACGCCAGGGGCAGGAAATCTTCGACCGGTTCTTCATCAACCTGCTGAGGGCCCGCCACGAAGACCGCATCGACCTGACCGACGCCGATGCCATCAACGCCGTCGCCGAGGCTTCCGGCGTTGACATGGGCCAGTTCGCTGAGGACCTGGCGGATCCTGAAGTGCTGAAGGAGATCGGCGAGAGCCACACCGAGGCTGTCGAAGTGCACGGCGCCTTCGGAGTACCGCTCTACGTCTTCCCCAACGACAACTCCGCCTTTGTCAAGATGTTCATTCCGTCCGACGAAGAATCCGGACCCATCTACGACAACCTGGTTGAGATGATGGCCGACCACAGGCATGTGGGCGAGGTCAAGCGCCCGTCCCCGCCGTGGCCGTACGAAGGTGTCCGCGGCTAACCGGCTCGGACTAACCGGCATGAGTTTAGTTGGCGGCCACCGGCCCGCCGAGGAACTCGCAGAAGCCCTGGGCCTGGAATTCCGGGACCAGGGCTTGTTGCGTCAAGCGCTGACCCACCGGTCGTACGTCAACGAGAACAGCGGCGACGACGCCGACTCCTACGAGCGGCTCGAGTTCCTCGGGGACGTAGTGGTGCGCCTCATCGTAAGCGAGGAACTATACCACCGTCTGCCCGACTGCGATGAAGGCGGATTGACCAGGCGATGGACGGCGCTGCTGAGTCAACGGGCCCTGGCGTTAGCCGCAGAACGTTTGGGGGTAGCTCCGTACCTGCTGCTCGGCCGCGGGTTCGAATCCACGGGCGGACGGCACAGCGAAGCGGTGCTGGGCGACGTGATGGAGTCCCTTATCGCGGCCGTATACCTGGACGCCGGTTACGAAGCCACCCGTAGCTTCGTTTTACTGGGGTTGGCGGACGAAATTGATGCGGCGTGCGAACCGGATTGGAAAGCGGATAACCCAAAAGCCGAGCTACAGGAACTGCTGCAGGCAAGAGGCAAACCTACGCCCGCGTACCGAGTGGTCGATTCGTCCGGACCCGCCCATCAACCGCAGTTCACAGTTGAGGTCGTGGCAGACGGTGAATCCATCGGATCGGGGTCCGGCCGCAACAAAAGCGCCGCGGAAACGGAAGCCGCACGAGCGGCCCTGGCCGCTTTGGCCTGACCGATCACCGCCGGTTGACTCGTGGTCGCTGGCGGATAAACGTGCGACTTGCGGCTTTGACACCTCACTGATAACCTCTCGTCGCCATGTTTTCGATTTTCAAGCGCAACCGCGAACGGGTCAATCGCGAACAGACCGACGCCGGAGTCAAGCGCAGTCGCGAAGGCTGGTTCGGCCGCATTCGTGGGCTCTTCGCGTCAGCCCAGCTGGACGACGCGATTTGGGACGAGCTCGAGGAGATCCTGATATCCGCGGACGTCAGCGTTGAAACAACGATGGACGTCCTCGATGACCTGCGATCGGATGTGCGCGCCGGTCGCGTGACAGACGGCGAGCAAGCTTTCCGACGCCTCAAGGATTTGCTGGCGACGGAACTTACCGAGGAAAACGATCCCGATGCGTGGTCGGATGATGAGACCATAAACCCGCCCTATGTCATACTGGTTTGCGGGGTCAACGGGGTCGGCAAGACGACGAGCATCGCCAAGCTGGCGCACCATTTCACAGGCGCAGGAAAGAAGGTAGTCCTTGGGGCTGCCGATACCTTTCGCGCCGCGGCTGAGGAACAACTGGAGATCCTCGGCGAACGCGTCGGTGTCGATGTGGTCAGCCACCAGCACGGCGCGGATCCTGGAGCGGTGGCCTACGACGCGTGGCAGGCGGCGCGGGCGCGTGGCGCCGATATCCTGATCGTTGACACCGCCGGACGGCTACATACCAAGCACAACCTGATGGACGAGCTTCGCAAAGTTCGCCGGGTCATCAACGGGCTGGACGATGCGGCGCCGCACCAGGTAATTCTGACACTGGACGCGACCACCGGCCACAACGGACTGACCCAAGCTCAGGCGTTCACAGATGCCGTAGGATGTACCGGGATATTCCTGGCCAAGCTGGATGGAACCGCCCGCGGGGGAATCGTGCTCTCGATACGCCGGGAGTTGGGTGTGCCGATCTTGTTCATCGGTACCGGCGAAGGTTTGGGGGATATCGCGCCTTTTGACGCCGGCGAGTTCGTCGACGCGATGCTTGCCCCGGTAGACTGACCGGTTTCCTTAGTTCAACACCGTGCCGGACATACTCGCCTGGCTGATCGTCCTCTGGGTGTTTTCCTTAGTCGGGTTCCCCATCGCCGCCACAGCAGTCGGGCTGGGTCGCCTGGCCGACCGGGGTTGGGCAGTTTCGCGCCCGCTGTCCCTGCTGATCGTAGCGTGGATCACTTGGATCGGCGGCACGCTGGGAGTGATTCCCAACTCGGCGGGCGGAGTCGGTTCTACGCTGGTGGTGCTGGGAGCGCTTTCAGCGTGGCTTGCGTGGCGGAACAGGCCGGAGTTGACGGATTTCCTGCGGCGTCGCTGGACGGTCATCATTACCACGGAAGCCCTTTTCCTGGGGTTGTTCGCGCTCTGGGCGCTGGTGATCAGCGAAGTCCCCGCCATCAACCACACGGAAAAGCCAATGGATTTCGGCATCATGAACGCCGTTATCAACTCGGCGCAATTTCCGCCGGAGGACCAGTGGCTATCCGGACACAGCATCGCGTATTACTACGGGGGGCACTACATTGCGGCCATGCTCACCACGTTGAGCGGGGTACCCTCCGATGTCGGGTACAACCTGGCGATGGCGACCATACCGGCCATGTTCGGCGCCGGCGTTCTCGGACTGGCCTATAACATTTTGCGGCTGGCGGGCGCGACCACGGCCCGGGCGCTGCTGATCGGAGTGTTTACCGCGCTGGGCGTCGGGCTGCTGGGCAATCTGTCCGGCGTTTTGGAGTTCGCCTATGTGCGAGGCCTTGGGGGTGACTGGCTCTGGGAGTGGATAGCCGTCAAGGGCTTGGAACCGCCGGCGGGGGGTGATGGCTGGCTGCCGGACGGATTCTGGTGGTGGTGGCGCGGCACCAGAGTGATTGACACATTGGGAGACGGCGGCGCATCGCTGGACTACACGATAACGGAGTTTCCCTTTTTCAGCTTTTTGTTGGGGGACCTGCACGCTCACGTTTCCGCGTTGCCGTTTTTGGCGCTGACGCTGGCCCTGGGTTTGTCATTGCTGGTGGCTCCCGAGCCGCCGGGGTTGCAGTGGGTCAAAAGCCGCCCATGGGAAGGCGCGGCGTTAGCCCTTACGCTGGGTGCGCTGGCGTTCATCAACGCGTGGGACTTTCCGGTGTACCTGTGCCTTTTGGGATTGCTGGCCTTCGGGCGTTGGTTGGCGTGGCAGAGAAAGCAGGCACCGGTGAACATGCACGGGCCTTTCCCGTCACAAGACCCTGGCCCCGCTTATGACGCAGTTGGAGATCTCACAAGATCGTTAGGGCACGGGGTTTTGCTGATAGCGGCCCTCGCCGCAGTCGGGATCTTGTTGTATCTGCCGTTTTATCTAACCTTCGACAGTCAGACGTCGGGGATACTGCCCATCGCCGGGCCCGCCACCCGACCGGTTTTGTTCATGGTGGTGATGGGGGCGCCGGCAATTCTCACGGGTGGATTCGTAGCGCGGGCCGCGTTGGATGCCGGCTGGCCGACCGGGGCGCGGCGCCCAATTGCGTGGCTGGCAGGTTCGTTCGCCGTCGGCGTGTTTGCGCTTTGGTTGATCGTGCTTGCCGTCAGAGTGTCGATTGCCCCTGACGAGGTCGGCCTGGCGGACAACCTGGTGATCGGTCGGCTGATGCTTGCGGTGCCCCTCCTGATGATGGGGAGCGTTGCGTCCTATTGCGCGTTGGTCCTGGCGGGCGGGCGGCGACCGATGCATTGGATAGTGTTCGCCCTGGGGCTGGCAGCGGTGGGGTTTTTCCTGCTGGGCGGCGCCGAGCTGTTCCACATTGCGGACCAGTTCGGCAACCGGATGAACACGGTGTTCAAGTTTTACTACCAGGCATGGCTTTTGCTGGGAATCTCGGGGGCGATCGGGATGTACTACATCCTGGCCGCGCCATTGCGCCACGCGTGGGTTGATGAGTTGGCGCTGCTTTTGGACGGACTCCGTATAGCCTGGGTTGGGGTGGTTGCCGTGCTGCTGATCGCGTCCGCGTACTATCCGGCGGCGGCGGTGATCGACCACACCGGCTGGGCATCGCCAGGGGCCACCCTCCGCGACAACACCCTCGCCGGGCTGGACCATCTGCGCCAATCGTCGCCCGGGGAATACCAGGCCATAGTATGGCTGCGAGATCTGCCGGAGCCGGGACGCATTGTGGAGGCTGTGGGAGACGACTATGACTCACACGGCGGCATGGCAGCCGCCACGGGGCGCGCCACCCCGCTCTCGTGGGAGGGCCACGAGCGGCAATGGCGGGGCGACGACATCAACTCTGAACTGGCCCGGCGCCGGGCCGATGTAGAGACCATATTCACCTCCGACCAAAGCGCGCTCTCCAGAGAGTTGCTGCAACACTACGGTATTCGGTGGGTAGTGGCGGGCCCTCGTGAGAGGTCGATGTATGGGAACGACGTTGATCGCCGGATGGTAAAGTGGGCCGGCGAGGGTTGGCTGGCGCCGGCGTTTGAATCTGAGGGCGTGGTGGTTTACGAGGTGGCCGACCAATCCGTAACCAACTGACGAAAATCAAGGAGGAACCATGGAATTCAGCGACGTGAAACAGTTTTTTGCCAGCAACCACCGGGGCGTGATCAACACGTTCCGCAGGGACGGGTCGGCGCAGACCAGCATCGTGGTGTGCGGCGCATCGCCTTTCGAGGGCGACGACGGGCCGATATTCGTGACGGTGCGGGGCACATCCTATAAGGTACGCAACCTGCGCCGAAACGGCCGGTGCAACGTGATGGCAGTCGCGGAGGACTGGCGGCAGTTCGCGGTGGTTGAGGGCACGGCAACACTGAACGACTATCAGAACACCGACGCAGAAGAGATGCGTCAGATGCTGCGGACGGCGTTCATGGCCTGCGGAGACAACGAGCATCCGGACTGGGAGGAGTACGACCGGGCCATGGTGCAGCAGGACGCGGTTATCGTAAGGCTGACGCCGGAGCGGGTGTACGGGCTGATCCGCTAGAGCAAAGTGGGGGATGCCGCCGCCGGTTCGTGCTCGGCGGCGTCTCCGGCGAAGATGGATTCGGGTTCCGCCAGGAGGGCCAGCAGGCGTTCTTCGTCCAGGACCGGCACTCCGAGGCGTTCGGCGGTGGCGAGCTTGCTGCCGGCGGATTCGCCGGCGACCAGCCAGTTGGTCTTGCGGCTGACCGAGGAGGTGGTGCTGCCGCCCAGCGCCTTGACCCTGCCCTCGGCTTCGCGGCGGGTCATGGATGACAGGGCGCCGGTGATGACGAAGGTCTGGCCTTTCCAGGGCTGGTCAGAGGCGTCGACGGGCGCGAGTTCCTGCCATAGTTGCACGCCGGCACTGCGGAGGCCGGCGATGGTTTCCTGATTGGCCGGGGTGGCAAAGTAGTCGACGATGCTCTCGGCGATGCGGGGCCCGATGCCGTCGATCTCGGTCAGGTCGTCGATACCTGCGGCGGCAATGTCGTCGATGCTGGCGTAACGGGCCGCGAGCAGTTCGGCCACCTCCGCGCCGACGTGCAGGATGCCCAAGGCGAACAGGATGCGCGCCAGGGGACGGCGCTTGCTGGCCTCTATGTTGGTGAGGATGCGGGTGGCGAGCCGGTCGCCCATGCGGTCGAGTTGGACCAACTGGTCAGCGGTGAGGTTGTAAACGTGGGACACGTCTGAAACGAGGCCACGGTCAATCAGGATGCGGCACCAACGCTCGCCCAGACCGTCCATGTCCATCGCGCCGCGGCTGACGAAATGCTTGAGCGACTCGAAGAACTGAGCGGGGCAGGCGGAGTTCGGGCAACGGTGCATGGCGTCGCCCTCCACCTTAACCACTTGGGTTTCGCACTCGGGACAGTGCTCGGGCATCCGGAACATGGGGCCGCGTTCCTCGCCGGGGACGGGCACGTGGCCGATGACGTGGGGAATGACGTCGCCGGCGCGCTCGATCTCGACGAGGTCGCCGATGCGGACGTCCTTGCGGTGAATGTCCTCCTCGTTGTGCAGCGAGGCGTGCTGGACGGTTGCGCCGCTGACGACGACGGGTTTCAGTATGGCCTGCGGGTTGAGGCTGCCGGTGCGTCCGACGTTGATGACGATGTCCAGGAGGCGGGTGTTGGCGCGCTCGGCGGGGAACTTGTAGGCGATGGCCCAGCGGGGTTCACGGCCGGCAAAGCCGAGTGAATTCTGCTGAGCAATGCTTTCGACCTTCACCACCAGCCCATCCGCCTCATACTCCCAGTCATGCCGGCGGGCGAGCATCTCGTCGTAGTATGCGCAGACCTCATCCACCGTATCGAAGCGACGGTTGCGCTCGTTGACCCGAAATCCCCATGACTCCAGCGCGGCCAGGGCCTCCCAATGACTGCCCGGCATTGGAGTTTCGCCTACGTCGTTGAGGCTGTAGGTCCAGATCTCCATGTTGCGGTCGCGGACCACGCCGGGGTCGAGTTGGCGGATGGTGCCGGCGCCGGTGTTGCGGGGGTTGGCGTAGAGGGGTTCGCCGTTGCGCTCGCGTTCCTCGTTCATGCGTCGGAAGCTGTCCAGGGGCAGATACACCTCGCCCCGGGCCTCCAGCACTGCGGGATGGTCTCCGACGAGCCGGTGCGGGATGCTCCGCACCTGGCGCAGGTTGTGGGTGACGTCCTCGCCGGTCTGGCCGTTGCCGCGAGTGGCGCCGAGGACGAATTCCCCGTTGCGATAGACCAGGCGCACGGCGAGGCCATCGATTTTCAGCTCGGCGACCATGCGGAAGGGTTGGCCGTCGAGCAGGTCGCTGACGCGCCGATGCCACGCTTCGAGCTCATCGCGGTCGAAGGCGTTGGCCAGGCTGAGCATGGGTATGGGGTGCTCGATCTGCGGGAACCGGTCGGAGGGGCTGCCGCCGACCATCTGGGTGGGCGAATTGGCAGTGCGACATTCCGGGTGCGCCGCTTCCAGTTGGCGGAGTTCCTGCATCAGGGCGTCGTACTGGCCGTCGCTGATCACCGGGGCGTCGCTGTTGTAGTACCGGTCGTTGTGGAACCACAGCTCGTCGCGCAACTGCCGGGCCCGTTCGACCGGCGACAGATCAATGGGAGATTGACCGTCTTGAGATTCCGGAGATGGAGTAGTCATCTGCTGCACCGTCGGGTGGCCTTGGGATGCCCATAGTATAGCCCGGGCGGGTCAAATACTGTCTCAACACCGGTCTGCATAAACCGGGCCTTTGGATTCCGGCTCCGTATCAAGCACGGGACTGGCTGTTCTTTCGCCGGGACGACTGAAGCTATCGCGGGGATTGCGGGAGATGTCGGCGCTCGCTAGCGCGCGGGGGCGGGCAGGTCCCAGCGGAGGAGTTCGCGGTAGCGTCCGGCGCTGGCCCAGGGGAGGAGTCTGAGGACGATTGTTTCAGGCTCGGGGACGTCACTCTGGAGTCGAATGTCCTTGAGGTAGCGGCTGAGGTTGGTGAAGGTGCTGAGGCAGAAGCCGGCTTTGGCGATGCGGTCGATGACGTCGGCGGGTTCGGGAGGTTGGTCGGGATCCCAGTCGTTGGAGACGGATTCGGCGATGCGGCGGAGTTTGATGATGGTGAGTTCGCGAGCGAATTTACGCTTGAGGGCGTCGATGCGGCGGCGGATTTGGGAGATGGTCATGGGTTTACCTCGGACGGGGAGTTTTTACCGGGATGGACGGGATGAAGGGGATTGGGGATAGGATTGGGATGGTGGGGGATTTGGCGAAAACCCGCTCATTTCCGCTCATTTGCGTTCATTTGAGTAGGGCGGTGGAGTGGGACATGGGGGTAAATGGGGGCGGATTGGGCGGGTTTTAGGGCGATATTGGTGGTTCTGGCGGGCCGGTGGGAGGATTTGGGGGAGCGGCGTTTGGAGTTGGGCAATCGCGTCTAAATCGGTGATGTTGGCGGCGTTGGATCTATGGCGCATGGCAACAGCTGAGGGTGAATTTTACCGGGATAAACAGGATGAACGGGATGGACAGGGATATGGCTGTGTTGACGCAGTTGGTGAATTTTCGGCGGTTGGGTGAGTTTGCGAGGGTGGAACTCAATGGTAAGGATATGCGGATGGTAGGGGCAAGGGAGGAGGTGTCAGCAGATTGTCGCCCGCCGGGTCGGGATTGAGGGGTGAGTATTGGTGCTAGAATCGGGTTATGACGACGCCGAACTTTGCCGACAAGACCGTGTGGACGGGGGACAACCTGGACATCCTGCGGGGAATCAACTCCGACTGCGTTGACCTGATCTACCTGGACCCGCCGTTCAACTCGAACCGCAACTACGCGGCGCCGGTGGGTTCGGCGGCGGCGGGCGCGGCGTTCAAGGACACGTGGACGCTGTCGGATCTGGACGTGGCGTGGATGGGGCTGATTGCGGACGAGCAGCCGGCGATGTACAAGGTGCTGGAAGCAGCCGGCCTGACCCACGGCAAGGGTATGCAGTCATACCTGTGCATGATGGCGGTGCGGCTGCTGGAAATGCGGCGGGTGCTGAAGGAGACAGGCAGCATCTACCTGCACTGCGACCCGACGGCGAGCCACTATTTGAAGATGCTGATGGACAGCATTTATGGACAAGATAACTTCCGGTCGGAAATTACTTGGAAGCGAACATCTGCCCATAGCGACACGCGACAAGGCCGCAAACAGCATGGTCGCGTACGCGATGCCCTTCTTTTCTACACCAAATCAAACCAATGGACATGGAACCCGATTTACACCGACTACGATCCTGAATACGTCGAAAAATTCTATAAGTATTACGAACCGGAGACCAATCGCCGATACCGATTGGATAACTTGTCCGGTCCCGGAGGAGCCTCGAAAGGCAATCCTCAGTACGAAGTGATGGGCGTAACTCGTTATTGGCGGTACAGTCAAGAACGGATGCAGGAACTTATAGACGCAGGCAGAGTAGTGCAAAGAAGGCCCGGAGCAGTGCCCGCCTACTAGCGATACCTGGACGAGATGCCCGGCGTGCCATTGCAGGATCTATGGACTGACATCAATCCCCTACAGGCACAATCAAAAGAGCGCATCGGCTATCCCACGCAGAAACCGCTGGCGCTGCTAGAGCGCATCATCAAGGCATCGTCCAACGAGGGCGACGTGGTGCTGGACCCGTTCTGCGGGTGCGCCACCGCGTGCGTCGCCGCCGAGAACCTGGGCCGGCGCTGGGTTGGCATCGACATTTCGCCCAAGGCGGTTGAGCTGGTCAACATGCGGTTGCAGCAGACCATGGGGGAGCTGTTTCACAACCGGCTGGTGACGGCGCGGACGGACATTCCCCGGCGTACCGACATTGACGCGCCCATCCCCTACCGCCAGAACAAGCACGTGCTGTTCGGGGAGCAGGAGGGGCGCTGCAACGGGTGCCGGTCGGCGTTTGAGTTCCGGCACCTGGAGGTTGACCACGTCATCCCGCAGTCGGGCGGCGGGACCGACCACATCGAAAACCTGCAACTGCTGTGCGCGCACTGCAACCGGGTGAAGGGGGACAGGCCGCAGGAGTACCTGGTGGCGCGGCTGCGGGAGATGGGGATGGCGGCGTGATGTTGTAAGGACGAAATGTGATGAAGTGGAACATCGTCCTTGGTGTTGCCGGCATTGTTGCCACTATCGCCGGTACCGTTTATACCCAGTGGCCAGGCACTGACCCCAATATCAGCAGCGCATGGGTCAACGTTTCGGCGGATATGATCACTCTGGTATTGGTGATGATTGGGACCTTCGCCTCTCTTGTCCTGTTTGTTTTATCGAGTAGGCCGCTATGGCCAGCGGTTCGGCAACGATTGAAATCCCGGCGGCGACGATTCGTTGAGCTTGCTCCCGAACTCCGTGAATTGCAGCACATGACTTTGGCTTGGCGCCGATAATTCCCCCACAGCACACGATGCCAAGCCTAGAACGCCGCACCCGGGCCTTTGTGCTATTGATGGGACTTGCAGCTTTGGATATTCACTGTAGCCCATCCCCTAATTCCATTAATATCGAATCTCCACTCCACATCTGGCGCACCTTGGAAAGTTGCTTTGAGGTGTTGGCAGTACTAGCGAGTGCGGGGAAATTAGAATCAGCGAAAATCGCGGCCGAAACCTTTCAGTATGAAATTAGGGAAGGCTTGGGAAAATGAAAGGAGCCGTGTCGCTGAGGTGGGCGGACTTTCTCCTACGAGCAGATTCCCAGGCGGCCCGGTCTCTCCGATGGAGACGCGGCCTTGCTGAATCATGGTTGCTAGCACCACCCTCACTGGGTAAGATGGCGGTAGTTTGACGCAGGTCCATCAGCGCAGGTGAGGCATGGCTATCTATCGACTATATGCGGGCGACGACGGGCAGTCGCACATTGAGGAGACGAGCCTGGCGGAGCACCCGGAACTGGGTGAGGCGCAGGCCACGCAATCGATCATGTTCCGTGAATGGCCGCCGGGGCATTTCATCGACTGGCATCCCGCGCCCCGGCGGCAGTACATCATCTCGCTGCGGGGCGAGATCGAGATAGGACTGGGCGACGGGACGACCTTCCGGTACGGTCCCGGAGACGCCCGCCTGGTTGAGGACACGACGGGTCAGGGCCACACCACGCGGGTCGTCGGCGATGCGCCGAGCCTGACGGCGGTGATTCCGCTGGCCTGATGGGTGCGCTCGTGGTTCGACAGGCTCACCATGAGCGGGCCGTAGATACTGAGCGGGCCGTGGTGACGCATCGGACGGCAATGACGCACGGGCCGAAATGACGCATGGACCGTGATGACGCACGGGCCGCAGCAATGCACCGCAGATTTCACAGACGACACAGGAGGCAACACGATGGGACAGATAGTACGGGTTTACACCGGCAGCGACGGCGAGAGCCACTTTGAGCACCTGACGCCGGATCAGTTCGCCGACATCGCCAACAACGTTGGGCCCGGCGACATTACGGTTGGCCGCAGAGAGTCGCCGAGCTTCTCGGACTACCACAACGCGCCGCGCCGGCAGTACGTGGTGAACATGAACGGCATCGCCGAGTTTGAGGTTGCCGACGGCACGGTCGTCCGGATGTTCCCCGGCGACGTGCTGGTTGCGGAGGACCTGACGGGGCACGGGCACATCGCGCGGAGCATCGGCGACGAGTTCCGGGTGTCGCTGGCCGTGCCGTTGGCCGAGTAGGGGACGTTGGGAATGATCATACGAATTCACACCGGAGACGACGGCGAGTCTCACTTCCATGAATTAACGCCGGACGAGTTCGCCGATATCGCCAACAACGTGGGGCCCGGCGACATCACGGTGGGGCAGCGTGAGCCCGGCTGGTGGCAGGACTACCACACCGCGCCGCGGCACCAGTACGTGGTGTTCATGTCGGGCGGCGCGGAGATCGAGGTGGCGAGCGGCGACAAGCGGCAGTTTGGCCCGGGGGACGTGCTGGTGGCCGAGGACCTGACGGGACACGGGCACATCATCCGCAACACGGGCGAGGAGGCGCGGGTTTCGCTGGCGGTGCCGTTGAAGTAGATCCCCACCCAAGATGCGCGCCACGGAACGGGGCGGGTTTGCAACCCGCCCCTGCTATATAATTGGAGGTGCGCGTAAGCTTAGGTTCGACAGGCGTTGACGCGCCCGGACGTGCGGTTTTTGGCACAAATGTAGATGGGGAACGCTATGGCGATTGATTTTTCAAATAATGACGCAAGTCATCTGAAACCTGACGCCACTATGCCCCTTAGCGACGGGATGCGCCAGTTCAAAAAGCGCACCCGTTACCTGAGCGCCCACCGTCCCGAGTTGACTCGCAAATACTCCGACCAATGGGTGGGACTGGCCGGCAACGGTACGCTGATCGCCGGCCCGACCATACAGGACGTTCTGTCCAAAGTGGAGGCCAAAGGGCTCGCCAGGGAGGGATTGGCGGTGAAACTGATGGCGACCAAGCCCCGTCGCATGATCCTATGATCACCGGTTACTTTGACCGGGATGAGCCCTACGTGCAGGGGCGGGTTACCATCGAGCGCCTGGGGATCGCAGACTACGTCGACTTCCTGGTTGATACCGGTGCGTGCTCGACTGTTCCACATCCCATGGACGGCATTCGCATGAATTGCAGGTACGACCTGCTGACCGGTGAGCCGGAGCGTGTGTATGGGATCGGCGGAGGCCAGGATTGCTTTTCGGAAGCAGCTACAATTGCATTTGCGGACGATGATGGCGAGTACCTGTTTGATTTGATAATCGACGTGGTATGTCCTGATCCGGACCCGAATGCCATCGTCAATGAACTGCCCTCTCTATTGGGCAGAGATTTCATCAACTTCCGTCTGCTTCACTATGACCACAATGACGGGCTGCTCAGATTTTACTGAGAACGCGTCCCGAAAATTGGACGCCAATTTGTCATCTCCCGGAGGCAGCGCCGGAGAGCAGGCGTTGCAGGTGGATGAGGCCCTGCTGGCGGCGGGCGTTGTTGGCGACGCGGCCCCAGGCGGGTTGCTGCAGGGCTGACGCGAGTTCGCGGGTGATTTCGTTGTCGGAGAGTGGCCCGTAACGACGATAGAGGTCGAGCATCTTCTCCGCGTTGGCGTGGGACCCCGCAACTGTGGCGTACCCGTGGAGGAACGGCAGGACCACGTTGACCGCGATGTCGCGCGCCCGAGCCGGGCCGATGGGCGCCGTTTTGTCGTGATCGCCTGATACAGTCAGCATTTGGGTGAGAATTTTTGGCTCTCCGGTAACGGCGGCGGACTGCAAGCCGGCGAGCAGGCCGGGTTCGGAAAAGCGGGCGACCAGAGCAGCGGCTCCCAAGATCCGCCGGCGCGGATGGTTGGCCGGCCGCACCCGGAACAGTTTCCATTCTTTCGAGTCCAGCGGAGGGCCGAGTCCGGGCGGTACGCGACCGTGTTCGCATCCCGCGAGCCGGAGCAGCCATTGGGCCATTGACGCTTCCCGTTGAGTTTCCCCAGAGCGCAGGGCGGCCGATGACAGAATGGCGTATGGAGCGGCGGTCGCCAACTTCAGGAACGGATGGCGGTTGTGCCGGTAGCCCAGGGCATCACAGATCGTTTCCCAGAGGGTCTGTTCCGCCGATTGGGCGGACATCAAGGTCCGGAATCGACGACTGTGGGCCAGGAACCGCTCGTCGCCGGCGCGGTTGAGCAGCGCCGCCATCTGCTCGGCTCGGTCGGGTCGGCGGTAACCGTGCTGAGCCAGGATTCGCCAGAGCAGGGTGCGGACCCGCTCCCCGCCGGGGTCGTCCCCCTGGGTTTGTGTGAGCAGATCGGCGAGGTTGACAACCGGAGGGGCGCCTCCGCCGATGGTCGGGGACGGTTCGGGGTCGGTTTCCAAAGCGACGTGGAGCACGACGCCGTTGTAGTTCGGGTCCCGGTGGTGGCCGTGAGATCGCCAATCGCGTTGACGGAGGTGGACTTCGACGTCGCCCTGCACGAGGCCCTGGCCTTCGACCATCAAGAGGGCGTTGCGGAAATCAGGGCCCGCCGTTACGCCGGGGCGACCCGGGTAGAGCACGCTCACCCGGGCGCCGGTTTCAGTGTGGAAGGCGCGGTGGCGCGCGGCACGGCGTTCCCACAGGCGCGCCAACTGTTTTTCAGAGATGGGCGCTATTGGGTCCGAAGCGGCCGATTGTCCGGAGTCGGTGGGGCGAGTCGGTTTCATCGGGGGCATTTCCTACTCGGGGGCACGTGCTACAAGGTGTAGCACCCCCGGTGTCATACCGTCCACGGGCCGGTGTCACCAGCAACGGCAGATTGGCGACGGGAAGCACGATACTCGCCTCGCCACCAAAGCAGCACGCCGCAGATCACGGGCACTGCCACCGACACGAGCGCCAGGATTACGGCGATGGGTTTCTGATCCATGCCGGTCACGGCGAACGCCAGCAGGCCGACGTTCCATGCGGCGAGCGCCAGGAACAACACGCCGGCCCAGCGAGCGCGCCACATGCCGCCCAACCCGGCCACCATGCCGGCGATAGCGGCGGCCAACACCAGGCTGACCATCTGGGTGCTGATGTCCTGCGGGAACCTCAAAAACAGTTCGGTCCACGCGACACATTCGGTGTGAAAGACGTACTCGCCGATCTGCGCGGCTCCGCAGCGCATCCCAACCACCTGGGACCAGACCGTCTGGCACAAACCGCCGGCCAAACCCAGCAGCAGCGTCAGTAACCGAACCATCAATTGTGTGCTGGTGTAAGCGCCCATCTTCGCCTCGTGGACATTGAATTTGCCCGGTATTGTACCTTGTCAATCGCGCTGCCCGGTGACTGGGAAGGCGGTGCAAGGCCTTCCGATTGTTCGCACACACGGATTGTTCGCACACGCGGATGTAGTCCGCTCGTGGTTCGACCGGCTCACCATGAGCGGACTACAGTTGTAGAACCGTGCAAACCATAGTTGCCTCCTGTGTTCGGAAAATCGCAAGGCATGCGCGAGGAAACGGTAACTGCTCGGAGTCGGTGAGATTCCCGGCCGGAAACACGTCGCTCCTGCGCAAGCAGGGACCCGGAAACGCCGCGAACAGGCCGGCGTGAACCAGGCAAGGATTTTCTGGATACCGGCTTTCGCCGGTATGACGGGTCCTAATGTATGACGGGTCCTAATGTATGACGGGTTCTCATGGCGGACTGTCAACTTGAGCCTGAACCGTACAGCAAACGGGACGCTGCGAATCGTTGCGCCTGTCGGTGTTAGAATGGCGCAATTGAGGGACTGTGGAGGGACTATGACCGCCAGCAAAATTACCATCGGGAACGTGGAGATTGCTTCCCTTTCCGACGGGCTACTGGAATTCGACATCTGCAACTTTTTTCCTGATATCCCTGCCACCGAGTGGGAGCCGTTCCACGACCACCTGACGCCGGAACGAAAGGTCAGCTTCAACCTGGCCTGCTTCCTGCTGCGCTCTGAGGGCAAGACCATCGCGGTGGACACTGGACTGGGGGCGAAAGATACTCCGGAGACTCCGTGGGGCGAGTTGCTGGACGACATGGCGCGGAACGGCGTTTCACCGAACGACATCGACGCCGTGGTGATGACCCACCTGCATCGGGATCACGTGGGATGGAACACGGTTCGGGATGACGGAGGGACGCTGAAACCGACCTTCCCGAACGCGCGCTACTATTTCAGCAGGGTGGACTACGACGCCAGCCACGACCCCGCCCTGCAACCTGACCGGTTCCCCAATGCGCCCGACTGCGTTTGGCCGATCGCCGAGATGGGGCTGGTGGAATGGATGGAGGGAGAGTTCAGCATCACCAGCGAGTTGACCACGTTGCCTACGCCCGGGCACACCCCGGGCCACATGAGCATCATGATCAACTCGGGCGGCGAGCGCGGGCTGATCCTGGGCGACGTGCTGCATAACACGGCGCAAATTCAGCAGACGAACTGGGCATCGCGGGCGGATATCATCCCAGACCAGGCGATTTCGACCCGGGAGAGCGTTCTGGACCGACTGGAGAGCGAAGGCATACCGGTAGCGGCGGTGCATCTGCCGGCGCCCGGGTTCGGCAAGATCGTGCGGCTGCAGGGCAAACGGTACTGGCAGGCGATCTAGGTTTACGCTTTCCTCGCCGTACAGAGCAAATCGCGAGGGTTGTAGGGGCGAATGATGGTTCGCCCCTACGTTCGTGTGTGACATGGCCACCAGCGCAGGGACCGAGATTGGTCCGCAGGGCCAGCGTTTTTTCTATGGTTGGGTGATCGTCGCGGCCATGTTCGCCATCAATTTTTCGACGATGGCGACGGGGACGCTGAACTACGGGTTATTCGTGCTGCCGATGCAGCGTGAACTGGCATTGTCAAGGGCGACGTTCGGGTGGATGCAGACAACGCGACGGCTTTCGGCGGGCGTCCTCAGCTTCGCCGTGGGATGGCTGATCGACCGCTACGGACCCAGGGCGTACATACCGGTGGCGGCACTGATGATCGGCGGATGCCTGATCCTGGTGGGCATGAGCAGCCATGCGTGGCAGTTCATCCTGCTGTTCGGGTTGGTGGGCGTATCGGGGCTGGCCGCGCCCAACGGACTGGTGACCTCGGTGCCCGTGGCCAAGTGGTTTGTACGCAAGAGAGGCCGCGCCCTGGCTTTCTCCACCGCTGGGCTGGGAATCAGCGGGATCGTGTTTCTGCCAGTGACACAATGGTTGATCGACGGCTACGGATGGCGGAGCACGTGGCAGATCCTGGCCGTGATGTTCATGGTCATATCGGTTCCGGCATCGGCGCTGTTCCTGCGCCGACAACCTGAGGACATGGGGCTGAGGGTGGACGGCGACCCGATCGATGATCCCGGGACAGGAGAGTCCGGCCCGCGGACACAGCGATCAACCGTCGAGGAGCCGGTCTGGACGGTGCGTCAAGCCTTTGGGACGGCAACGATGTGGAAGCTGATGGCGGTGTTCTCGATGGCGGGCCTGGCGCAGGGCGGGGCCAGCTTTCACCGGATACCGTACTTCGTGGAGAAAGCCTACGATCCGCTGCTCGTGTCGTGGTCGTTTGCAGCCGACGCGGGCGGAGCGGCGGCGTTGGCGCTGGTGTCAGGATGGCTTGCGGACCGGGTGCCCATACGCTTTTTGGCGGCAGCGTCCTTCTCGGGATTTATAGTTGCCATCCTGTTGATGATCTACGTGGCGTCGGCTGAAATGATGTTCCTTTCGACCATTGTGTTCGGGTGTTCAGTGGGCGTCGGAATGATCGTCCACACGTACATTTTTGCGGCTTACTACGGGAGAGCGTTCCTGGGATCGATTCGCGGTGTCGTCATGCCGATCAACCTGTTGAGCGCCGGGTTGGGCGCACCTCTGGTGGGATACCTGCACGACTATGCGGGGTCGTATCTGCCGGCGTGGTGGACGCTGCTGTTCATCTACGGGTCGTGCTCGGTGTTGATGTTGACCGCGCTGCCGCCGAGGCGTTCGGCCAGCCCGACCCAAGTTGCCCGTTGACGCTCAGTGCGCTAGCATGATGACAAGATGGGGGTGAACGCGATGGCAGAGGCCGACCGAACGGACACCATAGAGGCGGAGCAACTGGACTTGGCGGAGGAGTTCTACGAGAAAGAACTGCTGCCCAAACTGTTACCCGCGGCGAAAGGCAAGATTCTAGTGCTGGACATCGAATCCTACGACTACGAAGTTGACGCGGACTTGCAAGCGGCGTCCGACCGGCTGCAATCTCGCCGCCCGGGCGCGTTCGAGTTCGCATTCCGCATCGGCTATCCGGCGGTCTTTGCCCTGGGGCGAAAATACGACGTAATAGAAATATGATTGCCGGAAGGGTTAACGAACGGCACGAGGCAATCATCCCGGTTCAAATGACTGGCAGCAACCGCCAATTTGAGGTAGTCATTGACACCGGATTTCAAGGCTCTCACCTAATGTTGCCCAGATCCGTGATCAGACAACTTGGCTTGCGACGGGAAAGGACGATGCGCTTCAGGTTGGGAGACGAACAGGTGGTGCGCATTGCTGCCTACCGCGGTGAGGTAATCTGGCACGACGGGTTCAAGCGGGTCAGGGTATTGGAATCGGAAACCTCCTATCTGGCCAGCGCCGACCTGCTGGCCGGAAGCCGTATCGAAATCGACATGACTCCCGGCGGGACTGTAACCGTTACCGAACTTCCGCCTGCCTAAAAACGCCCTCTACCGCCCCTGCCCGCGGTCGAGGTAGTCCTGGGCTGAACCGAGGCCCTCGAGGGCGAGGCCGTAGCCCAGAAGGTCGTGGAGTTCGCCTTTGAGTTTCTGGGTGAGGAGGACGCGGGAATAGCGCAGGACCAGGCGGGGCTGTCGGGCGAGTTGGCGGGCCAGTTCCCACGCGCGGGGCAGCAGTTCGTCCGAAGGCAGCACCTCGGCGACGAGGCCAAGTTCCTCAGCCTTGGCGGCGTCGAGCATCTGGCCGGTGAGGAGGAAGTAGCGGCCGCGGTTAATGCCCAGCAGCAGGGGATAGATGATGTGCATTCCGTCGCCGGGGGTGAGGCCGCTCATGAAGTGGCCGGAGTCCTGGAATGTGGTGTGCGGCGCGGCGAGCACTATGTCGCTCATCAGTGGCAATTCCGAATGTCGGAGGGCCGGGCCGTTGATGGCGGCGATGATGGGAACCTCAATGTTGAGCAGGTTGCCCAGCAGGTGCTTGCCCTCCCAGAAGGTGGCGTCCCACTGTTCGGGCGTGCGGCGCGGGACGGTGTCGCTGCTGCCGGCAGGGCCGGTGAACCCGTCGCCGGCGCCGGTCATGATGATGACCTTGTTCTCCGTGTCCGTGCCAACGGTATGGAATACCTCCGGAAGTTCGGTATGCGGGCCAGCGCCCCATTGCAGGGTGTCGCCGTCGCTGTGGAGGGTCATCTGGAGGATGCCGTCCTCACGCTCGAACCGGACGTACTGGAATCGGTTCTGGTAGTCTTCTAACCGGGCCATTTGGGGCCTCCTTTTTGGCGGTGTATTCGCTGCCAAGTATAATCAAACCAAATCCATAGCAAGGAACATACATGGTTGACGATAATCTCAACATCGGACCGCAGTACCTGGAAGACACGCCGGGCGGCGGTATGTCGTCGTTGGACACCCGGCCAAGAACGATGTTCCGGGTGCCCATGTGCGCCAACATAGATGAACTGGACACAGATGTTGCATTCATCGGGATGCCGTTTGACCAGGGCACCTTCGGGAGGCCCGGCGCCAGATACGGGCCGGACGCTCTGCGGGACGCGCCCCGGTCCTACTCCTATCTGGACCCATACGGGCAGGGGAGGTCCGCTGAGGGGTTTTTCGACGCCGACGCCGGCGACGAATTGCTGCGGGGCATCACGATGGCGGACTGCGGGAACGTGTCGGTTTCGCCGTCGGAGGTTGTGCACAATTTTGAGCGATTGGCAGGCGTAGTGCAGCGGGTCGCACAGCGGGGAGCGATGCCGGTGGTGCTGGGCGGCGACCACGCCATTACGTTTCCGGTGGTGGCGGGATTGGCACAGTTCGCGCCGCTGGACATCGTGCATTTCGACGCGCACCTGGACTACACGCATCACTATCAAGGGGCACTGCTCACCCACGGCAGTCCCATCCGCAGGTGCCATGAGCTGGATCACGTCGCCAACGTCACGTCGATCGGCATACGCTCGGTGCGGCGGGAGCCATACGAGGAAGCGGTGAGCCACGGCAACGGCATCATCACGCTGCGGCAGTTCCGCGAAATGGGCCCCGAGGCCGTGGCAGAAAGCGTTCCGGTGGGCGCAAATCTTTACATCACGTTCGACGTGGACGTTTTGGACCCGACGCAGGCTCCCGGAACCGGAACGCCGGAGGTGGGCGGGTTGTTTTACGAGGAGGCGCTCCGGTGCCTCGAGACGCTGGTGCGTCGCTCCAACCTGGTGGCCTTTGACGTGGTGGAGGTTGCGCCGCCCTACGACGTGTCGGAGTTGACGGTGCAGGTGGCAGCGCGGCTGATCATGGACATCCTGGCGGCGCGCTTTCCGTCGCGCTGAGTGAGGTTCGGGCGAGCCCCAACCAAAACGGCTCCCGAATTCATCGGGAGCCGTTGAGTTCCGTGTACCTGGAATTCAGTCGCCGCGGAGGATGAACTCGGAGACGCGTTCGCCGATCATCATGGTGGTGACGTTGGTGTTGGCGCGGATGCAGTCGGGCATGATGGACGCGTCAACGACGCGGATGTTTTCCAGCCCGTGAACCTTGCCGTACTGGTCGACGACGGCCATGGGATCCGAGGCTGGGCCCATCTTGCAGGTGCAGGATATGTGCTGGGCGGTGGAGACGTTGCTGCGGAGCCAGTGGTCCAGAGCGTCGTCGGACGCCAGGTCGGAGTCCAGAGGTTCGGTGCGCTCCTGGATGATGTCCTTGAAATCGCCGTGTTCGCCCAACTGGACAGCGATGCGTACGCCGTCGCGCAAACGTTTCCGGTCGAACTCTTCCGTCAGATAATTGTAGTCGAGGTAGGGTTGCTGATGGGGGTCCGTGGAGCTGAGGCGCAGTTCACCCGAGCCGACAGCGAGGTAGATGGACACGGACGCCCTGATGCCCAGGGGAGCCATCCGGTCGCCGCCGCGGATGACCTGCTCGGTGGCGAAGGAGGAGAAGATCATGATCATGTCGTTGCGCAGGTCCGAGCCTTCAGCGGTGTACTTCAGGCACGTCTGGATGCGTGGCGCGAATCCGTCGAGCTCGAAATCCGGCCTGGTGCGCCAGGTGACGGGCACGATAGGATGGTCGCGGAGGTTCTGGCCAACGCCGGCGAGGTCGTGAACGACGGGGATGCCGTGGCTGCGCAGGTGATCGGCCGGACCGACGCCGGATAACATCAGGAGTTGGGGCGAGGCTATGGCGCCGCCGCTGAGGATGATCTGGTCGGCTTCAACGGTGAAGATTTCACCGCCGCTTTCGACCATGACGCCGGTGGCGCGGTTGCCGTCGAAAATCACGCGGTGGACCGTGCAGTTGGGCCGCAGGGTCAGGTTGAGGCGATTGCGTGCCGGGTCCAGGTAACCCAGGGCGGTGCTCCAGCGGATGCCGTTGGGGTTGTTGAACGGCGTGGGGCCGATCCCGGTTGAGTCGGGGCTGTTGTGGTCGTCGGTGTGCGGGAAGCCATAGGCCCGGGCGGCGTTGTAGAACGCGGCCTGGGCGGGGCGCCATTCCTCGCGCTTAAAACGGCGGGCGATGATCGGTCCGTCGTTCCCGTGAAAGTCATCGGAAAAGTCGGTGTCGGTTTCCAGTCGGCGGAAGCATCCCAGAACGTTCTGGAAACTCCACTCGTCGTTGCCCATGGCGGCCCAGGTATCGTAGTCCTCGGGGACGCCCCGCAGGAACATCTGGCCGTTGATAGCGCTGGAACCGCCGGTGACCTTGCCGCGAGGCACCATGATCTCGGGGTTCTCGGCGGTGCCGTAGCCGGTGAACTGCCAGTTGTGATCGCTGGTCATGACGTCGGTGGCGGTGGCGTAGCCGAACTTGACCTCGTCGGGCAGGTGGTCAAAATTGGGATAGTCCGGGCCGGCTTCGAGCAACAGGACGGAACGATTGGGATCCTCGCTCAAACGGGTCGCGACGATGGATCCGGCGGAGCCGGCGCCGATCACGATTACGTCGTACTTCAAAATGCGCCTCCTTGTCTTTACCCAGATGGATCAACAGGATAGATGGGATGATGGGATTTTACACCGATACGGGCGGTTGTTTTACATTGATGAACAAGGCGACGAAATGAACAGGGCGACGAGGATGAATTATTGCGGTATTGTCGGCACGATTCAGCCCGCGAAGACGCTCAACGCGATGGTGGCGGCCACGGTGAGAATCGCGCCGGCCCACTGGCTCGCGAGCGGACGTTCGCGATTGACAACGACGGCCAAAGCGATGGTGACCACGGGATGGGCAGCCGCGATGGGCGCGACGAGGGATACCGGGGCCGATTCAACGCCGAGGTTGTAACCGACAAATCCGGCGGCGTCTACTATGCCTATGGTAACGAGCAAGGCCCACCCGCTGAAATTCCGCGGCCAACTAATGGGCACATGTTTCACGCGGGCGAAACCGTATGCGGGGATGGCGGAAACAGCCCGCACGACGAGCACCGCCAGCATGGGTCCGGCCGCCTGGGTCGCATGATCGAACAAGGCCATCGCGACGCCGATGCCCAGCATGGTCGCGAGTCCCCAAGGCAAGCCGGAACTGACCTCGGACCCGGTCAGCGGGCCAGCGGACAGCAGCAGGATCCCGATGAGGATAACGGCCATCAACGCGAGGTGGCCCGGGCCGGCGGTTTCGCCGAAGAACGCGACGACGATCAACACCGTGATGGCGAGCCAGGCTGAGGCGGCGCTGCTGACGACCGTTACCGCGCCGCGAGCAAGTCCAGTGTAGTATGCCAAATAGGCTGCGCCCAGGGCGGTTCCCGTGAGAGACGCCCACAGGGCCAGGGCCGGCCAGTCGACGACGCGACCGCCGGAGGCGGCCTCGGCGACGACAAAGGCGGCCGGAAGGACCAGGCCGATGAGCAACGTGAGCAGTGTCGTACTGACACTGCCGATCTGGCGCGAGGCGGTACGCGCCAGGTAGTCGGCGATTCCCCAGGCCAGGAGCCCGGAGAATCCCCAGTAGAATCCCCCAGCGAGGGCTATGGGAGCAACCGCCGGATGGCGTCAGATGGGCAGCTTGGGTTCGTCGCCGTCGGGGACGTCGATCTCGAACGCGTTGGCGTTGAACGCGAGCAGGGAGTAGTAGCCCATCAGGGTCGATATCTCGGTGACGCTCAGGGCGCCATACCGGTCGATGGCAGCCTGGAAAGTGTCCTCTCCAACACGGTGGTTGGCGAACAACTCGGTCACATAGTTGACGACGATCTGGAGGTCGTCGGACAACTGGGGCAGAGGCTTGCCATCCCGGAGGTTATCGACGAACTCGTCGCTGATGCCCTGCTGGCGGGCGCGGGCGGCGTGGGCGTGCCAAATGTACTGGCAGTCCATGTTGCGGGCAGTGAGGATCATCACCAGCTCCTGGATCTGCTTGGGGAGGGACCCTTCGTCGCGCAGGTAGTTGACCAAGTAGTTTGAGCGGCGTCGCATTTCGGGGCTGTTGATCATGGCGGAGCCGGGACCACTGTCCACCACGCCGCCGGAATTTGCGGTTTCGTGGTCAAAGGCGTCGCGGAGCTGTTCGGGGACCTGGTCGCGGGTGAGTATGGGGGTTCGCATGGCCTGCCTCCCTTAGTTTTGATCGATGATAGACGGCGGATTGGACAGTGGCAAGCGATTTGGAAACGCATCAGGGGGCGCCAAGGAATGCACGGTATGACGGCGCAGCGAACCAAATTCACAGGACAAGGGATATAAGGAACGTGCAGGATGCCGTTTTTGGATGGGCGGCGACGATATAGCCGCGGGCCCGGGTTGAGTCGCCGTGCCCCGAAGCGCCGGCCGCCGATAGTTCGGCAGGTTCACCACGAGCGGATGACATCACTCCCAGGCGGTAAGCGCATGACCCTGGCTACGAGAACGCAACTGCCCGGAGTTGGTGGGGTTGCCTGCTGTGGGCGCCTCACCGGCGGGCAGGCCGAAACCTGTCAAGTACACTGATCAGGAAACATGAGCTGGGGAAAGATTTTCTGGATATCGGCTCAAGGCCGGCAGGACGGTTTTGGTGTTAGACGAACACCTAAATCCTGGATAGTCACACGAAAACGGCTACATATCCAAGTTCGGCGAATCATAATAGAATACGTCACCTTGCCGAGGACAGGAGGGAATGGCCATGGCAACCGTGAACAGCGTGACGGGGCCGATAGATACCGACGACCTGGGCTTCACCTTGAGCCACGAGCACGTGGGCACCAACGCGGCCGGTTTGCGACACACCTATCCGGAGATCATCGACCGCGACGGCATCAGGGAACAGTCTACGGCCGCGATGGCAGCGGTGCGCGAGGACGGGGTGCGGACCATCGTGGACGTGAGCACCTTTGACCTGGGGCGGGACGTGCTACTGATTCGGGAGGTGGCCGAGGCCAGCGGGATGCAGATCATCGTGGCGACGGGCAACCATCTGGCCGTGCCCCGGCCGTTCGGCGACCTGTCGCCGGACGTGATCGCCGAGTTGTACATTCGCGAGATCGAAGAGGGCATCGAGGGCACGGGCATCAAGGCGGGCATCATCAAGGTGGCCTCCGACGAAGGAGGAATCACGGGGCCGCAGGAAGTGGTGCTGCGGGCCGCGGCGCGGGCGCAGAAGGCGACCGGCCTGCCCATCTCGACGCACACGTGGTCGCCCGAGCGGATCGGCGAGGCGCAGGTACGGATCCTTGAAGAGGAGGGTGTTGACCTGGACAAGGTGTACATCGGGCACAGCAACGACGACACGGACCTGGACTACCTTTTCGGCCTGCTCAACAAAGGCGTGTGGCTGGGACTGGACCGATATCCCGGTGGAACGAGACCCGGCACACCGAACTGGGAGCAGCGTACGGAGGTTGCCAAGGCCCTGATGGACGCCGGGTTCACCCACCGCATTTTCCTGTCCCACGACTACTCCGTTCCCAAAGCGCGACACGGCGCTGAGGTGCAGGAACAACGACGTCGGGCGAATCCGGACGAGTACAACTTCATTCCCCGATACGTGCTGCCCAGGCTGAAGGAAATGGGGGCGTCGGACGAGGATATTCGCCAGATCACGGTGGAGAACGCGCGACGGTTTTTCGCGGGGGAGTAGGGCGTGTTATACAATAATCGCCCCGGTCGGAGCATAGATTGGCAAAGGAGACGGGACATGGTTTCCGGGAACGAAGAGACCTTGGTATCCGATAGTGCGGAGCCTGTGACGCAGTCGGGTGGCGAGCATGTCCTGATCGAAATGCGGGACTACGCCGAACGCTCCCAGCAGTTGCTGAACATGCGGCCCGAATTGACGCAAAAATATCCCGACCAGTGGGTTGCGCTGACCGAGACGCGCACTCTGGTAGTTGCGGACTCCATCGAAGGAATCGTGGCCAAAATCAAGGAGATTGGCGAACGTCCTGAATTCGCAGCGACCAAGTATCTAAATACGCGACCCCGACGGATGATCCCCGGATGAGTCAGTGATAGCAGGTTATTTTGAACCTGATGGGCGGCCCTACGTTCGAGGCCGCCTGTTTCTGCCCCGGTTGGGGGTCCGCGGAGATGTCGATTTTCTGATTGATACGGGAGCGGTCTCTACTGTGCTGCATCCGGGAGACGGCGCGCGGCTGAGTTGCCCTTTCGACGAACTGCTTCTCCCGGTGGCATATGAGGGAGTAGGCGGGGCTCATACCTACTACAGGGAAGGCGCGGTCGTCACATTCAACGACAGCAGTTCCAATCTAGATTTCCGTATTGAAATCTCTATTGCCAAGCCCGGGCCCTCCAACGACGGCCTTGATTCGCTACTGGGGCGCGACATTCTGAACCGCATGCGGATGGACTACGATTTCCGGCAGGCTCGGCTTGAGTTGGTGAATCCTTGATCGCATCGTTAGCCGGCAGTCCGCGGTTCAAGTGGTATGCCTTCACCGCGATGGCGGTGGGCATTTTCGCATCGGTGGTGGACCACGGCAGCGTGGGGGTGGCGCTGCCCACGATAGCCACCCACTTCCACGCTGACATACCCAGCGTGCAGTGGCTGATGATCGGGTTCGCCATGACCATCATCGCCCTGCTGCTGCCCATGGGCCGGCTGGCGGACCTGATCGGAGCCAAGCGTGTATTCGTGATGGGATCGCTGGTGATCATAGGCGGGTCGATGGCGGCCGGCACCTCGACGGACCTGGCGGTACTGATCGTAGCGCGCCTGCTGCAAGGCACGGGCGCGGCCATGACCCAAGGGACGGGGATGGCGATCGTCATCGGGGCGTTCCCGCCGAGCGAGCGGGGCAAGGCGATCGGCCTGATCATGACCATGGTGGGAACGGGCGCGGTCGCGGGCCCGGCGTTGGGCGGCTTGCTGGTGGATGCGTTCGGCTGGCGGGCGGTGTTCTTTGCCACGATACCAATGGTGGTGGCCAGCATTGCGCTGAGCCTCGCCGTGTTGCCCGGCGGGAACGAACCGCGCAGAGTCCGCAGCGCAAACCAGACGCGATTCGACTGGCTGGGAGCATTTCTGTCGTCCAGCGCGCTGTTGGCTCTGCTGTTGGGTATATCCAACGCGCATCGCGCCGGTTGGACCTCGCCACCGATACTGGCGGCAGTCTGTTTATTCGGCGTGCTGCTGGCAACGTTCGTGTGGTGGGAGCTACGGTACTCGAGCCCGATGCTGGAACTTCGGCTGTTCCGGCGCCGGAACTTCTTCCTGGGGGTTACCGCCAATTACCTGATGTTCATGGGGAGCTCGGCGGTGCTGTTCATGACGCCGTTCTACCTGCAGAACGTGCTGGGTTACAAACCGTCGGAGGCCGGACTGGCGGTGGTGCCGGGAGCGATGTGCATGGCGATACTGGGGCCGTTGAGCGGCCGCCTGTCGGACCGTTTTGGATGGCGCAAATTCACGGTGGCTGGTCTCGTCCTGTCCACCACGGGCATCGCGATCCTGTCGCGGATAAGCGCCGACTCGTCCCTGTTCCACGTGATTCCGGCGCTGATGATGACCAGCAGCGGCATGGGCACGTTTTACTCACCAAATTCCAGCTCGATTCTGAGCGCGGTGGACCGAGACAATCACGGAGTGATCTCAGGGCTGGTGAACTTGATCCGCAACGCGGGCAACGTGGTCAGCATCGCAGTGGCCACGGCCATCGTAACGGCCACGATGGGGTCGCTGGGCTACGAGCCGAGCCTGGACGCCGTGCGACACGGTGGCTCCGAGGGGGTGGGCGCGGCCTTTACGACGGGACTGCGATACGCTTACATTGCCATGATGGGATCACTGCTGGTGGCGCTGTTCCTATCCGCGCTGCCCACGCACCGGGAAGGTCAAACCACGCAGGAGCCGGCTCCTCGAGAAGCGGGACTCCGAACGGTGGCAGGCCAAGCACAGGAGGACTAGATCATGACGACGACCACACGAGACGGCGGCGAGGCCATCCTCGAGGCGTTTCGCAACCTTGGCATCGATTACATCATCTCATCGCCGGGCTCGGAATGGGCGCCGGTATGGGAGGCACTGGCGCGTCAGCAGATCAACGAGACGCCGGGGCCGCGCTACATCAACTGCTGGCATGAGACCCTCGCGGTGAACATGGCGTCCGGATACACGCGGGTGACGGGCAAGATGCAGGCGGTGCTGCTGCATGCCGGCGTGGGGCTCCTGCAGGGCAGCATGGGCATCCAGGGCGCGGTGATGGGCGAGGTGCCGATGCTGGTGTGCTCGGGCGAGGCTATCAGCTACGGGGAGGATCCGGAACTGGATCCCCAGGCGCAGTGGTACCGCAACCTGAGCGTGGTTGGCGGCCCGGACCGTTTCGCCAACGCATTCACCAAGTGGAGCGGGAAGGCGACGAGCCCTCACACGCTGTACGAGCAGCTGGTCAGGGCCGGGGAGCTGGCGCAGCGGGTACCGCAAGGGCCGACCTTCATGGACATTCCCATTGAGACGATGATCCACGACTGGACGCCCGGCAGCAAGATACGAATGGTTGCGGGGGCGCCGAAAACGCGGCCGGCCGACGAGGACATCGCTGCCCTCGCCGAACTGGTGGCGCAGAGCAAGTCCCCGTTGATCATCACCGACAGCGCCGGGCGGGACGTGCAAGGATTCAACAACCTGGTGGCTCTGGCCGAACTGTTCGCCATCCCGGTGGTGGAGAGCGCGGCGCTGTACGCCAACTTCCCCAAGAGCCACCCGCTCTATCTGGGCGGAGAGTCGGAACGCTACCTGAACGACGCCGATCTGGTCATCCTGGCCGGCAGCCGCGCGCCGTGGTATCCGCCGCAGAACGGGCCGCAGCGCGCGACCGTCGTGGCGATGGGCGAGACGGTGATCAAAGAGTACATGGTGTACCAGAACCTTTTCGCCGACCGGTATGTGGAGGGAGATCTGACCCTGGGGTTGGGATTGTTGGCGGAGGCGTTGCGTCCTGAGGCGGCAAAACAGCAGGGCCAAATCGAAGACCGGCGGCAACGGTGGTCCGAGGAACACGACCGGCTGGCGGAAGCCACCCGTGCAGCGGAGTCGTCGGCCAGCGGTAGCAGCCCCATCGACCCGGCGTGGCTGGGCGCGGCGCTGAGTGAGGCGATGCCCGAGGACGTAGTGTACGCGGAGGAGGTGACCACGCACCGGGGCTCGGTGGGTCGGCATGTGCGGTGGGACAAACCGCAGAGCTACTACAAGACCAACGGCGGCTTGGGTCAGGGTTTGGGTCTGGCGCTGGGCGTGAAACTGGCCAAACGCGACCAACCGGTGGTGGCCCTGATGGGCGACGGGGGGTTCCTGTACAACCCGGTGACGCAGTGCTTCGGCGTGGCCTACGAGGCCAACCTGCCCTTCCTCACCGTGCTGTATAACAACGGCGGCTACGAGGCGATGCGCGGGAACCACCTGGCCTATTATCCGGAAGGGGCCGCGTCGCAATCCGGTATCTGGCACGGCGTACACATACCCGGACCGGACTACGCAAAGCTGGTGGAACCGTTCGGCGGCTACGGCGAGCGGGTGGAGGATCCGGCCGACCTGCACCAGGCGTTGCGCAACGGGCTGAAGGCGGTGCAGGAGGGTCGGATCGCGTTGATCGACGTTGTGCTGAATAAGTGACGGCTGGCCGGGCTCGCGCCCATCCATGCACGATGGTCCGGAAAGGTCATCATGAACCAGACAGGTAGGGGCGACGCATGCGTCGCCCCTACGAATACATCGATCAGCGGCGGCGAATCCGGGAACTGAAGGCGCGAGGGGCTTTGACCTTCACCCCATCCCCCGCCCTTGACGGGAGAGGGTGTCAGGCCTGGCGGAGCTTGGGGGTCAGCGCCGCGAGGATCACCAGCAGGGTGATGCCGGTGATGCCGACAACCTGTGCCGCCGCCGGCGCGCCCCAGAAACCGGCCAGCGCACCAGCTCCCAGTGTGCCGAAGCTATAGGCGAGGATCGCGAATGAGCGCAGGCTCATCACGCGGCCGCGGAACTCGGCCTGGGTGGCGCGAAGCAGCAGCGTGAGGATCAGGGCCTGGGTGGACGCGAACGACGCGCCGACCAGCACCAGGATCGCCAACGAAACATAGAACCAGTGCGAAAGGGAAAAGAGCAGAATAGTCGCGTGCCACATGAAAACCGCCACAATGAGCAGTTTTCCCGCGTGGTTCAATCTGGGCACCATGGCCCAACTCATGGAGCCGGCCAGGGCGCCGGAGCCGAACGCGAACAGCATCAGCCCCAACCCGACCGAGTCGGTGCCCAGCACATCTCGGGCGAATATCGGGGCGAGGCTGGTGTGCAGGGTCCAGCCGGCCAGGTTGATGATCACCGCGATGGCGAGAACCGCCCAGATCACCTGATTGCCCAGGGCGTAGCGGAGGCCCTGGCCCACGGTGCGGATCACCGATTCTGTCGGTCCAACCCGACGATCCTGGGTTCGTCCGATTCCCAGGGCCATCATGCCGCTGACGAAGTAGAGGCTGGCGATGGCCAGGTATGCGCCCTGCGGCCCGTAGGCCTTGAACAGCACGCCGCCCACCACCGGGCCAACCAGCATGGCGAGATTCATGGCGATGGTGTTGAACGCCGCGCCGTTGCTGAGCCGCTCGGTCGGCAGGGTATCGGCGACGAGGGACTGCGCGGTGGGCATCTGGAACAGGCGGATCATCCCCATGAATAGCGTGATGGCGAAGATGTGCCATACCTCCAGCCAACCGGTCAGGATCAGCGCGAGCATCAGGAAACCCATGGTGCCCATCACGAATTCCACGGTGGTCAGGATCCAGTTGCGGGGCAGCAGGTCGATCAGTGCGCCGGCGAAGATGGCCAGGAAGTTCATCGCCATGCGCGCGCCGGCGATTGCGCCGACGAGGAACGGGGAATCGGTGAGGGTCAGCATGAACCAGCCGAGCACGGCCGATTCCATCTGCGTGCCCATGCCGACCAGAGCCGTGGAGCCCCAGACAAAGGCGAAGGAGCGATACCGGAATATTCCCAGCGGCGTGGCGGCTTGGGACAGCGTTGCAGACAGCTTCAACGGCTAACCAGCTGTGCCTCGCGGCGAATTACGATCCGAATGTGGAGACGCCACGACGTCACCGCGCTCCGGCTATGTCTGAGGCCAGGGCAATCAGCTGTTCGTCAGCGTTGTAATCTCCGAGGAGAGAGAGGCCGATGGGAAGGCCGTCCGCCTCTGCCAGCGGCAGGCTGATCTGCGGGCGGCCGGTGTTGCCGGCTACAGACGTCAGCGCGCTGTTGCACAGCCGGAGAGTGTGGCGGTCGGACACGGCCTGGCCCAACGGCGGCGCGGGGCCGACGGTGGTGGGCAGGCACACGACGGTTTCACCATCCTGGTAAACCTGGTTCATGCGCTCAATGATCGAGTCGCGACCCGCCTGGGCAGCCGCGACCTGCTCATCGGTTACGGCGCGGGCGGTCACGTAGCGGTCGGACACCTCGAAGCTCATGGCGGGGTTCACCGCGTCCAGCCAGTCGCGGATGGACTCCCACGCCTCGCGGCTCTGGAGAATCTGCTGGTGGCCGGACCATTCCTCCAGGCTGGTGGGTGAGAGGCGTTCGGTCGTTCGTGAGTCAAACGCCGCCGCGATGACATCAATCGCCGATTCCAACGCCTCCCGCACTTCGGGGCCGGCCAGTTCAAAAGCGTCCTCGGCAACGACCAGACGGCGGGGGCGGCTGGTTTCGGCGGCGGGAGGAAGGATCACCGCCCCGATGCGCGCAAAGGTCTCGGCGTCGCGAGCGAACCAGCCGATGGTGTCGAAGCTGGGCGCCTGGAGCAGCATTCCGTCGCGGGGGATGCGGCCGTGGGTGGGTCGCAGGCCATAGAGTCCGCAGAAGCTGGCCGGCACTCGCACCGAGCCGCCGGTGTCGGAGCCGAGGGCGAAATCGACCAGTTTGCCGGCTACAGCCGACGCCGAACCGCTGGAGGACCCGCCGGGAACGCGGCCCGGCGCCCGCGGATTGCGCGGCGTCCCGTAGTGCATGTTCTCGCCGAAGATGCCCCGGGTCAGCTCGTCGGTGATGGTCTTGCCCGTCATGGTCGCGCCGGCATCCACCAGGGTTTGCACGACCCGGGCTGTTGCGTCGGCCGGGCCGTGGGTCGCCTTCCAGTGGGGATTGCCACAGCCGGTGACGTGGCCGGCCACGTCGAAGATGTCCTTGGCGGCAAAGGTGAGGCCGGCCAGCGGGCCGCCGGGCGTGCCGGGGAGGTAAGCGTCGCTATCGGCGCAGAAAGCGTTGAGGGGATCGGACATGGTTACAGCATTGCCTCGTTTAGTGTGACGCCGCTTAATGAACGGAAACCACTTGCTGTTGTTCACGTAAAACGCTGGACGAACTCGGCGATCGTGATCACCGGAAAGTCCCACATACCGTCGCAATTCAACAGGTCGGGGTCGACGCTCACGATGGCGTCGGCTTCCTTGGCCATTGCCAAGTCAACAAAAGGGTTATCGCTTTCATCCTGGGGGACCGTGTTTCCGGAGTCCGGAACATCCCGAATATATTCGGCGTAGTGCAAATATTCTGCCAGGATGGAGTCGCGAGACGCTGGGGAAATTCCGAAGCGGGGATCCCCTAATTTGTCTCGAAATTCGGTATAGGTGGCGTAGGATACCAACGGAACCACACGGCCTCCCCTGATGGCGCGCCACAGACTGCTGTCCGTTATTCCCGATCGTGCCTGCGTCAGCAACGCGCTCGTGTCTGCCACTATCCGTGGAACCCTCACGAACGGGCAACCTGTAGAATCTCGTCATCCGTGAGATCGAGGTCGTGAAACTCTGATATAGCGCGGTCAAAGGGAATCCCATCAAATGGGCATAAGGTGGTCAGACCATCATGCCGAGCCACCACGCGGAACCCATCTGATACGAAATCCACCGCAAAGTCGTCCGAAACGGTAAACGTTGGGCATGCACGCTCCGGATCGTTGCGAAATGCTGCAACGAACAAATCCAATATGAGCTCAGCGACATCGATGCCCGACTCGTCGGCTCGGACCTGCAGTTCGGAAGCCAGGCTGGATGTAATCGGCACTGACACCAACTCATAGCCTTCGCCCTGGTAAGCGTCGCGCATCATGCTGCAATCCCCTGCTCCGGCGGTCTCATCTCCTGTGGTTGGGCCGCATTATACATACCCAATGATACCAGCAGCGCCGCGGCGAGATGGAATTGGCTTTCATCTATGCGACCGGGCCGCCTAATGGAGCGCGGGGTTCACCGCTTTCCAGGAACGTTCCGTAGCCGGGGTTCTGCTGGATTTCGCCGTCCTTCAGCAGCACCTGGCCGCGCAGCATGGTGATCCACGGGCGGCCGTTGACCTGCCAGCCCTCGAACAGCGTGTAGCCGGCGTTGCTGTGATGGTTCTGCGACGTGAGGATGCGGTCGCCGTTGGGATCCAGGATCAGGAAGTCGGCGTCGGAACCGACCTGGATGACGCCCTTGCGCGGGTAGATGCCGAAGATGCGCGCCGGGTTCTCGGCCATGACGCGGGCCAGCCACCAGATGGGCATACCGCGCTTGACGACGCCCTCGCTGTACATTAGCGGTACGATGGTCTCGATGCCGGGGGAGCCGAAGGGAATGGACGTGCCGTTGGAATCCACGAAAATGTTGTCCCAGCCGGGCTGCTTTAGCTCCCGGGGGTGCGGCGAGTGGTCGCTGGCGACGATGGAAACGTTGCCCTGGCGCAGACCCTGCCAGAGGGCGTCGCGGTCGGGACCGTCCTCGGGACGCAACGGAGGGCCGATCTTGGCCAGCGGGCCGAACTCGGCCATCTGCGCGTCGGAAAGGAGGAGATACTGCGGGCAGGTTTCGGTCCAGACGCGCTGGCCCAGGCTCTGCGCCTGCTTGATGCGCTCGAGGCCCAGTTGAGTGCTGAGATGCACCACGTAGGTGGGGCAACGGGTCGCCGCAGACATCTTGACGGCGCGGTTGATGGCCTCCTCCTCCGCCCAGTCGGGGCAGGCGGTGGGGAAGTCGGTGGGGTGGGTGTGCCCCTCGCCAATGAGCTTGTTTTCCAGGTACTCGATGATGTTGCCGCTCTCGCAGTGCAGTTGCAGCACGCCGCCGCCGCGGCCGACCATGTCCATGGCCTCGCAGATGTAATCGTCGTCGCACATCCGGCCGGGTCGCTTCTTGTAGGTCATGAACATCTTGAACGACTTGACGCCCAGGTCGATGGCGCCGGGGAGGCCGGACAGGATGCTGGGCCGGTTCTGCAGGATGAAATGGAAGGCGAAGTCGGTGAGGGCACACTGCTCCACGGTCTCGCGGGAGCGGTGCGTGGCCTGCGGAAGGGTCTCGTCGCCCTCGAGTTGGTAGGTTCCGAAGGGGATCAGCGTGGTGAGTCCGGCGTGAGCGGCGGCGAGAGATCCAAGGGCGTAGTCGTCGTGGCCGTCAAGGTGGACGTGGCTATCGATGAGTCCCGGCAGGACGAACTTGCCCGACGCGTCGATGTAGTTGTCGGCGGGGGGCAGGTACGCCTCGGGGCCGATAGCGACTATCTTCTCGCCGGCGATGGCGATGGAGCTCTCGTACACCTGCGACGAAGTGACAATCTGGCCGCCGACGATGACGGTATCCACGTGATTGGCGGGCATGGGGCACCTCCGGCGTCAGTTACTCTTACATCGATGCACAGGATGGACGGGATTTAACGGGATCAGAAAACGCCCTGGGGGTCGAGGCCCATCAGGTATTGGCCCGCGGTCTCGTAGTGAACGTGGTGGCCCTGGACGTGCTGGGTGATGACGTGCATGTCCTGGAACCGGCGCTGGATGGGGTTGGACTGGAAGATGCCGCCGGCGCCGCACAGGGTGTACACCGTGTCCACGACCTGGGCCGACGTGCGGATGGCGTGGGTAGCGGCGACTCGGAGCTGGATGCGCTCATCTACGGTGATGGTTCCGTTGTTGCAGGCGGATTCCCACAGGCGGGCGTGGCTGTCACGGAGGAAGGCGCGTGCTGACGATTGCAGCGCGTGGGCCTCGCCAATGGACCGCTGGGTCGTCTGGTGGTCGCGCAGCAGGACGCCGGAGCGGTAGGGTGTGCGACTGTTGCCAACCTCGATGGCGATGTCCAGGCTCTTGCGGGCCACGCCAAGGGCTACCGTGGCGAAGCCGGTGGCGAACATCAGCGTCGTGGGTATGCCGTACAGCGGGCTGTCGGACCAGGACGGGCCCTCCTGCACGAAGGTGTGGTCTTCCGGTACGAAGAGGTCGTCGACCTGGAAACTGAAACTGCCGGTGCCACGCAGGCCGGCGACCTGCCAGAGATCGACCATTCGCACCTGGTCGATGGGCATCAGGTGGAGACGCATCTGCGGCGGTCGACCGTCGGGCGTGGCCCCGTTTTCAGGTACGACCGGGGCGAGGGCGGCAATCCAGGTGGCGTGGTCGCTGCCGCTGCTGAAGTTCCAGTGGCCGCTGAGGCGGTAGCCTCCGGACACGGGAACCGACTTTGAGCCTGCGGCCGGGGGGCCGTTGGTGACCACGCCGCGCCGTTCGTCCCAAATCTCCCGGGCCGTGGACATGGCCATGCGCGTGGAGCGGGTGGAGAAGACGTTGTTCTGATTCAGGCACCAGGCGACGCTGGCATCGGCGGCGGCAAACATCTCGAGGATGCGCAGGAAGTCGGGGTGGGCCAACTGCGCCCCGCCCAACTCCCGAGGCAACAGCAGGCGGAAGAAGCCGGCATCGGCCATATCCGCGGCCAAGTCGGTTGGGATCTGACGATCGGCGTCAATCCGATCGGCAGCGTCGGCGACTCGCTGGACGAACGATGGCGCGGCTTCCAGGTAGTGGTCGATGTCGTGGGAAATGGAGAGGGTCGCGGCGGTCATATTTTCTCTCGGTGCGGTGTAGTAGGGGTTACGGTACACGGGCCGCATGGTGGTGTCAAAGGCTATGGTTGGTCATGGATGGACAGCATGAATGAGATGGCAGCCCAATGACCCGCATTCCCGGATCACAAGAGCGAGATGGGCGGTAGAATGGCACGATCATGAAGTCGAGACAGGAGACGACCGATGCCCGAACCCGCAGCCACCAGCAACAACCAGTTCATGTTCTCCACAGAGGAATGGGGAATGGTGTCCAAAACCCAGATTCAACGTGCCACCGTGCCCGGCGACATGAACGAGGACGGCGGCGTGCTGGTGGTGTGGACCCGAGGGACGGCTGATCGCCCGGATACCGGCTGGACGGCACGGCACGCCATCTCCGGCGACGCACTGATGGACGCGCTGGTGGCGGCGGGGCTGATACCTGAGCGTTAGGGTGCGATTGGGTCCACCAGCATGGAGCCCGCTACGGCGGCGATGCCTCGCCAAAAAAGTTACTTCCCCAACAGACCACGTGCCTGTCCTCACGCACCCCGCAAGCGTGGTAAATGCTCGCACTGACGGATTTGAAGGTGCCGGGCGGTGGAGAAGTTAGTCCCGTGCTAGCGCCGTACCAACAAGCGAGGGTTCCGTCGGTTCGTATTCCGCAGGGGTTGCTGATCGACGTGAACAGGCCAGCGGGTGAGGAGACAGACTCACCAGTCTCAATTACTTCGTAATCATTTCCCCAGCATTCCACCCGACCGTCCAATTTTAACCCGCATGTATTCTCGACGCTCCCGCTGATCGCCTGAAATTTCTCGTCAGGATGTGGAAACTCGTCGTTGTAATCATCAAAACTGCCCTGACAGAATATCGTTGCGTCGGAGGCTAACCCACAGAAATGTCTCCCTCCGAGACTGACTATTCTGAAATCGCGACCCGCCAGCGCGTTTTCCACGGGGCCGTTTCCGTCCCAGCATTCGACGATCGAGTGCTGGCTTATGCCACAAACAAAATCTGAGCCCGCGCTGACCGACTTGAATGAACCACTGGGCAGGAATCCCGGGTAGAGTCGGCTCAGGCCCCAACAGGCCACAGTACCGTCAGGCTGCACTCCGCAGCTTTGCTGACCGCCGGCGCTTACTGAACTAAAAGCGACTTCCGGAGGGCTGGTCCGTCCGTGCAGATCTCGACCCCAGCAAGCGATGGTGTCGTCGTTCCGGACGCCGCAGGTTTGGTTCTCGCCAGCACTAACTGATTTATATGTGTGGGAGGACGGCAACGTGCCCTGGCTGTAACGATTCCCGCCACCGCATTGGACAGTGCCATCAGCTGTCATCCAACAACTGTGCTCATCGCCCGCGCTAATGGCGACAGGAAATCCACTTGCATTGCCGTAAAATGCGGCTCCCCAGCACCGTGACTCTCCGTCGTCGGACACAGCACACGTATAACGTGTGCTCGCGCTGACCGCCTGAAACGACCCCTCGACCACGGACGGCGCCTGCCCATATTCGTTAGATCCCCAGCAGGTGATATTCCCGTCCATCTTGATACCGCAGGTGTGCCACGTGCCGGCGCTGATCGTGTAAAACCCTGAATCTGGTGGTTCGGACTGGTGATAGAAGTTGTCGCCCCAGCAGAGAGTGGCTCCTTCCTCGCGAAGGCCGCAACTATGCTCCCCGCCGACCGTAATGGCGATGAATGCGTCGGCCGGTGCGTTCAACTGGCCGTATTCGTTGCTGCCCCAACAAACGGCGGTTCCGTCGCCCCGGAGCCCGCAGGTGTGCGCACGCCCGGCATCAATGTGAGTAAAGCGACCGCCTGGCGGGCTGGATTGGCCGTGGCTATTATCTCCCCAGCATTGGGCCAGGTCCCGGTCGTTGATACCGCAGGTGTGCTCAAAGCCTGCAGTTACGACGGTGAAGGTCACTCCAGTTGGCGGATCGGCCTGGCCTTTATTGGCGTCGCCCTGACCGCCCCAACACACTGCCGCGCCGTTAGATTCGAGCTTACAAGTGTGGTTGCCGCCGGCGGCGAATGATTTTGCTGCATCGATGTCGGGGGAGTAGATATAAGGCGTGGGCGTGGGCTCCGGAAAACGTGTGGCCAAACGTCCCTCGATGGTAAGGGGTTTCTCCGTCGGCTCGGCTACAGAAGGTTGGGCGCCTTCGGTATCCGCATCAACTCCCGCTCGCTTAGAAGTAGCAATCCCGGACGGCGTTTCTCGATGCGGGCCAGGGGTCGCAGTTTCTGATGCTGAGTCGGTGATAGGGTGCGAGGAATCCAGAGGCTCGGCATGTTCGGAGGGCTGAACGTTAGTGCAAGCACTTGCAACAATAGCTAAAGCGGCCAACAGCACCCAAGATCGTTTCCACTGGAAATTCGCTGGCCGGCAACTCATATTACGGATAATATATCACCGCGTTGATTTGAAAGCATTTAGTGAATTCAGGAGAGAATGATGGCATTGTTTGAGGGATTTGACCGGATGCGGATTGAGGCGGGGAGCGGCGAGATCGTGAACCTCGTAAGGGGAGGCAGCGGGCCGCCGTTGCTGCTGCTCCACGGCTACCCCCAGACCCATACCATGTGGCACAAGATCGCGCCCCGCCTCGCCGAGGACTTCACCGTAGTGTGCGCCGACCTGCGGGGTTACGGCGACAGCGGCAAGCCTCAAGGCTCTCCTGACCATTTCAACCACTCCAAGCGGGCCATGGCTCAAGATCTGGTTGACGCGATGTCTAACCTCGGGTTCGAGACGTTCTTCCTGGGGAGCCACGACCGGGGGGCACGGTGCGCCCACCGGCTCACCAAAGACCATCCGGAGCGGGTGTTGCGGCTGGCGACGCTGGATATCGTGCCGACGCGCCACATGTTCAGCATCGTGGACAAGGAGTTTGCCACCAACACCTACCACTGGTTCTTCCTGATCCAGCCCTATGACTTCCCCGAGCGGGTGATCGGCGCGGACCCCGACTACTACATCCGGTCGCGGTTCATGCGGGAACGCAACGCCGAGGAAGTCTTCCCGTCCGAGGCCGTTGAGGAATACGTGCGGTGCTTCAGCGATCCCGGCGCCATTCACGGAGCGTGCGAGGACTACCGGGCGGGGGCGAGCATCGACCTGGTGCACGACGAAGAGGACTTCGACAACAAGGTGAACTGCCCGCACCTGGCGCTGTGGAGCGACCGGGGTTTCGTGGGACGCACGCAGGACGTGCTGGGCGTGTGGCGCAACTACTCCAACAACGTGGAGGGACAGTCGCTGCCGAGCGGCCACTACATCGCAGAGGAGCTGCCCGACGACGCGTATCGGCTGCTGCATGAGTTCTTCACGCGATAAGGCGCGAGGGTTAGTGTCTTGTCGGGATGGACCGGATTGACGGGATACGCGTGATTTGTTGAGAGGATGCACGCGTAGGGGGCGAATGATTATTCGCTCCCTGCGGGGGATGGTTCGACAGGCTCACCATGAGCGGCGGAACGGGAGGGAATGATGCCAAAGGACTACCTTGACCGACTGGCGGAGTTTGTCGCAGAGACGCGATTCGAGGACATTCCGCCGGACACTGTCTCAGCAGCCAGGGATGTGGTTCTGGATACGCTGGGGGCAATCACGGCCGGCAGCCGGCTGGAGGAAAACGCCAACTTCGCGCGGCTGGCCGCCGAGATGAGCGGGCCGGGTCAAGCGGGAGTCATCGGGCATCCATACCGCACTCAGCCGGTTTGGGCCACGTTCGTCAACGCCACCGCCGGCGTCGCGCTGGAGATGGACGAGGGGAACCGCGTGGGCGGTGGGCATCCGTCCATCCACGTCACGCCCGGAGCGCTCGCTGTTGGTGAAGACCTGGGTAGCAGCGGGCGGGACGTGCTGAGCGCGATCATCCTGGGCTACGAGGTGATCTCGCGGGTTGGGACGGCAACCGAGGTCAAAGCGGAGGTGCATTCTCACGGCACGTGGGGCACCATCGGGACGGCGGCGGCCACGGCGAGGCTGATGGGGTTCGACGCGGCGCAGACCAAACTGGCAATGAACCTGGCGATGTCCATGAGCCCGGCCAACACGTGGACGCCATGCCTGGAAGGAGCGACGGTGCGGAACCTGTACCCCGGGCGCTCCGGTTTCCAGGGCATCATGGCGGCGCACCTGAGTAAGTGCGGCTATACCGCCATCGCCGACGGGCCGGCCGACCTGTACCGCACCTTCCTGGGTGACGGCTTTGATCCGGAGGCGGTCGTTGACGGGCTGGGCAGCGACGCGTTCCGCATCCAGCAGGGATATGTGAAATACCACGCCTGCTGCCTTTACAACCATCCGGCGCTGGACGCGGTGGAGAACCTGTTGCAGGAATCGCCGTTCACGGCCGGCGAGGTGGAGCGCATCGTGGTGACCGCGCCGCCCATCGCGCAGATCATGTCAGACCCGGAGCCGGAGAACATGCTGGCGGCCAAGTTCTCAATACCCTACGCGGTGGCGGCCGCCGTGTGCCACGGCGCTACGGACGTGAGCGCGTTCCTGCCGGACAGAGTGGGCAACCGGGACGTGAGACAACTGGCGCAAAAGGTTGAGGTGGCGGCCGATGATGCGATGAGCCTACGACGGTACGACTACCCATCGGCGCGAGTCTCGGTGCATCTAAGGGACGCGAGGACGCTGGAATCGAGCGTGGTGTCCCAACGGGGGGACGCGACCAACCCGGCGTCGCGGGAGCAGCTCCTGGACAAGTTCCGGTCGTTGGCCGGGCCGAATCTGGGCGACGATGGCGCGGCCCGGGCGATTGACATTGCGAGCCGCATCGACACGCTGGAGAACATCACCGAGTTGACGGAGTTGTTCGGGAGGTAGGGAGCGGCCAACCAGACCTGGCATGGTCGTCGATTGGTTATCCCGCTGCCACGAACTCTCGGAGGTTCGCCTTGTGAGGGTCGAGCTTGTCGATGTCGGGGTGATCAGGCTTGGCGCTGGAGAGGTTGTCCAGGAAAATGAGCAGTCTATTTGCGTTATGGATGTGGTGATCTTTCCACCATTGTGAGCAGACGTAGAACCTGCCGGCGTATAGGTTTCGCCAATACCTGCTGTGACCGTTGATCTCTCGACCGAGTTCCTGTTCTCGCAAAAGTCCTTGGTTGCCGATTTTGAGTGACAGCTGCTGATTGCAATACCGATGATCAGTCAGCTTTTCCAATTCGGATTCATCGAGCAGACTTGGACACTCCTCCAACAGCGTTTTCATCACGCCACGCACCAAGTCTTGAAGCTGTATCGGACTGGTCGAAGGCGCGGACACGGGGAGCTTGGTTGGTCGCTGAACGTGCTGCTGGGCGACGGGCTCCGCCACCGCCGTGCCCGAGAGACTCAACAACTTGGCAGCACGGACGAACAACTCAGCGGTGTCGGCTACGGAGGCACCCTTGGCCAGCGTTTGTTGTACGATTTGATCTTGGAAGTCTTCGTTGGTGATGAGATGCCAAATGGTTTCTGGATACTGTTCCCTCAACGCAGCATAGACGTTCTCCAACGCTGACTGGACTGCACGGTGTACTTTTGGCGAAACGAAGTAGATATGAAGCGGGCTGTCTTGGGGATGATATGCCGCCAGCAACACACGAGCGCGCAGCAGTTTTTTGAGCACCCGGTTGGCAACGCCGCCCCCGTAGTTCAACCCAGCTTCGTGGAACGCGACGTCCATGACGTGAACGCCGCCGTCCTGGTCGATGCCCATCACATCGATCTCGCCCTGTTGCATGAATTGGCCGACGGTGGTGGTTCCCTTGAAAACGCTGCCGCCCAGGTCGAACCGCTGACGCATCTCCAGAAACATGGCTTCCAGCTCCGCATCGGTTTTGCGCCTGCTCCAGTGTTCGGACGCCTTCCAGTTGGTTTGCACCAGCCAGCATCCTTTGACGTGCCGCAAGTAGGAGTAACAGAGCGATTCTCCGATTTCGATCTTCATGGCATTGTTCCGCGCTGTATCATGAATTGTGTCGAGCGTACATTATAGGTAACCTTTTACACGAAAGTCGGCTGCTCGGCAGCATAGTAATCGCTCTGATAAGGTTGAGTTGACGGACTGCTGGAGGGATATCAAATGACCACCCACAACTTTCCCATGGCGGCGCAGGTTGGGCGCGTGCCCTCGTCCATCGTGCCGCTGAACCAGGATGAGGAGACGCGGTTCGAGCGCATCATGGACCAGGCGGTGATGATCGACGTGCACCAGCACCCCTTTGTGCTGCCCGAATCGATGGACGGGTTCATAGAATTCCTGCGGTCGGCAAACCGGTTCGAGTGGGGATACCAGGCCGCCATCGCCGGCGGATGGAGCGCGGTGACGACGTCCAACTTTTTCACCGCCCTGTACAAGGTGTCGGACATGTCGTTCGTGGAATATGACGACATCGCGGCGGAGGTCGGCGGGATGCTGGCCGACGTGGCGTCGCAGGACGACGTTATGCGGGTGGGCAACGCCGACGAGATTCTGGCGGCGCGGCAGCAGGGCAAGGTGGGGTTCATGCCGACCCTGGAGCACCTGCCCATCGGCAACCATATCGAACGGGTCAACGCCCTGTTCGGCATGGGCGTGCGGCTGGCCGGCATCACCTACAACCGCCGGAACTACATCGGCGACGGGCAGCAGGAACGTAACCCCGGCGGTCTGAGCGAGTTCGGCGTCCAGGTGGTGCATCGCATGAACGACCTGGGGATGGCAGTGGACCTGTCCCACGCGTCGACGCCGACGGCGATGGACGCGATTGAGGTGTCGCGGGCGCCGACGGTTTTCAGCCACAACGCATCCTACACGCTGCGACCCAACGGTAGGACGCGCACCGATGAGGAACTGCTGGCCTGCGTGCGGAAGGGCGGGCTGGTGTGCATCACGGCGGTGCCCAACTCCCTCAGCGACGACCCGGAGCAGGACATTGAGTGCGTGCTGGACCACTATGACTACATGGTGAACCTGGTGGGCGTCGATCATGTTGGAATCGGAACCGACACCACGGTGGGCGACCACGTGGGTTTCCACCGGGTGGTGATGGGACGGACGCCGGATCAACTGCCCGCGCCATATCTCAACGGGTTGGAGTCGCCGGCGGACGGGAAGAACATCGTGCGGGGACTGATCCGACGGGGACACTCCGACGAGGACGTGGTGAAGATCGTGGGAGGCAACGCGCTGGACTATTTCCGGCGGGTGATGGGGTAAGCGACGACGGAACAGGGAGATACAGGAGCAGGGTCCGTAGGTAACTCCCCGGGCTAATATGCTGCCATGATGATCTGCAAGCCGGGCCGCAAGCGTGCTCGCCACTTGCGCTCCAGGTCAGAATCCCACTCGGGATCCAACATCATGGCGGTCTCACAAATGGAATCCAGCCACAGTTCGTACAGGCGCGGCAGGACATTGTACGCGTCGCGGCTGTGCGCCGTACCCAACTGATCCAGCATTTCCCGCATCCGAGGTTCTGACACGTCGTGCATGACCATCATGTGCACCGAGTCACGGAGCACGCGTCGTTGTTCGTCGAAATCCGTCTCCGCAAAGTGCGGCGGGACTTCCGGTGAGGAGTCCAGGAAGAGGTTGTAGAAAATTTCCGCAAACCCTCCGGTGGCATCGCACCGGTCGAAGCTTTGGCGCACCGCTTCGTCTGCCAATTCGGCAGGTGTCCGCGTGGTGGGTCCGGCATAGGGTTCACGGAAGAAGTCAATGCGGCACTGAACCGGGCCACTGATCGACACGCGATGGGGCAGTTCAGGCCGTATGACCACCAGGTCCGGCGCACTTACGTCACGCTCCTCACCGGCGTCAAGATTCACGTAGCGGAGGCGCCCGTCGAACACATGGAGCACTCCCCAGCGTCCGGGCGCCAGTTTGTGTTCGGCCATGAGAGCATCCGGGATCGTTTCCTCGGTGAAGGTGAGAGAGCCGCCGCCGGGAACCAACCCTTGGGGTAATCGTTCAGTCATCATTCCCTGTCCCTCTGGTGACGGTTGGTGACATGGTATCACCCGGCGCCTCAGATCCGTCGGGGTGGATGGTTATAATCGGCGACAGCCCAACCGTGAGGAAGCTTCGGCGTATCCGGCCGGTTGGGGATGCGAGTCGTGCGGGAGGAAACGAAATGATCCAGTTGACGGAAGAGATGGCGCGTCTGATCAATCGGGCGCGGGACGACGGGTACCCGTGCATCGTGGGCACGGCCGGGAGCGACGGCACGCCGAATTGCGGGTACATAGGGACGGTGCTGACCGTTGGCGACGACCGGTTGATATACCGGGACCGCACGGGGCGAAATCCGCTGGACCACATCGAGGAGAACCCCAAGGTGATCGTGCTGTTCAGGAACACGGAGCAGGACACCGGGTGGAAGTTCCGCTGCACCGCCAGCGTTTACCGGGACGGGCCGGTATTCGAGGAGATGATCGACCGTCTGCTGGAGTCGGGGTTGGTCAACGAGCGGTACCTGCAGGGCAGCCAGGGCGCGATCGTCGTTTTGCAGATCGACCAGGTGTTGACGCTGTTCGGCGAGGTGTTGCAGGAGCGAGAGCCGGGGATGCGGTGGTGAGCCTGGGGACGGCGCCTTTGCTCGGTGACGGTTTCTGATTACGGTTTCGCCGTCGGCGTAGGGGCCAGGTATGCCTTGCATGCCGTGGAGCAAGGTAGGGGCGAATGATTATTCGCCCCTATGGTGACCTGGCCGCGCGGGCAATCGGAACGGTGGCCGGACGACGGTCAGGCGGCGGATACGGCGATTGCGCCCACGGCTACGGTGGGGAGTTGGACGGGCAGTTTCTCCCAGGTCTTTCCGCGATCCGCGCTGCTGAACAGGCTGCCGCCGTCGGTGCCGGCGTAGACCCGGTTGGGTTCTTCAGGGTCCCAGTCGAAGGCTACGACCATATCCTCGGGATTCTCGCCCTCTCCCAAGCCGTCCACCAGCGTCCAGGTCCTGCCGGCGTCGGTGGAGCGGTAGAACTGAGGATTGAGGCGTCGCGCGTTTTCGGACACGGTTACCAGTACCACGTCGGCGTCGTCCGGAGACGCCGCGATGTGGAGGGTGTAGCGGCGGTCGAGGCCGGCGTTGATCTGCTCCCAATGGCCGCCACTGTCGTCGGAACGGTAGGGTGCGCGGGCGGTGGCGACATAGACGCGCTCAGGCTGGGCGCCGCTCAAGTGAACGCAATGGATGTCGTCGTTGAGGCCGGGGAGTTGCCGCCAACTTGCGCCGCCGTCGTCGGAGCGCACCATGCCTCCGACCTCGATGCCGGCATAGAGGCGTCCGGCGTCGTTGGGGGCGACCCTGAGGTCCCGGACGTGTGAGTCGCGGGTGGGGGAGTGGAATCCCCAATCACCGGCCTCGGGAACGGCGCGGAACCCGTCCAGCTCCTGCCAGGTTGAGCCGCCGTCCGTCGAGCGGAAGACGGTCGCCGGCTCGCTGCCGACGTAGATGGTGTCGGATTCGCCAGGATGGGAGAGAACGCTGTGGGCGTAGGGCGACGGGTAGGAATCGAGGCGACGCCAGGAGTTGCCGCCGTCGTCGGTGCGGTACACGCCGGCCTCGTAGGCGGCGAGGTAGGCGGTTTTTGGACTGTTCGATCCGGCGGCCAGGCGAGCGGCGGCGTGGGGCAAGTCGGTTGCTGGCCCCTGGCGCCAGGTTTTGCCGCCGTCATCGCTGCTGACGGCGCAAACGCCGTCGTGCATTCCGACGTAGATGGTCTTGCTCGCGGACATATTCTCCCTCCTTGCGTCGTGGGGTCGAGAGCGGTTGGGATTGATGGGCGCATCTTGCGAGAATCGCCGGTTTTCGTCAACATCGGCAGTCTATTGGCTCGAAGGGATCCCCGGCGCGCCGGCTGGGAACTCGGTTCGCTGGATGCGCGTAGGATGCGGATGACAAGGGCATCCGCGGGGCCATATAATGCGGCAACAAACGGCTTACACAGAGTTACCACCGTATTGGAGGGTCGACATGGCTACCGTTACCCAATTTGAGCGAGTTACGCAACCGCTGGTGAAGATCACGGAGATGGACCACATCGTGCTGCGGACGCGGGATGTGGAGGAGGCGCTGCGGTTCTACACTGAGGTGCTGGGAATGCAGCCGGAGCGGGTGGAACAATGGAGGGCCGGCGAGGTGCGGTTCCCGTCGGCGCGGCTCAATGCCGACACGATCATCGACTTCTTCGCATCGGACAACTATTCGCTCGACCAGGATGGCCCCCGCAACCAGGACCACTTCTGCATGGTCATCGACTATACGGACATGGACGAGCTGAAGGCGCGGTTCGAGGACCTGGGCGTCGAGATCCAGGCCGGGCCGGGCAAGCGCTGGGGCTCGCACGGCGATGGCATATCGCTGTACATCTACGACCCGGACAACAACGTGGTGGAACTGCGCCACTACTGAAGCATTGACATCACCAACCGAGGTACAGCGGCGGGATGGTCTCAACCATCCCGCCGCCGCTTTTCGCGATCGGCGCGCTCAGGGAGCAGCCCGATCTGCGGGCTCCGGCCTGATCAACGACCTGAGCCGTCGCCAGTCCTGGATGACCAGCAGCCCCGCCAGCCCGAAGAATGCGACCGCCGTCCAGAGACGGTGATCCTCGTGCGGGAAGAACATGTGGGCGATGAAGGTCAATAGCAGGACGACGCCCGGGAACCAGCCCACGGTGCCCCGCGCGATGAGCAATAGCCCGAACAACGCGTACGCCGAAGTCAACAGGAATTCGGCCGCCTGCCGACTGTCCAGCGGAAAGGTCAGCAACTCGCCGGCGGAGAGGCTGAATATGCCCACCATGCTGCCGACCAGCAGGGTGAACTTGTTGACCTCGGAGGCAATGAGGACCGCCAATCCCGCGCCCGGGTTGGCTCGAGACGCCAGCAGCGCGGCAACAACCATCTCGGGGGTTTCCGACGCCAACGGGGCGATCCACTGGATCAGTATGAATTCGTCGATGCCCAGGGCCTGACCCGTCTGGACGAGTTCCTCCACGAACGGGTCGGCGCAAACGAGGATGACTGCAGCGGCGTACAGGAACATCACCACCACGGAAACGCGTCGCCACGCCGGAGGCAATACGCCCAGCCGCGCCGCGAGTCCTCCCAGGGCCGGTTGTTCCGCGGGCCTGGTCGAACCGATCCACAAGTACGCCAGGTAAACGGCGAGCAGCGATGCGGCCAGCAGGAAATGGACTCCCTGCATGAAAAAGACGACGATGGTAAGAAGTACCGCGATGGTAAGAAACGCCATTTCAGCCCCGACCTGCCCCCGTACGTCCAGCGCGCGACGGTGAACCAACCATGAAATCAATATCACCAGCGGCCAGCCGACCCCGATGAGCAGCCGGTTCGCTCCGGTTACGTTAGCGGCGACGCGCCGGGTCTCGTCGGTCAACTCGCGGGTTTGGGTGTCAAACGATGCGCCGGCGTCCCAGGCAAGAACCGCTTCTATGGCATATTCCGGCAACACGGTGAGCAGGGCCAGAATGGCGATTGCCAACGATGCCGAGATGTCCAGCTCCGCGACCTCGGCGGCCCACGAAAAGAGGAACGCGCCGGCCAGGATGCCGGCCCCGTACGCGACCACGGCGATCAATGGATGGACAGCCACCTGGGAAATTGCAAGCCAGGCGCCGGGCACGCCCAACGCCAGAACCAAAACCAGGGTTGCCCATGGTCGCACACTCACAAACGTTGTCACCGATCAAGCCTCCGGTTGGGTCATGCAGGCGGTCCGGAGGGTACCCTATCACCTTGAAAGGTCGTATGCGATGGACTTTGACGGATAATCCAGAGTGGTAATATGTTCAGTCGAATCGCGAGACACGGCTATATCAACTCGGCGAGATAACAAAGTCATGTATTCGAAAGTGGTTGTTCCGTTGGATGGTTCCGATTTGTCGGAGAGGTCGCTGCCGTACGCGCGCCTGGTGGCGGGCGCACTGTCAATACCAATTGATTTGGTGGAAGCGTTTGACGCGCTGCCGCCGGCGATTCACGATCACCTGGCGCTGGTAGCGACGCAGCGGATGCTCGAAGACGCCCGGTTGCGAACGAACGATTACCTGTCGGGAGTCCGCGCGAGGCTCAGAGAGATGGGACATTACGCGACGGCGACGACGCTGCCCGGGGCTCCCGCACAAGCCGTCGTGGACTGGGTCGCCGGGGATCCCGACGCGCTGGTGGTGATGTCCACCCACGGCCGGGGAGGAATCGCGCGGTGGGCCCTGGGCAGCGTGGCCGACAAGGTGCTGCACTCGGTCCCGAATCCGATGCTGCTGGTCAGGAGCGGCGGCACAACTTCGCCCCAAGAAGCGCAAACCCAGGCGATCCTGGTGCCGCTGGACGGATCGACGTTTTCGGAATTGTCGTTGGAGCATGCCGCTACGATGGCGACTGCCCTGAATACCCGCATCGTCCTGCTACGGGTGAATGCGGATGCAGCCGTTTATAGAGACTACCTGCAGCCAGCGCGACGAGGCGCAGCCGAGAACACGGATACCGATTGGGCGCCGGTCGAGGAATTGATACAGGCGGATGTGGATGCCGCGAGGGACTCGCTCGAGGGAGCGGCAAAACGGTTAGCCGATGAATTCGGGTTCGTGAATGACGTGGTCGCCCTCCCTGTGGAATCTCACAACGTGGCGGATGCGATAGCGGATACGGCGGAATCCGAGCGGGCGATGGTGGTAATGACCACCCACGGACGCAGCGGCCTCAACCGCTTGGTGTTGGGGAGCGTGACGGACCGGGTGGTTCGTCATTCAAACGTACCGGTCCTGGTGGTGCGTCGAGCAGATACACTGTCGGCTGCCACCATGGAGCAGCGTACCGACCCAGCCACATCGCAGGGGTTCGGCGGGTCCGCGCCGCAACCGGCATAAAGGCGACGCAGAGTCGGCCGGGGTAGCCCGTGGGTTGTCCGCGGTTCAGAACCCTGCGTCCTGTCGCCGGGGCGGTTCGGTTCCGAGGCCGTGGTTTGCCGGCAGGTGACCGAAGCGGCGCAGGGTCGCGATCAGCGAACCCGCCTGACGCCGGTCCAGGTCGTTGAATCGGGCTGGAGCTTCGGGCCAGCGTCGCCGAACCATCGGCCAAGTGGTGTCGGCACTGGCGAGCAGCCGCTCCAGGTAACGGAGTTGCGCTGTAGTAGCTCGTTCAATCACATCTCACCTCCCTTGCGCTGCGATGGCACGGTGGATTGACGACGAGAATCTGCCGTGGGCTGGTGAATAGTTGTTATTTCATTATCGCATATATCAAACCGTGTCCCTGATGCCTGGCATTCAACGCGCTCCGTCAATCGGACCAAGCGCCGGCGAGCGATTTTCCCGGCTGACAAAGATGCCAAAAAGTTACGTAAATCCGCTCTCGTTGTTCTTGGCGTAACGTTGCGCACGGTCGCCACAATCACGGTGGCGACAAGAGTCAGGACCGGGCTGGTCGCCCATTGACCAGGCAAAAACACGCGAAGGATGTGGGGAAAGCGTTATGGTGATCGAAACACGGAGAGACAGCGGAACGCTGGTGATCAGGGCAGAGGACCGGCTCGACCTGGCGAACGCCCAGATCTTCCACGATGAGTTGGACGCGGCGATCGAGTCGTCGGAAAGGGCAGTGGTAATCGACATGTCGGGGTTGACCTACATCAGCAGCGCCGGCCTGCGCGTGGTTTTGCAGATGCTGCGGCGACTGCAACGACAGGACGCGCGGCTGGCCCTGTGTTCCCTGTCAAGGGAGGTGCAGGCCGTGTTCGACACCAGCGGCATCGCCCAACTGGTGGACATCCGACCGTCACGGGCAGAAGCCATTGCGGCAGTCAGCGGATGAGGCGGAGCCGGCGAGAAGCAAAGCAGCGCCTGGACGGTAAAGGGAGCAGTTCGGTGATGACGCGCGTCTCCCGGCGGGGGTTGCCAAAAATCTGAAATTGGAGGTCAGAAATGGGCAGATACCTGGCCGTGGGAATCGCAGGGGGCATAGCCATCGGAATGCTGGTGGCGTTCCTGGGCATGTATGGAATTACGATACTGCGGAACGCGATGGCCTTGTGTTGAGCCGGTGGATCAAGCCGAAATTGGCGCAACACGCCCGGCAGTTCCGGATGGTGGAGTTGACGCCATCCCCGCACGCGTCGGCCGCGCGCTGGAACGCGAGAACCTGCTACTGGAGCTGGGTGCAGGAACCAGGGCATACGCGGCTGAAATGCATTCTCGCGACGGTGGCGCACGGCTCGGGAGAAAAGAACCCTACCGGTCGGCTGGGCCGGAATGCCCGCTCCGCAATTTGGCGACGAAGGGGAGGCAAGGGGTACGATTCCTTGCCTTCTTTGACTGCGCACATGTCCGTTGCCACGTGGGGTGTCGCGTTTAGTTTCAGCTTGTGCGCGCGCTTTACGGGCGTCACTGGCCGGCTGTGTTTTGATGGGTTAGGATTGCTGACCGTGCGCTAGCCTGCGAACTGACTGGAGAGATGCAGGATGATCCTGGAAGGACTTGGGCTGCCGGTTCTGGATTGGATGGGCAGCTTCGTCGGGACGTCCGGCGAGATCAGGCAATCGCTTCTATCGTTGGGCCTGCTGATCATCGCCGCCAAACTGGCTGAGGGGTTATTCCGCCGGTTGCGCCTCAACGCCATCATCGCCTATGCCGCGGTGGGCATCCTGTTGGGGCCGGTTCTGGAGTCTTTTGGGATCTGGTCGGTACAGGTCACGGGGCATATTGAACTGCTGCTCACGCTGGGAGTTTTCATATTCTTTTTCCTGATCGGCCTGGATGAGATTGACATTTCCAGTTTCGTGCAATCGCTGAGGGGACATTATTTCCTCGCGGCCATGGTTTCGGTGGCGCTGTCCCTGGGAATTTCCATGGTGGTTACCACGGGGGCCATCTACGATTTCGGCATCAATCTCGATCTGACGGAGGCGCTGGCGCTGGCCGGCATCCTGTCCATGACCAGCCTGGGGATAGTTGCCAAGGTATTGGCCGACGACGGAAGGCTGAGGGATCCGATCGGGCTGCAGATATTCACCGTGGTGGTCATTTCCGAGCTGATCACGCTGCTGCTGATCGGGTTCAGCATCGGCGATCACGTCCACGAGGTGTCGGTGACGGGGATTCTGATCCTGGTGGGCAAGGTGGTCGGATTCGCGGCAGTGTCCTGGCTTCTGTCTTCGCGGGTGCTGCCGCCGATGGTTGCGCTGCTGCAGCGCCTGATACAGGTTCCGCAGCTTTCGCTGGGGTTGCTGCTGGGGGTCCTGTTCCTGGTGGTGGACGCCGCCGAGTTATTCGGGTTGCACGGGACGCTGGGCGCGCTGCTCTTTGGAGCGTCGCTGGCGGGGCTGCCTTACCAGGTGCGGCGGGAGATCATGCCCGGGTTGCGGAGCACTGCGGAGGGCCTGTTCGTCCCGCTGTTTTTCGCGTCGGCAGGCCTCCATTTCACGTTCTCCTTCGTGGAACTGCCGGTGTGGACGATGCTGGCGCTGGCGCTGATCCCGCTGTTCGGCAACTTCGTGGGAGCGTTCATAGCGGCGTACGTGTCGCGCCTGACCGTGCCCTACGCGGTGGCGTCGGGGTTGATGGGCAAGGGCGTGGCGGAGATCGCGCTGCTGCTGGTGCTGCGGGAGTCGGGAATCATCAGCGAGGCCATATTCTCATTCCTGGTTCTGGTGATGTTCGGCTATATCCTGCTCATGCCGACGGTGATCAGTTACGCGGTTGGGAGGGGCAGCCGCAGCCTGGCCCCAAGCACGAGCATCCGAAACATCCCCAGCGGCGTCGTTCTATTCGCCCTGGACGACGTGGTGGTGGACGACATCTTCGACCGCACGCGCCGCCTGCCCGGAGTATCGGTCTCGGTGCGAGAATTCACCGAACGATGGGCGACCCCGATGCAGTATGACTATGTGGTGGTGGACGGGGAAGAACTGGCCGGGATTGTATCCATGGGCTCATTCCGTTACCTGCCCAAGAGCGAATGGTCCAACGCGACGCTGGGCGACGTGGTCCGCTTGGAAACCCCGTTTGCTTTCCCGGACGAGCCCGTGGAGGACGTGCTGCAAAGGATGACGGAAGCGGGATTGTCGGCTATCCCTGTAATGGATAGGGAAACCGACCGGATCCTCGGTTCGGTACGGGTGGGCGACGTGGTGGAACTGATGCTGAACGAGGGGCGGGGTTGACCTTTTGGAGATCAGGAACGTAAAGGCGCGCATGGGCTACTGAGAACACAGGGACGACGCGTGCGTCGCCCCTGCAGCGAACCTTCCGGTCCAATTCCGCCGGACCTTAGATGTTCTGGTACACCTCGCTGCCGGAGGCCTTGAACTCCTCCGACTTCTCCTGCATCCCCATGAGGAGGGCGGCGGCGTTGTCGCCGATGCCCTTGCTCTTGGCGTAGTCGCGCACATCCTGCGTGATCTTCATGGAGCAGAAGTGCGGGCCGCACATTGAGCAGAAGTGGGCGACCTTCTGGGCCTCCTTGGGCAGGGTCTCGTCGTGGTAGTCGCGGGCCTTTTCCGGGTCGAGGCCCAGGTTAAACTGGTCCTCCCAGCGGAACTCGAAGCGGGCCTTGGACAGGGCGTTGTCGCGGATGGGGGCAGCCGGGTGTCCCTTGGCCAGGTCGGCGGCGTGGGCGGCGATCTTGTAGGTGATGATGCCTTCCTTCACGTCGTCGCGGTTGGGCAGGCCCAGGTGCTCCTTGGGCGTGACGTAGCACAACATGGCAGTGCCGAACCAGCCGATCATGGCCGCGCCGATGCCCGACGTGAAGTGGTCATAGCCCGGGGCAATGTCGGTGATCAACGGCCCCAGCGTGTAGAAGGGCGCCTCGTAGCAGTCCTGCAGCTGCTTGTCCATATTCTCCTTGATGAGGTGCATGGGCACGTGTCCGGGACCCTCGATCATCACCTGCACATCGTGCTCCCAGGCGATCTTGGTCAGTTCGCCCAGGGTCTCAAGCTCGCCGAACTGGGCCTCGTCGTTGGCGTCGGCGATTGATCCGGGACGCAGACCGTCGCCGAGGGAGAAGGCCACGTCGTACTGCTTCATGATCTCGCAGATGTCGGCAAAGTGCTCGTACAGGAAGCTCTCGCGGTGGTGAGACAGGCACCACTTGGCCATGATGGACCCTCCGCGGGAGACGATCCCGGTCACCCGGTTGGCGGTCAGCGGCACGTAGGCCAGCCGGACGCCGGCGTGGATGGTGAAGTAGTCAACGCCCTGCTCGGCCTGCTCGATGAGCGTGTCGCGGAAGATTTCCCAGGTGAGGTCCTCGGCCTTGCCGTCCACCTTTTCCAGGGCCTGATAGATGGGCACGCTGCCGACGGGCACCGGGCTGTTGCGGATGATCCACTCACGGGTCTCGTGGATGTTGCGGCCGGTGGAGAGGTCCATGATGGTGTCGGCGCCCCAGCGGGTGGCCCACGTCATCTTCTCCACCTCCTCCTCGATGCTGGAGGTTACGGCCGAGTTGCCGATGTTGGCGTTGATCTTGACCAGGAAGTTGCGGCCGATGATCATGGGCTCGGTTTCGGGGTGGTTGATGTTGGAGGGGATGATGGCCCGGCCGGCGGCCACCTCGTCTCGGACGAATTCGGGCGTCACCACCTCGGGCAGGTTGGCGCCGAAGTTCATCGCCTTCTTGCTGCCCATCAGGTCGCTGCCGAAATACTCCTGCCGGCGCATGTTCTCTCGGATGGCGATGTATTCCATCTCCGGCGTCACGATGCCCTGGCGGGCGTAGTGGAGCTGAGTGACATTCTTGCCGACCTTGGCGCGGCGGGGGTTGCGGATGTGGCTGAACCGGTAGCGGTCGAGGGCGGTGTCGGCCAACCGCTCACGTCCGTACTCGGAGGTGAGGTAGGGCAGTTCGTCGATGTCGCCACGCTCCGCAATCCACCCGGCTCGCAGGGCCGGCAGGCCCTGGCGCACGTCGATATCCACGTCCGGATCGGTGTAGGGGCCGGACGTGTCGTACACGAATATGGGCAGGTTGTGCTCGACGCCCTCGCTGGAGTGAGTGTCGGACACCGTGATCTCACGCATGGGCACGCGGATGTCCTCGCGGCTGCCCGTTTCATAGACCTTGCGGGAGCTTGGGAAAGGCTGGACCGTTTCCGGACTGACGCTGGCCTGTTCGCTGAGGTAGTCCTTGTTGACGATGGTCATGCGATGTTTCCTCCTGCCGGGTGGTGGTGAGTTTTGGAAAAGGCGAGGGGCGAATGATGATTCGCCCCTGCAAGATGTGAGGTTGTCAGTCGTCGGCTACGGCGGGTTCGTCGATCAGGCCGACGTTGGAGTTGAGGGCGGCAAAGTCGTACTCCTGCGTCGGCGCAACCATGCGACGACCGACGATGATGACCAGCGATATTGCGGACGAGATTACCAGCGCCGATGCGAAGGCAAAGAACATCTGCCCTCCCAGGGGAGCCACGAGCGCCCAGGGAGACAGCAAGTCGGGTTTGGGATAGAACAGAGCGCCGATAATGATGCCGACGGCGCCGGCCAGGATGACGCCCCAGCCGGGCATGCGGCTGGAATAGAGGCCGACCAGCATGGGCACGGCGATGGCGGCGCCGAGGAGGTCGGCGATCAGGAACACATAGAGAACGCTGTGGCCCTGCGACGCCACGATGATGGCAGGTATGGCGACGATGACGGTGATGGCGCGGGCCAGTGTCATCAGGGTGCCGCGCTGCAATCCGACACCGGCCATGTCGGCGGCGATGCCGCTGGCGAGGCCGTTCATCAGGGTGTCCAGGGTGCTCATGGCGAGCATCAGGGCGCAGATCAGCATGAGAAAGTGCATCCACAACGGGAACACGTCGCTGGCCAGGGCGAACATCGCGGCGGCAACCTCGGGGTACTGGAACGGAGCAACGGAGCCGTTGCCGACGGCGGCGATGCCGGCCATGCCCATGAGGAAGGTGAGGGGAATGGCGATACCGGCGGCGGCCCACAGACTGCGGTTGAGGGACCGCTGGCTCTCGACGGTGTACACACGCTGCCACATGCCCGGGTGGAAGGCGTTGGACGCTACGATACCGATGATGAGCACGACGGCGAAGAAGTAGCTGCCGGGGTTGGATACGGAAAGCGCGCCGGATGCGCCGGCCGCCTGCCATGCGCCGGCCCTGCCCACCAGCACGGCGGCCACCACCAATAGCAGCAGCAAAACCGGGATCAGCACCCAGAACTGGATACGGTCGGTGTAGATGGAGACGCGCAGTCCCCCGTAAGCGGTGTAGGCAATTACCACGAGGCCCACCGCGACAGCCGTTGCCCAGGCCGGCGAGCCGGTCAGAATGCTCACCGCCGCCGTGATCGCCGTCATCTCCGCCGTGATGAAGATCCCGATGATGAAGATGATCACCACGAATATGGACACGAAGGGGACCAGGCCAAAGCGGTGGCGAACGTACTCGGTGACGGAGTGGCCGTTGGGCATCAGTTGCCGGATGCGCGGCCCCACAAACATGAACATCACCGGTATCCCGGCCATGCCCAGCGCGTATCCCACCAGGGAGATGATGCCGAAGTTTGCGCCAGACTCGCCCGGGCTCAACAGCACCCACGTGCCGAACATGGATGCCACCAGCGTGGCAATGCCCACGTTGACCGGAGCGTGGTTGCGCGAAGTAGTGTAGTCCTCGATGCTTTGGCGACGGCGCCCGATGTACGAAATCCCCATAAACAGGAACGCCGCGCACACCAGGACTACGGTCGCGATTCCCACTCCCGTATCCAGCATGACTAACCTCCCGGTTGTTCCAACCGTGGCGGTTCGATCCGTGGCCGGACAAGCAAAAACCGCCAGTTTTTCATCTCTGGCGGTAAATCAATAGCAAGTTCCAATTCCTACGCCGGCATTACCCGGATCAGGTGCTACGGTCGGCGGCTTTTCGGCCGCCCTCTCAGCCTGGCAAAACCAAGCTCCCGCCAGAATCATATTCGGTTGTGGGCGCAAGATAGCACAGGCTATCGGGCCGGTCAAGCGAGCATCGTGGCTCAGTTACTCATGGCTAAAGGCGGTAGGCGCGGACGGCGGTTCCCTGGTACATGGCGGCTTTGTCGGAAGCCGAGTAGCCGGCAGTCACACGCTTGAACGCGTTCCAGCAGGTGGCGTAGGCGTAGGAATTCTTGTCCACGGGGAAGTTGCTCTCGAACATGCACCGCTCGGGTCCGAAATTTTCGATGCAGAACTCGAGCCACGGGCGGATGGTATCCGCCACGTCCTCGGACGTCGGCGGTGTATCGCGGCGGTGCCAGTCGTAGCCGCTGATGACGTTGCCGAACCCGCCGAGTTTGCACACGACGTTTTCGTGCCGGGCAACCGCGGCGATGCCCTGCTGCCAGTCCGCGAACACTTCATCGCGCCGACCGGCGTAGGGGCCGACGCCGAGAGGTCGCCCGATGTGGTTGAGGATGATGACCGCGTTGGGGAACGCGCCGGCCAACTCGGCGAGCTCGCCCAACTGGGTGTGGTACACCAGCGCATCGAAACTCAAGCCCATGCTCTGCAATGAGTCGAACCCGGAGCGGAACCGGCTGTCAGCCAGCATGCCCTGGGTGTTTGGGCTTCCGGGCGACACATCCGGGCTGGCGTCCCAAGCGCAGGAAAAGCGAATGCCGCGGAACCGGTTGCCGCTGGCGGCCTGGTGGGCCTCCAGCACGGACTGAACGGCGTCCCCGAGCATGAGGTTGGCGTTGCCGACGATGCCGGCGGCGACCTCGGTGGGACCATACTGGCCGCTGGCGCTCTGGGCGGCGAGGCCCTGCACGAACTCGGTTTCTCCGATGCAGCGCAGTTCCTCAGGGCCGGCAGCCCGGTACATCGAGTGACACTCGATGAACACGGTTTGGGTGACGTTGTGCCCCCCGCCAAGATCGTCGGTGAGCTGGTCGAGCAGGTAACGGTCGCCGTCGCGGTCCCAGAAATGGTGGTGCGGATCGCAGATGGGAAGGTCGGGCTCGATGGCCTCTTCGACAACCTGAGCGAGCCAGGCCTGGCGTTGGCTGGTCATTGCGATCCTCCGTTTGGGCGAACGGTAATGCTAGATGGGCAGCGGCGCCTCGGTGATGTTGTCCGGCAGCTCGACGCCGAAGGCGTTGACGTTGAAAGCCAGCATGGCGTAGCAGCCCATGAGAGTGGTCAGCTCGGTTGCGCCGTTCCGGCCAAACTGCTCGATCACGGCGTCAAAAGCCTCCTGGCTGACCCGACGCGTGCGGAAAAATTCGCGGCCGTAGTTGATGGCGGCAAGTTCGTCGGGGGCCGGGTTGGGGATTTCCTGCCGGTCGCGGAGGGCGTCCACGATGTCATCGCGCAGGCCGGCGCGGCGGGCGGGCGGCGCGTGGGCGTTCCAGATGAACTGGCAATCGTTCTCACGGGCGGCGAGGAGCATCGCAAGTTCCCTGATGCGGGGGTCGAGGGAAGTATCGGTGCGGAGGTAGAGGGCCAAGCCCAAAGCGCGTTGCGCGACTTCCGGAGCGTTGAGCATCACGGAACCGGGGCCGGTGGCGGGCACCTCGCCGCGGTCGGCTACGAAAGCATCGAACGCAGCCTGTTCGTTTTCAGGGACTGATTCGCGGGTTACCGTAGGTGTCCTGGCCATAATGTCCTCCCGGTGGATGTGATGGTCAGGAGTCTAACATCAATCACGGTGGGAGTGGCGGGTTGGCGGCGCCGTTCGCATCACCAGAGCACGGGCTTTGTGATACGCCCTTGTTCGTCAAACACCTCTGGCGGGAACTGGCTGCGTCGCAGGTGGCTTCTGCGCAGGCGTTTGACGTAAGTGGCAGCATCTACCAGGTCGCGATGCGTGTGGTTTTGATTGTCGGGATTGACCACGGTCAACTTCAACCCCAATTCATCGCGCACGTAACGCATGGGGCTGGCCAGATCGGAATCGTTGGACACGACCACGGCTTGCTGGTAATTCCCGCTGAAACCGTCAACCAGCAGGCGGGTTGCCAAATTCACGTCGGTACCCTTCTCCTCCGAGTCCTGGATACGAACGTATTCGGGAAGGCCGGGAATGGGCTCCGCGAGTCGACGAATTTTCGTGCGCGGACGTATCACACCGTAGTGAGCCTCAAACCCTGGAATGGTTTCCAACGCTCTCAGATAGGTGCGATGTCTTTCAGGTTGGTTAGGGTCTTCCGGTCGCGCATCGAATAAGGCCGTGAAGTAACAAATGCGCCGAATGTGATCGTCCGGAAACAGCGTGGAAGCCAATTGCCGCAAGTCCAGCCACTTGTATGGTGTACTGCGGAGAGCGCGATAATACAGATTCAAACCGTCGATGTAGAAATTGGTAATCACGCTTGTTGTTGGCACGTTAACGACAGAGACCGCCAGAGTTGGCGGTCTCGACCCTTTCACCGAAGTTCCAGGGGGGGTAACAACATGATGCCATAAATAGGCGGCGAGGTCAATCCTCACGGTGCGAAGCTGGAGCGGGCCTGGGCGCCCCAGCGGCCGTCAACCTCGCCCATTATCCACAGCGACCGGTAGGTTGCGATGGGATTATCGTCGGCATCGCAGCGGGTGAACTGGATCAGCGCGTGGACCTTGCGTTCAGCGCTGTGCAACACCTCGGCCGAATCGAGAACGGTGTGATGCCAATCGGGGCCGGCACGTTGGTAGAAATCGTGGAGGTAGGTTGCCTCGAGCGCGGCGCGGTCGTGCCAGATGGCCACGCCGGCGCCGGAGATGCGCACGTGGGGGAGGTGGAGGAGGTCGAGCAGTGCGCTATCATTGCGGGCGTTGAGTGCTGCCATGAATCTTTCGATCGCTGCCACCGCCTTCGCAGCGCTTTCCGGCCACTGCTGATCGCTCATATCTTCGTACCTCCCGATTCACCGAGGGGTTTTATATCGTACGGGCAGCAATAAACCGCCAACATTCCGTGGGCGGTTAAGTTCGAAAAGGAGTCCAGGTATCGTTTGCGCTGATACGGCGTTCACTTCATCGACCAGCGCAGCGCCGGCAAGTATGTCCTAAAGGTTTGGATCGCTCCACCAGCCGGATCGCCGGCCCACGCTGTTGTTCTGCAGGCCCACCTCGTCGATCCCGCCGGCGCCGCCCACAATCTGCTCAAGCTCGGCGAGATCCAATTCCTGATCGTCGGCGGGGTGTTCGACTTCCGGCTCTTCCTGTTCAGGAATATTCTTCGTATTGGTCATAGTATCGGTAGCTCCGAAAGCAGATGGATAAATCGTATTAATTTGAAGACGAAAAGTCAATAGTTTACGTTCCGACTTTCTCAAAAATTATCCGTTGCAAAGCAACAAGACGACATGTGTCCGCAACATCGATGACGCAATGGAGCGTGAAGCCTCGACTTACGGGACGAAACCATGCCTGGCGCAGACGCTTGGGTATCAACCCAGCATGGAATAAAACCCGGAAGCGGCGACGAAGCGTGCTAGAATCGCGGCGAAAGGTGAAAACCGACGCCCGACACGAGAGGTGGCAACGTGAGCAGCGCAAAAATCAACGGGATCGACCTGCACTACCAATGCTACGGAGAGGGCGAAGCAATCTTCTTCGCACACGGCGCCGGTGGGAACCTGCTGAGTTGGTGGCAGCAGATCCCGTTCTTCTCGCAGCGGTACCAATGCGTCACCTTTGACCATCGCGGATTCGGGCACTCGCTGGACGTGCCGGAGGGTCCGGGAGCGGCATCGTTCGTAGACGACCTGCGCGGCCTGATGGACCACCTGGAAATCGAAACGGCGCACCTGGTGGCGCAGTCCATGGGCGGGCGCACCATGCTGGGGTTCGCGGTCAAGTACCCCGATAGAGTCCGGAGCCTTGTGATGGCCGACACCTTGGGCGGAATGAACGTGCCCGAAGTGCTGGCCGAGCAGCGCAACTGGGCAGCGACGCATACCGGCGCCGGCGAAATCGGATTCCGCGCCGTGTCGCCATTGTTTGTGCAACGGAATCCGAACCTGGCGAACCTGTACCTGCAGATCTCGCGGACCAACCCGCCGCGCCATACACCTGCTGGCGGGCTGCCGGCCGGGCCGGGGCCGGATGAACTGGCCGCGATGAAAGCGCCGACGCTGTTCTTCGTGGGCGAGGACGATCAGATCTCGCCGCCGCAGGTGATCGCCGCGGGCGCAAAGGCGATTCCGGGATCAAAGTTGCTGCGCGTCCCGGAGGCAGGACACTCGGTGTATTTCGAGAAGCCGGACATCTTCAACTTCGAGGTGCTGAGATTCATCGAGGCCGCACAGGCGAGGGCGACAGAATGACCAAAGGCGTCAACGTCCAGCGGCAGGATGCCATTGCGACGCTGGAGATAGACGGGCGCACGCACCTGAACCTGCTGGGACCCGACGTATTTCGCGATCTGGGCAATCTCGTTGATGAGTGTGGGCGGGACGAGTCGCTGCGGGCCATTATCCTGCGCGGCGCAGGCGACCGGGCATTTTCGGCGGGCGTCGACCTGCACGAGATGAAGGACCTGGAACCGCTGTCGGCGGAGCAGTTCATACGCTCCCTGCACGCCGCCGCGCGCGGCCTGCTGCACGCGCCGCTGCCCGTGGTGGCGGCCATCCACGGGCCCTGCCTGGGAGGAGCTTTTGAGCTGGCACTGGCCTGCGACATCAGGATGGCGGCCGACGATGCAGTGTTCGGGTTGCCCGAGGTGCGGGTCGGATTGCCGTCGGTGATTGAGGCATCGCTGCTGCCGCCTACGGTGGGACTCGGAAGGGCGCGGCGGATGCTATTGACGGGTGAAACCGTGGGCGCGGAGGAAGCCCTCAACATGGGGCTGGTGGACGAGGTGGTCCCGAAGGATAAGCTGGACGCCGCCGCCCTGGAAACGGCGCAGACGTTCCTGGGAATGGGTCGCTACATCCTGGCCGCGCAGAAGCAGATCGTGTCGGCATGGCTGGAGATGGGACAGGAAGCGGCCGCCGAGTACAGCATCAAGGCTTTCTCCCTGTGCTTCAACACGCCGTATCCTCATGAGGCGATGTCCGCTTTCCTGGAGAAACGGCCGCCGAGATTCTGATGACATTCAGGACATGCCAGCAGGGGGACACAGCCGTGACCGGAAAGTTGGTTGTCGAACCGGCCGCTCGTGGTTCGACAGGCTCACCATGAGCGGACTGCCAGCATCGCCCAACCCGACGCAAAGCCTGCCACACTTCTGACGCACCGGAGGTTCACAAAATGCCAGAGGGGACTGAACTGTTTCACATCATGCGCACCACGCGGGCGATGCGGCGGCTCAAGCCGGATCCCGTGCCGGACGAACTGATTCACCAGATTTTGCAGGCCGGTCAGTGGGCCGCCAACGGCGGGGCCAACCAGCGCTGGCGGTTCCTGGTGATCAAGGACCGCAGCATCAAGGAGCAGGTGCAGAGGTGGTACCAGAAGGCCTTTGACGAGGTGGTCGGGCCGCGCTATCGGGGGAGCGAGCCGCCGCCGGGTTCCAGCCCCGGGCGCTACCGGCGGCAGCACGACGCCGTCGAGTACCTGACCGAACACTACCACGAGGCGCCGGTGTGGATCGTGGCTTGCCAGGACGACGGAGAGGAAACGCCCACGCGGTCGGCGGGGGCGTCAATCTATCCGGCGGTACAGAATATGCTGCTGGCCGCTCGCGCGCTGGGCCTGGGAGCGACGCTGACCAGCCGGCACCTGCGCCACGCCCAGGAGGTCGAGGAGATCATGGGACTGCCGCCGGGCGTCCACTCCTACGCCATCCTCCCCATCGGCTACCCCATGGGCAACTTCGGACCGGTGCGGCGCGGGCCGTTGGCCGACGTGGTTTACCAGGACCGCTGGGGCGAGCCGTACATCAGGGATTGATTTCCGCTCATCCTGAGCCTGTCGCAGGATGTCGCCGCGGCGAGGTCATGATTCGACAAGCTCACCATAAACGGGTGGATAGACATTGCAATAGCCCGAACCTACCATCGGAGGTCTCACCATGGAAGTATTTGAAAACATCAGGCGGCGGCGCACCATTCGGGACTTCAAGCCGGACCCGGTGCCCGACGACGTGCTCCACCGGATATTGCAGGCGGCGCGGTGGGCGCCCAGTTCCAGCAACACCCAGCCGTGGCACTTCATCGTGGTGCGCAACCCCGACACCATCGCCCGGCTTGGGGACATCTGCACCCAGGGCACGTTCATCGGACAAGCGCCGCTGGTCATCGCCGTGGTGATGGGGGAGACGCGGCGGCCGCAACTGGACGCCGGACGGGCGTTGCAGCAGATGGAGCTGGTGGCGTGGTCCGAGGGCCTGGGCACCTGCTTCGTGGGCATCCGCGGCGAGCAGCAGGATCAGGTCAAGACGCTGCTGGGCATACCCGAGGACATGGAGTTGATCACGGTGCTGCCCTTCGGCTACCGCATCATGCGCCCAGCGGGAACCGGCACGCCGCGCAAGCCCATGTCCGAGATCACCCACGGCGAGCGGTTCGGGCAGGAATTGACACTCGGATAGTTTGTCTGCCCTACGTTTCGATTGTTACACTGACGGCGATACGAGCACAGGGGCATTCCATGGCGGTTTGGACGATAAGAGGCGGCCGCGTCGGCCAATACGAAGAAGCCTTCCTGGAAAAAGGCGTCGTGGCCGTCGGTTTCGACCTGGGTCAAAGCGTCCTTGATTTCAGGGATCGGGATGCCCTGCGCGCCCATCTAGCCAACCGCTCCAGCGCTGATCAGATCTGGCGTCTCTATAGCGAGGTCGGAGACGGTGATATGGTGGTGCTACCCCGTAAGCTGACCCGCCAAGTGGCTGTAGGTCGTATCAGCGGCGCATACTCTTTTCAGCCGGAGTTAGTGGATCCAGGAGCACCCCACATCCGCGCCGTTGACTGGCAGGTTACCAACATTCCCCGCTCTCACTTCGATCGGGATTTGCTCAATTCCTTTGGTTCACTGCTGACCATCTCGCAGCCTGGGGCGCCCAATGCTGAGGCGCGTATTGCGGGCGTAGCTAACGCCTTCCTGGGAGACGGCCCTACAGGAGAACCGGCGACTGTGCCAGCCATCGGTTCGGGATATCCCGAACCCGACGATACACAGGTCAATGAATTTTTCGAGGAAATAGATATTGACCAAGAAATCCGGGACCGGATCGTCGCGCGTCTCCGACAGAAATTCGCCGGTACGCGATTGGAGCATCTGGTAGCCAGCATCCTGCGAGCATCTGGATACGTCGTTCTACAGACAAGGAAAGGAGCAGACGGCGGCATCGATGTCCTGGCCGGCAAAGGCGATATGGGGTTCGGAGATCCGCACCTGTGCGTGCAAGTAAAAGGGCGCACCAGCCCAGTTGACCTCGGGGAATACGACCGCTTGCAGGGCAACATAGCCTCATTCCGAGCTGAGCACGGCCTGCTGGTAAGCCTGGGAGGATTTACCAAACCGGTCCATGACCGCAACGAGCAATCATTCTTCGTGATTAGGCTATGGGGTCCTGATGAGTTGGCGCAGCAGCTTCTGGACAATTACGATTCATTGCCGCAGGATATTCGAGCCGATATTCCTTTGGAAACCGTGCGGATATTGCGTCAAACGGAATAGCTGTGTTGCCGCCTTGGCGGTCTCTGCCACAATTTCCGCCGTCACCGCCCCTTGAACTCCGGCGCCCGCTTCTCCAGGGCGGCGGGGCAGGCTGCACGGCGTTTCCCTATTCGCCCCGCAACCTCCGGAGTTCCCCTTCCAGTTCACGCACCCGTGCTTCGGCGGCTGCGCTATCCGCGATGCGTGCTGCGCGTTCGGCCCTTAGCTCCACCTCGGCTTTGTCGGCGCGGGCGCGTTCGTCCACAAACGTTGTGATGTGCCGGCCCGTTGCGGGATCGTGCCACCTTAATTCGCCCCGGTCCCAGCGGAGGTTCAGGTTCAGGGCCGCGCTGTACCCCTGCAAAACTCCGTCCGCCAACTCCTCGATGAGTATCGGCTGGTATTCGTTGCCCACCAACCGGTCGCCGGCTAACTTTGGCCGACGGCCCCGAAGGGTCTCGTCAAAGCGCCAGTATTCCGGGATGCCCAGGGCGGCGTAGTCGTTCCGCTTGTCGGTCGCGTCGATGCGCCGTGTGCTGGGCGAGGCGACTTCCATGACGAAATCGGGCGGTTTGCCCTGGTCCTCGATGACGTAGGCCCGGCGACGCCGGTACAGGGCCGGGTTCACCTCAAAGGCGATCAACAGGTCGGGGTAGCGCAGCCCGGTCATGTCGCGGGTTGGCGCCAAGGCGAGATAGCGCTCACCGGCTACCAGGGTGGTTTCAGGATTGCCGAAGTGGATGGCCAGGTGGTGAACGTTGCCGTTGGCAGCAAGGTGGTCAAAATTGGTCATCTTGTCTTCGGGGATTTCCGGCGGATCGGGAAATACGATGAATTCGTCAGATTGTTCGCTGCTGACGGCAGCGCGGTCAACCGTGGTCATGTTGAACCTCCGGGTATCCTGGCGACGTGGCTACATTGTACCCGCCGTCACCGCCCCTTGAACTCCGGCGCCCGCTTCTCCAGGAACGCCCGCCGCGCCTCCTGCGCGTCCTCGGAGCCGCTGAGAATGCCGCCGGCGTTGGACGTGAGGGTCATGGTGGTTTCCAGGGTGCTGTCCAGGGCGGCCCGCATGATGCGCTTGCTGATCCACTGCACCATTGGGGGAGTGCGGATGATACGGTCGCACAGGTCGCGGGTGGTCTGCTCCAGATCCTCCGAGGCCACCAGGTAGTTCAGCATTCCCCACGCATAGGCCCGCTCGGCGTCGAGGTGGCCGGTGTAGGCGAACTCCAGGGCGCGGCCCAGGCCCACCATCTTGGGCAGGTAGTAGCTGCCGCCGTTTTCGATGATCTGACCCAACTGCTGGTAGCCGATAAAGCGGGTGTTTTCGCAACCGAGGCGGATGTCGCAGTGCAGGGCCATGTCCATACCGGAACCGACGGCGGGGCCGTTGATCATGGCGATGGTGGGCTTGCGGACCTGCGAGATGTCCCGGTGCAGCTTGGTGAAGCCGTGGTAGAAGTGCTCGCGGGCGGCGTCGGGTCCGGGCTCAGTGCCCCGATTGCCGATGAAGTTCTCGCCGGTTACTGACGGGTCGTTGTCGCGCCGCATATCCGCGCCGGAGCAGAAGCCGCGCCCGACTCCCGTCAGCACCATCACGCGCACGTTGGGGTCATCGTCGCCGGCGCGCATGTACTCGCCGACCTTGGCGACCGTGCCGTTCTCCTCCGACGAGCCGATGAGGGCGTTCATGCGCTCGGGGCGGTTGAACTTGATCCAGAGGATGCCCGATTCCTCGGGTTCGTAGAGCAGGTAGGGCACCAGGTTGGGCGGCATGGAGTTTCTCCTTTCCACACGTCGTCACTCCGGCGAAAGCCGGAGTCCAGGAGTGTTAGGGTGGGTGAATGGGTAACGTTGCGAGCGATTTCGAGCGCCGGATTCCCGATTCCGCGGAAATGACGGAGATGCCGACTATTGCGCCGTGCGGCCGCCGTCGATGACGACCTCTGAGCCGGTGACGAATGAGGACTCGTCGCTGGCGAGGTACAGCACACCGTAAGCGATTTCCTCTGGACGACCGACGCGGCCCAGAGGCACACGGCCGACCTGGGCGGCGACCCGGGTTTCGTCATCCGGAGTTGTGCCGAGCATGGGCGTCTGCACCGGGCCGGGATGCACGGAGTTGCAGCGAATGCCCTCGCGGGCGTACTGGATGGCGGTGGACTTGGTGAACAGTCGCACGGCGCCCTTGCTGGCGGCATAGGCGGCGGAGGTGCCTGGGGCGGGCGCGATGCCGGCGCCGGACGAGATGTTGACTATGGAGCCGCCGCCAGTCTCGCGCATGGCGGGAATCGATGCGCGGGTGCCCAGGAACACGCCCTTGACGTTGATGTCCATGGTGCGCTCCCACTGGGCCTCGGTGAGGTCTTCTATGCCTTCGCGAACGGAGATGCCGGCGTTGTTGACCAGGATGTCGAGTTGGCCGAATTGGGAGACGGCGGTGGCGACGGCGTTCTGCCAGTCGGACTCGCTGGTGACGTCCAGTGGCACGAAGACGCACCGGCCGCCGGTTTCGTTGATCTGCGCCTCGGTGGCGCGGCCCTCCTCGGTGAGCACGTCGCCGATGACGACCATCGCGCCCTCTCGGGCGAACAGCCGGGCCTCCTCGGCGCCCATGCCACGAGCGCCGCCGCTGATCAGGGCTACCTTATTCTCCAACCGCATCTTCACTCTCCTGTGGTTCAATATCTGCGAACAGGTCGAAAATCCGCTCCCGCACTGCAAAACGGAACCCGGGCAGTACGTCATCGCCGCCGTCGATGTACTCGGGGTCGCGCAGCGTTTCCGGTTCCTGCCCTGGGCGGAACTTGATGACGGTCCGCGTTTCGGCGTCGATGAACCACGCCAGTTCTGTGCCGTGTTGCAGGAACAGGTCGATTTTGTCCAGAAGCTCTGCGTCGCTGTTGGACGGCGACTTTACCTCAACAATGAAATCCGGCGCGACTCTGGGGAATGCCCGTCTGACCGGCTCATCCAGCAAATGCCTTCTTTCCTCACTGATCCAGGCGGCATCCGGTCCGAAGTACGAACCGTCCGGCAGGGTGAACCGGCTGCTGGACGGGAAAGCCACGCCGCCGTACTGCCGGGCCCATATAAACAAGTCCGCGCTCAACTGGCCTTCGTACACGGCGCCGGGATAGCCGGTCGGTTCCCGAATCAGCAGGTGGCCTGTGCCGGATATTTCGTACACATACATATCGGAGTTCCGTTCCGCGAACGCCTCGAACCACTCGTCCAGGTCAGCATCATCCAACGACTTGCCGAACTCGACCAGGGGAATGGCGATTGTGCCGGGCCAGCACGGCGCTTTCGGCCGGAAGTGGGCAGGGCTTTGCGTTGGTCGGGTTTCGGTGGTCATGGCCCGCTTTCTCCAGCCGCATTTTGGACTTCGTTCTTTTCGGTGTCCGCGAACAGGTCAAAAATCCGTGCCCGCACCGGGAAACGGAAGCCGGGGAGGACGTCATCGTCACCGTCGATGTACTCGGGGTCGTGCAGCGTTTCCGGCTCCTGCCCTGGGCGGAACTTGATGACGGTTCGCGTCTCGGCGTCGATGAACCACGCCAGTTTTGTGCCGTGTTGCAGGAACAGGTCGATTTTGTTGAACAGTTCGGCGTCGCTGTTGGACGGCGATTTGATCTCAGCGATGAAATCCGGTGCGATGCGGGGAAATGGCCGGTTTTGCGGCGACGTGATCTCATGTCGTCGCTCGTCTGGGATCCAAGCCGCGTCCGGGCCGAACCGGGACCCGTCGGGAAGGATGAACCGGCTCGTAGGGCCAAAGGCGATTCCCCCATGTTGGCGTGCCCAAAACAGTAAGTCTCCGGCCAGTTCGGTTTCGTAAATTGAGCCAGGGTTGCCGGTCGGTTCCCGAATCAGCAGGTGGCCTGTGCCGGATATTTCGTGCTCATACATATCGGAGTTCCGTTCCGCGAACGCCTCGAACCACTCGTCCAGGTCAGCATCGTCCAACGACTTGCCGAACTCGGCCAATGGGATTGACACTGTGCCTGATCGCTGCGGCGACGGCTTGCGGCGGGTTTCCGGTATCTGCAATCGTGTTGCGGCAGCCACGGGAGTCACTCCACGTTGGGGAACAGGTCGAAAATCCGCTCCCGCACTGCAAATCGGAAGCCGGGCAGCGCGTCTGCATCGCCATCGATGTACTCGGGGTCGTGCAGGATTTCCGGTTCCTGCCCTGGGCGGAACTTGATGACGGTCCGCGTTTCGGCGTCGATGAACCACACCAGTTTTGTGCCGTGTTGCAGGAAGAGGTCGATTTTATTGACCAACTCGGCGTTGCTGTTGGACGGCAATTTGATCTCGGCGATGAAGTCCGGCACGATGCGAGCGAAAGGCCGATTCCCCGGCAGCATTAGCTCGTCCCGTCGTTCCTCACGTATCCACGCCGCATCGGGCCCGAAACGAGAACCGTCGGGCAGAATGAACAGGCTGTTGGCCCCGTATGCCATTCCACCGTGCTCATCAGTCCAATTCAACAAAGCGCCGGCCAGTCGCAGTTCATGCGCGGCGCCGTAGTGGTTCACCGGTTCCCGAATCAGCAGGTGGCCTGTGCCGGATATTTCGTACTCGTACATATCGGAGTTCCGTTCCGCGAACGCCTCGAACCACTCATCCAGATCAGCATCATCCAACGACTTGCCGAACTCGACCAGGGGAATGGCGATTGTGCCGGGCCAGCAGGGCGCCGGCTTGCCGCGCAGTTTCGTGGGTTGCGGTGCGGTAGTGGTCATGGCGCGTCCCCTTGCTATGCTGCGTCCTGGGAGTAATCCCACGAGCGGATTCTGTGGGGCGTGACCTTGATGTAGGCGGCGCCGGGACGCGGCTCGGTGGGGAGTTGGTCGTCGGGGACGCCCCGCAGCCTGGCGGCCTCGCGGGCGTAGTGCAGGAACTCGTCGGGGTCGTCGATCACGGTGGCGTTGCCTTGGATCATGACGCCCTTGATGTCCTGGCGGGTGCTGCCGCTTTCGATCATCAGGCTGACCTGCGGGTTGTACCGGATGTTCCTGATCTTCAGGGTGTGGTTGCGAACGCCCAGCAGGACGTCATCGCCCACCCTGAAGTAGCCGGTCGGCACGGTGTGCGGGAACCCGTCGGGGCCGACGGTGGTGAGGGCGATCCAGCCGGGCTTGCTGTCCAGGAAGTCGTGGGCTTCCTGCTGGGTTAGCTGGCGGGGCATGGGCACAGTCTCCGTATATGTCGCAACGATAGGGGCGAATAATCATTCGCCCCCACGCGCGTGGGCCTGGTTTGCGGCGAGACTGTCCTAGAAGGCCCGGGCCGGCAGAATCCGGCGGTACACCCCGGGGGAGCCGTGGGCGTGTCCGTAGGAGCCGCCGATGTATTCGTGCATGCGGTCCTGCTTGCGCTGGTTCTCCCACGTGACGGTTTCGGGGACCTTCTCGTGCTCGAATTCGTACATGGTGAGGTACTTGGGCCAGCCGTCGACGACGTGGTAGCGGCGCACGTGCAGGCAGCCGGGGATCTGCAGGTTGGCCGGCGTGCGCTCGTTGTCGTAGTACCAGTTGTACTTCTCCTCGATGTCGGCGGGCACGTCCATGCGGCCAATCTGCAGGGCGGGAGCCATGCCGCGACCGAGGGTGTCCGGGTCGCTTTCGGCAGGGTAGATCTGGGTGCAGACCAGGCGCTGTGTGCCGCGTCCAACGACGTTGGGGGACATTCGTTTGGTCCAATCGGTGGGGTTTTCGCTCATGTGCCGGTACTCGGGGGTCTGCAATGCGTCCACCGAATCCAGTTCGTACACCGCCAGATAACGGGGGCCGCCGCGCAGCGCCTCGTAGCGGGCGGCGTTCAGGAATCCCGGGGCGCTCAATCGCTCGGGTACGTGTTCCTCGTTGTACCAGGCGTTGAACTCGGCATCGTGCTCAACGTCCACATCTGCATAGACCACCAACAGGGCGGTACCTTTTCTCTTGACCATGTTGCCACCTCCGCGTGTGGCGTCATTAAAGCATAATTCGCGCGCCTTGGGACTATGGCCCATCAAGTACCGCCGCGCCTGGAAGTGGTATATTTGGCCGAGATCAAAAATCGGGCGCCGGATGCGAGATCTGCGATGGGCGTTTTTTCGACGACCGTGTCAATAGGCAACCTGGAAGGCGGCGACCAAGCCGAAGTAAAAGCGCTGGTCGACACCGGAGCCTCCGATTCGATGTTTCCCTCTTCTCTCCTGGCACATCTGCACCTGCGCCCGCGCTCGCAGGTGGGTTACGTCCTGGCCGACGGTGGTGAAGTGAGATATGGACGCGGCCAGGCACGCATCTGCATTGGCGACCGGGACGGAATCTGTCCGGTTATCTTCTTCCCTGAAGGCGAAGATAACTGCCTGATCGGAGCAACCACGCTCCAGATTTTGATGTTCTCGGTGGACTCGACCAATGAAACACTGGTGCCCACGACCAGGGGCAGGCTGGGCTACGGCGGCAGTCTGTAATTCATTGTGGGAATGAACTAATCGCACGGCGAGGGGGTAGACGAAATGCCAAGAGTGACGATCAATATTGCGGAACCGGACGGGCAGGCGCTGGTGGGGTCGGAGTGGCGGTACGCGACGGGGTACGTGCCGGGGGCGGAGAATGGAGGGCTTGTATTCGAGCAGACGGGTGGGAGTCCGGCGCGGCTGCCTGAGTACGACGATTCGGGCTGGGAGATCTGCGACGACCTGCCGGGGAGGGTTTCCGGCGGGTTCGGCTTCGCCTGGTACCGGACGACGATCACCATCCCCGAGACGGTGGACGGGCATCCCACCAACGGGATGCGGGTGCAGTTCGAGACGTGCGTGGACGACCACGGAGAGATCTGGATCGACGGCGAGTGCAACCGGGAACGCGGGACGGTGCAGGGGTTCAACGTCTCGCAGCGGGTGCCGGTTACGGCGGACGCCCAGCCGGGGAATCAGCACACCATCGCGATCCTGGCGATCAACGGGCCCATTGGCGACCCGTTCGGCACGGTGTTCGTGCGATACGCGCAGCTGGGGTTCGAGTTTTAGGTTGCGGTGACCGGGGTAGGGACAGCTTTGAAACCTGTCCCTGCGACTGGATCCAGAACCCATTGATGAGTCGCGAGGGGGTTGCTGATGACTGGTGTTGACTACTCCGTGCTGGACAATCCCCGGGCGTCGGGCACGTCATTCTACCCGCAGCGGCACTGGACACAAACGCCCGACGGCGCGGTCGACTGCGGGATCACCGTGGACGACGGAGTGCAATTGTCCGCGCGATTTTTCCCGGTCGGCCAGGAGAACCCGACGGTGCTGTTCTTCTACGGAAACGGCGAAACGGCGGCGGGCTATGACAACATCGCGCCGCTTTACAACCGGATCGGCGTGAACTTTTTTGTGGTTGATTACCGGGGCTACGGAGCGTCGGGCGGGTCGCCGGCGTTTTCGGTGATGCTGGCGGACGCGGTCAAGGTGCTGGATTCGCTGCGCGGGATGCTGGCGGGATCGGATTTCACCGGGCCGCTGTACGTGATGGGACGTTCGATGGGCCGGCACTCGGCGTTTGAGCTTGCGGTGGAGGCGGCGGACCGCATCGACGGGGTGATCATCGAGAGCGGACGGCCCAACCTGGCGCGGTTCACCATCGGGCTGGATGAGGCCGAAGCGCAAGCGCTGGAGGACGCCTACCACGCCAAGGCGCACTCCATCAGCATACCGACGCTGGTGATTCACGGGGAGATGGACGAGTTGGCGCCGGTGCAGGACGCGGTGGCAATGCACGAAAACATCCGGTCCGAGGACAAGCGGCTGCTCGTCATCCCCGGCGCGGGGCACAACGACCTGATGTTTGTGGGGATACGGCAGTACTTTGAGGCGATACGGCGGTTCGTGGTGCGGCGGGATGGTGAGGCTGAGGGGGAAAGCACGGCCGCGGGAAACTAGAGTGCGTGGACAAATCGTCGTCGATATCCGACCATGGGTACCGTAACGCAAAGAGGAACACCGCAGGCGTACCGGGCCAGCGCGCCGGCGCCTCGGCAACAAAAGAAACCTTTCCCGAGAACGAGGTCCGTTATGCAACTGTATGGCGTCGTGAAAGGCAAAACGATTGAGCTTGAGGCCGACCCGGAATTGCCGGACGGGCAACGGGTTTTGGTGGATCTTGAAATCTCGACAACCGCATCGCATCCCGGTGCGCTTTCTGATCACGAATTCGAACACAGGATAGCCTCGGATCCCGATTTCGAAGGTATCCGGCACGCCAGGGCACTCCGGGAAAGGATAGCCCGGCGGCGGGGAGGAAACTTGATCGACTCGACCGAGTCGATTCGAGAGGACAGGATGCGTTGACGCCACGAGTCATCGACACCAGCGCGTTGGTCAAATACGTCCTGCCCGAGCAGGACTCATCAGTCGCAGAAAAGCTTGTGGCGCTGCATCGTGTCGGGACCATCAACCTGGTAGCGCCCGAATATGTCCTGGTCGAATCGGCCAATGTGCTCTGGAAGCATCTGGAACGCCACAACATATTGCCGGAAGAGGCGACGGAATCGCTGCGCACGCTCAGAGACCTTGGCGTTCGTCTGGTTCCCAACGCGGAGCTGTTGGATGACGCGCTGACGTTGGCCGTTGACAACGGCATTACCGTATACGATTCACTGTTCTGCGCCCTTGCCCTCCGCGAAAACGTTCAACTGATTACCTCGGACAGCCCATTGGTAAGGCGCATGGCCGGTACTGGCGTCCAGGCTGTCCTGTTGTCCGAATTCAGATCCGTTGGATAGACCCCATCGCGGCGCTAGGAGTTCACCGCGACCTCACGGCCCTGGTCCGACGCGGTTTGGATGGCGTCGATGAAGCGGTGGAGGCGGACGGCCTCCGCAAAGTCGGGCTGGCAGTCGGCGCCGGCCCGGATGGACTCGCCAAACTGGTAATACATCTGGCCGACGCAGTAGGGCGCGCCGTGGGGCATCCCCTCCAGCACATAGGTGTACCGGGCCGGGATTTCGAGGTCCTGCAGTTGGTTTGATCCCTGGGCTCCCTGGAGGCTAACGCCCTCGTGGTTGGGCGACTCCACGGAGGTGGCGACCAGGGTGCCCTCGCGGCCGTGAATCTCCATGAGGTAACCGCTGTCCACCCATGGGTTGCTGGCGACGTGGGCGGAGGCGACGGCGCCGTTTTCGAGACGGCCGCTGACCAGGATGTTGTCGGGTGACGTCACGTCAACCATCTGGTTGGTGTCGGTCTCGAACCATTGGGTGGCCTGGGTGCTGACGACGGTGGAGACGTGACTGAAGTCGCCGACCACCATGCGCAGGGCATCGATGGTGTGGCCGAAGGTGATGGTCAGGGTATTGGCGCCGAGATCGCGGTCGCGCTGCCAGGTGCGGTCGGACTGCCGAGTGAGCGAACCGCCCGAGATGCGGCGGACGTGGCACGACATCACCTCGCCCACGTAGCCGTCGGCGACCAGGTCGCGCAGGTAGAGCAGCGCCGGGTTGGCGCGGGCCTGGAGGCCGACCATGTTGCGGACGCCGGCGGCCTGCGCGAGTTCGGTCATCTCCTGGGCCTCAGCGGTGGTGCGGCCCAGCGGCCACTCGGTGTACACATGCTTGCCGGCGTTGATGGCGGCGACGGTGGGCTCGTAGTGGTTGGGCACGCGCAGGCTGACGGCCACGGCGTCGATGTCGGGGTGAGCGAGCATCTGGTGGTAGTCGTCGAAGGCCAGGCGGGCGCCGAACATCTGGCGCGACTCCTCCGCGCTCTCCATGCGGGTGGTGCAGACAGCGGTGAGTTCGAACTCGGGGCTGGCGACGACGGCGGGCAGATGCGAGCGGACGGCCCAGCCACGGTGGATGTTGGCGCCGATGATGCCCAGGCGAATCTTGTCGGCCATGATGATGCTCCTGCGTTGGGGTTGTGGTGCATCGTAGCACACGCGGCGGCATGCTCAGGGGTGTGCTAGGATTGGCGGGAATACACGGGTATGGAGGCGCTGTTATGCCGTACGGAGATAATGACTGGCTGGCCCTGACCACCGAGGAGACGCTGGAGCCCGAGCTGCCCATCTGCGATGCGCACCACCACTTCTGGGACTTCCGGTCGGAGCGGGTGCCGTATCAGCGTTACCTGCTGCACGAGCTTGCGGCAGACATCAACAGCGGGCACAACGTGCGCTCGACGGTGTTCCTGGAGGCGCGGTCGATGTACCGTCCCGGCGGGCCGGAGGAGTTGCGTCCGGTAGGCGAGGTGGAGTTCGTGCAGGGGCTGGCGGCGGCCAGCGACACCGGGTTGTATGGCCCGGGCAAGGCGGCGGCGGCCATCGTCGGGCACGCCGACCTGAACCTGGGCGCGGACGTGGCGCGGGTGCTGGACGCGCTGCAGGCGGCCAGCCCCAACCGGTTCCGGGGCATCCGCCACAACACCGGGTGGGACCCGCACCCGGAGGTGGAGAGCCGCAGCTTCGACGGTCAGTTGCAGTCCGCCGACTTCCGGGCCGGGGCGCAGGTGCTGGCGAGCCGGGGGCTGGCCTACGACAACGTGGTGTACTTTCCGCAGCTTGGCGACCTGGCGGACTTTGCGCGGGCGGTGCCGGATCTGACCATCGTGTCCAACCACATCGGCGGGCTGATGCGGGTCGGGCCGTACGCCAACCGGGACGACGAGGTGATGCCAGCGTGGCGGGACGGGATTGCCAAGCTGGCCGAGTGTCCCAACGTGGTGATGAAGCTGGGCGGCGTGGGACAGCCCAGGTACGGGTTCGACTGGCACCTGCGGGACCGGCCGATCGGATCCGAGGAACTGGCGGAGGCGATGGCGCCGCTGATGAACTATTGCATCGAGCAGTTCGGGCCGGGCCGGTGCCTGTTCGAGAGCAACTTCCCGCCGGACAAGGTGTCGTACTCGTACAACGTCATGTACAACGCGTTCAAACGCATGACGGCGTCCTATTCGGCGTCGGAGCGGGCGGCGATGTTCCACGACAACGCGGCGCGGGTTTACGGGATTGAGTATTAGATCGACTAACAGCAGGACCAAGAAGGATCAACATCGCGAGGCCGCTGCAAGTCTGGGTCCGGATAGCAGACCAACCAGTCCCCCAAACGACAAGGTCACACAGTGCCATAAGGCGTTGATCGAGCTTTCTACAGCGCCTCCGGGCCTGCCGACCAAGTCCATATAAATGGACAATGCGATCGCCAGCAGAGCGAAAGATATGGTGAGAGCGACGACCCAGCGAATTGTTCCCAGGTATGGCGCCCTCAGCGAAAGTTGCTCCGGTCGGTCATTCACCGTCTAGCCAAACGTCGCCGGTCCGGTAGTCGACCTTGATTGGCTTTGCACCGTGCCGCAGAGAAAGCAGCACAATGCGTCCGGATGCCAGGGCCATAGCCAATACGGGGTTCTTGTTGGTGCCCATTGGACGCTCGGCGATGGCAGAGTCTCTGCGTTCCATTGTCGAGCCTCCCCATTTGCGGAATGAATGGTGCACAGTTTACTCGCCAGGCAACTGCCCGCGAGAACATTTCCATATCGTACTATATCACTATGGTATGGAAAATTGTGATCGCAATGTCCAAACAACTAAAATCGCCAAAAAGCGCGGCGCGAGGGATCTGACAAAGCTCCTGACATCCCGAGATTGTGATTGTTGCAGTACCTACTTCGCAATTGTGTTGCATTATATGGTATCCGAATTGACACACGTAATCATTTCGGACCAATTGGCCAGTGGTCTCACCGGAAACTTGGCCGAAGCTCAATTGCTCCTTACCCAGGCACAGCAGGATTCCATCATCGCGGAATACCTGCTCCATGCGCTGCCTTTTGACCGAGTGCCGCCGTCAGGAGCACATTGCAGGGACCCGGAGGACATCCCAGTTCTTGACCTTGCCATCTGGCAAGATGTCGACGCCATCATAATGACCGATCCAGACCTCCTGGAACTTGATCGCGAGTTCACATTCCGTATTGTTAGTCCCGCAGGATTTCAGGAACTGCTCGCCGACGATCAGTCGTAATCCCTAGCCGTGGTAAAACCCCGGCGCCGACCGGTCGATCGGATCCTCGCCCATTGAGAGGTATTTCTGCCGGAGGCGGTCCCAGAGGTAGAGGCGCTCCCACTGGGGTTGTCGTTCGTAGTTCTGGTGCTCGTCGAGGTGGGGGTTGGGCAAGAGGACGGTGATCTGCTGCTGGTCGCCGCCGTTGAACAGCCGGAAGCCCCATGAGGTGGGCTGCTGCTCGGGATTCAGGCGGCGGTATAGCTCGGCGCGGGCGGTGCGCCTGAGCTTGGCGACCTCCGGCGGTGCGGACGTGTGCTCGCCAATGCACAGGTGCATATGCCACTCCTGGAAGTCCACGGTGAGGTAGCCGTCCAGGTAGCCGATGCGAGGTTCCACCGGCGGCTTGATCTCCCACACGGCGCCGGGGATCAGCAGGCCGATGCGGATGCGCTCCCACTCGGCGAGGCAGTCGTTGAGGATTCCGCGAAGGGTGTCCTCGTCGGTGGATATGGGGAATAACTCGTAGGTTCCGTCCATTTGCTGGATGATTTCGCCGCGGGGGAGAGGCTGTGCGGTGGTCATGGTATGGCTCCGGTTGGATGTGCGCCGGGCTGGTTCCGGCGGGTTGGCTGACGGTAATGTACTACAAGCCTCCCGCCTTTGGCGGATGGCAATCCACTGACACTGCTCCCTTGCTCCCATGCTTCGCTCGCCCCTACCATTTAACTACCTGATCGTCCGCATCTATCCGGTGGCCTGCCGCCTGGACCGCGAGCCATCATGCCCACCTCCGGATTCTGTTCACCCAAACCCTCTCACCAGCCTGCCAAAACCCCCGAAATCGCCCTCAAAACCCGCCCAATCCACCCCCATTCACCCCCACGTCCCACTCCAACGCCCTACTCAAATGAACGCAATTGAGCGGAAATGAGCGGGTTTCGTCCATAATCCCCACCTAACCCATCCTGTTCATCTCGTTCATCCTGTTCATCCCGGTAAATGATCCCCTGTCAGTGGTACTCCCATGACCCTCTCCCAACTCCGTCGTCGCATCGACGTCATCCAGCGCATCGTCAGAGCCGGCTTCCGCCTGCCCACCTTCGCCCGCCTCCACCGTTACCTTGCCGACACCCAACGCAAAGGCGAAGTTCCCTGCCCCAACACCATCGCCCTCAGTCTCCTGCCCTGGGCCGAAAACGACCGCTACCATGAACTGCTCCGCTGGGACCTTCCATCCCCGGCCCCGTAGCGATGACCATTGCCCAACGCGTGTACGCGTGAGGACATAGAGCCTTTGCAAAGTCCCCACACGCCCCTCTCATGGTGAGCTTGTCGAACCACGAGCGCGTCATTCCACAGGCTAAGTTCGCCAGGCTCAGGATGAGCGGAGCGAGAACACCCTCAGCGGAGGGTGGCCGCGCCAGATGGACGGTACGCGTGAGCAGTGAGTTGGCTGCGACAGATTTCGTAATTGCTGGTATAATAACCGTCGCGTGTGTGCCATGCGGCGTTGCTATCCGACGCCGATTGCGATGTATGCCCGTGCCGCGCGCCGCATATTCGTTTGAAATTGCCCACGAGATGGGCCCAGGAGTTTTCCGTATGACGTTGACCAAGATTGCCCCGCAAAACCTGCGCACCCCCGGACCGACACCCATCCCCGACGAGATCGTCGAGGAGATGTCGCTGCCCATGATCAACCACCGGGGGCCCGAGTTCAAGGAGCTGATCGAGGCGACAACCGAGGGACTGAAGCAGGTGTTCATGACCACGGACGACCTGTATATCCTGACCGCCAGCGGCACCGGCGCGCTGGAGGCGGCAGTGGTGAACACGCTGTCCCCCGGCGACCGGGTGATCGCGTGCACCGCCGGGGCGTTCGGCGACCGCTTCGTGCAGATCGCCGAGACCTACGGCGCCGACGTGCTGCGGATGGACTTCGAGTGGGGCGACGCCATCGACCCGGAGGCGATTCGCGCCGAGCTGCAGAAGGACCCGTCGATCAAGGCGGTGCTGGTTACGCACAACGAGACCTCCACGGGCGTGACGCACGACCTGGAGTCCATCGCCCGCGTGGTCAAGGGCGAGTTTGACAAGCTGCTGCTGGTGGACGCGGTGAGCAGCCTGGGCTGCCTGCCGCTCCCGGTGGACGGCTGGAACTGCGACCTGGTGGCCACGGGATCGCAGAAGGGATTCATGATTCCGCCGGGGCTGGCGTTCATCAGCATCAGCCCGCGCGGCTGGGACGCCTACAAAGATGCCAAGATGCCCCGGTTCTACTTCGACCTGATGGCGGCGGAGCGTTCGCTGTCGCGGGGCCAGACGCCGTGGACGCCGAACGTGGCGCTGCTGTACGGCCTGCGGCTGGGGCTGGACCACATCCTGAGCGAGGGCTTGGAGTCGGTGTACGACCGGCACGCTGAGATCGGGGAGTACACCCGGGCCGGGGTCAAGGCGCTGGGCCTGACGCTGCTGGCGAATGACGAGGCCCGCGCATCCAACACCGTCACGGCCATCAAGATGCCCGAGGAGATCGACGGCGGCCGGTTCATGGCGATGATGCGAGAGGAGGAGGGCGTGGTGCTGGCCGGCGGCCAGGGCAAACTCACGGGGCACTGCTTCCGGATTGGGCACCTGGGCTGGGTCAACAAGTCGGACATCGCCGAGGTACTGGAGGCGCTGGGACGGGTGCTACCCAAAGTCGGCTTCAAGGGCTAAAATACGCGGCAATCAACGAAACGATAGGGGCGAATGGTTATTCGCCCCTACGCATATTTGCAGAGATGTCATCCGTTTCACAACTACAGCAGGCCATGGCGGCGTTGCGGCTGTCGCTGGCCGAGATACGGCACAAGGAAGAGCAGCTGGATGCGTCCATCGCGCAGTTCAGGACGCAGCTGCGCCGGTTGCCCCGCCAGACCATCTACGGGCGCGCGCCGCTGGACATGGCGCTGTCGGCGATGGGCGAGATCGAGGAGCGGCTGCGGGACGCGGAGGACAACCGGCGGCGGGTGCTGACCGTCAAGCAGGCGGCGGAGGACGAGCTGGCCGCCCTGGAATCGGTACAGCAGGTGGACGAAGCGCGGAAGGCGTTGGCGCGATTGAAGCAGCAGACCGGCCGCCAGCCCATGTCCGGCGAGACCGAGGCTGAGATCCGGCGGCTGGAGCAGTTCATCGCCATCCACAGCAAGCGGGCCGAGCTTGCCATCACGGCGGACTTCGAGGAGCGGCGAAACCGGGGTTAGGACCAGGGTTGGTGCTACACTAGGCCCATGGATCGCATCACCCTGCAGAACTACCGTTGCTTCGGCAGCGAGGAGCAGTCGGCGCGGCTCGCTCCGCTGACGCTGCTGGTGGGTCCCAACAGCACGGGCAAGACGTCGTTCCTGGCGCTGATACGCGCCCTGTGGGACGTGGCGTTCCGGGATGTCGTACCCAACTTCCGCGAAGAACCGTTTGACCTAGGTTCTTTTGATGAAATCGCTTACAGCCGGGGCGGTCGTCACGCGGCGTCTCAATGCTTTTTCGCAAGCTTTACGCAATGCGCACCGTTCGCTGCCAATGGGGACGTTATATCGTTCGCTACCAAATTCATCAACCGACAGACAGCGCCTTTTCCGATTATCCGAGACTATGGCGACAACCGCGTGGCAGTGCATATGCCGACAGCCCAGACGGTAGAAGAAGAGCCCGCTACGTACCGTGTAGGTGAAGGTCATTGGCGCCCTTTGGGGGAGAATGCAGTGGTGGGTTTCAGCGGACTCGCCCCCGTAGAAGCTTTGGAGCGATCCTCTATCACCGCAAACGACAGTGACCAAGACGCCTTGCAACGGTTCTTTGGGCTGGTTCGGTCTAGAAAGAATTTTATCCCCAGACCCTACGCCAATGCCCCGACGAGGTCGCGTCCTCTTCGCACGTACAACCCATCTTTGTTAGCGCGTGACTCTGAAGGGGACCATGTTGCGAGCCTGCTGGCGTATTTGTCGCGCGGAATGATGAATACCACTGGACGAATCTAAAAAGTCGAATGGAAGAATTCGGAGGCGAGTCGGAACTGTTCGATGAGATCAAGGTAAGGTCGTTCGGCACGTCCGACGGCGACCCCTTTCAGATACAAGTCCGCAAGTATGGAGGCTCCAAGTCCCGGCGTCGTAAGGGGCCGTGGCACAACCTGATTGATGTTGGTTATGGCGTCAGTCAAGTGCTGCCCATGTTGATCGAGCTGCTGCGATTGGATGGACGGTTCATGTTCCTGCTGCAGCAGCCCGAGGTTCACCTGCACCCGCAGGCGCAGGCGGCGCTGGGCACGCTGTTCTGCCAGGTAGCGGCCGGCGGGCGGCAGCTCATCATCGAGACGCACAGCGACTACATCATCGACCGGGTGCGGATGGACGTGCGGGACGGAACGACGGGGCTGAAGCCGGAGGACGTGTCGATCCTGTACTTTGAGCCTGGGGATTTGGCGGTAAAGATTCACTCCATCAGAATTGACAAGGCTGGCAACGTGTTGGACGCTCCGAAGTCGTACGGTGATTTCTTCATGGAAGAGGTCAACAGGTCGATCGGCCTGCGTAAAGGTTAGGGATGTGCGCGATACTCGATAACAGCACCAGGGATGAAGTTTTTGGGAACGCACCGACTGAAAGAGGTCGGTTTTTCTTCGAGTGGATCAACCATGGTCAAAACCGCTTAGCAATCGGCGGGACCAAACTGCGGGCGGAACTGGGTGGATCTACTCAACAGCCAGGTTCCGTCAATTTCCGTCGATGGCTACCCACCGCGATAAGGCGCGGACTCGTCATTCAACCCGATGATGACGACACGGTGGACACAGTCGCGGACAATCTGGAGGCTAGGGGGATATGCCTATCTGACGACCCCCACGTTCTGGCGTTGGCACAGGAAACCGGAGCGCGTTTACTGTACAGCAATGATGGGGATTTGCAGGATGATTTCCGAAACCGCGAGATCATCGGGGGCGTGCGGGGCAAGATTTATCCCAACACAGGGTATCGGGAGTTCCTCAACGACCGCCGCAACCGCAGATTGTGCAGCCGGTGATAATCTACGCGTCCGCATCCCTGTGGTATATTGATGCGGCATTTTTGATACCCATTTACGGTTAGCAGGAGCGCGTTTGATATGGCCGCCAGCGCAGAGATCACTCCCATTCCCAACGGCACCGTCACGTCGGCCCAGGGCTTTTCCGCCGGCGGCGTGTTCATCGGGCTGAAGACCCGAGGCGAGGACAAGCTGGACCTGGCCATGCTGGTTTCCGACACCGAGTGCTCGATTGGGGGCGTGTTCACCACGTCGGCGATACGATCGGCCACCGTTGACCTGGACCGTGAGCGGGTCGCCACGGGACGCGGGCGCGCGTTGATCGTGAACGCTGGCATCGCCAACACGTGCGTGGGCGCGCAGGGGTACAAGGACGCCGAGGAAATGACGCGCCTGGCCGCCGAGAAGCTGGGCCTGACCGCCGGGGACGTGCTGGTGTGCAGCACGGGCGTCATCGGGGTGGAGCTTCCCATGTCGCTGATCCGGTCCGGCGTAACCGAGATCGAGCTGAAAGGGGACGGCGGCGCCGAGATGGCGCGGGCCATGATGACCACGGACACGCATCCAAAGGAGACCGCGGTGTCCTTTGTGGCGTCCACCGGACAGACGATCACCGTGGGCGGCGTGGCCAAGGGCGCCGGCATGATCCACCCGAACATGGCGACGATGCTGACGTTCTCGGCGACGGACGCGGCGGTGGACCCCGGGTTCCTGCAGACCACGGTCAAGGCAGTGGCCGACGAGACTTTCAACATGCTGACCGTGGACGGGGACACCAGCACCAACGACACCTACCTGGCGTTTGCCAACGGACAGGCGGGCAACCCGGTGATCGACGAGCGGTCGCCAGATGCCGACAACCTGCAGGCCGCGTTGCACCAGGTGGCCGCCAACCTGACCCGTATGCTGGCGCGCGACGGCGAGGGGGCAACGCGACTCGTCACCGTCCAGGTGGACGGGGCACGCCATGCCGCCGATGCGCGGCTGGCCGCCAAGACCATCGCAGGGAGCAACCTGGTCAAGTCGGCGGTGTACGGAGCGGATCCCAACTGGGGCCGGCTGATGATGGCGTTGGGCCGCAGCGGGGCCGAAGCCACCGAGGAGAAGGTCGACCTGTTCGTCAATGGGGTTTGCATCATGGAGGCGGGCACGCCGATACCGTTCCACCGGGACGCGGTGGTCGCGCTGATGTCGGGCGAGCACGTGGACTTCCGCGTGAGCCTGAACCTGGCCGACGGGGCGGCGACGGCGTACGGGTGCGACCTGACCGAGGAGTACGTGATCATCAACAGCGCCTACACGACCTAGGCGGTCGCGCTTCCATGACTCGCTCCAACTCCGAACCGCCTATTGTCGTCAAAATTGGCGGCAGCACGTTGGGCGGCAACGATACGTCGCTCCAGGACCTGGTCGCACTGCATCGCGACGGCAAGCCCATCGTGATCGTGCATGGGGGCGGCAACGTCATCAGCGAGTGGATGCAGCGGCAGAACCTGGCGCCCAACTTCGTGAACGGGCTGCGGGTAACCGACGCGCCCTCGCTGGAGATCGTGGTCGCCGTGCTGGGCGGGCTGGTGAACAAGGAACTGACGGCGCAGATGCAGCAGTTGGGCGGGCCGACCATCGGAATCAGCGGGATGGACGGGTGTCTGCTGCAGGCCAGGATCGCCAACCCCGACCTCGGCTACGTGGGCGAGATTGTGAAGGTGGACCCCACGCCGGTGAACGCGATCCTGTCGTCCGGTTTCATCCCGATGATCTCTCCCATCGCGATGGACGTGAGCGAGGGCAGCGATCACGCCGGTCAGCCGCTGAACATCAACGGGGACACTGCCGCCGGCGCGCTGGCCAACGCCATGGGCGCCCAGAGCGTGGTGTTCCTGACTGACGTGGCCGGCGTGATGGACAACGGCGGGCGGGTGATTCCGCGGCTGACTGCCCGGGGCGCCGAGGCGCTGCGGGCGTCGGGCGTGGCGCGGGGCGGCATGCTGCCCAAGCTGGCGGCGTGCCTGGACGCCATAGCGGACCGGGCAGTGCCGAGCGCGCACATCATCGACGGCCGGGAGCCGGGCGCGCTGATGGACTGCGTGAACGGACGCCCGATAGGGACACGGATTACGCCGTGAATCGCCGCAGCGTCAATGCATAATTGAGGGCGGGTTTTGCACCCGCCCGAATGCTTGGCGCCGCCGGGGAAATGGTTGTCAGTCAGTCCGATTCCAGGTACCGGCGTGGGAACTCGTGCCAGTACACACTCCCACTGGCAAATATCGGTTCGACGTCGGGATCAACTATATAAGAGGCAACGACAGCGTGGGAGGCCTGGCCCGCCTCCAGTTTGGCCTGGCCGTCTCGTAAGGCGGTCTGACCGATTTCCAGAGATTCGAGGCGTCGGTTGGTAGAATCCATAAAATCGGCGAGGAGTTTGGCCTGGCCGTCTCGTAAGGCGGTCTGTCCGATTTCCAGAGCTTCGAGGCGTCATCCATAAAATCGGCGAGGACAGTCTCGAGCCGCTCCAACCGCCTGTTCGTTGCCTCGGCGTATTCCGCGAAGCGCTGTGGTAGCTCCAGCAGTTCGCGGCTCAGCAGAACGCTCCGGATTGTGTCAGCCCACTCCGGTTGTTCGCGCATGATACGAACGATGTCGGCTATGTCATTTACCGTAGTCACCGTGTCAATTATAACAAGCGTCGAGACGCATAAGCAGCGAGGGCGGATTCAGCACCCGCCCTCGAGATTTCAGCAACCCGTTGGGTTGGCTATGCGGCGATGAGGTCCTTGGCGATGGCGTCGGGAATCAGGTTGCCCTGCTCTGCCAGGTGGGCCTTGATGGCCTCGGCGGCCGCGTTCACCATTTCCGGATCCAGGTTGGCGGCGGCTTCGGGGTAGCCGGCCTCAGTGAGGTAGGCGCCCGTCTGCTCGCGGAGGATATCGAGGGACCAATCAAGCTGGGCCGCGCTCTCCATCACGTCCTCGGGGTAGTCCACATGGGAGCCGCCGGCGCCGAGCTTGTCATAGCCGCCCTTGTGCCAGTGCCCGCGGGCGCCGTGGGGGTCGAAGCGGATGATCTCAACGCCCTGGACGTCCACGCCGAAGGTGGGGCCGCCGAACTTGGCCTTGAGGCAGCGCAGGGGCCACAGGTACATCGTGACGTCGCCCTGCTTGCTGAGGGGCCGCACCATGACTTTGCCCAGATAGGACTCGCCATCAATCATCGTTGCCATTCTAAATTTCCTCCATCGCCCGCTAAGGGCGGATACGTTTCGGCGTATAGTAGCACAAAGTGGACGGTTGCCCAACGATGGATGCTGCGGGCAGGAGGGCCGACATGAGGGGAAACGAGATGAGACCTCGACGGAACGCGCAGGCTGGCACGCGCGTCATGTTCATGTTGCTCCTCGGATCGTTCATGCTGGTGATGGCGTGTGGCGGAGAACCTGCGCCACCGGCGACGGTGGTACCGCCGGCCCAAGCGGTTGCTCCAGCGCCGGCGCCTACCTACACGCCGTTCCCCACCTACACGCCGTATCCGACCTATACGCCGGTTCCGACCGCGACGCCCGCACCCACGGCGACGCCTGAGCCGACGGCCACTACTGCGCCGACCAGCACGCCGCCGTCAGAACCCGACCGGGCGGCGCTACTCACCCTGTTTCAATCCACGGGCGGCGACGGATGGACGAACAATGCTGACTGGGCCAGCGAGAAGCCGTTGGCACAGTGGCACGGCGTTACCGTTGATGCCGCAGACAGGGTGATCGAACTGTCGCTGCAGGACAACGGGCTGCGGGGCGAATTGCCAGCGCAGTTGGGAGATCTCTCCGAACTGAGGAACCTGCGGCTGTGGTCAAACCGTCTGACCGGCGAGATACCGCACGAACTGTCGCGGCTCACCAATCTGGAGCAATTGGCGGTTGGTGGAAATCAACTGCAAGGCACGATTCCCGAATGGCTGGCGGGCTTTCGCAATCTGCATGAATTGCATTTAACAACCAACCGGTTCACCGGGCCGCTGCCGGCATGGCTGGGAGACCTACCGCTGCGACGGCTGATATTGGGCAATAACCGGTTCGATGGGGACATACCCGAAGAGCTTGGCAACCTGCGGAATCTGCGGGCACTGTGGCTCAGCGGCAACTACCTGACCGGCTGCATGCCCGACGCATTGCGCGACGTGCCCGATAATGATTTCGCTGCGTCGGGAGTGCCTTTCTGCGCGGATCAGGCGCAGGTCAGCGCGACACCGGTGGCGCCGACGCCGCGGTCAACGGCGACACCGTCGGCCACAATCGCACCAACGCTGACCCAGCAGCCTGGCAGTAGAGGGGTCAAGTATATAGATGACCCGGAGGTGCCGTATTTGAAATGGGAAATCGGCCCGGAGGTGCCCGAGGATTACGAGCGCGACCTGCAGGAAGGAGTTCATCTGATCGTGAGGTATTTGGAGTCGCTTGGCGCCAAGGAACTGACTCGAGACGTCACGTACTATCTGTTCCAAGAACCATCAGCCGCCTACGAAGGTTTCGCCAGGTTAAAAGGCATGTCTGAAAAGCAAGCACAACGGCATATGGATGATAGGAAGATTTTCGGTGAAGCCGGGGACGGGTTCGTTTATTTGAACCTGGACCGCCTCCCGACATATTTTCGTCCTTACGCCCGGCGGATAGAATTTTCCGCCCATGAGATGGCGCACGTGTATCAATGGGGATTGGGAAATCTCGGAACGGTTGATCTGGACCATAGCAAAGTCAGAGCGAACGGTCCTGCCTGGTTGGTTGAGGGTGAAGCGACTTTCGTAGCAGCTCGAATGATGAATTGGGCAGGAATCGTAAGTTATCAAGATGAAAGACGCAGGTTTGAGAACCGGGCACTCACACGCACGGAAGACCTCGCGGGATTCGAGACCTACGCGACATTGCGGTTTACTCCTGGTACCTATGAACTTGGAGCCTTGGCGGTCGAGTTGTTGGCTTCCTCCGTGGGAGAGGAAGCACTGGTCGCGTATTGGACTGCGCTGGGCCCTGAAACAACATGGCAGGAGGCTTTCGAAACGACGTTCGGGATAACTATTGACGAGTTCTATGAGCGGTTTGAGGAGCACCGGGCCGCCGGGTTCCCTGACCTGGACCTGCCGGACATCGCCCCGCGCATCCCGTTGGCGGAGGCGGACCGCGACGCGCTGACGGCATTGTATCGGGCCACAGGAGGCGCACATTGGGCGAACGATGACGGTTGGCTGAGCGACGAACCGGGCAATCAATGGCATGGAGTGACCACCGACCCGGACGGGCACGTCGTTGTGTTGGACCTGCGAGCCAACCGTCTGAACGGCGAGATTCCTCCTGAACTGGGAGATCTGGTCAGGCTCCGCGAGTTGCGGCTGCAAGGAAACCTGCTGCAGGGGGAAATCCCGTCGGAACTGGGTGACCTGGCCAATCTGGAGGAGATAAGGTTGCGCGACAATCGGCTGCGAGGAGAAATCCCACCGCAACTCGGGAATCTCTCTCAACTGGCCGTGCTGGACGTGGCGCGCAATGACCTGAACGGGACGATACCTCCTGAACTCGGGGACCTCACCAATTTGACCCAATTGAGCATCTGGGGGAATGAACTGAGCGGCGAAATTCCGTCGCACTTAGCAAACCTGACCGGTTTGGTCGTTTTTTCAGCGGGGAGGAATGAATTGACGGGAGAACTGCCGGCGTGGCTGGGGAAACTGACCCGCCTACGAACGCTGAACGTGGGCGACAATCAGCTGACGGGGGAGATTCCCGACAGTCTTGCTACGCTGGAGAAAGTACTTTATTTCTTTGTTGGCAATAATCGGTTGACCGGAGAGATACCGGCTTGGTTCGGCGGTTTGCCACTACGCAAGCTTTCGCTCAATGACAACCAGTTCACGGGGGAGATACCTGGGGAGTTGGGAGAGTTGACGGAGCTGGAGTGGCTGTGGCTGGGCGGGAACGACCTTGCCGGGTGTTTGCCGGGGGCGTTGCGGGATGTTCCGGAGAATGACCTGGGCCGGCTGGGGATGGCGGATTGCTGATTCCAGGAACGTCGAGGGGTAGGGGTTTATACTGTGTAGGCGTGGGGAATTAATCCGATGCTGCGATTTGCGCGTATTTGGTTTAGATACAGCAACCCCGAGTGAGTAACTTTATGAAATTCCGAATGCGCCGCATCATGCCCGGCGTGGTCTTTCTGACCGCGCTGCTCCTCACAACCGCGATCGCCTGCGGGCCCAGCGCCGAACAAAGCACCTCAAGCGAAACCACAGCAGACACCTCGACGACCTCCTCCACGACAGGGTCCACGACGACAGGGTCCGCGACGGCGGCGGCAGAGCAACCGGCCGCGACCGCACCGTCGATGGACACCAAGGCAGGCGATTCCAGTGGCACAGCCAACGAACAGCCCACAGGCGCGCCCGAAAGCCAGGCGCAGGCAGACCCGCCGGCTGCGACCGCGGCTGCAGCCCCGCCGGCGGCCGCAATACCGGTGGCCACGGACATTCCGGCGATCGAAGGCATCGACGCGTGGCTGAACACGGAGACCGAGCTTCAGATCGGACAGTTGGCCTCCGAGGGCAAGGTGGTGCTGGTGGACTTCTGGACGTACACCTGCATCAACTGCATACGGACGCTCCCGTTCCTGCGGGACTGGTGGATGCAGTACGAGGACGACGGCCTGGTGATCCTGGGCATCCACACGCCGGAGTTCGAGTTCGAGAAGGACTACCAGAACGTGGCCGACGCGATTGACACGCACAGCGTGGGCTGGCCCGTGGCGCAGGACAACCACATGACCACGTGGCGGAACTTTGAGAACCGCTACTGGCCGGCGAAATACCTGTACAACGTCCGCGGCGAAATGATCTACTCGCACTTCGGCGAGGGCGCGTACGCCGAGACCGAGGAGCGCATCCGCAAAGCGCTGGTTGAGGCGGGGGCCGACCTGTCCGACGACCCCTTCAACCCGCCCCAGGACCAGGCCAGGGACGAAGCCTGGCGATCGAGTCGGGAGATCGTGACGCCGGAGCTTTACGCCGGTTGGCACCGGAATTTCCTCACCGCCAGGGCGGGACGTCCGCCCTACGTGGCCCAGCAGGAGTACTTCGACGCGATTTTCAACGCCGACGACCGAGGCGAAGAGACGACCGCCGTCATCGATGTCACGGTTCCCCAGGGGATCGAGCCGCACAAGATGTACTTCCAAGGCCAGTGGTCGGTGGAGCCGGAGCGGATTCGCCACGCCCGCGCCACCGAGAACCTGGAAGACTACCTGGCGCTGAACTATGCGGCCAAGAGCGTGAACGCGGTCCTGACCTCGGATTCGGGAGAGCCGTACGAGGTGGTCATCACCCAGGACGGCGCGATGCTGACGGCGGAAAACGCGGGCGAGGACATCCAGTGGGACGAAGACGGCCGCTCCTACGTGCTGGTAGACGTGCCGCGGATGTACGCCCTGATCGATAACCTCGAGTATTCGTCCGAGTCCTTCCTGACGATGCGCTCCAACTCGGACGACTTCGGCCTGTTCGCCTTCACCTTTGGCGTTTACGCTGAGGGGCCATAATGCTGCGCAGAGGTTTCATAGCCATCACCGCCCTCGTCATAGTGTCGTTGGCTGCCATCGGCTGCGCTAGTCCCGCTACGCAACCTGCGTTGGCAGAACCTGAGCCGACGGAGCCGGCGGTCGTGGTGGTGCCCACGGTTGACTACAGCGACGATGCCATCAAGCCGCACCTGGCAACCAAGGTGCTGGAGGTGGGCACGCAACGGGTGGCATTCCTGCTGTCCACGGAGAAGGCGCTGGTGAAGGCGCCGGAATCCAGGATAGTCGTAACGCAGCAGCAGGGTTCGTCGCAGGGAGTTGAGGTCACCGCGGGCTACAATGCGTGGCCGTACGGCGTGAGGGGTTCGTACAGCACGCCCATTGAGTTTGCGGAGGCGGGCGAATATCTCCTGACCGTAACACCCGTCGGGGGCGACGTGAAAGGCGATGCGCACATTCCGGTGACGGTGCTGGCTGACGCGCCGGTGCCGTCGGTGGGAGACACGCCGCCGTCCAGCCAGACCAAGACCCTGGGAGACGGACTGGAACTGGTGGAAGTTACTACCGCCTATGAACCTGACGCCAGCCTTTACGAGGTTTCGGTGGCGGACGCGCTGGCATCAGGTCGGCCCAGCGTCATCGTGTTCGCGACGCCGGCGTTCTGCACCAGCCCGACCTGCGGGCCGCAGGTTGACACGGTGGCGGAGTTGAAAGAAGCGCACCCCGACGCAGCCAACTACATCCATGTTGAGCTTTATGACAACCCCGCCGGTATCCAGGGCGACCTGAGCCGCGCCCAGCTGGTTCCCGCCGCCGAGGAGTGGGGGTTCACGCGGCTCCCGGGATGGACCAACGAGTCGTGGGTTTTCGTGCTGGACGCCGACGGAGTGATCCGGGAGCGGTTCGAGGGGTTTGCCACGCTGGGAGAGTTAGAAGCGGCGCTGATGGGGATCGCGGGGTCCTAGCGGGAAAATCCGTCCCCCACGCCACGGGCCGGCGTCCGCCGTTCCGGCCCTCTCCGGTCCACTGGGATTGCGCCAACCGATCTCATGGTTCGACCGGCTCACCATCAGCGGTAGCCATGTAACGCGGATGCGGCGATTGAGTTGGCGGCCAACAACCGAGCCGCTCCGAGTTGGTCCGTTCCCAATTGGGAACGCCTCGCCAACGGGCGGGCGGAAACCCGCATAGTCCGCGGATACTGGAACGTGAGCGTGGGGCAGGCTTTCCGGATGCCGGCTCACGGCCGGCACGGCGGCTTTGGCGTTGGACGGCTACCTCAACTCTGAACATGCGCCCACCGGCGCAATCGATTGCTCGTGCACGCATCCGGCGGATATGATGGCGTCGGCATTGAGGCCGGCGACTGCACACACGTCCGCGCCGGTTCGGAGGGGTCAGCATGGCAACGGCATCTCTCATCACCATTCCGGCGCGGCGGGGCAAAGCCGCTTTCGTGTCGCAGGGGCAGCTGGTACGCGTGATCAACACTCAAGGGCAGCAGGTGGTGGACACGTGGGCGTTCAACAGGCAAGACCTGACCGAGTTCATGTCCATGGAGCACTCCCGCACGTCGCTGGGCCGGATCATGCCGACGGTGGGGCAGGCGATGGTCACCAACCGGCGAAGGCCGATCCTCACGCTGGCGGAGGATACGTCGGGCGGCATACACGACACGCTGCTGGCGGCGTGCGACCGGTACCGGTACGAACTGCTGGGCTGTGAGGAATACCACGACAACTGCACCGACAACCTGGCGGCGGCGCTGGCCGAGCTGGGACTGACGCCGCCGGAAACGCCCAGCCCGTGGAACCTGTTCATGAACATTCCGGTGGGGGCGGACGGCAAGGTGAGTTTCGAACCGCCGGTGTGCAGGGCGGGAGACTACCTGACGCTGCGGGCGGAGATGGACTGCGTGATGGCGTTCTCGGCGTGCCCGCAGGACATGGTGCCCATCAACGGCGTTGATTGCGTGCCGACGGAGGCACACTTCCAGATTCTATAGGGCGTGGTGCCCAACGGACCCGCTGCGGCATGTGCCGGGGATCCGTTGGGGCGAATGCGGCAGCAGACGCAGAGATTCCGTTTGAATTTACGGGGATAGTATGTCGTTCGCTCTGGCGTTCCTACCCGTCGTTCTCATCTGCGTTCCGGTCTTGGGCTCGGGACTGTGGCTGGTCAAGCAGGGAAAGACCAGGGCAGCCAGGTGCGCGGGTGTTGTACTCACACTCGTGGGTGGTTTGCCGGCTTTACTCACGCTTCTCTTCCTCTACTGGCTGGTTTTCCATGCGGAATGACCAACTGGCAGTCCTCGTGATCCCCCGGGGCATCACCAGGACTCTTGGCGACTGCACCGTCGATGCCGACCCGCGTTGCACGACGACCGTTGGACAACTTCGCCACCTTAACGCTATGCCAAAATAGCCCTTGACCACGCTGATTCAAACGGAACCGACACATAACCCCCCGCCAGGCGACGGGGGGTCTTTGCTTGTCTGCGAACGACCAAGTTCGGTCATTCCGGTCGTTTCAGCGGTTATTGTTTGACCGCCGAGATGGTTTCCAGATGGCTGAAGTTGCTGGCCGCCGTGCCTGGGAACCTGTACTCGGCGATGATTTCGGGATCGATGGCCACCTGGAAGAATATCCAGAGCAGGGGGATCACCGAATGGTTATCGTACTTCTCGTTGCCGATTTCGCGGATCAGCCGGTCGCGTTCCGACGGATCGAGGGTCAGCGACAGTTCCTCCCACGTTTCCACTATAAAGTCAGACTCATACTGGTGCACCACGCCGTCGGGCAGGTTGAAGAGTCGGACCTGCTCCTGGAGCGGGCGGCGGACCGTGCGGAACGGCGCCGCGAAACCGTGGAACTGACTGGTGCGGTACTGGGGACGGATCGCGGAGAATTCCAGGCTCACGATCTCAACGTCGATGCCGATCTCGGTCCAGAATATGCTGATCGCCTCAGCAATGTCCGGCAGTTCCGGCACGCCGGGCAGCGTGTGGGAACCGTACATCTTCAGCTTGAACCCCTCCGGATAACCGGCTTGGGCCAGCAGTTCCCTGGCTGCTTCGGGATCGTAGCCGTACTCCTCGTCCCAACGGGCCTCCCATTCATCGTTCCAGCCAGGCAGGGTGGGATGGTAACCGTGCACCAGCATCGGAGCGCCGCCGCCCTTGAAGATGAACTCGTTGATGTCCTCGCGACTAACCGCCTTGTTCAAAGCCTGGCGAACCAGTCGGCCGCTCTCGTCAGGCTTTTCCCAGGGCTCGGCGTTGGCCGGGTCATAGTGTTCGCTACCGGTGGTGTAGTACTGGCCTCCCAATTTGACCCAGGTGAGGATGGCGCCCAGACCGCTCTGGGAGATCTCCATGCCCTCGGCCGCGGCTTGGGCGAGCACGTCGCGGGGAAGTTCGGCCATCTGAGCCTCGCCGGTGAGGAGCATGGCAAGGCGCGTGGCGGATTCGGGAGCCCAAACCTGTTCCATCTCCCTGAAGTCAGGCGTTGGGATGCGCCAGTGCTCGTAGGGCACACGCTCGTAGGAGATCGACGTGCCGACCGAGCGCTCGAGGTACTGGTAGGGGCCGGTGCCTATGATTCGCGTCTCGACGCCCTCCTGCCCTTCGGCGTCCCAATGGTTCTTGCTCATCATCACCAGGTCGCCGCTGAGGGAGAAGAAGAAATCGAGGCCGGGGTCGGGCTTCTCCAGACGAAAGACCACCGTGTAGTCGTCCACTACCTCAACGTCCGACACGGTGGTGGCCCAGGTGTTGCGGAAGCTGTTGAGGTTGTCCTCGCGCGGCCCCATCATGCCCCGCATGTGCACCACGTCCTTGGCGTCAAACCCGCCAAAGTCCTGATGGAAGACCACGTCTTCCCTGAGGTGCAGGGTCCAGGCCTTGCCGTCGGGAGCCATTTCCCACTCGGAAGCCAGCATGGGGACGTAGGCCCCGGTGTCGGGGTCGATGTCGAGCAGGGTTTCCACCATTGGGCTCAACTGAGTGAGCAGGCTGCGCGGGCCGGTCCAGGGCAGGTTGGTCTCCTTGGGCGGTATGGTGAAGGCGATCCGCAGGCGGTCAATCTTGGCCTCGCCGGTCATGGCCTGAGGCGCCATGGCAGTGGGCTCCGGCATGGCGGTAGCGGCTTGCGCGGGAGCCTGGGCCGGAGCGGTGGCCGGCTGGGCCGCCGCAGCCTCAGGCGCCGCGGTGGCTGCCGCTTGCTGCTGCTCCGCGGCGGGCTCGGTGGCCGTGCCACCGCAGGCCACGATGATGGGGAGGAGCAGGAGCGCCGGCAACAGCAACAGAGTCTTGGGATGATTGAGACGGAACCTCATATAGATACCTCCTCTTGACAGCTACCTGGTGGCAATAACTAGACGTTGCGCAGTTTGGGGTCGAGCTTGTCGCGCACCCAGTCGCCGAACAGATTCAGGGAAAGCACGGTCAACAAAATGGCAACGCCAGGGAACATGGCGACCCACCAGGCATCGACGATGAGTTCCCGGCCGTCGGAGACCATGAGACCCCATGCCGGGGTTGGCTTGGGGATGCCCGCGCCCAGGAAACTGAGCGTGGCTTCCAGGAGGATCACCTGCCCGATTTCCAGGGTTCCAAGCACGATCACGGTGTTCACGACGTTGGGGAATATGTGCCGAACCATGATCCGGCCGTTGGACGCGCCGGCGACCCGGGCGCGCGCCACAAAGTCCTGAGACTTGATGCTCAGGGTGTCGCCGCGCACCATGCGCGCATAACGAGACCAGAATATGCCGGCAATGACCGCAATGACCGTCCCGAAACTGGCGCCGATGGCCGACACCAGCACGAGGGCCAACAGGATTGCCGGTATGGATAAGCCGATATCGACGATCCGCATGACCAGATGGTCCAGGCTTCCGCCGAAGTACCCGGCCGCGAGCCCCAGGGATGTTCCGATGACTCCGGCGATGAACACGGCGATGAGGGAAACGGTCAAGGAGACGCGGGCGCCGTAGATGATGCGGCTGAGCATGTCGCGTCCCTGCTTGTCGGTGCCGAGGATATGCCGCCATGTTCCGCCGGGCTTGACCTCGACGCCGTTGACCGTCTCGGCCGCAGTCCAAACCGGGGGCTGCAAACGGTTGCGCAGACTGCCCTTGAGAGGGTCGTGGGGAGAGATCTGGCCGGCGAAGATGGCGGGGATGACCAACACGATAAGCAATACGGCAATGGGGAAAATGGGGTATTCCCGCACCTGTCGGGCGATGCGCCAGGTCCCCGAAATGCTGGGCGACGGAAGCTGCTGTGGCAGTGCGATGTTAGCCATGCTTCTCCTTTTCTACCGGTCGTGGGAGAGGGTCCACTGCAGCCGTCAGTCGTAGCGGATGCGCGGGTCGAGGTACGCGTAGGTGATGTCCACCAGCAGATTGGCGAGGATGTAGATGGTGGCGAAGAAGAGCACGACGGTCTGGACGACCTGGAAGTCGCGGGCGCGAACGGCGTCGATTGCCAGCAGGCCAACGCCGGGCCAGGCGAACACGGTTTCGGTGACCACCGAGCCGGTGAGGAAGCTGCCCAGGATCAGACCGAAGTAGGTCAGTGGGGTGATGAGGGCGTTGCGCAGGCAGTGCTTCCAGATCACCGTGCGCTCGGACAGCCCCTTGATGCGCGCCAGCTTCACATACTCGGTGTCCAGCACCTCCAGCAGAGAGGAGCGGGTGAGGCGCATGATGGCTGCCACCTGAAACCAGCCCAGGGCTACGGCGGGCAGGATCATGTGCTTGATGCCGCCCCTGCCGGAGGTGGGAAGCAGGTCAAGTTGGACGGCGAAGATCCACATCAGCACTATGCCCAGCCAGAAGGAGGGTAAGGACTGGCCCAACAGGGCCACAATTTTCCCAAGGTAATCGATGCCGGTGTCCTTCTTGACCGCGACGATCACCCCGATGGGCAGAGCGAGAATGACGCTCATCACCAGGGCCAACGCGGCCAACTGCAAGGTGGCCGGGAAGCGGCTCACCACCAACTCCCGGGCGGTCTTGTCCTGCCACTTGAAGGAATCTCCAAAGTCTCCCTGGAGGATGTTGCTGACGTACTTGAAGTACTGGAGGGGCAGGGGTTTATCGAGTCCCCATGCCCTTTCCACGCGGTCAAAATCCTCCTGAGTTGCCTCGATAGGGAGCAATACATCCAGGGGATTGCCGGTGATCCTGGCCAATCCAAAGACGATTATGCTGATGGCAACCAGGGCAATCAGGGAGTGAAAGACTCGGACTACGATAAAACGCTGCACAATCGCACCTCAGTCCGCAACAACATCAAGAACATCGCTCTTGATACGAAAATCGTTTTCATCGTGGCTGTCATTTCGTTGCGGCACTATATCAACGATTCCTGTAAGATACAAGTCATTACGTTGCGTGATACAGTGTTGGATTCGTGAAACGTATCACAAAGAAATAAAATTACGAATTACGTAGAAAACTGATGGCAACGTATTCGGGATGGGTTCTGAGCAGATATGGCCTGGCTCCGCATCACGCCGGTTGGTGAGGCTCTGGATCCGCGCCATGCGCAGCGGCCGCGGCGACACGCGCCGGCAATCACGAGATGTCCGTCGTAGGCGTGGGAGGCCAATGCCAATGCGGTGGACGTACCAGACCCCCTCCATATCATTGGTCCTCAGCCAGTTGGCCCGTTCATGGTGCAGAACCTGTCCGACCGCGGCGGATCCGCCCATCGTCATTCACCACCATGCGCCGCATCCCCCCGCCAATCCTCAAACCCAATCCTGTGCATCAATGAAAAACCGGACTCCAACCCTTGACAACCCATATCCAAACAGATAATCTAATATCAGCCAAGGCAAGAACGCGCGTTCCATCACACCCCGATCAAGAGAGGCAGAATCCCAGCATCGACGGCCAACCCCGTCAGTAAAAATCGCAACCGGCCCAGGTGGCAACCGCCGCTCAAAGACCTGACTCCTCACCGGCATGAGCCCCACTGGTGTCCCCGGGACTGTCCGAGCCCGCGCGCAGGTGTGCACCAAGCGCACTGAGTACACGGAAAAGTAGGTCAAATAGTTGCGTGCCCAACCCGGCCGTACGCTGACAACGATGCGCAGATCCTGCCTCTCGCCCAATCATCCCGAAACCCAATCAGAAAACCCCGCCAACCAACCCGCTCATGGTGAGCCTGTCGAACCATCATCGTGAGCCTGTCGAACCATCAACCCGAATACCAACCGCCGACACCCCAAGGAGAAAGCCAACCGAAGCACCACTCCAATCCCGCCGACGAACCGTAATTTGCCGGGGCGATGCATGCATCGCCCCGCCGCTTCGCATGTACGGTCATTGTGGGGGGCGCGTTTCAAGCTCGCCCTGGCCCCCGTCCCAATCGGATCGTCATTCCGACACCCGCAGTCCGCCTTTGCCCGCAGTCCGCCTTTGCCCGCAGCCCGCCTTTGATAAATGCCAATCCCGTTCGGGCTTCACACCGCTCATACCGCTGATCGCCCCCGGCCGGCGCCCGTAACCACGAGCCGGCGGCGGGTTGGGAACCGTCCCGGCAACGGTCGCCGCCACACATCGGGATAATCGAACGACCCTGGTGGATGGACGCCAACAGTTCAGGTTCAGGTTGACCGTCCGCCAATGGAACCCGTCATACATTAGAACCCGTCATACCGGCGAACCCGTCATACCGGAGAAAGAACGTCACCCCGTACTGGATACGGGGCCGGTATCCAGGAAATCCTTGCCTGGTTCACGCCGGCCTGTTCGCGGCGTTTCCGGGTCCCCGCTTGCGCAGGAGCGACGTGTTTCCGGCCGGGAATCTCACCGACTCTGAACAGTTACGATGGACGCCGTCGATTGACAGGACATACCGGCCGGCGCAGAATGGCGCCAATTCCGGGGCGGCCATCGGCCCGGGCCGATGCCCACAGGATGGGACTGCGCTCCGTTGCACTGCCTGACCAGAGGAGGTCCTGATATGGCGTTTCCGGAGCGAATGAAGTTTGGAATCTTCCTTGGTCCGTTCCACCGGGTTGGAGAGAACCCCACGCTGGCGATGGAGCGCGACCTGGAGCTGATCGAGTGGCTGGACAAGCTGGGGTTTGACGAAGCCTGGGTCGGCGAGCACCACAGCGCGGGCTGGGAGATAATTTCGTCGCCGGAGGTGTTCATCGCGGCGGCCGCGCAGCGCACCAACCGCATCAAGCTGGGCACCGGCGTGGTGAGCCTGCCGTATCACCACCCGTTGATGGTGGCGAACCGGATGGTGCAGCTGGACCACATGACCTACGGGCGCGTGCTGTTTGGAGTCGGGCCCGGCGCGCTGCCCGGCGACGCCTACATGATGGGCATTCCTCACGAATTGCAGCGGGAGCGCATGGACGAGTCCCTGGGCATCATCCTGCGGCTGTTCACCGAGACGGAGCCCATCACCTACAAGAGCGACTGGTTCGAGCTGAAGGAAGGGCTGCTGCAACTACGTCCCTACCAGCGGCCGTACATGCACACCTCGGTAGCGTCGGTGCAGTCGCCGGCGGGCGTTACGCTGGCAGGCAAACACGGGTGCTCGGTGCTGACCATCACGGTGCCGCGAGACCCGTCGGCCGGGCCGTCGGACCTGCAGGGGCTGTGGAGCATCGCTGAGGAGTCGGCGGCGGAGCATGGGAACACCATGAACCGCGACGACTGGCGACTGGTGCTGCCGTGCCACCTGGCGGAATCGAAGGAAGAAGCCCTGAACGATGCGCGCATGGGCGCCGGGCGCTACCTGAGGGAGTACAGCGAGGGGACGAACGGCCGAAAGCCGGTTTTCGACGGCCCGCTGGACAAGGTGATCGACAACATGTCCGACACCGGCAGCTGGATCATCGGCACGCCGGACGACTGCATCGAAGCCATCGAGCGGCTGGGCGAGCAGAGCGGCGGGTTCGGCGCGTTCCTCGTGCAGACCATCGACTGGGCGCCCCGGGAGAAGATGCTGAAGAGCTACGAGCTGATGGCCCGGTACGTGATGCCCCACTTCCAGGGCAGCGTGCTGAGCACGGCGGCGTCCAACCAGTGGGCGAAGGATCGTCAGGACGACCTGGTGAGCGGCCGGGTGCGCGCGATCGACCGGGCACGGCAGCGACACGCCGAACGGGTGAGTTAGCTGAGATTGGCCACGCCAAACGGCGTAGGGGCGCATGTTGTTCGTCCCCACGTTTTGGGACCGGTCCAACCGGCCCATCCAGGTAAAATGCGTAGGGGCGGGTTAGAAACCCGCCCCTATGTATGAACAACCGGTGCGCAATTAGGCCGGGACCTTGGCGGCGGACCACTCGACACCGTTGAGGACGATCTTCTGGAACTCTGGCGTCTCGAAGCTGCGGCCGTCGTGCCCGAGCAGCAGGACGAAGACGTTGCCGTCGCCGTACTGGCGGGTCCAGCCCAGGGGGTAGGTGCCGCCGGGCATGTGGGTCGGGCTGCGGTCGGGGCCCCAGGGCCAGGTGCCGTCCTCAGCGGTGCCGGTGAGGAAGACGTTGTTGCCGTCCCTGAGGGCCAGGTTCATGTAGAGTTCGTCGTTGGTGTCGAAATCGGCGATGCCGCCGCAGCCGGGATGCTCGGCCTGGCTGACGTTGACGGTGAAGTGGCCGTAGGGCGGGTGGTAGCTGGTCCCGGAGATCCAGCCGCCGCCGGTGATGTCGTGATACTCGGGCCACGCCGCCGCGACGCACGTGGCGATGTGGATGCACACGAACCCCTTGCCGCCGCTGATGAAGCTCTTTAGGCCGTCCATCTGGTCGGCGGTCAAAGTCCAGTCGCCGAAGTCGGGCACATTCTCGCGGCGGGTGTTGAAGACCAGCACGTCGTAGCCGCTCATGGCGGAGCCATCGGCCAGAACGGACGCATCCTCGGTGACCGTCACGTCATGGCCGGCGCCCTTCAGGAAAGACTCCAGGATGGGTGTTGACTCCTCGTAAGGGTGGCGTCCACCCGAGATTACCAGTAGTTTCATGATTCACTCCCTCCGATGTGATGCCGGGAATTGTAGATTGGAGCGGCGACGGTGGCAAATGTCGGGCACGCTCAAAAATGAGGGGCGACACCGCAGGTCGCGATGCCGCCCCATGCCCGGTACCGGCCCACGTGGAGCCGGTGAGTTCCAAGACGTTTGCTAACCGTGATTCGTGGAGCCGGCGTCCTCTACGGCGGTCAGGGACACCGTGTACGGTCCGTTGTTGCCCACGCTCTGGACACGAGTGCCGACGGCGAAGTAGTGGACGCCGGACTCAAAATCGGCGACAAAGGACTGCACCGGGCCCTCGTATGAGAGATAGTCGCCGCCCCCGTTGCCGTACCAGATCGCCCACAGGCCCACGTCATCCGGACCGTCGATCATCTCAATTCGATAGGTGCCTGCCTCAGCAATCTCGAAGCGGAACACGTCCTTGTCGTCGGCAGACTCGATGCCCCAACGTGGTACGGCGTTGCCGCGGCTCGTTTCACCCCAGGCCCAGGCGTGCGGGTTGGCGTCGTCTGGCCCGATGTCCGAATTGATGACTGCGGTGACGGACTCGCCGGGGTGGAGCACAACGTCGGGATGGGTCCGTGAGTCGTCGGCGTGGTCGTCCTGGCGCACTGAGATGGTGTAGTGGCCGAAGTAGCCACGTGCCTGCGCTCCTGACCCGACCGCGATGTAATAGGTTCCGTCGTCGTCCGGGGTGAAGTAGCCGCGTGACCAGTTCCAGATGAACCCGCCGTTGTCCTGCTCACCCATCACCTGCTCGCCTTCTTGATTCACGATTTCCAGGATGCTGGGGTCGACCAGGTAGTTATCGACGTAGGGGGTGCCCCGGCCCTCACTGATTTCCATCCGGCTTTCAACTTCTATGATGTACTGTTGTCCGCCTTCAGCCTCGAAACTGAACCAGTCCCGGCCACCGTCTTCCTCGGTGAGTTCACCGTGTTGGATCCAGAAGATATCGTTATCTATGACGACGGAGTTTTCCACCCAGACCGGAGGGTCCGGTTCCGGGGCGTCTGGAACAACCTCCGGTGGAGGGTCGATGATGGTCGGCTCCTCGATCTCAACCTGGAACACCCGATGCGGCGGCTTGTCGTTCAGCCCGTGGAAAATACGGTTGATGCGACTGCTGCCGGTTCCGACGATCCAGATTCCACCGTCGCGCACGTCGGGGTTGTAGCCCAGGCCGGTGCCGGGGCCGCCGTCCTCCACCCTGATGCCGTCGGTGTCGAGGTCGTCGGGTTGGACGGTGTATCCGAAAACGAGGATGTCGTCGCCGTCGTTGCGCAGGAAGGGAGCAAACCGCCGGTTCTCACCGACCTGGATGTATATGCCAGCGTAGTCGGCCCGCTCGCCCGTGTAGGGATTGACGGTGGTGACGGCGGCGGTGAAATAAGCGGTGATCTCGATAACGTCTCCCGCGGCATATCCGACGCGCGTCTTGCCATCAGAATCCACCAGTTCATGCGGCGTCGAGGTGATTTCCAGTTTGTAGATGCCGACGCCATCGTCGTCGGTGATGGTCATTTTGCAACTGCCGTCGGGCCCTTTGCTGACGCCGTTCAGGTACTCGACGATGAAGGTCTCGTCGATTTCGGGGTAATCGTCTTCAATGGTATGGAAGGTGCGGCCCATCCGGCCGGTTGCGGACTGGTGCCCATTGCTGTACTGACGCTCCTGGTACAGATGCTCGTAATCGGTCTCATCCGCCGTGATGGGATGGGTGTACCACCACACCTTGATGCTTTCGTGGGGCCAGTCGGAGTCGTACTTCTTATCCACCCTGAGGCGGAAGTCGTCGCCCTCTTCCACTTCCTCCACGAGGCACACGATTTTGATCCAGGGCTCGTTGCCAACGGCGGCCGGGGCGGCCAGCGCCTCGCCTGGCGGGGCGGCGAGTTGGGCGATCACAAAGGCAAAGCCGACGATGGCAAACAGGGACAGCAGCGCTATTGCGCCCGATCTGCCTATTCGGCCGAACCCCACATGGAGGGGACTGTCGTGTATTCTCATCATTCTTGTATCCTCCTTTGGTTTGAGTTATTGACGGCGGCGCGCTGGCCATCGACGGCATACAGGGAATGCTTATCGGCGAACACTTCGTTATTCACAATATTGATTATCGGTATTTATGATTTAAGGTTATGACGCAACGCCGCAGGTGTCAATGTGCCTCGGAGGGGCCCAATGGCGCGGAAATTGCGTTTCAGGACTCCCGGGGTTTCTTGACTGCCCCGGTTGAGCGTTGTAGTATGTGTCGCACTAGGACTGTACGCGTCCCGGATTGTTTGTAGTGCGTATCGTCCAATGCGGTTGATCCGAGCGGCAGGAAACCCTTCCGACGATCAACTTTCCCAGCAGAGAAACGCCCCGTCGACGCGTAAGGGCCGCGCATGGTTAGCGAGACGATCTCGCTAAGATGAGGACGCGGGCGTCGGTAACACCAGGCGTGTATGCCCACTAAGTACATTTTTGTAACCGGGGGCGTGGTTAGCTCCATCGGAAAGGGTATCTGTGTTGCGTCCATCGGTCGCATCCTGAAAAGTCAAGGGCTCTCGGTAACGGTCGTAAAGCTCGATCCATATTTGAACGTGGACCCGGGAACGATGTCGCCCTACCAGCACGGGGAGGTGTTCGTCACCAAGGACGGGGGCGAGACCGACCTGGACCTGGGGCACTACGAGAGGTTCATTGACGTCGAACTGACAAGGGAAAGCAACGTGACGGCGGGGCAGGCGTACCTGGAACTGATAACCCGGGAGCGTCGAGGTGACTTCCTGGGCGGAACCATCCAGACGGTACCGCATCTGACGAACGAGATCAAAGACCGGCTGATCAACCTGGCGGAGAGGTCCAACTCGGACGTGGTGGTGGTTGAGGTTGGCGGCACGGTGGGAGACATTGAGGGCCTGCCGTTCCTGGAAGCCATACGGCAGATGCGGAACACAGTGGGTCGGCGGAACGTTTTCTACATGCACCTGACCCTGCTGCCGTACATCTCGGCATCTGAGGAGTTGAAAACCAAGCCGACGCAGCACAGCGTAAAGGAATTGCGGAGCATCGGAATCCAGCCGGACGCGCTGATCTGCCGGAGCGACACGGAAATCACGCCGAGCATCCAGGAGAAGCTTTCGCTGTTCTGCGACGTGGAAACGGAAGCGGTGTTCCCGATGCCCACGGTGAACAACGTGTACGAGGTCCCACTGATCATGGAGGAATTCGGGCTGGGCCGATTCCTTTCGCAGTCGTTGAGCCTGGAAGGCCAGCGGCAACTGGGCGAGTGGTACAGCCTGGTGGACAGGATGAATTCCGCAGAGCGGACGGTCCCGATCGCGATCGTGGGAAAGTACGTAGAGTATCCGGACTCCTACATGTCGGTCCGTGAGGCGCTGCGACACGCCGCGGCATCGTGCGGGCTGCGGGCGGACGTGCGCTGGGTACATTCCGAAGCAGTGGAGCGGGATGGGCCGGATGAATATCTGAAGGACGTGTGCGCCATCGTAGTCCCGGGAGGTTTTGGGACGCGGGGAGTGCAGGGCATGGTGGAAACGAGCCGATACGCCAGGGACAAAGAGGTGCCATACTTGGGTCTCTGCCTGGGCATGCAGGTTATGGTGATCGACTGGGCACGGGACGTGGCCGGGTTGCGCTGGGCGAATTCATCGGAACTGGACCCGCACTGCGAGCAGCCCGTAATCGACATCATGCACGGGCAGAGGGGCATCACCGACCTGGGCGGAACGATGCGCCTTGGTCAGTATCCCTGTCGGCCGCAGACCAATACGCAGGTAGCACAAGCGTACGGCAAGGACCGCTCCGAGGTCATGGAGCGGCACCGGCACCGATACGAGGTCAACAACAAATACCGGGAGTCACTGGAAGCATCGGGGATGGTGATGAGCGGGCTTTCGCCGGACGGCGAACTGGTGGAAGCCGCGGAAGTACCGAACCATCCCTTCATGGTGGGCGTGCAGTTTCATCCTGAATTTCAGTCGCGCCCGAACCGACCGCATCCATTGTTCAGCGCCCTGATGGGCCAGGCCAAGAACACGGTGCGGGAAGGCAAGCAGTTGCCATTCAACCGGACGGGTTGGTGGTCGTTTTCGACGCAGTAGAGCTGGCAGAGCAGAATTTCAATCGCAGTTTGGCCGCTGCAACGGCGGCCCCATTGGCTGATCCGCGCAACGTACTATCCTGGCTCCACCATTCGGGTCGCGGGAGTTCCGTAGTCCGCATAAGCGACTTGTTTAGACGATAAAGACGGGCCAAATGGACCGGGAGGATGAACAGTGAAACTCTTTCTAGACACCGCAAATATAGATGAGATCCGATCCGGCGCAGAGCTGGGCGTCATTTCCGGCATTACGACCAACCCATCGCTCGCGGCCAAAGAGGGCATCGGAGGCGCGGCCGGTTACCGGGCAGCGGTACAGGAAATCGCCGACATCATTGACGGCCCGATCTCGGTGGAGGTGGTCAGCACCGACGCGGAGGGTATGATCGCGGAGGGCAGGGACATCGCCGAGTGGATTCCCAACCCCTGGGTGAAGATTCCGAGCACTGAAGAGGGGTTCAAGGCGATCAGCGTGCTGGCGCGGGACGGCATACAAATCAACCAGACGCTGGTGTTCACCGTGAACCAGGCTCTGCTGGGCGCCAACGCGGGGAGCACCGTGGTGAGTCCTTTCGTGGGGCGCCTGGACGACATCGGGCAGGACGGCATGGAGTTGGTTCGAGACATCGTTGCCGTGTACCGAGAACAGAATGTGGAGACGATGGTGATGGCGGCGAGCATTCGCGGAGCGCGACACTGCACGACGGCCGCAGCCGCCGGCGCGGACATTTCCACCGTGCCGTACAACGTATTGACGCAGATGATCAAACACCCATTGACCGACGCCGGTCTGTCGAGATTCCTGCAAGACTGGCAACAAGCATCCGGAGGCTGACGATATGGTTCGCGCCCGAACCGGCACCCCAACCGCTGCCCGCCGACGACGCCGTCCCCCACCGGTTGACGACGACGCCAAGCTCGCCATGGACCGAGGGCGAGAGGACGACGCCGATGGTGATTTACCGGCGCCATCGAATGGAGCCTACGCCGGGAATCCGGTGGACATCTCAGACCTGGCGACGATGTCGCAAACCGATTTGGCAAAACTCGCTACCGAGGTTGGATTGCGCGACGACGGCAACCTGTCCGAACTGGGGCGAGATGCGCTGTTCCAGCGAGTGCGCCAGGCCGCCTCGGGCAGGAACCAGCTGGTGGCGTCGGGCGTGCTGGAGGTGATGGACGCCGGTCACGGGTTGTTGAGGTCGATGCAATACCCACCGGTGGCGGGAGACGTTTTCGTTGGCCAGTCGCAGATCCGGCGGTCCAACCTGAAGACGGGCGACACGGTGTCTGGGATGGTGCGTCCGCCGAAAGACGGCGAGCGGCACTACGGCCTGACGCGGGTCAGCAGCATCAACCTCCTGGAACCGGAGCAGCAAACGCAGGCAAACCGCCGCATTTTTGAATCTCTGACTCCCATTTTCCCCAATGACCACATCGTGCTGGAGCACCCGCAAGGCGGATTGCCGTCGCGGATGATCGACCTGTTCGCGCCGATTGGCCTGGGGCAGCGCGGGCTGGTGGTATCGCCGCCCAAAGCGGGCAAGACGACTGTCCTGCGCCAGATCGCCGCGTCCATCACCGAAAACCGACCGGACGTGATTCTCATGGTGGTGCTCATCGGGGAGCGGCCGGAGGAGGTGACGGAGATGCGCAGGGCGGTGAAGGGCGACGTGTTCGCCTCGACGTTCGACGAGTCGGTGGAAGAGCAGTGCCGCGTGGCGGAACTGGCGGTTGAACGGGCCAAGCGGATGACGGAGACCGGGTGCGACGTAGTGATCCTGCTGGACAGCATCACCCGGCTGACCCGGGCGTACAACCTGGCGCTGCCGACCTCGGGACGGACGCTGTCAGGCGGCATCGATCCGGCGGCTTTGTATCCGGCCAAGCGGTTCATCGGCGCGGCCCGCAACCTGGAGGAGGGAGGATCGCTGACGATCATCGCGACCTGTCTGCTGGACACGGGCAGCCGGATGGACGAGGTGATCTACGAGGAGTTCAAGGGCACGGGCAACATGGAGCTGCACCTGGACCGACGGTTGGCAGACCAGCGTTACTTCCCGGCCATCGACGTGGTGCGCAGCGGGACTCGGAGGGAGGAGTTACTATACGATGCTGAGGCGGTGCCGCAGATCTGGCTGCTGCGCCGGATGGTCACGCTGGCGTCGGGTAGCGACCAGGCCAACATGGGCGACGCCACCAAGAGGGTGCTGGAGCGGCTGGCTCGCACGCGCACCAACGCCGAATTCCTGACCAACCTGACCAAAGACTCCTGACCCGACCAACATTCGATAAACTCGTGGGGCGGTCCGTTGGCCGCCCCGATGTGTAATACCCCGCGCACACCGGCTACGACGCGGGTGGGCGAATGGCCTTATAATGGCGTTCGGATGGGGAGCGATCAGTCATGACCACGCCAACGAAACCACGGAGCGGGATGCGGGTTTCCGTCGCCGAGTTCCTGGAACTGGATCTCCCGGAACCGGACGATAAGCTCAAGATGGAACTGGACGACGGGAAGTTGTACATCCTGCCGAGGCCGCGGATTGCACATCAATCGACGCAGGGAAGGCTCCTTTACCGCTTTTATACTTTCGAAGACACGTTCGAGGAATCTCGCTTTGAGGTGCATGCCGACGTGATTGTGGCGTTACCGTCGGAGTTGCCGCGCTTGTTCGCGCCGGACCTAGTGGTGATCCCACAAGGGAATGACGCCGTGGTGGGCGAGCGTATGATCGAAGGTGCGCCCGACATCGTGGTGGAAATCCTGTCATCGGACCGGAACCATGACCTGGTGCGTAAGCGTCAGGTATGTGCGGAGGCCGGCATCCCCGAATACTGGATTGTGGGCGAGGAGAACCGCACGGTCACGCCGCTGAGGCTGGTCGGTCAAGAGTACGCTGAGCGCGGGGTTCTGACCGGGGACGATACTCTGACCACTCCGTTGTTGCCCGGCCTGGAAATTCCCCTGGCGGACATTTTCAGACAGCGCAATCGCTCTCGATCGGGTCGGGGGTAGAATCGGATGGCTCCGCGGTCCGGAAATATCCTGATTGTTGACGATGAGGCGACTTCCGCCATCGTGCGAGCGGTGCGGCGGCGGCTTGAGGACGAAGGGTGGACCACCAAGGTGGTGAGCAAGGAAGCGCACGGTTCCGCCGACGACATGCTATGGGCGGCGATGGAGGCCATTGAAGACGCCATGCCGGACGGGGTGATCCTGGACGTAAGGCTCGGCGATTATCGGGATGACCAGTTCAAGGGTCTGGACCTGCTCAAGAGGATCGTACAGGAGCGACCGCGCCTGCCGGTGCTGATGTTCACGCAGTACAGCCAGGGAGTGGAGCGCGATACGGTCGCGCGAAGCGCGTTGCAGGTGGAAGCGCCGGTGGAGTTCATAGACAAGCTGGCGTCTCCGGAAGAGGTGGCGCTGCGCATGCGGAGGCTGGTTGGAGCCGAGCCCGGGACCATTGCCATCGGAAGCCGCATAATGATGGACAACGACGCCGGCGCGGTGCTCGTGGTTGGTGATGACGGCGAGCAAATTCCGGTGTCTGACGTCAGGGGCCGGAGATTCGAAATCCTGCACGAATTGGCACAGGCCTGGTATCGCAGCCCGGGCAACGTGGTGCCGTTCGACCGACTGGAGCGTTTCCTGGAGGGGGACGACACACGGGCGTCGCTAAGGGTGCGGATTCGGGAGATCAAGGTGGCGATGGGACGGGCCATGGGCCGGTCGCTGGGCGCCAACGACTTCATAGTGAGCGTGCGGGACCGCGGCTACCGGTTGCTGCCGCCGCGGGATTAGGTGTGGCGCATGGCAACGGTACCGTCCCGGCACGCGGGAGGACATCCGATACTGGCCTACGTGGGAATCTTCCTCGCGGTGGCCGGGCTGGCCGTGATGGTGGCATCGCTGTTTGTCCCGCTGACGCAGTTCTTTCCTGAGCCGTGGCCAGTTGAACCGTTGTCTTACTTCGGTATGGCAGGAGTGGTCGTCGGGCTGGCGGTTGCCGTGGGGAGCTATATGGCGGCGGAAGGGCGCAACGGCAACGGCAAGGGTCCAAACGGGGTGGACGACTGGAGCCGCCTGACGGAACAGCAGTTTGAGACGTTCCAGCATGACCTGGGACGGCCCATGCGGCGCATCCTGGGCAAATGCAGGGAGGTGCGCGGCGTGCTGGCGACCACCGGCGAGGACGTATCGATAGTAGTGCACGAGTTGTTGGATGAGATTGAGGAGCAGGCGCCGTCGTTCAGGCTGATGATGGGGAACATGCAGGTGATGATCAACCTGGAAACGCCGGACGCCCCCATCGAACGCTATCCCGTGGAGCCAACGGCAGTGGTCAGCCGTATCGTAGAGCGTTACATGGGTCAAGCCGCGGAACAGGGCAAGGACATCGTCTGGTGGTCGGAGCCCGAGGAATTCGGCCTGGTGTACTCGGAGGCGGCCGCGTTGGAGCACATCATAGCCAACCTGGTGGACAACGCGCTGCGGTACGGAGGCGACTACATAGAAATTTCGGTGGCTCGGGACTCCAAGACGTTCAGCGTAAACGTGAGCGACAACGGACCGGGCATACCAGACCATTACAGGCCGCACCTGTTCACGCGGGGCTGGACTCCGGAGATGGGGCGCAGCGAAGAAAAGACATCGTCGGGCCTGGGCCTTTACATCAGCCGCACGCTGGCGCATCGCTACGGTGGCGAACTATCGGTGGAGTCAGCAGCGGCGCTGAAATCCGATCACCACACCGTGTTCACCCTCACTCTGCCAATAGGCTCGCCCGAGGGCTGATCCGGCGGTGGCCAGCGGGCCGGGCGTCGGTAGCAGCCTCGGGTATTATCCACCAGCCAAGCCGTGCGACAAAGGGTCATAGCAGCGGTCTTGGCGTTCGCTCTGATCGCCGTGTTCATGGCAGTGTGGGTGTTCGCGTTGCCTGGCGTGCCCGACGCTCCGGCGATGGTCAGGGTGCGTCCCACCCCAACCCCGGCACCGATACTACCGACGCCTCCACCACCGACGCCGGCTCCCACGCCGGCTCCCACGGTTGCGGTTCCGACGCCCACTCCAACCCCTACGCCTACGCCGGCCCCTACGCCTACGCCGGCCCCGACACCAACTCCGACTCCGACGCCAACTCCGGCGCTGCCGACGCAGACTCCCGCACCCCATTTTCTGGTGGTCCACCATCCGTTCAATCTCGACGTGATACGGGGCAACCCAGAGATAGACCTGTTCGGCACGACGCTGCCCGGGTCGATCCTGGAGGTCACGTACGACAGCAGGCAGGATATGGAGCGGAGCATCATCCTACGGGCTGACGTACAGGGCAACTTCATCGCGACGATCCCGCTGGCCGAGGGGTTCAACGTCATCGAGGTGATCAGCAACAACAGCGCGTCGCCTGAGCCGAAGCATCAACTGCTCCAACTGATCTACGACAGCACGCCGTTGACGCTGTTCCTGGACGTCACGAATCCTCAGGATGGGGCCACGGTGGGTAGCCAGGTGTTGACGATTTCCGGTGAGACCCTGCCGGGAGCGCAGGTGGTAGTCAATGAAATTATTCCGGCGGCGGCGGACACGTCGGGCCGGTGGCAAGCCAATATCATCCTCCAACCGGGCGCGAACGCGATCACCGTGCGCGCCATATTCGAGGGCGACGAGGAGGAGGAATTGATCACGGTGACCTATGCAAGGTAGCCGGCGGGACAGGAGCGCTGGACTCATGATTCGTGCAGACCTGAGCGGTTAGGTTGCCTGCCGAGAGGTAGGCAGGCTTGATTTTTATTGATAAGCCCGGCGGTGCGGGCTATAATGAACCACTGGCATCCCTAGCAAAATAGAGGAGGCGCTTTCAATGGTCGCTGAAATTTTAACCGGGACTTTCACCGTCAAATCGGGCCACGCTCAAATGCTGAAGGGTGGCGTGATCATGGACGTGGTAACCCCGGAGCAGGCACGCATTGCCCAGGAAGCGGGCGCCGTCGCGGTAATGGCATTGGAGCGCGTCCCAGCCGACATTCGGGCGGACGGCGGAGTTGCCCGGATGAGCGATCCGTCGATGATCGCGGAGATCATCGAGTCGGTGTCGATCCCAGTTATGGCGAAGTGCCGGATCGGGCACTTCGTTGAGGCGCAGATTCTACAGGCGCTGGGCGTGGACTACGTGGACGAGTCCGAAGTGCTGACGCCCGCCGACGAAATGCACCATGTCTGGAAGCACGACTTCGCGGTTCCATTCGTGTGCGGCTGCCGCGACCTGGGCGAAGCGCTGCGGCGTATTTCGGAAGGCGCGGCCATGATTCGCACCAAGGGAGAGGCCGGCACGGGCGACGTGGTGGAAGCCGTGCGGCACATGCGCGCGGTGCAGGATGCCATCCGCAAGCTCCAGACCATGCCCGACGACGAGTTGGTGGTGGAAGCGCGCGACCTGCGGGTCAGCCTCGACCTGTTGCAACAGACCCGTGAAGAGGGGCGGATGCCAGTGGTCAACTTTGCGGCCGGCGGCGTGGCGACTCCCGCGGATGCTGCGCTGATGATGCAGTTGGGCGCGGACGGCGTGTTCGTGGGTTCCGGCATTTTCAAGTCCGGCGACCCGGCGGCGCGGGGCCATGCCATCGTGCAGGCGGTAACGCATTACAACGACCCGCAGATCCTGGCGGATGTTTCCCGCGACCTGGGTGAACCCATGGTGGGCCGCAGCGTTCGCGAACTGACGGAGAGTGAGTTGCTGGCGCCACGCAGCGTTTAGCCGAACAAGTCATTGGGGCGCCCGCGCCAATGACGTGACATCACTGCGACAAAGGGACGGACCAGCGGTATCGGCTGGACACTTAGTTGAACATCGGCGTTTTGGCAGTACAGGGAGATTTTGCGGAACACTGCCACGTGCTCCGCAGCATTGGCGCTAACGCTACGGAAGTGCGATTGCCCGAACAACTCCAGGGCCTGGACGGCCTGATAATTCCGGGCGGCGAGAGCACCACGCTCAGCCGCCTGATGTCGCTGTACAACCTGCGGGAACCGGTGGCCGATATGGCATCAACCGGGAAGGCGGTGTGGGGGACCTGCGCCGGCATGATCATGCTGGCGGCAGAGATCACGGAAGAGGACCCCATACCGCTGGCGGTGATGGACGTGGGCGTCCAGCGCAATGCCTTTGGCCGGCAGGTCGATTCATTCGAGCAGGACCTTGAGATAAAGGGGCTCGGCCCGGACCCCTACCACGCCGTCTTCATCAGGGCGCCAGTGATAATCCGGGTTGGAGAGGATGTGGACATACTGTCCGCACTGCCGGACGGGCGCCCGGTGGCGGTGCGAGAGCGAAACCTGCTTGCGACGGCGTTCCACCCGGAATTGACGGCCGACGCGCGGATTCACAGCTACTTTGTCGAGATGGCGGGCGGGCCGGCGTTCGACAAGAACGCGCCCCTGATCGAAACTCCCCGAGTGCGGGGACGTCTGGCCCAAGAATAATAACCAGCAACATTGACCATAAGTTACTTCCCGACCCCCACATTTCGGCGACAAGGAGGGCATAGTTGGTAACAGTCGAGCAACTGGCCCATGATGAATTGCAGCAGCTCCTGGATGTACTGCCGCCAAGGGTTCTAGCCGGTTTACGGAAACAGGAGGAACTCGACGATCTCCTGGAAGTCGTTCTGGATTTGGGACGTCCGCCGGAGGCGCGCTTTTCGTTCGGCGACGAAATACTGGATGACGAACCGGTCGGGCGGGAAGACCTGGAGCACGTCGTATCAGGCGTGGGGAACTTCGGCGGCGACAACCGGGCGGGGATGGAACGGACGCTGCACCGGATTTCGGCGATTCGCAACCGGAACGGCAGCGTGGTGGGCATCACGTGCCGCGTGGGGCGGGCCGTATTCGGCACCATCAAGATAATCGAGGACCTGGCATACGGCGGCAAGAACATACTGCTGCTGGGACGCCCGGGCGTGGGCAAGACCACGATGCTGCGGGAAGTGGCCCGAGTATTGGCGGACGAAGCGCGCAAGCGGGTGATCATCGTCGACACGTCCAATGAGATCGCCGGCGACGGAGACATACCGCATCCGGCCATTGGACACGCGCGGCGGATGCAGGTGCCGACCCCGACAGTGCAGCACGACGTGATGATTGAGGCGGTTGAGAACCACATGCCGCAGGTCATCATTATTGACGAGATGGGCACTACACTGGAAGCCTCGGCGGCGCGCACTATCGCCGAACGGGGCGTGCAACTGGTCGCCACCGCACATGGAAACACGCTGGACAACCTGATCATGAACCCGACCCTGTCGGACCTGATCGGCGGCGTCCAGACCGTCACGCTGGGCGACCAGGAAGCGCGGTTCCGCGGCACGCAGAAGACGGTGCTGGAACGGAAAGCGCCGCCAACGTTTGACGTGGTGGTGGAGATCCAGGACTGGAATGAGGTGGCGGTACACGACGACGTTGCACAGGTGGTTGACCAGTGGCTGCGCGGGTACCCGGTGGAGCCTGAAGTCCGTCGAATGAACGAGGACGGCAACATCACGAAAACGGCGGCGACCCGTCAGAACGAGGCTGCGCCGACGCCGTGGGCAGCCAACGAGATCCGCAATCGCCGGGGCAAGAACCGGAACGGACGCAGCCGCGACGCTTACGAACAGTACCCACCAGAACGGTTCCAGGACGAACCGGACGCCGGCGGAGCCGTTGGTCCTCGCCTGGATGTCCGCATTTTCCTGTTCGGAGTGAGCCGGGACAAGGTTGAGGCGGCGCTGGCGGAAAGGGGCGCGACGGCGGAGATCGTCAGCGAACTGCGTCGGGCCAACGTACTGCTGACGACCAAGAACCATTACCGCCGGGGCAGCCAACTGGTGCGCATCGCGGAGACCAACAGCGTGCCGGTGTACGTGCTGCGCAAAAACACAGTGCCGCAGGTGAGCGAGTTTCTGACGTCCGTCGCAAGGGACCAGGGGATAGACCTGCCGCCGCCGTCGGGACGGTTCAAGGAGGAGTCGGACGCCGAGGCGGAGGCGACAGCGCGGGCGGAAGTGGAGGACGCGGCACGCAGGGTAATGTCCGGTGAATTCAGCGTGCAGTTGGAACCCCAAAGGCCATACATACGGCGTCTGCAGCACATGCTGGCCGAGGAATTCAACCTGGCGTCCACGAGCCGGGGGCGGGACCCGCAGCGGGCCGTGCTGATCTACCGGCCGTAACCGTTTCGTCGGGAGCGGCGCCGTCCAACCCGAGTCCAAACTCCATTCAGCGGTTGACGCGAAGTCGAAAGCAGTGACGGGGATGGCTGGCCTTTTCATAGCTTTTGAAGGCGGGGATGGAGCCGGCAAGTCGACGCAGGCCAACCTGCTGCAAGCCAGACTAAAATCCATGGGCATCCGCACTACGCTCCTACATGAGCCGGGCTCCACACCGGTGGGTGATTACTTGCGGCGGTACCTGATTTCCGACGAGCCAATCTCTCAGTCAGCTGAACTCCTGATGTTTGAAGCCTCACGAGCGGAATTGGTGAGTCAGCAAATCATTCCTGAGATCAGTGACGGAACGGTGGTTATCTGTGACCGATTCGTTGGATCAACTGTGGCGTATCAAGGCTACGGTCGTGCGCTAGACCTTGACGTCATTCAATGGCTGAACGATTTTGCAACCAACGGATGCTATCCCGACCTGACCCTTCTGCTCGATATTGAGCCATTGACCGGCATGGAGAGGGCCCACAACCGGCAGTTTCAGCTTGCTTTTCCGATTGGGGATGCGCCAGACCGTTTTGAAGAGGAAGAAATAGCATTCCACTATAGGGTCCGCCGCGGGTTCAACAAACAGGCGGAAGATAACCGAGCAACTTGGAAACAGATCGACGCCAGCAGAGCCATCGATGTAGTTGAGTCAGCAATTTGGTACGAGGTAAAACCACTGTTAGTCCACCACAATATTCGCCCTGAGACCGACTAAACGTCTTAACAGATATGGAATCATGTCGCAGTGCTCGGTCCTTTTGCGTCGTTCCATTGGACACGCGGAACGTCATCTGTTGCGGTGCTCTGGATTCCCGTTCAGGCGAGAGTGACGGTCGTAACGTGAGACGGTTGCTTTATCTCGCGTCGTTTGCCAAAGAAGACTACCGGGTGATAACGTAGCGAGGATGCTTTCCCGTAACACCTGCCGACCGGTTGCGGTCGCCATAGCGACTCTGGCAGTGGTAGTTGCGATGGCCTGCGCTCCTGGCAGCGAATCCGGCGCCGCGGATGATCCGATGCCCATCAATCGTATAGCTTACATAGACTCGCACGGGCAGTTGGTGACGGTCGATCCCGACGGCACCGAGAGGAACACCCTTACCACGGGTGAGGTCGCGGACTCCTTGCCGCGCATGGGCGGGGTGATGGCGCAACCGACCGGCGAGACCCGCCTGTACGGCTGGCCGGTGTGGTCGCCGGATGGGAGTCGCATCGCGGTTTCGTTGATCAGCGGTCTCCGGCCAGCCGAGGCTGAGATGAGTGTGCAATCGCTGGAGTCATCGAACGGGGTGGGCGGGCCGGTGTTCGTCAACTCCGCGCCGCTGACCATAGCCGACGGGACACCTCACTACGTGCAATGGTCGCCCGACAGCCAGCGCTTGGGGATCACCGCCGCCACGCCGGAAGGATTAACACTATTCGTGGTCGACGGTAATCCGGTGGACGGTGAAACGGTCCCGGCGTCCGCGCTGCCGGTGGTCCGAGGCGCGCCGCTCTACTTCGACTGGTCGCCGGACAGCCGGTCGCTGGCGGTGCATAGCGGAGAGGAACTGACGGTGCTGCGACTGAACGACGATGGCACCCAGTTTTCCGCGCAGCCGATCAGTCGCTCACGCTCGTTCCGCACTCCGGCGTGGTCCCCCGACGGGACGACGCTGGCCTGGTCGGCGCCCGGCGGGGACAGCGAAGCGGTATGGCTGGGCAAGCCGGACGAAACGAGTTACCAGCCACTGCGACTGGCAGAGGTAGAGGGAGCCTGCTCGTTCCTGTGGTCGGCCGACGGCCAGGTGATTGCGGTGGCGGACCGGCAAGACGAGGGATCGCCGGCGTATCGACGGCTGAGGCTGGTGGCGACCGACGGCAGCGCGGTGCGCACGGTGCGGGAGGATGACTGGGTGCTGGGTTTCTTCTGGGAACCGAACGGCACGCGGCTGGCCTGGATCGCCCTGAACAGCGAAGAGCGTACCATGGAATGGAGGATTGCCGATGGGAGCGCGGTAGAGCCGGCAGGGGCGTCGGATACGGACGTGCCGGTGGGTGGGCTGCGTTTTTCGCCCAGCGGAGAAACCTTCCTGATGTTGGCGTTTTTCGACCAATACGCCCAGAGCCACTCCCCGTGGGCTCCCGATGGGTCGGCGCTGGTGGTATCGGGGAACCAACAGTACCTCTCGCAACGCCGCAACGGGAGCAGGGCAGCAGGGCCACACGTATACGTCACGGGTCTGGGAGAGCAGGGAGAGTTGCGAGATATAGCGGCCGGCGGGATAGCTGTGTGGTCTCCGCAGTGAGTTGATGCTGGCGGCGGCGAGGTTGCGGACTGGGGCGCTGATCCTTGGGATATTGCTTGCGCTGGCAATGCTGGCGGCGGCCTGCGCTGGTCCATCCGTTCCAATGGCGACGGCGCCGACACCCACGCCGATCCCGGACCCGGTGGCGCTCCTAGGCGAAACGTCGGCTAACCTGCGTGATCTGCGGTCGGCGGAGTTTGTGGTGAGGCACGAGGCGGGAGCCATTTTCCTCCCCATATTCAGCGCAAAACTGACCGAGGCGCGCGGGGTTTGGGACGCTGAGCAGGGAGCCGAACTGGAAGTCGACGCGTACCTGGTGGCGGATGCGCACACCGAAGCCGCATCGGGGATATATTTCGGGCTGCAATCGGTGATCATGCCGGACGCCTACTACGGGACGGATCCCTTTTCGGGCGCGTGGCTGAAGCAGCCGCAGTCGTTCGCGCCCATACCGGTCACCGACCTCAACCACCTGATGGCCGATCTCGTCGACATGATCGACGCTCCGGCGCTTGATGGCCTAGAGGACGTGAACGACGTATCAGCGTACAAGATTGCGGGCCATGCTCCGGCCTCGGTGATGAACTGGCTGCCCTTGACCGGCGAGGCGGAGCAGACCGTGCACATTGAGCTTTGGACCGATACCGAACAACGGCAGCTGCGGAAACTGCGGGCCACCGGGCCGGTGGGGATGTTTGACCAACCAGACACGGTGCGTGAAATCCTGCTGACCAACATCAACGGTGCGGTAGCGATAGATCCGCCCACCGAATTTACCGATCTGACCGGCGGCTAAGAGTGCCCGGCGAATGCGAGGGCAGCGTGGCGATCTCAGCCCGCCGCCAATGGGCGCTGGTGGGCGTGGTCGCGTGCGGGGCGTTCATCACGGCGCTGGACCAGACGGTGGTGGTGACCGCGCTGCCGGCGATGATGGCAGACCTGAAAGTCCCGATCATCAGGCTGGAATCGGTCATCTGGGTGGTGACGGCCTATCTGCTCGGATACACGGTGGCGATGCCGCTGCTGGGCCGGCTTGCCGACGTGCACGGGTACGTGCGGGTTTACTGGGCGTCGCTGGTGGTGTTCGGCATCGGGACGACGCTGGTGGCGCTGTCGGGTGAATGGGGGTGGCTGAATGGGCTGTTTGAGCCGCTGGACCAGATCGTGGTGGCGCGGGTGGTGCAGGCCATCGGCGGCGGCGGCGCGGTTCCCATCAGCCTGGCGATTGCGGCCGCGTTGATTCCGCCACAGCGGCGGGGGCTGGCGTTGGGGATCGTGGCGGGGGCGGCAGAGGCGGGCAGCATGCTGGGGCCGGCCTACGGTGGCGCGGTGATCGAGATCTGGGGTTGGCGGGCGATCTTCTGGCTGAACGTGCCGCAGGCGGCGGTGATCGCGGCGGCGCTGCTGTGGATGCCCAGGCATTCCACGCACGGCGCGCGGATGGACTACCGGGGCGCGGCGATGCTGACGGTGGCGCTGGTGCTGGTATCGCTGGCGTTCGCGCACGAGGGGTTGTTCCGCAGGACATCGTGGCTGCCCTACGGCCTGCTGGTTGGATTTGCCCTGTGCGTGGCGGCTCTGGTCTGGGCGCAGCGGCAGGCGGTGGAGCCGATCCTTTCTGCCGTGCTGTTCCGCATGTGGGCGTTCGTGGCGGCCAACGCCAGCCAACTGCTGGTGGGGGTTGCGCTGATCATCGCAATGGCGACGACGGTGATCATGGCGAACACGGTGATGAACCGGCCGGAGCGTCCGGTGGACGCCACCACGGCGGCGCTGTGGCTGCTTCGGATGACGGCGACCATTCCGGTTTTCGCCATCCTGGGCGGATGGCTGCTGCGGTGGGTGGACGCACGATGGGTCTCGGTGGTCGGGCTGGCGCTGATCGCGGCCGGCATGTTCCGCCTGAGCGGGTGGCCGGTGGAGATTGGGGAACCGCGTCTGACGCTGGATATGGTGGTCGCCGGCGTTGGGTTCGGTCTGGTGATCGCGCCTTTGATGCATAGGGCCATCGCCGCCGCGCCCTTTGAATACCGGGCGGTATCGGCATCGACGGTGGTGGTGGCGCGGATGCTGGGGATGACGCTGGGTATGGCGGCCTTGTCAGCGTGGGGCGTGAACGAGTTCCTTGCGATACTCTCCGAGACGCCCTCGCCGTTGACCATGACCGGGCTGGACGCGGCGGCGCGGGCGCGGGCCATCGTTGAATATCGCCAAACGCTGGAGGCGGCAAGCCTGGGGCTGTTCCACAACTTTTACCGGGCGGCTGGGGTCATCGCGCTGGTGGCGATTTTGCCGGCGGCGTTGATGCGGGCGAGCGTGCGGGAGCGGGAGGCGGCGGCTCATCCTTCGACAGGCTCAGGTTGAGCGGAGAACGACCGGCGCTGACCGGATGTACAATGCGGACGCGTTGATAATTGAACCTCGGCGATCGCCGGTGCGATGGGTTTCCGGGTTCCTGCACGCCACAGGCGCACCCACGACTTTCGCGGGAACGACGACTTTACAACCAAGTGATGCCTCACCAAGAACGGTTACGAGTACGGGAGCGACTGACATGGAATTGAAACGGCTGGGAGCATCGGGCGTGATGGTCCCCGAGATCGGGCTGGGGACGTGGCGATACAGCGGCGGTCCGGAACCGCTACGGCGGGGGATTGAGTTGGGCGCGAACCTGATCGATACGGCGGAGATGTACCGCACGGAGGACCAGGTGGGCGAGGCGATTGCCGGCATTCGCGACCGGGTGTTCATCGCGACGAAGGTGTTGGGCAGCAACCTGCGCTACGACGCGGTGCTGCGGGCCGCGGACAAGAGCCTGCGGCTGCTGGGCGTGGACAAGATCGACCTGTACCAGATCCACTGGCCGAACCCGAGCGTGCCCATCGCCGAGACGATGCGGGCCATGGAGCGGCTGGTGGCGGACGGGCTGGTGGACCACATCGGCGTGAGCAACTTTTCGGTGGAGGACATGCAGGACGCGCAGGCGGCGATGCAGAACAATCCGATTGTGTCCAACCAGATCCTGTACAACCTGCGGCGACGGCGGGCGGAACGGGATGTCATTCCCTACTGCCTGGAGCACGACATCATGGTCATGGCATATTCGCCGCTGCATGAGGGAGCGCTGGTGGGTAACAACGGGGGACGGTTGCGGCGGGCGCTGGGGATGAGCCGGGACCAGCAGACGCTGGCCGAGATCGCGGGCGAGACGGGCAAAACTGCGGCGCAGGTGGCGTTGAACTGGGTCGCGGACCAGGAAGGGATGATCGCCATCCCCAAGTCGAACAGCGTGGGGCGGACGGAGGAGAACTGCGCAGCGTCGGGCTGGAGCCTGACGGCGGAGCAGAGGCAACGGCTGGACAGGGCGTTTGCGGTGTGAGGGGATGAGGCAGCTACGCACCTACCGACATTTCCCCGGGGTTGCCCGGGGCAGGTGGTTCAGCGCCGGGAGGGAACCAGAAGACCGGTCGGCCCGCGTCCGGAGCAACGTGGGCGTGGTTCATTAGGGCAGCTAAAATCCGCCCCTCGCTTCGACGTATTTCACCCAAAAGTTCATCGCGGGTTGCCCTGACTTCACCACGGACCGCGTTGACGTCGTCTCGGAGCGAACTGACCTCGCCCCGGAGAGAATTGACGTCGCCTTCCACCACAGCCATCCGGTCGGAAAGGTTGTCAACCCGGTTAGACAGGCGACCCCACCAGTAAAAACCGCCGCCAATCAGTACCAACAGGGTAATGAAGGCGGTCACTGATCCGATGATTGTTGCTACGTCCATAATGGTAACTCGATCGCTTGGCACATGCCATTGACATGGTAGCACAATCAGGTCATAGGCTGTAGCTGCCGATGGCACGCCAAGAGAGGTCGGTAGCCCAGCGGCCGTGGGACCAGTCGTCGCCGGCGGCGTTGGACTCGAACCGGGTGAGGGCGAGGCGCCAGGAGCGGGTGATCTGGGAGACCTTGAGGTCATCGGTGACGGAGCGGGCGAAATCGAGGGCGCTGTCGAATACGGAGTCGGGCAGGTCGGCGTGGGACATCAGCGGGATCTGCGGCGGGAAGTCGGGTCCGTAAACGCGGCGCGGGCCACCCACGTCGGGGTTGCGCTCCAGGAGGTCGGCAACCATGGACTGCAAACGGTACAGGGATTCGTTGACCACCTCCGGGGAGAAGTCGAGCCAGATGTTGCCGTCGGAGTCGGTCTCGCGGGTGGTGGTAAGGCCGCGGTTGAACAGCGGGAAGCGCGGTGATACGCGGCGGTAGCGCTCCGCGAGGCGTTCGACCTCGCCGGCCAGTTGCGCTTCGACCGTGCCCGCGTCGTCGGTGTCGAGCGGGAAATAGTCGGACATGGGCATGTGGAGCATGTGCATCTCGGCGGCCCAGCAGGCGTACTGGCCGCAGATGAGTTGGCGGGCCCGGTAGGCGCGGGCGGTGAAGTCGGGGTCGGTGAGCAGACTGACGGCGTAGCGGATGGACATTAGGTTGCTCCTGAGGCCAGGGCCTTTTGATTATCGGTCTAAAACGGCAAAAGTGGCGGACTGGAGGGCTGAGGCGGAAGCTCCCAGCGGAGGAGTTCGCGGTAGCGTCCGGCGCTGGCCCAAGGCAGGAGTCTGACGACGATGGATTCGGAGTTGGGAACGTCACTCTGGAGTCGAATGTCCTTGAGGTAGCGGCCGAGGTTGGTGAAGGTGTTGAGGCAGAAGCCGGCACCGGCGATGCGGTCGATGACCTCGGCGGGTTCGGGAGGATGGTCGGGGTCCCAGTCGTCGGAGACGGCTTCGGCGATGCGGCGGAGCCTGATGATGGCGAGTTCGCGAGCGAATTTGCGTTTGAGGGAGTCGATGCGACGGCGGAGTTGGGAGATGGTCATGGGGTTACCTCTGAGATCCGGATTCCGGCTTTCGCCGGAACGACGATCGCGGGCGGGATGGATTGGGATGGTGGGGATTTTGGTCGAATCGCGCTTACTTCCGCTCATTTCCGTTCATTTGAGTAGGGCGGTGAGGTTGGACTCGGGGGTAAATGGTGGCGGATTGGGCGGGTTTTGGGGCGGTATTGGTGGTTTTGGGGGGCCGGTGGGAGGATTTGGGGGAGCGGCGCTTGGGCTTGGTGTGTTGGGAGGTTGGCATTGGGATGGCTCACGGGATGGCGGCGGAACAGGTTTGAGGCGGTAGTTAACCATGGTAAAGATGGGTGAAGGGTGGGGGCAAGGGGGAAGTGTCACCGGCCGGTCACCCTCACCTTTTCCGATCAAGGGAGCAGGCTCTGCTGGAGAATCGCAAGCAACTGTCCTGGGGCGGTGGCCGTGGAATGTGGGATGGGATCAGCGGTATGCTTCCCGAATCACCAGCACCACCAGTTCATCATCCAGGACTTCGTACACGATTCTATAGTTGCCGACCGTGAGCCGTCGCAAACCCCTCAGTCCGCCCTTGAGCAAAGTCCCGGCCAAAGGCTGTTCAGCGAGCGCGTCTATGGCCGCGATGAGTCGCGCCCTGGCATCACGATGGGAACCCTCCAACTCCCTGGCGGCACTGCGCTTAATTCGGACCGAGCAGGCCACGACGGACTTCGTCCCAATCCAGAACCGGGTCGGAAGGGTCTCTCAAACGCTCCACGGCGACGGACAGGTCGTCAAAGTCCTCGAGATACTGTTCCACAGCCTGACGGACTATCTCTGCCCGGCTGCGTTTGAGTGCCGCGGCCGCTGCGTCCAAAGCTGCCGTCTGTTCATCCGGCAAACGCACGGTGATTTGAGATGACATTGAACACCCCTTATGTTGAATGTCATTGCGATTCAAAGGATGCATATGACATCTCGGAGATTACGTTATTGTGGGTGCTGCGGGTTGTCAATCGCCTGATTTGCGACACTAGGAGCAACAGGATGCGTGGGTGTGAAAAGGCGCTAGGCTAATCTTGGTCATCAGCAAACAGATGGTCAGGGATTGATGGCTCGGGCCGCCTCCTTCGCTCCTCAACACGTTGCTGGCGTAGATGCTCGAGGTGTTGGTCTCGGCGCTCACATATCAATTGCCACGCCGCTCTCAAATAGGCGACCCAAGCACGTCCGTAATCACGTTCAGCGGCTTCCCAATTTGTTTCGATGCCCCTGTAATAGAGCCAATCAAGCAATTCATCGCTGAAGCTCTCCCGCATCTCATAGAATTCCCACCGACGGTCGTCGAACGTCTTCGTGGGATTGCCACCTCGTCCTCTCAAGAACCGGTGTATTTCCCAAGCCGGCCTACCTTCCCGTTCCAGAAATTCCTGTGCCGACCGCCGAGTGTCCCAATCTTTCCAGGTCGCAGATGTTACCCAACTGACCGCATCCTCGTAGCCGAGCCTTTCCCAATCGAAGTCCATCGTTTTCGACCAATGTTCAATTTCGTCTGTGATAGTGTCTTGGAGAACATTGTTGGTGCGTTCGTCGTCGAGATTGGCGATCGCCTGCTCATACGTTTCGACACGTTTGGTGATGGCTTCGCGGCAAGCTTCGGAAACGTTCAATTCCGGCTTGAGCGGTTCGAGTCTCCGAACCAATTCATCAGGAATGTTGACGCCGATTCGCATGGTATGATCTCCCTTATGTCGTATGCTCTTATATAACATACGACATATACATTAATTGGTCAAGCATCGAAACAAGGAAACGTAAACCAACTTGATTGCCGATAGAGCCAATCATTGAGTTAGCCCATTCCCGAGGCGATGGCGAGAACGATCGCATCGGTTATACTCGGTGAGTCCGATTGGGCGGCGGGGAAATGATTGATGACCGCTGCCAATAGCACCCCTACACGCATTCTCATCACCGATTTTGTTTGGCCTTCGAATGGGCAGGAGCGGGAGGTTCTGGTAAGGGATTCTGGGACGGGGTTGAGGTGGTGGAGGGGCCGGACGGGTCGGAGGGGACGCTGGCTGCGCTGGCGATGGATTGCGACGCGGTCATGACTTGCTTTGCGCAGGTGACGGCGGCGGTGGTTCGGGCTGCCTAGCAGTGCCGGCGCATCAGCAGGTACGGCGTGGGCGTGGACACGCGTGAGATGGCGGCGGCCGGCAGTGGGGCACGGCGTTTCGAGCGGGAGCACGGACGCTACAGATAAAAGTCGCCGTCCGGTGAGGACGGCGAATCATGACCTGACCGGTCAAACTTGGCGCCGCGGTGGGCTAATCGGGGTCCAATGAACGTTGGTCAATGGGATGCCAGTGGATCAGGCCCTGGTCGATCAGTTGGGAAACGTGGTCGTCATTTTTGACGCTGGCAACAACCGCCCTAGCCGGACTCCCGGTGAACTGTTCCAGCATCACAGCATTGCGAATTGCACGGTCGGAATCTCTGTGATCAGCCGTGAACGAAATTTCCACTGCGAGATATACGATTTCAGACCCATTGATGCCCATGACCACCAGGTCGGCCGCACGGAAACTTCTCAAGTCTGCTGTTGCGATGCCGCTGTTGGAGTGTTTTTGAGCCAACGCGGCCAGTTCCAATTTCTCCACGTTGCGTACGTAACCCAGACCCAGATCAAACGCGATGACACCCGCCTCCCGTATGACTTCAGCCCGGGCGTATCCGCCTTTCACTTGTCCAATATCGTCAGCCATGGAGTCCTGACGTGTCTTGATGGCGTCCATGTCCTGGGCCATGGAGTCCTGATGCGTCTTGATGGCGTCTATGTCCTGGGCCATGGAATCCTGGCGATCCTTGACCTCCTCCAAATCGCTCACCACCGTACCCAACTGATCGTTAATGGCGGTGAACGTCTTGACCATCTCCCGATTGACTTCCGCCTGAGTACGCAAAATTTCCGGCAACACCGTTTCCGCAGCATGCGAAGGGTCATCAGCGTGGTACAGGTCGTCCGCGCTGTCAGCGTTGCTGCGGACGAGGCGCTCCATACGTCTCAGGTTTTCGTTCGACTCTTGAGAGGACATCATCGCTCACTGGGAGACACCGGGATCTCCGAAACAGTATAGCAGGTGTTTGCCATACGAATGATTGACGTGAGCAATGGACCGCCGACCCCGAAACCGGAGGGCGCAAGCATTGCCATCAGATTCACGCCATCCGCTATAATCTCCCCGCCTCAACCGTACGTGACCGGATAAGACTCCTATGACCACACGCATCCTCATCACTGACTTTGTTTGGCCTTCGACCGCGCCGGAGCGGGAGGTGCTGGTTGGTGGCTTGGGCGATGGGGTTGAGGTGGTGGAGGCGCCGGATGGGGCTGAGGCGACGCTGGCTGCGCTGGCGGTTGATTGCGACGCGATCATGACGTGCTTCGCGCAGGTTACGCCGGCCGTGGTGCGGGCTGCCGAGCGGTGCCGGTGCATCAGCCGGTACGGCGTGGGCGTGGACAACATCGCCGTGGACGTGGCAACCGAGCTTGGGATTCCCGTTACCTACGTGCCCGACTACTGCGTGGATGAGGTGAGCGACCACGTGATGGCGCTGCTGCTGACGTGGAATCGGCAGGTGGGTTTCTACGAGGGGGTCGCCAAGGCGGGCCGGTGGGAGGGCACGCCGTCGCCGCATCCGTTGACGCGGCTGCGGGGCCAAACCATCGGCGTCGTGGGTTTCGGACGCATCGGGCGGGCCGTGGCGGACAAGGCGCGGGCGTTCGGGTTGTCGGTCATGGCATATGATCCCTACCTGGCGGCGGACGCCAACCTGCCGGACGGGGTGGCAGCGGCGGCGCTGGACGATTTGCTGGCGGCGTCCGACTACGTAACGGTGCACACGCCGCTGAACGAGGAGACGCGGGGATTGATCGGCGAGCGGGCGTTCGGGCTGATGCGCCCGTCGGCGTACCTGATCAACTGCGCGCGGGGGCCCATCGTCGACGAGGCGGCGTTGGTCGCCGCGCTGCGGGACGGGAGCATCGCGGGGGCTGGGCTGGATGTGATGGAGTCGGCATCTCCGCCGGCGGACCACCCGATGTTTGGGCTAGACAACGTGATCGTGACGCCGCACGTGGCGTTCCTGTCCCAGCAGTCGGTGCTGGAACTGGAGGTGCGGACGGCGAAGGCGACGGTGGACGTGCTGCAGGGCAGGATGCCGGAGTTCCTGGTGAATCCAGCGGTGCTGCCGCACTCACGGGTTGCGCTGGGGTGAGCACTGGATTCCCGCTTCCGCAGGAATGACGACTTATGTCGGGAGGATGACTTGGCTACGGCAGGATTCACGATAAATTATCTGGGCACGGGCTCCGGGGGCTCCATCATGCGGGACCACACGGCGATGGCGCTGGACTGTCCCGGGGGTGAACGCATACTGCTGGACGCGGCGTCGGGCAACACGGTGCTCCGCCGCGCTGAACAGCTGGGGATGTCGCCGACGGAGTTTGACCTCTGCCTGCTGAGCCACAGCCATCCCGACCACTGCGAGGGGCTGCCGCACATCGAGATGCAGCGGAGCCGGCGGAATCCGGCGGAGAAGCCGATGCAGGTGTTCGGGTCGGGCGAGGCGATGGCGGACATGGGGACGCTGCTGTCGTACCCGCGACGGGGCCTGACCGTGGACTCGGACGGAGTGCGGCGGCGGGACGGCCGGCTGGTGTTCACGCTGCAGCCCACGGAGCCGGGGGAATGGGTGCAGCTGACGCCGACGCTGCGGGCGAAGTGCGCGCAGGTGGACCACATTGGCGGGGCGATGGCGTGGCGGGTTGAATGTGGCGACCAGGCGGTGGTGTTCTCGGGGGACACGCGGTGGTGTCCGTCGCTGGCGGAGTTGGCAGAGGGGGCGACGTTGTTGATCCACGAGGCCCTGTGTGTGGAGGCCGAGCGACACCGGGCGGAAGCGACGGCGCACTCCACTGCCGCCGAGGCGGCGCGCATTGCGCAGATGGCGGGCGTGCAGGCGTTGACGCTGACACACATTGACAACGCGTACCACCTGGACACCGAGCCGCTGGCGGCCGAGGCGAGGTCGGTGTACGACGGGCCGGTGTCGGTGGCGTTTGATTGCTGGCAGCAGAGCGTGTGATGGGGATGGGCCGGCACGAATAAACGGCCGGAGTTACAGCATCTAAAGTATTTCGGCGACTGCCAGCAACGCGGGATTGGTGGTAACATTGCCGCCGGAATAATTCATCGAGCGGTTTTTGCCGAGTACCTCATTCATGCATGCGCATACTGCACAGTCCGTCAACCCAATTCTCCGGGCAATAAACTTTCTCCAGGAGTTTTCCTTGCCGCTGATAGCCGGCGTGATCCTGGGCCTGGTAGCGGCGAACGTTAACCAGCACTGGTACGAGGTGTTGGTGGACTTCCATCCTCTGGGGCACGGCGTTTACGTGTTCGGACACGCGTTGACGCTGCATTTCATCATCAACGGGATGTTCATGTGCCTATTCTTTGGCATCGCGGCCAAGGAAATCACGGAGTCGACGCTGCCGGGCGGGGTCCTGAACCCGCTGCGCCGCGCGATCAACCCGCTGGTGGGAACGTTGGGCGGAGTGTTCGGGCCGGTTGGGTTGTACTTCCTGATGGCCTGGATATTTTACGGGGGCAGCGAGCATTTCAGCGCGGTGGCGAACGGGTGGGCGATACCCACGGCGACGGATATCGCGCTGGCGTGGCTGGTGGCGCGGGTGGTGTTCGGGCCGCTGCATCCGGCGGTGAACTTTTTGCTCCTGCTGGCGGTGGTGGACGACGCCATCGGCCTGGTGATCATAGCGGTGTTCTATCCGGACCCGCACCATCCGGTGGAGCCGATCTGGCTGCTGGCGACGGTGGGCGGCATGGCGGTGGTGTTCGCGCTTCGGAAGTTCCGCATCCGCTGGTGGCCGGTGTACATCCTGACCGGGGGATCGCTGTCGTGGGTTGGCCTGGCCGGAGCGGGCGTGGAGCCGGCGCTGGCGCTAGCGCCCATCGTGCCTTTCATGCCCAGCACCCCGCTCAACGGCGGAACGGAGGGGGAGCACGCGCACGGGAGCGGAACGATATCGGCGCCGCATCCCCGGGCCACCGACGCCGTGCAGGCCGGACACGGTGGACACGGCAGGCTCAGCGTGCTGGAGCAGTTCGAGCACCATCTGAAGATGTTCGTGGACTTTGGGTTGTTCTTCTTCGCGTTCGCCAACGCGGGCGTGGCGTTTTCGAGCATCGGCCTGGTGACGATGATGGTGCTGGTTTCGCTGATCGTGGGCAAGGGCATTGGTGTGGCGCTGTTCTCGTGGCTGGCGGCGAAGGTGGGGTTCCCACTGCCGGACGGGATGGGGGTACGGCACCTGGTGGTGACGGGCGTGATCGCGGGATTGGGGTTGACGGTGGCGCTGTTCGTGGCCGGCAAGGCGTTCCCGGGCGACTCGCCTTTCCAGGAGCCTGGAAAGATGGGCGCGGTGTTCAGCATCGTGGCGGCGCTGGTGGCCTACGTGCTGGGCAAGGTGCTGCACGTGCGGGAAGAAGGGCTGACGTTTCGCCTCCAACTTCCGTGGAGCCGCAGCTGAGGACCAGGACTAGAGCAGTGCTGCTCCGTTATCGAGATTGCCACCCGCCGGAGGCGGACGCTTGCAACGACATCCAGGACAGGAGAATGTGATCATGGCAATGATCGGCGTGTTGACGCACCACTGGGCGAAAGAGGACAAGATCGCGGAGGCGACGGCGCTGCTGGAGGGCAACGGACTGGCGCAGAGCAAAGCGCCCGGCTTCGGGGCGCGGCAGACGTTCATATCGCTGTCTGATCCCACGAAGATATCAACGCTGGTCACGTGGGAGAGCAACGAAATTTACGACGCGTGGCGGGCCAGCCCCGAGCGGGCAGTGGCCATGGCCGGCGCCGATGAGTTGTGGGCGCGGCCTGCGGAGTCCGAGCGGTTCGAGATGCAGGACTGAGCCAGCCGGGTCGCAGGGCACAGAGTAGGGACGAGGCATGCCTCGCCCTTGTGCTGGCAAGAACAAACAAAGGCGGATTTGAAACCCGCCCCTTCCGTACCGGCGTTGCAGCGTTAGCTCACCCGGCCTGGGTCAGCAATGCGGCAAGGTCAATTCGCTGGGCCAGCAGGTCGGCCATGCGGTCCGCCTTGTGGGTGTGGTAGGGGACGACCGCGCCCAGCAGATCGCCGATGGCGTCGGCGGTGGCGATGGTGCCGCCGTCAACCAGCAGGACGGGGACATCGCGCTTGGAGGCTTCCACGCGGATGTACTCGGTGGGGCGCGCGCCGCCGGTGAGGACCAGGCATCGGGTGTCCTGCATGAGGCAAGCCATCTGGATGTCGGGGCGTTCGGCGCGGGTGATGACGGCCTGGTGGGAGTAACGGCCGAAGTAGCCCTCGCCGGAGTCCATGATGTTGCCGCCGATGAGGAAGCGGTCGATCCAGTCGTCGCCGTCCTCGGGTTCGAGTTCCCACTGACCGCCGAGTTCCTGCTCCAATTGGTTCATGGTCAGCGAGAGCATGGGGCGGTCCTCGGGCAGGGACGCAACCGCGGGTATGCCGACGGTGGTCAATTCATCCAGCAGGCGTCCGGCGGCAACGGTACGATAGCGAGGCGTCTGGTTGACCATGACGGCGGCCAACCCATCCCCCAGGGGAGCGACATCGCTGGAGGCGGACACGGCGGTGAGAGCCGCGTCGTATCCGAACACGGCGATCACACGCGCCGACAGCCGCTCGGCCAGACCGGTGGTGATTGGGGACGCGATGCCTGACCCGCCGACCGGGTTGGCAACCTCGACCAGGGTATGCTCGCTGATGCCGGCGAGGGACCGGACCGCATTGGCGGCCGCGTCGAGGGATGACGGGTGATCGCTGGGGGCCACCGGGACGCCGCCTCGGAAATTCCGGGCGAAATACACGGCGTCGGGGTCGGTGCGGCCAGCGGGAGACAGGGGTTTGCAGACGGATACGCGGGCGCTGCTGCGCTCAATCAGCCTGGCGAGGCCGGCGGCGATGGAGGTTTTCCCGGCGCCTGGGCCGTGGGATGCTACGAGGAGGACGGACATCTCAATGCGAGAGGGCAGCTATTGCGCACCCGCGGGCACCCGGAACACCGGTTGACCGCCGTCGTCATGACCGTGGTTGGCGAGGGCGATCAACAATTGCTGGTTGCCGCGTCGCATTTCTTCCAGAAGTTCGGCGCGTTGGGTTCGCATTTGTTCCAGAAGATCGACGCGTTGGGTTCGCATTCCCTCGCGAAGTTCGCGCATTTCTTCCCCAAGATCAATCGCGAGCCGGTCAACCTTCTTCTCCAGTTGATCGCCACGTCGATCCAGTTGACCCAGCTGGCTGCCGAGCTTGCCCAGCCAAAAGAATCCGCCTCCGATCAGAACCAGCACGGTATTGACGCTGACCACTGCCGTAGTCGTTGTGGGGTCTATGGTGATCATCGGAATGCCTACGACACGAGATTCGGCGCTTGTCAGTAGTCGTCGACGCGGTTCTCGATGAACGTGGGATCGAAGCCGGGCGGGAACCGCGTGGTGTCGTCCCACTTGCCCATGGTCATGTCGCAGCGGTGGAGGCTGGCGCGGTCGAAGTTCGCTCCTCGCATGTCGGTCATGATCCACATGGAGTCGCGGATCTTGGCGTTGGTGAAGTTTGCACCGAGCATCACCGCGCGGCTGACGTCGGCACCGTTCATGTTTGCACCCTGCCAGTCGGAGTCGGTCAGGTTGGCGGAACGCAGATCGACCTCGATGGCGGTGGTCTGGCTGCAGTCGGCGGCGGTGAGGTTGGTGTTGAGGAACGAGGCGCGGTTGAGGCGGGACCACTGTAGGATGCATTCCGACATGTCGGACTGCTTCAGATCGGCCCAGAAGAGGTTGACGTTGCGCAGGACGGTCATGGCCATCTGGGCCTGGGACAGGGTCGCGCCGTAGAGGTCTGAGCCGGTGAAGTCGGCGGCGCGCAGGTCGCAACGGGAGAAGTTGGCCTTGGTCAGCTTTGCGTCGCTGAGGTTCGCGCCCCGCAGGTCGGACCCGCGGAGGTCGATGCCGACGAGGTCCGCGCCGCGGAAGTCGGCGACGCGGAGGTCAAGTTGCCGGTCGGGGTTGTCGGCGCGCCAGGACGCCAGAGCCTCTTTGCCGGCGCGAACGAGGTCGACGTGTTCAGGAATAGCCATCAGCCGCGAGCCGCCATCATTTCGTCCTCGACGTCGAAGACGCGCTCGGCGATGACCATCTTCAGCTCGTTGACCTTGCTGTAGCCCGGGTACTCGTCGCCTTCCTCGTCGAAGCGGTCAAAGATCTTCTGCCCGTCGAGGTAGATTTCCAGCCGGCCGTTGCCGGCGGGAGTCATCTTGATCGCAATATCACCGGCGTTTTGGGAACGCCAGAATTCGGTCGCCAGCCACGTGGCGAGGCCGTGGTAGCCTCAAGGCACGCAGTAAACGATGTCCACTTCGACTTTGCCGAAGTCTGACCTTGTCATCGTCATTCGGGTTTCTTCTCCTATTCGGTCGTTGAGCAGGGGGATGCGTTTTGGAGGCAAGAGACGGTCTCTCGCTCACAGGTTTTTCAGCATACGGATGAATTCGGCCATTTCCCCCTTGCCGTGGCGGATTTCGTCCGCGCCGGGAGGCCAGCCATAAAATCGCGAGTGAAAGGAGTTGGCCGCCATGTAGTAGGTGTACAGCACGGGAGGAGCGCCCTCATCGTCAATCAAGCGCATCACGGTATCCGCCAGGGCGTTGTGCGATCCATGAAACCAGCCCCTGCGCTCGGCGACGGCCTTGATGGCATGGGCGGCCGCACCCCATATCTTGTTGCTGGCTTCCTCCAACTCGCCACGCTCGACCTCATCGTCCACGAGGTCAAGGAAATGCCAACTCCTTTCGGCGTGGTAATCAACAACCGTAGTCATGGCGTATTCTCGCGTTTCACGAAATGGATTGGCCGTAGAGTCGTGGATTCCGGCTTTCCCCGGAATGACGGCAATGAATAATGACGGTAACGAATGGGGTTAGCGGACGACGGCGCTGGCCTGGCCGACGGCGGTCTTGTCGCCGTTCTGGTTCTCGCAGTACACGTCCACGACGACCATGGTGGTGCCGTCATCCTGGGGCTGGCGGCTGTTGACCTGGCCGTGGACGCTGACGGTGTCGCCGTGCTTGACGGGGCGCAGGAACTTGAGGTTGACGTTGCCGCTGCGATGGAAGTCGTCGGCGCCGATGAATTTGCGCATGGCCTCGGTGCAGAAGGCGATGCTCATGCGGCCGGAGGCGATGGCGTAGGTGGTGCCGAGGCGCTTGGAGGCCAACTCGGGGTCGTTATGGATGTTGGAGCGGTTGAGGATGCCGCACGCCTCGAACGTATTGATGACGTCCTGGGTGATGTGCTTGGTAACAACGGGCAGCGTTTCGCTGTCTAGCCTTGGGGATGCCATTTTTTGCCCAACTCCTCAGGTTTCTTGATCTGGTAGGTGCGCATTTTTTCGATGAGGCGGCCGTCCTCGTCGGTGGCGGTGGCCTCGATGACCAGGTAGGGCTTCTCGCGGCGGACGTACTTGTCGTGGATGCGGCCGGTGACGCGGATCTTCTTGCCGGGGACCGGCGGGTTGTGCAGATCGATCTCGTTGCCGGCGTTGATGCTGCCGGTCTGGTCGTCGTAGGCCAACGCGAGGGAGGTGGCGTCGTGCTTGACGGCGATGGTGGGGAACACGGCGTCGGGGTCGTCCACGGCCTGGCGGTAGAGGTCGATCATCTCCTGGGTGAGCGTGTACTCATAGGAGCCGAGTTCTTCGCCGATCTGGACGTCGTCATAGTTGAAGAGGGGGAGGTCTTGTGCGGCCATAGCGGGACACTCCGGAACGGTTGGGGTAAGCGTCGAATACGATACCGCAGGCGGGGGCGGAGGTCAATTGGGGGGTGGTGTGGGCAAGGTCATTCGTCTACCGGTCCGAACTAGCGAAACGGACATTCCCACGATTGTCGGCAGCAGGACTATCAGGATTGGAGCGGGATGCTGACGCTTTCGCTAGAATCCCGCTCTTTTCCTCTCATTTCCGGTCATTTGAGTAGGGGCCGTGGCAGGTCGTGGGGGCGAAATGGAGGTGAGGAAAGCGGTTTAGGGGGCGGATTTAGCAGGGGAACGAGAGGATTTGGAGGGAGCGGGTATGCGATTTTGGGTTCTGACGGGTTGACCGTGTACGACCGGGTTACGGTATCACCTCTGGCGGAGACGGGTTTGGGTGTGCACGACACTATGATGGAACTCGGGTACGGTGTGGGTCAATGGGGCGGTGTCATCAGCGAGATTTTTCGTTTTTGCGTGGATGTACCCGCCGACGGGTGAAATAGGCCGGCCGGTGTATGGGCTGTATGGGTCGACGGGGGAGGCGGGGAAAGGAGGTAGGGGCGATGGGAAGTGTACGATATGGTAACGGAGTCAGTGGGAAATGGGGCCAGAGAGCAGGGGCGAAGCGCGCGACGAATGAAAGTCGGCAAGAATTCACAAGTGCTAGGAGACCACCATACAAAGCAATGATCGAACTTGGATAAACCCGAAGACAACAAAGCTAATGCCCTTGGACATTGCGCGTCCCTTGCAGAAAACTACTCTACGTAGCGGATTAATCGTAACATTCAAGGATCCTGAGGAAATTGACCCCGACGCTATTGAGAGATACATAGACATTTACCGCACAGTGTGCTTTGGAACCGAAAGAGAGGTTGGGGGATTCACATGCATACTGAATGAATTATTGATGTGCCCATTGACGGTGGTTGAGGTAGAAGAAAACAGGAGTGACTTGCACAATTTGTTCATCCCTATTCTCGACTCGCTTGACGACCGAAAATGGGGGTCAAGCATGATAACTCGCCCCTACGACGAGATGGAACACGAGAACTCTATATTTGCCGGGTTCTGGCGCAGTTGAGGCATCGCCGTGCGTAGCGCTATATCGCATGGCTTTATAGACGACGCAGTTCCTCTGAGGGCAATGAACAACTTGCTGATAGAGTATGCAGGAAGCCCGGAGGTTTTGTACAAGTGGCATAGCCACCCTAAAGGTGAACTGATTGCTTTACCCGTTTGGGTGAGGAATTGGTTTCACCACACTGAGAATGCCTTGGAACCTAAATCCCCAAGCAGACATGAGATACGCCGGGCCGCTTGGTAGCTTGTCAAATTAAGTTTTGCGCTGGAAATGACGGAGGACGAACGCCGGGAAGAGACGCGCAGGGAGCAAATCGGAGGAACAACCATGATTGAGTATCAATGGTTGAATTTACGAGTCTATGTGGCTGAAGACCGTAATGAAATCACCGTTTGCCAACTTGGTTTGTTCAGTGGCTGGAGTATTGGGGAATCGTATAGCAACTACCGCGATAGCGGTGAGGAATTGGTAGACTTCGCACTGAAGTTGAAACAGAAAGCGAGGTCTAAATCATAGTGCCAAGATTCTACATATGCTCAACGGGCTCGTATTGGCGAATAACCACAATAGGGATTCGCCGGATAGGGTTGGTTTGAAGGCGGCGGGCAGGGCCGTGCTAGAATGGCGGCATAGGGTATGCCCGGTATCAGGAGCAGCGACTATGGAGACCCAAACCGTAAATGCCAGATTCGCCAACGGGGTCCTCACGCCGCTGGAGCCACTGGACCTTCCCGAAGGCGTCCTGGTGGAGTTGAACATCCAGACGCTCGATGCTTCGGGACCTGATGCGCCGGTTCAGATGGCAGCGAAAACCGAGTTTCGGGTCGTCCCGAATCGCGGCGGTTTCGCCCCCGGCGTTGATCCAAACAACCTCAAGGACATCATCCACGATCTGGAGGACGAGGAATTCGTGGAGAGGCTTGCCCGATGATCGTGCCTGATCTTGACCTGCTCATTTACGCCTACAACGAAGGAAACTCATTTCACCGGGCAGCGCAAACGTGGTGGGAGGAATTGGTCAACGGTGTGGAACCCGTTGGAATTCCCTGGCAAGTATCCGACGGGTTCATCAGGCAGATGGCAAACCCCAGAATACTCGCCGAACCGTGGACGCCGGCTACAACGACGAGTGTGGTGGCGCAATGGTTCGGCAACGACCATGTCGTGGCGCTCAACCCAGGCCCGCGTTATCTGGAAATCCTCGAACGAATCCTAGCCACAACGGGAGCCACTACGAGACTGGTCTCTGACGCTACCATCGCGGCTCAGGCCATAGAAAACGGCGCGGAGGTACACACCAACAACGGCAGAGATTTCCAGCGTTTTCCCGGCCTGCTGTGGCGAAACCCGTTTGATTAACGATCCATGCTCGGCCTCCGGGGGGTCGTGAGAGGCGTCCGCACCTTGACAGGTGCGCGCCCCCAAATTTAGAATGGTAGGCCGTTTGGGAGATTGGGATTATGGATTATGCCATCGTTAAAACGGGCGGCAAGCAGTACCGGGTATCGCCGGGCGACGTGCTGGACGTGGAGTTGCTCGACATTGAGGCCGGCGCCACCACCGAGTTGGGCGACGTGCTGGCAGTCTCGAGGGACGGGCAGATGCGGTTCGGCGCGCCCAACGTGGAAGGCGCCAGGGTTGTCGCCGAGGTGCAGTCGCACTACAAGGACAAGAAGATCATCGTCTTCAAGTACAAGTCCAAGACCCGGTACCGGCGCAAGAAAGGCCACCGCCAGAATTACACACGCATCCAGATTCAGAGCATAGAGACGGGAGGCTAGACATGGCCCACAAGAAAGCAGGCGGCAGCACGAACAACGGCCGCGACAGCAATGCAAAACGACTGGGCGTGAAGAAGTACGGCGGCGAGCGCGTTACCGGCGGTTCGATCATCGTGCGCCAGCGGGGCACCCGCATCCGGCCCGGCACCAACGTGGGCATGGGCAGGGACTACACGCTGTTCTCCATGATCGAGGGCGAGGTTACGTACGAGTGGGCCGCCAGGGGCAAGCGTCGAGTGAGCGTGTATCCGGTGGCCGCCGAGCAGGCCGTGGCCGCATAGAGGGAACTCCGCCCCCATCGCCGAAGGCGGACATTCCGCACCCAGGCCCTCTCCCACGAGGGAGAGGGAGTTTCCAACAAGGGCATTCATCATGAAAGCAGAGATTCATCCGCAGTATTTCAACGCTACCATCACCTGCTCGTGCGGCAACGTGTTCCAGACGGGGGCGACCAGGCCCGCGATGCGCGTTGAGGTGTGCGGCAAGTGCCATCCCTTCTACACGGGGGAGCAGCGCATCGTTGACACACAGGGGCGCATCGAGCGATTCAGCCGGCGGTTCAACCTGGACGGCTAGGGTCGTTTACGACAGTACACCTTCGGTGGGGGCGGCGCATGCGTCGCCCCTACGCATTGAAAAACACCCAATTGAAAAACCCCTGACGGACGCATTGGGCAACAGGAGGCCTTCAGATGGTTCACTACGTTCCCAAGACGGTCCGTGAGCGCGGGCGCGTGCATCTGGCCGAGCGATTGGGCGAGCACGGGTGGCAGTGTTTCATCGCGCGGCGCAGTCCCAACGAGGACGAGGTGATCGCCGGCAGGCCGGAGCAGGACGTGGAGGTGCGGCTCAAGTTCCACTCCCAGGAAGGCAGCCAGGCGGTGCGTTTCCACAACGCCGACACGCTGGACTGGGACTGGGAGTGCCTGGTGATCGCCACGCATATCCTTGAGGAGACGCCGGTGACCTACCTGCTGTCCCGGGCCGACGTGGGCGTCGACGGACGGCTGGACGACGAGTTCGGCGGGGCACTCTGGCTGCAGTCCGATGCGTTTGCCACCGACGAGTTCAGGGAAGCGTGGCACAAGCTGAATGTGTAGCGCGAGCCCATCCGAGACGGCGGCGTCCCCACGTCCGCTTTACGGCGGGCAGGCGGTCATCGAAGGGGTGATGATACGGGGCGTGCGGCACTACAGCCTGGCGGTGCGTCGGCCCGACGGCGATATTTTCTGCACAACGGAGCCGGTGAGCAGCCGGTTTTCAGGGAGTATGCGGCGCATCCCGTTCCTGCGGGGCGTGCTGATACTGGCCGAGACGCTGTGGCTGGGGATGAAATCCCTGCAGCGTTCGGCGGTGATCGCGGCGGAGGAGTCGACAGGGGAGAGGCAGTCGGGCGATGGCGACGCGGTGAGCAACGTTACGATGGGGCTGACGATGCTGATCGCGCTGGCGCTGGGCATCGGGATATTCCTGGTGCTGCCGCTGCTGGCGGTGCGCCTGATCGAGCCGTTCATCGGGTCGCTGCTGGTGAGCAACCTGATCGAGGGCGTGATCCGGCTGGTGATCCTGGTGGCGTACGTGGCCGGCATATCGCTGATGCGGGACATCCGGCGGGTGTACGCCTATCACGGCGCGGAGCACATGGCGGTGCACACGTATGAGGCCGGGCAGGCGCTGACGGTGGATAACGTACGGCAGCATCCGACGCCGCATCCCCGGTGCGGCACGGCGTTCCTGATCACGGTGGCCATCGTGTCGGTGGTGGCGTTTGCCATCCTGGACGCGGTGCTGTATTCAGGCCTGGGCTGGCGGGTGCTTTCGCGGATCGTGCCGATTCCAGTGGTGGCGGCGGTGAGCTACGAGATCATACGGTTCGCGGGGGCGCACCGGGGCGCGTGGTTCGGGAAGGTACTGTCGGCGCCGGGGTTGTGGCTGCAGCAGATCACGACGCGGCAGCCGGACGCGGACCAGATTGAGGTAGCCATCGCGGCGATGGAAGCGGCGGTGGCGGCGGACCTGGGGGAGTCCCAGCCAACGGTAAGTGCACCCTCACCCTAGCCCTCTACCGCCACGGGCGGTCGTTCCGCCCATCAAGGGAGAGGGGACCAAGTCGCCAGCCATGGGTGGGTTTGAAACCCGCCCATACTCGATAAGCAGTGTGGTAGAGTCACGAACACGACCGACTGGCGATATTACTGGCAAGCGCAGGTGCAGCATGGCCGATGTTCCCGATATGCAGATGATTCCGTACCTGACGGCCACCGAGCCGCGCAATTTCGTGGAGCAGGGGCTGCAGCGGTACAACGAACTGCTGGAGCGGCTGGCCGGTCAGATGGACGACCTGCTGGCGCTGGCGCAGGACGGCCAGCCGATTGACGCGGAACTGGCGGACCAGTTAACGAATCTGCGGGAGGCGCTGCGTCCGCGGCACGGGTTGTGCATCGACCGGGCGTGCTTCTCATGCCGGGTGCATGAGGAGGCGATCAAGGAGCACGTGCTGCTGTACGTGGACTGGAAGTTGCCGGGCACGGTGCAGCAGTTGGAGCGGCTGAAGAACCGGAACTGACGCGACACTCCTCTGGGAGGGTAACACCCATGGTTACCAAACCCTTCAGATTAGACCTTGATACTCCCCTCATCCCGGAAGAAGACCCCAACATCTTCTACCCCGACTCGGATGATGAACCCATGGCCGAAAACGACCACCAGCGGCGCGTCCTGATTGACATCAGCGAGACGTTGATCCAACACTTCGGCGACCGGCCGGACGTGTATGTGTCGGCGGACATATTCGTCTATTACGAGATGAACAATCCCGACCGCAAGGTCGCACCCGATGTCCTGGTCACCTTCGGCGTTGAAGACCGCCCGCGTCTGTCGTATTTCACCTGGCGAGACGGAAAGCCGCCCGACTTTGTGCTTGAAGTGGCGTCCCCCAGCACCTGGCACAGGGACGCCAACGAAAAGCGCGACATCTACGCCGCCATGGGTGTGACCGAGTACTGGAGATTCGATCCAAACCGGGGGCAGGTCTCTCGACGGGTGCTGATCGGAGAGAGGCTGAACGAATCCGGCGAATACGAGACCATCACCATCTCGGAATCGGAAGGGTCACTGACGGCGTACAGCGACGTGCTGGGGCTGGACCTGTTTGCCCGGGATGGCGCATTGCGCATGTATGATCCCGCCAGTCAAACCTGGCTGAGGAATTTCCGAGAGGAAATCGCGGCAAGACGGATTGCCGAGGACCGGGCACAAACCGCCGAGGATCGAGCACAAACCGCCGAGGATCGAGCACAAACCGCCGAGGATCGAGCACAAACCGCCGAGGATCGAGCGGCTTTTCTGGAAAGCATCCTGCGGGAGCATGGGATCGCGCCTCCCAACGGAGGTTAGCCATCACGGTTGGCGGGCGACGGCGACGATGTGGTACATGTGGCGGTAGAGTTGGAACGCGCCGCGCAGCATTGATCCGAGGTCGGTTTCGGCGTCGGGGCGGACGTGGCGGAAGATGTCGGTCTCGGTGTAGTACACCGGCACATCGGGTCGTTGCTGCTGAAGCGCCTGTACCATGCGACGGGACTCGCCGACGGGGATCAGCGGGTCGCCCTGGTCGTGCATGACGCGCATGACGGTGTTGGGGCTCCACAGATCGATGTGGCGCGACGGTGATATGGAGTCGACCTCGGCGCGGAAGGCTTCAGGGAGTTCGGCGTAGCGAGCGCGGGCCGCGGCGATTGAATCGACGCCTTCCAGCAGGGAGCGGGCGGCGGGAGAAGAGGACTCTGAAGTGAGCATGTTGTCGTACACCTGGCGGGTGAGGCGATCGACCTCCCACGGAATGGCGTGGCCGTTGTCGATGGCGCGGCCGGCGGCGATCTGGACCAGCAGGTCGGATGTGTCGTAGTAGCCGCCGAAGGCGTTGACGAAGGCGATGTCCTCGGCGATGTGCGGATCGGCAGCGGCGACCAAAGCGAAGGACGCGCCCACGGAAAACCCGGCAAGTCCGACACGGTGGGGATCGACGAATTCCTGCCGGCGTAGGTGGTCGAAAACGGCGACGAGGTTGGCGATCTCGCCGGCGTCGACCTGGGCGCGCTCACCCATGGTTGGCGACCAATAGTACATAACGGCGAATCCGGCGCGGGCGAGGGCGTTGCCGAGGTTGATAACGTCCGGGTCGTCGGAGCCGGCGGCGTTGGCGCCGAGGAATATCACGAGTCCAGCCCGGCGTTTGCCGTCGGGGATGACGTAGATATCGCCGGTACCGGTGGAGCCGTCGGCGCGGGTGAACTCGGCGAGGATATGCTCAGGTTCGCTGGCGAGCCAGGGCTGGGGCTTGACGGGAGACGGGAGCACCTGGGCGGCGAAGGCGGCGGTGTGGATGGCCGTCGTGGCCGGCCGGAAGAGCGCCAGAACCGCCACAATGACCACTGCGATCACCAGGGTGATTATGTAGAGGCGATAGGAGAACCGGCCCAGGAAACGCAGCATGATGGGGAGATATTACCATCCCCGGATGTGAACGGCAGCAATGGCAAAGCCCCGGTCCGGCTACAACCCGCAGGGGTCACACGCGGACGCGGCTGATCATGGCGGCGGAGATGAGGCGGGTGGCGGCCATGGCCAGGAATACGACGGGCCAGGGGCTGCCGGCCACGTCGAGGAGGACGCTGAAGATCAGCGCCTGGGCTCCGGCGTAGAGGTAGCCGTGGGCGTCGAGGACGCCGGCGCCAGTGCCGGCCATCTTGCGGCCGGAGAGGTCGACCGAGATGGTGGATATGAGGGACACACCCATGCTGATGCCACCCCATAGCATCAGAGCCGCGCCGAGCCACGCATTGGATGGCGGGGCCAAGGCGATGACCACCAACGCGGCGGCGGAGAGGAAGCAGGACGCGATGACCAGCGGGCGCCGGCGGCTGCCGAGGAGCTTGTCGGATATGAACCCGGACGCAGGGGGCGCGATCAGGTAACCCAGGGGCAGCAGGAATGTGATGAGGACGGTCTGGGTGATGTCCAAGCCGCCGGCTTCGAAGTAGTAGAGGGGCACCCACGTGGTCAGGCCGTAACGGGCGACGTTCTCCAGGCCCTTGACGTGGCAGGCGAGTTGGAAACGGCCGTTGGTGAGCAGAAGTTTATAGGGGCCGAATCCCCGGAGTTCCTCGTCGCTGACCGATTCGGGCTCGGCGGAGATCTGGTCCTCCTCGATGTATTCCGGCAGGTCCACGTCGCGGGGACGATCGCGGGTGAGGAAGTAGAAGGCGATGCCCATCACCATGATGATGAGGGGCGGGTAGCGGAAGGCGGCGCGCCAGCCCCACTCGGCGGCGACCCAGCTGCTGAGCCACCACATGAGCAGCATCGCGCCTCCGGTCACGGTGCCGAGGATGCCCATGGCGATGCCCCGCTCGCGTCGCGGCCACCACTGGCTGATCATGCTGATGGCGGGGGACCAGCAGGCGGCGTTGACGAATCCGGCCAGGCCCCAGGGGATCGCGAAGGTGAGGGCGGAGGTACCGAATGAGGCGGCCCAGTTGAACACGGTGGTGAATATGGCGCCCAGCATCACCCAGAGGCGCAGGCCGTAGGCCTCGGACATTCGTCCATGCACCAGATCGCCGAGCATGAAGCCCCAGAGGAGCATGGCATTGATGATGCCGATCTCGATGTTGGTGAGGAGGAGGTCGTCCTTGATGAGGGGCGACGTGGGCCAGAAGTTGAACCGCCCGGTGTAGACGAAGAGGTAGAAGGCGCAGAATGCAATGAGGACCTGCCATTTCCACCGGTGGTAGCGGGGAGGCAGGTCGTTATAGGCGACGGGGGCACCTGGGCGCGTTGCGCCGGATTGTTGGGCGGCGGCCATTGATCCTGTGAGGTTCACCCTCACCCCAAGCCTCTCCCGTCAAAGACGGATGTGCCACCCATCAAGGGAGAGGGAGCAAATAGGAAGCCGCCGCCGCGGTGGGAAACCGGCGACGGCGGCACGGTGCGCATGGGTCGGGTTAGCGCTTGGTGAACAGAAGCTCCTTGGCCTCGCCCAGCAGGTCTTCGTCGGAGCGGCTGAGGTCGAGAGGGTCGCCGTGGGGCTGAGGCACCGGGAATCCGGTCTTGTAGTAGAGCTCGACGCGGTTGCCCTCCGGGTCGAAGAAGTACATGCCGAAGGCGTTGCCGTGGCTGACGATCCGGTCGATGGTGAGATTCTCCGCATCGATCCGCTCTTTGAAGTCGCGCATATCCTGGATAGTCGGGACGTGGAAGGAGATCTGCTGGATGACCTTGGCGTCGTCGGAGGTGACGCGGCCCTCCATGAGCACGAACTCGTGGTGCTCGCCGACGGGGTCGGAGCTGAGGAACACCATGCGGCGCTGCTCGAGGTCTTCGTCCGCGATCTGCAGCCCGAGGACGCGGGTGTAGAAATCGCGCATATGCATGAGGTCGGTGGCGTAGATGCCAACGTGACCAAGTCCGCCGATCTGGGCCATGGGATGCCTCCTTTCTGGTAGCAATCAGGACTAAATGTGAGGGCAACGTTAGTAGAGTATCGGGGCGATGTCAAGGTGGATTGGACCGGCCGTCGCCCTGCCGCGCTCAGCCCTGTTTGACCGGATTGTGGGGGGATGCCTATAATCTTTCGACGTGACAGATACAACGGACGACGCAGCGCGGCGACGCCCTCGCATCTTCTACGGATGGTGGGTGGTCGTCGTTTCCTCTTTTGTGGGGATGTTCGGGAACGGCTCGATTTCGCAGGGGTTCCCGCGCTTTTTCACGCCGATACAGACCGACCTGGGCTTGACGTCGGCGCAGATGTCGCTGGTGTTCAGCCTGGCCAGGGCGGAGGGCAGCGCCGGCGGACCGCTGATCGGCTGGGCGGTGGACCGCTTCGGGGCGCGGCCGATGGTGTTGGGGGGCGGGTTGATGGTGGGGATAGGCACGATACTGCTGTCGAGGGCGGACAGTTACTGGGAACTGCTAATACTGTTCTCGGGCATTGTGTCGATGGGCAAGAGCGCAGGCTTCGGGCAGACGCTGATGGCCGCGGTGAACCAGTGGTTCATACGGAGGCGGTCGGTGGCGATGTCCACGCTGATGACGGCGTTTGCGGGCGGCGGGGCATTTGTGGTGCTGCTGCTGAACCTGGGCATCCAGCAGTTGGGTTGGCGGGACACGCTGCTGTGGACGGGGGTTTTCATTCTCGCGATGACCATTCCGGCGTCGCTGTTCATCCGGAGCAGGCCGGAGGATATGGGGCTGCTGCCGGACGGCGACACGCCGGATGACGATAGCGCGGGCGGTGCGGCACGACGGAGGGCCGCAGCCAGCGAAGGGTTCACGTTCAGGCAGGCGATAGCAACCCGCACGTACTGGTTCATCATGGTGGGGGCCATCCTGAGGGTGTCGGTCACCAACGGGATGCTGGTGCACGTGTTCCCGATCATGGAATTGCGCGGGTTGTCGGCGAACGAGGCTTCGGCGTGGGTGGCGGCGATGTTCTTCCTGGGAATACCGCTGCGGTTCATCATGGGCGTCACGTCGGACAAGTTCCGGGGCAACGTTCTGCTGGCGGTGGGCATGGCCATCGGGGCGGTGGGCATGGGCGGGCTGTGGATAGGGCCGGGCATATCGGGGTTGCTGATGTTCGTGGTGGGCATCGCGATCGTAGAGGGAATCACGTCGGTGAACTGGCTGATGCTGAGCGACTACTACGGCAGGGCGCGGTTTGCCACGTTGATGGGGTTCATGAGCCTGTTCATGAACGTTGGGATGTTCATATCGCCCTATGCGTCGGGAATGGTCAAGGACGCGGTGGGGGACTACTACTGGGTGCTGGCAGTGTTCACGCCGCTGTACCTGGTGAGCGCGCTGGCTTTCCTGTTCGCGACCAGGCCGAATCCGCCGGCGAGTTCGAGGCGTCGGTGGATAGGAACCGAAACGACGGGATCGCCGCAACCGGCGGCCACCAGCGGAGACGGCAACTAGACGCTGAGTGCGACTGCCGGCGGGGCGGGGTTTGGTATCATGGGGGCGTTGCGGTCGAGGCATCAGCGGACGCTGGAGCGGATATTCTCGAGGCCGACGCCGTCGGATATCAGATGGTCGGAAGTGGTCTCTCCGATGCGGGCGTTGGACGTTGAAATTTCGGAACGGGCCGGTTCGCGGGTATTGTTCAGGAAAGACACGGTACGGGTGATCTTGCACCGCCCGCACCCGGGTCCCAATCTGCGCCCATCTCCGTAACCAGGGCGGCCGAGTTTCTTACAGAGATTGGAGCAACGCCATGATGACGATGGAATACAAAGGATACCTGGCAGAATGCGAGTACGACTCAGAAGCAGAGCTGTACTGCGGGTCGGTCATCAACACCGAACCGTACTCCATCGTAATGTTCGAGTTGCCAGAAGGGTACGATGCGTATCGGGAGTTTCAGATATCGGTTGACTTGTACCTGGAATCGTGCGTCGAGGACGGTGTAGAACCACTGCCGCCGCTGCCGTACGCAGGCAAACACCAGGATGACGCTTTAGCCGTATAGCGACGTCGCTCAATCCTTGCGTAAATTTGGAGTCGATCCGTGATGGCAAACACTATGGAATACAAGGGCTATGTCGCCGCGGTGGCATATGACGACGCTGCGCAAGCCCTGTTTGGAACCGTGGTCAACGGCCATCCCGGTTTCTTCGCAATGTTTGAAGCCGCTGATGTTCGACAACTGCGCGAAGAGTTTGAGACATCCATCGACGAATATCTGAGTTGTTGCGAGGAAGAGAATACGGAGCCATCCAAACCCTTTTACGGGAAGCTGCAAAGCCCCGCCGCCGAGCTCAACGCGGACATCATGGACGCGCAGCCGGTGGTGCTGGTGGGAGAGCACGTGCGGCTGGAACCGATTGGGCAGCAGCACGCGTGGGACCTTTACGGGGTAGGGCAGGATGAATCGATCTGGCGTTATCTGCCGCGCCCGGCTTTCACAGACCTGGACGATGCGCGCTCCTGGATCGACAGTCGCGTGGCGCGAGATGCCAACGCGACCGTCATCCAGTTTGCGGTGATACACGGCGAGGAAGAGCGGGCCATCGGATCCACGGGTTACCTGGACATCGACCGCCACAACCGGGCGCTGGAGATCGGTATGACGTGGTACGGCGTGGACTACCAGCGCACGGGGGTGAACACGGAGTGCAAGTACCTGATGCTGCGGCATGCCTTCGAGGACCTGGGGGCGTTGCGGGTGTGCCTGAAGACGGATCACCGCAACGAGCGGTCGCAGCGAGCCATTGAGCGCATCGGGGCGGTACCGGAGGGAACGTGGCGGAACCACCGCATCGCGTGGGACGGAGCGAACCGGCACTCGGTTTTCTACAGCATCATTGACAGCGAGTGGCCGGGGGTGAAGGAGCGACTGGAGACGATGCTGGCGCGGTAGGCGTCATGGGAGACTGCGACCTCTGTGGCGCGAGAGGCACACCAGCGAGCGAAAAATACTGCGGGGGCTTCCGATGTCCACGGTTTCAGGGCACTTGCTTCCGCAGGAACGGCGATGCAATTTTCAATAGGTGGACTGGGATCCCTCACGTCCCATTGCGCCGGGAACCGAAAAGGAATCGACAGCGAGGCAATCAAATGATGGACCCACAACCGCTAATAATCACCGGCCAGCACGTCAGGCTGGAACCGATTGGGCAGCAGCACGCGGAGAGCCTGTACGAATTCGGGCAGGAGGAGGACATCTGGCGGTACCTGACCGGGGAGCCGTTCACCAGCCTGGAGCATACGCGGGAATGGGTGAACATGTGCATGGGCCGCAACGAAACGGGGGCGCGACTGCAGTTCGCGGTGATACATCTGGGTGATGACCGGGCCATCGGGTCGACGGGGTACTCGGACATTGACCGGCCCAACCGGGCGGTGGAGATCGGGATGACATGGTACGGAGCGCCGTACCGGCGGACGGCGGTGAACACTGAGTGCAAGTATCTGCTGATGCGCCACGCCTTTGAGGATCATGACGCGTTGCGGGTGTGCCTCAAGGCGGACCACCGCAACGAGCGGTCGCAGCGCGCGATCGCGCGCATCGGGGGTGTGCAGGAGGGTGTCCTGAGGAACCACCGCATTGCCAAGGACGGGGTGAACCGGCACTCGGTATATTTCAGCATCATCGACAGCGAATGGCCGGACGTGAAAGCGCGGCTGGAAGGGATGATGAGACGGTAGAGAGTTTTCCGATATAGTTCGGTCAGTCCGACCTGCAATCTGTCAACGTTCTTACCCTGGAGGTCATGCCATGACCACCGCCAAGAGGCTGCTTACCGCCGACGACTTTCTGGCGTTGCCCGACGACGGCAAATACTACGAACTGGTACGCGGAGAAGCAGATGTGGCTAGATGCCGGCGTGCGGCTGGCGTTGGCCGCGCACATCGCCACGCAGGAAATTGTTTCGTACGGGGAGGACGGGAGCGTTCAGCGGTTTGGCACTGACAGCGCTTTATCCTGCGAGCCTGTACTCCCTGGGTTCACCTGCCCGGTGGGAGACTTCTTCAACTACCGGTAACCGCGAATCGACCGGGTTTGCGCCGGGTGCGGTATGCGGGTATGATAGCCGCCGTTCCGGGAAATGCTGACTGTCGACGCGGGTTTCAGAGCCGCGCCGGGCGCTACGCGGGACGCCGTCCTGCTGACAGGGCCGCTATTGGTTGCTATAATCTGCGCCGGAGGAGGTGCCCATGCGAGCTATTGACTACCAAGCCCCCACATCCCTGAGTGAAGCCGTGTCCATCATGGCTGCCAACGGCGACCGTGCCCAGCCCCTGGCCGGCGGCACGGACGTCCTGGTTCAATTGCGCGGAGGCCGTCGCGAGGCCGACGTGGTGGTGGACACGAAGAAGATCCCCGAGTTGAACGCGCTGAATCTGAACGACAACGGATTGCAGCTAGGCGCGGCGGTTGCGTGCTACCAGATATATCAAGATTCCGCCGTTGCCTCGGCGTATCCCGGCCTGATCGACGCTGCCGGCATGATCGGAAGCATCCAGATCCAGGGCCGCGCGACCGTAGGGGGCAACCTGTGCAACGCCGCGCCGTCGGGGGACACCATCCCGCCGGTGATCACGTTGGGCGGCGAGGCGCACATCAACGGACCCAACGGCTGGCGGACCATGCCGGCGGAAGATTTCTGCACCGGTCCGGGTCGGAACGCGCTGGAAAACGGCGAGTTGCTGGTAGCGATCCAGTTGCCGGCGCCAGCGGCGAACTCCGGTACCGCTTACCTGAGGTTCATTCCCCGGAACGAGATGGACATCGCCGTGGCGGGGGTTTCCTCCTCGGTGGTGCTGGACGCCTCCGGCCAGACCATCCAGTCGGCGCGCATCGCGCTGGCGTCCGTGGGCCCGACGCCGATCCTGGCCACCGCAGCCGGCGACAGCCTGGCCGGGAAAGCGATTTCCGATGACGCCATCGCCGAAGCGGGCCGTCTGGCCAGCGAAGCCGCCACACCCATCACCGACATGCGCGGCACCATCCGCCAGCGTCATCACCTGGTGGACGTGCTGACCCGCCGCACCCTGAATATTGCCATCCGGCGCGCCCGAGGGGAGGAATAATATGCCCGGACTTGTCCACGTAACGACTACCATCAACGGCAACCAGACCGACTTTCTGTGTGAGCCGCGCCAAAGCCTGCTGGAGTGCCTGCGCGACGTCGTCGGCATGACCGGCTCCAAAGAGGGCTGCAACGACGGCAACTGCGGAGCCTGCACGGTGAACATGGACGGGCGCATTGTGTGTTCGTGCCTGGTGCTGGGCGTTGAGGCCCAGGGCGCCGAGGTCAACACCATTGAGGGCGTAGCGTCTGCCGAGGGGCTGCACCCCATCCAGCAAGCATTTCTGGAGAACGCCGCCCTGCAGTGCGGCATCTGCACGCCCGGCTTCATCGTGGCCTCCAAGGCCCTATTGGACGCCGAGCCCGACGCCGACGAGGCGCGGATTCGCCACTGGCTGGCCGGCAACCTGTGCCGCTGCACCGGCTACGACAAGATCGTTCGCGCGGTGCTGGACGCGGGAGACCGGATGCGGGCGGGATAGTCCGTACCGCGCCACGCTGTTTTACCTAGGGGCAGCCCATATGGCTGCCCCATTTTGTTGGGCATTGGCCCGAATCAATGACCACTACAAGGCATTCAACAACGGCGATATGCCATCAATACTCCACCACAAGCGAGCCAATGAGATGGCGTCATGGCATAAATGAACGCGGTGCGGAATTTTTTCAATACATGATCTATTCATTGGCAGAGAACTCATGCCGTTATAGCGCCTTTTGGATCAGGAATCACAACTTTGATACTTTCGGTTTTCGCAGGTGATGGCAGGTGGAGGTTTCGGTATAGTTGGGACGAATTAGCGGATATGGAGAGCATCGGTGTCATCACTTACGGGATTGGCATCATTTCATTGGAGGGACGTGCATCATTGGTGTTCTGAGCGTTGGACGAAAGAAACAAACGGCGAGAGCGTAGAAAGAGACAGCAGACGGTGGAAATATTGGATCAACTGAAAGAGGCGCTGCTCCAAGATCCGAATTCCGATCCCATGCTGGTCATCGAGCAAATGTCCAACAGGGTCCAAAACGGACAAGCCAACGAGAGTTAGCACTCATCAGAACCCCCGCGGCCGATTGGCTGCGGGGGTTTTTGCGTAATCTGCGCTATAATCGGCCAATGCAAATCGCTATGAGGTGAGAAAAAGTGACGACGGCGAATCAAGTGCTATCGGAAGTTGAGTACGACGTAGTCGGCAAGCGGCCGGTGCGTCCCGACGGAGTGGACAAGGTGACGGGGCGGGCGCAATACGGCGCCGACCTGAACCTGACCGGCCTGCTGCACGGACGGGTGCTGCGCAGCCCCCACGCCCACGCGCGCATCCGCTCGGTGGACACCAGCAAGGCGGAGGCGTTGGACGGCGTGCGCGCCGTGGTGACCGCCGCCGACCTGCCCTTTGCGTCCCTGAGCAAGGAGGAACTGGGCGGTGATTACAACCGGTTCAAGTTCCTGAGCGACAACTTCCTGGCCAGCAACAAGGCGTTGTACCGGGGCCACGCCATCGCCGCGGTGGCCGCCGACAACGCGCACGTCGCCGAGGCCGCGCTGGCGTTGATCGAGGTTGACTACGAGGCGCTGGAGCCTGTGATAGACGTGCGGGCCGCGATGCAGGACGGCGCGCCGTTGCTGCACGACGACCTGGTGCACACGTCGGCGATGGGCGAGGTTTCCGAGAAGCCCAGCAACGTGGCGTCCTACATGAAATTCGAGAAGGGCGATACGGCCGCAGGATTCGCGCAGGCCGACGTGATAGTGGAGCGGGAGTTCACCACGGCGTCGGTGCACCAGGGCTACATCGAGCCGCACAATGCCACGGCGCACTGGCGGGCCGATGGGCAAATCAACCTGTGGACCAGCACACAAGGGGCCTTTGTGGTCCGCGCCAACACTGCGGACGCCCTGCGCGTGGACGTGTCCGACGTGCGCGTAACGCCCATGGAGATCGGCGGCGGTTTCGGCGGCAAGGTGTCCTTCTACCTGGAGCCGGTGGCGGCGCTGCTGTCCCGCAAGTCCGGCGCGCCGGTGAAGATACTGATGAGCCGCACTGAGGTCTTCGAGGGCAGCGGGCCGGCGCCGGGAAGCTGGATGCGCGTCAAGATGGGCGCGAACCGCGCCGGCAAGATCACCGCCGCCGAGATTGAGCTGGCATTTGAGGCCGGCGCCTACCCAGGTTCGCCGGTGATGCAGGGCGCGACGTGTGCATTCGCGTGCTACGAGCTGGAGAACGGCACGGTGTCGGGCTACGACGTGGTGGTCAACAAGCCCAAGACTGCCGCCTACCGAGCGCCCGGTTCGCCGCAGGCGGCGTTCGGCGTGGAGCAGGTCGTGGACGAGGTGTGCCAGAAGCTGGGGCTGGACCCGGTGGAGTTCCGCCTGAACAACGCGGTCACGGAAGGGTCGCGGAAGGTGGAAGGGCCGGTGTTCCAGAAGATCGGGCTGGTCGAATGCCTGGAGGCGGCGCGGAACCACGACCACTACCGGACGCCGCTAGCAGGGCCGAACCGGGGGCGGGGGATCGCATCCGGTTTCTGGATGAACCGCGGGTTCCATTCCAGCGTGAACATGACGGTGAACCCGGACGGGACGGTGAACCTGATCGAGGGTTCCGTGGACATCGGTGGGTCGCGGGCGTCGATCGCGCAGCAGGCCGCAGAGACGCTGGGGATCGGCTACGACGAGATCAAGCCGCAGGTGGTGGACACCGACTCCATCGGCTTCACGATGGTCACCGGCGGCAGCCGCACGACCTTCGCGACCGGCTGGGCCGCCATCCTGGCCGCCGAGGACGTGAAGACGCAGATGGTGGAGCGGGCGGCGTCGATCTGGGACGTGCCGGCCGATGAGGTCGAGTACGACTCGGGCGTCATCAGGCACAAGTCGGAGGAGTTGAGCTTCACGTTCAAGGAACTGGCGCGGCAGCTCTACACAACGGGCGGCGGCATCACGGGCACGGCCAGCCTGGACCCGACGGGGGAGGGCAACTCGTTCGGCGTGCACGTAGTGGACGTTGAGGTCGACCCCGACACCGGCAAGACGGAAATCCTGCGCTACACGGCCATCCAGGACGCGGGCAAGGCGGTGCATCCCAGCTACGTGGAAGGACAGATCCAGGGCGGCGCGGTGCAGGGCATCGGCTGGGCGCTGAACGAGGAGTATTACTTCGGCGACAGCGGCCAGATGATGAACTCCAGCTTCCTGGACTACCGGATGCCCACGTCGCTGGACCTGCCCATGATCGACACTGTGATCGTTGAGGTGGCCAACCCCGGGCATCCCTACGGTGTGCGCGGCGTGGGCGAGGTGCCCATCGTGCCGCCGCTGGCCGCCATCGCCAACGCGGTGGAGCAGGCGACGGGCAAGCGCATGACGGCGCTGCCGATCACGCCGGGGAGCGTGCTGGAAGCGGAGTGGAACGGCGGGTAATTGGCTGGTACAACTCAAAAGATCGGGCCCGGGCGCAAGCATTCAGCAGCGCGCCCGGCAGTCCCTAAAGAGCAAAACTAGGAGAATAGAGGTGGTTGAACAACAGCCGGAATCTGTCAATGCAAACATGGGTGCTTCTGACGTGGGAATAGTGTACGTGCTGACGAATCCGGCCATGCCTGACTATGTCAAGATCGGCTTCACAGACGACCTGCAACGGCGTATGTCAGATTTGGACAACACATCGGTTCCTGTGCCGTTCGAGTGCATTTACGCGGCTAAAGTCCCCCAACCTAGGAAATGGGAGCAAACGCTTCATTTCGTGTTCGCAGAATCGCGAATCAACCGTCGGCGCGAGTTTTTTACGAGCGACGTAATATCGAAAGCAATCCGCATTATGCAAACCGCGAAGATTGAGGACGTTTCACCGACATCGCAGGCAATCGTTGAAGGCGATGAGCAAGACGCTGGGGAGCGCATCATCAGGTTGGAAGGGCGACGCCAACGTTTTGATTTTGAAACCCTACAAATACCGGATGGGGCGCAATTGCAATTTGTCAGGGACGAAAGCATTACATGCGAAGTCGTCAGCCGAAAACCACCTAGAGTAAATTTTAGAGGTGAGGAACTAACGCTATCATACGCAGCTGCCAAGGCAATGGCGAAAGAGTCATCCACTGGTATTCAAGGACCACTCTACTGGAACCACGAAGGCGAAACATTGGTGTCAAGGCGTGACAGAATAGAAAGAGAAAAAGCCGAAATCGAATAGTAAATCACAAACGTGGGCGATTTTAGCCCCTCACTTCTATTAGGGTTTGCGTTATGCAGATCCGATTTGGCGCGTGGCAGATACGCAGCTTCCGTCCCGACGACGCGCCGGCGTTGGCGAAGTATGGCAACAACCGGGCCGTGTGGCGCAACATCTGGGACCTGCACCCTTATCCCTATAGGATTTCGGATGCGGTGGACTGGATTCAACACGCCATGCAGCAGGATCCGGAGACGATATTCGCCATCGCGTCCGCAGACGAGGCCATCGGGTGCATCGGCATGCTGCCGCAGGACGACGTGGCGCGGCTTTCGGCGGAGGTGGGGTACTGGCTGGGCGAACCCTTCTGGAATCGGGGGATCGCCACAGAGGCTTTGAATGCACTGACAGAGTATGCCTTCAGCGAACTTGGACTGGTGCGGCTGTACGCTACCGTGATGGAATGGAATCCGGCCTCGGCGCGGGTGCTGGAGATAGAGGGTTACCAATACGAGGGTTTGCTCCGCAAAAGCGCCATCAAGGACGGACGGATCATAGACCAGTGGCTGTACTCCATCGTCCGCGAGTAGGTGCGCCGTGGTGATCGAATTCGGCGAATGGCAGATACGGAGCTTTCGGCCTGACGATGCTGCGGCCATTGCGAAATATGCCAACAACCGGAACGTATGGCGCAACCTGCGGGACCGCTTCCCGCATCCGTACAGCCTTCGTCACGCCGAGGCCTGGATCGACCTCGTCGCTGCGCAGAAGCCGGAGACCAACTTTGCCATCGCCTCCGCCACGGAAGCCATCGGGGGCATCGGGCTGGAACTACGCCGTGACGTCCACCGGCGTTCGGCCAACGTGGGATACTGGCTGGGAGAACCGTACTGGGACCGGGGGATTGCCACCGGAGCGCTGCGGGCATTCACCGACTATGCGTTCGCTGCGTTTGACCTGGTGAGGATAGACGCGAACGTTTACGAGTGGAACCCGGCCTCGGCGCGGGTGCTTGAGAAGGCAGGCTACGAATACGAAGGTTGTTTGCGCAAGAGCATAACCAAGGACGGGGAGACCATCGACCAATGGTTGTACGCGATGGTGCGGGAATGAGGACGCCGCGAGGTGACATGACCGCTTCAAAGTCGCAAGCCGGGTGATTTTGCCGCTCTTCCTGACTTTGTCCAAGGACGAGACCATGGTTCGACGGGCTCACAATGTGCAGGACGGAAAACGACCTCGAAAAGGCCCCGTGTGGTGACAAGGCTCATGCGTACCCGGTTTGTGGCGGAGTTACACCGGAGCGAATCCCATAGTCGTCGCTGCTGCGAAAGCGGGAGCCCAGCAACCCAAAAGACCGGGGAACAGCGGGAGTGTCTGGGGCGTTGGGTTACTGGATTCCGGCTCCGTATCAAGTACGGGGCGACGTTCTTTTTACAGGGAGACGTTCTTTCGCCGGGATGACAGCAGGCGCAACTGGATCACCCCGATCACTCGAGACGAAACTGGGTACGTGTGAGGGTGACAAGGCCTTTGTTACCATGCGTGCCGGCATGTTACTCTGAATTGAATCAATGAGCGGAAGCGCGGTTGAGACGCCGCGGGCGGGAAGGAGTCGTTCTGATGGCCTACGGAGTTGTTGATCAATCGCTTGAACTGCAAATCGCTGAGATTGTGCAGTGCACGTTGGACGATCACTACCAGGGCGCTTTGACCTTCGGTCCAATCCGCGTCCAGGAAACGGACGATATGGTGACGGGAGAGTGGTATCTGCAAGTTTTCGTGGTGGTCGATGGCGATTACCAACTGCTGACGGACGGATGGTCCTGGGGACTTGGCTATCACATAGAACCGGAGACCCAGGCTATCGGCGTTACCCAATACGTTCTACCGAGGTACATTCCAAAAGACGATTGGCCCTGGTTCAGCAAGGCACAAGGTCTTGATTTCTGACCACCTGCTGGATATCGCCCGACGTCTCGCGGAGGGGAATCCAACGCAGGCAGATCTCAGGCGCGCTGCCAGCAGCGTTTACTATGCAGTGTTCCATGCGATCTGCCAAAGCAACGCCGATACCCTGGTTGGCGACGATCCCCAAGACCGAGACCAACTGGCTTGGCGTCAGGCTTACCGCGCCCTGGAACACGGCTATGCAAAACAGCGCTGTGAGCGGGCCCGCCGCGAGGCCAGGTTCGCCGTTGAAATCCAAATCTTGGCTGATTACTTTCCTGCCATCCAACACCTTCGCCACCAAGCCGACTATGACCCTGACAAAATTTTCGTCCAGCAGGAAATCTTGAGCACCATCTCCGAATCCACCGCCCGCATCAACATTTTTCGGTCTGGCTCGTCACGCGAGCGACGCGCTTTCGGCGTGTACGTGCTGATGCGCGACCGGCAGGACTGATTGGGGATACGTGATGCGCAAAACACTCCACCGCACTGCAATCTATTTCGCCGCTTTCGTCGCCATACTGTTGTTGGCGGGTTGCGCGGCCGAGGAACCGCCGCAGTACCAACCCGCCAGCAGCGGCGCGGAGATTCCGGTGGCGGTGACTGTGCCCTCGCTATCGGAGAAGGCGCAGTCCGGCGAGGCCGTATTCAACGCGAATTGCTCGGCGTGCCACGGGGCCAACGCGGCGGGAACCGCCCTGGGGCCGCCGTTGGTACACAAGATATACGAGCCGGGCCATCACCAGGACTTCTCGTTCCGCAACGCGGTACAGAACGGCGTGGTATCGCATCACTGGCAGTTCGGGAACATGCTGCCGGTGCCCACCGTCGCCGGGGACGACGTAGAGAGCATCATCTGCTACGTGCGGGAATTGCAGCGGGCCAACGGAATCTTCGACGACGAGCGTGGTTTGGCTGCCTGCCAGTCCTGAGGGGTACGGGACGGGTTGCCTCCCGCCGGTATGGTCAGATTGCCGGGGCGCGCGTGAGCTAACTTACGGTTGGCCGAGTCCGGCACAGGGGAGCGGGGATGGGCTATGAGCCGGGGAGGGAGAGTGTGAAGTGCTAACGCATCCAGCGGCTGATGGCTTATGATGTAGGTATCAAAACCAGACGCAGGAGGTGTGCCGTGCCCACGGTATTTGTTCCCACGATGCTGCAATCCGCCACCGGCGGCGTAAAACAGGTGGACGTGGCGGCGCGGAACGTTCGGCAGGTGATTGAGCAATTGGAGGAGATGTTTCCCGGCATCGCCGGCCGGCTGATGGAAGACGGCGAGATCCGCAGCAACCTGGCCGTGGACGTGGATGGTGAAGTGGCGCGCATGGGCCTGATGCAGAGAGTCAGCGAGACGTCAGAGATCCACTTCGTACCGGCCATCGGCGGCGGGCGATGACCGCGCGGGATTGAGGACTGACCAAGGTTGGAGTCCACTGCAGCCAGGCGCGAGAGATGACTCCCGACCGCCCTCCCAAGTAGGCCCACCGCCGCCAGGTGTGAGCAAAGGGATGGCGGTCGGTTTGACCCGTCCCGGCCCTACGGCTACAATGGCTATACTCGAACCAAAGCATACGACCTTCCTGTTATGTCCACTCCCACACTCCCCACCGACGACCATTCGGATATCCTCGGTTCCGGTTTTGACACCGGGATGGCGATGAACACTGAGGGGTCTGACCCGGAGTCGTATCCGACAGGGTCCCGCCCCAACGTCAAGGTGGTGTCAGCGGGCGGGCTGGTGTTCCGGCAATCCGGAAACCTGATTGAAACGCTGTTGTGCGCGCGGGCGCGGCCCGGCTTCTATGGCGAGGATGCGCCGCTGACGTGGCGGTTGCCCAAGGGGACGCCCGAGCATGGCGAAACCGTGGAAGAAACGGCACTCCGCGAGGTGCAGGAGGAAACGGGGGTACACGTCAACGTGCTAGCGCCCATCACGAGCATCCAGTATTACTTCGTGGGGCACGACGACGGGATCCGCTACGACAAGACGGTCTATTTCTACCTGATGGAGCCGCGAGGCGGCAGCACTGATGACCACGACACCGAGTTTGACGTGGTGGAATGGTGCAGCTACGAGCAGGCTCTGGAACTGCTGGAATACGACAACGAACGCAGCGTGCTGGAGGAGGCCCGGTCTCTCATTGAAACCTACCGGGAGGACGTCGGGCCATGAGCAAGCAGGACCTGGTACTGCGGGGGGTGCGGGTGCTGCTGCGGGGCAAGCGGATGGAGGACGCCGAGAAGGACTACATCTGGCGCAGCGACCCGGAGATTGCCAGGCTGGACGCGGCCTATCCGCTGACGATGAAGTACGACCGGTACCTCAAGCTTTTCCAGGACCAGATTCGCTGGCCGACACCAGGGTCGCATCACTTCGGCATTGAGGCAGGCGGCGGCAAGTACATCGGCAACTGCATGTACTACGACCTGGACAGCCTGGCCAAAGCGGCGGAGTTGGGGATAGTCATCGGAGACAAGGACTACTGGAGCGGCGGATACGGCTACGACGCGGTGGTAACCCTGCTGCAGTACATGTTCGACGAGATGCGGCTGAAGCGCGTGTATCTGCACACGCTGGAATGGAACCACCGGGCGCAGAAAAGCTTCGAGCGTTCGGGGTTCAAACCGGTGCGGAACGTCCGCAGGATGTCGCACGATTTCATACTGATGGAAGTTCTGCGCGAAGACTGGGATGCCACGGTCGAGGAAAGGCTGGCGCGGCGGCAGCAATATCTTGAAGAGCGCGGGGGCGTTCCCGTGGGCGGCGACGACGCGGTGGCGGAAGCCGTATAGACATCGTTTCAAACTGCGCCATATTGGGCACCAACCCGGGGGCGTTATGGCACATGCCGACCGTGCCGGGCATGATCACGATCACCATCGCGGCGCAAGCAAACGCGCCCTTGTGATAGTCCTCGGCCTACTGGCGACCCACATGGCGGTGGAAATCGCCGGCAGCATCATTTCGGGCAGCCTGGGCCTGCTGGCACACGCGACGCACATGCTCACCGATATGGTGGCGATCTGCCTGGCGATATTCGCGATGTGGATCGCGGAGCGGCCCGCCACCATCACTCGCACATTCGGTTTCCAGCGCATCGAGGTGCTGGTGGTGATGCTGAACGCCCTGGCCCTGTGGGTGCTGGCCAGTTGGATCGCGTACGAAGCGTACCTGCGGTTCAATGAACACATCCACGGCCACCACCACGAGGTGGAGGGCGGCATCATGGCGACGGTGGCCGGCATAGGGCTGGGCATCCACCTCATTGCAGCGTGGGTACTGCACCGGTCGTCGCAGCACAGCATCAACGTTGAAGGGGTTTTCTGGCACATCATCGCCGATATGATGGGGGTGATTGCCCTGATCATTTCGGGGTTGATCGCGCTATTTTTCCACTGGCACCTGGTGGACCCGATCGTCAGCATGGTCATTGCCGCGCTGATACTGGTGAGTTCGGCGCGGTTGGCAATCAGGGTGTTTCGCATACTGCTGGAAACCGTGCCGCCACGCATTGACATGTACGAGTTGTGCCACGCGCTGGAGGAGGTGGAGGGTGTGACGCTGGTGCACGATGTACACGCGTGGACGATTACATCGGGATATGAAGCGTTCACCGCTCATGTGCTGGTTGAGGCGGACTATCCGCCGGAGCAGATGGACTCTCTGCTGCGCAGGCTGCGCGAGATAATAAGGCACGACTGCGGGATCCGGCACATCACATTGCAAGTGGAGCAGGGCGTGGACGGCTGCGGCGAGGAGAACCATCATGTGGGACACTTGGCGGCCCGTTCGTTCGCCGAGGCGTGACCCGTACAGGTCGGGTGCGCGATGAACAGACATCAACATGCCTCGCACGATGATCACCGTGGCAGCGAACAGCACGGCGGGCATCATGCGGACCACACCAGCGACTACCGAGAGGCCGGCCGTCGACGTCTGCTGATAGCCCTGGCCTTGATTGGCTCATACATGGCCGTTGAGGTTGCGGCGGGAGTCATTTCCGGTAGTCTTGCGCTGCTGGCGGACGCCGCGCATATGCTGACCGACGCCGGCGCGATTGGGTTGGCGTTGTTCGCGATCTGGATCTCCAACCGTCCGGCGTCGATCAAGCGGACGTTTGGGTACTATCGCACCGAGGTGCTGGCGGCGCTGTTCAACGCGGTCAGCCTGTGGATACTGGCAGCGTGGATATTTTTCGAGGCGTATCACCGGTTCCGCGAGACGCCGGAGGTTGCCGGGGGCGTGGTGCTCGTGGCGGGCGGCGTTGGACTGGTGGTGAACTTGGTCGCCGCCTGGATACTTCGCAAGTCGGCCGGGCACAGCCTGAATATAGAGGGTGCGTTCCAACACATCCTGGCCGACCTGATGGGTTCCATCGGCGTGGTGATCGCGGGAGCGCTGACGCTGGCGTTCGGCTGGTGGATTGCCGACCCGATACTGAGCATCCTGATCGGAGCGTTGATCCTGGTCAGTTCCTCGCGACTGGTGGCAAACGTGTTCCACGTATTGCTGGAAGGAGCGCCGGCGCGAATTGACATGCACAGGCTGTGCATGGCATTGGAAGATGTACCGGGCGTGACATTGGTCCATGACATTCACGCGTGGACGATCACGTCCGGGTACGAATCGCTAACGGCGCATGTTTTGGTTGACCCTGACTACCAGGGAGATCTGGAGACGTTACGCCGTCAACTACAGCAAATCGCCTATCATGACTTCGGGATCGCGCACATAACGATGCAGATGGAGCAGTCGCTGGAAGGCTGCACGGAGCGACACCACTTCGACCACCTGTTGGCGTGAATTGAAGCGACGGGGATGCGAGCCACGCAAGATTAAGGGGCGACGCGTGCGTCGCCCCCACGTTTGGGCAAGGAGTTTTGCCGGAGACTATGCCTGAATGCGCGCCGAATGACCGAACAGTTGGGACAGGGACAGGCAGAAGGTGGGGAACAGCGGCGTGGTGAGCGTGTCGGCGGCGGTGAGGACGGCGCGCTCCTGGTAGACGCCGTTGTCGTCCAACTCCAACTTCGTAAGAGTGTCGTCACCGCCGTCTAAAATCCAGTATTCCTGGATGCCAGCAGCCTCGTACAATTCCCGTTTACGCATCAGATCTACGTGGCGGTTGGAGGACAACACTTCCACCACTATATCGGGCGGGCCACCATCGATGACGGTAGGGCCGATGATATCAACACGCTCTGCCCGCACGACTACAATGTCCGGTCCCAAAGCGCTGTTGTCCGCTACGACGACGCCGGCCCCCTGATACACGATGCCCAGCCCGGTTTCCATTATCTGCTGGAACATATAGCCGCTTAAAACCATAATCAGGAATTGGTGGTCGGGAATTGGGAAGGCGGCCATGTACACCACTCCATCCACCAGTTCGCAGTAATATCCCTCAAATTCGGGCAACGCCAGGAAATCCTCCAGCGTCATCCGAGTCCCGGTCTTGATGTCAGTGCTAGTGGTCATGGCTGCCTGCACACTCCGATCGTTGGGCTCACGCGTGCCCACCTTGCACAACCTGCCGTTGCGAGCATCCGCCTCAGGCAGACTCCACTCCTCGCGGTGACAAACTGGGTACGCATGAGGATCGTCAGGGTGTTGACATCAAACCTGTTGGCGGATGCGGGCCGTGTGGTTGAACAGTTGCTCCAGTGGCAGGCTGAGGCTCGGGAACAGTGGTGTGGTCAGAGTGTCGGAGGCAGTTAGGACGGCACGCTCTTGGTATACACCGTCGCCGTCCAACTCCAGCTGTGTGAGAGTGTCTGCGTCGCCGTCCAGGACCCAGTATTCCGGAACGCCGGCCCCCGCGTACAGCCGGCGCTTATCCACCAGATCCCGGCTGGGGTCAGAGGACAGCGCTTCCAACACAATGTCTGGTGCGCCGTTGACCCAAACTCGGCCCAGGATATCGGCACGGTCGGAACGCACCACGATGATATCCGGCGACAGGTAGTCGTCTGTGGTCAATACGAGATTCACTGAGCTATAAGCGTGAGCGACGCCAGCCAGCACCAACTGATCAAACAGATATTTCAACAGCAAATGCACCAGAAATTGGTGGTCAAGCGCCGGTTCAGGCATTACGTACAGCACTCCACTGTTCAATTCACAGCGCGGATTCCTCTCCGGCAAGCAGCGGAACTTCTCCGGAGTCATCCGCATCCCAGTCCGGAGGTCAGTGGCAGTAGTCATCTGTGCTTCCTCACTTCCGACGTTGACGCCATTTTACCATCCTGTGGTCGGCGCTATGCTATCGCGATGCGCTGGCCCTCGTCGCTGGACTGGCGGATGGCGTCGATGAACCGGTGGAGGGTTACGGCGTGGTCGAAGTCGGGCAGGGCGTCGCCGTTGCCGTGGCCGCGAATTGAGGCCGCGAACCGGCTGTAAAGCTGGCCGACGTTGTAGGCAGCGCCACCGGGGATCTCGGGCGCCAAGTGGAGTTCCTCGGCGGGCGTGAGGTCCTGGAGGTCATTGCTGCCGCCGCGGGCGCCGCGGATACTGACCTGCTGGAGTTGGGGTGAGTCCACGGACACCGCGACCAGCGTGCCCTCCTCGCCGTAGATTTCCATGCGGTAGCCGCTGCCGGCCCAGGGAGTGCTGCCGATCTGCACGGATGCCACGCCCCCGTTCTGGAGGTTGCCGCTGACCTGGATGTTGTCGGGGGACGTTACCGGAAGGTCCTGGTCGGTGTCGGTTTCGTGCCAGGTGGTGGCCTGGGTGCTGACGACGGTGGACACGTCGGCGAACTCGCCAACGATGCTGCACAGGGCGTCGATGGTGTGGCCGCAGGCGATGGTGAGGGTGTGTGCGCCGAGTTCATTGTCACGCTGCCAGGTGCGTCCGGAGTCGCGGGAGAGGACGCCCTCGCGCATCAGTCGGACGTGGCAGGTCATGACGCGACCGATATAACCGTCCTCGATGAGGTTCTTGAGGTGGGCGACGGCGGGGTTGGCTCGGGCTTGCAAGCCGACGATGGTCTTGACGCCCCGCTCGCGGGCGAGGTCGGCCATCTCGATGGCTTCTTCCGTGGTGCGACCGAGGGGCCACTCGGTGAAGGTGTGCTTGCCGGCGCGCAGGGCAGCCATGGTCGGTTCGTAGTGACTGGGCACGCGCAGGGATATAGTAGCGGCCTCGAGGTCGGCGTCGGAGAGCATCCGGTTGTAGTCATCCCAAGCGCTGCCGGCATTGAAGGCGGCCTTGGATTCGTCGGCGGATTCCTGGCGAGTAGTGCAGACGGCCGCGAGGTCGAAGTCGGGGTGCGCGGCCAGGGCAGGCAGGTGGGCACGCGGCGACCAGCCCTGGTGGATGTTGGCGCCGATGAGTCCGATCTTGATGGGCTGCTGGGTAGTCATGGCGGTGCCTCCTGGATGGGGAGAGAACGTGCGGAATCAAGTAGCGCCATCGTAACACAGGGGCGGGTTGCGCCGGCTGTTGGGTGGTACAATCGGCACACCAGACCCCGCGTCGCCTAGAGTTTACGTATGACTCTGCCACAAGAATCACGACTACGTTTGTTGACGGCTTGCCCATTTGCCGTGTGCTCAACGGGATGTGGCAGGTGTCGGGGGCGCACGGGCGGATTGATCCCGAGGCGGCGTTGGATGCCATGCTCGCCTACCATGACGCCGGGTTCACGACGTGGGACCTGGCCGACCACTACGGGCCGGCAGAGGACTTCATCGGGGAGTTCCGACGGCGGTTGGCGGATGCGCGGGGAGTGGATGCATTGCCGGATATGCAGGCGTTCACCAAGTGGGTGCCGCGGCCGGGGCCGATGACCCGGCAGATCGTCGAGAACAACGTGGACATCTCTCTGAGACGGATGGGCGTGGAAAAGCTGGATCTGCTGCAGTTCCACTGGTGGGAGTACGGAGACAAGCGATACCTGGACGCGCTGGAGCACCTGGCAGCGCTGAGGGACGAGGGCAAACTGCATCGCGTGGCGCTGACCAACTTTGATACGCAACGGCTGCGGGACATCGCCGATCACGGAGTGCGCGTGGTGTCCACAGGTGCAATACTCGCTGATCGACCGGCGGCCGGAGGTGCAGATGACGGCGGTGTGCGAGGAGCAGAGGGTATGGCTGCTGCCCTACGGCGTGCTGTGCGGCGGCCTGCTGTCGGATCGCTATCTGGGCCAACCGGAGCCTGGCGCCGGCGCGCTGAACACCGCCAGCCTGCGCAAGTACAAACAGATGGTGGATGCCTGGGGTGGTTGGGATTTGTTCCAACGGTTGCTGGCGACGCTCAAAACCATCGCCGACAAGCACGGCGTCAGCATAGCCAACGTGGCGTCGCGGTACATCCTGGAGAAACCCACGGTGGCGGGCGTGATCATCGGGGCGCGGCTGGGAGTGGCCGAGCACATCGCAGAGAACGCGCGGGTGTTCAGCTTCCAGTTGGACGCGGACGATTACCGGGCAATCGATGAGGTGTCGGCCGCAGCCCGCGATCTGTACCGGATCATCGGCGACTGCGGCGACGAGTACCGGCGGTAACTGGATTCCGGCTTTCGCCGGAATGACGAATGACCGGACTAAGAGGATCTTTCATGCAGATAGGCGCAATTTTTCCTCAAACCGAGATCGGCCCCGACCCGGTGGCCATCCGCGACTACGTGCAGGCCGTGGAGGGGATGGAGTTTGACTACCTGTTCATCGCCGACCATGTGCTGGGCGCGGATCCGGCGCATCACCAGCACGTACGGGACCACTACTACACGCACCACAGCGTGATTCACGAGTCACTGACGACGCTGGCGTTCATAGCGGCGATCACCACCAAGATCCGGCTGATCACGGGCATCCTGATCCTGCCGCAGCGTCAGACGGCGCTGGTGGCCAAGCAGGCGGCGGAGATCGACGTGCTGAGCGGCGGACGGCTCACGCTGGGGATCGGCGTGGGTTGGAACCACGTAGAGTTCGAAGCGCTGGGCGAGGATTTCACGAATCGCGGCATCCGCTCGGAGGAGCAGATCGATCTCATGCGCGCCCTGTGGACGCAGGAGGTGGTGGACTTCGAGGGCCGTTGGCACACGGTTCGCTCGGCGGGGATCAAGCCGCTGCCGGTGCAGCGTCCGATACCGGTGTGGTTCGGGGCCGGGGGTTCGGCGGGCCCGGCGCCGCGGGACGTGGTGCTGAGGCGCATTGCGCGCATGGGCGACGGCTGGTTCCCCAGCTTCCCGCCGGGCGACACGGCGCGGGGTGTGCTGGGCAAGATGCAGACGTACGTTGCCGAGGCCGGCCGGAAGCCGGAGGATGTTGGGTTGGCCGGACGGATACGGATGCCGGGCAAATCGCCGGAGGAGTGGCTGGCGGAGGTCGAGGGTTGGAAGGCGTTGGGGGGCACCCACGTGATGGCGGAGGCGCGGCGGGGTCCGCTGAGCGCGGTGGAACAGCACATCGAGGCGATGCAGCAGTTCCGTGAGGTCATACCGGTGGGCTGGGGACGGTAGCCTGCCGTGCTACACTAACCCTGCCATCCGGTTTACGGAGATTTCACCATGACTGCGCCACGTCTCAAGCCAGAAGTTGGTCAGGTCGAACCGGCCGAATCCGTTTTTTACCCCATTGAGGATGACGAACCGTTGGCCGAATCCGAGTATCAGCTTTTTCCACTGGTTTACGCTTACTGGACTTTGACCGCCTGGTTCTCCGACGACCCCACCACCTGGGTGGGTTCGGATATGTTTCTCTACTACGAGGAAGGCGACCCCAGCAAGGTCGTCGCGCCGGACGTGTTCGTAGTTACGCAGACGCACAAAGAGGAACGGCGCAATATATTCCAGACCTGGGTTGAAGGGCGCATTCCCGACTTCATCCTGGAAGTCCTGTCGGAGAGCAACTATCGCAACGACCTCGTGACCAAGTTTCCGATATACCGTCAGTTGGGCGTAGCCGAGTATTGGATGTACGACCCGACGCCGACCGGTATCCTGTCACCCCCGTTGCAGGGCCATCGCCTGGTTGACGGAGAGTATCAACCGATTCCGATTGAGGAAACGGGGTTGCCCGGCCGCTATCGTGGCGTGAGTGAAGTACTGCGCCTGGAGTTGCACGCGGAGCGAGACTGGTTCCGGATATTCGATCCGGTGGAAGGCATCTACCGGCGCGACATACAGGAATCTGAGCAGGCCCTGGCGGCTGAAAGGCAAGCCCTGGCCGCCGAGCGGGAAACCCGCGCGGAACTGGAACGCCTGCTGCGGGAGCACGGCATAGAGCCGCCGGCGTGATCCGTCAGCGGGAGCCGGTGGAGTATGGGGTGTCGCCGAGGGGGTGGTCGGCCCACTTGCCGGCCTCGACGGACGACAGGAAGTCGGAGACGAGCTGGTTGAACAGGGCCGGTTCCTCCAGGTTGATGGCGTGGCCGCACTGGGGCAAAACAGCGAGGCCGCTCCTGGGGATGTGGCGTTTCATCATGATGGACGGCTCGACACATGGGTCGTCCTCGTCGCCGATGAGGATGAGCGTGGGCACCTGACAGGCGTTCATCTGGGGGATTAGCTGGTCGATGGTGGGGCGTTTGAGCTGGACGCCGCGGAAGGTGTAGGCAGATCCACGGGCGTTGTGCCCGAATAGCAGGCGCATGAACTCCTCGTAGCCGCGTGGGTCCTTGCGCTGCAACTGGACGCGGGTGGGGCCGCTGCCGTAGTCCTTCATCACGGGCGGGGTGCCCTCGGCCAGCAGGCGGGCGGCCATTGCCTCGCCGCCGGTGCGGAACGCCTCGTTGTGGGTGGTGCCGGATCCGGCGGAGGCCACGATGATGGCCTTGCAGCGTTCGGGGTAGCGCAGGGCGAAGTTGAGCGCGACGTTGCCCCCCATGGACAGGCCGCCGATGTAGGCCTGATCGAGTTCCAGGTGGTCCATGAGGCGGCGCAGGTCCTCGAGGGTGACGTCCTGCGAGTAGGCCTCGGGGTCGGTGGGCACTTCGGAGGGCGGGTAGCCGCGGTCGTTGTAGGTGATGACGCGGTAGCGGTGGCTGAAGTAGCGCACCTGCTGCTCCCAACTCTCGTAGGAGCCGGCGAACTCGTGGCTCCAGATGAGGGGAAAGCCCTCGCCGGTGGACTGGTAGAAGATCTGCACGCCGTCGGAATCGAAGGTTGGCATTGATTGGCTCCAGGGTAAATGTAGGGTGATGCTGTTGAGGTTGAGCGAGGCTAGCGATGGCGGCGGAAGAGTTGCCAGACGGGGGTGCTGAAACCGGGCAGGAGGTCGCCGCCGTCGAGTATGTCGTCCTCGCCGAGAACCTCTGGCTCTGCGCCGGGGCGGTAGCGGGTTACGGTGGTGGTTTCGGGGTCGCCGTACCAGACCTCCTGCGCACCGAAATCTAGCCACATCTGCGCGCGTTCCGCCACTTCGCGGGGTGCATCACTGGGTGACTTGATCTCAACCACCAAGTTCGGCGCGCGGTCGGGGTAGCCATCGGTTTGCTCCGCAGGATGGCCCGGCGCATACCAGGCCACATCGGGGGCGCGCACGGTGTCGGGGCTGGATTCCAACCGATAGCCGTGATTATCGCCGACAGTACCGTAATCGTTAGCATCAGCGTAGTTGAACAGAGTAGCGCCGAACCGTGTTGACACCACCCCGTGCGCTTTGCCGGGTGGGGGCATTTCGATCAACTCTCCTCGCACCAACTCCTGCCGGAGCCCATTGTCGGGCAGCAGCATCAGCTCCTCGGCGGTCATTAATTTGCGCGCGGTTGTCATATTGCACCAGCCTGCCGGGTGTGCCTCCCTGATGTCAGCATTTTAGCATCAAAAGCCCCTCTCCCTTTTGAGGAGAGGGGCATCCTTCGACAGGCTCAGGATGAGCGGCCGGGTGCGGCCAAGTTCACCATGAGCGGAACCCGTCTGGCGTGGGGTTAGCCGTTGGGGGTGAGGGCGAGGGAGCGGATTTCGCCGAACTCCTTCTGGAGCTTGTCCCAGTTTTCGCCGCCGTCGCTGCTGACGTACACGTAGCCGTAAATGCTGGCGGCGACCATGACGTCGTCGACGTGGGGGCTGGCGGCGAACCAGTAGACGACGGAGTTGGGCGTCTGGGACAGTTCGGGTTCATCCCACGAGCCGCCGGCGTCCTGGGTGCGCCGGATGGTGCCGGTGACGCCGGGGATGGAATCGCCGTTGCCCACGAACATGGTGCTGGCGTCGCCGGGCTTGATGACCATGCCGCGGCAGTAGGAGCGGATATCGGCCTCGTGGAAGCGGGGGAACTCGTGGAGCTCCCAGCTCTCGCCCTCGTCGTTGCTGGTGGAGATGCCGAAGGGAGTGGTGCAGTAGATGGCGGCGTCGGGGCCGGGCTTGAGGGCCATGCCGTGGATGTCGCCGTGGAATGGGTCGGGGCCCAGGTCGGGCAGGCGGGTCCAGTTGTCGCCGCCGTCGAGGCTGCGGTACACGCCGTCGACCTCGATGCCGGCCCAGACGGTGCGGGTGTCGCGCGGGTCAACGATGATATTGGTGGTGCGCGGAATGCCGATGGGGCAGGGCATGCGGACCCCGAGGTCGAGGGCCTCCCAGGACTGGCCGCCGTCGCGGGAGCGGAAGGCGTTGGGTCGGGTGCCGACGAACACGGTATCGGAGTCCTCGGGGTCCACGCCGACGGACCAGATCTGCAGGTCGTCCATGGGGGACTCGATGTACTGCCAGGTGAAGCCGTTGTCGTTGGAGCGGAAGAGTCCGCCGTCGGAGCCGGCGTAGATGCGGTTCTTGTGGTTGGGGTCGACGGCCAGGGCGCGGATGTTGCACTCGCTGGGCAGCGGGTCGCGGATGCGGTTCCAGGATTCGCCGCCGTCGGGGCTTACGGAGAGCCCACCGCCGACGGTGCCGACGCTGATGGTGTAGTTTCCAGCCATGATTACCTCCTACGATGGATGCAATGCGTAACGCGGGATGCCGGATGGACGGCGGTAAGGGTCGCCGCCGGGGGCATGATAGCACAGGGGCAACCGGTCATACCGCTATCACCATGGTTTCGAAACGTTCTTCGGGCACTGGTCGGCCATCCTCTTCGAGGACGGCGATGCACTGTTCGATGGCTTCCTTGATGTTGGCGATGGCGTCCTGCCTGGTTTCGCCCTGGCTGACGCAGCCGGGCAGGCTGGGGCATTCGGCAACCCAATAGCCGTCTTCGCCGGGATAGATCACTACCTGACGCATCGTTAATCCCTCCGAACACCATAGCGACGTTCGACTTCCGCTTCGGGCGCGCTCTCGAAAGATAACTCCAACGCCCCTTTCAGGTTGTCGCGGGCTTCCGTAACGGAATATCCCTGGCTGGCGAGATCCAGTTCGGGGCGGAGGGCAACGCACATATCGTCCTCACGTTCGATGATCACGGTGAGTTGTCGGACCATGCGGCCTCCAATTGGTGGTTGGTCGGGGATAGTTTATCGTGGTTTCGGGGCTTTGCTCCTTTGGGATTTGCGGTTGGCGAGAGGCAGGATCTGCGCATCGTTGTCAGCGTACGGCCGGGTTGGGTACGCAACTATTTGACCTACTTTTCCGTGTACTCAGTGCGCTGTAGTGAGCACCTGCGCGCGGGCTCGGACAGTCCCGGGGACACCAGTGGGGCGAATGCCGTTGAGGAGTCAGGTCTTTGAGCGGCGGTTGCCACCTGGGCCGGTTGCGATTTTTACTGACGGGGTTGGCCGTCGATGCTTGGGTCCTGCCTCTCTTTTAATGGAGATGAAACGTACGTTTTGCCTAGACGATATTAGGATAAACGGGTTGGCGCGTTGGGGGCAATGGTGGCGGTGTCAGTGGGTTTTTGGGATTTGCGGGGGGTGGGGTGATGGCTGAACGGGATTTCGGCGGAACGCCACTTTGGACTGGTGCCTCTGGGCGGCGAGCAAGTAATTCACATGGATGCAGAGGATAAACAGGATTCGCAGGATTTTGGACATACTGGCCAGGGTGGGGTCCTGCGCTGTCAGGGACGGATCTATGCTGCGACTATATTCCCAAGGTTATCGGAATACAATTCCGCATGGTTCTTGCAGTGCTCTCGAACTTGGTGAACCCACCGTTCGTACCAATACCAAGTGCTCCCTACTTCTACGCCGTAACCTCGACCGGGGTTTTTCCCATCCAGTTGCTTCCATAGTTGCGTATGGAGGTGCATACTGAAGCGAACATACCCCTCACTCTGCATGAGAGCGACTATCTGGCCAGGCAAATACTTAGTGCGCTCAACCTCTTTCAGGAACACCTGCTGATATTGGTCAACTACCGTGTTTGCGAGGTCGGAGTTTAGCGGCACGAATTCGATTACTGTATCCGCTTGGGCAGGTTTGTTCGCCGTGTAAGGAACAAACAGGAATCTCCGTCGGAAATAGGGGGATTGGATATCGTGTTCCGACAAGTCAGCGTCGAAATCTTGCACATACTTGGCTACGCTGGACGCGATAGGCACTACGGATTCTTCGGGTATAACCCCGGTCAGATCCCGGAATTGCAGTGTAAATGCAACTTCCTTATCAAGGGAGTATTTGGGATCAAAGAGGTCACAGATATATCGTTCGTAGTTGAGGCAACAAGCCAAGTATCGACTTGATAGGCGTTGATCCACACCTGCAGATCCGTGATGTTCTATCTCGTGGCGTAATCCAATCAAAAACCTCAGATTGAGCTTGGTTGGACCGTCCAAAGGACACGCGTCGTCGTTAAGACATCGCTCTAATTCCCAGTATTTGAACGTTCCTGACCTTGTGCGATCAAACCTACGCCTTTTCGGACCGGGACGGTAATAACGGTATTCAATACCTTGTCCCCGGTAATACGCGTGCAAAAGATATGTCCACGCGATGTTCATCAACACGATGAAAGTTTCGGTTTTGAATTTCGTGAGGGGATTGTTATAAGTCTGCACGGCATTCAGTGCAGCTTCTCTCGATTTCTCCAGCAATTCGGTTTTTATTGACCGACTCCTTTTCGCTGCCATTCCGAGCCCCGACCTCAAAAAATAATAATGGATGCTATGTTCGTATATGCCACCAATCTTGTCAAGGGTGCTGATACACAAGCACATTAGCGTGGAAGGATGCCCGTGCGCGTGAGTTTGGTATCAGGCAAAATCCGACGTTCGGGGAGTTTCAAAGGGCCGGGATTCATAGGGTGGAACAGAACTCGGCGACGGTCAGGCCAGCATCCCGAATCAGGCTGCGCAAAGTGCCTTTGGATACCTCTCTATGATCTGGTACTGAGAGAGTCGCTAATTCTCCCGGCTTCGCCATGATGATGTGGCTGCCTCGTTGGCGGGCTACAGACCAACCGAGACGTTCGAAATTGCGGACGGTTTCCCGTCCGCTCAAGACAGGCAGCGGGGGCATTACAGGGCGACTTCGACCTGTCGGGTTTCGACGGTTAGAGGCAAGCCCCGTTCCGCTCGGACTTCGATGCAGAGGGCAATGGCTTCGCGGATGTTGTCCAAAGCTTGATCTTTTGTATCGCCTTGGCTGACGCATCCGGGAATTGATGGGCATTCAACAATCCACACGCCGTCTTCGTCTCGGTCGATGGTCACCATGAGTTTCATTGGTCAATCCTCCAGGCCAACACCCTCACCCTAGCCCTCTCCAATCGAGGGAGAGAGGATGACTATCCCTCAAAGGGTGTGGGCATCATGGTTACGGGGACTTCGATGAGGGCGGGGGCGTCGGCTGCTATGGCGTCTTTGAGGGCTGATTCGAGGGCTTCGGGGCCTTCGGCGCGGATGCCCTTTACTCCGTAGGCCTCGGCGAGTTTGACGAAGTCGGGATTGTGGAGTTCGGCGCCGACCACGCGGCCGTCAAAGCGGTTGACCTGGTCGCGCAGGACGTTGCCGTAGGCGTTGTCGTTGAACACCACCGCGATGGCGTTGATGCCGTGCTGCACCGCCGTGGCCAGCTCCTGCGAGTTGAACAGGAAGCCGCCGTCGCCGCACAGGGCCACCACCGGCCGGTCGGGCTGGGCCACCTTGGCGCCCAGCGCGGTGGGCCAGGCGTACCCCAGGTTGCCGGAGTAGCTGGACGTGATGAAGGTGCGCGGCTCATAGGTGGGCCAGAAGGCGCGGGCGTAGTAGCCGAGCTGGGTCATGCCGGACACCAGGATGCCGTCCTCGGGCACGGCGGAACGGACGGCGGCCAGCAGCGACTCCTGGGGCTCGGGAGTCAGCGCGGTGTCCCGGCGGCGCTTACGGAGGGCGACCACCTCGTCGGCCACGGACGGGCGGGAGCCGGGGGCGATGGACTCGGCGAGCTTGGCGTCCACCTGCTCCATGACGGTACGGGCGTCGCCGGCAACGCCGTAGGTGTTCTCGTAGTTGCGGCCCAGTTCCTCGGGGTCGATGTCGATCTGGACGACGCGCTGTCCGCCCAGCCACGCGGGGAAGGCGAGGCGGGTGCCGACTGCGAGGATGACGTCGAAGTTGGGCTCGGTCTTTGCCACGGGGTCGTTGCGCAGGCGCAGCGCGCCCAGGGCCAGCGGGTGCCGGTCGTCGATGGCGCCCTTGCCCTCGGCGGTGGTGATGACGGGAGCCTGCAAGCGCTCGGCGAGGCGCACGAGGGGCTGCGATCCCTCGGATGAGATGACGCCGCCGCCGGCCCAGATCAGCGGACGCTGGGCGCCGGCAAGGATGCTGGCGGCCTCGGCGACCTGTTCGTCGGAGGCGGCGGGACGGGCGTATCCCTCGGATTCGATGAGCGTCACCTCGCCCGGGTCGGCCATGGTTTCCGGCGGCATCTCGACCTCGACGGGACGGGGCCGGCCGGTCTTGAGCTGACGGAAAGCCTCGTGGACGGCCTCGGGGGCCTCCTCGGTGGCCATGATGCGGCGGACGTACTTGGTAACGGGCCGGATGGTGTCCTGCTGGTCGTTGACCTCGTGGAGCATGCCGCGGTCCACGCCGATGAGGTCGCGCTCGATCTGGCCGCAGACGACGAGGACGGGCGACGAGGCGGAGTAGGCGGTGCTGAGGCCGGCGGAGGCGTTGAGCAGGCCGGGTCCGGGGACCATGAGGGCGGTGCCGACCTCGCCGCTGGCGCGGGCGTAGCCGTCGGCCATGTAGGTGGTGGCCTGTTCGTGGCGGGTGGTGATGAACCGGATGCCGGGGACGTCGTTGAGGGCGTCGAGGGCGTGGTAGAGCTGAACGCCGGGGAGTCCGAAAATCACGCGAACGCCTTCGAGGTACAACGAGCGCATCAGGGCCTGGCCGCCGGTCATCGTGGGCATAACAACACCTTCCTGGGTAGTTTTCTGTGGTTTGGCTTCTGCCGGTTGGCAGGGCAACCTACGATAGCATACGGTGTCGGGACTGTCATTTTGGGGGTTCGGTTTTTGCGTGGATGGGCAGGATGTGAATAGGGCGGGTTTGAAACCCGCCCCTAACGGTTGCTGGCAGTACGCTCATCCTTCGACAGGCTCAGGATGAGCGGTGTGGGATGATCAGGGATGAAAGGGAGTCTAGCGCCTTACGCTCCGGGCGGGCGGTAAGTGACGGTCCTGTTGACCGCGGCGTCGATTTCCTCGGGGGTGATGAGTTGCACCGTGCTGATGCTGAGGGCGCCGCCGGCGGTGATGACGAGAGAGACGGCCGCCGCCGTGGTGGCGTCGGGGAGGTCGAATACCATGTAGAGGTCCGCGCCGCCGAACGCGTAGTAGAACGACTCCAGCGTGCCGCCCTGCTCTTTGGCCAGATCGTCGAACACCTGACGGCGAGAGGTGCCGCCCTCTCTCAACAATCCCTGCATTCCTGATGCCGTGTAGTTCGCCTGGTACAGATACTTGGGCATGTTGCTGTCTCCAAAATTATTGTGTTTCCGTCGGGGTATTTGCCGTGTGCCGGGCTTGACGGATTGGCCCGGACGCCAAGCGGGTGTGCGCTTCAGCCGGTTGGCGCCACCAATCCTAACCTTACCTCATTAATGGTTGACAGGACAGGAATGGGGCATATTGCCGGAGATCTTGTTCACGTGCCGACAACGGCGTTGAGGATGAACCTTAATCGGTTTGACCGCCGCGGCGCAGTCGGCAACCTGCGGCAATGCCGGCCACGATAAACAAGACGTGTATGAACGGCGCCACCACCTGGTAAACGGGTGAGATCACGGGCAGGCGTCCCCCGATGGCAAAGTATTGCAGCCAGCCCCAGACAAAACCGAAGGCGAGCAGGACCGAGATAACAATCAAGAGATTGGCCGAGAGCCGCCGCCGGTCCAGGAGACCAACCCTGCCCTGACCGGACCCCCAGGCCAGTCCTCCCGTGACGTTGACGTACAGGACCGCTCCCACAGCCAATGTGAAAAGAAACAGCAGCAAGATCGCCCAGGGGCCACAGAGGAAACCAAAACCGTTTCCGGGGCACGGCAGGAAAATCAGTCCGAAGGGCAGGGGCGGATAGGAGTGGCTATACAGTTCCCCGTGGAGGATCAAGCCGACGATCGACGGCAGGCCCCGAAATGCAACTGCGGCGAATCCCCAATCAACCAATGCCAGACCGGCCATCACGAACAGGAACACTCCAATCCTGCGCCCGTTCAATGTCAGGCCGCTGTACATCGCCCGCTCACCGGGGGTGTTCGATTGCGTCCCTGATTGGTTCCCGAACAATTTCAAACCTTCAGCCGGCGTTGGCGGCGCTAGCACGGCACAACGCAGGCAATGTGGATCAGGCCAATGCAGAAGGGCGGGGTTTGAAACCCGCCCCTATTGGTTGTGAGTAGCGGCCAGCGTGGACCTGGCAGTGCGCGGATCTACAGGACGTGGTACATGAGGCGGTGGTCGCGGAGGACGTCCGCGGCGAAGTCGTTTTCGACGTCGCGCCACACCGAGTGGATGTGGTTGGCCTCGTTCTGGATGTTGTCGAACTCGACGATGAAGTGGCCGCCGTGGATGCGGTAGTAGTGGTCGCGGCCGCGGTCGAGTCCACCGGCCCAGACGAGGCGGAAGTTGTCGATGCCGGACTCGCGGATGGCGGCCATACGCTGCTCGGCGATGGGCGCCGGCACGCCGTTGACGTACTCGGCGATAAGCGTCATCAGGATTTCCTGCTGGGCGCCGTTCATGTCGCGGGCGGCCAGGCCCTCATCGTTGTGGACAGGCTGCTTGCTGGTGTTGTAGCCGAGGATGTCCCAGGGGGCCTTGTCGTGGATCACGGCCCTGCCGCGCTGGCCGGCGTCGAGTGAGGCCATCAGATCGACGGCGAGGTCTTCGCGGCGGCCCAGGATGCGCAGGCCTTCCTTGGGTCCCTTGCGGACCTCGGCCGGGTTGGCGCCAAGGAAGAGCGGGGTTACGGCGATGACCTGGTCGCCCCAGACGCTGTAGTGGACGGACAGGTGGTGGCCCTCAACGCGCCAGCCCCAGGGATCGGGACGGCCCGGATCGCCGAAGACGGTCCAGTAATACAGTTCAGGATCGCGGACGAAGGTGACCTCGTTCCATTCCTGTTCCAGGGGGCCGAGGACAAGCTCATGCTCGATGATGAGGTTGGCCTGGCGGTTGGTCTCGTCGGTGAGGCCGGTGGCGAGGAGTTCCAGGGCCAGGGCGCGCTGCTGCTCGGTCATGTCGCGCAGGGGCAGGCCGTGGCGATTCAGCGGCGGGTAGTACCAGAAGATACGCTCACCGTCGAGGTAGTGGTAGGTCGCTTTGTCGCGTTGGGCGCTGTCCAGGCTGGCGACCCAGCGGCGAGCGGAATCCACCATGGCGGCGGCGACTTTGGCGTGGGGATGGGTAAGGCGAGCTTCAGTCATCGCGGATGACCTCCTGAGGAATGTGTCGTGTTGAGATGGCGAAAGTGTATTGAGGGTTTGGCGAGGGTGTCAAGAATCGGGGCGGCGGCTCGCGGTTAGCTGAGACCAACGAGGGACTACTGCCGGGTTTGCCAGTCGGTGCTGAAGTCCAGTTCGCGTATGAATCTGAACGTGTCATGGCACTGTACACCGAAGTCCCTGCACACGTCGGGAACCCTGCGGTTGGCCCGCGTTGCTCTGGGCCGGGAACGCTCGGTTGAAACTACGCGGCGTTGTGCGGGATCTACAAGTGCGTAAGCAACCAAAAAGGGGTCTTCGTTAAGCAGTTCAATCTCAACGTCGTGCAGGTCCGGAGCGTAGCCTTCGTCGATCACGCGGCGCATCAAATCGCCATCGACCAATTCGGCGAGCAGCAGGGATTCACGATTTTGCTTCAACCACCGCGACGGCACATCATCCGCCTGGGTGACTTTGTCATAAACTTACCGTGGGACTTTTGCCAATCCCTGTTGACTCATTGCCACAAGCCAATCCCAGAACTCCGGGACTCGATCCATAGGGTAATAATCACGATTCGCGTCGATAAGGACATTCGCGTCAAGGAGGTCTAACATAAATCCCGTTACGACGCGCGGTTGGTATCAAACAGCGAGCCAACTTGGGACGGTTTCACTCCCAGGACTTTGGCTGCTTTGGATGTCGTCAAGTCTCCGGAGCTTATTCCTCGCCTCACCAGGCCAACCAGCGACCGGCCAAGTCGATACCGATTCGTGACGTAGGGGCTAACTGTACCCACGCTTTCCCTCCGGCGAGCTTGTTCGCGTTGCTCTTCACGTTCCGCCAGCCATTGACTGCGAAACAGGCTTCGCAGCCGGTTGAAGGTGTCCCTTTCAATACCGCCACCGCGCCAAGACTTGTAAGCGGCCATTGTCCGGCTTAAATTCATCTCATCGGAAAATCGATTAATGAGTTCGACTACTTCCTCAAAGGTGGCGGTGTCCGGAAAGGCCAGATTCTTGCTCTCTTCCTGTGGCAGCAAAAATTCGCTGGCTATGTCATCGCAAAACCTTTCAATCTCGCTATCGGCCCGGGCTCCGCTAACTCCGGTCTGACCCAGAATCAAGTGAGTTAGCTCATGGAGCAGGGTGAACGACCATGCCGACCTGGCATCGTGATGGTTGATTATTACGAAGGGCGCAACATCATCCGCAATGGTAAAACCTCGGAAAACATCGGTGTCGATATCGGTATGGTGAGTCCCCAAGTTTCCTTTGAGCAACACGAAAACACCGGCGTTTTCAGCTCCCGTCCTCAGTAGTCCGAAAGCCGCTGTGGGAGTTCGTTGCTTCCGAAAGTCCGCTAAATCTACGTCCAGCAGCGTCCGTAGCGAAGCGAGGACGGCCGCCGGGCCGTCTTCCATCCGACGCGAGCCGACGAACGTCAATGGCTCGGCCTCCTCCAGATCCTCCAGAACCGCCCGCGCCATGCTTTGGCGGGATCGCACGTCGCGGAATAGAGCGTCCAGCCGACCTTCGTCGGCTGCGGAACGCTCAACTGTTAGTGTGCGAAAGTCCGCGCCCCGGTCGCCTTTCGCCGGCGGAATGGGCAAGTAGAATGTAAGCAGCGGCCGGTGGTACACCCGCGCCATTTCGACCAGAACCGACCGGGACGGCTCATCCAGACCGTATTCGAGGGCGTTGAGTCGGTCAACTGCCGACGCATTCTGCGTGTCGCGCAGGCTTTGGTTTCTACGGGCTGATTCCTCTTGCGTAAGCCCGGCCGTCTCCCGCGCCCAAACCAGTATTTCCGGGTTGACTCTGGGCATCGTTTTGCCCCCGCCTATGCGTTGTCGCAGGGTGCAGGCATTATAAGACCGACCGGCGGCACACGCCAAACGGCAGCGCCCTTTTTACGAACAGACGAGCACTCGACCTATCGCCGCTGCGATGCGGGGCTCAATTCGCGGTCGGTAGATACCAACGGTTGCTCCGCATCAGTGCGGCTACGATGGGCTACCAGGTTGGTGGAGGCGGGGGTAATCTATCGTCGCGGCGTTTGGTGTCGGCATCGAGTAATCAATCGCCAGACGCAGATGAATCTGCTAGCGGCTCCGCCGTTCCAGGTTGCGGATGGCCTCCTCGATGCGGCGCACCTGCTCGGTGTCGCCGGAGGAGAGGCGGTAGCAGCGGTCGAGGTATAGCTGGGCGAGTTGGGCCGCGACCGGACCAGTGTCGGCAGCGGTGGCGACGAGGGTGTCGATACCGAACTCGTCGGGCAGGTGGCGGCCAAGGGCGGTCATCTCGGCGGTGATGTCGGCGATGGCTGTGGCGTCGTTGCCTTCCTGGGCGAACCGGAGGCGGCCCAGCAGTCGGCCCATTTCGGCGAGGCGGTCGCCCTCGCTCATGAAGCTCCACAGGACCTCGTTGACACCGAGACCCTGGGTGTCGCCGTCGTCGGGGTCGGAGGCGGTGGATGGCTGACCGGGAGCGCCCAGGGGAATGGCGGCGTCATCGGCTGGGATTGACGCAGTGGCGGCGGTGGAGCCGGCGGCTTCGTTCCACGCGTCGGAGTATTCCTGCACGGCGCTGGCGACGGACTCCATCATGCGGGCCAGATCGTAGGAGAACATGTTGCCGCCATACACAAGGTCGTCGCTGCGCAGGTTGGCGAGCTGAACCAGGCGGTCGTAGCCGCCCTCGATCAGTTCGGACATGGGCGGCATGGCGAAGGCGGCGAAGTTGGCCAGGGGGCCGGTGTCGCCGCTACCGAGATGGGCAGCCAGGAAGGGCGGGACGTACTTGGTGAGATCGGCGGTGATGGGCAACGTTACGATGTAGGTTCCGTACACGTTGTCGGGTTCGGTGTCGACGCGGAAGTAGAGTAGCGCGTGGCCCCGGGGCCGCGTTGGATCGCCGATTTCAAACTGTATAGCCATGAATTGAGTATAGATTAGGTTGGTGGCGATAGCAAAGCGCGGATCAGAAACTATTGCGCCGCTTATCCGTCGCGGTCCAGGGCATCGATGAACCCTTGCCATTGATGATCCGGCGCGGAATTCGCCCAGTCGTCCAGATGGACCAATTGCTGTACGGGCAAGCGGCGGCGCCAACCGGCGGTCTGGAGACCCGGTTCGTCGGAAAACTGCGTGGGGTAACCCAGGCAGAGGTAAGCGACCGGAATGATGTGCGGGGGTATGCCCAGGATACCGCGCAGTTGGGGCAGCTTGAGGATGCTGACCCAGCCCACGCCGATGCCCTCGCTGCGGGCGGCAAGCCAGAGGTTCTGGATGGCGCAGCAGGTGGAATAAACGTCGGTTTCGGGCATGGAGTTGCGTCCCAAGACGACGTCGGCGCGCGTTGGATCGCAAGTTACGCACAGGTTGATGGGCGCGTCGAGGATGCCCTCCAGCTTCAGCGCCAGATAGGCCGAGCGACGGGGTTCGTCGAAGAAGCAGGCGGCGGCGTCTCGTTCGCGATCGAACAGATCCTTCACCTGACGGCGCTTCTGCAAGTCCTGAACGAGGATAAAATCCCAGGGCTGCATGAAACCCACGGAGGGACCGTGGTGAGCCGCCCTAACGATGCGGGCCAGTTTGTCGTCGGGTATCGGGTCGGGACGGAATTCGCGGACATCACGGCGCTGGTATATGGCGCGATACACAGCGTCCCGATCGGCTTCAGCAAAGGCCAGCGATTTCAGGTCAGGCGGATGCTCCTCAGGCTGACGATCCGTTTGTTCCATCCATCCCCCCGAGATAAACCGTTTCCATGCACGACGTCACGGCGCGACACCACACGCCGAGCGGACGACAAGGCGAGACGGTGCAGATCCCCGCGAAACAGCGATTCCATGAATCGCAATCATAACACCGTTTGATGCGCCATCACGACGCCGAACCGTTGGAGAAGTGCGCGGTTGTGGAGTCGACAGGCGTGGTATTTACGGGACTCGGGCCGTCGGACAGATTGCTACCGAATGGGAGGGGCGTAGATCAAGCCGCCGTTGTTCCAGAGGTTGTTGAGTCCTCGGGGCAAGGTGAAAGATTCACCCTGGGGGCCCATGTAGCGGTTGTATATTTCCCCGTAGTTTCCCACCGACTTGATAGCGTCGACTGCGAAGTCGGGTTTGAGCCCCAGGTCATCCTGTCCGAAGCTGCCTTCGGAGCCCAACATGCGCCGGACGCGGATGTCCTCGCTGTTGCGCATCTCCTCGACGTTGGCTTGGGTGACGCCCAGTTCTTCAGCGGTGATCAGCACGTAGAGGACGGTCTTCACCAAGGTGGTCCAGAGGGCATCGCCCCGCGGCACCATGGGCGCCAGCGGTTCTTTGGAGATGGTTTCAGGCAGAATAATGTGAGCCTCCGGATCGGCGAATGCGCTGCGTACGGCGGCCAACTGGGACTTGTCGATGGTGGTGGCATCGCATTGTCCTTCTTCATAGGCCTCGTAGGTGGTGGATGTTTCGTCGAAGCTGAGGGTCTCCAGCCGCATTTGGTTCTGCCTGAAGAAGTCTGCGAGATTCAGCTTGGTGGTGGTGCCCTCAGCCACGCACACGGTGGAGCCGTCGAGTTCCAACGCGCTGTTCACACCCATGGATTTGGGCACCATGAAACCCTGGCCGTCGTAGAACATGATGACGGTAAAATCGCCCCATTGGGCCTCGCGGGTGGTTGTCCACGTGGTGGTGCGAGACAACATGTCCATCTCCGCGGCCTGCAGAAGGGGGCCTCTGGCGACATAGTGGACGTGGTGGATTTCGACCGCCTGAGGATCGCCCAAGATGGCAGCGGCAACCGCCCGGCAAAGATCAACGTCGAATCCGCGCGTGTTGCCATCGGAATCGACGTAACCAAACCCGGGAATATCGATCTGAGTGGCGCAGTCAATCTTGCCTTTTTCAATCACCGCATCGATGCGAGAGAACCCGCTTTCGGTTTGAGTGATTCGGTCGGTTTGCGAAGTGCAGCCCAGGATTACGGAAGCCAACATGCACAATGCGATTATTGCAGCACAGCACCTTGCGTGTTCGTGTTTGAGGCTTCTCATGGAATGGTCAAGTCCTTCTGCGTATGAGTCCGATCAACGCATGTTGAATTGGAGATCCTGGCAAGCAGGTTTCGCATTATTTTAACAACCGTCAACAAGACCGCTGAACCACATCGGATGATTCGGCCATCATCCTATGCACGCATTCGGCCGCGCGGTCTGATGGGCTCGATCAGTTGGACGGCACCGGCATGTTGCGTACAGCAGTTCGATTGTGATAATATTCCGAATGTGCGTTTTATTTTCAAACTAATTGCAAAGCGCCTGGAGTAGGAAATGTTAGCAACCGCTCAAACCTGCGCAGTGATCGGACTGGACGGGCAGATCATACAGGCGGAGACGGATATTTCGCCCGGCCTGCCCGCGTTTCATATCGTGGGGTTGCCGGATACAGCGGTGCAGGAGGCCAAGGAGAGGGTCCGCGCCGCGCTGCGGAACAGCGGCTGCGAATTCCCGATGCGGCGGATCACGGTGAACCTGGCGCCGGCGGATTTGAAGAAGGCGGGGCCGGCGTACGACCTGCCAATCGCTGCGGGGATCCTGTTCAGCACCGGACAGGCTCCGCCGCCGACAGAGCCGGCGATCTTCCTGGGTGAGCTTTCGCTGGATGGCGGATTGCGACACACTGCGGGCATCCTGCCCATGGTGTGGGTGGCGCGGGAGCAGGGGATACGAACGGTTTACGTGCCGGCGGTGGACGCGGCGGAGGCGGCGCTGGTGGACGGCATGCAGGTCTATCCGGTGGCGACGCTGGCGCAGTTGCTGACTCATCTTCAGGGCGAGACGGCGATAGAGCCGTTTCCACACAGCGGTGTACACCTCAACGGCAACCGCAACCCACCCGACAGCACCGACCTGTGCCACATCCGCGGTCAGGACCACGCGAAACGGGCGCTGGAGGTGGCGGCGGCAGGGTTCCACAACATCCTGTTCAGCGGGCCGCCCGGCTCGGGCAAAACGCTGCTGGCCCGCGCGCTGCCGGGCATCATGCCGTACCTGACGCCGAACGAAGCGCTGGAGGTGACCAAGATCTACAGCGTGAGCGGCAACCTGCCGCCCGACAGCCCGTTAATCGCGCAACGGCCGTTCCGGGCCCCGCACTACACCATTTCCAACGCCGGACTGGTGGGCGGAGGTCGTATGCTGAGACCGGGCGAGATCACGCTGAGCCATCGGGGAGTGCTTTTCCTGGACGAGATGCCCGAGTTCGGGAACGCGCTGCTGGAGTCGCTGCGGCAACCCCTGGAGGACAAGACGGTAACCATCACCAGGGTGAGCGGCACGGTGACTTATCCGGCGAGTTTCATGCTGGTGGCAGCGATGAACCCCTGCCCATGCGGGTATGGCACACATCCACGCAAGCAATGCGTTTGCAGTCCCTCGGCGGTTTCGCGGTACCAGAGGCGGATCAGCGGGCCGCTGCTGGAGCGCATCGACATATTCGTGGAGGTGCCGCCGGTGGAGTATGACAATCTGCTGGCGCAGAGCGAAGCGGAGGCATCAGCGGCGGTGCGAGAAAGGGTGATGGGTGCAAGGGCGATTCAAGACCGCCGGTTCGCTCAGGATGACCAAACGACGGCGTTGTCCAACGCGGAGATGGCGGGCTCGAAGATCTGGGAATACTGCACGTTGCAGGATGATGCCGAGGCATTGCTGCAACGCGCGTCCCAGAAACTGGACCTGTCGGCCCGCGCATTGCACAGAGTGGTCAAGGTGGCGCAGACGATCGCGGATCTGGCGGGTGAAGAACGGATCGGGCCGGCGCACCTGGCTGAGGCGTTGCAGTACCGGGCGCGGGGGTTGAGCTGAGGCATCACTTGCGGTGAGCGAGCGGCATGGATAGCATATGAACCGACAGGAACGGAGCGCCGACGAACAACAGCGGGTGTCCTTCCTCGGCGTGCCGGCGGAACGAGTCACACCGCATTTCTGGACGTTCACCGCCTGCTTCGTCGTAACGCTGATCTTTTATGTTTATGTTCACGTCTTCGATGTGGCCGATCCCAGTTGGCGCCAAGCGCCATCGTTGATAATGGAGGACACGACACGGGCCGCTGTGTTCTCGGCGCTGGCCAGCCCGATGGTCGTGGAAGGAGTGGTTATGGTTTTCGGATGGTTGTTCATGGAGAAAAAGCGACAGGAAGGCAGAGAACGGGGCCGAGAGGAGGGTCGTGAGGAAGGCCGCGAGGAGGGTCGCGAGGAAGGCCGCCAAGTAGCAACCGCGGAGAGGGATGCCGTTTGGGACGCTTGGAATCAGCGCAGGATGGAGGCCGAGACCAACGGCGAGGCGTTCACTGAGCCACCGCCCAGCGCCCACAACGGCTCATCAGGTACATAGGAATAGGTCTCTGCACCTTTGCACGGGCCGCTGTGTTCTCGGCGCTGGCCAGCCCGATGGTCGTGGAAGGAGTGGTTATGGTTTTCGGATGGTTGTTCATGGAGAAAAAGCGACAGGAAGGCAGAGAACGGGGCCGCGAGGAGGGTCGCGAGGAAGGCCGCCAAGTAGCAACAGCGGAGAGGGATGCCGTTTGGGACGCTTGGAATCAGCGCAGGATGGAGGCCGAGGCCAACGGCGAGGCGTTCACTGAGCCGACTCCCAGCGCCCGCAACGGCTCATCCGGCGATTAAGCGGGGCACGGCTGCAACCAATAACGGCCCGGGTATTTTGTGAGGTCGAGCGGGGACGCTTGCCAGTCGGATGGTTGCCGACTATCATTACCGCATGGCAGAGCGCGAGGTAAGGTACAAGATGGGAGCGACCCAGGCCGTGACTGCGGAAAGTTTCGGTCGTCCGGGCCGTCGTACGTTCCGGCTGGTTGTCGAGGCAGGGCGAGCGCAATCCTATATCTGGCTTGAGAAAGAGCAGTTGATGCAACTGGGCCTTTACCTGCAGCAGGCCGTGAAACAGTTGGGCGAATCAGCCCAATCCAACACCAGCACGCCGGGGGAAGACCCCTGGAGCGGAGATCCGCTGGAACAGGATTTCCACGCCCGCCAGATGCAGTTGCAATATGACCAGGATGCCAACTGCTTTGTGCTGCACGCGTTCGAAGGGGATGAGGACGATCCGGACGCGGGGGCCCAGACCTCGGTGAGTTTCTGGATGACAATGACACAGTGCTCGAATCTGGCAGACGAGGCGTTGCGCATCTGCGCCGCCGGACGTCCGCCGTGTTTCCTGTGCGGGGCGCCCATCGACCCGGATGGGCACCAATGCGCCCGCGCCAACGGCCACGCGGTATTTGAAACCGGCTAGCCGCGATGTCGGCGCAGTTTGCTCGTGCCCGGAGTCGAACCTTCCGACCTTGATCTCCTGACCCGCGGCGAGTTCCTCAGTTGGGAACTGACGCCGCACGGTTCCAACTATACGTTCCTGGCGGAGCTGGAACTGAACGGGCGGCAAGGACAAGCGATTTACAAACCCCGTAAAGGCGAGATTCCCCTGTGGGATTTTCCGAGCGGGACGCTGTTTAAGCGTGAGTGCGCGGCTTACCTGTTGAGCCGCATCCTGGGTTGGGACTTCATTCCCCTTACGGTGATTCGCGATGGGCCCCACGGCATCGGGTCGGCGCAACTTTTTGTCGACCACGATCCCAAGGAGAACTACTACACCATATCCAGGGACAGCCTCGAAGAGTCGGACGCCGACCAACTCAGGATGATGTGCTGCTTCGACCTGGTCGCCAACAACACGGATCGCAAGGCGAACCACGTGCTGCGGGGCTACGACGGGAAACTGTGGGGAATTGACCAGGGGCTGACGTTTCACGCAGACACCAAGATCCGCACCGTGATCTGGGACTTCGGCGAAGAGCCGATACCGGAGCAATTGCTGGAACCCCTGCGTGGGCTCTGTGGACAATTGCTTGCTCCCACCGGCGAGGTGGCGGAACTATTGACGCTGCTGGACGCCGGGGAAGCCCGGGCGCTGATGGCGCGGCTGCAGTGGGTGCTGGAGGATGGAGTGTTCCCCGGGATACCCGGGCTGCGAAGGCGCCGGCGAGGCTAGGGCTCCCCGGCCAGCAATCCGTAGTCGAACTCTTCGAGGTTTTCGATTATGACGTCGGCCGCCGACAGGTCCAGATGGCGCGTGGAATCGGTGAGCGTGCAGATGGTGTAGGCGCCGGAGGAGGAGGCCGCCGCGAGTCCGATGGGAGAATCCTCGATGGCGACGCACTCGGCGGGTTCCAGCCCGATCAGGCGGGCCGCCTTGATGTATATGTCGGGAGCAGGTTTGCCATTCTCGATATCGTCGCCGCCGAGCTTTACCCGGAAAGCATCGGTCAAGCCGATGACCGACAGTTTCAGCTCCACCCACTCACGGAGTGAGGACGAGGCGACGGCAATCGGCAGGCCCCGGCGGTGGGCCTCAGCGATGAGTTCGCGCACGCCGGGACGTGGGATCAGGTCGGATCGCAGCACCTCTTTCACAACATCGTTGTAGCCCGCCAGCAGCTCCTCGGGCGTTTGGGGGACGTTGCGCAGCTCCTTGACACGTACCCAAGTCTCCTCGACGGTGGTGCCCAGCAGATAGCGGTTATTTTCTTCCTCGGTGATGGGAGCGGCGCCACAGCGTTCGACCATTATGTTGACCGCCTTGTGGAACAGGGGCTCGCTGTCCACCAGCACGCCGTCCATATCGAACAGGATCCCTTTGTATCCGGCCATCCGTGATGTTCCTCCTCAGGGTTACGGTCTCGGGGTTGCCGCAAATATGCCAGCCACGGAGATTGCCACGCTTTTGACCCGGTGGCAAGGGTGGGACCGTCAAAGGACAGGATCATTCGATTATCCGGACGCGTGCCGGCGACCATTACCGGAACGGCTCCTGATCCACCCCCCGCTCGTGGTTCGACAGGCTCACCATGAGCGGAGCACGGCTCGCCGTGAGCGGACTACGGCTCACCATGAGCGGACTACGCTACCCTCGGACAATCATCGTCGGACAATCATCGAATGATCCTGCGTCAAAGGATCAATCACTGAGCAGGAAACAGGACGACGCCTTGAAGATCGCCCACAACGGCTGGCCCGGGGCGATGTCCATGGCATCCAACGACGCTCCGGTGATGTGGCAGCGCAGAATGGTCCCGGAGCAGTCCAATGCCACCTCATAGCCGGGCGGGCGCAGATCAACGACGGTCACCACGCCGGGCCAGGTGTTGCGGGCAGACGACTGGGGCAGCGGGCCGGTGGCGAGAATGATGTCGGAGGCGCGTATTCCCACGGTGACCGCGTCGCCGACGGCGTACCCGTCGGCCAGGGGGGTTTCAAGGGAGCGTTCTCCAGCCTCGCACACCATGGTGCCATCCTGGGGCAGGCGGGCGGCGACGCGCATCGGGAGCAGGTTTTCCACGCCGACCAGGCGCGCGACCTGGCCCTGGCCGGGTTGTTCCAGCACGGACAATGGCGGGCCCTGGGCCACGACTTCGCCCCCGTCGATGATCTGCACCGTGTCGCCGAGGGCCAGCGCCTCCTCCCTGCTGTGGGTGACCATGACGGCGGGCACCTGGAGGCCACGGATGGTGGCGCGCAGTTCGGCACCCAGCGAACGGCGCAGTTCCATGTCCAGTGAACTGAACGGTTCATCCAACAGCAGCAGGTCGGGCGACGGCGCCAACGCGCGGGCCAACGCCGTGCGCTGCTGCTGCCCTCCCGAGAGTTGTGAGACCCGCCGGTCCTCGAGGCCGGTGAGTTGCAGGCGGTCGATGAGATGGGACACCCGTTGGCGGGCGCCGTCGCGGCCACGGTCGGGGAGGCCGTAGGCGATGTTCTGCGCTACCGTCAGATGGGGGAAGAGGTGGTTCTGCTGGGTGACGTAGCCGACGCGCCGCCGGTGAGGCGGCACCCAGGCGCGTGTCCCGCGATCGTCGGCGTCGTACACCGTGCGCCCGGCGATTTCGATACGACCCGAGTCGGGCCGCACCAGGCCGGCAATGGTCCGCAGGGCCGTGGTCTTGCCGGCTCCGGACGGGCCGAACAGCACCAATATGCCGCCGGCGTCAACAGCGAAATCCAGCGACAGGCGAAAACCGCCAATGCCGACGGTGAAATGTCCTCCGGCGGCCGGACGGGTCATGGCGACGACTCTTCCCGGCGCCGGACCAACAGGCTCAACAGGGCGAGGGACAGGGCCGACATCGCGAGCATCAACGCGGCCAACGCCAGGGCGGCGCCGAGGCTGGACTCCATAGTGGTCATGATGGCCAACGGCATGGTCTGGGTGCGCCCGGTGAGGTTGCCGGCGAACATGATGGTTGCGCCAAACTCGGACACGGCCCGGGCCCAGGCCAGCGTCGCGCCGGTGAGCAGGGACGGCCGCGCCATGGGCAGGGTCAACCGCCAGAATGTTTGCCACGGCGAGACGCCCAAGGTCTGGGAAATTTCCTCGTAAGCAGGGTCCACGCCGGCGAACCCGATGCGAGCCGAGCGGATATAGAACGGGGCGGCCACGAAAATCTGGGCGAATATGACGGCGACGGTGGTGAAAGGGATCGTGACGCCGACCGACGCGAACACCGGCCCCAACAGACCGTTGCGTCCGAAGGCCATGAGCATGGCGACGCCGGCCACCACGGGCGGCAGGACGATGGGCAGTTCCACGAAGGTGTCGATGACCCTCAGCAACCGGCTGGTTGGCCCCTGGCGCGCCAGCAGCAACGCGAACGGGGTGCCGATGACGACCACGATGACGAGGCTGATGACGCTGGTCACCACCGTGAGTTGCAGGGCCTGGAGGACCAGCGGGCCGGTCAGACCGGCCAGGAAGCCCTCCTGCTGGCCGGAGCGCACCAGCAACGCCAGGATGGGCAGGCCGATGAACAGGACGTAGATGACGGTGGCGGCGACTCCGGCGGGGGCCAGCGCGCCGAGCGCGACTCCCCGGTTGCCGTTGCCCGCAGACAGGAACATCATCGTGTTGGCCGGATCCGGCTACGGGGTCAGGAGGGTGATCCGGCGTGGCAGGGGCAGGCGACGTTGGCGGGAGGGACGAACCCGAACTCGCGCAGGATGGCCTGTCCCGAACTGCCCTGGACGAACTCAATAAATTCCTGACCGTCGTCGAGACGGGCGCTGCCGGACAGCGCGGCGATGGGGTACTGGGCCGCCGGATTGTATTGCAGCGGGATCTCCAGCACGCGGATGGCGTCGGCGTACTGGCCGGCGGTCGCATCGGTCTCGTACACGATTCCCGCATCCACCTCGCCGAGGGCAACCTTCTGGGCGACGCCGCGCACACTGGTCTCGTTGGTGACCACGTTGGACATCACGACTGCGGCGAAGTCGTCAGGGAACGCGGCGTTCCCGGACATCAGGTCCAGAGAATCACGGGCGTATGCTCCAGCGGGCACCTGTTCCGCCGCGATGGCGATGCTGACGCCGGGGCCGGCGAGGTCAGCCAGACTTTTCACCGCGTCGGAATCGACCGGGGTGATGACCGCGAGGTGGTTGGCCGCGAAATACTCGGGCACATTGCCGAGGAGTCCGGCCTCCCTGGCGGTGGCCATGTGCTCCCAGTTGGCGGAGGCGAACACATCAGCGGCGGCGCCGTGCTCCAGTTGCGTGCGCAGGGTCTGGCTGCCGGCAAAGTTGAGCGCGACCGTGACGTCGGGATGCTCGGTTTCGTACGCGGTTGCCAGGGCACGGAACGACTCGGCCAGGGACGCGGCGGCGAAGACGGTCAGGGTTGTATCCGCGCTATCGGCGAGTGAGGACGCGGGCGCGCAGGCAAGCAACACCAGCGCGACGAAGGACGTTGCAGCGGCTGCAGGGATGATTTTGAGGCCCATAATCGCGCCATTATAGCAACGGAGCATCGGGTGCATCGGGTGCATCGGGTGCATCGGACGGAGCCACGGCCCTCACGCGTACCCACAACCCAATCTGCATTTGACATACAACACGGATATTTGGGAAAGCGCCATCGTTACCGGGTTGGGACAGGCAGTTCCCAGCGGAGGAGGTCGCTGTAGCGATCGGCGCTGGCCCAGGGGAGGAGGTTGAGGACGATGGATTCGGGGATGGGGACGTCACTCTGGAGTCGAATGTCTTTGAGGTAGCGGCTGAGGTTGGTGAAGGTGCTGAGGCAGAAGCCGGCTTTGGCGATGCGCTGGATGACGTCGGCGGGTTCGGGAGGATGGTCGGGGTCCCAGCCGTGGGCGACGGCTTCGGCGATGCGGCGTAGCCTGATGATGGCAAGTTCGGGGACGAATTTGCGCTTGAGGGCGTCGATGCGGCGGCGGATTTGGGAGATGGTCATGGGGTTACCTCTGACGGGGAGTTTTCGACCGGGATGAACAGGATGAACGGGATGAAGGGGATTGGAGATTAGATTGGGACGGTGGGGATTTTGGCTGAATCGCGCTCAGTTCCGCTCATTTCCGTTCGTTTGAGTAGGGCGTTGGGTTGGCTGGTGGGAGTGAATGGGGGCGATGGGGGCGGTTTTGAGGGCGATATTGACGGTTCTGGCGGGTTGGCGGGAGGATTTGGGGGAGCGGCGTTCGGGGTTGAGGGATTGGGCGGTTCGAGGGTTGGGCACCGGTTGGCGTTGGGCGATTGATGGCGTGAGGTGATGGGATATTTGAATGGTAAGGATGGTATGGAGGGAGGGGCAAGGGAGCGATGTCATCGGGTTGGCATTGCGGGGGAGGCAGACTCCGCTCCTGAGGGGATTCCGCTCCTGGTGATGGGGAAGTGGGTAACGCGTGAGGGCCACGGCCGGGAGAGCGGTCGGGCATGGCCCGGACTGCCGATTGTCGCGGCATTCAAGTCAGTGGCCCGGATGCCCGGGCAGAGTCCGTTGACGCTGTCCGGAGGCGGGCGAAGCGTGGTCTGGAGACAGGGCGACGGTGGCAGCGGTGGCGGCGGGCTGATATTATTGCACGACGCGCGACGGTTGCCGTGGTTTACATGCGGAACCGGCGCAGCAAGGGGGCCTATGACTACCAAATCCGCAGCGCAAGTGGGCGGGTCGCTGTACTTCGGATGGTACATCGTCGCAACCTGCTTCTTCGTGGCGTTCCTATCCATTCCGGGACGGCAGGGGTTCGGCCTGTTCGTAACGGAGATGGAGCCGACGTTCGGCTGGAACCGCGCCGATATCTCATGGGTGGGTTCCATCGGGTTCCTGCTCAACGGTGCGATGCAGCCGATCATGGGGGCACTGTTCGACAAGTACGGGCCGCGCAAGGTGTTCGGTTTCGGGCTGGTGATCATGGGCCTGGCCATCATGAGCCTGGCGTTCATCCGGGACCTTGAGGCCACGCTGCCCCTGGGATTCGTGAACATACCGCTGGACCTGCTGTGGTTCATAGCGGTGTTCTCCATCGTCGTGAACACGTGCCTGAGCGCGGCGTCGATCACGAACATGCTGGCGCTGGTGGTGCGGTGGTTCCGGCGCAAGCGGAGCAAGGCCACTGCGCTGGCGGCCTGCGGCACGTCCATCGGCGGTCTGCTGACGATCCCCTTCGCCGCGTACCTGATGGGGGTGATTGACGCATCCGGAATAACGTGGGGCGACACCACGCTGGCCGGCTGGCGGACGGTGTGGTTCCTGCTGGGGATGGTTGTAGTATTCGCGGCGGCACCGCTGGCGGTGTTCTTCCTGCGGCCCAATCCAGAGTCGATGGGCCTTAACCCCGACGGGGACCCCGACCCGGAGGGCGCGAGCACGGGCGGGGCGCCGGCTTCCCGGGCCACGGGCGCGTACGAGGTGGACAGTTGGCGCAAGTGCTTCAAGACGGCGCCGATGTGGCAACTGTCGGGAGCCTACGTGGTGTGCGGCATCACGACCGGATTGCTGAGCATCCATTTCATACCCTACGCGGAGGACGTGCTGCCGGCGCAGGTGAATTTCCTGGGTGGCGTCTGGGACGAGAAGGTGTTTGCGGGGCTGATATTCGGCATCATGACGGGGCTGAACGCGGCCGGAGTGATCATCACCGGATTCTTCGGGGACCGGATGCGCCGCAAGAACGTGCTGGCGGTGGTTTACGCGACGCGGGGCGTGGCGTTCATGTGCCTGGTGTTCCTGCCATTGTTCGGCTACGGGATGCTGGGCCTGATCATGTTCGCGTTGCTCTCGGGGATGTCGTGGGTGGCGAGCGTGCCGCTGACGTCGACGCTGACGGCGGACGTGTACGGGTTCCGGGCTCTGGGGACGATCAGCGGCTGGGTGTTCTTTGCGCACCAGATCGGGTCGTTCTTCAGCATCCAGTTTGCCGGATACGCCTACGTCTGGTTCAACGAGAGCTACTTCTGGCCGTTCCTGATCGCGGGTTTGACGCTGATACCCGCCACCATCATGGCGTTCAGCATCAACGAGTACCGGTATTCGGGCCGTTACAACACCCTGCCGGCGCCGCAACTGGCGACGGCGGGCGCGTCGGCCGGAGGCGGGACGCGGTTGTACTGAGTTCGGATTAGTCACCCTCACCCCAACCCTCTTCCGACATGGGAGAGGGTTAGTTTCAGCGAGGTGGGATGATGGGCACGGTTTTGAGCGTCGTTCTGCTGGCGGTGGGCCTCCATCACGGGGAGGCGGACCCGACGTTGCTGGGTTGGATCATGACCGCCCTGAGCCACATACTGCTGGGGACGCTGGGTTTCACCGAACTGACCGTGGTGATCATCATCGGGATAATCATCCTGGCGATGCCGGCCCTGATTGTGATTGCGTACTGGGCGAACACGCGAGGCGGCAGAGCGTCAGCACGCACGGTCGCGGAGCCGGCAGTTCTGGGCGACGGGGAGGAATAGGGAGATTTCGCAGTCGCGTTGCCCGTCAACCTGAAGACCGCTGAAGGATTCGGCGAAGTGTGTTTGCCTGGGCATTACAGGGGATGAGGAAATTTCGCCACTCGGGATGTGGGGTAGCCCAGTGTGACATCGCTGTACAGACGGACGAATGTCGTGATCTTGCCGGCGACCCAATCTCGCCTTTTCCACATGAGATGCCTACAAATACAAAACGGCCTGTAACCGGACGGTACGGGCCGCTTTGCGGTACGGCTGGTTCAAGCGGCGGTGGGCCTACTCGGCCAGGATCATTATCGCCACGTGATTGGCGGCGGCGAAATGGGATGCTGAGTCAAGGGTGTGTGCTCCAATCACTACGGCCCGCACGGGTTCCGTTGTAGCCTTCGATAGCAGCCCGGCTCGCTCCTGTGCCCTCCGGACATCGTTTTCGTCCAGGGTCACCGATACTTCCGCCACGACGTACTCGTTGGGACCACGCATGACGATGTCGACTTCTTCCAGTTCGTCGGCTTCGCTCGCGGCCATCAGCCCAGCTCCGATGGCGTGGTCCAGGATCTCGGGGAGTCGGTTGTTGTCTGGCATGGTTACGGCGTATATGACCTGCATGTCTTGCATGCCCAGGTATCGATTGGCCAGGCGGCTGGCCCGGCGGGCCGCCTTCCGCTCGTAGTCCGACCCGATGAGACGGTTTACGTTTCCTTCCAGCCGGGCTTGGCCGGCTTTGAGCCTTTCCTGCCCGGCTTCCAGTTGTGCTTGGCCGGCTTCCAGCCTTTCCTGACCAGCTTCCAGTTGTGCTTGGCCGACTTTCAGCCCCTCTTGCCCGGCTTCCAGTTGTGCTTGGCCGGCTTTCAGCCCTTCTTGCCCGGCTTCCAGCCTGTCCAAGCGCGCTTCTATCTGCTCCAGGCGTGCGTCGGTGGCGGCGATGTATTCATGCACCAGTTGGGTGAGTTGGGCGACGGCTCTCTGGAGTTCCCGTACGATGGCGGGTAGTTGTAGAAATTCTTGATCCAGGACGTGCTGGCGCATCGCCGCCTGGAGCCTGGGGTTGTTCTCCATGGCGGCGAGGATGTCCTCGAAAGTCTCGATGGGCGTGGGTGTGGTCATGGTCATGTCATTGCTTTGGTTTCCTCTTTCATTCTATACGGTGTGGGTATTGGTCGCTACCGGCAGTTCGAGGAACGCATAGTTTTTGCTTCTCTGATTGCAGGGTAGCCAGGGGCGGCGTGGGCTTTCGGGCGTGCGGGGTCGACCCCTATTCGTTAGGAGAGACGACGAAATCACACTGATGGACCGAAAGCGCAAATCGTCACGCAACTGACCGTTCTCGGTCGCCGCCCGGGTGAATGATGAGTAGCGAAATCGCCTCAGGGGATTGCAGGCGGCGTTGAATGAGAGTAAGATAGCGTCCGCTGCCATAGTCGCTATTGGCCGGCCGTCCGCGCCTTGAACGGACCGGCGACACGGATGGCCAGGGCGATTACCGTCGGCGGTGGCAGGGGAACCGGGAGGCCGCTGACAAACCGGAGGAGGTAACAAATCGATATGTTCGACAAGGATTCGCTGGACCGGCTGTTTGAAGAGCTGAGAGACGAGTTCGAGCTGGAGACCGATTGGGAAGACATTCAGCGCGACGCCCACCTTGCGGTGGCATATGCCGACGCTGGCGTTCTGGACGACCAGAAGGGCGATCTGGACACGCGTATCGTTGAGTTCGTGGAACGGCACAATCCAGGCTAATGAGCCACTACATGGTTGACTTATGGCCCCGTCGGATCTCTTCGGCGGGGTTTCTTGTTGTGGGAGGCGGTCTCAGCCCAGGACATCCGGGTTGGCGCAGGCTTCCGGGTTGGCGCAGGCTTCCATGGGCTGGCCCTGCAGACCGGCGACCAGGTTGCGGGCGGCGAGTTTCATGGTGTTGAGGCGGGTGGGCAACGCGGCGCTGCCGATGTGGGGGGTGATGACCAGGTTGTCCAGCGTCAGCAGCGGGTCGTCGGTGGCGATGGGCTCGGGCGCGGTCACGTCGAGAGCGGCGCGGGCGATCTGGCGGTCCCTCAGAGCGCCGTAGAGGGCGGTTGGATCCACCACCGGACCGCGAGACACGTTGATCAGTATGCCGGTCGGCTTCATCATGGCCAGTTGGGGGCCACTGATAAGGTGGTGGGTTTCGGGCGTGAGGGGCACGCTCAACACGACGAAATCGGCCTGTGCCAGGAGATCGACGAACTCGGCGTAGCGAACGCCGTACTCGGCCTCAACATCGGGGTAGCGGGTGCGGGAGTGGTACACGATGTCCATGTCGAACCCGCGGGCCCGCCGGGCGATTTCGCGGCCGATCTGCCCCAGGCCGACGATGCCGAGGCAGGCTTCGTGAACGTCCTGGCCCAGCCAGTGGGTAGGGTGGAACTGGATTTCCCAGCCGCCGGCGCGCACCCAGCGTTCGCTTTCGGAGGTGCGCCTGGCCGCGCCCAGCAGCAACGCGAACGCGAGGTCGGCGGTGGACTTGGCGAGGACGCCCGGGGTGTAGCCGACCGGTATGCCGCGAGCGGTGGCCTCGGCGACGGCCACGTTGTCCAGACCCACGGCAAGCTGGCTGATGACGCGCAGGTTGGGCGCGGCGTCCAGCAGGTCGGCATCCACCCGGTCCATGATGGTGGTGAGGATGCCATCAGCATCGGCGGCCAATGCGCGCAGGTCTGAGACCGACGGCGGCGCTTCGTCGGGCCACACCTCAAGGTCGGCGACGGCACGGATGATGTCGAGGGCCTCGGGCAGGAGGGCGCGGGTGACCAGGGCTTTGGGGCGAGGCATTGCAATTCACCGTTCGTTGAGGGTGGGGAGTACAGTTACGCCGGGGCATTTGGGACGGATTTTAGTTTGCCGACGACGAAATTGCCATTTGCCGGGGCTTCGGGTTTTGACCACCGGGCAACGGACAGGCACATGCTATGCTGACACCGACATTGGACGTGAGAAGATTGGACATGGGAAAAAAATGACGACAACGCAAGCGCATCAGCAGGCGGCGTGGAGCCTACTGGAGCAGGCGGCGAACGAGTTGACCGCCGGGGATGTGCGCCAAGGGTCAGAATAGGGTTGGGGCGCGGCGGCCCAGATGGTCAAGGCGGTTGCGGAGCGGAGAGGATGGACACACGACAACCACGGCGCGCTCTACGCCGTGGTCGACCGACTGGTGAGGGAAACCGGAGACCAGGACATCCGACGGTCGTTCGCAATCGCGAGCAGCCTGCACGTCAACATCTATGAAAACTGGATGTCAGCGGAGCACGTGCGCGGCGGTTTGGGGGATGTCAGGCGTCTGCTGGAAATGCTGCACCCGATGGTGGAATAAGCCAGGCGGTTAAATCGAAAGGCCCCCGCGCAGCGGCGGGAGCCCTTTCCCAGGTTGTGGGCCCGCTCAGAACGTTGGGGCCAGACCGGTTGGTCGCCGGTTTAGAAGTGCGGACCCTGGGCCCGATAGTAGCGGTTGTGCTCGAAGATTTTCCGGTTCACCCGCTCCTGATCGGTCTTGCCGGGGCCGATGACGGAATCCCAAACGCTGACCAAAGCGGCGGAGATAGCCTGGAGGAACGAGCGCCTGGGAGCATCCCACTGCTTGAGCAGTTCGTCCGGGGTTTCCGGGATGGCGGAAATGTCGACCGCAGCGGCGGCCGGCGCAGCGGATTCGGTATCTGCGACCTGCACGGCAACGGCGACGTTGGTCTCGGTTTCGCGGTTGACGGTGGTGACCATTTATGGTTCTCCTTGTGTCTGATAGTGATAGACCCTATTCATTTGGATTAATGATACGGTGCCATGATTATCGTGTCAAGCAATATATTTCTATAATCAACATCGTTTTCATGAATGTTAGGGATTGCAGCAGGTGGGTGGGTTCAACTGCAGATCAGTCGCCGATGTCCGAGGCATGGGCCCGCGCTCACGCCGCATTGCGCAGCCGAACCCGGACCGGAATGGGCATTCAGCACGGTCGGGAAACGCCCGGGACGGGCGATAGAGGAAAGGGATGGGATGCGAAACAACGGCGGCGGCCGATCGCGTCCGAAGCGCGCAACCCTGAGTTGGAAGATCGGACCCGGCGGTTGGAAAGCCGCTGACCGGAGGGGCGTTACAAGGAGAGCTTGCCGGGGTTCATGATGCCGGCCGGGTCGAGGGACCGTTTGATGTCGGACAGAGCGGCCCGGCTGGTCCCGAGTTCACGGGCGAGCAGGTGGTGGAGTTTGACCCCGACGCCATGGCAGTATTCCATGACGCCGCCCATATCCTGGGCCAGGCTGAGCACCTCGTCCACGCCGGCGGCGAGGTTGGCCCTCACGTCCGCGTCGTAACCGTCCCTGCTGGCGACGCGGCGATCGCCATCGGGCACGACCAGCATGGAGAAGAACTCGGGACGGCTCCAGAGGCAATATTCCACCACATGGATTCTGCGGGCCGTCAGCATTTCGTCGGCGCGCTTTCGGTATTCCAGCACCCGGTTGGTGGGCAGGCTCATGTGGAGGTAGTCGAAAGTTCGGCCCCACTGGCGACGCCAACGCTCCTCGCGGGGGCGTCCCAGGGCCGTCTCGCGGTAGTTGAGAGCGGAATCGTGACGGTGGCGCCAGTAATCGAGGGTTGGCTGGGGTCCAACGCTCCATCCGCCGGCCGAGACACACACGGAAGTCGCCCGCTCCAGAGCGGCGGCCACGCCCTCCCGGTACCCTTCAAATAACAGGTGGAGCAGGATGCCCTCGCCGTCCTCGGTCAGGTCCAGAAGGCTGGGACGGATGCCGAGGGCCATCATCTCGCTGACGGCCGCGAAACCGTCGGCAAAGTCGGCGAACTCCATGGTGGCGAAGGCGTTGGCCTCGGGCTGGCGAAACACCCTGATGGTGGCCCGGGTGATGACGCCAAAGACGCCCTCGCTGCCGATGAACAGGTGGTTGAGGTTGGGGCCGGTGGACTGCTTGGGCACGGGCCGGGTCTCGATCACGCGGCCATCGGGCAGCACCACTTCGAGGGCGACGACCTGGTCGCCCATGGGACCGAAGGCAGACGCCCGGTAACCGACGCCGTTGGTCGAAATGGTGCCGGCGACGGTGGCGATGGGGACGCTGTAAGGGTCGTGCCCGGGCATCAGGCCATGGGGTTTCAGGCCATCGTAAAGATCCTGCAGCACCATTCCGGCCTGGGCCTCGGCGGTCAGCGATGCAGGGTCCACGTTGAGCAGGCGGTTGAGCCGGCTCACGTCCAAGATGATGCCGCCGTGGACGGGGAGGATGCCTCCCATGACGCCGGTACCGCCACCGTACGGCACAATCGGAATGGCGCGCTGCTGGGCCAGCGCCACGACGCGGGACACCTGCTCGGTGTCGGCGGGCCGGACGATTACGTCAGCCAGGCGGTCGAAGACGGCGTCGGCGTAGTAGGTGCGGTACGGCGTGAGGGCGTCGGCCGAGTAGCGATCGATGGAGTCCGGATCGCTGAGGACATGCTGGGCCCCGACGATGTCGCGGAGCAGGTCGGAGACCTGCCGCCAATCCACCGGAGATGATAAATGCGGGGATTCGGACACGGTGGGCGAAGACATGCCTCATCCAGAGCCCTAATCCCGGCTCTGGTACTGCCACTGGGTACCCTGGGCGCTGTCTTCCAGCGTCACGCCCTCGGCGGCCAGGCGGTCGCGGATCTGGTCGGCCAGGGCGAACTGGCGGGCGGAGCGGAGCTCGGACCGGACCGACACCAGGAGATCGATGAACGGCGCGGCGGCCAACTCGTTGGAGCTGGTGGCGCGTTCCGCGAAGGTGAGCCCCAGGACGCTGCCCAATTCACGCAGGGTGGACTGGCCGTCGTCGATGCTCTGGCCGGCATCCCGACCCCGGTTGATGTCGCGGGCCAGGTCGAAAAGGACGGCCACGGCCTGGGGGGTGTTCAGGTCGTCGTCCATGGCGGTTGTGAAACGTTGGCGGTGGTCGGCTGCGTCCACCTGCGGCCCGGACCCGTTGCCGGGCGTGAGGGCGTGGCGCACCCGCTCCAGGCTGCGTTCGACCGCGGCCGCTCCTTCGTCGCTGTAGGCCAGGGGGCTGCGGTAGTGGCTGCTGAGGAAGTAGAGCCGCATGGCGTCGGGGCTGTACTGCTCCAGGGCTTCGACGACCGAGACCAGGTTGCCCAGGGACTTGCTCATCTTGTCGGAGCCGAGTTGGAGCAGGCCGTTGTGCATCCAGTAACGCGCGAAGGGTCTGGCGCCGGTGTAGCATTCGCTCTGTGCGATCTCGTTCTCGTGATGGGGGAACACGAGGTCCTGCCCGCCGCCGTGGATGTCCAGCTGCTCGCCCAGGTATTCCAGGGACATGGCGGTGCACTCGATATGCCAGCCGGGTCGGCCCGGTCCCCAGGGGCTTTCCCAGGAGGGCTCGCCGGGCTTGGCACCCTTCCACAGCACAAAATCCATGGGGTGTTCCTTGTTCTCGTCGACCTGGATGCGGGCGCCGGCGATCATGCTGTCGAGGGTGCGGTGGCTGAGCTTGCCGTAGTCGTCCTTGCTGGTGACACGGAAATAGACGTCGCCGGCGGCGGGATAGGCGTGGCCGCGGTCGATTAGGCCGGCGATGGCGTCGAGGATGCGAGGGATCTCCCGGGTGGCGCGGGGGTACTCGGCGGCGCGCTGGATGTTGAGGGCGTCCATGGTGTTGAAGTAGTCGCCGATGAACTCCTCGACCAATTCGTCCTCGGATACTCCGCTCTCCTGGGCGCGCTGGATTATCTTGTCGTCGACGTCGGTGAAGTTCTGGACGTGTCGAACCCGGTAGCCCGTGTACTCAAGGTAGCGCCGCAGGGTGTCGAATACGACATAGCTGAGGGCATGGCCGACGTGGGTTGACGAGTAAGGAGTGACGCCGCAGACGTACATTTTGACTTCGTTGGCGTCGGCGGGGGCGAAATCTTCCACCCGTCCGCTCAAGGTATTGTAGAGTTTCATAAACGGAGAAGTAGTGGTCGATGTGATCGATTCCGGGCGGGTGAGGATGGACGACGGCGTTGAGGCGATGGCGTCAAGAGCGGGAGAGAAGGGCCACTGCGGTGGCAGCGATGCCCTCTTCCCGTCCGGTGAAGCCCAGATAGTCGGTGGTGGTGGCTTTAACGCTGATTTGCGGCGGCTCGACGGACAGGGCGGTGGCGATGTTGCTGCGCATATCCGCCACGTGAGGAGACAATCGGGGCCGCTGCGCCAGAATTGTAGCATCAACGTTGACGATGCACCAACCGTCGGCGCCGATGACCGAGGCGGTGCGCTGGAGGAGGAGCAGGCTGCTGATGCCGGCCAGGGGCGGGTCGCCGGGCGGAAAGTGCATCCCGATGTCGCCCGCGCCCGCAGCCCCCAGCAGTGCATCGATGATTGCGTGGCTGAGGACGTCGCCATCGCTGTGCCCGGCGAGGCCGCGGGAGTGGGGTATGGATACGCCGCCCAGGATCAGCGCCCGGTCATCAGCCAAGCCGTGGGCGTCCGCACCCGTTCCAACGCGGTATTCCACTCTCGAACCTCGTCGCGGGGAGCGTTGGACTATATGGGGCTGCCCAGGAACTATGTCCCTTTGCTGTTTACCGCCCTATTGGCTGATTTCAGCGAGCGGTGTGCGTATTCCAGGTCACCGATGGCGCCGGCGTGGGCAATGATCGGCATGAAGGCGACGGCAAGCGAGATCGGAAACAGTATGGCAGACAGGATCACGATCGCCACGACGCCGGCGTTCTCCAACGCGACGAACTGAACATGGAGGGTTTCGGCACGAAAAGCGACGGATTGGGGCAGGGGCACGCCAAACTCCACGGCGGCCAGCATCAGCATTGGCACCAGAGAGACCACGGCGATGAGAACCCAGAGCACTTCCCAATAGAGAAACTTGTTGCGTTCGGCGTTCACCTGTGAGTGCAGGCGCTGCAGGCGACCCGGAGCGACGGCCAAGTTCAGGTTGGCCGCGCTCACGCGCAGGAAGTGGGCATATTCCTGATATCGCTCACGGCTGGCGCTGCTGGCAGCCATCCAAAAACCTCCCGAACCGGCGGGCAGTCTAACACGTATCCGCTAGTTTGCACGCGCTGGAACGCGATATAGACCGCCTATTCCATGATAATGCTGTCGGAAACGCGGCGCTAGCAGTTTCGCGCGTCGGTTATCGGCTTTTCGCATGTGAACCGTCCGTGTCAGCGAGCAGATGGCTGACGAACGCGAGGTCCTCCGGCGTCGTTACCTTGAGATTTTCGTAGCTGCCCAGGAAAACGCGCACCGGGTGTCCCAGAGCCTCCACCATGCCGGCGTCGTCGGTGTATTCCATCGACGCTGCCCGGTGGGCGCGCATCAACAGGCGGTAGTCGAAAACCTGTGGGGTCTGGGCAGCCCACAACGTGGACCGTTCCGGCGTGTCGGTGATCACGTCGCCGTCGCCCACAACCTTGATGGTGTCCTTGACCGGGACCGCCGCGACGGCAGCGGAGCAGAGTTGAGCCGCCTCAAGGGCGCGGTCCAACACATCGCCGGTGATGCAGGGGCGCGCGCCGTCGTGGACGGCAACCCAGCGGCAATCGCCCAGGGCCAACAGGCCGGCGTACACGGAGTCCTGCCGCCGTGCGCCGCCGGCGCAAACCGCCGCGACCTTGTCGAGCCGGTAGTTCTCGACCATCGTTTTGGTTCGAGCCACGGCGTCCTTGGCGACAACCAGCGCGATGCGCTCCACCGCGGTGGAGCCGGCCAGACGCCGCAAGGTGTGGATGACGAGCGGGACGCCGTGGACCTCGGCGAAGGTCTTATCGGCGCCGCCCATGCGAGTGCTTCGTCCGGCGGCGACCACCACCACACCCATGCCCTCCGCAAACGGCGCCAACTCGCGACTGTCGGAATCTGACATCTTTCCTGCCGGTCAAAAAGCGTCAACGAGTTGGGACGCGAATTTACCGGATAACCGGTGCTTGCTCCGATGTTTCTTGTACGTTTCTAAAAAAGCGCACTAGCCACAATTATCGTCGGTTGGCGATAATGCGGCAATAGTTTATGCTTTGATCATTCTACCATCGATATTGCCGCCCCAAGGCAGGCGTTGGTTGTTCACACCCGCAACGGCCCGTGTGCTCGAATCTCGCGCCTCGCCTTCTATACAGGAGAATCGGCGCAGTTGCCTGGAGGCAGCGGCCGAGACACACAACACGAAAGGGGGGAGACCATGGCTGAATTGGAAAGAGCCTACCTGGTGCAGACGGTCAGTTCGGGCACGCACGGCAGGGCCATCTGCAACGCACGCACGCACCACTGGGTGGCCGATGACAGCACCGGAGACTTCGTGGGAGCGGGCGAATATTTCCTGTCGGGAATCACAGCCTGCGCCGTGAACATGGTTGAGCGCATTGCGCTGACCGACGAATCTCCGGTGGACTTCATGGAGGTCTCGGCGGAAGCCTACCGGGACCCTGACGCGGTTCCCGGCGACATCAGCATTTACGCGGACGTACGCATCCACTTCAAGATATGGGGAGTGGACGACGACCAAGGCAATTACCTGGTGGACACGTGGAAGAAGCGTTGACCCCTCTACGGTTCGGTCGCCGTGGCGACCCCAAGTACTTCGGTAACGTCTGAATTCGTCGCTGGGCCCCGCCAGAAGCACGCGGCTTAGCCGCCGGACGGATCCACACTGGCACGGGGGCGAATATTGATTCGCCTCCGGCGTTTGAATTGCCCGGTCGGTGAATCGATCCGGGCGGGGCGCATGCTTTTGTGACGCCGGGAGAAAATCCATAGAAATTCTGCTGTCCATATTCCCTGCCGGTCTTTCAGAGGAGGCGGCCGGGCACCTGAAGGATTTCGCCATCGTGATGGCGATTGCCGCTGCCGGCCTGGCCTTCGCCCGCCTGGTATGGCAACCGCCGGTACTTGGCTACCTGGCTGCCGGGCTGCTGATTGGGCCATTCACGTTGCCCCACCCGGTGATCAGCAACCTGGATACCATTGAGCTGATGGCGGAGCTGGGGCTGGTGCTGCTCCTTTTCGGCATCGGATTGGAGCTGGGTTGGCGGCGCATCCGCGAAATCGGTCTCCTGGTGCTCATCATAGGGGTGGTGGAGATTACCACCCTCACGCTGCTGGGAATGCTGGTTGCCGACAAGCTGCTGGGCATATCGGGGGCGAGTGGCCTCTACCTGGGCGGCGCGATGGCGATCAGCAGCTCGGCGATCCTGCTGAAGGGATTGCGAGACAGCGGGAACCTGCGCTCGGGATGGGGGCAGACCATCGTGGGCATCCTGTTGGTGGAGGACTTCGCGGCGGTGGTCCTGCTGACGCTGCTGGCAGGAATCGCAACCACAGGTTCGGCGGACCTGGGCGCGATCAGCTGGTTGGTGGCCAAGCTGGCGATTTTCTGCGTGGGCGCCCTGGCGATCGGCACGCTGCTGGTGCCCCGGCTGATGCGGCTGTTGTCCCGGACCCGCTCTGACGAGACCCTGCTCCTGGCATCTTTGGGATGCTGCTTCGGGCTTGCGTTAGGGGCCCAGTTCCTGGGCTTGTCCGCCGCCGCGGGGTCATTCCTGATCGGCGTAGTCATCGGCGACACGGACGCCGCCGGACGGGTTACCCGGCTGGTGAGTCCGGTGCGGGACATGTTCGGCGCGCTGTTTTTCATGTCCATCGGGATGCTGATCGACTACCGCACCCTGGACGATTTCATCCTGCCCGCGCTGGCGGTGGTGGGCGTGTTCATGGGCGGCAAGATGATAGCCAATACCATCGGCTCGATCCTGTCGGGCAGAAACTCCCGGCAGGCGGTGCGGGTGGGGATGTCGATGCCGCAGATGGGCGAGTTTTCACTGGCGATTGGCCGCCTGAGCGCGGCGGACGCGGTGGCGGGCGCGGTCGTCGGGCCGGTCCTGGCGATCGTCACGGCGATCACGTCGGTGCTGGCTCCGTTGACCTCACGGCTGGCGTCGCCGCTATGCGATTGGGTGGAGCGCAAAGCCCCAGCGACGCTGACGGAGATCGACCTGGCGATTCACCTGGGCATAAACGCGTTCTGGGGGGCGTTTTCGCTGCCCGGCCCGACCGGGCGAGTGTTGAAAAGCCTGGTACGGCAGATCCTGATCAACATACTGATAATCACGATTCTGACGGCGATCGGGACGGTGGCGGTGTATACGCTGCCGGAGTTCCTGGCCGAGATAGTGCCCGTGCCCAAGGACCTGCTGGGCCTGATATTCGGCGGGGCCACCATAGGTTTGGGGATCCCGCCGGCCATCGCCATTTGGCGGGAGTTGCGGATCCTGGCGCGCCTGACCGCCGGGGCGAACCGGTGGGCCCGGTCGGGAGAACCGGCCCGATTCACGCTGCGAACGGTGATGCAGGACGGGATGGCGACGGCACTCCTGGTGGTGGCGATTCTATTCCTGTTGCCCCTGATAATCCGGTTGTTCCAGTTGGGTTCGCTTTCAGCGCCCTTGCCCATCCTGCTCCTGATCACGTCGGCGGCAGCGCTGGTGTTTGTCGGCTTTCACATCCACCGCGCGCTGGAGACGGCGTTTCATGAAGCGTTCGTGACGCCGACCACGCGGTTGACGGCGCCGCAGGCAGAGGGAGAGTCCCAGGACGACGTATTCTCGCCCCTGGATCCCGAAACGCCGGCGTTGCGCGACGGACAGCACACTCCGGCCGGCGGGCAGAGGCGGGGGGCCCAGAATCCTGAGAGGAGCGCCTCGGAGGAAACGGCGGAGAACATGTGGCGCATCATCGACGAGCACGTTACCAGACTGCGTTACCCCAACCGCGGCCGAGACGTGAGCCAACGGATCGAGCAGCCGGAAAGCGACTGACGACCCGGGAGCAATACCGCAGCGAAGGGCCGGCGGTAAAGTGCTAAAATGCCGGGACAGCGCCACCGATCTGAGCGCGGCGCCAATCCAACCGACTTTCACACGGGAAAGGCTCTACGATGCGTATCTGCTCTTTTTTGCCCTCCGCGACCGAAATCGTGTATGCGCTGGGGCTCGAGGACCAACTTTACGGGGTTACCCACGAATGCGACCATCCTGCCGCGGCTCGAAACAAGCCGTGGGTGGTGCGCAGCGTATTTGAAGGAACCAATCCCAGCAGCGGGGAGATCAGCCGGGTCATCTCGGAACGGCTGGCCGAAGGGCTGGGCATCTATCACATTGACCAGGAGATCCTGGACGCGGCGGATCCAGACCTTCTGCTGACGCAGGCCATCTGCGAGGTTTGAGCGGTGTCATCTCGGCAGGTTGCCGAGTCCACCGCCAACATGACCAAGGAGCCGGAGGTGCTGTCCCTGGACCCGCAGTACCTGGGCGACGTCCTGGAGGACGTGCGCCGCGTCGGCCGCGCCACCGGATCGGAAAACGTGGCAGACAAGGTTACCGCGCGCATGCAGGAACGGATCGACGCGGTGACCTCACGGGCAGAGCTGGCGGGCGAGCGGCCGCGGGTGCTGCACCTGGAGTGGACCGACCCGCTCATGTGCGGCGGACATTGGGTTCCGGAGATGGTTGAGCTTGCGGGAGGCGAGAACTGTTTCGGCGACAAGGAGATGGGGTCGTTTCCGCTGGAATGGGACGCGGTGGTCGAGAGCCAACCGGAGGTCATCGTGCTGATGCCGTGCGGCTTCGAGGTGCCACGCGCGCTGCAGGATGTGCCGCTGCTGACGGAAAAGGAAGGTTGGAACGGGCTGCCGGCGGTGCAGAACAACCGGGTGTTCGCGATCGACGCCAGCAACTACACCAGCCGGTCGGGGCCGCGCCTGGTAACAGGGTTGGAGATACTGGCTGAAATGATCCATCCCGAGCTGTTCTCCGGGATGGTCCCTGAAATGGGCGCGCGGCGGATTTACTCGTCCGGCAAGAGTGGCCAGCCGTGACCACCGCCAAGCGTCCCACCAATGCGTACAACCCGCCCCGATCGGTCCGGTTGCCCGATCCGGATCCCTGGGACCTTGATGTGACGACCTACGAGCACGTTCTGATACACGGGTACCCCGCCGCGCTGATCCACCACCTGGGCAACTCCGAGAGCACCATCGTTATCAGTGAGACCGGCGCCAGCTTGCGACCCACCACGGTTTACGCGGACGTTCGTTTTCCCGACCTCCTCATCGCCTTTGACGTGGACCCCGACGCCCGGCGGGACAGCAACGGCTACATCGTATCCGAGCAGGGCAAGCCGCCGGACTTTGTGCTTGAGGTGGCATCGTCCAGCACCGGCCGAAATGACGAAACGGTCAAGCGGGACTACTACCAAGCCATGGGAGTGGGCGAATACTGGCGTTTTGACCCATCGGGCGGGCGTTGGCATTCAGCGGCGCTGGCCGGCGACCTGCTGGTAGACGGGGTGTACCAGCCCATTCCCGTTGAGCAGGGAGCGGACGGTATATATCGTGGATACAGCGCAGCGCTGAATCTGGAGCTGCACTGGGATGATGGGAGCCTGCGGTGGTGGGACCCGGTGGGCAACCGTTACCTGGAAACCCATTTTGAAGTGATCGCGGCTCGCGCGGAGGCGGAGGACCGGGCCAACGCCGAACGGACTGGAAGGCTATCTGCGGAGACTCGCGCTGCAGAGGCGGAGGAACGGGTCCGCCAACTGGAAGCGGAACTGCGGCGCCGGCAATCGCCCGACCAGGCCCGGTAGGCCGCTAGTTCAGGCGCGCGCCCTTGAAGGGCGAATTCTGCTCGACCTGGTCGGCGACGATGCGATTGGCCTGGCGCATCATGGTCAGCAGCTTTTCCAGCTGTTCGCCGGCGGTACGGGTTTCCAGCAGCGATTGACGCACGTCGGGCGGCAGGGGCAGGCTGACGGCCAGGGAAACCGCCGACTTCTGCGCCAGTTCCGAGGGATCGTCGGGGACTGAGACCTCCCGATCCCATCCGCCGGCCATTGCGGTGAGATAACGCTGCAGCTGGATGTACTGCTCACGCACGCCGGCGACGGTGGTGGTCGAGACGGTGCCCTCCTCATCGTCGATGTAACGCACCAGGCCCACCAGGTGCGGCACCGTCTGGACGGTCTCCAGCAGTTCGAACCGCCGCTCCCCGCGGGTGAGGATGTTCATCCGCCCCTCCTCCAGGCGCTGCACCTGGGCGATACGGGCGGTGGTGCCGACGGAGTGGGGTGACGCAGGCTCACCGACCTCGTTGCCCTCCTGGATGAGCAGGACACCGAAAGGCTCGTCGCGCTGGACGCAGTCGCCGATCATCGCCTTGTACCGCTCCTCGAAGATGTGCAGCGGCAGCGGCATGCCGGGGAAGAGTACGACGTTGTTCAAAGGGAACAGCGAAAGCTCCGCCAGGGCGCCGGGCGGGAAATCGTCGGGGTTGATGGCCATGATGCCGCAGTATAGCGGTGGGCCGCGCCCTCAGCAACTTTGCTGTAGCAAAGTAACTGTTCCGGGTTGATGGGTTTGCTTGTTGTGGATGACTCGCCGGCGAGCAGGCGGAGACGCGTACAGTCCGGAATGAGGGAACGTGAGCAGGGGATGGATTTTGTGGATACCGGCTCAAGGCCGGTATGACGGTTTGGGGGTTGGCACGACGGTTTGGGGGTTGGCACGACGGTTTGGGGGTTAGACGGTCACCTCTATCCTGAACAGTTACATAGAAAAGCCCCCGCCGCGAGCGGACGGGGGCTTGATGGTTAAACGGCACTACCGAGGATCAGTGGTGGGCGCCGTCAGCATCCGGCGGGCGGTTGTGGATGGCCTTGGTGCCCTTCTTGAAGATGCACTTGCGGATGTTGTTCTCCAGCTCAGTGGGATCCTCAACGCCGGGGTAGCGAGCCTGGGCTTCGGGGCTGCTCAGATAGGCGTACATGTTCTGCAGCACTTCATCTTCGGATCCCCCGGTGATGACGGTTCGGTCGCGGGGGTCGGAAAGGAAGTTGCTGGGACGGGCATAGTAGACGTCAGGCATGGGTTCCTCCTCCTTCGGCAAGGATATCGATTGTGGGAATCGATGGTCTCTTACAGTAGCAGATTGATACACCAAAAGGCGGCGCGTTGTCAATGGGCAGGCTTGTCATCAGGCCGGCGCCGGCTGGTAGCGCACCGAGTAACGCCGCTCCCGGATGGTGAAGGCGCTGATGGCGGCGGGGTACAGGAGCACGGCGGCGATGCAGAAGGCCAGGATGTAATTGCCCGTGATCTCCCGCAGGTAGCCGGCCAGCAGGACGCTGCTGAATCCGCCCAATTGGTGGAACAGGAACGCCACGCCGGATATGGTCGCCAGCGATTTCAGCCCGTACACCTCGGCGGTGAGCGACGTCGTCAAGGGCGCGGTGGCGATCCACGAAAGGCCGGCGACGAAGGCGAATATCAGCAGACCGGCCATCACCGGAATGCCCGGCACCAGCAGAGACATCACCAGGATCACATAGCCGGTGCCCCGGCAGAAGTACACCGCCGCCAGCCAGTTCTTGCGCCCGCCGATACGGTCGGAGATCCAACCGGCGCCGGTGGCTCCCAGGGCGTTCAGGCCGGACATCAGGCCAAAGATCAACGCGGCCGTCTGCGGGTTGATGCCTTCCTCCACGGCCATGGGCACGAAGTGCACCGCCAGCATGAAGGTGGTGGATCCGCAGATGAAGTACGAGAAACTCATCTGCCAGATGGGGAAGGACCTGAACGCCTGCCGCCAGTTTTCGGCGAACAACGGTTGCGGCGGTGGTCCGGTGGCGACGCCAGGGGAACCGGCGGGTCCCGGCTCAGGCTCGGGGTCGCCGTCCGGCGTGAGGCCCTTGCGGGCGGGATCGTCGTGCAGAAACACGAAGGCCAGCGGGATGCCGAGGCAGAGTATCATCAAGCCCAACACGATCCACGACAGGCGCCAGTCGATGAGGCTGATCAGGTAGGCGGCGAATGGGACCAGAATGAGGCCGCCCAGGGACATTCCCGATGCGTTCAGCCCGATGACCAGTCCACGGCGACGACGGAACCACTTGCTCAGCATCGCGCCGGTGTTGGTGAGCGACGTGCCGCTCTGTCCAACCGCGGACACCACGCCGAACACCGCGATGAGAAACCAGATGCTGCCGGTGGCAGCCATCAGCAATGTGGACGCCCCGACGACGACGATGCCTGCAATGACGACTATGCGGACGCCCACCCGGTCGAACAGGTAGCCCATGAACGGCTGCGTTACGCCGTTGAGCAGCGCGCCCAAGGCTGCGGCCCATGACACCACGGTGCGGTTCCACTCGAACTCGGCCTCCATGGGCACCACGAAGGCGCCGAAGGCGTTGCGTGTTCCCATGGTGAGGAACGCAATGAACATGCAGGTGGCAACAACAAACCACCCGTAGAACATGCCGGACCGCGCCGGATTGCTGGCCGCCATGGTGTTTCCCCTGCCTGGAACCGCGAATGCGGCGATTGTATGCCCCGCAAAGGCGGGGCGCAAGCGGATGGCGGCGCGATGAGGCGAGCCGCATTGACGATGCGCGCGCAGCGTGTGCCGGCGATTGGCGGGAGTGGATCAGGTATCGTCGCCGGCGTCGATGAACCGGGGCATTACCCTGGTGGCGAAATCTTCCAGGTTGCGCAGCGTCTTGCGGAGGGGGATGCCAGGGTGGGTGAACTCCACCAGCAAGTAGCCCAGGTTGCACACCTCCCGCAGTTCCTGGACTTTTTCGGCAACGTTGTCGGGCGAGCCCACCAGCAGCGTGCGCGGTTCCAGGAAATCCCAGTCCAGGCTGACGTCGGATGCAAGCTCTTCGTCGGGGTTGGTGAACACCTGCCGGCCGCGGAAGGGATCGTTGAATATGTAGGCGGACATTATGCCGGCCTCGGCATCCCGACGCGCCTCTTCCATGGAAGAGGCGACGTAAGTGGAGCGCATGACTGCCTGGTCTTCGCCAAGGTTGAACGGTCGCCCTTCCGTTGTTGAGCGTACCTCGGCATAGAGTTCCATTCTCTGCCTGATCCTCAGCGGTGGCGGCTGCCAATAGCAGGCTTTCAGTCCCATCTCGGCCGCTGTCGCAACCGATCGGTCGGTGGATACCGTCATCCACAGGGGCGGGTGTGGCTGCTGGTAGGGACGGGGCGTTACGCGTAGCCGGGTCACCCGTTCGCCGTCATGCCATGCCGGGTTGGGCGGATACGACGGGTGGGAAAACACGGTGTCCCGGGCCGGGAAGGTGTAGTTCTCCCCTTCATGGGAGAAGTATTCGTCGGCCCATATCTTGCGTACGATTTCGACGGTCTCCCGGAACAACTCCCGATTCTCCGAGTCCTTGCGTGGGTCGGCGTTGGGATGGAACTGTGGCCCCTCGTAGGGCCAGATGCCCCGTCCGAACCCCACTTCGACCCTACCCCCGGTCATGTTGTCCAGGATGGCGAGATCTTCAGCCAGGCGAATCGGGTGCCACCAGGGGGCGATGTTGGCCATCTGACCGATACGAATCCGGCTCGTCCTGGCGGCCAGGTCGGCGCCGAGCAGGATGGGATTGGGGATGTCGCCTACTTCGTGCAGGCTGAAGTGATGCTCGCCCAGCCACATCGCCTCGAAGCCCAGTTCCTCGGCCAGAATGGTCTGCTGGCGCAGGTTGTCCAGCAGTTCCGCCGAACTGGTCGCCTCGCCGGCCGACCCGATCACGGTGGTGAATGCGGCAAACTTCATGCCGTAACCTCCAACCCATGCGCCAAATGCGGGAACAGCAAATGTATTGAACTATCGGTAGAAATTGAGAAACGCAGGGGGCAATGTGTGAATGCCTACACGTCTTTCGGGGCCAGCGCCTCTTCGCCGGCGGGGTTGCCGGCCGGGTGGCCTTGGGTCGTCAGACCTCTAGCAGCAGCCGCTGCGGCATTTTGTACCAGTGGATTGCGCCGGATTCGATCAGGTCGTCTATATTCCAGTCGGTACGGACTGCCGTTATCGCGGCACAAGCGGGGGTGCCGGTGAAACGGGTCAGATAACCGGCGTTGCGAATTGCGCGGCGCGTATCGAACTCATCGGCGGTGTATGACGACTCGACGGCCGCGTATTGCATCCGACCATCGCTATCCGTAGCCTCCACTATCAAGTCTGCCAACAGGAAACTTTCCAACTGGGCATGCGATATGCCGGACAAATCCTGACCAGACAGCATCGCGGACAAATCTTTGCCGTCGAGAGTTTTGGTGAGGCGCAAGTTCATCGCCAACGCAATGGCCGGAGCAACCCGGTGCGCCGGATTGTGGGTCGCCCAGCATTTGAGCGTTCCGACATCATCCCGGAGCAGGGCCATGGTCAGACCCCTACCGCGCGAATGTCGTCTATGGTAGCCATTGTCGCGCATCCTTGGTGATTAGCAGTATGGGGCTCTACTGCAATTGTAGCAGAGCCCCATACGCCGACTATGCGGATGATGCCGGAGCGGACACTAAACGTCTTTTAGGGCGAGGGCGTCTTCGCCGGCGCTGTTGCCGGCCAGGCGGCCGAATACCATGCCCGCGCTGAGGCCGCTGCCGCCGGGATAGTTGTGGTAGAACAGGCCGCCCACCATTTCGCCGGCGGCGTACAGGCCGGGGATGGGATCCTGGGCGTTGGTCACCACCTGGCCGCGGTTGTTGACCTTGACGCCGCCGAAGGTGAAGGTGATGCCCGTGGTGACGGCCCAGCCGCGATAGGGCGGCGTGTCGATGGTCTCGGCCCAGTTGGTCTTGTTCACCGCCAGGCCCTCGGTGCGCCGGCCGTCCTTCACCGTGGCGTTGTAGGGGATGTCGGTGCGGACGGCGGCGTTGTACGCCTCGACCTCGCGCACGAGTCCCTCGGGGTCAATGTCCAGCATCCGCGCCAGTTCCTCGATGGAGTTGGCCTCGGCGGTGGTGGCCTGGGGAATCCAGTACTCGTCGCGGAGCAGGTGCTTGACCTTGTCGTCGAATACCTGGAAGCAGAGGCCCTGGGGCTGGTCCATCAGGGCGCGGCCGTAGGTGACGTAGGTGTAGTTGCGGAAGTCCGCGCCCTCGTCCAGGAACCGCTCACCGTTGATGTTGACCATGATGCCGAAGGGATAGGAGTGCTTCTGGAACAGTTCGGTTACGGTGCGGTCGCCGAAGGTGGGAGCGTTCATGTCCCAGGCCACGGCGTGGCAGGACGACCAGTGGCCGTAGGACTGCGCGCCCACGTCGAGGGCCATCTTGATGCCGTCGCCGGTGTTGTAGGGGATGCCGCGCACCTTGACGGTCTCCCAGCCGGGGCCCAGGTAGCGGCAGCGCATCTCGGCGTTGGCCTCGAAACCGCCGGCCGCCAGCACGACGGCGCGCCCGGCGATGTCCTCGAACCCGTTGGGACCCTTGACCCGCAGTCCGGCGATGCGGCCCATCTGGTCCTGGATCAGATTCACACCCTCGGTGGAATAGCGCACCTCGACGCCCAACCGCTCGCATACGTCAAACTGCTGGTCGGACAGGCCCTTGCCGGCGCCGACCGCCTCGACGACCAGGCCGCCCCAGAAGCGGAACTTGTCGCCGTCCCGGAAGGCCTGGCGCCCGAAGGACAGCACGAACCGGACGCCGTGTTCCTGCAGCCATTTCATGGTCGGGTAGGAATGGCTCACCAGGATTTCGGCCAGCTCGGGGTCGGAGAGGCCGTGGGTGACGCGCATCATGTCGTCGTAGAACTGGTTCTCGGTGTACTGGCCCACCTCGATGGAGTTGGCTTCGGTGTCGGACATATCGGGAATCAGGCCCTTGATGTCGTCCAGGCCGTTGTAGGCGAAGCGGATGATACCGCCGGTGAAGTAGGTGTTGCCGCCGCGGAAGTATTCCGGGGCTTTTTCCACCACGAGGACCGATTGGGTCTGCTCGCGGGCGGCGATGGCGGCGGACAGGGCGGCGTTGCCGGCCCCGACGACGATGACGTCATATACAGTGTCATTAGCAGGCAAAGTGGCACCTCGGAACGCTGGCCGGCGCGCGGCCGAACGGGGAATTTGCAGCGATGATGATACCACAGCGATCCTTTCCGTCCGATTCAGCTACAGTGGTTCGGTACCCTCGCTGAGGATGGAGAGGTACTGGTCGTAGGCAAAGAGGCGGTCACTGCGTCTACCGGTGATCTCACGAGCGATACCCAATTCAGTCAGCAAGGTGATCGCAGCGGATACAGTGGGGAAAGTCAATGAGGTGCTTTCTGCGACATCGGCAATTGATTGTATGGGATGACCCATGAGCCTTTCATGCACGCGCAACAACGACCCGGCGCGGCGACCGTATTGCTGCAACCGGTCTCGATCTTCTCCGAACAACTGCAACAGCCTCTGGGTCGTGGTGAACGCTGCTTCCGCAGTCTCCCAGACGCCCTTCAGGAAAAAGTCCAGCCAATCTTCCCAATCGCCAGTGCGCCGCATCTCGTTTAGCAATTCGTAGTAGTCGGATCGATGCTGCTTGAAATACAGGCTCAGATAAAGTAGCGGATCCTTCAAAATCCCAGCGTGACAGAGCAAAAAGGTAATCAGCAACCGCCCAGTGCGCCCGTTGCCGTCGAGAAAAGGGTGGATGGATTCAAACTGCACATGGGCAAGTCCTGCCCGCACTAAAACCGGCAGACCGTCATCGGTGGCGTGCAAAAACTGCTCCAGGTCTCCCATGCAATCCGGCACCGCGTCCGGCGGTGGTGGAACGTATACCGCAGTGCCCGGGCGTCGGCCTCCGATCCAGTTTTGCGATGTGCGAAACTCGCCCGGGTTCATCGCGTTCCCCCTGCCACTGGCGAGGAGTATGGCATGAATTTCACGGATCAACCGGTTGGAAAGCGGAAAGTCGTCCTGCAACCTTTCCAGTCCGTGATTCAGAGCGGCGACGTAATTCGATACCTCCACCACGTCGCTCATTGGCGCGCCAGGCGCATCGTCAAGCTCATATTCCAACAGGTCTGACAACGACGATTGAGTTCCTTCAATCTGAGATGACAACACCGCTTCCTTACGCACGTAGGCATAAATGAACAGGGCTGGGTCGGGCAATAGCGTTGCAATGCCATCCAGCCGACCCAATGCAAGAGTAGCTTTTTCGAGGGATTGCCGCAGCGTGCCATCCAGCGCCAGCGCGGGGGACGGAGGGAGGGGAACTGGTACGAACGCTCGGATTTCCTCACCACCCGATATCCAAACAACGTAATGACCTGTGTTATCGCGTCGCATTGTTCAACGTCCCGCTTTCGCTCAATTGACCTGGAATAACGTCATCATATATCAAAATTTAGGCGGATATATTTTAATCGCGTCCAACGTCATTTAAGCAAGCTATAGTGGCACTGGTCGTCATCCAAATTTGACGCCACAAATTTTTACGTCGCCGCAACGCTCATCAGATGAAGACCGACAAGCTACGGCGAAAGCTGATCGACTCCAACGGTTCGACGCGCTCAACCACGTTCCCACCAGCGCAAAGTAAAATAACCGCAAATCGCAATTAAAAATTGGGCGCCCGTATTTTACTGAACATCGAGCCAATTCAAGCATCGCTTAATAACGCTGCCTTCATCAAAGCCAAACCGTGCTTATTTTAATGACTTCAACCTGTACCACTCGCTACACCGCAGTCAGCCACCAGCGCGCCTCGCCATCGCCGCCGGCGCGGACGTTGAGCGCCATGCCCTCCAGCAACCACGCGCCGGCGATGCCCAGGGCCTCTGCCTGCACCTCCACCACGTCCGACAGGCTGCCCTCAGTTACCGAACGGTGATTGGCCGCGCTCAACAGTGGCAAGACCACCTCAAGGTGCTGCCGCGGCCCGGAATACTCTGCCAGTCGCGCCTCAGCCGCAGCGTAGTTGTCGGTGTACCGGCAGTTGACCAACTGACCGCGGCCGGTATTCAAGGGGGCCTCGGCGGCTGTCGACTCCGCTCGCGCCGCGCTGGAACTCTGCGTTCGCCAGCAGTGGTCGGCGTGGAGGTCGAGGGCCTGCAGGTAGGCCGGAGCGGTACCGGCGTTGGTGATGCGCATTACCTGGCCTCGGCCGGCGATGCCGGACTCCGACTCGGAGAGCACCGCAACGGTGATGTCCCCGGTGACGTCAGTGCCAACGCCGGCAGCATCATCGGTGGCGCGGTAGTCAGTTCCGGCTACCGGAGTCTGCAATCCCGCAATTGCATCCCAAGCGTCCGTCGCCGCCAGCACCAGTTGCTCGCTGCCGGCCGGAATCTCCAGGGCTTCGTTGAGACTCCAGACCCGTTGTCTCCCAGAGTCCAACGAACGACGGTAGCGGAAGGTGACCGCATCATCCACGGCATCCGCGCCGTCGTGGCGTTTCATACCGGCGGCGTAGGGATCACCAGCGACCGCGGTATCCCCAATCGTGAACCTGGCCAGGGCTGCGGGATCAAGATGGTCGCGGATGTCGGACCGCACCGACGCGGCTTCCAGCCGGACACGCCCCAACCCGTCGGCGTAGATGAACCCATGCTCCTCGCGCTGCAGGCGGCGCAAGGCGCGGGCGGCAGAGACGTCCCAGACCGAACGCGGTCCTCCCGTCAGCAGCAATCGCCCGTCGTCCAGCGCGTACTCATGGGGCAACAACCCAGCCCAACCCAAAATTGCCGCGGCCACGTTGCCCGAGCGCATCAGGCCGCCGGCCAAAGCGCGATGCAAGGGCGCATCATCCAATCGATGGCAAACATCCTCGGCGGCGACGTGGCACACGCCCGAGTCGAAATCGGGCTCGATGCCGGTGATGTGCCCGCTGAACAGGGTGCGGCCCACCGCAAAATCGGCCCACGTGTCCTGGCTGCTGCGAAAACCATGCCACAGGCCATGTCGCCCCGAGTCCGGGGAGTCGGCGATGCCCGTGGCGGCCAGGATTTCCCGGCGGCTGGCGTCGGCATGTCCGAGTTGGATGGCGTAAATGCGCACGCTGCCGGCGGTCTGTTGAACCTCGAGGTCGTACCACACTCCGGCATCCAACGGAGTTCCGTCGGCAAGTCCAGTGACGGTCCGCCCTGACACCCGCTCCAGGATGGTTGAATCGCTGGCGAACCGCAAGCGCAGGCAATCGTCCCGGGCGACGCACCGCAGCACCAATCCGCCGAGGCCGCTGCTGCCACGCCGGTACCGCACCGTCAACGTCGCGAACGGGTCGCCGGTGTCCAGCAACGCCACCGCATCCGAGGGCGGCCAGCCTCCACCCTGGCCGGCGACCATTCCGTTGGTGGCCGAGAAGCCGTTGCCGGGGACCGCCAGCACAGTCCACTCCAAGCCACTTGCCGTGGTACGACCGCGCAGGTCCGCTGAGGCGCCATTCTCCGTGGAAAAGTCGTCGTGGATCCGACCGGCGCGCAACCGGACCGTCCGGACCGCGCGCACGTTAGCGCCCAGCGCCGCGCCGGGATTGCCAGGCGTATAGCGATGGTCGTCGTTCCTGAGGGTAAGCGCCAACTTGGCCGGCGGGGCGAACTCCGGAACCGGGAGGCCAGTTCGGCCCCAGCGCCAGCGCAACGCCAGCACGTCGGCGGACGCATCCGCGATCGCGGCGTCCCAGGAACCGTCGCCGGCCCAATCTATCCATGTCTGCCAACGCAGGGGCGTTTCGGGAATACGCCCGACCGACCGTGTTCCGCCACCTGTATTCATCATCATATTCTTTGTGAACCTCCATGCACTGGTATCAATGCACATCCGGTACCTAACATGTGCAGCAATGTCGGCTTTGACTGGCGCAGCGCCTTCCACAGGAGTAGCATTGGGAGCGCCGGGAGGGTGAAATCATGCCCCTGTATTGGATATCGTACAGTTCGGACGATGACCCGCAGCGTCGCAGGCGACCGGGACGCGAAAGGCGCTGGCGGTGGCCATGGGAATGGTTCCGGCGAGGGCCACGCGCCCCGAGGCCCGTCGCGATCGACAACCGCCGCTCCCGGGGAGGCGGCGAACGACGCAGCATCTGGCCCCTGCTGTTGCTGCTGTTGCTCCTTCTGCTGCTCCTGCCAATTGGCGCGTATTTCCTGCTCGACGAATGGGACGACTCCGAGGAAACCGAGCGGGTGGCCAGCACCGGGGAGCCCGCTCCGCCACCCGGCCCGGCCGGTGGATCGGGCATCCTTCCAGGTGCGGCAATCGTCGGCGACCCCGACCTCGTACCGGACGGGGGCAACGTGGCGGCCTCCTTGCCGGACCTGACATCCCTGGACATCAACGGAGATACGAAGTTCATGGACCTGGGCGACACATCATGCCAGGAGGAACGATACGTGCTCATGACCGACGGAAAGGCGCACGCCATAGAGCGGCTTGACGACGAAACCGTTGAGGCCCTGGCCCGCTCGGATACCCCCATCGACACCATCGCCCTAGACGCCGACACCGATGCCACGCACCTGCAGACCATTGCGGAGCGCACCGGCGGCACCTTCACCCGGATGGAGCGGTAGCGCCGCTGGATGCCCGCTGGCCTGACGAAATCGCCATCCGCAAAAGGAGAACTCGCAACAAAGTCCCTGAGCAACCTGGCAACCATTAAATATCCACAACTATTGCATTCAAAGACTGGCCGCGGCATAATCCTGCCAAACATCCCGGTTGTCAGTGTTCCAAATGAACCCCACTGAGATCTACATCCTCTACGCCTTCCTGGGCTTCATCACCGTTCTGCTGGTTACGATTGTCGGTATATTGATACGGCAGTCATTTACCATTGGCTCAATCCAGGGCCAACTCAACGGTCTCAATGAGCGCATCAACGGCCTCCATGAGATCATTAATGGCCTCAATGAGCGCATTAACGGCATCGAGGGTCGGATCGAACGGCTGCAGCAGGAGGTGGCGAACTTCCGGGAGCAACTCGCCGAAATGCGAGGAATGATTCGGGCCCTGCATGATCGGATCGACCTGCTCATGCGGCATCACCACGACGACGAGGGACGGGTGGTAATCGTTCCGGAGGAAGTGCAGGCCGCCGATTGACGCATCACGGCCAGACTCCCAACTCAACCGGACCGTTCTGCCGAAACGTGGCATCGAACCGCACCGGCTCGCCGGCCCGGCTGCGGATCCGGTAGGACAGGCACACGAACGTCCCCGACACCCGTCGTTGGCCCGGCGCGCGGCCGGCCGGGCCGTACTCCACCGCAACGGATAGCCCCACAACGCCCGACAGGACGGCGTCCGGCCCGATGTCCGGGGTATCGTCCCATCGGCCGGACAGAGTGAACTCCTGCGAGGACGCCGGGCCGGCCAACGTCCGCGCCGCCGTGTCGTTCACGCCGGCAATGTCCCGCCCGGCGAACATTCTGCCCAACGGCCCGACGTGTTCGACCCACGGTGACAGGTCGCGGAGGGTTCCGCTGGCGTCCGCCAGGGCCACGTAGCTGCGGCCGGAACTGGAATATCCGGTCATGCTCACACTCCCAGCACCGGGCTGCGACGGCGGTATGGGGCAAGCAAAGTCCGCACCGTGGGGGAGACGCCGCCAACGTCCGCCGCCTCGCCTTCCGGTGGCCGGAATGGGCCCGTCAGCCTCTCCCGCCACCAGACGGCGGCCTGCAGCAGGCACGCTTCCGCGACGCCTCCGGGGTAGCGGTACAACGAAACGGGCGCGCCCATCGCGTGCGATTCCGGCTCCGTCCCGTTGATCCCGCGCTGCACTGTCACCGTCAACGTGCCCTGGCCATCAACGGCAACAGCCAGGCCGTACAACTGCTCATCGTCGATGCGGATGGTATGTCCCGCCGACAGTGGAACAGCGCCGTCGCCGGACGCCAGCATCAGCGCGCCATCACCGGCGCCGACCTGCGCGTTGCCGCTCACCCGCAAACCGGAATCCTCGCGCACATCGTTGTATCCCCAGACGCCGTCAACCATCACGCCGGCGCGGCACAGGGGAAAGCGGCGCCGCGCTCCCGATGCCAGCAGGATGCGCGTGTAGGGACGTCCGCCCGGTACGGTGGGCGCGGCGTTCAGCGGATACAGCAGCCAGTCAGACGACGGCCAAGCCACCCATTCGCCGGACGCTTCACGCACGCGCAGTTCCCGCGCCGCCACGAGGTCGGGCACCGTCAGAGACGCCCTGCCGGTCCCATCGAACCGGCGCTCCCCGTGTACCGGAGCGAACCGGCGGCCGCAGTAGCCGTCGATCCAGCGGGACGCCGCCTCCAGCATCTCGAGCAGACGGGCGTCGTGGGTGTCGTCCGGCGTGTTCAGCGCCGCCGGTGATTTCAGCGTCGCCAGGTCCGCGTAAGCATTTGCCATTCAGCATCCTCCGTTCCATGTGTTTGACCGTTTGCGTAGGGGTGAACAATCATTCACCCCTACGGTTGCTGCGTTCCCTAAACCGTGATGTTGTATTGGAGCGCGGTGTGCGTTGCCGATGAGCGGGTTCCGGTGCGTTCCATAAAGGCCAAACGCATGCTGACCACCATGATGTTCTGACGCTTCTGGATGTCCCGGGTGGTTTCGATCATCAGCTCGCGGCGGAATCCGAGTCGCCACTGGGTCCGGTTGACCACCAACAGGCGGCCCTTGGTGTTGGTGTTGCTGCCGTCGGTCACCTTGCCGTCGGCGTCGGATTTCGCCATCTGCTCGGACACGACGACGGGGATGCCGTCCACCTGGGCCAGTTGGCCGTTGAGCAGCGTGGCCTGGGGACCCAGCTTGTCCAGCGTGCGGAACTCGCTGATGGCCAGCGACTTGATGTAGGTTCCCACGTCGGCGATGTAGGCCAGTTCCGAGGGGCGCACGCCGTACTTGCCCAGGAGGCCACGCGCCTCGTTGAACATGTCGGCGCTGGGCTCGGCGCCGTGGTCGTTGCCCTGCCCGGTGTTGTCCACCAGGGGCAGGTGAATCAGCCCGTCAAACCCCAGCAGCCAATGGGCCTTGCCGGCCGTGGATGCGGCGATGGTCGCGCCGTCGGCGTTGATGTTGTTCTGAGCCGTGGTGTCGGCGTTGAGCAGCACGTCGTCGATCACCTCAACAGCGTTGCGTACCAGGGTGCTGCGAACCTCTGCCGCCATGGCGATGACGGCGTCCTCGTCGAGGGTCAGCGACCAGGGCACCTCGGCCACCAGTTCGCGGGCGGTGAGGGTCTGACGGGCCGTGGTGAGCGCGGTCTCCGTGGTTGCGGTGTTCTCCACGCCCGGGTACCACGACACGTTCCCGAGTTGCAGCGGGATTTCAAACGGGTTGGTGGGCATGTCCACCCGGGTGAACAGCGAAGCGACGTGAGTGTCCACGTTGATGTCCGCCCACAGCGCGGCGGCCTCGCCGGTGGCGACCAGTTCGTCTCCGCCGCCGGCGGTGGCGCTGTCCATGGCGGCCTTCAGGTTTGCCTGCCAGTCGGCGAGGAGGCGCGGGTTAGTGTCGCCCGGCTCACGCTGCTGCGACGCCAGGACGCTGCGCACGCAGGCCAGGTCCAGCGCATCCATTCCCTGGTACTTGCCGAAGGGCACGCGGGGCCGGTCGCCGGGGTTGCCGTAGCGCGCCAGCATGGCCTGCCGTTCCCCGGCGCGCTGCTTCTCGGTGATCTCGCCGACGGCGCGGCTCAGGCGGGACAGTTCCTCCTGCAGCGGCGGGATGTCGGCGTCCAGCCGCTGGCGGTAGAAATCGCGCACCTCGGCGACTTCGTTCTTGATGGTGTCCAGTTCCCATGTTGAAAGGGTCATAAACTTGCAAAGCTCCTTGTGATTGACTGGTTCTGTTTCTGGTTCCCGGTCAGGCGCGCAAACCCCGCAGCAAGCCGACCACCTCTCCGGCAGCGTCGGCACGATGGGTCAGCAATGCGCCCCGGTTGGCCGGCACCGGCACCGCGCTGATCTCCAGCAGTTCCTGCTCCAGGAACTTGATGCCCAGGAACGCCCCGGTACGCGCATCCCGCCGTTCCTCGAACCGCAGCGGACGAAACCCGACGGACACGCCCTGCTGGTAACCCTGGCGGTACAGGCCCTCGACCTCGCGGGCGAACTCCGTGGGCGCGAATTCCAGCCGGGCCAGCAGCGCACCGCCATCGCGCCACACGGATTGGGTCCTGCCGATGGCGGGCCGGCGGTAGTCGTGGGCCCACAGGACAACGGGATTCTCGCGGTAAGCGTCCAGCCGCCAGCCCTCGGGCGCGACGGTGTCGCCGTGGCGGTCGACAGCGCCGGTGGACACAATGAAGGTAAGCGTTCCCCCCGGTGCGGCGTTTTTGTCGTAGTGGCCAGCGTGGCTGCCGGCCGCATCGAAGCCGGACACGCGCGCTGCCGGCTCCGCCAGGGTCCCCCACTTGCACACCATGGGCGCGTCGCCGCCGCCGCGGGCGCAGGCGGCCAGCGCGCGGAGCAGGGCAACGCGGTCAGCGGCGGGATCAGGCCAGCGGCCATCGTTCATCATCGCAACCTCCTTGAATGACAAGCCGGCGCGATGGCGAGTCGGAGGACCCGCAGGCAGCAAAAAGCCGGCGGAACCGACCCGGCAACAGGTCAGTCCCACCGGCATGTGCTTGATTGATTTAGTTCAGGTTAGAGGATGGCAGGCGGGGGCGTCAACGGGGCGGTGTCATCACCGCAAAGATTGTCCTGCCAATGAACTGCGCTACAATGACCGTAGCCCGTTACTTTGAGGCCGGACCATGGTTGAAGCCGCCCGAGAAACTATCCAGGTATTTCACAGCGACGCCCAGGGCGCCCTGGATTTCGCAATCACCCTAACCTGCACCTACAGCCAGGAGGGAGATAGATGGGTGGGCATCTGCGACGAGTTGGGCACGTCGACGTTTGCCGATACACTGGATCAGATCCGCACAGAGCTACAGGAAGCCGTGGAGTTGCAACTGAACGAGGTTGAACGGATCACCGATATCAGAGGATACCTGGCTGATAATGAGGTACCCATTCGTCCGGTGCGTCAACCTGAGCAGGCTGGATTCTCCGTGGCCGTAGGTAGCGATCTTGAATATATCGGGGCGTGAGTTGATGCGCCTGCTGGAGCGGGACGGGTGGACGCGGGGACGCCGTGCCAATCACGGCATTTTCTTTTACAAGCAATTTCACGGCGAAAACAGGCCACGCACCACCGTAATACCGGACAAATCCGAAGTGTTGCCCAACGGAACTCTCGGCGCAATCCTCGGCCCGAAGCAGACCGGCATCGGGAGGGTTGGTCTGCAAGGGTTGATTGACGCAGACAGGCGATCAATTTAACGTTAGGTTGTTGACTCTATTCAGTATTGCTTGATACACCGTTAGTCGCTGCGGCGCCGACGCGTTTCAAATGAGCTTCAATAGTCTCGACAATGGCGTCGTGCGGCACTACCACTCCGAGACCGGAGTTTTCCTCAAAAATCATTCTTGGCCTGTTGGTCTGAGTGCTTATGGCGATCTCCTTATATGTCAGATATGAAGCCACCATTCCGATTAACCCACACCTCGTGTTCGACTTCGTTCCTTTGATCGATGCGACTTCGGGCTTTAGCAATACTGGTCCTCCACTGTTTCCCGGGAAAATCGATGCATCGATCAAAAACGTTTGAGAACCTCCCTGTAACCAATCTTGCGCTCTCGCAATGATTCCTTGTCGGACGATTGCATAATTCCGTTGTTCTCCAGCTTGCCCTAATGGGAATCCTAAAACGAACACGCCGTCACCCTCGCTGACCTCAGATTCTCTCGCTTGCTCCAGATTGAAAGTTTGCTCGTCTCCTGGGAACCAGTGGAACTCAATGCCGTCTCCTTTCAGCGCGTTTGGATTGAGTCGCAAAACTGCGGCATCTATGGCAGGGTCTGGATGGACGGTCCACCCGGTCGATCCGTCCGGTTCCGTCAACTGCAAAGCGTAAATGTTGGCACCGGAACCCGTGGGGCGATTGAAACGGGCTTGAATAACCGGTTGGCGATTCGCCGCACCCTCAAAGACATGTCGATTGGTCACCAAATAGACGAAGTACCGTTTTTTGTCATTCTCGTCCGTTTCTCCGGACGGATGACCATATAAGAATCCCGTAGCGTTGAATTCGGTCTCTCCCTGCGGATTCGGCTGTCCAAGCGCGACTACTGTATTCAAAAATGCCGGCGGCAACAATGCCACATTCCTTCTCCTATTTCGATCGTACGTATCGATGACCGGAACGTTATCACTATGATCTACTGTAACCCACCACCACGTGGCGGTGCCATTCGTCGGACGGTTGGGGGAAGTCCTCCCTGTAATGTGTGCCGCGGCTTTCGCGACGCTGGAGGGCGGCCTCGACGATGAGGCGGGACACCACCAGCATGTTGCGCAGTTCGTAGTCGGCGGTCGTTTCCGGCGGCGGCATGGTGCGCTGCCACAGGTTCAGGATGCGCGCGGACAGCAGCAGGCGCGTGCCGTTGCGGGTGATGCCGACGTTGCGCCACATCAGGTCCTGCAGGTTCTCGCGGCCGCGCTCGGGCACGGTGGCGCATACCATCGCCCGGTCTGCCAGCGGGATGCGCAGGTTGTCGCCGTCGTTTTGAGCGTATTCGGGAGCGTTGCCCAGGGCGGCGTCCACCACGCGGCGCGAGAACACCAGCTTGTCCAGCAGCGAGTTGCCGGCGAGGCGGTTCGCTCCGTGCACCGCCGCGCACGCCGCCTCGCCGCAGGCGTACAGGCCGGGGATGTTGGTGCGTCCCCAGGTGTCGATGCGGATGCCGCCCATCATGTAGTGCGCGGCCGGCGCGACCGGAATGGGATCTCGCGTGATGTCCAGCCCGTACCGCTGGCAGTCAGCGTAGATGGTCGGGAAACGGCTGGACACGGTGGTGGTCGTCAGGTTCGATATATCCAGCAGCGCCGGCTGCCCATCTGCCCGCTCCATCTCGGACGCGATGGCCCGCGACACCACGTCGCAGGGGGCCAGGTCGCCCGCCGGATGATACTCCGCCATGAACGGCTGCCCGTCGGCGGTGAGCAGGGTCGCACCCTCGTCGCGCAGGGCGGCTGACAGCGGGAACGTGGGCGCACCGTCCAGCCGCAGGGCGGTGGGATGGAACTGGCAGAACTCCATGTCCATCACGTCCGCGCCGGCCAGGAACGCCAGCGCGACGCCGTCGCCCGTGGCGGGCTGCGGGTTGGTGGTAAAGCGGTACAGTTGGCCGGCGCCACCCGTGGCGATGACCACCGCCGGGCTGGCAAAAGTGCGTCGCTCACCCGTATCGGAATCCATCGCCTCCACGCCGACCGCGATGCCATCTTCCACGCAGATTCGGATGGCGTGAGTGTGCTCCAGCACCGTGATACCGGGGTTCGCCTGCACCCGTTCAGCAAGCGTGTTCTCGATGTGCTGGCCGGTGGCGTCGCCGCCGGCATGCAGGATTCGCGGCATGCTGTGCGCGCCCTCGCGTCCCAGCGCAATGTGCCCGTGCACGGTGTCGAAGGGGACGCCCCACTGCACCAGGCTGGCGATGCTGTCCGGCCCGTGTTCCGTGAGGGCGGCAACGGCTTCGGGATCACACAGGCCGGCGCCGGCCTCCAGGGTGTCCCGTTGGTGCAGGGTCGGGGAGTCGCCGGGGCCGATGGCGGCGGCGATGCCGCCCTGGGCGTAGCGACTGTTGCAGTCGTCGATGCGCCCCTTGGTGACCACCAGCACGCTGCCGTGCTCAGCGGCCAGGAGCGCGGTGTTCAGACCAGCGATGCCGCTGCCGATGATTATGCAGTCGTAGCCGGATTGAATGTCGAGAATCGTCATACTATCGTTGAAAAACCGGTAGGGGCGACGCATGCGTCGCCCCTACGATGGTCAGCGTATGCCGAGGACGCGGTTAGTCGTCGTCGCCCACCGCCGCCGGCTCCGGCTCCTCGATGGGATCCAACTGCCAGGGGAAGTTGCCCTCGAACAGGAAGCCATCCTTGTTGCCCCACTCCGACTCGGGAGACTCATAGTAGATCTCGATCTCGTTGTCGTCCGGATCGTAGATGTACACGCCCATGGAGATACCGTGGTCGCCCAGCCTCTTAAACTTGACACCGTGGTCCTTGCAGCGCTGGTAAAGCTCCTTGAGGTCGCGGAAGGAGTTCATCTGCCAGGCCATGTGCGCCATGCCGACCCGACGGTCCTCGGGTCCTGGGGCGTCCATGCCCAGCGGGACCAGGGCCAGCTCATGGGACATGGTGGTGTCGGCGGACAGGAACGTCATCCCACCCGGCCGGCCGGTCATCACGGTGAGACCCAGCACGTTGGTGTAGAAATCGACGCTGCGCTCGATGTCGCGGACCTTGATGACCAGATGGCCCAATTGCTTAGGTGTGTAAGCCATTTCGTTACCTCCCTGATGGATGAGGGCGCATATCCGAATTTTCGCAATTATACCGCAACGAGTCTGTGGAGCGCATTCCCGAAATTGTGGCAAACGCGCAGTTATGTTATGTATTGCCTGATTTCTGCGCCTAGTATAATGTCCCTGAGTCGGCCGTTGGAGTTTCCGGGCCAATCTCAGGTAACGATTCCCGCAGAGTCGCTGATGACGGAAATGACACGACATACCTCGACCGCCGGATCCGTGCCCGTCGATTCGGCATCTCGTCAGCAGTCGTCGCCCATCGCCCGGGATAGCGAGAAACCCGTCGCCAACGGCTCCGGCCTGGTATTCAAGCAGGCCACCGAACCCTGGGAATTTGACGAGATCTACCAGCTGAACTACGCCTCCTTCGTGGAGGAGGTGCCCCAGCATCCGGCCAACGACGACCGGGCGCTGGTGGACCAGTTCCACGACGAGAATACCTACTTCATCTGCCGACGCGGGTCGGACCTGTTGGGGATGATCTGCGCGCGCGATCGTCGTCCGTTCTCGCTGGACCAGAAGCTTGGTCGGCTGGAAAACCACCTGCCCCAGGCCGAGGGCGCTCGCATTTGCGAAATTCGACTGTTGGCCGTGCGGCCCGATCTGCGCCGCACGCGGGTGCTGCCCGGCCTGCTCACCATGATGGCGCGATACTGCCAGGAGGGCGGCTATGACTACGTGGTGATGTCCGGCCACGTTTCCCAGCAGCATCTGTACCGCCACATCGGTTTCATTCCCTTTGGCCCCGTGGTGGGCGACGATTCCGCGCCGTACCAACCGATGTACCGGGCCGTGGGCAACGTGGGCGTGGAGTTCTCCGGCAAATTTCACGAGGACCTGGACGCGCCGCCCGATGAGCCAGTGATCCTCACGCCCGGCCCGGTGGCGATGCCGGCGGAAGTCGTCCACGCATTCCAGCGTCCCCCGCTTTCCCACCGCTCTCCCGAATTTCAGGGACTGATGCGCAACGTCCGGCAACGGCTGTGCAAATTGACCAATGCCAATCACTGCGCGGTGATGGTCGGCTCCGGCACGCTGGCCAACGACGTGGTTGCGGCGCAGCTATCGCGGCTTGACGCTCCGGGGGTAATCGTAACTGCCGGCGAATTTGGCGAACGACTCCTCGATCACGCCGACCGGATGGGCCTCGAATACGTCCCGGTGCGGCATGAATGGGGTGAGTCGCTGGACTACGACTGCATCAAGCGCGCGCTGGCAACGCAACCGGGCGGCTGGCTCTGGACGGTGCACTGCGAAACGTCCACGGGAGCGCTGACGGATCTGCCCCGTCTCAAGGCGTTGTGCAACAAGTACAACACCCGCCTCGTGCTCGACTGCATCAGCAGCATCGCCGCCACACCGGTTGACCTGCGAGGCGTCTGGCTCGCCAGCGGGGCCAGCGGCAAGGGGATTGCGGCCTACCCGGGCCTGGGCCTGGTGTTTTGCGAGGAGCGGCCCGTGCCCGATGGCAACTTGCCGCGCTACCTGGACCTGGGTTTGCACTGCACCGGAGGCGACGACGGCGCCGTTCCATTCACCCTGTCCTCCAACCTGCTCGCGGCTCTGGATACCGGGTTGCAGCGCCAGACCGGCGAACTCCTGGCTCAAATAGATGAGGACGGACGTTGGCTGCGCGGGCAACTCCGAAACCTTGGCTTCACCCTCGTAGCATCGGAAGCGGACAGCATCGGAGCGGTAACCACCATTGCGCTGCCCCGCGGTACCATCGACTCTGAGCGCATGGGGGGCGCTCTGGAATCACTGGGCTACTACACATCCTACGCCAGCGGATACCTGCGGGATCGCAACTGGCTGCAGATTTGCCTGATGGGGGAGGTAGGCCGGCCGCAGTTGGAGCGATTGATGCCCGTGCTCGCGGCGCAGGTCGACGCGCTAACGAGAGCGCAAGCGCCGGTCGGGCAAACGTAAGGGGCGGGTGCATTACCCGCCCCGACTTGATCGACTTTGGTTCAGTGCAGATATCACTGCGCAGGCGTGCGTCGGTCCAGCAACTCTAAAACCCGCGCGACCAAGCGCTGAACTTCCACTGGATCGCGCTCCAGTTCATAATCTTCCATGAACTGGTGATAGAAGTTGGCGTGAAACTTCTCCGCAACTCCGAACTCCGATGCGAACCTCGAATCGCCGTTCTCATCCGCGAGACGTTCCACGGCAATTTTCAGATCACGATGACTGCCGTACCGCCAGCCTCGCTGTTTCGCAACCGCAATTACTGCTTGCGATGCAGCCCCCCACAACTTTTCGGATGCTTGGGCAAGGTCACCGTCGGCAAATTCCCGGTCAGCGTCGACGAGAAACCTCCGGGCAGCATCTGCATAATCAGCAACGGTTTGGGGGGACATCAGGAGTTTTCCTCGATTTGATGCGACAGGCCGCAGGGCGGCAAGCAGCACCGCGTCCGGCCATCTGAGACCTTGCCTGTCATTCCAGCGCAACCACGTGTCCCAAGCTAAGGGGCGGGTGTAATACCCGCCCCCGTTCGTTGACGCGCTTTTGAACGACGGTTAGTTTCCGCCTTCCTCCAGGTTCTTCATGTAGTTCATTGCGCTGCCCGCCTTGAACCACTCAATCTGCGCGTTGTTGAGGGTGTGCCGCAGGTTCAACGTCTCTTCGGTGCCGTCCGCGTGCTTCAGGACCGCCTGCACGGGCCGGTCGGGGGCCAACTGATTCAGCCCCACCAGGCTCATGCGGTCATCTTCGAGCACGCGATCCCAGTCCGCGGGGTCCTCGAAGGTGAGGGGCAGCAACCCCTGCTTCTTCAGGTTGGACTCGTGGATGCGGGCGAAGCTGCGGGTGATGATGGCCGCAGCGCCCAGCATGCGGGGCGACAGCGCGGCGTGTTCCCGACTGGAACCCTCGCCGTAGTTCTCGTCGCCGATGGCGACCCAGCGAACGTTCTCGGCCTTGTAGGCGCGGGCAATCTCCGGAATGGGCATGATCTCCTCACCGGAGAGCTGGTTCTTGCCCGTGCCGGTGTCGTCGGTGTAGGCGTTGTTGGCTCCGAGGAACATGTTGTCGCTGAGGTTGTTCAAATGCCCGCGGAACCGCAGCCAGGGGCCGGCCGGAGAGATGGAGTCCGTGGTGGTCTTGCCCTGGGTCTTGACCAGGACCGGGACGTCCTCGAAGTCGTTGCCATCCCAGGCTTCCCACGGCTCGAGAACCTGCAGGCGGTTGCTGGTCGGGTCAACGCGGACTTCCACGTCGCTGCCGTCTTCCGGCGGATCCACGTACATATCGGCGCCGGGATCGAATCCGGTCGGAGGAACCTCGGGTGCTTCCGTCGGAGGCTGCAGCATGAACTCGTTGCCGTCGGCGTCCACCAGTGGGTCCGTCAACGGGTTGAAGGACAAACGTCCGCCGAGGCCCATGGCGATTGCCAATTCTGGGCTGGCGATGAAGTTCATCGTACCGGCATTGCCGTCGTTCCGACTGGGGAAGTTGCGGTTGTACGACGTGACGATGCTGTTGTCGGTTCCCCGCGCTTCGGGCCGGTTCCACTGGCCGATGCACGGGCCGCAGGCGTTGGCGAGCACCGTGGCGCCGATGGACTCCAGGGCCGCCTGCTGTCCATCGCGTTCGATGGTGGCGCGCACCTGCTCGGAGCCGGGAGTGACCAGCAGGCCGGACGCCGCGGTGACGCCACGGGCCGCAGCCTGACGGGCCACGTCGGCGCAGCGCTCCATGTCCTCGTAGGACGAGTTGGTGCAGCTTCCCACCAGAGAGACGGCCACGGTATCGGGGAAGCCTTCCCGCTCAACCTCGGCGGCCAATGCGGATATGGGGCGCGCCCGGTCGGGCGAGTGCGGGCCGGTGACGTGCGGTTCCAGCGTGGACAGGTCGATCTCCACGATCTGGTCGTAGAACTGCCCGGGCTGTTCCTCCACCTCGGGGTCGGACTTCAGCAGGTGGGCATACTCCTCGGCGAGGGCAACGAGGTCACCGCGGCCGGTGGCGCGCAGGTAGGTCGCCATCCGCTCGTCGTAGGGGAACACGTCGCCGGTGGCGCCCAGCTCGGCGCCCATGTTGCAGATCGTGCCCTTGCCCGTTGCGGAAATCGACGCCGCGCCGGGGCCGAAGTATTCGATTATGGCGTTGGTGCCGCCGGACACCGTGAGCTCCAGCGCCAACTTGATGATCACGTCCTTGGGGGCCGTCCAGCCGTTCATGGAGCCGGTCAGCTTGACGCCGATGATACGCGGGTAGCGCACCTCCCAGGGGAGGCCCGCCATCACGTCGGCCGCGTCCGCGCCACCCACGCCGATGGCCAGGGAGCCCAGCCCGCCGCCGTTCACGGTGTGCGAGTCGGTGCCGATGATCAGAGCGCCGGGGAAGGCGTATTTCTCCAGCACAACCTGGTGGATGATGCCCGAACCCGGGCGCCAGAAGCCCATTCCGAAGCGTCGGCTGGCCGATTCGAGGAACTGGTAAACCTCGTTGCTCTCGTTCAGGGCGTCCTGCAGGTCGGAGGAGGCGCCGACGCGGGCCTGGATCAGGTGATCGCAGTGCACGGTGGTGGGGACGGCCACCCGGTCTCGCCCCGATTGCATGAACTGCAATATCGCCATCTGGCCGGTCACGTCCTGGTGAGCGACTCGATCGGGCCGCAGGTTGATGTAGCTGTCGCCAGGGCGCAGGTCGGCGTCTGCCACGTCATCCAGGTGAGAGAGCAGCAGCTTTTCGGACATGGTCAGCGGGCGGTTGAGACGGGCACGAACTTGCGTCAGCTTTTCGTCCATCTTGCGGTAGGCTTCGCGCACGAATTCCGGCGTCGAATCAATGTTGCTCATCTTGTTTCTCTCCTCCTCAGAAGGTAACTGTGCTTCCGTACTTCTCAATCAGCGCCAGAAAGAGTTCGTGCCGCACGGGATTGGCGGCGGCGTTTTCCGAGCGGCGCAGGTAAATGCGATAGACCATCTCCAGCCGGTCATCCCCCATCCAGATGGCGTAGCTGGGCATTCCGTTGCCGAGCGTGCGATGGATGAATTCCATGCGGCGCACCCGGCTGAGTTGCAGTGCGATTCGCCCGTCGCCGTCGGTGGTCAATACCGCGATGCCACCATCCTGGTCCGTGTTCCCGCTGCCGTCCACGAACTGCAGTTGGTCCAACGTCGCGGGAATGGACACCGTGGCGGCGGCATTGTGCACCATCACCACAGCTTCGCCCAACCCGATGGAGATATCTCCCAACCCGACGCTGCACTCGCGCAGCACGCCCCGCAGCAGGTCGATGTCCACCGGCTGCGCGGGAGAGGTCAGGGCGGCCAACGGCGCCGCGCTTTCCGGCAGGTGGTCCTCGATAACCTGGGCCAGATCATCGGGAATGGGTATGAAATTCACGCGTCCCCGGCGGGTTACGGTGGCCTCGCCAGCGATGGAACCGTAAAGCGCCTTTTCGCCGGACCAACGGCGCGCCACGTCGAATCTCGGACCGTATGTGCAGCCCAGGATACAACCCGCCGTCGTGACCTGTACCTTTCCGGCATGATGGGCGTCCACGGCGTCGTTCAACTGACTCAGGACCGCGTCGGCGTTCCGCTCCCGGTGGAACCAACGCCCGCAACCGTACTCATCGGTGCAGACGACGACATTGACGTCCGGCCGTGCAATCGGTTCTCGGGCAGTTGAGTCCATCTGGGTTCCGTTGTGAGGGTGTCGGAGGGATGCGATTAAAATTCCGCCCGGCTGCTGAGCGCCGGGCGGGAGAATACTGAGATCGTTGCTGCGATGGGTCCGACAGATATTCAGGAGCGGACCGCCGCGGCCGGCGCGGGACTACTTGTCGAAGTAGTCGTAGTTGATCTTGATGTATTCCTCGTACATGGACGGCACGGCTTCTTCGGCGAAGATGGCGGTCACAGGGCAAACCGGCTCGCAGGCCGCGCAGTCAATGCATTCATCAGGGCTGATGAAGTACATGTCGTCATCGTCGGTGGTGTAGATGCAGTCTACCGGGCAGACATCGACGCAGGCAGCGTCTTTCACGCCGACACAAGGCTCGGTAATGATGTAGGTCATAGCGGCTTTCCCCTCGGTTGGTTTGGTGTGGGTCTGGACAGCGGCCCGGAGCAAAGTGGCGAGTCTATTAACGGGCCACTCCCACGGATGCGAAATTATAGCATGGCGGTAGGTCTATGCAACCGGGAAGTCGTCAGTTGCGGCAATCCTGGTTCAGTCCCGACCCATGGCCCGGTTACACCCGGGTGAACCGCTTCTTGGTGGACAGGGTGACGAAAGTCTGGGTCTTCTGGACGCCGTCGATCACGCCGATCTGGGTGCGCAGGAAGTCACCCAGGCTTTCGGCAGATTCCAGGGCGGTCCAGACGAAAACGTCGTAGGGGCCGGTGGCGACGACGACGTAGTGGGCCTCGTCGAGATCCGCAATGCGCTCCGCGACAGCATCGGACTTGCCCGGGCCGGTCTCAAGCCCGATCAGGGCGGTGGTACCGTAGCCCATCTTTTCCAGGTTCGGCACTGCCACCACGTGCACAATGTCATCTTTGATCAGGCGGCGCAGCCGGCGGCGCACGGTGCCTTCGCTCACGCCGACCGCACGGGCGATCTTGGCGTTCGATGCGCGCCCGTCGGACTGCAGTATCCCGATAATCTTGAGGTCAAGTTCATCCATTGGTTGGTTGACTCCGTGCAAATCCACCGAAGCAATTCAGAATATCTCCGGCGCGAAAAGTTGACGATTGATGATATTCCCTGGGTTGCGGAATGTCAATCATCCCAACCAATGAATTGTCATTAATCGTTAAAACGTTGACGGATTACCAGTTAAATTCCGTATTCCAGCGCATCATAAGCGTAACTCGGTTTGGCGCCTATCCCAGACTCAACGCGCCCACCCCAACCACTATCATCACGATTGACGCCGCTTTCACCGCCAACGCCTGCGGAGTCAACGATTCGTCCAGCAGCTGCCAACGCACGCGGGACAGAATTGTGGACGCCACAAATACGAACAACGGGCGGGTCGCCAGCACTGCCGCCACCAGCGACGCCGGTCCCAGGCTGTACGCGTAAACTCCCAGCAGGATGGAAATGGCCGGCATCAGCGCCTCCCCAATGAGCAGCATGCCCAGGACCGTGGGTTGGCGCACGGCGGACCATAATCGCCCAACCGCGGTGCGTCCGCCGGTGAGTCCCACAATGATGAAAACCGCACCCACCGTCGCTTGTTGTATTCCGAAAACCGCCAACACGGGCAGGTGGGCGTTCAACGACGCCTTGGTGACCACGAAACTGCCGGCGGCGCACAGCGCGCTGAGCAGCAGGATCGCTGGCCCGTATATGGCAGTGCGATCGCCCAGGGTCTCCACCGCCGTGCTCGGCAGGCCGGCCCCCGGCCCGATTCGACCGAACGGCCTCTCCTGGTACAGCCGCACGGAAATCAACACCGCCCCGGCCACCACCAGCCCGATGCCTCCCCATTGCGGCAGGGTTATGTGCTCGTCCAGGAACAGCATCGCCATGACGGCGACGTAAATCGGGTTCGTCTGCGCGATGGCGACGGCGCGAGACGCCTCCATCAAGCGCATCCCGCGGAACAGCAGCGCCACCGAGCACCCCATCAGCAGACCGGCCGCCACCGGAGACACCGCCACCTGCCAGGACGTGCCGTCCGGAATTCCCACCGCCAGGGTGATGATGATGCCGTACACCAGACCGGCGACGCCGCACCAGAGGCACAGGGGCGGCACTCCCTGGAAATGGAAGGAAAGCAGCCGTTTGTCGCAGACGCTGACGAAGCAGAAGGCCAGCGAACTGGCCAGCGCTAGTATTGCCCACATAGGACCATCAGGACGAGCATCGACATCCATCGCCTTGTATTGAGAGTGATCCGATGGGTAGAACCGCCGATTGCATCACCTGCGCTTTAATGACCACAAAACGCGACCTATCAAAGTAATTATGAACGCGCCATATGTTATTGAGATACCAGCCCAAGCTATCAATAGCATCAGGCCCGCCAGCACCGGCCTCGCTTCGTACACCCCGACAAATGCGCCTGTCAGGACAAAAGACGCGGCGACAAACAATGCAACCTTGGTGATTGCCGGTTTGTCTTCCCCGAACTGGCGCAGGGCGGCGACGAATAGCGAATTGGCAACCACCAGACCGATTACGAGGGCCAAACCGGCCGATTCATTGGCTCCGCGAAGCCGTTGGGAAGTTTCAACTGTATCATGTGTGGACGCGGGGAGCACGGTTGCCGGCGGAAGCCATGGCCCAAAAAGAAGTCCGCAGTGAGGTAAATCCCTTCAGCGCTAACTACTAGCCATGCCCATCCCACCCATGGCAAAACATTCATTGGGAGCGGCTGTCGTTAGCGCCATCTTGCTCGCTCTTCCCCAGCAGCCAGTCCAAGCTGCCTCGGGTCTGCCATGCAAACGCGACTCCCGGCACAGCCAGGATCGCAGCCAGGATTACGAAAATGGCTACCAATGAATATGCAGTTGCCGACCCATACACCTGCCGGACGTTTCGCCACTCCTGGAACAAGTCGGGAGCATAAGCGACGACGGCCATGGTCGGCAGGGCAATGATACAGGTCAGCAATGCTGCGGCGCCGATCTCTTGCCAGCGCCGCTTGTTCTTGAATTTGGGTGTCGCTGCCATCACGTAAATTCTCGCCGAAAATCCTACCACGCCACCGCGACGCTGGCATAATCAAGCTAAATCTCACAATGCTCGCCGCAAGCTTCGGTGCGGCCCAGCGCCCTGCTGATTTTCATCCTGTTGCGGGCGAACCAGCGATAGAAACCGTCGGACAGCGGACGCGCCGGCCACCATCCCGTCCATCTGATGGCCCAGCCTACGCCGGCCAGCCGGTAGGCCTCGCGCAGGCTCTCCATACCCACCGTGACCGTGCCGTCTGGTTTGATGCCGTAGAGCGCGGCCCGCACCTGTTCCACGCTGAGACCATAGGCGGCGGGATCAAAGTCCGCCGCCATGATGTCCACGGCCTCCATGGCCTCCGGGTTGCGCCGGTAAAGCCCCAAGACCTCCCGGCTGCACATGGGGCATGCGCCGTCGTAGAGCAGACGGTAGCGGTCGCTCATCGCATCATCTCGCTGGTTCAGTCGTCCGCCGGAGCCAGCGCGGCGTCGGCGGCCATCTGCTCTGCCTGGGCGGCGGCCAGCGATGCAACGTCGGTGCCCACGTCCTGCACGCCGTACTTCTTCTCCAGCTCGTAGATGGCATCCAGGCCCAGCACGGAGGCAACGTCCCAACGGGTGCCATAGCGGTCCGGATCCACCATGCCGTCGCTCATCAACTCCTCGTACGCGGCGCGCACCTGCTTGTAGATCAACCAGATAGTGCTGCCGCAGATCATGATTTTGTAGCCCAGTTCGTCCATGGTCTGCGTGGTTGCCAGGTCGCCGTTGTACATGCGCGGCACGTCGGGAAGATCGCGGGCGTAGCGCTGGATGTCGTCCTGCGACTTGATGCCGTCCACAAACACCAGGTCGGCGCCGGCGTCCATGTATGCGCGGCAGCGCGCCACCGTGTCCTGCCAGCCGTTGACGGCGTAGGCATCGCAACGGGCGATGATGACAAAGTCAGGGTCGGTGCGGGCGTCCAGCGCGGCGCGGATCTTCTGCACGTGCTCCTCGACGGGCACCACCTGCTTGCCGGCGAAAAAGCCGCACTTTTTGGGGAACACCTGGTCTTCCAGGTGAATTGCCGCTACGCCGGCCGACTCGTACTCGCGCACGGTGCGGCCCACGTTCAGCGGGTTTCCGTAGCCCGTATCGGCATCGCAGATCACGGGAATGCTGATGGCGTCGGCGATGTATTTGGCGTTGGCGACCATTTCGGTCATGGTGAGCAGGCCAACGTCGGGAAACCCCTTTTCGGCGGCGGTGCCCGCTCCGGTCATGTACACGGCCTGGTGTCCCACGTCCTCGGCGATGCGGGCGTGCAGCGCGTTCAGCACGAACGGTGCGACGACCATTTTGTCGGACGCCAGCATCTGGCGCAACCTGGTAGTAGCTTTCATAGTTTAAGAACCTCCACGAGCGTCTGGTCAGAACGCAATTTTTACCGTGATAAACAGGATACACCGGATAGACAGGATATCTTTAGGAGGCTGATCGTTGTCCCCTTGACTTCGTAACATTCCTGCTTGCATTAGCGGTCATCCGTCGGTATTCCAGCTTGGGGTTTCCGAAGTTCAAGAGCAACCCCACGGTTATACGTGTGGCGTTAAGGTAGTTGATCAACTGTGCCCGATGTTGTTGTGAGATTGCAGAAACAACTTTCAACTCAACGATAACACGCTCTTGCACCAGCAGATCCGCGAAGAAATTCCCTACCGAAACTCCTCGGAACCTCACGGCGATGGGCGCTTGCGCCCGCACCGGTACCCCTGCGTCGGTGAGAGCAACCACCATCGCCTGTTCATATACGGATTCCAAAAATCCACAGCGCCAAGTTCGTTTTGAACTTCAAAAGCACAACCGATGATCTTTTCCGTAATGTCGGAATGAAGCATTTAGTTCAGTATCCTGTACATCCAGGTAAACGATGTTTTCGCGATCGGTGGGTAGGCAAGTCAGTAGATGCGATCGGTTTCGGGCACCAGCGGCGGCAGTATTTCCTCCACCCACGGCACCATGTCCCGCAGCACTTCCACCGGGATCTCGTGCCCCATGTTGTACTCGTGATATGACAGGTTGTAGTTCTCCGCGTCCAGGAATTCCCGGGTCCGCCGGGCGCTGTCCATGGATACCATCTGGTCGTACAAACCGTGGGCGACGAACACCGGTTGCCCCCGATGATTGGGCAATCGCGGTCGCAGCACCTCGGGGTCCGGCAGCGATGCGCTGAGCGCGACCAGCGCCGCGAATCTGTCCGGCCGGCCCAGGCCCATCCGGTAGGTCATCCCGCCTCCCTGCGAGAAGCCCAGCAGCACTGCGTTCCCGCTATCGGCGTGAAACTCGGTCAGCGTTTCTTCAAAAAATGCGTCCAGAAATGCTTCGGCCTGCTCGAAGTGATCCTCAGTGGCCTGCCCTCGGGGCGGGTGCCACCCGTATCCGATCATGCCCGGCGCAAGCTCGAACGGAATCGGCGCGTTGGGACAGACGTACACGTAGCCCTTCCGGTTGATGGACGGCGCCAGGCCAGCCAGGTCCTGCATGTTGGCGCCGAACCCGTGCAGCATCACCACGACCGGATAAGTCGCCTCGGCGTCGTAGTCGTCGGGAAATATGACCATGTAATGTAGTCCGTCATCGGCTACGCGTCGCTGTTCGGCATGCATCAGGGCTGCTCCTCTGGATCAGTGGCGGTGGAAGACCAGCCCAATCGTAACATAAGCATCGCCGTCCAAACGCGCTCAAACATCGGGCAGGCTTTCGAGCCGGTCTTCTTCGCGACCTTGATGATCACCATGATCGGCTTTGCGTTCGGCATCGATTACTCCCCGTTCACAGCGTCGCGCTTTACCGGATGTTCCACCACAACACCCGGTTGGTACCTGCGGGTATGCTCGCGGGCGTGCTGGTGGAAGGATTCTCCACCAACATCACGAAGTCGTTCTTCATCACCGGTCGCCCGCGCGACTCCGGCGTCCGCCGCCTCCGGCAGAATAACCGCCACATGGCGGAGATATTCATGCCCAGCGGTCTGGAAAGGTACGGGGAGGGTTGGAAACTATCGGTCAGGATCAGACTCATCCACGCCGAGGTCAGACACCTGCTGCGCAACTCCGACGATCGGGACATCGAGGCGTCCGGAATTCCGGCCAGCGCCGCGCATCTTGCCTTCGACATCTCCGCGTTTTCGGCCCAACTGCTGAAGCACATGAAAGCCCTGGGCGCCGTCTGCAGCGACGAGGAACGCGAAAGCTTCATGCAGGTGTGGCGCTATTCCGGGCACCTCATGGGAATACTCGACGGCATCCTGTTTAAGGATTAGCCCCACGCGCTCCGGACCTTTGAAATCGGCAAGATTTGCTAACCGCCGGCCGGTTTGGAATCCATCGCCATGGCCAACGCTCCGGTCAATTCTGCGGCGCTGCTATCGGCGTATTGCCCTGGTTCCGCATGCAGTCGAAGTATGACCGCCTGACAGGAAGAGTTTGGCCCAAACACTCCACGCACAGCAACCTCGCCCATTTCACCGACCTGTTCACCGCCTCCCAATACGACGAGGACGGCATCAGTTTCCGGCTACCGGACCACACCTACGCGGAACAATCCCACCAATACTGAGAGCGCGCGGTTACAGCCAAGCCGGAGCCCGGGTTGGGCTGGGCACCCCAGCCAACGCTAACGCCGTCAACACCCCGGCTGACCGTAGCGACCGCAGCAACTGCTCCTGGTGGCTACCTTGATCCGGAAGTTCGACGCGACCTGCCGCAGCACTTCCCACCAGGGCAGGCCGGTGCCGCGCAGGTTGCTGATCGACGCCCGCGGATTCGGGCGAGCATCATGGCTGTGATGATGCCGGTCTTCGGGCTGCGGGTCGTGCTCGGTCATGATTGCCCACGGGCCTGTTTCAGGCACGGTTCACCGAAGCGCCGGCCGGGGCGTCGCCAAACACGCCGAACGGATTGAGCGACCGGGGCGCGTCGTACACGTCCATGCGCTCGGTGCGCTTCAGCCAGCCCACGACCAGGTAGGTGAGCGGCGTGGCGATTACCTCGTACACCGACTTGGCGACCCAGGCGCACACTGCCGCGTTGAACACCGGCAGCCACGATCCATCCGGGCCGATCCACAGACCGGAGAACCCGAAGGCGATGGTGAAAAACAGTATCGAGTCGATGCCCTGACCCACCACCGTGGACGATATGGTCCGAAGCCACAGCATCCGGCCCTGCGTGCGGTTCTTCAGCACGACCATCACCACCGCGTTCGTGAACTCGCCGACGATGTACGCCACGAACGAACCCAGGAGTATCCAGCCCGTCGCCCCGAGAATGGCCTCGTAGGCGTGTTCGCTGGGCAGGTTCGCCACCACGTTGCCGGCATCGTCGGCGATCGTAACCGGGTCATGCGACCAGAACACCGCGCCGGGAATGAGATCGCCCGCCCAGAACAGGAACACCATCAGCAGGTTGCATACGAAACCCAGCCATATCACCCCGCGCGCGACGCGGAAACCATAAACCTCGGTGAGAATGTCGCTGATGATGTAACCGATGGGGAAGCAGATGATGGCTGCGGACACGACGAACAGGTTGCTGCCAATGAAGTTGAACGGCAGTTCAAACAGCGACACCGGTTTGACGGCGATGATGTTGCTGATCAGAAGCACCGTCACCGCCAGAGCGGCGATGATCACCAGTTTTCCTGAGAATTGCATATCTGGTTACACCTCATCCAGTTGTGGCCAAACTTCGGATTCAGAGTAGCGGTAGGTATCGCGAGATCTCGTAATCGGTCACGGCGGAACTGTAGTCCTGCCATTCCTTCTTCTTGTTGCGAATCAGCGTTTGGTGCACGAAATCGCCCAGTGTTTCGCGCAGCAGAGCGCTTCCCTCGGCCAGCGCGATGGCCTCTCCAAGGTTCGTGGGGAGCCGGGAAATGCCGCGCGCCTGACGCTCGTCCTGGTCCATCCGAGACACGTCGGACGTCACGGGCGACGGCAGCGGATACTCCTCCTCAATCCCCTTCAAGCCGGCCGCCAGCAGCACGCTGAACGCCAGGTACGGATTGCACGCCGGATCGGGGGCGCGATACTCCACCCGCAGCGACGTATCATAGCCGGTCTTGTACGACGGCACCCTGATCAGATCCAGCCGGTTCGACATCGTCCACGAAACGTGGACCGGCGCCTCGTAACCGGGCACCAGCCGTTTGTAGGAGTTCACCCACTGGTTGGTGACCAGCGTTATCTCCGGGGAGTGCCGCAGCAATCCGGCGATGAAACGCTTTCCAGTTACGGACAGGTGCAGGTCGTCGTCGGTGTCATAAAATGCGTTGGAGTTGCCACGGAACAGCGACTGGTGGGTGTGCATGCCGCTGCCGTTCTCCAGACGGAAGGGTTTGGGCATGAACGACGCGTACACCCCCTGCTGCTGCGCCAGTTCCTTGATCACCAGACGCGCCGTCATCACGTTGTCCGCCATGGTGAGAGCGTCGGTGTACTGCAGGTCGATCTCATGCTGGCTGCGTGCGCCTTCGTGGTGGGAATACTTCACGGGTATGCCCATTTCCGCCAGGTTCAAAACTGTGTCCCGACGCAGATCCGCCGTCGGTCCGGTGGATAGCTGGTCATAGTATCCGTACGTGTCCAGCGGCTCCGGCGATTCGGGGTCGCGCAGGTAGAAGTACTCCAGCTCCGGCCCCACGTAGTAGATGTAGCCCAGACTCGCCAACCGTTCCAGGTTGCGCTTGAGCACCTGGCGGGGGTCGCCGATGAACGGCTCGCCGCGCGGCGTCCGGATGTCGCAGAAGATGCGCGCCACGGCGTTTTGCCGGGGCCGCCAGGGCAGCAGCGAAAAGGTGGTCGGATCGGGAAAAGCCCGTAAATCGCTCTCCTCATCCGTGGTGAAGCCGTCGATGGCTGCTCCGTCGAATCCCACCCCCAGCTCCAGCGCGTCCTCCAGGTCGTCCACCGTGATGGCGAAACCCTTCAGGTTGCCCAGGATATCCGTGAACCAGAGGCGCACGAACTTGACGTCAAAGTCGCGGGCGCTCCGCAGCACGTACTCGCGTTCCGCCGCGTGGTGGTCGGTCAGCATTGATAATCTCCTGCTACTAAAAATCGGTCGTCAACGGTTGATTTGCACCAATAAGAGGCTTACCTCAATGGTTCGGGCACTTCACCGTTGAGCGCCATCAGGAACTCGTCGTCTGTCACGCCGAACCGTTGTACCATGCGCGATACCATACCCTGAGGAATCGTCCCCCTGTGTCTGGGAATGTGGGCAGTCAGGTCCATTCATACTGTGCCATCGCCGCTACCTCAGGGTTTGCCGCGCCAGCGGGTCGAGTGCCTGTGCTACGCATAGGGGCGAATGTTGATTCGCCCCTACCTGGTTTTCTATCGCTGCCGTGTTCGGCAATTGTACCACCGGGGCTAGGCGTCGAAGTATTTGAAGAATTCGATGGGGTGCGGTCGCAGGCGCAGGTCGTCCACGTCGTTCTTCTTGTAGTCCAGCCACGTCTCGATCAGGTCGTCGGTGAACACGCCGCCCCGCATCAGGAATTCGTTGTCCCGTTCCAGTGCCGCCAGCGCTTCATCCAGCGAGCCGGGAACCTGCCGGATCATGGCGAGGTCGGCGGCGGACATCTCGTACAGGTTCTGGTCCACCGGGTCCGGCGGCTCGATCTCGTTGATGACGCCGTCAATGCCGGCCATCAACATCGCCGAGAACGCGAGGTAGGCGTTGCAGGACGGGTCGGGCGCGCGGAACTCCAAGCGACGCGCCGCCGGGCTGTGCGAGTAGGTCGGGATGCGGATGCACGCAGAGCGGTTACGCACCGAGTACACCAGGTTCACCGGCGCCTCGAAGCCGGGCACCAACCGCTTGTAGCTGTTGGTGGTGGGCGCCGCAAAGGCCAGCAGGGCCGGCGCATGCTGCAGCAAACCGCCGATGTAGTGCCGGCAGGTGGCGGAGAGCATGGCATAGCCGTCGGCGTCGTAGAACAGGTTGCTGCCGTCCTTCCACAGGCTCTGGTGGGTGTGCATTCCGGTGCCGTTGTCGCCGAACAGCGGCTTGGGCATGAAGGTGGCGACTTTACCGTGAGACTTGGCCACGTTCTTCACCACGTACTTCAGGATGGCCACCGTGTCGGCCATGGCGGTCAGGCTGTTGTACCGCACGTCGATCTCGGCCTGTCCCGCGGTCGCAACCTCGTGGTGATGCTTCTCGACGATTATGTCAAAGTGCTCTATCTTCTGCACCATCTCGGAGCGCATGTCCTGGAAGGTGTCGAACGGCGGCGCCGGGAAGTAGCCTTCCTTGTTACGAGGACGATAGGCCAGGTTGTTGCTGCCGTGGATGGGGCTGTCAACGCCGGTGTTCCAGAACCCCTCGTCGGAGTCGATGAAGTAGTAGCCGGAGTTGATGTTCTGGTCGAACCGGGCAGAGTCGAATATGAAGAACTCAGGCTCCGGACCCCAGTAGCTGATGTCGGCGATGCCACTGTCCCGCAGGTACGTTTCGGCCTTCTGGGCAACGTGGCGCGGGTCGCGGGTGTAGGACTCGCGGGTAACCGGGTCCAGGATGTCGCACAGCATGTGCAGGGTGGGAATCTCGAAGAACGGGTCCACCTTGGCCGTGCTGGCATCAGGGATCAGCAGCATGTCGCTTTCGTCAATGGTCTTGAAGCCGCGGATGCTGGAGCCATCGAAGCCATAGCCCTCGGCCATATTGCCCTCGGTCAGTTCGCTCAGCGGTATCGAAAGGTGCTGTAGCGTTCCCGGCAGATCCGTAAATCTCAGGTCAATAATACCGATTCCCTCTGACTTGCAAAATTCGATGACTTTCGCAGGAGTCATTTCTGGTTCCTCCTCATTTACTCATCCGCGGCCGGCTCCGGTCGCGCCGTTTGTTTTCAATTACTGGGGCATGCCCTCGCCGTGCTGGGCGAGATCGACTCCGACCTCCTCTTCGGTGTCGTTCACGCGCAGTCCAATGGTGAACTTCAGCGCCAGCAGGATGATGCTGGACACCACGAACGACCAGGCGAATGCTGCTCCGATTCCGATCAACTGGTACAGCACCTGTTCCATCCGGCTGACGTCCGCGTCCAGCGCGCCGAACCCGATGCCTACGAACAGGCCGGTTGCCAGCGCTCCCCAAATTCCGCCGACGCCGTGTATCCCGAAAACGTCCAGGGAGTCGTCGATGCGGAAGCGGTGGATCAGCTCGACGGCGAGGAAGCACGCCGCTCCCGCGCCAGCGCCGATGATGATGGCCGGCATCACGCCCACGAATCCTGCCGCCGGCGTGATCGCCACCAGGCCGGCCACGGCTCCGGCCGCCGCGCCGCTGGCCGACGGGCGATGCGTTACGAACCAGGACACGAAGGACCAGGAAGACATCGCCGTCGCCGCCGCGATGTTCGTAACCACGAAGGCGTTGGCCGCGTCATAGGTTGAAAGGTTAAAGCTGCTGCCGGCGTTGAATCCGAACCAGCCGAACCACAGCAGTCCCGCGCCCAGCAGCACCAGCGGCACGTTGTGCGGGACAAACGGAATTGAACCGAACCCCGCGCGGCGGCCCACGATGAGCGCCGCCGCCAGCGCCGCCGTTCCGGATGCGATGTGCACCACCGTCCCGCCGGCGAAGTCCAGCGCGAACCCCGCCTCGCTCATGCCCAGCACGCTGCCCAAGTTGCCCAACCAGCCGCCGCCCCACACCCAGTGGCACAGCGGAGCGTAGACGATGGACACCCACAGGGCGGCAAAGACCAGGTAGGACGAGAACTTGAACCGCTCGGCGAACCCGCCCGCGATCAGCGCAACGGTGATGATCGCGAACATGCCCTGGAACACCATGAAAGCCTGCTCATCGGGCAGCACGCCAATCATGCCAAACTTGGTCAGGTCGCCAACGAACCCCAGGGCTCCCACGCTGTTGCCGAACGCCAGGCTGTAGCCCCACAGCACCCAAACGATGCTTACGACACCGATGGCCGCGACCGAGTGCATCATCGTGCCGATGACATTCTTGTGGCGTACCAGTCCTCCGTAGAACAGCGCCAACCCCGGGATCATGATGAACACCAGCGCCGACGAGATCAGGAAGGACAGTACTTCCAGATCGGTGAACTCCATCTGTCTTGTCTCCTCACTCCCTTGTTTGCCCGTTTGCCTTTCCCGCCAGCTCCGCCGCAGCCCGCCCAAGGGCGTATAGCCGTGCTGTGGTCGGTGCGTTGAACGTGAATTGAAAAGGCGCAGAGTGGCTTACGATCGTAGATTTTCAGTGTTACGTACGAATGACGGAAATGTTACAAACTTGTTACGCACCTACACGCTTCCGATTCTGCGGCGGTCGCAATCACAGCGATTCAGGCAAAAATCCCTTTGCAAAAACGGGAGCCGAGGGTGGCCACTACCCCCGACCCCCGCAGTGAGGAGAGGAAAATCGTTGTTGAGTGGGTTAGCTGGTGGCTGCCGATTCGGGATAGGTCTGGATACCGTGTTCGGAGATGTCCAGGCCCGCGATCTCTTCCTCTTCGCTGACGCGGACGCCCATGGTGAACTTCAGCAGGAAGAACAGGGCGAAGCCGGTAACCAGAGGCCAGACCACCACCGCGATGATGCTGAGGATCTGCGGCAGCAACAGCGCCGCGTTTCCGCCTACCAGGCCCACGGTGCCCTCGGACCGCAGCCCGCCAGCCACGGCGGAGTCCGCGCCGCTGGCGAATATCGCGACGGCCAGCAGGCCCCACAGTCCGGTTACGCCGTGCACGCTGATCGCGCCCACCGGGTCGTCAACCTTCAGCACCTTCTCCACGAAGTTCACCGATCCCCACATGATGGGCGCGGCGATGGCGCCGATGACGACGGCGGCCCAGGGATCCACAAAGGCGACCGGCGCCGTGATTCCGACCAGTCCGGCCAGCGCGCCGTTACAGGTCAGCAGGATGTCTGCCTTGCCCTTGGTAATCAGCGAGATGTACAGCGCCACCACCGCGCCGGTCGCGCCGGCCAGCAGCGTGTTGACGGCGTTCAGGCCGATGTTGTCGCCGGTGTTGATGTTGAAGCCGAACCAGCCGAAGAACAGGATGAACGTGCCCACCACCACGAAGGGCGTGCTGTGGGCGGCCAATTCCTGCGGCACACCGTTGATGAACTTGCCGATGCGGGGTCCGACCACCCAGGCGCCGGCCAGGGCCACGAAACCGCCCACCGCGTGCACCACGCCGGAACCCGCGTAGTCCTGCGCGCCCATCGCGCCGAGGAATCCGTCGCCCCAGACCCAATGGCCGTAGATGGGGTAGATCAGCGCGGACACGATGAAGCTGTAGGCCAGGTAGGTCTGCAGCTTGGTGCGCTCTGCCATCGCGCCGGCCACGATGGTCGCGGCGGTGGCGGCGAACACCATCTGGAACATCCAGTCAACGTGGTTGCCTTCCACCAGGAAGAAGTTGCTGAGCCCGATGAACTGGCCGGCCGAGGTGCCGGTCATGAACGCGAAACCGAAGGCCCAGAAGCCCAGGGACGCGATGGCGAAGTCCATGAATGACTTGGTGAGGTAGTTGGTGGTGTTCTTGGAACGGATCAGGCCCGCGCCCAGAAACGCGAAACCGGCCTGCATGAAGAACACCAGCGCCGCCGCGACGATCAGCACCACGTTGTCAACGTAGCCCGCCGATGCAACGTCATCGCCCTGCGCGAATGCGTTGTTGAAGGTCGCCAGCACACTGATCGCTACCAGGCCGACCGCCAACGCAAGGAGGGTGCGTCGCAACGAGAACGGGTACTCCTTGACCGCGGCAACGCCGTGGCTCAGGACGTTTTTACTTACTAATGATTTTGTGGCCGCAAGCATACATTTGCCTCCATTTCACTATTGAGGCGTCGTCGCGCAGCGTTTGGCCTTGGCGCTGTGGGCGGCGTCCCGATTTTTGTGACCGACGTCATCGTAGGCGCGGCGTGTTAACCGCTGATTGCGGCGCAATTAACAATCTGTTGCCTATTGGTTAAATTTTTGTTTCATTCAAAACGGGACGGTCCGGAGGTGTGAACGCCCAGGTGGTAGCCCTTACCCGTGCTATCCTGTCCATGATCAGCGGGCGCTCATCCCCGCCGGGATTCATATGATCGTGGACGACTTCCTTGACACCCTCAGAGACGCAATCGGTCAACTTGATCGAGGCGTAGTGGCGTATGCCACCGACCCTCACGCAGAATTCGTGCGTGATGCGCTGATCTCCCGTTTCACGTTCACTTTCGCCCAAACGGCAACAACGCTTGGACGCTACCTGGACATCGTCTATTGCCTGCCTGATGCTCGTACGCTATCGCCGCGACAGGCCATCCGACATGCCGCCCGGCTCGGTTTGATCGACAACTGCGAGGCGTGGCTGCGTCACGTGGAGAATCGCAACCGAGTGGCCCATGCGTACCTGGAATCCCTGGCGATAATGGTCGCCAATGGGTCTGCCGCCTTCGCCGCCGATGCCAGGCCCCTCCTCAACGCCATGGAACGGGGAATCGCAGATGGCGGCTGAGGAGTCCCGCCACATCGACCTCTCGCCGGAGCACCGCTCCCAGGTGCTGGGCATCATCCGCCGTCGCCTGCCCGATGCCCGGATCTGGGTGTACGGCTCGCGCGCCAAGGGCCGCGCCCGTCGCTACAGCGACCTCGACCTCATGCTCGACCACTGCGGCGATCCCATTCCCGTCAGGATCATGGGCGACCTGGACGAAGACTTCGACGAGTCCAACCTGCCCATCATCGTGGAACTGCACGATATTGCGCTCACCGACGCGCGATTCCTGGAGCGCGTGCGCAAGGATTTCCTGCTCCTCAACTGACCGCCCCGCCCGGCCGATCCATACCGTCGTGTATAATCGGCGTGCCTATCCTTTTTGAATAATCCCCCTCGCGAGGTGCATCATGGCCGAATACGCGCATCCCGAATCACTCGTTTCCACCCAATGGGTCGCCGACCACGGCTCAGGCGCCAACGTGCGTCTGGTCGAGGTCGACGTCGATACCTCCGCCTACGAACAGGGCCACATCGCCGGCGCAGTCACCTGGAACTGGCAGAGCCAACTGCAGCAGAACGTGGCCCGCGACATCGTGTCCCGCAGCGAGATGGAATCCCTGCTCAGCGGCAGCGGCATCTCGCCCGACACCACCATCATCCTGTACGGCGACAACAACAACTGGTTCGCCGCCTGGGCCTTCTGGCAGCTTCGCTACTACGGCCACCAGGACGTGAAGCTCATGAACGGGGGCCGAGCGCTCTGGCTCGCCGAGAACCGGCCCGTCACCACTGACGTGCCGTCGTACTCCGCCTCCAGCTACAGCATCACCACCGAGAACACCGACCTGCGCGCCCTGCGCGACTACGTGCTGCAGGCGGTGAACAGCAGCAGCCACGCCTTGGTGGACGTGCGCTCCCCCGACGAATTCTCCGGCGCGCTCAACGCGCCGCCCAACCTGCCGCAGGAGGGCTCGCAGCGCAACGGCCACATCCCCGGCGCGGCCAACGTCCCCTGGGGCCAGGCGGTGAACGAGGACGGCACCTTCAAGTCCGCCGACGAGCTCAGCGCGCTGTATGGCGGCAGGGGAGTGGACGGCTCCCGGGAGACCATCGCCTACTGCCGCATTGGCGAGCGTTCATCCCACACGTGGTTCGTGCTCAGTCAGCTTTTGGGCTACGACAACGTCCGCAACTACGACGGCTCGTGGACCGAGTGGGGCAGCATAGTGGGCGCGCCCATCGAGCGCGACGTGTAACACCCGTTGCCGGATGACTATGTGAGTGGGGGCGGGTTTGAAACCCGCCCCTTTTTGGTGCCCTAAGGGGACTGAGATTGCGTTGACCTTGCAGTCTGAACTGCTGAGGGTGCATCAAAAGACGGTCTTAATTACCTTTGACACTCCCATCAACAGATCTTTGACCTGATCTGCCGTTGGGTCTGATTCTTTGTCGTGGGCGCACATATTACGCACATCCCCCAACTGCTGAATTGACCGCCATTGAGAGGTATCGATGACATTTGCTTCTTTCAGAGCATTGTCGAAATCAGCCAGCGTGGGCATCCGCTTGCGAATCGTAATGGCGTGGGAGTCACATACCTCTTTAAGATGCCGTTCCAAAACTACGCCTGCCATCGCTCCTGCAGCCCTCTCAAATCCATTCTTCGCAAGTTCTACGGCTGCTTCTAACTCTGAATCGAAGAGATCGGCTTGGGCCAATTGGCGAATATCAAACAATGAACTCTGGAAGCGCACTTGTATCGCCTTCACTATGTTCAATTGTTGGCGGAAACGCGGAATAGCCGCGCTAGGTCCGACGACCGTATTTCTGCCCCGCTTCCTGACAAGTCTGTCGAGGTAGTCCTCCATCGTGTAATTTTCGTATGTTATTTCCTTGCGCGATTTTGGCTTCTCGTAGTATCGGGTGAAGTCTGTCAGTCTGTCGGGCAGCAACTGTCTGACTAGAACTTTAGCCTCAGAGTACCAAGCCTGATATTCGTCCCTGAAAGATGGTAGCGATTGGATGTATTCGTCAATCTCGTCCCCCAACGATTCCTTAGCGGTTCGCGAAAACCTTTGAGGGTCGCATTCGTGCTAAATAGCATCGTGCAACTGATCACCCTTCCCGATTAGGGCATCTAGATCGTCCTTATATCGGTCTACGGTCATTGTCCCAGTATCTCCCAAACCAACATTCTCACGATCTGGCCAACTCGTCGGCGTCCATCAAGGCGTTCAAATCCGCCCACGTGAAGTAGGACAATTTCGCTCCCGTCGCCTTGTAGTTCACGCAGGCATCAACGTCTGCTGCCCTTATGTGGGGATAACTTTGAAGAATATCTGATACCGTCCATGCTCCTCTCAACCGGTCGGTCACCAGCTCAACCGAGATGCGCGTGTTCACGATCACCGGCTTGCCGCCGCATCTCCCCGGAACGCATTCGATGCGATCTCGCCAGTCGGCGACCTTTTCCGGTGTGGCTTTCTCGATTGTTGCGATCATGTCAGCCAAGCTGCGTTCCATTTCCGCTTCGTGGTAGCGTCGGCACGCCTCAACGTCTTCTTTCGTGATGTGCAGGTAGTTGCCGGTGATGGTTTCAACAGTATTGCCCCTCCCGAGCAGCTGGTTGACCAGCACCACGGCAATGCCCGTGCCTCTGATGGTGGGCTCGCCACCCAACACCGACGGGTCGCTCACGATCCGATCCTGCCAATCTGTCCCTTCATTCTGATGCGGCGTGTCCATGATCGTTGCCTCCGTGCCGGCGGATGCGGTCCGTTCCCCATTGTACCGGATGCAATGGACAGCCCCGCGCTCCCCGGTGTAGATTGCCTGCCGTATCAATCCGCCTGCACCATCCCAGCCTGCACCATTCAAGGAGAGCGCTAACATGGCCGAATACAACCTGGCAGTCATCGCCGGCGACGGCATCGGACCCGAGGTCATCGCGGAGGGCCGCAAGGTCCTCGACGCCGTGGCCGCCCAGACCGACGACCTCTCCTTCCGCTCCACCGAGTACCCCTGGGGCAGCGACTACTACCGAGAGACCGGCCGCATGATGCCCGAGGACGGCCTCGACCAGCTATCCGCCCATGACGCCATCCTGTTCGGCGCGGTGGGCGACCCCAACATCCCCGACCACATCACGTTGCAGGGTCTCCTGCTGCCCATGCGCCGCGCCTTCGACCAGGCCATCTGCGTGCGCCCGGCCGTACTGTTCCCCGGCGTCGAGTCGCCCATCGCCGGCAAGCAGGCCGGCGACGTGGACATGGTCATCTTCCGCGAGAACACCGAGGGCGAGTATGCCCCGGTCGGTGGCCGCCTCTACGCCGGCACACCCCATGAGACGGTGATCCAGAGCGGCGTGTTCACCCGGCGCGGCACCGAGCGCATCATCCGCGCCGCCTTCGAGTACAGCCTCCGGCGCGGCAGCAGGAACAAGGTGACGTCGGTCACCAAGTCCAACGCCCAGGCCTTCAGCATGGTGTTCTGGGACGAGGTGTTCGACGACGTTGCCGCCGACTATCCCCAGGTGCAGACCGAGTCCCTGCTGGTGGACCGCGCCGCCATGGACCTGGTCCGCTGGCCCGAGGACTTCGATGTGATCGTCGCCTCCAACCTGTTTGCCGACATCCTGTCCGACATCGCCGCCGTGGTGACGGGCAGCATGGGCCTGGCCCCCAGCGCCAACATCAACCCCGAAAAGACCTCCCCGTCCATGTTCGAGCCCGTGCATGGAGCGGCTTTCGACATCACCGGCCAGAGCAAGGCCAACCCCCTGGCCACCATCTTCGCCGTGGCCATGCTCCTGGAGCACCTGGGCGAGACCGACGCCGCCGACCGGGTCAACGCCGCCGCCACGCGCGTCCTCAACGAGCGCATCGCCCTCACCGCCGACCTCGGCGGCAACGCCAGCACCCAGCAGGTGGGCGACGCGGTGGTCGGGCTGCTGTAGGAGCAGCCCGCCGCTCATCTTGAGCCTGGCGAAGGATGCGCATCAGCAGCCGCGTCTGGCGGCGCCGCGCCGGATGGCGCACCAATCGCTAGCGACAGTGGCTGTTCAGGGTTACGGTGACGGTCTAACACCAAAACCGTCATACCGGCCTTGAGCCGGTATCCAGATAATCCTTCCTCTGCTCACGTTCCCCGATCCCCGGACTGTACGCGTCTCCGCCAGCCCGCCGGTGAGGCATCCATAACAAGCAAACCCATCCACTCTGAACAGTTCCTAGCGACAACCAACCCTTGCCAGCGCGTAGCAACAGGCATTAGGGTACGGGCACTTCCGAACAGGGGTGCCCGTTTTGCTTTTTGACTACCCACAGGTCGAACAGGGATACCAGCCTATCAGCAGCGTTGGGGAAGGCAGTGACGGCGAGTTGATTGAAACCATGTTGGGATTCTATTCGTCGATTAGTCCTGAACCCATCCTCGACGCCACTTACAACAGGGGGCGCTTCTGGAAAAATTCGACACGGGAAGTTGTGTCGATGGACATAGATCCCAAGTTCCAAACGATGATCGTTGGCGACAATCGGGTCATGGAAGGAGTTCCGGACGCTGCATTCGGGACGGTCATTTACGACCCGCCTCACGTTGGCCCGCAGGGTCGAGACAAGAGCAGCAAGAAATTTGACGAGGATTTTGGGGCGACGGTAGCGTGCGGAAAAGAGCATGACTGGAGCCTGAGCTATCTATATCCTCCATTCCTGGAACAGGCGAAACGGGTTCTGAAACTGGAAGGGCTACTTCTCGCCAAGATTACCGATATGGTGAACAGCCACCGTTCAAAGTGGAGCCACTGCGATTTCTTGCGGATGGCGGATGAGGCGGGATTCACCGTCTGCGACCTTATCATCAAGGTCCGAACGGGCCCGATGACCTCCACGAAATGGAACACCGCCCACCACGCGAGGAAACGGCACTGCTTCTGGATAATTTGCCGCAACAGTACCAGGTGCGAGCGATAATCGGTGCGAGACTACAACCCGCTCAGCGTGAACGAACTGGGCCGAAACGCAGCCCGGGCCTTGATGGAATACCCTGCCGACGCGCTGCCACCGAACGAAGCCTTCGTTGGCGCTGGAGTTTATACCCTGCACTACACCGGAACCTTTCCTTCGTATGCTGACACCGGGCTTGATGTCCCCATCTATGTGGGAAAGGCCGACCCGCCGGGGCGAAGACAAGGACGGACGCAGTCGTCAACCACCGTTCTCCACCGCCGCCTGCAGGAACATGCAGACTCAACTGCGGCGGCGTCCAATCTGAACCTCACCGACTTTACCTGCCGGCGGCTCGTGCTTGATCCCGTTTGGATCGGACTCACGGAGCAGATGCTGCTCGCGCAGTATCAACCACTTTGGAACGTGGTTGTCGATGGGTTTGGCAATCATGACCCGGGCGCCGGCCGCAGGAACCAGCGACGGTCCCGATGGGACACCTTGCACCCGGGACGTGAATGGGCGTCCCGCCTTCGGGACAGGGGCGAGACCGCGGCTGATGTTATCGCCGCCATCGAAGCCCACAGGGAGTGCAGGCAAACCAGGCACATACGCTATATCGCTCCCACCCGCTCCGATACGTCCCGGGCCGCTGCCAGGTACACCGGGTTGGGGTTCAGCGCGTACTCGCGCCTGCTTCCGAGTATGCTAACATCATCCCATCCTGCCCGTACCCGGCACGCTCGCTGAACCCACGAGGTGCGCCATGACCACTGCCAACACTCAACCCGGCGCCGTCCCAAAGACGGCGCAGCCTTCGCCGCGCTATCGCCTGCCGGACCCGCCGGAACCCCATCCTGACGACATGACCAGCGCCAAACACCTAGCCCTCACCGGCAACGCACACCACCTCATCCAACATTTTGGCAACCCTGACACTACTCTGGTCGCCGCCGAACGCTACATCGTGTTGGCCCCCCATCCCGGACGGGACGCCATCCGGCGCAGTCCCGACCTGCTCATCGCCTTCAACGTTGACCCCCAGGCTTACGAGGATAGCAACGGGTATATCATCTCCGAGCAGAGCAAGCCGCCTGACTTCGTGCTGGAAGTGGCATCGCCGAGAACCGGCCACATTGACGTGGGGGAGAAGCGTGACGACTATGCGGCGTTGGGTATCCCGGAATACTGGCGCTTTGACGAAACGGAAACGGGCCAATACCACGGAGCGCGGCTGGCCGGGGACCGGCTGGAGAACGGCCAATACGTGCCCATTCCCATTGACGAGTTGGACGACGACGTATCGCAGGGATACAGCCCGGTACTGAACCTGCATCTGCGCTGGGAACGCGGACGGCTGGGCTGGCACGACCCGGCAACCGGCCGCCACATCCTCACCTACGAGGACCAGCGGGACCGCGCCGACCACGCCGAAGCTCGCGTTCGCGCCCTGGAAGCCGAACTGAACCGGTTGCGCAACCCCTAGCATCCGTCCCCGCGAACCAAATTTCGTTGATGGTAATCGCCATCATTCCCCCTCCGTAGCTGCTGATCCATCCTCGTCTTCCAACCCGGCAATACGGCGGCGTTCGGCTTCCAGCAGCGCCTCAATATCCGGCGGCTCTTCGCCCGGCTCGACCTTCCTGAGTACCATAATCCCCGGCCGATCCTCAGTAGGGGGCTGGTAGGGCGGAAACGTCGTCCGCTTTTCGCCGCTGGGAGCCGGCCACTCCTGGCCTCCGTGGTAGTCGGGCATGCGCTCGCACACGGTGTCCAGCGCCCGCAGCCAGAAAGTGCGTTCCGCGTGCCAGGACTCGTGCATCGACCAGCCTTCCGCCGACTCGCACCGCCCCTGCTCGCACGACAGCAGCCCGCCCAGGCTCAGGTGCACGCCGTGCCAGTCCACCGACGCCGCGCCCCAGTCCGGCACCAGCCGGCCATCCTCAAAGTCATTCGCCGGATACGCGAGACACAGGCGGTGCCGGTTACGTCCCGTCAATAGGTGTAATTGGCGTCATCCTTGTTGATGTTATTAGGCTGCGGCCTCCAGGATGTTGCTGGCCGGCAAGGTCTCGGCAGCAAGATCGTCGGTGAAGGTGAGATAGCGGCGGCCTTCGGCCCATTCGTCGTGCTGTTCGGCCAGTACGGCGCCCACCAGACGCCGGGTCGCTGCTCGGTTGGGGAAGATGCCCACCACGTCGGTACGCCGGCGGATTTCCTTGTTCAATCGCTCCAACGGGTTGTTGGACCAGAGTTTCTGCCAGTGGGACACTGGGAAGGCGGTGAAGGCCAGGACGTCGGGGATGGCGTCTTGCAGCATCTGGGCCGGCTGAGGGAAGTGTTCCTGCAGCTGAGCGATCACCCGATCGGCCTGGGCGTGGACCTCTTCTGGGGAGAGCTGCTTGTAGATGGTACGCACCATGGTGGCCACGCCAGGTTGAGACCGCTTGGGCACCCTGCTCAGCAGGTTGGCCATGAAGTGGGTTCGACACCGCTGCCACGCCGCTCCGGCAAACACGGTGGCAATGGCGTTTTTCAGTCCCTGGTGGGCATCGGAGATGACCAACTCGACACCGCTGAGTCCCCTGGCGTTGAGCGAGCGCAGGAAAGACAGCCAGAACGCGCCGTCCTCGCTGGCGCCCACGTCCATGCCCAATACCTCCCGCTGACCCTGAGCGTTGACACCGGTGGCCACCACCACGCTGACATTCACGATCCGCCCGCCCTCTCTGACCTTCTGGGTCAAAGCGTCCAGCCAAACGTACGGATAGGGACCACCATCCAGAGGCCGACCCAGAAAGATCTCCACCACCTGGTCCAGGTCCCGGCAGATGCGTGAGACCTGGCTTTTCGAAATGCCGTCGCAGCCCAGAGATTTGATCAGATCATCCACCCGCCTGGTGGACACCCCTTCCACGTAGGCCTGCTGTATAACACTCAGGAGTGCTTTCTCACTGCGTCGCCGGGGTTCCAACAAGCTGGGGAAATAGCTGCCTTCCCGGAGCTTCGGGATGCGCAACTCCATCGTCCCCACCCGGGTGTCCCAGTCTCGACTGCGGTAGCCGTTGCGGTGGGTAGTGCGCTCCGAGTTGCGTTCACCATGCTCAGCGCCGATCTGCGCCGATACCTCGGCATCCATGATCCCCTCCACCAGCACCTGCAGAGCTTCCCGCAGGAAGTCCACATCACCGTCCATGCCGCGCTTGCGTAGTAGTTCCAAAAGGTCCATGCTGTTCTTGGCCATCGCGGTCCTCCCTCATCGGGTTTGTTGTTGTTCCGATAAGGATGACGCGGTGGCTCTCTTCTTGCCACCTAGTCCCTGTTACACCACCTTCAGGGACTCTACTGCGGTGCCAGTCCTCCGGCCCGTGAATCTCGTAGATTTTCACGTCCGCCGGCATCCGCATCAGCCAGCATTGCAGCGGCCAGCTTTCCGGCCAGATGTCTCCCGTATGATTCTCGTAGGCAATGAGCATCGACGCAGAGTGTTCAAAGAGTGTCGTAGTGTACTGTGGGCCGAGCGGCTTCTGCGCGTAGCGTTCCCACCGTGAGGGGGGAGTGTTCGGCCGTTTCCATTGAGACGGATCCGGAGTCTCACCGTCGTGCGGAATCCACACCTGCGTATCTAAATCGGGACCTTCGTACCACCAGGCCGTCCCCTCGTGCGCCAGCGTAGCCTCCACCAGCGGCCGGATTACCGGCGCCAGCCCCAGCATCTCCGCCACCACCTGCTCGTGGTCCGGCAGCCACCGCTCAACCATGTCCACCGCCTCGGCGGCCAGCCGCAGGCTAACCGCCGGATCCGCCAGGTCCTCCGGCAGATACCCGCGTTCCCGAGCATCCGCGAAGAACGCGCAACCCATCGGCGACGCCAGAATATCCTCGGCCCGCTGCCGCAAATCGCTCACGCTGGCTACCCCCATGCCCGGTCAGGTGTCCGATCGTTGGTCAATCTCGTAATCAATTATGCAACAGAAGTGTAATCCACGGCGCCGACCAGTTGGTTACCGTGCCCCATCCGACTCTGGTCACTCCATCCGCGTTACCTCGATGCCGGGGGCCTCAATGCCGGGGGCCTCGACGCCCACTGGCGTGAGGGTTTGCTGGCGCAGAAAGTCCTCGCCAGAGACGCCCACAGCTACCGCACCCTATCTGCGCGCCGTGTGCGACGAGGCGGACCTACGCGGCTACCGGTTCCGTCGAGCCAGGCTGCCCGCGCGCCAACCGGGCATCGCCCGTATCGAGGTTGCCGAGGACCAACTGAGGTACGAGTTGAGCCATCTCCTCGCCAAGCTCAAAGCGCGAGACCCAGGATGCCACGATCGGCTCCGCACGCCGAACCTGCCTGATCCTCACCCCTCATTCGTCGCTGTGCCCGGCCCCGTCGCGCCGTGGGAGCGACCCGATCCCGTGCGCCGGCAAGATCGGGGCGGCTGGCCGGCCGGCTCATTTCCCAATCACTGTTCCCTTCCGCACCACACGGTCGTGTGTCGCGCTACGTACTGCGATTACCGTAATGTATCGCAGCAACGTTATCCGTCTATCATATAGTATATGACTACGAAAATCATTAAAATATCTCTATACACGACACTAACACCATGCTATCGTTAGCCTCCAAAGGCGAAATCCGCCGAGAACCCGCCCGGTATGAACACGGCGGACTTCGGCGACGTGAAACATCGGCGCCAGGAACGCAGGAAAACGCCGGGGGCCGTTCCCGGAGCGCTCGGATACGGTAAAGCGCGCTACCGGGAGCACGTGAAAGAGCACGGAGCGGCCGATCACAACGTATGGGTTGGGCAACCCGTTGCCGGAGCAACCGGGCCAAACGAGTCTCATCCGGAGCGCCTTCAATTATTCGCTCTCACGTCTTTATATCCGTCCTCTTTGCCAGACCTGTACCGCATATCGAAGGAATAAACGGACCCGTAGATTTCCGGAGGTGAGGTTTATGATTCGTTACGAAGTTTTCAAGGGAAGCCTGGGCGCGCTGATTCTGGCCACGCTTGCCCTGGCGGTCATCGTGGCCTGCGGAGGCGCCGCTCCCGCGGAGGATGCGGGACAGGCCGCGCCCGCCGCGCCGCAGGCAGCCACCAACCAGCAGCAATCTCCCACGGAGCCCGCCCAGCAGGCCATGGCAGCAACGACCGCGCCCGCGCAGCAGGGACAACCTCAGGTCGCTCCCACGGCCATGCCGGCCGCCACCGATGCCGCGCCGCAGATGGCCATGCAACCGGCGGGAAAAATCACCATGGGACAGGAGGAGATCAACATCTTCAGCGGCCACCCGGCCCATTCGGTGAATCCGCAACTGTTCGTCATATCCACGGCCCCGGTGGTCGAGGGCCTGATGCAGTGGAACAGCAACCTGGTGGCGGAACCCCTGCTGACCGAGTCCTGGAACATATCGGACGATTTCGCGACCTGGACCTTCAATCTCCGCAAGGGCGTGCAGTTTCACAAGGGATACGGTGAAATGACCGCGGAGGACGTGGTGTATTCCTATTCCCATTGGATCACCAACACCAAGCACGCCCGGGCCAGCGCCCTCCAAAGGTTCTGGGACCACCCCGAGGGCAGCATCGAGATTGTGGACAGCCATACCCTGATGGTGGACACCGGCGAGCCCATGCCCGACGTGATCATGTCCGAGTTCCACCGGGTCCCCTCCGGGATCGCCAGCTGGGTGGTCAGCAAGAAGCAGTCGGATGAAATCGGGATCGAAGCTGCGGACAAGGACATCGCCGCCACCGGCCCGTGGGAAATCGTCGATCATCGCCCGGCCCAATTCTGGCGGATGAAGGCGGTCCAGAACCACTGGCGCAAAACTCCCAACTTCGCGGAGCTTGAATTCCAGGAAATCCCCGAGCAGTCCACCCGGCTGGCGGGATTCCAGACCGGTAATCTGGATACCTTCGTGATGGCATTCGACTCCATCCCCCTGGTTCAGGCGATGGAAGGGGCCAAGCTGTTGATAGTGCCCGACCAGGCGGCCGGTGAAATGCTGCTGCACTTCCACGGCGGGCTGTACTTCAACGTGGGCACCCCCGACCAGGAAGCCGCCTACGATCCGGACCTGCCCTGGGTTTCCTCCAACACGGAGATCGGCTCGCCGGAGTGGGAGCAGGCCAAGAAGGTGCGCCAGGCAATGGTGAAGGCCATCGACACCCAGACCATCGTGGAGACCCTGCTGCAGGGCTACGCCATGCGGTCGCCGGTGGGCGTGGGCGGCTACAGCTACTCGGCGCACCGGTTCCCGGACATCCCGATGCTGGAATACGATCTGGAGGGAGCCAAGGCGCTGATGGCAGAGACCGGTTATGGTGAGGAAGGATTCAGCATCACGCTGGTGCCCGCCCTCCGCGGCGCTCCCGCCGAGGTGGAAGTGGCCGAGGCCATCGCCGTCATGTGGGAGGACATCGGCATCGACGTGAAGTTGCAGAATCTGCCCTACGGCACCTACCGGCCCACGGTCATCGGGCGGACCTTCAACGGCGCCACCAACCACGCGACTTCCCCGTCCAACACGCCGGCGCGGCTGTACAACGCCCTGCAGAACCGGGGCAGCTTCGTCAGGCACACCCACCCCTTCCTGGACGACATCACGATCCGGGCTCAGAGCGCCGTCACCCTGGAGGACCGCACCAAGCTTGAGACCGAGACGGGAAAGTTCATGTACGACGAGTCCATCTACGCCTCCCTGTACATGTGGAGCGCGGTGTGGGCGGTTGGTCCCAGGATCGATGACAAGGCGTGGGGCGAGAACCTGTTCTACGGCGACATTCGCAACATCAACGGCTACGAGTGGATCGAGCCGCGGCGTTAGGCGATCCTGACCCCAGACGCCGAAACCAATTCGGCTCCTGCCGGCCACGCGGGAGCGCACGGGCGCGGTTGCAACGTCGACCGCGCCCGTATTGTCACCGTTCCGACCGGCGATCGCCCACATTATCGGCGGCGGCCGGCTACGGAACGGACCAGACCATCGCGCACCACAGCCGACACCACGCGCATGCCCCAGAGCAATCGCACCTGGGATTGGGATGCCAATCGCTCCCGGGAAAACCGGAACGCAGAGGCCGCGGGAATAGCGATTGCCGGCACGCCGCATGGAGGAGCCATCAATGGCAATGCGATAGCCGGGAGGCGAGTTCGCGGTATGTGTGTTGGGTCTGAACGGTTTTTTGGGTTGGTGTTTCGTTAGGGTTTCTCCTTTTGGTGATGGGGATTTTTGGGTTTTCGGCGTCAGGTTGTGGTTCGGGTCGATGGTCCGCCAGTGGCGGCTAAACTCAGCACGGCCCAGGCTGGTTTGGATTGAGCAGAAAGCTATAGTCCTAGGCTTCCATGTCCTCGCGGTCAGCCGGCTAATGGAACCGGGGCAATGCGAACACGGCGCGGTGGTGACATCCGCGGGGTTCCGGGAGATCAGTCGGGGAATAAACCGACTCTCGGCCCCTTGGGAACCATATTCTGCTGTCGGTTACCCGACAAGCCGTTTTTTGACCCGAACCCTTGTTGACACCTCGCTATGTTTCCATGGTTTGGTGAACGCCGCTGCTAGCGATGCGGCGACCCCGCCCGGTTCTCGAGCGCCGGTTGGGGAACCTGACATAGGTAGGATAGAACGTGGGTACTGCGTGGGGCAACGGGCGGGTGTCACACCTTGAAAATTGTTTTTCATGGATGTACAGGATGTACAGGATGTACAGGATGTACAGGATGGGGGTTTGGGATTCGTGAGGTTGGGTGGCAGGGAGGTTGGGCGAGCGGCCGGTCGCCCCTGCGACGGGTGGCGTTGGATGATTGGGCAGGGCGGGTTTGCAGGAGAACCCTGATTCTCTCGCCCCACAGGCGGATGTTCGGCCCGAAAGGGGCGGGGCCATTGTCATGGCGACGACGGTTGCCATGAGCGCGGTAAGGAGGAGCCAACAGTTGAAAATCGATGGCCCTGGCGCATACCCAAAAGCACTGGCGTACCGAATTAATATTCGGATATAATGAAGGCACTATGACGATGGCCTGCATCATCATCAAGCACCTGCCCTGCCGGGTGGAAGCGGCCCGCCATTCAGTCCTGCGGCGTAACCCGCTGGTGGTTTACGACCCGCTCTCGCCGCTGCAGCGTGTAGTGGACGCCTCTCCCGGTTGGCGCATTCATCCCGACATGCCCTTGCGCACCGCTCTCACCCGCTGTCCCGAAGCCGTTGCGACTCCCGCCAACTCGGCCCTGTATGCACAGCGTTGGCGCGCCGTAATCGACCGTCTGCGCAACGTCCGGGACGACGTCGATGACGCTGGGTTGGGCGCCGCCTACGTGGGCATCAGCGCCGGCGACCGTCCGTCCACTGACGAGCCGCGCCTGGTCGCCGATCTCATGCAATGTATTCCCAGCGATTGGGAACCGCAGGTGGGCATCGCATCCGACCGTTTCGCCGCCCACTGCGCCGCCAGAGTCGCCCGGCCCGGCCATGCCCTGCGGGTGCCAGATGACCCGGAACCTCGTCGCCAATTCCTCGCGCCCCTGTCCGTCAACCTCCTGCCCGTGGACGTGCACATCCTCGCCGGCCTGCACGACCGGGGCATACACCGCCTGGGCCAACTCGACGACCTGTCCGCCGAAGGCCTGGAAGCAACGTTGATGGAACAGTCGGAGACGGCGCCGGAGCCGGGCCACGGCAAATTGCCCCGCGCAGCATAATTCCTGTTCATCTTGTCCATCGACGTCAGACCCGTCGTGGGCGGCAGCGTTTCTTGCGCCCCTCTACCGCGCTGGGTATGATGCTGCCCATCGTTCGTCGCCCTACCTGAATCCCTCTCGGCGGCGATGCTGGAGGTTCCTCAATGTCCGTGATGGTCACCGGCGGCACCGGGTTCATCGGCAACCGCATCATCCGCAAGCTGGTCGAACGCGGCGAGGACGTCGTCTGCTTCGACCTCGCTCCCCCGCGCGCCAACCTGCAGCCCCTGATGGACCGCATCTCCATCTATCGCGGCGACGTCACCCGCCTGGACCATCTGCTGGAAGCCGTCAACCGCCACGACGTTGACCGCATCATCCACATGGCCGCGCTGCTGCCGCCCGACACCGAGGACAGGCCCGCCACCGGCATGGCCGTCAACATCGACGGCTGCAACAACGTCTTTGAGGCCGCGCGCTGGGGCAACATCAAGCGCGTCATCTATGCCAGCAGCATCGCCGTGTACGGCGTGCAGGACACTTTCGGCGACCGGCCTTTGATCGAGGACGACCTGCCCGCGCCCATCAACGTGTACGGCATGACCAAGGCCGTCAACGACTTCGCTGCCGCCCGGTACCGTACTCTGCACGGGCTGGATATACGCGGCATCCGCATCTGCACCGTCTTCGGACACGGCCGAGTAACCGGCATGACCGGGATGATCGGCGGCCTGATGATGTCCCTGCCCGCCATCGGCCAGCCCGTCAGCATGGACTTCGATCCCATGGAGGCGTCGCCCATGATCCATGCCGAAGACGCCGCCGAGATCTTCGTGCGCGCCGCCCTGGCCGACAATCTGAACCATCACATCTACATCAGCGGCGGCGAACTGGCCACCATCGCCGACGTGGCCGACATCGTCCGTTCCTATATCCCCGACGCCAGCATCACCACCGGCAGCCGGCCCGTCCCCCACGTGTACCTGGTGGACAACAGCCGCATGATGGCCGACCTCGGCTACGAGCTGCCGCCCCTGCGCATGCGCGTGCTTGACCACATCAACGACGCCCGCGCCGAGGCCGGCCTGGAGCCGATATCAGGCTAGACCGGACTTGATACAATGTGCTCACGTGATAACCATGAGCAAGCCAGAACTCAACACGGCGCAAAACGAGCAGATCGTCGCCCTGGGCCAACGACACAAGGTGCGCCGGCTAACCTGGCTTCATGAACCCGTCCGCAGCGGTCCGGATGCCGGAACCGAGGCGATGCTGATCGAGTTCAACCCCGCGGACGTGCCCTCGCTGTCGGCGCTGGCAGCCATGGAGGAGGAAATCGGCGGCATCCTGGGGCGCAAAATCGACCTGCACCTGTACCTGCGGGAGATGTACCTGGGCTACGGGCCCGGCGAGGACGGCATCGTGTACGACCGGGCCGACCACTTGGATATCCCAATGCCCAGGGAGAAGATCGCCGAGTTCTGCAAGCGCAAGAAAATCCGGTGGCTGGCAAAACTACCGTACCCCAGCCGCGAATCCGTCAACAGTTACGCCGACATTAGATTTCTTGCCGAGTTCGAGCCCGGCGTCAAAGTAGGCTGGGACATATTCACGATGGGAGATGAGCTGGGCAAGGTGCTTGGCTGCCTGGCCAGCATCGACAGGGCGGGACCAAGAGACTCCGATTGGATTGCCGAGTTGAAAAAAACCGCTCAAGTGCAATATGAGCGACCGCACTGATGCGGAGCGTATCGGCGACATGGTGCGGCACGCCAACGAAGCCATGGCCGTACTGGGCGATGCCGAATTTGCGGAGTTCTGCGACAACCGCCAGATGCAGCTGGTAATCTTTTATTTGGTAACGGTGGTCGGCGAGGCCGCCAGCAAGTGCGATCCCGATACTTTGCGACACTACCCGGGGATTCTTTGGCACCAGGTCAGGGGCGCCAGAAACCACCTGGTGCATGACTACTACAAAATAAACCTTGGCACCGTGTATGAGATAGTGATGGAGCATCTGCCCATTCTCATCGCCGCACTACAATCCCCTACCCACAACCACCCAGGAGGACAACCATCATGAGCGTTGCCATCGGCTACGTCCCCGGCGCATTCGGACAGGGAGGCGACGACCCCAACTTCCTCCGCACCCTGGTGGAACTGGGCGACCGGTACGAATACGACTCCATCTGGCTCAGCGACCGCATCTGCAGCGACCGGTTCAGTCTGGAGCCCATGGTTGCCCTGTCACTGGTGGCCGGCTACTCCGACCGCCTCAAGTTCGGCACCAGCGTGCTGGCCCTGCCTCTGCGCAACCCCGTGGTGCTGGCCAAGCAGGTCGCCACGCTGGACTGGCTCTCCCAGGGCCGGTTCTTCCCCGCCGTCGGCCTGGGCCAGGAAGATCCCGACGAGTACGAGGCCTGCGGCGTGCCCAAGGCCGACCGCGCCCGCCGCACCGACGAGGCCATCGCCCTGATGCGCCGTCTCTGGGAGGAGGAAGACGTCACCCACGAGGGCGATTTCTTCACCACCCATAACGTATCCGTCACGCCGCGCACCTTCCTCAAGCCCTCGCCTCCGGTGTGGATCGGCGGGCGCAGTCCCGCCGCCGCCCGGCGGGTCGGACGCGTTGGGGATGGCTGGCTTGTCTCCAGCGCCACGCCGGAGGAGGTCCGCTCCGGCCGGGAAATCGTATTCGAGACCGCCCAGCAGTACGACCGTGAAATCGAGGAGGACCACGTCGGCGTGCTCATCGGCTACTACATTTGCGACGACCAAGCAGACGGCGAGGCCAGGTCCGAGCAGTTCGTGACCCGCCAGCGACCCGACGCCCACTTCACCGAGTACTCCGCCGTCGGCACCTCCGAGCAGATCGGCGACTTCATCCAGGAGTACATCGACGCCGGCGGCTTCAAGTTCGTCATCCGCCCGCTGTGCGCCGGCACTGAGTCAATGGAGCAGCTGGAACAGGCCGGCGAGGAAATCCTGCCCCGATTCCACGGCCCGCTGGGCAGCAAGTAGAGAATCCCGGGAGGCCGCGCCATGACCACCTCCAAGCCCAAACTCCGCACCGGGACCAGCATGTCCCTCGATGAATTCCTCGGCCTCGGCGAAACCGACGAGCGGCTGGAGTTGTTTGACGGCGTCCTTTACCTGATGAGTACACCTACCAAAGACCACCAGTTTTTGATGCGTTGGATTGCCCGGCACTTTGACGACCACATCGATGCCTTTGAAAGTCCGCCAGCGGAAATTCATTTGGATATAACCACCATCCTATCCCCGGAACTTCAGCGTGCAGTGGAACCGGACATCGTAGTGATTCTCGCTGGCCGCAACGATATCGGCGGCGTCCGCCACGTAGAAGGCGTCCCTAACATCGTGGTGGAAATCCTGTCTTCCGACCGCAACCACGATTTGGTGTTCAAGCGACGGATTTACGCCGAGGCCGGGGTTCGCGAGTACTGGATATTCGACCCGGTCAACGACACCGTCCTGCCGCTGGAACTGCAGGACGGCGAGTACGCCGAGCGTCCGACCCTCACTGCCGCAGACACGCTTACCACGCCGCTGCTGCCCGGCCTGTCCATCCCTCTGGCCGACATCTTCCAACACCGTCGCCGCCCGCCTAAGGACGAGTAAGTTCGCCGGAGGCCGTGCCATGACCACCTCCAAACCCAAACTTCGCACCGGGACCCGCATGTCCGTCGACGAGTTCCTGAACTTGCCGGAAATCGACGAATACCGCTGGCTGGAACTCGACGACGGGGAACTCTACTTTATGCCCAGACCCAGGCGTGGCCACCAATTCCTTGCACTTCGACTGACGACGCAATTTGACAATCATCTGGACAGCTTCGACGAGCCGCCGGCAGAGGTGTACACCGAGTTGGTTGTCATCATATCGCGAGAATCGGGTCGAATCCTGATTCCCGACCTGTCCATTTTCCTGCGAACGCCTGGGGACGATACCGACATCAGCGCCGCCGGAAATATCCCCGACATCATCATCGAAATCCTCTCCACCGACCGCAACCGCGACCTCGTTCGCAAACGCCAGATCTACGCCGAGGCCGGCGTCCGCGAGTACTGGATCTTCGACCCCCAGAACGACACCGTGCTGCCCCTGGGACTGCACGACGGCGAATACATCGAGAGCCCAGCCCTCACCTCGGACGATACCCTCACCACCCCGCTGCTGCCCGGCCTGTCCATCCCCCTGGCCGACATCTTCCATCACCGCCGGCGCCCGCCTCGGGATGAATAACCCGCTGGGTTGCCCCGGCTATCCGGGCATACTATGATTGCCCGGTCGTTAAATCTCAAAACGTTATCCTGTTGAAAGGAGCAGCCTCCAAATGAAAGCAGCCCAGCTCGTCGCCCCCAAGCGTTGGGAATTCACCGAAATTGACACGCCGGCGCCTGTTGACGGCCAGGTCCTGATCAAGATGGAGTCGGTCAGCGTCTGCGGCTCCGACATCCGCCACACCTACGGCCCCGTCCTCGACGAGTCGGAATACCCCATGGCTCCCTGTAAGGGCGCTCACGAGCTCGCCGGCGTCATCGTCGACAGCAAGACCGACGAGTTCCAGGAAGGCCAGCGCGTCATCGTGATTCCCTACCCCGGCACCGGCGGACTCTGCGATTACGTGCTTTCGGAACCGGGCCGCATGGCGCTCCTCCCCGAATACGGAGGACTCGACGAGTGGGTCATGTGTCAACCGCCCGGCACCGTCCTCTATTCGTGCCGCCAGATGGGCAGCCCCCTCCAGCAGAACATCCTCATTTTCGGCCAGGGCAGCATCGGCCTCAGCTTCACCATGATCCTGTCCCGCATGGGCGCACGCAACGTCATCGTCGTTGACCCGCTGGACTACCGCCTCGAGAAGTCCAAGCAGATGGGTTCCACTCATCGAATCAACCCCGACAAGCAGGACGTCCACGAAGCGGTCATGGAGATCACCAGGGGCGCCGGCCCCGACGTTTGCGTCGAAGCTGCCGGCTACCCCGACTCGCTGAACGAGTGCTTCCGCCACGTCCGCCAGTTCGGCCAGGTCATCATCTTCGGCATACAGACCGACCACATGGTGCCCATCGAGCACAACCTCTGGATGGACAAGCAGCCGCGCATCATTCCCACCACCGGCGCGCGCAGCGGCGACCCCATCAGCCAGATCCAGGACATGGTAGACCTGCGCGACCGCGGCTGGGCTGATCCCGCCGAACTGATCACCCACCGCGTCGGCTTCTCCGACATCCAGCAAGCCTACGACATGTACGAGCAGCGCGACGATAACATCATCAAGGTGGTCATGGACATCAACACCTAGGCCACCACCGGCGTGGCGTGATGCCACGCACAACACGGGGGCGGATCCGGATCCGTCCCCCGTCATATATTTTGGTTTGACTTCTACCCCGTCAATCACGGCCCTCACGCCAGGCGGACGGGTCCGGCTGGCCCGGGAGAACCTGTGCCTGGCGATGGCGATGTACGCGGCATCCCACCGGGGCCTGATCACCGCCACTCTCCTCCCCAACCGCGCGGAAGTCAGCCGCGAAAGCGGGCAGGCGCCAGATTCCAGCCTCCCGTTGGAGGTAACGGACTATCGGTCCCTGTTGCGCACCACCGGAAACCAGGTCCGCGGCGCTTTCGCCCTTCTGGCGATGCAAACGCAGCGCGAGGCCGAAACCGTGTTCGGCTCCGTTTCACACCTGCCTCCACGGGCCGCCGACCAACCGGAAGTCGAACTCTGGAATGCCCGCGCCGCCACATACCTGATCGCCCAGAGCGTCGCGCTAGACCTCATGGCCCCCACCTGGCGCATACCTCCCGAGTTCCGCCAGTCCTACGCCATTCCCGGTCTGGACTTCATCCTGGACGCATCCTCTCTGCATGGTGAGGAGATCCGTTGGGGACACTTCGGCAGTCTGGCGCGCTATCTCGACCTGTCCCTGTTCGTTTCGTACTGCCTCGACGACATCGACATCGCGGTCGCGTCGGAGGCGGCGTCGGGCAACTATGGACTGCTGGGGCTCCTCGCGGAGCGCATATCCCATGAAATCCCGTCGGCAAGTCCGATCAGCGACGCGCGCGGCTACGGCAGCGGGTCCGGCCGGCTCCGCCCGACCGGGTCGTTGGACGAAACCATCGACACCGACGCCCCCGCCGGATGGATTGCCCCGGACGGCCCGCCCGAACCGCGCATCACCGTCGCGTCCCAGGCCACCGAAATGGGCCCCATCGACGACTTTGTCGCCAACGCCTGCTCCACCGGGGAGCGGGCGATGAATCTCGCGGGCGACCTGTACACGTCATACGCCAACTGGTGCCTGGACAACGGGTACCTCGCCCACAGCCAGCGCAAGTTCGGCCTCGAATTGCGTGCCCGCGGTTTCGAGCGCAAAAGACGCGGCAAGGGCAAGCACTGGTGGGTCGGAGTGGAATCCCGGGTTTGACCGGCTGTCCAACGGTCGAAAAACACATCGGCCAACGTCTCTGGAATGTTACACAGACGTAACATTGGCGCAAAACCCGTGAAACACGGAGCGACGATAATTGTCTCATCGAAACGGGCAGACCTGCCCAAACCGAATGGAGACAGACTGAAATGCTTGCCATAGCCGCCGGCGCCGCCTTTGTTGGATTGTTCGCTCTCTGGGTCATCGTGCCCCGGTTCGTCCTGCGCCGACACAACAACGAGTCCACCCCTATGGCAACCCAGCCTCAGGAAGAATTTGCACCGCAGGCCGCTGACTAGCCGCCTAATCTCCTCACTAGCTTAGGGCTCGGGGATAACCTGGGCCCTTTTTGTTTTCCATTGATCGAATCTCTGATCACGGTTACACAGGCGTTACATTGCCGCAAAACGGGCGCAACAAATTACGGACATACTGCCCCCACTAATCAATCAACCTGATTCAGAGGGAGACAGACTGACATGCTTGCCATTGCCGCCGGCGCCGCTTTCGTAGGACTCTTCGCGCTCTGGGTGCTCGTTCCCAAGTACTTCATCCGGCGCAAGGAGAACGAAAACACCGTCGTCGCGCCGATGCGACACGAGGATGCGGCCGCGCAACCGACGCCATCGCCCGCTGACTAGCTCGAACTCTTCATATCACGGATCAACCCGGGGAGCGCGCGTTCCCCGGGTTTTTTGTTGTTGGCGCATGGTGACAATCTGCCCTGGCCCACAGGGTACAGGCGCCTCATAATGACGCCACTGTGTTACGTGACCGCTGGTCAATCACAGCTACCGGCCCATGCGTACCCAGTTTGTTGGTGGTGGATGGGGAAGAGGTTGTCGGGTGGGTCGGGGTTGGCGGGGCAGATTTCGTAGCCCGTTGGTCTTCCTGCAATTCACCAAAATGCGGAGCCACCGATACACTCGGCGGCCCGCTGTCGAGTGCGCGCGTGTTCCGTTAATGGACAATGCCCGGCGAGCCCCGAAGCTTTACGGGACCCTGATCGTTAGCGTGCCGGATCCGGCCAGATAGCCGTTCACGTAGGACCAGAGGGCCAGCGTTTCCTCACCGTCGCTATCGTCGATGGCCTCAATGGTCATCGCGGCTCGTTGGGCATCCCCGACCTTCGACCCGACTATGTACACCCGGGCGCCGTCGTGGTGGATGTTGCGCGTGAACGGCCGGTCGGGCAGGATGTCGCAGCAGCCGTCCCTGACGATGATGTCGTCCGCATCACCGGTGCTTTCCACGAGGCCGACGTGCAGCGTCACGCCGATCTGCCGCTCTGCGTCCACCGTCACGTCCGGATTGGTCTGGAGGACCTGCAAAGTCGTTGATCCGCCTTCGTCAACGGCGTTCGTCCAGGTAACTTCCCACCTGGGAGCGTTGGGATCCGGCACGGTTACCCAGACACGACCCTCGCTGCTCAGAGTTCCGTCGGAGATGGTGTAGTGGAAGCTGTCCCGACCGATGAACCCATCGTTGGGCGTGTACTCGACCAAATTGTCCGATAGAATCGTGGCCTGCCCGTGTCCTGGCTGGGTAATCGCGCTCACCGACAGGTTTGCCCGGTCGCCAACAAGATACACGTCGTTGATCAGCACGGCTATTGTAGTGCTCGACTCCGTCAGCCGCATCAGAACGGCATCTGTGCGAGCGATGATCTGACTATGGCTGCTTTCATCGGGGCCGACCGGCGATCCTCCCTGGAATGTGTTCTCGATGCGGGCGCCTTCCAACCCGGTCGGGCCGGGATTTGATTCGTCCTCGGTTGCCATGAGAAGTTCGGACACGCCCTGCGCTTCACCTGGAAGCAGCCAGAGCAACGCCCCCAGGACAAGAAGCGCCAGCATGCTTGCGGCGCCGATTTTGATCGAAATGTTTCTGTTCATAAAATCTGCTCCTTTGGGTCGTATGGAACCCGGTGTTGTATATCGGCAGGAATTACCCGACCCCAAGCGCGCGCAGGGCGGCGGGTTTGCCTGTCATGTTCAATTACGATAGAGCTGATGGCACGGATGTTTGACCCGAGTGTCCACCGAAACGTCCGCAGCGGCGGGATATCAATGATGACCCGGGCAACCCACCTCATTCGCCAGGGGCGGACTACGCTCTTCGCGATGACAAACTGGGTACGCGTGAGCAGCCACCGGCTCATGAACTCGAGAACCCGTTTGTATATAATGGCTTTCGCCGCCTACACCAGCGCCCTGCTGGTGGCGGCGGTATTCGCGTGGGTGGCGCTGCAATACAGCATGGCGGCCGGCGTGGCCCAATTGGCAGTCGCCCTCAGCGGCAACGAGATAGGAGGTTTCGCTTTGTTGCTTGGAATCCTGCGCGACGACCGCGCCCAAAAAGCCGAAGAGTAAGCCACAAAAGCGCAACAGGAAACCAACAAGTTTCGGCAGGAAGTGGAGGAACTCCGATTGCATGCTGAGCAGCAACGCCAACGCGCCGAACGCGCCGAGGCCGAGTTGGAACGACTCCGCTCCGCGCGGGAGGAGGAATTCGCCGCCCGGCTCCGCCGTCTCGAAACCGCCGCCGGCCTCATACCACCCGACGCGTCCGACGACGCCACGGAGATCTGAACCCGCATGCCAAAAACCATCGTAGGAATTGATGTCGGTGGCACGTTCACCGACATTGCCATCCTGGAGGACGGACGCCTTTCCGTTCACAAGCTCCCCTCGACGCCCGCCGATCCGTCCCAGGGCATCACCCGTGGCATCAGCGAGACCGACGTTGATACCGCCGCCACCGATTTCATCCACGGCAGCACCGTCGCCACCAACGCCCTCCTGGAGGGCAAGGGCGGGCGCACCGCCCTCGTCACCACCCTGGGGTTCGAGGACGTGCTGGAAATCGGACGCCAGAACCGCGCCGACCTGTATGACCTGTCCATGGAGCGGCCCACGCCGCTTTCCCCCTGGCAGCTACGCTTCGGCCTCCCCGAGCGCATCGACTACACCGGCGCCATCCTCGACGACCTCACGCCCGAATCCGTGGACGCGCTGCTGTCCCTGCTGGCTGAGGCAGAGGTCGATGGCATCGCCGTGTCCTTCCTCTTCTCCTTCTTGAACCCAATCCACGAGGAGACCCTGGCGCGGCGTCTCTCCGAGTTGCCCAACCAGCCATTCATCTCCATCTCCTCGAAAATCCTGCCCGAGTTCCGGGAGTACGAACGCACCAGCACCGTCGTCGTCAACTCCTATGTCGGCCCCGTGATGGCCCGCTACCTCACCCAACTGGAATCCGTTTTGGGTCGCGGCCTGCGCATCATGCAGTCTTCCGGCGGCAGCATCACCGCCAGCCTCGCCGCCGAGCAGCCCGTGCGCACCATCCTCAGCGGTCCCGCCGGCGGAGTCGTGGGCGCCTTCTACACCGGTGTCCAGGCTGGCTACCCCGACATCATCACCCTGGACATGGGAGGCACCTCCACCGACGTTTCCCTCTGCCCCGGCCGCATCAAGGAAACCACCGCCGCCAACCTGGGCGGTTACCCCGTAAGCGTCCCCATGATTGAGATCCACACCGTCGGAGCCGGCGGCGGATCCATCGCTCGCGTGGACGCCGGCGGCGCGCTGGTCGTGGGCCCCCAGTCCGCCGGCGCAGACCCCGGCCCGGCCTGCTATGGCCGCGGCGACCGCATCACCGTCACCGACGCCAACCTGACCCTCGGCCGCCTGCGTCCCGACGGTTTCCTGGGCGGCCGCATGACCCTCGACCTCCAGCGCTCCCAGACGTTGCTGTCCGACCTGGCGGACGGTGTCGGAGCGTCCGCCACCGAAACGGCCCTGGGCATAATCCGGGTCGTCAACTCCAACATGGAGCGCGCCATCCGCGCCATCTCCCTGGAACGCGGCTACGACCCCCGCGAGTTCACGCTGATCCCCTTCGGCGGCGCTGGCCCGATGCATGCCTGCGAACTGGCCGCCGAGTTGGGCATCCCCCGCGTGCTGGTGCCCGGGCATCCGGGCATCCTGTCCGCCCTGGGCGTCGCCATCGCCGACGTGGTCAAGGACTACTCGCGCACCGTGATGCTGCGGGGCGAGGACCTTGACCAGGCTCGCCTCGATACCGAGTTCCGAGGCATGGAGCAGCTGGCCCGCGCCGAACTGCTCGACGAATCCCTGCCCGCCGACGACATGACGCCACGCCGTTTCCTGGACGTGCGATATGTGGGCCAGTCCTTCGAGCTGACGGTGGATTGCCCATCTCTGGACGCCCCCGGCAACCTCACCGACTACATATCGGCAGACTTCTACGGAGCCCACCTGCAGCGGTTCGGTTACGCCGACCGCGACCTGCCCATCGAGGTGGTCAACCTCCGCCTGAAATTGGAATTAGCCGTGGACAAGCCGACGTTGGAACCGGCCGCGTCCCAGGGGGCCAACTCATCCGCCGCCGCCATCGGTTCGGCCGAGGTCGTTTTCGCCAGCGGTCCCGTGAACACCACCCTCTACGACCGCGACCAACTGCAAACGGGCAACCGCATCGCCGGACCCGCCCTCCTGCTCCAACTCGACACCACCATCGTCGTCCCGCCCGGCTGGAACGGCGAAATCGACCCCTACGGCAACCTGATTCTGGAGCCCGCCTAAACGCTCTCCAACAACCGAATGAAGTCTGCTATCTGGCTTTTCCCATGGCGAATCATGCGTTCGTCGGGTGGACCGCCGTAAAATCGAGAGTGAAACCAGTTAGCCGACGTATAGTAGGTGTACAGAATTGGCGGAGCGCCCTCGTCATCAACCAGACGCATCACCACTTCCTCCAGATCCCGGTGTGAGCCGTGGGCCCATCCTCGGCTCTCGGCGACGGCCTTGATCGCATGTGCAGCCGCTCCCCATACCTTGTTGCCGGCCTCTTCCAACTCACCCCGTGCCACCTCATCATCCACCAATTCCAGAAAATGCCAGCTACGCTCGGCGTGGTATTCAACGGCCGTTGTCATCGTTTCCCTCGTTCAACAATGTAGGATCAATGTAACACGGCGTCTGCCCCACTGCAAAATCATTCACACCTTTTGCACAATATACGGATAATCTCAGTTATGACCACTAACATCTCCCGCCTCTCCGTCCTAGCCTGCTTCGCCCACCCCGATGATGAGGGGTTTGCGTCCGGCGGACTTCTCGCCAAACTCGCCGGCGGCGGCGCCCGCGTAACCCTGGTCTGCGCCACCAACGGCGACATCGGCGAGATCAGCGATCCGTCCCTCGCCACTCCCGAGAACCTCTGGCAGGTCCGCAAGCAGGAGCTGCGCAACGCCATGGCCATCACCGGCGTCAGCGACCTGCGCTTCCTCGACTACCGCGACAGCGGCATGGTCGGCTGGGACGACAACAATCACCGCAACGCATACTGCAACGCCGACGATGACCATGTGATCGGCCTGCTCGCCGGCATCATCGCCGAGACCAATCCTCACGTCGTGCTCACCCACGACCCCAGCGGCGGCTATGGCCACCCCGACCACAAGACCATGTCAGATCACGCCACCGCCGCCGTGCAGCGCGCCTCCGACCCCGACGGCTTCACGCCTCTGCTCTACTACGTCTGCTTCCCGCGCGGCGTCTTCCAGCGCTGGTGGCAGGAGATGCTGGACCGGGGCATCGAGCCGCCCTTCGCCGTGGATGCCATCGACTCGCTGGGCACCCCCGACGACGAGGTGACCACCACCGTGGACGTGTCAGCGTACGTAGACACCAAAATCGCGTCCCTGAAATGTCACCGCACCCAGATCAGCGACGACGGCCCCTTCTTTCAACTCCCCCAGGACATCATGGCCGGCCTCATGGGCACCGAATACTACCAACTGGCCGCACCTTCCGGCGCGACGGATTTGCTGGCTGGGTTATGATGCTGAAGGTACGTAGATCAAGTTTTAAGCGGGGAGTAGGAGGGCATCGTGACGCAAAAGCGCCAAACACACGACGACTGGATCATCCTGCCCGGCACCACCATCGGAGGCGAAGTGGGTACTTTCAGGGTTGATTTCACCATCCGCAACCGCAACACCGGGCAATCCCGAGACTTGAACGGCCTTGTGGATACCGGCGCGTCATACACCATCATTCCGACGCATATTCTGGACGAGTTGGGCATCGAACACGATGAAACGGAGTTGTTCAGCCTGGCGGATGGTTCCGTGCAGGAACTGGACATCGGACTAGCCGATATGGATTTGCAGGGACGTACCCGCACCGTGTACGTCGTCTTTGGCACCAGCCGCGAGAAAATACTCCTCGGCGCCATGGCCCTGGAATCTTTCGCCCTTGCCGCCGACGCCAAAAACCACCGCCTGATCCGCGCCGAGTTGACGATTTAGCGACCACCCTTTCACGCACCGGATACCGAACGAGGACCACACTCACCATGCCCGTTGACGCGATCAGCCTCGAAGTTTTCAAGAACATGTTCATCTCCGTTTCCGAGGAGATGGGCGTGGCTCTCCAGCGCACCAGCTACTCCACCAACATGAAGGAGCGCCAGGACTTCTCCTGCGCCCTCTTCAATCCCGCGGCCGAAATGGTCGCCCAGGCCGCCCACCAGCCGGTCCACCTGGGAGCCATGCCGGCCTCCGTGCAGGCCGCCCTCCAGACCTTCCCCGACGGCCTCGCGCCCGGCGACATCATCATCCTCAACGACCCCTACCTCGGCGGCTCCCACCTGCCCGACATCACCCTCGTCGCCCCCGCCTACACACGTCCTTTGACAGATCACACCGACGACGGCCAGGAACTCATCGGCTACGTCAGCAACCGCGGCCATCACTCCGACGTCGGCGGCATGGCCCCCGGCTCCATGCCCCTGTCCACCGAGCTATACCAGGAGGGGATGATCATTCCGCCCCTCAAGCTTGCGGACGCCGGCCGTATCAACCAGGAGCTGATCGCCCTCATCTGCCGCAACTCCCGCACCCCCGATGACCGCCAGGGCGACCTCGCCGCCCAGATCGCCTCCATCCGCGTCGGCGACATCCGCCTCACCGAGATCGCACAGCGCTACGGCCTCGCCGAAACCCACGAGCACATGGCCGCGCTGCTCGACTACTCCGAGCGCCTCACCCGCCGCCGCATCACCGAGATACCCGACGGCACCTACCGCGTAACCGACTACATGGACGACGACGGCCAGACCGATGAGCCGGTCGCCATCAGCGTCGCCGTAACCGTCGCCGGCGACCGCCTCACCATCGACTTCACCGGCACCGCCGACCACCGGCCCGGCTGCATCAACGCCCCCCGCGCCGTCACCGTCTCCGCCAGCCTATACGTCGTCCGCTGCGTCGTCGGCGACGAGGCCCCCGCCAACCAGGGCTGTCTGCGTCCCGTCGAGGTCATCACCCCGCGGGGCAGTCTGGTCGATCCCCTGCCCCAGCGCGGCGTCGCCGGCGGCAACGTGGAGACCTCCCAGCGCATCACCGACGTCCTGCTGGCCGCCATGAGCCAGGCCATGCCCGACAAGATTCCCGCGTCGTCCCAGGGCACCATGAACAACATGATCGTCGGCGGCCACGACATCTCCCGAGACAAGCCCTACGTGTACTACGAGACCATCGGCGGCGGCATGGGCGCGCGCCCCGACAAGGACGGCATCTCCGGCATCCACACCCACATGACCAACACCATGAACACGCCGGTTGAAGCGCTGGAGTTCGCGTTCCCATTGCGCCTGCGCCGCTACGCCCTGCGCCGCGGATCCGGCGGCGACGGCCTGCACCGGGGCGGCGATGGCCTAATCCGCGACGTCGAGTTCCTCAGCCCTGCCCGCGTCACCGTCCTGTCCGAGCGTCGCCGCTACGCGCCCCCCGGCTACCACGGCGGACACCACGGCCACCACGGCGAAAACGTCCTGCTCAAGGGCGGCTACGAAGAGGTCCACCTGGCCGGCAAGGAAACCCTGGACGTGGAGGCCGGCGACATCCTCAGCATCCGCACTCCCGGCGGCGGCGGCTGGGGCGCTCCCACCGGCGACCACGACCACCACCATTAATCTCATGGTCTGCGCGGCCCCGCCTCTCATCGTGAGCAAGGCTGTACCAACCGCCGCCGCGTAGGGGCGAGTAAACATTCGTCGGTCGCGCGAAACCCCAACCGTACGGGCGGGTTTGAAACCCGCCCCGCGTTATGCTCCCGCAACGCGCAATCCCATCGCGATTTTCGAAGCGTCGGACCGATCAGTTCCCGGCGGCGGACGACGCGGGCTCAAGTTCAATCTCCTTTAGTGGCGGCTCCAGCAAGACTACGTAGGTGGCATCGAAGGACCGCCCGAGCATCAAATGTGCAGCCCATGTGTACACGTGCGTTGCGCTGCCATCGGCGGCGGGCAATTGTGTGATCGGGAACTCGGGGTCGGCGGCGGCGGATGGCCGGAGTGCGCCCACGGGATTGTCGCTCAGGTTCCCCATTCCGAGTTCCCCGTGGTGGAACTGCGCCGTCCGCGGGTCGCCCCCGCCGCGCGCCGTCCAGGCCGCGCTGTCGTCCAACGTCCCGGAATGCGCTTCGCCGGTCTGCAACCCGGGTGAAACCCACGTGATTATGCCCAGGATCATCGCAATCAAGAATATGGTTGCGGTTATTGAGATTGTCTGGGCCCTATCGCGCCCCGGATTCGTTCCTCGTGCTCTATTATGGTTCGGTGACATGACCTCCTCCATCTGCTGCGGGTCGACGGAAAGCCTCCGACTCGCATTGAAATTCTTATATCGGATAATCATTATTGATACATACAATATATTACGGCCCATCGGCGCTGTCGTCAATCAACTCGCTCCAATCGCCCGAACGCACGCTCACCAGTGCTCCGATCCAAATCGAACGCCATCCCGCTCATCCCGTCCATACCGTCCATCCGTGCAAACTAAAACCGGCGACACCTCGCCGTTGCCCTTGCTTGGCTGACCTCGCTATCCTGTATTCATCTAGATAAAACGCGCGTTAGCAACCCGATCAAGAGAGGCAGGACCCAAGCATCGACGGCCAACCCCGTCAGTAAAAATCGCAACCGGCCCAGGTGGCAACCGCCGCTCAAAGACCTCACTCCTCACCGGCATGAGCCCCACTGGTGTCCCCGGGACTGTCCGAGCCCGCGCGCAGGTGTGCACCAAGCGCACTGAGTACACGGAAAAGTAGGTCAAATAGTTGCGTGCCCAACCCGGCCGTACGCTGACAACGATGCGCAGATCCTGCCTCTCGCCCAATCATCCCGAAACCCAATCGACGAAACCCGAAGGAGAAACCCCACCGAAACACCAAACCCAACGAACCGAAAAACCCTCTCCCATCAAAGGAGAGGGTTGGGATGGGGGTGAAAACACCGCCAAACCAGCCCCTTCCCGATGACCCGTAAACCGCAAAACGAGGGTACGGGGTCCAAAGCTGCCCCGTGCCTGGTCCCGGATCTCTGGCAGATCCGCCAGCGGAGTTTTCATGATTCTCCCCTTCAGGCCAAAAAGGGGATTTCTCGGTTGCGCGCGCCCCGGCCCTGCGCCATAATACGGCCACCAGGGACGCCGGGCTGGCCCGCTGTCTGCCCACACGGGAGGTACATCTCATGCCACAAGCAGGGATCCCATCGGAACAGGATGTGTTGGGCTGGTTCGACAGCCTGTCCAACTGGGGCCGCTGGGGCGACGATGACGAGCTTGGCACCCCCAACCTGATTACGCCCGAGAAAACCAGGGCCGCCCTGGCCACCGTCGAGGAAGGCCATTGCGTGTCACTCTCCCGGGACATCACATGGGATCCCGCCGTCGACGTGCCGGCCCCGCCCGTCCATTACATGATTGAGAGCGGCGAGGGCTGGGCCACCGGCGACAAGGTCTCCAACCGCCCTTCCGCCGTGGCCATGGACTACATCGGCATGATATTCCACGGCGTTTCCGTGACCCACGTCGATAGCCTCGCCCACTTTTTCTGGAACGGCAAAACCTACAACGGCAAACCCGCCCACATGGTCTCCACCAGCCTCGGCGCGACCGTCTGCTCCGTGGAACAGGCCCACAAGGGATTCATCACCCGCGGCGTGCTGGTCGACGTCCCGTTCGTTCGCGGGATCGATTGGGTGGAACGTGGTGAAGGCGTCATGCCCGACGATATCCTCGCCGCCGAGGAACGGTGCGGGTTCCGCATCGAACCGGGCGACGTCCTCCTCGTGCGCACCGGCCAGTTGCACCGCCGCAACGTCGAGGGGCCCGTGCCGCGCGAGGCCGGGTCCACCGCCTGCCAGGCCGCCTGCCTGCCCCTCTTCAGGGAACGCGACATCGCGGTGCTCGGCTCCGACACCGGCAACGACGTCAGCCCTCCCCAGTATCCCGGACAGTTGACCAATCCCATTCATCAGGTTTCCATCACGGCTATGGGCCTGTGGATCCTCGACAACGCCAACCTCGAAGAGGTCGCCGAGGCATGCCGGGAACGGAACCGCTGGACCTTCATGGTCAGCATCAACCCCCTGCGCATGCAGAACACCACAGGCTCCCCCGTCAACCCGGTGGCGGTGTTTTAGGTCATAGTCGCCCGTCCGCGCGCCGATTTCCTGCGTAGTACGGGAATCCGGTAAGCGCTTTCGTTAGCGCGGGCCTTGACATCAACACGTTTAAGTTCAATCATTCGTAGCTGGAGGTGCTGGTATGGCTGAATCCGCCGAATCCAACGTTTCCGCCGGATCCACTGTTTCCATGGAGGACTTCAGGGCCCTGGTGCGCATAGCGGGCCTGCCCCTGGACGACGCGGAACTCGAGGAACTTCTGCCGCTCTACCAGTTTCTCAGGCAGCGCGTTGAAATGCTCCACGAGGCTGATCTGCCCCTGGGCAGTCAGGCCATGACTTTCCCCGCCGACTGGGGCCGTTAGGGTCTCACCCCCTCCATTCGAGGAGATTTGCATGGCCGTGCCCAGCGAGTTGCACTACTTGACGATAGGCGAAGCGGCGCCGCTGATCGCCTCCGGGGAACTTTCTCCGGTGGAACTCACGCGCGCGTACTTGGCCCGCATTGACTCTATCGATGGGCAACTCGATTCCTTCGTTACCCTCACGTCGGAGTTGGCTCTATCCCAGGCCCGGCAGGCCGAGTCCGAAATACGGGCCGGCCGGTACCGTGGACCCCTCCACGGCATCCCCATCGCCCTCAAGGACCTCTACGACACCGCCGGCATCAGGACCACCGCCATGTCGCGCGTGACTCCGGACCGGGTGCCCGACGAGGACGCCACCACCGTCGCCAAGCTTTACGAGGCCGGCGCCGTGCTCCTCGGCAAGCTGGCGATGCACGAGTTCGCCCTCGGCGGACCCGATTTCACCAGCCTGTTCCCGCCGGCGCGAAACCCGTGGAACACCGCCCACATGCCCGGAGGCAGTAGCAGCGGTTCCGGCGCGGCGGTGGCCGCCGGCCTCTGCATGGGAGCGCTGGGTTCCGACACCGGCGGCAGCATCAGGGGCCCTGCTTCGATGTGCGGCATCGCCGGGATCAAGCCCACGTTTGGGCGGGTCAGCAACTTCGGCGTCGTACCCCTTTCCTGGTCCCAGGACCACTGCGGCCCGATGACCTGGACCGTGGAGGACTGCGCCATCATGCTCCAGGCCATCGCCGGGCATGACCCCAGGGATCCCACCACGGCCGACGTCCCGGTGCCCGACTACCTGGCCGCGCTCCGCGACGGCGTGCGCGGACTCACCGTAGGGGTGCCCCGGGAGTATTTCTATGAGGAAGCTCCGGGTGTGGACGTCCAGGTGATCGAGGCCGCCGAGCGCGGTTTGGAAACCCTGTCCGAGCTCGGCGCCGAAATCCGGGACGTGGAAATCCCCCACATCAAGTACGCCCAGACCGCCAACCAGGTCATCATGATGTCCGAGGCCTACTCGTTCCATGAGGCCAACCTCAAAACCCGCCGCCAGGATTACGGCAACCTGGTCCGCAACCGTTTCCTGTTGGGCGGGCTGCTCTCCGCGTCCGACTACAACCAGGCTATGCGTATGCGTCGCGTCATCAAGGACGAAATGGCCGAAGCCCTGCGCCAGGCCGACGTGCTGGTAACCCCCACCTACGCATCTCCTGCGCCGCAGATCGAAGGGTACGCCGGCGCCACCACTCTCACACAGCCCAGCTTCACCGGACCGTTCAACGTGTCCGGGCTGCCGGCGGTTTCAACCCCCAGCGGGTTGTCCGACGCCGGGTTGCCCGTGGGACTGCAGATAGTGGGCCGGCCGTTCGACGAAGCCACGGCGTTGCGCGTGGCCCACGCCTACGAACAGGCCACTCGTTTCATCGACCGGAGGCCGCCCCTGTAAGGACCGCTTAGGATTTTTCACAAAATCCGTACCAATCGCCAAGGCATAGTCATTGACATAGTGCCGGCGCTAAGGTATTACTCACTGCGGGTTGCAATAGGGGCCCGCAAACTATCGGAGGATTCGTTTTATGACCACGCAAGTCCAGATTTTCTGCGTCAAGTGTAAGGAGAAGACCGACTCGTCAGACGTCCAGGGCGTTACCATGAAAAACGGTCGGCCGGCCACTCAGGCCATCTGCACAGTCTGCGGAACCAAGAAATTCCGTATCGGCGCCATGCCCTAGCCGACGCGTGAGGGTTCTCGGCTCTGGTTGCGAGTTTCCTCGACGACTCGCACAGTGGCCGGGCGTGCTCACAGTGAGAGCCGGATAACAAGAACGACTGCCATACAAGAATATGGGTGCCGTCAAACATCGCCCATCAACATCGATTTTCGCATACTCTGCCAGGGCCCACCCCATTTTCTCATGACCTGCTGAGCGAAAACGCCCGAGTCGTGGCGGGGTAACCGACCCTCCCGCCAACGGAAAACCTGGAGCGCTCCCAAGGGAGCGCTCCACTCTTTTGCGTCAACGCCCAGGCGCCGTGCGACCTCTAACCCGCCAGCCACCTGAGCACTCGACCGGTAAATCCGCGCGTCAGCCCGTCCAGGTATGCGTCCCACGCCACCTGCTGATTGCCCGTGCCCAGCGACGGGTACGCCTGCATCGCCCTGGCGACGTCAGCCATTTTCAAACCATGCTGCCCCGCGATCGCCCATCCCTGCAGAGTCTCCGCCGAGTTGCGTCCCACCACGGTCGCGCCCAGCACCGTCCCGTTGTCCCGGTACACCACCTTGATGAACCCCTCGGTGCTGCCATCCGTTACCGCCCGGTCAACGGAACCCATCGGCAATGTGGACACCCGGACTTTCCCGGCGAAACGCTCCCGCGCCTGCGCCTCGGTGTAACCCACATGGGCCACCTCGGGGTCGGTGAAAGTGGCCCACGGAGGATGGGCCGGCCGCGCCCTGGAACGGCCCGGCAGCAGCATGTTGCGCACCGCCATCGCGCCCTGGTAACCGGCGTAATGGGTGAACTGGAACCCGCCCGCGCAATCCCCGGCCGCATAGATGTTCCTGGCGCCGGTCCGCAAGTGGTTGTCCACAGTTATGCCAGCCCTTGAGTACAGCACTCCGGCGGCCTCCAGGCCCATCCCGTCAACATTCGCCCGCCGACCCACCGCCACCAGCAACCCGTCCCCGACTATTTCGTCACCGGCCGCGGTCACCGAGATAGCGCCCGACTCGCCCGAACGTACTGATTCCACCGGCGCTCCCAGCCGCAGATCGACACCGTCCCGCCGCAGCGCATCCGCGACCATTTGGGCCGCCTCCGCCTCGTCGTTGGGCAGGATCCGGTCCAGCGCCTCCAGCAGCGTCACCTGCGATCCCAGGCGTTGGCACGCCTGCGCCAGTTCACACCCTATCGGCCCGCCACCGACGACAATCAAGCGTTCCGGCAAGGATTCCTGCTGCCAGAAATTCTCGTAGGTCAGGCAAGGGGTTTCGGCAAGGCCTGGAATCGGCGGTACGAATGGAGAAGCCCCGGTACAGATGAGGAAGTGTTTGGCAGTAATTCGCCCCCCATCGACGGCTACGGTATGGGGATCCTCAAACCGCGCTTTACCTTCGATCACGTCGATGCCCTCGGCCCGCAGCGCGTCCGGCGACTCGGCGGCGTATATCTGCTCAACAACGCTGCGTATGCGGTCCATCACCGCTGCGAAATCCACCTCCGGCTCCCCGGCGTGGATACCCAACTCTCCGCCGGTACGGATGGTGTGGGCCACTCTGGCGGCGTGCAGCAGCGCCTTGCTCGGCACACACCCCGTCCAGGTGCAGTCGCCGCCCACCCGGTTGGCCTCAATGAGCGCAACACGCCTCTCCAACCGGGCCGCAAAGCGCGCCGCCGTCAGTCCAGCCGACCCGGCCCCGATGATCGCAAGATCGTAGTCCGTAGCCATGATTCGGGGAAATCTCCCAAAAAGGGCCGTGTATGTGTCAAGCCCGCGGAAAAAAGATGCGTCTCCCGCGTGCAGGAGTTCGGGAGTCGTTGCAGAAAGCTATCGTTGCGATCGTCTGGGAATCGGGTTATGAGTGCCGCGCAGGTGCATACGTCGCGGAAATGGATTTTGCGGCATTGCCCGCTTGAACCCATTATAAGGGAATCTACCGCGGCCCCTTGATCTGGTCGGGCAGCCACAGCGCCAGATCAGGAAAAACGATGATCAGCCCGATCACAATGGCCATGCACGCCATGAAGGGCAGCACCCCGATGTACACGTCGTTGATGGTGCCCGTTTCCGCTCTTTGGCCGGTCTCTGCGACCTCCTGCCTCGCCACGTCGTGACGGGCTCCCTGCAGGACGTACAGGCTGAGACCCTGCGGCGGGCTGATCTGCGCCGCCTCCAGCAGGATGATCATGATGATCCCGAACCACAGCAGGTCCACCTCCGCCGCCCGCAGCACCGGCGATATGATGGGCAGCGTCGTCAGCATCATGGAATAGGCCTCCATGAATGTTCCCAGCAACAGGTAGAACACCACCAGGAACAGCACCAACTGCACCGTGCTCAGGTTGAAGCTGGCGACCCACTCCGCCATGGTGACCGATATCCGCAGGTACGCAAACGCGAACTGCAGCGTGAACGCCGCCATCAGGATGAACAGGATCATCGCCGAGGAACGCGCCGCCGACACACACGCCTCCATCGTCATTTTCACGATGAACCGGCAGTAGTTGCGGAAGTGCTCGCCGTTGAACCGGTATTCCTCCCGCCAGCTTTCCAGCGTCCTCCGCACCTCGGGCGATATCTGCGCCGCGATCCCCAGGCTCAGCACAAATTCTGCGATGTTTCCTGCGAACAATCTCACGAAGTTGTAGATGATCGCCAGCGCCAGCGCTCCGGTCACTCCAAATCCGGCCGCCTCTGATGGAGTCGCCCACCCGAAATAAATGCTGCCCAGCACGATGAAAATCAGCGCCAGCACCGGCACCATCAGCACGGTGAACAGCAGCCGCTCGACCCAACCCTCCCAACTCCAGAACCGCGCCCCGGTTTGCCTCGGCGCAACGGCCGGCCAGATCACCGACGCAACCCCGATCATCAGCATGAACACGCCGGCCAGCAGTATCCCCGGGATGAAACCCGCGAGGAACAGTCTGCCAATCGACTCGCCAACCGTCAGGCCATACAGCACCAGCAGGATGCTGGGCGGAATCAGGATGCCCAGCGTGCCGCCGGCCGCCAGCGAGCCCACCACCAATCGTTCCTGGTAGCCCTGTGCCCGGAATGACGGCAGCGCGACCCTGCTGACGGTGGCCGCCGTGGCGATGCTGGACCCCGCGCACGCCGCGAACACCGCGCAACTGGCGATGTTGGTGTGCATCAGCCCGCCCGGTATGAAGTCCACCCAGCGGGACAGCGCGCGATACATCAGGTTGGCAAACCCGCCCCGCAGTACGATTTCACCCATCAATATAAAGAGCGGGATCGCCACCAGGTTTACGTTGGTGTTGGTTTCCCACGCCCGGTTCCCCATGATGTTCCACACCGGGTTGTCGGAGAAAACTTGCAGCAGGATCAGCGCCAGCGATCCCAACGCGCCGGCCACGTACAGGCCCGCGAAGAACATGGCACCCATGAGGATGAATGCGATGGAGATCAGCATTGGTCAACTGAGGTTTGATGGGACCTGGATTGGTCGGCACACAAAAACCCCGTCGCCTGGTCCACGCAAGCCTCCGGCTAGCGGCGACGGGGTAAGTAGCCCGCGCATAATAGCCGACACGGTGACCGGTGTCCATAAACTCCCCACCTCACGCGCACGCGTACCCGTACCCACATTGGGGAATGGTCATGGCTATGGGGCTGGGCAAGGCAGATCCCAGCGGAGCAAGGCGCGGTAGCGGTCGCGGCTGGCCCAGGGGAGGAGTTTGCAGACGATGGATTCGGGGTCGGGAATATCGCCCTGACGTCGAGCGACGTCCAGGTAGCGGCGGAGTCGGATAAAGGCGCTCAGGAGAAAGCCGGCGTTGGCGATGCGCTGGATGACTTCGGCCGGCTCAGGAGGTTCGGCGGGAGTCCAATCGTCGGCGACGGCCTCGGCGATGCGGCGGAGTTTGATGATGGCGAGCTCTGGGGCGAATCTGCGTTTGAGGGCCTTGATCATACGGCGGAGTTGCGAGAGGGTCATGGGGTTGCCTCCCGAGGGAGCAAGCATCGGGATCGGGGGATGGTGGCGCCCCGCATCAAGTACGGGGTGACCCCGTGTCGGGCAAGGGAAGGCTGTTATTTTGCGGAAATCCCGCTCATTTCCGTTCGGTTGAGCAGGGCGGGTGGCGGGGGGCGCGATGGGGGCGGCGAGGGCGGTTTTGAGCGGGATTTCGGTGGTTTTGGCGGGCTGGCGGGAGGATTTGGGGGAAGATGTTCAGGATGGCTCGCGACGGTCAGAATTGTGATTACCGAGATCAGAGGATTTTCAGGATTGAGTTTGTCCGGTGATTTGGATTGGGGCGATTGGACAGTTAGATGGCAAGGAAGAGCGGAGAGCAGGAGCAAGGTGGAGATGTCAGGAGATAGACGGTTGGGGGCACGCTGGCAGCGGTCGGACAGATCCGGATTCCGGCGGCTCCCATCGCAAGGTGGGCACGGGTGAGACTCTCCACAGGGCGACCGATTACATTCTTTGACATGAGTCCCGGCATGCATGACACCTGGATTACGACCGTCGGACCGACAATTTTCAGGGGCAGGTTTGATACCTGCCCCCACGAAGCAAACGGAATCGTTCTACGAGTCAGGGTTTCTCTACCTCAACCCTCCTTGCGCTCGTTGGGAAGAGTTACTTGCCGTCGTCGATGCTGACGGTGATGATCGCGTTGGCGATGAGAGTGCCGTCGCTGCCGTCCTCGTTGAGCAGTTGAAGGCCGCCTACCACCACGTCGACGTTCGCGCGCCCGTGGGGCAGCGAGTCTGCCACCTCGTCGGCGTTCACCTTGTCGGGTTCGGGCGCGCCGATGGTCACGTTGACCGTCATGTCATCGGCGGTCGCACCGACCAGGCGGGTGAAACCAAGGCTGCTGTGGTGAATGGCATCGAAGACGGCCCGCTTGGCCGCCAAGGTGTAGTCGAGGCCATGGACGTCCACGCCCATGCCCATCTCGGTTACGCAACGCACGAGAGCCATGCTGAAACCTCCTGTGTATCGGGGAGTTGGCTGCGGCCATTTAACGGCAGCGGCAACGGCAAGTCAAGCGAGTATGCTATAATGCCGCCACCCAACGGACAGGACTAAAATCATGCAGTGCCAAATGTGCGGCAAGGCCGGCATGACCGGCAACAACGTCAGCCACTCCAACCGCAGGACCAAGACCCGGTGGAAGGCCAACGTACATAAGCAGACGCTCTCCATCAACGGCAAGCCCACCCGCGTCAAGATCTGCTCCCGCTGCCTGCGGACGATGTACAAGCCGCCGCGGGGCCCCAAGGCCAGGGCGAGAGCCGCGGCAACGACCTAGCCTGCGTTGGCCCGCCCTCGGCGGGTCATCACAACCTTAACGGCTGGACCAGGGCGAGGTCGGCATGACCACCGTACCCGATTTGCCACCGCCCGGCGTGCAGAGCGACGAGGACCGTCGCCAGATGAGCCGTATTTTCATAGCCCACGCCCGCGAAGAACTGGCGAAAGGCAGCCGGCTGCAGGCTGGCGAAAAGGCGTGGGGCGCAGTGGTGCACCCGTTCAAAGTCATTGCGGAGCAGCGGGGCTGGCCGCACGAGTCGCACCAGGACGTTTACAACGTCTCCAGCCAGATCGCGCTCGAATACGGCTTTGACCATGACCAAAGCCTGGCCCTGTCGGACGCCTACCGGGTCGGCCACCAGAACTTTTACGAAAATTATCACCACGCGGAAACGCTGGCCGATATGATCGATCGAGTTGAGGGCTTGTTGCCGTACCTGATTCAGCTCACGACCACGCCGCCGCGTCCGTTCACCATCACCAGCAACACCCAGTTGCGGCGGCTGCGGCGGCTCACCCGCGACGACAGTCTGGAGATTGGCGACACATCTCCGGCAGGTTTTTCCAAGAAACACTAGCCGCCGGGCGTCAACCCCACCACGCTCTGTCGCAACGTCGCCATTGCCTCGGCAACCGACTGTTCGCGGTTGAAGATGGCAGTCCCGGCCACGAGTATTCCCGCGCCGGCCGAAACCGAATCGCGGGCCGTATCATCGGCTTTGACGCCGCCGTCAACTTCCAGCTGAGTCCCGTACCCGTTCTCCTGGATGATTCCGTAGAGGCGACGCAGCTTTCCCAAGGCCGAAGGGATGAACGACTGTCCGCCGAAACCCGGGTTCACGGTCATCACCAGCACGATGTCCAGGTCCGGCAGCACCTCCTCCACCGCCGCGATGGGCGTGGCGGGGTTGATGGCAACGCCAACCTGGCATCCCTGTTCTTTGACGAGGCCGATGGTGCGGTGCAGGTGGGGACAGGCTTCGGCGTGCACCAGCACCTGGTCGGTGCTGCCCTTGACCAGGCCGGGCAGCAGGCGGTCCGGTTCGTGGACCATCAGGTGCAGGTTGAGCGGCAGGTCGGTGGCGGTACGGATGGCATCCACGACCACCTCGCCGAAGGAGATGTTGGGTACGAAACGGCCGTCCATTATGTCCACGTGGATCAGGTCGGCGCCGGCCTCGTCCGCGTCTTTGACCTGCCGGGCCAAGCGGCCGAAATCCGCCGCCAGCACTGAGGGCGCGACCTGCACGTGGGCAGCCGTGGTCGTCATATCGCGCTGGCCTCCCGCAGAATCTTTTTGGCTCGGGCGAGGCCGTCGGCGACGCGGTTGGGCGCGGTCCCGCCGGGATTGTCGCGAGCGGCCACCGAGGCTGCGGCGGTGATGGCATACACGTCAGCGTCGAAGTGAGGTGAGAAACCCCGGTACTCGTCCAGGGGCAGGTCCGAAAGTGACTTGCCCTCCGCCTCGCAGTGCTGGCACAGCCGCCGCATCACGCCGTGAGCCTCCCGAAACGGTACGCCCTTACCCACCAGGTAGTCGGCCAGATCCGTCGCCAGCATATAGCTCTCGCCCGCCAGCGACTCGACTCGGTCGGCATTGAGGGTCATTCCCGGCAGCATATCGGCGAACACGCGGAGGGTGGACAGCAGTGTGTCCACGGTGTCGAAGAAGCCCTCCTTGTCTTCCTGCAAATCGCGGTTGTAGGTGAGGGGCAGGCCCTTGAGCACGGTCAGGATTCCCATCAGGCTGCCGTACACCCGGCCCGTTTTGCCGCGGGCGATCTCGGCGAAGTCGGGGTTGCGCTTCTGGGGCATGATGCTGCTGCCGGTGGTGAACTCGTCGGCAAGGCGCACGAAGTCGAACTCGCGGCTGGACCAGATGACGATCTCCTCGGACAGTCGGGATACGTGCATCATGGTGATGGCTGCTGCTCCGTGGAACTCGGCCAGAAAATCGCGGTCGGCCACGGCATCCATGCTGTTGGGGCTGATCTCGCCGAACTCAAGGGATTCGGCCACCGCGTGGCGGTCCGTGGGATAGGGGACGCCGGCCAACGCCCCGCTCCCCAGAGGCAGAACGTCCATCCGGGCGGCGCAGTCGGTGAACCGCCCGATGTCCCGCTGAAACATCTCGAAATAGGCCAGCATGTGATGGGCGAACAGCACAGGTTGGGCCCGCTGCAGGTGAGTGTAACCGGGCATCACCACGCCGGCGTGCCGCTCCGCCAATCCGGTCAACGCCCGCTGAACGTCGCGCAACGCGGAGTTGACGTCGGCGATGGCCTGGCGGGTGTACAGCCGCATGTCCAGGGCGATCTGGTCGTTGCGAGACCGCCCGGTGTGCAGGCGCCCCGCCGCCGGCCCGATCAGGTCGGTAAGCCGGCGCTCGATGTTCATGTGCAGGTCCTCGAGAGCCGGATCCCACGGGAACTCCCCGCGTTCGATCTCGTCCTGCACCTGGCCCAGGCCCGCGATGATGCTATCGGCGTCATCCCGCGTGATGATGCCCTGCTTGGCCAGCATGGCGGCGTGGGCCCTGGAGCCGGCGATGTCCTGGCGATACAGGCGCCGGTCATAGTGGATGGAAACGGTGTAGTCGCTGTGGTCGGTCATGGGCGGCTCTCACCCTCTCACATCAAGGGAGAGGGGACGTCAGGCATCGAGGTAGGCGAAGCTGGCGGCCAGGTTGTCGAACACGTCGTCCGCCGACGGGATCTCCATCACGGCGGGGCCATCGTAGGCCTTGCCTTCCAGGATGCGACGCATCGCGTGGCAGTCCAGGTCGCCGTCGTCAACGCTACCGATGGCGACGCCGTCGCGGGCCTGTTTGAAGTGGACGATCTTGATGTAGTCGGCGGGCAGGTTCGCCAGTTCGTCCAGCGGGCTGCTGTCGGGATGGCGGCGCAACTGGTTGGCGGGATCGGGGCACAGGCCGAGGTATTGGCCCTCATCATCAGTCAGTTGGGCGCGGGCTTCCTGTACCAGCAGGGCCATGGATCGCAGCGGTTGGCCGGAGTTTTCCATGGAGAATATGACGCCCTGGCGTGCTGCCTCCCTCACCAGCGGCACGATGCGCGCGGCGGGTTCGGCAACGTCGGCCGGGGATTCCCACGGAGTGTCGGATGCGCCGGGATCGACGGTGCGCAGGTGGGGGTTTCCGCCGCCCACCAGGCGCGCTGCCTCAAGCTGGGACTGGTACAGCCCGCCCTGGGCATCAATGTCGGTGGTGATGCAGGGCAGGGCAACGGCCAGGTCAAAGGTGAGGTCCGGGAAACGGACCACCACGTCGGCCAGCGTTTCAAGGTTGGGCCGCCAGGCGTTGCCCTCGCCGGACTCGGCAGTGGCGAGGCAGGTCTGTCTCAATTCGACGTGGCGCGCGCCTCGCGATTGCGCCTCCGCGATCAGGTCGCCCAGATCGGAGTCGTCAAGCTGGTTGCGCCAGGAGTTGGTTATCGCACCGTAGATCATGGTAGCCCTCCTCATTTCCAGGCTCCGTCGCGTCGGCGAAAACTATACCGCATTTGGGCCCGCGATGGACAGGATGCCAGGCGGCATGAAGATGACGGTGCCAACCCTGCCGGCGGGAACGCCTATGCTAGAATTGGCACAAACCAACGATACAGGAGGCCTCAGGATGGCCGAGCTATACAGCGAACGATGCACCGCCTGCCGGCGCGATTCGCCGCACGTTACCGACGAAGAAATCGCCGTGCTGCACCCCTCAGTGATCGACTGGGCGTTGATTGATGAGTCGGGCATTCCCAAGCTGGACCGGCAGTTCAAGTTCCGCAACTTCGTGCAGGCCCTGGATTTCACCAACGCGCTGGGCGAGCTGGCGGAGTCCGAAGGGCATCACCCGCGCCTGACCACCGAGTGGGGTCGCGTCAGCGTGACCTGGTGGACGCACAAAATCCGCAACCTGCACCGCAATGACTTCATCATGGCGGCGAAGACGGATCAGATATACGCCGAGCACGCACCGGCGGAGGGGTAGCAATTGATGTATGCCGTTCCTGACATACCTGCCGCACCTAGAGAAAAGATGAACCGAGTTTTCGCCACCTAACCGGAGTTGATGGCGGTAACGCTGTACGGCTCCCGCGCCACTGGCTAGGCGAAACCGCGCTCCGACTTCGACTTGGCCACCCACGGCATCACCGATCACTACCGGCCGGGTCGGCCGGCGTTGGATTTGGAGGATCTGAACATCCCGCAGAAGTGCGACGTGCAGGCGTGCGAAAGCATGAACCAACGGTCGCTGCAACGGCATATTGACGAGGTGGGTATCGAGATTTACCGGAGGAAGGAAGGATACAAGACGGATGGACTTGAACACGCGGAAGGAACGGTTTTCACTGGCATATATCAACGCCGTGGCAACTTATGCAAACTGCGAGGTAATGGAGCCGAAGGTTGACCGAGGTAGCGTGGATGGCTTTCTAGTGGGACCGGCCCGAGGGCGTGACCTAATCAGATTCCAAGCCAAGGCCACTGAACGGAATGTAGTACGAGGCAACCAACTGCATTTTCCGCTACCGGTGCGCGATTACAACCATATGCGCAACGCCGACGCTCCTTTCGTGCTGATTGTGGTTCGGTTGCCGGACGATGAGAGTCAATGGTTGACGCAAACCGATAATGAGCTTTGCCTGCGCTATTGCGGTTATTGGCTTTCACTGGCAGATTATCCATCGACCGCTAACACTGCCACTGTGACGGTTCACATTCCATTGGCAAATATTTTCAGTAGTTCTCGACTCACCGAATTGATCGTCCAAGCGGCAAGAGGAGAACAATTATGAAGGTGCAAATACGAGACCATGAGGCGCTGGAGTCATTAACCGCTGCCGGCTTGCGGGAATATCTGGAAGCAAATGGCTGGTCTTACGCTGGACACTGGGGAGAGCGCCCTATCGTCATATACAGCAAGGAGCAAGATGCTCGGAAGTGGGAGATACTGGTCCCACTCCGAGATACCGCCAGTGACTACGCCGAGATGCTGGGTTTGGCAGTTACCACTCTGGCCGAGGCTGAAGATAGGTCTCAGTTGGACGTGTTTGGCGACCTGACCAACTGGAGCATCGACCGGGCACCACCGACCAATCACGGAGAGACAAAGAAAGCACCCAACATCTGGCGCGTTGGCGCTGAGAAAGGCAAGTACACCGAACATTTCGTGGCCGGCGGATATGCGGCGGCTGGCTGGATACGAGGCGTCGACCTGACCGAGGTCAAGGAGAAAGAAGAATTTAAACGGCTTTTTCGGAAAGAGAATTCCTCCGCCACGCCCGCTCAGGTTAATGGTAACGCAGCGCAAATCCGTCGCTTTATAGTGGAAATCAAGCCCGGAGATTACATCATCACGCCAACAACGACGTACAACTTGCTACGATATGGCCGCGTCAAATCCGGCGTTTACTACAAGGCCGAGCCCGACGACGGCTGTCCGTTCCCGCACCGTCGCCAGGTCGATTGGGCCAAGCGACCTCTGAATAGCCAGGAATTCCCCCAAAAACTCTACAATGCGATGAAATTTCCTCAATTGACAGTGTACTCGGTTCGTCATCGGGAACAGTTCCTAGCGGCGGTCGTCGAGTCACTGTGGCTAAACGCTCGTTGGCTGTGAACCAGTTGACCAGCTCATCAAACACTCGTTTTGAACAGGAGCCACCACCAATGAGAGTTGTTTATTCACTGAGATCGCGGGAGTTTGACGGCGTGGCCGCCGAGGCGGCGTGGGCAGAATCGGCGGGTTATGACGGCGTTTCAACCAATGAAACGGCGCACGATTCGTTCCTGCCCCTGGCGGTGGCCGCCACGTCCACCAGCCGGGTCACGCTGGAAACCCACGTTGCCATCGCCTTCCCGCGATCGCCCATGGTGGTGGCATACACCGCACGCGACCTGCAGGACGGCAGCGGCGGACGGTTCCGGCTGGGGCTTGGCACCCAGGTCAAGGGGCACATTGAGCGGCGGTTTTCCACCCGGTGGACCGGCTCGGCGGGGTCGAGGCTGCGCGAGTACGTGCAGTCGCTGCGCGCGATCTGGAACTGCTGGGAAACTGGCAGCAACCTGGAATACCAGGGCGACTTCTACCAGTTCTCGTTGATGACACCGTTCTTCAGCCCCGGCCCCAGCGAGTACAACCCGCCCGAGGTGTACACCGCAGCGGTGAACGGGTACAACTGCCTGGTGGCCGGAGAGGTCAGCGACGGCCTGATGCTGCACAGCCTGACCTCACCCGAGTACATCCGGCAGGTGGTTCAGCCCAACGTGGCCGAGGGCGCGCGGCGGGCCGGACGCAACCCGGAGGACGTGAACATCGTGGGCGGCGGGTTCATCGTGACCGGGCCGAACCGGGAGGCCATCCGGCAGCAGGCAGAGGAAACCCGCCGCCGCATATCCTTCTACTCCTCCACTCGGACGTACTTCCCGGTGCTGGAGTGCCACGGCTTCGAGGATATCGGCACGGAACTGCACCGGCTGTCCCGCGAAGGCAAGTGGGACGAGATGCCCGGCCTGGTGCCGGACGAGATGCTGAACGCCTTTGCCACCATCGGCGAATATGACGAGATCGCCGGCAAGTTCCGGGAAAAGTACGGCGACCTGGTGGACGAAATGCACTTCTCGTTTGATGCGCCCACGGACGCCGAACAGGCCCAACTGCAACGCATCGTGCGGGACCTCCAGGAACTGTAGCAACGAAAGTTGACTGAGGAATATCCATCTGAAATTGAACTTGACCCTCAGCGGTTCAAGCTGGGCAGCGAATCGGAACTCACCTACCGGCTGAAGTGGGAAGCCTGGGAGTGGCTGTACTGCGTGGCCCGCTGCCGTTGCATCGGGCTGGAGGTGCGGCTGCAAGGCCCGTGGGGGTCGGTGATTGACGTGGTGGGCGTCGGCCCGGCCAACACGATCTACGTGATGGAGGTCAAGGTGTCCCGGTCGGATTTCGCGCGGGACAACCACACCGACGCTGACCTTGCCCGCCTGCGCAAGCGGGCCGATTCATTGGCGCGACGAATCGAGCTGGCGGATGCGCCATCATACCGGACGTCTGCTGGCGACCTGGACCGGTTGCTGCAAGAACAGGAACGACTGCGCGAACGACTGGCTACCGTATCCACCAAGTTCCACGACCCGCGGTTTTTGAGTATCGCCGACTATCACTACATCATGGCGCCCCGGGGCGTCGTGCTGGCCGAAATGCTGGCCGGCGGATGGGGTCTGCTGGAGCAGGGTCCGCGAGAGGTCGTGGCAGCGCCCACCAAGCACATACGGAAGAACGGTGGCATCATGTCCAACGTGCTGCGGTCGGTGGCGCGGGCCAACTCAACGGCTATGATGCGGGCGCACGGGGTACGGTTCGGGAGCGACGGGGCTGTTTTTCCGCGCCCCGGTGACGAGCGCTTTCCCGCGTACGTGCGGGGCGAACAGGCGACAAACAGGACCGCAACGGCAATCACGGAGGATAAGCATGGCTGCCATCAAGATTGATCCTGGGCAAACGGCGCTCCTGATCCAGGACATGCAGAACGAGTTGATCAAGGGCGGCGCGATGCCGGTGCAGCCGTACTCGGGCGAGGAGATCATTGCCAACAGCGTTCGATTGCTGGAAAAGGCCCGCGCCGTCGGCATGCCGGTGATCTACGTGGTGGTGAACCGCCGGCCGGATCGTCGGGACGCGCCGCGGCCGCCCTTCGGGGCGCCGGCCAGCGCGTCGGACGCAGGACCACGCCTCACGGCCGGTACGCACGATGCGGAGGTGGTATCCGAGCTTGCGCCGGATCCCGAGGACCCGGTTGTTATCAAGCACACGACCAGCCCATTCAACACCACTGACATCGAGGTGTACCTGCGCCGGTTCGGCATCACCACGCTGGTCCTGACGGGCTATTCCACCACGGGCGTAGTGGAGGGATCGCTGCGCGACGCCAAGGACAAGGACTACGACTGCATCGTGGTGCGGGACTGCTGCGCGGGCGGCACGTCCACCGAGCACGACGTGTGCATGGACATCATCTTCCCGCGCATGGCGTGGGTGGCGACGGCGGACGAGGTTATTGGGGCGATTGAGGAGTAGGCGGTCGGTACGAACCGGATTCGATCATTCAGGACGTAAATCTCGGTCGACCAGTTTGTGCCAGTGCACCATCCCACGGTCGATGGTGTCCTGGATTTCGTTCACGTTCTGGATGCTGGCGATGGCCGGATGGGCCGGATGGCCGGTGAAGCGGGTCAGGAGGCCGGCATTCCGGATGGCGCGACGGGTATCGCGCTCATCGGCGGTATACGATATCTCCATAGCGATGTACTGTGTCTCACCGTTTGTGTCGGTGGCTTCGATGACCAGATCGGCGCTGCGGAAACTAAGAATATCGCCATCGGCAATTCCGGAAGTGTCGGCAGACGTTGTCATGCTGACGAGGTCGCCGTATGACAGCGTGCGCACCATCCGGAAACCCATCACGATGGCCACTCCATCTGCCTGCCTGATGGTTTCGTCGCGGGCGTGGAACCCTTTGACGGTACCCAAGTCATCTCGAATCGTGCGGACATCGTTTTTGAGTTGCCCCACATCCTCCTTCAGCTGTGCCACATCTTCACGAATCTCTCGGACATCCGATTCCAGGCGATCCGTACGCCCGCTGGCTTCTTCGTTGAACTGGCGCTGATCCTGATTGAACCGGCGTTGTTCCTCGTTGATCTGGCGCTGATCCTCGCTGAACCGACGTTGTTCTTCGTTGAACTGGCGCTGATCCTCATTGAACCGGCGTTGTTCTTCGTTGAACTGTTCGGTATCGGCCATGAACTGCTCAGTGGTCGCCGCGAAGCGATCGAAGCGCGCGGGCAAGTTCATCAGTTCCTCGGTGAGGATCTCGCGCCGAACTTCCGCTTTCCACTCCGGCCGCTCACGCAGCACGCGGAGTATGTCATCGCTGGTATGGATGATTACCATGTTGTCCCTACCGCACCATTATACGCCAACCGCCCGCCGGACTAGCGGTTCAGCAGCCACCATTCGTCGGAGCCGAGGTTGAACTCGATGCGGCGGAAGCCCTCAGCGTATGGGACTCCGCAGCGTTCGCCCTGGAGCCGTGAGCCCTCGGTCATGCGGTCCAACCGCTGGGAGCGGGTGCGGGCGCTGATCTGGGACTCATGCCGGCTGAGCGCCTCCGCCTTCATGAGTATGTGCTTCTCGGTTATGGAGATGAAGGTATCGGGTCGCTCGGAGCCCCAGAGCAGGGCCTCGCGCACCTGGTGGGGTTCCAGGCCCTCGTCGGTAATCTGCTCGGGGAAGTCCAGCCAGCTCCAGGCGTAGGAGAATGCGGCGTCGAGGGCGGCCTGGCCGCTGTGCCGGTGGTCGCGGTGGGTGTGGGAGGTGACGCGGTAGGGGTCGATGCCGAAGACCACCTCGGGTTTATGCTTGCGGATCTGGCGCACGACCTCCCCGCGGTACTCGTGGGTATCCTCAAGCTCGCCGTCGCCGTAGCGCAGGAACACCACCTCGGCGACGCCCAGCACGTTGGATGCGTTTTGCTGTTCGACCTCGCGGGTGGCGGCCAGAGACTCGGGGGTGAAGGACCGGTCGCCGGTGCCCTTGTTGCCGTTGGTGCACATGAGGATGACCACTTTTGTGCCGGACTCGGCGATCCACTTGGCCATGGTCGCGCCGCAACCGCCCTCAGCGTCGTCAGGGTGGGGCGTGACCACCAGGGCGCAGCGCGGAGCCTGATCCATCACGCGGGGTTCGGGAGCGTATTCCTGGTTGGGGTAGCCCCATCCGTCGATACCGTGGGGTCGGCTGGTCATGTTGGTTCTCCGTCGTACGTTGCAATGGGTAGGGGCGAATGATTATTCGCCCCCGTTGGATGCTGGATTCCCGCTTTCGCGCGGGATGACGATCCTGCCACAAGCTCAGGATGATCGGCGACGTGGAGCTATCCGCCCATGTGGAATACGACCATCTTGAGTTCGGTCATTTCCTCGATGGCGTAGGCGGGACCCTCCTTGCCCATGCCGCTGTCCTTGAGCCCACCGTAGGGCATGACGTCGGCGCGCCACTGGGGCGATGAGTTAATGTGCAGGTTGCCGGAGTGGACTTCCTGCGCGAACTTCATGGCCCAGTCCACGTTCTGGGTAAAGATGCCGGCGGAGAGGCCGAACCGGGTGTCGTTGGCCTTGGCGATGGCGTCGTCAATGTCGTCGAAGGCGCTGACGGCGACGGCGGGCCCGAAGAGTTCCTCACGGGAGATGAGCATGTCTGGGCTGGCGTCGGCGACGACGGTTGCGGTGTGCAGGGTGCCTTCACGTCCGCCGCCGGCGATGACGCGGGCGCCCTGGCCCACGGCCTCGGCGATCCAGCTTTCAACGCGCTCGGCGTCGGTCTGGCGGATCATGGGGCCCATCTTGACGTCCTCGTCGAAGGGGTTGCCGACGCTGAACTCCTGGGTGGGCTTGACCAAGGCATCGAGCAGGTCGGCGTAGATGGTGCGGGCGGCGAAGACGCGCTGGGTGGAGATGCAGACCTGGCCGGCGTTGGCAAAACCGCTGGCCACGGTGGCGGCGGCGACCTTCTCGATGTCGGCGTCGGACATGATGATGAGCGGGCTGTTGGAGCCCAGTTCCATGGTGACCTTCTTGATGCCGGCGTTGCGGCAGATCTGGTCGCCCACTTCCATGCTGCCGGTGAAGGTGATCTTGCGGACATCGGGCGAGCCGGTGATGGCGTCGCCGATCTCGGCGCCGGAGCCGGTGATGGTCTGGATGGCTTCCTCGGGCAGGCCGGCTTCAAGCAGGATCTCGGTGAGCTTGAGGGCGGACAACGGGGTGTCGCCGGCGGGCTTGAGGATCACGGCGTTGCCAGCGGCGAGGGCGGGCCCCACCTTGTGGCAGACGAGGTTCAGCGGGAAGTTGAAGGGCGCGATGGCAGCCACGATGCCCACGGGCACGCGGATGGTGAACCCGAACTGGCTGACGACGCCGGGAGCCGCATCCAGCGGCACGGTCTCGCCGTGCAGGCGCTTGGCCTCTTCGGCGGAGAGGGTGATGGTCTGGATGGCGCGCTGCACTTCGCCCCGGCCCTCGGCGATGACCTTACCCTCCTCGCGGGTGATGGTCTCGGCGAGGTCGTCGGCCCGTTCGTCCATGAGGTCGGCGGCGCGCTTGAGGATGGTGTAGCGGCGGTGGGCCGGCAGCTTGGCCATCACGGCGGCGCCGCGGACGGCGCTGGCGATGGCGGCCTCAACGTCGGCGGCGGTGCCGCGGGGCACGGTGTCGAACGCGCTCTGGTCGAAGGGATTGATGACGGGCATCTTGGCATCACGGTCAACCCACTGGCCGCAAATGTACATCTTCATCGTGGGGGTCTCCTTGAGTGGATTCCGGAACGGACCGGAGGGTACATGACGGCGAAAAGGCGTCATGCGGCGAAGATTGTACTACGGGAAACGAGTTGCGACCAAATGGGAGACCGGTCGGCCCGGCTGCGTCGGTGTCAACGGGCATCTCGCATCGATGCGCACGGCGCATCGGATGCGCAGATTCATGCACGGACCGGGTTGTCAATTGAAAGCGGGGCGAATGATTATTCGCCCCGACGAAAGTATCCCGGCAACGCGGCGTGCGACGATGGGGCAGCGTGGCCGCACGGGGTCATTTGGCGAGGATGCAGTAGTGGTACAAGCCGGCCAGGGGCGCCAAGGCCTCGGCGAATTTTGGTGCGTGGAGAGCGCCGATTTCTTCCATGCCGCCCGACTGGATAAGTTGGAGCGGAGTATTGCGCTCGAATGCCGTGGGGTCGTCAAAGCCGGTGGTGAAGGGCGTGAACTGTCTGTAGAAATAGTCGAAAGCGGCGGTAACGCTGCCGACCCCGCTGGATCCATGAATCACGCTCGTCGACATGTAGTCGAAGGCGATGGTGAAGGCGGGCAGGTGGGTTGCCAGTTGACCCAGGAATTCGAAGATCAGGTCCTGAGGCAAGTACATGGTGTTGCCTTCCCAGATGAACAGGGAGGGTGAATCCGGGTCGAAGCCGGCTTCCAGCAATTTCTCGGGCAGGTTGACGTCCAGGTAGTCGCAGGGGACGGCGGGCCAGAGTTGGAGTCCGTGGCGTTCCAGAGTCTCGCGTTTGTACCGGATGACTGCCGGTTGGTCAACATCGAAGAAGGTCACGTCGTCGGTTCGGAAGATGGCGGGACGGGTATCGAAGCCGGAGCCCACGGATACGATCTGTTGCGTGCCCTTCGCAATGGATGATTTCACCAGTTCCCGAAAGAACAGCAGGCGGCAACGGATCAGGTCATCGAATTCGGGGCAGACTTCGGCAAATCGCTGGGCGGCAGGCCTGATCTCATCGGGGACGAACCACTGGGCGAAGGGGTCGTCAAACAGGGAGTCAGGCCGATTGCGCTCGGCGTCGCGGAACCAGGCGATGAAGAAGGCGGTCTTGCCCACGTCGTTGATATCGATGGTGGTGGTCATGGTTATACCTCATTGGGATGTAGATGTATGGGACATGGAGTGGTATGACGCCATCCGGACAGATATCAGCCGGCTTCAAGGTTATGTTTAAATTATAGCAATGAACGTCGTTCCGGAGGACATGGGTTGATCCTCCGGCGACGGTTGGGGATGGACTCATCATTGGACAGCCACCCGCATATGCGGACGTTCCGCAGGATGAGCGGTTGGGGTGATGGCGACGGACCGTTTTTGCGTCCACTCCGCAAGGTGTCGGTTGGTCGATGCGCGGTGGTGTTTGGGTTGGCTTGCTCCCTGGGGGTTTTGGCGATTGGTTTTTTGGATGATGGTTCGACAGGCTCACCATGAGCGGGGTGGTGGGTGTTTCGGTGGGGTTTCTCCTTCGGGTTTCGTCGATTGGGTTTCGGGATAATTGGGCGAGAGGCAGGATCTGCGCATCGTTGTCAGCGTACGGCCGGGTTGGGCACGCAACTATTTGACCTACTTTTCCGTGTACTCAGTGCGCTTGGTGCACACCTGCGCGCGGGCTCGGACAGTCCCGGGGACACCAGTGGGGCGAATGCCGGTGAGGAGTCAGGTCTTTGAGCGGCGGTTGCCACCTGGGCCGGTTGCGATTTTTACTGACGGGGTTGGCCGTCGATGCTTGGGTCCTGCCTCTCTGAATTGGGGTATGGAGCACGTGCTTGATCTAGACAGTATTAGAATATACGTTCCGCAAGGGTGTGTCAAGGGGTCGCGGCGTCGGATTTTGCGTGGGGTTACAGGTACACGGATGCGCGGGTTGCAAATGCAGGTCGGGGATGCCAGACGCGGCAATCTTTCGATTCCATGGTCGGCTCCAGTCCGGAGGCTCACCCCTGGATTCACCGAAAGGCGACCCGGGGACGCGGCCGTCGATGGAGCCAGGATCGGGAGATGCAACCAAGGGAGCGGCATCGACCGAGCGAAAGCGGCTCAGGCCGCAGGGTTGCAATTGGCGTTTTTGTTTCGTACAATCGTGCTGTATAGAACAGGAGGTCGACAAATGATCAACGACGACACGATGTACGCGGATTCCCCGGCGCATGGCCTGCCATCCGATGCGGGGCGGATGATCGCCCGGTGGCGCGCATTGGGATGCCCTTACATTGAACTGGACGCGGGCGTGGTGGTCAGCAACCTGGAGCGTTGGCTGTACAATGATGCACCGCATTCCGGCGCGTGGCTGGCGCGAGTGCGCGAATATCTCTACATCGACACCTATGGGGTCGGTGCAATGGCGGCGTGAACTGCATATGATCCTCCGGCTGTACAGCGATCTGGCCCACCTGTGGCCCATCATCAGCCCGCCGGAGGAATACATGGTCGAGGCGCAGGAGTGGCTGGAGGTGATCCGCGCGCGGGTGGGGACCGGGCGAGATTCAGCGCCGGGTCTTCCGACACTGCTGGAACTGGGTTGCGGGGGAGGACACCTGCTGTCGCACCTGACCGAGCATTTCATCACCGAGGCGGTGGATGTGTCGCCGCAGATGCTGGAGATTTCGCAACGACTCAATCCGCAGACGCTGCATCACGTGGGCGACATGCGCGACATCCGGCTGGGCCGGGAGTTTGACGTGGTGGCGATCCACGACGCCATCAATTACATGACCACCGAGGACGATTTGAGGGCTGCAATAGTGACGGCAGAAGTTCACCTGAACCCGGGTGGGCTGGTATTGCTGGCGCCGGACTGCATCCGGGAGACGTTCACCGGGCCACGGGTGGTTGAATGGACGCGGGAGGCCGAGGACCGGTCGGTCACGTTCATCGAGTACATGGGCAAGCCACGGCCGGCATCGACCACCATCGAATCGGTTTTCGTGTTCGTGATCGACGAGGACGGAGAAATCAGGGTGGAAGTGGACCGGCACACCGGCGGGCTGTTTCCGACGGAGACCTGGCTGAACCTGCTGGATGCGGCCGGGCTGGACGCGGAGTACATCCAGACGAACGCCTACGAGGGCGGGTTCGGGGGGAATTTGTTCGTGGGGAGGAAGGCGACGTAAGCCTGATCCAGGAACATAGCAGGAGCTTTCCACCTCGCGCAACGCGGGCCGCGTTGAATTGTTGACTTCGATTTAGCGCGCTGCTAGTTTCCGCCAACTCAGGATCACAACCCCTAAATTGGACCGCAACCCAATCATAGACTGCCAAGGTGTCTTGGGAAGGATTCGCATCATTATGGTACAAGCGCCCACGTGGAGAGTTGAACCAGAGCAGGTTTGGATTTCCTGTCAGGAGGTCAAAGCGGTAGAACCCAACAGAGAACTCCTAGTCCAATTTATAGCGGACGGAGCTTCTTACGTTGCCCTCGTTCCCGAACGGTTTGTCAATCAGGCTAACAAGTCTTTGCAGGGATTCATCATCGCCGATTGTGAGGGTGATCTGCTAGTCCAGCTGCCGGTAGAAACCTTTACCAGCGGGTCCAGGATCCTGGTGCGGGACGCAGAACAGAAAGACGTGCTGATGTACGACCGCTAGGACTTGGAGAATGATACTCAGCGACCGGGAAATCTGGATGGAAGTCGGAAGCAGCAGGCTAACTTTTTCTCCCGAACTGGAACCCAGCCAAGTCGGACCCTCTTCCATTGACCTACGCCTCGGGAATGAATTTACCGTTTTCAATCCCTCTCGCCCAGGACTGCATACGACTATCGACCTGGCGAGGCTTGAAAATGTCGAAACGGTAGCCGAGAGTCTCGGCAATACTGTGACCCGAAATAATGGAGAACCTTTCCAACTTGACCCCGGGCTATTCGTTCTTGCATACACCCTGGAGTACATTACGATGCCCAACTATCTCGCGGCCAGGGTCGAGGGCCGAAGTTCGTTAGCTCGTTTGGGAATATCGGTTCATCAGACGGCCCCCACCGTTCATGCGACCTTTGAGGGTCAACTGCGATTGGAGATATCCCACAATGGGCCTTACCCTTGCCTCATATATCCTGAACAACGGATATGCCAACTGGTGATTGAGAGATTGGGAAGTCCCTCAACCGTAGATCTAGATAGCCTGTTTCAAAGGCAGAGGCAGGGCTGACAAAGGCGCAAGGGAACCTCTTTACTCGTCGTCGAGGCCGGGGACGGGGAAGCGGTTGCTGAGGTGGCGAACGTCGTCGCGGATTGCGGACATGGCGGCCTCGTCGCCGATGCTGCCGAGGGTGCGGACGATGAGCTTGGCGACCTGGCGGGTGTCATCCTGCATCATGCCCCGGCTGGTGATGGCGGGGGTGCCCAGACGGAGACCGGACGCGGTGCGCGGAGGCAGCTGGTCGTAGGGGATGGCGTTCTTGTTGGCGACGATGTCCACGGACTCGAGGGCGCGCTCGGCCTGGCGTCCGGTGATCCCCAGGGGCGTGAGGTCCACCAGCATCAGGTGGTTGTCGGTGCCGCCGGCGACGAGACGCACGCCGGCCTCGGAGAGTTCCTGGGCCATGACCTGGGCGTTGGCGACCACCTGGTGGGCGTAGCGGGCGAAATCGGGCTGGAGGGCTTCGCCGAAACAGACGGCCTTGGCGGCTATGACGTGCATGAACGGGCCGCCCTGCATGTAGGGGAACACGGCGAAGTCAACCTTGCGACCGAGCTCCTCCTCGGTGAGGATCATGCCGCCCCGGGGGCCGCGGAGGGTTTTCTGGGTGGTTGACGTTACGACCTGCGCGTGGGGGAAGGGCGACGGGTGCGCGCCGCCGGCGATGAGGCCGGAGATGTGGGCCATGTCCACCATGAGCAACGCCCCCACTGAATCGGCGATGGCGCGGAAGCGGGGGAAGTCCAGAACGCGGGAATAGCTGCTGCAACCGGCGACGATGAGCTTGGGGTTGTGCTCCTTCGCCAGGCGTTCGACCTGGTCGTAGTCGATGGTCTCGGTTTCCTGATCGACGCCGTAGGGCACGAACTTGTAGAGGTTGCCGGAGAAGTTGACGCCGGCGCCGTGGGTGAGGTGGCCGCCCATGTCAAGCTGCATGCCGAGCACGGTATCGCCGGGTTCGAGGACGGCGAAGTAGGCGGCCATGTTGGCCTGGGCGCCGCTGTGGGCCTGGACGTTGGCGTGATCCGCCCCGAATAGTTCCTTCGCCCGATCGATGGCGAGGGTTTCGACCACGTCGACGAACTCGCAGCCACCGTAGTATCGCCGACCCGGGTAGCCCTCAGCGTACTTGTTGTTCATCAGCTGCGCCTGGGCTTCGAGGACGGCCTTGCTGGCGTAGTTCTCGGAGGCGATCAGGACGATGGCATCGCGCTGGCGGCGGTTCTCGTTCTGGATGGCGGCGGCGACGGCGGGGTCAATACGGTCGAGCATGGCGGTCATTTGGGTGGCTCCTGATATGGGTGGTTAACGGTTGTGGCAGCGGCAAGATTTGCAGTTCTACGTGCCTCTGCGGTTTTCTGCGCGAGGTCAATCCGGCACGTCAACGCTCACAAATACAAAGACTTTCCGGATTCCTGCTTTCGCAGGAATGACGGAGTGAGTGCGGCAATGACGGGTGTGGGTGAGGCAATGACGGATGTGAGTGAGGCAATGACGGGCTGCGATAGTCGGGGATGGCCAAAGGTCAGGGAGTGGTTTGAAAGCCCCGACTGATGGGAAACACATCTATATGATAACAAATCGACGCAAACAAGCCCTTGGCGCTCAGAATTTGTAGAAGTGGTGGCGGATTTCAAAGTCGACGTCGTGCTGCGAAAACAGCTCCCAGTCGGCTTTGCGGACGGTGAGGTACGAATTCGCCAGCAGCGGCCCCATCGCGTCGGTGAGGGTGGCGTCGGCTTCCAGCGCGTGGACGGCTTCCAGCAGGGTTGACGGGAGGCGCCGGATGCCGCGCACGGCGAGTTCGTCGGGAGTGAGTCGGGCCGGATCGACGTCGATGCAGAGGCCATCGGCGGGCATGAGGCCGCGCTGGATGCCGTCGAGGCCGGCGGCGATGATACCGCCGAGGGCGATGTAGGGATTGGAGCTGGAATCCGCGGGGCGATACTCGAGGTTGGTGGATGCCATCTCCGAACCCCAGAACCGGGAGGGTATGCGCAACGCGGCCTCGCGGTTGTCCGGCCCGTAGCAGATGTAAGCGGTGCTCCACGAGCCGGGGGAGATGCGGCGGTAGCTGTTCATGCTGGGGCCGGTGAGCAGGGTAAGCGCCGGAAGGTGCTCCATGATGCCGGCGATGAAATGGTAGGCCAATTCGCTGAGTTGCATGGGGTCGTCGGCGTCGTAGAACAGGTTGCGCTCGCCGGCGGGGTCCCACGCGCTGAGGTGGGTATGGTTGCCGTTGCCGGCCTGGTCGGGGAACGGCTTGGGAGCGAAGGAGGCCAGCCAGCCGTGCTGCCAGGCGACGTTGCGCACCGTTTCGCGGTAGATGATGTGGTTGTCGGCGGCGCGCAGGGCGTCGGCGTGGGTGATGCTGAGCTCCTGCTGGCCGTGGCCGACCTCGGTGTGGTACTGCTCCAGTTGCAGGCCCTGGGCTTCCAGCGCGTCCACAATATCGTCAACCACATGCTGCGAGATGGTCGCGCCGAGGGTGGAGTTGTCCAGGCTCTCGTCCATCGGGACGAATGTATCGCCATCCCGGCGGGCCAGGTACCATTCGGGCTCGAAGGCGGCCTGGAAGGTAATGCCCATGGAGGCTGCCCTGGTCAGCGTCCGCTTGAGGAAATGGCGGGGGCAGGCGGCCCAGGGTTCCTGATCCATGGTGAGCATGTCCACCAGGACGAAGGCGCGTTTGGGGGCGTAGGGCAGAAGCGTGAAGGTATTGAGGTCGGGCACCATGCGGAACTCGCCGACGGGTCCCATGCCGTCCAGCGCCTGCAGTTGGTCCATGTCGCCCATCGCCTGCATGGCGGTGGTGACGCCGACGCCGGAGGTCAGGCGGCGTTCGAGGCCGGAGACGTGAGTGGCCTTGCCTCGGATGATTCCGCTGTTGTCGCAGTAGGCGAAGGTGATGAGCCGGACGCCGGCGTCGTTGACGAGTTGGAGAATTTCCTGAGCTTCCATGGTGGCACCTGCAAACAGTTATGCGTGCGTCATTATCGCAACATGAGAAGGGGAGCGGCGTGAACCGCTCCCTCACCCTGGCGTCATATTTTCGATGGGAAACCGGCGGGGTTCAGGGCGAGATGGTCTCCGGCGCGCGGTTCGGGGTGAGGGCGTTGCAGTCCATCAAAGCGTTGAATGTTGAGTCATAATCTTCCAGCTATATTTTGAGGAAGAGAATAGCGTCCTCGGCGGTTTCGATGTGATCTGCCGGGTCCCACGGGCGGAATTTGGCCTTCGCCAGGTTCGCCCCCTGCAATTACACCTCACCGGCCAGGCATCGTACGTTGACCTACTCTACTCACCGCGCAATTGACGGATCTCAGCCACCAGGCGGGCGTTCTCGGCGGCCAGGCGGGCGTTCTTGGCAACGACCCGGGTGTTCGTCTGCTGCCAATGCTCATATTCTTCGCCGGTCGCTGGATCGTACACCCGGAACTGTAGACCATCCCAGCGGAACTCCAAGTTCAACAGCGGGCTGGTTACGCCAACCATCCCGTCGCCGTATTCCGCCAGCGTAAACTGTTCGTGCAGTCCCTCAGCCAGATATTCCCCGATGATGGGCTGTCCGTAATGGCGCCCGCCGGTAGGGTCGAAACGCCAGTACTCGGGAACGCCTATGTGGCGGTACAGGTCCCGCTTGCGCAGCATATCGTTGCGGCAGGTGCTGCGGGATGCTACCTCAATTGCCAAATCCGGCGGTTTTCCGTTCTGCACCGGGTCGTATCCGACGCGTCTCCAGATCGCGTCGGTATCCACGTTCAAAGCCACCAGACAATCGGGAATGACGTGAGGGGACGGGCCGCCGGTGGTCGGAGCATCAGGCGCGTAGTAGATGGGCAATTCGTTGCTGATGACGATGCTGGGGTGTTCCCAGTGAGAATAGCCCGGCGTCGGTATGCTGCGGAGCATGTCGATCAGGTAAAGGGCAGGACGGGATTCCTGCATATCATAGCCCTGCTTGGGCAAATCGGGGTAAGGCTTCCATTGCCGGGCAGTTGGGTCGATTTTGGGTTTGGCAGTGGTCATGGCGCCGCTCCGGTTGTGGCCTACCAGAAAAACAAGTCGCCGGCCTCTTTCTGATCCGGCTCAGGCCGGCGACTGCAATCCCTACAGCACGTGGTACATGAGGAGGTGGTCGCGCATTACGTCGGCGGCGAAGTCGTTGTTGACGTCGCGGAGGACGGAGTGGATGTGGTTGGCGCCGTTCTGTCGATTGTCGTACTCGACGACGAAATCGCCGCCGTGCAGCCGGTAGTAATGGGGCTGCGTGCGATCAACGGGGCCGCCCCAGGCAAGATGGATCTTTTCCAACCCGCCCTCGCGCAGGGCGGTGAGCTTCTCCTGGGCGAGATCGGAACGGATGCGGGTTACGTACTCGCTGGCGAGGGTCATGAGCATTTCGCGCTGAGTACCCGACATGGCGGTGGCGGGCAGGCCCTCCTCCTTGGGCAGCGACGCGCGGGAGGAGTTGAAGGTGATGATGTCGGAGGGGGCCTCGTCGTAGATGGTGGCGCGGGTCTTCTGGCCGGCATCGAGGCTGTCCATGAGTTCGAGGGCGATGTCCTGGCTGTCGCCGAGGATGCGGAGGCCCTGCTTGGGTCCCTTGGGCACCTCGGCGGGATTTGCGCCAAAGAAGAAGGGGGTCATGGACAGGACGCGGTCACCCCAGACGCTGTAATGCAGCGAGACGTGGTGGCCCTCGACGCGCCAGCCCCAGGGCTCGGCATCGGTGGCGGGATCGCCGAATATGGTCCAGGAGTAGAGCAGGGGGTCGCGCACGAATGTGACCAGGCCGCGTTCCTGTTCCAGAGGGCCGAGGACGGACTCGTGATCGATGATGAGCTGGGCCTTGCGGTTGGAGTCCTCGGTGAGGCCGGTGGCCATGAGAGCGTAGGCCAGCTTGCGCTGTTCCTCGTTCATGTCGCGGAGCAGCAGGCCGTGGCGATTCATGGGCGGGTAGTACCAGAAGATGCGCTCGCCGTCGTAGTAACTGAAACTGATGGCGGACTTCTGGTTGACGTCCAGGCTGTTCATCAGCGCAAGCGCTGCGCCGCGCATTTCGGAGGCCGCCGGCGAGTGGGCGTGGGGATGGTCGTGGTCATTGGTATGAGCAGTTGTCATTTAACTGTCCTCCGTTGGGAATTCACAAGGGCTATGCAACACGCGGGCGAGAGTGTATGGGGAACGATTTGGGAGTGTCAAACTAGGCGCGGCGTTCGGCGGCGGTGCGCACAGAGGCGAGGATTCGGCCGTAGGCGTTGCAGCGGCAGAGGTTGCCGGAGAGGGCTTGACGAATCTCCGCGTCGGACGGATCGGGGTTGTGATCCAGCAGAGCGCGGGCGGACATGACGAATCCGGGAGTGCAGAAACCACACTGTCCGCCGTCCTCATCGAGAAACGCCTGTTGCAACGCTGATAGTGCGCTGTCGGCGGCAAGTCCTTCAACCGTGAGCACCCGGCATCCGGCGGCCCGCAGAGCGAGGACCTGGCAGGCGTTGACCGGTGCGCCGTCGAGAAGGACGGTGCAGGATCCGCACTCGCCTCGGTCGCAGCCACGCTTGGCTCCGGTGAGGCCGAGCGAATCGCGGAGGACGTCGAGGAGCGACCAGTGGTGCTGCACCGAAAGGGTGTGCTGCGAGCCGTTTACGGTGATGGTGACGCTGGCGGTGTGTGGGCTGGTCATGGTGGGCGAATCGTACAGGAGGGGGATGGCAGGGGGCAAGGCGCGGGTGACAATTGTCCGTTGACTATACGGGGGAGCGATGTCTATATTGCCCGCACCTCACAATCCGGAGATTTGGGATGGTGGCAAAAAAAATTGAATGGGGATATGACCGCCCAATACCAGAGGGTGTCAAAATTCAGTTAACTTACGTCGGTCCCGGCATGATGCCAGACGAGCGTTTCGTCAAGTTCGAAATCGGCGATCAATCATACGGCGGCTGGATGCCAGACTACTCCGTTCACGAGGAGCAGAAATGGCTGAAGGCGTTCATCGTAGCCGATTTTGACGATGGCAGATGGCTCGTTCAGATACCCAACGAAACTCTGGTTTCCGGCTATAACATTTTCGTACCAAAAGAGTACCAAGATGTGATACTCAAAGGCTGGTGGTGATGATCTACAGCGACCAGGACATAATTGCTGCCCTGGAAACCGGTACGCTGGACATCGAACCCAGACCTGCCCGTTCCGCGTTCGCGACGTCATCTGTCGACCTGCTTTTGGGAAACACGTTCACCGTTTTTGATCCTCCGATATCCGGCGTGGAAATCACGGTAATGATCGCCCAAGCCGACCCCGAGGAAGCTGCGAGACGATACGGCAGAGTAGTCACCATATCTGCGAACTCATACATAGAGTTGAAACCGAATGCGTTTGCGCTGGCCTATACCGTGGAACGGTTGACACTGCCGCTGAACTTGGCGGCTAGAGTGGAAGGTAAAAGCTCCGTTGCCCGGTGGGGACTGTCGATCCACCAAACCGCTCCAACCATACATGCCGGGTTTCGCGGCAACATACGCTTGGAGATCGCTAACGTTGGTCCGTTTGTATGTCGCTTGACGCCGGGTATGCAGATCTGTCAGCTGGTTATTGAAGAACTGAAAACTCTGCCGGAAAATGAACTGCGTTCCCGATTCCAAAACCAAAGCCCCAATTGACGCTATGACCGGCACCAAGCCATCTCCCTACCACACCGTAGGACACAGCGCTCCCCGGCGCGAACTGCCTGAGAAGCTGAACGGGTCGGCGCAATACTCGGCGGACATTTCGCTGCCGGGGATGCTGCACGGGGTCATTGTGCGGAGCCCGCATCCGCATGCGAACGTGCTGAGCGTTGACGCGGCCGATGCGCTGGCCCTGCCTGGAGTGCACGCGGTGGTCACGCCGGCCGATGCTCCGGCGACGTGGCTCGCGCCGGATATGGCGGTGCTGGACACTCGGGTACGGTTTGCGGGGGATGAGGTTGCTGCGGTGGCCGCCGACGACCTGCACACTGCGCAACGGGCCGCCGCGCTGGTGCGGGTGGAATACGAGCCGCTGCCATTCGTGACCGACCCGGTGGCCGCGCTGGAACCGGACGCGCCGCAGATTCACCCGCAGGGGAACCTGGCGATTCCAGAACCGCTGGCATTGCAGCGCGGGGACGTAGAGGCGGGATTTGCCGCCGCCGACATCATCCTGGAGGAGACGTACCATCTGCCGACGCACTCGGCGACCCCGCTGGAGCCCCGGGCCGCGCTGGCGGCGTGGGACGGGAACAACCTGACGGTGTGGAAGTCGACGCGAGGCGTCCACGTGGACCGAATGGCGTTAGCGGATGTGCTTGAACTGGATGTCGGGCAGGTACGGGTGATCGGGCCCAACATGGGAGGCGGCTACGGGAACAAGGATGAATCGCGCATAGCGGTTCTGGCGGCGATGCTGGCGCGCCGGGCGGGCCGGCCGGTGCGCATCGAGTATTCGCGGCAGGAGGAGTTTGTCGCGGGGCGAACGCGGCACGGCGGACGGATTGCGCTGAGGATTGGCGTCACGGGGGACGGGGACGTCACCGCCATCCACGGGGATGCGATCCTGGACTCCGGAGCATACCAGGCCACCGCGCCGAGGGTGGCGCGGCGAGCCGGCCAGGGGATGTTGTACCTGTACCGCTGTCCAAACGTGCGGTTCGACGCCCGACCGGTGGCGACCAACAAGCCGGTGTCGGGCAGCTATCGCGCGCTGGGCGCGCCGCAGGGCCATTTCGCGCTGGAAACCCTGATGGACCGCGCGGCGGAGGCGATCGGCATGGACCCGCTGGGGTTCCGGCTGCGCAACCACGTGCCGCTGGAGGGACAGGCCGGAACGCGGATCACACCACTGGACGAGATCGTGGACGGCCAGCCGGTGGAGGGCGGCATACCGTTTTCGAGCAACGGGCTTGAGGAGTGCCTGCGCCGCGGGGCCGCGGAGTTCGGGTGGAACGAGCCTTTTGAGCGTTCAGACTCTGCTGATCCGTTCATTCGCAAGGGACGCGGGATCAGCATGATGATCTATCGCGGCGGCGTGGGGGACGAATCGGCGGCGTCGCTATCGATCGATACGGACGGCAAAGTGCGGCTGCTGAGCGGGGTGATGGACGTGGGCGAGGGTGCTGTGACGGTGCTCTGCCAGATTGCGGCGGATGCCATGTCGGTCGGATATGACGACGTGCTGCCCCACTTCGCAGACACGGAGGACACGCCCAACGCCCCGATAACCGCCGGGTCGACGGCGACCTTCTCCACGGGGACGGCGGTGCTGCATGCGGCGGAGAGCTTGCGAGCAAAGATGCTGGAGGCCGCCGCCGACCGGCTGGATGCATCCACCGCCGAACTTACCATCGCTGACGGATCGGTTTTTGTCAGGAACCATCCGGGTCGCCGGGTTTCATACGCCGATTTGGCGCGGGCCGTTGGGTCGGACCAACTATCCGCCGAGGCGACGGTGTTGCCGGGCAGCACCGATTACATCGTGAACAGCTTCGGAGCGCATTTCTGCGAGGTGGAGGTGGATACAGCAACGGGCCGGGTGCGGATCAACCGGTACGTGGCCGCGCACGATTCGGGGCGGATCATCAACCCGCGGACGGCGTTGAACCAGGTGGAGGGCGCGATTTCGCAGATGCTGGGATTCGCGCTCACGGAGGAACTGATCACGGACGCGCCGACGGGAGTAACGCTGAACGGCAGTTACCTGGAGCACAAGAGCCCGACGATCCAGGACTTCCCGAGCATCACAACGATTTTCGCGGACGTGGTGGATCCGGTGGGTCCGATGGGAGCAAAGGGGCTGGGGGAGGTGCCATCGGTGGGGGTTGCGCCGGCGATTGCCAACGCGCTCTACGATGCCATCGGCGTGCGGTTCATGCGGCTGCCGATCACGCCGGACCGGGTGCTGGCGGCGCTGGCGCGTCAACAAAACGCGCACGTTGCAAATTAGAGCGGGCCGCCCCAACCCAGGCGCAACCCAGCTACGGGAATCAACTCCTGCGCCACAGGATCCACCGCAAGCTTGAAGATTTCCAGGGTTGTCGCACCCAGCAAGAAATGGCCGTCCGGCCCAAAGATAACAGGACAAATATTGGTGAGATCGCCGATGCGGATCGCGGCTACACCGTAATGGCGCATCTCGCTTTCACCATTGGCATACACGCAACGGTATTCCCCTTGCGGTTCAACGTGCAATTGCTCAAACAATGACGCCGGAAACATGGAATCGGACGCTCCGGTGTCAACCACCGCTTTCACCGGCAGCAAATCGCCACCCAAAATCCCAGGATGGCCAACTTGAACCGGTACGCTGAAATAGCCCATTGCACTCCTCGTAGTCAGCAATTCACCAGCCGCTGATGTTGAATAATTTCTGGAAACAGAGTTAGGGGTAGACCGGCATATAGCATTATGCCATATATTTGTCAATTATCGTGTTCACGGGCTGGCAAATGTGCGATGCGACCAGACCGGCTAACTCCAACCATAATATAGTAATCAGCACAAATATGGACGAGGAATGACGCATGACGTTTCGACTGGTTCAGCCAACTTCCCTGGCGGAGGCGTGCTCGCTGTTGGCGGATCATCCCGACGCCGTGCCGGTGGCCGGCGGGACCGACCTGCTGTCGGAAATACGGGACGGGACCGCGACGCCCGCCACACTGGTTGCGCTGGATGCCATCGCCGATGCTGGCCTGAGGGGGATCACGGACACTGCGGATGGCGGGGTGCGGATTGGGGCATTGACGACCATTGCCGACATTGCCGGCCACGGGGGCATCCGCGAGCGTTACGCAGCGTTGGGGCAGGCCGCGGCGGGGTTGGCGACGCCGCAGGTGCGGAACCTGGGAACGCTGGGCGGGAACCTGAACCAACGGCCGCGGTGCTGGTACTACCGGCATCCGCTGACGGTGTGCCTGAAACGGGGCGGCGACCGGTGCTTCGCGGTGCAGGGCGTGGGCAAGTACTTGTGCATCACCGGCGGGGACCGCTGTTTCATTGTGCATCCGTCGGATATCGGGGTGGCGCTCACCGCGCTGGGGGCGTCGGTTACCATCGCGTCGGCGGACGGACAGAGGGACGTGTCAATCGGGGACTACTTTGTTGGGCCGGACGTGGATCTGATGCGGGAGAACATCCTGCAGCCTGGGGAGTTGCTGACGGCGGTGACACTGCCGTCCCCGCCCGAGAACCGGCGCAGCATCTACCTGAAGGCGCGGGAGAGGGAGTCGGGAGACTTCGCGCTGGTGAGCGTGGCGGCGGTTTTGACCGTCGCGGACGGCGTGGTGACAGATGCGTCGGTGGCGCTGGGCGGTGTTGCGCCGACGCCGTATCGCGCGACCGGCACGGAGGAGTACCTGCGGGATCGCGTTGTTGGTGAGATCGATACCGCACACGCCGGTGCGGTTGCGATTGCCGACCCGCGGCCGTTGCCCGATAACGCCTACAAGGTACCGATGGTGGCGAACCTGACAAACCGGGCGATTACGATGATGCTGGCGGAGTTCGCCGACGCGTCGTAAGGAGCCGGGGACGTCGTCGATGGCGAATGCACCACGTTTCCCTCGTTTCCGGCCTGCGGGATCCCGCTCATGGTTCGACAGGCTCACCATGAGCGGGATGGGCGGCGGGTTTGCAAAAGGATGGGTACCGGGCTCCCGAAAGGGTGGGCGGCGGGTCTGCAAAGGGACGGGCAGCGGGCGTCGGAGAGGCATGCGACTCCGCTGTCGGCTGACCTTGCGTCCGCAAGTGGCCTACCCACAGCAACGGTTACGTACTATACTGCCGACGGCGGCGGTGGAACGAGTTATGTAACCACCGGACCGTACACATCCCACATCAGCAACAGAAGGAGGCGTTATGACGCAGCCCGCAGCCCGAACCGTTATGCAGGAGATTTCCCCCAAGCTGGCCGAACTGTCGGCCGACGTGTTGTTCGGTGACGTTTGGGAGCGTCCCGAGCTATCCAAGCGCGACCGCAGCCTGATCACCGTGGCGACCCTGACCGCGCTGTATCGCACCGACCAGTTGCGCGGACACATCGGGCGCGCGCTGGACAACGGCGTTACCCGCTCGGAAATTTCCGAGGTGATCGCTCACATGGCGTTCTATGCCGGCTGGCCCGTGGCGGCCAACGCCGTTCGCGTGGCCAAGGAAGTATTCGACGAGCGCGGCGTCTAGCCACCGCGTCCGATTCGTTCCGTATCCGCCATTCCCGGGAACGGGGATTCACGGCGTCCTGTTGTCGAGGAGCCGGGTTTCCCGATTCCACGGGTTGGCGGTGAACCTTAAATCAGAATCAGGAGGCAATCCGATGCCCAGAATGACCGGCGCCCGATTCCTGGCCGAAACGCTGCAGGAATACGGCGTAACCCACGTGTTCTTTGTACCCGCGATCATCCGCCGCGCCCTCGTTGAGATGGAGGACGTTGGCATCAAGCGCATCATCTCCCACGGCGAGAAATCTGCGGCGTACATGGCTGACGCCTACGCGCGGGTTACCGGGAAGCCGGGGTTGTGCTTCGCGCAATCGGTGGGCGCGGCCAACCTGGCGGCCGGGCTGCAGGACGCCTACCTGGGCGTTTCGCCGGTGATCGCCATCACGGGCCACCGGCCGCCGATGCACCGGCACCGCAATTCGTACCAGGAGATTGAGCACTCGCGGCCTTTCGCGTCGGTCACCAAGTACAGCGCTGAAGTGGAGACGGTGGATCAACTGCCTCACCTGCTGCGGCAGGCGTTCCGCGAGGTTACGACGGGACAGACCCTGCCGGCGCACCTGGACTTCTCAGGAATCTCCGGCGACGTGATCACTGACGGCGAGTTGGACATCGACGTGATCGTGGAAGAGCCGTTCACGCAGCGGCCGGCGTTCCGTCCCGAACCGGAACCGGAACGGGTCCGCGAGGCGGCGCGCATCCTGTCGCAGGCGGAGCGTCCCGTGATCGTGGCCGGCGGCGGCGTCACCGCGTCGGGCGCGCAGGCCGAGGTAACGCGGCTGGCCGAGATGCTCAACATACCGGTGGCGACGGCGCTGAACGCCAAGGGGTGCATTCCCGAGAACCACCCGCTGTCCGTGGGTGTGGTGGGAAGCTACTCGCGCTGGTCCGCAAACCGGGTGGTCTCGGAGGCCGACCTGGTGCTGTTCATCGGGAGCCATACCGGGAGCCAGGTGACGCTGGACTGGCGGCTGCCGGCCGTGGGCACGCCGACGATCCAGATCGACATTGACGCCAGCGAACTGGGCCGCTCGTATCCCGGTGGCTACGGCCTGCTGGGCGACGCCAAGCGCACGTTGGAACGACTCATCGACGTATTGGAGCCCACGGGCGGCAACGCCGGGTGGGTGTCGCGGGCGCAGGAGCACGTGCAGAACTGGCGGGATGAGCACCAGGACGTGCTCAACTCCGACGCCGTGCCGATTCGCCCGGAGCGTCTGTGCCAGGAGTTGACCGACTTCCTGCCCTCGGACGCAGTCTTGCTCGCCGACACGGGGCACGCCGGCATCTGGACCGGCAGCATGGTTGAGATGCACCACCCCGAACAGTCGTACCTGCGGGCCGCGGGTTCGCTGGGTTGGGGTCTGCCGGCGGCGCTGGGCGCCAAGTGCGGCGTGCCGGACCGCCCGGTGGTGTGCTGGACCGGCGACGGCGGGATGTGGTACCACATCGGCGAGTTGGAGACCGCCGTGCGCTACGGCATCAACGCGGTGATCGTGGTGCACAACAACGGCGGGCTGAATCAGGACCGGCGGGGCGACGAGGCGGCCTACGCAGGCAGAGAGAACGACAACTCCGCAGATCTGTGGCGATTCAACGACACCGACTTCGCGCAGATCGCCGAGTCCATGGGCGCGCTGGGCATACGGGTAACGGATCCGAACCAGATCAATTCGGCCCTGGACCAGGCCGTGAGCGCGAACCGTCCGGCGGTGGTGGACATCGTCAGCGACGGGGACGTTGCGGCCGCGCCGCCGTGGGGACCGTAGTTGCCGGACGGAGACATGGTATGGGAAGGCATGGCGCACGACATCCGACGCCATGCCTTCCCGGTCCGTGGTAGTTGCCCGGTCGTTATCGTTGCGGCACAAACGCTCAGCGGCGGCCAACACGCCGAATTGAGGTGACGGCATGAAATTGGACGGTCAGGTTGCCGTGATTACGGGCGCGGGGAGAGGCATCGGACGGGCCATCGCGCTGGCCTATGCCCGTGAGGGCGCAAAACTGGCGCTGGCCGCGCGGAGCGAATCCGATTTGCAGGAAGCGGTCGGCGCCGTTGCGGAGCTGGGCGCTGAGGCCATCGCCGTGCCCACTGACGTCACCAGCCAGGAGGACACGGAGCAATTGGCGCGCCGGACGGTGGAGCAGTTCGGGCGCATCGACGTGCTGGTGAACAACGCGGGGATCTCGGGACCCGTCGGCCCGCTGCAGGGCAACGACATCGCCGAATGGGTCAGCACCATCACGGTCAACCTGACGGGGACGTTTTTGGTGTGTCGCGCCGTGATACCGGTGATGCTGGCGCAGTCGGGCGGGAGGATCATAAACCTGTCAGGGGCGGGCGCGACCAACGCATGGAGCAATATGTCGGCCTACTGCTCCAGCAAGGCGGCGGTGGTGAGGCTCACCGAGGTGCTGGCCCAGGAACTGGACGACAAGGGCATAACTGTGAACGCGCTGGGACCGGGCTCGGTGCATACCAGCATGTGGGACCGGATGACGGAGCAGGCCGCCGAGGCGGGGGCGGATTTCATCCACCAGCTTGGGCTTCGGGTAACTTCGGGCGGCGGCGCGTCCATAGATGAATGCGCCGAACTGGCGGTGTGGCTGGGCTCGGGCGAAAGCGGGGCGTTGACCGGGAGGCTGATCTCGGCGGCGACCGACGATTTTCGCGACCTGCCGCCGAGGATCGATGAGATCATGGCCGGCGACGCATACACGCTGCGGCGGATGGGGCTGGACTAGGGCGGGTTCGACTGCTGCGGCTATGGCTTTGTGCCCACCGCGCAGTGGAACGGCGTTGATATGAAAAAGGTGCCGTCGGCCTCGGCCTGGGCGACGGCTGCGCGCCACTCCGCCGCCTCTTCGGAGTTCAGCGTGGGCAGAATGCCACCCTGGAGGAACCGCAGGCGGAACGGTTCGGTAAACGTGCTGATGACGGGGAACATCTTCGTGTTCTCCAAACCCAAGCCCGCGACACGACGGTAGAGGGAAGAATCGTCGCAGCCGTCGGGATGGCCGGGGTCGTCGACCCAGGGGGGCGACTCGATCCGGGTTTTCAGGTCTGCACGCAGGGGCAGGTTGACCCAGCGGTTCATGTCGTGGGCGTGGCCCAGGACGGCGATCCTGCCGCCGGGCTTGGCGACGCGCACCATTTCGGGGAGCATGCGGTCGGCGTTGACCCTCTGGATGACGGTGCTGGAGAACACTACGTCGATGCTGTTGTCGTCGAAAGGCAAAGCCTCGGCGCTGCCCTCGCGGAAGCTGACCACGTTGTCCATGCCGTCGCGCCGGGCGATCTCCGCGGCCTCGCGCAGGAAGAAGGTGTTGACGTCCACGCCGAAAACGGGGTTGGCGTTGGCGGTCTCGCGGGCCAGCCAACGGCACAGCACGCCGGTGCCGCAACCGACCTCGAGGACACTCTCGCCCGGCTGTATCGACGCGGCGGCGATAAGACTTCCGACCGCCGAAAGGTAGCCGGGGGTGCGGCCCCGGGATTCCAGGCTGGCGACCATTCCCAAAGCGGGGCCGGTCAGAGTGATGACGCAGTGTCGCTCGCTCAAGGCTGGAATGATGGAATCCCACTGGTCGGGAGCCGCGCCCAACGGCAGCAGCGCCAGCGGCGTCCCCGAGCCCTGGACCCTGAAGAAAACGCCGTCGATCTCGCCGTTCTGGGCTTCGGGAGAGATCGCGGACACTGCATTCTGCGAGTCGACTCGAGCCAGAAAGTCCAGCACGGGTCCGGCGACGTCGTTGCCGCGTTCCGCCGCGATGTCGGCGTAGTTATTTGCGTACACATAGTCGGCCAGGGTGGCCATCGACGCGGACGGCAGGCCAGCCATGTTGCGATTTATGACGTCGGTAGCGCCTCCGCGGTCGGCGTTGAACACCAGGAGCCTTTCGCCCAGCGTGGACAGCGTCGCCGAGTCGAACCCCAACGGACACACCAGGGTCAGAGACGCCAGCGCGTCGGGGAATCTGGCGGCCATGCCATACCAATCGTTCAGATTCCGGGAGGCGAAGTGGGCCCGCTCGATGCCGAGGCGCGTCAGAACGCCTGCAATTCTTTCCTCAACGGGAGTGTCGATCTGCGTGGTCATTTCTCTGCCTCCTGCTTCCGGTCCATGGCGCGTGAGTACCGTTGCGTGTGCCGCCTCACCGGCGTCGATTCGACCATATATCGCCAGAATACCAGCACCGGGGCGACGGCGGCCCGAACGCGAAGCCACAAACCGGCCAGCGCGATCACCGGAGGCCGGATTTATTGGGTGGCGGCGCGTTCGACGAATTCGTGGGCGGCAGCGTAGTTCCTGGCCCCGCTGCGCCGTATGGGGGGCACAACGTAGCAATCCTCGGCGCCGCCGGCACGCAGCCTCTCCCAAACCTCGAGTCCGATGTCGACGCCGGAACGGCCCCCGTCCAGGTCATCCGACACCCACGGCGGCACGGCGGCGAAGGACACGCCATCCGGTTCCATGAGACCGACGCCGTAGAAAACGGGCACGTCCAACGGGCTGCCCGAGATGCCGGCGCAGGCGTCGGCGAACCGTTGCACATCCGACGGGTCGAACACGGGCTGAGTGATCAGGAAGTGCGCGCCGGCCTCAACCTTGCGGACTGCAAGGCGCGCCTCATGGTCGATTCCGCGGCCCAGATCCACGGTGGCTCCGACGCAGAAATCGGTTGGGGCGCGCAGGGAGCGGCCCCGATAGTCGACACCCTGGTTCAGGTTGGATACTGACGCGATGAGTTCGGTGGCCCGGTAGTCGTTGACGGGCAACGCCAGGTCCTGGGGACCGAGCGGGTCGCCGGCCACCACGATGACATTTTCCAGGCCGAGGGCCTGCGCGCCCAGCAGCATAGACTCCAACGCCAGGCGGTTCATGTCCCGGGTCGCCAGCGTGAAGATGGGGTCTGCGCCGTGGCGGTCGCGGAGCACGGCTGCCGTGGCAACGGAGTTGACTCGCACCGCGCGTCCAGGGTTGTAGGCCGCCGATACGAACTGCACGTTGTCCGGCGGCGCGGGCAGGTCTTCAGGCCGGCCGGAACGGGGCGGCGAGTAATCGCAGATGAAGCAGGTTCGTCCGGTACCCGCGTTGCGGCGGTCAACTACCTTCGCCATCGGTCGATCCGGCGGGCGGGCGCGTGATTATTTCGCCGCAACGGACCGGCTAACGCCCGAGTTCTTCCCAGTATTCGCGGAAACGCGCGATGGCCTGTTGTTCCGACCGGCCCACGTAGTAGCGGATGCCCTGGACGTACTCCACCACGTCGCGGGGGAGCATGAGCAGATCATCCCGGGGCTCGTTGAGGTGATAGAGGCCGTCAACGCCTTCCTCAAGGCCGACGTAAAGCGCGTCTTCCAGGATCGACTTTTCGCGGCTCTCCATGTCCTTCCGCATCACCCACTGGCTGAAGACGAAGGGCAGGTTGGTCCACTGGGTCCACTCGGTACCGAGGTCGAAGCGATGGGCGAAGCCGCGAGCGCCCCGGCGGCGGCGCAAAGCGCGGTTGCCGATCAGCAGGAATGCGTCGAAAGTTTCGTCGGGCCTGATGACGTCGCCGGACCGGACCACGAACTCGCCCGGTTCGACGTTGTATTTGCGACGCAAGAGCACGTCCAGCAGGTGTGAGGCGGTCACATCCTCATCGGATATCCCGATGGTCACGCCGCCCAACTCCTCCATGGGCATTTGCGAATACAGAGCAACGCTGAGCGCACGACTCTGGGTGGAAAAGCAGAACCCGCTGATCGGTTCGAAGCGATCTTCGAGGCGAAACACATCGGAAAGATGAGCCGGACCGGCGTCCAGTTCGCCGTTGGCGAGAGCTTCGCCCAGTTCCCGGGGCGTAGCCTGGCGCAGCTCGAATCCCCGTCGCGCCATGTCAAAGTAGAACGGTTCGGATTCCAGGTACGGCACGCGGCCGACTTTGATGGGCATGGTTTCGCCACCACAGTTTGTTGGGATAATCGGCAAGGACTCGCATCGCGCTGCACTATTCGAGGGGGCGTTGCGACGGTAAGATTGTAGGCCGGGCCGCAAAGACGGTCAAGAACGGAGTTGATGTGGCCGACGACCAGATCGCTGCCTGGACGGTGGAAACCCTGAATGATACCGTTGCCGATGAACTCCGAGCGTTGCCTCGTGACATTCGGCTGAGGTTTGACTATGTCGTCGGACTGATCAGGTCGGAAGGTCTTGCCAAGGTAGGCATGCCGCACGTGCGGCATTTGGAAGGACCGCTTTGGGAAATGCGTCTCAGAGGACGGGATAGAATTGCCAGAGCCATTTACGTTACGGTTCGACAGCGACAGGTCGTGATAGTAAGAGCATTTGTTAAGAGAACCCAGCAGACGCCGCGCCGGGAAATTGCTTTGGCGCTACAAAGGGCACAGGAGATTCTGGGATGACCGACGTTAGAGAATTGCACCAGGAATGGATGAAGGACGCGAAATACCGAGCAGAATATGATGCCATGCAGCCGCAGTTTGAGTTGATCAGCGCGCTGATCGGGGCGCGCAGCAATGCCGGAATCGACCAGGACGAGCTTGCGGAGCGCATGGGGATTCATGTGACGGCGATCATGCGGCTGGAGGGCTGGAAGAGCAACCCGTCGGTCAATACGCTGCGCCGAGTTGCAGAGGCCACCGGCACCAGACTCAAGATCAGTTTTGTGCCCGATGACATAGATCCACATCCGGCGCCAGACGTATCAGATACCGTAAAAACATACCAAGGACGTACATCGTGAAAAGATGGTTCCGGCTCATTGGCCTCCTTTCCAGCGTTTGTGTAATCATCGTCGTGGCGGCCGCGATACCGGCGGGGCCGGCTGCGGCGCAAGACGCCGTGACCATCGGCCGGCAGGGGGTTGAAAACCGGTTTCCGGACGGGCTGCGTTTCTTCATAGAAGCCGAGAGCGCGAGCGACATCGACGAGATTCGGGTGTACGTGCGCAAGCTCGGGCAGTCCAGCCGGACGACGTACCGGACCGTGGAGTTCGAGCCGGGCACCGCGATATCGGGGGAGGCGCTGTTCCAAAGCAAAACATCCAACGAGTACATACCGACGGGAACCCGGCTGGAGTATCACTTCGACATCCGCACCGCCGACGGAACAACCTTTGAGACTGAGCCGGAAACAATCGTCTATCTCAACACCAACCTGGACTGGGACTCGAAATCGTCCGGGCTGATCGACGTCTATTACTACCAGTACGACCAGGTGTCAGAGGTGCGGGCCGAAGCGGTGCTGCAGGTAGCCGCCGAGACCTACGAGTTCATGGGTCCCATACTGGGCGTGGAACTGACCGAACCCATGAGCATCGTGGTGTATTCGAACTATGACCACATGCGGGAAGCGCTCAATCCAACGTCACGGGTGGCGGCGAGGCAACTGCGGACGCTGGGCAAGGCCTTCGCGGACGAAAGGACGCTGCTGGTGGACGGCTCAAGCAACCCGTTCGTCGGGGACAACACGCTGACCACGGCTGCCCACGAATTCACGCATCTACTGGTGGCCGACGCCGCCGGGAGCGCGTACTCCCAAGTGCACACGTGGTTGAATGAAGGGCTGGCGGTTTACTCGGAGCCGCAATCGGACAACGAGTACGAACGCTACATGAGGAACGCGATCCACAACGATCAGGTGCCTCCGCTGGCCGGGCTGCGCACCTTCGCCGGCACGCCGAGGGAAACCCTCCAAGCCTACGGGCAGGGTCACGCCGTTGTGAAGTACATGCTGGCCGCGTACGATCCGGGCTTGATGAAGGAATTGTTCGCCAATCTGCGCACCACCTATAACTTCGAGAAATCACTGGTGGCAACTTACGGTGTGACGGTGCCGGAGTTGGACAATGAGTGGCGAGAGAGTGTGGGGCTGGCTCCGCGGGACCTGTCGACACCGCCGCCGCCGCCGTTGCAGGTGCTGCCCACGCGCCGGGGGCAGGCCGAGAGCGCGGCGCCGGCGCCCACGGAGCCGGCTCCCGTCGCCGCGCCCCAGGAATCCACTCGCCCGCCTTCGCCGACCGCGGCGCCTGAACCGACCGACACGCCGGCGCCGGCTCAGGCGCCTCAGACGGGCGGCGGCTGTGGAGCGGCCCCTGCGCGATCGGATAGCGTTTCGGCGGAGCTGGCATCGTTGGCGTTGCTGGCCGCGCCGGCGGGGTTGGTTGCGTTGGCCGCAGTCCGGAGACGCCGGCGGGATAACGGCGACGAATAAGCCGTCCTTGCACGTACAATGACATCCGCGCCGCCGGCACACGAGGTGGCGTCAACAAAACCTGGAGGAATTGCAATGCGCGCAGTCTGGTACGAGGAAAACGGGGACGCTTCGGTGTTGCAGTTCGGCGAAATGGCCGATCCTGAGCCGGGTCCGGGTGAGGTGCGCGTTCGCGTGGCGACATCCGGCGTGAATCCGTCGGACTGGAAACGACGGCAAAATGCCGGCCCGGGCACAGCCTTCCCGCGCGTTATCCCCAACCAGGACGGAGCGGGGATAATCGACCAGGTGGGCGCGGGCGTGCCGGAGTCCCGCATCGGCGAGCGCGTTTGGCTCTACCAGTCGCAGTTCGGGCGGCCGTTTGGCACCGCCGCGGAGTACACGGTGCAGCCCTCCGACCGGGCAGTGCGGATGCCGGACAACGCGGACTTCGCCCTGGGGGCCGGTCTCGGCGTGCCGGCGCTGACGGCGCACCGGTGCGTGTTCGCCGACGGGCCCGTTGCGGGCAAGACGGTGCTGGTCCCCGGCGGCGCGGGAGCGGTGGGCAACATGGCGTTGCAGATGGCGCGGGTCGGCGGCGCGGCCAACATCATCAGCACGGTGAGCGGAGACGCCAAGGCGGAGATCGCGCGGGAGGCAGGAGCGCACCACACCGTGAACTACAGGTCGGAAGACACGGCGGCGCGGATACTGGAACTCACGGGAGGCGAGGGGGTTGACCTGATCGTGGAGGTGGACTACTCGGGCAACTTCGCGGTCAGCCAGCGGATCATCAAGCGGAGCGGCAGCATCGCCATCTACGCAGCCGGCGATGGGGCGGCTCCCCCGTTCCAGTTTCCGGTGAGCAACGTGAACGTGCGCCACGTGCTGGTGTACGACATGCCGGAGGAGGCGAAGGCCGTTGGGGTGGAGGACACGAACCGCTGGCTGGCCTCGGGCGAACTGGTGGGGATGGACGGGCCGCACTTTCCGCTGGAGGATACTGCCGGCGCACACGAGGCCGTGCGGGCGGCGACTGTGGGGAAGGTGGTTATTGATGTGAGCGACGGCGGGTGACCGGCTACCGAGTTAAGTAGCCCAGAGCGGATGCTTACGCCAGTTCGCGGGAAAGCCCATGGCAGCCGCAGGAATTTCAGGATAGGAGCCAAAAAGCGCGAAAACGCGCTGCGTCCAGTCGTTGCCCGGATGTATCCGGTCCAGCCAGTAGCGGCATATGGTGAGCAGAATGCCCATCCGGTTATTCGGCCATTTAGGGGAATGCCAATCCGGGAATTTTTTGCGTTGTGGGATTTTTACACGTGATCTATTGAATTGCCGGTCCCAAATGCGTTGGTTGTGAGCGCATTTGTTACGCACGTCTCGCAAGCCAATCAACCAAGATTCCACCACCCTGTCTGGCTGCCCGACAGTGTTTGCAGTGGTCTTTTGAATATCGGAATCGACGCCCTGGAAAAACGATAGCACTGTGCCGAAGTCCATATACTCGGCGATCTCAAAAATTGAGAACGTAGGCTGAGCGTTGGGTAAGCCTGCCGTAGAACCTGGGATAGCGTTCGCACGGTCTTTCCCCGCTCGGTCTGTGGCTTCGTTGATTTTATCTTTCCACCAAGCAAACTCTTTCCCTTTGGAGGAGAAGTTTGGAAAGTTTGCCTGATCAAGGTAATCAAAACAGCCATGCTTATTCGCAAAACGGTAGGATAGTTGAGTTCTCACCTGCACTTCAATATCCTCAATCGCTTCAAAGCATAGGCACCGCAAACGCTTATCGAATTCCCAGAGCCGCAGTACTGCTTCCAGAGTCGTACCGGGGAGATAATTACTGCCGGATAGGAAATATTCTGCATAGGTGGTGAGCTTGAGTTCTCCCATTGCCTGCAACCGCCGTACTAACGCGGTCTTGTTGGCCTGGATCCCGTCTGATATCAGCCGTTCCGCAACCTGCTCAAGGGAAAGAGACGAAGCAATGGGGACCATGAGCTACCCGAAAAAATACCCGCCGAAGTAAGCTGCATCCTCCATACGGAGGCGAGAAGCCCGGCGGGTCTTGGTGTGAATATGCTATCACGTTGTCAAGCGAGACGTCAAACCTTTCGCCGTCCCTCATACCGCGCGGGGCGCTCGATCATGGCGCGTTCCAGGGCCACTTTGAGGCGTTCGCTGAAGAATCGGCTGGTGGAGGAGACTATGCGGTGCTCCTGGCGATCCTCCCGGTTGGTGGGCAAGGTCACGATGACGTGGTAGACCTTGAACTTGTTGGAGCGGATGCGGTTGCTCCACCAGGTGACTGCGACGGCCACCAGCACCACGAAGATGCCCATGGTCAGCCACGCGCCGGCGAAGCCACCGATCGCCGCGACGGCAATGCCGATGATGCCACCCCCGCCGACGGTGCGCCACCAGCGGATGGGAGGACGGTCCACTTCCTCCTCGACGATCTCCATGTCGACGGAAAGAATGTCCTCGATGCGATATTCCTTGCCCTGCGGCTCCACGAACCGCTCGTAGGTGACCAGCGCGCCGTGCTCCTTGAACAGCACCCGATCCTTGGATACCGCCATGATGCGCTCCTGTCCGTGGGCTAGGGTGAACCGGGGCGGGGTCCGGCCGGCAACTTACTGTGCCGTGGTGCCGCCGTCGATGACCAGCTCGGAGCCGGTCATGAAAGAGGACTCGTCGGACGCGAGGAACACGATGCCATAGGCGATGTCGTCGGCGTTACCGACGCGGCCGATGGGAATGCGCTCGTTGATCCAGGCGAAGTGGCGTTCGTTATCGTAGCTGCGGGTGGTGAGAGGCGTATGGCAATAGCCGGGGTGGATGGAGTTGACGCGGATGCCGTCGCCGGCGTACTGCATGGCCGCGGACTTGGTGAGCAGACGGATTGCGCCCTTGGCGGCGTGGTAGGCGGTGGACGTGGGACTGCCCACGAGCCCATAGATTGATGAGATGTTGACGATGGAACCGCCGCCGGTTTTCAGCATCTCGGGCACGCCGTGCTTGATGCCGAGGAACGTGCCCTTGGCGTGGACGTCGATCTGGCCGTCCCAGGCGTCCTCGGTGGTCTCCTCAACGGTGTAGCGAGCGCCGGTGCCGGCGTTGTTGACCAGGACGTTCAGGGCGCCGTAGGCCGATACGGTGGCAGCGACGGCGTCGATCCAGTCCTGCTCGCTGGTAACGTCGAGCTTGACGAAGATGGCATCGCCACCGGCGGCGCGAATCTGCTCGGCGGTGCGCTCGCCGTTCTCGGTGTTGATGTCGCCCAGAACCACCCTGGCGCCTTCGTTGCAGAACATGCGGGCCGCCGCGCCGCCGAAGCCCATCAGTTCGCCCTCAACCCCGCTGGCCGCTCCGCTGATGAGCGCGACCTTGCCTTCCAACCGCATGTGAGACCTCCTGTGCCGATGCCAGACTTGACCGTCGGCAGCATTATAGCAAGCGAGATCAGTTTTCCGTGGGCCGATCGTTCAATTGGGCTTCCAAGTTGAGTATCCGCTGCTGCATGGCGACCCGCTCGGCTTCGTGGGCGACCCGCTCGGCTTCGTGGGCGGCCCGGGCAGCTTCGTGGGCGGCCCTTTCCTGTCGCCAGTTCTCCAGGTAGGCGCCGGCCGCCGGGTCGTAGAAGCGTGGCCAGCCGTCGTCCCAAGCCAGGTACAGCTGCATCAGGTCGCTGTAGCCTTTGAGGATGCCGTCGGGCTCGGTGGTCAGTTCAACCGGGAGGTACACGCCGTCGCGCAGGACGCCGCCCCACAGGGGCTCGCCGTGATGCTCGCCGCCGCTGGGGTCGAAGCGCCAGTATTCTGCGATGCCGATGTCGGCATACACGCGGGTCTTGGCGACGGTGTCCTCCGAGCCGGTGCTTTCGGAGCCCACCTCCAGCGCGAGATCGGGCGGCTTGCCGGCCTCCCAGGGCAGGTACAGCTTGCGACGGCGGATGGCGGCTTGGTCAACTCCGAAGGCCAGGTAGATATCGGGCTGGCGGCGCACGTTGAGATTCGACGGGTCATGGCAGAGGATGGTGTTGCTGCTGACGAAGACATCCGGACGCTGCCAGAAGTCGGCGAAGCGACTGGCAAGGATGTTAAGGATCTCGTTGACGACGAATTCCTGCTCCATGGCGTCAGGCATGGGCTCCGGTTCGTCCGGGTTGTATTCCAGCGCGGCGTAGTCGATTTCGCCACGCTTTATGTAAGGCAACATCCCGGTTCCGATGGCGGTCATGGTGCAACCTCGTCATTTCCGGCGCGGTGGGCCCAAATGCGACGTTCGTTGTGCGGGTCGGAGGATACGGCATCTCCGCCACACCGACGTCCCAAAGTCCATGATTCTATTGAACAATGCAATAGTTGTGAAAACAGGGTCTTGAAAACTGCGGCAAGGATCTCGGCTGAAATGGTTCGCCGTATCCGGCATTGTATCAGTCAGCCCCATCCGAGCGGGTCTCGAGGGCTTGCGGGAGGGGAGTATAATGCTGCCTCGGGGTCCCCTGACACGAGCGAGGGATTCCAGAGGAGGAACGTCCAGATGCCCGACTACTTCACGGAGGTGGATGTCCTCCGCAACGGCGATTCGGCCGGCAACGGCATGACGCTGCGCCTGACCGACCCGCACGGCCGACGGATCCACACCGTGGCGGTGCCGCAGGAAGGACATTCTCACACCGGGCCGACCTGGGCGTACATTTTCGAGAACGAGGGGCTGACGCTGATCGACCCGGGAGCGGAGGCTTCGTTTGACCTTCTGAAATCCGGCATGGCGCTGGGCGGCCTTGAGGTAGGGGACATCGAGCGGGTGATCATCACGCACGGCCATGCCGACCACGACGGCGGCGTGGCGCGGGTGATCGAGCAGTCGGGCGCCGAGTTGTGGGCGCACGACATCTACCAGCCGCTGCTGCCCTTTGATCCGCGGGACTTGCAATTCATGGCGTCGTCGCCCATCCACCAGGCGATGTGGGAAACCGCGAAGGCCAACGGATTCAGCCCGTCGAACTCGGAGGAGCGGGAACGCTACATGGCGTCGCGCAAAACCCACCAGGTGGGGCATCACATCGGCCACGGCGAACAGCAGGGTGAGCTTAAGTACATGCACGCGCCGGGGCACTCGCCCGACGAGATCTGCGCGGTGATCGACAACGGGCCGGGCAGCGGGATGGTGTTCACAGGCGACCACGTGCTGCCGGAGATCAGCCCGCACCCGACCATGAAAACCGCATTCAGCGGGGTTGTACTCAACAGTTTGCCGGTCCATTACCAGGATCCTGACGATTCCTTCGGATTGCTGACCTATCTGAAGTCGTTGCAGCGGGTTGCGGATTTAGGGCCGGAGGTGGCCGTGCTGCCGGCGCACCGGCTGTACAACAACCACAAGTTCAACTTCCAGACCACGCAGCGGGCGGCGGACCTGATCCGGTTCCACGCGCGCCGGCTGGGTCGCATCCTGGTAACGGCGGGGCCGGAGCCGCAGCCGCTGGAGGACGTGACGCGGCAGACGTTCGAGCGGCGCAAGCTGGAGGGCGGCAACTTCTTCGCGGCGTTGACGGAGGTGGTGGCGCACATCGAGTTGCTGGAGGACTCCGGCGACCTGGAGGTGATGGACGACCACAAGCTGCGGCGGACGGGCCGGGAGAACTACCAGGACCTGCTGCGGGCGTTGTGACCAAGGCTAAACTGCTGAATGGCAGGAAACGGAAATCGAAGCAGTTTGCCGGAACGCATAGAGGCCGGAGGCAGAGTGTGGGAAGTTACGGAACATTTGCGGGACAGAGAAATGACCGACCGCCCGGAGATTACGGAAGAGCGACTTGCCGCCGTGTTGGGCGGTTGGGTTCTACGAGGGGTTAAGTTAGGGCGCGGTGGAGAGCCGGAAAGGGCTTACTTTGGATGGATCGAACACAATACCGGCTGGCGGTTGATGAGGGTGGGAGTTGCAATGGACAATAGTCGTATAACCACCGCCTTTTGGGACACTGCGGCAACCAGGAAGTTAAGGGCAGGCAACTATGACTACTTCACGAGACACTACCGAGATCTCCAGAAACGACCGGATAATGCGGGGCCTGACGCGGAACCTGAAAATGTCCTATGACCCCTCCAGCGATATCCTCTGGCTGCGCGACGGCCGCCCAAGCGAAGGCAGCAGTCTTTTGGAAGAGGCTCCTTTTGCTACGATAGAGATGCTTGACGAAGACAGCCGGGAAGCCGTCGGCGTGGAAATATCAGGCTTCAGCAGTTACTTGCCACTGCGCCGGCCAGACTATTGCGAATCGGTGGACACACTCACTATTGGCGCGAGGCGTGAAACCGCTACATTGATCGTTGAAAACGGGGACTTGGTAGCATACTGGCGACATGACGAATCTGCTCCCGGCGATCTGGAGCCCTTTGCGGTTGACTTGCGGAACGCTTCCAGGCATTTGGCGCCATTGCTGGCAGATTTATCACGCAAGAACTGACGATACGTTCAAAGTCACCGGAACCTGGCAACGCGGCGTCGATAGACGGAGGAATTCAATATGTCTCTGGAAGGAAAGGTAGCCCTGGTCACGGGAGCCGGGCGGGGGATGGGTCGGGCCACGGCGCTGGCGCTGGCCAACGACGGGGCCAACGTTGCGGTTACGGACATCATGGCCGACAACGTGGAGGAGACCGCCACCGACGTGCGGGCAACCGGACGGCAGAGCGTGGCGATCGCCGCCGACATCGGCGACGGCGACGACATTGACCGCGTCATCGCCGAAGCCGTGGGATCGCTGGGACGAGTGGACATCCTGGTGAACAACGCCGGGGTGACGCGCTACCTGGACATCATGGACATCACCGAGGCGGACTGGGACCGCATCCACCGGGTGAACGCGAGGGGCGCGTTCTTCGTGATGCAGCGGACGGCGCTGCAGATGATCGACCAGGGCAGCGGCGGCCGCATCGTGAACATCGCGTCCATCGCCGGCAAGGGATATCGGGGCACGTCCAACGCGGCGTACGCGGCCAGCAAGGGCGCGGTGATCTCGATGACGCTGATCGCGGCGCACCAGTTGGCGCGCTACGACATCAACGTGAACGCCATCTGCCCGGGTTCCACCATCACCGCGATGTCCACGAGCACGATGGAGCAACGGGCGGCGGAGGCCGGCCTGTCGGTGGACGAGTTGCAGGCACAGCGGGCGTCCAACATACCCATCGGACGGGCCAACGAACCGGAGGACATCGCGGCGATGGCAGCCTTCCTCGCGAGTCCGGGCGCGCGCAACATCACCGGGCAGACGATCAACGTGGACGGCGGGCTGGTGATGCACTAAAAGTTCACCAGTTCGATACGATCCTGGATCCGGTCCTGGAAACGCCGAAAGTCTGAGGTGTTGAAGGTCAGCAACCTGCGCTCTCCGTGCGCGAGCATGGTGGCGACGATGTTGGCGTCGTGAATCTGCCGACCCCCCACAGCAGCATCGCGAAATAGATTGACCAGGGTGGCGGTGACCGCAGGGCCGTCCTCAAGGACCTCGAGGTTATTGAGCAATCTGCCCACGTCATCGAGGGCATCTTCCCCGGAGGGCATCCTCCCTGGTGATCGGGACCGACCAGGTCTGCGGACGTGTGACGACGGCCAGGTACTCGTGCACGACCTGTCGGCTGATCCTCAAGGGCTCAGCGTTTTGCACAGCGCGTTCCAGACTCGCCCTGGCTGTGTCGTGTTCAGTGGCAAGAGGGATGCGTGAGTTCACGAGGATGTTGGCGTCTATAAACATTGAGGCTAGATCCTCTCGCCGTAAATGTCCTCCCGCCTGAGGCTGAGCCCTTCCGGCCATACCGCTAAGGCCGGCAAAAACGCGCTGACCCGGGGAGAGGAAGACCCGCGATCGACTCAACCTCGCCGAATGTAGTTTGCCATTCGTCGGTGCCCAGTCTGCGTAGATGCTGATACAACCTCCGATATTTGCCACGATGGGCCATATCCTGATATTCCAGGTCTCGTTATATTCCAGGTCTCGTCCTGACGCCATGTTTGCCCCGATGTCTGAGCAGATGTGATCGGAAGTCACTCCAACTATTACAGTTAGTATCTCCAAGCAAGAACCGGGGACGGTTCATATCTGTTCAGGGTGGGCGGGGTTTCCCTGTGATGCGGGCCTCACCGGCGCGCCGGGGGAACCCTGCAGAATGCGGGGGTGGAGGAACGTGAGCATGGGAAGGATTTTCTGGATACCGGCTCAAGGCCGGTATGACGGTTTTGGGGTTGGTATGACGGTCCTGGTGTTATGAGGACACCTCAAACGTGAACATTTACGCGTCGCCGGTTATGCTTGCGGCATCTGGTTGCCGTGTATATGATGACGGCGGAACTCAATTCGCTGTCGCCACGATGGTCCGGAGATACGGCGATCTCGGTGGTGAAAGGAGCAGGTCAGGTATGAAATACGACTATATCGTGATCGGAGCCGGGTCGGCGGGATCCATTATCGCCAGCCGGTTGACCGAGGACCACAGCAAGCACGTGCTGCTGATCGAGGCGGGGCCGGACTATCCCGAGTTCGAACACCTGCCGGAAGAGGTCAAGTTCGGGTACAACACCGAGATTGACATCATGGTCAGCGACCACAACTGGCAGTTTGTCGGCAAGGGCACGGACACGTCGCCGGAGATCATGGTGCCGCGCGGCAAGGTCACCGGCGGATCCAGCGCCATCAACGGGCAGGTGTTCCTGCGCGGCGTGCCGGAGGACTACGACGGCTGGGCGGCCGTGGGCAACGACGAATGGTCGTACACCAAGCTGCTGCCGATCTTCCGCCGCATCGAGACCGACACCGACTACGGCAACGACGACTTCCACGGCGGCGACGGGCCCATCGTGATGCACCGGTTCGCGAAGGAATCGTGGCTGCCGGCGCAGAACGCGTTCAGCGCCGCTTGCGTGGCCGCCGGGTTCCCCGAGACCTGGGACCACAACCATCCCGATTCCTACGGCGTGGGGCCGACGCCCTTCAACAACCCCAACGGCATCAGGATGAGCACCAACCTGGGCTACCTGTCGGAGTCGCGGCACCGGTTGAACCTCACCATCAAGGCCAACTGCCACGTGCACCGGATCCTGTTTGACGGGAACCAGGCCACCGGGGTGCAGCTTGAATCGGGCGGCGAGGTTTTCACCGCCGAGGGCGATGAGATCATCCTGAGCAGCGGGGCCATCGGGTCGCCGCACATCCTGATGCTGTCGGGCATCGGGCCGGCGGACCACCTGCGCGAGATTGGAATACCGGTGATTCAAGACGCGCCGGGCGTGGGCCAGAACCTGCGCGACCATCCCACCGTGTGGTGCACCTGGCGCACCAAGCCGGAGGTTGAGCTGGACGGGCTGGCACCGCGCTCGCAACTTTGCCTGCGCTACACCGCCGACGGTTCGGACCTGCGCAACGACATGAAGATCAGCATGCAGTCCTTCGCCACCGAGCGGATCAACCGGGGCGGCGACCGAATGGTGCCGCTGGGCATCCGCATGAGCACGGGCATTCAACTGGCGGCGGGCGCGGGGCACATGCGTTTGCAGTCCACCGACCCCTACCAGCAGCCCTTCCTGGACTACAACTACCTGCAGGAGGAGTCGGACCGAGTGCGGTTGCGGGATTCGGTGCGCCTGTGCATGCAACTGGCCGACCATCCGGAATTCCAGACCCTGATCCAGGAGTGCATTGAGCCTCCGGCCGATGCCCTGGTGAGCGACGAGGCGCTGGACGCCTGGGTTGCCCGCGAGGTGACCACGTCGCAGCACATATCCGGCACGTGCAAGATGGGGCCGGACAGCGACCCCATGGCGGTCGTTGACCAGTTCGGCAGGGTCAAGGGCGTCACCAACCTGCGCGTCGCCGACGCCAGCGTAATGCCCGACTGCATCCGCGCCAACACCAACGTCACGTCCATGACCATCGGCGAGCGCGTCGCGGAGTTCATCAAGGAAGGGCGGTAGCACACCACAGGAAGTCTGGCTCAGGGGCGGGTTTGGAACCCGCCCCTACTTGTTAGGTGATCGAATCATGCCTCCCGCACGCAAATGGGAACGGACCGAAGATCTGGCGGTGCTGCACCTGTACCGCGGCAAGGTAGCGCGTGACAGCCGGGAGGTGGCCGCGCTGGCCGCTGCCCTGGAACGCAGCCCACAATCCATTGGGGCGCGAATGCAGGCGTTCGCCGGGCTTGATCCGGCCAATCCGTACAAGCCGTCAGCCAAGGCTACGGCCCTCACGCAGTCGGTGTGGGCGGAATATCTCGCGGACCGGACGGCCATCGCCGTGGAGGGTCAGCGAGCGTACCTGGGGATACTCAACCGGTATTCGATGGGGCGGCCGTGACGGCGATGGGCAGTAGGATATGCGCCATGCTTGTAGCCCAAGGTCCAATTGTGCTTTTATGATGTCTTTTATAATGCATAACTATTAATTTGATGCCATTGACAATTGACGTTTGCGATTTGATATGCTATAAACGGCGCCCCGAAAGGAGGTAATTTATGGAGTACATTACCGGCGATCCCAAGATCGACTCCTTGTTGGAGATGCACGCCGACGAGATCAGCCGTAGGGAAGCGTTGGCTCAAGAGATCGCCGCGGAAAATGACCGGCTCATTGCAAAGATTGAGGCACGTCGAGCGCAGAAATCCGAGGTAGCCGGTGGGAGATAGGCCACCAAGTTCAGTCAATCAGCATGGAGGTGAGCAGGATTGGCAAGCAACACGAGCCGACCTGCTTCGGATCCACAGAAATGTGGCGCGAATCTTAAATTTACGTGCTATCCATTTGTTTGAATTGCTCGGGCGCGACGACTATCTGGCCATATTGAACAGTGGTGTTCTGAATGTTATGGAGCGTGGGGATTACGACCGCGCTTTGGAAAATCTGCGCGATTTTATTCTGGAAATCCCAACGTGGGACAAGATGCTACCGGAGTTGATAGACACCGTAGAGCCAGGACTGACAGCATTGGGGCGATGGGGCGAAGAGTACAGAGTTTCGGCGCTCCTGTAGTGCGTGTTCACCGGACATAGACCAAAAATCCGTACCTCGTCGCGGAGTTGAACATTTCAGGGGCGGTTTTGACAACCGCCCCTACGCGCGTCCGGGATGCCCAACGGTTTAGACGAGGACGCCGAAGCCGGACTTGGTGCAGATTTCCAGGCGGTTGTGGTCGGGGTCGTGGAAGTAGAAGGCCTGCTGGCCGTCGTGGCGGGTCTGGATGTCAGTGCACTCCACGCCGATGTTCTGCAGTTCGTCCCGGGCGGCTTCGATGTTATCCACCTCGAAAGCGGTGTGGTGGGACGGCGCCGAGGGGGCGTCGGGGTTTTCGATGATGTGGACCATTGCGCCGCTGGGGAGTTGCAGCCAGTAGAGGTTGTCGCTGTCCACCATCTTGGGGATCTGCTTGACGCCCAGGACTTCCTGGTACCACTTGAGGGCGATGTCCTTGTCGCGGACGTTGTACGTGATGTGATTGATGGCCTTGAGGCGGATGTTGTCGGCGTTGAGTCCCATGGGAAGTTCCCTCCGGTTTTTGTCATGGATGGACAGGATAGATGGGTTGGGTTAGATGTTCAATAGTCGTTCGAGGTTGGCGAAGAGGATGGACTCCTTTTCCTCGCGCGAGAGCGTTTCCATGCCCAGCAGCCAGGAGACGGGCCAGTCGGCGCACATGTCGAAGGGCCAGTCTGTTCCGAAGACGATCTGCTCGATTCCGACCATGTCGATGAGCATGCGCAGGCCCTCTTCGCTGTGGGTGAGGCAGTCGTAGTAGAAGCGGCTCAGGTAGGCGCTGGGCGGCTGGTCGATGTTCACCCGGGCCTCGGGGCGGACCTGCCATCCGCGATCCATTCGGCCGATGCCGTAGCAGGCGTAGCCGCCGCCGTGGCAGAGGCATATCCTGAGATCTGGGTAGCGATCCATCACGCCGCCGAACACAAACGACGCAAAGGTTACTGCGCGGTCGGCCAGGTTGCCGATGGTATTGGGCAGGTGATAACGGTCCAGGCGTGGCGATACGATGGTGCCGCCACCCTGGTGGACGAGGAACATCGCGCCAAGACGTTCGGCGGTGGCCCACAGCGGGTTGAAGTACGGATCGTCGAAGGTGCGGCCGTTGACATGGTCGCCGATCATGGCGCCCTTGAGTCCAAGTTGCTCGACCGAGCGGGTGAGTTCCTCGATGGCGGCGCCCACGTCCTGCATGGGCAGATGGGCGAGACCGGCGAAACGCTCGGGGTACTCGTCGCTGAGTTGAGCGACGTAGTCGTTGCACTCGCGGTGTATGGCCATGGTCTGGTCGGGGTCCAGATCATAGAAGTACATGTTGGCGTTGGTGGACAGGACATGCATGTCGACGCCCAGGGACTGCATATCGGCGACGCGCTGCTCGGGCGTCCAGAAGGTTCGCGGGTTGTAGCGATGCTGATTGTAGAGCGTGGGGGCGCTGACCCCGAACCAGTTATCGCCGCTTTGCATCGCCCTCAGCGCGCTGGCAGGGGTGATGTGAGCATGGACATCCAGGACTCGTACTGCCATGAGGTGCCGTCTCCTATCGGGGGCGGGCGTCGTCGTCGTTTTATCCAAGCAGTCGGAGAGTGTGGCGCACTTGGATTATAGACGGTTTCGGGGAATCCGTCAGGGGCGCGAGTGTTGCAACCATCTCCGGACCCACTCTCGCGTCCAGCGAAAGCAGTGCAACTTATTCTTTCACCATACGACTTTTATGGTATCAATATACGCCATATTAATCTTATCAATAGACGAGTATCGTTGCACTATATTTTACGATGACTCCAGCGGTAAGCAGCACCGCCAACGTTGGCGGTGTGGCATTTCCCCGTACCGAACTTCACCTGGCGCCCGGAGCGTTGGCGTTGACTGCTGTGATCGTTGCTTGCAGTGGCGCAACCGCCACGCCCGAGACTACCGGCGACACTTTCTTCGCTCCCGGCGTGGTTGATGACCTCAAAGAATTGAGGGCTGACCATCCCGCCTTCATGCTGGACCGTGGCCCCGTCCTGGAAGAAGCCAGGCAACTTCCGGCGGAGGCCGGTTGCTCGGACGGTTATGAGGTCACCATCAACGTGGTGAACAGCAACCCCGTCCTTTCGATGGCGGATGTGGTGGCAGCGCAGGTGCGCTGGGATAGCGGAACCGACGTCGTCCTGCAGCCCAACGACCCGGCGACCATGTACGCGGGCATGCGCGACGGGGTGGCCGATATTGACGGCGTCGGCGCGGGCATCATACTGCGAGACCAGGGGGACGTGATAATCCAGTTCTACCTGCAGGACGTGCTCCCCAGCCCGAGCAACCGTCAGAAAGATCGCGTAGACGAACTGATCAAACTGCAGAACCGCGCCATAGATTCCGCCCAGTGCCAGGGTCATCTGGAAGAGTTGGCCGGCATATTGCACCGGGGGAGAGCCACTGGCTACCCGTGTTCTGGAATTCCAACGGCGGGGCCTTCGATTGCCGCATGCAGAACTACTGCAACCCGCCTACCGTTCAGTCAGTTGATCAAGAAGTGGGCCCATGCCTGGCGGGCCGGTGGCGGATCCTCCGACTACGACCACAACGCCAACTCTGAGCGTGGGTACCGCCCGTAACCGACGCTGCCGTGCCCGCCGACGGGAACGCACCGACGGCAACGCAGCGAGGGCGGCCCCTGGGGTCGCCCTTCACTTTTGGCGTCGCCCCGGCAGCCGTTCGTTGAGTGTCGGAGGCCGATTGCGGGTTGAGGCTACATAGGCTCGTTTATTGATACTAAGAACCGTGCAGTATCATCAAATGGGAATTGACAAGCGTTCCATACACAAGTAGCATCGGGGGCCGCTGGCAGTCCGGGACTGTCATGCGCGATTTTTTTGTCTCGGCGGCAAGCTGATTCAAGCCATGCGAGATACTCGGGGAGGTCTCACTCAATGCATTTGCAACAACTCTGGCATCCAAGAACCCTGCTGGCGGTAGGCGCGTTGGCTCTCACCCTTGCGATTGTCGCTTGCGGTGGAACGACCACAACGCCGGCAACCACCGGCGACGCGTCCACCGGCGGAAGTGCGCCCGCCGCCCAGTCGGCCACACCCACGCTCAACCCCTTCGCGGGCGCTCAAGAACCGACACCCACCGCTCCGTTGAACGTCGCTCCCACCGCCGTGCCGGTGCCCACCGCCATGGTGGCGGTTGACCAGCGGCCCGACTGGTGGCAGGAGGGCGAAGCCCAGCACTACAAAGGTGACTTCCCGCTGGTCGCCACCAGCAACCCCGGCTTCTGGGACGTTCACTATGGTGGATCGATGAACACCGTGCTGATTCCCTCGGGCCCCCGGTTCAATCAGATCCTTGAATACAACCCGGTCAACCCCAACGAGATCATTGGTGATCTCGCGGTGAGTTGGGAATCCTATGAGGATGGCGACGAGTTCGGTTACATCTTCAACCTGCACCCCGACGCCAATTTTAGCGACGGCCACCCGGTTGAAGCGGAGGACATCGTCTTCTCCATAGACCGGATCACCCTGGGGCAGGTCGAGGAGGGCGTGCTCCGCGCGCGCACCGGCTTCCTCAACAACTTCGTGGTGCACGGCACCGCCGAGGCCATAGACGCAAAGACGGTCAAGATTCCCCTGCGGTTCCCGGCCGCCGGCTTCCTGCCGAACCTGGCATCCGACTACATGAAGGTGTACCCCAAGCACGTTGGCGAGAATCTCTCCCAGGAACAGGCCAACACCGGCAAGACCCAGGTCGAAGCGCTGGCCGCCATCAATGCCGGTAGCCCCGACAGCCTGATCGGTTCCGGACCGTGGATGCTGCGGGAATGGGAAAAGGACTCCGGTTACTCCTATGATCGGAACCCCAACTACTTCAAGACCGGGCGCCCCTTCTTCGACGGCCTGAAGATATTCCTGATTCGGGACACCGCCCGCCGCCTGTCGGCTTTGCAGGCCGGTCAGGTCTATGGTTCCTACCAGCCCGTAACGGGCAGCAACCGCCCCGAAGACATGGCGCGCCTGGAAGAGGACACCAGCGGCCGCGTCCGAGCCGTCATACTGGAAGCCTCCGGCGTCCAAGCTTTCTTCCTGAACCACCAGAAGCCGCCCTTTGACGACCCGCGGGTCAGGCGAGCCATGTACCTGGGCATCGACCGGGACAACGCCGTGGAAAAGGCCATCCTGGGCTTTGGACAGCCGGGCACATTCTTCGCTCCCGGCGTCGTGGAAAACATGGAAGACCTGCGCGCCAACAACATCGCCTACGGCGATCGTGAGGCCGCGTTGGCCGAGGCCAGGGCATTGCTCACTGAAGCCGGATACCCCGACGGTTTCGAGGTCACCCACAACGTTGTGAATTCCAACCCCTCCCTGTCCACTGCGGAGACGGTTGCTCCTCAGTTGCGGGAAGACCTGAACATCAACATCGTCATTCAGCCCACCGACCTGGCCACGATGTACGTCGGCATGCGGGACGGCGTGTCCAACTTCGACGGTGTTGGAACCGGCGTCATCCTGCGCGACCCGGGCGACATCATCAACCAGTTCTACCTGCAGGACGTGCTGCGCAACCCGCACAACTGGCAGAACGACGAGGTTGACGAACTGATTGACCTGCAGAACCAGGAAGTTGACCCGGCGGTCCGACAGGGCCACCTGGAAGCGTTGGCAAATATCCTCCACCAGGGCGAAAGCCACTGGCTGCCCGTGCTGTGGTACTCCAGCGGCGGTGCGTTCGACTGCCGTATCCGCAACTACCACTATCCGCCGACGGTTCAGCTCGTCAAGAAGTGGGACCACGTGTGGTGGGCCGGCGGAGAATCCTCCGCTTGCGACCACAACGCCAACTCCGAGCGAGGCTATCGACCGTAGACCCGTTCCCTTCTGACACAACCCCGCACAGCTTTTGGCCGGCTTCATCCGTATAGGGCCGGCCAATTGTGTATAGTATTTGGAATCGCATTGCCGAGAACGCCAGCAGGAGTTGAGGAATGTCTCAGTACCTGATCAGAAGGTTTCTTCTCTTCATCCCCACGATGCTGCTGGCCACCATCCTGGTGTTCGGACTGTTCTCCATCGTCCCGGGGGATGCCGCCGTATTCCTGCTGACCGGAGAGGACGCCAGCGGGACGGTCACCAACGAAGACTTCGAACGCCTGCGCGAAGACCTGGGTCTCAACCGTCCAATCTACATACAGTACGCCGACTGGCTGTGGGGCGTCGTCCGCGGCGACCTGGGCATATCGCTCTATTACGGTCAACCTTTTGGCCTGGAGTTGGTGGAGAGGTTCGCCAGGACCTTCGAACTGGCGGTGCTGGCCATCGTGTTGGCTTTCGCTACGGCCGTGCCTTTGGGCATTCTGTCGGCGATGAAGCAGGACTCCGGCCTGGACTACGCCAGCCGGGTCATCGCGCTCCTGGGCATCGCCATGCCCACCTTCTGGATCGGAGTGCTGGTGATTTACGCTCTGGTGTATGGGACCGGCTGGCTGCCTCCGCTGGAATACGCCCACCTGTGGGAGGACCCCATCCAGAACCTGAAATTGATGGTGCTGCCGGCCGCGGTGATCGGATTCCACGACATGGCGTTCACCGCCCGCGTCACCCGGTCCGCAATGCTCGAGGTGATGCGCGAGGACTACATGAGAACGGCCCGTTCCAAGGGCCTGCGCGAGTGGGTCGTGGTGGGCCGCCATGCGCTGAAAAACGCCCTGCTTCCGGTGGTCACCGTGTCCGGCTACCAGTTCGGCCGACTGCTGGGCGGCGTCATCATCGTTGAGCAGATCTTTGTCGTCCCCGGTGTTGGCAATTTCCTCATCGACGCCATCAACCACCGGGACTTCCCGGTAATCCAGGGCGTGATCCTGATGACCGCAGCGGTGGTCCTGCTGTTGAATCTGATCATCGACATGCTTTATGGCGTCCTGGACCCGCGGATACGCTACTCGTAAGCGGAGGCTCAAGGGACCCATGCCAACAGGTTGCCATCGGCAGGTGATGCCATGATTGATCAAACCACGGAACAGGCGACTCTAACCCGCGAGGCCCTTCCTGCCCCTGGGATTGCTAGTCGGTCGTGGACGGGGCTCGTGCGGTTTATCCGGACGAAACCCCTGGGCGCGATCGGCGGTCTGATTGTTCTGCTCCTCGTGATCGTGGCTGCGCTGGCGCCGGTGCTGGCGCCCTACGACCCGCGATCCACGCCCGCTTTGCCCTGGGAAGCGCCGAACGCGAGCTACCTGCTCGGAGCCGATTACGTGGGCCGCGACGTGTTGAGCCGCCTGATCTACGGCGCGCGCATTTCCCTCTACGTGGGATTGGGCAGCGTGGTGGTGGGCATCACCGGCAGTTTTATCATTGGTGTGGCGCTCACCTACATCGGCGGCATCGTTGACACCGTTTCCCAACGCGTGGTGGACGCGCTGATGTCTCTACCAGGACTGCTGATCGCCCTGGCGATCATGGCCGTGGTGACGCCGTCGCTGAACACCGTGATCCTGGCCATTGTGATCGGCATGATTGCACCGGTGATCAGAACGGTGCGCTCGCAGGTATTGTCCCTGCGGGAGTTGGATTATGTAACGGCGGCAACGGCCATCGGCGCGCCGCCCTGGCGCATCATTCTGCGCCACATCGTGCCCAACTGTTTCGCCACGTACCTGGTGCTGGCTACGTACTACCTCGGCTTCGCGATCATCATCGAATCGTCGCTGTCCTTCCTGGGTGTGGGCACTCCGCCCGACCAACCCAGTTGGGGCGGTATGCTGGTTCGCGCGGCTTCGGCCCACGTCAAAGCCGGTCCGTGGCTCGCCATATCCCCCGGTCTCGCCATCTTCCTGGTGGTGATGGGATTCAACCTGCTGGGCGACGCCCTGCGCGACGTGTTCGACCCGCGCCTGCGTGGCCGCTAGGATCCGGGTTACAACACATGAACAACGGGAGGCACGCGAAACCGTGCGTCCCGTTTCATTTCACAAGAACCTGGCCGCTGCCACCGCAATCGCCGCCACCGCGGCAGCAACGCTCGTAAATCCGATCAACAGCCGGTACCCCATGGCATCGATCTTCCCTTCCAGCCGCTCATTCCCGGCATCGATCCTGCCTCCCAACCGCTCCTCTACAGCATCGATCTTGCCTCCCAGCCGCTCGTCTACGGCATCTATCCTGCCTCCCAACCGCTCGTCTACAGCATCTATCCTGCCTCCCAACCGCTCGTCTACAGCATCGATCCTGCCCTCCAGCTTGGCGATATCTTCCTTGGTGGCAAGGGTGGGCAGGATGGTGTCGAAGCGGGTTTCCAGTATGGTCACACGCTCTTCCAGGGTTGGGCCCGGGGTGGTCATCTCGGTAAATCCTTTTGCACAAGATATGACGTATATAGTTAATGCAGTATGACATGTAATGCGAATGCTTACAACGCCTGTGAAATGAGATGAACTCCAGACTCACCCTGTTGCTGTCATTGTTGGCTCTGCTGACGTCCTTGAGCCTGGCGTGCGCTCCGACGCAGGAACCGTCGGAGGGTGATTCGTTCGACGCGCCGCCGGCTCCGACTGACCCGGTCGCCATAACCCTTGCGGCGGCTACCCCTCTGCCAACTGTGGCACTGGGTGACCCCGCGACGCCTGTGCCCACAGTGCGGATGGAAGCAGCGGCGACGGAATTGCCCACTGTCACCCCGGCGCCGGTGTTTACGGAGGGCAGCGTCATGACGGTGGATTCCGCTGAGGCGGAACGGACCCGCAGCAAGTACGAAAACCTGCTGCGGGCAACGTGGGCAACGGACTTCAGTCGCACCACCATCTCGTTCGATGAGATCATGACCGGCGGGCCGCCCAAGGACGGGATTCCGGCCATCGACGATCCGCAGTTTGAATCGGTGGCTGACGCCGACGAGTGGCTGGACGACGTCGAAGCGGTACAGGTGGTGGACCTGAACGGCGACGCCCGCGCGTACCCCGTGCAGGTGATGGTGTGGCACGAGCTGGTCAACGACACGGTGGGCGGCGAACCGGTGGTCATCACATATTGACCACTGTGCAATACCGCCTTCGTGTTCAGGCGGACGGTTGACGGCGAGACCCTGGACTTCGGGACGACGGGGGCGCTGCGAGACAGCAACCTGCTGATGTACGACCGGCAGACCGAGTCGTGGTGGCAGGAGTTCGGCGGGGAGGGCGTCATCGGCCACTACGCCGGCCACAAGCTGGAGCAACTCTACCTGTCGATAGCATCGTGGGGCGATTTCAAGGCCATGTTCCCCGACGGACAGGTGCTTTCGCGCCCGAGCTCGGGGCGGCCCTACGGTAGCAATCCCTACGCCGGCTACGACCGGCCGGGCAGTTCGCCCTTCCTGTTTGACGGCGAGGAGGATCCCCGGCTGCCCGCCGTGGAACGGGTGGTGGCGCTGGAGCGAGGCAGCGACGCATGGGCGGTGTCGTTCACAACGTTGGCGGAGGAGCGGGTGGTGTCGGCCTCCGTGGCGGGTGAGGACATCGTGGTGTTCTGGACGGCCGGCACGGCGTCGGCGCTGGACGCGGGCTCGGTGAAGTCGGGCCGGGATGTCGGCACCGCAGGGATATTCTCGCCGGTAGCGCCGGGTGGGGAGACTCTGACGTTCTCAGCCGATGCCGATGGCGCCATCACCGACGATCAAACGGGCAGCACATGGAACATCTTCGGACGGGCCACGAGCGGGCCGTTGGATGGCACGCAGCTGACGCCGGTTCCCGGGCGCATCGGCCAGCTATGGTTCTCGTGGGCGGTGTACCGGCCGGATACGGTGGTGTACCAAGGTCAATAAGGGGGCGGGATTGAATCCCGCCCCTGCTCTCCGCTTCAAACGGTGCTACCGACCGCGCAAGCTCCTAGATAAAGGAGTCCCTTCAAACAAGTCGTCAATCGCTTCATGGTCTGTCATGTAAATGCTGGGTGGCACTCGATCCACGATCGTTATACGTCCATCCTCGTACCCAGCGTGACGGATTGATTTCGTCCAAGATGGCAGCGCGGCATCGACGTAGGGATTAGCGTAAAACGTTGCTTGGGTTTTGTGGACACAATGGGGATAAAGGGTGTCAAACACCAACACCCCAATTACATGCTGATTCTGCGGGCCTGACGAATTGATCCAGAACCCGTCCAGTTTTTGGCTACTATGAGGCTCTGGGATAGGGCGAGTATCGCGTGGGTCGTTGTGAACGTAGACAGTGAACGTCTGGGACCCAAACAATACTTCCTCCATACGGATGCCCCAATCGTTAGAGCACATCGCAATTACCAGATTTGAGGCGTGCTTATATCGTCTCGCCTTTTCATAAAGACGGTCCTTCGGCCTGCCAATGTCGTCAATCCTCCCCGCTCCCCCAAAGCGCAACCCAATGAATCTACTATCTGGATCCTTGGGCCTATGATCCCACGAGACGGGTAGCAATCGTCCCGTCAATGTCCAATTACCGTGCTGGAAAGTTTCGCTGGGCAGACATTCCCAATTGGCTTGGTCTTTATAGTGTGCCACTACAGTGTCGTAATCTACGACACTCAACAGACGCTCAAACGGGTCCTTCAAATGCTCTTTGCGTGGCATCGATTCCAGTGTGCCGCAGGTTTCAATCTTCAAGTAAAAGTCGGGGGACCGGATTTCGTTCAGTATGTCTTCACATTTCCTCTCGAGCAACGAAACTTCCAACTCTGTCTTGTCAGTGATGCTGACGTCCAGAGCTTCTACGTAATAGCCTTGGATATTCTCTGTTTCGCTCGAGTTCGCGACGAAGAAGTCAGGTGTGCGATCATTAATGTTAGGTTCAACCTCAACCCGAGCGCCAGTACCGCGGAAAAACTCGTGAAGCGCCAACTCGAAAAACGCCGAATCGAAGCTCCGGTCATTGCCGCGCGAACCCGTGCCGGCATGACGCATTCGACCCACGATGTCTTTTTGTTTGGATTCCGGAAGCCTGTCCACCCACCTCTGCAACATCATCCGAATTCGGCCCACGGCCGGTAACGCCGAGCGATTATAGAAATGGAATTGCGATTCCGCACCTAGTGCCGGTTTCATGTATGTTCTGTCGATGTCGTCAAATAACGGTGGGATCATATTCTTTCCTTGTTCTGTTCACTACAGCCCCTCCGGAGTCCGAAAAGGTAGCAACCCAAAATCTACCCGCGCCAGACGTTACGGACGCCGCGCACGGAGGCGAGGCGTTTTTCGGCCAGGAGGTCGGCCGCCCGGGCGGTGGATATCTCCTTTTTGCTGGAGGTGGTGAGCACGGCGGCCATCTGCTCGTAGATGCGCTCGGTTTGCTGGCGGGAGCGGTCAGGGTTGTAGGGCTGGCCGATCTCGGCGGCGGCGTTGATGATGCCGCCGGCGTTGATGAGGAAGTCGGGCGCGTAGATGATGCCGCGACGGTGCAGCTCCTCGCCGTCCCCGGGCGTTGCCAGCTGGTTGTTGGCTCCGCCGGCGACGATTCGGCAATTCAGGCGGTCGATGGTCTCAGCGTTGATGACACCGCCCAGCGCGCAGGGGGCGAAAATGTCGCAATCCACGTCGTAGATCTCATCGGGTCCGACCACTCGGACGCCCATCTGACGTGCCTTGTCCAGCGCGGCCTCGCTGATGTCGGTGGCTAAGACCTGCGCGTCATCTTCCAGGAGATGCTCTGCGGTGTGGGAGGCCACCTTGCCGAACCCCTGCATGGCCACGGTCTTGCCGCGAAGCGAGTCGCTGCCCCAGGCGTGGGCGGCGCAGGCGCGCATGCCCATGAATACGCCGAGGCCGGTCATGATGGAGGTATCGCCGCTGCCGCCGAGAGTGACGTCCAAACCGACGACGTGCTGAGTTTCCTGGTGGACGGATTCGAGGTCGCGGCCGGTGGTGCCGACGTCCGTGGTGGTGAGATACCTCCCGCCCAGGGTGTCCACGAAGCGGCCCCAGGCGCGCAGCAGGCCCTCGGTCTTGTCGGCGCGAGGGTCGCCGATGATGACGCCCTTGCCGCCACCGAGGTTCAGGCCGGCGGCGGCCGACTTGTAGGTCATGGCCTGGGAGAGCCTGAGCGCATCGGCCAGGGCTTCGGCTTCGGAGGCATAGGGCCACATGCGAGTGCCGCCGCAGGAGGGGCCGAGGGTAGTATCGTGAATCGCGATGATGCCGCGGAGGCCGGTCTCGGGGTCGCTGTACATGGTGACCTGCTCGTGACCGTGTTTGACCATCTTATTGAGAACGTCCATTGCATCGCCTCCTCTATGGATGAGTTACAAGTGATTGGAGCGAAGCGGCAAAAGGGTCGAGGCGGCGGGTGTAGCGGCACCCGCTTCTATTACTATTATAAAACACGATACCGGCCCTACCGGGCGTCGTGGGGTATAATCCCCGCAGTTTTATCCGCAGAATCCACATGAGGAGAACATCTAAATGCCTCCCAAGCAGTACGAAAATTCGCCCGGCCTCGTCATCGAAGCGACCAAGGAATACCGTGCCATCATCAAAACGGACAAGGGCGACATGACGATTCAGCTAATGCCCGAGGTCGCGCCACGAACGGTCAACAACTTCGTCTTCCTGGCCAAGGACGGCTTCTACGAAGACAACCAGTTCCACCGCGTCATCAACGGGTTCATGATCCAGGGCGGTTGCCCGCGAGGCGACGGCACGGGCGGGCCCGGCTACCGGTTCCAGGACGAGGAGGTCACGCGCTCCTACACGCGGGGCACGATCGCGATGGCGAATTCCGGCCCCAACACCAACGGCAGCCAGTGGTTCATAGTGCACGGAGCCGACGTGGGCCTGCCGCCGAACTACACCATTTTCGGCATGCTGACGGAGGGCGACGACGTGCTGGAGGCATTGGCGACGTCGCCGGTGCGGCAGAGTCGCGGCGGCGAGAACAGCCAGCCCGCCGAGCGGCTCGCGATCCAGAACATCGAGATCACCGAGACGGACCGCTGATAACCGCGGTTCCGCGCTGTAAGGGTCTGAAAACAGCAAACAGAGCAGGGGCGGGCCCCGCGGCCTGCCCCTGACAATTTTAGCGACGGCAAGCCGAGGGGGCGCGCCGTCGTAATCTCTTCTCAACCCGTCCGACGTGCATTGCCGCGGCACGCCGGGCGAAGCCGAAAGCGCCGGCATGCCTGTGCATGAGACTCTGGCCGAGATCGCTGTACTACGGGTGGGTGGTTGCCGGCGCGTCGGGGAGCATCGGGTTCGCCAACGCCGCGTCCGCCATATCCATACTGACGATATTCGTGGTGCCCATGTCCGAGGAGTTCGGCTGGGGGCGCACGGAGATCGCCGGCGCGACGACGACAGGAGCGATCCTGGGAGCGGCGCTGGCGCCATTCATCGGGCGGCTGGTGGACCGGTTCGGGTCGCGGCTGACGCTGGTGATCAGCGGGACGATCATCGGGCTGGGCTGCGTGTACCTGTCGTTGATGCAGACGCTGCTGGGGTTCTACCTGGCGTTCACGGTATCGCGGATCGCCGACCAGGGCGGAGTCAAGATCGGCACGTCGGTGGCCGCCGGCAAATGGTTCGAGCGGTACCGCGGGCGCGCCACGGGTTTGGTGTTCCTGGTGGAGACGGTGGGCGTCATCGTGCTGGCGCCGCTGACGCAACTGGTGATCGGGCAGTGGGGATGGCGTTCGGCGTGGCTGATGCTGGCGGCGGGAATGTTCGCGCTGGGCGTGGTCCCGTGCGCGCTGTGGGTGCGGCGGCAGCCGGAGGACATGGGGCTGGTTGTCGATGGGGAGCGGGCCACAACCGACGGCGACGGAGCAGCATCAGGGCAAGCGGGAGTCGCCCGGGAAGACCGCTCGCTGACGTTGCGGGAGGCGTCGCGGACGCCGGCGTTCTGGATCGCGCTGGCGTCGCTGTTCCTGGGCAGCAACGCGGTGTCCGGCCCCGGGCTGCACCTGGTGCCGTACCTCACCGAACGGGGTCTGAACGCGACGGCGGCGGTGGGCGCGATCAGCGTGATGGCAACGGCGGGCGCGGTGGGCGCGATGGTGGCGGGGATGGCGGCAGACCGAATGTCTCCCAGATGGCTTATGGCGGGACTGTACCTGACGAGCGCGGCGGCGCTGGCGTTGCTGGTGGGGACCGATACGCTGGTGGAGACGTATGCGGTGGTGATCCTGATGGGGCTGATCGGCACGGGGATCAACACGCTGGCGCCGCTGATGTGGGCGGCCAACTACGGGCGCGGATCGCTGGGAGCGATACACGGCGTGGGGCGGGCGTCGCAGGTGCTGGGGTTTGCCGTGGGTCCGCTGGTGTCGGGGATCGCCTACGACAGCATGGGCACGTACCGGGAGGTGTTCCTGGCCCTGGCCGGCGTGGCGCTGGTGGCGGCGGGCCTGATGGCGGCGGCGCGGACGTGGGGAGTGAGGATAGTCAGGGATGGGCCAATATGTTGATGCCTCCACAGCACGATCGTTCCGGACTGTCAAATAAATCATTCGCAACGAGGAATGCGGATATTCGATAACAGTATTTGTTCGGGCCCTGCCACACAACCATTTATATTCTAACTGTTCGTTGGAAGTGATAATATAGCATCAGAACCTCAGAGGTGTTTTCCGGTGACCACAGTTTCAGTCCAAGACCAGATCGACGAACTGTTCGGCGACGCCCGTTACATGCAAGCCCAAGCGGTCGAACGGCTTGAACACGGCGATATCCGCGATGCCGCTGAGAAAGCTTGGCGTGCTACCAAACGCGCTACCGACGCCCTGTTGCTGGCCCGCACCGGCGAGCGACCTGGACCGACGGGTCTGACCAGCGACGGCCTGGATGACCTGGTAGCGTCGGACCCAGCTGCGGGCTCGCTACAAGGTCGTTACTACAGTCGTCTCAGCCAACTGCACGGATCCTGCTTTTACAGTGGAGCGTGCAACCAGCACACCGAGCGCCGCATCAGGGAAACTGCCGACTATATAGTCGATGCCGAGGCTCTGGCTGCCGAGTAACGATCAGCGTCCGCGCGCGGGTGCTCTGGCCGGCGCTGCGTACGGCAGAACATGCAGTGGGTTGATAGAACCGGGACGCCTGTGCATCTCATGCTACGGCCACAGGCGGATGTGCCTCCCATCAAGGGCGAGAGGATCCTGGACTCCGGGGGTTCAGCGCCCGTCAGGAGTCGTCGCCGGCGGCGGGGGCGGGGGCCGTGGTGGGAACGGTGGGCGTGGCCTCGGGCATGGTGGGTATCTGCGGGCGCTTGGCGAAGAGGAAGCAGACGCCGCCGGCATAGTTGAACCCGGCCAGCACCAGGAAGGCGACGGTGTAGGTGCCGGTCCAGTCGTACATGAAGCCGGCAAAGGGGCTGGCGATGAGCAGCAGGCCGTTCATGGGTATGGTGCTGATGCCCAGGATCTTGCCGAAGTTGCCGCGCCCGAAGTACTCGCCCCTGATGGACGTGGTCAGTGGATTGCGGCCGCCGAACCCGATGCCGAATATCACCGCGAAGGAGTAGAACATCCACAGCTCGCCGCTGAAGGTGAGCAGGACCACGGCGCTGGCCTGGATGGTGGTGAACACGAAGAGGCCGATGCGCTTGGGGAAACGGTCGCCGACGTAGCCGCCCAGGGGCTGGGCGAACATGGACATGATGGTGTAGAGGATCACCACGGTGCCGGCGTATTCCTGGAGTCCGGCGTCCTTGAGGAGCAGGCCCAGGTGGGTGAATATGGCCAGGATGATCATGCTGGTCATGCCGTGGCCGACGGCGATGAGCCAGAAGGCCGGCGTGCGCACCGCCTGCTGGGCGGTGAGTCCCTGGGGCTGCGCCTGGGCAGCGGCGCCGCGCCGCGCCTGTTGCGGAGTTGTGGAGCCCTCGGGTTGGAGTCCCATATCCTCGGGCCGGTTGCGGATGAGGTAGGATAGTGGCGCCGCCGATGCCAGGACGAGAATGGCCAGAACGAGGGCCACGTTTTCCCACCCGATGGCGTGGCCGACGTTCAAGGTCTGTCGGGTGAATGGTATGCCGAAGCTGCCGTTGATGCCGAGGTCGATGAGGGGGATGACGATGAGGGCGCCGCCGCGGCTCATGAAGTTGGCCCAGCCCATTGCGGTGGCCATGCGTCGGGAGAACCAGTTGTTGATGGTGGTCATCATGGGCACCCAGGAGCCCATGCCCTGGCCGGCGGCCATGACCATGTAGGCGAGGTAGAAGATGTAGAGGGGCGCGACGGGCCAGAAACCGGCGTCCATCTGCCAGTAGATGAGGAACCCGAGGCCGAGGATGATGAAGCCGATGAGGACCATCTTGCGGCCGCCGAGCTTGTCGGTGAGATAGCCCTCGATGGGGCCCATGAGGCCGCCCTCGATGCGGGTGAGGGTCATGGCAAGGGAGAGTTGGCCCCGGGGCCAGCCGAAGTGGCTTTCCAACGCGGGCGCCCAGAGGGTCATGGCGTGGAACAGGGGCACGGTGGCAATCGTCATCACGAAGCCGGTGGCGATGACGATAAACCAGCCGTAGTAGATATTGGGCCGGCGGAATCCGAAACGCGAACCGCCGGACGGCGGCGCCTGGGTGGTCATGACAGAACGCAAAAATAGAGTCCGCACCGAACGGATCCGCCGGAGACGGACCGGAGGCGGACAGGTATGTAACGGCGCCTATTCTACGCCTTTTGAGATTATGGGCACAAGGCATAGTGCGTGATGACGAGTATTACGCATAATGCCGGGCCTTGCGGGGTTGATACCCCTCAACCCAACCCTCTCCCGCAAGGGACTGAGAGGGGTCTTGTTTCATTGCTCTGTCGTATTTCGGTTGGCTTGCTCCCTTGTCCTTCGACCGGCTCAGGATGGTGGTTCGACAGGCTCACCATGAGCGGGGTGGCGGGTGTTTCGGTGGGGTTTCTCCTTTGGGTTTCGTCGATTGGGTTTCGGGATGATTGGGCGAGAGGCAGGATCTGCGCATCGTTGTCAGCGTACGGCCGGGTTGGGCACGCAACTATTTGACCTACTTTTCCGTGTACTCAGTGCGCTTGGTGCACACCTGCGCGCGGGCTCGGACAGTCCCGGGGACACCAGTGGGGCGAATGCCGGTGAGGAGTCAGGTCTTTGAGCGGCGGTTGCCACCTGGGCCGGTTGCGATTTTGAAACTGACGGGGTTGGCCGTCGATGCTTGGGTCCTGCCTCTCCGATTTGGGGTTTGGAGCACGTGCTTGATCTAGACAGTATTAGAATATACGTTCCGTAAGGGTGTGTCAAGGGTGAATTTTTGCATTGCGTGGAAGGGATTTACGGGATGGGGGGCGGGGGATGGGCCCCGTTTCATGGCACTATGCCAATCAGGACCAGGGGAACGGCAGGCACTCCACGACCTTGCCGTAGTACGTTCACCAAATCGCGTTCGTAGTATGGAACGCCGGAAGACATTTCCTGTTCAAGAGCTTTCATTGGGAGAATTTCGATCCCAACGTCAATCGCGTCGGACACGTAGAAATGGAGGTGCTTTACGAACAGGTCGTGAGCCACGAAGGCGTACTTGCCGAATTGAACCTCGACCGCGACCCGGTTTTTTACGAAATCGGTTTGATTGTAAGATCCGATGGGCGTGTGGCCGGCGCTCTCAATTTCACGTTTCTGCTCGTCGGCAGAGAGGTTATACAGCCTTCTCATGAGGCGCTCGTCGGATGTCACCCAGAAGTTCCTCCGCTCTTGATTCCAACCCAATGATGCAAACTCCTTTTTGAAAGCGGAGTTCAGGTCGGTTGGCGAATAGAGTAATTGGCCGCGTTTTCTGGATTCCCGGGACAGTTTGGTCCGGCACTCTTCCGCGTCGATTTTTGCGATAACGGATTGAACCTGATCCCAGAGGTCGCGCTGATGCACCAATAGGTATTCCTCACCGTTCAGGTGGGAGTACTTGGCGGCGATCTGCATTAATGCCCTCCCCTGGGCAGGGAAGGGTCATATATGGGCTTGCCCATGGGGCGGGTTTTCAGGGTACCCAGCCTCAACTGTTCCACCCGCTGCCGCGCGATCTCGACGTATTCGGGCTCTGTGTCGCAACCGTACGCAATTCGCTCATGCATGAGCGCCGCCACAATGGACGAACCCACGCCCATGTAAGGATCGAACACGGAGTCGCCTTCGTTGGTCATGGATAGAACAAGGCGCTCGACGAGTTCGACGGGGAATTGGCAGGGGTGTATCGTTTTCTCAGGATGGTTGCTTTTGACGTTGGGGAACTCCCAGACGTCGCTGGGGTTTTTGCCCTTGGGGTTCCCGGAGAGTTGCCCGGTGTTGGGACCCTTGTAGTGGCGCTTTCCCGGGTATTTGGCGGGTACGCGGATTGGGTCAAGATTCCAAGTGTAGTCGTCGCTCCTGGTCCACCAATTGATCGTTTCGTATCGACCGGATAATCGTTTCGACGCATGCAAGCCGTGTCCGAAATGCCAAACGATACGGTTCCGCAGCTTCAACCCTTCGGCGCGGAAGATCGGATACAGCAAGACGTCCAGTGGGATCACCTCGCCGTTGTCCACGTAGTTGCCGACCTGCCAGCAGATGGAACCCTGGGGATGCAGCAACCGGACGCATCCCTTGATCACTTCGGCCTGGCTTTCCAGGTATTCATCGAGGGAGGCCCTGGTCTCGTAATCCTTGCCCAAGTTGTAGGGTGGCGAGGTTACGATCAATTTCATCTGCAATCGCTCGGCTTCGAGCCGCTGCATGAAGGCCAGGTTGTCGTCGCACGCCATCACCGGTTGTCCGCCAGCGGCCGGTAACTCCGCGTGGTCTGACGGGTGAGACACGGCGTTATCCGACGCAACCTCAGGTTTGAATTGGAGTTGCATGATCTATTACCACTCGGCCCTTCGCCTGGTAAATCGACTGCTGTACGCCATTGCGCAGGTCGGCGTTTCGCTCGCGCAAACCATGATTGACCGGGATCATAGCAAAGCGATTGTGCCGGGGCAACGTGGGTGAGTCAGACGGTTTGCGGGCACGGTTGCGTGTGTTGAGGCGTTGGGGCTATGCTGGTTGCGCACCGATTGAGCACATTGGAGAATAGAGATGCTGTCGCATGGGGCGTTGGAGACTCCGCAGGATTACCTGGCCGCCGCCGAGAAAGAGTTTGCGCTGGGCGATTTACTAGCCGGCGAGGTCATGCTGGCAGGTGCCGCGACCTGTGCGGTGAGGGCGGTGGCGAAAGGGATGGGCTGGCCCCACGAAAGCAGCGATGAACTGATCGACGCGTTGCGCCGTCTGGATGGAGAGAGTGACAAGCCGGGCTTCAGGAGCGGATTTCAGATGATCAGAGCCGCTTCTGAGATGGTGAAGACAGGATACTCGGCAGGCTCGGAGTTCGAGGATTCATGGCGTGATTTCCTTTCGGCGCGGGACTTCATCGATCGGTTAAGTGCGTTGGACGGTGGTCAATGACCACCCCGATGCAAACGCCGGAACACGCTGACGCAGCACGTCAATTCCATGCCGAAGCCATCACCACTTTCGCCGCTGGTCAAGATCTGCATGGCGCCGAACTCCTGTGGGGAGCCGTCGCCCACTCGTTGATCGCGTCGGCGCAACTGCGTGGGCTACCGCACGAGCATCACAGAGATTTCAGGAAGGTAGCGTGGATTGTGCAGGAGGAAACCGCCGACGAGGGCATTTGGAAGGGTTTTAAAGCCGGCGAGCAGTTGCACATCTATTTCTACCACCGATGGATGTATGCCAACTACAATCTAACGACAGCGCGGCACGATGCAGACTATTGTGTGAGCAGACTGCTGGCGCTGATCGGTTGATTACAAATCACGACAAACGAGGTTTTGAGTATGAGTATTGATGTTGCCACTTCCATTGCGCGGATTCTGAAGGCGGAGGGCGTGGAGTGGGTTTCCACCTTTCCCGTCTGCCGGGTGAACAACGCGCTGGGGCGCGAGGGCGTGCCCATGATCATGATGCGCGACGACCGCTACGCCGTGGCCCTGGCCGACGCCTACTCGCGGGTCACCGGCGGCGACCGCATCGGCGTGTGCACGGTGCAGGGCGGCGTGAACGGCGCGGGCCTGCAGTACTCGTACCCCGGCCTGGCCCAGGCATTCGAGGACAACTCGCCCATGCTGTGCATCACCGACGGCGTGCCGGCCGGCAGCAGCGAGAACACCCAGTTCGACGTGACCACCAGCCTCAAGACCGTCACCAAGTGGTTCGGCTACATCGACCGTCCCGAGCGGACGCCGGAGTTTCTGCGTCGCGCGTTCTCGATGCTGCGCAGCGGGCGTCCCGGTCCGGTGGTGCTGGCGGTGCCCAACGCGGCCGGCATATACGACGAGACGGTGGACCCGTACCACCCCGTGCGCGGGTACAAGTCGGCGCCGGACCCGTCGGACGTGGTCCAGGCCATCGACCTGCTGATGGGCGCGGCCAACCCGCTGATCTACGCCGGCGAGGGCGTGATCTACGCGGGAGCGTCGTCGGAGTTGGTGGCGCTGGCGGAGTTGCTGAACGCGCCGGTGATCACCACGCTGAAGGCCAAGGGCGCGTTTCCGGAGAACCACCCGCTGTTCGTGGGCGTGCGCGGCGAGCATCCCATCGCGTACCTGAACAAGAGCGACGTGATCCTGACGGTGGGCAGCAGCCTGTCGCCCGGGCGCTTCACCCACGGGATTCCCAACGCGCCCAGCAAGACGATCATCCAGTGCAACCTGGACGAGTTCCACCTGAACCGCATCTTCCCGACCCATCACGCGGTGCTGGGCGACGCGAAGTTCGTCCTGCAGGCGCTGGCCGACGAGGTTTCGCAGCGCACCGACGGCGCGGGCCGTCCCGCCGGCAACGTGGTGGCCGAGGTGCGGGAGACGCGGGACGCCGGGCTGGCCGAGTACCGGGAGGCGATGGCGTCCAACGACGCGCCGATCAACCCGTACCGCGTGTTCGGCGACATGATGAAGGTGCTGGACCCGTACAAGTCGTTCGTGACCCACGACTCCGGCAACACGCGGGACCAGCTAAGCACGGTGTACGACACGCTGATTCCGCGCGGGTTCCTGGGCTGGGGCAACATCTCGACGCTGGGGTTCGGGCTGGCCGGCGCCATGGCGGCCAAGCTGGCGTATCCCGACCGGCAGGCGGTGGCGGTGACGGGCGATGCCGGCGTGGGCTACATGCTGGGCAACCTGGAGGTTCCGGTGCGGCAGAACCTGGGCATCACGGTGGCGCACGTGGCCAACGGCGGGTTCGCGGGCTACGGCCCCGGGTTCTGGGGCGACGGGCACGACCCGTACACGCACCGGGTGCTGGGTCCCGAGGACGTGAACATGTCGCGGGCCGTGGCGGAGCTTGGGCTGTACACGGAGCGGGTCACGGAGCCGTCGGACGTGATCCCGGCGTTCCAGCGGGCGATGGCGGCCAACGAGCAGGGCCAGCCATCCTACCTGGAGTTCATCTGCTCCCAGTACCCGCGGTACGGGGGGTTCGCGCCGAGCAGCATCGCGCACTGACCCGGGCGTCGGACGGCGCGGCGATATAATGAGTGGTGGGCAGGCGGACGCATCCCCTGCCCACCGCTCAGGAGAGCAGCATGGGCACTTTCAACATAACCATCCAGATCGGCAACCTCAACGGCGAGCACTTTGAGGATGTTGAGGTGATGGTGGACACGGGGGCTACCACTACGGTGATCCCCCGTTCCACCCTTGAAGGTCTTGGAATTCACCCGACTCGCAACGCTACCTTTGAATATGCCGGCGGCCAGCGGGTACAACTGGATATGGCTCAGGCAAATGCCGTAGTCGAAGGTGTCGAAACGGTTACCTGGGTCATATTCGGCGAGGAAGGCGCGTCGCCGTTGCTCGGCGCGTACACGCTGGAAGGCGTGTTCCTCGGCGTCGATCCCTACAACGAGCGACTGATACCGGTGGTGGGGTCGCTGAAGTAGCGGGGCCGCGCGGCGCACTGATCGGAAACGATAAGGAAAGGACGGACGCCATGAACCTCACGCTGGATATTGACGAGGAAACTGCGGCCAGGGTCAGCAAGATTGCCGCCGCGCGAGACATGACGGTGGAGGCGATGGTGGCGGAGTACCTGAGGGGGATAGCCAACAGCCCGGCCGCTGCGCGGCTGGAACGCATTGCGAAGTTCCGGGAATCGCTGGAACGCGCGGAGGACGAGTCGAGCATCATCAACATGAACCGGGATGACATTTATGACCGGCCCTACCGCTACTATTATGGCGAGTAGGGATTTTTTCGATAGCAACATCCTGATTTATGCCTATGACCCGCGGGACCGGAGGAAACAAGAGATAGCGCAAAGGCTGTTGACCGACGCTATCGCGAACGATACCGGAGTGTTGTCTGCACAGACTCTCGGTGAATTCTTCAACATTGTGACCAGGAGACTGCCCAGTCCACAGACCATAGCAGCCGCTGAGGAAGCGATAGATGAGTTGTCCGCGCTAACCGTGGTGGGACTAGATTTGTCATTGGTGCAGCGGGCGGTGAGCACGTGCCAGCGATACCAAATTTCCTATTGGGACGCCCTCATCATCGCCGCCGCCGAGCGGGCGGACTGTACGCGGATATTCTCCGAAGACCTGAACGCTGGCCAACACTATAATGGGGTTCCTCTCGTAAACCCGTTTTGAGGAAAATCATGGGCGCATTTAACATGACAATCCAGATTGGCAACCTCAACGGCGAACACTTTGAGGATGTTGAAGTGATGGTGGACAAGGGAGCCGTCACAACGGTGATCCCCCGTTCAACTTTGGAAGGGCCGGACATTCGCCCCACCAAACACGAAACCTTTGAGTACGCCGGCGGCGAGCAGGTGCAGTTGGACATGGCCGAGGCGCGGGCGGTGGTGGAAGGACGCGAAGCCGGCACCTGGGGCATATTTGGCGAGGAGAGTGCGTCGCCTCTCCTGGGCGCGTACACGCTGGAAGGCGTGTTCCTCGCCGTTGATTCGTCCAACGAGCGGATGGTTCCGGTGGTGGGTTCGTTGAAGTAGGGGCTAGGAGAATATGATCAGGGACGGCTGAACGTGGGCAGCTTATCATCATCTGTGCTAACTTATGAACATGAACCGCACTTCCATTGAAATCACGGATCGGTTCAATCCGTAGCAACACACTTGACCGATATTCGGAACTACCTAAATGCCCTACGACGTATTAAGTCCGATGGTTAGTTGCTCAGACCTGCACGGAGCGCATAGGCGATTCAAAGATGCTATTGATTGCCTAGAGCAGATTATCGAGCAAAACGGCGGAGACATCCCGGTCAACCCGCTCACGGGCAAGTACATGCATGCCGTAGCGGCGGTTGACGAAACTGGTGCTGTCAGGGATTTCGGTAGCACGGAAAAGCGATGGGCCCGAGAATCTGATAGAGATCAGCGATATTTTTGGATCAAGAAGCCCAACGTTACTACGATTCTCAATCTAGCTCGCTTACACTACGAATCATGTCGTCTGATCCCAATGTTGTCGATCGATCTCAAGGGACTGTTTGACAATGCGGACGCGGGGCGGCACTTTTGGAACACAGATGCTGGAAAGGGCCAGAGCATTGCTTATATCGTTCAGACCGCTTTTAGCTTGGAGCTTTCTCTGAAAGCGATCCAAGAGGCATGTGGGAACCTTGTTCGCCCTATCAATGGAGGTCGACCTGATTGGGAGATCCATCCACCAGCGCAACTTTTCCGTCAACTCGATGATCCTCAACAGATCAAATTAGAACAACTTTGGAAATCGCTATCTGATGAACAGCGTCGTTTCGACGGATCGTATTTCGAATTTCTACGCTTGGTAGATGGCTTGTATCTGGGTGTCAGATATTTTGATAAGGGTTGGGACGCCAATCGCGTTCAAGTGGATCTTTCTAGTGTGCTTTGCGCATCTGGGATTGCATTGGAAGTTGCGTTTGAGTTGTTTCGAAAGAATGCCCCCGTTAAACCCAACGTGACTATAACGACATCCCCAGATGCTACACAAAGCCCTGTGCGCTCCATGTTGCTACAAGGTGTAGTACGTTCGGTGAACGTACCAGAAGGTTTTGATCCGCACGTGCAAGTTGAGGTTGTCGTAGAACCAAGCGACGGAGGCCACACGGTGACGGCGCTTTTCCGTAAATCGGACGTCGAAAACTACTGGGGATTGGTTGGCCTTACGGTCCGTATCAGCGGCAGGGTTACGGACGCTGAACCGCGTGTCCTTTTCGGCGCAAACCATCTAGATCGGGAAGACCTCCAGCGAACCGGACCAGCCTATACTACCGAGTTTCGCACTCTCAAAGGCACTATTTTCGACGTCCAACGCTGCGAGCTAGGCACCAACCCCAATGTCGTAAGACTGATACTGGATGATGCAACATTCTTTGCCAAGGTCGAATGTCTTTTCTCAACGGACAGCGAGAAAGCACAACTATCGCGAGTTCATTTGGGAGATGAGATTTTGGTTAGCGGGCAAGTGTCATTGATGAACGGAAGACCCATGGTCCTTATAGGACCTGCCATTTTCTCTGATGATAATGACGAATCGGAAAGTGCTTGGTAGGCCATTCAACTGACGCTATAAATCCCTTGAGCAAGTAGTTGAAAGCGTCAGGAACGCACACGTATTCACAGGCCCGTCCACGACGTCAGAGGCCGACATATCATCGTAATGCGAAATGGAATGGTACACCCTTCAATATCGGCTATCGTAGATTCAAGCAAATGCCGCTTTCCAACAAAGTGGCAGTCATCATGTGCGAATCGGGTGGAATCGGGCCATGGCAAAGAATGAAATAAGTATCCCTGTTGCCTTGTATGATCGCATGTGCCGAGTCGTTGGGGCGGACGACAATTCTGTCCGTTCGTTCGCTCTCGCGGTTATTCAGAGGGAGGTGGAACGTTTGGAATCGGCGACCCATCGGGATCAAGAAAACGCGGAACGTGTCAAGGACCAGCGACCGATGACCATGGCTGAGTGGCAGGCGCGGCGGCAGGATAGGCCCGTGCTCCACATCGACTTCGATGCAGCAGATGCGATCCGCGTGGAACGAGAGCGACGGGAGCAGGAATGGTACGGCCGGATGGAATCCTGACTGAGCACGTCATAGACGCTTCGGCTGCGTTCGAATACCTGTTGAATACACCCAGCGGCCGCCGCGTTGCAGAGATCATCGAGGCCACTCCTCCGGTTGCGCCGGAAATGCTGGACGCGGAAGTCATGTCAGCGTTACGCACCGCAGTGATGCGCGGAGAGATTAACGAGGCGCAGGCGCTGACGGTATTGGAGGATTTAGTTCTTTGGCCAATCGAGCGGGTCCCGCATCGCTTCCTGGTACAGTCGGCCTGGCAGTTCCGACACAACCTGAGCGCGTATGACGCGATCTACGTAGCGTTGGCGCACCAACGAGACGCAACGCTTCTGACTACCGACAGCGCTTTGGCCGGCGCACCTGCATCGGTATTGGGTGTGGCCGTTCTGGATGTCAGGGTGGTTTGACCGCGAATCTCGACGCATTCGCATTAGCTACGGAACGGCGCGCTGGTGAGCGCGCCGTCTGAGTTGTACGGGTTGGGCTTGAGCGATCAGGCGAGGAACCCCTTCACCAGCCCCACAAACTGCTCCGTCGCCTCCCGCTCTGGGTGGTGCCGCAGTTTTGGATGATTTCCAGGCGGCTGCCGGGGATGTGTTCATGCCCGTTGCCTGGCCAAGGCTTGCAACAACCGTTCACGTGGCAAACCCCAAGTTTGCAGCGACGCTTCGTTGCCGGTTGTCCAGCGTGATGAAAGTCATCTCGCCGACGACGGTGTCTTTCACGTAGAGAGCCGTTGCAATATGCCACAAGTCGGCGCCTCGCAGGTAAGCGACATCCAACGTGTCCTCTAGCTCTTTCGATAGGGGGCGGTCTGGAAATACCCACTCGATATCAGACAACAGGCCATCGTCAAATTCCAAGCCCAGGCGCCCGAAAGCCGCGCGCATTTCCGCCTCCAACAGGTTTGACCCTACCAGGCGGGGGAATTGCGCGAGCCGCTGGACGATAGCCTCGGCGCCTGGTTCCTCAAAAGCGACCGTAAGCAGAGCGGACGTATCTACGTATGCTGTCGGCAGCTGGGACGACAACATGAGCGATCAGTAAGTGAGATGTTCAGCGCGACTGGGCCGGCAGGTCGGCCTTCGCCTCGGCGTTTTCGCCGTCCGGCGACGCAACGTCTGCTTGCGCATCGGCCCAGCATTCACGCAGTGTCTCCAAGGCCGCTATCTCGTAGTCTTCGAGGGACCGTTCCGATGTCGGGTGCACGACGTATCGCCGCAGCCAGTCTGTGAATTCGCGCTTGACGTGAGGTTGCCACGGATCCATCAACCAGCCGGCGCAATGGGTGTCTTCGCTGAAACAGGAGTAGAGCTGCACCAGCAGGGCGTCATCCGGCGGGCCTTGAGGAGTCATTTTGTGTCCTTCCTGATCGTACGTGGCTGCGATTGGTGTGCGTCCATTCTACGACAGGAACCCCTCCACCAGCCCCACGAACTGGTCCGTGGCCTCCAGCTCTGGGTGGTGGCCGCAGTTTTGGATGATTTCCAGGCGGCTGCCGGGGATGCGGCGGTGGTATTCCTCGCCCGCGGCTACGGGAACGATGGCGTCCTGCGCGCCCCAGACGAGCAGCGTGGGGAGACGCTCCAGGCGGTAGATCTGGTTCACCAGGCCCGGATCGTGCATGTAGGGACGCCACGCGACGCGGCAGGTGGCCTCCATGCCCAGCTCCCAGCGCTCCAGCACGTCCTCCTCGGGCTCGGCGGGGCAGATGGTGCGGTACTCGGGCGTGCCGTCGGGGTCGGCCAGCGAGTCGCGGATGTACATGGGCGGCGTCACCTCGAAGATGTCGTAGATCTCGCCGCCGGGCGGGCGGATGCCGCCGGCGCCCACCAGGATCAGGTGGCCGAACTGCTGCGGGCACATGGTGGCCAGCTCCGCGGCGATCCACCCGCCCAGGGAGAAGCCCATGAGGTCCGCGCCCTCCAGGCCCAGCTTGTCCAGCGCGCCCAGGTACCAGATGGCGAGGTCGTGGATGCTCATTGACCAGTCCAGCACGTCGGAGCCGCCGATGCCGGGCAGCGACGGGATGTGCAGGGTGTGGTTCTGGGCCAGGGCCTGATGGTAGCGCAGCCAGCCGGGATGCCCCAGCTCGTCGGGCAGGATGACGATGGGGGAGCCGGAACCGCCGGAGACGACCTCCACGTTGGAGCCGGCCACCTCGGTGATGCTGGAAGTCCAGGGCTGCGTTGCAGTAGTCATAGCGTCAAAAGTCCTCAGCAGATGCGCCTCTCCATGCGGGGAAAGGGGCGGGATTGGGGGTGATTTTTCGATGTGCCACAGGCAGACCTACGGCTCCTCACCATGAGCGGCTTGATACTGTGGAACGGGAGTCATCATAGCCGGCGGCCTACGATGGCGCAAGGCGGGGTCTGGTTTTACATCGATGCACAGGATGAACAGGATGACCGACGGAGTTTGGCGACGGTTTGAGTTTCGCCGTCACCCCAGCCCTCGCGTAACGAGTGATGGAATAGCTTCGGGGTTCACCCTCACCCGAGCGCTCTCTCATCAAGGGAGAGGAGGTTTACATCTGGTATTATCCGCGCAGGCGGGCGGCCGGCGCTGCGGGTTGACCGCTGAGCGACGCAGAACTGAGAACGCATTGCGACAAGGAGGATGGTCATGGCCCTCACGATTGACTGCCAGGTGCATGCTTACCAGCGGAACACGCCGGAACGCCCGTGGGTCGGGTTTCTGACCGGGCCGGAGGAGGTTACGGGGGACGACATGGTGGCGGCGATGGACGCCGTGGGCGTGGACGGCGCGATACTGATCTCGCCCTTTGCGATCTACGGGTACGACGCCAGCTACGCGCTGGAGGTGTACGCGCAGCATCCCACCAAGTTCGGGCTGGTGCGCCCGTTTGATCCCAACTCGGAGACCATCGACGCGGACGTGGAGGAATGGACGTCCACGCCGGGCGTGGTGGGCTGCCGGATCATGCTGGCGAACAACGACTACGAGGCGGACCACCCGGGGCTGAACGCGATCCTGGCGGCCGGCGGGCGGGCCGGCGTGCCGGTGAACATCATGGCGGCCGGCAAGCTGCCGCTGCTGCGACAACTGGCCCGGCAGAATCCCGGCACCCAGATCATCATCGACCACCTGGGCATCGCGCAGCCCTTTGACCCGCCGCCGCCGGCCGAGCCCTTCGCCGACCTGCCCAACGTGCTGTCGTGCGCGGAACTGGACAACGTGGTCATCAAGATCTCGGGGGCGGGCACGCTGTCGCACGCGGGGTTCCCGTATCCCGACATCTGGGAGCCGGTGCACCGCATCTTCGACGCGTTCGGCCTGGATCGGTGCCTGTGGGGCACGGACTGGACCCGCGCCGTCAACCTGCTCACCTACGAGCAGGGCGTGGAGGCGTTCCGGCTGACGGACACGCTGTCGGACTCGGACCGCGAGATCCTGATGGGCGGCACGCTGGCAAACGTCTACAAGTGGACGCCGGGGGAGTAGGGCAAACCCGCCATCCGCGCCGTGCAGAGGCGACCGGCCGGTCGCCCCTGCGGATAGTTACATGACGCGCGCGGGTGGTTCGGAAACAGCGGGGGCGGGTTTGAAACCTGCCTCCGCATTTTTGCGTATTGTTGGAACCGGGGCCCCGGACCGGTCGCGCCTGTTGCCCCGGAGCACGTAACACGCCGTCGTCATTTCGCCGCAATACAGTCGGTCGGACTGTGGAAATTCCGACGTTATGTATTGCAACATGATGATATTCAAATCGGCCAGCCGGACGGTTGCTCACGATAGAGGAGCGAGGTTTGACATGTCTCCGATGATTGAACGGGCGCTCACCAAATGCACCCTGCTCGCCGTGCTGGCGGCCCTGGCCTGGTTTGCCCTGGCCTGCGGCAACGACGACGCGCAGGTTGAGGAGCCGGACGCGGAGGCCACCCTCGTGGCGGCGGCGGTGAGGACGATCCTGGAGGCGACGGCCGAGGCCCAGGCGAACGCCGCGCCGACGGATACGCCGGCTCCCACCGCGACTCCCGAGCCGAGCCCGACGCCAACCATTGAGCCGTCGCTGCCGCCGACTCCGATGCCGGCGAGCGCGTCTTCCGGCACGGATGGCAGCGATCCGGGCGGCGGCGATGTCCTGAAACCGCTGCCGATCGACGACCCGGAAGCGCTCATGGCCGAGCTTTCCGAGTCCGAGCGGACCTGTTTGACGCAGAGCCCCGACCTGCCGCCGGACCGCATGGCGCAACTGATGTCGTCGCCGGAGCTGGCGACCCCAGAGGAGCGGGATGCCTTCCTCGGCTGCCTGGAACACGACACAGAGCTGCGGCTGCTGCTGACGCAGGTGTTGACCACCACCGGCCCGCTGAGTGTCGAGTCGTCCGCGTGCCTGCGCGACAGCTACGCGAACGTGGACCTGGAGGAGTTGATGACGGGCATGATCCCGGACCCGGGTAACGACGCCGCGGCGCAGGCGGCGATGGCCCGGGGTATGGTCATGTTCGTGGTGTCCCTGTCGTGCCTGAACGAGGACGAGTTCGCGCTGGCCGGCCAGGCGATGGGGATGGCGCCGGGCGAGTACGAGGGGTTCCAGTGCGTGCTGGAGGCGGCCGGCGGTCAGGAAGAGCTGGTGGTCTGGCTGAGTCCCGGGGCGGAGTTCCCGGCAGAGCTGTTCCAGGCGGCGATCAACTGCGGCCTGCAGATGGGAGGCGGACCCCCGCCGCCGGGTTAGCGAGTGGGGTGGAACGGACCCTGGTGAAGGTGGCGCCGCAGCGTTATTCGCTGGGCGCCATTGCCTTTGCCAGGTTGAGCGCGAGGGGTCCGCTGCCATGGGCTCAGGCAATGCGGGCGCCGGCCCGCGTTTCCCTGGATGGTTGAGCAGCGGATGGGTGAGCAGCGGATGGTTGAGCAGCGCCGGCGCCGTTCGGACCGTCCATCGTCTTTTCGGGCGCCGGACCGGACGGCGCCGGGGCAACCGACACCCGAATGCTAGAATGCGGCATCGTGGCTGCCGAGACTGTCAACAGAGCAGACCGTAACGCCGCCGGCACGTTCTTTATGCTGGTGTCGGCGATTGGCTACTCGGTGATCCCACTGCTGATCGCCAACGGCGGCGGCGAGCAGAATCCGTTCCTGTTCGCCGCATCGTTGAAGATGGGCGTGTTGTTCGGCCTCTCGGTGTTTCTCGTCGCAGCGTTCAGGGATGTCCTGTTCAACAGGGCTGTGATATCGATCGTCGTCCAGCGGCTGCTCACCTGGTCGATGCTGTTCATGCTCGTCAATCAGTTTGAGTATGCGTTGTTTGCGCTGGCCATCCGCTTCGTGGACGTTTCGGTGGCGGCGATCCTGTTCGAAACCTGGCCGATCGCGGTGATTTTGCTCACTGCCAGTCTGTTCAGAAGAGAATCTCGCTACAGCAAAATCAGAAGGGAGATGCTTCTGCTGCTGGTGATGGGTTTCGTCGGGTTCTGGTTTGTGGCAGCCAGCCAGTCGGGGAGTTTCGGCGCTCTTGGCGATGCCAGGTTTTTGACGACCCTGGTGGGTATCGGCCTGGTTGTATTGGCCGCTTTCGCCGCCTCCGTAGCAGCGTATGGGTTCCGGTGGGGAGTGGACCTGAGGAGGGCGTTGCCGGAGAGCCTGGTGGCGCGCCACGGCGTTGATTTCACGGATGTGTGCTGCGTGTTGATCGCCAATGTGATCGCCCATTTCGCAGGGTCGGCCCTGGCTGGTCTGGTGGGGTTTGCCAGCGGCGAGAGCCTGGACACCAGGATTCTGTTTTACGCGGTCATCGCCGGCGGTGTCGCCCATACCCTGGCGACCATCACCTGGCGATCGGCCAATCTGATGACCACCAATCTGGGCATTAATGCGCTGTCCTACGCCACTCCCATTTTCACGCTGGTGTGGCTTTTCCTGTTCGCAGAGGTCGATATAGCCCGGACCGATTACCTGATAGTGGGCGCCACCGCGATCATCACCGCAAACCTGCTCATAAATTTCGAGGCGGAGGTGCGTTTCGGGTTCAAGGCGATGATTCTCGCCCTCTGGGTGTGCGGCGCGTTCGTGTACCTCCGCGACGACTTTTTGATCTACCTGCCGTTCGAAACATGGTTGTGGCCCCGGGAAACGTACCTCGGGGCGCTGGGCCTGTCGGCGACGATTTTCACGCTGCTCCTGACTTTCCGCGTGGCAAGGCTGGCGCCGCGCACCCAGGACGAAGACAACCGGATTTTCGCGCTGCACCGGTCGCTTGAACTCCTGGCGCAACGAAACCTGATCGCTCCGGAGGCCAGCCAGCATATTCGCGGGATCGACAGCGCCAGGACGCCCGAGGAACTGCAGAGCGCGTACACCCAGGTCAAGCTGTGCTTCGCCGAGGCGACCGAGGCAGACCTGCACGCCTCCGACCACCGGCTGCTCGCCGACGCCGAGGCCCAGCTCAACATGATGGTCCACTCCAGGCAGCAGGGGTTGGAGTTCGGCGAGCTGTTCTCGCTGATCATATTCGGAGGCGCGACGGTATTGCTGTCGCTGATCTCACGCCCCGAGGTGGAGGGCTGGACGGCGTTCCTCCTTGAGGTGTTCAGCACGCTGTTCCCGGCGGTGGTCATCTTCCTCATCACCAACGTGTGGGATCTGCATCGCGACCGGGCCGACCTGATCCTCGCCAACCAGGGCAACTCGCAGGGATTCGGGGTGATCTTCCGCGACGCGCGCAGCCGGCGGTTCGAGCAGAGCGTCTCGCTGGTGGTCGGATTGCTGATCATAGTGGCCTATGCCGGGCTGCTTTGGTACAAGTGGGTCGGTTGATGCCAGCCGTATCCGTCGGTAAGAGACACGCTCGTTGCTATAATGCGCCATGGCAGTGGTGCGCATACCCGATCTGGCGGGCAACCGCGTAGCCATCAGCTACATGCTGGTGGCGGTGACGCTGTTTTCGTCCCTGCCCCTGGTGATAGCGTGGGGCGGCGGCGTGCGCACGCCGTTCCTGTTCAACGCGGCCATGAACGCCGGCGTCGTGCTCGGCTGCATCGTGTTCATGGGGATCCTCTACCGATCGCTGATCCTCAACGGGGCAAACCTCCGCATCATAGCGCGGCGCATTTTCGATCCCAAGATCGCGCTGTCCATCGCGGCGAACTTCAACTTCGCCTTCTTCGCCTGGTCAACCCGTTTCGTTGACGTTTCCGTAACGGCCATCCTGTTCGAAAGCTGGCCGATTTTCATCATCCTGATCACGGCGCGACTGTTTCGGGGCGACCCGAGGTATCACGACATCACCTATGAGATGGTGCTGGTGCTGGGCCTGGCCGGATTCGCGTTCGTGGTGGTGGGGCAGGCGGGCGGCTTTGCCAACATCGAGACCGGCGGCCTGTCGATGCTGATCATCGGAGTGATCCTGGCGGTGCTGGGCGCGGTTGCGACTTCCTTCACGGCGTTCAGCTTCCGTTGGGGCACGGATGTCGCCGCCGAGCTGCCGGCCAGCTCGAAAGAGGGAATCAGCGAGGCGTCCGTGGACATGTTCGGCGTGCTGGTGGCGTTCCTGGTAGCCAACACGGTGTCGGCGGTGGTCAACACCTTCGCGGGGGTTTCCAGCGGCGAGTCGATGGATTCCCGCATGCTGCTGATCGCGGTGTTCCTGGGCGGAGCCACCAACTGGGTCGCCAACGTGGCGTGGCGGAAGGCCAATCTCACCACGGACAACCTGGGCATCAACGCGCTGGCCTACGCGACGCCCATCTTCAGCCTGATGTGGCTGTTCCTGTTTTCCCAGGTCGCGCCGGAGCGTCCCGACTACCTGGTGGCCGGCGCGGTGGGAATCATCATCGTCAACCTGCTGATCAACTTCGAGGCGGAGATCCGGTTCGGATTCAAGGCCCTGCTGCTGGCGCTGTGGGCCTGCGGCGCTTTCGTGTACCTGCGCGACGACGTGCTGCAGTTCCTGCCATTCGGCGAGTGGGCCTGGCCCGGGGAAACCTACTTCGGCGCCCTGGGACTGTCGGCCACGGTGTTCACCCTGCTGAGGTCGTTCAGGATCGCCAGGCTGTCGGTCCAGACGCAGGACGAGGACAATCGGCTCTACGCGCTGTTCCAGAACCTGGACCTGATGGCCCGGCGCAACGTGATCGACGAGTCGGTGCGCGACCACATCCTGGCCATCGATGAGGCCGTCACGCCGGAGCAACTGCAAAGCGCGTACCAGGAGGTCCGGCTGGACCTGGCGGAGGCAGCCAAGGGAGACATCACTCCAGAGGACCACGCGCAGCTTGCCGAGGCGGAAACGCAGTTGAACGTGATCGCGCACTCGCGGCAGCAGGGCATCGAGTTCGGCGAGCTGTTCGCCCTGATAGTCTTTGCCGGCATCACCGTGCTGATCGGGCTGGCCTCGCGTCCCGGCGTAACGGGCTGGATCGGGTTCCTGGTGGAGATGCTGGTGGTGCTGTTCTCCGCGGTGATTGTGTTCCTGGTGGTCAACGTCTGGGACCTGCACCGGGACCGCGCCGGCGAGATCCTGGAGAAAAGCGAGGAATACAACGGTTACGGGGTGGTGTTCCGCGACGCGGTCAATCGCCGGTTCGAGCAGACCACATCCATCGTGGTCGGATTGCTGGTCGCCGCCGCCTACGGCGTGCTGTTGTGGTACAAGTGGCTGCCGTGAGACTCCCGGCGATGCGCGAGGCCGGTTGGCGGGAGCGGTCGGACAGAAAGGCGCGGAAAAGAAGCGGGACCGGCTCCGATCCTACAAGCTCCGGACGTCCGGCATTATTTCGGCGAGGCCCTCCAGCGTTTCCCGCAAGCCGGCGTGCATGGACTCGCCGGGCCGGCGCACCGCCGCCACATTCATGCTGACGCTGCGGTAGCCCATGTCGGCGAGCGATCGCACCTGCTCCAGGCATTCCCCGGGAGCGCCCGCGATGGCGAAGCGTTGGACGAGGTCGGGGGTGATCAGCGCGTCGAGCTGGGCGGGATACGTTACGTCCCGCTCGAAGTACCAGCCGGTGGCCTCTGCGGCCAGCCTCCTGATCAGCCGGAACCGGTCGGGATCCACACCGGACTGCTCGACGCCGCCGAGGGACAGGTAATGGGCAGTGTAGAGGGCGACGCTCCTTCGGGCCGCGTCTCCATCCCGCGAGACGCATAGCGTCACCCTGGGCGCGATCTCCACGTCGTCGGGGTCGCGCCCCGCTGAGCGCGCGCCATCATGGACCCAATCGCGGTAGCGTTGCAGGGCGTCCGCCGTCATCTCCCGGGCGCCCACCACCACGGCGTCGGCCATGCGTCCGGCCATGGTGGCGATCCGCCGGCTGCGGGTGCCCACGACGACGGGAACGGCGCCCGCGATGTCAGGCGCAATCCGCGCGCCGGTGATGCGGTAATCGGGGCCGTCCCAGTCCAGCCTTTCGCCCGTCAGCAGGCGGCACACCACCGTCAGGAACTCCTCCAGGCGGCGCGCCGGACGAGACTGGTCGATGCCCAGGTTGGAGAGGCCGGCGCCGACCCCGATGCCGAGGAACGCCCGGCCGCCGGATATTTCGTTGAGCGTGGCCAGGGCCGCCGCCACCGTGACGGGATGACGCACATAGGGGTTGCTGACCAGGCTGCCGATGTGCGCACGCCGGGTGGCCTGTGCGCACATGGCTTGCATCAGGAACGAATCGCGCAGCATGGCCACGTCGGATATGCCCAGGCGGTCGGCGCCGGCGTCATCGACCAGCTTCGCCAGGTCCGTCAGCTCGGCGCCGGTGACGACGGGGCTGAGTTCCACCTCTACTATCATCGCGTCCTGTCTTTTCTCCCGGTCAGGACCAACTGGATAGCTGACCCGCCGGCCCGTGGTGTTCGCTCCCGCGTGCCGGCGGCCCTGACGTGTCTGTGTCGCTAGCAACGGATGATAGTATATTTTTACAGACGTGTTGGAGTGATGCGGCGTGCGTGTATTGGGCCGGCGTCGCGACGCAACGGCCGGTCCGGAGGTTTTGGGAGATGAGCGAGAGTTCGGCCACGCGCAAGGTGCTGGTGGTGGATGACGAGCCCGAGGTGGAGCCGATGTTCCGGCAGCGGATGCGCCGCGAGGTGAGAGCAGGGTTGTACGAGTTCCTGTTCGCACGGTCGGGTCGGCACGCCCTGGAAGTGCTGGATGAGCATCCGGACATCAGGCTGGTGATCACAGACCTGAACATGCCGGAGATGAACGGCTGGCAACTGCTGGACGCGCTGGGGGAGTTGCGGCCCGACGTGCCGTCGATGGTGGTATCGGCCTACGGGGACGACGAGAGCAAAAGGCGCGCCCACGAGAGCGGGGCATGGGGGTTTGTGGCGAAGCCCGTGGACTTCGCGGAGCTGCGCGCAATGGTGGCAGAGTCGCTGGAGGACGTGCCCGGGTGATGGCGTGGCGGCGGATGTTCGCTGATCGCCAGCGCCCCGGATCACGCCGACAGGTCGTCGATGTCGTCGCCGGCGGGATGGCTGCGGCGACGGTTGCGCACGGCTGCGGGACATGGAAGCGGGGAGGCGAAGGGGTTCGCGAAAAAGGTGTTTACGGAAATCACCTTGTGCGAATGGGGCGCGGCGACACTTCCCGCCCTCTGACGAACTCACGTAACCAGCATTGGCCGAACCAAATCGGGTATCAGTAAACCGAGGCGAAGTGAGCTGGGCTTACAGTGACTCCAGCAAAGTGCGATCTTCCTTCCGGACAATTCGAGAAACACGCGTCCTTAGGGGCTGACCCGGGTGGCGCTCCCCGTATCCCGGACAGTGTCATGTCCTGGGGGGCGTAGCGAAAAGAAGGATTGTTATTCATTCACTAGGCCACCTCGCATTGGCCGAGGTTTACGGAAGGACCGATCTGAGAGCCGCTCGCTACATCGCTTCGCCCCTGATCGCTCCCTTCTTGCCATACGCTGACCGGCTTCAAAATCTCCGCCTGATCCTGGTCAAAGTTCGGCTATGGACCAAGACGCCCCTGCATTGGGAATGCCCTTTGTCCCTGATTGCGCTTGCCTCTCCTTCGCATTGCAAAGACACCTGGAGCTAGTCCAGCGTATCGAGACCAATTCAGCAACACCTTGGCATGTGCCTCCGCAGTACTCTTTTTCCATGAGGCGTTCAGCCTCCCCATGAGTTCGAGACCGATTTGATCGAGGGGTGCGCCTTCGCCTTGGTGGTTCTCGAGGATCGCAACAAACTCGGTGAATGCCCGTATGAGGATTGCCCGCTCGGCGAATATAGCCTGACGATTGTCAGGATCTCTGGCAAATTCGCGAAGTCCAGCGGTAACTACAATGGATCCAGGCCTACGTCGCACTAAACCGAGCTGCTCCAAAGCAGACACGCCTTTGGTCCGAGTACTCGGGGCTACGCCCGACCAATCGATCCTTTTCGTTCCATCAAGGGCGTCCACGAGCCGCTCGCTTACCGTCTCAATCGCGCCACATTGCACTTGAGGGATTAGTATCCCTGTCCTGTTGCGACCCTCAAGGATATTGTTCTGGCGGAGGGTGGACGCCGGGGAATAATGTTCGATCATGGCAGCATTTTTGTTGTAAGTTACAAGGTCGGCGACCGCCATCCAACTGCACATCGTACGTGCGTACAGATTCCACGTGTTTGTATTGGCGGAAATATATGGGCATTCGTCTTGGAGCAATTTGCTTACTTGTTGCACCGTTAGAGTGCCGTCGTTTTCGAGCGTCGAGAGGACGCTAGATACGAGGCGGTTGCGGCGTAGCTTGTCTCGCAAATGCTCGCGGAAAATTTCTTCCAGATCTTTGTCTTCAGCCGGCATAGGGATATCTAGGGCGACTTGGTCGTCTTCGAATGTCGCTAATCCCAGAAGCCTCATTTCGCGGACCACGTTATAGTAAGCCCTGCTGCGCAGGCCTGCTTGGTCTCTAAAGGCCTCTACGTCTAAGTTTCCACCGTTGTCCGCCAAGACTCGGCAATGTTTGAATATCGAGGCTCCCTGCGAATGGAGGATATAGTTTTCTTGAACTGGCAACGCGCCACCGTTTAGGTAATCGCGAAAGATATCCCAGTAAATATCGTACATCGGCCCGATGCGGACTACCAAACGTGAGTCTATTAGGCTTTGTATAATGTCAGGGTTGAACTCCTCACCGATCTCCGAAACACTCACCGGCGCCAATTGCGCGATCCGCTTCAAGGTATATTCCTGATCGGCCGAAAGCCCCTTCAGGTCGTCCAGGAACAGCTGTTCAACGTTCAATAAGCTGTCCACGATGTTCTGCTGGCTAACCCCGGCCTCACGTTGGGCCTTCACGTGGGCACACAGTTTTTTCAACAGCCATGGGTACCCTTGAGAGAATTCTGAAAGGAAAAATTTCAAATCTTCCCTGACCGGTGTCCGCAATTCTTCACCTAGTCGCTCCAACAAAGCATCGCTTTCGAGTTTGGAGAAAAGCTCTAAGCGAATGCTGTGGCTACTGTTGGATATAGTGTCCCTTACTTGGTATGGAAAATCATCGGTCGATCCTATCAGGTCAGTTTTCCAAGAAAAGCCTATGGCTATGTTGGTGTGTGCATCAAGCACTTTGGCGAACACATCTCTCACCCTAGACGCCGCTTCAGGCAGCGCCAAGACGTTTTCAAACTGGTCAAAAAATATAACGAGGACCCGATCCTCTAATTCGAGCACCCGGCCGATTTGCAGCAATGTATCAATGGCTCCGTCTAGGCCTGTCAATGGGCTTTGACGGAGGTTTGGCTCAACGGGCAGCCTGGGTGCGAGAGACGCTCGTAGAGCGTGGTGGATCGCCCTTAAGGCAAATTGGGATGACGAAGCGGTTCGTGAATCTATCGCTACCGCCAAATGACCTGAATCCTCAAGTGCTTTGACACTGGCCAAGACGAGGGAACTTTTGCCCCAGCCAGAATACCCCTCAAACACCAGGCCACGAGCGGATGTCTGTTTCGATACCACCTGGTTCACAAAGGTTTGGATTTGGTCCAAACCAAGAGTCCGGCCCACGAAATGTTCGGGCGAAGCTGGAAATTGGTACTCAAAGCAGGCGGAGCTTCCGCGCACCTCCACGATTTGCTCCAAATGATTTGAAGAAAGACTTTCTTGGTCGAGAATTCGGGGCCCCTGCGAAAGGATCTTGAACTCTCTCAGATCAGGATACAACCCAATTAGCGTGTCCAACGTCTCGTTGTTTCGCACTACGACTCCTGCGGAGTCGAGAATCGTCAAACAATCAGCTAGGGTCGCACCAGGAGAGATGATGTATTGCACGGCGAAACAACCCAGATCGGTGTACAAAACCGTGTAGTCGCCGATTTTACCGACTGCTGGGTCGACATTCGATGCCATGACCTCGGGCTTGACCATGATGCCCGCACCATACATCGCGTCAAGTACGTCGTCTTCCTCGAGATATGTGAATGAGATTCGTGGTTCTGCCTCGCAGGATTCTCGATAAAATCCTTTGGCGTGGCTGTTAAGCCCGGGCAAAGCGACAAACAGACCTTGGCAATTGGGTTCCCTGAGCCAACGAGTCATATATTTGCCGAAGAATCTTTGGATGTGAGACGATCCCACGTCGGTATCATGACATTTGCACTCGGCGTAAAGGGAACAGCCAGCAAATTTTGCCGTGCCGTTTATGTCGATTTCCATCCCGGCGTAATTTACGTTGGATATCTCTTCGACCTGGTATCCATTGGCTGACAGAACCGTTTCCATCAGTCTTTCAAAAAGTTTGCCTCGTGCCTGCGATTTCGCCCGTTCTGTTTGTCCCTGCGCTAGTATCTTCAGCTTAGCCATCAGGCACCTCCGCGGGTGTGAGCAACGGGCGAAACGGTAATACCGCCATGATGCATACGTAATACTGCATCCGTTTGCCGTGAGTGAGGCACACCGGCTGAACCACTTGGTAAGTGGTCGGCCGCTCGTCGGTGATAGAGCCCATCCAAGCCGTGTTCCGATCGAACGGTGCCCACGCGTCCTTGAAACCTGCACCAACCCCCACACGGCCTATCGGCGCGGAGCAACTGGGGATTACCGCTGAAAGGAAAGTTCGGGGAGATGAAGTCAACCATCGCACAGTTCCGGCCGCGTGGCATCTCCAGATTACGAACGATACAAATTCATCAGTCGGCGAGGTTCCCCACCATCGTCCCACTACAATCCAAGTTTAGCGATGGCAGAGTTCATTAGCAACTCTGCCATCCTGTCGCAGATCCGCAACGGCGCCGTGCTCGCGGAGGCCGATCAGGACGGATCGTGTCAGGACGAGCAAGGCGGCGGGCCGGACAGCGACACCGAGTACGACGTGCAGGTGCGGGCGGTGGAATTGGACATCGAGGGGCCATGGTCGGCGACGCCGGCGGAGCCCGGTCAGAGCCGGGACAACGCCAGGGCAATCACGCTGGCATCTACGTCGTCAGGCGAACTTGATCCCATGGGCGGCAACCATTTCTGGGGCAGGATAGACGCGCAAGCGGTGTCCGATGGCCTTATCCATTCGTCCAACTGGGACTACTTCAAGCAGGACGCCATCACCTACTCGGAAAACGGCACAACCGCCCTCCACACCTGCCGGGCCACCAACCCGTAGGGCAGCGAAGTTTCCTGGGGCCTATCGGGAACAGACGCCCACGCTTTCGAGATCAGCGAGGACGGCGACCTGACCTTCGCCGCCGTGCCAACCACAGGGCGGTCACCTGGAACCGATCAGGGCAGAGATTGGAGCGGGCGATGGGATTCGAACCCACGACTTTTTGCTTGGGAAGCAAACACTCTACCACTGAGTTACGCCCGCTCGAAGGAATCAAGCACGGTACATGGGTGCGGTGGGGAATGATAGCACAGTCGCCGCAGTCCGCTCAATTCGACGCAGACACAGGAGGACACCGAACGGAGCCGACCGCGCCGTCTGCTGACTACGCGCCGACCAGCGGATCCAGCTTGCCGATGAGCAGCCCGACTTTGTCCAGTGCTTCGGCGACGTCGGTGGCGATGTACTCATCTTCGTAGAAGTTGCCATGCAGGGAGTCGGCCACCATGTAGAAGGTGAAGATGTCTCCATCGCCCAGATCCGCTCGGAGTCGGCTGGCCACGCGAGAGAGGTGGCGATGCTTGCCGTGGTCCCAACCTCGGTCTTCGGCGACGGCCTTGAGAATCTGGGTGGCGGCGCCCCATCCCTCCTCCGAGGCCTGGCGCACGTCGCCGGCGGCAAGCTCGCTGCGGGCTTGTGCCAGCAGCTTCCGGCTGTCTTCCCTGTACTTCTGCGTGGTCATGGCGTGCTCATACCCAAGTGTAGCGCGCCCTACGCCTCCACCGGGGCGGGCGACGCGCTGGACTCCTGGAAGTCGCGCGTAAGCTGGGACAGCAGGAAGAATATGTTCTCCACCGCGTTGGTGGCATCCACGATGATGCGCTGCTGGTCGCCGGCGTCCTCGGGCGTCAGGGCCAGGTAGCGGGCCCGCACCTCCTGCATCAGCACGCGACGGTCGCCCATCAGTTGCTCCACAAAGGCCCAACCGTCGGGGTCGTCCTCGTCGAGGGCGTCCAGGAAGATGAGGAACGCCGCGTCGGTGCCCTCCACCACGCTCATGCGGAATGCGTCCAGGGTCGGGTCCTCCGGCAGGCCGCCCAGGACCTCCGGGATGGTCGAGAACTGCTCCTCCAGCCAGGTGATGAGCTTCTGCCGGCTGAGCACCAGGTTGCGCCGCTCGCTGGACTGGCCGGGCCGCTGTCGCCCCAGCTCATCCAGGAACTCGTCGATGCGTGCGTTGACCTCGCGGGCCCACTCGCGAACAACGCCGGCGGGCTGGCCGTCGCGGGCGCGCTCCAGGTAGTCGGAGAACATGCCAAGGACGCGCCTCTGCTCCAGGTGCGTCAGGTCCAGCGCCGTCTCCACGTCGTCCATGGCCTGATCGTGGATGTACCAGGGCCGCGACTGCTGCTCGGACACGCTGGCCGGCCAGATGCGCGAGAACAGCCGCATCGTCCAGTCGGGAGCGGACAGCACCACGATGCGCGACGGCATGCCGAATATGATCACCGCGATCGCCATCTGCGGGCCCAGGCCGATGTCGGGCCAGGTGATCAGCGCCTTGACCAGCGGCACGTTGCCATACACCTCGATGTACAGCAGCGCCACCAGGATGACCGCCGAGAAGAAGACCTGGCACGCCCAGAACATGCCAAGCTGCCGCGCCGTGCCGCTGAGGCCGTAGGACACCACCATCACGCTGATGGCCAGCCCCACGTACGACCCGTACACGTACATCAGCACCTGCTCCACGCCCACCAGGCCGGCGGCGGCCAGCCCGATGCCGAAGGCGACCACCGGCACCAGCGCCTGCACGATGAACGTCAGCAGCGCCCCGATGATGAACGACAGCAGGATGGAGCCGGCGGAGATGTCCAAGCCGGCGCGGAACCACGGCTGCTCGGACAGGGGCGCGGCCGACTCCTTGATCAGCACCAGCCCGAACAGCAGCGCGGCGACGCCGAACAGCATCGCGCCGGCCTCGCGGTAATTGCCGCGGCTGAACCGCGTGACCACCACGCCGCCGATACCGACGCCGATCAGCGCGGCCACGCGAATATCGACGGTTACGATGAAGAGAATCAGCCCGACGCCCATCTGCGCGCCCAGGGCGATGGGGTAGCCCTGCCGGGCTGAGATAAGGCCCGACCGCAGCATGCTGATGGTGATGAAGGTTACGGCCGGCGAACTCTGCGTGATGGCGCCGGCCAGGGTCCCCCAGGCGAAGCCGGCGAAGCGGTTGTCGGCCAGGCGGCTGGCCAGCACGCGCAGACGCGGGCCGACCACGGCCTTGAGGTTCTCGGAAAGCAGCCACATCCCGAAGAAGAGCAGCCCGACGCCGCCCAGGATGCCGCCAAAGACTTCAAGCATGAGTTATCGAGCCCCCGTCCACCAAGATATGAGACCCGATGGCATTATCGGCCGCAGGCGCGGGATATTCAAGCGGGCGCCGATGCACTGCCAACACCCAACACGAGCAGGGATTGAAGCGATTTATAGCGAATTTACTGCGGTTTACCCCAAGTTACTATGGTTTACAAGAATCTTGTAACTTGGGGTAACTATGCCCCATCGCGGGGAACGGGCTTGCCGCTCCTGATCACAATATCGGAGCGGCTGTAAACGGCTGCGTCCCGAAACCTGGTAGCGGGTTTGATCACGCCGAACGTCTCCGTTCGGCCGCCTCCGCCGGCGCCGGCCGTGCTTGATTCGTATTTCCAGTCCGACGCTTGTAAAAACGCCAGGTGAACCCGCCACACTACCACCCGCCGGCCGGGTTCGATCGTAGCTGTCGGATCTACCAGGTAGCGCACGACGCAATACCAGCCCGGATGGTCGTAGTGCGCCTGTAGCGCCCAGGGCCGTGCGCTGGCCTTGATCTCCAAGGAGTCGTTTGGCGCTGGCGTAGTGGGAGAGCCGCGCCGCTTCAGATCCGGGAAACGCTGTTGGGCAAGATCGGTATGCCGGTGTTTTTCATACACGGTCAGCGCGGAAAACGCTCGCGCGGCGAATATCCCAACCAGCGCGCTGAACACGTTGGCTTGCTCGAAATAGACCTCCACGAACTGGTCGACCTCATCCTCCACCGAGGCAATCACACGGGCCAATTGGCCGACCGTCAGGCCGGGAGGCAGCGGTACAGCGGAGTCGAACCAATCAGACCTGGAGAATCGGTCAGTCATCTTCCAGGGTGGTCAGCAACGGAACTGCCCGAAGCGCCAGAGCGTGATACTCGCTCGACTCTTCAATCCCCACCGCATGCAGTCCCACCGCCCTCGCCGCGGCTATCGTGGAACCCGAGCCCATGAATGGGTCGAGAATCGTACCGGTGCCCAGGGGCAACGCGGCGCGGGCCAACTGTCGCATCAACCGCTGCGGCTTCAGCGACGGGTGCGGTGCGATTTCCCTTTCCGCCTTCGATGCCGGCGGGCTGATGATGACATCCCAGAATGGTTGGTCGTCGGAAATCCGGCGCAACCCTCCCGTTCCCCATCGCCGCAGGTTGTCCTGCACCCTCCCTTCCAGGGGTTTGCGGAACAGTCCCCACGGTTCCCAACCCGAACGCGGCATCACCGAAACGTCCGCAAACTCTTCGTGAGCGCCCTTGGGACGGTCTCCGCCGCGCAGGGTCTTTACGACGCGAACTATCTCCCCTCGCTTTTCAAAGCCCGCCGCCATCATTGGCCCGTACACATGATGCGACAGCAGTGGATTGGTCGCAATGAAAACGTGGGACCCCGGCACCAGGACCCGCATCAGCAGCGGCGCCAGACGGGCGAAGAATTTCTGCAGATTGGCTTCCTCAGTGGGTGTCAGTACCGTGAAGCGAGGTAGCGGGCTGCGTTGCGCGCCATCGAAACTCGGCGGAATGCGCCAAACGCCTCCTCTGCCGCTTTTGCGCTTGTTCAGCTGGTCCGACTGGTATTCGAGCAGCCCGTAGGGCGGATCGGTCACCACTGCGTGTATTGATGCAGCCTCCGCATTGGCCAGCCAATCGAAGGCGTCCGCCCGTATCAGATCAGGATCATCTGGTACGCCCACCGCGACGTCAGTTCCCTGACCAGTCGTCGCCGGCAATTCAGAGTCATCCACAAAGTTGTGCAGTTCGGGCTGTATCGCCATGCGTGCCTCTTGCGCGGCAAGGATAGCGCAGCGCTCCAAAGCTGTCTATTGAGCAGTTGGTCCGTCCCCCCACGGCACCTCCGGCAGATTGCGCTCGCGGCGCACCTCGTTGATGGTGATGACGCCGCGATCCAGCAGAGCCGTCTCCCGCTGCACGCGGCTGTTCTCGTCCTCCTGCAGCGCCTCGACCACCGACAGGTCGAACTCCACCGTCAGCTGCGGGTAGCCCAGCTTGGGCAGCAGGGCGCGGTTCACCTGCTCCTCCAGGAACTTGACCTCCGGCACCACGGTGTTGCGCCAGAACATCCTCTCCGACGCCTGCACGTTGGCGTACGTGGCCCGCTCGAAATCGCCCAGCAGCAGCTTGGGCACGCCGTAGGTGCGGCTGACCTCCTCAAGGCTCCAGCGCAGCCCCTGGATGAAATCGATGTCGCGGTGCGACAGCCCCAGCGTTTTCACGTCTCGCACGGCGGAGGCCACGGCGGGACGGTGGGCATTGCCGGGACCCTGATACCGCTGCTCCCATCGGGCGTAGAAGTCCTCGAGTTCGGCGTCGTTCATCTCCTGGTTGGTCAGCAGCAGGAAATCGGGCCGCGCCGAGTTGCGCAGCAGGTGCCGGTTGAAGTGCAGGCCCTCGTGCCCCATGTCCGCCGACAGCCGCGCCGGCGCCAGCGGCGAGAGGCCGGCCATCTCCTCCAGCGGGTTGAAATAGCGGAGCCACACCACCTCGTCGGGAGTGTAGGCCACCTGCTCCACCGCGCCGCGATACACGAAGCCGCGCACGTAGCGCCGCCGGTCGGGAATCACGGCCATGCGGTCGGGACGCAGGGGCCACAGTTCCGGCTCACCGTCCTCGCCGCGCTCGATGGCCCAGAACGCCGCGCCCCACAGGCACAGGTAGATCTCGGTGGCGCGCCACAGGTCGGCGCGGGTGTACCACGGGTTGACCCGCTCCAGCAGCCGCGACACCGGATGGGACGCCTCAACGGGTACGCGCCGCTCGCCCTTTGCCTGTGGTTCGACAAGCTCACCATGAGCGGCGCTTCTCCGCTCACCCTGTGCTTCGCTTCCCCGCTCACCCTGAGCCTGTCGAAGGGCCGACTCCGTTCGGTACACGCGCAGGAGCGGCCGCGTCACCGCCTCAGAGCGCAACCTCACCGCGGAGTACACGGACGGCGACGTCGCCATGTAGCGCCCATATTCCGGACGCGCCCAGCCCTCGGCGCCCGCGCCAATCCCCGCATCGCCGCTCATCCTGAGCCCGTCGAAGGACGCCGCCGCCGCGCGGTTGGCCCGCTGCACCACGACGCCCGGCCCCCTGCCATCTTCGTCCTTTCTGGAAAATGCACGCAGCATCTTTCCGATTCCCAACATCATACTCCTGACCTCCAATCGTTATGTTCACCAAGGCCGTCCAGCCAGAACTCATCGGGATCGTCGTCGAGAAACGCCAGCATCAGCGCGTCGGCCTTGTCCGGCGACTGAGCGCCGCGTTTTCGCATGCTCTCCTTGCTTTCCATGAGCAGGCGGCCGCGGCTGTTGTAGCGGTAACGGAGCGACGCCAGTTCCGAGATCAACTCGGTGTCGCGGGGGATGCGGATGCGACGGTCCCGAAACCGTCCGGCCAGCAACCGGTAGCCCTCGGCGCGCAGGTTGGCGCAGGTGCGGTCGCGCCGCGGCCCCTCGGCCACGTTTATTCCCTGGGCGCGCACTCCCTGCTCCCGCAGGCGGTCAACCACGCCGGCTCCGACCCCGATGTCGTCCACGTTCACCGCGTCGGGACGGTGTTCGCGCACCGCCACCATCACCCGGCCCACGGCGGACATGGTGTCCATGCGGGAGAAGGCGCGGATCGACTCCACGCGGTCGCCGCGCCGCATCAGCACCACCGTGCGGTCGCTGCCGAAGCGGGCCACGTCCACGCCGACGACCACGCGCCCGTATCCGCCCATCGATGAACCCGCCGAGGGCCCCATGCCGGGCAGAAACAGGTCGAACGGATCGTCCTGGACCGTCTGTCTCCATGCTCCAACCGCGCCGGCGCGCTCATCCTGAGCCTGTCGAAGGATGGGCGCATCCTCATCCTCCTCGTAAATCGCCGCGTTAATGTCCTCCATTGAAATCAAGTTGTCCTCCCCTCGCAGCGGGAACTCGCCCCGCACTCTGGAGCGGAACAGGTCGCTGTTCTCGCCCCAAACTTCGCGGCGTTCCTCCACCCACTCCGCCGTGGTCAGGCCGGCAATTTCGATGCGGCCCTCCCTCACGTTGGGCGACTCCAGCGCCGATATCGTGATCGGGCGGTAGATGCCTATCTCCTCGTGGAACGCCCGGTGAAACGGCCCGGACGTGGATGTGGGATTGCCGATGAGCAGCAGCGTCGGGTTCTGCGAGGTCATCACCGAGTCGATGGCCTCGTAGATCTCCTCGTCCACCCCCTCGGCCTCGTCAACGACCACCAGGACGTTGGGGCAGTGGAACCCCTGGAACTGGTCCGCGCCGTCGGCCGACAGCCCCAGGGCGTAGCGGTCCTCGGCCAGATCCCAGCGGGTGTCCAGCATCGTGCCGCCCAGCATGTCCGCCGCGCCGCGATGCAGGCGGTGGATCTGCCGCCACAACACGTGGCGAACCTGCCGGAAAGTCGGCGCGGTGCTCAGAACGATGGCCGGGTCGTGGCAGTGCAGGTACCACAGCACGGCCACCGCCGCGATGAAGTCCTTGCCCAGGCCATTGCCCGACTTGACCGCCACGCGCCGCTCCCGCATCACCGCGTCCAGCACCTCGCGCTGCTTTTCCCAGGGGTCCACCCCCAGCACGTCCGTAGCGAACCGCAGGGGATGGACCCAGTTTTCGTTGCCGCCGGCCCGGAACCGGGACAGGTCCGGTTCCGGCCGATCGAACTCCGACAGATCAGGTTCCGACAAGTCGAACTCCGACAGATCAGGTTCCGATAGATCGCGTTCCGGCGCCGGCTCGTCTGCTGCCGGTCCAGGTTCAGTTGGTACATATTCATCAAGGGCTTGAGTGCCGTCCGTCCACGGCTGGACCAGCGCTAGCCCCGGTTGGGTCGGGGACGCATGGCGGCGATCCGGGCGCGGCGAAGCCTGATGGCCTCACCCCCGGGACGCAGCGGCGACGACTCCACGCCGGCCTCGGGCGCCGCGCCGTCCGGCGGGCTGAACAGGAAACCACAGACCTTGCAGCGATAGACCGTGTGGTCCTGGCCGTCCAGCCGGACCAGTTCGAGCAACGCCTCTGAATTACAACGACGACAATTCAACACGTACACCTCAAGCGCCATTGGGCGCGGATACAAAAATTCATCCGCCGGTGTCAGGCGAACGTATGTACAGGTTATTGAGGCCGACACCCCAGCGTCAACGGCCCCGTGTCAGCGATGTAAAATTCGTCACGGCAATCTATGACACCATGAAACGAACCGTCCCGATGGAGCGTGATAGGATGTAACAGTCGGTCGGCTACCTTGAGGTACGTCCCATTTAAACAATAGCGCAGGCAATGAAAAAACTCTCCAGAGGCAACAATGTTCGCCCAACTAATTAGAGAATTGAACAGGATGCAAGGCCCAATCCAACTAACAACCAGCGTTGAGATAGATGACAAAGGTTATTTGGACCGCTCCTGTCCATCGGACGAATGCGGCGAACGATTCAAGGTTGCTTTTGAAGAATGGCAAAGTTTGGTGACCGAACAATCTATGTGGTGCCCTAGATGCGGACATGCGGAAGGTTCGGCGTCGTGGAGCACGCCTGAACAACGTGAGCAGCATTTAAGCGAGGCACGTAACTACGTGCGGAAAAGAATCGGCAATGCGATAAATCGACAAGCTCGAAGCTTCAACGCGCAACAAAAACCCGGAAGTTTCATCAAGATGCGGATGTCGTATCGGCCAGGCCGCCCCGAGTTAGTGATGCCCGCCAAAGCCTCGGAGGTGATGACACAAGATTTCCGGTGTGAACACTGCGCATGTAGATACACGTCGATTGGAGCGGCATTCTTCTGTCCCGCGTGTGGCAAGGACTCTATATTGGCAAACTTTTGGACCTCATTGGAAACCACGAAACTGACCGTGCGCAACATCACCGCACTGCGTCAGACCATGGAGGAACTATCGGGGAAAGATGTTGCAGCGGATATGAGCCGGCAACTCCTAGAAGAGGCTTTGGGAAAAGTGGTTGCATGTTTTCAGAAATTTGCCGAGGTACGTTTCTTAGAGTTGAAGAACGCGATCGATTTTGAGATCCGCCCTAACCTCTTTCAAAACCTCGCAGAATCTGACAGGATTTGGCGTGCAGCAATATCCACTGGATACACCGATATCTTGACCAACAATGAATACCAACGATTGGTGGCTTACTTTCAACAGCGCCATGTATTGGAGCACCAAGACGGATTCATCGATCAAATGTATGTTGACCGTACGGACGACCGACGGTTTAAAGTTGGACAGCGGTTAGTGGTAACAGACGATGGTGTGCTAGATCTAATCGCGCTGTGCGAAAAGCTTGCGCAGGGCATTAATTCCCATTGATACAACTGGATTGAAAGCGATGGGGCTACCAGTGTTTGAGATTCTCGGCGTCTTGGTATGGGCCCGGTCAATTTTCCACGTGGAGAGAGAGCAATGAAAACCGTCGCAGAAATTCAGCAAGCGATTTTGGAACTGCCCGAGGATGACTATGCCCAACTGAGCCGCTGGTTTCACGAACTGGACTGGCAACAGTGGGACTCCGAGATTGAGCGGGATTCCAGCGACGGGAAGCTCAACTTCCTGGCCGATCAAGCCGCCAGGGCTAAAGCCGACGGCACGATGCGGGAACTCTGATGCATCGGGCCACCCCGGAGTTTTGGGATCTCCTTGATGGGCTCCCGGAACACATTCGGAGGATAGCCACGCAAAACTTTGACCGACTCAAAGCCAACCCCCGGCATCCGTCCCTGCAATTCAAAAAGGTTGGAACTTTCTGGTCAGTACGGGTTGGACGTTCATACCGCGCCCTTGCCGTCGAGGACGGCGATGATTTCATCTGGGTTTGGATCGGCTCCCATGGCGAGTACGACCACCGGATAAGGCCATGAGGGTCAAATACTTTGCGGATACCGACACGCTGTACATTGAACTGTACGCCGCCAGCAGGTTAGCGTCTGACCACAGACCGTCAGAGTTTGGCCCATACGACCAGAACAGCAGTCGCAACAACTGCCATCACCTGAATCGTAAAGAGCCCAGCGGCTTCCTGAGCCCGGTTGCGTTTGCGGTCTTCCTCGTCGCTGAAAATAGAGGCAAACGCATAAGCTAAGCACACGAAGTATGCTCCGACGGTGATTGCTCCGGTGAGCATCGCCTGGATCCGGAATCTGTCGGAAGCGAGAACTTCGTCGGAGAATCCCACGAGGGTGAACAACGCCGCCAATGATGCGGTGGCAAGGGTGATTACAGCGATGCAGATCGGGTCCCAGCGGTTGGGCACGGAGGCGTTCGGATTGCTAATCTTTGTTTCGCAGTTTCCGGTCGCGCACATAGCTGAACCCCAGTGCAGCCGCCGCGAATAACACGCAAGCCACGGTACTCCAGATGAAGACCCCCTCATCTTCGTATTTGCGGCTGGCCAAATACGCGCCCCAACTGGGGATCCCAGCGGCGACAATAAAAACCGCCAGGTAGAACCATGCGCCTTTCATCCGGGCCACCTCCACGCTATCTCACAGTGTAGTGTACCATCGTATGATGCTCCGCTAATGGGGAGGTCACCCCACCCGCGCCAGCTTCTGCACCCGCTGCGTCGAGGTATCCGCCCCGTAGATGTTGCCCTGCGAGTCGGTGTACACCTGGTGCGCGTACTCGAAGGTGCGGCCCCGGGCCAGCAGGTTGCCGTCCAGGTCCAGGATGCTGAGGCGCGGCACCTGGTCGCTGACGTACACCGTCTGCTGCGCGTCGATGTGGACGCCCATGGGACACTTGAAGTCGGTCCACTGGTCCAGGAACTGCCCGTCCGACGCGAACACCTGCACCCGGTTGTTCTCCCGGTCCGCCACATAGACCCTGCCGTCCGCCGACACCCGTACGCTGTGGGGCACGATGAACTCGCCCGGCCCGCGCCCGGGACTGCCGAAGGACACGATGTGCGTGCCGTCGGACGCGAACCGGTGCACGCTGGAGTTGCCGTAACCGTCGGCCACGTAGAGGTCGCCGGAGGGCGCGACGCAGATGTCGGCCGGATGGTTGAACGGCGCCTGCAGCGCGGCCCGGTCGCGCGTTCCCATGGTGGACAGCAGCACCCCCGTGGATGCGTACTTCAGGATCTGGTGCGCGTCCCGGTCCACCAGGTACACCGAGTCGTCGGGCCCGATGTGGATGTGGTGAGCGTCGGCCGGAACCCCGCTGGGGCGCGGCCACTCGGCCAGCAGGTTCCCGTCGGGATCGAATACCAGCACGGGCGGGCCCCGCCGCTGGAACACGTACACCCGGTCCTGGCTGTCCACGGCGACCCCGCTGATGCCGCCGAACCCCTGCCCCACCGGCAGGCGGGCCCAATCCGGTTCGTATTCGTACACGTAGTCACCCATACCCACCGTGATCGCCATATCGCCACCTCCGTCGTGTCGCTGCGCCTGAATAGCGCCGATTCTAGCACCGCCCGACGTCACGTCGGGTAACAATAACGCCGAAATCTGCTTCCGTTTGTTATTCGGCGGTTGCCATCGGCTGACTATACTTCCGGTGAATCACATATTTTCGCCGCGTCCGGCCCCGGTCCAGGCGTGCACAACGGCCTTGGTGGCTGACTTCCGGAGGATTCTGGTGCCACGAAAAACGTACGACATCGTCCTGTCCAGCCCGTTCTCGAACTACGACTTTTTTGCACACAAGATGCGCGAGTTGTGCGGCCAGATGGACCTCACCTTCTTTCTCGCCGACGACGTGTGGGTGGATGAATTCCTGGGCAAGCTCAAGACCCGGGAGATCGCCGTCCGCGCCATGCTGGACCTGACCGCCAATCAGACCGACCCCACCGACGTGTACACCAGGCTCGCCTACGAGGTGAAAGAGCAGGGCGGCGTGGTGATCGACGACCCCGAACTCACCGCCTTTTCCGCGCACAAGGCCAAGCTCCACGACCTGCTCGTGCAGCACCAGGTTCCGGTGCCGGAAACCGTGATCGTGCCGCGGAACCGGGTCGCCGATTTCCGCATCACGCGGGACATCCGCAACCGCATCGGCGTGCCCTTCGTGGTCAAGCCCGCCTGGGGAGACTCGGGCGTGGGCGTCATAGTGGACGCCACCTCGGAGTACGACCTGCAGATGTCCCACGCCCAGGCGCCGAAATCCGACGCTTTCCTGATCCAGAAACAGCTTAAAATGCAGCCCTTGGGCGAGCGCATGGGCTGGTTCCGTCTGTATCACATCTGCCGCGAGGTTATCCCGTGCTGGTGGAACCCCGATACCCACGAGTACCAGATGGTGTCGCCGGCGCAGGTCAAACGGTACAAGCTGCAACCCCTGCGTCGCATCATGCGCAAAATCGCCCAGGTCTCCCGCATGAAGAAGTTCAGCAGCGAAATCTGCCTGCACGAGGACGGCAAGTTCTACGCGGTGGACTACGTGAACGCCGACCCTGATATGAACCCCAAGTCCTTCTACGCCAACGGCGTGCCCGACGAGATCGTGCGTCATATCGTGTGGCTGCTGTTCTACGAGGCCATGCAGGTCGCCAAGCGGGGCCACGGCTTCTTCGACGACGAGCTTGAGGCATCGGAGGCGTCGGCCAACTGGGTCGAACGCCGCCGGATGGAACAGGCCGCCCTGCTGGTCAGCTGAGCGGGCGCCACAGCCGTGCGACCTGCTTTTATCCGCCCACGGTGAGCCTGTCGAACCACCCGCTCACGGTGAGCCTGTCGAACCACCCGCTCATGGTCAGCCCGTCGAACCACGAGGGGCCCATATGACGACTTTGGAACGGCCCCTATGATGGAGTCGCGATGCTTGATTACGACCGTTACGAGTGGCTGAGCTTCGACTGCTACGGCACGCTGGTTGACTGGGAGACGGGCATCTCCACTGCCGTCGCCGATGTCCTGAGTTCGCACGGCGTCTCCATATCCAGCCCCGAGATCCTGGCCCTGTTCGCCGACGCGGAGCCCCGGGCCCAAACGGCCCACGGATTCCTGGAATACCGCGCCGCGCTGCGCGAGGTCATGGCACTGATCGCAGCCGAGCTGGGCATCAGCCTCAGCGAGTCGGAGATGGGCTGCCTGGCCGACAGCCTGCCCCGCTGGCCCGTATTCCCCGACGCCGCCGACGCCCTGAACACCCTGCAAGCGCGCTACCGGCTGGCCATCATCTCCAACGTAGACGACGACCTGTTCGCCGGCTCCGCCCGTGCGCTGGGCGTTGATTTCGACGCCGTGATCACGTCCCAGCAGGTGCGCGCCTACAAGCCCGACCTGCGCGGTTTCAACGCCGCCCTGGAACGCATGGGGTGCAACCGGGAGAACTGGCTGCACATCGGCGAGAGCCTGTACCACGACATCGGTCCGGCCAACCGCATGGGCATCGCCAGCGTGTGGGTCAACCGCCCCGACCGCGGCGGCGGCACCCGTCAGACCGACGCGACGCCCGACCTGGAGGTATCCGACCTCGCGGAGTTGGCGGGTATAATGTGCCCGGCGTAACAACGCCGGGGCAGGTTGATGATCAGCGAAATCGGGTCGCATCCCAGCGATGGGCGACCGCTGCTCCTGGTGGAGAACCAGGAGGAATGGCGAACGTGGTTGGCACAGAACCACGGTGATTCTCCCGGCATCTGGCTGGTGTCGTGGAAGCAGGCTACCGGCAAGCCCTTCGTGCCCTACACGGACACGGTGGACGAGGCCCTGTGTTTCGGGTGGATCGACTCCAGGGTGAACACGCTGGACGACGAGCGGGCCATGCGCCTGTTCACCCGCCGCAATCCCAAAAGTCCGTGGTCGCGCATCAACAAGGACAAGGCCCTGCGCCTCATGAAACAGGGCCGCATGATGGAAGCCGGCGCGAGGATGCTGGCGGCCGCCCAATCCAACGGCGCGTGGACCATCTACGACGAGATCGAGGACCTGGTGGTCCCGCCCGACCTGGCCGCCGCCCTGGCCCACAACGAGGCAGCCCAAACCCACTTCAACAACTTCCCGCCCTCATCCAAAAAGAACATCCTCTGGTGGATCAAATCGGCCCGCAAACCCGACACGCGGGCCGCCCGCATCGCTAAAACCGCAGAACTGGCCGCCCAAAACCGCATCGCCAACCACCCAGCAGGGCGCAACCAGGAGCGGGGCGAATAAGTGACATTTGATGATTGACAATGCTACCGCATGCGTTGTTAGGATCGCACAGCGAATCTCCAAAAGCGACTCAAATGCACTACGACGAGAAACAAGCCCTCGAACTGCTCCGTGTAGGCGCAGGCATCGCCGATGCGCAATTTAGGGAGGGACAAGAGGAAGCCATCCGCCATGTTGTGGAAGGACGAGGCAAGTTGCTGGTCGTCCAGAAAACGGGCTGGGGCAAGAGCTTCGTCTATTTCATTGCGACCAAGCTGCTGCGGGAAGGCGGTGCTGGCCCGGCCTTGCTGATTTCGCCCTTGCTGGCGCTGATGCGAAACCAGATAGCGGCAGCGAAACGCATGGGCGTCCGAGCGGTTACCATCAATTCAGACAATAAAGATGAATGGGATGATGTGGCGCGCCGGATAAGCATGGATTCAGTCGATATCCTGCTCATCTCCCCGGAACGGCTGGCCAACGAGGATTTTGTCGCCAACACTCTTGCTGCTATGGCGGCGCGGGTATCGATGCTGGTCATCGACGAAGCCCATTGCATTTCCGATTGGGGCCACGATTTTCGCCCCGACTACCGGAGAATTGAACGCATCGCCCGCACGCTGCCGGAGAACATCCAACTACTAGGAACAACGGCAACTGCGAACAAGCGCGTGATGGATGACCTTGAGGAAATCCTTGGCCCAAATATAACGACGTTGCGAGGAGACCTCAACCGCCCCTCGCTGCTGCTGCAAACCATCCGGATGCCGAGTCAAGCCGAAAGGCTAGCGTGGCTGGCGGAACGATTGTCGGAGATTCAACGTTCCGGAATAATTTACACATTGACCAGACGCGACGCTAGACAGGTATCTGATTGGCTCCAGTCTCAAGGCTTGAACGTTCAACCGTATATGGGCGGTTCCCGAAATCAGGAAGAACGGGACGAGAGAGAACGGTTAGAAGATGCATTGCTGGAAAATCGCGTCAAGGCACTGGTCGCAACGGTGGCCCTGGGTATGGGTTACGACAAGCCTGATTTGGCTTTCGTCATCCATTACCAGACGCCTGCGTCGGTAGTGCATTATTACCAGCAGGTTGGGCGTGCCGGGCGGGGGTTGGACGCCGCGCACGGTGTACTGTTAAGCGGTGTCGAAGATACAGAAATTACGGACTTTTTCATCCGCAGCGCTTTTCCGACCAGGGAAGAAGTACAGCAGGTAGTCGCAGCTTTGAGAGACGAGCCGGAGGGCCTTTCCGCACCTCAATTGCTACAGCAGGTCAACATCAGTACCGACCGTCTTGCCCGGGCCATAAAGTTGCTGTCTTTGGAATCTCCGGCACCCATCGCCAGAGTGGGAACAAAATGGCAATTGACTCCAACACTACTCAACGAGGAATTCTGGGAACGGGCGGAAAGGCTAACTGCGCTACGCCAAGCCGAGCAGCAACAAATGCAGGAATATGTGGCATTGGATTCTGGACATATGAAGTTCCTCATTCGCGCCTTGGATGGCAACCCGGAGAGCGTTCAAACTCCAAACATGTCGCCTCTTCCCACCAACGTAGGACCAGCAACCGTGCATCAGGCAGTAGAGTTTCTCCATCGCACACGAGTGACGATTCAGGCACGAAAAAGATGGCCAAACGGCGGTTCGCCGGGTGACTGGATGCGCGGCAACATACCTAAGGAACAACGGGCGGAGGATGGCTTTGCGCTGTGCTATTGGGGCGATGCCGGCTGGGGTGATACAGTTCGGAATGGAAAATACCGTGATAATTACTTTGCGGATGAGTTGGTGACGGCTTCGGTGAATCTGATAAAGGAATGGCAACCGCGACCCTCTCCAGCTTGGGTAACCTGCATCCCCTCGAGAAGACACCCAGAACTAGTGCCGGATTTCGCTGAACGACTGGCTAGAGCGTTAAAACTGCCTTTCAGTCCTTGTTTGGTCAAAGCCGATGACCGGCCGGAACAAAAAGATATGGCTAACAGCGCGCAACAGGCGCGGAACGTTGATGGCTCACTTGGCTTTTCTCAGGGCCCAGTTTTGCCGGGGCCTGTCTTGCTTGTGGATGATATGGTAGATTCCGGCTGGACATTTACGGTTGCCGCGGCGCTGTTGAGAGAGCGAGGATGTAGTGCAGTATTTCCATTCGCGCTTGCGGACACTGGCAACCGACAGGGCTGAGATGATGAGTACCAGATTATCTCCCAATACCCAAGCAATTCTGCTACTGACAGCTCCTTTGATTGTGGGTAGAGGCGGGAGTAAAAATTCGGTAACGCCGCTGAGCCTCGCCGAGTATAACCAACTCGCGCTGCGCCTCTGTCAATTTGAGTGGCAACCGGCCGACCTGCTTGGTACTGAAGCTCGCGCTGTATTGAGCGAGTGTGCCGACGACGCTGACAACCAGCGAATTATTCGGTTGCTGGAGCGGGGCTTTCTACTTAGCCAAGCACTGGAGCATTGGCAGAGCCGCGCGATTTGGGTGACCAGTCGAGCTGATGCTGAATACCCTATACGTTTCAAAGAGCGCCTCGGCAAGTTTGCTCCCCCGGTCCTTTACGGCTGCGGTAACGCAACCCTGTTGGAAAATGGTGGGCTGGCTGTAGTGGGTTCACGGGATGCAAACGCTGAGATTCTAGAGTATGCCGGCAGCGTTGGTCGATTAGCGGCAGAAGCACAATACCCAATCATTTCTGGCGGCGCGCGTGGGGTTGATATGGCAGCGATGCGCGGAGTGTTGTCAGAGGGTGGTACGGCCGTTGGCATCTTATCCGGCGGCTTGGAGAAAGATGCAATGAACCGGTCGAACCGGGACTTGCTGATCAACGAACAATTGGTCCTAGTCTCTCCATACGACCCGAAGGCAGGTTTCAATGTCGGCAATGCCATGCAGCGCAACAAGTTGGTATATGCGTTGTCTGACACCGGACTGGTGGTTGAAACTGATACAAAAGGTGGCACTTGGACGGGCGCCTTGGAGCAACTGGACAAATTGCACCTGGTTCCAATATATGCCCGCTCTGAAGGTGAAATCAGTAAAGGCATCAGTGCGTTGCGCAGGAAAGGAGCGTTGGCTTGGCCAAACCCTGAAACAGCCGACGACTTGCGCGCAGTTATCTCCGGAGAGTATCAATATCCCGACGCCGAACCTGCCCGTCAGCCATCTTTGTCTTTAGATAGTGACGCTCCAACTGAACCACATAAACATGATGCAGATGGGCAAATCGTGAAGCCTGTACTGGATATTGAGCCGTTAAACCTTCAGCAAACAAATCTAGCCGACCAGCTTTTGTTGTCAGTTGAACGTCTCTTGACATCAATTGATGGGCCCATTACAGCTTCTGACGCCGCGAAGCGCCTTCACGTTTCCAAAAAGCAAGCAGGAGACTGGCTAAAACGGCTTGAGCAGGCGGGGAAGTACCAACGGAGGAACAAGCGCTCGCCTTATGAGCGGGTTACCCAAGTCAATTCCTTGCTTTAGTGGCCGCTGAGTCGTCGTCCTTGCCCCCACCACCACCCCCTGCTAAACTGCGGCGCATCACATCACACCACACCTACCTGACCCGCGTTCCGCAGCAAAGGAGCCGCCGTTATGCTGATTGGCCATTTCACCGAACAGCCCTGGCAGGATGAAAACTCCGGCCTCATGGGCACCCAGAGCACCGACCTGGGCATCTCCAACTCCCACTACCGACCCGATATCGGCGCCCAGCTCTACAATCGCTACCTTGACGAAAAGGTCTATGCCGAGCAGATGGGCTTCGACGCCGTCATGCTCAACGAGCACCACTCCACTCCCTTCTGCATGCAGGGCGTCACCAACGTCGGCGCGTCCATCCTCGCCCGCATCACCGAAAAGGTCAAGATCATCATCCTGGGCAACGTCCTGCCCATCTGGGACGACCCCCTGTGGCTGGCCGAGCAGCTTTCCATGATCGACATGATCTCCCACGGCCGCCTGGTCTCCGGCTTCGTGCGCGGCGGCGGACGCGAGAGCTGGTCCCACAACTCGCCTCCCAACTTCAACCGCGAGCGGTTCGAGGAAGCCCACGACCTGATCATCAAGGCGTGGACCGAGCCCGGCCCCTGGCGCTGGGAGGGCAAGCACTTCCACTACCGCTACGTCAACCCGTGGGCCAAGCCGCTGCAGGAACCCCACCCACAGATCTGGATCCCGTCCACCGTGTCCGTCGAGACCGTGAAGTGGTGCGCCGAGCATCGCTACCCGCTGGTCCTCCTGGCCACCCGCCTGGAGCCCACCCGCGAAGCCTTCCAGCTCTACCACGACACCGCCGCCGAGTGCGGCTACGAGTCCGGCACCCAGAACGTCGCCTACCTGTGGAAGGTCCATGTCGACGAGACCGAGGAACTGGCCGAGGAAGTCGGCCGCAAGTACCTGTCCGGCGTCAGCAACCCCTTCCTGGCCGGCAACGAGGGCGGCATCAACCCCGCCATCATGAACCTGCCGGGCCACACGTCCCGCACGTCGCGCCGCCTGTCCGCCGCCGCCTTCGGCCCCGCCGGACGCTTCGGCACCAACCGCCGTCCCTTCGAGGACCAGGTCGCCGACAGCACCATCATCACCGGCACCCCCAAGACGGTCATCCCCAAGATCCGCGAGGTGCTGGAATACCTGCGCCCCGGCAGCGTCTTCTTCTGGGACGGCGACGGCGCCATGACCCACGAGGACCAGATGCGCAGCCTGCGGCTCATGGGCGAGGAGGTCATCCCCGCCGTCCGCGAAATGGGCAAGGAGCTTGAGCTCTACTCCCCCTTCGAGGTGGACCCCCGCACCAACCAGCCCATCGTGGCCAGCGCCACCGCTGCCGAAACCGCGACCACCACCGCCGACTAGCGTCGGCATACTCCGCAACCCACGTAGGGGCGAATAATTATTCGCCCCTTAATGTTTCGGTTGTTCGGCTCGTACCTGGTCGTCGAAAGCGGGGAAATTCCCGTCACCCAGACTGCTTGTCTTGTGCTTCGCGCGCCACTGGTTCAGGATCATTCCAAGCTGTAGACAGGTTGGGGTGGGTTTTGGCAATCATCAGTCAAACAGATTAACTAATCTCAACCGTTTGGAATGCCAGTTTTCTACAGGCAGCACAGGAGGAGCGTCCGGAAAAGAGAGATCCGTGCGCGGCATTGTTGATCGGAAATAATCCTTGATGGCGTCTTTTCTCTCATCTGTATAAGCCTCCCAGACCTCTGGATATACAACAATGCCTTCCATGCGCCCTAGGAGATCACAGCTTACCCTGCGCTGCAGCGTTTCTGCGTCAGCGTTGCGAACATGCCACGTTGCTTTCCGTATTATTGATTCGTCTGCGGATGGGAAGTGATATATCAAGATGTGCTCGTTCTGCAACGGATAAACAGTACATCCCCATTGACCAATCTTTTCTACAACAATGTCATCTAGTCCTCGTTCTACCCACCACCTCAACCCGTTGGTCCATGAACTGACGGCAATGGAAGGCCGCCTGCTTGGCACTGGTACTACGAAGTGCTTGATAACGTCAGGTTCTTCATCGTAAGGTGATGGTTGTTGTGCTATACCCAGCATCACCTCAGTTAGGCGTTTGTAATATCCGATACCAGATTCTTTCTTCCGACACAATCGGACCATGTAGTTAGGAAAGTCACTTTTAGGATCCGCTTTCTCCATGCTCTCAAATGCGGCCAGTTGCACCTTGATGTCCCACATAGCCTTCAGCAATGCCTTATACGCAAGCAAAATCAAGTGCCGCTCGTTTTCGAATTCAGGGACGCACCGCTCCACATCGGAGAACAATCCTTCGTGATTTCTGCAGGTGAAATACCCCGTCAAGGCATGGTTGATTGGTACTTCGTCCGGGAACCGCATGTCATCGACTAGCGGATTTTGGGAGAACGCCATAACATAAGGCTTTTCCGTCCACCGGCGCATAACTGCGCGCTGAACGTCATGACCTTCTACAGTCGGCCCTCCGTGCTCACCTGGAACTAAACACTGTTTCAAAGCAGTTCTTTTGGTTTTAGCGGTCAGAATTTGCAGTATCCTTTTCTGCTCACTTTCTGGCATTGTCACCAGTTCATTATGGAATTGTTTTCCCCACCAGCGTGGCGGCCATTCGTTATTCATGCTAGCCATCCAAAATAAAAGCGATCTACTATGTAATATAACACGACGATGTTGTTACAGAGTTTAGTCAAACCCTGTCTACCCTCAACAGGCACCGCTCATCATTCGACAGGCTCCCCCGGAACGTGTCGAAACCCGAAACAACGCGGCCGCTGTAGGGGCGAATGATCATTCGCCTCTACATTTACGACACCGCCGCCACCGCCTCGCCAATCGTAATATCCCCCGTGTACAGCGCGCGCCCGATGATGGCCGCCTCCGCGCCGGTGGGCACCAGCTTCGCCACGTGCTCCGCCGCGCCGACGCCGCCGGCTGACAGGACGGCCAAACCGCTGTCCCGAACCAGCGCCGCCGTCGCGTCGTAGTTCGGTTCCTCCAGCGTGCCGTCGCGCGATATGTCTGTGTAGAGTAATCGCACCACACCCAGGTCGGCCATGCGTCCGGCCAGTTCCGTCGCGGTGATCTCCGACGTCTCCGTCCACCCGCGGATCGCCACCAGGCCGTCCCGAGCATCCAGCGCGACCACCACGCGCTCGCTGCCGAACCGCCGGCACAACTCCTCCACCAGTTCGGGGTTGGACACGGCAGCGGTGCCCACCACCACGCGGGCCGCGCCGGCGTCGAACAGGCCGGCCGCCGTGTCCGCGCTGCGGATGCCGCCCCCAACCTGCACCGGTATGTTCAGCGCGCGCGTGATGGCGGTGATGGCGGCCAGGTTCGCCGGATTGCCCGTGTGCGCGCCGTCCAGGTCAACGATGTGCAACCGCTCACCGCCCTCAGCCTGCCAGCGCTCCGCCACTCCCAGCGGGTCGTCGGAGAACACCGTCTCCTGCTCGTAGTCGCCCTGGTACAGGCGGACGCAGTTGCCGCCCCGCAGGTCAATTGCCGGTATGATTTCCATTAGCCTATCCCGATATCCCAGCCGTCAGCGGCCCAATCGTAACCGCGCCGTTGTCGATCACCTCGGCGGTGAGCAGGCTGCCCCACAGCAGCGCGGTCCCGATCAGCGGATCGCCTTCGGCCTCAAGTATCTCGACGGGTCGCCTTTCTCCCCGCCAGAGAACAATACCCTCATATGCAGTAACGGTGATGACCAAGTCGTTTGCCAACCCCATGTCAACCGGTTCAGTGGCAGGAACCCCCAATTGTCGGATCAAATCGGATGGCAAAGCCAGGTAGCCATTGAAACCCGTATCGACTACGGCCTCGACACGGTGGACGTGTTCGTTCGTATCCAACAAACCAACAGGAACCCGAAGATCGCCCCGAACGCCTACGTGACCGGAAATCAAGGCGCGTCGTACCTGATTCGGGGACCGTGGCTATGGTACGGCGCCGGAAAACCTATCCGCATCAGGTAGGTGACCGCGTCCGGCGATTTGGCCTTCAACTTGTGCCGCGCCGTAATGACATCACGGTCAATGGCGTAATCCCCGGATGCAACGTCAATCACCAGGAACTTGCCCTTTTCCTGCGGCTCGACCAGCGGCTTGATCTTCTCGTTGTAGATCCTCCAGCCCAACTCGCGGGTCTTTTCAAAATCGGTTTCAGGCGTCGTCATAGCAGATTCACCTCGCGCGTTCGCCAACCATCCGCCGGTGCGATTTCCACTAGCCTATCCCGATATCCCAGCCGGCAGCGGCCCAATCGTAACCGCGCCATTGTCGATCACCTCGGCGGTGAGCAGGCTGCCCCACAGCAGGGCAGTGCCGATGAGCGGTGTGCCTTCGGCCTCTAAAATCCGGACCGGTCGCTGATCCCCACCCCAGAGCACAGTCCCCCGAAATGAGTTGAACCTGAAGGCCTCCTCGTTGACCACGAGCGCCTCAACCTGTCGATCCATCACCAGGCCGAGTTCGCGAATATGGTCAGACGGTAGGGTCAGATCTCCGGTGAATCCGGTGTCAACGATCCCTTCGAATCGGTGGACATGCCCATCGGTGTCCAACACCCGTATGGGCACGATCAGTTCTCCCTCCGGGGTTACGTTTCCACCTGTCATGACTTGTCGTACCGAATCCTCATACTTGGCAAGCGAAACGGCGCCGGGTATCCGATCCGAATTGTGTAAACAACGCCATCGGGCCGACGAGCTTCCAACTCGTCCTCGGCCAGTATGAGGTCACGGTTGATCGCGTAGTCTCCCGTGGCAACGTCAATCACCAGGAATTTGCCCTTTTCCTGCGGCTCGACCAGCGGCTTGATCCTCTCGTTGTAGATCCTCCAGCCCAACTCGCGGGTCTTTTCAAAATCGGTTTCAGGCGTCGTCATAGCAGATTCACCTCGCGCGTTCGCCAACCATCCGTCGGTGCGATTTCCATGCGCCTATCCCGATATCCCGGCCGTCAGCGACCCAATCGTAATCGCGCCGTTGTCGATCACCTCGGCGGTGAGCAGACTGCCCCACAGCAGCGCGGTCCCGATGAGGGGTGTATTTTCGGCTTCGAGAACCCGAATCGGCCTTCGTTCTCCCCTCCAAATTGCTATCGCGAAGTATGAATTGACCTCAAAAGTTCTGCCAGTGGCCACCACCATGTCTATGCGTTGAGAGAATCGCAACCCCATGGCTCTGATCTGCTCAGGCGACAGCGACAGATACCCTTCAAACCCCGTATCCACCACGGCCTCGGATCGGTGGACGTGCTCGTTGGCATCCAACAATCTGACCGGCACCACCAGTTCGCGATGCGAATTGACATGCCCTTCAATCATGACTACGTTCCCGTGTCCCACAAAATCCGAGGAGTAAGCAAACGGAATACTGCCGGATGTCCGATCCTGACGGTATGGATGACGGCATCGGGATAGCGGTCCAGCAGATCCTGGGTCGCGTATCCCAGGTCGCTGCCAATAACATAGTCTCCCGTCTTGATGTCCAGCACCAGGAACTTGCCCTTCTCCCGCGGATCCACCAGGGGCTTGATCTTCGTCTCGTAGATCTCTTTACCCTTGGCGTAGTTCTTCCTGGCTTCGTCGTCCATGGTCGGGCTCGACATACTGTATCCTCCTCGGCCCCATCAGCGACCCTCGGCAACCTGCCGCACGAAGTTGGCGTAGATGCGCAGACCCGTCTCCCCGCTCTTCTCCGGGTGGAACTGCGTCGCCACCACGTTGTCCCGCGCGTAGATGCTGCAGAAGGGCACGCCGTACTCGGTTAGGCCGGCCACGTCGGCCCGCCCGTCGGGGTCGGCGTAGTAGCTGTGCACGAAGTAGAAGTGGCTGTCCTGCGCGATGCCGTCCCACAGCGGATGCTCGCGCTGGAACCGCACCGTGTTCCAGCCCATGTGCGGCACCTTCAACCCGTCGGGCAGTCGCCTTACCCGCCCGGGCACCAGCCCCAGGCAATCGGCGTCGCCCTCGTCGGTGGCGTCCAGCAGGAGTTGCAACCCGAGGCAAACGCCGAGGAACGGCCGGCCGCCGGCGATATAGTCCAGCAAAGGCCCGACGAGACCGCGAGATTGCAGCGCGCTCATCGCTGCCGGCCCGGACCCCACGCCCGGCAGAATCACGCCGTCGGCTGTGTCCAGCGCGGCGGGGTCGGAGGTTACGTTGGGGGTTACGCCGGCCCTCTCCACAGCGCGGGCGACGCTGCGCAGGTTGCCCGATTCATAGTCGATGATGACAATGCCGAGGTTGGAAGACGCCGCCATCTCGCCGTCAGACCCGGTCGCCGGTGGCCCGCTCGATGGGAATGTCCCGGTCGTGGTAGCGGGCCAGCACGAACAGCAAATCGCCCAGACGATTCAGGTAGGCCAGGATCAGCGGATTGGTCAGGCCGCCGGCTTCCGACAGGGAGACGACGCGACGCTCCGCCGTGCGGATCACGGTGCGGGCCGAGTCCATCGCCGACGATGACGGAGTGCCGCCGGGCAGGATGAACACCTGCGGCATCTGGAAGTGGGTTTCCAGCTCGTCGATGGTCTCTTCCAGGTTGTCCACCATCTCCTCGGTAACCGGCTTGAAGTGCTGGTGGAACAGGTCGTATTTCTCGGGGTCGGTCGCCAGCTCGGCGGCCACGGTGAACAACTCCCGCTGCAGGTCGCGCAGGATGTTCTTCACCTTTTCGTCGTCGGTGAGGGCGCGGGCCAGGCCCATCAGGCTGACCGCTTCGTCCGTGATGCCATACGCCTCGGTGTGCGGGCTGGCTTTGGATACGCGTCCCCCATACAGCAGGCTGGTTTCGCCCTTGTCCCCGTACTTGGTGTAGACCCGCTTGCGGCGCGATTCTGATGATGAAGACGTGCTCATGGCAATACACTCCCAACCCGGATGGCTACGTTGGACAATTCTAGCACTCCCACATTACCGTCGCCACGCGCTCCCAAGACTCGTAACCGCTCAGGTTTGCGGTGACTGACCAGCGCCAAAACCGTCATACCGGCCTTGAGCCGGTATCCGGAAAATCCCTCCCACGCTCACGTTCCCGTATCCGCATACTCTGCGGGGTTCCACCGGCCCGCCGGTCAAGCCTCATAACAGGGAAACCCGCCGACCCAGAAACCCGATCCTGTCCATCCTGTCGCGGGTCCGCCTCTGGTGGATAAATCTCTATGAAAAATTGATTCCGCAGTGTGACACCACGTCGTTGCCCCACTACGCACCCACGTTCTATCCTACATATGTCAGGTTCCCCGCAACGTACTCGAGAACCGCGCGGGGTCGCCGCATCGCATGCAGCGGCAGCCACCAAACTACGGAAACATGGCGAGGTGTCAAAAGGTTCGGGTCGCATAACGGCCTGTCGGTTACCAAAAGCAGAATACGGTTCCTCTGGAGCCTAGAGTCGCTCTATTACCCGACCAAGCTCCCGGAACCCAGCGGGTGTCACCACCGCCCCGTGCCGCAAAGCTACGGCTCGTTGAGTCGGAGAACTGCGGGACACGGAAACCTAGGACGATATCTTTCTGCGCAAGCAAAAAACAGTGTTGGCCGTGCTCCGACACGCAACCCGAACCATCAACCTGACGCCCAAGGATCCCATCCCAACCAATCGGAGGTGAACAACATCAGATAACCCAGGCCGACGCGACGACCAACCACCGCTCCGGTACGTACGAACCCGGTAATTATGAACCCGGTACTTGCGAACCCGGTCCAATCCATCAACGATCCCTCTCCCGGCTTGGCCTTACGCCGGGTGTGCCCCGGCTCAACCGTGCGGGAGAGGGCGTCGGCGCCCCTGCCGCCGTGGCCGCCATCACGCAGTCATGGTCGACCGCCCAATCCGGCCTGCGCTACCGGCCGTCTGGGCTTGCGCGCCGCTGCCGGCACGCTGCCTCAATTCGGTATGTGCTATGATATGCGCTCACTGTCCGGGCCATTGCAGCCCGCCATGCCATACGTATCCAGGAGTCCCTGAAACAATGACCACCCAGGCGGTTTCCCTCGAACTTGAACCCCGGGAGATGTTGGGCAAGAAGGTGAAAGCCCTCCGTCGCACCGGCATCGTGCCCGTCCATCTATACGGGCGAGGCCTTGAGTCTCGTTCCTTGCAGTGTGAGGTCCGCACCTTGCTCCGCGCCATCAGCCGCGCCGGCGGCGAGGACGGCCAGCCCATGAACCTCGCCATCGCAGGAGAATCCGGCACATTCACCGCCGAAGCGTCCGAAATACAGTGGGACCCCCGTACCGGCGACGTGCTGCACGTGGACTTCCGCACCGTCTCGTCCTGACAACACGGAACTGACCATTGGGGGCGGGCGCTGAACCCGCCCCTGACCCTTTACCGCATCCTGTCGCCGCCCCGGGAGGCTTCCCATGTACATGGTTTTCCTCAGTGAGTCCGGTCTTACCGGCACCAGCGCCAACGATCCCAACCAGCCCCACCATATCCATGCGGGCCTGATGGTACAGGAAAGCCAGTACATTTCCATGTGCGGCGAGTATGACGCCCTGGTCCGCCGACACTTCGGAGGCCCTCCGGGTTCGGACGGCACTCCCGCCGGATTGAACCCCCGGCACATGTACCAGGGCACCGGACCGTTCCGCTCCTGGCGGCCTGAGCGACGGGCCGAACTGATCCAGGACTGCCTGAGCATCCTTGTCCGGCGCGAAACTCCCGTGCTCGTTTCCTACATCAACAAGGAGGAGTACGTCGCCGCCACCACCACCGAGGGCAATGCTCTCTACGGGCATACTGATCCCTCCCGCCTCGCGTTCAGCCGTTTCCTGCTGGCCCTCACCATGTTCCTCGACGAGAACGTGATGTCGCAGATGAATCCCGATGACATCATGCAGTCGGTCTGGGACGTGAACGACTACGCGATGTTGATCGCCGGTTCGGAGTCCGGATCCATTGCCTCAGCGATGGCCGAGTTCCTGGGCGAGGAATCCGACACCGTATCGCCGTCCATGTACGACGACCTGATGATCGCGCCGCCCGAAACCTCCATCGGCTCCCAGTTGGTCAACCTCTGCGCCTACATCATCCGTCGCTGGCTGCAGCAGCCCGGCGTGGCCCACGGATACTTTGACGCCCTGCGCGACGGCCGCGTCATCCAGGTCATATACCCCTACCAGTTCGACTAATCCTCTGCCACAGCCCTCTGCCAAAAACCAAAATCCGGTTGAACGGATTATCCGTATATCCATTTGACGGCAATTTTGGTGCGCGTCAAGCTCGTGAAAACCGCTTGGCGGGAGGTAGGGCATGACTCCGAAAGTGAAGGCGAAAGTTCCACTGTCCAGAATCCTCACGCCGGAAGAAATAAAGGACAGGGAACGGAAGGATCGAGAACTGTACGACGCAGCCATGGATCTCAAGCGGATTATGGAGCAGCAAGGATTGCCTGTGGACGAGAACATCTAGGCGCTGTCCGCGATAGAAGCGTTGATCCGGTGCCAGCGGCTCTGCGAATCTGCGCTTGTCAGACATTCGGCAGAGTTGCTGGCTTTTGACGACTTGAACGGGACCCGTTCGTCGCCTCAGTTTCGCCGAGATTTATTGGTTGCGGTCCAAAACGGAGAATGCTTGATTCCTCTAGTGGTTTGAACGTTTTTATTGAACGGTTCTGGGATCATGACCCCCTGATTCGTCGGGGTTTCGGCGACCTGCAATCAATGCTGAAGCCAACTTTGATCATATTAGCCAACGCCCAAATGCACGGCCTCGATGTTGCTGAATGACCTCGAGGCAGTATCAGCGCCAACGCGGAGTGATCAGGAAAGAGTTTCCGGCTCTGACACAATTACCGTGTGTTGCAATTCTCCCGAAGTGGGCCCCGTGAAATTGGATTCAACGCGCCACATAATTTCGTTGCTCAAGACTGTCTGCATCGTCGCGGCGCTCGCTTTGTTGGTGTTGTCGTGTGGACAACCGGGACAGAGTGGCGAATCAACCGCCGCCCTCACCCAACCGCCCCCGGCCACCGACGCCCCTCCAACGTCGGAAGCCGCCGCCGACCCGACCGACACGCCGGCAGAGTCGCCCTACCGCTCGGTGCCGAGCGGCGGAACCTACGACCCCAACCGGACCATGTACCGGATCTGGGACGGGCTGGGCCACGACCGCAGCGAGTCGCTGGCGGGCCTGGAGGACGCCGTCTTCTACGACGACAAGTCTCAGGCCTACGTCATCCTGGAGGCTCTGAAGTTTTTCAACCTGGACGTCGCCAGGAGCGCTTTGGACACGCTTACCGAGCTTACCGGCGAGGATTTCGACTTCGACCGGCGGCTGTGGAGAGAGTTTACCGGAGCGCGGGAGGAGGAGTACGCGCCGCCGTCGGATTACGGTCGGTGGAAGGTGAACGCGCTGGCGGTGATCGACACCGAGATGGCAGCCATGCTTGAGCCCGGCATCGAGCGCTCCCGCGTGAATCTCACCGAGGTGGTCTGGGGCGGTGTCCGAGTGGACGGTATCCCTCCATTGGAGCACGCGCCGTACGTCCTGCCCGAAGATGCCACGTACCTGTTGCCCGACGACCGGGTGTTTGGCGTATCCATCAACGGCGAGCACCGCGCTTACCCATTGCGCGTGATGAACGCCCACGAACTCGCCAACGACACGCTGGGCGGCGAACCCATCTCGCTGGTGTATTGAACTCTCTGCGGCACCGGAATCGTGTATTCCGGCATCGTCAACGGCGAACCCACCACCTTCGGCACCTCCGGCCTGCTCTACCGCAGCAACAAGGTGATGTACGACCGGGCCACCCGCTCCCTCTGGAACCAGTTCATCGGCGAACCGGTCATCGGACCGCTGGCCGACTCGGGTATCCGCCAGCCCTTCTTCCCGTCCGTGGTAACCACCTGGGGAGAATGGTGGGACGAGCACCCCGACACCACGGTGCTGGCCCAGGACACCGGCATCTATCCCGCCTCCTTCTACGTGCCCGAGGACAATCCCCAGGCCATCTATTTCAGCTATTTCACGGCTGAGGAGGTGATGTTCCCGGTGTGGCTGCGGGACGAGACTTTCCAGCCCAAACAGGTCGTCGTCGGCCTCTCCGTGGGCGACTCGGCCAAGGCCTACTCGGTGGGCGACCTGCAGAATGAGCGCCTGGTCAACGACACAGTGGGCGGGCTGAACGTGGTGGTGGTGGCGTCGCCGGAGTCCCGCGCCGGCCGCATCTACGAGCGCGGCGATTTATCATTCGCGCCGGCAGGGGACGACAATCCGGACCTTGCCCCGGCCGTGCTGGTTGATGACACCGGCGCGCGGTGGACGGTCACCGAGACGGGGTTGGTCAGCGAAGCTGACTCCTCGAATATGCTGACGCGCATCCCCAGCATCACGTCGTTCTGGTTCGGCTGGTTCCAGTACCACCCCGACACGGAGATCTATTCACCGTCCCAGTAGTCCGCTTGCCTCGCATTTCGACCTTATTCTCGTAGGCGGGTGGGTGAAAACCCATCCGCCGTAGTATTTTGTTGTAATATCAGTGAACAAGAAATGAACTTGATCAAGGAAAGCATCCAACATGGAATCGGGCAAAGGCTGGCTGGAAATTCTCAAGCTCTTGCCAAAGCCATTATGTTACGGAATAGGAACAGGAATTATGCTGGCGATATTCGCCTGGATCGCCCTACCGCCTCTGGAAAGGGTGGACGACGTGCATCCGACTGTCAAAATCGTCGCCAACACCCTCAGGACAGTGATTGCCGTCATGCCGTATCCTAAAGGTCTGATAGTGTTCGGTTTCTATCTTTACCGGGAACGCCGCGCTGTCCGGCCCGAAAATGATCAATGACAGTTCGCGCTAATTTCCATAGCAATACGACGCCAATGCCGAGCCATATCGTTTCCGCCAGGAGGAAAACCAACATCCCGGCTAGCATGAGTTCAAGATGCTTTCCTTGGTCGCCCCACCAGATCATGCCGGTTCCAACGACCAGGAAGACTATTGACAAGCCGAACGCCCGATAGTAAGCCGCGTACTGGCTGTCAACTAGCAGCAGGCTCCGCAACACCGGGAGGGTTGGTCGAAATAGGCCACCCAGTTTGCCGAACAAGCCGACCAAATCGATTTTGGTCTCACGCTGATACATCTTAATTCTCGCCACCGCGGCGCGTATTGCAACTATAGCATACGCTGGGCATTGTATGCCGGTTTGGATCTCCTTGAATTGCACTAGTAGTTGAAACCTGTCGCGCTTTTTGCTCTTGGGGCCTGGGACGTACATATTAGTCGTCTCTTTTGCGTCGCTCGGAGCATCCAGACACTCCTCGTCCTCTACTCCCACCGCACCCGCCGCCTCAACTGCGCGCTCAGGATGTCCACTGCAATCACCAGCAGCAGGTACCACACCAGCAGCAGCGCAACGTCGTCGTAGTGGAACCACGACATCCTCAGGCGGAACTCCCGCCCCAGGCCGCCGGCGTTGAGGAACCCGACCACCACCGTGGTGCGGATCACCACCTCCCAGCGATACATCAGGAACGTCAGGAACATGGGCAGCGCCTGCGGAAACACGCCGTATAGCAGCACCTTGGGGCTGGACGCGCCCGCCACCCGCAGCGCCCGCGCCGGCGCGGGATCCAGGTTCTCCACCACCTCGGACGTGAGCCGGCCCACGATGCCCAGGTTGTGTATGCCCAGCGCCAGCGCGCCGGGGATGATTCCAGGCGACAGGAAGAACACGATGAGCATGGCCCATACCAGTTCGGGTATCGCGCGGGTCAACGCGTAGAACACCCGCACGGCCGCGTAGACCACGGCGCCGGCGGCGGAAGGCGCGCCGCCCAGGGTACCGTCGCTCACGCTGCGCGCCCCCGGCATCAGCAGGACCAACGCGCCCACGCCGGCAATGCCCATTGCCAGAACCGACATCGCCAGCGTATTCAGGGCCAACCCTCCCGTTTCCAGCCAGCGGGCCGACTGGCCGAACGGCGACGGGTCGGATGACCCGGCGCCCGCCAGGCCGGCTACGAACCGGCCGGCGTTCTGCCAGGTGCGCTCCCGAAACAGATCGCCGAACCCGCTGTCGCCGTCCAGCAGTATGAAAGCCCACGCCAGCATCACCAGCAGCGCCGCTGCATACACCGACCAGCGCAGCACGTTGAATCGAGAGCGTGTTTCACCGCTCGGTCGCAATTGCTCGAAGCCGGCGCGGTCCATCAGTACGCCATGCTCCGGCGGACGCGGCTGCTCCACCAGTCAACCGCCATCACCAACGCCACCAGGAATATCAACAGCGTCCAGACCTGCCGGAACAGCAGATCGGCCATCGACAGTTCAAGCTGAAAACCGATCCCGTCGATCCCAACGAAACTCATGATGGCGGCGGCCCTGATGCCGCATTCCAGGCGGTAGAAGGTATAGCTCAGCAGGTCGGGCAGGGCCATTGGAATGTAGCCGTACAGCAGGACCCGAACGGGAGACGCGCCGGTACTCCTCAGCGCGGCCACCGGTTCGGGCGGAACGTCCTGAATCTGTTCCGCGTAGATGCGGCCCAGGATGCCGGCGTACGGAATGGCCATGGCCAGGATCGCGGCCATCGGCGACAATCCGACGGCCGCCACGAACAGCAGCGCCCAGACCAGTTCATGCACCGAGCGCATCGCCGCCACCAGGAACCGCACCGACGCCATGAGGGTCCAGCGTCCCGCGCGGCTTCCATCTGTCCCCGGCGCCAAAACCCCCGACGCGAGCACCCCAAGGGGCAGGCCCAGCGCGATCGCAAGGGACATTCCGGCCACGGCGTACGCCAGCGTGTGCCAACTCGCCACCACGCAGATGCGCAGGAACTCGGGCGTCAGGTCCGGCGGGAACAGGGCCAGCAGGACTTTCAGCGCGGCTGCCCCGCCTCCGGTGTGGCCGATGGGCTGCTGCCAGTCAACGCGCGACAGGCTCCACGCCAGCGCGAACACGATGCCCAGCGTGAGCAGGCGCGGGCCGGTGAGCCAGGATTCAAGCCGCCGGATCGACATGGGAGCAGCGGCTATTGTCTAGCCGTCGCGTACCGCCAAACCGGCCAGCGGTTCGATTTCATCGGTGTCTCCGCCCAGATCATACAGCTCGTCCAGCATGGCATCCGTGAGTTCAGGAGCGGGTATGTCGAACTGCACGTGGCTCTCCCGGAGGCCGATCACGCGCGTAAAATGTCGTCGGATGAGGGATGCGGTGTGGAGGCTGGCGATCAGGGTGCGCTGGCTCGCGCCGTTGGCGTCGTTCCATGAGACCAGGCCCACCAGCAACCCCATCACTTCCTCGGCGCGGGCCGGATCCAGGGACGCAACCGGTTCGTCGGCGAGAATCACCACCGGCGACTGCATCATCATGCGGGCGATGGCTACTCTCTGCTGCTCGCCGCCGGACAGATGCCCCGGGCGCTCATTGATCTTGTCCGCAATCCCCACCCGCTCCAGCGCCTGCTGCGCGGCGCGGCGCTCCATGGGCCAGACCAGCGAGAGTACCGAGCGGGCCAGGCTCCAGTGGCCCAGGCGGCCAGCCAGCACGTTATGCAGGACCGGTAGGTGGGGGACCAGGTCGAAACGCTGGCTCACGATGCCCACCAGCGAGGCCAGTTCGCTGCCGGGTTTCAGACCGGCGGGAGACTTGCCGCTGATCGATACGGTGTGCGGCCCCTCATCGGGTACCAGCGCGCCGGCCAGCAGACGCAACAGCGTGGTTTTACCGCTTCCCGAGGGACCAACCAGCGCCACCCGCTCGCCGGCGTGGATGGCAAGGTTCAGCGGCGCAAGGCCCCGGTTTATTCCATAAACCTTTGACGCGCTATCAATCGCTACCAGCGGCTTGGCTACAGCAAACTGCTCACCGGCCCGCCGCAGGCGGACACCGGTTGCAGTCATTGGATTATGCCCAGTTCTCTAGCCACTTGCTCAATCGCCTGGTAGTTGTCGTTTTCCGTCGCGATGAACCGTTCGGTGCTGAACAGTTCCAGGATTTCGCCGTGGTCCTGCGGGTTCAGCGCCAGCAGGGCGGCCTGCACTTTGTCGGTGAACCCGTCGCCGTACACTTCGTCCAAATCACCACGCGCCGTCCAGTTGTAGTTGAAATAGTTCGGCGTGGTGGCCAACTCGCGCACCTTGGCGGGGTCGGCTTTGCCCTCCGTCACCGCCCGCTCCCACACGTCCTCGGCCAGCGCGCCCAGGTCGTAGGAACCGGCCTCCACCAGCTGCCAGGTTTTGTCGTGAGAACCTGAGAATCCCGGCGGAGTACGGAAATCGTTGACGACGTTGATGCCGGCCTCACCCAGGAAATACCGCGGCATCAGGTGGCCGGAGGTAGAGCTCTCACTGCCGAAGGTAATAGTCAGGTTGCCGGTCTTGCCAATCAGATCATCCAGGCTGTTCAGGTCAGCGAACTCGTCGCCTCCGCGCACGACGTACTTGGAGTGAAACTCGGCATCGTGGGCACGCTGTACGATAGCCCGGGCTCCGGGGTTCTGCATACGGGCCTGCACCCCGGTCAGCGCGCCGAAAAACGCCAGCTGCACGTCGTTCTGGCTGAACGCCGTCACCACTGCGGAGTAGGACACGCTGGGCACGTATTCCACAGGCACGTTCAACTCCTGGGACAGGTAGTTGGCGAAGATCTCATAGCGTCGAGCCAGACGCTGGGCGTCCTGGTCTGGTATGCCTCCCACCCGCAGGGGCGGAGTCTCTTCCTGGGCGCACGACACGCCGAGCAACCCAATGAGGAGCAATACGGTCGCTGACAGAATGGGTCGAAGTATCTTGAATGAGAAAGGCACTACAATTCCCCTGCGCCGCGCGCGGGGCAAATAAACTGGCTGGGATGGTATCAATGAATCCGCTGTCGGTCAACATGAACGTGCCGCCCCAAGGCCGCCCGGTCCTCGAAGTCTCCCTTCGGTGATCAGTCCGTCAAAGGCCAGATCGTCAACATGCTATAATGCGATTTGCGGCGCCGCGGCGACCCATCGGCGCGTGGTGCGGAGAGGTGCCAGAGTGGACGAATGGGCGCGACTGGAAATCGCGTAGGGGTTAACGCCTCTCGCGGGTTCGAATCCCGCCCTCTCCGCCATTTGTTCTAAGCGAGGAGATTTGAGTAGGAATAACTCGACTGTTGCATGATCGACCGCCGAATTCCCGGCCCGACACGCGAATTTCTTGCTAATTCGGCGGAACGGGACGGAATCGAACCTATACCCATGGGCCCAGTTTGAACTACTGCCAATAACCCCTGGGATCACACAGAATCCGATTAATTGAATTGGCCGCAGCGACCAAGTTGCAACCCGCTGCGACCAACGATTCCCCAACCGAAAGAGAAGGAAATCGTGAGGATTATATCAGGGACGGTACTGATCGCTAAGGCGGCAGGTCTTTCGTGGATAGGCTCCAACCAATCGCTGGGGAACGACGAGGAGAGCCTTTTCCAGTTTGTGAAGGGGCGATAACGAAGTTGGTCGAGACCCCTGGGACAGACCGCGAACCGATATGCTAACCTACGGGGACGACACTGAACGCGAAGCCTTCCAGGCCGCCATCGAGCGGGCCCGGAAGAACGGTCTGTCCGAAGCCGAAATGGCCAGCATGATCACTGCCGCCAAACACGACACCCACCAGACTAACGGAGTCCATCCTAAAGAAACGGACGACGTTATCTACGAGCCTGGCGAACTCCCAGAAGACCTGATTGACCTGCCCAGCGTAATGAGGGAACACCGCATCAGCAGGTCTACGTTGCACACTTGGATCAAAGCAGGGAAATTGCCTCTGAGGGGCAAAGTGCGCGCACCCGCACGGGGCGGCGGCTATAACGTTGTTAGAAAAGACGAAGTGATGAGCCTGATCGAGGGTCCCATCAACAAAGGTGGCAGACCACGCAAAGTCCGAAAAAAAACTCCGTAAACCGTTGACAAACTACGTACACTGTATGTAGCCTAGCCTCCAACTGAAAGGTTGGAGGTTTTTTATGGACTGTACCAAGTGCGGGTTGCCAATCGAGGGCGGGCGGTGGGGTCCGGACGCCGTGGTGCTGGAATATGCCGATGGCTTTCCTCGACCCGCCAAAGTCGTCTACCACGTTGATTGCGTGCTGGATCCCGTCAGCCTGATCGGTCATCAATTTCAAAAGTGGACGGTCGCCATGATCGAAAGGATCCAGGCGGCCGCCAGCCAGCAGGTTCACAACCACAACGATCTGGTTGATGCGCTGGAGGAACTCAACCAGGTACCCGCGCTGCCTACGAGCAGATCCTGCTCCGCGGTTAACGACAACGCCGCCATCGGGACGCCGAATCCCAACGACGGCGCAAAAGTGTAGAGCAAGAGGAGTCTAACACAATGACCACCACCAACCACCCCAACCTCGACGCCGAACCCGACGACGAGCTCGTTGTCATCAAGCTGCTCAACGAGATGATCCTGGACGAGCGCTGGGAACTCACCGGCCACGGGCGCGATTACCTGCAAGAAGCCCGAGCCGAGGACTCCGAGATTCTGGAACGTCTCCAGGACCGGGACGAGCCGCGCGTCAATCACATCCTGGCCAACCGGTAACCACAACGAACAGCGCCGCCGGTGGGAGGGCATTCCCACGGCGGCGTGGCGCTAAAACAGCAACAGGAGTCTACCACAATGCTGGAACAGAACCGACCTCAGTTCATACACCTCTGCGACGACTGCAACGTCGAATACGTGGGCGGCCACTGCGCGCCGTGCCCGCTGTGCCCACAACGGGAGAAACTACAGGCGGCGCGCCTGGAGGTTCACCGCTACGAGCCGTACCTCCTGCTGTCTCACAACGACACAGGCGGCATCGAGGCGCTGCTCAACGATGCCTGCTCGGACGATTGGGATCTCAGGGATCTCAAGGTCGCTCACGAGGAGGACCGCGACAACGGGGGCCCGCTGTTCGTAGCCTTGCTGCGCCGGGAACACTACGACCACGCCCAGCACCAGGCCGCGGTCGAAGCCCGGCGACTGGCCTTGATCTCGCACCGTGAGCAGCGCGCGGCCATCGAGGTCGAGACCCAGGCCTTCCGCGACGGCCGGGACGGGCGGACGGCGTCATGACGGCGAGTACCGCTGCGACGGCTCTTTGCGCCTGGTGTCGGGAACCTTTCGTCAGGATCGCCGGCGGCGACGAGGTGTCGGTCTACTGCAGCCGTCTGAACCAGGACTGGGCCGACGCGGTGGCGATGGGCAAGTATCCGTTGGTGGAATGTCCGCGCTGCGGTTGCAGCGACCTGCGCGTCGCGGCGCCGGACTGGGGCTTCTGCCAGACATGCGGATACCTCACCGATCGTCCAGATTTGGAGGTCGGACGCATCACGCCAAAAAAATCAAAACGGGGAATTTCGTACTTGAGGAACAATTTGGCGGCATACCCCATAGAGGAGGAATAGAGATGCCGTCATACTCACCAAACGACCCCGGCCAGGAATCGGCGTTGGGTTCCGATTGCGAAAGCCAATGGCCTGCCGATCTGTGGCCTGAGCACCGGGATTACCTCTGGCAGCGCGGGGTAACGCCCGCAGTGGCGCGGGCGCGGAAATATCGGTCCGTCCGAGGCGGCGGAGGCCGCAACGTCGATGAATCCTACGCGGCGGCCTATCACGGGCTGCCGCGCCGCAGCGGGCTGCTGATGCCCCTTCATCCGCTCCTGGGGGGCGATCAACGCTACCAGCTGCGGCCGGACGAGCCCCGCCTGAATAACGATCACAAGCCCATCAAGTTCGAGTCGCAGGCGGGATTGGGCAACGTGCTGGCCACGTCGCCGCTGACTGCATCGGCGCTGCAGCAGGAAACCCAGACCATCATCATCGCGGAGGGCATAACCCGCGTGGACGCCCTGGCGACCTACGGGATACCCGCCGTGGCCATACCGGGATGCTACGCATGGCGCGACAAGAACGGAGTGCTGCCCGACTTCGAAGCCCTGCGCCTCTCGGGCAACGCTTACATTCTCGCCTTTGACGGCGACGCCGCCTCCAACCCGTCGGTGAACGCCGCCCTGGCTCGCCTCGCCCGCTACCTTCGCGCCAAGGGGGCGAAGGTGGGACTCCTCCAGGTGCCGGACGATGAGGAGGGCCGACAGCGCGGCCTGGACGACTGGCTGGCCGAGGCGCGCTTCCCCGACACGGCCGCCGTGATGCGCGAGCTGCAGCAGCATTCGGTGGATTCCATCGACTTCGATCCGCTGATGGGGGAGGACAGCGCGGCGGCCAGGTACCGCAACCGCAACCGAGACGTGCCGGACATCTACGCCGGCGTGGACGACCTGGCGTACCAGGAGGACCAGATTCTGGAGGCTTTGGACGACGCCAATGCCGACCCTGGGTTTGACCGGATCTACAACCGCTCCGACCAGCGGGTTTCAATCCACCAGACGACAGCGGGCCCGGTGGTACGGCCACTTTCCGTGGCGTCGTTTCGCTCCCGACTCCATCGGGCCGCCAATTTCTGGCGATACCTCGGAGAGCAGCGGATACTCTGCCCGGCTCCGGCGGTGGCCATCACCGGCCTGTTTGACGCTGGACCCATCAACGAACCGCCGCTCTACGGCCTGGTTCCCCATCCGGTGCTGACGCCCGACGGCGCCAGGTTGGTGGACTCGCCCGGTTACGACGAGGGGACGGGGCTGTATCTGAACCTGTGTGATCTGACGCCCATGGCCGCGGCCGACGCGGTGGCCGAGCTGGACCGGCTCTTCGTCGACTTCCCGATCGAAACGGACCACGACCGGGCTGGCCTTTACGCCATGCTGCTGACGCCAATCATCAGGCCGGCCGTCTCGACCGCGCCGATGATGCTGGTGACGAAACCACAGCCACGGGAGGGCGCATCGCTGTTGACCACGCTGATCGGGCTGATTCTCACCGGCGGCAGCTACCAGTCAATCGCGGTGTCCAACAACGTCAAGGACCTGGACGAGAACCTTCGCAAGGCCCTGGCGTCCGCCATCGTAGATTCCAGCGGCCGGGTGATGTGGCGCTACGACAACATGCCGGCCACCTTCGACAGTCCGACCCTGGCGGAGATGCTCACCGAACCCGCCTGGAGCACGCGGCTCTTGGGCGGCAACCAGAACGCCACCCTTCCTCAGACCGGCGTCACGGTGTACGGCACCGTCAACTCGGTGGACATATCCCACGAGCTGGGTCTGCGCTGCTACGAAACCAGAATCAACAGCGGCAATCCGCGGCCATGGGAGCGAAAGGAATTCATCCTCCCCGAGATTAAACGCCACGTCCTCCGCAACCGCGGCTGGTACCTTTCGGCCTGCGTGGCCCTGGTGCGTCACTATCTCGAGCAGGGGCGACCGGAGGCCGAGCATCCGGCGGGACTGGGCGGTTTCGAGGACTGGCGATCGATGATGGCCGGAATCCTAGCCTCCATCGGCGTCGACGGGTTCATGACGCAGATGCATCGCCTGCAGGAACGGGCGATGCCCGAGACGAGCAACGAGCGGGCGTTCATTCAGGCCTGGTGGGACCAGCACCAGGGGAACGAGGTGACCAGCAAACAGCTTTGGGAAACCGCCCACGTCGATGACCAGTGCCTGCTTCCAATCAGGGGCACCACCGACCGCGCCCTGCAGACGTCCTTCGGCGCCCAGCTGCGCCGGCTCATGGGACCAGCACCAGGGGAACGAGGTGACCAGCAAACAGCTTTGGGAAACCGCCCACGTCGATGACCAGTGCCTGCTTCCAATCAGGGGCACCACCGACCGCGCCCTGCAGACGTCCTTCGGCGCCCAGCTGCGCCGGCTCATCGAGCGACCCTTCGAGGTGGAAGCCGGCGTGGTTTCCGTCGCCAGATTGGGGGTACGGCACAAGGCCGCCACCTACGCCCTGCGTCTGCGGAAATTGGGCGATGGCGACGCCGGAGAAAATTAGAACACATGGGGATTCGGCTGCCAGAAATCTCAGAGCTCCGGAGGATCTCTCAAAAGGTTCTCCAGGTTCCCCAAGTTCCCCTTTTGAGTAGGCAATTGGTGGTGAACCTTGACGTCGCCATCTCCGAGGTTCCCCCGGAGGTTCCCCAGAAGTTCCCAAAGGTTCCCAGAGGTTCCCCCGAGGTTCCCCGGCAATTTGCGCCTCTTTTGAGTAGGAATTCCTCATGGGGTGGGAACCTGGGGAACCTGGGGAACCTTTTCCCCAGTCCGGCCTGGAATTTTCCAAAACCCTGTTTCAGTGGTTTTCAACGTTCGGATTATGCGTACTGTTTCGGACGTTTCAAACCGACACGACAGCGCCCAAGGAGGCTCGACGATGACCGCCAAGAAGGTCCCTGAAGTGCTGGGCCGCACCAGACGCTACGGCGGCCTCTGCACCGGACGTAAGAAGTGGATCTACGCCCAGACACGCAAGCAATGGCAGCGGGCGGTGAGATCTCCCTGTCCCCACTGGGGCAAGAGGGGTTGGTGATCATGGATCCCCGCGATGTTGTGTGCACGGCTTGCAATGCGGCGCCGTCCGAACCCTGCACGACCATGAGCGGCATCGAGCGCCCGCCCCACGCGCCCAGGGTGCAGCTGGCGGAACATCCCGACATCTGCGGCAGCTGCGGAGCCGGCTACGGTGAACCCTGCCGCAAGGTGTCGGGCACCCTCTCGATGTATCCCCACCGAGCCAGGCTGAGAGCAGGCAGGAACACGGAGGACATCGCATGGACGACGTGAACTACATCGTGATGGTGAACGAAGAGAACCGCGGCCTCGTGAAATACCGCCTGGCGCTGACCGACGGGAACAGCCGCGAGTTTGACGACCTGGAGCAGGCCATCGACTTCGCCGGCGCCAATGACGTCTACGAAGTCGACGTCGTGTTCCCTGACGGCGACGTCCACCCGATCCCGCTGTTTGTCCCCGGCGTGTTCGACCCGAGACACCATGACACAACCCGCAAGAACAGCTGAGCAACCATGCCGATCAGCAAGGAAATGGCGCCGCGCTACCCCGCCGACTGGAAGACACGCCGCCGGTTCATCATCCAGTACCGGGCCGCCAACCGATGTGAGTGGTGCTCTGCCCAGAACGGCGAGCCCCATCCCGACACGGGCAGCAAGGTTGTTCTCACGCTGGCCCACGTGTGGGACAAGGCTCCGGAGAACGCGTCGCTCCTGAACCTGGCGTGCCTCTGCCAACGCTGCCACAACCGGTGGGACGCCGCCGACCGGCGCATGAGCCGGATCCGGCGGCGCGTTGCCTGCTTGCTGCGGTCGGGACAACTGCCGTTGCCGTTGCCACCGGCCGCCTCGATGGCCATGGAGATCTACCAGCTGCTCATCGACGTGGGACAGATCACGCCGCCGGTGGTGCAGTTGCCGATCCCCCGCGAAGCCTACGAATACGTGGCGTGAACAAACAGGAGATGCACATGACTGATCCAAAAGACAAACCCGAAGACACCGGCGCCCTGCAGCAGGAACTCCGCGACCGAGGCTGGCGGCCCGAGGACATGTTTGACCCGTTGACCGGTATCTCGTTCACCCGATGGTTTCCGCCCGGAAAGCCGAACCCCGCCAGGGAAGAGGACCCTCGCACCGAGGGCGATCGATCATGAACGCCACCTATCACTGGTCGTATACACCCATCACCGGGACCTGCGACCGCTGCGGACGCCAGGACATCCCCGACGATGAGCTTTACCTGGCGGTGCGGTGGGACAACCGGCTCGGCACTTCGATGTGGGTGGGCGTCTGCGAGTCCTGCGACGACGGGGACGGATCGCTCCGTTACCACGGCCGAACTCTGGCTGAACTCAGGGCCGAGACAGTGTTCGGCTCGTGGATGTTGAGCGGGACGACCATCCACCCCTGGATACCGGCGTAGGTCTGAGGAAGCCGTATGACCCATCGTCGACGGACTCGCCTGGCGGTTTTCCACAAAGACGGCAGGACCGAAAACCTCTCCCTCACTGTGGAGATCCAGCGTTTCTGTTCCTGCAACTTCGGCGGGCCGCCGGTTCCCCACACGGCCGTGGCGGCCGCCAAGCGCTGCCTCTGGACCCGCTGCGACAACTGCGGCCACATCAGCCTGCACGTCACCGCGGCGGACTTCAACCGGCCGTTGAGGGGCTGTGGGATGGAGGGATGCCTGCTGAGCATGTACGTCAGCAGGAACCATCTGCCCTTCTGGATGTGTTCGTGCGGGCAGTGCCACAACACGCTGGACCTGCAGGGTTGGTGTGTTCGTCGGGATCCGGACCAGCCCCATCCCTACGACCGCATCGACTACCCCTACACCGACTCGGCAGGCAACACACCATGATTCCCGCCGACGCCATCGCCATCGTTACGCCCCACGGTCGCTACGAGCGGGTGATGCGCGGCCGCAGGATCGCGCTGCCGTGCGGTCATCACACCGCCATGGACGAAATCGCCTGGCAGCCGGACACCAAAACACCGGTCTGCCGACTGCCCAACCTGATTTGCCACGCGTGTATGCGGGCCTGGGTGGCGGAATTTGTCGCCGGCAAGGAGCGCGCAGCGTGACTATTGCTCGAGGTCCTGGCGTCACGTTCCGCCGCTGCCAGTGGTGCGGCGAGGACTTCGACGACTACCAGGAGAGCCGTATCACGAGCACTGCGCGCCCAGCGCCGCGGCCGTTCCACGGCAAACGCCCTGGTGGCAGAAGCGGCAACGGCCCACGACCCGCCGGCGGTAGAGGCGCCGGCAGGACCACCGGGGAAATCCATCGCGCAACCATCCCCGCCGGTTACCTGAAGGATAGGGATATTGACCGCAACTGGACACATCACCGCCGTCCCCGCCTGCATCGGGTTCGAGCGAGCGCCCGTGGACGCGAAAGAGCTCATGGTTCCATGCCCGCGCAAGGCGAGCCAGGAGTGCTGCGGCCACCGTTTCTACGCCGAGCACTACGGCCGCCACCGGGCCGGCGTTCATCCGCCGAAGTGGACTCCGCCTCGGGCGCGGTGAGCGGGAGAACGACCATGGCCCATGACGAGCTGCAACGAGACCCGTCCCAACTGATCGCCGACTTTATTGAGCACACCAGGGAGGCGTGCTGGGACCTGCAGTTTTACCTGGAATGGTGCATCAACCACGACCTCGCACCGGACCCGATGATCAGCACCTTTGCCAACCTACTGTCTGCGTTTCGAGGGGGGGCGCGGGAGGGTCTGGATGATGGCCACCAACTGATTGTCAATGTCTCCGGCGACGAGTGCGGCGGCATCGGATTCCGAATGGCCGATTGCGCCGTCAATTTCCACGACGCGGTGTGGGAGGCATACCAGCCGCCCAACCCTCGGGCTGATCGCTAACGGCCACAGATCGCAACCTCGGCATGCCCAAGGACACCAGCAAGTTCCCGCCCAGGGTCACCCACTACACCGATGACCCGTTCCGGTGGCCATGGCCGGAGAACCCCTGCCACAGCCACGTACTGGGCTGGGACCGCTTTTCCGACACCTGGGCGCTGGTGTCATGCGCCCGGTGCCTGGAACACTGGCCGGCCCAACGGCCCTTGGAGAATGCGCCCATGACCGACCGCCAGCCCATCGCCGACCTGTACGTGTGCTGGAACTGCGACGACCACGACGTGGAGGTGGCGGTCGGCGCGGACCCGCCGGAGTATCACGCGGCCTGCTGCTACGGCCCTCTGCAGTGGAGCGGACAATTGTACGTCCGGGGGCCGTGGGCGCGGGTTTACGAGGCAAGAACGACCAGAGTTAAGCAACGCCCGGTTGGGCAAAGGAGCCGCAAAGTGAGAACCAGGCAACGAATCGACCTTGATTTGATCGACGACAACCCTTACCAACCTCGCCGGGAAATTGCGCCCGCGCAGGTGGAAAGACTGGCCGACAACATCGACAGCGTGGACCTGTTGCAACTACCCCTGGCGCGGCCTTCGCCAGTAGCGACGGGTCGCTACCAGACCGCCTTTGGCCACTACCGGGTCGCGGCGATTCGTCTGCTGGAACAGCGGGGACGATTGCAACTGGAGCGTCCGCGCTTCGGTTACTACCTCGACGACGGAGGAAAAGCCGTCGGCTACGTTGAAATGGATGTCGATGAACTCACCGACGAAAAGATGGCGGTCATAGCCCTCAGTGAAAACGTGGCACGCAAGCAGATGACCCAGATCGAGGTGGTGCGCGCCCACCGGCGGGCCATCGACGAGACAGGCCTGTCCATCCAGGGTCTGGCCGACGAGCTGGGCGTGAGCCGCAGCGGGCTGTCCAACAACCTGCGCGTGCTGGAGCTGCCCGATTTCGTCCTGGAACACGTCGAGATCGGCGCGCTGCACGCAACTGTGGCCAGGGAGTTTCTCGTGCTGCAGAACGCCGACCACTGCCACGCCGAGGATATGCGCGAGGTAATCCGCAGGGTCGTCAATGAGGCGGCGTACGGCAACCGGGTTCCCAACTGGCAGCGCCGGAACGTGCGGAAGCTGATCAGCGAGCGCGTGTCCTTCCAGGAGAACAACGGCTTCCGGCCCATCGGACCCAGGACCGGCCACGTGGTTGGCGGCGGGCACCGCGAGCCGACCTTCGACGTGGACGCGTTCAGCGCCGAGTATCCCGAGAGCCTCCACACCATTCCGGCCGACGACGGCAGCATGAAGAACCACCGGATGGAGGAGCGCTACGACCAGTCCCGGATCTGGACCTGCGAGGTGAGGGAATGGAGCCGGCGGCAGAGCAGGGCGACTCGGGAAGCCAACAAGACGGCCGAGGTGTCTGGCGCCATGTCCGGAACCAAATCCGGGTCTAAATCCGGCGCTGCCGCCGCGCCCAGCCGCGACAGGCAGTTCGAGCAGGCGTTGGCCGCGGATCCCGTCTTCAACGGAGTCGTCGCCGGCCGGACGAAGAAGGGCCCCAACCGGCCGGTCACCGATGCGGAACGGGCGGCGCTGGGCACCCGGGCGGAGTTGAGGGACGTGGACTACAACACAAGGTTCTGGAAGATCCTCGCCAAGGGCAATCCATCGAATATTCGCGACTGGCAGCGACAGGACGGCGGCCACGTCCCTCCCTACTTCCCGCTGGACGAGTGCGCCAACTGCATAGCAGGCGCCGCCCACGCCAAGTCCAGGTCGTCCTACATCCTGGACAAGGTCACCCTGGTCTGCACGAACCAGAAGTGCTACCAGGACAGATGCGGAGCCGGCGGCTCCCGATACCGGGATGAACTGGAGGCGCACAAGCTGGCCGTCCAGCGCCAGGACGCACAGGTGGCCAGACAGGTAAACCTGGAACTGGAGGGCCTCTCTGCCGTGGCTCTCCGGACGCTGGCCACCGTCATCGTGTCCGCCGAGATCCGGCTGGACTGGCAGCATCCGTTCGGGGAGCCGATCAAGAAGTGGAGCTGGGAGACGGGCGCGGTGGCCAGGATCTGCGATCTGCTCCGGGCCGAGCAACCCGCGTTCGAGCAATGGGGCCGCAAACCCTACGGCCACGCCGAGATTGACGCCGAATCCCTGCAGGACGTGGCGGACGGCGATCTGCGGGACCTGGTGGCCAATCTGGTGGTCCACCACCTGCGCCGGTCGGGGAAGATGGAGACCGTTTCCGGGGAACGGGCGCAATCGCCGCCGGATCCCCTGGAGGTCCGGCAGACGCTCGCCGGCGAACCGGCGCCCGCGGGGATGCCGGCATGAGCATCCACGAAACCGGCGCTGGACCGGCCCTCCTGGTCGCCGACCTGTTCTGCGGTGCGGGCGGGTCATCCACCGGCGCCAAGCGCGCTATCGAGGAGCTGGGCCACTCCATGGAGTTGGTGGCGGTCAACCACTGGAACACCGCCGTCGCCACCCACCAGGCCAACCATCCCACCGCGCGCCACCTGGTCGAGGACGTGAGCATCGTGGATCCCGAGGCCGTGGTGCCCGAGGGACGCCTTGACCTGCTCATGGCCAGTCCGGAATGCACCTACCACAGCCGCGCCAGAGGCGGCAAGCCCATCCACGACCAGGGCCGCATGAACCCCTGGGCGATTCACAACTGGCTGACCAGGCTGGACGTGCGGTGCGTCATCATCGAGAACGTGCCGGAGTTCGTGGCGTGGGGACCTCTGGACGCGCACGGCAAGCCCGACAAGGCCCACCGGGGCGAGCACTTCCAGGCGTGGTTCCTCACCTTCCTGTCCCTGCGCTACCAGGCACAGTGGCGGATGCTGAACGCGGCCGACTACGGCGACGCCACCACGCGCACACGGTTCTTTCTCATCGCCCGCAAGGACGGCGTGCCCGTCGCCTGGCCCGAGCCCACCCACGCCAAGCGCGACGGCACCCTGATGCCCGGCCGGCTCCCGTGGCGGGGCGCCCGGGAGATCATCAACTGGGACAACCCAGGCAGGTCCATCCTGGACGATCCCAAGTACGTCAGCAAGCCCCTGAGCGAGAACACCCGACGCCGCATCGCCCGCGGCCTCGAGCGTTTCGGCGGACCGCTGGCCCCGCTGTACATCCGGCTGCTGGACCTGCCCGACAGCTCCGACGCTGCGCTCATCGGCAAAAGCGGCCGCAACGGCCACGGCGAGGCGTTCATACTCAACCGCCACGGGGACAACGGCGGCGACCGCGCCCATTCCACCGACGAGCCGGCGCCCACCGTAACCACCCGCGGCGCGGGCTACCTGGTGCGGCCGGTGGCCGACCGGTTCATCGCCGCCAACCGCACCGACAACTCACCCAGGGGCATCGACGAGCCCGTGCCGCCCATCACCACAGCCTACGGCGGCGGCTCGTTCATCGTGGCGGCGGACGCGCTGCCGTTCATGCTGGGGCAGCAGAGCGGCAGCGCGCCCAGGGACACCGACCGGCCCACGCCCACCATCAGCACGGCGGGCGCCATCTCCCTGGTGCGGCCGTCCATCATCCTGTACTACGGGCAGAGCGACGCCCAGGCGGTTGACGCGCCGCTGTCGTCCATCACCGCCAACGGCCGCAAGCACGGGCTGGTCAGGCCCACGCTGGTGGAATACTACGGCAACAGCGACGCGGCCGACGTGGACCAGCCCCTGCCCACGGTTACGGCCAGGGCGAGGCACGGGCTGGCCAACCCGACCCTGATCCAGGTGAACCATGGCAACGGGGCGCAGGGACACCCAGGCAACGACCGGCGGGTGAGGTCGCTGGAGGATCCGCTGCCGTCGATCACCACATCGCCAGGGCTGGGCCTGGCGCAACCCTGCATCGTCCCCAACTTCGGCGAACGCGCCGGTCAGTCGCCGCGGGCGCACGACATCGGCTGTCCCGTGCCGGCCATCACCAGCCGTGGCGCGGGAAACCTGGTGGTCCCGCGATTGGAACAGGCGGAGAACGACGATGAGGTCAGCGACGCCATCGACCCAAAACGGCTGGTGTTGGTGGACGGCCAGCCGTACCTGCTGGACATAAGGTTCCGGATGCTGCAGAACGACGAGTTGGCCCGTGCCATGGGATTCGACGACGAGGAGACGCGGTACGAGTTCCACGGCAACGTCGGCGAGGTGACCAAGCAGATCGGCAACGTCGTGCCCGTCAACCTGGCCACCGCGCTGGTCACGGCGACCTTGAGCGAATCACAATGAACAGCAATACCGCCTGGTACGTCGCCGTCGTGATGGCCTGCCGGTTCATCACTTTCTACTCGCTGCCCGACGTCATGACGTCCCCGGTCAGGCTAACGATGATGGTGCTGGTGCAGATCGGTGTTGGTGTCGTGCTGAAAGGCGTAGAAAAGGACCTGAACGATGACTTCTGATATGCAACCCATCGAACCCTGGTGCCAGCTTCAACGCAGCAACAATCCCGCGGCACGAGTCCAGTTCCCGACGTGCGGGGCCGCGCCCGGGTGGCGGTGCTCAGTAAGATCCGTGTGTGAACTAGGGCGTGTTCACACTACAGCAGTGCGTCGATGATGAGTGCGAAAGAGATGAACCCCAGGAAGAGCACGTCCAGCTTCTCAAAGCGAGAGAATATGCGGCGAAATCCCTTCAACCGGCGGAACAACCTTTCAATCTCGTTCCGCCGCTTGTACATCTCCCGGTCATAGGCCCAAGGCTCCACACGGGTGCTCAACGGTGGAACCACCGGCACAAACCCCAAGGCCAGGGCCAGTTGGCGGGTCTCATTGCCCTCGTAGGCTCGGTCCATCAACAGGAACGGTCCCGAGCACTGCGGTCCCAGACGGGTCAGCAACTTGCGCCCTTCCGGCGCATCATGGGCCTGCCCTGGGGAGAGCGAGAACGTTATGGCAGTTCGAGCATCCGCGGCAACCATATGAACCTTGGTGGTCCAACCCCCTCGGGACTTTCCGATGGACTGGGGTCCGTTTTTTTGAGGGCGCCAGTGCCGTCCGGATGGACCTTGACCATGGTGCTGTCCAGGGCTACCGCTTCAAGCTTGACGCGCACGATCTGTTCCCGCTGCAGGTGTTCAAACACCCGGTCCAGCACTCCATTCTTGGACCAGCGGTTCATCCTGGTGTAGACGGTATGCCAGTTGCCGAAGCGGGGCGGCAGGCCCCGCCACTTGCAGCCGTGCTCGGCCACGTACAGGATGGCGTTGATCACCTGCAGGTTGGACAGCTTGACGTTGCCGCGCTGGACCGGAAGGACTGGCGCGATGCGTTCATACTGGGCTGGTGTAATCTCCATGCGGAGAGGATAGCATCCCCGCACAGTTAGTGTGAACACGCCCTAACCCCTCGCGGCCCCGAGAAGCGGTTTTGATCAACTGTGTTTCGCCTAGTACCATCAACGTTAGGCACGACCTGCCACCTCCATCCGAGAGTCGATCCATGATACATACCGAACTGGCGATCCATATTCTGGGCAAGCACCAACACGTAGAGATCAGCGACGTTCCAGCCGTGCCCGATGTCGGTGAAACCATCCTGCTGAACGTCGAAATGGACGATGCTGTCTTGAACGGCAGATTCACGGTCCTTTCTCGCCAATGGGTGTATCTGTTTAGACGACGACGAGAACCTCCAGAAATCTTGAGGTGCGAATTAGAGGTCGTGGAGGTCGCGCCAGGTTAGCGAAAGGAATCTGCAAACGGCTGGAGCCCAGCGCAACCTCAACAAGGCCCGGGTTCGCAGCGCTGCGGCCGTTGTCAACAGCCACAGGAGTTGATGCTATGCCCTACGCCGCACAGACCAAGGTTCCCATCTCCAGGACCAAGACAGACATTGAGGAGTTGCTGGGAAAGCACGGTGCCCTCGGATTCGCCTATGCAACCGAGAGCGACCGCGCGCTCATAGCGTTCAACATGGCGGGGCGACGCGTGCAGATCATGCTGGTGATGCCGTCGGTGGACGATTTCGCCAGGACGCCGCGGAACGCCCGGCGTTCGGCAGCCGCGCAGCAGTCAGCGTGGGAACAGGCCTGCCGCCAGCGGTGGCGGGCCCTGCTGCTGATCATTCGGGCCAAGCTGGAGGCGGTGGAATCCGGCATCACCACGTTGGAGAGCGAGTTCCTGGCCAACCTGGTTTTACCCGACGGCGGCACGGTGGGAGATTGGTTGGCGCCACAGATTGACCAGGCGTACGCGACGGGCAGAATGCCGCCGATGCTTAAATCTGGTACATCCTCGAAGGGTATTGAATAGTTGCAGGTGTGCGGCATGGAGCGCGTAGTTAGTTGATTGAATCGCGGACTCTGTCGAAAATCGATCCAATGTGTTCGATCATAGGGGCAAGCCAACTTGGAGTGGGGATTTGGGTGCCAACCATGATAAGGCTCAGCAGCGTTAGCGCAACTACAAACCGCGTCAGCCTTGTTATGGCTTTCTGAAGCCGTACATCCTCTGTGGCGGCTCTTACCGTTCCCAATTGCGCAAGTTGGTCCATCACGGATTGGTTGGTGATACCAAGCCACTGCGCCCGTTCGCTGATCGAATTGAGCAGCATATCCAAAAGCGTGTCGTTGCCGGGGTATAGCTGCGGTTGGCATGGCCGGAACCGCCCTCCATCATGAATTGGCCTGCGACGCAACTTTTTGGCTTCAGTTAGGTCAGATGCGACCGCGGCGACGTCAGTCAGATTGGCAATATGGCTACCCACAATCTCCAAGGCTTTCGACACGTTGGTCGTGTTACCGACCCTTCCGGCTCCTGAATTCCGGACTCTGTTGATTCGTTCTGTGTACCCGCTCAATAGAGGCCAGAGCGCCCAACAGTCCAAGAAATCGGGAATCATGTGGGAAACGAAATTTACTCGCGCGTGCCTTGGCTCCTTACCGTACATTTCGAATTCGCCTGTCGGCCAATTTTGTTCGTTAATTGCGAGAACCGCATGGTGTCGCGGGCCGTTTCGTGAGCCAGCATCGACCGCAAACCTAAGGCCGGATATCTGAGTGTGTGCCCACGCTGCCCAGTTTCGGTGAACCCCAAGTATGCTCATATATCGTTCGTCTGGATTATTGAACTGTTCGGTTGGGCCGAAAGGGTCCCCTTTCCTTAGAGTAAAAAACTCGCAAGTGGGCAATTGCCCTCCCAATAATCCTTCGGAGAAGACGCCTGGCATATATTCTCGAAACCATGATGCGGCGCGCTGGGACATCTGGGTGCGGAGCGTTTCGACGGCGTTTTTCTTTTGTGTTTCAGGTTCGAAATACGAAGCTCCCCCGCGGAATGGTACCGTGTAGGTCTCCCGGTCCACGCGAAGTAGATCGTCGAAGCACGTTGCGAATTCGTTGTCAAATACGAAGCACACTGTGACGCTGATGATTGACGGTGAAACGGATGACATCCTCCCCTTCGCGTAAGCCACCCCCTCCGGAAGTTCCATGTAACGGTCGAGGGACAGGAACAACGGGGCGCTTCCCTTGGGTTGCCATAATCCTAGGTCCAACCAAGAAGCGGCGAACGGGCTCCTCACGGTGTTGTCTAACCAGGCAGCGACCGTCGTACGCTGCGGGGAAGACGTTCGAGAAGCGTTATCCAAGTTGATTGCAGATTTCGCTAGATCGTCCATGTGAGCTGGCGTGTAGAACTCAACGGCCCACATGCAGCATAGGTCCACGTATTCGTCGTCTGGCGGTGTAGTAGCGGAATTCTCTGCATGATCTCTTTCACGCGTCAGAGCCAGCATGTCTTCCGAGTTCGACGCATGCCCCTTACGCCACGGAAACCCCAGCTTATTTGTAAGGTTGACCAAAGTTTTATCGATGAGTTCGGGTTTCATTTTTCAATCACCCATCAGAGGTCGGTATTGTCAACTGCGCTGCCCTGAGAAAGGACAGCTTACCTACAATCGTTATGGCACGTCGCTAACGTCTCCCAGCGTGTCCGGCGCCAGCACCAGGTAGGTGTTGAGCGTCACGGTGGGGCTTCTATGGCCCAATCAAACAGAAACGGCGTTGACGTTCAGGCCGGACTGCAGCCAATGCCGGGCGCAACTGTGGCGCAAACTGTGGCTGGCGGGTCGCTTCACGCCGGTTCCCGTAGCGGCCGCCTGAAGACCGGCATTGGCGATCCCGTCAGCGATCCAGCGGGCCGCGGTCCTCGGCGAAAGTGGCTTGCCGCCACGACCGGTGAAGACCTTGTCGCCTGGGCTTCGATTGGGAACTGAGCGGAAGGCGTCCACGAGCTCTGGGTGCGCCGGAACCACGCGGTACTTGCCGCCCTTCCCGTTGCGGACCGTCAACGATGGCTGAGCGCTGGCGAATTGCAGATCGCGCCACTCTAGGTTGAGGGCTTCGGCCTGGCGAAGGGCGGTGCGCCAGAGCAGCAACCCGAGCAGCCATGGTTGTCCGGGCGGCAAGGCGTCCAAGATCATCTTCACTTGGTCAGGGGTCCAGTAGTGGGGGAGCCCTCGTGTGGCCATGGCCCGAGTTTAACATGGCAGACTTCCGTTCAAACTCTGCCAATCGGCTCTCGGCGGCCAACCGAAAGACCAACCCGATGCGCCGCCGGAACGATGGTGAAACTGGGCAACACCCAACGGTGGCCGGTATCGCCCGGGCCAACATTTCCCGGACCGGTGGTCACACAAAGGCGGTTAGGGGTTGGGCGATGGTCCTCCGAAATCGATAAATGCACCGGGGTCTTCCTCATCGTTGACCCTTATGTGTACTGCCACCTGAGCGGTGCCGTCAGGGTCGTATCCCAGCACTTCGATCACAGACTCGCTTGGCACGGTGCCCGGTGGTAGTCCCTTGATAGCGGCACCCCGAATTTTGGTTACCACTGCGTCCTGTGGAGGTGCATTCGGCTGCGAAGCGTGGATAATCCCGTTGGCGTACCTTTTCGGTTCGGCTACGCTGGCGAACGTAAACAGGTCGGGGTCGGCTTTGTTTTTGGCCCTCGGATTGGGAACGTACAGATGGTCGCTCCAGGTCGAATGTAGGATCCCAGAACAATGTTCGTATTTGCCAAATAGCCCATGAGCGTCGTCAGTACCGTCCCACAAGTTGCACCACTTCCCGGCTCGGAATCGCCAAGCCCCAAAAGCCACGTCCATGATGGAACTGTCGTACATAGAGCAGTCTCGGTTTTCTATGGCGACGACTAGCGGAAGGCTTCCGGTCCAATCCATCGAATATTTTTTTAATTTCTGTTCGATCGAATGGTACAAACGGCAGTTGAGTTCGTTCGGTTCAGTGCTACCGAAAATGTGGTCAGCGTGCCGGCAACTGATCCCGCGTTCCAAGGTAGTGCATTCGATTACGGTCTTATGTCCGAGTAAATTGGTCGCGAGCAAATCAGGCGTTTTCCCACCGATGTTCGGCTCGCGTTTTATCAATGCCGACTGACTTACCAGTCTGGTCAAGGTGTTTTCGTACCGCAACCCGTTGTCTAGCACATTGTCGTCCCAGTTCCGCATGATTCCACTATACTCCGCTGAAGGGTCTACCGCGACCGATCTCCAGATCCCTGCCTACGACGTCTTTTCTATTTGGGTAGGGTTTCACAAGCAGCAGTTGCTTTCGGCACCGAGTGGTAACATGTCTCAATGGCCGAGTTTATACCAAGTTGGTCATTCTGTTCCGGGTGGTTGAGTTCAGGGTCGTTTGGACAATAAGACCTCCAGCTGATCGCTCAACCCTGATGCTAACCGAGACGCCCAGCGGGAACGTTTCATCGGGTGGTAAGACGCTGACATCTGACGATCTATCTGCGGCGCGATTGTTTCGGCTTCCTTGTGCGCACGAAGAAATGCCTCTCCCGTTTCTTTCTGCAAAGCATTCACGATTATCAACGCGACTGCCTGATCGATCGACGGGTTTAAACTCACCAAAGAAGCGGTGATATGAGTTAGCGACAATGCTACGCCATGCCCTGGGTCCGCCAACCCTAGAGTGCTCGGTCCAGTGAGCAAGACCTCGCCTCGGTGGACATCTGCCAAACCCAGTTTGAAGAACGCTGCGTGTGCGTTTGGATGAACGTTGTGGTTAGCCATTTGGTAGTATGGCCGCAAGTGGTCCAACCCTACAACTTCCTCGATGTCCACGAACGTCGGCCGATTTTTTCCTAAGGCGGACGAGGCCCACCCGTAATCGAAACCGAAGGATTCGCCATACTTGCCAACCAGTGAGTGGTACCGCTCGTCCAAAACGTCGATTTCGGCTTGAGTGAGCGGGTCGAGTTCAGCCTGAATCTCGTGCGCCTTGTACGCCCGCGCTAATTTTCGTTGCTGGACTACGCCGTGGCTCAAATACCGTTCAGCCACATCCTCACCGTGTTCGCTGATGAAACTGGCGACTACTGCTAACTCATGAAGGGACCTCCAACGTGCATGAGCATCGTCGGCGAATCCCGAACGTAACAAGGCTAGTATCGCCCGTGACATTTGGCATCCTCTCGCGTGGATAGCCGCCAAAGCATCGAGAGCGTGGTTGCGAACATTTCCGTGATCCTCAGTTGGCACGATGCTTTCGATCGTCCCAATCCCGACTTCTTCCGCTATTTCGACGGTCAACTGGAGCAACTGGAGAGGCCTTGCCCAGTGTTTGGCCAGCTCACGTTCGAATCTTTCCCTTTGCCGTCGCCGTCGCTTCAACTCGCGCTTGGCATCCTTTTTGATCTGGGTTGCGACCACGTCCGCGGCAATTTCAGCAAACTTGGGGAGGATCTCGCTCGTTAATCTGGCCAGATCTTCCCCATTGGGCTTAACATCCCCCTGTTCTATCGCTGTGGCGATAACAGTTTCTGTCAGCAATTTTTCGAGTGGTCGCATAGCTATATTCTACAATGGCAGACTTTGACCGAAAGTCTGCCATTTTCCTTCCCTTTCGGCGGACCTCGGCAGCTGTGTTACGCACGGCGCCGGTCCGGATCGGACTTGGAATGGCAGAGTTGCTAATGAACTCTGCCATTCGACCGTGGACCGATAAGCGGACCCAACGACATCACCCAACATTCCAGCCCAGCCGGCGCGTTGGCGGCACCTCGCGGCAAATTGTGACCTCAGAAACGGTTGGATCAGCGCTCAGTTGGCGGAAATCGCATTGCGATGGGCCCGGAGTTGTACGTCGGCGCAATAACACTTATCTGTTTTTAGCCTTCAACTCACTTCTGGACGGGATCCCGCTCCCGGTCAAGGTAGCGATGATGATGGTTCCAGAGAACGTGGCGAGATTGATGCGCCACGTTATTCTTGGGGCTCTGGTCAGTACTTCGCCTTCGGCCCGTCTGCCGCCCGCGCACGGGTGCGTGTACGACGATCCCGTCGTGGCGGCTTGTCTTGGATAGCCGCCGGTCGTACACTCAAAGAATGTCGCAGTACGAACAGAGACCCTCCCCATACGGTTCGGCGCGTGACCTGCCGTCTTTTCAAGAGATCACCCGTCAGATTCAAGGCAGTAAACTGCTGGCCCGATTCATTGGGCGCGATCAGCGCTCCCAGTTTCTCGAAATTGAACATCAACTGAATAACCTTGTGGCCGTCGTCGACCGCTTCTACGACCGGCTAGGACCGCGGAACTGGATATTCCACGATTCGCTCAACGTCTCGGCCGTTGAGGCGATTCTCGACCAAACGAACAACTGCGAAGAGGCTGAACAGCGACTCATTGCGATCTATCGAGACGAAGACTATCTGAATTTCTGGACTGGCCGGCTGTGTAGTATCGACGGCCTCAGAGAGCGTGCCCACCTGATCGATCGGGCTCTCGAGCACTATTGCGCGGGCCAGTTCGACAGCGCCGTTCTCCATCTGATCGCTGTGACGGATGGGTTCGTCAACGATTTCGAGCCGGATCGGAGACGCGGCCTTCACTCGCGCGACCCGGATTCGATGATCGCCTGGGACAGTGTCGTTGGTCATCATTTGGGGCTAACGCACGCTCTCAAGTCATACCACAAGGCGATTAACAAGCGGTTAGACGAGGAGGTCTACGAGTTGCACCGCCACGGGATAGTCCACGGCACAATCACGAGATTCGACAATATAGTCGTCGCGACAAAAGCGTGGAACATGCTGTTCGCGGTTGTCGACTGGGCGAAGGCAAGCGTGAAGGCATGCCAGCCGAAAGTTCCTGAACCGACGTTCCGGGAAATACTACGACAGATGGTTGCAAACACACGAACGAAGAACATGTTGGAAACCTGGCAACCGAGCCGCCTTTCCGATTCAGATGCGGGGTTCGAAGAGCACAAGATCCACGTACTAACGGTGAAGTTTCTGACCAGTTGGCGTGATCGCAACTTCGGTAAGCTGGCGCTCTTCCCAAGTAGACAATTCGATATCGGAGACGCAACACCGCGACAATTGGCAGGGCAAATGCGGGGGATTTTTGAGGGTTTCGTCCTTTCGGAATTTCGGGTCCAAGAGTTGGAAAACCCTGCGCTTGCCATTTGGGTGTCGAGGGGGGACGCGACGGTGAACGGTGCACTAGGCAGCTATGAATGCCGATGGGCCCTCGAGGAAGCTGACGGGAGCTTCGGGTACGGCTCCGATTCGGCGCAGTGGCGCCTAGTATTCTACGACCCCGCCGTTGTCTGGCGGCCGAGTGAGTAGAAATATGGCCGTTGTGTGACGCGCAGTCGCCCAGGCCGTAGTAGGATGTCCATGAGCCACGTACAGCGATAACCAATTTCGCCGACCGAACTATCTGGACCGGGGACAACCCAGACAATCCCGCGCGACCTCAACTCCGCGTCGGTTGACCTCATCTACCTGGACCCGCCGTTCAACTCCTACCGCAATCATGCTGCACCGGTGGGTAGCGCAGCAGCCGGCGCCGCTTTCAATGACACCTGGACGCTGTCCGATATGGACGTGGCCTGTATAGGTTTGAGCGCCGATGAGCATCCGGCCATTTACTATGCACTCCAAGCTGCCGACCTCACTTACGGCTATTCGAAGACCAGATCAGGCTCTGTGGCAGGTCCAAGAAGACGGCCGTTTCTCTTATTGTCTGGACTCGATCAACAAGATCCTCATCCGTAACGGCGTCCCGCCTATCTCCGAGAAGGCTCACTTCCGGTACTTGAAGCGAGCTTGCGATGAGTACGCGGCCATGAGGCGTCACCAGTGGCGTACAACAAGGATGAGATGCTTGGCCAGCTGATCAGGCGCTACAACCAAATCAGCCAGGCCCGGGTGACATTAGAGGTGTCCAATGGCCCTAGACAAACAGACCGTACTCAGACCCGCCAACAGCTGCGTTTGGTACGTCCTGGCGACAATCCACGGCGAACCGGGGCAGAGTCCGAACCCTCGCGAGACACAGCAGCGAAATCGGGAATTTTGGAACTCGCTTATGAGCAGGCGGGTCGGTCCCACCTTGTCGTTGCTATGGCCTGAGCGACGAATGGAGGGATTGCCTCGGTGGGGTGATGAGCAAGAGAGAATCGCAGCGGAACTTTTGCCTGTTCGAGGGTTTCGTCGCGCCGATGTTCCCGACTTGAACAGCACCATCGATTTCTCCGGCGTCGACTTCCGGGAAGAAACTTGCTTCGATGGCTTCGTGTTCGCCGGCCCAGTCGCGTTCGATGGGGCCAGGTTTGGAGTTGGATCCCATAGTTTCAATGGCGCAATATTTGACCAACAGGCGACTTTCGATAGGGCAGAGTTCGTTGGCGAGTTCTCAGGCTCCCGCATGCTTTTCTCATCGCTCGCAAGTTTCAAAGGCGTAAAATTCCGTTCAAACGCGCTCTTTGGAAACAGCCAATTTCGGACTGACCCCAATTTCAGTAGCGCATTATTCGAACAACGTGCTTGGTTTCACGGCTGCACTTTTGGAGACGCAGCCAGGTTCACGGACACTGAGTTCCGCGGCGTAACTGACTTTGATCAGGTGGAAATCCAGAACAGCTGCCTTTTTCGGGGCGCCTCGTTTGATGGGACCGTGCCGAGATTCTTCGGGGCCACGCTTCCGGAATACACCGATTGGCATGGTGCGAAATGGCCCAAAGTGGCTACGAAAGCCGACGAGGCCCTGGACCAGTTACAGGCATATCAACGACTGGCCCGGATGATGAACGGCCTGGAGAAGTTCGACGACCAGCGTATGTTCGTACGACAGGAGATGCGCGTGCGACGGCGGGTCGATGGTTGGTTTCCCGTAGGGTCGATGAACCTAGCTTACGAGCTCATCTGCGATTACGGCCATGGCCTGCGGAGAGTCGCGGGATGGTGGCTAGCTCATATGTTGTCGGGGGCGATAGCGCTTAGTTTCTCCAAATTCATTCGATCATCAGACCAAGAGCCCGCATGGCAGGCGATACGCGAGTCGTTTTCAGAATTTGGTTCGGCAATGCTGGTCAGTGCAGGCAACGCCCACGGGTTTCTAAGGTTGAACGATCAGTTTTTTGGCGAGGCAACGAAGGTTTTCAAAGACCTCCCCGGATACAATGGGATAGGTGCGTTTCAAACCATCGTCGGGGTCATCATCTTGTTCTTCCTACTTTTGACTATTCGCAACCGTTTCCGCATGCGATAGAAGCCAAATTTTGGACGGCGGGATCACTGGCGAGTCGTGCGGCCTACCCCGACTAAAACAAAGTGAGCTATGCGTTCCGGTGGAATTGAACCTGGACGCGTCATTGGCGGGTGGAGGGTAGTCGGTCGTAAGGTCTCACGTTGTTGCATCGTGCGGACACAGTCGCTGCTAAGTGCGCTTTTGATACTGATTTTGGTTCCCACAATAGAGTTTACGTAAATCCATTTGTTCGAGGAGATTGGTGCCGCCCTCGATTGCGTTTTTCGTCAGGCGGCTTCGAGCCTTTCCGATAGATGGTTTTCGTCTCGCATCTAATCGGATTACGTCGCACCAGTCGTCCAATGCTATCGTGACCTCGACGAATTTCGTTACATAACCGAAGCCGGCAACCCAGAGCCCCGCGGCGAGGCTATTGATACCGATTTCAGGGCGCGAATAGCGCAACGATCCGTCCTCCTGGCAGGGGGTGACGCCGGTCGGCAGGACCGCTAAATCCCCAGAACGCCGTTAGCCTATCCACCAACTGCTCGCGGGACGTTGCCCTGCCATGACCGCCGTCGACCCGGTCAATATACCACCAGGCACGGCGTTGGCCGTTCCTGTTGACGGGCACTCAAGCGGAGGCGATGATGTGCCGGCTGTCGAACGAGAGGCGCAGCGCCATCAATCCCATCGCAGAGGGAACACCATGCCACTCACCAGTCAGGAACTGCAATCGAAACTCTGGCAGGCCGCCGACATCCTGCGCGGCCAGATCGACTCGGCGGACTACAAGAACTACATCTTCTCGATGCTGTTCCTGAAGCGGTTGTCCGACCGGTTCGACGAGGAGGTGGCGATCGCCGTCGCTGCGGGCGTGCCCCAGGCCGCCGCCGTGGCCGACCCCGACGAGCACCAGTTCGCGGTGCCAGAATCCGCCCACTGGAGCCGGATCGTCAAGGCGACCATGAACCTGGGCGAGGCGCTGAACATCGCCAGCCACGAGATCGAGGACGCCAACGCCGGCCGCATCGACGGCGTGCTCACCGGCACCAACTGGAACGACGAGTCCAAGCTGGGCAGCCCCGCCAACCGCGAGCGCATCATCCGCAACCTGCTGAACCATTTCAGCGACCTGGACCTGCGGGATGCCAACTTCGCCACCGACGGCGAGGGCACCGGCAACGTGTTGGGCGACGCCTACGAGTACCTCATCTACCAGTTCGCGGATGATGCGGGAAAGAAAGGGGGCGAGTTCTACACGCCGCGCTCGGTCGTTCGCCTGCTCGTGGAGCTGTTGCAGCCCAGGGAGGGTATGCGCATCTGCGATCCGACTTTCGGCTCGGCGGGTATGCTCATTTTCGCCGCAGACTACGTGGAGGAGCACGAAGGCAATAGCCACAACCTGGTCCTGGAAGGGCAGGAGCGGAATCTGGGCACCTTCGCCATCGGCAAGCTCAATATGCTGCTGCACGGTCTGGCGTCGGCGTGGCTGGTGCCTGGCGACGTCATCGCCGAACCCGGCCTGGTGGACCCGCAGGGGCGGCTTCTATCCTACGACCGGGTCATCGCCAATCCGCCCTTCAGCATGAAGAACTGGGGCCACGATTTCGCGCCGTCCGATCCGCACCACCGTTTCGACCGCTACGGAGCCATACCGCCACGGACCCGCGGCGATCTGGCCTTCCTGCTGCACATGCTGGGCGTGACCAACGCGGAGGGCATGGTGGGCGTGGTGATGCCCCACGGCGTCCTGTTCCGCGGCGGCGCGGAGGGCAAGATACGCAAGGGTATCGTGGACGCCGACCTGTTCGAGGCGATCATCGGCCTCGCGCCCAACCTGTTCTTCGGCGCCAGCATACCGGTGTCCATCTGCGTGCTGAACAAGGCCAAGCCGGCGGAGCGCCGCGGCAAGGTGCTATTCGTCGATGCTGCGCAGGATGGCTACTACCGGCCGGGCAAGGCGCAGAACTTCCTGGACCAGGAACATATCGACCACATAGTCAGCGCGTTCCAGGCATACGAGGACATCGAGCGGTTCGCCCACGTCGCCGACCTGGAGGAGATCACCGGCAACGACTACAACCTGAACATCAGCCGGTACGTGGACACCACGGAACCGGTGGAAGTGATGAGCGTGGAGGACGCGCTCGCCCAGTTGAGCGACGCGGAGCGCCGCCGCGACGAAGCGGTCGCCCGCATGGACGAACTGCTGGCCGGCATGGGTTACACGCGCTAGCGATGCAGCATCGTCTGAGATTTTCGACTCCTTCACGTCGCCTTTTGACCGCTTAGCTTCAAGGAGTGCTGTTGATGAACACGGACCGACACACGGCAATCCTTGAACTTTGCGAAGCTGCGGAGTATGTGCTCTTCCAAATCCCATTAGAGATTGTGTCCTCACGGGAACATCACTTCGCTCAAGCCAACCTCTGGGCTTTGGAGATCGAGAGCACATGCAGCCAAGTCATACAGTATTACAGGGCGATCTCCATTCTCATCAACCAAGAACTACCCCGCCCCGCTGCGGCTCTCGCTAGGAGCATCCACGAAGCCTGTTTCCGGCTCAACTACTTGGAAGATCATGCTTTTGAATTGAAAGATTGGGAAAAATGGCAAATCGCCAGGGACTATCAAATCATTCAGGACTATCTGCTGCATGGGGATGTTGAGGACGAGGACTATAAGCGAAACTTAGAGGACAGGTTGAAGTTCTGGGAATGCTTGCTAGCAGCCTGTCCGAGGATTGGTCATTGGGGGTGATGGAGGCGTATCCGGACCGGTGAGTTATGCTGCCTGGGCGCTGTGCCATCGTGGATTGACTATGGAGCTGCCGAACTTGAAGAGATTCAGCAGGTTGTGGCCGGTGCAGATCAGCGACCACTCGCCCTGAACCTTCTGCAGCCCACGCAGCAGGAACTGCCGGAATCCTCGACCCTGCTTGATCTGGCCGAAGACCGGCTCCACGGTGGCCATGCGTAACGCGTAGCGTTGGCGACCTCGTTTGGTCTGCAACTTGCGCCGCATCCGGTCCCTGGGGGAGAGAGCCTTGGGGATACGTCCTTTGGGCGCGGGCGGTGGCTTGTGGCCGTGCCGGGTCTTCTCCGGCGCGACGAACGGGTCTGTGCCCAAAGCGTGCAAATCGTCGATCACCTGGGCCGAGTAGTATCCCGCATCGGCAGATACCTCTCTGGGCACCGCGCCGACATTGTCGATAGTCTCTGCGATCATCACCACCGCCTGCTGCTTGTCCGAGGTCAGGTTGGTGGCCCGGGCCGCAATGATCACCTGATACTCGTGATCCACCACCGCCTGGCAGTTATAGGCCTGCAGGAAGTCCCGTCCACCGGGACCGGGCATGATGCGAGACCCCGGGTCGGTGAAGTTGCGCTGGGCCTTGTCCTCGGGCACACCGGAATGCTCCCTGCCTGCTGCGTCAGCTTCCTCGGCAGCAGCCTGGGCCTCAGCCTCCATTGCCGCCATGGCCTCCCGGATCCTCTCCAAACGGCCCTCCCGAAAGGACAACTCCTCCGGCAACTCGTCGCCGCGCTTGTCCCTGCCGTAGCGTTTGTCTTCCTCCTCATCCACCTCCTGGGCCCGCCGCAGCAACTCATCCACCTCCCCCTGCAACTCCTCTTCCTTCTCTTTCATCCGCTGATAGCTCATGGCCTTGTGTTTCGATGCGTTGGCCCTCACCTTGGTCCCGTCCAGCGCCACGTGGCCCAGCTTCACCATCCCAGCACCCTGGCAAAACGCCAATACCTGCAGGAACAGCCCCGACAACGCCTCCAGATGGTCCTTCCTGAAGTCCGAGATGGTGCGGAAGTCCGGCGTGTTATTCGCCGCCAGCACCCGGAAGGCGATGTCCTCGTGCAACCTTTGGGCGATGCGCCGCGACGACGGCACCCCGACGCAATAGGCGTAGAGCAGCACCTTCACCATCATCAGCGGATGGTAGGGCGGGCCGCCACGCCTTTCGCCCTCGTAGCGGGCCGTGATCTCAGACAGGTCCAACTGGTCCACCATGTCGGAGATGAAATACGCCAGATGGTTCTCCGGCAGCCACTCCTGCAGTGCCTGGGGCAGCAGCAACTGCTGGTCGGGATCATATGGCAGGTAAGTCTTGCTCATCAATGGCTCCGCACAACTGGACTGCCCCCATCATACCTTTCCGGCCCGCCAACCGGGTTTCTCGGACGGGCTGCTAGGCGGACGACCCAACCGTCGCGTTCCAAATTCGTGGAAGAACACCAATGAGTTGTTTCGCAACCTGCAAGCAGCCCTACCGGATGGCCGTGAGAAAAGACTAAGCCGGACGCTGATCGGTTTCTTTTCCGAGTTTGTTCATATCCGTAGGACGATAGAACCGCCTCCATCCTTCACGATGGCGACGGCCGATTTCTGCGTATTGCTAACGATACGGCGCGCCATGGACCTGTGCCTGGGTCAAGGATTGCTTGCCGTCGACGACGGCGAATTGGCGAGTAGCGTCATGTCGCGGTGCGAAAATTTGCTCGAATCGGGGCTACAAAAATCGAGGTAGTGCTAATGCAGCGGCTAGTGGACGAACTGCTGGCGGGCATGGGTACACACGGTAGATATCCACTGGCCGCGCATCGCTGACCATGGTCATGACCATTGTATAATGGTCGCAGGGCAAACCTGACCGCCCCACTGGAGCGTTGACCATGACCACCCACAGCGCAGACACCGGCCAGAGCCGGACAATGAAGGCATCCGAGTTCAAGGCCAAGTGCCTGGGGCTGATGGACGAGGTGGCCGAGCACGGCGGCGAGATCGTCATCACCAAGAACGGCAAGCCCGTGGCCAGGCTGACCGCCTACCACGAGCGCCCCAAGTCCCTGTTCGGCATCGACAAGGGGCGGCTGAAGATCACGGGCGACATCATCTCGCCCATCGACGTTGAATGGGAAGCCCAGTCCGACCCGGATCGGGTGCTCAACCCATGATCCTTCTGGACACTCACGCCGCCCTCTGGTTGAGGGCCGGCGACGCCAGGCTGGGCCCGGTGGCTCGCGCCGAGATTGAACGGGCCTGGCAGGCGGCGGAAGTCGCCATGTCTGCCATCTCATTCTGGGAGATGGCGATGCTTCGAGAGAAGGGCCGCATAGAATACCCTGACGACGTGAGCCGGTGGCGGCTGGAGCAGTTGGGCCAAGGCCTGATCGAAATCCCCGTGGACGGCGAGATTGGCATCCGCGCCAACGAGTTAGCAGACTTCCACGCCGACCCGGCCGACCGCATCATCGTCGCCACCGGTATGAACGGTCACCGGCTGGTAACCGCCGACCGTCGCATCCTGGAATGGTTCGGCGGCCTGAGATGCGTGGACGCGGCGCGATGAGGACCGCGCGCAAAATATCCGCTGCCGATCTGCCGGACGGTTGGCGGATGGTTCGTCTAGGGGAATTTACCACGATAGGAGCCGGTAAGACTCCGACTTACTCTAACGATGATGGCGCCGTTCCGGTGATCGGGTCCAATGGGCGCATAGGTCTCACCGATAAGTCAAACTTTTCGAACGGCGTAGCGGTGGGACGAGTGGGAGCGAGCGGGTCTGTTCATCGCATCTCAGAGCCGGTTTGGCTATCGGACAATGTTTTGTTCGTTCAGCCTGACGCTGAGAAATGGGACGTATCATATTTATACAATGCCCTGCAATTGGCTCGCCTGCCGGATCTAGCATCGAAGACCGCTCAACCCTTGTTGACGCAAACCAATTTAACCGGGATCAATTTGCTCCTTCCGCCCTTGCCCGAGCAGCGTGCCATCGCCGACGTGCTGGACTCCATCGACGAGGCCATCGAGCGCACCGAGGCGGTCATCGCCGCCACCGAGACCCTGCGCGACTCCCTGCTCCACGAACTGCTCACCCGCGGCGTCCCCGGCTGGCACACCGAGTGGAAGGAGGTGCCCGGCATCGGCACCATCCCCGCCGACTGGGAGGTTGTGCGGCTGGGGGAGGTGATCCCGAAATTCGATTACGGCACGTCCGTGCAATGCTTCAGCGAACCAATCGGTACGCCTGTGCTCCGCATACCCAATATCGCATCCGGTGACCTCAATCTTTCCGACCTGAAGTATGGCGACCTGAGTTCAAGTGAACTCGCAAAACTGCGCCTCGGCACAGGTGACATCCTTTTGGTGCGCACCAACGGCAATCCGGACATCTGTGGCCGATCCTGGGTGACACAAAAACTGCAGGGAGATTGGGCGTTCGCGTCGTATCTGGTTCGCGGCAGACCAGATCCATCGCGCGTCGAGCCTGCGTTCGTAGGGCACTTCCTGAAATCCGATGCCGGTCGTCGGTTGCTCAGGGGGCACATACGTACTTCGGCAGGGAATTACAACCTCAGCGTAGGCGAACTCGGCTCGATACCTTTCCCATGCCCACCGCTCTCTGAGCAGGAGCGCATAATTGACTCGGTCTCAAGTAACGCCGATCTGATTGAGGGTTTACGCATAGAATTAGGTAGATTGAACTTGGCGAAAAACGCCACCTCCCATGTCCTCTTGAGTGGGCACGTCTGAGTAGCGAATCGATAACCAACCACCGTGGATTTTCGGAAGGATACGCATATGGTCAGTCGATCATTGAACCCGATATTGGAAGAGATGTTTGCGCACGCCTATTCTAAACGTCTTCAAACTATCACGGAGCGTGCTAGCGCCGCTCCGTTCGCCGACCTGAGCAAGTCACTGGCGCGGTTGCAGACAGCCACCGCACCACAGTTCGCCGACCTGAGCAAGTCACTGGCGCGGTTGCAGACAGCCACCGCACCACAGTTCGCCGACCTGAGCAAGTCGCTGGCGCGATTGCAAACAGCCACCGCACCACAGTTCGCCGACCTGAGCAAGTCGCTGGCGCGATTGCAGACAGCCACCGCACCACAGTTCGCCGACCTGAGCAAGTCACTGGCGCGATTGCAGACAGCCACCGCGCCACAGTTCGCCGACCTGAGCAAGTCACTGGCGAAGCTGCAGCGGTCCTCACAACCACCGGTGCCTAGGCAATGGTTTACCAACCCGGTTAGCGGGGTGATAGATAGGGTTCCAGAGGTAATCTCCCTCGCAGACGCGGCGATCGCCGACGGGACTCGGTTTTGGCAGTTGCAGTTTGACTTTCTCGTGACCGATGGAGGGCTCCGCGAAGCTTGCAGGAATTTGTTCATGGATGGCTACCACGCCGAGGCCGTGAGAAATGCGTTCACTTACTTCGATAACTTGGTGAGAAACAAATCGGGCCAGGCGGAGAAGGATGGTGCCGATTTAATGCGTACTGCATTCAGCGTCAACAACCCGATACTTAGGTTCAACGACCTGAAGTCTCGTTCCGACAGGAACGAACAGCAAGGCTATATGGAAATGTGCGCGGGCGCGATGATCGGTATTAGGAATCCTCGATCCCATGAGCACAACTTTGTCGATGACCCTGAAGAAGCCCTAGAGATGCTGGTATTAGCTAATCACCTCGTCAGAAAGGTACACAAAACCGCGTTCAACTAGTACCTCATCTAAGCGACCGCCAGAATGACCACGCCCAACAAGCTCAACGAGTTCAACCACGCCGAGGACCCGGCCCGCCGGCTGCTGGAGCAGCTGGGCTGGACCTACGTGCCGGCGGAGCAGTTGGCGGCGGAACGCCCCAATGAGCGCGATGTGCTGCTCAAGGACCGGCTCCGGGCGGCGCTGCTACGGCTGAACGAAGGGCTGACCGGAGCGCAGGCCGAGCGGGTCATCTTCGACCTGGAACGCGCCGACGGCATCGGGATGGCGCGGAACCGGCTGGTGCATGAGTACCTGACCTACGGTATGACTCTGACGGTGGACGGCCCCAGCGGCAGGGATACGCGCACCGTCCGTTTCTTCGATTTCGATGATCCCACGGGCGGGTTGAACGAGTTCGTGGTCACCACGCAGTTCCGCGTGCTGCGCGGCAACGAGAAGGGCGACCTCAATGACGACCAGCGCGTGGTCATTCCCGACCTGGTGCTGTTCGTCAACGGCATCCCGCTGGTGGTGATGGAGGCCAAGTCGCCCACGCTGATGGACGTGTGGAAGACCCAGGCCGTCCGCCAGTTGCGTCGCTACCAGGAGGCCGAACCCCAATGGTCCGGCGCCGGCGCGCCGGCGCTGTTCCACTACAACCTGCTGTGCGTCGCGCACTGCGGGGCCGCCGCCGCGTTCTCGTCCCTGTACGCGCCGGAGAACGTGTACTCCGAGTGGAAGTCGGCGCTCCCGTACACGGAGCAGGAGGTGCGCGACCGTTTCGGCTTAGAACCCCAGGGCCAGGCCCAGTTAATCATCGGCCTGCTGTCGCCGTCGACGCTGCTGGACATCCTGCGGGACTACGTGGTCTATGAACTGGACAGCGGCAAGCTGGTTAAGAAGCTGCCGCGCTACCAGCAGTACCGGGCGGTCACCGCGGCCATGCAGCGGCTCACCGAGGGCCGGTGTCCTGAGGAACGCGGAGGCGTGGTGTGGCACACCCAGGGTTCCGGCAAGTCGCTAACCATGTTGTGGCTGGCCACCAAGCTGCGCCGAGAGCCGGCACTGAACAACCCGACCATCGTGGTGGTCACCGACCGCAAACAGTTGGACAGGCAGATCTCCGACACATTCCGTGCGTGTGGATTCCCGGCGCCCGAGCAAGCCGCCAGCGGAAACGACCTGCGCCGCCTGCTCACGTCCATCCCCGGCCGCACGGTGATGACCACCATCCAGAAGTTCGAGGAGGTGCTGGACACTCCCGACGGCAAACTGGACGCGCTCAACACCGCCGACAACATCGTCGTGATGGTGGACGAGGCCCACCGCACCCAGTACGGCCTGCTGGGCACCATCCTGTCCAAGGCGCTGCCCAACGCCGTCCTGGTGGGTTTCACCGGAACGCCCATCGACAGGAGCTTCCGCCATAGCACCATGCGCCGCTTCGGTCCGTTGATCGACGCCTATACCATCCTCCAGTCGGTGGAAGACAGGGCGACGGTGGAGATCATGTATGAGGCGCGGCTGCCCGACCTGGCCATCCAGGGAGCGGACACGCTGGACAAGCTGTTCGACACCCTTTTCAGCGAGGAGACCGAGGAGCAGAAGGAACAGATCAAACGGCGCTACGCTAACCGCGACGCCGTAGCGGTGGCCGAGCGGCGCATCCAGATGATCGCGCTGGACATCGCGGGCCACTTCAAGACTAGGGTCCGGCCCAACGGCTTCAAGGCCCAGGTGGTTGCGCCCAGCCGGCTGGCGGCGATGCGCTACGCCAGGCACCTGAACGACTTCCACGTTCGCGCGTACCCCATCATCACCACCACGCCCAACGACGGCGTCGAGTTCAAGGAGGCGATGGAGCTCAACCAGGACCAGGTCACCAACGACTTCAAGAACCCCGACGGCGAGCCCGAGGTGTTGGTCGTCGTGGATATGCTGCTCACAGGGTTCGACGCACCAGTGGAGCAGGCGCTGTACCTGGACCGGGGACTGCAGGAGCACGGGCTGCTGCAGGCGGTGGCCCGGGTCAACCGGCCCTTCACCCACGAACACGACGGCGTGGCCACCGAGAAGGGCTACGGGCTGGTGGTGGACTACTACGGCGTGTCTCGCAACCTGGAGGCCGCCCTGCAGAGCTTCGACGTGCCCGACGTAATGGGCGCGATGCGAGAGCTGGACGAAGACCCGACGGCGGCGCTGGAGTCGGCAGTCGTGTCGGCGGAAGCGCACTTCAGGGGCCGCGACCTAGATGACGTGTGGGACTGCATCGCCATTTTCGCCCCGGACGCCAGCACCGAGGGCAACTTCAAGGCTGACGTGTACGAGCGGTTCAACGCAGACTACCGGGAGTTCTCACACCTCATGGACCGGGCGATTCCCAACCCGAAAGCGCTGCCTTACGTGGGCCGGCTTGCGCGACTCACCCAGATCCGCGCCTACGCTCGCGCCCACTTCCTCCAAGAAGACGCGCGGCTGAACTGGACTGACATCGGCGCCAAGGTCAAGAAGCTCATCGACGAGCGCATTGACGCCAGCGTCCGCGAGCTGATGAAGCCGGTTTCGGTGCTGGACCGGGACTTCGACCAGAAGATAGCAGCCCTCCCCCACGACGAGGCCCGCGCGTCCGTGATGGAGCACACCATCCGGGCGTACATCAACGAGAAACTCGCGGACAATCCAGTGTTCTACGGCAAGCTGTCCGAGCAGCTGGAGCGGATCATCCAGGACCTGCGCAACCAGGTGATCGACGCCGCCAAAGCTGCCGAGCTCCAGGCGGCCCTGAAAGCCCAACTTGACTCCGAGCAAGACATCGCAGCGCAGCTGGGCCTATCGTCGGAGTCCTTTGCCATCTACGAGACCATTGGCCAGGTCGGAACGTCCATGATCTCGGAGGGAGCCCTGGCGGAGTACCACGTCCGCATGGACGAGGAGCAAAAGGCGGCCACCGAAAGGGTGAAAACGGCGCTGGTTCAACATCGGAACGTGGTCGATTGGCAGACCAATCTTGAGGTCCAGCGTCTCATGCGCCGCGACATCAAACGCGTGTTGAGGGACGGCGAGAAGTACACCGAAGACGAACTCGATGACCTGGCCAATCGCATCGTCGATGCGTTCCGCAGCCGGAGCGGCCGATGACGGAACGCGACAGCATCCGTTTCGGCGACACCACCATCGAGTACCAGGTACGCCGCAGCCAACGGCGCAAGAAGACCGTGGAGGTAACCATCGCTGGCGGCGGCGTGCAGGTGGCAGCGCCGATGGACACGCCGGCCGACGATTTGCAAACCCTGGTGCGTCGTCGCGCTCCGTGGATTCTCAACCACGCGTCCGACGGAATGTTGGACGTTTCGCCCAAGCGGTTCGTAAGCGGCGAAACCCTGCCATATCTGGGGCGGAACGTGCGCATGGTGTTCGAGACCGCCGATGTACGCACGCCGGAGGTTCGGTTTGACCACTGGCGGTTCAGCATCAAGGTGCCCCGCGGACTTGACGACGGCCAACGCTACGAGCGCATCCGCAAAGCCATCATCGCGTGGTATCGGAGGCGGGCCGAAACGCGGCTGCAAGTCGGTGTAAAAAAGTGGTTGCCCCGGTTCGGCGGCGGGGAACCGCCGGAGGTTTTGATTCGCGATCAGCGTCAACGCTGGGGCAGTTGCGCCCCGGACGGGACGCTGCGTTTCAACTGGCGCGTTGTGATGCTGGAGCCGGCACTGGTGGACTACGTCATCGTGCATGAACTCGTCCATCTGACCGTGCGCAGTCACTCGGACGACTACTGGAAGCTTGTAACCCGGGTTATTCCGGACGCGCAAGAACGGCGCCGAAAGCTGCGGGATGTTGGCCGCTTTCTGCCCTTGTGAGTAGCTCTCCGGCATGGATGGAGAACGCAAAGGTCATGGTCGTATCCATAAGCGAGCGGACGAGTGCTTGTTCAAATGAGAAGCGGGCGGCCAGCAGGGCCTTACCTATCAGCCGTAAGCGGGTTGCGTTTTTCCGGCCTGAAACCGATTGATCATTCGACGGCCATTACACCACCGACCTCATCGAAACGCATAATCGGGGTGCGACAACACAGGCGCCCTTCAGCGACGGGCCCATTGCGGTATTTTGCGACGTGGAGCTTCACGATGTTTCCAGAAAGCGGACCATCCGATTCCGTGGCTACAAAAGGGTATTCAGAAGACGGCAAGTTTTCCCGCGACAGTATGATGACAGCATCTGCCGCTCCAATAAGATATGTACCTTGCAGTTCATGCAACTGCGGCTCCTGGGAATTGACAATGTAATCGTAAAACTGGTCGTCCCATTGCGGGTTGTCCAAATCGCTTATTTTGCCGTCCGGTCTCGATCGCAAGCAAACTATGATCAGAACATCAAGATTTCTGGCCAACGCCATAAGCGCGCGCGAAGTTTCGACGCAACTGCAAAAACGAGTTTCCCCAAGACAATCGCAACTGCCAGGCGAGATTGCGTTGAAGGAGTCGATGACCAAAAATTGGATGCGTTGTTGCATCTTGAGGCGCAATGTCTTTACCTCAATGTCGGCCATCGTCAATCCAGGATCATCAACTATAGACAAGGGCAGCCCAAACACTGCATCGACGGCCTTCGACTCTCCTGCCGCTCTTTCAGCGAGCTGATCCTCCAGAGGGAGTTCAGAGAGCGCCACGTCGGATTCGGCAGACAACAGCCGCTGCCAAATTTGGCGGCGATCTAGTTCCAGACTGAGGATGCCACCCGCGATCCCTTGCTTGGCCAAGTTGGTCGCGACATTGAGGCCCAGGGTGGTCGCGCCGGTTCCCGGGTGACCTGCAATTACCATCAAGTTGCAAGACCCCTGCGTCTTGAAGAGATAGTCAAGCGTCGGATAGCCGGTCGTTACATCTGGCTCGGAAACCGACTGGGCTCGAGCGGGCGGTACGGCCGGCAAGTCTTTCAACCGCGTTGATATGCGCGGCAACTCCGGTAGAGGGAGATTCTCAACGACGCCGAAAAATGCCATTGCCGCATTGCTGCGTAACGCCTCCAACTCGTACGAATCGTCCGTGGAGATCGATCTAATTCGGTCGGCAACTTGAACCAATCTCCGTCGTAACGAAAAGGTGGCCAAGTCCCTGGCATAACGGTTGATCTGATGCAAACCGGCGGCTCGGGCGATCAGCCCGTCCATGTATTCCCATCCGCCCATCAAGTGCAGAATCCCCTGTTCGGCAAGCAAGTTTCCTACCGAGGTCGCAGAAACGTCGGAGCCAGCAAGAGCCACCTCCAAACATGCAGCGTAGCAGTGCCTGTTGGGAGCATCGTCGAAATGATCGGCGGTGAGCTGGTCCGCTACCAGATGAATCGCCTCTCCATTCAGAAGTAATGCCCCCAATATGGCTGCCTCTATGTCGCGATCCCGAAGTACCACGGGAAATCTCCTGTCTTCTAACCGAGAGTAAAGGCAAGGTACCCAATCCCACACCCGTGGAATCTGACTTGCTCCAGTGATTGTACCAGTCTCATGTTGGCTCTGGCATCGGATCCCCGGCCGCCTGGACTTGATGCTGCGGGTGGGCGACTTGCCCTTGCCCGAATTGACGCAGGCAAAGCCGCCGCAAATGGTCGCCTTTTTGCTCTGGAGGCACCGAGAGCGCGTTTTCGGCCCATGGGACATCTCTACCAAGCCATCCAAGTGAGAAAACGCCGTCAAAGGCCCTATTTGCGCGCCGGCTGACGCTTCACCGACACGATCAAGCGGAACACCAACTACGTCGTGGGGCCGTTGGCCGCCGTGGCCGCAGCCAGCGGCATCGTCATGCGGACCATGGGAACGTTCGGCGCCGACGGCTCCGGCTCGCTGCTCAATCCCCAGGTGGTGCAAGAGCGCGCGACGGCTACGCCATAGCGGAGCTCTACCGGAATGTCCAACTGGGCATCGAGAGCGATGGGTGCGATAAGGACGGCATGCTCCTGGGACACCGCTGGATCGATGACGGGGTGCGCTAAGTTTGCAATATTGACCTGGTGCTGGTGGTGCGGGAGGGTAAGGAACCAGGAATCACCAACGGCCCCGACTAAGCTCTCGAACACGACCACAGATGCGTCGAGACATCCTCGCGAACACGCGGCGGTGGAGCGCACCGTCTAAACCGTCCACTCCGCGGGCTTCGCCTTGACGCTCCGGCCGATGCCGTGCCCGGATTGGCCCATCAGCACGCCCAGGCCGACGAACACGCCCTACCTCAACCCCGACCGAGTCGCAACTCATCCCTTCGGTGAGCTGGATCGGCTGGCAGGGCCGCCCGTCGCCATCGAGGCCGACGGCGTGGCCGCGCTGGACGTCCCCCGCGACGCCGACGTGTCCGCCCACCTCGGCATGTGGACCGGACACCAGGCGGGCAGCCAGACCAGGCTCGCTAGGCTGCCGCTGTCCGATGCCGACTGGGAACAGGGAACGGCCTGCATCCGCCTGTGGAAAGTCAGCGGCTGCATCCTGCTGGCCAGTGACCAAATAGACGCCCATCACCGGTCAGCCAAGATCCGTATCGACGTGGGCCCGCTGCCGGACTGCGGCGCGCTGCGCCTGCGCTGGGTGAAACCCGCCGCCATCGTCGTGAAGGCGCTCACCGAACAGCCCTACGTCAACTGGCAGGACCACGACGTGCCACCCACGCCGGCGCCGGCCGGAGCCGCGCTGTACGGACTAACCCTCACCGGCATAGACATCTCGCTGATGTTTGACCCGACTACCACGACGTACACGGCATCCATGCCCCGCCCCGCCGCAGAGACAACCGTGCGGCCGATGCTGGAGGATCCGGGCGAGACGTACACCATCTCGCTGGGCAGCAGCCAGGTGTCCGACAACACTCCCGCGTTGGTGTGGTTGGCCACAGGCGCCAACGTCATCACCGTCGACGTCGCGCCCGCCGACGGCAGCGACGGCACCACCTGCACCGTGACGGTTTCCCGGGAAACGCCCTCGACCGACGCCGTGCTGTCGACGCTTGCGCTGAGGGGCATGTCCCCCGACGAGTGGACTCCGCACTTCGACCCTGGAGTGTATGACTACGACGTGCGCGTGTCCCACTCCACCGTGCCGACTGGAGTGCTGCCGGCAGCGTCGGACGATACGACCACCTTCACGGTGGCCACCGAGCCGGCGGACGCACTCACCGAGAGCGGCTACGGCACCGCCCTGGCCGAACTCGCCGAGCGCGCCACCACCACCGTGACCATCACGGAAACGGCCGAGGACGGAACCACCACGCAGGACTACGTGGTACGCGTCCACTGCGCCGCGCCGTGATCGCGGGGTTGCTGAGCTGACTGCCAAACTCCGCTACTGGCTGGTCCGCCGCATCTGTCGCCGTTACGCCCGCGACTACCTGCTCGTCGTCGACCGCATGGGTCTGGAATGGACCCTCACTGTCAACACCCTGACACCCTCACCCTCATCGACGAGGACGTCGAGCTGCAGGGCCACGCCTTCAACCACATGCTCGCCCGCGCCGGCGTCATCGACTACGCCGAGCGCACCGGCAAAGGCTGACCATCATGCCGCTGTTGACCGCAACGGCCCGGGGCGAGGATTGCGATGGCGACGTGGAGGTCATCCATCTGGTGGTGGCCGCCTACGCACACGCCACGCCATCGCCCTGTGCTGCGCCGTCCTCGGACGCCACAACCAGCACACGCGGCGGCAACGGGGGCTGCCATACTTCAGGCTGCTGGCCGCCAGCGTGCAGGAGCGCCCGGAGAGCTGCGTGCTCACGCCGTCGAGCGGCAGCTTCGCCAACATCATCCACAACGGCAGCTACTACGGCGCGTACAGCGACGCCAGACCGTACCGCAGAGCGGTTAGTTAATAACCCATGGCAGCCCGCCGTTCATCAACGACTCCGACGCCCACCGGTTCCACGAGATTGGGGCTGCGGGTCCGTCCGTGCTGTCCTGGTCGCCGAACGCCACGACGACACCCACATCATCAACGGCATCTGGTGCTGGCTGTGCAGGCGTGCAGTTCACTCGGATTGCTTGGCGCTGGACAAACCCGCGACCTGGGGCTGACACCGCGCAGCATGCCCACTGTTCCCTCCCGAACAACCGGATTAGGCAGTGCTCGCCGCCTACCTCACCCACCTGTTCAACTCGCCCCGGGCCGACCGCGCCCACAGCGTCCAGCAGGACAGCGTGTCCACCGGCCCCCATGAAGCCGAGGGCCAGGGCTGCGTCCTCACCGTCTGACCAGTCTGCCCGACGTGCCTGAGCCGGCGTTGCGCCATTCCGCAATGTCCCATGAGGTCTGCGATGCCGGTTGGTTCCATTTGCAACCGCGCGTGCGGTTATAGGCCTTTGACGTCATGGTTTCGGATGATTTTGGCTCATGGTCGCAAAAATCGTTACCGTTTGACGCTTGACTCGTGCGTGGATCGCCCTACACGACCACTGCAAAAATACGCTCCGGCGATCTTCGTCCGATTTCAGCAGGGACGGGCTCGATTGAGCACGGATTACTCTGGACCAGAGCACAAATTGACCAGCGCAAAAATCCCGTCCGGCGCCATCGACGAAACGGAGACTATTTTTGCACGGAAGTCAGCCCTTACGTAGGCAGCTATCGCCGTCGAAATGAGCCCAGGGAGCGCCGGCTGAAGGGGTAGGCCGGAGGCTAAGCGCGCCGCTGGACCCTCTCAACGCTACTCATCCCACAGGTACGCGTGGTAGGTTTCGACCGCCATATCCGCCACCTCGTAGATGGGCACCCAGTCGTCGCCGTTGCGCCAGTTTGGTTCCGAATACGAGGAACCGGACTTCAGGAAGTCGTCCAGGACGGCGGTCAGTATCGGTTCGGAGGGGAGCCCGTGCCGACGGTACCTCTCCTCCATCTCAGCATCGGCAAGCAACCACAGACTGGGAATGGGCTCCATTCGGTCCCACTGCACCGTCAGATACGGCCCCCGCTTTCGCTCGATCCGTAGCGGCGTGCGGGCGGTGAACTCCAGCTCCATGAACGCTATGATGCTAAGTTCGTCCCGACGCTTCAAATACACGGCGGCATCCGGCACGACCTGGGTACCATCTCGGGCGGTTCGCCGAACGCGCCATCCAGCGTAAGCGTAGACACCCTGGTCTGAGAGCTTCTGAACGACGTCCAAGAGGGAGCGGTTGTGGCGCTGCTGCTGATTGCGGTAGACGCCGTCCTTCTTCAGATAGACGTCCAGGCGACCCTTCACTGACTGCGGTGAAACCCGATCCATATGCGCCACCGTCAATTCCCCCAGGCTGTGCAGGTAGAAAGCGCCGCCTATCTTCGCCACCAGGCCGGCTTTCCGCAACTCCCGCACGGCCGCCCGGTAAGACTCTCCGAACCGGCGTTCCAGGTGGGCCGGGGTGGGTCCGCACCATTCGGCGACAAATCGAAAGATCTGGTAGTGCATTGGGCTATCGAGCGCCCCCATCTCAGGTTTGTACTGCTTGCTGTCCTTGTTCCACCAGTTGACCAGGTTCTCGGGTCTGCCCAACCGAGCCGATGTTGCCTTTTCACTCAGGGGCAACGTGAACGGTTCGGGGCGCATTTCCCACTCGACGCGGCCGTCGGTTGACGCGGCGAGCACGTTGTCAACGGGCCAGAACTCCGCCGCAAGTCTTGCGGCTAGGTGGTCGCTGCCGACGACTACCCAGCCGGCAGGCTCCAACCCACGGTCTGCAAGTTGCTCAACGGCCAGCGTGCCATCCCTTTTCAACTCGCTTTCCGACACCATTGTCCCCACCCACACCAAGGGGAACCATGCTCTGTTCTCGTAAACTACGACAGCATGAATTTCACCCTTTTCAATCCAACGGAAGTCGCAGATCTTCAGGTCGGGCGTGAATTCCGCCGTGTCCCCGGACCCGTCCGGTTCCGTGGTCAAAGCCACAACTGGACTGAGCTTCACACCCTCATGGCGCAACAGGTTCGGCGCCAGGTCGTAGAACGCTTCTACGATTGGCAGCCGGCGAACCAGCCATGCGATCCCGCGCTCCGTCACCTGCCAGGGGACCTCCATCCCCGTCTCATCGGCCACCAAGCGCGCGCCTCTGGTCGTGAGCCAGTATCGGAACCTCTTGCCCTTATGGCGGCCCATCGCCTGGCGAATCGCCAGCTTCTTGGCCATCAACTCACGCAGCAACTTGTAGCACCGGTTCTCGTCGAATCCCGTGACGCAAGCCATCTCCTTTGGCTCCAGCAGCGGCATCATCCACAGCAGCCATCGGATGAGCATCAGGTCCCGCAGCCACGCCTTTGTGCTGGTGACCTTCCGGTTTTGGAATTCCCAATCAAGCATTACCATATGCGCGTCTCCTTGAGCGTGGACCGAGGCGGGATCACATCGCCACCCTCCACTCCAGCGCCGAATGTGGGATGCGCCACGTCCGCTCACCAACGACGATGTGCCGCAGGGCGCCCGTCGCCAGTTCCTTTCTCACCGTGTCCTCGCTCACGCCCAGCAGCCCGGCTACTTCTCTGACGGTGTAGCATCGCAACGGATGCGCGTCGGCGCCGAGGGGAGGGTTTTCCGACTCCGCAAGCGCGTCTACCTCGACCCCCATGGCGGCCGCCAGCGCGTCCCGGTCATCGTCTGACGGCATGGCACGGCCCGCGATGATAGCGATGAGCCGCTCTGCGTCCATGTCGCATTGACGCGCCATATAGACGATGGTTCTGTCCTCCTCGTGCATCCACGCCAAGATTGACTCGATAATGGTCATAGTCGCTGCCTCCGATCAGGGACGTCGGCCGCGGTCGAATGCCGGGCCGGCTGTAATCCCCTGTTTTCAGCAGGGTAATAGAACGACCCGGAGCGCCGTTTTGCGCGAGAATTTGGAGCAAAACGGAGGCTCAAGCCGGAGTTTTAGAGTGCGGTCAATCCGGGGCGCTCCAACCATGCGCCCCACACCGAGGTGAAATATGACCGGCACAATGCGAAAGCGCAGACTAAACGTGTGGGAGATCACCGTGAGCCTGGGCAAGGACGAACAGGGAACTCGCCGCCGGCGATCCCGTACCGTGTACGGCACCAAGGCGGAAGCCCAGAAGCGCCTGCGCCAATTCGTGGAGGAAGTTGAGCAGATACGACCGCGGCGGAGCGTCGTGCTGGTGAGTGACTGGCTGCGGACCTGGCACCGGGAAGACGTGGCGCCGCGGCTCAGGATCAAGACCCAGGAACGCTGCGCGGACATCATCGAGCAGGCCCTGATCCCGCACCTGGGCCACATCCCGTTGGCGGATCTTTCACCCCGCCACATCGAGGACGCGTACCGGAACCTCCAGGCTGACGGCATGAAAGCTCGCACCGTCCGGCTCGTTCACTGCGTCTTGTCCGGTGCGTGTAAATACGCCGTCCGCAGGGAAAAGGTCGACCGCAACGTGGCTGCCCTGGTCCGATTGCCCGCCGTGATCAAGAAAGAGGTGATCCCGCCGGAGATCGAGACGGTCCAGCAACTGCTTGATCTCGCCGCCACCGAGAACCATCCACTCTTCCCGTTCCTGTTCGTACTCACCTACACCGGTATGCGGAAGGGCGAAGCCTGGGGCCTCACCTGGCGCCACGTACACTTCGATCAAGGGTCGATTGACGTGATGGAAGCCGTGGTTCGGACGCGGAAACAGGGGAACGTGCGAAACCGGCCCAAGACCGACAAGGGAGTCCGGACCATTGACCTCCCCGATGTAGCGGTGGAGTTTCTGCGGCAACACCGGTCACAGCAGGGATCGCAGGTCGGGCTTGATGACCTGGTGTTCCCCGGCAGCGACGGCGGCATGATGCCCGAGACCACCATGATGCGTCAGCTGAAAGAGCTGGGGGCTCGAGTGGGCGCCCCGAACATCACCTTCCACGCCTTCCGCCATTTCCACGCCAGCGTGTGCCTCGAGGACGACGACAACGCGGTGGCGACGTCCCGAAGGCTGGGGCACGGGAGCATCACAACCACCATCGACGTGTACGGCCATCTGCTGAGAGGAAGGAAGAAGTCTTTGGCACAGTCCTTCGCCAAGGCCCTGGAGCGCCCGGACAAACCCCGGCCCTGATTCCCGCCCCGCGCTGATCCGACCCGCTCCCACAGGAACCCAGTCGTTCCTATGGGAGCGGCATTTGCCGGCACCGAACCCCCCGAAATCCTACTCAATCGGAGGTGGATTCGAATCCCGCCCTCTCCGCCATTTTAATATCGTAAAACCCCAGCACATTCGGCCGTTTCCTACTTATTCTGGGTAGGAAACGGCTACCTTCATGTCCAGTGAAGTCTGTGAAAATCCGGCTCCATCCACGAATAAATTGTCGGTGGCCCGAAGGATCAGACCAGCATCAGCCACCAGGCGGCGCCCGTCCAAGGCGACATCGATACGGTTGGGACGCCCGGGTGGCAGCATCTAACGGGCGCTCCTCGCGCCTGGGTGGCTTCCTGTTTCATAAACCACTATCCCCGAAGCCGGGAGCGCTTTCTTACCCCTTCGCTACCTCGACGTGCTCATCCTTTCGGCGGATTGGGGCTAAGGCCGCCATACCGACCTGTTCTTTTACCATCTGGAAGGTCGTGTGATTGCAGATGAGCGCCATCACCAGATCGTCCGAAGCGGAGTGGACATTTTTGCTACAGTATCCTTACCCAACCGTTGTGCCTGAAGCCAGCGAATTTCATGAATCAGCAGAACTCCAAAGTCGAAACAACATTGGGCTGCGCGCGGTGCGCCGGGGTCTTTTGACCTGCGCGAAAATGAGGGCGAATAATCATTCGCCCCTACGATGAGTGGAGCGATGGTTCGACGCGATCCAGCCAGAGGCGGAAATTCCGAACCATGAGCAATGTGGACCGGCTTAGGCGGAGGTTGGGCGGTAGCGGTTGACGATGGGGAGGCGGCGGTCCTTGCCGAAGGCGCGGGGGGTGATCTTGACGCCGGGGGGCGCCTGGCGACGCTTGTACTCGTTGCGGTCCACGTAGGTCATGACCTGCCGCACCCATTCGGGATTGTGGCCCATTGCGACCATGTCGGCGTAACCGTAGTCGTCCTCGACATAGGCCTTGATGATGGGGTCGAGATCGTCGTAGGGCGGGAGGGTGTCCTGGTCGGTCTGGTCGGGGCGAAGCTCGGCGCTGGGAGGCTTGTCGAGGACGGCCTGGGGTATGAGTGGGCGTCCATTGGCGGAGCCGGCGTTGCGCCAGCGGCAGAGGCGATAAACCAACGTCTTGGGCACGTCCTTGAGCACGGCGAAGCCGCCGGCCATGTCGCCGTAGAGGGTGGCGTAGCCCATGGCCATCTCGCTCTTGTTGCCGGTGGTGAGGACGAGCCAGCCGAACTTGTTGGAGATGGTCATGAGGACGTTGCCCCTAATGCGGGCCTGGACGTTCTCCTCAGCGGTGTTGGGGTCGGCGCCGGCGAAATGCTCGGCGAGCATGTCGGTGAAGGCCAGGTGGGCCGGCTCGATGGGGATGCGCCAGAGCGGGATGCCGAGGTTGGTGGCAAGTTCCTGTGAGTCGCCGACGCTGCCCTCGGAGGAGTATCTGGAAGGCATGGTGACGCCGACAACGTTGTCCGCGCCGAGGGCGTCCACGGCGACGGTGGCGGTGAGAGCCGAGTCGACGCCGCCGGACAGGCCGATGAGGGCGCGACGGAATCCGGACTTGCGGACGTAATCACGGGTACCCACGACGAGGGCCTGGTACACCTCCTCCACCTGGTCCAGCGGCCGGCACATGGGGGTCTCTGCCGCCACGCTGCGGCTGCCCCGGCGGTAATCGGAAACGCGGACGACGGCGGCCTGGCCGACCTCGCGGAGGATGTTGGGGTTCTCCTTGCGGGGCCGCGGGTCGCGCAGGCGCTGGCGGAATACGGAATCGACGTCGAGGTCGGCGACGATGAGGCGGTCCTCGAAGGAGGGGCCGCGGGCAATCACCGAGCCATCCGGGGCGCAGATGACGCTGGCGCCGTCGAAGACAAGCTCGTCCTGGCCGCCGACGGTGTTGAGATAGGCTACGAATACGCCGTTGTCGGCGGCGCGGGTGGCGATCATGCGCTCGCGCTGGGCGGCCTTGCCGGCGTGGAATGGTGAGGCGTTGATGTTGACGATGACCTCGGCGCCGGCGTCGCGCTGGACGGCGATGGGGCCGACGGGATACCAGATGTCTTCGCAGATGTTGACGCCGACCGACGAACCGTTGATGACATAAACAGGGCAGGTCTCCCCGCGCCGGAAGTAACGGTCCTCGTCGAAAACGCCGTAGTTGGGCAGGTACATTTTGCGGTACCAGTCGAGGACGCGACCGTCGTTGATGATGGCGGCGGCGTTGGCGATGTCGTCGCCGACGTGATTGGACGGGAGCGCCGGGCACCCGACGATGACGGCGATGCCACGGGCGGCGGCGGCGATGCGCTGGACGGCGGCGGCGTTGTCGGAGAGGAAGGAGGGCTTGAAGAGCAGGTCCTCGGGCGGATAGCCGGTCACGGCGAGTTCGGGGAAGGCGACGAGGTCGGCGCGGGCTGCCCGGGCTTCGTCGATGAGCTCGATGATGCGGGCGGTGTTGCCGGGGATGTCGCCGACGGTGGGATTGAACTGGCCGAGGGCCAGCCGGAGGTTGCGCTGCATTGGGGCATTATAGCGCAGCGCGGGCGACGGCGATTTCACCTTATGCCGCAGAGGAGGATGGGGAGGTGATCGAAGATGGTACGTCATGGCTGCGCCCCTGCCCGGGCAGCCATACGCGCCGGGCCGATGGGGCAAATGATTATTCGCCTCCACGCCGGGTTCGATTTTACGTGCGGCGGGCACCAGGGCGTGCCTGCAGCGTGCGACGGGGAGGGGCGAGGCATGCCTCGCCCCCGACGGGCACATCAATGGCAGGCACGTCATTCGGCAGGATCATCCTGATCCTTCGCAGGGCCAGGGATGAGCGATCAGCGGTTGGGGGTCCTCCTTTTTGTCCAGTTGCGATTTGGGTTCTCGGTTTTGGGTTTTTGGCGTCAGGTTGCGGTTCGGGTTGCGTGTCGGAGCACGGCCAACACTGTTTTTTTGCTTGCGCAGAAAGATATCGTCCTAGGTTTCCGTGTCCCGCAGTTCTCCGACTCAACGAGCCGTAGCTTTGCGGCACGGGGCGGTGGTGACACCCACCGGGTTCCGGGAGCTTGGTCGAGTAATAGAGCGACTCTAGGCTCTAGCGGAACCGTATTCTGCTTTTGGTAACCGACAGGCCGTTATGCGACCCGAACCTTGTTTGACACCTCGCCATGTTTCCGTAGTTTGGTGGCTGCCGCTGCATGCGATGCGACGACCCCGCGCGGTTCTCGAGTACGTTGCGGGGAACCTGACATATGTAGGATAGAACGCGGGTGCGGTCAGCGGCAACGACGTGGTGTCACCGGTCCGAGGGATTAATTTGCGTGGATCCGCGAAGGGGGACCTGCGGCGCGATGGGGAGGATGACCTGACAGGTCCAGCGCCACCGGACGCCGCGCAGAGCAGCGACAATAGCTGGCAGGTTAGTCTGGATGCCCGCTTCCGCGAGAACGACGTAACAGGTCGGTTGGGCGAGGGTGGTCGGGCGGTTGCTTCGCGGGCCAGGCGGGTGTGGGGTATCAGGCGGTTGCTTCGCGTGTCATGAGGCGGAGGGCTTCGGCGGCGTCCGGCCTGAGCAGCGCGATCCCCTCGGGCGGGATGTTGTTGATGGAGGCCTGGCCGTCAAAACCCCGGCGCGCGGTCTCGGCGAACTCGTGGGCGCGGTCGCTGTGTCCGCCGGCGCGCTGCCAGAAGTGCCACGAGCCGAACCAGAGGAAGCAGGCGTGGACGTATGCCCAGAGCGGCATGGAGCGGCCGGACCATGGGGAGGTTGCCGATACGTCGCCGGCTTCGCGATAGGACAAGAACAGGCTGTCGGCGATTTCCATCTTGGAGATCAGGGAGTGGATCGCCTCGTGGAGGAGGGCTTCGACCACCTGTCCGGGAGCCCATCTCAGGGAGTGGAGATTGGAAAACGCGGCCAACCCGCGCAGGTGCGGATGGGATCCGGAGACGGTCATGTTGGGATCGTCGGGGACGCGGGCCAGGGACACGACCCGGAGGCAGGCATCCAGCATGTCGCACGCCGGCCCCGACACCGATTCGATGAACTGCATCGCTGTGGACAGTTTTGACGCGGCTTCCGCGAACTCGGAATCCGGGTGGGATTCCACGGACCACTGGGTGTAGCCGAATATTGTCGCGTAGGTTGGGCTGTAACCGTCAACCACGGTCCCTCTGACGACAGGAGCGAGGACGAAGTCGTCAACCTGGCGGTAAGGATGGGGAGGCGCCGCGGCGGCGGCAGTGTTGCGGCTGACGCCCACATCGCCGAGGGCGCTCCAGCGACCGTTGGGCAACTGGCGGGCGGCGGGTTGTCCCGCGACACCCAACTCGACGGCGCAGAAACTCTGCAATATTTGGGATACCTCGGAAGCCGGCGTGTTGTGGGGGGCAGCCAGCAGCCTGAACACTTCGGGAGCGAGTTCGATGCGCCGCCACGTTTCCAGGGGCATATTGGACAGCATGGCGTTGAGCTCATCGTTGGACTCGCCGAGCGCGTCGATGCGGGCCCTCACGAAGGCGGAGTGAATGGAGTTGATCTGGGCCAGGAGGACGGTTTGGTCGTTCTCCCACCGGAGGATCTCGGGGAGCGAGGAGATCAGATTCGAGGCCTGGGAGTCCGCGAAAACGGTCTCGAAAAGCCTGGGGTCCAGCCGATCGAATGCCAGGTCAGGGCGTTCGGTCCGGGCGCCGTCTGATTGTGTCAAGAGGATGTCTCCTATCGCTTGGCCGGCGCGAAGCGTCGACGAGGATGCAGGCGGTCATCCGGGCAGCCGTGCTCTCAGGCTGAACGATCAAAGATAACGGTGCTCATCTGAAATGGCTGTTGATTATGTCGAGCGATGAGACTCTATCACCAACCCGCCTATCATCCAAGCATTCCGCGTCAATTGCAACCACCAAGGATGTGCCAGACTGGTGCGTGGCAGAAGAGGTTACGCCGGAATTCGCGGATGGGCCTGCTATAATCGGGCGGCATTTTGCCACCGTTGCCCGATTGCGTTTGTGAACCTGTGAACTGCTGGATTTTCGTGTCTTTCTGCCGTCGGCGCGGGTCGGCGCGGGTCGTCCTGCGGCGCGACGGCGGCCGATGAGAGGGTTGCAGACGCGGGCGGCGCGGGCGGCGCCCTTTTACTACGGCTGGATCATCCTGGGGCTGTCGGGGATCGTTTCGTACTCGGCGCGGCCGCTGATGTCGGTGGCGGTGCTGACGGTGTTCGTGGTGCCGATGTCGGAGCAGTTCGGCTGGACGCGGGCGGAATTGGCTGGCGCGGTGAGCCTGGGGGGAGTGTTTGCGGCGGTAGTTTCGCCCATGGTGGGGCCGGTGCTGGACCGGTACGGATCCGGGATGGTGGTCGGCGTATTTTCCGCCATCGCCGGAGTGTGCGCGGTGGCGCTGGGCGCGGTGAGCCAGATCTGGATGTTCTACGTGGTGTACGTGCCGGGGCGCATGGCGTTCTCGGGCCCGCTGGAGTTGGGCACGTCCGTGGCGGTGAGCAACTGGTTCGTGCGACGGCGCCCGTTCGCGCTGGCGTTGAACCACGTTTCGCAGGGTTCAGGGCTGGCGGTGATGCCGCTGGTGGCGCAGGCGATCATCGGCGCCTGGGGCTGGGACGTGGCGTGGTACTCGCTGGGCATCTGGACGGTGGCGGTGGGAGTGGTTCCGGCGATACTGCTGATGGCGCGGCGTCCGGAGGACCTGGGTTTGGAACCGGACGGCGGCGAGGGTCCGGCGCGGCGGGGGGCCGCCTCCGGCGGACCGGGGCGACGTCCGCGGAGTTCCGAGGAGGAGATCAACTTCACGCTGCGGGAAGCCATGCGGACGCGAGCGTTCTGGTTGATGATGGTGTTTGCCTTTGCGGGGTTCATAGTGCAGGCGGGAGTGTCGCTGCACCAGGTGCCGCACTTCGTTGACCAGGGCGTGCCGCCGTCGGTGGCGGTGTGGACGGCGAGCACGTTCGCGATATCGCAGGTGCCGGCGAGCGTCGTCTTTTCGGCGATGGCGCAGAAGACGCAGGCGCGGTTCGTGATGACGGTGTCGGGTCTGGTGGTGGCCACAGGCGCCGTCACCACGGCCTTTGCCAGCGAGATCGCCGTGGGTGTCCTGGGGGCGTTCTTCCTGGGGTTCGGCGTCGGCGGGCTGCACATCATGGCGCGTCTGGCGGGAGCGGACTACTTCGGGCGGCTGCACCTGGGGGCGATACGTGCGTGGGGGCTGGCGGCGCAGGTGGGAGGGCAGGCGCTGGGTCCGACGGCGGCCGGGCTGGCGGTGGACCGCTACGGCAGCTACCAGGGGGCGTTTTTGGCGTTTGGCGTCAACCTGGCGGTGGTGTCGCTGCTGATGCTGACGGCGACGCGGCCGGGGCGGGACGCGGCGGGGGGCGGCTTGGAACCGATGGAGCCGGCGGAGGGCTAGGCGAAGAGGCGGGAGAGCCAGCGGAGGAAGGTTTGGGATAGGGGGTTGTTGATGGCGAGGTCGCGGGTTCGGATGGCGAGACCCATTTGCCTTGGGTCCTCGCGGACGGCCAGCCAGGCGTGAATCTGGGCGCGAAGGGTTTTGTTCTCCGCGAATTTACGCTCATTGACGGGGATGCCGTCGATGTAGCGTTGAGACAGCGGCCATATGGGGTCGCCGGTCGGGATCATGTCTGCGACGAAGTTCTCGAGTTCTCCATTCGTTGAGTTGTCGGGCATCAGCCAGATGCCTACGCGCGGTTTCCCCACAGTATC